>MKST01000012.1 GCA_001897355.1 Solirubrobacterales bacterium 67-14 | reverse complement strand
GTCGGCCCCGCCTCCTGGGACCTCGGCGTGCTCGAGCAGCTGATCGCGGCGGGGGCCGACGTCTTCCGCCTCAACTTCTCCCACGCCGGGCAGGAGAAACACAGACAGACGATCGAGACGATCCGCAAGGCCGCCGACACGCTCGGCCGCGAGGTGGCGATCCTCGGCGACCTCCCCGGCCCGAAGCTCCGCATCGGCAGCCTCCGCGACGACTACGCCGAGCTCGAGACCGGCATGCACGTGACGCTCACGCCGCGCGACGTGACGGGGGACCGCGAGACGATCCCGGTCTCCTGGGCGGGCGTCAGCCGCCTGCAGGAGAACCAGCTCGTCTACCTCGCCGACGGGGCGATCCGCCTGCGCGTCGGCGTCGGCGTCGGCGACGGGGTCGACGCCGAGGTCGAGGTCGGCGGCACCCTCTCCTCGCACAAGGGGATGAACATCCCCGGCGGCGCCGCCGAACTGCCGGCCGCGACCGACTCCGACCTCGGCTGGGTCGACTTCGCCGTGCGCGAGGGCATCGACATCATCGCCGTCTCCTTCGTCTCCTCGGCCGCCGACCTCGCCCCGGTGGGCGAGCGCCTGCGCAGCCTCGGCTCCGACATCCCGCTGGTGGCGAAGATCGAGCGCCAGCAGGCGGCGCAGAACGTCGAGGAGATCGTCGCCGCGGCGAACGGCGGGATCATGGTCGCCCGCGGCGACCTCGGCATCGAAGTGCCGCTGGCCGAGGTGCCGATCCTGCAGAAGCGCCTGATCCGCACCGCCGGCCGGATGTCGAAGCCGGTCGTCACCGCGACCCAGATGCTCGCCTCGATGGTGACCGCCCGCCGGCCGACCCGCGCCGAGGTGACCGACGTCGCCAACGCGATCTACGACGGCACCGACGCGATCATGCTCTCCGAGGAGACCGCGGTCGGCGAGAACCCGGTCGAGGCGGTCCGCGTGATGGACCGGATCGCCCGCGCCACCGAGCCCGACCTCCCCTACGGCGAGTGGCTCTTCGCCCGCACCGACCAGGCCAGCCAGGACGTCGCCGACTCGGTCGCCCAGAGCGCCGTCGGCGCGGTCTACCGGCTGGGGCTGAAAGCGCTGGTCGTGCCGACGACGAGCGGCCGCACCGCCCGGATCGTCTCCGCCCACCGCCCGAACGTGCCGGTGCTGGCGATCTCGCCGCGCCTCGAGACGGTGCGCCGGCTGGCCCTCCTCTTCGGCGTCACCGCGGTCCAGTCGCGCTCCCGCGACGACATCCGCTCGCTGCTCGAGGACTGCGCCGCGATCGCCGCCAAACACGGCGTCGCCCACTCCGGCGAGCTGATCGGGATCACCGCCGGCCTGCCCGACCAGGAACTGGGGACGAACCTCTTCGAGGTGCATCGGGTCCCCTGACCCGATGCGTTCGCACTTCCCCGTAACCGCTACGGGAAAGTGCGAACGCCCAGCCCCTCGCGCGGACGATAGGGTCCCGAGATGGAAGTCGACCTCGACCTGATCGCCAAGAGCATGGGCACCGCCGTGCCCTACATCGGCCACATGGGGATCGAGGTCACGGCGATGTCGGAGGGGGCGGCGACGGCGCTGCTGCCCGACCGGCCGGAGCTCCACAACCACGTCGGCAGCCAGCACGCCGGGGCGCTCTTCGGGGTCGCCGAGACGGCGAGCGGGGCGGCCTTCGTCGGCGGCTTCGCGGCGCGGATGGGCGACGTGACCCCGCTCGCCCGCAACGCCGAGATCTCCTACCTCAAGGTCGCCCGCGGGCCGATCGAGGCGAAGGCGCAGCTCGGCACCCCGGTCGCCGACGCGCTCGCCGCCCTCGACGCCGACGGCCGCGTCGACTTCTCGGTCGAGGTCGGGATGACCGACGCCGAGGGCAACACCGTCGCCACCGCGACGGTCGACTGGAACGTCCGACTCAGAGACTCAGAGTCCTGACCGCGGTGAGGTGAGCGTGGCCGCGATCCGGATGTCGGAGGTGAACGTGTGGCGTTGGGTCGCCGCCGAAGAGCGCCGCGCGGTGCTGCTCGAGGGCGTCGACTGGACCGTCGAACGAGGCGAGCACTGGGTGGTGCTGGGACCGAACGGGGCGGGCAAGACGACCCTCCTCAACCTCGCCGCCGCCTTCTCCCATCCCTCCGACGGCACCGTCGAAGTGCTGGGGAGGACGCTCGGCAAGGTCGACATGCGCATCCTCCGCGAGTCGATCGGCACGGTCGAGCCGGGCCTCGCCCGCCGGATCCAGGGCCGCTACACCGGCTTCGAGGTCGTCCTCACCGGGGCGACCGGCAGCATCGCCCTCCTCCACGACCGGATCACCGACGACGACCGCGCCCGCGCCGAGCGCCTGATGTCCGAAATCGGCGTCGAGCCCCTCCGCGACCGCCGCTTCGAGGACTCCTCCCAGGGCGAGCGCCAGCGCCTCCTCCTCGCCCGCTCCCTGATGGACCAGCCCGATCTCCTCCTCCTCGACGAGCCCACCAGCGGCCTCGACCTCCCCTCCCGCGAGCGCCTCATCGCCTCCCTCGACACCATGGCCGAAGCCAACCTCGACCTCCCCACGGTCCTCGTCACCCACCACCTGGAGGAGATCCCCTCGACCACCACCCACGCCCTCCTCCTCCGCGACGGCACCATCGTCGCCGCCGGCCCGATCAACGAGGTCCTCACCAGCGGCGCCGTCTCGACCACCTTCGACATCGAGGTCGAGGTGGCCCACAACACCGGCCGCTGGGCGGCAATGGT
>MKST01000011.1:798459-880599 GCA_001897355.1 Solirubrobacterales bacterium 67-14 | reverse complement strand
GGCAACGCCAGCTTCGACTTCACCTCGGAGGGCGCGAATGTCTCCGAGGACACCCCGACCTTCCAGTGCCGGATCGACTCGACCGACGACAACGACTGGGAGGCATGCACCTCGCCGCTCAACGTCAACGGTCTCAACAACGGCGCGCACTCCGTCCAGGTGCGGGCGATCGGCGAGGGCAACCGACCCGACCTGACCCCGGCGACCCGCAACTTCACGGTCGACAAGGTCCATCCGGACACGACCATCGTCTCCGGGCCGGAAGAGGGCTCGCTGACCAATGACCCGACCTTCGAGTTCGGTTCGACTGAAGACGGTACCTTCGAGTGCTCGATCAACGGCGGTGCCTGGGAAGCCTGCGAAAGCGGCGTCGCCCTGGTCGTCGACGACGGACCGGTGAACCTCCAGGTGCGGGCCGTGGACCTGGCCGGCAACGAGGACCTGACCCCGGCCACCCGCAGCTTCACGCTCGACGCGACCGCCCCGGACACGACCATCGACTCCGGGCCGGCCGACGGGAGCCGCACCAAGTCAACCGAGATCACCTTCGCCTTCAGCTCCTCCGAGCCGACCGACGCCACTTTCGAGTGCCAGGTCGACGACGGCGACTGGGCCTCGTGTGTGACGCCCTTCACCACCGACACGCTGGCCGACGGCGCGCACACCTTCAAGGTGCGGGCCACCGACATGGCCGGCAACACCGATGCCTCCGCCGCCGCCGTCACCTTCACGGTCGACACCGTGGCGCCGGTCGCGACGATCACCACGGCCGACCCGGCCGAGGGCGTCGCCACCAAGGTCAACCAGCCGGCCTTCGAGTTCGAGTCCGACAAGGCCGGTTCGGTCTTCGTCTGCCGCTTCAACCAGGTCGGCGAGGACGAGGCCGACTGGGAGAGCTGCTCGTCGCCGGCCCAGCCCGGTTCGGCGCTGGCCGACGGCGACTACCAGTTCCAGGTCCGTGCGATCGACGACGTCGGCAACCAGCAGGACGACCCGACCTCGCGGTCTTTCACGGTCGACACGACTGCGCCGACCACCAGCATCGACTCGGGGCCGGCCGAAGGCTCGACCATCGAAGTCGATCACGCGAGCTTCGACTTCTCGTCCAGCGAGGAAGGCTCGACCTTCGAGTGCTCGCTGACCGCGACCGGTGACCCGGATGACTTCGCGACGTGCGAGAGCCCACTCGACAGCGGTTCGCTGACCGACGGCGACTACACCTTCAAGGTGCAGGCGACCGACCCGGCCGGCAATACCGACACCACCGGGGCGACCGTCAACTTCTCGGTTGACTCGCCGCCGACCGCCAGCATCCTGGGCTCCAGCACCGTGGTCGACGGTGGCCGTACGAACTCGACCACGCCGAGCTTCGACTTTGAGTCGAACGAGAACGACTCGACCTTCGAATGCCGAGTCGACAGCACTGCGGACGACGATTGGGCAGCCTGCGCCAGTGGCTTCACCGCACCGGCGCTGGGCGACGGACCGCACACCTTCGAGGTGCGTGCCGTCGATCCCGCCGACCGGGCCGGTGCCATCGCCAAGGCCTCCTTCGCGGTCGATACCGGGATGCCGGTCGTCGACTTCACCGGCGGCCCCGAGGACGGCGCCTACATCGCAACCGACTCGCCCGAGTTCAGCTTCACCTCGAGCAAGGAAGGTTCCACCTTCGAATGCAAGCTCGACGGCGGCAGCTACGCGGCCTGTGATTCGCCCGAGGGCCTCAGCGGCCTGGCCGAAGGGCCTCACGCCTTCTCGGTCAAGGCGACCGACGACGTCGGCAACGAATCGAACCCGGCCACGGTGAACTTCACCGTCGACCTCACCGCACCGGTGAGCACCATCGACGTGCCCAGCCAGGACCAGGCGTTCGACACGAACCAGCCTGAGATGGAGTTCAGCGCCGACGAGACCGCCACCTTCGAGTGTCAGGTCGATGGCGGCGACTGGGTCGATTGTGAGTCCCCCTACGAGACCGATGTGCTCGACGACGGTAGCCACACCTTCAGCGTGCGGGCCACCGACCGGGCGGGCAACGTCGAAGTCGCGCCGGTGACGGTCGACTTCACCACGGACGCGCCGCCGCGGGTGGACATCACCTCGGGCATCGAGGACGGGGCCTACACGAACCAGCAGGAGCAGAGCTTCGAGTTCACCGCGACCGAGAACGACGCGACCTTCGAGTGCCGCATCGACTCCGAAGAAGAGAGCGATTGGACGAGCTGCTCCAGCCCGGCCACCTTCAGCAACCTTGCCGAGGGCAGCCACAAGGTTGGCTTCCGCGCGGTCGAGGCCGCTTCGCCCAACCGCCCGTCGCTGAAGCCGGTCTACCGGACCTTCACCGTTGACATCACCAACCCGACCTCGAGCTTCAACTCGGGGCCGGCCGACGGCGCCACGATCGCCACCGACTCGGCGACCTTCGCCTTCGATTCCAACGAGCCCGGCACCTTCGAATGCAAGGCCGACGAGACCGATTGGATCGCTTGCGATTCGCCGGTCACCCTGACCGATCTCGACGATGGCAGCCACACCTTCAGTGTGCGCGCCACCGACCTGGCCGGCAACGTCCAGGCCCCGGTCAGTTCGCGGGGCTTCACCGTGGACACCACGGCTCCGGTGACGACCATTACCTCCGGCCCCGAGGCCGGTGCGGCGATCAGCAACACCACCCCGAGCTTCGCCTTCGAGGCGGACGAGGCCGCCACCTTCGAATGCAAGGTCGACGGCGGCTCGTGGGACAACTGCACCTCGCCGTTCACGACCGGTGCCCTGACCGCTGGTTCGCACACGGTCGAGATTCGCGCGACCGACACGGCGGGCAACGTCGAGACCGCGCCGGTCAGCCGGTCGTTCTCGGTCGACACCCAGGCTCCGACGGTGAACATCACCTCCGGACCGGCCGGCCTGACCAATGACAGCACGCCGAGCTTCGCCTTCGAGGCGAGCGAGAGCAGCACCTTCCAGTGCAAGGTCGACGACGGCACGTTTGCTTCCTGCTCGTCGCCGTACACCACATCGTCGCTGGCGGATGGAGCCCACACGGTCAAGGTCATGGCGACCGACGCCGCCGGCAACGACTCGGCCGTGGCCAGCCGCGAGTTCACCGTTGACACCACCCCGCCGTCGGTGACCATCACCAGCGGCCCGGAAGCGAAGATCACCGCCACGACGGCCACGATCGAGTTCTCGGGCTCGGAAGACGGCAGCACCTTCGAGTGCTCATTCGACGGCGGTTCGTTCGCGGCCTGCACCTCACCGCAGAGCTACAGCGGGCTGACCCTGGGCGACCACAGCGTGGCCGTCCGGGCCACCGATCGGGCCGGCAACCAGGGCGAGGCCGCGAAGGTCGAGTTCACGGTCGTCGAGGCCCCGGTCGCCAACCTGGCCAAGGTGGTCGTGAAGGGACCGAAGAAGGTCAAGCGCGGCAAGAAGTTCGCACTCAAGGCCTCGGTCAAGAACCAGGGCAGCGCGGCCTCGGGCAAGGTCAAGGTCTGCGTGCGGACGCCGAAGAAGCTGATCGCCGGCAAGGCCAAGCGTTGCCGGACCATCAGTTCGGTCGGTGCCGGCAAGACCAAGACCGTCACCTTCAAGCTGCGGGCCAAGAAGGCTGCCAAGGGTGCTAAGGCGGTGCGGGCCAAGATCAAGGTCTCGGCCCCGACCGGCAAGGGCGCAACTTCGGGCAAGCGCGTCTACAAGCCGCTCCTGTTCGGCTAGCGCCCCGATTACAGGCGCGCCAGCGCAAGGGCTGATCGGCCCGCCCCGGATACGTTTCCGGGGCGGGTCGCTTCATTTGGCGCGCCTCGTTTCGCGGCTTAGCAACCCGATCGGACACGAGACCCCGCATGCGGCTTCAAACCGGTATTCTTCACAGACGCGCCTCAGCCCCCGGGCCGAGGCTTTACTTTGTCAGCACTGCCTGAGTAGCGAGGAAATATGGCACGCGGAGATGTCCGCATCGCGGTGACGCTCGCATGTGAGAACTGCAAGCGTCGTAACTATCAAACGAATAAGTCCAAGCGCAATACTCCCGATCGAATCGAGATGCGGAAGTACTGCCGCTGGTGCGGCAAGCACCAGCCCCACAAGGAAACCCGCTAGTGGCGAAGTCCCGGGCACAGCGGAAAGCCGAGCGCCGCGCGCGCGAGGCTGCGGCACAGGGCGACGGTGCGGCTGAGGCGAAAGCCCAGCACGACACTCAGGTACCCAAGTCCGGTGACATCGCCGAGATCGAAGCGGTCGAGGCCGGCATCGCTGCCGGCGCCGGGGAGCAAGACCTCGAGACACCGGATTCACCCAAGCCCGGGCTGAGCAACAAGGAAGAGAAACGCAAGGCACGGCAGGAAGAGAAGCGCAAGAAGGCCGAACAGAAGAAGCAGGAAGAACAGCAACTGGCCAAGCGACAGAAGCAGGCCACCCAGACCACGCGCAAGCGGGGCGGCGTGATCGCTTTCCTGTCATCCTGCATCGCCGAACTGAAGCGAGTCCAGTGGCCGGACCGGGACACCTTGATCCAGGCGACCGCCGTGACCGTGGTCTTCGTGCTGATTGCCGCCGTCTACCTCGGACTCTTGGACCTCTTCTTCAACTGGCTGGTCCAGAGGATCATCTAAGGAATTTCAGGAACCCATGTATCGCTGGTACGTCATCAACACATACTCCGGGCAGGAGAACAAGGTCAAGCAGAAGCTCGAGCATCGGATCGAGTCGATGGGCCAGGGCCACCGCGTCCGCAAGGTCGTGGTCCCGACCGAACAGGTCTCCGAGGTCAAGGACGGCCAGAAGATCCAGGTCGAGAAGCGCACCATGCCCGGTTACGTGCTGATCAACATGGAAATGACCGACAACGCTTGGAGCCTGGTCGCCAACACCCAGGGCGTCACCGGCTTCGTCGGTCCTCGCGACACTCCGGTGCCGCTGACCAAGGCCGAGATCGACCGGCTGCTCCACCGCGAGACCGCCGAGCGGCCTCGCACCCAGGCCCAGTTCGAGATCGGCGAGACGGTCAAGATCATCAGCGGGCCGCTCTCCGACTTCTCCGGCGAGATCGCCGAAATCAACGAAGATCAGCAGAAGCTCAAGGTGCTGGTCTCGATCTTCGGTCGCGAGACGCCTTCCGAGGTCGGCTACGAACAGGTCAAGAAGCTCTAACCACCAACCACTTAAGGCATCAGTCTCATGGCTAAGAAAGTAATGACCCTCATCAAGCTCCAGATTCCGGCCGGCCAGGCCAACCCGGCGCCGCCGGTCGGCCCTGCCCTCGGCCAGCACGGGGTCAACATCATGGACTTCTGCAAGGCGTTCAACGCGCAGACGCAGCAGGAGGGTGGCACGATCATTCCGGTCGAGATCACGGTCTACGAGGACCGCAGTTTCGACTTCATCACCAAGACGCCGCCCGCGGCCGTGCTGATCAAGGAAGCGATCGGAATTCAGAAGGGCTCGGGAGAGCCACACGTAAACAAGGTCGGCACCATCACCGAGGCCCAGGTCCGTCAGATCGCCGAGCGCAAGATGCCCGATCTGAACGCGAACGACCTGGACGCCGCCTCGAAGATCATCGCCGGTACCGCCCGTTCGATGGGCGTGGAGGTCAAGTAACCATGGCTCACGGCAAGCGCTTTCGCCAGCAGTTCCAGAAGGTCCAGCGGGATCACGTCTACCCGCCGTCCGAGGCGATCAACCTGATCAAGGAGACCGCTTCGGCGAACTTCGACGAGACGGTCGAGGTCCACGTCCGGCTGGGAGTCAACGTCCGTCACGCCGAAGAGCAGCTCCGCGGCACCCTCGCCCTGCCCAACGGGCTCGGCAAGGACGTCCGGGTTGCCGTCTTCGCCCAGGGTGACAAGGCCCGTGACGCCGAGGCCGCCGGGGCCGACATCGTCGGTGCCGATGACCTCGCCGCGAAGATCGAAGAGGGCTTCGACGAGTTCGACGTGGTCATCGCGACCCCGGACATGATGCCGACCGTCGGTCGGCTCGGCCGCGTGCTCGGTCCCTCGGGCAAGATGCCGAACCCGAAGGTCGGCACCGTCACCGAGGACGTCGAGAAGGCGGTCGGGGAATCCAAGGCCGGCAAGGTCGAATACCGGACTGATCGCCAGGCGATCGTCCACCTCGCGATCGGCAAGGCTTCCTTCGACGCCGACAAGCTGCTCGAGAACTACGCCGCCGTGATGGACGAGATCTCCAAGGCCAAGCCGGCCTCGACCAAGGGTCGTTACATCCTCTCGATCTCGATCTCGACCACGATGGGCCCGGGCATTTCGGTCGATCCGACCAAGGCCACCGAGCAGGACATCTTCCCCGAGTCCGGCAGCGCCGAGGAAGCCGAAGCCGTCCCAGCCTGATCGATGTTTTGGGGGCGCCGGTGGCGCCCCTTGCGAAAGCGACCCTGCTTCTCTAGGGTCCCCGGCAAGGAGTTCCCTGCGGAGCGGGGGCGCGGGACTCGTCCAAAACAGACCAGGAGTCTCATATGCTTTTGTATTCGTTCGGTGTAGAAACCGTTTTTTCGCGTGCACGGATACTGGCCGCGTTCTGTGTCTCGGCCGCCGTGTTGATCATCAGCCTCGGGGCGGCCGCCCCGGCCGCGAACGCCGCCGACCTGCAGGTCTCGACCGGAGGCGCCGACACCGGCAACTGCCAGGTCGATCCCTGCGCCACCATCCCGTACGCGGTCGGCCAGGCGGCCGACGGCGACACGATCGAGGTCGGCGACGGCGAGTTCACCGGTGGTGTCAACGTCTCTGGCGTCGACGGCTTGACCATCCGCGGGGCCGGTCGCACCGGCACCAACACGACCACGATCAAGGCCCCGGCCACCCCCTTGGCTTCCTGCGACCCGGACACGGGCTGGACCGGCGTGCTCTGCTTCTTCGACTCGAAGGTCGATGTTCAGAATCTCGTGGTCGACGGTGACGGCAGGGGCAATTCGAACAACCGCTTCTCCGGCATCCTCTATGCCCGTTCCGGCGGCACGGTCGGCGACGTCGAAGTAACCAACGTGCGCAACACTCCGTTCAGCGGCGCCCAGCGCGGCCACGCGATCTCGCAGCTCAACAGCGACGGCGTCCTTCGCACGTTGACTATCGAGGATTCGCTACTGCATGACTTCCAGAAGTCCGCTGTCCAGGCGGCCTACACGGGCGGCAGTGGACTGACGCTGAACGTGGTCGATACGGAAGTGGTCGGCAGCGGGCCGCAGTCGACCATCGCCCAGAACGGCATCACCGCACTCAACGGGACCGAGATGACCGTATCCGGATCCACGATAAGCGACCTTGCCTACACGGGCGCCGGAACCGAAAGCGACGCCGGCACCGGCATCTACGGCTACGGCGTCGGCGACTCGCAGCTGACCGGAAACTCCCTCAGCGACGTCCAGCGCGGCATCTATACATTCGGACAGAACGGTGACGAGTCGTTCCGGTTCACCGGCAACGCGGTCGATGGCCAGGTGGCGACTCCCGGTGGAGTGGATCGGGTCAGCGCGATCGTCGCTCAGCTCGGCGACTACGAGATCACGGACAACAACCTCGCCATGACCCCGGCGGGCTCCGACTCGGTGCAGGCGGGCCTCTGGCTCCGCGACGGCGTGGTCGATCCGGTGATCACGGCCAACCGCATCGTCGGCAACGGCGTCGGCATCGACAACGACACCGGCTCGCCGATCAATGCCGAGGACAACTGGTGGGGCTGCAACGGCGGCCCCGGGGCCGCCGGCTGCGATGCGGTTTCCGGGGACGTCGACGCCGTCCCGAACGCCGTGCTCTCGGTCAACGCCACTCCGGACCGTTTGCCCGCCAACGGCACCGCCGAGGTGACCGCGAGGGTGGACACCAACAGCGCCGGAGAGGCTGTGAGCCTCCCGATCCTCGAGGGAAGCCCGGTTGCCTTCAGCGCTGACCAGGGCTCGGTCACGCCGGCATCCGGGACCATCGACGGAGGCTCGGCCACCGCGCAGTACGTATCGCCGACCGCGATCGGGCCGGCCAAGGTGTCGGCCACGCTGGACGGTGAGGTCGGCAGCGCTGACGTCTTCGTCGGCGCGGCTCCGACCGTTTCCTCCGCCAGCCTGGCCGGGTCCGGTTTGGCCGGCGAGCCGCTGACCTGCGCCGCCGAAGGCGTGGGCGGCCTGCCCGCACCGTCGCCGGTCGTCGCCTGGCTGCGGGACGGTACGGAGATCGCCGGTCAGAGTGGTTCCACGTTCACACCTGCCGATTCCGACGTCGGATCTCAGATCAGCTGTCGCGTGAGCGTCGAGAACGAGTTCGGCAAGGCCTCGGCGGACAGTTCGGCGGTGACCGTCACGCGTCACTCCCAGATCCCCTCGGTGAAACCGCCGGTGGTCAAGCCGAAGACGAAGGTCACGGTCCCGCGTTCGGGCAAGGTGGTCATCGTCGCGGTCAAGTGCCCGTCCGGGAAGTGCCGGATCAAGGCGCCGAAACGGGTCAAGGTCAAGATCCGGGGCAAGGTCTACCTGGTCAAGGTCAAGGCTCCCGCCCGGGTCGCGCAGGGGCAGACCGGCCAGGTGCGCCTGGTGCTGCCGCCCCGGGCGCGTCGCGCCATCCGGGGAACCAGGGCCAAGGCCCGGGTCAAGATCGTGATCACTTCGAGCAACGGCAAGCGGAAGGTGGTCAACCGGGCCTTCGTCCTGCGAGGGCGGCCGGCTCGATAGGCGTTCCCGGTCGATCGGGATGCCGGGTGGGAGCGCACGTTGCGCTCCCACCCGGCGACCCGGTCAACGACAGATTCCGGTAAGGTTCTCCGCCTGCCGTAGACCGCTGGTCGGGCGATAGCCCGTAATTCCCAGCGCAGGTGAGCCAGAGAGACCATTCGTGGTCACTCCTCGTGCCCGCCTGTGAGCGGGTTTTTCTTTGCCCGGGTCGTCTGCGACAGGAGTTAGTCAGACAAAGACAAGTCAGGCAAAAATGAACCGTGAAGAAAAAGCCGCGCTGATCGAAGAGATCGGTGCCGAGATCGAATCATCCGAAGCGATCTTCGCCGTGGACTACCGGGGAATCTCGGTTACCCAGGCGGCTGAGCTGCGCGGTGAGCTGCGCAAGGCGGATGCGACCTTCAAGGTCGTCAAGAACCGCCTCACCAAGCTCGCCGCTGAGAAGGCCGGAACCACGGAGCTGAACGATCTGCTCCAGGGCCCGACCGCGCTCACCTTCGTCAAGGGCGACACAGCCGCCGCGGCGAAGGCGATCACCAGCTTCAACAAGGAGCACGAGATCCTCACCTACAAAGGTGGGCTGATGGGCGAGACCCTCCTCGACGAGGGCCGTTTCACCGCGATCTCCAAGCTCCCGACCCGAGATGTCCTCAACGGTCAGCTGGCCGGCATGGTCGCCAGCCCGCTGGTCACCCTGACCCGCGGCCTGGGATCGATGATCTCCGGCCTCGCGATCGCCCTCCAGCAGGTGGCCGATCAGGGTCTGGTCGGCGGCACCGCAACCGAGGCTCCGGCCGAGGAGGCACCCGCCGAGGAAGCCGCTGCCGAAGAGGCTCCGGCCGAGGAGTCGACCGAGGCTGAGGCTGAAGCCCCCGCCGAGGAAGAAGCTCCGGCCGAAGAAGCTGCTGAACCCGCTGCAGAGGAAGCACCGGCCGAAGAGGCCGAAGCTTCCGACGAAGAACAAGCTGAAGAAGACAACGAAGAGGCGCCGGCCGAAGAGGCCACTGATGGTGCCGACGAAACCGAAGAGGCGCCGGCCACAGAGGCCACTGATGGTGCCGACGCTAAGGAGTAACCAGAATGGCAACCAGCACCGAAGAATGGATTGAAGAGCTCAAGGGCATCAGCGTCCTCGAGCTGAGCGAGCGCATCAAGGCTCTCGAAGAGGAGTTCGGCGTCTCGGCCACGGCCGTGGCCGCTGCCGCTCCGGCTGCCGGCGCCGCCGGTGGTGACGCCGGTGACGGCGGCGACGAGGGCAGCTCGACCGTCGACGTCGTCCTGACCGACGTCGGGGACAAGAAGGTCCCGGTCATCAAGGTCGTCCGTGCCGCCACCGGCCTCGGTCTCAAGGAGGCCAAGGCCCTGGTCGACGAGGCTCCCAAGCCGGTCAAGGAAGGCATCGAGAAGGACGAGGCCGAGAAGCTCAAGGCCGAGCTCGAAGAAGCCGGCGCTTCGGTCGAACTCAAGTAAGAGTTCAACCTCAAGCGTTGACGAAGGGCGCCCCAGGGCGCCCTTCGTCATTTAACCCCAGCCCCGCCAGTGAGGTGGAAGTTCTCGCCATATAGCGCTCGATTTTTCAACCTCACCGCAAAATTCAAACGCCCGCGGCAGGTTGCCGCGGCCGGTCGATCAGGAAAAGCGGCAGGTGACGGGAGCGATGACGCTGCCGTCAAGCGTTGCAAATCGTTGCACCTGTCGAGCCACATGTGAGCAAGTCTTGGGCAGGCTGAGGCCATGGAAGTCACAACGCGAGTAACCGGGTCAGCAACCGACCAGCTCCGGGTGCTGTACAGATTCATGGCCGAACGCGATTTCGTCGCTGCCAAAGACGAACTGATCGCGAATGGATTCAGTGATTCCCGAATCAAGAACTGGGTGCGTAGCGGCCGCCTCATCACGATCGTTCGATCCGTCTATTCCTACGGCCGTGATGTCCGGGATCTGAATGCCGTCTGGCGAGCCGGTCTCCTCGCGGCCGGGCCTGGCTCCGCGCTGACGGGTCGAAGCGCCTGTGAATCGCTCGACATCGTCAAGGCGAAGCCGGGGTTGCCCAGAGTCGTCGAGGTCGGTAGCCCGACTGGGCAGGCAAGGCAGTTCAAGGGCCTGTCACCGGCCCTGCGAAACACGGTCGTCAAGGTTGTAAGGCGTGGCTTCGAATCGGGTGATCTGCAGATCAGCAACGGGCTCGTGATAGCGAGGGCCGCTGTTGCTCTGACCGACTTCGCCGCCAATGCCTCGGCGCGGGAAGTCCGATTCGCGTTTCTCGAAGCTTGTCGCCTGAAACACTTCGGTGAACCAGACCTCCAGTACTGCTACGCCCACCTCGCTCATCGCCGGGGAGCGAGGAAGCTTCGACCATTCCTGAGGCTCTGGGTGCCCGAGCTGGGGCGGACCAAGTCGGTCTACGAAGGATGGTTCCTCCTGGTATGGATCGAGCGCGGCTATCCAATCCCCAAGGTGAACGCCAAGGTGTTCGGCGTCGAGGTAGACATCTACTGTCCCGAACGCCGGTTTGCTCTGGAACTCGACGGTCACGCGTTCCACAGCGATCCCGCCCAGAAGGCGATCGACCGGGCGAAGCAGCAGCATCTGGAGTCGCGTGGCCTGGAGGTCGAGCGGTTGCCCTACCGGGTATTCGAGCGGAATCCGGCCGGAGAAGTTGATCGGATCGCCCGCGAAATGGGCTATTGCTGAACCGAGGCGCGGTGAGGTTGAAGAATCGAGCGCTATATGGCGAGAACTTCAACCTCAGTGGGATCGGGGGCAGAGACGGCCGGAGGAGGGGGAGTAGCGGGGTTACGTCCGGGGAGTCTGTTAAGTGCGGTGTTAGCTGTGCTATTGTCTGTCGTTGCGCGAAGTTTCGGCCGATTTGCACCGCTTCCGCGTCCTGATCACGTGAATCTCTGACCCCTTGTGAGGAGTTGCCAACCTTGGCACGCCCGATTTCTGCCCCCGTTGTCCGCAGGAGTTTCTCCCGACTCGAAACCCCCCTCGAAGCCCCACATCTGATCGACATCCAGCGTCGCTCGTTTGAGGATCTCACCGATCCCGAAACCGGCATGCTGAGGGAGACGATCAATGACGTTTCACCCATCGAGGACTACACCGGCAATCTTGCCATCGTCTTCGGTGAATTCGAATTTGACGAGCCCGCCCACACTCTCGAAGAGTGTCGTGAGCGCGATCTCACCTACTCGCGTCCGCTCAACGTCACGGTTTCCTTCCAGAACAGGGAGACCGGCGAGATCCGCGAGCAGACCGTCTTCATGGGTGACTTCCCGTGGATGACCGAGCGTGGCACCTTCATCATCAACGGCACCGAGCGTGTGGTCGTGACCCAGCTGGTCCGGTCCCCCGGCGCCTACGTGATGGCCCCGAAGGATCCGGAGAAGCAGGTCTTCACCGCGAACCTGATGCCGGCCCGTGGTTCCTGGCTCGAACTCGAGATCGACAAGAAGGGCCGCGTGTACGTGCGGATCGATCGCAAGCGCAAGCTGCCGATCACCGTCCTGCTCCGCTCGATGGGCTACGTGACCCCCGAGCAGATCCTCGACCTCTTCGACAACTCGGTCTACATCCAGCACACGCTGGCCGCCGACACCGAGGCCACGCTGACCGAGGAAGGCGCCCTGATCGAGCTGTTCAAGAAGCAGCGCCCGGGCGAGCCGCCGTCGGTTGACGCGGCCAAGAACCTGCTCGAGCAGCTCTTCTTCGATCCCAAGCGCTACGACCTGACCCGGGTCGGCCGTTACAAGCTGAACGCCCGCCTCGGACTCGACATCGACCTCGACACCCGCGTGCTCACGCACGACGACATCATCTCCCTGATCAAGGAGCTGGTCAGCCTGCCGAAACTGCTCGGCATGCCGGAAGAGATCGACGAAGAGAACCCGATCAAGGACTACGCGGCCGAGGCCCTGACCTACCCGCGCGAGAACGTCTCCGACCACCTCGACGAGTACGAGCACTTCGGCAACCGCCGTCTGCGCACGGTCGGCGAGCTGATCCAGGAGCACTTCCGGATCGGCCTGTACCGCATGGAGCGTGTGGTCCGCGAGCGCCTCACCACCGAGGACTCGGACGCGATCACCCCGCAGACGATCATCAACATCCGTCCCGTGGTGGCGGCGCTGAAGGAGTTCTTCGGCTCCTCGCAGCTGTCGCAGTTCATGGACCAGAACAACTCGCTGGCCGGCCTGACCCACCGCCGTC
Organism: Solirubrobacterales bacterium 67-14; assembly: GCA_001897355.1. GTDB lineage: Bacteria > Actinomycetota > Thermoleophilia > Solirubrobacterales > 70-9 > 67-14. Next base: position 867,710 of record MKST01000011.1, on the reverse strand, counting down.
GCCTCTCGGCGCTCGGCGCGGGCGGCCTGACCCGTGAGCGCGCCCCCATCGAGGTGCGCGACGTTCACCCGACCCACTACGGCCGCATGTGCCCGATCGAGACGCCGGAAGGTCCGAACATCGGCCTGATCGGCTCACTCTCCTCGTACGCCCAGATCTCCGAGCACGGATTCGTCACGACTCCGTACCGGGTGGTCAAGAACGGCAAGGTCACCGACGAGGTGGTTCACCTCGACGCGACCCAGGAAGAGCACAAGGTGATCGCCCAGGCGAACGCCGAGCTCGACCCCAAGACCAACGAACTGGTCGGCCCGGGCGTCTTCTGCCGCGCCGGCGAAGGCGAGTGGGTCACCGCGGAGCCGACCGAGGTCGACCTGATGGACGTCTCGCCGACCCAGATCTGGTCGGTCGCGACGTCCCTGATCCCGTTCCTCGAGCACGACGACGCCAACCGCGCCCTGATGGGCTCCAACATGCAGCGGCAAGCCGTGCCGCTGATGCGGCCTGACCCGCCGCTGGTGGGTACGGGCATGGAGCGCCGCGCCGCGGTCGACACCGGCGACGTCATCCTCGCCGGGGCCGACGGGGAGATCACCTACGTCGACTCCGAAGCGATCGAGCTCAAGCACAAGGACGGCACCGACAAGTACCCGCTGTTCAAGTTCATGCGCTCGAACCAGGGCACACTGATCCACCAGCGGCCGATCGTGGCCACCGGCGACAAGGTCAAGAAGGGCGACGTCCTGGCGGACGGCTCTTCGACCGGTGGCGGCGAAGTGGCCCTGGGCAAGAACTGCATGGTCGCCTTCATGTCCTGGGAGGGCTACAACTTCGAGGACGCGATCATCCTTTCCGAGCGTCTGGTCAAGGAAGACGAACTCACCTCGATCCACATCGAGGAATACGAGATCGACGCCCGCAACACCAAGCTCGGTGACGAGGAGATCACTCGTGACATCCCGAACCGTTCCGAGGAAAGCCTCCGGAACCTCGACGAGCGCGGCATCGTCCGCGTCGGCGCCGAGGTCACCTCTGGCGACCTGCTGGTCGGCAAGGTCACGCCGAAGGGCGAGACCGAGCTGACCGCCGAGGAGAAGCTGATCCGCGCGATCTTCAAGGAGAAGGCGCGTGAGGTCCGCGACACCTCGCTGAAGGTTCCCCACGGTGAGGGCGGTGTCGTGATCGACGTGCTGACCTTCAGCCGCGAGGACGGCGACGACCTGCCCCCGGGCGTCAACGACCTGGTCCGGGTCTACGTCGCGACCAAGCGCAAGATCTCGGAAGGCGACAAGCTCGCCGGCCGCCACGGCAACAAGGGCGTGATCTCGAAGATCGTGCCCGAGGAGGACATGCCCCACCTCGCCGACGGCACGCCGGTCGACGTCATCCTCAACCCGCTTGGCGTCCCGAGCCGTATGAACATCGGCCAGATCCTGGAGACCCACCTCGGTTGGGCCGCCGGCGAAGGCTGGTACGACGACGGTTCCGAGGCCTACAAGAACAAGGCCGAGACCCGCGATCGCGTCTACGTTTCGACCCCCGTCTTCGACGGTGCCTCGGTCGAGGACGTGGACAACGCGCTGGTCGAGTGGGCCAACGAGCATGGCGAAGCCCGCGGCATCGACATGGGCGTCGACATGAGCGAGCGCCCCGGCGCCCGCTGCTCCGGCACCCAGCAGCTCTACAACGGCCGCACCGGCGAGCCGTACGAGGGCAAGGTCACGGTCGGCTACATGTACATCCTGAAGCTGCACCACCTGGTCGACGACAAGATCCACGCCCGTTCGACCGGCCCGTACTCGCTCGTCACCCAGCAGCCGCTGGGCGGCAAGGCGCAGTTCGGCGGCCAGCGTTTCGGCGAGATGGAAGTCTGGGCCCTCGAGGCCTACGGCGCCGCCTACACGCTGCAGGAGATGCTCACCGTCAAGTCCGACGACACGGTCGGCCGCGTCAAGGCCTACGAGTCGATCGTCAAGGGCGAGAACATCCCCGAGCCGTCGATCCCCGAGTCGTTCAAGGTCCTGCTCAAGGAGATGCAGGCGCTCTCGCTCGACGCCAACGTGGTGTCGGAGGAAGGCGTCGGCGACCTGGCCGAGGAAGAGGACGACCTGCTGCAGGCCGCCCAGGACCTCGGCATGGACCTGACCGAAGTGAGCTCCGGCAACGGTGCCGCTGCAGATGAATCCCTCGCCGAAGAGGGCGGTGATGCCGCAACCGATGGTTCCGGCGACGCCGAGGAAGCAGGTGCTAACTGATGAGTAACGTGATTGACATCAACAACTTCGACGCGATCGAGATCGGTCTCGCCTCGTCGAAGAAGGTCCGGTCCTGGAGCTGGGGTGAAGTCCTCAAGCCGGAGACCATCAACTACCGGACCCTGAAGCCGGAAAAGGACGGCCTTTTCTGCGAGCGCATCTTCGGTCCGACCAAGGACTGGGAGTGCTACTGCGGCAAGTACAAGCGGGTCCGCTACAAGGGCATCGTCTGTGAGCGCTGCGGCGTCGAGGTGACCCGTTCCAAGGTCCGGCGTGAGCGCATGGCCCACATCGACCTGGCCGCCCCCGTCTCGCACATCTGGTTCTTCAAGGGTGTGCCCTCGCGGATCGGCTACCTGATCGACATGGCGCCGAAGGAGCTGGAGAAGGTCCTCTACTTCGCCGCCTCGATGATCACCTGGGTCGACGAAGAGGCCCGGGCCAAGGACATGGGGACGCTGGAGAAGGAAGTCGAATCGGTCATCGCCGAGTACGAATCCGAGCGCCAGTCCGCCACCCAGGAGCTTGACGAGGCGCTGAAGCGCCGGACCAAGTACCTGGAGGACGGCACCCAGACCAAGTTCAACGACGACGACCACCTCTGGGCCGACTCGCTCGGCCTGACTGCCGCCCAGCTGCGCAAGCTGAGCGACGATGATCGCGCCAAGCAGATCAAGGAACTCACCAAGAACTTCGAGGCCGAGATCAGCGACACTGAGGCGTACATCGAAGAGGCGATCGAGCGGCTGCAGGAAGTCTGGAAGATCTTCCAGACCATGAAGCCGAAGGACGTGATCAACGACGAGACCGTCTTCCGTGAGCTCAAGGACCGCTTCGGCAGCCCGTTCGGCTGGGGCGAGTACTTCCGCGGCGGCATGGGCGCCGAGTCGGTGCGCGACCTGCTCGAGCAGATCAACCTCGAGGAGACCTGCGAGGAGCTCGAGGACCAGATCAACACCGCCAAGGGCCAGAAGCAGGCCCGCGCGGTCAAGCGGCTGAAGGTCGCCTCTGCCTTCCTCAAGTCCGAGAACAAGCCCGAGTGGATGATCCTCGATTGCATCCCGGTGATCCCGCCGGAGCTCAGGCCGATGGTCCAGCTCGACGGTGGCCGTTTCGCGACCTCCGACCTGAACGACCTCTACCGCCGGGTGATCAACCGGAACAACCGCCTCAAGCGGCTTCTGGACCTCGGCGCACCCGAGATCATCGTCAACAACGAGAAGCGCATGCTGCAGGAGTCGGTTGACGCCCTGTTCGACAACGGCCGCCGCGGCCGTCCGGTCACCGGACCGGGCAACCGGGCGCTGAAGTCGCTCTCGGACATGCTCAAGGGCAAGCAGGGCCGGTTCCGCCAGAACCTGCTCGGCAAGCGCGTCGACTACTCGGGTCGTTCGGTCATCGTCTCCGGCCCGTCGCTGAAGCTGCACCAGTGCGGCCTGCCGAAGTTGATGGCGCTCGAGCTGTTCAAGCCGTTCATCATGGCCCAGCTGGTCGAGCGCAAAGCCGTCCAGAACATCAAGGCGGCCAAGAAGATGGTCGAGTCGATGGTGCCCGAGGTCTGGGACGTGCTCGAAGAGGTGATCGAGGAGCATCCGGTTCTGCTGAACCGCGCCCCGACGCTTCACCGCCTCGGCATCCAGGCCTTCGAGCCGATCCTGGTCGAAGGCAAGGCGATCCAGGTCCACCCGCTCGTCTGCTCGGCCTTCAACGCCGACTTCGACGGTGACCAGATGGCGGTCCACGTGCCGCTGAGCGCCGAGGCCCAGGCCGAGGCCCGGGTCCTGATGCTCTCCGCCAACAACATCCTCTCGCCTGCCCACGGCTCGCCCCTGGCGACCCCGACGCAGGACATGGTGCTGGGTCTGTACTACCTGACCTACTCCAAAGAAGACGTGGCCGAGTTCGACGTGTCGAAACTCGACAAGCCGCCGCACCCGTTCCGGACCGCGCAGGAGGCCGAGCTCGCCTACGAGAACGGTGTGGTCAAGCTCCACGATCTCGCCGAGTACCGTCGCCACGGCCGGGGCGACGAGCACTTCCTGACCACGGTCGGGCGGATCATCTTCAACGACCGCATCGAGCGGGCGCTCGAAGAGGCTCTGGAAGACGAGTACGACCCGACTGCCTACTCCTTCGTCAACGAATCGCTGAAGAAGAAGGACATCAACGACATGGTCGGCTGGCTGGTCGACACCTACGGCGCCCCGGCGATCTCGCAGGTGCTCGACGCCTTCAAGGAGCTGGGTTTCACCTTCTCCTCGCGGGCCGGCATCACCGTGTCGAAGAACAACGTCGTGCCGCCGCCGGAGAAGGAAGAGATCCTCGCCAAGTACGACGAGGAGACCGCCCGGATCCAGGCCGAGTTCGACGAGGGCTGGCACACCGCCGAGGAACGCCACAAGCAGGTCACCGACAAGTGGAATGCGGCGACCGAGGAGGTCGGCCAGGCGATGGAGGACAACCTCCGTCAGCTGAACCCGATCTTCATGATGGCCAACTCCGGCGCCCGTGGTTCGTTCAAGCAGATCCGTCAGCTGGCCGGCATGCGCGGCCTGATGGCGAATCCGAAGGGCGAGATCATCGAGCGTCCGATCAAGTCCAACTTCATCGAAGGCCTCTCGGTCGGTGAGTACTTCATCTCGACCCACGGTGCCCGAAAGGGTCTGGCCGACACGGCTCTCCGTACGGCGGACTCCGGTTACCTGACCCGTCGTCTGGTCGACGTCGCCCAGGACGTGATCGTCCTGGAAGACGACTGCAAGACGAAGGAATTCATCGAGATGCCGGTCTACATCGATGACGCCCCGAACCCGAACCTGGTCGGCCGCCTCGCAGCCAAGAAGTTCGAGACCAAGCGCGGGCGCGAGCTGCTCAAGAAGAACCAGCTGATCAGCAAGGCCGATGCGGCCGAACTGGTCGAGGCCTACGAGGGCGACACCGAAGCCACGGTTCCGGTTCGTTCCGCCTTCAAGTGCGAGTCCGAGCACGGCATTTGCCGCTCCTGCTACGGCGTTTCGCCGGCGACCGGCTTCATGGTCGAGATCGGTGATTCGATCGGCACCATCGCTGCCCAGTCGATCGGCGAGCCGGGCACGCAGCTGACCATGCGCACCTTCCACACCGGTGGTGTGGCCGGACAGGACATCACCCAGGGTCTGCCCCGAGTGGTCGAGCTGTTCGAGGCGCGCAAGCCGAAGGGTCTCGCCCAGATGAGCGAGGTCGCGGGCAAGGTCGGCGTCGAGCAGACCGAGAAGCAGATCACGGTCACGGTGCTGGAGTCGAACGGCGAGGAAAGCTCGTACACGTTCCCGCCCCGTACCCGCCTGCTGGTCAAGAACGGCGAAAAGGTCGAGGTCGGCCAGCAGCTGAACGAAGGTTCGCTGTACCCGGCCGACGTGCTCTCGATCCGCGGTCGCACCGCGGTCGAGCAGTACCTGGTCGCCGAGGTCCAGAAGGTCTACAAGGCCCAGGGCGTGGAGATCAACGACAAGCACATCGAGGTGATCGTCCGCCAGATGCTGAAGAAGGTCGAGGTCGAGACCAAGGGTTCGACCGAACTGCTGCCCGGCCAGCTCGAGGACCGTCAGGCCCTCAAGCTGATCAACAAGCAGGTCAAGGCCGACGGCGGCACGGTGGCGAAGGCCCAGGAGAAGATCCTCGGCATCACCAAGGCCTCGCTGGCGACCAAGTCGTTCCTCTCGGCGGCCTCCTTCCAGGAGACCACCAAGGTGCTGACCGACGCCGCGCTGGAAGGCAAGCGCGACCGTCTGGTCGGCCTCAAGGAGAACGTCATCATCGGCAAGCTGATCCCGGCCGCGACCGGCCTCAAGCACTACCGCTCGATGACCATCGAGCCGACCGAGCCCTTCGTCCAGGCGGAGGAAGCGGTCCTGCTCGAGGAAGAACTGGTCACCGAGAACGGTGCCGAGGCGAACGGAGCCGACGGCTTCGGCGAGTCCTTCGCCGATGAGCTCGACGAGATCTCACAGGAGATCGACGCCAGCGCCGAGAAGTAATCGGTCTCGCCACAAGCAATCGGAAAGGGGCGCCAGATGGCGCCCCTTTCTATTGGTAGGAACGGCTTATCGCTAACTAGATAAAACCAATCAACAAAGTCATGTACATTTGGGGGCATGTCCGATTCGAAGCTTCTGATCGTTCCCCATTGCACCGCCGAGGAAGCGGTCGAAGAGTTCAAGGCCGGCCGCATGCTGTTGGTGACCGGCGGGCGACATTCGAGGACCGACGGCGATCTCGTCGTTCCGGCGCGGGCGGCAGATACCAACCGGATCAACTTCATGGCGAAAGACGGCAGGGGCCTGATCTGTCTCGGTCTGACCGCCGACCGCTGCGACGAACTGGGCCTTCAACCGCTGGCCGAGCGGCGGATGCCCATCGACCAGATCAACTTCACGGTTTCCATCGAAGCGGCGGAAGGCGTCTCGACCGGGATTTCCGCCGGCGATCGCGCCCGGACCATCGCCGTGGCGACCGACCCCGAGAACGGGCCGGAGAGCCTCGTTCGCCCGGGTCATGTCTTTCCCCTCAGGGAGAGGCCGGGTGGGGTGCTGGCCAGGCAGGGGCATCTGGAGGCGGCAATCGATCTGAGCCGGCTCGCGGGCACCGGAGATTCAGTGGTGCTCTGTCAGATCCTCGACGAAGAGGGGGAGTCGGCCGGCACCTCCTACCTGGCCCAGTTCGCCGAGCGCTTCGGCATCAAGATGGTCCAGGTCGACGAGGTGGCCCGGCACGTTTCCGATCTGGCGATGATCAGAGACCTGGAGCCGACCGAAGAGGGAACCTCGCGGGAGCTGCGCTCCATCCTCGGGCACTTCGCGACCGGTGTCACAGTTCTCACTACCACCGATCAGGACGGCGAGCCCTGCGGCACCACCGCCAACGCCTTCACCTCCGTCTCGCTCAACCCGCCCCTTATCCTGATCTGCCTGGCCCGGGAGAGTGCCGCCCTGGAGGCGATCCGGACCCGAGGCGGCTTCGTCGCAAACATCCTGGCCGACGGCCAGCAGGATCATTCGAACTGGTTTGCCCGCAAGGGGGTCCGGCTCAAACCGGAGCTCCACGAGTTCACCGAAGGCCGGCTCGGTCTACCGGTCCTGTCCGGCACCGTGGCCCATCTCGAATGCGAAGTCGAACGGATCGACGCCGGCGGTGACCATGAAATCCTCCTCGGCCGCGTCGTCTCACACGGCCGTCACCAGGACCCTCCCGACCCGCTGCTCTTCTACCAGGGCAGCTACCACAGCCTGGATCGGCCCCAGCCGGCCAACCACATCTGAGGCTCGCGGTCCGCTGAGTATGAGGCTGATGCGCACTGAGGTTGAATTTTCCGCCATATAGCGCTCGATTCTTCAATGTCAGTGCATTTGGGCTAACTGACATGAAACCGTGTCAGTATTGGGCTACACTCTTCCCATGGAAGCTTCAGGAGTCCAGGTGTCGGTTGAACCTTCGACGAACGGGGCCGGGCCGGACGGCGGTGGCGCGCCGCGGGTCTGCGTGATCGGGGCGGGCTCCTCGGGAATCACGGCCTGTCAGAGCCTCAAGGAGCGGGGCGTCGAGTACGTCTGCTTCGAAAAGGGCTCCTGGATCGGCGGCAACTGGAAGTACGACAACGACAACGGCCAGTCCGCCGCGTACAAGTCGCTCCACATCAACACCTCCCGGCACATGATGGAGTACGCCAAGTTCCCGATGCCGGAGGACTTCCCCGACTACCCTGACCACTTCCAGATCGCCGGGTACTTCGAGGACTATGTCGACCATTTCGGCCTGCGTGACTCGATCCGCTTCCAGACCGAGGTCGAATCGGTGGTGCCGGCCGAGGGCGGGGGATGGAACGTGACCTGGACGGCCCGTGACGGCAAGTCCGGCACCGACCACTTCTCCGACGTGATCGTCTGCAACGGGCACCACTGGGACAAGCGCTGGCCGGAGCCCGCCTTCCCGGGATCGGACGGCTTCACGGGTGTCCAGATGCACGCCCACGATTACCGCACCCCAGAGATCTTCGAAGGCAAGCGGGTGCTGGTGCTCGGCATCGGCAACTCGGCCACCGACATCGCGGTCGAATCCTCCCGCCACGCGGACGCCACCTTCCTGGCGATGCGGCGCGGCGCCTGGGTACTGCCCAAGTACATCGGCAGCACGCCGACCGACCACCACACAACCGGCCTCATGGCCCGTGCCCCGATCGGCCTTCAGAGCCTCGGCATGAGCCTGATGCTTCGCTTCGCGGTCGGCAAGCCGACCGACTACGGCCTGCCCAAGCCGGACCACAAGCTGCTCCATGCCCACCCCACGGTGTCGCAAGACCTCTACAACCGGCTCGGCCACGGGGACATCACCGTCAAGCCGAACGTCGAGCGCCTCGACGGCGACTCGGTCGTATTCGAAGACGGCAGCCGCGAGCAGATCGACATCGTGGTCTACTGCACCGGCTACAAGGTCACCTTCCCCTTCCTCGCCCCCGAGGTGTTCAGCGCCCAGGACAACAAGGTCGACCTGTACCAGCGGGTCGTCCCGCCCGACCAGCCCGGGCTGTACTTCATCGGCCTGATCCAGCCGCTCGGGGCGATCATGCCCCTGGCCGAGGTCCAGTGCGACTGGGTCGCCGAACTGATCGACGGAGAAGGAGCCCTGCCGGACCGGCTCGAGATGTACCGCGAGATCGCCGCCAACGAGGCAAAGATGGGCCGGCGCTTCGTCAAGTCGAAACGCCACACGGTCGAGGTGGACTTCGACCCCTACATGCGAGAACTGAAAAAGGAAAGAGCCCGTTCGAAGGAGCGGGCTTCCTCCGGCCGGCCGGCCGGGGTGCGATAGGAGGGAGGAGCAGCCAGGCTCGGGTAGAACGCCAAGAAAAGCGGGAGGCCGCCGGGACGATCGTCAGGAAACGTGTTCGCGCTCGCGGGCCCGGGCCGGTTCGAGCGTGCGTGAGCCGGATCGTGTGCGCTGGGCGACCACCGGTTCCGGGGTGCGGGAGCGTCGCGGGACCGGTTTCACGGCTCCGCCACCATGCGGATCACGGCGCGGACCGCGCGGCAGGAAAGGCCGCGGACGCTTGCGGCGGCCGCCGTTGTCCTCGCCCTCGTCGAGCACTCCATCGTCCTGTTCGTTCGTGGATGCCCAGTAGAGCAGCCAGATCATCGCGATCGCCGGAATCTTCAGCGCGATCAACATGAACAAGACAGGCCAGTACCCCTCCATCCATCCAGTGTAGATAATCGGGCCGGTCGCCGGAAGCTAATCGGCTGCGTGACCGAGGCCGGGTGTCGCCGGATCGGCAGTGTCGCCGAGCGAATCGGCCCAATCGGCGACGACCGCCGCCTGGGCTTCCTCGAAGCCTATCTCCGGCTCGGTCGGGACCAGCAGGGTGGGGATCCCGGCCGCCTCGCGGGAGGCGGCCCACTCGAAGCAGCTGGTGTCGAAGGAATCGTCGATCCAAGCGAGCGCGCGATTTCCACAGAACCTCGTCACCGCGTCTAGCTTCCAATGGGCCGCGGTGGTTCCAGCCGCGGCACCCGGCTCACCGGCGACGGCCGCCGAACCATCGGGTCCGTCTGCTTCCCCCGGACTGCGATGGGCGTCGAACTCGATCACCGGCAGGGGGCCGATCCCGGTGAGCAAGGCAAGACGGTCGTTGGCTCGGTCCTGCCAGCCGGTTGCCCAGACCAGCTCGAAACGGTCGGAAAGCCGCTGGATCCGCTCTGCGGCGGCGATCGAAAGGCAGTGCGGTGTGCCATCGATCAACTCCCAGCGGGCGGTCTCGGGCGGGGGCGGAGAGTCGAAACCGAACAGGCTGATCACGCCGTCGACATCGATCGCCAGCCAGGGCCGGTTTTCCGGGTCAGCAGCGGGATGCCCGTTATCAAGGTGAGATGACGCCAAGTTCAAAGGACGTGTAGTATCCCCCGCCGTGCCTAATACCAACCAACTCGTACGCAAGGGCCGCAAGAAGCCCAAGAAGAAAGTGACCACCCCGGGTCTCAAGTCCGGGCAGGGCAACAAGAAGAAGGTCGCCGCACCGCAGCGTCGTGGCGTCTGCACCCGTGTTGCCACCGTGACCCCGAAGAAGCCGAACTCGGCTCTGCGGAAGATCGCCCGTGTGCGCCTCGCCCACGGCATGGAAGTCACCGCGTACATCCCCGGTGAAGGGCACAACCTGCAGGAGCACTCCGTCGTCCTCATCCGAGGCGGCCGAGTCAAGGACCTGCCGGGCGTTCGTTACAAGGTTGTCCGGGGCACCCTGGATGCGGCCGGCGTTTCCGACCGCAAGCAGGCCCGCTCCCGCTACGGAGTAAAGGCGAGCTGATGGCCCGTCGTAACGCAGCCGTGATCCGTCCGCTCGACGCGGACACCAAGTACCGCAGCAAGCTGGTCCAGCAGATCATCAACAAGGTGATGCGCGACGGCAAGAAGTCCACCGCCGAACGGATCGTCTACGACGCCCTCGCCCTGGTCGGCGAGCGTTCAGGCGAGGACGCCGTCGAGACCCTCGAAGAGGCGATCAAGCAGCTCACCCCGGCCCTCGAGGTCCGCTCCCGCCGCGTCGGCGGCGCCACCTACCAGGTTCCGGTCGAAGTTCCCTCCCGCCGCGCCCGCACCCTCGCGGTCCGCTGGCTGGTTGACTTCGCCCGCGCCCGCAGCGAATACTCGATGTCCGAGCGTCTCGCCAACGAGATCCTCGACGCGATCAAGCAGCAGGGCAACGCGTACAAGCGGAAGGACGACATCTTCCGCATGGCTCAAGCCAATAAGGCTTTCGCCCACTACCGCTGGTAGCAGGCGAGTACAAGACTTGAAAAGGGCGGCCTCAGAGCCGCCCTTTTTCGTGCACGTGGTGCCTGGTGGTCGATGTAACCGGGTTGTCGGGTCTTGGCAATACCTTTTGTGAGTGTCTTGTCCGGTTCAAACTTGAGGGAGAGTCCTGGGGCGGTGTCTGGGCCGAGGGAACCGGGCGACCGGGAATGGCTGCGTGGCCTCTACGAGCGGAACCGCGATCTCGTCTTCCGCTATGCGGCCAGCCGGGTCGGGAGGGACGCGGCGATGGATGTCGTTTCCGACACCTTCATCGAGGCCAACCGATCCCGGGCCTCATTCGATCCGTCGCGAGGCAGCGAAACCAGTTGGCTGCTCGGGATCGCCACCAACCTGATTCGTCGCTGGCACCGAAACGAGAAGCGCCACGCGGCGGTCGGGCTTGACCAGCCGAAACCGGCCGGGGAAGAGGACGGCGAGCTGGCCGCGCTTCCGGACCGGATCGATTTGGAGCGGCAGGCAGGGGAGATCGAGCAGGCGATCAACGACCTTCCGGAAGGTGAGCGCGCGGCGATCCTCCTTCACGTGGTCGAAGGCCTGGATCTCAAAGAGGTTGCGCAGGCACTTCAGATCAACGCCACTGCCGCGAAGGTCAGGGTCTTTCGGGCCCGTCGCCGGCTCCGGAGTTCCCTCGCCCATCTTCAGCAACAGGAAGGGACCAAATGAGCGTTTCCCACGAAAAGGTCGACCGGATTGTGCGTCAACGGACAGGAGCCGTCGAACTCAGCAAGGCTGAGTCGGAAGCTCTCTGGGACCGGATTGTCGATGGCATCGAGGCGGCGGACGACGGATTGGTCCACGTGGCGACCGGGGCCAAGCGCCGGGGGCCGCGACGGGTCGTCTCGGTCGGCGTCCTGGCCGTCTTGGCCGTCGGGATCACCGTGTTCGGGATCCACGAGAGTTCGGACCGGGACGCCACCGGCCTGGCCGGCCTCGCCTCGGCGTCTGCTTCCGAAGTCCTCGACGTCACGGCCGATTCGGCGAGCAACCAGGCTTCACTGGTGCCCGGAACGGGGGAGGCCCTCTACTACCGGGTCACGACCTGGGTCGATGAATCGAAGATCGGGGATTCCTACAATCCGGGCGGGGTCCAGCGGGATGCGATCGAAGAATGGATCGGTCCCAACGGCCGCGGCTTCCGGATCAACGGGTACAGCGAGAGCTCGTCGAGCATTGACGGTGACGTGATCCACAGGACCCCGAACCTCACGCCCTTCGATGCCGAGGATTCGATTGACCAACGGGTGACCTTGGCCGAAAGCTGGCGCGCCATCTTCAGCTTTCGCGGACTGAAGGCGATCCCGGACGATCCTGACCCCGCCCTGGCGGACATTCGCGGCGCGGTGGCCAGGCGCCTGGCCGACCGGAGCCAAGGAGCGGGGCCTTCCACCAAGGTTCTCGGCTCGGATTTCGCCGTGCTGATGAGCCTCTCCAACCTGCTCATGGAAGCTCCTCTGACCGGCGATCAGCGATCCACGCTCTACGAGTTGATCGCTACCGCCCCCGGCTGGTACCGGAACGACGGCAGCGCCAAGGTGGAAGTGGCGAACGAAGGCCAGGCGAAAACCGATGGGGGACAGGAGGGGATCCTGATCTCCACGTCGATGGACCTCAGCGAGGACGAAGCACGCATCGTCGCCGACGGCGAACGGTCAGCCCAGTTCGAGATCCTGATCGACCCCCAAAGCGGCAGCGTGCTCGAGACACGGATCGTCCTGGGCGAAGACGATTCCCCGGCCATCTGGTTCACGTCGGACGCCCTGGAGTTGAGGACGGCGGCCGCGATGGACAAGGCCAAATGGTGAGAGCCGGTGACGCAGGTCTTGTGTCGATTCGACGCAAGACCTGCGTCACCGGCTTGCGACTGGCGGCCGCTACTACTAAGGGTTGACCTTCTCGACCAGGGTGTAGCCGCCCTTGCCGTCCATGGCGACGATCCAGATCGGCTGGTTGACGTCATGGTCGGGGGTGAAGCTGAACTGGCCGAGCGGAGTTTCCTCGCTGACCTTCTCCAGTGAGGCCTTGAGCGCCTTCCGGTCGGCGGCGAGGTCGTCGAAGCCGAGGTCGGCGTCCTCGGCGGCTTCGGCCAGGAGCTTGACCCCGGTGTAGGCCTGGGCGGCGAACTGGTCTGGTGCCTCGCCGTACTTGCTCTGGTAGCTGGCGATGAACTCCTGGTTCTCCTCTGACGCGTTGCCCGCGTACCAGGCGGAAGCGGACTGGACGCCCTTGCCGACCTTGCCGAGGCTCTTCGCGACCAGCGGCGAGTTGAAGGCGTTGCCGCCGCCGATCGGGCCACGGTAGCCCTCGCCGCGCAGCTTCTGGACCACTTCCGAACCGGTCTCACCGGATGAAGCGGTGATCATCACCACACCCGGCTTGGTGCCGAGCAGGTTCTTCAGCCGCCCGGTCTCCCCGGAGACCGTCCTCACGCCGGCCTCCTGGAACGCCTTCGCCGCGGTCTGGGCGGATGTTTTGCCGAAGTCGTCATCCGGCGCGTAGAGCACCAGGGCCCGGGTCGGCTTGTTGCCTGCGACCAAGTTCTTCACGTTGGCCGGGATCGCGGTGGCCTCGCCGAGCGAGTCACGGAAGATGAAATCGCAGGGGTAGTCGCAGTCGCCGACGATGCCAGGGCCGGTGTTGGAGACGGCCAGGACCGGGGTCTGCTCCTGGTTGGCGACCGGATCGGCCTCGGCCGCCGAGTTCGAGAAGGTCGGGCCGAGCACGGCCATCACCTGCTGCTCGCCGATCAGCGACTTCATCTCCTTGGCCGAGGTGGCGGGGTCAGAAGCGTCGTCACGCTGGGTGAGGGTCAGCTCGGCGCCGTTGATCCCGTCGTCGTCATCGTTGATCTCATCGACGGCGAGCTGGGCGCCCTTGACCTGCTGCGGGCCGAACGGCACGCCGTCACCGGTAGTCGAGAACAGCGAGCCGATCGAGATCGTCTCGTCCTTCCATTGGTCATCGTCGCTGCCGCCGCAGCCGGCGACCAAGAGGGCGGCGGTCAAGGTGACGGCGGCGACGAGAACGGCAAAGCGGATCAGCTGCGGACGGGGCAGGCGGGGACGAGACGGGTTCATCTAGGGGGCATTCTCCTTCTTGACGGACGCTGCTTCGGCGGACTCTCCCGAGATCCGCGGTCCGATCGATCTGAGTTGTTCCTCGTTCAGGGTGCGCAGGGCCAGGCCTCCCAGGATCAGGATCACGCCCCCGACCAGCTCCAGCCAGAGTCCCGCCTCCGCCTTGGCGGTGGCGTCGAGGTTGCCGGCGGTCGGCGTGTTGAACATGCCGGTGCTGCCGATGTCAGGGACATCGACGAAGAGGAAGATCAGGATCACCGCGACACCCATGCCGATGACCACGATGCTGGCCGAGCGATTGCCGGCCGCAACCGCGTAGATCGTGGCGAGCGCGGCAACCAGGCCGATGATCGCGGTGATCACGCCGTGCTTCGAGAGCAGGGTGACCGTGTCCAGCACCTCGCCGAGCTCGTTCTGGAGCGAGTATGCGGTGACCATCTGGGAGAGGATCACGACGGCCGCGCCGAGCAGCGCGGTGATCGCGGCGAGACGGCCGGTCATGCGTGGCTCCCGGTGGCCGGCCCGGAGGCCCGTCGCGACCGACTCGACCGTTCGGCGCCCGGTCGGCTCTCGCGGCGCCGCTCGCGGGCCCGACCCGGTGCCGGCTGGAAGAGCAGAGCGAAGCCGGTCACGGTCAGCGCCGCCCCGGCGGCCAGCTCCAGCCAGAACCCGGAGAGGATGACCGCCTTCACGCCGGAGTAGGCGAGCGAGGCCTCGGTCGTATCGGTGGCGTCCGGCAGGTCGACCAGCAGGGCGACGACCAGGCTCAACAGGCCGATCGTGACCAGGAGCATCGAGGCGAGGCGACGGAAGCGGCCCAGCCGTTTCGCATAGGCGGGCAAACTGCCGAGCGCGATCAGGACCACCGCGGCCAGGGCGACCGCGGCAACGGGTATGAGGATCCGGGTGTGGACGCCGGCCGGGGTGGTGTGGTCGATCGCCGGGGCACGGGCGAGATCCTGGAAACCGGAATAACCGGCCTGGCCGATCTCGATCTGGCCCAGGCCCTTGAACTGGGAGACGCCGAGCAAGAGTGCGGCGATCGCCGCGACCAGCAGGGCGGCCCGCTGAGGGGTGATCACCCGGTCCAGCGCGACGACGACCCGGCCCAGGCTCGCGACGGCCCGCCCGGTCAGCCTGCCCAACGCCTTGAGGCTGGCCCCGATCCGTTCGATCAGCCAGACCAGCCCGACGCCGACGGCCGAGAAGGCGGGGCCGAGCGCGGCCAGGCCGGCGACGATGCTGTTGCCGATGAACGCGGCGGTGCGGCGGATCTCGAAACCAGTCGCCCGCATGCCCTTGGAGAGGGGATTCCCTTCGACCGGCCGGCGGCGGCGTCGAGCCTGTCTGGCCCGCCGGGCCTCGATCCGCTGCTGCTCGGTCAGCCGGGGCTTGCCGGCCTGATCATCGGCCCCTTCGGACGCGGCAGCATCCGGTTTCCTGGCGGTCAGCGACTCGGCCCGGTCACGGGCTGAACTCCCCACCGCGGAAGCGGATTCCTCACGGTCTTCTGGTTTGGGTGTTTCCGGGTTCAACGCGGTCTCTCCTCCGGCGACAAGGCGGGTTGCAGCCTAATGCAGTCAGAGGTCGCGCATAGGTTGCGTGCGGGGGTCCGGCGGTGGGATCAAGGTTGATCGGGGTGCCATTTACCTGCTATAGTCGCCCGTCGCTCGGGTCGGCCCTGCTTCCTGCGGGGCTTTTTATTGGCCCTGAGCCCATCGGCGGGACTCCAGCTGGGTTCGGCCGGTCGAATTTGAAAGAGGTTGGCCCCGCCAGAAGATGGCCGGGCGGCCAACCGGTAACGCAACGGAAACTTCCAGGAACCAGAGAGAAAAAGTGGCGCGCTCCTTCCCCCTTGAAAAAACCCGCAACATCGGGATCATGGCTCACATCGACGCCGGTAAGACGACGACGACCGAGCGCATCCTGTTCTACACCGGCCGTTCGCACAAGATCGGCGAGGTCCACGAGGGCGCTGCCACGATGGACTGGATGGAGCAGGAGCAGGAGCGAGGGATCACGATCACCTCGGCCGCTACCGCCTGTGAGTGGCTCGGCCACCGCATCAACATCATCGACACCCCGGGCCACGTCGACTTCACGGTCGAGGTCGAGCGCTCGCTGCGCGTCCTCGACGGTGCCGTCGCCGTCTTCGACTCGGTCGCCGGCGTCGAGCCCCAGTCCGAGACCGTCTGGCGCCAGGCCGACAAGTACTCGGTTCCGCGAATCGCCTACATCAACAAGATGGACCGCACCGGGGCCGACTTCTACATGTCGGTCGACACGATCAAGGATCGCCTCGGCGCCAACGCCGTGCCGATCCAGCTGCCGATCGGCTCCGAAGCCGAGTTCGCCGGGATCATCGACCTGGTCACCATGAAGGCGACGATCTACAAGGACGACCTGGGCCAGGAGCTCGAGGTCGTCGACATCCCGGCCGACATGGCCGACCAGGCGGAGGAGTACCGGACCGCGCTGCTCGAAGCCGTCGCCGACCAGGACGACGAGCTGATGGAGCTCTACCTCGAAGGCGAAGAGATCGCCGAAGACCGCATCATCGCCGCACTCAAGGCGGCCACCCTGGCGATCGACGTCACCCCCGTGCTCTGTGGCTCATCCTTCAAGAACAAGGGCGTGCAGCCGCTGCTCGACACCATCGTCGCCCTGCTTCCTTCGCCGCTCGAAGTTCCGCCGGTCGAAGGCATGCTGCCGCTGAAGAAGGGTCAGGAAGAGCGTGAGGAAGGCAGCCGTCCGGCCGACGACTCCGGCCCCTTTGCGGCGCTGGCCTTCAAGGTGATGGCCGACCCGTACGTCGGCAAGCTGACCTACTTCCGCGTCTACTCCGGCACGCTCGAGGCCGGCGGCCGCGTGCTCAACGTGACCACCGGCAAGACCGAGCGCATCGGCCGCCTGCTGATGATGCACGCCAACTCGCGGGAAGAAATCGAGCGGGTCTACTCCGGCGACATCTGCGCCGGCGTCGGCCTCAAGCAGACCGGTACCGGTGACACCCTCTCGGCCCCCGACGCCCCGATCGAGCTCGAGTCGATGGACTTCCCGGACACGGTGATCGCCGTTGCGATCGAGCCGAAGACCAAGTCCGACCAGGAGAAGCTGGGCACCGCGCTGCAGCGCCTGGCCGAGGAGGACCCGACCTTCAACGTCGAATCCGACGAGGAGACCGGCCAGACGCTGATCCATGGCATGGGCGAGCTGCACCTCGAGGTGCTGGTCGACCGCATGATCCGCGAGTTCAACGTCGAGGCCAACGTCGGCAAGCCGCAGGTCGCCTACCGCGAGACGATCCGCAAGGAAGTCCCCAAGGTCAGCGGCAAGTTCGCCCGCCAGACCGGTGGTCGCGGCCAGTACGGCCACGCGGTCATCAACATCGAGCCGGCCCCGGGCGAAGGTTTCATCTTCGACAACAAGATCAAGGGCGGCGTCATCCCGACCGAGTACATCCCGGCGGTCCAGCAGGGCATCAAGGAAGCCCTCGAGAACGGCGTCAAGGCCGGCTACCCGATGGTCGACGTGAAGGTCGAGCTGATCGACGGCTCCTACCACGACGTCGACTCCTCGGAAATGGCCTTCAAGATCGCCGGTTCCATGGCCCTCCAGGAAGCTGCCCGCAAGGCCAGCCCGACCCTGCTCGAGCCGGTCATGGCGGTCGAGGTCACCACTCCCGAGGATTACCTCGGCGACGTGATCGGCGACCTTTCGAGGCGACGCGGCAAGGTCCAGGGCCAGGAGCAGCGCGGTAACGCGCTGGCCGTGCAGGCCTACGTGCCGCTCAGCGAGATGTTCGGTTACGCGACCGACCTGCGATCCTCGACCCAGGGCCGGGCCCAGTACACGATGCAGTTCGAGCGCTACGAAGAGGTGCCGGCCAGCATCGCCGAAGAGATCGCGGAAACCCGTTCCGGCGCCAAGGCAGGTGCCGAAGCGTAAGCTGCTCGACCCCGAGCGGCCTAAATGGCTATATTCCAGAGGTTCGCCCAAAATGGGCGAAAGTCCTGAGCCACCAAGCTTTAGCAGTTCAACCAGACGTAGAAACCAAGTTCCAAGAGAAACAGACGAGAAAGGTCCCAGGAGAGCATGTCCAAGGAGAAGTTCGAGCGCGATAAGCCGCACGTAAACGTCGGCACCATCGGTCACGTCGACCACGGCAAGACCACCCTGACCGCGGCCATCACCAACACTCTCTCCGAAGACAAGAAGAGCTTCGAGGAGATCGACAACGCTCCGGAAGAGAAGGAGCGCGGGATCACCATCGCGACGTCGCACGTCGAGTACGAGACCCCGAACCGTCACTACGCCCACGTCGACTGCCCCGGCCACGCCGACTACGTCAAGAACATGATCACCGGTGCCGCCCAGATGGACGGCGCGATCCTGGTCGTTTCCGCCGCTGACGGCGTCATGCCGCAGACCCGCGAGCACATCCTGCTCGCCCGTCAGGTCAACGTGCCGCACGTCGTCGTGTTCCTCAACAAGGTCGACCAGGTCGACGACGAGGAGCTCATCGAGCTGGTCGAGGAAGAGGTCCGTGACCTCCTCAACGAGTACGAGTTCGATGGCGACAACACCCCGATCATCAAGGGCTCGGCGCTCAAGGCGCTCGAGGGTGACGCTGACTTCCAGGCCCGCATCGTCGAGCTGGGCGAGGCCCTCGACTCCTACATCCCGGAGCCGGAGCGTGACCTCGACAAGCCGTTCCTGATGCCGGTCGAAGACATCTTCTCGATCACCGGCCGTGGCACCGTCGCCACCGGTCGTATCGAGCAGGGCATCGTCAACACGGGTGACGAAGTGGAGATCGTCGGTATTCACGAGAAGACCGAGACCACCACGATCACCGGTGTCGAGATGTTCCGCAAGATCCTCGACGAGGGGCGCGCCGGCGACAACGTCGGTTGCCTGCTCCGCGGCACCAAGCGTGAGGAGATCGAGCGCGGCCAGGTTCTCTGCAAGCCCGGTTCGATCACCCCGCACACCAAGTTCAAGGCCGAGGTCTACTGCCTCAAGAAGGAAGAAGGCGGACGTCACACCCCGTTCTTCTCCGGCTACCGGCCGCAGTTCTACTTCCGGACCACCGACGTGACCGGCGTCGCCAACCTGCCCGAGGGCACGGAGATGGTTATGCCCGGTGACAACGTCGAGATGGAGATCGAGCTGATCCAGCCGATCGCCATGGACCAGGGCCTCCGCTTCGCGATCCGCGAAGGTGGCCGCACGGTCGGCTCCGGCGTCGTCTCGGAGATCATCGAGTAACGACTGGATTTGCCCGGGGCGGACCCGAAGACAGAGTTTTCGGGTCCGCCCCGTTTTTACGCAGTACCGCAGTGAGAAGTACCAGCAGGACCAGTAACAGATACGACCTTTGAAGTACCCCGGATTGTCGAACCACGGCACTGGATCCCGCCTCCGAGGCGGGAACTGAGCCGCAGGCGGCGGGGGACCTTGACATCAGCGCGTCAGTCCGTCAGTGGCTGTTCAGCGCCAGTAGAAGAAAGTAAGAAGAGAAGCCAAAGTGGCCGCTATTGCCGCACAGAAAATCAGGATCAGGCTCAAGGCCTACGATCACGACGCCATCGATCGCGCCGCTCGCGAGATCGTCGACACGGCCGAGCGCACCGGCGCGACCGTTTCCGGTCCCGTTCCGCTGCCGACCGAGCGCAACATCTACTGCGTGATCCGCTCGCCGTTCAAGGACAAGGACTCTCGGGAGCATTTCGAGATCCGAACCCACAAGCGTCTGATCGACATCAAGCAGCCGACCCCCAAGACCGTCGATTCGCTCCAGCGCCTGGACTCGCTCCCGGCCGGCGTCGACATCGAGATCCGACTGTAGGTAGCTCATGTCGGCGATTCTCGGAAAAAAGCTTGGAATGACCCAGATCTTCAGAGAAGACGGAGAGGTCGTTCCCGTAACAGTCATCGAGGCCGGGCCATGTCCGGTCACCGCGATCCGCCGCGAAGACCGCGACGGCTACTCGGCGATTCAGCTCGCCTTCGACGAGGTCAAGGAGTCGAAGCTGAGCAAGGCCGAACTGGGTCACCTGGCCAAGGCCGACGCTGCGCCTTCGCGCGTGCTGGTCGAGTTCCGCGACGTGGAACTCCCCGCCCCCTCAGCCGAGGGCGAGGCCGGCGAGGTCAAGCTCGGCCAGAAGGTCACCGTCGACGCCTTCGAGGAAGGCCAGAAGGTCAAGGTCGCCGGCATCACGATCGGCAAGGGCTTCCAGGGCACCGTCAAACGGCACAACTTCGGCCGCGGCCCCGTATCGCACGGCTCGCACAACGTTCGCGCCCCGGGCTCGATCGGTGCTTCGGCCTGGCCCGCCCGCGTCTTCAAGGGCATGCGGCTCCCCGGCCAGATGGGCGGCAAGCGCCGCAGCCAGCTCGGCCTGACCATTGCCGGCATCGACGCCGACAAGAACCTGCTGCTGATCAAGGGCTCCGTTCCCGGCGCCAAGAACTCGATTGTGGAGATCCGTACCGATGGCTAGCGCCAAGGCCCCCGTGTTGGGCAAAACCACCAAGGCCGATCTGCCGGCCGGCCTCTTCGACGAGGCCTTCCACCAGTCGCTGGTCCACGAGACCGCCCGCGCCGACGCCAATGCGCGTCGCCAGGGCACGGCCTCGTCGCTGACCCGCGGTGAAGTTTCGATGACCACTGCCAAGGCCTGGCGCCAGAAGGGCACCGGCCGCGCCCGCGTCGGCGCCCTCAGCGTGCCGAACCGTTACGGCGGCGGTGCCGCCTTCGGCCCGAAGCCGAGGCATTACACGGTCAAGGTCAACCGCAAGGCCCGTCGCAAGGCGATGCGCTCCGCCCTCTCGGTCCACGCCGAGCGCGGCAGCGTCGCCGTGGTCAAGGCGGCCGACTTCGAGACCCCCTCGACCAAGGACGCCGCGGCGGCCCTGACGAAGTGGGGCGCCAAGCGCTCGACCCTGGTGATCATCCTCGGGGAAGAGACCGGCCTGCTGAAGAGCTTCCGCAACATCCCCCGGGTTTCGGTGATGGAAGTCGGCGCGACCGGAGTCGTCGACGTGATCGGCGCCGCTTCGATCGTCGTTTCCGAAGCCGCCCTCGAGGTTTTGGCCGCCCAGTCGGCCGAGCCGACCCGCGGTTCCGAGACCGAAAAGGACGGTGAGTGATGGATCCCCGCAGCGTGATCATCCGTCCGGTCATCTCCGAGAAGGCATACGCCCTGATCGCGGCCGGCAAGTACACCTTCCGGGTGGACGACCGGGCCAACAAGTTCGAGATCAAGGACTCGGTCGAGAAGGCATTCGGCGTCGAAGTGGTCAAGGTCCGGACCTCCAAGGTCCGTTCCAAGCCGAAGCGCCGCGGCCTGCATCAGGGCCGTAGCCGCTCTTGGAAGAAGGCAATCGTCGAACTCGCCCCCGGCGACACCATCGAGCTGTTCGAAGGCGCGGCGGTCGAGTAAGGGCTTGAAGGAATAACTACGTAATGGCAATTCGCAAGACAAAACCGACAAGCCCCGGGCGCCGCTTCGCGACGTACCAGCTGCGTGAGCAGATCACGGCGACCGAGCCGGAGAAGAGCCTGGTCGAAGGGCTGAAGAAGTCCGGTGGCCGCAACTCCAACGGCCGCATCACCTCCCGCCACCGCGGCGGAGGGGCCAAACGCCGCTACCGGAAGATCGACTTCAAGCGGACCAAGGACGGGATCCCCGCCAAGGTCGCGACCATCGAGTACGACCCGAACCGCTCCGCTTACATCGCGCTGCTGCATTACGCGGACGGCGAGAAGGCTTACATCCTCGCCCCCTCGCAGATCGAGGTGGGCAATGTGGTCAGCTCCGGCCCCGGGTCGGACATCCGTCCGGGCAACTGCCTCGCCCTCGGCGAGATGCCGGTCGGCACCACCGTCCACAACGTGGAGCTGAAGGCGGGCCAGGGCGGAAAGCTCGGCCGCAGCGCCGGGACCGCGATCCAGCTGGTCGCGAAGGAGGGTGACATGGTCACCCTGCGGCTCCCGTCGTCCGAGATGCGCATGGTACGCGCGGAGTGCCGGGCAACTATTGGCACGCTGTCCAATGCCGAGCACCAGAACGTCAAGATCGGCAAGGCCGGCCGCAGCCGTCACAAGGGCAAGCGCCCGCAGACCCGCGGCATCGCCATGAACCCGGTCGACCACCCGCACGGCGGTGGCGAGGCCCACAAGACTCCCGGCGGCCACCCGGTCACCCCGTGGGGCAAGCCCACGCTCGGGTACCGCACCCGCAAGAAGGGCAAGCAGTCCGACCGTTACATCGTGCGCGGCCGTCGTCGCGGAAAGAAGAAGGGTAGGTAGACCGTGGGTAGGTCAACCAAGAAGGGCCCGTACGTGGAAGAGCGGCTGATGGGCCGGATCGAAGCCATGAACGAGGCCGGCAACAAGAACATGGTCAAGACCTGGTCGCGCCGTTCGACGATCTTCCCGGAGATGGTCGGTCACACGATCGCCGTCCACGATGGTCGCAAGCACGTGCCCGTCTTCATCTCCGAGTCGATGGTCGGTCACAAGCTGGGCGAGTTCGCCCCGACCCGTACCTTCAAGTCGCATACCGGCGGTAAGGACTGATGGCCGCCAAGACCAAGAAGCAGGAAGAGGCGGCCGAGCCGGTGCTGGTCCGGGCCACCTCGAAGTACGTGCGCGTGTCACCCCGCAAGGCCCGCCTGGTCGCCGATCAGGTCCGTGGCAAGCACATCGACGACGCCCGCTCGCTGCTGCAGTTTTCACCGCGTACGGCCGCTGACGACATCGCCAAGGTGATCGAGTCCGCCGCCGCCAACGCCGAGGCCAACCACGACCTGATCGGGGACGAGATGATCGTCGCCGAGATCCGGGTCGACGAAGGCCCCACCCTGAAGCGGTTCCGGCCGCGGGCGATGGGCCGGGCCACCCCGATTCACAAGCGTACTTGCCACATTTCCGTGGCGCTGACACCGGAAGACGAGGAATAGAAGACCAATGGGACAGAAGATCCATCCCGAAGGCTTCCGCGTCGGCTACATCCACGATTGGAAGTCCAACTGGTTCGCCGACAAGGAGTTTTCGGACCTGCTGATGCAGGACCTGGCGATCCGGGACCACATCGAGAACAAGCTTGCCCACGCCGGGCTTTCCGACATCACGATCGAGCGCCGCGGCGAGGTCGCCGTGGACATCCACACCGCCCGTCCGGGCATCGTGATCGGCAAGTCGGGTAGTGAGGTCGACGCGCTCCGCAAGGACCTTCACAAGATCACCGGCTCGCCGGTGAAGGTGAACATCCGCGAAGTCAAGCGCCCCGAGCTCGACGCCAAGCTTGTCGCGCAGTCGATCGCCGAGCAGCTCCAGAACCGCGTCGCCTTCCGCCGCGCGATGAAGCGTGCCCTGACCTCCGCCATGCGCTCCGGCGCCAAGGGCGTCAAGGTTCAGATCTCCGGCCGCCTGGGCGGGGCCGAGATGGCCCGCACCGAGGGTTACTCGGACGGCCGCGTGCCGCTCCACACCCTGCGCGCCGACATCGATTACGGATTCGTCGAGGCGAAGACCGGCACCGGCCGCATCGGCGTCAAGTGCTGGATCAACAAGGGCGAGGTCATGCCGGAGGGTTTCGAGTCCTCGCGGACCTCGGACGAGCCGCCGGCCGATCGTCCCGATCGTCGCAACGACCGCCGCGGCGGCCGTGGCGATGACCGCAGGGGAGGCCGTCGCTGATGTTGATGCCGAAGCGGGTCAAGCACCGCAAGGTCATGCGTGGCCGCCGCAAGGGCAACTCGAAGGGCGGCACCGCCGTGACCTTCGGCGAGTACGGGCTCAAGTCCCTCGAGCGCGGTTGGATCACCAACCGCCAGATCGAGGCTGCCCGTGTCGCGATGACCCGAAAGATGAAGCGTGGCGGCAAGGTCTGGATCAACGTCTTCCCCGACAAGCCGATCACCAAGAAGCCGGCCGAAACCCGGATGGGCAAGGGCAAGGGCAACCCGGAAGCCTGGGTTGCCGTGGTCAAGCCCGGCCGCATCATGTTCGAGGTCTCCGGCGTGCCGGAAGAGCTGGCCCGTGAGGCGATGCGCGTCGCCGGTCACAAACTGCCGCTGAAGACCAAGTTCGTCCAGCGGGAAGGAGCGGGAGAGTGAAAGCCGCCGATGCCCACAGCATGAGCGACGTCGAACTGGTCGAGAAACTCAAGGAAGTCCGCGAGGAATCGTTCAACCTGCGTCTCCGTCACGCCACCGGTGAACTCGAGGACACGGCCGCTGTCGGCCGCGCCCGCAAGGATCTCGCCCGGCTCCTGACGATCGCCAAGCAGCGCAACATCGATCTCGAGCGCGAGACGAGCCACAAGTAGGAACCCATGTCAGAAGAAGAAACTGAAAACACAGAAAACGTAGAGGCAGCGGCCGAAGAGGCAACTGATGCTGCCGCTGCTGAAGCTCCGGTAGAGGAGACTCCGGCCGAGGAAGCCCCCGAGGCTGCGGCTGAAGAGGCTCCCGCCGAAGAAGCTGCGCCCGAGGCCGCTGAAGAAGCGCCCGCCGAGGAAGATCCTCTGGCCGAACTCCCCTGGAAGGAACGCCGACGCGTCCTCAAGTCCCGCGAGTCCGGCCCGGCCGGCCCAGAGCGCAGCCCCGAGCAGCGCCAGGCCGACCGTGAGGCTGCCCGCGCGAAGAAGGCTGCGGTCCGCCGCAAGCGCCGCGAGGAGATCAAGGCCGAGCGGAAGGGTGACGGCGTCGGCACGCCGCGCGCCGAGAAGACCCGTACCGGCAAGCCGAAGGAGCGTCAGGGCACGGTCGTCTCCGACAAGACCGACAAGACCATCACGGTCCAGATCGACACCGCCCGCCGCCACCCGGTCTACGAGAAGATCGTCCGTCAGACGCACAAGATCCACGCGCACGACGAGCAGAACGAAGCCCACGAGGGCGACGTGGTCCGCGTGATCGAGACCCGCAAGCTCTCCAAGACCAAGCATTGGCGCCTGGTCGAGGTAGTGGAGAAGGCGAGGTAGAAGGTGATCCAGCAGGAATCCAGACTCCGCGTCGCCGACAACTCCGGCGCCCGCGAACTCCTCTGCATCCGCGTCAAGGGCGGCTCGCATCGCAAGTACGGCTCGATCGGTGACGTGATCACCGCGACCGTCAAGCAGGCGAGCCCGCAGGGCAACGTCAAGAAGGGCGAGGTCGTCCAGGCCGTGATCGTGCGGACCAAGAAGGAACTCGGCCGCAACGACGGCACCTACATCGCCTTCGACGAGAACGCAGCCGTGCTGATCGACGCGCAGAACAACCCGCGTGGCACCCGTATCTTCGGACCGGTCGCCCGTGAGCTGCGTGACCGCGACTTCATGAAGATCATCTCGCTCGCCCCGGAGGTGCTGTGATGCGCATTCGCACCGACGATCAGGTCCAGGTCATCAGCGGCAAGGAGAAGGGCAAGCAGGGCAAGGTCCTCAGGACCGACCCCAAGGCCGAAACCGTGTACGTTGAGGACATCAACATGATCAAGCGCCACCAGCGCGCCCAGCCTTCGCCCGACGGGCGCGGCCAGGGCAAGGAAGGCGGGATCATCGAGATGGAGGGTCCGATCCACGTTTCCAACGTGGCCCTGGTCGACCCCTCTGACAACCGGCCGACTCGCGTCGGCATTCGCACCACCGACGAAGGCAAGCGCCAGCGCTTCTCCAAGCGCACCGGCGAGGCCATTTAGGAACCCATGGAAGCAGCAACGACAACCCAGCAGGCAGCGCCGCCGCCCCGGCTCCGGGACACCTACAACAACGAGGTGCTCCCGCAGCTGATGCAGAAGTTCGGGTACTCGACCCCGATGCGGGCGCCGCGCCTCGAAAAGATCACGCTGAACATGGGCCTCGGCTCATCGGTCGACTCCAAGGCACGCGAGAAGGCGATCGGCGAACTCGCCACGATCGCCGGTCAGATGCCGAACACCCGGATCGCCAAGAAGTCGATCGCCTCGTTCAAGCTGCGTGAAGGCATGCCGGTCGGTGCTTCGGTGACCCTGCGGGGTGCCCGGATGTGGGAGTTCCTCGACCGGCTGACCTCGATCGCGATCCCGCGCATCCGTGACTTCCGCGGCCTCAAGGCGACTTCGTTCGACGGCCGCGGCAACTACTCGATGGGCGTCCGCGAACAGCTGATCTTCCCCGAGATCGATTACGACTCGGTCGACGAGACCCGCGGTCTCGACATCACGATCACCACGTCCGCCCCGACGGACTACGAGGCTTTCGAGCTGCTGCTCGGCCTGGGCATGCCTTTCGCGAAGGAAGGCCGCCCGGTCCCCGAGGGTGCCGAAGAGGAAGCCGAACAGGCATCAGCCCCCGAGGCTGCTGCCGAAGAAGCTCCGGCCGAGGCCGAAGCTGAAGAGGCTCCCGCAGAGGAAGCAGAAGCAGCAGACGAAAATGAGACTCCCGCCGACGAGGCCGGGGCCGAAGAAACGCAGGAGGACCAGGCCTAATGGCCAAGACGTCACAGAAGGTGCGCCAGCAGCGCAAGGCGAAGTTTTCGACCCGCGAGTACAACCGGTGCCGCCGGTGCGGACGCCCCCGGGCGTACTACCGGAAGTTCGGCATCTGCCGGATCTGCCTGCGCGAGGCCGCCCACGAGGGCTACATCCCCGGCATGACGAAGTCGAGTTGGTGACCTGATGCTTACCGATCCCATCTCCGACTACTTGACCCGGATCCGCAACGGCCTCAGTTCCGGCCTGGCCACCGTCGAGGTGCCCAGCTCGAAGCTGAAGCTGGAGGTCTCCCGCATCCTCACCGAGCAGGGCTACATCTCGGGCTTCGAGAAGAGCGCTGCCGACGTGGGCGAGAAGATCACGGTCGAGCTCAAGTACACGAAGGACCACCAGCCGGTGATCACCGGCCTCGAGCGGGTCTCCCGGCCCGGCCGTCGTCGCTACGTCGGCCACGGTGAGGTTCCCCGGGTCCACGGTGGCACCGGCACGGCGATCATCACGACCTCGCACGGCGTGATGACCGGCCACGAAGCCAAGAAGGAAGGCGTCGGCGGCGAAGTGCTCGCCTACGTCTGGTAACGAGGAATCAATGAGTCGAATTGGAAAAAAGCCGATCGATCTCCCCGATGGGGTCGAGATCGACATCAAGCCCGGACTGATCAAGGTCAAGGGCCCGAAGGGCGAGCTCACCCAGGAAGTCTCGACCGACATGACCGTGAAGACGGAGGACGGCGCGATCACGGTCGAGCGTCCGACGGACCGCCCCAACCACCGGGCGCTCCACGGCCTGACCCGCAGCCTGATCGCCAACATGATCGTCGGCGTCACCGACGGGTACACCAAGGTGCTGGAGATCCAGGGCGTCGGTTACCGTGCGGCCGCCAAGGGCAAGAACCTGGAACTGGCCCTGGGCTACTCCCATCCGGTCTCGATCGAGGCGCCGGAGGGCATCGAATTTGAACTTCCCCAGCCGACGGAGATCATCGTCAAGGGGATCGACAAGCAGAAGGTCGGTCAGGTCGCGGCGAACATCCGCGAGAGCCGTCCGCCGGAGCCCTACAAGGGCAAGGGCATCCGTTACCGCGGCGAACACGTCGCCAGGAAGGTCGGTAAGCGAGTATGACCGTCATTACCAAGCGCCAGCGCCGGCAGCGGCGTCGCTACCGGGTCCGGGCCAAGGTGTCCGGCACCGCCCAGCGGCCCCGTCTGTCCGTGTACCGCTCCAACCGCGGCGTCTTCGCGCAGCTCATCGACGACATCGATGGCAAGACGCTGGCCGCGGCCAACTGGACCGAACCGGAGCTCAAGGAGCTGCGGGGTACCGAGCAGGCGAAGAAGGCCGGCGAGCTGCTGGCCGAACGTGCAAAGAAGGCAGGCGTCGAGACTTGTGTCTTCGACCGAAGCGGTTACCGCTACCACGGCAGGGTCAAGGCCCTGGCCGAAGGTGCGAGAGAGGGTGGACTGGAGTTCTAGGGAACTCCAGTACGGTGAAGAGCTGAAATGAAGGGAATGGATACAGCCCGCATTGAGATGGTCAGCCCGAAGGGGCTCGACCTGCAGGAGCGTGTGATCGAGATCAACCGCGTGGCCAAGGTGGTCAAGGGCGGTCGTCGTTTCTCGTTCACGGCCCTGGTCGCTGTCGGCGATGAAGAGTCGGTCGTCGGGATCGGCTACGGCAAGGCCCGCGAGGTTCCGCTCGCGATCCAGAAGGCCGTCGAGAACGCCCGCAAGAACTTGATTCGCATCCCCAAGTACGGGGACACGATCACCCACAAGATCATCGGCCGCTACGGCGCCGGTCACGTGGTGCTGCGCCCGGCCAGCCCGGGAACCGGCGTGATCGCCGGCGGCGGCGTCCGTGCCGTGCTCGAGCTGGGCGGCGTGCGCGACATCCTCACCAAGTCGGTCGGCACCCAGAACCCGATCAACCTGGTCAAGGCGACCATGGACGGCATCATCCGTCTGCGCCGGCCGGAGGAAGTCGCCGAACTGCGTGGCCTGACGATCACCGAGGTTCTCGGCATCGACAAGGAAGCCGAAGCGGAGGCGGAAGCAGCCGCGGACGAGGGCTCCACCAATGGTGGTGCGCCTGATGCCGAGAGCGCTGCTGCCGTCGAGGAAGCCGCCGACGCCGCTGCCGCGACCGAGGCTCCGGCCGAGGAAGCTGCTGAGGCACCGGCCGAGGAAGCCAGTGAGGCTCCGGCGGAAGCTCCGGCCGACATCGCCGCGGTCGAGGAGAAGGCTGCCGAGGAAACTGCCGACACGCCGGCTCCGGAGCCGACCGGACCC
This sequence comes from Solirubrobacterales bacterium 67-14, assembly GCA_001897355.1. Classification (GTDB taxonomy): domain Bacteria; phylum Actinomycetota; class Thermoleophilia; order Solirubrobacterales; family 70-9; genus 67-14. Next base: position 838,782 of record MKST01000011.1, on the reverse strand, counting down.
GCTGCCTCTGAGGTAGAGGCCGAGGTCGCCGCCGAAGAGGCGCAGTCCGAGACCGTCGTTGAGGCGGCGGAAGAAGTCCAGGCGACCGAAGAGGTGGCCGAGGATGCCGAGAAGGCGGAGGAGAACAACTCCTGATGGCCAAGCTCTCGATCACCCAGATTCGTTCTGACATCAACACGAACCCGAGCCAGCGTGGCACCCTTGCCGCCCTGGGCCTGGGCAAGCGCGGCCGCACGGTCGAGCGCGAGGATTCCCCCCAGCTCCAGGGTCAGCTCAAGGTGGTCTCCCACCTGGTAGAGGTGGAGGAGGCCTGATGGCTGACAAGCAGGAAAGCCGCGAAGAAGAAATCGGCCTTCACAACCTGAGCCCCAAGCCCGGCTCGCGCCGTCCCAAGAAGCGGGTCGGCCGCGGACCCGGTTCGGGCACCGGCAAGACTTCCGGCCGCGGACACGGCGGCCAGGGGCAGCGTTCCGGCAACAAGCGCAAGGTCAACCTCGAAGGTGGCCAGACTCCGATCCACATGCGGATGCGCAAGCTGCGCGGCCCGCACATGAAGAAGTCGATGCCTTTCGAGAACTTCCGGACCGCGACCCAGCCGGTCAACCTGAGCGATCTCGAGGATCGCTTCGAGTCCGGCGCCGAGGTCACCCCGGAGTCGCTCAAGGCTGCCGGTCTCGCGACCCGCAAGGATCCGGTCAAGATCCTCGCCCGCGGTGAGATCAGCAAGAGCCTGACCGTCAAGGCACATGGCTTTTCGGCTGCCGCCAAGGAGAAGATCGAGGCCGCCGGCGGAAGCTGCGAGCTGATTGACTGATGCTGGCGACGATCGCGAAAGCCTTCTCCGTACCGGAGATCCGCCGCAAGCTCCTCTTCATGGCGGCGATGCTGGCTCTGTACCGGCTGGGCGCCTACATCCCGGCCCCGGGCATCGACGTCGACGCCGTCAAGGAGCTTGAGTCACAGCTCACCGGCTCGAACATCCTCGGGTTCCTGAACCTGTTCTCGGGCGGTTCGCTTTCGCGGCTTTCGCTGTTCGCGCTGGGCATCATGCCCTACATCACGGCCTCGATCATCCTGCAGCTCCTGACCGTGGTCATGCCCTCGCTGGAGAAGCTCCAGAAGGAGGGCGAGGTCGGCCAGCAGAAGATCACGCAGTACACCCGCTACCTCACGGTCGGGCTTTCGGCGATGCAGTCCTTCGCCTACGTCTTCCTCTTCAACTCGCTCTCGACCGGCGGCACCAGCGTCGTCTCGAACATGAACTTCGGCAACGTGCTGCTGATCGTGATCTGCCTGACCGCGGGCTCGACCCTGCTGATGTGGATCGGCGAGCTGATCACCCAGCGCGGGATCGGCAACGGCATCTCGCTGCTGATCTTCGCCTCGATCGTCTCCGGCGTGCTGCCTGGCATCCAGACCTGGTGGAACAACCCGGACCAGGTTTTCGTCGTGATGCTGCCGTTCATCGTGCTCGGCGTGATCGTCGCAATCGTCTACGTCCAGGAAGGCCAGCGGCGGATTCCCGTCCAGTACGCGAAGCGCGTGGTCGGTCGCAAGATGACCTCCGGCGGGTCCACCTACCTGCCGCTGCGGGTCAACATGGCCGGCGTCATCCCGGTCATCTTCGCCGCCTCGATCATGGCGCTGCCGCCGACCATCGGTCAGCTCATCAACACCCCGGCCGCCCAGGACTTCGCGTCTTTCCTCAGTCCCTCGAGCTGGGCCTACGTGGTCGGCGAGTGTTTCTTCATCATCATCTTCACCTACTTCTACACCGCGGTCACCTTCAATCCGGTGGACCAGGCAGACAACCTGAAGAAGTACGGCGGGTTCATCCCGGGCGTGCGCCCGGGCCGGCCCACCGCCGAGTACCTGGACCGCGTGCTCTCGCGCCTGACCTTCCCCGGCGCGATCTACCTGGCTGCCGTGGCCGCGTTCCCGACGATCTTCTTCAACAACGTCGGCAGCGGCGGGCTGTTCTTCGGCGGCACCTCGATCCTGATCGTCGTCGGCGTCGCGCTGGACACGGTCAAGCAGCTCGAGGCGCAGCTGATGATGCGCAATTACGAGGGCTTCCTGAAATAGGAAGCACCGGGTTCTCACGCAATGGCAGAACTCAACCTCATCCTGCTCGGGCCCCCCGGGAGCGGCAAGGGCACCCAGGGCGAGCGCCTGCAGGAGGACCTCGAGTACCCGTACTACGCGACCGGTGACATCCTCCGGGCCGCGGTCAAGGAAGGCACCGAGGTCGGCAGGGCCGCGAAGGAGTTCATGGACCGGGGCGACCTGGTTCCGGACGAGGTGATCATCGGGATCATCGCCGAGCGGCTCGAGTCCGGTGAGGCCGACCACGGATTCATCCTCGACGGCTTTCCCCGCACCGTGATCCAGGCCGAGGCGCTCGACGCCGAACTGGAGAAGCTCGGCCGGCAACTCACCGCGGTGATCCTGATCGACGTCGACGACGACGAGATCGTCAGCCGCCTCTCCGGGCGCCGCGTGTGCCAGGAAAAGGGGCACGTCTACCACGTCGAGCACAACCCGCCGGAGCGGGAAGGGGTTTGCGACGTGGACGGCTCCGAGCTTTACATCCGCGACGACGACAAGCCCGAAGTGGTCCGTCACCGGCTCGAGCAGTACCAGGAGAAGACCGCTCCGCTGGTCGACTACTACAAGAAGCAGGGCCTGCTCAACCAGGTCGAGGGCGCCGACGACCCGGATCGCGTCAGCGAGAAGATCCGCACCCTGGTCTCGACCCTCAGCCTCGAAGAAGGCAGCTGACCCCAATCCGATGATCATCCGCAAGACGGACGATCAGATCGAGAAGATGGCAGCTGCGGGTGCCGTCCACGCCCGCTGCATGAAGATGCTGACCTCGAAGGTCCGGCCCGGCGTGACCACGGCCGACCTCGACGAGGCAGCCGAGAAGTTCATCCGCTCCCAGGGCGGGGTTCCGACCTTCAAGGGCTTCCGCGGCTTCCCCGGCTCGATCTGCGCTTCGCCGAACTCGATGGTCGTCCACGGCATCCCCGGTCCCTACACGCTCGAAAAGGGCGACATCATCTCGATCGACATCGGGGTCACCCTCGACGGCTGGGTCGCCGACGGCGCCTCGACGATCCCGGTCGGCCCGATCGACGAAACGACGCAGAAGCTGCTCACCGTGACCAAGGAGTCGCTCGACCTCGCCGCCGCCCAGATGGTGCCGGGCAACCGGGTGGGGGACATCGGGCACGCGGTCCAGTCGCACGTCGAGGCGAACGGTTTCTCGATCATCCGCACCCTGGTCGGTCACGGGGTCGGCCAGGACATGCACGAGGAACCGCAGATCCCGAACTACGGCACCGCCGGTCGCGGCCCGGAGATCGAGGAGGGCATGGTCTTCGCGATCGAGCCTATGGTCAACGTCGGCGGCCCCCACGTCTACATGGACGACGACGGCTGGTCCGTCTACTCAGAAGACGGCTCCATGGCCGCCCATTTCGAGTACACGGTCGCCGCCACGGCTGACGGCCCTCGCATCCTCACTCCCTGGGACCGAGACTGAGCTCAATGAGGTTGAAGTTTGGGGCCCTATGTGGCGTTTCCTTCAACTTCACGAGATAGAAGGGCCGAGGTGTTCAGCACATTTGACCCGTTGGCGGGCATTGCTGCGGGCTCGGATGTGTCCTTGGGTGTTGGCTATCGCGCAATTGGCTCTCGGCGATCGTCACTCTCCCGTTTCGAGGCCTCGGTTTTCTGATTCAATCCCGGGATACCGCTCAACTCGTCTGAGCCTGCATCCATGACCATTGAGTCCTTGTCATCAGTCCTCCGCACTGCGCTGAGCGTGGTTGGCATCTCGACTGTCTTTTTGGCTGCCGCGGGCCCAGCGAGGTCTGCCACCATATCGGGACCCACACAGGGTCTCGACTTCCCATCGTCAACGGCTGAAGGTTTCCCGCCTTATGCGTCAGAACCAACTTCACCTTGGGCGCTGGGAGTAGGAGGTGGCTTCCCAGGTACATTCACCGTAGATGCGGAGGCGCTCTCTATCCAACGTATCGAGAGTCCGGTGGATGTAGATATTCCTACCATCGGAAATGTACACGGCGTGATAGGTATGGACGTCGTTCCCTTGCCAAATTCAGTTGTTACTGGAGTCTATAATCAACTGAACGGTAGCTTCAGTCTGAACATGAGGGTTATGATCCGGATCTCGAAGCTATCTGGATCTTCTATGCTGGATGTAGGCGACAATTGCTGGATTGGTTCACTAGTCGATCCGATCGAGCTTGGCCTATCTACCAACAATGGATCTCACGGATTCTCGGGAAGGCAGATAGATCAGCAAGGAAAAGGGCGCCTGGTCGATGATGACGTCGAATTTCCACCGATTCAAGGTTGCGTTGGTCTATTGGGCATGTCAATGGACGAGACGTACAACACGGTGCTTGGGTTGCCAGGACGAGGGAGATCCTATTTCGATGTCGACCTCAGCGCAGAGTATTATCCAACAACAGTTCCGATCGGTATCATGCCGCCAACTAGCGCAGTGGTGTTGCTGCAAGGCTTGAAGTCGAACGCCAAGTTCTTGGATTCTCTAGCTGAGATCGGTCAGCCAGGGTCTCTCTGCTCTGTCTATCCAGACGCCTGTGACGGTGAGGCACGGAAAGACGATTTCGGGACCGTGCTCCAATACGAGGAGGGGCAGGCCTTCGGGCTTCTCTATCAGCGCTTGGTGAGGGACGGAATCCGGGTTGTCCAGCTTCCGACCCAAGCTGCGAAGGACCCCAGTTCAGTCGACGGGGCGATCCGTCAGATCTCGTCGGTCAATGATCCGGTCTCAGAAGCTCGGTATGTCGCGAAGTGGTTGAAATGGCTCGAAGCTCATCGCGACATCAAGAACGTCGCGATCATCGGCCACTCCATGGGTGGGCTGCTCGCGCGTCTCTCATTGCCGCGAATGGATGGTGGGCCCAAGGTTGTCGGCGTTACCACGGTGGCCACTCCTCACCTAGGTGGGGAGACGTACCTCGACGGTGAGGTGGTCAGCGGAGGACTCGCCCAAGCACGTGCCTGGGCCCGCATGAGCAGCTGGTTCGGTATGCGCGACCTGAACTCAGATGCCAATCGCAAGCAGGCGCGAGAGTTGCACACCTTTGCCGGAAGTGGCCACGCGACCCCCTCGGTGTTGACGTCTCCGTTGACGGTGATCAGCGGGAATCTCCCGACCGATGGAGATGGCACTGTTTCGACGGTCAGCGCCTGCGCGACGCCGGGTGTATGGACGACCTTCATGAGTGTGCCTGCTGTCACCGGTTCCTGCCAGAAGTACGGAAGCTGGGGCGATGGTCGCCACCACAACAGTGACGGTGACCCGAGCCGGAAGTCGATCGTCAACGACTCAAAGGCATTGACCGAGATCGCCGACAAGGCGGAGAAGATGCTGACCACCCCCGGGAAGGGCTCCGGAGGGTCGGCCTCAAAGGTTGCGGCGAAGTCCGCCAAGAGCATGCAGACGCTCGACTCCGGAGACGAAGACGCATTCCAACAGTTGGCCCCTGAGACACCGGTCGCTTCTGGTCCGGTGACTGTCAGCGTCGCCTCGCCGGTAGGTGGCGGCACGATCCAGGTCAGGGTGTCCCGTTCGGTCGACCAGGAAGAGGTCACCGGAAACCTGAACGACAACGGCAACGGAGCCGACCAGGCCGCCGGGGACGGGACGTTCACCGGAACCCTGGAGCTGGGCTCCGGCCAATGGCTTGGATTCGCCGAAAAGGGTGACCAACTCGCCTCCCTATATGTGTCGGTGGAGGACCCCGCGGTAACCGTTTCCGGCACGCCCCGGATCGAAGAGATCGAGGAAGCTGCTTCGTCGGTGACCCTCTCGGTGCCGGTCGAAGCCGCCCGGCCCCTGGAGGTGCTGGCCTCGGCCAAGCTGACCTCGGAAGGCGGCTCGGTTGATGCCGGCAGCTTTTCCAGCCGCAAGGACCTGGCCGAAGGCGCGGGCGAGATCAGCTTCGAGATCCCCGCCGAGGATCTGGCCGAAGCCGATAGGACGATCTCCGTGGACTCACTGACGGTCACCCTCCCCGACGGAACCCCGGTCACCTCCGTCGAAGCGCTCGGCGAAGTCGAGTTCGATGTCGATCAGATCGAGCCCAAATCGACCTGGATCGGTCCCGAGGACGGTCCATACACCAAGCTGAACGAAGCCACTTTCGTGATCGAATCGATCGGTCGGCACCTAGATCGGGTCGAAGTTTCGCTCGACGAAGGGGAAACCTGGCTGGAAGCCGAGGAGCCGGAGCAGGTCACCCCGCTGCTCGGCCGTTCCAGGATCGAGCTGGAGAACCTGCAGGAAGGCGAGCATCTGATCATCGCCCGCTCGGTCCGCGACGGAATCGCCGGGACCGATCACGCCCAGACGGTGATCACCGTCGACCAGTCCGCACCCACCATCACCTCGCTCGATGTCGGCGGTCCCGTCACCCCCGAGACGGTCGTGACGGTCACCCGTGAGGCCAGCGTGGAAACGGGTGGTGTCACCTTCGAGACTGAGCTCGATGGTGACTCGACTTGGACCTCGTACAGCCAGTCGGAGGCAGTCGAGCTCACCGAGGGCCAGCATCTGATCCGCGTCCGGGCCACCGATCAGGCAGGGAACACCGGTGACTGGGCGACCAGGGTGCTGACTGTCGACTCGGTCGCCCCGGTGGTCACGATCACCGGCGGTCCGGAAGGAGCGACCAGCGAGACTCGCCCCCAGTTCAGCTTCGAGGTGGAAGACAGCAATCCAGAGGCCACTTTCTGCCGGTTCGACGGTGCGGCCTTCGAAGAATGCGAATCGCTATCGGCCCCCGAGTCGGATCTCGCTCCCGGTCAGCACACCTTCGCGGTGAAGGCGATCGACAGGGCCGGCAACGAAAGTGAGGTCGCCACCAGGCAGTTCGCCGTCGCCGAACCGCTGGTCCCGGCATTCACGCTGAGCCCAACGCCGTTGGTCGGTTTCGCCGCGACCCAGATTGGACAGACGTCCGCCCCCAAGGCCTTCACCGTCAAGTCGACCGGCAACGCCCCGGTCATGATCGGTTCGATCTCGATCGCGGGAACCGCGGCCGCCGACTTTTCGGTGGCCGGCGCGGACCAATGCCGAGTCGAGATCGACCCGAACCAGACCTGCCAGTTTCAGGTTCTCTTCACCCCCACCGCCACGGGCCAGCGATCGGCAACCGTGCGAGTCGAGGCTGAAGGCCTGACCGCGAAGTCGACTTCGATATTCGGCACCGGCCAGACGCCATCCGAGCCAGATCCGACTGTTGAAGTCAGCCTCACACCCTCCACCCACGTTTTCCCGGGGGTTACGGTCGGACGCGCAAGCGAGCCGGCTACATTCACCATCAGTTCGAACGGGGAAGCGACCGCGAAGATCACCTCGATCGCCGTGGCCGGAACCCACCCCGGCGACTTCACGGTGACCGATGCCGGCTCATGCGTGGACGCAAACATCCCGGTGGGTGGGAACTGCCAGGTGACGGTCACCTTCTCACCTTCGGCGGTGGGCGCTCGTTCCGCGACCCTGCGGGTCACGACCCAGGGAACAAGCGACCGCACGTCGTCGCTCTCTGGCACAGGCCAGGCTCAGGACGACCCGGATCCTGATCCCAACCCGGAGATCGAGCTCGACCCGAGCGAGAAGGCCTTCCCAGTCACCGTCCTCGGGGTCACCTCGGCGGCCGAGACGTTCCGCATCTACTCGACCGGCGATGCCCCGGCTCACATCGACTCGATCGCCGTAACCGGTGCCGCCGCCGGCGACTTCAGCCTCTCCGGTCAGAGCGCCTGCCTGGCCGAGATGGCCTCGGGCGACGAATGCGAGATTAGCGTGACCTTTACACCTGGAGCGACCGGCCCACGTCAGGCGACCCTGACCGTGGCCGCCGAGGGTCTCGCCCCGAAGCAGGCGTCGCTCGCCGGCACCGGCCTCGAACCCCCGGTGATTCTGATCAAGGAGATCAGCCTCAACCCGGGCATTCATCACTTCGGTCAGGTCGAAACGGGTACCACGGCATCCCGGGCGTTCGTAGTCACCTCAAGCGGTTCGGACACGGCCACGGTCGGCTCGATCGGTCTCACGGGGTCCGACCGCGCCGAGTTCGAGCTGGCCGATTCGGAGTCCTGTGTGGCCAAGCCGCTCACCCCCGCGGCGGCCTGCAGTTTCAGCGTCGTGTTCACTCCTGGATCCGTGGGCGAGAAGAAGGCCGAGCTCGTGATCGAAGGTGATGGGCTGACGACCCGTCGTAGCAGCCTGTCGGGCGCTGGCAAGGCCGCGCCCAGCCCCGGATCGTCTCGCCTCGCGATCCAGGCCAAGCCGGCCCGGCTGACCCTCAAGGGTCAGAAGCCCAAGTTGATCAAGGTGACGATCAGAAACTTCGGCGAAGCCCCAAGCCAAGCCGGCAAGCTCTGCCTGAACGACCCGAAGCGGCTGGCCCGCAAGGTGCCATGCCGGCCGGTGAAGGCGTTGGCGCCGGGTCAAGAGACCACCGTCAAGCTGCCGCTCCGGGTTCGCAAGGTGAAGAAGGGAACCCGCAAGACCAAACTGCGAATCCAGCTGACCGTCGGCAATCAGAAGGTTTCTCGCAAGGTACCTGTCACCGCGCGGCGTTGACCTCCTAGCCTTGCCCGACCGCACTGAGATACGAGTTTGGTGCGCTATATGGCAGCAACGTCAATCTCATTGACTTGGCGAAGTGACCCACTCCGCTTTGTTCGTGGAAGTGAAGGGCAAAGAAAACTGGTCGCCGGGCCGGCGCACAGAGCGGGATGCCTTGCGCCGAGACTATCGCTCGAAGACTCCGGGGCAGCTGATGGAAGAGGCAATCGTGCTCAGTCGCGAGTTCACGGCTCTGGCGGTACGTCGGGCTGGTGAGGCATGACCGACATCATCCCACTCCAGGCCGATCACCTCGCAGAGGCTGGAGGAGGCCAGAGGACAGGGATGACGTCGCGAGGTCGCGAAATGTGGCAATAATTGCCAACTTTTCCGACTTCGGCGGATTTGGTCCCCGCTGAGCATCGTGGCGATGCCCTTTGGCGGGGAGCCTGCTATTGTTCCTACTCGGCCAAAATTGGCCGATTTTTCACGCCCGGAGTCCGTTTACTGGGACTTGCGGGACATCTCTTCCAAAGGAATGACTGGACGATGAAGGTCCGAGCCTCGGTAAAACCGATGTGTGAGAAGTGCAAGATTATTCGCCGGCGCGGACGCGTCCTGGTGATCTGTGAGAACCCGCGACACAAGCAGAGGCAGGGTTAATTAGATGGCGCGTATCGCCGGGGTGAACATCCCCTTGAACAAGCGGGCCGTGATCGGCCTCACCTACATCTACGGAATCGGTGAGTCCACCGCCGCTGACATCCTCGGAGAAGTCGGGATCGACCCGGACACCCAGGTCAAGGACCTGACCGAGGACGAAGTCATCAAGCTCCGCGACGCGGTCGAGAAGTACGAGGTCGAAGGCGACCTCCGCCGTGAACGTTCGCAGAACGTCAAGCGCCTGATGGAGATCGGCTCCTACCGCGGCCTGCGCCACCGTCGTGGCCTGCCGGTCCGGGGCCAGCGCACCAAGACCAACGCCCGGGGCCGCAAGGGCCCCCGCCGCATGAGCATTGCGGGCAAGAAGAAGCCCGCCAAGTAAGGAGCTGGAGAACTTTCATGGCAGCCAAGAAACCGGCCAAGTCCCGTCGTCGCGTCCGCAAGAACATCGCGGTCGGCCAGGCGCACATCAAGACCTCCTTCAACAACACGATCGTCACCCTGACCGATCCCGAGGGCAATGTCATCGCCTGGGAGTCGGCCGGCAGCGCCGGGTTCAAGGGTTCGCGCAAGTCGACCCCCTTCGCCGCCCAGGTGACCGCTGACGCCGCCGCCAAGAAGGGCATGGAGCACGGCCTGCAGAAGGTCGAAGTCTTCGCCAAGGGTGCCGGCTCCGGCAAGGACACCGCGGTCCGCTCGCTGCAGGCCGCCGGCCTCGAGGTGACCAGCGTCAAGGACGTGACGCCGCAGGCCCACAACGGCTGCCGCCCCCGCAAGCGCCGTCGCGTCTGATCTGACCGACGCCCCGCCAGCCTTCCCCTCCCCCCGCAACAAAAGGATCCAATGAGCACAGATTTCCAGGTACCGACCATCTCGTCCGAGCAGGTCGAAGAGAACAAGGGTGTCTTCACCATCGAGCCGCTGGACAAGGGCTTCGGCTACACGTTCGGTTCGAGCCTGCGTCGCGTGCTGCTCTCTTCGCTGGGCGGTGCCGCGATCACCAGTGTCCGGATCGAGGGCGTTTCGCATGAATTCTCGAACATCGCCGGCGTGAAGGAAGACGTCACCGACATCGTCCTCAACCTGAAGGACCTGGTCGTCCGGATGCACACCGACGCCGACGCCGTCGAGGCGCCCATCGTGGCAACGGGTCCGGGCAGCGTGACCGCCGCCGACATCGACCTGCCGGCCGGCGTCGAGATCCTCAACCCCGACGCCCCGATCGCCACCCTCGAGAAGAAGACCCGCCTCGAGATGTACGTGACCATCGGCCGCGGCCGTGGCTACCGCCCGGCCGAGGAGAACAAGGATTCCGACCAGCCGATCGGTGTGATCCCGATCGACTCGATCTTCTCGCCGATCCGTCGCGCCTCGTACACCGTCGAGGCCGCCCGCGTCGGCCAGCGCACCGACTTCGACAAGCTCACCCTCGAGCTGGAGACCGACGGCTCGATCGAGCCGAACACGGCGCTCCGTGAAGCCTCGGAGATCCTGATCAAGAGCCTCGCGATCTTCAGCGACCCGGACCGGGTCGAGGAACTGACCGCCCGCGAGCCGGTCGTCGCCGAGGGCGTCGTCGCCGTCGAAGGGGTTCCCGCTGCCACCGGTGGCGAGAACGACATCCTGATCGACGAGCTCGAGCTCAGCGTGCGTTCCTACAACTGCCTCAAGCGGGCCGGCATCGAGACGATCGGCCAGCTGCTGGCCAAGTCCCAGTCCGAACTCGCCGCGATCCCGAACTTCGGTTCGAAGTCGATCGAAGAGGTCGTCGAGAACCTCGAGGGCCGCGGGCATCACCTGCGCCAGGACTAGCTTTACCTAGTAAGACTCAAGGAGAAACGATGCGCCACGCAAAGAAAAGAAACAAGCTGGGCCGGGATTCCGCCCACCGGAAGGCGCTGCTCAGCAACCTCTCCAAGGAGATCATCGAGCACGAGCGCATCAAGACCAGCCAGGCGAAGGCCAAGGCGGCCAAGCCGGAGATCGAGAAGCTGATCACGCTCGGCAAGCGCGGTGACCTCCACGCCCGGCGCCAGGCCCTCTCGGTCCTGCGCCAGGACAAGTTCGCCGTCCACAAGCTGTTCGAGGAGATCGCCCCGCGCTACGCGGAACGCGAGGGTGGCTACACCCGCATCGTCAAGATCGGCCCGCGCAAGTCCGACTCGACCGAAATGGTCTTCCTCGAGCTCGTCTGAGCCGGATCGGACAGGCTCGGAAGCGAGCGAGATTGCGAAAGGGGAGCCGACGGCTCCCCTTTCCTTTGCTCCGACCCCGTGAGGCGAACCTTTTCCGAATCCCCGGTGTTTGTGAGACTGCGCCTATACTGGGCAATTACTGAATTCCGAATCGATCGGGCCAGGCATTGAATTTCAACAGGGGGCTGTACTCAAATAGGGCGACTTCACTCGCGTCGGTACTCGCGGCGTTCGCGGCTGCCTTCGTGCTGCTGCTTGCCGGCGCATCCCCGGCCCAGGCCGCCTGGGGTACCCCGATCTACGGCAACGGCCCCTATGGCGTCGCCACCGACAGCAGCGGCAACCTCTACGTGACCGAGCGGGTCGGCAACCGGGTCGTCAAGTACAGCCCGACCGGGACCCAGCTGATGGCCTTCGGCAACGGTGGCAACGGCCAGGCACAGTTCAACTCGCCGGGTGGGATCTCGGTCGAGTCCGGTGGCGCGATCTTCGTCGCCGACACCGGCAACAACCGGATCCAGCGCTTCTACCCGAACGGCAGCTACCAGACCGAATGGGGCACCTTCGGCAGCGGCCTCGGCCAGTTCAAGCAGCCGGGCGACGTCGCGGTCGACGGCGGCGGCAACGTCTACGTCGCCGACACCGACAACAACCGGATCGTCAAATGCAATGCCTGGGGTTGGTGCGGGTCGGAGTTCACCTTCGATTCGGGAGCCAACGACATCGGCGGCATCTCCGGTCCGCTCGGCGTGGCCACCGATCCCGGGGGCAACGTCTACATCTCCGATTCCGGCAACAGTCGACTGGTCAAGAGCGACTCCAACGGCAACGTGCTCGGGGTCTGGAGCACCTTCGGTTCCGCGCAGGGCCAGGTCAACAACCCGGCCGGGCTGGCGATCGGTTCCGGCAATACCCTCTTCGTCGCCGACCAGGGCAACTCCCGGGTCCAGCGGCTTTCGACCGGCGGAGCCTTCCTCAGCGAGTGGCCGGTGCCCTCGCCGTTCGTCACCTCGCAGCCGACCTCGGTTGCGATCGGCCCCGGAACCACGATCAACGTCGCCAACTACTGGAACAACCGGGTCGACCGCTGGGATCCGCCGAGCGGCCCGACCGGTCCGACCGGCCCCACCGGGCCGACCCAGCCCACCGGCCCCACGGGCCCGACCAGCCCGACCGGCCCCACCGGGCCGACCAACCCCACGGGCCCGACCGGTCCGACCAACCCGACGGGGCCGACCGGTACCACGACCGGCCCCGTCATCAACCCAGGTGGGAATGGCGGCAACGGTGGCAACGGCGGCAACGGTGGAAATAACGGCAATGGCGGCAACGGCGGTAACGGCGGCAAGAAGAGCGGTGGCAAGGGCAAACCCAAGCAGGCGATCATCAAGCCGGTCAAGGTCTGGAAAGAGGGCGGCGGCAGCGTCGTCCATCCCGGCGAAGCGGTCAACATGAAGGTTTCGATCAAGAACAGCGGCACGCTGCGCGCTCGCAACGTCTTCACCTACATGGGCAAGAAGGCCCTCTCCGGCCGGCCCAGCGTGGTGGTCAAGCGCGGCTTCAACACCAAGATCATCACCCCCGGCTGGACGGTCACCGGCACGGTCACGATCTTCTTCAGCAAACGTGCCCGTGGCAAGGTGGCGATCACTGCCCAGGCCTGGGGCAACCACGGCAAGAAGATCCTCTACATCCGCCGCTGAACTGGCGCCTCGACATCGAGTACGACGGCTCCGCGTTCCGGGGCTGGGCGAAGCAGGAGGGCGTGGACACGGTCCAGGCGCGGCTGGAAGAAGCCCTGAAGATCGCCCTGAGGGTTGACGAGCCGGTCGAACTGACGGTGGCCGGGCGTACCGACGCCGGGGTCCACGCGCTGGGCCAGGTCGCCAGCTTCGAGTTCGGCGGCGAGATGCCGCCGATGATCGTCCGCAGCCTCAACGGCCTGACCCCGCGCGGGATCGCGGTACGGGCCGTGACCCCGGTCTCCGGCTTCGACGCCCGCCGGGATGCCGTCTCTCGCACCTACTGCTACCGCGTGCTCACCCGCCGTCCCGACAGCCCCTTCGCCGTAGACCGCGCCTGGTGGGTATCCCGGCCGATCGACCGCGCGCTGCTGGACGCCTGTGCGAAGGGGCTGACCGGTGAGCATGACTTCACCGCCTTCACGCCGACCGAGACCTACCACAAGCGTTTCAAACGGATCATCCACTCGGCGAGATGGCTCGACGAGGAAGGGCTGACCGACCCAGCCACCGGCGCGACCGCCGGCGGGGACACCCTCCAGTTCTGGATCACCGGCGACTCATTCATGCGGAACATGGTCCGGATCCTGGTCGGCACCATGCTCGAAGTGGCCGACGGCAGCCGCAGCCTCGCCAATTTCGAGGATCTCCTGAAAGGCGCTGAGCGACCCGACGCCGGGGTGACCGCCCCGCCGCAAGGGCTTTTCTTCGTTCGCGTGGATTACCCCGAGCCACCGCCGCTCCCAGTCGCCGGCTGAGAAGCCTGGACAGGTCGGGGGTTTCATATCCTTGGCTGCGTGAGGATTCTTCTGACCAATGATGATGGGATCGGTGCGCAGGGCCTGCAGACCCTGCGTCGTGAATTGCGGCAGATCGAAGGCGTGAACCTGGACGTGATCGCCCCGGACTCGAACCGCAGCGCCTCGGCCCGCTCGATCACCACCCGTTCACCGCTCTCGGTCCAAGAGATCAACTTCGAGGACGGGGATCTCGGCCACGCCACCGACGGCACCCCGGTCGACTGCGTGCGCTTTGCGCAGGTCGGGCTGCTGGGCGAGAAACCCGACCTGATCGTCTCCGGGATCAACCACGGCCTCAACATCGGAGATGACGTCACCTACTCCGGCACCGTCGCCGCGGCACTCGAGGGCATCCTGCTCGGGCTGCCGGCGATCGCCGTCTCGCAGCAGTCGAGGAAGGGCGAGATGGGCTACATGCCCCAGCGCGACTACGACTTCGACGTGGTCGCGAAGTTCACCGCCGGCCTGGTCAGCGAGCTGATCGAGAACCCGCTCCCCGACGACACCCTGCTCAACATCAACGCACCCGGGGTCGACCCCGAGGGGATCGACATCACCAAGCTCGGCAAGCGGCTCTACCGCGACGAGCTGAAGAAGGTCAAGCGGGAAGTCGACGACGGCCGCACCAGCTACCGGATCTACGGTTACGAGCCCGGCCTGGACGACCAGCCTGACACCGACATCGGGGCGATCGCCCGCGGCCACATCACGGTCACGCCGCTCAGCCTCGACTGGACCCACCACGACGAGATCGAGGGTCTCCGTGACCGCGATTTCGAACGGCTGCTGGGGGCGGCCTCCTCTTGACCGCCGGGGCATCGGACAGTGCCGAGGCCGAACGGATCGCCGAGCTCCACGAGGAGCTGAACCATCACATCTACCTCTACTACGAGAAGGACGACCCGGAGATCTCCGACGAGGAGTACGACCAGCTCTTCTCGGAACTGCAGGCGCTGGAGGCAAAACATCCCGAGCTGATCACCGGCGACTCGCCGACCCAGCGGGTCGGGGCCCCGGCCTCGACCAGCTTCGCCCCGGTCGAGCACGCGGTGCCGATGCTTTCGCTCGCCAACGCCCGGACCGAGGAGGAGCTGACCGCCTGGGAGGCCAGGGTCCGCAACCATCTGCTGCGCCGTGACGTCGACCCCGGCGAGATCACCTTCGTCACCGAGCCGAAGATCGACGGCCTGGCGATCTCCCTCACCTACGAGAACGGCCGGCTGGTCCAGGGCGCGACCCGTGGTGACGGCCGGGTGGGGGAGGACGTCACCGGGAACATCGAGACGATCAAGACCGTCCCGGATCAGATCGATGACGCGCCCCCGCTGATCGAGGTCCGGGGCGAGGTCTACCTGCCGATCCCCGACTTCGCCGAGCTCAACCAGAAGCGGGTCGATGCCGGCCTGCCTGCCTTCGCCAACCCCCGCAACTCGGCCGCCGGGTCGATCCGCCAGAACGATCCCCGGGCCGCGGCGGAGCGGCCGCTGGCGGTCTGGTCCTACGGGATCGGCGCGACCGACGGGGTCAGTTTCGCCAGCCATTCGGAGGAGATCGAGTGGCTGCGGGAGCGTGGCTTCCACGTCAACCCCGACATCGCCGTCCACGACTCGATCGAGGCGGTGCTGGAACGCTGCCACTGGTGGCTGGACCGCCGTGAAGATCTCGACTTCGAGATCGACGGGGTGGTGATCAAGGTCGATGACATCGGCCTCTGGAACGAGCTCGGCAACGCCGGCCGGGAGCCGCGCTGGGCGATCGCCTGGAAGTTCCCGCCGACCACCGCGACCACGAAACTGCTGGAAATCGAGTGGAACGTGGGCCGGACCGGTCACCTGGTCCCGTGGGCCAAGCTCGATCCGGTCCGGGTGGGTGGGGTCACCGTCTCCAACGCGACCCTGCACAACGAGGAGGACCTCGAACGCAAGGACGTCCGGGCCGGCGACGAGGTAGTGGTGCTGAGGGCCGGGGACGTGATCCCGCAGGTGATCTCGGCCTTGCCCCAGAAGCGCCCGAAGGGCGCGAAGAAGCCGTCCCCGCCCAAGACCTGCCCGGCCTGTGGCACCGAGGTGGTGAAGCCGGAGGATTCGGTCTTCTCGATCTGCCCGAACCGTTCCGGTTGCCCCGGCCAGATCTTCCAGCACATCAAGCACTTCGTTTCCCGCGGTGCGATGGACATCGAGGGCATCGGCGAGAAGCAGGTTCTCCGCTTCCTCGAGGAGGGCCTGATCCGTGACGTCGCCGATATCTACGACCTGAAGCAGGAGCAGCTCGAGGCACTGGACCGGATGGGGGAGACCTCCTCCGGCAACCTGATCGCCGAGATCGAGAAGTCCCGCCAGGTGCCTTTCCCCCGGGTGCTCTACGCGCTCGGCCTGATCGGGGTCGGCTCCGTCACCGCCGAGGCCCTGGCCGACGAGTTCGGTTCGATCGACCGCCTCCACGACGCCGACCCGGAAAGGATCGAGCAGACCGAAGGGGTCGGCCCGGTGATCGCCCGTCAGATCGCCGAGTCGCTGGCCGACGAAGGCACCTGGGCACTGGTCGAGCGGCTGAAGGCCGCCGGCCTCAAGCTCGAGCTCGGCGAGGACGAGCGCCGGCCCGAGGGCGGCCCCCTGGAGGGAAAGACGGTCGTCCTGACCGGCACCCTGCCCGACCTGACCCGCGACGAGGCCGGGGCGATGATCAAGCGGGCCGGCGGCAAGGTGACCGGCTCGGTCTCGAAGAAGACCGACTACGTGGTCGCCGGGGAGTCGGCCGGCTCCAAGCTGGCCAAGGCCGAAAAGCTAGGGGTGACCGTGCTCGATCGCGAAGGCCTCGACAAACTCCTTGCCGACGAGCTCCCGGCCGAATAGGCTGGACCGCATGAACTCATCGGGGGGTGCCGGGAAGGTTCTGGCGTTGACGGTTGTCGCTGCGTTCGCCTTGCTGACCGCGACCGCCTCGGCCACCTTGCCGGGGAAGAACGGGCCGCTGCTCGTCTCGGGTTACGTCGAGGGTGGAATCAACGGCAATACGAGCAACATCTTCACGGAGATGCTGAACGGCAAGGCCAAGAAGCTGCTCGGCACGCTGGACCAGTCATATTCCGACCCGGCGGTCTCCCCGAACGGCCGCCAGATCGTCTACTCGGTCTATCCCGGCTACCGGATGTGGCTCGGTCCTTTCTCGAATCCGAAGAAGGCGAAGGCGATCACCCCGGAAGAAGCAGACGTGCTCAACACGGACACGGTCTACGCCCCGGACGGCAAGTCGATCTACTTCTCGAAGAAGTACTACCTGGATTCCGGCGTCTTCTGGCATCTGATGCGGTACACGTTCAAGACCAAGAAGACCAAGGCGTTCAAGGTGGACCAGAAACGAGACTGGGGCCTCTCCGACGTTTCGCCGAACGGGCGATTTCTCGCCTACAACCGCGGCAACGACGAGGACGCCTCGAAGATCCGGCTGTTGGACACGAAGACCGGCAAGAGCCACACCGTGGCGACGAAGGGACCGGCCCTCAGCGCCACGTTCTCACCTGACGGAAAGTGGATCACCTACACCGCACCGGTCGGCGACGCCTGGGAGGTTTTCAAGGCGCATCTCAACGGGAAGGGCGCCAAACGGCTGACCCGCACAGGCGCGGTCAACTTCGACTCTTTCTACTCGCCGGACGGCAAGCTGGTCGCCTTCAGCCAGGGCACCGAGGGAAAGAGAAAGATCGGCGTCCTCACCCTCAAGACCGGCAAGATCAAGTACCTCAAGGCCCCCGGCGACTACGCCGAAGTCGAACAGTGGCTTCGTAAATAGCTATAGCCGCGCGATCAAGGCGGCTATGCGGTCCTGGGCCAGGTGGGCGGTGTACAGGTTGGTCACGTCGTTCATCAGGATCGAGAAGGCGAACTGGCGTCCCGACTCGTTGAAGCAGTAGCCGGACAAGGCAGAGACCCCGGTCAAGGTGCCGGTCTTCGCGTGGCAGCGTCGCTGGGCGGCCGAGCCGCGCATGCGGTCGGCCAGCGTGCCGTCGACCGCGGCGGTCGGCAGCGAGTCGAGCAGCGCTTTGCCCCAGGGCTGGCTGCGGGCCCGCATCAGCAGCTTGACCACGTCATGGGCGGTTGAGCGGTTACCGAAGGTGAGGCCGGAGCCGTCGATCGGCCAGACGTTCACGCCCAGCGAGGCCATGGTCCGGCGGACCACCTTGACCCCATTGGCCGTGGTCCCCGAGCCTAGGTATGTCGCGCCGAGATCCTTGAGCAGCATCTCGGCCCAGAAATTGACCGAGTTGAGATTGGTGATCCGCACCATCCAGCCCATGTCGGGGGAGACCTGGCGGGCGACCAGGTTCTTCATCGCCCGGGCCGGGGTCTGCCGCAGGCCGGACTCGAGCCTTATGTTGACCCCGCGGACCCGCAGCGCCCGGGCCAGGCTGCGGGCAGCCAGACGGGCCGGGTCGGAACTGAACCGGGTCATGCTGGCCGAGGTGAAGCCGGCGTTGAAGGAGAGGCCGGAGAGGGGGCCGATCCAAGAACTCGTCGCGTAGCCCGAATCGGCTACCCCGCGCAGCCGGTCGAAGACCGTGTCGTCGGCGACGACCCGGCCGGTCACCCGCTTGATGCCGGCCTGTTTGACCTGTGCCGCCAGCTTCTCGACCTCGGTCCCGACCCCGGCCAGGTAGGAGTCGACGAAGGCGGAGGTGCCGAAGCTGGGGTCGCCGCCGCCCTTGAGGAAGAGGTTGCCGTCCAGGGTGCCGTTCTTGATCGGCCCGGAAGAGAAGACCCGGGTGCGGAAGGTATGGCTCCGGCCGAGTCGGGCCAGCGCGGTCGAAGTGGTGAACAGCTTGTTGTTCGAGGCGAGCGAGCGGCGGGCCAGCGAGTTCAGGGTGCAGATGCTCTTGCCAGTCTTCAGGTTCAGCACCCGCAGCCCGGGCGACCGGTTGCCGCGGCGGGCCAGGCGGCGCAGGGCGGGGCAGATCCGGGCGGCGCTGGCCGAGGCCGAGGTGCCGGCCTCCGAGTCCTGCAGCATGGGGGTGACCGCAGGCCGATCCGGGTTGGGGAGGGGCTTGGGGGGTGAGGCCTGGGCCGGCGCCGCGAGGGTCAGGAGCAGCGCCGCAGCCATGGCCGGGAGGGCGTGTTTCATCTTCAGTTGCAACAAACCGCAGGCCGAAGGTAGCGGATGTTGACATGGATTGCTGACATAATTGGAGCCTGATGGGCAAAGTCGTAAACATTGAGGAATCCCAGAAACGGCGTAGCAACGCCAAAAAAGCCAGGAAGCGGTCGCGTTCCGCGCTGGTTTTGGGCGGCGGTGGCTTCACCGGCGGCGTATACGAGATCGGCACCCTCAGGGCACTCGACCTGCTCGCCGTGAACTACACGGTCAACGACTTCGACATGTACGTCGGCACCAGTGCCGGATCCTTCATCGGCAGCATGGTCGCCGCTGGGGTCACGCCCGAGGAGATGATGCGGGTACTGACCGACGAAGAGGGCCCGCCGATCGACCGGATCAGCCAGGACACGGTCCTGCGCCCGAACCTCGGTGAGTATGTGAGCCGGGCCGTCACGCTGCCGCTTCACGTCGCCGGCATGGTCAAGAGCATGGTGCCCCGTTTCCGCGACCTCTCGGTGATCGACATCGCCTACGGCCTCGCCGAGCACCTGCCCACCGGGTTGTACTCCAACGCCGGCATCGGCGCCTACGTCAAGGAGGCGCTGGCGACCAAGGGCATCGTCGACTCCTTCGACGCGATCCCCCGCGAGCTGTACCTGACCGGCACCGACCTCGACTCGGGCGAACGGGTCGTCTTCGGCGACAAGGACGGCGATTGGTCCGGGATCCCGGTCTCGAAGGCGGTCGAATGCTCGACCGCGCTGCCGTTGGTCTACGAACCGGTCGAGGTGAACGGCCGCACCCTGGTCGACGGCGGGATCTACTCGACCACCAACGTCGACGTCGCGGTGGAACGCGGGGCCGAGTTCATCGTGGTCATCAACCCGCTCGTCCCTTACGTCAACGACCGCAACGTCGGTCTGCCCACCGTTTCCGGCAGCAAGGTCCGCCGGATCGCCGACATGGGCCTGCCGGCGATCGCCAACCAGGCCTTCCGCCTCCTGCTCCACCAACGACTCGCGATCGCGGTCGAATCCTGGAAGGAGCGCTACCCGGGGGTGGACATCCTGCTCTTCGAGCCGGAACCCGACGACGAGCTGATGTTCGGCACGTCGATCATGGACTACTCGCGCCGCCTCGACATCGCCACGCACGGCTTCGAGACGGTGACCGCCCGCTTGGCCGAGGATTACGCCTACTACACCGAAGTCACCGAAAAGCACGGCGTCGAGATCTCCGCCACCCGCCTACGCCGAGTCGTCCGCAAGGTCAAAGAGCAAGAGACCACCGAAGCCTCGGTCTGGCGACGCATCTTCGAACAGACCACGGGCGCCCTGCTAAGGCAAACCGGTACGACCTAGCCCGGGTGCTTGTGTAGCGCCGCGGGGTGGAGTCCGATCATCCATCAGCTTTTTCTGTGATCGGACGGGTTTTACTTGGAGGGCGGGTCGGACCCCGCCCGACTTGCAGTTAAGACGCGTAGAGCTCTTCGATTTCTTTTTCGTACTTGGTCGCGACGACCGGGCGCTTGATCTTCAGGGTGGGGGTAAGCTCGCCGCCTTCCTGGCTCAGGTCGTGCGGGAGGATGTGGAAACGCTTGATCTGCTCGACCCGGGCGAAGTTCTTGTTGACCTCTTCGATGTGTTTCTCGAGGGTCTCGCGGACCAGGGGGCTGTTGACCATCGCGGCCGGCTCGTCGAGCATGCCCTGCTCGGCGGCGAATCGGGTCAGGGCTTCCTGGTCGAGGGTGATCAGCGCGATCAGGTAGGGCTTGCGGTCACCGATCACCACGCACTGCGAGACCAGCGGATGCCGCTTGACCTCTTGCTCGATGTTGACCGGGGTGATGTTCTTGCCGCCGGCGGTGATGATGATCTCTTTCTTGCGGCCGATGATCGAGATGTAGCCGTCATCGTCGATCGAGGCGATGTCACCGGTGTGGAGCCAGCCGTCGGTGATCGTCTCGGCGGTCGCTTCCGGGTTCTTGTAGTAGCCCTGGAAGACGTTGTCGCCCTTGATCATCAGCTCGCCGTCCTCGGCGATCTTGACGTCGATCCCGTCCACCGCGCGGCCGACCGTGCCGATCCGGTTGGCGCCCGGCATGTTGGTGGTGCCGCCGGTCGAGGTCTCGGTCATGCCCCAGGCTTCGAAGAGCGGCACGCCGGCCGCCTCGTAGAAGCGCAGGATCTCCGGGTCGATCGGGGCGGCGCCGCTGATCGCCACCCGCAGGTTGCCGCCGAAGATGGCGCGGATCTTGGAGAAGACCGCCTTGTCGGCGAAGTTGAACTGCTTGGTGAGCAGGAAGCCCGGCTTCTTGCCCTGCGCCTCGGCCTTGCGGTAACGCTTGCCGACCCGAAAGGCCCAGCGGAAGATCGCCGCCTTGAGGCCGCCCTCCGATTCGGCCGAGGCGAGCGCGGTGTCGTGGACCTTCTCGAAGATGCGCGGGACCGAGGGGAAGGACTCCGGCTTGACCTCGACCAGGTTGGGGACGATCTTGAGCTGATCGCGCTCCCAGTAGGCGATCCGACCGCCGATGTCGACCATCCCGTACTGGATCAGCAGGGCGAAGACATGGGCCAGGGGCAGGAACAGGTAGCTGGTCTCGCCCTCCTGGATGATGTTCACGGTGTCGGCCATGTCGAGCATGGCGCGGTAGTTGCCGTGGGAGATCATGCATCCCTTGGGCGGGCCGGTGGTGCCGGAGGTGTAGACGATCTTGCACAGGTCACCTGGCTCGACCGCCTCGTAACTGGCCTTGTACTCCTCGGCAGTGCCGGATTCGCCCATCTTGCGCAGCTCGTCCATGCCGATCGCGCCTTCGGCCTCGCCGACCATGATCAGGACGAACTCGAGGGCGGGCAGGGAGTCCTTGACCTCGATGATCTTGGCGAGTTGCTCATCGTCCTCGACCACGATCGCCCGCGCCTCCGAATGATCGAGCACGTACTGGCATTCGGCCGGCGAGTTGCTCTGGTAGATCGGGACGACCGTCGCCCCGGCACTCATCGCGGCGAAATCGAAGAGGGTCCATTCCGGCCGGGTGTTGCCGAGGATCGCGACCTTGTCGCCCCGCTGGATGCCGAGCGACGCGAAGCCGAGGGTCAGTGCCTGGACCTGCGCCACCACTGCGTCATAGGAGGACTCTTCCCAGCTGCCGCTGTCGTTCTTGAAGAGGAAGGCTCCGTCCGAGCCGTGCCGGGCCGCCGAATTGGGCAGCAGGTCGGCGAGGGTCCGGGAACGATTGGTCGGCTGGTAGGTGCTGGACAACTCTCTCTCCTGGTTGGCTATGTGGCACGGCTAGACGGATCTCGTCCAAATTGATCGACTGATCCTGCCACATCAGATCGGATTCGGCAGGTCGAGGAACTCGTGCTCGACCTCGAAACGCCGGGAAACCAGTTCACCGAGCGCGCTGATGCCACAGACCTCGGTCGCGTAATGGCCGGCGGCGATGAAGTGGATTCCACCTTCCCGGGCATCTGCCATCACGTGCTCGGAAGGCTCGCCGGTGAGGAAAGCGTCGAGCCCGAGCGCGATCGCCTCGTGGATGTCAGAGGCACCGGCCCCGGTCACCACCCCGATCGAAGAAACCTCTTCCGGGCCCTCGGCGAAGACCAGGGGATCACGACCGAGCTCACCGGCGACGAGCTCGAAGAGGTCGGTCGCCGCGATCGGCTCGGCCCGTCGGCCGACTGCGCCGATGTGGCGGCCCTTCGCTTCGCCGATCTCGTCCGGCGCGACCTCGAAGCCGAGCTGTCGGACGATCAGGGCGTTGTTGCCGATCTCCGGATGCCCGTCGAGAGGCAGGTGGTAGCCGGCCACGTTCAGGCCGTTCCGAAGGGCGACCCGCAGCCGTTCCGCCATCGCCTCGGTCAGGGCGCGGGGATGGAAGTCCCAGAACAGGCCGTGGTGGGTGAGCAGCAGGTCGGCCCCGGTTTCGACCGCGGCCTCGATCGAGGCGAGGTGGGCCGATACCGCGGTCGCCACGCGGCCGATCTCGGTCCGGCCCGGCACCTGCAGGCCGTTGGGCCCGTAGTCGCCGAAGCTGTCGATCTCCAGCAGTTCGTCACAGAAGGCGATGATCTCGTTGCGGTCGGCCACGGCCCCACCATATAAGCGGCGGGCATCTGTCCCTAAGATGGTTTCGTGGCTGAAGAGCAGGAAACCGAGGTCGCTGCCCCCAGCGACGCCTTCATCGAGTCGCTGATGGACACCGATCTCTACTCGATGGGTGCCTACTTCTCCGATCGCAACCCCGAGTTGATCGACGAGCTGATCGAGCGCAGCGTGGCGATCGAGGACCGTGGCCTGGTCCGCTTCTCCGAGGAGGAAGGCATGGAGCTCGAGGAAGCCTTCAAGACCTTGATCACCGGCCTGGCCGTGCGGTACTACAAGTCGGTAACCGGCTGAGATGGGAGTTTTCAGGCAGCGCCGCCCCGGTCAGTTCCGGACACTGATCATCCTCGTGGTGGCGGTTGGGGCGCTGCTCATCGCGTTGATCGGCATGGCGACCCGGGAAGCCAGCAACGAGTACGAGGACGTCCAGGGCGGCCAGGAGATGCGCCAGATCTTCGGCGGGGTCCGGCAGCTCGACGACCGGCTCGGTTCTGACGACGCCCCGGTCCAGATGCAGGTCTTCCTCGACGCCCAGAGCGCGACCTATCGCGACCAGTTCCTGGAGACCATTCCCGCCCTGGTCAACGGCCCGGTCCGGGGCGGCAGCCTGAAGCTGCTCTACCGCAACCGCTCACTGACCCGCAACGCGACCGAACTCAGCTTCTACGGGATCGAGGCCGCCCAGGAACAGGGGTACGGCTGGCAGTTCGCCTATCTGATGTTCATGAACCAGGACCTGGCCAAGAAGCAGGGTCTGGACGAGGATTTCCTCACCCACCTGGCGGAAACGATCGAGAACATGGACATCGACCAGTGGAAGCAGGACTTCGAGGAAGGCAACCAGCCGGACAGCGCCATGAACGCCGACCTTCAGGCCCAGGACCAGCTGGCGATCAACCTCAAGATCCGCGACAAGCCGGCCGTGGTCGTGAACGGGCCCGGCGGCACGGTGACCGTGCAGGACGCCCCGGACCTGGCCGAGATCCAGGCGGCGATCTCCGAGGTCCAGTAGGGCCATTCCCTGCCCGCGCGGCCGCTGGCGAGGATGAGTCCTCGGCCCGGTTTTCTGTAGGCTCACTTTTCCTCGGGGCGTGGCGCAGCCTGGTAGCGCGCACCGTTCGGGTCGGTGAGGTCCCCGGTTCAAATCCGGGCGCCCCGATACTTCTTCATCCGACCGTGTTTAGGGGTGTGCGTCCTCCGTCAGCCGTGCTGTGACGGGGAGCGCACGCCTCGCAGTTCCCGAAGGCCGTGTTCCGACGGTAGAATTTCTCGCATATGGGGGCCGGATCGGATCCGGAACAACAGAAAGACGGGTCGCTGGATGTCGACATCAGGGGAGAAGGAATATCGCCAAAGCGGGCGGTTCGTATCGCTCACTTTGCTTTTCGGCGGAGCACTGGCTGCGGCGGTTTTCTCGCTGGCTGCGTTCGGCCGCGATTCGCGGGCCCTTACCCCACCGCCCGCCGACAAGGCGGAGATCACCTACACGAACGGCGGCCGCCTGGTCCAGGTCAACGCCGACGGTTCTGACCGCAAGGTTCTCACCCGCCACGGCAAGGTGAAGACCCCGGGCGGATTCGGGCTGGGCGGGGACCGCTTCCCTCGAGTCTCGCCGGACGGCACCAAGGTGCTGTTCATACGGGATACGGCACGGCTTTCGTCCGACGACATCTTTCTGCCTGATGGCAGGAACATGGTGCTGAACCGGGCGACTGGCAAGGTCCGCGAGGTGCTGGCTGGCAGCAAGCGGGTCTCGTACGAGAATCTGGCCTGGCTCCCGGGCACCGATCGTGTTGTCGCGTCCAAGATCGGTAAGACCGGCAAGGCCTCGGTCGTCTCGGTCCGGCTGGACGGAACCGGGGAGCGCGTGATTCTCCGCTTCCGTTCGCGCAAGAGCGGTTACCCAGGCCTGGTCGATACCGCACGAGCCGTCCGCCTGGCCGCGTCACCGGACGGCAGGAGCCTCTTGATGACGCGGATGGATTCCTCGAGCGAGTATGGCTACGCCCTCGAACTGGTGGATGTCGCCACCGGCAGTCGCAAACTGATCGCCAAGGGCGCCCACTCCGGGGTCTTCTCGCCGGACGGCAGTCGCTTCGTCTTCGTCAAGGACCGCGGCAAGCTCATGGTCTGTGACTTCGATGTCGACTGCGTCCCCAGCGGGGATCTCTTCACCGCGAACGTCGACGGCAGCGGGGTCAGCCGGCTGACCGACACGAAGCGGGACGAGGCTTCCCCCTCCTGGGCGCCGGACGGGGACCGGATCGCCTTCAGCGGCACGTTCCTGCGCCCGGGCGACCGGAGCACCGCCGAGCTATTCTCGATCGGCGCCGACGGGACCTGCCCGGTCCGGTTGACCAACGGCTCGCCGGCCAGCCTCGACCCTGAGTTCGTTCCCGCTTCCGGTGAAATCGTCGCCCCGGGGACATGCCGGTCGATCGACCGTCCGGCCCTGGCCGAGACCGGCCTCAACCCGGTCGAGAAGAAAGGCTTCGGCAAGCGGCTCTGGCTCGGGCCCGAATCCAGCCAGGGCCTGCTTTCGGCGGACGCAGACCTCGTCTTCCTCTCCTTCTCGGTCTACGGTGATTGCGGTGCGGTCAAAGCCTCCGACTGCGAGCCGGGCGCGACCATTTCAACCAGTCCCGTCTGCTTCGACATGGGCAGCTGGGCCAAGATCCTTCAGGGCCTCGTCAACTCGCGGCGGGAGAAGGCGCGAGGTGTCTGGTTCACCGCGAATCGCAAGCGTGGATCCCTGGAAACCACCATCTACTCGGGCCGAAGGACGACCACGATCTCAGGGGCTGTCGACGCGGGTCGCGGGAAGTCGTCCGAACTGAGGGTCGATCAGCAAAGGGCGCTGCTCGATGAGCTCCGGGTCGAAGGCGAGAAATGGAGACCGCGCCTGTCGAGGCTCAAGATCCCGGTCATCGATTATCGGTTGGCGCGGGTCGTGAAGAAACTGGTCCGGTTGACCTCGATCGCCGAGGTCATGAGAGCGAACAAGGTCAGCCGGAGGTGGGTGATCGACGAACTCAACTTCCACGCCAACTTGAAGCGGCTCGGTGGCGATTTCGGGCGAGCCCGGTGCCCCGACACCAGCGACCCCTGGGGCATCGATTGATGAGTCGGCGCCGCGCCACGATCTCGGGCCTCGCGGCGACGCTGATCCTGGCTCTGCCCGGCCTGGCATCCGCCGCCGACCCGGCCGAGATCGTCTTCGCCAGCGGCGGCCGGATCCTCTCGGTGGGCGCCGACGGCAGCGACCGGCAGGTCCTGTTCGGCAAGTCGCGCCGGCCCGTGAACGATCAGCTCGGAGCGGTCAACCCGGAGGTCTCGCCGGACGGCAGGCAACTCGCCTTCGCCTTCATCCGCGAATCGAAAGGCACCGAGTTCAGCGACATCTGGCTGGCCGACGGCGACGGAACCGGGGCCAGGAGGGTTCTCCGGGCAGACCGCCGGACCTTTTACGCGGACCCGACCTTCACCCCGGCCGGCGAGCTGGTCGTCTCATACTTCCGCCGGGAGGGCAGGCGAGCCGAGACCGGACTGGCCAGGGTCACCGACTCGGGGGCGATCGGCAGGAAGATCCTCGTCAAGCGGCAGCAGCGGAAGCGGTTCGGCGAGTGGACCTATCTCAGGGATGCGCGCTTCTCGCCGGACGGCAAGAAGGTGCTCTACGGAACAACCGAGGGCGAGTTCCCCGACGCGGCCTGGAGCCGCCTGATGGTTCTCAACCTAGAAACCGGCAAGTCGCGGCTGCTGGCCAAACAGGCACTCGACGGCGCCTGGTCCCCGGACGGCCGGCGCGTCGTGTTCACCGCTTTGACCTGGGACGAGGAGGTCGAGGTCTGCGGTGACCAGACAGCGGTGTGCAACGACGGCGGCAGGCTGAAGGTCATCGACGCCGACGGCACCGGCGCACGACCGCTGGTCTCGACCGGTGGCGACCAGCGCAGCCCGGACTGGTCCGAGGACGGCCGGATCGTCTTCCAGTCCGCCGGCAACATGGCCAACGCGGCCGAGGCCTACGAGGCCTTCACGGTCAAGCCGGACGGCAACTGCCTGACCATGCTGACTGACGGCACCCCGGCCAGCCTCGGCCCGGCCTGGGTCGACCCGACGGGGGAGGCGGGCAAGGCAAGCACCCGTCCCGCCAGATGCGGGGCGAGACCGGCCCTGACCCTGGACGTCGAGCAGCCCCGGCCGAGCGGAGGGTTGGACGACATGTTCTGGGCCGGGCCGAAAATCGACTCGAGGCTGTACACGGGGATCTTCTACGACGGGCGAGCTCCGTACCTGACCTATCTCGATTGTTCGAACCAGCGGTCGTCCCGTTGCGGCAAGCCCTTCTACATCCTCCAGGCAGACATCTGCGACGCCAAGGGTGCCCTTCCCTCGACCGCCGCTGTCGGCAGACCGGCCAGGTTCCAGCGCGGACGGCCGGTCTCGGTCTTCAGGGACCGGGAGATCGGGCGGCTCGTCTACCTGATCTCCGGCCGCTCGGTGATCATCATCTTCGGTGGATCGAAGGGCGGGATCAAGGAAGTGGGTGCCCTGCGGTTGCTTTCGGAGACGAAGGCGGAAGGTGACCTCCCCGCGGCGCAGTTCCCGGCCTCCGACATCCGCCGGATGAAGAAGGTCGAGCAGGCCTTCAAGGCAACTGGGTCGGTCCGGGCGGTCGCCAACCGGCTTGGGCTGAGCATCCGCGCGGTCAGGGGAAACCTGCGCTTGGCCCGCACGATCGGGATGTACGGCGACTACGGCACGGTCAATTGTCCGGGCGAGTGAAAATCGCGTGAGACAAAACTGTCTCAGTTGATACGATTATGTCCGGAATGGAAACCGGGCAGGAAAAGCTCTTTCACGACGTGGCCAAGGCGTTGGTCGCGAATCCGGGTGCCTCCACCTCGGGCATCGCGGCGGCGGCCGGGGTCAGCCGGGCCACCCTTCACCGGGTCTTCGGCGACCGGGAAGCACTGGTCGAATCGGTCTACGGCTGGCTGCTCGACCGCTGCAACGAGGTTTTCGACGCGGCCGAGATCGATGATGGCGAGGTCGAGCCGGCCCTCGACCGCCTGATCGAGGACTGCTATCCGCTGGCCCAGTCCTACTGGCTGCTCACCGCCACCCCCAGCCTCGAACGAACGGGTGACATCGGCGAACGGCTCGAGCAGCAGGACCTCCGGCTGGAGCGGTTCTTCGCCCGGGGCCAGGCGGAAGGGATCTTCCGGTCCGACCTCTCCTCACACTGGATGGCCTACTCGTTCAGCGGTCAGGTGATGTCCGTCTGGTACCTGGTCGAGGACGGCTACGCGGGGGAAAGGGAAGTGCCCCGCCTGATCCGCGAGGCGATCTTGGGCGGGTTCACCGCCAAGGGGAGATGATGGTCGATACGGCCCCCTCACATCCTCGGCGCTGGGCGATCCTGTGGGTGATCTGCGCTTCGCTGATGGTCGTCGTGATCGACGTGACCGTGCTGCATGTGGCGGCGCCGGCGATCTCCGAAGACCTCGACCCGACCGCGCTGCAGCTGCTCTGGATCATCGACGTCTACCCGCTGGTCGCCGCGCCACTGCTGATCGCCTCGGGCGTGATCGGCGACCGACTGGGAAGAAAGCGGCTGCTGATTGCGGGCATGGCCCTGTTCGGGCTTGCTTCGCTGGCCGCGACCTTCGCTCCGACCGCCGAAGCCCTGATCGCTGCCCGGGCGCTGCTCGGGGTGGGCGGGGCGATGATCATGCCGCCGACCATGTCGATCATCCGCGACGTCTTCCGAGACCGGGAGGAGCGGGTGCGGGCGGTCGGGATCTGGAGTGCGGTCAGTGCCGGCGGCGCAGCGGTCGGGCCGCTGGTCGGTGGCTTCCTGGTCGAGCATCTCTGGTGGGGGGCGGTCTTCCTGATCAACGTCCCGATCGTGCTGGCCATCATGCCGGTCGCGGTGCGGCTGCTGCCCGAGAGCCGGGCGCTCAAGCCGCCGCCCTGGGACGGCCTCGCCGTCGCCTCGACCGTGGTCGGCATCCTCGGCCTCGCCTTCGGCTTCAAGGAAGGGGCCAGGTACGGCTTCATCGACCCCAAGGTGCTGGTTTCGCTGCTGGCCGGGATCGGCTGCCTGATCTGGTTCACGCGGCGCCAGCTGGCGGCCCCCGAGCCACTGCTGAACGTGCGGCTCTTCGCCCGGCGTGAGTTCTCCGTCGCGGTCTGCTGCGTGCTGCTCTCGATGTTCGGCCTGGTCGGGATCGAGTTCTTCGGTGCCCAGTACCTGCAGCTGGTGCTCGGGTTGGAACCCTTCGACGCCGCCCTGCGGCTGCTGCCACTGATGCTCTCGACGCTGGCCGGCGGCCTGCTCGCCGCGCGGGTGCTGGGCCGGCTCGGGACCCGCTGGACCATCTCGCTCGGCCTGGCCGGGACCGGGGTGGGCCTGGTCCCGATGCTGGCGCTCGGCCTGGGTGACGAGTACATCCTGCTCTGGCCGTCCTTCCTGGTCATCGGTTTCTCCCTGGAAGTGGCCCTGGTCGCCGCGAACGACGTGATCATCTCCTCGGTCCCGGCCGACGAGGCCGGGCAGGCGGCGGCAATCGAGGAAACCGCCTATGAGCTGGGCGGGGGTTTCGGCGTGGCGGTGCTCGGCTCGATCCTGGCGATCGTCTATACCGCCAGGATCGGCTCGCTCGAGGGGATCAGCGGCACCGGGATCGCGAATGCCCAGGAATCGCTGGCCCGGGCGCTGGAGGTGGCCGGCAGGATGTCGAGCCAGGTGGCCGAGCCGCTGATCGAGACGGCCAAGCTCGCCTTCATGTCCGGCTACCACACGGCGATCGCGGTCAGCATCGCCTTGCTTGCCGTCTCCGCGCTCATATCGGGGTTTGCGCTGCAGGGTCGCGGAGCAAACGGATAGGTCTTCGGCTGTGCCCCGGGCGGGGCAGAGAGTCGCGGACCGTTAGGGTTCAAGTACCTGTCACGAACCTCAAAAACCAGTCACAAGGAGTCCCCTGATGGCATACGAAGTCCCCGATCTCCCTTACGCCTACGACGCGCTCGAGCCGCACATCGACGAGGCGACCATGAAGGTGCACCACGACAAGCACCACCAGGCCTATGTCGACAAGGCCAACGCCGCCCTCGAAGGCACCGAGTGGGCCGACAAGCCGGTCGAAGAGGTAATCGCCAACCTCTCCTCGCTGCCCGCCGACAAGCAGGGCCCGGTCCGCAACAACGCCGGTGGCCATTACAACCACTCGCTTTTCTGGGAGATGCTCAGCCCGAACGGCGGTGGCACCCCGAGCGGTGACCTCGCGGCTGCGATCGATGCCGCCTTCGGTTCCTTCGACGAGTTCAAGGAGCAGTTCAAGGCCGGTGGCGTCGGCCAGTTCGGCTCCGGCTGGGTCTGGCTGGTCAAGGACGGCGACGGCGTTGCGATCGTCTCGACCCCGAACCAGGATTCGCCCCTGACCGACGGCAAGACCCCGCTGCTCGGGGCCGATGTCTGGGAGCACGCCTACTACCTCAAGTACCAGAACAAGCGCCCGGATTACCTGGACGCCTTCTGGAACGTCGTCAACTGGGATTACGTAGCCGAGCGCTTCGCCGCCTAATCCTCGAAGTACCGCCGGTAGAGCCCGCCCATCCATTCTTTGATTTTTTGGGCGGGCGGGTTCTACTTGGAGGCGGAGCGAAGCTCGCCGACTAATAATTTCTGTAGCCTGACCGTTTCATGATCGGCCTTCCCACCAAGACGGCGGTACTGCCCATTCCCCTCAAGCAGGGCTTCTTCCTGGTTCTGCTGCTGATCGCCGGCCTCGGCGTGCTGGTCTCCGGATGCGGTGACAGCGAGAGCGGCGACGACGTCGCCCGGGGCGCACCCTCGGCCTCCGAGTTCCCGTCGGCCCAGGGCAAGACGATCGAGCAGCTCCTCAACGACCAGACCCCGAGCGACCTGGTGGTCACTCCGGCGGCCCGGGTCTTCGAACTCGGCAAGAACCGCTTTCCCTTCGGCGTCTTCGAGGTCGATCGCACACAGGTAGACGACGCGGACATCGCGCTCTACTTCGCGAAGTCACCGCAGGCGCCGGTCGAAGGTCCGCTGCCGGCCGAGACCGTCTCGCTCGAGACCAAGCCGGCCTTCCGTTCGAAAGGCGCCGGCGGTCCTGGTGAGGCGAACAGCTTCTACCTGACCCACGTGAAGTTTGACCGCAACGGCCCCTGGCTGGCGATCGCGGTGATCAAGACCGATGACGGCACCGAGGCCGCCCGGGTCACGCCGAGCCCGGTAGTCGGACAGTTCCCGAATACGGCCTCCGTCGGCGAGAAGGCCCCCCGGGTGAGCACGCCGACCGCGGCCAGCGTCGGCGGTGACCTCTCGAAGATCGATACCCGCCAGCCGCCCGACGACATGCATGACAACGACCTCAAGGACGTGCTCGGCAAGAAGCCGGTGGTCCTGATCTTCGCCACGCCGGCGCTCTGCCAGTCGCGGGTCTGTGGCCCGGTCGTGGACGTGGCCGAACAGGTCAAGGACGAGGTCGGCGACGGGGTCGTCTTCATCCACAACGAGGTCTACAACGAGAACGACATGAGCAAGGGCGTCCGCCCTCAGCTCACCGCCTTCGGCCTCGAAAGCGAGCCGTGGATCTTCCTGATCAACAAGGACGGCACGATCGAGCAGCGGATCGAAGGCGCGATCGGGGTCGACGAGCTCCGCTCGGACGTCGAGCAGCTCAAGAAGAAGAACGGCCTCTAGGCGCCTAGGGGTCGAGCGGGGTCCAGGACTCGGCCGGTTCTGAAGGGCCTGGTTCCCGGGCCGGTGGCGTGTTGTCGATGGTCCGGGCGGGGCGGGCTTCGTCCGGGAGGTGGAGGGGCTCGCTGCCCGGCTGCTTCGGCGGGATCTTGCTCATCGCCCGTTCGGTCATCGCGGTGATGGTCAGGCTCGGGTTGACGCCCGGGTTGGCCGGCACCGCTGAGCCGTCGCAGACCATCAGGTTTTCGTAGCCGAAGACGTGGTTGTCGCGGTCGACCACCCCGTCTTCGGGACCGTGGCCGACCACGGCGCCACCGAGGATGTGGGCGGTGGTCGGGATGTTGAACAGCGACTCACCGAATGAGACCTGGGGAATGCCGCCGGTCCGCTTCGCGAACCACTTGGTCGCGTCTTCGGCCGCCTGGATGAAGGTCGGGTTGGGGCGCTCCGGATCCTGCTCGGTCTGCAGGCGGACGCCTTTGCCGAACTTCTTCTTGACCGGCTTCAGCCGCATCGCCGAGTCGAGCGCCTGCATGACCAGCAGGATCACCGTGCGCTGCGACCAGTGCCTGGGGTTGAAGACGAGGCGGAGCGTGTCGAGCGGGTGGCGGGCCATCGCGGCGAGGAACTTGAGCGGCCTGGTCAGCCGGCTGCCGTCGCCGGTGTACATGGTGAACATGCGGCCCATCACGTCGCCGGCCTGGCCGTAGGTGACCACCTCGATGTGGGTGTCCGGATCCGGGTAGATGCTCGAGGTGATCGCGACGGAATCGCTGAAGTCTCGGGCGTCGTCGCGGGCGGTGACCGCCTGGATCGATTCCGAGTTGGTCCGGACCACGTGGCCGATGCGGTTCGAAAGCCGGGGCAGGTCGTCGTTGTGCAGGCAGTTGGCCAGCAGCTTGTTGGTGCCGAGCGCGCCGGCCGAGAAGATCACCCCTTTCGCGGTGACTCGTTTGCGGCGGTGCCGGAGCACGGCGCCGGAGCGGTCGGTGACCAGCTCGTAGCCCGCGGAGCCGTCGGCGTCGGCACCACCGATCGGCCTGACCGAGGTCACCTCGCGGCCGGGGAAGACCTTGACCCCGAGCTTCTCGGCGAAGTAGAGGTAGTTCTTGACCAGGGTGTTCTTGGCCCCGTAGCGGCAGCCGACCATGCAGGAGCCGCACTTGATGCAGCCGGTCCGGTCCGGTCCCTCGCCGCCGAAGTAGGGGTCGGGAACGGTCCGGCCGTGCTCGCCGAAGTAGACGCCGACCTGGGTGTTCGAGTAGGTCCCGTTGGCCCCGATCTCGTCGGCGTACTCGTGGAGCAGCTGGTCGGCCGGGCCGGTGTCGCGGTAGAGCGTGACGCCGAGCATCCGTTCGGCGGTCACGTAGTGGGGGCCGAGCTCGACCTCCCAGTCGGCCAGGCTGCCCCATTGGGGGTCGGTGTAAAACGCGGGGCGGGGGCGGTAGAGCGTGTTGGCGTAGCCGAGGCTGCCGCCACCGACCCCGCAGCCGGAGACCACGTTGACGTCCTTGAACATCGAGAGTCGCAGGATCCCCCGCAGGCCGACCTTGGGCAGCCAGAAGTAGCGCCGCAGGTTCCAGGCCGTCTTCGCGAAGTCCTTGTCCTCGAACCGGCGGCCGACCTCGATCACCGCGACCTTGTACCCCTTTTCGGCCAGTCGCAGGGCGGATACGCTGCCGCCGAATCCGGAGCCGACGATCACCCAGTCGTAGTCGTGAGCCATGGCAGCCAAGTGTATCCGACAAGGATTCATGTCAATTTGCTGCCGAGAATCGGGGAAGCCGAGAGGGCCGGAATCCAGGCGACCGGCCGAAAATCGCACCGTAGCGGGAAATCATCCGATCCGGGTGAAGGTCGCAACCGAAACCTTTCCTTGGGAGTTGGTTTAGAGTGTCCGGATGGGTTTCCCGCAAACGCGCGGGTACAGAGCATTTTCAAGATCACTTTTCCAAGGAGAGAGATGAAGCAACGTGTGGGTGTAATCGTCGGCATTCTCGCCGCGTTCCTTATCGGAGCGTTCGCGGTCGCCGGACCGGCGCAGGCCGCAGATGCGGGCGCCGTCAAGCTGCAGAAGCAGGTAAAGAAGGCGAACAAGAAGGCCAAGAAGGTCTGCAAGAAGGTCAAGAAGGCCAAGCGCGGCAAGGCGAAGGCGAAGGCCAAGAAGCGTTGCAAGTCTGCGAAGAAGAACGCGACTCGTCTCAAGAAGAAGCTGAAGAAGTACAACGCCGCCCAGTACTTCGACGTCTGCAAGCACGGCTGCAAGTACCGCACCGTTCAGCAAGGCGCCGACGCGGCCGGCAAGTGGCAGCTGAAGAACAAGAAGCGCAAGGCCACGGTCCGCATCCAGCCGGGCACTTACGTCGAGGGCGTCTTCCTCGATGGCCGTAACCCGAGCTACAACTACAACGGCCTGACCATCATGGGCGTGACCAAGGCCAAGAAGCCGGCCAAGGACGCCAGCCAGGTCATCCTCGAGGGCCAGAACGCCAAGACGATCATCGACGGCAAGCCCGAAGTCGCCAACAACGCGATCGAAGGCCGCAGCATCATCGGCCTCGTCATGAAGAACATGTGGGCCCGCCACTACCAGAACAACACGTTCTTCGTCTGGGCTGACCCGACCAGTGGCACCGAGCGTTGCGCCGACTACACGATGGACAACCTGATCTCCTCGGACACCCGTTCCTACGGCTTCTTCGCCCGGAACTGCTTCGGTGGCGTGATCGAGAACTCGGATGGCTACCACCACGGGGACTCCGCTGTCTACATCGGCCAGACCCCCTGCGATTCGGACGACTGGACCAACCGGACCACCGCGGCCGACCGCAAGCCCTGCCAGGCCGATCCGGACTGGACCGTGATCAAGAACGTGAAGAGCCACGCCAACGTGCTCGGCTACTCAGGCACCAACTCGAAGTACGTCGAGATCAAGGACTCGGCCTTCTACAACAACGGTGCCGGCATCGTGCCGAACACCCTCGACTCGGAGCTGTACGAGCCGAGCGGTTGGCTGAAGATCCACGACAACGACATCTTCTGGAACAACTACAACTACTACTCGACCGGGTCTGCCTTCAAGACCGTCGCCACGATCGGTGACGTCAACTACCCGATCGGCATCGGCGTCGTCCTCTACGGCACCGACAGCGTCGAGGTCTACGACAACAACATCTTCGGCAACGAGAAGTGGGGCGCAGCCACCTTCTCCGGCCCGGAGGCGTTCGGCGTCAACAAGGGCAACGACGCGATGAACATGAACAACCAGTTCACCAACAACAAGATGGGCCGCAACGGCACCGACCCGAACGGGACGTACGACTTCTTCTCGGATTACTCGGGCGGCGGCAATTGCTGGCAGGGCAACACTGCCGGCTCGACGTTCGCGCCGGGCAACGGCTCCGTTCCGGTTGCCACGATCTACCCGAGCAGCTGCCCGCAGGCGGTGGTCGGCCAGAAGGACGTTTCGCCGATCAACACCGGCGCCGGCCTGCAGATCAATCTCCCTTCGTACGTGGACGACGGTGACCCGTCGAACGGCCCGGGTGACGGCGCCACGATCTTCGGATACGTGACCCAGCACCCGCCGGAGAAGCAGGAGTGCCACATGAACGTCAGCACCCCGCACCCGGCGTACACCGACGCCAAGGGCGTCAGCTACACCGAGGATCGGGCCGACCCGGTGGACTGCACCGGCGTCGTCCAGTAACCGAATAGCCCCCATCAATAATTAGGCAGGAAAGGTAAGAAACAAAATGAGGAAGAAGTTCATTCAGCGAGCAGCAGGAGTGCTGTCTGTGGGTGCGATTGCGCTGGCGTTGGGGGCCGCCGGCGCAGCACCCACCCCCGCCACGGCCACCTCGGAGACCGGGGCGACGGCCTCGGGCCTCACGGCCAAGCAGAAGAAGGCCAAGAAGAAGGCACTCAAGAAGTGCTACAAGATCAAGAACAAGGCCAAGCGCAAGAAGTGCGTCAAGAAGGTCAACCAGCGCTTCAAGCCGAAGCCTAAGCCGAAGGTGGCGATCAACGTCGGCGTCAACGACGACTACTTCTCGCCCTCGGGCACGACGATGAAGAAGGGCCAGGCCATCAAGTGGGTCTGGAACAACGCCAACGCCAACGCCCATAACGTGACCCTGGTTTCCGGACCGGGCAGCCTCACCGCCAAGGAGAAGTACGACCTGACCACGCCGAGTTCACCGGCGGTCCAGTACACCTTCGGGCCGAAGGTACTGAACAAGACGGGCACGTATGACTTCGTCTGTTCGCTGCACTCGACCGTCATGGTGATGTCGGTCAAGGTGACCAACTAGGCGCGCCTAGCGTCTGGCAACGGCCAGAGAGGACTGGATCCAGTGGACCGTAGGAATTTCCTCGGCATGGCGGGTGGTGCGCTGCTCTGCACCATCGCCGGCAAGCAGTACAAGATCGACAGCAACACCGATCTTGGTGCCCTGGCAAAGAAGATCGAGGTGCCGCCGAAGGTTGCGGCTGCGAACCGGGATGTCCGGCTGACCAAGGCCGCCGACATCTCCGGCATCCGCAAGGAGTACTGGATCCAGGCCGAACCCGTGACCTGGAATCCAGTGCCCAAGCGGCGCGACCAGATGATGGGAACGTCTATCAAGAAGACGGTCGGCCGGACGAAAGTTCAGGCTTACGCGTACCGCCTCTACGACAAGGACTTCAGCAAGCCACTGGGCCCGGCCACGATTCCGGGTCCGCTGCTGGACGTCACGGTCGGCGACACGCTGGTCGTGAACTTCCGCAACACGTTGCCGATCCCGGTGACCATGCACCCGCATGGCGCCTTCTACTCGAACGAGATGGACGGCGCCTACAAGGGCTACTGGACCGACCCGGGTGGATTCGTGCAGAAGGGCCGTACCTTCCAGTACGTCTGGGAGTGCCCGGAAGGCACCCAGGGCAGTTGGCACTACCACGACCACGGTCCCCTCGATGCGACTTCGGTTTTCAAGGGGCTGTTCGGGCCGCTGATCATCCGTGACCCGGACGAGCCACTGCCGGACCGCGAGTACTTCCTCGCCTTTCACTCGTTCTCACCTACCTTTTTCCCGCTCAAGTCGATGTTGAGCTCGATCAACGGGCGGGCCTATACGGGCAACACGCCGACGCTGAGAGCGACCGTCGGCGACGACGTAGCCATGCACGTCTACGGCATGGACAACGATTTCCACACCTTCCACATCCACGGTCACCGTTGGAAGGAGCCGGACGGAACGATCGTGGACAACAAGACCTTCGGTCCCGCCGATTCGTTCCGGGTCCGCTGGATCGAGGACAATCCCGGCCGCTGGCTCTATCACTGCCATGTCTTCACCCATCTGGCCTCGGGAATGAGCGGTTGGTACATCGTCGACTGACATCCGGTCCCGTCAGGGCTGTCCGCCTCGCGCTGGTCGCCCTGGCGGCCGCGCTGCTGGTCTCCGTGCTCGCCTCGCCGGCCGCAGCGAACAACACCCGGGTCGCGATCGCCAACTTCGAGTGGTCGAACAAGACCCCGCATGTCGACCTGGGCGAGTCGGTGATCTGGACCTGGACCGGCCCGGACACCCAGCATTCGGTCACCGGCCAGCCCGCGTCCCCGCCAGATCTCGGGTCGGGCCGGACCGATGACGCGACTCAGTGGGATTCCGATCCGGGCAATAACCTCCCGAATCACACCCCGGGCAGCGATTACAAGGTCACCTTCGACCACCCGGGCACCTATCTCTTCGTATGCAAGGTCCATCAGTCGGTCCGCGGAACGGTCACCGTTTCGGACACCCCGGGTGATCCCAACTCCGATCCCGGCCCGCCGCCGCCGATCAACTTCGACACCGACCCGCCGAACGTCACCGACAACTTCTTCAGTAACGACGGGGTCAACCACGCCCCGCCTTTCGCCGGGCCTAAGGGCAAGGGCATCGGCTACACCTTCTCGGTCGACGAGGCCGGCCGGGCCTCTGCCGACTACTACCGGGTGATCAAGCGCGGCAAAGGCAAGAAAAAGCGAAAGCTCAAGCTTTTCCAGGGTTACAGCGAGTGGAACAACGTGCACGTCGGCATCAACCAGGTGCATTTCGCGCGACGCTCGAAGACCTTCAAGCCGGTCGCGGGCAAGTACGTGGCGTATTTCCGGGTCGAAGACAACGAGTCCAACTCGACCAAGGACTTCACCATCCGCTTCACGATCAACGGCAAGAAAAAGAAGAAGCACTGAGACTCCGGACCGTTTTCGCAGCCGCGGTCGCCGCCGCGTTCCTCGCGGGTTTCGCGCCGCCCGTCTCGGCTTCCAACACCTGGGTCTCGATCTCGGATTTCAAGTGGTCGGACAAGAACCCGCATATCGACCTGGGTGAATCGGTCACCTGGACCTGGGCCGGCCCCGACACCGCACACTCGGTGACCGGGCGGGCGCCCAACGACTCGGCCTTCGACCCGATCACCACCACCGACGCGAGCCAGTGGGATTCCGACGCGGGCAAGAATGAACCGAATCATCGGCCCGGTGACGAATTCAAGGTCACCTTCGACCATCCCGGCACCTACCTGTTCTCCTGCAAGCTCCACTCGGTGGTCCGGGGAGAGGTGACCGTCTCCGACATGCCCGGCGACCCGGCATCCGATCCCGGTCCGAAACCGAAGATCAACTTCGACTTCGAGTCGCCCCACGTGGACGACTACTTCTTCACCGCCGACGGCTCGACCCCGGTCGCGCCCGTGGTCGGGCCACGGGGCCGCGGTATCGGATTCAGCTTTTCACTGAGCGAACCCGCCACCGCCTCCGCCGATTATTACCAGCTGGTCAAGCGCGGCAAGGGCAAGAAGAAGCACACGGTCAGGATCTACCGTGGCTATGGCCAGTGGAACGGCCACGTCGGGATCAACCGGGTCGGCTTCGCCAGGAAGTCGGCGAACTTCAAGGCGGTCCCGGGCCGTTACCTCGCCTATTTCCGCGCCGAGGACAGCGTCCAGAACGCAACTGAGGACATCCCCTTGCGTTTTACGATCAAGCGTCACAAACGCAAGAAGTAGACACCGCCATCCGCGAGGGTTAGGCTCGCGGCAGGAATTCGACGGAGGGTTGATGGTTCGATCGATCGGGACAAGAGGCTGGGTCGCTGGGGTTCGAGACGTGCCGGCGCGTTGTTGCCTGCTGCTGTTGTTTGCCGTGGCGGGGCTATGGCTCTCTTTCCCGTCGTTCAGCCAGGCGGCCGGGGCTGACGACCTGCTCGGATGCAGCTCGCTGCAGAAGGCGATCGAGCGGGAGGACGGTTCGATCGTGGCGATCGGCAGCACCGATGGCTGCAATCGGAACCTGGCGCCGCCCGGGTGGGCTTTCCTGGTCGCGGTCTCACCTGACGGAAAGCTGCTGCCGGGCTTCGGCAACGGCGGGCTGGTCGGCGTCCCCAACGGAGCCGACTCGCTGCTGCTGGGCCGGCCGGACGGTGGCGTGATCGTCAGGTCGGGTGAGGCGCTGGTTTCCTATCGGGCCGACGGCCAACTCGACTCGTCGTTCGGGGACGATGGTCAGCTGACCCGCCCGGATATACGCCAGGCCCTGATCGGCCCGGACCTCAAGCTCTACGTGCTCTGGGGCGACGCCGACCGGACTCTCGGCCGGTTCAACCTGGACGGCACTCCGGATGACGGATTCGGGACCGACGGGCAGCTCCGGCTCGAGATCCCGTTCGACAGCGGGGTCGGGCCGGCGGTCGATTCGCAGGGACGCATCTATCTCGTCGACTACAGGACGGCGATCCGCTTGCTGCCGGACGGTTCACCGGATCCCGACTTCGGTCCCGACGGCAACGGCAAGGTGGAACTCGACGTGGATCCGGCACCACCCGGCTCCTTCTTCCCGCTGGAGGTGGACCGACTGGAGATCGGGCCTGACGGCAACCTGTACGCATTTGGACGGGGGAATTTCGATCTTTACGTCCACCCTTCCTTCGTCACCGGGGTGGATCCGTCCGGCAATCCGCTACCGGGCTTGCCCAACTTGATGCAGACCGAGGCGATCGGATCGGTTTCTCTGTTCGGGAACGGGGTCGCCTACACGATGCCGGCCGATCGATTCGATCCCACCCCCAGCTTCAACGTCTGGGCCACCAGTTGGGGTGGCAAGGTCGATGCTTTCTTCACCGACAGCGAGTCCCCGGCCCAGGTCGAGGGGACGACGCCGCTCGCCGATGGTTCCTTGCTGGCAGTGGGCGAAACCAGCGGGCGGGTATGCCCGCCCTCGGGCAAGTGCCGGTCCGGTTCGCGGGCGGCCCTGCTCAAAGTGGGTGGGTCCGGAACCATCGATTCGAGTTTCGGGCAGAACGGCAAGGTCGTCATTCCCGGG
>MKST01000011.1:797834-798409 GCA_001897355.1 Solirubrobacterales bacterium 67-14 | reverse complement strand
CGGGGCGAGATCTTCCCACCCGTGGCTCCGAATCGAGGCGGGGCTCGGTCCGGTGCCGGCGAAACTCGGCCTGGGAACCCAGAGCCTGGCCTTTACGCTGCCGGGCTGGTTGAGGGTGAAGAACGCCGGGCTGCTGCGAAAGTCGGTCGCGGCCGCGATGCCGGGCGGGAAGCAGAAGGTCGAGGTCCGGGGCCGGAAGCTGACCGTCAAGGTCCAGCAATCGAAGGCGATCCGAATTCGGATCAAGCTGCGCCCGGGCGCGGTGAAACTGAAGCCTGGTGTCAGACGGCTCCAGGGCAGGAAGCTGCAGCTGCGGGCGAGCTTCGTTCC
This sequence comes from Solirubrobacterales bacterium 67-14, assembly GCA_001897355.1. Lineage (GTDB taxonomy): Bacteria > Actinomycetota > Thermoleophilia > Solirubrobacterales > 70-9 > 67-14. The sequence goes on along the minus strand of MKST01000011.1, from coordinate 798,079 downwards.
GTATGACGGCAGCCTCGATTCACCCGGAAGGTCGGCTGCCCGGCTACCGGTCAAGGTCTTCTCGCACCGCCGGCGCTGAGTTTCCGGCGGGGTCGATGCCTATGCTTTGCCGGTGCCGACCTCGCTGGAGCGCCGACATAACCGACGTCGCCGCCATGAGCGGACCCGACAGGAGCTGATCGAGGCTGCGCTGAACCAGTCCGCGGCCGGTTCCTTCAAGGATCTGACCGTCGAGGGCGTGACCC
>MKST01000011.1:797282-797752 GCA_001897355.1 Solirubrobacterales bacterium 67-14 | reverse complement strand
CCGCCGTGAGATCGAGCGGGGCATCTACGGCATGGCCCGCGTCTATGCGGACAGCTCGGCCCTGCTCGCCTTGGCCGGAGAGGCGGCGACCTATGACGAAGAGGTCCGTGAACTCTGGTCAACGGTGCTGGAGACGATCACCGAGGGCACCCGCGAAGAGATCGAGCGGCTGCAGAAGGCCGCCGCGATCAGCGGGTCGCTCGACCCGGAGGCGTTGGCCGAAGGCCTGGTCCTGATGACCGAGCGAAGCTTCCAGGTCCACCTCGCCCAAGGCGAAGGAGACCCGAACGAGGTCGCCTCCTCACTGACCCGAGTCTGGTGGGCCGCCTTGTTCGGCCCACCAGACTCAGAAGGCGGAAGCTAGAAGCTGACCTCGGGGGTGGCGCGTTCGGCGGCGTCTTCGATCTCGAAGAACTCCTTGTCCGTGAAACCACCCTGGTTGGCGACGATCGAGGCGGGGAACTGCTGGA
>MKST01000011.1:730102-797269 GCA_001897355.1 Solirubrobacterales bacterium 67-14 | reverse complement strand
TCCTCGAGCTCGGAGAGGTTCCGGCTGAGCTGCTGGAAGTTCTCGGTCGCCTTCAGGTCCGGGTACTGCTCGGCCACGGCGCGCAGGTCAGCCAGCGAGCGGTTGAGACCCGATTCGGCCTGGGCGGTGTCCCCGACACTCTGGGCGGCCATCGCGTCGGCGCGGGCCTTGGTGACCTCTTCGAAGACCTTCTGCTCGTGGGTCGCGTAGCCCTTGACCGTCTCGACCAGGTTCGGGACCAGGTCATGCCGGCGCTTCAGCTGGACGTCGATCCCGCTCCAGGACTCATCGACCCGGTTGCGCGAAGCGATGATGCCGTTGCGCGTCGCGATGTACCACAGCACCGCGATAAGGATGATCACGACGATCGCGATCAGCACATAGAGCATTTGGTGTTCCCCTCGGTTGAAATCAATGTGGGGAGCATCCTACCCACAGATTCCGGCCCGGACCAGGAATTCGCCTCGGTTACGGATAGGGTGATCGCCGGTGGGCAAGGAATCCGACAACTGGCAGCAGATCGTCTCCTCCTACGAGGGCGCGGGCGAGGTGAAGTGGGAACCGGTCGGCGGGATCAACCCGGTCGACGGGCCCGTGGCGCTCTGCGTCGGCGGCAGCAACCGGCTGACCGGCCAGCTCTCCCCGGACTTCTGGGGAGCGAGCTGCGACGCCGACGAGGAAGAGGTCGGCGGCTTCATGCGCAAGGAACTGGTGCCGACCGCGATCCTCGCCAAGGCCCACATGCCGGACCTGGCCAAGGTGGTGCCGGCCTTCAACGTCGAGTCGATCGAGGCCCGCGAGGTGGTCAAACAGAAGGTCTCGCGGCGCAAGGTCGAGTTCGAATCGCTCGAGTTCAACAAGCGGTTCCTCGCGACCGTGCCGGAGGACCACGACCCGATCGCGCTGCGTGAGCTTTTCTCACCCGGCTTCCTCGAATGGACCACGACGATCGACCGCGAGGTCGATTTCGGCATCAACGACCGGCAGCTCTGGTTTCTCTGGCGGCTGAAGGAACGCTCGGCCGAGGAACTCAAGCTTGCCCTGGTCAACGCGGGGCAGCTTTTCCGCCGGCTTCACGCCGAGATGGAGGAAGAGGGGATCCACACCTACCCGGCCGGACCATGGAATGCGGGGCTTCAAGCCTTCCCGGCTGACTGACCGGATCGAACCGGCGGCCTTCAAGGTCGCCTTGCGGACCGCGATCTTCATGCCGGCCTGCTTCGCACTGGCCTTCCTGCTGCTCGACGAGAAGGCGACTCCCTTCGCGGCGTTCGGCAGCTTCATCATCCTGGCGATGGTGACTTTCGCGGGTCGCCCGGGACCGCGGCTGGTGGCCTGGGCAACGCTGGTGCTCACCGGCTGCGCGTTCATCGTCATCGGGACCCTTCTCTCGACCACCGCGGCCGGAATCGGCGTGCTCGTCGCGGCACTGGTCTCCTTCCTGATCTTCTTCCTGGGGATCGTCAACCCGTACATCGCCGCGGCCCGGAACGGCGCGGTGCTGCTGCTCGCCCTGCCCTTGATGATCGAGGCGCCACACTCCGCGATCCCGGCCCGCCTCGAGGGCTGGCTGCTGGCGGCCCTGGTCTGCATCCCCGCCACCTACCTGTTCTGGCGCCTGCCCTGGGTCGGCGAACTGCGGCGGCAGGCGGCCCGGGTCTGCGGCGCCCTGGGCAGACTGGTTCGCGATCCTGGGTCGGAGCCGCTCCGCGCGGAGGCCCGGGAGCGGGTGTGGACCCTGCGGCGCCGGTTCCTCGCCACGCCCCACCGGCCGACCGGAGCCACCGGGGTCAGCGCCGCGATCGCCTCCCTGGTCGAGGAACTCGGCTGGCTGTTCGGGCTGGTCACCACCCCCGGCGCCGGCATCGACGCCGACGGCAACCGCGCGAAACAGCTGAGGGAAGCGACCGCCGACCTGCTCGACGCCTGCGGAGAGGCTCTGTCCGGCGGCCGGGCGGAACTGCCGACCGGGCCGGTCACAGCCAGCCTGAAGGAGTTGGTCGACCACTCGGCGAGCGAGCTGGTGCAGGTCGGCGATCACGGGATCGAGGTCGCCGCCCGGCAGCTCGAACACGAATTCCGGCTCAGGAAGGTCGCCTATGCGGCACTCGACACGGCCCGGATGGTCGAGGTCGCAACCGAAAGGGAACCGGCCCCCGGGGTGCTCGGCAAGCTCTGGAACTGGGTCTGGGTCAGGGGCCGGCGCGAGGTAAGGGCGACCGGGCGGATGCTCTCGGAGCATGCCGATCTCAGCTCGTCCTGGCTTCAGAACAGCATCCGGGGGGCGATCGGGATAGCCCTGGCGGTGGCGGCGGCCGACCTGCTCTCCGTCCAGAACGCCTTCTGGGTGGTGCTCGGCACCCTGTCGATCCTGCGTAACAACGCGCTCGGCACCCGTGGCTCGATCGGCCACGCGCTGGGCGGAACCCTGATCGGCATCGTGATCGGTTCGCTGGTCCTCGAGCTGATCGGGGGCTCGGACGTCGCGCTCTGGGTCGCGCTGCCGCTCTCCGTCCTGTTCGCGGCGTACGCGCCACGGGCAATCTCCCTCGGCGCCGGCCAGGCCGGTTTCGCGGTCCTGGTCATCCTGCTCTACAACCTGATCGAGCCGATCGGCTGGCAGGTCGCGATCATCCGGATCCAGGACGTCGCGGTCGGCTGCGGGGTCGCTCTGGTGGTCGGCTTGCTGATCTGGCCCCGCGGCGCAGCCGACCTGATCCGCCGCTCGCTCGGGGATTCCCTACGGGCTTCCGCGGCGCTGGTCAAGGCCCGGGCATTCGAGGTGCTCGGCGGCAAGTCCGGGGGATTCGACCAGGCACGAGACGAGTCGGTTGCCGCCACCGACCGGCTCGACGCGGTGCTACGCCAATACCTGGACGAGGCTTCCGGCGAGCTGGTCGATCCCGAAGCGCTGATGGCCCTCGCCGCAACCGCGCTGCGGCTGCGGCGAGTGGCGGACGGGATTGACCTGATCCCGGCCGAGCCGTGGTTCGAGACGCCCGGCCTGGGTTCCAGCCCGAGGCTGGAAGCGATGATCGGGCAGGTCGCCGGCTGGTATTCCGAGCTTGGCGACGCGATCGAGGGCCGCGAAACACCACCGGCTCCGCTGGCCGTTGACCCGGAGATCGCGCAGAAACTCATCGCCCGTCTGGATCAGGACCGGCTCGGCGCCGGCATCGCCCGGATCTGGCTGTTCGAGAACCTCGCGTACCTGACCGAACTGAGCGTGCGGTTCAACCAGCGGGCACGCGACCTCTTCAGGGTGAGGACTCAGTCCGGGTAGTCGTCTTCGTGCGGGAGGACGACCCGGGCGTTCCGTTCGTTGCCGATCACCTTCGGCAGGACGATCCGGGAAGCGTTCGGGTCAGCCGCCGCGCGTTCCAGCGCCTGATCGGTATGGGCGGAGGGCACCAGGGCCTCCAGCTGCTTGAGCGTGGGGAAGACGATTGCCATGTCGCCTCCCTCGGCGGCAGCCAGAGCGTCAGCCGGATTGACCCAGAGTGCCTCGGTCATCTCGAAGTTGTCCGGCTCGGCCTCGATCCCAAGCGGCGCCCGGGCGATGAAGAACCAAGTGTCAAAGCGGGTCTTCACCACCTCCGGCGTGACCCAGCGGGCCAGCGGGATCAGCTCGGTCGAGAGGTCGAGGTGGATCCCCGCCTCCTCGTGGAGTTCCCGCACGGCGCAGGTGCGGAGCCCGTCGAGGCCCTCGCCGTCTTCGGGATCAAGCGAACCTCCGGGGAAGACCCAGACGCTCGGCATGAAATGTGATTCGGCCGAGCGTTTCAGCATCAGCACCTCCAACACCCCTTCCTCACGGGGTCCGCCTTCCTCGCGGTCGCGAAGCAGCAGGATTGTGGCGGCTGGCCGGGGCTCGGAAGGCTTGCCGAGGTTGATCGCCTCCCCAGGGCCCGCTTCCGGAAACGAATTCACGTCTTGAACGGTACCGGTAATCTGACCGGCCATGAGCACCATGACCACCAGCCTCTGGATCTGCGAGTCCTGCGGCTGGATCTACGACCCCGCCGAGGGCGACCCCGACGGCGGCATCCCCGCCGGTACCGCGTTCGAGGAGATCCCCGAAGACTGGTTCTGCCCCGTCTGCGGAGCCCGCAAGCAGGACTTCGAGCCCTACGAGGGCTAGGGCTAACCCCGAAGCGCCGCCCACCGGAGCCCTACCCAACCATTCCTTTGTTCCAGTGGGTGGGGTGGGTGTCTCGTGGAGGGCGGGTCGGACCCCGCCCGACTTACTTATGTGACACATGGCGAAGCCATCCGTAGATTGGGTATGAACGGCATGCTGGAAGCTGTCCCTGAACCTGACTCGTCCCTTCGTGATGCTCCCCGGACCGGGCCGCGGCCCCTCTTCGAGGATCTCTACCGCGGCAGTCGCGACGACCTCTACGCCTATGTGGCCGGGTTGCTTCGCGACCGGATCGCAGCCGAGGATGTGACCGCGCTCGCCTTCGAGCGGGCCTTTCGCAAGTGGGACCGCTTCGACCCCAAACGGGGCAGCGCCCGCGGCTGGCTTTTCGGGATCGCCCGGAATGCCGCCCTGGATGAGCTGAGGAAGCGGAAGCGCGAGGTGCCGGCGATCGAGCCTGACGGGCTGGAGGCCCGGGGCTCGGTGGCCGGCACCTCGATCCCGGTCGAGGAGAGCGTGGTCGCCCGGGAACAGCGGGCCGACCTGTTCGCGGCCCTCGGCACGCTTTCACCGGCCGATCGCGAGATGGTCGCGCTGAAGTTCTTCGCCGGCCTGAACAACGTCGAGGTCGCCGAGGCGACCGGCTATTCACCGACCAATGTGGGAACCCGGCTGAGCCGGGCGATGACCCGACTGCGGAGTGCCCTCGAAACGGACGGCACCGCATCCAGCGAGGAGGTGGCCAAATGAGCCGCGAAGACGAAAAGGATTTCGAGATGAACGAGGATTTCAACGAGCGTGAGTTCGCCGGCCTGGCCCAGGCCCTCCGCGAGAACCGGCCGACTCCGGAACCGGAGTTCACGGAGCGCCTTGACCAGGCGGTCGCCGACCACTTTCCGCCGGAGTGGGCGGACGAGACTGCCCTGGGAAAGCAGGGCAAGGGAGGGATCGGGACCCTCGGCGAACGCTTCCGCCGCTGGCTGGCCGGCAACCGGACGATGATCCCGGCCTTCGCCGGAACGGTCGGAGTGCTCTTCATCGTCGCCGTGGTCGTTGTCAACGCCAACTCCGGCCCGGACTTCGGCGGTGCCGGCAGCGACTCCGCGTCCACCACGAACACCCCGAAGATGGCTTCCCAAAACGCGGCCGGCGAAGGGGCCGGGAATACAGCGGCAGACGCTGCTACCGAGAGCCGTTCCTTCGGCGACCAGAGTAGCGCCGATACTGCGATGCCCCCCGAGATCAAGTCGATCCAGTCGAAGCCCGACCTGAAGGGACCCACGCGGCCTTCGGCGCAGCTGTCGGCCGGCGGCATTCAGCTTGATGAGCAAACCGAAATGGCTGCCAAGTTCCCCCGACGGAACCGTGATGTCGCCCGCGAGGCCGAGATCACCCTTGGTACGGATTCCGATGGGGTTCAGGATGCGGCGAACAAGGTGGTCGAGGTGACCGATGACCACAACGGGATCGTCATGGACTCGAAGGTGACCGATGGGAAGGAGGGCACGGCCGGGGCGAGCTTCAGCCTGCTGATCCCCTCGGCCCAGATCGAGTCGGCGGTGGCCGATCTTTCCGAGATCGCCGACCTGAAGTCCCGCAGCCAGGAGCTGACCGACATCACCGCTCCTACAACCAAGACCGAGGACAAGGTCGCCGACTCGAAGGCGAAGATCAAGAGCCTGCTCGGCCAGCTCGAAGAGACCTACGACGAGGGCGAGCGGGCCCAGATCGAACAGAAGATCCGCTGGGCGCGCAACGACCTGAGCTACTACGAGACCCGGCTCAACCGGCTTCAGCGCCGGGCCGATTACACCCCGGTCTCGCTCAAGGTGGAAACCGGTGGCGACAGTGCGTCCGACGATGGGTCATCCAGCTGGGGCCTCGGCGACGCGATCGATGACGCCGGCAATCTGCTCGGTGTCGCCGCCGGGGTCACCGTGCTGGCCCTGGCCGTGGCGATCCCGATCGGCATCGTCGTCCTGATCGCCCTCGCTCTCAACCGGGCCTGGGTCCGCCGCTCCCGCCGCCGCGTCCTCGAAGACGAATGAGACCGGCGAAGTAAGGAAAGTTGGCAACTATTGCCAACTTTCCTTACTTCGGCCGGCGGCCCGGGCCTTACTCGCCGATCGCCTTGACGTAGGTGAGGACCGCGAGGACGCGGCGGTGGTCCTCGGCGGTCGGGGCGAGGTCGAGCTTGCTGAAGATCGAGGTGACGTGCTTTTCGACCGCCCGCTCGGTGACCACGAGGGATTCGGCGATCGCGATGTTCGAGCGTCCCTCGGCCATCAGCCCGAGGACCTCGCGCTCGCGGGCGGTCAAGACCTCGAGCGGATCCTCACGGCGGCGACGGCCGAGCAGGTGCGAGACGACCTCCGGGTCGAGGGCCGAGCCGCCGCTTCCGACCCTCCGCACCGATTCGGTGAAGCGGTCGATCTCGGCGACGCGGTCCTTCAGCAGGTAGCCGACGCCTTCGGCCGAGTCGGCGACCAGGTCGAGGGCGTAGCTCTCCTCGAGGTACTGCGAGAGCACCAGCACCCCGGTGCCCGGATATTCGGCCCGGATCTTCTTCGCGGCCTGGAGGCCGTCGTCGGTCAGGTTCGGGGGCATGCGGATGTCCACCACCGCTACGTCCGGCTGGTGGGCGCCGACCTTGCGCAGCAGGTCTTCGGCATCGCCGGCCTGGCCGACGACCTCGAAGCCGTCGTCCTCCAGCACCCGGACCACTCCCTCACGGAGCAGGATCGAATCGTCGGCGACCACTACCCGCACGGGATCACCACCTCCACGACGGTGCCTTCACCGATCGGGCTGTCGAGCGCGAGGCTGCCGTCGAGCGCGGCGATCCGGTCGGCCAGGCCGTTCAGGCCGGAGCCCTGGCTGGGGTCGGCACCACCGACCCCGTCGTCGGCGATCCGGATCCGGACGATCCCGCCGGCCCGGGAGATGTCGACCTTGGCCCGGCTCGCCTCGGCGTAGCGGACAACATTGGTGAGCGACTCGGCGACCACGTAGTAGGCGGCGGCCTCGACCGGTTCCGGCAGGCGGCCGTCGGGCATCTCGCCGACCTCGACCGGCAGCGGCGCCCGGTGGGCGAGGGCCAGCAGGGCGGCGTCGAGTCCGCGGTCCGACAGCACCGCGGGGTGGATGCCGCGGGCCAGTTCTCGCAGCTCGGCCATGGTCTGTTCGAGCTCGGCGCCGGCCCCGTCGAGGATCTCGATCGCGCCGCGCGGGTCCGACTCGACCCGGGAGCGGGCCATCTGCAGCTTCAGGGCGAGCGAGATCAAGTTCTGCTGGGCGCCGTCGTGGAGGTTTCGCTCGATCTCCCGGCGGGCGGCGTCGCCGGCCTCGACGATCCGCACCCGGGAGGCCCGCAGCTCGGCCACGTTGGCCCGGACCTCCGCCTCGAGCCGGGCGTTCTCGAAGGCGAGCGCGGCGCCGCGGCTGACCGCTTCGATCTTCTCCGGCTCCTCCAGCAACGCCCCTTCGTGCACGATCAGCGCCACCTTGCGGCCGTCCATCGAGACGACGCTGGCGGCCCGGCCGGAATTGGGCTCCGGTTCGGAGGTCGGCAAGCCCCGGGCGTCGACGTACTGCCTGGTGTCAGGCAACCAGAAAGCCAGCTCGACCGAAGGGTCGCCGAGTGCCTCCGCCACCGCTTCCTGCATCTTCACCGGATCGGTTTCGTGGGCGACCCGTTCGAGCATCCGTCCGAGCGCCTGGCCCCGGACCAGCTTGCTGCGGGCCAGGCCGACCAGGAACGCGAGCGGCAGCAGCATGGCGGTCACGGCACTGACGATCCCGGTGATCACCTCGGCGGCGTCGAGCTCGGCGATCGAGAAGATCGAGGAGACGCCGAGCAGAGCCAGGAGTGCCGTGGAGGTCCAGAGGACGGGCCCGATCAGTCGTCTGACCGGAGGCGAGGCGGCCGAGTACTTGGTCGTGAAGCTGTGGATCAGGGCGAGTACGAGAACGATCGCGCAGGCGTTCGCGATGATGAACAGCACTGCCGAGACCGTCGGCGAGTCGGTCAGGAGCAGGAGGTTCCGCGGCCCGTCCTCGATGCCGAAGTTGTCCGTCGTGGTGAAGAAGATCGCCAGCAGGACCAGCAGCAGGGCGACCACGACCAGGCGCAGGACCCAGCGGTCGGTACGGGACTCGATCCGGCCGGTCGGAAACCGGACCAGGGTTTGGATCAGCGCGAATGGGAAGACATACGCGATTACCAGGCCGAAGGTGAAGACCAGCGAAGAGTTGGCATAGGTCAGGAACTGGGCCATCCAGGCGAAGCTGGTGAAGACCATCCACTTGCCGAAGGGGTTGTCCGGGCGGCGCCACCAGGCGAAGATTCCTACCGCCAGCCAGGTCCAGCCGGTGAGCACCCGCAGGGTGATCTCGACCACCGGATGGTCGACTTCCTGATGGGCGAGCGCGATCATGACCGCCCCGCCGGCCCCGGCGAGGATTCCGAGCACCATCAGCAAGTTCAGTTTCTGGCGCAGGTTCGAGACGCTGCTCATAGCTTGATTCTGACCGATGGCAAGGGAATCGTTGGTGTAGACAGCACCCGATTCGATCCGTTCACGGTGCGGTTTTCCGCACCCCTAAGGGGCAGTCAGCACACGGCAAAAAGAGGAGACATCCCCATTTCCCGGCGGCCATGCCAAAGGCAGTCTTACTGGCATGGATACCAGTCACAACATCGCTGCCCGGGCCGGGAGGTGGAGCGCGACCCATCGCAAGACCGCGATCTGGGGTTGGCTCCTCTTCGTCATATTGGCCGTCGTCCTCGGAGGAATGGTCGGGACCAGGACCCAGACCGACGCCGAAAGCGGGGTCGGGGAATCCGGCCGCGCCGAGGTGGCGACCTCGGAGAACTTCCCCGAGAAGGCGACCGAGCAGATCCTGATCAAGGCTCCGGCCGACAGCTCGAACACGAGCTCCGGCTTCCGCGCCGCCGCTGCCCACCTCAGCCGGGAGCTCAAGGACACGCCGTATGTCTCGCGGGTCGAGAGCCCGTTCGCCCCGGGCAACCAGGCCCAGCTTTCTTCGGACGGCAAGTCCGGGCTGGTCACCTTCGACCTGGCCGGTGACGACGACGAACTGGGCGACCGGCTCGGCGCGACCCAGGACGCGGTCAACGAGGCTCGCGCCCGGGCACCCGGGTACAGCTTCGCGCAGTTCGGCGATGCCTCGGCGAACGAGCAGATCGGCCAGGCCTTCGAGGACGACTTCCAGAAGGCCGAGTTCACCTCGCTGCCGGTCACGCTGCTGATCCTGGTGCTCGCCTTCGGCGCCTTCATCGCCGCCGGCGTACCGCTGCTGCTCGGCCTGACCGCGGTAGCGGCGGCGATCGGACTGACCGCACTGGTCAGTCACATCACCCCGATGTCGGATGCGGCCAACTCGGTGATCCTGTTGATCGGCCTCGCGGTCGGAGTCGACTACTCGCTGTTCTACCTGCGCCGCGAACGAGAGGAGCGGGCTGCCGGCCGGTCCGAGTCCGCGTCCTTGGAAGCGGCCGCGGCGACCTCGGGCCGGGCGGTGATCGTTTCCGGCATCACGGTGATGATCGCGATGGCCGGCATGTACATCACCGGCGACGCCACCTTCAGTTCGTTCGCGACCGGCACCATCCTGGTCGTCGCGGTCGCGGTGGTCGGCTCGCTGACCGTGCTGCCGGCGATCCTCGCCTGGCTGGGCGACCGGGTCGACAAGGGCCGGATCCCGCTGATCGACCGCCTGCGTCGGCGGCGAAGGATCCGGCGCGTCGGTGGCCAGGAGAGCGTGCTGGCCACCAGGGATGGCGGCTTCTGGGCCCGCTTCGTGCGGACCGTGTTGCGTCGCCCGGCACTCTCGGCCCTCCTGGCCGGTGGGCTGCTCGTACTGCTGGCGCTGCCGGCCTTCAAGCTCCACACCGTGGTGCCCGGGGCAGAGGCACTGCCTCAAGACCTGCCGGTGATCAAGGCCTACAACCAGGTCGACGAGGCCTTCCCCGGTGGCCCCGAGCCGGCCAACGTGGTGATCGAGGCCGATGACGTCCGCTCTCCCGAAGTCCAGCAGGGCATCGCCGCGTTGAAACAGGCGGTCGACGGCCCGAAGGAATTCGGTACGCCGGTGACTTCGGTCGTCAGCCCGAACGGCAAGGTCGAAGTGGTCAACGTGCCCCTCGCCGGGAGCGGGACCGACGACGCTTCCGACGACGCGCTGGTCGAGCTGCGGGAAGAGGTGATCCCTCAGACGATCGGCCAGGTCGCCGGCACCGAGACCAACGTCAACGGCATGACCGCCGGGTCGAAGGACTTCAACGACCTGATGAAGGAACGGGGCCCGCTGGTCTTCGCCTTCGTGCTGATGGCCGCCTTCATCCTGCTGATGGTCGCCTTCCGCTCGGTCGTGATCCCGGCCACCTCGATCCTGCTCAACCTGCTCTCGGTCGGGGCGGCCTACGGGCTGCTCGTCTGGGTCTTCCAGGAAGGGCACCTCGAGGGGCTGCTCGGGTTCGATTCGATCGGCGGGATCACCGCCTGGCTGCCGATGTTCCTCTTCGTGATCCTCTTCGGGCTCTCGATGGACTACCACGTGTTCATCCTCAGCCGGATCCGCGAGGCGCATGACCAGGGCCGCAGCACCTCGGAGTCGATCGAGTACGGGTTGCGGCGGACCGCCGGCCCGGTCACCTCGGCCGCGATCGTGATGGTCGCCGTGTTCTCGATCTTCGCCACCCTCTCGATGCTCGAGTTCAAGCAGATGGGCGTCGGGTTGGCGGCGGCGGTGCTGATCGACGCGACGATCGTCCGCGGGATCCTGGTCCCGGCGACGATGAAGCTGCTCGGCAAGTGGAACTGGTACCTGCCGGCCTGGCTGGAGTGGCTCCCGAAGATCAACCTGGAAGGAGTCCCCGCCCCGGTCGCGACGACCGAAGGAGACGACGAACCAGGTGGGTCGGATTTCCGGCCAGACCGCCGGAAATCCGACCCACTGCCTGCCGGCAACCAGGCATGAGGCGGCGCGGATGACGTGGTGGGTCGGAAAACCGGTCGATACACCGGAAAACCGACCCACCACGCCCGGGAAGCCGGTTCGCGCCGTGTTCCGGGGGCGTTTACCCAAGGAATCCGTGGGTAAACGCCCCCGGAACAGCAGGGGTAGGAGCTGTGATATTCATCACATTGACAACATTTCCAATTGACAAATAGTTGCGAAAGCGCAAATATCTTCGTCATGACCGATACCGAGGCCGTGAAAGCCGCAGACGAAGGCGCCGACCAGCCGGACAGCAGTGCCGGCAACAGCGTCGAAGCGGCCCGGGCGGCTAGCCAGGACGTGATCGACGAAGCCTCGCCCGAGGCGCTTCGGGTGGCGCTCCAGTTCGGAACCCTCTTCCGTCGCATGCTCTCCTTCGGCGCCGCGCCGACCGCTCTGCTCGAAGCGGATGCCCACGGGCTTTCCTTCCTCGAGTTCAAGGCGTTGATGAGCCTCGGCGTATTCGAGTCGCGAGACAGCTTCTGCCTCGCCGACATCAGCCAGTCGACCGGGGCCTCGATGCCGGCCATGAGCCGGGCGATCGACGGCCTGGTCCGCAAGGGCCTCGTCTCCCGGGTCGAGGATCCGGAAGATCGCCGCCGCCGGCTGGTCAGCCTGACCGACCAGGGCCATCAGGTGACCAACGCCGCCCTGATGGGCCGCGCCGTCGGCGCCGTGAAGTTGGCCAGCAGCTTCTCGGAAGAAGACCTTCAAGAACTGGACTCCCTGCTCTCGCGCCTGATCGAGCGGGAAGACCTTGCCTCAATTCACCAGCAGTTGGAAGGAGCAGTACCCCAGTGAGCCGATACCAGCACCTGATTACCGACGAGAACCGCAAGTGGTGGACGCTGGGCGCGATGTGCCTGGCGCTGTTCATGGTGATGCTCGACAACACCGTCGTGAACGTCGCCCTGCCCTCGATCCAGCGCGACCTCGACACCTCGATCTCCGGGCTGGAATGGATCGTCAACGGCTACACGCTCTCCTTCGCGGTGCTGCTCGCGGTCGGCGGCCGGATCGGTGACATCTTCGGCCGGCGCAAGGCCTTCGTCTTCGGCGTGATCATCTTCACCGCCGCCTCGACCACGGCCGGCTTCGCCCCCAGCAACTTCGCCCTGGTCGCCAGCCGCGTGCTCCAGGGGATCGGTGCCGCCTTCATGATGCCCGGCACCCTCTCGATCATCACCGACGCCTTCCCGCCCTCGGAGCGGGGCAAGGCGATCGGCACCTGGGCCGGGGTCTCGGCCCTCGCCCTCGCGGTCGGCCCGGTGCTCGGCGGCTTCCTGACCGAGCACGTCTCCTGGCGCTCGATCTTCTACATCAACCTGCCGGTCGGCATCCTCGCCGTGATGGCCGCCCTCTTCGTGGTCCGCGAGTCGCGCGACACCACGGTCGGCCGCAAGGTGGACTACGCCGGCGTCGGGATCGCCACGATCAGCCTCACCTCCCTGGTGCTCGCCCTGATCGAAGGCAACAGCTGGGGCTGGGACTCGACCGCGGTGATCAGCCTGATCGCGGTCTCGATCGTCAGCCTGGTCGCCTTCATCGTCACCGAGAACCGGGTCAGCGCGCCGATCATCGAGTTCTCGCTCTTCAAGAGCCGGAACTTCATCGGCTCGGTGGTGGTCGCCTTCATCATCTCCTTCGCGATGATGGGCGTCTTCTTCTTCCTCGCCTTGTACATGCAGAACATCCTGGGTTACAGCGCCCTCGAAGCCGGGGTCAGGTTCCTGCCGACGACCCTGGTGATCATGGTCGCGGCGCCGATCTCCGGCCGACTCGCCGACCGGATCGGCCCGCGCTGGCCGATCGTGGTGGGGATGGCCCTGATCGCCCTCTCGCTGTATCTGTTTTCGCAGATCACCGACGGCACCACCTTCAGCGACGTGCTGCCCAGCTTCATCATCCTCGGGGCCGGCATCGGCCTGACCATGTCGCCGATGTCGACCGCGGCGATGAACGCCGTGCCGAAGACCAAGGCCGGGGTCGCCTCGGGCGTGCTCTCGATGTTCCGCATGGTCGGCGGCACCTTCGGCGTCGCCGCGCTGGGTGCGCTCTTCCAGAGCGAGGCGAAGGACCGGCTGGCCTCGAACCCCGACGCGGCCCTGCTCAGCGCCAGCGATCGTTCCGATTTCGCCCACCAGCTGACCGGTGGGGCGCCCCACATCGACGGGGTCTCGGCCGCCCAGGCCAAGCAACTGATCCCGATCGGCCACGATGCCTTCATCTACGGCCTGACCCATGCCATGACCCTTTCGGTCGGGGTCGCGGTGGTCGGCGTGCTGGTCGCCTTCCTGATGATCGGCGACAAGGCCGAATCGATCGACGAGCAGACCCAGGAGGCAGCCGAAATTGCCGAAGCCGCCTCGCCGGTGGCTTGAACCGGCTGCATCTCTACAATTCCGGGACTTGTCGCCGAATCGCAGGAGCATTCCTTGCACGTCCGAAAGCTGACTGAAATGACCAACCGCACTGGCATCGCATTGGCCCTGGCCTGCGCTCTCGCCGGCTTCTTCCTGATCGCCACCAATGCCCAGGCCGCCAACGGCGGCGCCGCCCCGGACGACGGGCCGGCCAAGGCCACGGTCAAGATCAGGGTGCTCGGGCTCAAGAACCATCAGGCCACCGTCATGAACAAGGTGACGGTCAAGGGTTCGCTCAAGCCATTCCGGAACCTGCAGAAGGTCAAGGTCTACTTCTACAAGGACGGCAAGCGGTTCTCGACCCGCACGGTCAAGGTCCACAAGGCGGGCAAGAACTACGGGACCTTCACCGCGGCGATCCGCATGCGCGGAGGCAACCGCTACGGGGTGCGCGCCAAGTACTGGGGCAAGGCCGGCAAGAAGGCGGTCGGCAAGGACACGACCGACCACAAGTCATGGCGGGTCCGCTACGTCGGGCTGGCCCACGACCAGTGCGGCCGCGTGGTCGCCGGCTTCCGCAAGGCGCTGAACCGACTCGCCCTGGTCCCGGCTCAGGGCCGCTGCTTCAACGGCAAGATGGAGCGGGCCGTGCTCGCCTACCGCAAGCTGAACGACATGTCGCGGAACGCCCGCGCCTCGAAGACGATCGTCCAGCGGGTCTTCAACGGCAACGGCGGCTACCACGTCCGGCGCCCCAGCCTCGGCGACCACATGGAAGCGCCGCTTTCGAAGCAGGTCATCGTCTTCTCCAAGGGCAAGCGTCCCTACGCGATCTTCCCGATCGCCTCCGGAAAGGCGTCGACGCCGACCATCCTCGGTACCTACAGCTTCTACTGGAAAGAACCGGGGATGAATTCGCACGGGATGTACTACTCGTCCTACTTCATCCGCGGGTACGCGACCCACGGCTATGCCTCGGTGCCGGACTACCCGGCCAGCCACGGCTGCCTCCGGACCTTCATCTCGGACCAGCCGCGGATCTACAACATCACCGAGATCGGGATGCCCGTCTACACCTTCGGCAACGCCTTCCGCGGGAAGGTCGCCGGCTACAAGGTGAAGCAGGCGGGCGGCGATCTCGGCCCGGACCTCGGCCCGACCGGTGGCTTGGACCCGGCCGCGCCGGCATCGGCCGACTGATCCCGAAGGCGGGATCGGCATGAGGCGACTGGTCACGGCCGCGGTCGCAGCAGCCCTGGCCGTCGGGCTGGCCGCTCAGCCTGGCGTCGGCACGGCCTCCGAGCCGGCGGGCAGCGCGGCGTCGCCACAGAAGATCCCATCCTGGATCCACCAGCGCTTCATTCCCTTCGGGGCGAAGCGCAAGCACCAGATGGCCAGCTACTCGCTCCGTCACTACGGGGTGCGGGCCTGGCGGCTGAAGCACCCCCGCCAGATCGTCGAACACGTCGCCGTGGCCTCCACCGTTGCCCAGGTGATCCACTCCTTCGCGCCGGACCGGCCCGACCCCGAGTTCCACGAGCTGCCCAACACCTGCTCCCATTTCGTGGTTTCGGGACAGGGCAGGGTGGTGCAGCTGGTGCCCCTGGGGATCCGCTGCCGCCACACGGTCGGCCTCAACCACGTGGCGATCGGGATCGAACACACCGGTTACCGGGACGGGGACGTGCTCGGGAACCACCACCAAATGCGGGCCTCCGTCCGGCTGACCAAGTGGTTGCGTTGCCGTTACGGAATCGCGATCGGCGACGTGATCGGCCACAACGAGAGCCTCAGCTCGCGCTTCCACCGGGAACTGGTCCCGTCGATGAAGAACCAGACCCACGGCGACTTCCGCCACGCCTCGATGCGCCGCTATCGCAAGGCACTTCACGACGCCGGTCGCTGCCCTCGCTGAGCGGGGTCCGCTCGGGCTGCTCGGGCCTCAGTAATTGCCCGCAAGTACTGAAGTGATTTTCCGCATGATTTTGTCGTCTCGCCGGGCTAATCTGGTCCCATGAAGGTGTGCCGATGACTATTGCGATGACCAGCCTCGAACTGGCCCGGTGGCAGTTCGGGATCACGACCCTCTACCACTTCATCTTCGTGCCGCTCACGATCGGGCTGGCCTTCTTCACCGCCTGGTACCAGACCCGCTGGTACCGGACGAAGGAAGAGAAGTGGCTGCGGGCGACCCGTTTCTGGGGCAAGCTGATGCTGATCTCCTTCGCCCTCGGTGTCGCGACCGGCCTGGTCCAGGAATTCCAGTTCGGCATGAACTGGTCGCAGTACTCCCGTTTCGTCGGTGACATCTTCGGGGCGCCGCTGGCGATGGAAGGGCTGGCTGCCTTCTTCGTCGAGTCGACCTTCCTCGGCCTCTGGATCTTCGGCTGGGGCCGGCTCTCGGAGAAGGTCCACCTGGCCTGCATGTGGGCGGTGTCGCTCTCGACCATGCTCTCCGCCTTCTTCATCCTGGCCGCCAACTCCTGGATGCAGCACCCGGTCGGCTACGAGCTGAACAAGGCGACCGGCAAGGTCGAGCTGACCTCGATCTGGGACGTCCTCACCAACAGCACCGCGCTCTACGCGATGACCCACACGATGCTGGCCGCGGCCCTGACCGGCGGCATGGTGATCGCCGGCATCTCCGCCTGGCACCTGCTGAAGAAGAACGAGGTCGAGGTCTTCAGTGGTTCGATGAAGATCGCCCTGCCGAGCCTCGCGGTCGCCGGCCTGGCGACCCTGGCCGTCGGGCACTTCAACGGGATCCTGATGAGCGAGCAGCAGCCGATGAAGATGGCTGCCGCCGACGCGGTCTTCAAGACCGAGAGCGGGGTCGGGCTCTCGCTCTTCGCGACCGGTGAGTTCAAGGGCAACCCGGAAGAAACCAACCGCAACGTCAAGCTGCCCAACGCCCTCTCCTTCATCATGACCGGCAAGCCCGATTCCGAGGTCAAGGGCGTCAACAACCTGAACGACGAGTACCGCCAACGCTTCGGTGACCCGGACAGCCCCGACTACCTCGGGTCCGAGTTCAAGGACATGGACTACGCCCCGATCGTCTGGGTCGCCTACTGGTCCTGGCGCGTGATGCTCGGCTGCGGCTTCGCCCTGGCCCTGTTCGGCCTGGTCGGCTGGTGGTTGAATCGCAGGGGCAAACTGGCCGACTCGCGCCGTTTCCTGAAGGTCGCGCTGCCCGCCGCCTCGCTGCCCTTCATCGCCGCCGCGGCCGGCTGGATCTTCACCGAGATGGGCCGTCAACCCTGGGTGGTGTTCGGCCTGCTCAGAACCCAGGACGCCAACTCGCCGACCGTGAGCTCCGGTGAGGTCTGGCTGACCCTGGTCGGGTTCACGCTGCTCTACGGGGTGCTGGCGGTGTTCGCCGGGAAGCTCTTCTTCAAGACGGCCAGCAAGGGCCCGGCCGAAATCGAGGAAGGCGACGAAGACAAGCCCTACCTGGGAATGGCCTACTAGGAGCCCGGAGGAAGACTGATGGAAGACACAACAACACTCCAGTTCGTCTGGTTCCTGCTGATCTCGATCCTCTGGATCGGCTACCTGATCCTCGAAGGCTTCGACTTCGGCGTCGGCATGTTGATGAAGCTGATCGGCCGCGGCAACGACGAGAAGCGGACCATCCTGCACACGATCGGGCCGGTCTGGGACGGCAACGAGGTCTGGCTGATCGTCGCCGGCGGCGCCACCTTCGCCGCCTTCCCCGAGTGGTACGCGACCCTCTTCTCCGGCTTCTACATCGCCCTGTTCGGGATCCTGGTCGCCCTGATCGTCCGCAACGTCGGCTTCGAGATGTGGGGCAAGCGCGACTCCGCCGCCTGGCGGAATGGCTGGGAATGGTGCATCGCACTCGGCAGCCTCGTGCCCGCCCTGCTCTGGGGCGTGGCCTGGGCCAACATCATCGGCGGGACGCCGATCGAACCGGTCGCCACCAACGGGGTCGACTCGCTCGAGTACGTCGGCAACTTCTTCGACCTGCTCTCGATCTACGCACTGCTCGGCGGCGTCGCCTCGCTGGCGATCTTCTTCGCTCACGGGGCGCTCTTCCTCGAAGCGCGAACCGAAGGGGAGGTGCGCCGGAAGGCCCAGGCGATGGCGGTCAAGGCGACCCCGGTCGCGGCCGGCCTGGCCACCCTGTTCATGGCCTGGACCCTGATTCGGCAGGACTCGCTGGAGATCCTTTCCCTGATCGCCGCGGCGATCGCGGTGGCCGCCTTCGTCTTCGCCGCGCTCAAGGCGAAGACCCAGCCGCAAAAGGCCTTTGCCGGCACGGCGGTCGGCATCGCCTTCTACTTCATCGCCCAGTTCATCGACCTGTTCCCGAACGCCATGGTCTCCAGCGTCAGTTCGGCCTACGACATGAGCCTGAACGTGGCCAGTTCGACCAACTACACGCTGACCGTGATGACCGTGGTCGCGGTGCTGTTGGTGCCGGTGGTCCTGCTCTACCAGGCCTGGACCTACTGGGTGTTCCGTCACCGGCTCTCGGCCGAGGGCGTGGGCGACGTGAAGACGCCGCTGGACCTGCTCGACAAGAAGAAGGAGGCCGCGGGTGGCTCAGGCTCAGACCAGGGCACCGGGGGCGAGCCGGCAGGCTCGTGAAACCCAGCGGCGCCTGGTTCGCTCCAGCCGCGTCGCCCGCAACCATCTGATCGTCACGGTCGGCCTGGGTTTCATCCAGGCCGTCCTGGTCATCGCTCAGGCAACCCTGCTGGCGCGGGTGATCGCCGGCGTCTTCATGGATGGCGAGTCCTTCGCCGAGGTCGCCCCGCTGCTGGCCTGGCTGGCCGTGATCTCAGCCGGCCGGGGGCTGGCCTCGGCCGGCTTCGAGAGCGCCGGCCGTTTCGGCGCCGCCCGGGTGATGTCGGAACTGCGGCAAAGACTCTCCCGCCACCTGCTGCTGAACCGGCCCGGCGCCCTGCAGGACCAGCAGAGCGGCGACCTGGTCAGTTCCGCGATCGACGGGGTGGCTGCGCTGGAGAACTACTTCGCCCGCTACCTGCCGCAGGCGGTGCTGGCCGGCATCGTGCCGATCGCTGTGCTGGCCTGGGTGGTCCGCTACAACTGGGAATCGGCGATCATCCTCGCGGTCACGGCACCCTTGATCATCCTCTTCATGGTGCTGATCGGCCTGCTGACCGAGCAGCGGACCCGCAAGCGCTGGGAGCGCATGTCCCGCCTTTCTTCCCATTTCCTGGATCTGGTCGGTGGCCTGGCCACCCTGAGGGCCAACAGCCAGGCCTACTCCCAGGCCGGGTCGATCGAGGCGGTCGGCGAGGAGTACCGGCGCGAGACCATGGGGGCGCTGCGGATCGGATTCCTCTCTTCGCTGGTGCTGGAGTTGCTGGCGATGATCGGGGTGGCGATGGTCGCCACGGCGATCGGGATCCAACTCGCGGATGGTCACCTCGAGCTGGTGGCGGGCCTGACCGTGCTGCTTCTCGCACCGGAGCTCTACCTGCCGCTGCGGCAGCTCGGCGCGCAGTTCCACGCCAGCGCCGACGGCATGGCGGCGGCCGAACGGATTTTCGAGGTGATCGACCAGCCGGCGGCGGTGACCGCGCCGGCCGAACCAGTACCCGCTCCCGACCCGGCCCGTTGGTCGGTTGCCATGGAGGGCATTTCATATGCGTGGCCGGGTCGGGAGCGGGTGCTGGAGTCGGTCGACCTCGAGCTTGCGCCCGGCGAGAAGGTCGCCCTGGTCGGCCCCAGCGGGGGCGGCAAGAGCACGCTGGCCTCGCTGCTCCTGCGGCTGGCCGAACCGGCCGCGGGCCGGATCGTCTGCGGCGGGGTGGACTTGGCCGCGGTCGAACCGCGAGATTGGCGGAGCCGGATCGCCTGGGTGCCCCAGCGGCCGACCATCTTCGCCGCCACCCTGGCCGACAACCTGCGCCTCTTCAATCCGCGGGCGAGCGACCAGCGGCTGGCCGAGGCGATCGGGGTCGCCGTGCTCGGCGACCTCGTCGCCGGCTTGCCGGACGGTCTCGAGACGATGGTCGGCGAAGGTGGCCGGCGCCTCTCGGCCGGCCAGGCCCAGCGCATCGCCCTCGCCCGCGCACTGCTTTCCGAGGCGCCCCTGCTGATCCTCGACGAGCCGACCGCGCACCTCGACCACCAGACCGAAAGCGAGCTCTCCGAGGCGATCAACGAGGCGGCCAGGGACCGCACCGCGCTGATCATCTCCCACCGGGAGGAACCGATCGCCCGAGCCGACCGGACCCTGGTCCTCGACGGCCACGGCCTGAGCG
Organism: Solirubrobacterales bacterium 67-14; assembly: GCA_001897355.1. Taxonomy (GTDB): domain Bacteria; phylum Actinomycetota; class Thermoleophilia; order Solirubrobacterales; family 70-9; genus 67-14. The sequence goes on along the minus strand of MKST01000011.1, from coordinate 777,482 downwards.
AAAGGGTGGCGGCATGATCACCGCCCGCCTTCAGCGGACCCCGCTCGGCCGCGCCGCCCTGGCGACCCGGAACCGCTGGCGCTTCTTCGCGCTTTCGGTGTTGCTCGCGACCGGCACCGTGCTCGCCGCGGTCGGCCTGCTCACCGCCTCGGGGTACCTGATCAGCCGTGCCGCCCAGCGACCCGAGATCCTCTCCCTGACCGTGGCGATCGTCAGCGTCCGCTTCTTCGGGATCTCCCGCGCCCTGCTGCGATACGGCGAGAGGCTGAGCTCCCACGACCTCGCCTTCCGGACCTTGACCGACCTCCGTGGCCGTTTCTTCGACCGCTTGATCCCGCTGGTCCCGGCCGGCATCGACGGTTCGCGCCGGGCCGACCTGATGAGCCGCTTCGTCGGCGACGTCGACCGGCTCCAGGACGTCTACCTGCGGGCGCTCTCGCCGCCGCTGGTCGCGATCTTCTGTTCCGTCTTCTGCGTCGCGCTGGCCTCGGTCATCCTGCCGATGGCCGGCCTGGTCCTCGCCGTCATGCTGCTGCTCGGCGGCATTGCCGCCCCCGCGCTGACCCGCTGGGCGGCCCGCCACGCCGGTCGTCGGCAGGCCCGGGCCCGCGGCCACCTGGCCGGCGACCTGCACGAGATCGCCTTCGGCGGGGCCGAGATCGCGGTGGCCGGCCGCGAAGAGGACTGGCTCAGGCGCGCCACGGACGATGATGCGGAACTGCTTTCGCTGCAGCTCCGCGACGCGATGAGCGGCGGCCTCGCCGAAGGCCTCGGGACCCTGCTGGCGGTGGGGGCCGCGGTCGCGGTCACCGCGGCGGCGATCCCGGCCGTCCATTCCGGCGAGCTGAACGGGGTCATGCTCGCCGCCTTGGCCCTCTTGGCCATGGCTTCGTTCGAGGCGATCACCCCGCTCAGCCAGGCCGCGGCGGTGATCGACGCGACCGACGCGGCGGCCGGTCGGATCGAAGAAGTCACCGAACGGCCGGTGCCGGTGATCGACCTCGACCACCCGCGGCCGATCCCGGCCGGCGGCCCGATCCGGCTCGAAAAGGTCGGGTTCGCCTACCCGGGCGGTGACGGGTTGCTGCTGGACCGGGCCGAGCTGGAGCTCGCCCCCGGCGAGGCGGTCGCCCTGACCGGTCCCAGCGGGATCGGCAAGAGCACCCTGGCCGAACTTCTGGTCCGCTTTCGCGATCCGGACGAGGGCCGGATCACCTTCGGCGGCACCGACCTGCGGGATCTCGACCAGGAGGAGCTGCGCGAGGCGGTCCGGCTGGCGCCGCAGGACGCCTATCTGTTCAACACCACCATCGCCGAGAACGTGAAGCTGGGCCGGCCCGAGGCCGACCGTGAACGGATCACCGAAGCCCTGGCCGAGGCCGGGCTGGAGGATTGGATCAACTCGCTGCCGGACGGGATCGACGCGACTGTGGGCGAGGACGGGGCGAAGGTCTCCGGCGGCCAGCGCCAGCGCATCGCCGCGGCCCGCGCCTTCCTCTCGCGGGCCCGCTTCCTGATCTTCGACGAACCGACCGCGCACCTCGACCCGGTCGGCGCGGCGGCATTGGAACGCCGCCTGGTCGACCGACGCAACCAGGGCTGCGGCATTCTGGTGATCACCCACACCCTGGCCGACCCGGATGCCTTCGACCGGGTGCTCGAACTCCGTGACGGAACCTTTCGCGAGATCAGGGACGGCGGGCCGGGAGGGCGGCGGTAATCGTCGTCCCGTCCTCGCTGGAACGGATGTCGAGGTTGCCTCCGGTCAGCTTGACCCTTTCCCTCATGCCCAGCAGGCCGAAACCGCCGCCGGTGCGGTTCGGGTCGAACCCGGACCCGTCGTCCGACACCCGGATCCGGATCTCGCCGTCTTCCTCGATCACCTCGACGATCGCCCTCAGGGCATGGCCGTGCCGGATCGCGTTGTTCAGCGATTCCTGGACCAGCCGGTAGACCGTGTCCTCGAGCAGCGCTTCGTAACGTCCGGCCGCGTCGTCCTCGGATCCCAGTTCGACGTAGAGGTCGATCTCGACCCCGGTCGCGGAGAGCCTTTCGACCAGCGAGGCGAGTGCCGGCGCGACCCCGAGCTCGTCGAGGGCGGCCGGGCGCAGGTCGGCGATCAGGCGGCGCAGCTCGACGATCGTCTCGTCGATCCGCTCGATCGCCTGGTCGAGGATGGGGGAGACCGGGCTCATCGCGGTGCGGCGCCGGGTGCCGGAAAGCAGCACCCTCAGGCCGGCCAGGTTCTGCAGAGTCTCGTCGTGGAGCTCGCGGGCCCAGCGGCCACGCTCCTGTTCGGCCGCCTCGATCGTCAACCGCACGCGTTCGGCAGCGGCCGAGCGGGCGTTGTCGATCGCGATCGCGACCCACTCGGCGAGGATGATCACCGACTGGATGTCGGCTTCGTCGAACGGCCCGGAGTCCTTTTCGGTCAGGTAGAGGTTGCCCCAGGCCTCGCCGCGGATCTTCACCGGCACGCCGAGGAAGGACTTCATCGGCGGGTGGTTGGGCGGGAACCCCTGGGAGCGGGGGTGGAGGCTGACGTCGTCGAGGATCAGTGGCTCGGGTTCTTCGATCAACAGTCCGAGTACTCCGCCGCCGTGGGGCGGGTGGCCGATCTTGTCGCGCAGCCGATCCTCGATCCCCCGGGTGACGAACTGCTCGAGCTCTGCCCGTCGGCTGTCGAGCACGCCGAGGGCGGCGTAGCGGGCGCCGGTCAATTCCCGCGCGACCTCCAGCGCATCGTGGATGACCGCTTCCGGGTCGGACTCGACCACCAGGCTGCGGCCCACCTCGATCAACCTTCCCAGCCTGGCCTCGTCGAGGCTGACGCTCGTCTCGTCCACGGGGGCCATTCTAGAAGTCTGCGGAAAGGTACGGAAACCACCGGGTGCCGCGGCAAGTAGCCTTTCCTTGGTGGAGTCAGAGGTGGAAAGCCCTGTTGAGAAGCTGACCCTTGTCCTGGTTGACGACCACGCCGTCGTCCGGTCGGCCCTGAAAGTGCTGCTCGAGTCCGAGCCCGACCTCGAGGTGGTGGCGGAAGCGGGCACGGCCGACGACGCGATCCGTTACGTCGGGGGCCACAAGCCCGACGTGCTCGTGCTCGACCTGAACATGCCCGGCCGGCCCAGCCTGGAAGCGATCCCTGACATCCAGGCCGCCTCTCCAGAGACCAAGATCGTGATCCTGACCATGCGGAACGAACCTGCCTTCGCCCGGCAGGCTCTGCGGGCCGGGGTGACCGGCTATGTGCTCAAGGAAGCGGCGGACACCGAACTGGTGCTGGCGGTCCGTCGGGCCGCCGCGGGCGACACCTACCTGCAGCCTTCGCTTTACCAGCACCTCGCCGACAAGGACCGGGCCGAGGGCCGCACCGGGCGCACGCTCAGCGACCGCGAGGTCGAGGTGATGAGGCTGATCGCCCTGGGCCACACCAACGCCGAGATCGCCGACCAGCTCTTCCTCAGCGTCCGCACGGTCGAAAGCCACCGGGCCAGCATCCAGAAGAAGCTGGATCTCGGCAGTCGCGCCGAACTGGTGCGCTACGCGCTGGATCAAGGGCTGATCAGCGCGTAATAGATTTCCCCCGTGCTCATCCTGCTTCCGCCGTCCGAGGGCAAGGCTTCGCCTTCGGGCAAGGCCCGTCTCGACCTCGACTCCCTTGCCTTCGCCGACCACCTCGGTGCGAAACGGTCTGCGCTGCTCGCCGCCTTGGAGAAGCTGGGCAGGGGACCGCAGAAGAAGGCGATCGAAGCGCTCGGCATCTCGGCCGGCCAGGCGGGTGAGATCGCCCGCGACGCCGAACTGGCCTCGGCGCCGGCCGCCCCGGCTTCCGAGGTCTATACCGGGGTTCTCTACGACCGGCTCGACTTCGGTTCGCTCACGGCCACCGGCAAGAAGCGGGCTTCGAAGAACTTGCTCATCGCCTCGGCCCTCTGGGGCTTCCTCGCCCCGGGCGACCGGATCCCCTACTACCGCTTCTCGATGAAGGCGAAGCTGCCCAAGGTCGGCGGCCTGCCGGCCTTCTGGCGTGAGTCACTGGCGGCGGCGATGGAGGCGGCCGGCCACGACGAGGACGGTGGGCTGGTGCTGGACATGCGCTCCGGCGCCTACTCGGCTGCCTGGAAGCCGAAGCGGGCCCGCCTGGTCACCGTCCGCGGCTTCACCGAGACCGGCGGCCAGCGCAAGGCGATCTCCCACATGGCCAAGGCAGTCCGTGGCGACGTGGCCCGGGTGGCCCTCTCGGCCCGCTCGATGCCGAAGGATCTCGAAACCCTGGCCGGCCTGCTGGAGGCCGAAGGCATGAACGTCGAGCTGACCGAAAAGACCCTCGACGTCATCGAACCAGGCTGAGAGACGGGGCTTGGTTCGACTTGCTAGGCCATAGCACCTGCAAATCGAACCTAGCTCGGTCGAATGGCCTGCGTATGATCGAAGCGTGGCCTCTGTCCTGAGGAAATCACCCGCCGGAACTGCGATCGGCCTCATCCTGGTGCTGGCCGCCTTGGCTGCGCTCCTGCTGCTTTCCTCGCCGGGTGGCGATTCAGGTTCTACGACGGGCGGAGGCGACGGCAGCGCCGGGGCCGGGCCTTTCGTGAAGGCCGAGGCGGCGAGCTCGCCCTTCCCGCCCTTGACGCGGAACCTCTCGGCCGGGCTGACCGTCCATCAGCTGGCCGGCCAGCGGATCGTCGCCGGCTTCGAGGGCAAGACGGTGCCGATGGTGATCCGGCGAAGGGTCAGGGCCGGCCTGCTCGGTGGCGTGATCCTCTTCGCCGACAACCTCGGTTCCCGCAAGCAGGTCCAGCGACTGACCTCTTCACTTCAGCGGATCCCGCGGCCCGACGGGCTGCGCCGCTACCCACTGTTGATCATGGTCGATCAGGAGGGCGGCCTGGTCAAACGGCTTTCCGGTGCCCCCAACGCCTCCGCGGCGCAGATGGGCGCGCGCGGCACCGCCTTCTCTCGCCGCCAGGGCACCTTGGCCGGGCGCAACTTGAAGAACGCCGGCTTCAACGTCGACCTGGCGCCGGTGCTCGACGTGGCACGGCCGGGCGGCGTGATCGCCGACACCGACCGTGGCTTCGGCTCGACCGTCAAGGCGGTGAACGCCACCGCGATCCCGTTCGCCCGGGCCTTGCAGCGAACCGGGGTCGCCGCCACCGCCAAGCACTTCCCGGGCCTGGGCGCGGCCGGCGAGAACACCGATTTCGCGGTGCAGCGGATCCGTCTCTCGAGGGCGGCGCTCCGCAAGGTGGACATGGCCCCCTACCTGCCGTACATCGCCGGGGGCGGCAAGCTGGTCATGGTCGGCACCGCGATCTACCCGGCGCTCGGCCCGAAGCCGGCTGCCTTCGAACCGAAGGTCGTCCGCGGTGAATTGCGCTTGCGCCTCGGCTTCAAGGGCGTGACCATCACCGACGCGATGGGCAGCGTCGCGGTCAGCGACTTCGGCGGCACCAAGCGCTCGGCGATCGCCGCCGCCCACGCCGGCATGGACATCCTGCTCTACGGAGACTGGCAGTCAGCCGGCCAGGGCGAGCAGGCGATCGCAGCCCGTCTCCGCACCGGCAAGCTACCTCGCGCCCAGTTCACCCGGGCGACGAACCGCACCCTCCAACTCCGCGCCAGCCTGGGCGGCTGAACGTCGGGCGGTTCCGGCTCAGCGGCCGGTCCAGCGGGGCTTGCGCTTCTCGCCGAAGGCGGTGATGCCTTCGAGGAAGTCGGCACTGGTGAAGCAGGATTCGCGCAGGGCGACCAGCTCCGCCACCTGCTCCTCGGAGAGAACCGGGTTCTCGATGATCGTCTCCATCGCCTGCTTGTTGCCCTTCATCGAGAGCGGGGCGTTGGCGGCGATGCTGGCCGCGAACTCGACCGACCCCTCTTCGAAGGGACCCTCGATGACCCGGTTGACCAGGCCGATCTCGTCGGCGCGCCCGGCCGGCAGCATGTCCCCGGTGAAGAAGAGCTCCCTGGTGCGGGGCAGGCCGATCGTGCGGATGAAGCGGATCAGGCCGGTGTGGCCGTAGATCAAGCCGAGCTTGGCCGGCGGCATGCCGAGCTTCGCATGCGGCGCGGAAACGCGGAGGTCACAGGTGACCGCCATCTCCAGGGCGCCGCCGAGGCAGTGCCCGTTGAGCGCGGCGACGGTGGGGAAGGGGAAGGCCTCGATCGCGTCGAGGGCGGCGGTGAAAGGGTGGGCGACCAGCGCTTCGGCGTCGGTCTCGAAGCTCTCCGGCGGGATGTCGCCGATGTCGTAGCCGGCCGAAAAGACGGGGTCCTCGCCGGTGACCATCAGGCAGCGGACCTCGATGCCCTGGTCCAGCTGCGGGACTGTGGCGGTGATCGCGTCGAGGATCTCGTGGTCGAGCGCGTTCCGCTTGGGCGGGTTCGCGATCGTGAGGCGGGCGACCGCCTCGGCGGGGAAGTCGAGCCGGACCTTCTCGGTACCGGTTTCGATTGAAGTCAGGTCAGTCATGGCCCTCGGCCGCTCAGGGCTCCGAGGCTACTCGAGGACGATCAGGACATCGCCTTCGGTCACGGACTGGCCCTCTTCGCAGAGGATCTCCTTGACCACGCCGTCGTCCTCGGACTCGACCGGGATCTCCATCTTCATCGACTCGAGGATGATCACCTCGTCCTCTTCGGAGACCTCGTCCCCGACCTTGACCTGGATCTTCCAGACGTTCCCGGTGATGTGAGCTTCGATGTTCGCCATGGGCCGGGACTTTACCTGTACCGACCGGGATAGAGTCCGGCCCTGGTGGAGAGCTCCGGCCCCAATTCCCTCGCAGTCCTGATCGCCGCGCGCAACGAGGCCGACGTGATCGCCGACACGATCGGCTCGCTCAAGGCGGCCTTCCCCGGCGCCGCCCTCTGGGTGGCCGACGACGCCTCCGAAGATGGCACCGCCGAAGCCGCGATGGCGGCCGGGGCGAAGGTCGTGCGGCGGGGCAAGGCCCACGGCAAGGGCGGCAACATGACCGCCTGCGCCGAAGCGATGCTCTCCGAGCCGCAACTGCCCGAGTACGTGCTGCTGTGCGACGGCGACCTGGCCGGCTCGGCGGGGAAGCTCGGGCCGCTGGTCGACGCGGTCGAGAACGACGAATGCGACCTGGCGGTGGCGATGTTCGCGAAACGGGTGGGAGGCGGCTTCGGCTTCGCGCTCGCCTTCTCCGCCTGGGCGATCAGGAGTCGCAGCGGGGCGGAGCCGCAGGCCCCGATCTCCGGCCAGCGGGCGATGGGCCTCGAAGTCCTCCGTGCCGTTCTGCCCTTCGCCCCTTCCTACGGAATGGAGACCGGAATGACCATTGACGCGGTCCGGGCCGGCTACCGGCTCGGCGAGTACGAGATCGACCTCGCCCACAAGGCCACCGGCAAGAGCCTCAAGGGCTTCATCCACCGCTTCCGGCAGTTGACCGACTTCGCGCGGGTCTGGTGGGCGCGCCGGGGTGGTCGCGGCCCGGGCGGAAGGCGGCCGGCATGATCCTCGCGATCGACCAGGGCACGACCGGCTCGACCGCACTCGTCTTCGACGGTTCCGGCAAGGTCGTCGGCCGCGGCTACGCCGAGTTCCGGCAGCACTTCCCCAAGCCCGGCTGGGTGGAACACGATGCCGAGGAGATCTGGGAAACCACCTGGGGCGTGGCCGCCCGGGCCCTGGCCGGTGCCGGGATCAGCGGCCCGGACCTCGATGCGATCGGGATCACCGACCAGCGCGAGACCGTGGTCGCCTGGGATCCGGAGACCGGCAAGCCGCTCCACCGCGCCCTGGTCTGGCAGGACCGGCGGGGCGCAGCACGCTGCGACGAGCTACGAGCGGAAGGAGTCGAACCGCTGGTCCGCGAGAAGACCGGCCTCGTGCTCGACCCGTACTTCTCGGCGACCAAGATCGAGTGGCTCACCCGCAATGTCGAGGGGGCGGAGCGGGCGGTCTTCGGCACGATCGATTCCTGGCTGGTCCACCGGATGTGCGGGGAGCACGTGACCGACCTGACCAACGCCTCGCGGACCATGCTCTTCGACACGGGCGAACTGACCTGGGATCCGGAGCTCTGTTCGGTCTTCGGGGTCGACCCGGGTTCGCTGCCCGAGGTGCGGCCCTCGGCCGGACTCTTCGGCACCACCTCCGGTTTCGGCGGCGAGGTGCCGGTGGCCGGGATCGCCGGCGACCAGCAAGCCGCGCTCTTCGGGCAGATGTGCCACCAGCCCGGCATGGCCAAGAACACCTACGGCACCGGCAGCTTCGTCCTGCTCAACGCCGGCCAGGAAAAGCCCGATCCGGGAGAAGGGCTGCTCGGCACGATCGCCTGGGGGGTCGGCGGCGGTGACGACCGGCCGACCGAGGTCGATTACGCCCTGGAGGCATCTGTCTTCGTCACCGGCAGCGCGGTCCAGTGGCTGCGTGACGGCCTCGGGATCATCAAGGACGCCCGGGAGACCGAGCCGCTGGCCGCTTCGCTCGACTCGAATGACGGGGTCTACTTCGTGCCGGCCCTGACCGGGCTCGGCTCGCCCTGGTGGGATCCCTACGCCCGCGGCACCATGGTCGGGCTGACCCGCGGCACCACCCGGGCCCACCTCGCCCGCGCCGCGCTGGAAGCGATCGCCTACCAGACGGTGGATGCGGTCCGGGCCCAGGAGGCGGCCTCTGGCGAGCAGCTCGGGGTGCTGCGGGCCGACGGTGGCGCAGTGGCGAACAAGTGGCTGATGCAGTTCCAGGCCGACCTGCTCGGGGTGCCGGTCGAGATCCCGGAAATCAGCGAAACCACGGCCTTCGGCGCCGCTTGCCTGGCCGGCCTCGGCAGCGGCACCTGGTCAATCGACCAGATCCGCGGCATGTACAAGCCGGCCGCCCGCTACGAACCGAAGATGAGCCGCGACCAGGCTGAGTCGTTGCTCAGCGAGTGGCACCGCGCCCTTGAGCGATCCCGCAGCTGGGCCACTTAACAGGAGTCGGGCGGGGTCGGACCCGCCCTCCATGTGACACCCGCCCCTCCCACTTGAAATAGCCAATGGTTGGGAGGGGCTCTGCCCGTGTAACCGCCGGGGCGGATTGGGGTAACGACCGTTTAGCCCATGTCTGAGATCAAGCCGCAGAAGTACAGAGACGAAAAGCCCGCCGAGTACTTCGACCACATTCACGAGCGGTCGCGGAACCACGAACCGAACTGGGTCTACGAAGCGGTCCGGGCGATCCTCACGCCGATCGCGGTCGGCCTCTACCGGACCCGCGCGATCGGGACCGAGAACGTCCCGACCGAGGGGCCGGTCCTGCTGGCCCCGAATCACTTCTCGAACATGGACCACTTCTTCGCCGGGGTCTACCTGCGCCGGAAGATCCGCTTCATGGCGAAATCCCAGCTGTTCAAGCCGCCGGTCCTCCGCTCGATCTTCAAATACGGCGGCGTGTTCCCGGTGCGGCGCGGCCACAAGGACGAAGAGGCCTTCAAGACCGCCCGGATCATCCTCGAGAACGGCGGCTGCGTCCTGGTCTACGCGGAGGGTGGGCGCTCCCGGACCGGTGGCCTCGGCGAGGCCAAGCCCGGGATCGGCCGGATCGCGCTGGAGAACGGGGTGCCCGTGGTCCCGGTCGCGATTCACGGATCGGCCTCGGTGCGCAAGTGGAAGAAGCTGGTGCTGCCGAAGGTCACGGTCCAGTTCGGCGAGCCGATGAGCTTCCCGGTGGTCGCCGAGCCGAGCCGCGAGCAGCAGCTCGACTGCGCGAAGACGGTCTTCGATCAGGTCAAGACGATGTACACGACCTTGGACGAGAAGGGTCGGCGTGGAGCCCGGCAGGCGCTGCGCGAAAAGGTCTCACCGGAGCCTGGTCGCACGATCGAGCCGTAGCTACTCCCAGCGGTCGGGGGCGTTCTCGTAGAAGGCTTTGTCGTGGCCCGCGGTGATCACTGCCGAAGGGTAGGTTTGGCGGAAGAGCTTCAGTTCTTGTAACGAGCGTTTGTAGTTGTGCTCGTCGTACATCGAGCCGGGGAGGTTGGCTCCTGCCTCTAGTTTGCTTTCCTCGTAGATCGCGTCGCCGCTGATCACCAGGTCGCGTTCCTTCAGCCGGCAGATCAGGGACTGGTGGCCGGGTGAGTGGCCCGGGGTGAAGGCGACCCGGATCGACCCGTCGCCGAAGAGGTCGAGGGTGCGGCCGAAGCTGGCGTACGAGCTGACCTTGTCCGAGTCGAAGGAGATCGTGCGAAAGTCGAAGGCGTAGTCGAACTGCTGGCGCCGGTAGCCCTTGAAGTCCGGTCTCCTGACCGTTGCCGCGTACTGCCACTCGACCGCGTTGACGATCAGGGTCGATTCGGGGAACTCCGAGATCGCCGAGGCGTGGTCGTAGTGGAGATGGGTGAAGATCACCATGCGGATGTCCGAATGGTCTATTCCCTTGGCGCGGAGCTGCGAAAGCACATCCTGGCCCGGCTCCTGGGCAGGCCGCATCAGCCAGGTCGTGAAGCGGCCGAGGTTCTTGGCCGGGTCGGAGGCGACCGAGGGGTGGAGGCCGGTATCGACCAGGATCAGCCCGGCCGAGGGATGACGGATCAGGAAGCAGGGAATCGGGGTCGGTTCACGCTGCTGCCGGGCCGAGCGGAGAACCGCCAGCGAGCCGGCCTTGCCCTTCGGGTTGTCATGCAGGATCGGCGGGCTGCTGAAGGTTCCCGTCACGATCGGCTCGACGGTGACGGTGGCGCCTTCCTTCCCGCCCGGGAGCGGGGTTTCAAGCGGTCTCGACTCAGCGTGGATGCTCACGCGCGTGACCTTACCGCTGTGCCGCTCCGGGATAGGATTCGCGCCAGCCGATGGGAGAAAACGTACGCTCAGAGATTTTCCGCGAAGACCTGCTCGAGGGCAAGGTCGTGGTGCTCTCCGGAGCCGGGACCGGACTGGGCCGGGAAGCGACCCTGGAGATGGTCCGGCTCGGGGCGACCGTGATCGGTTGCGGGCGCCGGCCGGAGCCGCTCGAGGAGACCGCCGGGCTGGCCGCGGGGCTGCCGGGCAGCTTCGAGCACGACACCCTCGACATCCGTGACGAGGACGCGGTCGACGCTTTCTTCGACGGCGTGGTCGAACGGCACGGGCGGATCGACGTACTGGTCAACAACGCCGGCGGCCAGTTCCTCAGCCCGGCCGAAGCGATCAACCCCAAGGGCTTCCGCACGGTGATCGAGCTGAACGTGACCGGCACCTGGCTGATGACCCACGCCGCGGCGACCAAGGCCTTCATCCCGCAGGAGTCGGGTGCGGTCATCAACGTCACCCTCTCGCCCCACAACGGCATGCCCGGCATGGTCCACTCCGGCGCCGCCCGGGCGGCGGTCGAGAACATGACCAAGACGCTCTCGATCGAGTGGTCGCGTTTCAACATCCGCACCTGCGCGATCGCCGCCGGCCAGTTCGCGACCGACACCTTCGTCAACAAGTACCCGAAGGAGATGGTCGAATCGGTCGGCATGTCGATCCCGATGGGCCGGACCGGCGAGTCCGAGGAGATGGCCTGGCTGGTCGCCTTCCTGGCCTCCGATGCCGGAGCCTTCCACTCCGGCTCCGTGATCACGCTCGACGGGGCCCGGGACAACTGGTTCGGGCCCTGGCCGCCACCCGCGCTGGCTGCCGAGGGCGGCACGATCCGGGCCGAAGAGCGCAAGAAATAGCTGACGAACACACGGGGTGGGCTTGTACCGCGGTACATGGGTCGCGAATCGGGTAGAGGTAAGGGTGCATCGCGTGGAGCTGCTGGTTCACAGGGAAGCGGCCTCCACCAATACATCGAAGGAGGGCCAGAAATTGGTCTCGTACCCATCCAGGTTGGCCGCAGGGGGCCTTTGGAGGGTGGCTGTCGTCAGTCTCCTCTTTTGTCTTTGCGGTTGCCTGTCCATTGATGCCGCTTCCGCGGCACCCAAGCCGAAAGCGGTCAAGGTCACCGCGACAGGAAAACTCAGTCCGGGCAGCCAGTATGTAGTTGCGACGAAGGTTCGGAACCCGCTGGCGAAGCGGATCAAGGGCAAGGTTTCGATCAGCCTCTCGAAGAACCGCAAGCCCGGGTCGATGGCTCTCGGGGGCCGTCGGATAACCGGCGGGCTGCCCGCCCGGAGTTCCAAGAGCCTGCTGACGACCGCGAAAGTGAAGAAGTCGGCGAAGGCCGGCAAGTACTTCATCGTCGCCTGCTTCAAGGGTGGCGGCGGCAGGACCTGTGCTGCCAAGGCAGCCAGAGTGCTCCATTCCGGCCATGGCCCGACCGGGCCAACCGGTGCGACCGGGGATACGGGCGCGACTGGTGACACCGGCGCGACCGGCGACACCGGGCCGGTCGGCCCGACCGGGGACACCGGCGCGACGGGGGACACCGGGACCACCGGTTCGACTGGCTCCACCGGCGCGACCGGGCCCGTCTACGGGGTTGGCGCGCAGACCGTGACCCCGCCCGATCCCGTCTATCCGGAGGTCGGAAACAGCGGCTACGACGCCCAGCACTACGCAATCACGCTGAACTACGACTACGTGACCAACGACTTCCTCGCCGGCACCAACACGGTGATGACGGCGAAGAACACGCAGGGCACGGGCCTGTTCCAGTTCAGCATGGACTACGCCGGGCCCGAGGTCAGCGACGTGAAGGTCGACGGGGTCGAAGCCGACTACTGGCGTGAGACCGGTCCCGACTACAAGAACAAGCTGGTGATCGAACCGGCGACGAAGATCCGCCGTGATGCCACCTTCACCGTGGCTGTGAGCTACGCCGGTCCCGGCGTCTCGATCGTCGACCCGGACGACACCCCCGAAGGCTGGCTGCGCGTGAGCACCCCGGGCTATGAGGGTTCTTTCGTGGTCAACGAGCCGATCGGCTCGATGACCTGGTTCCCGAACAACAACACGCCGAGCGACAAGGCGACGTTCGAGTTCCACAACACCGTTTCGACCGACCGGATCGCGGTCGCCAACGGCGAGCTCGACAGCCGGGTGGACAACGGTGACGGCACCTGGACCTGGAACTGGTCGATGGACTACCCGATGGCCACGTACCTGAGCACCTCCTCGGTCGGCAACTACGAGTACACCGAGTCGACCGGAGCGACCACCGGGCTGCCGCTCTACAACGCGATCAGCAACAACAACACGACCGAACAGAAGGAGGCGATCAACACCACGCTGGCCCGTGAGGACGCGATCATCGCGTCGTTGCAGACCAAGTTCGGGGTTCCGTATCCCTTCGATTCGGCTGGCGCCGTCGTCGACCAGCTGAGCGGGGTCGGATACGTGCTCGAAGTCCAGAGCAAGATCCACTTCCCGACCCGGTCGGTCGGCGCGGGCACCCTCGCACACGAGACCACCCACCAGTGGTTCGGCGATTCGGTGACCGGGCCGACCTGGCATGACCTCTGGCTCCACGAGGGCTGGGCCACCTGGGCGGCATGGTGGTGGGGCACCGCCGAGAACGGCAGCACCACCACGCCGGCCACGGCGTTCGCCACCAACTACACCGAGGGCGGCGGAACCTGCCCGGGCGCCAACAAGTGGTGCACGCCGCCGACGGGCGTCGACGGCGCGTCGCTGTTCGACGGTTTCCCGACCTACACCAGGCCGGGGATCATGTTCGAGGCGCAGCACCAGATCATGGGTGAAACCGCGTTCCAGAACCTGATCACACAGTGGCAGACCCGCTACGCGTACGGCAACGCCGGCCGCGCCCAGTGGATCGCCCTGACCAAGGAGATGGACGGCCACACCCGCGACGCACGCTGGGACGAGTTCTTCTCCCAGTGGCTGGACGGTTCCACCATGCCGACGATCAATCCGAGCAACTTCTGACCGAAGCCGGATCGACCGTAGGAAAGGGCCCCGGGAGACCGGGGCCCTTTCCGTTACGCCGGCTTTCAGGAACTCCCTGTTTGGGAATCGACGAATCTGCACATACAGGCAGGTGTAGCCGTCCACGAAGACTGGGAGCAAGGGAGAAGTGAACAGACTCGCCGGTACCGTCCTGCTGGCTTTGGCCATTCTGCTGGGAACCGTCGCGACCGCTTCGGCGGCGCGCGATTTCTGGAACCCGGCCTCGAACGACAGCTCGCAGCAGTTCCCGCTGCTGCCGCCCCCGCTCGACGGCAACGTCCAGCGCGACGACACCCCGAACGACCCGGGATACGACCCGGCCGAACCCGACGACGAGGATGGCGGTGCCGCGACCAACCTCTACGACGAGCGGTTCGACCTGTTCGGCTTTCCCTCCGCCCAAACCCCGCTGACCCTCTACCGCGAAGGTCCGAACGCCCTGAAGAAACAGGTCTCCGGGTTCAACGCGGCCGGCGCCTGGAAGGTGACCCGGGGCCGTCCCGACGTCCAGATCGCCGTGCTCGACACCGGCATCAAATGGGACCGGGAAGGCCTGCGGCTGCAAGTGGCACTCAACCGGAACGAGCTGCCCCTGCCGCAGAAGGCCGGCGGCGCCGGCTGCTCCGCCTACGACTGCAACGGCGACGGCGCCTTCAACGTCGCCGACTATGCCGCCGACCCGCGGGTCGACCACGCCGCCGGCCCACACGGCTCCGCCGAGATCGACGGTGAAGACCTGATCGCGACCTTCTCCGACGGCAGCGACGCCGACGGCAACGGCTACGTCGACGACATCGCCGGCTGGGACTTCTTCGACAACGACAACGACCCCTTCGACGCCTCCAGCTATTTCGCCGCCTCGGGCCACGGCAGCGGCCGGATGATGGAAGCCGCCGAACGCGGCAACGATGGCCAGGGCGAGCTCGGGGTCTGTCCCGGCTGCCAGGTGATCCCGGTCCGGATCTGGGACACCTTCGTCGCCGACGGCAACACGGTCGGCATGGGCATGCTCTATGCGACCGACTCCGGGGCTGAGGTGATCGTCGCCGCCAACGGATCGATCTATCACTCGGCCTTCGCCGAAGCGGCCTCGAACTACGCCTGGAGCCACGGCGTGGTGCAGACCTACTCCGGTGACGACCTCAACACCGCCAATCACAACTACCCGGCCAACTACGGCCATGCGATGCTGATCCAGGGGGTGGTCACCGACACCGAAGGCCTCGGCACCGACGTCGGTCCGGAGCTGCGCTCGGCGCTCTGCGGCCAGCCGCTGGCCAGCCTCGGCGTCTGCCTCGGCAGCCAGTTGCCGGTCGGTACCTACTTCCGCGGAGCCAACACGACCCAGTTCGGCGGCAAGAGCTCGATCTCGATGGAAGGGGCTTCCGGCTCCGAGAACACCGGCAAGGCCGGCGGTGCGGCCGCCCTGGTGATCAGTGCGGCCCGAGACCACGGGATCCAGCTGCGCCCGGACGAGACCCGGGCGATCCTCGAGCAGACCGCCGAACGGGTGACCGGCAACTCGGCCAACCCCTTGGCCAACACCTCCGGCCTCGGGGTGGCCGATCCGGCGGCAGATCCCGCGGCCCCGCGGGAATCACAGTGGACCTCGCATTTCGGCTGGGGCCGAGTCAACCTGGGCGCGGCGGTTTCGGTCGCCGCTTCCGGCAAGCTGCCGCCCGAAGCGACCATCACGTCGCCCGACTGGTACGCGCCGCTCACCGGGGACACGCTGCAGGTCCGCGGCCTGGCGAGAGCCCGGGTTGCGACCGGCGGCCACTTCACCTGGAAGCTGGAGTGGGGGACCGGACAGGAACCCGACACCTGGCATCAGGTCGGCTCCGGGACTTCCTCCGGCACGGTGACCGACTTCGGCACGATCCAGCTCGACCAGGTGCGCCAGGCCCTGGCCAGCTATGACGCCGGCCAGGACTCCGGCGGCCCGATCTTCTCCACCTCCGGCACCGACCCGCTCGACCACGAGTTCACGGTCCGCCTGATCGTGAACGGTGACGGGATCGACACGCCCGGCATCGACCGTCGGGTCTTCACCTCCGCCCGGGACGAGGACCTTCGCGACGGCTTCCCGAAACGGATGGGAGCCGGAGGGGAGGCGCCGATCCGGTACGCCGACCTGGACGGCGACGGGACCGAAGAGCTGGTCGTGCCGACCATGGCCGGCGAGATCCACGCCTACCGCCAGGACGGCTCCGAGCTCCCGGGCTGGCCGGTGCGGACCCGCCTGATGCATCAGGCGGGTGGTCACCAGGGTGCGAACGGCTTCAAGGCTCTCGCCGCCGAGGCACCGCCCCGTGAGCCGCCGCGGGGGCCGGTGGTCGCCGACATCGACGGCGACGGTGAGACCGAGGTCGTGACCACGGCGGGCTACCACGTGTACGCGTGGGGCGCCGACGGCCGGCTCGAAGATGGATTCCCGGTCGGCCCGCCGCTCTCGAACTGCCGGCCCGAGCTCCAGAAACCGAACATCTCGCATCCGAAGTGTGGCTTCATCGCCAGTCCGGCTCTGGCCCGGCTCGACGGGCCAGACGGTCTGCCGAGCATCGTCGTGCCGGGACTCGACGGGTACCTGTACGCCTACACGCCGCGGGGCGGGACGGTGCCGGGCTTCCCGGTGCGACTGGTGGACCCGGACATCCCGGCCGACCAGCAGATGCTGGCCGAATCGATCACCTCGCCCGCGGTCGGCGACCTGAACGGAGACGGCCGGGATGACATCGTGGTCGCCTCGAATGAGACTTACGACGCCCAGGCTCCGGACTTCGAAAGCCTGGCCAGCGGATTCCTGGGCAGCGCCCTGACCGACATCCTCGCCAACGCAGCCGGCGGGTCCAACCGCGTCTACGCGGTCGATTCCCGTGGCAACGACTACCCCGACAACGATGGCAAGCCGTTCCTGGCGGGCTGGCCGATCAAGCCGAACGGCGCGATCCAGGACACCCTGCCGATGATCGGCCCCGGCCAGGATCCGTCGATCATGAAAGTGGACGGCGAGACCAGGGTGGTCGCCTCGGCCACCGGCTCGGCCACGATCGGCGTGTATGGCACCGACGGCTCGCTGTCCCGGGGCATCCAGCAATCGATCCCAGGGGCCGCCTCAACCGCCGACGGAGCGCTGCCGGTCGGCGGCATCAACCTCTTCGAGTCGGCCTCGCTGGGCAAACTGGTGCCCGGCCAGAACCCCAGCGTGGTCAAGTACGGGCTCGGGCTGCCGGCCGTGCTGAACCTGCTCCTGGTCGGCCAGAACCTGCCTTACAACCACCTGATCGGGGCCTATGACCCGGTGACCGGCCTGTCGCAGCCGGCTTTCCCGCGGGTCACCGAGGATTACCAGTTCCTCTCCTCCTCGACCATCGCCAACGTGACCGGCAACCCGACCTCGAACCAGGTGATCGCCGGGACCGGACTCGGCCTGGTCAATGCCTACGACGGACTGACCGGGGCAAACGCACCCGGCTTCCCGAAGGTGACCGGCGGCTGGCTCTTCTCGCCGGCGGCGATCTCCGACGATGGCCGGATCGCCGCCTTCACCAGGGAGGGCTACCTCTTCGAATGGTCGCGACCCGATATCCCTGCCTGCCAGAGCGAGTGGCCGGGCTTCCGCCACGATCCGCAGCAGTCCGGCAACTATGACCACGACGGAACCGCCCCAGGACCGCTGAGAGATGCCAAGCCCGGGGCGTCCGGCGTGAGCTTCGAGGCGACCGGCGACGACGGACGGTGCGGCCAAGCCGATCACTACGAAGCGGTGTCCTCGGAAAAGCCGATTGCCGCCGACGGGTTCGGCGATGCCGATCGGCTGCGGGTCACGGAAGCCCCGGCGGAACCCGGTGCGGAGGAGACGCTCGCGCTCACCGGCCACAAGCGCTACGCCGCGATCCGGGCGGTCGACGAATCCGGCAACCCCGGCCCGGTCGCGATGGTCGACTTCGGGCCGAGCGGTGGCCCAGGCCCTGACCCGGACCCCGACCCGAAACCGTCGCCCAAGCCGCCCAGGAACGTCAAGCCAGGCTTGGCCTTCCTCTACAAAGGCCGGCTCTACGTGCGGGTCCACTGCCCGAAACGTTTCCGGCCCGCCTGCCGGGTCAGGGCAACCGTGGTCACCAAGAAACGCCGGGGCAAGGCGATGACGAAGACCCTGAGGGTCAAGGTCCGTTCCGGCCACTGGAAGCGCGCCGCATTGAAGGTGCGACGGCCCTTCCTGAAGCGGCTCCAGAAGCTGTCAAAGGTGAAACGGCGGACGATCTTCCTGAAGATGCGGGTCAAGGCCCGCCGCGCCACCCATGGCCCCCGCAAGGCAGTGGTCTACCACCGTCTGCGGGTCAGGAGCCCCGGGTAGGCGCCGCTGTCTTGTTTCCGGTCGGTTCTACGACTATGCTGATCCGAGGGGGATCCGTAGGAGGAAGGACCGATGACTGTTTCGAGATACGGGCACAAGGCCGGGGCGCTGAAGGCAGCGCTGTTGATGGTGCTGGCGGCATCGCTGCTGCTGGCGGGAACGGCTGAAGGTGCGGCCAAACCGCATGTGATGAAGGTAAGGGCGCCGGCGAAGATGGCCCAGGGAAGCGCCTACGTCGTCTCCTCGGTGATCCGCAACCCGTCGGCGAGGACGGTCCGCGGGCGGATCTCGATCACCCTTTCGACCAGCGGCCGGCCCGGCCCCTTCCTGATGGGTCGACGCAAGGTTGCCGGGGTTGCTCCCCGCGGCCGGAAGGCGGTCCTGGCCGGTGCCAAGGTCAAGCGAGCGATTTCGCCTGGCCGGTATCGCCTCGTCTCCTGCTTCAAGAGTCAGGCGGGCACCAGCTGCGGTGCCCAGAAAGTGAAGATCGTCCGGATGGCGTCAGGGCCGCCCGGGAAAGATGGCGCGACCGGCGACAAGGGCAGCACCGGGGCGACGGGCAACACGGGCGCGACCGGAAGCACCGGGCCGACCGGGGCTACGGGTGAGACGGGGGCGACCGGCCCGATCGGACCCACCGGACTGACCGGCTCAACAGGGGAAACCGGGGCCACGGGCTCGACGGGCGAAACCGGCGCGACCGGCCTCACGGGAGAAACCGGGTTCACAGGCCCGATCGGCCCGACCGGACCCACCGGCCCCACCGAAACCACTGGGGAAACCGGACCGACCGGCGTGACCGGACCGACCGGCGTCGCTGGTGCAACTGGGGGAACCGGTGGGAACGGAGGAGACGGGGGGATCGGGTGGATCGGAGACGGGGGATCCGGAGGATCCGGAGGTACCGGAGCGACGGGTACGACCGGGGCCACCGGTGGGGCCGGAGGAGACGGGGGGATCGGGTGGATCGGAGACGGGGGATCCGGAGGATCCGGAGGTACCGGAGCGACGGGCACGACCGGGGCTACTGGCGGAACCGGCGGAACCGGCGGAGCTGGAGGGGACGGGGGAGACGGGGGAGTCGGGCCGTTCTGGTCCCGATGGCTGTTCTAGGTGAAGACTCGACAACGAAAAGGGCCCTCACCAGCGTGAGGGCCCTTTTCATTTGACTTCATTTGACTACGTGTACATGCCGCCGAACTGGCCGCCGGTCACGTTGAGCACCTGGCCGTGGACGTAATCGGAGAGGTTCGAGCCGAGGAAGAGGACCGGGCCCGCCGCCTCTTCCGGTGAGGCCGGACGGCCCAGCGGGATGATCATCGAAGCCATCGCCCGCATCTGCTCGGGGATCCCGAGCTGGATCTCTTCACCCTCCGGACCCTTGATCGTTTCCGCGTCGCCTTCCTTGGCGGCGGTCAGACGAGTCTCGACGAAGCCGAAAGCGACCGCGTTGACGTTGATCTTGAACTGGCCCCACTCCTTGGCCAGGGTCTTGGTCAGGCCGACCACGGCCGACTTGGCGGCGCTGTAGTTCGCCTGGCCGGCGTTGCCCATGGTGCCGGAGACCGACGAGACGTTGATCAGCTTGCGGAAGTACTCGTTGCCTTCGGCGGCCTCGGCCTTGGCGGCTTCGCGCCAGTGCGGGGCGAGCGCCCGGGCGACTCGAAAGGGGACGATGGTGTGGATGTCCAGCATCGCCTGGAACTGGTCGTCGGTCATCTTGTGGGCGACGCCGTCCCAGGTGTAGCCGGCGTTGTTGACCACGATGTCGATCGAACCGAAAGCGTCCTGAGCGGTCGCGACGAGCTGGTCGCAGGCGTCTCCCTTGGTCAGGTCACCACCGAAGACGGCGGTCTCGCCTTCGATCTCGGATGCGGTCTGCTCGGCGACGTCGGCATCGAGGTCGTTGATCAGAACCCTGGCGCCGTTGGCGGCGAAAAGCTCGGCAGTCGCCCGGCCGATGCCCCGGGCGGACCCGGTGACGATCGCGTTCTTGCCTTCAAGTAGTCCCATCGAAAGAAACGCTCCTTGGATTGGTTGTAAGCCGCACTATAGAGCCAAACGACCGCCCTTGAACCGCCCCTTCCCGAGCTTCTTGCGGGCCTCGCAACATGGCCGCAAAGTCATCGCAAGGGACGGATCGGAAGCTGCCGTCATCAGCAATCCCGATTCCGGAGGTCCCGTCCCATGAAAACCAATCGCCGAATCAGCAAAGCCTGCACCGGGCCGAGCGTCATCTTGTCGCTCGCCTTCCTGGTCGGGCTGTTCACCTGGTTTGCCCATGTGCCCCATGCCCAGGCGGCCAATGTCTCCTACGTGGGGACCGACGGCAACGTCTACCGGACCTCGCCCGACGGGACGCTGACCGAGAAGGTGACCAGCGACGGGACCGCGGAAACCGCCTACGTCACTCCTTCCCAGAAGAACGACGGCACGATCGTGGCGATCAAGAAGGCGAGCTCGAGCGCTTTCGCCTACTTCATCAACCCGGCGACCGGCCAGGTCAAGGACACGTGGATCCTGGCCAAGACCGGGGCCGGCTCGTTCGCGCCCTTCAATGGGGGCACGATCTCGCCGGACGGAGGTGTGTTCGTCTACGACTGGCATTACTTCGACTGTGGCACCTATCCCTGCACCCTGAACCAGCGCATCTCGTTCCTGGCCGGGCCGGGCACCACCAACCCCTGCCTGATCAACTGCCACGTCGGCTATGTCCGGCCGCGCTGGATCCCGGGCACTCCCTACGCCGGGTTCGTGGATACGCAGTTCAACCGGATCTGGGTCCAGAAGGCCGGCAGCTCTCAGCCCGCCGCCTGGCTCGGTTTCAACGACCCGAACGGTGGCGACATGCTGAGCTTCGACGTCTCCACGACCGGGATCGCGGTGCTCGAGGTGACGCCGGAAGGCTCCGACGCCGCCGAGTTCGCCTTCTGGAACACGAACGGCACCCCGCCGGCCGGCAGCCCGACCCACCGCTGCTCGGCGGTCAACGTCGCCAAGTCTCCTGCCTACCCGCGCTTCTCCCCGGACGGATCGATGATCACCTGGCAGGACCGCGGTTCGGTCTACGTGGCGAACGTGCCCACCCAGAACAACGGCGGCAACTGCACCCTGAACCCGGTCAAGGTCGGCAGCGGCAAGGAGCCGGCCTTCGGCCAGGCGACCCTGCAGCGCACCGGGCCGACCGGGCCCACCGGACCGACCAACCCGACCGGACCGACGGGCCCGACCAACCCGACTGGCCCGACAGGTCCGACCAACCCCACCGGGCCTACGGGCCCGACCAACCCGACCGGACCGACCGGTCCCACCGGGCCGACCGGGCCGGCCAAGCCCCGGATCGCGCTCAAGGTGAACCCGGCCACGGCCAAAGTCAAGGCGGGGCGGAAGACCAAGCTGACCGCCGTGGTGAGCGCTAGCGGCGCTGCCGCAGAGAAAATCAAGGTCTGCGCGACGGTCACCGGCAAGGCCCGCAAGATGGTCAAGCCGGCCGGCTGCAAGACGCTGCCGGGCATCGGCGCCGGCAAGACGGCCCGGACGACCCTGGCGATCCGCACCGTCCGTAAGGCGAGGGGCAGCTACCCGATCCGAGTCTCGGCCTCGGGCCCTGGCATCAAGACGGTCAACTCGAAGAGCAAGGTCAAGGTGACCCGATGAGCCGCGCGATCTCGCTGTTCACCTGTCTCTTCCTGGCCTGGTTCATGTTCGCCGCCGACTTCGCCGCGGCGACCCCCTACAAGGGCAAGACCAAAGGCGGCAGCTCGGTCACGTTCGCCCTCAAGGGCAAGAAGGTGACCGGCATCCGCACGGTCGTCCCGACCCTCTGCCTGGAGACCACCGGTGGCTACGCGTCGCGGGCCGGCAGCGAACTCTTCCAGCCGGTCGCGGCCGGAAAGATCGGCAAGACCGTCAAGAGCAAGGCGCTGCAGCCGGCCGCGATGAACGTCGGCGCCAAGGCGACCAAGAACTACGAGGTCACCCTGAAGAAGCGCGGCCGGGTCGTCTCGGGCAAGTTGAAGCTCAACTTCTCCTTCCTGATCCCCGACCTCTATGGCGCCCGGATCTACATCTGCTCCGGTTCCACCAGCTTCACCGCCAGGCCCAAGTGAGAGATGCCCGGCGGCCCTGCTTTGTGTCAGGGTCGCCGGGTAGCTTTCGGCCCATGAAGTTGATTCAGGGCTACAAGGAGTTCATCAGCCGCGGCAACGTGATCGACCTTGCCGTCGCGGTCGTCATCGGCGCCGCGTTCACAGCACTGGTCAACTCGATGGTCGCGGACCTGCTGACTCCGATCATCGCCGCGATCATCGGCGAACCGGACTTCTCGGCGCTCAGCTTCACGATCCGCGGTTCCGAGTTCACCTACGGCAACTTCATCAACGCCCTGATCGCCTTCCTCTCGGTGACCGCGGTCGTCTACTTCTTCGTCGTGACGC
The DNA here is from genome assembly GCA_001897355.1 of Solirubrobacterales bacterium 67-14. Classification (GTDB taxonomy): domain Bacteria; phylum Actinomycetota; class Thermoleophilia; order Solirubrobacterales; family 70-9; genus 67-14. The sequence continues at coordinate 754,859 of MKST01000011.1, read as the reverse complement.
CGCTCAACCACCTCAAGCGGGACGAGGAAGCGAGCACCCGGGAGTGCCCCGAATGCCTCTCCGAGATCCCGAACAAGGCAACCCGCTGCGCCCACTGCACGGCCGAGGTGACCCCGACCGCCTGAGCCTCGTCCCCCGGAATGTTGAATCTGTCAGTAGATAGCGCTGACAGATTCAATATTCCGGCTGTGAAGCAGTGTCAGGGGAGGAGTTTCGAGGGCTTGGCGTTCTTGAGGAGCAGGTTCGAGAGCAGGATCACCACCGGCTTCTTGCCGTTGTTGGCGGCGCGGTGGTGGTCGGAGGGCTGCTCGATCAGCCACTGGCCGGGCTTCACCCTTGCGGTCTGTCCCGCCTTGATCAGACGCACCAGCTTCGGGGCGTCTCCGGCGCCGGTCATCACCTTCGCCTGTCCCGCCTGGACGTGGTAGGTGAGGACGCCCGACTGGATGTAGCCGACCTGGGTGCCCTGGTGGTAGTGCAGCGGGATCTTCGCACCCGGCTGGATCACGATCCGGGCGAGGTTGAGCGCACGGCCCTTCGCACCGATCGGGTTGACCACCCGGGCCAGCGAGTTGTACTTCGGCGCCGGCGGATCGGAAGTGGCCGAGACCGCGACCGCGGCCCCGACGCCGCCGAGCGCGAGGAGGCCGAGGCCGGCCAGTCCCAGCCTGATCCGACGGGCGGTCGGGTGGCTCCAGTTGATCCGGTCGGCAAGCTTGAAACGGCGGCGGGTTTTCATGCCCGCATCCTAGACCGACCGGACTCAGCCGCGGCCGCGGAGCATCACGTTCCAGTAGAACCAGGGCAGCCCGTACCGCTTGAACTGGTACCAGCTCCAGCGTTCCTTGGCCGAGTCGATCAGGGGCAGCGAGGGGGCAGGGTTCAGGTCGTAGTCGAACTCGGCCATCAGCAGCTTGCCGTAGCCGGTGATCAGGGGGCAGGCGGTGTAGCCGTCGTAGGTCGCGGTCGGCTGGCCGCCCGCCATGACCCCGGTCAGGTTCTGGCTGAGCACCGGTGCCTGAGCGCGGATCGCCGCACCGGTCTTCGAAGTCGGCAGGCCGGAGGCATCGCCGAGCGAGAAGACGTTCGGGAAGCGGGGATGCTGAAGCGTCGCCCGGTCCGCCTCGCACCAGCCGCCCTCGCCGGCCAGCGGGCTCTCGGCGACGAACCGGGGTGGTCCCTGGGGCGGGGCGAGGTGAAGCATCTCGTAGCCGACCACCGACTCCTTGCCGTCGCCGCCGGTGAAGACCGCCTCCCGCTCGTCAGCGCGGACGGCGGCCAGCCGCTGCTGGTAGCGGGCATCGATTCCGCGGCGGCGGATCACCTCGTCCAGGGTTTCCGCATACTTCCTGACCGAGAAGATGCCCGGGGTGGCCGCGCCGTAGATCACCTCGGTGCGGTCGCGGACCCCGTTCTTTCGAAAGGTGTCATCGGCCATGTACATGATCTTCTGGGGCGCCCCGGCGCACTTGATCGGTGGCGGCGGCATCGTGAATAGCGCCGTGCCGCCTTCGAAGGAGCGGATCGTCTCCCAGGTCTTGGGGCACTGGTCGTATTCGTAGTTGGAGCAGATGCCGTCTGCACCGACCCGGCCTTCCAAGCCCTCGACCAGGTCCCAGCGCAGGGCCAGGCCCGGGGCGACGACCAGGTAGTCGTAGGTGATCTCCCGGCCGTCACCGGTCACGAGCCCGTTCTCTTCCGGCCGCAGCCTGGTCACCTCGGCCTGGATCCATCTGGCTCCGGCCGGGATCAGGCCGGCCATCGGCCGGGCGCTTGCTTCCCGCTTCGCCACGCCGCCTCCGACCAGGGTCCAGAGTGGCTGGTAGTAGTGGGTAGCGGAAGGCTCGATGACCGCCAGGTCGGGATTGTCTAGTGCGCGATGGAGCCTCGCCGCCACCGTGATTCCGGCCGTGCCGCCGCCGACGATGACGATTCTGTGGTGTTCGCTCATGGGTCTCCCGGGGTCGATGACCCGTCTCGTGGTTGACCGTTGCTGCCCGAGCGATATTACCCGCGAATCCAATCGGAATTTAGGTATTTTCCCGACGACTTGGGTTCAGCTGAAGCGGATCGCGCCGTCCTCGAGGTCGCCACGCAGCAACTCGCGGCGATCCGAGAAGTAATTCATGTGGAGCACCCACGGGGAGACGTCACCCGCTTTCGGGAGCCGGGACTCGGCCCGGCGTATGTAGCCCGATTGGAGGTTGAGCAGAGGCACCGTCTCCATCGGTCCCTCCGGCGCGACCGGGACTCCCGAGCCGGTGCCTGAACCGCCGCCCCTGCGTTCTACTGTCGCGATGAAGCGACTCGCGAAACGGGCGATCAGCTCGCTCTTCAGGGTCCAGGAGGCGTTCGTGTACCCGACCACGAAGACGAAGTTCGGCACCCCGGAGAGCATCGCGCCCTTGTAGACCAGGTGGTCGGCCGGGTCGATCGGCTCGCCGTCGACGCTCATCTCGATGTCGCCGAAGATCAGCAGGTCGAGCCCGGTCGCCTTGACGATCACGTCGGCCTCGATCTCGGACCCTTCCCGCAGGTGGATACGGTCGGCGCCGATCCGCTCGATGTTGCCGGTCTCGATCCGGGCCCGCTCGCCGGAAAGCGCGGCGTAGTAATCGCCGTCGGGGGCGAAGCAGACCCTCTGGACCCAGGGGTCGTAGGCCGGGTTGAGGTGGCGCCTGTCGTACCCGGCGGGAAGCTGCTTGCGGGCGCCGCTGATGAACAGGCGGCGGAACAGGTTGGGGAAACGACGCGCGAGGTTGAACTGGGCAAGCTCCATCAGGATCCCGAACCAGCGCAGCAGGAACGCCGCCCGCCTGGGTGAGAAATGCTCCCGGATCCAGTCGGCGATCCCGCCCTCGGTCGGGATCGAGACCACGTAGCTCGGCGAGCGCTGCAGCATGGTCACGTCGGCGCCGGCCTCGGCCAGGGCGGGGACCACGGTGATCGCGGTCGCGCCGCTGCCGATAACCACGAAGCGCCGGCCCTTCAGTTCGAGATCCTCCGGCCAGTGCTGGGCGTGGAAGAGCTCGCCCTCGAAGTCTTCCTCGCCCTCGAAGGCCGGCGAGAAGCCCTGCTCATACCGGTAGTAGCCGGTGCAGCCGATCAGGAATCGGCTGCGGATCCTCGTTTCCCCGGATCCGTCGTCCACGGTGACCGTCCAGCGGGCAGTCTCGCTGTCCCAATCGGCCGCCTTGACCCTGCGGTTGAAACGGATGTGCTGGTCGATCCCGTACTCGGCCGCGGTCTCCTCGAGGTAGTCGCGGATCTGCTCGCCCGTGCCGAAATGCTTGGTGCCCGGCCAGGGACGGAACGAGTAGGCGAAGGTGCCCATCCCCGAATCGGAGCGGATGCCGGGATAACGGAAGAGGTCCCAGGTGCCGCCGACCCGGGAGCGCCCTTCCAGGACGACATAGCTCAGGCCGGGGTGGTCGAGGCTGACCTGGCGGGCCATCGCGATGCCGGAGATCCCGGCACCGACGATGACCACATCGACTTCTTCGGTATGCCCGTTGGCCATAGCTAGGACTCTAGTCCGGGTGCATCGACTTGATTAGCGAGAACTGAACTAAGTCAAAGCACCCGCCCCGGTGGGTCGCCCCGCTAGAGGCCGTAGGAACGGCCGATCACCTCGAGCATGACCTCGTCGGTGCCGGCGCCGATCCGGTTGAGACGCAGGTCGCGGTAGGCCCGTTCGACCTCGTACTCCTTCATGTAGCCGTAGCCGCCGTGGATCTGGATCACCTGGTCGGCGACCTCGCAGGCCATCTGGGCGGAGAGCAGTTTGGCCATCGAGATCTCGCGGACCGGATACTCGCCGTTGTTGACCCGCCAGGCGACCGAGTAGGTGAACTGCTTGGACGCCTCGATCTTGGTCGCCATGTCGGCGATCTTGTGGCGGATCGCCTGGAACTTGCCGATCGGGCGGCCGAAGGCGTTGCGATCCTTGGCGTACTCGATCGCGGTCTCGAGCAGGCGCTCGGCCGAGGCGTTCGAGCCGGCGGCGGCGACCAGCCGTTCGCTCTGGAGCTCCCAGCTGATGTGGTAGAAGCCCTTGCCGACCTGGCCCAGGACGGAGTCGGCCGGGACTCGGAAGTCCTCGAAGGCGAGCTCCCCGGTGTCCGAGGAGAGCATGCCCATCTTCTCCAGGTTCTGGGCAACCGAGAAGCCGGGCAGGTCGTTACCATTTTCATCGCGGATATCGATCAGCATCAGGGTGATGCCGTCGTGGCCGGCGTCGGGGTCGGTCTTGGTGACCAGGACCATGAAGTCGGCCCGGGCGGCGTTGGTGATGAAGGTCTTGGAGCCGTTGATCACGTACTCGTCGCCGTCGAGGATGGCGGTGGTGCGGATGCCGGCCACATCCGAGCCCGCCCCGGGCTCGGTGATCCCGAGCGCGCCGATCCTCTCGCCGCGGATGCCGGGGGCGAGGTACTTCTGCTTCTGCTCCTCGGTGCCGAGCAGGTGGACCGGGGGCAGGACCATGTCGGTCTGAACCGCGAAGCCCATGCCGAGGCCGCCGTTGGCGGAGTGGCTGAGCGCCTCGGCCCGGACCAGCGAGTAGTAGTAGTCGCCGCCTTGTCCGCCGTACTCCTCGGGGAAGCAGAGGCCGAGGTAACCGAGCTCGCCGGCCCGCTGCATGGCGGAGTCGGGCCACTTGGTCTCTTCCCACTCGTTGCGGTGCGGGTAGAGCTCCTTCTTGACCCAGTCGGTCATCGACTCGCGCAGATCCTCGTGCTCCTGGGTGAAGATGAAGTGCTTGCGGCCGGCTTCGTGGTCGGGCTTGATGACGGTTTCGGTAGACATGAAGTGGACAGTAGCACTTTCTACTCTCGACTTACTGGTATCTTTGCCACCATGAGCCAACCCACCTTCGAGAAGATCCGGTACGAGATCGCCGACTACGTCGCGACGATCACCCTGGACGACCCCGACACCCGCAATGCCCTCTCCGACCAGCTGCTGGGCGAGCTGATCGAAGCCCTCAGGCTGGCCCGCGTCGACGACGCAGTCCGGGTCGTCGTGCTCGCCTCCTCACACGAGAAGGTCTTCTCGGCCGGCGGCAACCTGGCCGCCTTCGGCAGCGATGCGAATGCGGTCGAGAAGTTCGAGGGAGCTGAAAATTTCGTCGAAGCCTTCAAGCTGCTCGGCCAGTTGGGCAAGCCCTCGATCGTCGCCGCCCGCGGCCACGTGCTGGCCGGTTCGCTCGGCCTCGCACTGGCCTGCGACCTGATCGTCGCCAGCGACGAGGCGACCTTCGGCACCCCCGAGATCAACGTCGGGCTCTTCCCCTTCATGATCATGGCGCTGATTTACCGCAACGTGCCCCGCAAGAAGGCCAACGAGATGCTGCTGCTCGGTGGCCGGATGTCGGCGGCAGAAGCGAAGGAGGCCGGGATCGTCAACCACGTCGCCAAGCCGAAGGAGTTCGACCTGGTGCTCGAGGACTGGACCAAGATGCTGGCCTCGAAGTCGCCGCTGATCATGAAACTCGGCAAGGACGCGATGTGGCGGCAGATGGACATGGACCTCGCCGCCGCTCTCGACTACCTGCGCTCGCAGCTCGCGATCGAGCTCTCCAGCGAGGATGCGATCGAGGGCGTCAAGGCTTTCTTCGAAAAGCGCGAACCGGAATGGAAGGGACGCTGATGGGCGAGAACGAGAACGAGAACGGGGCCGCGGCCGAGGAGACCCCGCAGAACCTGCTGCCCGGCACGGCCTCGCTGGCCGCCCTGACCGAGCAGCTCCACGAGCGCCGTGGAAAGGCGCGGCTCGGGGGCGGCCTCGACAAGATCGAGAAGCAGCACGAGCGCGGCAAGTTGACTGCCCGCGAGCGGATCGACCTGCTGGTCGACGAGGGCACCTTCAACGAGATCGGCATCCACGGCCGTCCGCACTACTCCCAGCCGGCGATGCAGGAGAAGGATGCCCCGGCCGATGGTGTGATCACCGGCTGGGGCGACGTCGACGGCCGCCCGGTCGCGATCGTCGCCTACGACTTCACGGTGATGGCCGGTTCGATGGGCCAGACCGGCGAGATCAAGGTCACCCGGATCAGGGAGATGGCGCTCACGAAGCGCATGCCGCTGGTCTGGCTGCTCGACTCGGCCGGCGCCCGGATCCAGGAGGCGGCCGGTTCGCTCTTCGCGGGTTCCGGCCACCTCTTCCGCGAGGAGGTGCAGATGTCCGGCGTGGTGCCGATGGTCGCCGCGATGATGGGGCCCTGCGCCGCCGGGACCGCCTACATCCCCGGCCTCTCGGACTTCGTGCCGATGGTGGTCGGGCAGGGTGCGATGGCCCTGGCCGGGCCGCATCTGGTCAAGGCGGTGACCGGCGAGGAGATCGAGATGGAGGATCTCGGCGGGGCCAAGGTGCATTGCCGCAAGTCCGGGGTCGGCGACCTCGAGGTCGCCGATGACCCCGAATGCATCGCCTCGATCAAGAAGTACCTGAGCTACTTCCCGAGCAACTGCGAGCAGAAGCCGCCGGTCGCCGACAGCGGCGACCCGGAGGACCGCGGCTCCGAGAAGCTGCTCGAGATCATCCCCGAGTCGCCTCGCACGCCCTACAACATGTATGAGGTGATCGAGGAGATCGTCGACGACGGCGACTACTTCGACATCAAGCCGAAGTTCGCCAAGTCGCTGATCACCTGCCTGGCCCGGATGGGAGGGATGCCGGTCGGGATCGTCGCCAACCAGCCGAAGGTGCTGGGAGGTGTGCTCGACGTCGACTCGGCCGACAAGGCGGCGAGGTTCATCAACCTCTGCGACGCCTTCAACATCCCGCTGCTCTTCCTGCAGGACGTGCCCGGCTTCCTGGTCGGTTCGAAAGTCGAACAGCAGGGGATCATCCGCCACGGCGCCAAGATGCTCTACGCGGTCAGCCGCGCCACGGTGCCGAAGATCACGGTCCTGGTCCGCAAGGCCTACGGGGCCGGCTACTACGTGATGTGTGGCCGGGCCTACGAGCCGGACCTGATCGTCGCCTGGCCCGGGGCGGAGATCTCGGTCATGGGGGCAGAGGGCGCGGTCAACATCATCGGCCGTTCGGCGATCGAGGCGGCCGACGACTCCGAGGCGACCCGTGAGGCGATGCTGAACGCGGTCCGCCAGCAGATCGACCCGTACATCGCCGCCGGCAACGCGATGATCGACGACATCATCGACCCGCGCGAGACCCGTCAGACGGTGATCCGCGGCCTGAAGATGGCCAAGGACAAGCACGTTGAGCGGCCCTGGAAGAAGCACGGGGTGATGCCGGTATGAGCCAGTGGCGCGAACTGAGACTGAGGCATGCCCAGCCGCCCATGGATGGGCTGATCACCTTTGACGGGAAGGTGGTCGAGATCTTCGGCTTCAACGACGTCCACTCGATTCGGATGCCGGTGGATCTGCTCACAGAGGTGACCGTCAGTTTCAAGAGCGGACTGCTCTCCCAGCCCGCTCTCACTTTCAAGGGTGGCAAGGGAACCCTCGGCTACAACCGGGCGATCGAGCCACCGGAGGAGCAGCAGCCGGAGATCGAGAACTTCGTCGCCGCCGTCAACGCAGCAATTCAGGAGAAAGCATGAGCAAGTTCGAAGACCCGGTGATCATCAGCAACTCGATCTCCGGGGTTATCGCCAACCGCGACCAGTGCCCCGCCATCCCGTACACCCCCGAGGAGTACGGCGCGGAGGCCCGCCGGTCGGTCGACGAGGGCGCCAGCCAGATCCACATCCACGCGCGCAAGCCGGACGGCACACCCTCCTACGAGATCGAGGATTTCCAGGCGATCACCGAGGCGATCAAGTCCGAATGCCCGGACGTGATCATCAACTACTCGACCGGCGCGATCGGGATCCCGATCGAGAAGCGGATCGCCTACCTGGAAGCCTGCCGGCCGGACGTCGCCGCCCTCAACATGAGCTCGATGAACTACGCCAAGTACTCGAGGAACCGCAAGGACTTCGTCTTCAAGGCGGTCTTCGAGAACTCCTTCGACACGATCATCGAGTTCATCACCGCGATGAACGAGCTCGGGATCAAACCTGAGCACGAGTGCTTCGACGCCGGCCACGTGGCCAACCTCGACCCGCTCTATGACATGGAGCTGATCAAGCCGCCCTCGCAGATCTCGCTGGTCATGGGCGTGACCGGTGGCATCCGGCCGACCCCCCGCAACGTCCAGGTGATGGCCGACCAGGTGCCGGGCGGCGCCGAAGGACCGAACAACTGGCAGGTGATCGGCATTTCCCGCGCCCAGTGGAAGCTGCTCGCCGCCGCGATCACGCTCGGCGGCAACGTGCGGGCTGGGGTCGAGGACAACCTCTACCTGCCCGACGGGAGCATGTGCAAGTCGAACGGCGAGCTGGTCGGCAAGGCGCGGCAGATGGTCGAGGACGCCGGCCGCCGGGTGGCGACGATCGCCGAGGCCCGCGAGATGCTCGGCCTGAAGGCGGCATGAGCGAGGAGCTGCCACTGAGCGGCGTCCGGGTACTCGACCTGACCCGGCTCCTGCCGGGCGGCTTCTGCTCGCAGATGCTGGCCGATTTCGGGGCCGAGGTGATCAAGGTCGAAGACACCGGTCCCGGCGACTACATCCGCTACGCGCCGCCCCTCTATGACGTGACCGACCCGGAGGCCGGCGCCGACCGAGGCGCGACCCGCTCCGGCCTCTACCTCTCGCTGAACCGCGGCAAGCGCTCGATCCGGCTCGATCTGAAAAGCGAGGCGGGCCAGGACGCGTTCCACCGCTTGGTCCCGACCGCCGACGTGGTGCTGGAAGGCTTCCGGCCCGGGGTCGCGGAGCGGATCGGGGTCGATTACGAAGCTCTGCGTCACATCAACCCGGGGCTCGTCTACTGCTCGATCAGCGGCTACGGCCAGGACGGCCCTTCGCGCGACCGGGCCGGCCACGACATCAACTACCTCGGCGCGACCGGCATGCTGGCCATGACCGGGCAGGCGGGAGGTCCGCCGATCCAACCGGCCGGCCAGATCGGCGACCTCGGGGGCGGGGCGATGAACGCCGCCTTCGCGATCCTCGCCGCTCTGATCGAGAAAGGGCGGAGCGGCAAGGGCCAGATGGTCGACATCTCGATGACCGACGGTGCTTTCGCCTGGCAGGCCATGGCCGCCGGCGCCACCTTGGTCGACGGCCAGAGCCCGCGTCGCGGGGAAACGATGCTGGGCGGCGGGATCATCTGCTACCTCACCTACGAGGCGGCCGACGGCTGGGTCAGCTGCGGCGCCCTCGAACCGAAGTTCTGGCGTGCCTTCTGCGAGGGAACCGGCCATGAGGAACTGATCGAGCTGCAGTTCGAGCGGCCGGGCTCGGAAGCCTGGGAGAAAGCCGCAGCCGTCTTCAAACAGCGCAGCCGCGACGAGTGGAAGGCCTTCAACGACCGCTACGACTGCTGCATCGAACCGATCCTCGAACTCGACGAGGCGATCGATTCGGAGTTGATGCGGGAACGCGGCATGGTCGTCGAGTTCGAGCAGCCCGGCATCGGCCCGGTCCGGCAGATCGGCTCGCCGATCAAGATGAGCCGGACCCCGGCCGCCGAGGCCAGCGCGGCCCCCTCGATCGGCGCCGACACCCGTGACGTGCTCGTCGCGGCCGGCTTCGCGCCGAAGGAGATCGACGAGCTCTTCGAGGCCGGCGTCGCCGCCGGGCCGGGGACCGGGGGAGAGATGGAGTTCCGGGCGTGAGCCGGAGCGCCACAGAGGAGGCGCGAGCAGGCGTCGGCGAGGCGCCCGTGGCGGACGGCCGGCTGCTCAAGATGTCCGGCCTGGTCGAGGCCTCCGGGGTTCCGGCCCCGACCATCAAGCATTACCTGCGTGAGGGGCTCTTGCCGGAACCGGTCAAGACCAGCCGCAACATGGCCTGGTACCGGCCCGAGACCGTCGATCGGATCCGCCTGATCAAGCGGCTGCAGGAGGAGCGGTTCATGCCGCTGAAGGCGATCCGGGCCCTCTTCGAGGAGGACCCGGACCAGGCCGAAGCGATGCTGGAGGTCGAGGATCGGATCCTCGAGCGGGCCCTGGCCCGGGAGCGCACCCGGACCAGTGCCGCCGAGGTCAAGCGGTACGGGGTGCCGAAGAAGGTGCTGGACCGGCTGGCCGAAATCGGCATCCTGACCCCGAACTCGCGCGGCTACTCGCCCTCGGACGTAGAAATCATCGAGGCGATGTCCCGCTTCCGGGCCGGCGGCTACGACGAGCAGATCGGCTTCACCGTCTACGACACGCTCCGCTACAAGCGCGCCCTCGAGACCCTGGTCAAGGAGGAGGTCGACGTGCTGATGGAACGCCTCGAAGGCGAGATGCCGGCGGAACGGGCGGTCGAGCTGATCGAAGCCGGCACCGAGCCGCTCAAGGACCTGATCGCTGCCCTTCACACCAAGCTGATGGTGGAGGAAGTGGACCGCCGCAAGTAGCCGGAAGTCGCTCGCTCGAGCCGGGGAGCCGATACTGAAGCCGCCCGCCGCAACCGGGACCGCCCGGCGCGGTTATCTATACGATCACCGAATGGGAAGGGAACACTGTATGAAGACGTTCGCGCGGACCCTGGCTGGTCTCGGCCTCGCTGCGGCAATCACGATCGGGCTGGCCGGCACGGCCAATGCAGCCCCGGCTGATCGCAGCGGGGACGCGGTGGTGCTGAAGGGCAGCGACCTCGGCGACCTGGTCGGCACCGAGCCGGGCAAGATCGTCGGCTTCGCCTGGAACGGCCGCTGGGAGCAGATCCCGGTCCAGGTCGACGAGCGCCACACGATCGACGTGCGCCAGCTCTACCCGGAAGGTGACTTCCCACCGTACGTCGGTGGCAACGCCCCGGACTTCGATCTAGAGGTCTACGCCGACCCGAAGACCCGTTCCGGCGCCGACGAGGACGCGACCTTCGACGCCGACGACGAGCTGACCTTCATGGGCGGCGACGCGGGTGGCACCGCGCCTTCGGTCGGATCCGTTCCCTCGGGGACGGATCGCTCCAGTGCGGTCAAGGTAGACGTTGATGACCCGGTCGGCGGTGGCTCGGCCTACGTCTATCTGTTCAAGGCCGCTGGTGACCTCGACCCGTCGGCCGGCAAGGATTACGTCGATTACGACTTCAAGCTGACCAACCTGACCGGCAGCCAGACCTTGAAGGACGACTACGGCTACTTCAGCCAGTTCAACCCCGAGGACTCGACCGTGAAGACGGACGATTACGAGCTGCACTCGATCGACCGCTGGATGGAAGACCAGATGAAGATCACGATGGGGAACTCGACCGGCGTCGACATCCTCGACCGCGAAGTCGCCCAGGCGACCAAGACCGGTTGCGGACGCTCCGAATACACCTTCTCGGGCCGCTGGAAACAGGACTCCACCCCGGGCAATGACTCGAGCACCGACAACGAGGGCACCTACATCGCGGTGATCGATGGCCCGGTCCGCGCGATCCGCTCCTACATGGGCGCCAACTCCGGCCCCTATGTCCAGCGTGAGCACATCTACTACCAGGACCACGAGCAGAACACGATCTTCCTGAGGGTCCATCCGATGCTCGACCTCTACGCCTGGACCGACTACTCGCCGGCCGCGATCGGCATGACCTATCGCGACCTGAAGAACACCGGTGGCGTACCGGTCGACGGCAACCCGGACTCGATCGTCCCGGCCACCACCGCGGACGTCGCCAACGGCGCCTACGCCTGGCAGCAGCTTTCCGGCCCGCAGGGTTCGGTTTCGACCGTGGTCGGCTCTGACACCGACATCCCGAACCCGAACTTCGGCACCTACTACCTCGACGACTCGACCCCGACCGGTGCGAACGAGGTCCAGTGTGGCGGTGACGGCCAGTCGATCGGGGCCAGTGGTTTCGGAATCCTCGGCCCGGTCACGCCGAACACCGATCCACGGCTCGGCAACCACAACGACCTGACCGTGAAGCGGACCCGCTACTTCGGCCCGCCCAGCGACGGCGCAACCCAGGCCGAGAACTACACCGAGCGGGTTTCAAAGCCGCTGATCGCTTCGGCCACGGCCAGCCCGATCAAGTCGGGGCATGCGCGAATCAAGGTCAAGCTCCTGAACAAGAGGGTGAAGGCCCGGCCCGGCAAGCAGGTTCGCCTCAAGCTGCGGGTCATCAACAACGGTGCTCTGGTGATTCAGAAGGGAACGTTCTGTCTGACCTCGAAGCGTGGCCTGGCCAAGAAGGCCTGCAAGAAGATCGGCGCGCTCAAGCTCGGAAAGGGTCGGACGGTGACCGTCAAGGCCAAGGTCAAGAAGCGCGTCAAGGGCAAGCGCCTCCACCTGAACCTCGGTTACACGGTGCGGGCCGAGAGTGGCACCGTAGCCGGCGGTCAGCCCGGTGGCTTCAACATCGGTATCCGGCGCAAGAAGTAACCGAAAATCAGGAGTGCCCGTGCGGCACGTTGGGGTCGGGCCTTTGGTCCGGCCCCTTTTCTTTGCCGGGGCCGTTCAGGTCCGGCTGCTCGTACTCGAAGGTGCCGCGGGTGACCGACACGACCTGCTCGGCCAGCTTTGCGCCGTCGCCGGGGTTGACCGGGGTGGCGCTGATCCGCAGCACCACCTCGTCGCGGTCGACCTCCTCGAGTTCGATCCGGGGCGGGCGCAGGGTCGGCACGGTGATCGCCTGGCGCAGCATGTCCTGGACCGTGGACGGGGAAAGGTGGCTGTCGAAACGGGCCCGCAGGTCGATCGAGTCGGGTTCCCGCAGCGGCTCGACGGCGACGACCAACAGCACGTTGTTGGGGATCATCATCCGGTCTTGGCCCTTGAGGATGGTCGTGTAGAAAAGCCCAAGTGAGCTGACCGTGCCCTCGACCGACCCGGCCAGCGGGCCGCCGGTCAAGCGCACCCGCTCCCCGACCCGGAAAGGCCGGGTTCCCTGCAGCACGACCCCGGCGAAGATGTTGCCGAGGGTCTGCTGGGCGGCAAGACCGAGCACGATCGCAGTCGCGGCACCGCCGACCGCCAGGGTGGCCGGTTTGACCCCGGCGATCCCGAGCGCGATCAAGCCGACCAGCAGGATGGTGATCAGCCGGATCGCGAACCCGACCGTGCCGGCCGTGCCCGGGTCGAGCCGGCGCATGATGAACGGGGTAAGGGTGCGGCCGAGGGCCGCGGCGAATCCCCAGCCCAGGACGAAGAGCAGGATCGCAGTGGCGATCCTGGCCTCGACGCCGTGGCCGGGGGCGATGTCGTGACGGTGGTTGAAGGCGAAGAGGACGGCGGCGATCAGGATCGCGAACAGCAGCAACCTGGGCCAGGTGCGGCCCCGCGGCCGCTCGACGACCTGTTCCCCCAACCCGGCTTCATGCCACTGGTCGGTCCGGGTTTCGAACATCCACCGGGGCATCTGGGCCCTGGTCCGTTCGGCCCGCTTCTTCTTACGTCGTAGAGCCACGACGCTTCACCATACAAAGCAAAGGCCGAGATTGAAGTTATTCGCTCTATGTGCGAATAACTTCAATCTCGGCGGTCGCTACGGGGATTCGGCGATCAGGGGAATCCGTGATACCCGGCGGCGTAGCAAGGATTGTTGCCGCAGGGATTGGTCACCACGCCATCGGTCTTGATGAAGTCGGCGATCTGCGCCCGGATCAGCGGGGAGCTGCGGATCACCGTGTCATGCGGGTCGATGCCGCTGGTCTCGCCGAGCGGGCTGTCGGACTCGCCGGTGGTCGGCGGGGTGTTGGTCAGCGGGGCCGGGTCGGTGCCGTAGAGGACGCCGCCTTCGTCCCGCTGCGGGCCGATGTCCCAGACGAAGAAGGCGTTGCCGTTCTTCGCTTGGCTGGAGGCCAGGTCACCGAGGGTGTCATGGCCGTAGAACGGTTCGACCAGGCCGGTCGGATGACGGTCCGGGTCGACCACGCCGGCATTCAGGCCGCCGGTCCCTACCCGCAGCGGCGCCCCGATCGTGCGCGCCTCGACCTCGGTCGCGACGTTGGCCACCTGATGGTCGCCGTAGGCCATCTCGATCATCACCTTGTGCGGCGGGGTCTTCGGCAGCGGGTCGCTGGTCATGTGGTTGGCGTAGCCGTTCGGCTCACCGCGGTCCCACATCGTCTGCAGCAGCGAGAAGATCGAGGGCCGCTCGATCTCCTGCTTGTACGACGGGTAGAGGATCGACGCGTAGGTGGTGAAATCGGTGCTGCGGGTCAGCAGCGTCGAGTAGTTCATGCCCGGCACGTAAAGCACCGACCGGGTGAAGTCGGTCGCGACCGAGGTCAGAGCGCCACCGGCGATCCCGCCTTGGCTGTTGCCGTAGTAGAAGAGATCGCTGGTGTCGATCACCGACTGCCCGCCGTACTGGAAGGCCGGGTCGGAGGCCAGGCCGTTGGGGTGGATCAGCAGGCGCCCCAGGAACAGGAAGTTGAGGAAGCCCTGCTGCAGCCGGTCCGGCAGAGCCGGGAACTTCGACAGGTCGGCCAACGCGTGGACCGCGGTTGCGAGATCCATCTCCGACATGCCGATCCAGTCGGTGCCGCAGACCAGCACCCCGTTCTCGGTGCCGAGCTGACGGATGTTCTTGCTGGTCACCTCGTCGATCGAGCCGAACAGGCCGTGGCCGTAGAGCGAAGGCCGGGCCTTGTGGTCGACCGTCCAGGTCGAGATGTCGGTGTCGTCGGAGTTGGTGTCGACCGCCGACCTCGGGATGTTGCAGGAGAACCGCGCCTGCATCGTGTTGCCCGGGATGCGGATCGGCTTCTGGTCGTCATCCAGGTCGAAGGTCGCACCGCTCGGGCAGGCGTCCTGGTTGAGGAAGCAGGGCACGGTGTAGGTGCCCTTGACGATCCGGGCGTCCTCGACGCCGTTGCCGGTCGCGGTCGGGAAATCCTCGACCGAGGTGATCGTGAAGTCCGGCGCGTGACCCTCGACCACGCCGTCGGTCAGGTTCTTGTCCCCGAGTTCGTCGAAGGCCCGGTTGCGGATCGAAAGCATGCGGCCGGTCAGGTTCTCGGTGCTGGCCACGGTGAAGTCCCAGGCCAGGTAGAGGGAGCCCCGGTCGATGCCGGCCTTGGTCAGGTCATCGAAGATCGACTCGAAATGGTCGCGTCGGCCCTCGACGATCGGGTTGTCGGTGCGGTCGGTGTCCCGGTAGAGACGGAAACCGGGCGGCGCCTGGATCGGGTTGCCGCTGGCGTCCTTCAGGTTGCGCAGCGCCACGATGTAGCGGTGGCCGTCCTCGAGGTTCTTGCCCGGCCTGATGATCAGGTTGCGGTTCGCGTCCTTGGTCGCGTTCGAGTCCAGTTCAGCCCAGATCAGCTGTCGCTCGCCGGTGGCGGCGTCGATCAGCACGACCGGCTGGGAAGGCTCGAAGGCCCGGCTCATCTGCTTGATCGAGACGATGCCCGACTGGGTGAAGGCGGCCTCGTTGTCCATGCCCGGGATCCGCACGGTGAGGAGCGGGCCGGGGCTGAAGCCGTCGGACTGGTTCAGCGCGGTCACCGCGACGTGGGTGCCGTTCTTGTTGGCCGGGGTCGACTCGGGATTGAGGTTGAGACGACGGCCGGTGTCGGAGGAACTGTCTTCCTTCGTGTAGAAGTCGTTCGGGAAGGGGGCCAGGCAGGCGTTGCCCGACCCGGCGATGAAGTCGCACTTGTCGGCGTTGGTCAGGTCGACGTCGGCCGGGACGTCGCAGAGCGACTTCTGTGCGGAAAGCTTGCGGCTCGACTTGGCTACCTTCTTGCGCTTGCCGGACCGGTAGGTCGCATTCACCTTGAACGTGGGGGCACCGCAGTCACCGGCTTTCGACTTGCCGGTCGCGTTCAGCTTCATCGCGATGGTCCTCGACTTGCCGGGCCGCACCTTGACGGTCTTCGCGTAGAGCGAGGTGTTGGAGCGGGGGGACCAGACCACCGAGGAACTGCCCCGCAGGGTGACCTTGATCGGCTTCTTGCGGACCTTCTTGCGGATCTTCTTCGAAGCCTTGCGGGAGATCTTCACGGAGACCTTCACCTTGAGCTTGCCACTCGACTTGACCCCGCTTTGGCCTGAGCTCACGACCTTGACCTGGGTCTTCACGACGTCTTTGAGGTGGCTCCTCTCCCTTGCCGGCTTGGCGGTGGCGGGCATCGCGAACAGCAGTGCCGCCAGCCCCGCCAGCGTCAACAACAAATGAAATCGCTTCACTTCACTCCCCTATCCCTCTCGGTTTCTCCCGTGGGCCGATTGGCCCAACCGTTAAAAGATAGCGCCGATCGGAGCCCGAATCGAGGCGCTGGAGAACGGGCTGGTGAAGAACTGAAGCGGTTTTCGCGAACGACCACGTACCAGACGCGTATGTATGCTGACACCGCTCCGACCGGCATCGCTCGGGGTTAGAGGGTTGGATAAATGAGGGGTCGCAGGGGCCCGTCACCACAGACTGGAGAGAACTTGAAGTCCATCAGGATTCTGGTTGCTGCCGTGGCCGTTGCACTGGCTTTCGGCGCAGCGGCTGGACAGGCACAGGCCAAGCCCAGCATCGCCAAGCAGGCCAAGAAGATCTGCAAGAAGAAGCGGGGCAAAGCCAAGAAGCGTTGCGTGAAGAAGCAGACCAAGCGTCTCAAGGCGAAGGCCAAGCGCGAACGGCAGAAGGAGCTCAAGCGGCCTGGCGTCACGGTCCGCACCACCGAGTACGGCATCCCGCGCATCGTCGCGGACAGCTGGCGTGGCCTCGGTTACGGTTACGGCTTCGCTCTCGCGAACGAGAACATCTGCTCGATGGCGGACATCTACACCACGGTCCGCGGCGAGCGGTCGAAGTATTTCGGCCCCGACGGGACCTGGATGCTGACCGGCAACGGGATCCAGTACACCAACCTCGAATCTGACTTCTCGCACAAGCTGGTGATCGCCAACAAGACGATCCCCAAGGTGCTGAAGATGAAGCCGCCGAACGGCCCGCTGCCGCAGGTCAAGGAAGTGATCGACGGCTACGTCAAGGGTTACAACGCCTGGCTGACCAAGAACAAGAAGAAGATCCAGGACACGACCTGTGCGGGCAAGCCGTGGGTGAAGAAGATCACCACTCTCGACGCCTACCTGCGGTTCTACGAGCTGGCTGGCATGGCCGGTGCGGGTGCCGCCGTTGACGGCATCGCCAACGCGGCACCGCCCTCGAGCAGCAGCCCCCTTTCCGCGCCCGCCGGGCACGGCAACCTGTCCAAGGCCGACCTCAGCAGCCTGAAGTCGAACCCGGACATCGGCTCGAATGCGGTCTCCCTGGGGTCTGACGCGACCTCGACCGGCAAGGGCATGCTGTTCGGCAACCCGCACTTCCCGTGGTCCGGTTCGGAGCGGTTCTTCGAGTCGCAGCTGACCATCCCGGGCAAGATCAACGTCTCCGGAGCCAGCCTTCTCGGCAGTCCGGTGATCCAGATCGGCCACACCCAGAACATGGCCTGGAGCCACACCGTCTCGACCGCCCGTCGTTTCGCGTTCTTCCGTGAGACGCTGGTGCCGGGTCAGCCGACCAAGTACATGGTCGATGGCCAGGAGAAATCGATGAAGGCGACCCCGGTCACGGTGGACGTCAAGCAGAGCGACGGCTCGGTCAAGCCCACGACCCGCACGCTGTACTCGACGGTCCACGGCCCGATCGCGATCTCGATCCAGAAGACTCCGCTCTTCGGCTGGGGATCCCAGTACGCCTACTCGCTGTTCGACGCGAATGCGAACAGCCTGCGCGTGGTCAACCAGTTCTTCGACTTCAACCGCGCCCAGAGCGTGGCTGACATGAAGAAGGCTCTGTTCAAGGATCAGGGCGTGCCGTGGGTCAACACGATCGCGGCCGACTCGAAGGGCAACGCGATGTACGCCGACATCTCGGTCGTACCGAACCTGACCGACGCCCGGGTTGCGGAATGCAACACCCCGGGTGCGGGGGCGATCGCCTGGAGCAGCGCCAAGGTCGCGGTGCTCGACGGCTCCAAGTCCAGCTGCGACATGCAGAAGGCGGATGGTGCCGTGGTCACCGGCGTACTGCCGCCCAGCGCGATGCCGATCCAGATCCGCAAGGATTTCGGGTCGAACATGAACGACAGCTACTGGCTGTCGAACCCGAAGGCACCGCTCGAGGGCTACCCGAGCATCATCGGCAACGAGAAGACCGCCCGGTCGCTCCGGACCCGCAACGGCCTGCTTCAGATCACGACCAGGCTGGCCGGGACCGACGGTGCCCCGGGCGACAAGTTCACGATTGACCGGGTGCGCCAGTTCACGACGAACAACAAGAACTACGGCGCTGAAGTGCTGATCCCGGGCCTCGTGACCTACTGCGAGTCGCATCCGACGATCGACAGTGTTGACGTCAGCGCGGCCTGCACGGTCCTGAAGAACTGGGACATGACCGAGAACCTCGACGCGAAGGGGGCCTATCTCGGTCGTGAGGTGCTGAACAACCTGCTGTCCGTGGATGGCGGCCCGTTCGCGAATCCGTTCTCGGTGAGCGACCCGGTCAACACCCCCTCGGGGATTGACACGGACAAGCCCGGCGTGCCGGAGGCACTCTCCACCGCGGTGTCCTACATGAACAGCAAGGGCATCCCGCTCGACGCCTCCTGGCGCGACTACCAGTACGTGACCCGGAACGGCGAGAAGATCCCGATCCCCGGCGGCCTCGGTGGCGAGGGCATGTTCAACGTGATCACCGCAGTGAGGAACGACGACAGCGGCGTGTACGACGATGTGCGCCACGGGTCGAGCTTCATCATCACGGCGTCGCTGACCGGCAAGAAGTGTCCGGACGTGAAGACGATCCTGACCTACTCGCAGGCGGCCACGAACGCCAAGTCCCCGCATTACGCGGACCAGACCAAGCTCTACTCGAACCAGGGCTGGGTCACCGACCGCTTCTGTGCTTCACAGCAGAAGAAGTCGCCTGGCCTGAAGACCACCAAGCTCAACGGTGGCGCCAAGGCAGTGAAGAAGGGCTGGTAGGCAGCACCTGCAGTCGGTCCGGTCTTCGCCGGACCTCCGATTGAAACCCGCCCCTCCCGATCACACGAAATAATGGTCGGGAGGGGCTCAATCTGGTTCAGCACTCATATAATCCTGTTGATTGACTCGTCAATCAGGGAACCGGATGAAAGCTGCTGTCGTACAGATCAACTCGGGCTCGGACCGGGCGCGCAACATCGAAACGGCCGGCAACCTGGTCAGGGCCGCCGCCGATGATGGTGCGCAGCTGGTCGTGCTGCCGGAAAAATGGTCGCTGCTCGGTGACGGCCGGGCGCTGGCGGAGGGAGCCGAATCCCTCGACGGTGAAGCGATCACCGCCGCCCGCAATTGGGCGACCGATCTCGGCATCCACCTTCTGGCCGGGAGCTTCACCGAGACCGCGGCCCAAGGCCTGCCGACCAACACATCGGTTCTGATCTCGCCCACCGGCGAGCTGGTCGCCGAGTACCGCAAGCTCCACATGTTCGACGTCGAGGCCGGAGGGGTCGAGTATCGCGAGTCCGAACATGAACAGGCGGGCGAGGAGCTCGCCGTCGCGGACCTCGATCGGCTCCGGATCGGCCTCACCGTCTGTTATGACCTGCGCTTCCCCGAACTCTTCCGCGCCCTGCTCGATCGCGGTGCGAATGCCTTCACGGTGCCCTCCGCCTTCACCTCGGCCACCGGCCGGGACCACTGGGAAGTCCTGCTGCGGGCCCGGGCGATCGAAAACCAGGCTTTCGTGCTGGCCGCCAACCAGGTCGGTACCGCCGAACCTTCCTACGACTCCTGGGGCCATTCGATGATCGTCGATCCCTGGGGAGAGGTACTGGCCGAAGTCGAGACGGGTGAGGGATACGCGGTTGCCGGCCTCGATCTCGAGCGTCAGGCCGAGGTCCGCCGCGAACTGCCCGCGATCGAACATCGCCGCCCCGAAATCTTCAGCGAAGGAGTCACACATGGCTCGTGAAGCCGCGCCGGAACGCCGGCGTCAGATCCTCGACGCGGCGGTTCGCGTCTTCGCCCGCCAGGGCTTCCACTCGACCCGGGTGGCCGACATCGCCGACGAGGCCGATGTCGCCTACGGGTTGGTCTACCACTACTTCTCCTCGAAGGAGAACGTGCTCAACGAGCTCTTCGTCCAGCGCTGGTCGCTGCTGATCGAGGCAATCGACGAGGCCGACAAGAGCACCCTCAACCACGAGCAGAAGCTCGGCGCGGTGGCCGGGTTCATCATCGACTCCTACCGTTACGACCCCGACCTGATGAAGGTGATCATCGTCGAGGTCACCCGTGCCGCCAACTCGTTCGGCCAGACCCACCTCGAGGAGATCAACCGCGCCTACGAGCTGATCGCCAGGATCGTCGCCGACGGCCAGAAGCAGAAAATCTTCCGCGAGGACATCGACCCCGCCTTCGCCGCAATGGTCTTCTACGGGGCGATCGAACAGCTGCTCTCCGGCTGGATCTTCGGCGTCATCCCCGGCAGCGACCGGAACTTCGACGAGGCCCGCGACCTCCTCGTCAAAACAATCTGCGAAGGCCTACAACGCAGATAGCCGGGCAGCCCCGCCCTGGAGGCCCCTGGCATCCACCCGCCCAAGCCTGAGCAGCCTCGTCAGCTTGCTTCGCGACGTTGAGTTTTTGGTCACATACGGACCATTTCTTCAACCTCACTGACCCGACTTGCCTCCGAGGCTGGCCGAGCCGCCGAAGTCGGTAGCTCCGACCCATTCCACCCTCACCTGCCGCTGTTCGAACGGGGTGGGTCGGATTTCCGGTGCCACGGACGGAAATCCGACCCAGTGGTCGTGCGGCGCCCATTACCGCGCTTTCGTATTGGTTCTTCGGGAGCTTGGGTATTGTGGATCTCACATGGATAACGACATCGTCAGAAGAATCACCTGGAGCATCATGCTCACGGCGTCCAGCGCTCTGGCCAGTCTGATCGCCTCCCGGCTCGCCGCCGTCGCGTACCGCCGGTTCTTCAACGAGGAACCACCGGAATAGGCCGTGGCCCCCGAGGACTACCAGCCGCCGCCCTACCAGCGGCCCCCCGGCCGCCCGGACCCGGACCGACCCGCCTCCGATAAGACCGTGGGCGAGATGGTCTTCGAGGTTTCCGAGCGGACCTCGAACCTGATCCGCGAGGAGATCGAACTCGCCAAGACCGAAGTCAGCGAGAAGGTCACCACGCTGGCCCGGGGTTCGGCGGTCGGCATCGCGGCCGGCGTCTTCGCCTTCCTCGCGTTGATCCTGCTGATGCATGCCTTCGCGCTCGGCGTCGCCTCGCTGTTCGGCTGGGGCGCCTGGGCCGGCTACCTGCTGGAGGGCGTGATCTTCATCGCGATCGCCGGTGGAGCCGGCTACTTCGCCTATAACTCCTTCGAGAAGACCGGTGCCCCGATCCCGACCGAGGCGATCGAGGAAGCCAAACAGACCAAGGCTCTGCTGACCCCCGGAGACGACGCATCATGAGCGACGAAACCCCTGAAGCCGACAAGCCGGCCGAGAGTCCCGAACAGCCGTTTCGACCCGAGGGCAGCGGCCCCGAGGCGCCGGCCGGGAACAGCCCGAACCGGTACACGCCACCCCAGGGCGCCCCGGCCCCGTCGTCCGGCAGCCCCGGCACGCCCTACGGCTCGCCGCCGCCGAAGCGCAACTCGGCCCAGATCCGGGCCGACATCGACGCCCAACGGGCCGAGCTCGGCAAATCCGTCGACCAGCTCCGTGACCGGGTCACCGAGTTGACCGACTGGAAGGGCCAGCTCCGCAAGCACCGCAAGCAGATCATCATCGGCGCCGTGGCCACCGGCTTCATCGTCGGCGGTCTAGCCGCCCTCCGCAAGCGTTAGCCACCCGCCGGAGCCGGCCCATCCGTCATTTGTTTCTGTGGGCCGGCGGGTTTCCGTTGCGGTTCGGCGGAGACCGAACCGCCCTTTAGTTAAGGGAGGGGAGTCTCCAGTGCCGGCGGTAGGCGACCATGCGGAACAGGAAGATCACGATCATCCCGATCGCCATCGCCGGCGCCTGGGCGACCGAGAGGGTGTCGACCAGGACCACGTAGAGGCCGGTCCCGGCCAGGGCCGCGGTCGCGTAGATGTCGCTGCGCAGGATCAAGGGATGCTGGCCGGCGAGGAGGTCGCGGATCACGCCACCGCCGACTCCGGTCAGGATGCCGCAGATGACCGCGGTCGGCGCGTCGAACCCGAGGTCGAGAGTGACCTGGGCGCCGGTCACCGCGAAGAGGGAGAGGCCCATGGCATCGAGCAGGACCAGGCTGTTCTCGAACTCCTCGTGGTCCCGCCCGAAGTGACGGACCAGGGGGATCGCCAGGATCCCGCCGACCAGCGCGGTGAAGATGTACTTGTTGTCCTCGATCCAGAAGACCGGGGCGTGGCCAAGGATCAGGCCCCGCATCGTGCCGCCCCCGACCGCCGTCACCGCGGCGACCACCAGGACGCCGAACCAGTCCAGCCGGCGTTCGGCCACCGCGACCACGCCGGAAACGGCGAAGACGACGGTGCCGAGCAACTGGGCGATCTCCATCAGCGGTAATTCTGTCGGCGGAAGAGGTCGTCGGTTATCGAAGCGACCCGGTCGAGGAAGAGGATCCCGTCGAGGTGGTCGATCTCGTGGAGGACGCAGCGGGCCTCGAAGCCGGCCAACTGGACCTGGTTCATCTCGAAGCCTTTCCGTCCGTCGAGGAACTCGACCGTCGCCTTGCGCGGCCGGCGCACGTTGGCGGTCAGGTCGGGCAGCGAGAGGCAACCCTCGCGGCTCACCTTGCTGCCCTCCGAGCGGTGGACGACCCGAGGATTGACCAGCACCATCAGCCCGTGCGGATCCTTCGCCTTGGGATGGCCGGTGATGTCGACCACCGCGATCCGGACGGTCTCACCGATCTGGGGCGCCGCCAGGCCGACGCAATGGTCGAAGGAGCCCATCGTGTCGAGCAGGTCCGCGATCACCCGCTCGGTCCCCTCGCGATCCCCGCTGCCCGACTGAGCCGGGGCGCAGACCGTCTTCAGGATTGGGTCGGGATAGGTGAGGACGTCGCGAACGGCCACCGCGGCTAGAAGACCTCGGACTCGAGCTCGGCCAGCCGCGCCTCGAGCTGCTTCGACTCCCGCAGCCCGTCCAACGCCCGGTCGAGTTCCGGCCCGACGCCCTCCGGCACTGCGACCTCCACCATCAGGGTGTAGAGCGGCGAGCCGGGGTCGCCGGTGCGACGAGTCCGCAAGTCGGTGATGTTGACCCCGAGCGAAGCCAGGGTGGAAGCGGTGTCGTGGACGATGCCGGGGCGATCGGCACCGTAGACGGTCAGCACATGGGTCGGGCCGGCCCCGCGGTCCAGGCCTTCGACCGGGCTGACCGTGATCCCGCCCAACTCGAACTGGCGGCCGACCTCGTCGAGCCGCGCCTCCAGCGACTGGAGCGAAGCATCCTCCGGCACCGAGCAGATCAGCATCACGGCGAAGTGGCCGTGCAGGATCGACATCTGCGAGTCGTCCACGTTGCCGCCCGCTTCCAGCAGGGCACTGGTGATCGCGGCGACGATGCCCGGCCGGTCACGCCCGATCGCGGTGACGGCGAGATTCATCAGAACTTCGATCCGACCGCAGCGGTCGGGACGGTGCCGATCGCGACCAGCCCGGGCCCGGCGTGGCAGCCGAGCACGGTGGACATCTCGTCGAGGAAGGCTCCCTCGCACTGGAAGACCTCACGGCAGTTGGCGGCCAGCTCGGCAGCGAGGTCGGGCGCCTGGATGTGCTGGACCGTCCAGGTGATCTCCTCGCCGGAAGCGGCCTTCTCGCTGGCGAAGTCGCGCAGGCGCTGCATCGCCCTGCCGACCGTGCGGACCTTGTCGACCGGCTTCACGGTCTCTTCCAAGGTGATCAGCGGCTTGATCTTGAGCGCCCCGCCGATCCAGGCCTGGGCACCGCCGATCCGGCCGCCCTTGCGGAGGTATTCGAGGGTGTCGACCATGATCAGGGTGTCGAGCACCCCCCGGGTGGCCTCGATCTGCTCGACCACCCCGGCCACGTCCTTGCCGGACTTGATCCCGTTCGCGGCGGCCAGGCTGCAGAGGGCCAGGCCGCCGGCCGTGGTGCGGGAATCGACCACGGTGATCCGCTCGCCGCCGCAGCCGTCGGCCTCGAGCTGGGCGGCGGCCTGTCGGGCGGCTTCGCAGGTGCCGGAAATCGACCCGGACAGGTGAAGCGAGATCACCTGCTTGCCGTTGTCGAGCAGGGGTCCGTAGACCTCCATGAAGTCGCCGATCGAAGGTTGCGAGGTCGTGGTGAGCTGGGGGGATTCCAGCACCGCCTTGTAGAAGGCGGCGTAATCGTCGATCTCGTTCTCCGGCCTCTGCTCGCCGTTGAGGATCACATAGAGGTTTACGACGCTGATGTCGAGCCGCTCACGGTCCTCCTGCGTGAGCGAAGCGGTCGAATCGGTCACCAGCGCGATCGTGGACTCTCCTGACACCTCACGGTTGTATCAGACGGTGCGCCAGATCACAGGGATCAGGTTCCCTACCCGCTACTCTTTAACCATGTCCGAGAAGCCTGAAACCGCAATCACCCTGACCGAAGCCGCCGCCGACAAGATCGCCGAACTGATCGGGGACTCGCCGGAGGAAGAAGGCCAGGCTCTGCGCGTCGCCGTGCGTGGCGGTGGTTGCTCCGGATTCCAGTACGCGCTCGCCTTCGACACCAAGGACGAAGAGGACCACGTCTTCGAGCATCGCGGCGTCGCCGTGATCGTCGACAAGGTCAGCATGCAGTTCGTCTTCGGCTCCGAAGTCGATTACGTCGAAGGCCTGACCGGGGCCG
>MKST01000011.1:629959-730036 GCA_001897355.1 Solirubrobacterales bacterium 67-14 | reverse complement strand
AATTTTCATCCCGGCAGCGCCGGGTTATCAGGACTTTCACAGGCTGTTGTCCGGATGGATACATCCGGGCGCTGAGCTGACTCCACACTGCGCTTGACCGTGGGAATCGCCCACGGGACAAAGCAAGCAAAGGGGAATCTCAGTGAACAGCTTCAGGAGTCTGGATGGGGAACGGGGGAGCCGCATCGGGCTCGTGTTCGCCGCAGGACTGGCAGTTGCATTTCTGATGTGCCTGGCCGGGGTGGGCAAAGCCCAGGCCAGCAGCGTCAGTTGCTCGGGCACGGTCGAGGCCACAACCGACGGCCACGCCGAGAACGAGCTCACCTACAACCTCAAGTGCAACGAGGACATCAAGGGCTACTCGATCACCTCGAACCGGGAGATCGGTTACTTCGGAACCGAGACGGTCGTGCTCGGGGCCGACGGTGAGGTCGCCGAGGGCGAGTCCTTCGGCTGCGAGGGCAGCATCCCGGCCTGGGGGATCGGCTGCCAGGGCAAGATGACCGCGGGCAACACGGTCGTCTCCAGCGTCGGCACCAGCGAGGCGCTCTGCGAAGCGGCGGTCCAGCCGAAGTTCTGGGCGACCGCGCTCACCCTGCAGGACGTCAAGGGGACGGACACGCCTTTCGTGTCGGAGCCGTTCCTGCTCAAGACCAAGCCCTGCAAGGTCCTCAACCCGCTCAAGAAAGCCAAGGCCAAGCGCGACAAGGTCTGCGCCAAGGTCAAG
This sequence comes from Solirubrobacterales bacterium 67-14, assembly GCA_001897355.1. GTDB lineage: Bacteria > Actinomycetota > Thermoleophilia > Solirubrobacterales > 70-9 > 67-14. The sequence goes on along the minus strand of MKST01000011.1, from coordinate 729,309 downwards.
TCGGCCGGCAGCAAGCAGGCCCGCAAGGCAGCGAAGAAGCGCTGCGCCTCGGCCAGGGCCGCGGTGCGACGTCTGAACGCCGCCTGAACCCGGACTTGAAAAGAGAAAAGGAAAGAAAGGAAGCAAGATGACACGCTCAAAATTCAGCGTGGTCTGGCTCCTGGCCGCTCTGGTCGCCCTCGTGGTGGTCCCGGCCAGCGCCAGCGCCAAACCCACCATCACCCTCAGCGGCTCGACCTCGGTCGCCCCGCTGGCCACCCTCTGGGCCCAGAAGTACGTCAAGGCCTGCAAGGGCTGCGTCAAGTTCAAGCTGCTCCAAGGCGGCTCGGACGTCGGCATCGCCGATGTATCCCGGGGCCGCGTGACGATCGGCATGTCCTCCCGCGACCCGAAGCCGAGCGACGCCGGCGGAATCGTCTTCAACCGGGTCGCCAAGGACGCGATCTGCCTCGCCACCAACAAGGCCAACCCGCTTTCGAACCTCGACCAGAACGCGGTTCAGTCGATCTTCAGCGGCTCGGTCCGTAGCTGGAACCAGGTTCCGGGGGCGAAGCAGTCCGGCACCATCGACCTGTTCGTCCGGACCCCGGCCTCGGGCACGCAGGACGCCTTCCAGAAGATCTTCATGGGTGACGCCAAGGTCTTCTCCGGTGCCTCGCAGAAAGCCTCGAACGGCCTGGTCCAGCAGTCGATCAAGCGGGACAAGGCCGGCATCGGCTACCTTTCGGAGGCCTTCACGAAGGGCCTGTCCGTGGCCAGCTACAAGGGAGTGCCCTGCAACCTGCGCAACGCCAAGTCCGGCCAGTACGGCGGCGTCCGCAGCTTCTACTTCGTGACCCGTGGCAAGGCCAAGGGTGCGGCCGCGAAGTGGATCCGCTGGGTCCGCAACAACAAGGCCGCCCTGCGGATCGCTGCCAGGGAATGGGTTCCCTTCAAGTAGTCGATGGAGGCAGCATCCCTCAATGAGGTCGCCCTCCAGGAACCAAGCCTGGAGGTAGACCGGACCGACCGGCGCGTCGAGCTTCTGCTCGGCGCGCTGGCGTCCACCATCTTGCTCTTGATCGCGGGGATGATCATCTTCGTCCTGGTCAAGGCGCTCCCGTCCTTCACCCACAACGGCCTGGCCTGGTTCGGGGCCGGCGGCTCGGTCGACGAGCAGCTGATGGACATCTTCAATTCGCCCGCCGAGCCGGACCAGTACGTCTACCACCTGCGCGCCTGGCCGCTGCTCTACGCGACCGCCCTGATCACCGGCGTCGCCGTATTCATCTCCGTCGTCTTCTCGGTCCTGGCCGGGATCTTCATCGTCGAGTTCGCGCCGGTCCGGCTGCGCAAGGTGATCGAACCGGTGGTCAAGCTGCTGGCCGCCGTCCCTTCCGTGATCTACGGCCTGATCGGCATCCTGGTCGTGGTCCCGTTCGTCGCTCACCACCTGATCTCCGAAGGTCGCAAGGAGTCCGTCGCCTACGTGATCCAGCTCGACGGAACCAGCATCCTGGTCGGGATCTTCATTCTCACGGTGATGATCTGCCCGATCATGATCGCGATCATCGTCGACGCGCTCAGGTCGGTGCCGGACAAGTGGGTCGAGGGCGCAGCCGCCCTGGGGGTCAATCGCTGGCGGGCGATGCGGACCGTCTCCCTGCGAGCGATCCGGCCTGCGATCGTCGCCGCCCTGGTGCTGGCGACCGCCCGCGCCCTGGGCGAGGCGATCATGCTCTCGATGGTCGCCGGATCGGTCGGGTTCGCCCCGAATCCGCTCGATGGCTTGACCTTCTTCCTCGAACCGGCCCGTCCTCTCGCCTCGACCATCGTCGACAACTCGGAAGGCCTCTCGGTCGCGCCGTTCGGCCAGACGATGTACGCCTTCGCGGCGATCCTGCTCGTCTCGAGTGCCTTCCTCTCCTTCGCCGGCTGGGCGGCCCGCAAATCGTTCAGCCGCTACACGCTGGGTGCCCGATGAGCATCGAAGTCAGAACCGCGGCACCCGGCCCGAGGCCACCGCAGCCCGACCCGACCGATCCCCGTCCGCGCCCGCAGCCGGGCCAGGCCCGTCACAGCGGCTGGAGCATCAGCGACCGGGTCGGCCTGGCCGCCGCCTGGGCCTGCGGCATCGCGCTCTGCGTGGCGGCCGCCTCGATCGTCGGATTCATGGCCTGGAAGGGAGTCCAGTACCTCCAGCTGGAGATGCTGACCTCCTCGCCGGAGGCTTCGATGGACCAGTCGAAGTCGGGTGGCTTCCTCGATCCGCTGGTCGGCACCCTGCTGCTGACCGTGATCGGCATCGCCATCGCGATCCCGGTCGGGGTCGGGATCGCGGTCTGGCTGACCGAGTACGGCCGGCCGGCCGGGTTGGCGCGTCTGGTCGAGTCCGGGGTCGAGGTCGTCGCCGGCACGCCCTCGATCGTGCTGGCGATCTTCGGTCTGCTCGTGTTCCAGCAGACCTTCATGGGTATCTTCTCGTTCACCGCGGAGGGCGGCTCGGTCTTCGGAAGGTCGTTCCTCACCGCCGGATCGATGATGGCTCTGATCGCCCTGCCGCTGGTCATCGGTTCCACCCGGGAGGCGCTCAACTCGATCCCGCGGCATGTGCGGGAGGCCTCGTACGCGCTGGGCAAGGACAAGGCCTCGACGATCCGGCGGGTGCTCCTGCCGAGCGCCCGCTCGGGGATCGCCACGGGGGCGACTCTCGGCATGGGCCGGATCTGCGGTGACACGGCGATCGTCGTCGTCTTGCTCGGCGCCTCGATGCAGACCACCCCCGAGAGCGGTCCGCTCGGCCTCCTGCGGGGCACCGGCAGCACCCTGACCAGCTACGTCTACAACAACTCGCCGTCCGGGGAGGGCAACGCGCCGGAGAAGGCCTATGCGGCCGCTTTCGTGCTGCTGATGATCGTCCTGCTTCTCAACTTCGCGGTCGGATTGATCGGAAAGAGGAACAAGCCACAGTGGAACTGAAGGAAGAGACGCCGCAGGACGTGAACACGCCGCCGGCCGAGGTGCCGCCGCTGCGGCGGATCGTGGTCGAGTCGGAGACGGTGCCGATCCGGGTCGGTGACTACGCCGGCCCGCCCGACCCCGAGTACGGCCGGGAACCCTGGCAGCTCCAGGCCGGCCTCGACGGCGAGCCGGTCTGGGTGGAGGAACGCATGCGAACCGAGGACCTCTCGATCGCCTACGGCGAGAAGCTCGCGGTAAAGGGTGTCGACCTCGAGGTCAACTCGGGCGAGGTCCTCGCCTTGATCGGGCCGTCCGGCTGCGGCAAGACCACCTTGCTCCGATCGCTGAACCGGCTGGTCGAACTGACCCCGGCCGCGAAACGGACCGGGAGGATCATCCTCGACGACCAGGACGTCGACGGCTTCGACGTGACCCAGCTGCGTTCCCGGGTCGGCATGCTCTTCCAGCAACCGAACCCCTTCCCGATGAGCATCTTCGACAACGTCGCCTACGGGCTGCGGGAACGGGGCAGCAAGAAGCCGCGCCGCAAGCAGCTCGAACCGATCGTGGTCGATGCCCTCGAGCGGGCCGGCCTCTGGGACGAGGTGTCCTCGAACCTGAACCACCCTGCCCTCGCCCTCTCCGGCGGGCAGCAGCAGCGGCTCTGCATCGCCCGGTCGCTGGCGGTTTCCCCGGAGGTCCTGCTGCTCGACGAGCCCTGTTCCGCGCTCGACCCGATCTCGACCGGGATCATCGAAGAGACGATCGTCGAGCTGCGCACCGAAGTCGCGATCGTGATCGTCACCCACAACCTCCAACAGGCGGCGCGAGTCGCCGACCGGGTTGCCTTCATGTACCTCGGGGACATGGTCGAGTACGGCCCGGCAGGCCAGGTGTTCGGGGATCCCCGCGAGGAACGCACCCGGGAGTACGTCGGCGGAGGCTTCGGGTGAAGCGCGCCTGGATCCTGTTCGCGGTCGCCGGGATGCTGCTGGCGGGTTGCGAGTCGACCCAGGAGAAGAGCGCCCGGCTCGAGGAAGAAGGCGCCGACCTGGTCAAGCAGACCAAGGTCGACATCGGGGCGGAGAACCGCCACATCGACGTGCTCGAAAAGGTGGTCCTCAGTGACCAGTGGGGAACTGCCGTGGCGGTGGTGATGAAGAACGGGAGCCAGGAGGGCCTGTCCGACGCACCGATCCGGGTCAACGTCAAGGACGCCAAGGGCCGCTCGACCTTCAAGAACGACCTCGCCGGCACCGAGCCTTCGCTGATCCAGGTGCCGGTCGTGAAACCGCAGTCCGAGGTCTACTGGGTGAACGACCAAGTGCTGCCGACCGCCGGCAAGCCCGCTTCGGTCGAGGTCACGGTCGGGGAAGCCAAGCCGCTGCCGGACAAGATCCCGGAGATCGTCGTCTCACCACCGAAGCTGAACCGCGATCCGTCTTCGGGGCTCGAAGTGACCGGGACCGTCACCAACAAGTCGGACATCGAGCAGACCAACATCGTCCTGTACGCGATCGGCCGTAAGAACGACAAGATCGTCGCGGCCGGCCGGGGCATGATCCCCAAACTGAAGGCCGACGGCACCCCGGCGACCTACCACGTCTTCTTCATTGGCAATCCGACCGGCGCCGAGATCACGGTGATCGCGCCGCCCGTCAATCTCTCAGGGGGGTCCTGATGACCGATCAAACGGCCGTGTTGCCGGAACCACAGAAGGTCACGGAACGATGCACCGGCTGCGGCAAGCCGCTGGCCGAAGACCAGCGGTACTGCCTGAACTGCGGCAAGCGCCGCGGCAAGGCCCGGATCGAGTTCGAGAACTACCTGCCGGAAGCGGGCGGTGCCGGAAACGGTTCGACTCCGCCCCCCGGCCAGGGCGAGGTGAGGCCGGTGCCACCGGAGGAACCGGACCTGCGGCCGGAACGGGAAGTGACGCCGTTGATGGCCGCGGTCGGACTCTGCGGGGTCGCCGCGATCCTGCTGATCGGGGTGCTGATCGGCCGTTCCGGTGGCGGCGACCACGGCAACTCGGGCACGCCGCAGCTGATCGCCTCGACCGGGCTGCCGGCCACCTCGACCAGCACTTCGACTTCGACCTCGACCGAGATCACGACCGACTGGCCGCAGGGCCAGGAGGGCTTCACGATCGAACTGGCGACCCTCTCGAAGGAAAGCGCGGACGCCGCTTCGGTCGAGTCGGCCAAGGCCGACCTGGTCGGTCAGGGCGCCTCCGAGGTCGGGGTGCTCGACTCCGATCAGTTCGGCAGCTTGCCGGCCGGGAACTACGTCCTCTACTCCGGCGTCTACACCAGCAAGCCGGAAGCCGAAAAAGCCCTTTCCGGGCTGACCGCCAGCTTTCCCGACGCCCAGGTGATCCAGGTCGCGGCCGAGAGCGCCACGGGCGCCGGCACCGGCAAGACGACGGGGAACACCGGCAAGGACGACGGCTCCGACGCAAGCCTGACCGACGGCAGCAACGCGAACAACAAGGGCACGGTCCAGGCGTCCAAGGATGACCTGAAGGCGCTCGATGACGCCTCCGGTGAGGACTACGAGGAGATCCAGAAGAAGCTGCCGCCGACCATCGCCACCCCGGGCAAGGCTCCGCCCAAGGACGACAAGGCGCCCGGCGGCGGCAGCACTGACGTGACCACGATCGGATGAGGCCATGAACCTGCCTGGAAAAAGAAAAGAACAGCCGGTCCCGGTGCCGGCCCCGATGTCACGCCTGGAAAACCGACGCGAGGAGCTCCGCACCCGCTTCGCCGAACTGCAGTGGGATCTCGGCGGCGCCGCCTACGAGATGGCCGCCCGCGATTTCTTCCGCCTGGACGTGCTCGCCTCGATGGCGGCGAAGCTCCAGGTGGTCGACGCGGAACTCTCGGAGATCGAGCGGATGGCGCGGCTCGAGCGGGCCGGGGCGGCGGGAAGCTGCGCCGGCTGCGGCTCGCTCTACGCCCGTGGGGCGGTGTACTGCTGGCGCTGCGGCCGCAACCTGAAAGAGGGCCGCGGCACGGTCGTCGGCCCCGCGGTGGCGAGCCCGGGGAGCGTTCCGGGCTGATGCCCGGTGAGCCGGAAAAGCCCGGCCTGCTGGACCGGATCCGGGACTGGCGCCTGCCGGTCCGCTACCAGGTGCCGCCGCGCAACGACCTGATCGCCTTTGCCCTGATGGCCCTGGCCTTCGGGTTGATGGTGGGGCTGGCGATCGCGCCGGGATGGGGCGAGGCCGGGCCGACCGGCCCGGTGATCGCGCTGCCGGCGGAGCAACCGGAGACCGGTTCGACCGGCCCCGAGGCGGTTGCTGACCTCCAGCCTCCGGCCGGCGGTGGGTCGACGGCCGAAACCGATTCCGGCAACGACCTGACCGCATCCTCGGCTACGAACACGGACGGCCCTGATCTGACCTCGACCGACCCCCGGACTTCCAGCGACGACGAGCCGGCCCAAGAGGACGACTCCGATACGCCCACCAAGAACTACGCCGAAGATCCCGACGCGACCGACCAAGACGACGATGGAAGCGACGAACAGGATGACAGCGGCCCTGCCCTCGTCGCGACCGTGGTCGGCGCCGACCAAGCCGGATATGCCGTCGCCGACAGCGCCGGGAACCTGCTCTATGTCCACAACCCGGGCCAGGCCACGGTCGGGCCGAAGGTCGGCCGGAGCGTTGGGATCGACATCGAGCCGGTCGCGAACGGCAGCTTCGTCCAGTCCGGCACGCTGGTGGCCAAAGGTACGGCCTCGAAGACGAAGCTGAGCGGCGTGATCTCGTTCATCGACCCGGACAGCGGCGTGCTCACGATTTCCAGCCGGGGCGTATCGGTCGCGGTTGCCGCCGCCGCAGCGCTGAAGAAGAGCGTCGCAGAGCCTCAACTCGGCGCTTGGGCAACCGCCATCGTTTCACTGGCTGACGCGCAATCAGCATCCATTCCGGATGGTGCGGACGAAACCGGGCCCGACCCCGCCGAAGAGCCGATAGCCGTCCCCGCGATTGCTGCCAAGTCGCTTGAGACGACCGGTGACCCGATGGATGAAATCGAGGTCAGCGGGCCGGTCGCCTGGGACTCGACGAGTCGCACGATCACGATCGGGGCCGACGGTTTCGGGTCCCTCAACCGCGAGATCTCGATCAAGGTTCCGAGGAAGCTCGCCCTGAAGGGGATCAAGGGCGGCCTCGGCTACGCGGCTTCAGCCTCGATCAGCAGCTCCGGCGGCTTGAGCCTGACCGGGCTCTCCGCCAACTACAGCCTCAAAGCGGCTGCCGATCCAAAACAGGCCTTCGGCACCCACTCCCGTTAGCCGAGGGGGTCTACGAGCCCTCGATCTGGAATTACCGCTGGGAGATGCAGCTCTTCGGCTCTACGAGCCTTCGATCTGCATCGGAGGGCTCTTGTACGGCTCGCCGGGGGCTGAGGTCTCGAAGTCCGGCTCCGACGGCTCGGGCTGCTCGACCCCGAGGGTCTTGGCCAGCTCGCCGGACTCGAACATCTCCTCGACGATGTCACAGCCGCCGAGCAGCTCGCCGTTGACGTAGAGCTGGGGGAAGGTCTCCCAGTCCGAGATCTCGGTGGTCACTTCGCGCAGCGGCTGGAGGGCGGGCAGCACGTCGATCGCGCCGTACTCGACCCCCATCTGGTCGAGGACCTGGACGGTCCGCATCGAAAAGCCACAGCGCGGGGCGGAAGGAGTGCCCTTCATGAAAAGCAGGACCGCGTTCTCGGCGATGAGTTCCTTGACGCGGTCGGTGAGTTCCTGATCAGCCATGGGACTGATGTTAGACCCTGACCCGCGTCGGCCGACGCCGAGATCGGGAAAGTTGGCAACTATTGCCACCTTTCCCGACTTCGAGGCGTACCACCGGCTGGACGGAAATTGCGGATGCCCCGCTGCCCGCCGTTAGACTCGATCGCCGTCGTGAGATCCACGGGACAACTGAGGTTCGGCCGATGAAGCTCGCGGAGGTGCGGAAGCTGCTCGGCTTCAAGGTGCCGCCGCTCGATGCCCGGGCCCGGCGTCTCGCCCGCTGTCACGAGATCGAGGACCTGCGCCGGGTCGCCCGCCGCCGGATCCCCGGCCCGGTCTTCGACTATGTGGACGGGGGTGCCGACGAGGAGCTTGCGCTCGAGGCGAACCGGCGCGCCTTCCACCGGTGGGCCTTCTGCCCCGACAGCCTGGTCGACGTATCCGGATGCGACCCGGCCACCAGCCTGCTGGGGGATGACATCCCCTTGCCCCTCGTCCTCGCCCCGACCGGCTACACGCGGATGATGCACACCGACGGCGAACTGGCGGTCGGCCGGGCGGCGGCGCGGGCCGGACTCCCCTACGGGCTTTCGACGGTCGCCTCGACCTCGATCGAGCAGTTGGCGACGACCGGCCACGACCGGCTCTGGTTTCAGCTCTACGTCTGGAAGGACCGGGGGATGACCCGCGACCTGATCGAACGGGCGGCGGATGCCGGCTACCGGGTGCTCGAGGTGAGCGTGGACGCGCACGTCTCCGGCAACCGCCTGCGCGATGTCCGCAACGGGCTCACGATCCCGCCCAGCCTCAACCTCACTTCGCTGCTCAAGATCGGGGCCCACCCGGGCTACTGGACCCGGATGCTGCGGAGTCCGGCGCTCGAGTTCGCCAACGCCCCACCAAGCGTCGGCAGCGGGGTCACGATCGAGAACATGACCAGCCAGTTCGACCCCTCGGTCGCCTGGGCCCAACTGGACGAGGTCCGTTCGATCTGGCCGGGCCGGCTCCTGGTCAAGGGCCCGCTCAACCCGCAAGACGCGCGGCGGGCGGTCGAAGCCGGGGCGGAGGGGGTCCACCTCTCCAACCACGGCGGCCGGCAACTGGACCGGACCCTGCCTCCGATCGAGGTCTGCGCCGAGGTGCGGGCGGCGGTCGGCGAGGAGGCGACGGTGGTGCTCGACTCGGGGATCCGCCACGGTGCCGACCTCGCGGTCGCGATCGCGCTCGGGGCCGACGCGGGGGCAATCGGCCGGGCTTACCTCTACGGCCTGATGGCCGCGGGCGAGCCCGGGGTCGACCGGGCGATCGAGCTGATCTCGGCCCAGTTCCTCCGCACCATGCAGCTGCTGGGCGTGGAAAGCGTGCTGGCCCTGCGCGAGCGCGGAGCGGCTCTGCTCCGCGATCTCACAGCCCTGTCTGGCACCTGAGACTGTTTTCGCCCGCCTCGTCTTGACCGGAGGGCCGGGTCTGGGCTACTTTCGATCCACCAGTCGAGTTGAGACTTGAGTCTCATATATGAGACTTGGTCTCCGGAGGTGACGGAGAGCGATGTATTCCGGCGCAAAATCAGCTGACAGAGCACTCAGCGTGCTCAGCTTCCTGGCGACGCGGGCAACCCCCACGCCGACCATGACGATCGCCCGGGAATGCTCCATCCCCAAGAGTAGTACCCACCACCTGCTCAACCTGATGCGCGAGCGGAACTTCGTGACCTACTACGAGGTGGAGCGGGCCTGGGGGCTCGGGGTGGCGGTCTTCGAGATCGGCTCGGCCTACCTTCGCCGGACGCCCCTCCGCCGGCTGGGCAGGCCGATCCTCGAGCAGCTGGCCGCCGACATCAACCACACCACGCACATGGCGGTGCTCCACGGCACGGACGTGCTCTACATCGACAAGGAGGAACCGCCGGAGAACAACGTGCGGCTGGTGACCGAGGTCGGGGTCCGGCTGCCCGCCCACCTCACGGCGGTCGGCCGGGCGATCCTCGCGGAGCTGCCGGAGGAACAGGTGCGGGCGATCTACGCCGACCAGCCGCTGGTCTCCCGCACCGAGCACCACTGCGATGACCTGGACTCGCTGATCACCGAACTGGCCGAGGTCCGGGAGAGCAGCTACGCCTACGACGACCAGATGGTCACCCCCGGCATCTGCTGCCTGGCCGCGCCGGTGTTCTCGCACGAGGGAGTGCCGATGGCCGCGGTCGGCACCTCGTATGTGGTCGCCCAGTGCGACGACGAGCAGGTCGAACGCCTGGCGGTCGCCGTGACCGAGGCCGGCCGGCTGCTCTCCAGCCGCCTCGGATGGTCGGGCGACACCGCGGACCGGGGCCGGGAGGCCGCCTGATGAAAGTGGAAGCCTCGCTCCTCGGCCAGGACCTCGAGATCGAGATCGGGACGCGCGAACTCGACGAACCCGGTCCCGGCGAGGTGCTGGTCCGGGTCGAGTGGGCCGGGATCTGCGGCTCCGACCTCCACGTGTTCCGCAGCGGCACCTGGGTCGAGTACTGGCCCGCGACGCTGGGCCACGAGGTCGCCGGGGTGGTCGAGGCGGTCGGGTCCGAGGTGGCCTTCTCGCCGGGCGAGCGAGTCGTGCTCGACTCCAGGTTGCCCTGCCTCGATTGCCCCGAGTGCGCGATCGATCCCGACCGCTGCTCCCAGATCACTTTTCTCGGCGAGTCGCGTCCCGGCGGATTCGCCGGCTACTGCGTGGTCCCGGAGCGGTCGGTGCACCGGGTACCGGATGGGCTGGCGCTCGAGGATGCGGTGCTGGCCGAGCCGCTGGCCGTGGTCCTCCACGCGCTCGCCGGCATCGACGCCGCACCGGACAGCGCCCTGGTGATCGGGCACGGGCCGGTCGGCGCCCTGGTCCAGATCGAGCTTCGCCGCCGCTTCGAGGACCTGGAGGTCGACGTGGCCGAGCCGGCCGAGCGGCGGGCCCAGCTGGCCCGCGCCCTGGGCGCCCGGACGACCGACGCGGCCCCGGAAGATCGGGACTATGGCCTGGTCGTCGACGCGGCCGGCTACGAAGGCTCGCTCAAGGACGCGGTTGCCGCGGCCCGCCACGGCGGCACGGTGCTGGTGCTGGCGATCGACGGCCGTCCCTCCGGTCTTTCCGGCCGGGAGATCGTCGAGTCTGAGGTCACGCTCCGCGGCAGCAACGCGTTCGTCGACGAACTGCCGAGGGCGATCGAGCTGCTCGCGGCCGAAGCCGGCAGATACCGGCCGCTGGTCACCGGGGCCGTCTCCCTGCCCGAGCTGCCCGAGACGATCCGGGGGCAACTGGCCAGCCCGGACGAGGTCAAGGTGCTGGTCCGGCCATGAACGCGCTGGCCACAGCCCAGCGGCGGACCGGCTCGATCCGGCGCTATCAGCCGGGCCGGGCAGCCGATGGAGGCGACGCCGGCAAACTCTCCTCGAACGAGCACCCGCTCGGCCCTTCGCCCGCCGCGATGAAGGCGATCTGCGCCAGCGCGCCCGAGGTCCATCGCTACGTGACCAGCGAGGAACTGCGGGGCGCGATCGCCGAGCAGGAAGGCCTGGACCCGGGGCGGGTCGTGGTGACCAACGGCAGCGACGAGCTCTGCTACCTGACGGCGATGCTGACCACCGGGCCCGGATCGCCGGTGATCCTCTCCGAGCCCTGCTACCAGATCGACGAACTGGTCACCCGGCTGCACGAGGCCGAGCCTCGGTACGTGCCGCTGAAGGACGGGGGCCACGACCTCGACGCGATGGCCGAGGCCTCGCAGGGCGCCACGCTCTGCTGGCTGCCGACCCCGCACAACCCGACCGGCCGGGCCGTCACCGCCCAAGACCTCGAGTCATTCCTCGACAGGGTCTCGGATGGATGCGTCGTCGTGCTCGACGAGGCCTACCGGTCGTTCGCCGGCTCCGACTTCGTCGCCGATACCCGCGAACTGCTTGACCGGCACCCGAACCTGCTGATCCAGCGCACCCTCTCCAAGGCTCACGGCCTGGCCGGCCTGCGGGTCGGCTACGGGCTCGGTCCGGCCGGGCTGATCGGGATGATCGACGCCGCCAAGCCCCCGTTCAACGTCAACGTGGTCGCGCTGAACGCCGCCCTCGCCAGCTTGCGCGACCCGGCCTGGGCCGAGTACGGGATCGACCTGGTCCGCAAGGAAAGGGAGCGATTCGAGGACTTCCTGACCGACCGCGGGATCCGTCACTGGCCGAGCGAGGCGAACTTCGTGACCCTGACCGTGGAGGACACGGATCGCCTGCAGGCGGAGCTGGCGCGAGACGGCGTCGCGGTTCGTGACGGTGACGACCTCGGGCTGCCCGGCTACCTCAGGGTCTCGATCGGGCGCCCGCCGGAGATGGCCGTGGTACGCGGCGCGATCGAACGATTTCAGGAACACGACAACGGAGGTGCATCGCAGTGACCGAGCTCGAGCAGATGGAGGTACGGCAGGAAGGCGACGCCTTCACGGTCGCGCGGAACACCAACGAGGCCTCGCTCGAGGTCACGCTCGACCTCGGGCCGCATCGGAAGCCGCGGCTCGACACGAGCATCGCCTTCTTCGACCACATGCTGGAGATGCTCGGGTGGTGGGGCGACTTCAACGTCGACGCGAGTTTCCAGGTCAAGACCTTCCGCCTGATGCATGTGGTCACCGAGGACACCGGGCTCGCTTTCGGCAAGGCCGCGGCAGCGGTGATCCGCTCGCGGATCCCGGAAGGGGTCGAATCGGCCGGCTTCGCCCGGGCGATGATGGACGAGGCCAGCGCCGACTGCCAGATCTCCTTCGAAGGCCGGTCCTTCGCCGCCGTAGAGCGTGGCGGGGCCGCCGGTCTGGAGCGGGTCGAGGACATGCTCTGCGTCGACCTCACCGCCTTCTTCGAAGGCTTCTGCCAAGGCTCGCGCTCGACCGTCCACCTCGACATGGAGCGGGGCCGCGACCCGCACCACGCCTGGGAGGCGGGCTTCCGGGCCTTCGCCCGGGCGCTTCGGGCCAGCTTCCAGGCGAATCCGTGGCGGGCGGGCATGACCGCCGGCGTCAAGGGGACGCTCGATTGACCGCAGCCAAGCGACATGAAGGCCGCCGGGTCCTGATCTCGGGTGGCACCAGCGGGATCGGGCTCGCCGCGGCGCGTCGGTTCCTCGAAGAGGGTGCCTCGGTCTGCCTGCTCGGCTCCAACGACCGGACCGTGTCCGACGCGCTGACCGAGTTGGAGCCCCTGGCCGTCCCGGGCCCGCTGGTCGGAACGGCCTGTGACGTCTCGCGCGAAGAGGAGGTCGCCGCCGCGATCGAGCTGGCCGCCACCGGCCTGGGCGGCCTCGACATCGCCTTCATCAACGCCGGGATCGACGGCGAGGCCAAACCGGCACTCGAGCTCGACCCCGGTCATCTGCGCCGGGTGCTGGAAGTCAACGTGGTCGGCGCCTTCCTGGTGGCGACCGGCGCCGCCCGGCTGATGGGCCGGGAAGGCCGCCTGATCTTCAACGCTTCGGTCAACGCGATCCGGCCCGAAAAGCTCTTCGCTGACTACAACGCGTCCAAGGCGGCCGTCGCCAGCCTGGCTCAGACCATGGCGCTGGAGCTGGCCGACCGCGGCATCGTCTCGCTGGCGATCTGCCCCGGCTACGTGCCCACGCGGATGACCGCGCCGTACATGGAAGACCCCGCCACGGCGGAGGAGCTGCTGGCCGACGTGCCGGCCGGCCGGTTTTCCTCCGGCGAAGAGGTCGCCGGGCTGGTCAGTTTCCTGGCCGGCGAGGGCGGCGCCTACATGACCGGGAGTCTCGTGAACATCGACGGAGGAAGGAGCATCTGATGGCTGGGACCATCGCATTGACAGAGTGGGGTTCCGCGGGGCCCGAAGAGCGGGCGCGGCTGATCGGCCGTCCCGAGGGCGCGCTGAAGATGTTCGACCCCGAACTGAGCCGTTCGGTCGGCGAGATCGTGCTCGACGTGAAAGAGAACGGCGACGACGCGATCGTGCGGGCGCTCAGCCGCTTCGACGGCTGCGAGGTGGAGCCGGACCGGATCCGCGTATCCGAGGAGGAGTTCGAACGGGCGCGGGCCGGGATCGACCCGGACCTGGCCGCCGCGATCCGGGTCGGGATCGACAACGTGCGCAGCTTCAGCGAACGGGCGATCGCCGACCTGGACTGGCGCGAGGAGATCGCCGAAGGGTTGGTGGTCGGTGAGAAGGCGACCCCGATCGAGAGCGCCGGCCTGTTCGTGCCGAGCGGCAAGGGCTCCTACCCTTCGGTCCTGATCCAGATCGGCGCCCCCGCGGTCACCGCGAAGGTCGCGAACATCGCGGTCGTGGTGCCGCCGGTCGCCGGTGGGGGCGGCGAGGTCGACCCCGGGGTGCTGTTCGTCGCCTCCGAGCTCGGCATCTCCGACGTCTTCCGGGTCAACGGCCCGGCCGGCATCGCCGCCCTGGCCTTCGGCACCGAGACGGTGCCCCAGGTGCTCCAGGTGGTCGGCCCCGGCAGCCCGCCGGTCTCCGCCGCTCAGATCGAGTGCCAGCGCTACGGCTGCGTGACTCGAATGGTGCTCGGGCCGTCCGAAAGCGTGATCGTCGCCGACCGGACCGCGGACCGGGAGCTGCTCGCCGCCGACCTGCTGAACGAGGCCGAGCACGGGCCGGACTCGGCCTCGGTGCTGGTGACCGATTCGCGTGAGCTGATCGAAGAAGTCGAGGAGCCGCTGGCCCGCCGGCTGGCGGAGCTGCCGGAGCCCCGCCGTGAGTACGCGGCCAAGGCGCTCGCCAACGGTGGCGCGATCCTCACCTCCGACCTGGCCGAGACGGCCGAGGTGGCCAACCAGTTCGCTCCCGAGCACCTGCAGGTCGCGGTGGCCGAGGAGCGGGAAGAGGAGATGATCGGGATGCTGGTCAACGCGGGCGAGATCCTGGTCGGTCAGCAGACTCCGATCGCGGCGGCCAACTACGTGCTCGGGGTGCCGGCCGCGTTGCCGACCGGACGTTTTGCCCGGGTCAGCTCCGGGATCACGGCCGAGACCTTCCTCAAGAAAGCGTCGATCGCAAAAGCCAGTCAGGCCGCCCTGGCCCGCCTGGCCGACTCGATCGTCGTGCTGGCCGAGCACGAAGGGTTCCCCGCGCACGCGGAAGCGGTCCGGGCCCGGGCGGCGAGTCGAGACTGACAACGAGGGGAGACCAAGATGTCGAAGACAAAACTCAGATTGGCGGTCCTGGCCTTCGGCCTGGTGGCCGTCCTGGCCCTGGCCGCCTGTGGTTCGGACTCGGATGAAAGCGGTGGTTCCGGAAGCTCGGGCGAGACCAGCGTCGCTTCGATCCCGGATCAGCCGGAGTCCGGCCAGATCAACATGGGCATCGAGCCGTGGATCGGCTACGCGCCTTGGTACATCGCCCAGGACAAGGGCTTCTTCAAGAAGAACGGGATCGACGTCAAGATCACCAACTTCAACACCGATGACCAGCAGAACGCCGCCTTCATCGCGAACCACCTCGAGGTCAGCAACATCGCGACCCACACCTCGCTGTTGCTCGCCCAGGAGGAGGTGCCCGCCAAGATCGTCCTGGTCGAAGACAAGAGCCTGACCGCCGACGCGGTGATCGCGCCGGACCCGATCAAGTCGATCAAGGACCTCAAGGGCAAGTCGGTCGCCTACGAGCAGGGCACCACCAGCGACATCCTGATCCATTACGCGCTGGCCCAGAACGGGATGAGCACCGACGACATCAACGTCGTGCCGATGAACGCATCCGACGCCGGGAACGCCGTGATCGCGGGCAAGGTGGATGCGGCGGTCACCTACGAGCCCTACATCAGCGCCGCCAAGGCCCAGGACCCGGACATGAACGTGCTCTTCACGGCGGGCGAGAACCCGGGGCTGATCTCGGACGTGATGGTCGCCCAGGACTCGATGATCCAGGACAAGCCGGGCCAGGTTCTGGCCCTGGTCAAGTCCTGGAACGACGCGGTCGATTTCTACAACCAGAACCCGGAAGAGGCCCAGGCGATCATCACCAAGGGGGTCGGAGCCACGCCCGGCTCGCTGGATGCCTCCTTCGCCGGGATCCAGCTGTACGACGGTGCCCAGAACGCCAAGCTGCTCGGCGGCGATTTCGTCAACCAGACGATGGTCGACGTCCGCGACGCGGCGATCGACGCCGGCTATCTGAAGGACGAGGTCGACCCGGCGAAGTTCGTCGATCCGACCTTCGTCGAAAAGGCCCAGAAGTAGAAAACAAGGAGAGAGAAGATGTCAACTGCAAGAAAGAAGTTCATGGCCCTGTTGCTGGGCCTGGTGCTGGTGATCGGGGTGGCTGCCTGCGGCAGTTCCGATTCGGATGACAACGGTGGTTCCGGAAGCTCGGGCAACACCAGCGTCGCTTCGATCCCGGATCAGCCGGAGTCCGGCCAGATCAACATGGGCATCGAGCCGTGGATCGGCTACGGACCGTGGTACATCGCCCAGGAGAAGGGCTTCTTCAAGAAGAACGGGATCGACGTAAACATCACCAACTTCGCCAACGACTCGCAGCGTGAGTCGGCCTTCATCTCCGGCCACACCGACGTCAGCAACATGCCGACCCACGCGATGCTGCTCTTCGGTTCGAAGGACGTCGGGGCGAAGATCGTCCTGCTGCTCGACCAGAGCACGACCGCCGACGCGGTCATCGCCGGCAGCGACATCAAGTCGATCAAGGATCTGAAGGGCAAGTCGGTCGCTTATGAGGAAGGCACGACCAGCGACATCCTGATCCATTACGCGCTGGCCCAGAACGACATGAGCACCGATGACATCAAGGTCGTCCCGATGAACGCCTCGGACGCCGGCAACGCCGTGATCGCGGGCCGGGTCGATGCGGCGGTCACCTACGAGCCCTACATCAGCGCCGCGCTCGACCAGGACCCGGACATGAGCCTGCTCTACACGGCGGGCGAGGACCCGGGCCTCGTCTCGGACGGTTTGATGGCCAGCGATTCGATGGTCAACGACAAACCAGGCCAGGTTTTGGCCTTGGTCAAGTCCTGGAACGACGCGGTCGATTTCTACAACCAGAACACCGACGAGGCCCAGGCGATCATCACCAAGGCGGTCGGGGCGAAGCCCGGCACGCTCGACACCTCGTTCAAGGGCATCAAGCTCTACGACGGGGCCGAGAACGCCAAGCTGCTCGGTGGCGCCTTCGCCAAGCAGACGATGGTCGACGTCCAGAAGGCAGCCCTCGACTCGGGTTACCTGCAGGATGAGATCGACCCGCTCTCGATCGTCGATCCGGCCTTCGTCGAAAAGGCCCAGCAGCAATGACAAACGGAGGCGACACGCCCTCCACCGGCCCGATCGACGGGCCGGTGGAGCCGCCGCCGGACGAGCGGCCGCTGCTGCCCCGGCACCGGCGCCGGCCGGCGATGTTCGAGATCGGGGGGAGCATCCGGACCCACTCGTTCATCCTGATCTCGGCCTGCGTGTTCCTCGCCTTGCTGTTTGTCTGGTGGCTGCTGACCAGCGGCACGGGGATGGTCAAGCCGCTCTTCCTGCCGCCACCGGACGCGGTCTTCAACACGCTGAAGGAGCAGGTCAACAACGGCGAGCTCTGGGCCGACATGCGGGTCTCGATCTACCGGATCCTGGTCGGCTTCGCCGCCGCCTCGGTGCTGGCGATCCCGATCGGGGTGCTGATCGGCACCTACCGGTTCTGGGAGGCCTCGATCGAGCCGCTGGTCGACTTCGTCCGGTACATGCCGGTGGTCGCCTTCGTCCCCTTGACCATCCTCTGGTCCGGCACCAGCGACCTGCAGAAGTTCGAGATCATCTGGATCGGCACCTTCTTCCAGCAGGTCCTGATGATCATGGACAACACCAAGCGGGTGCCGCGCGATCTGGTCGACTTCGGGCGCACACTCGGCATGAAGGACAGCGGCATCCTCGGCCGCATCATCATCAGGAGCGCCGCCCCCGGGATCTGGGACTCGCTGAGGATCACGCTCGGCTGGGCTTGGACCTGGCTGGTCCTGGCCGAACTGGTTGCCGCCACCTCGGGCCTGGGCTACCGGATCACCACCGCCCAAAGGTTCTTCGACACGGAGCTGATCATCGGCTACATCCTCGTGCTCGGGGTGCTGGGGCTGATCACCGACCAGGTCATGAAAGCGCTGGGAAGAAGATTCTTCCGCTACGCGGAGAGTGAACGATGAGCTCGAAACTGGAGATCCGCGGCCTCGGCAAGACCTTCAAGACCCGCTCGGGCGAGCTCAAGGCGCTGGAAGACGTCAACTTCGAGATCGCCGAGAACGAGTTCGTCTCGCTGGTCGGCACCTCCGGCTGCGGCAAGAGCACGCTGCTCAACATCGTCGCCGGGCTCGACCACCCGACCGAAGGCGGGGCCTGGCTGGACGGAGAGCCGATCACCGGGCCGGGGCGGGACCGGGGCATGGTCTTCCAGACCTACACGCTGCTGCCCTGGCTGAACACCCGGCAGAACGTCGAGTTCGCCTTGCGGGGCGAGGACATGACCCGGGCCGAACGCCGCGATGCCGCGATCGAGCAACTCGAGCTGGTCGGCCTTTCCGAGTTCGTCGACGCCTACCCGAGCCAGCTCTCCGGCGGGATGAGGCAGCGGGTGGCGATCGCGCGGGCGCTCTCCTACCGGCCCGAGGTGCTGCTCATGGACGAGCCGTTCGGGGCGCTCGACGCGCTGACCCGACGGGTGATGCAGGAGCTCTTGACCGAGGTCTGGGAGCGGCACCGGCTGACCGTGCTCTTCATCACCCACGACGTCGAGGAGGCGATCTACATCTCGGACCGGGTGCTGGTCATGAAGAACCGGCCCGGCAAGATCAAGGAAGAGGTCGAGATCGACCTGCCGCGCCCGCGGGACTTCTCGATGATCTCGGGTTCCCACTTCGCCGAGCTGAGCCGGCAAGTTCTCGAGCCGATCCACGCGGAATCCAAGCAAGTCGTGCAGGCGGCCGAATGAGTGCGGGGCAGGCCACCGGCGAGGTCCGGCTCGACGGCCATGGGTTGCGGTTCGAGCAGGTCGTGGAGGTCGCGCGGTCCGGGGCCAAGGTCGAGCTGACCCCCGGTGCGATCGAGCGCATGGAGGAGTCGGCGCGGATCGTCGAACGCCACGCCGAGGGCGACGAACCCGTCTACGGGGTCTCGACCGGTTTCGGTTCGCTGGCCACCACCTCGATCCCAGCCGAACGTCGCGAACAGCTCCAGCTCTCCCTGATCCGCTCGCATGCGGCCGGCATGGGGGATCCGGTCGAGCCGGAGGTGGTCCGGGGACTGATGCTGATGCGGGCGCGCAGCCTGGCGATGGCCAGGTCCGGCGCCCGCCCCGTGGTCGCCGAGACCTTGCTGGCGCTGCTCAACGCCGGGATCACCCCGGTGGTTCCGGAGTACGGCTCGCTCGGCGCCAGCGGCGACCTCGCACCGCTGGCCCACTGCGCCCTGGTCCTGATCGGCGAAGGCGAGGTGCTGGGCGCGGACGGCGCCCGCGTCCCGACTGCAGATGCTCTGCGTTCGGCCGGGATCGAGCCGCTGGAACTGCGCGCGAAGGAGGGCCTGGCGCTGATCAACGGCACCGACGGCATCCTCGGGATGCTGGTGCTCGCGATCTGCGACCTGGACCGGGTGCTCCGCACCGCCGACATTGCCGCCGCCGCCTCGGTCGAGGCACTGCTGGGAACCGACCGCGCCTTCGCCGCCGACCTGGTCGGGCTGCGGCCCCAGCCGGGCCAGATGGCGAGCGCCGAGAACCTGATGCGGCTGCTGGCCGGGTCCGAGATCGTGGCCAGCCACCGGTACGGCGACCCACGGGTCCAGGATGCCTACTCGCTGCGCTGCGCGCCCCAGGTGCTGGGGGCGGCCCGCGACTCGGTCGACCATGCTCGCCAGGTCGCCGAGGTGGAACTCGATTCGGCGATCGACAATCCGATGGTTCTCCCCGACGGCCGGGTCGAGTCCTGCGGCAACTTCCACGGCGCCCCGCTCGGCGTGGTCTGCGACCTGCTCTGCATCGCCTCCGCCCAGGTCGGCGCGATCGCCGAGCGGCGCACCGACCGGCTGCTCGACGCCACCCGCTCGCAGGGCCTGCCGCCGTTCCTGGCCGACGATCCGGGTGTGGACTCGGGCATGATGATCACGCAGTACACGCAGGCCGCGATGGTCGCCGACAACCGCCGGCTCGCGGTCCCGGCCTCGAGCGACACCGTCCCGACCAGCGCCATGCAGGAGGACCACGTCTCGATGGCCTGGAACGCGGCCCGCAAGCTGCGCCGTTCGGTCACCAACCTGGAACGGATCGTCGCCGTGGAACTGCTCTGCGCCACCCGCGGGCTGGACCTCAGGTCGCCGTTGGCACCTGCTCCGGCGACCGCCGCGGCGCTACGGGTGGTGCGAGGTGGGGCGTCCGGGCCAGGGCCGGACCGGTGGCAATCGCCGGAGCTGGCCGCGGTCGAAGAAATGGTCCGCGGGGGCGAGGTGCTCGCCGCGGTAGAAGAAGAGATTGGAGAGTTGTCATGAGTGATGGTCTGCCCGGCGCCCGTCCGGTCCGCGCCCCCCGGGGCAGCGAGTTGAGCTGCAAGGGCTGGCAGCAGGAGGCACCGCTCCGGATGCTGATGAACAACCTCGACCCGGAGGTCGCGGAACGGCCCGATGACCTGGTCGTCTACGGCGGAACCGGGCGGGCGGCCCGCTCCTGGCAGGCCTTCGACGCGATCGTCTCCAGCCTGCGCGACCTCGATGACGACCAGACGCTGCTGGTCCAGTCGGGCAAGCCGGTCGGGGTGTTCCGCACCCACGAGTGGTCGCCACGAGTCTTGATCGCGAATTCCAACCTGGTCCCGGACTGGGCCAACTGGGAGGAGTTCCGGCGGCTCGAGCAGGAGGGGCTGACCATGTACGGGCAGATGACCGCCGGCTCCTGGATCTACATCGGCAGCCAGGGGATCGTGCAGGGCACCTACGAGTGCTTCGCCGAGATCGCCCGCCGCCGCTTCGGCGGTTCGCTCAAGGGGACGATCACGGTGACCGCCGGCCTCGGCGGGATGGGTGGCGCCCAGCCGCTCGCCGTGACCATGAACGACGGAGTCGCGCTCTGCATCGAGATCGATCCCGAGCGGATCCGGCGGCGGCTCGAGACCCGTTACCTGGACGAGCAGGCCGAGAGCCTGGAAGACGCGGTCGCCCGCTGCGAGGCAGCGAAATCGGCCGGCCAGGCGCTCAGCGTCGGGCTCTGCGCCAACGCGGCAGACGTGCTGCCGGAGCTGCGCCGGATCGGCTTCGGGGCGGACATCGTGACCGACCAGACCAGCGCCCACGACCCCCTGGTCGGCTACATCCCGAACCTGATGACGCCGGAGGAGGCCGACGCGCTGCGGGTCAGCGACCCGGACGAGTACGTCCATCGTTCACGCAAGGCGATGGCGGCCCACTGCGCGGCCATGGTCGGCTTCCTCGACGACGGCGCCGAGGTGTTCGACTACGGCAACAGCCTGCGGGCCGAGGCCCGCGAGGGCGGCTTCGAACGGGCCTTCGACTACCCGGGCTTCGTGCCCGCCTACATCCGGCCCATGTTCTGCGAAGGCAAGGGCCCCTTCCGCTGGGCCGCGCTTTCCGGCGATCCGGCTGACATCGCCGCCACCGACCGGGCCGTCCTCGAGGAGCTGCCCGGCGACGAGTCGCTGGCCCGCTGGATCCGGCTGGCCGGCGAGCGGATCGCCTTCCAGGGGCTGCCGTCCCGCATCTGCTGGGCCGGATACGGGGAGCGGCACCGGCTCGGCCTCAGGTTCAACGAGATGGTCCGGTCCGGCGAGCTCAAGGGCCCGATCGTGATCGGCCGCGACCACCTCGACTCCGGATCCGTCGCCTCGCCCTATCGGGAGACCGAGTCGATGGCCGACGGCTCGGATGCGATCGCCGACTGGCCGCTGCTCAACGCGATGCTGAACACGGCGGCGGGGGCGACCTGGGTCAGCATCCACCACGGCGGCGGGGTCGGGATCGGCCGTTCGATCCACGCCGGCATGGTCTGCGTGGCCGACGGCACCGACCTGGCCGCGCAGAAGCTGGAACGGGTGCTGACCGCTGATCCGGGCACCGGCGTGATCCGCCACGCCGACGCCGGATACGACCGGGCACAGGAGGTGGCCGACGAGCGCGGGGTGACGATCCCGATGCGCGATAGTGGACAGGGATGAGTGTCCGCGAGATAACCGTGGTCGGCAACCCGATCCTCCGGGAGCCGACCCGCCCGGTCGATCCGGAGGAACTGGCCGGCCCTGAGGTCCAGCAGTTGATCGACGACCTGATCGACACCCGGCGGGCCGCGAACGGCGCCGGCATAGCCGCCAACCAGATCGGCTCCGACCTGCGGGTCGCGATAGCCGAGGTCGACGGCGTCAACCCGCGCTACCCGTACAAGCCCCCGATCCCCCGCATGGTGATGGTCAATCCCGTGATCGAGCCGATCGGGGCGGAGATGGTCGAGATCAACGAGGGCTGCCTCTCGGTGCCGGACCTGCGCGGCAACGTCATGCGACACGTCGAGGTGCGGATCCAGTACCTGGACCGGGAGGGGGTGGAGCACGACGAGGTCAAACGAGGGCTGACCGCCGGCACGATCCAGCACGAAATCGACCACCTCGACGGCAAGCTCTTCCTCGACCGGGTCACCGATACGGCCAGCCTCGCCACCTGGGACGAGTTCGAACGCCACCAGCGGGACGAGTTCGTCGAGCGGATCACCCGGTTCGTCGAGCGGGTCGGCTCTTGAAGCTCTGGTGCGAATACGCCTGGCTCGGCGGCGAGCAGGCCGACGCCGGCGTCACGATCGGCGTCCAGGGTGGGAAAGTCGTTTCGGTCGAGCCGGACACTCGGCCGACGGACGACGCCGAACGCCTGCCGGGCCTGACCGTGCCCGGTTTCGCCAATGCCCACTCACACGCCTTCCAGCGGATCCTGCGGGGCCGCACCCACACCGGTCGCGGTGACTTCTGGACCTGGCGCCGGCAGATGTACTCGGCCCTGGCGGGGCTCGATCCCGACACCTACCTCGCGCTGGCCACCGCGACCTTCGCCGAGATGGCCGAGGCCGGGATCACCGTGGTCGGCGAGTTCCACTACGTCCATCACGCCCCGGGCGGTGGGCGGTACGAGGATCCGAACGCGATGGGCCTGGCGATGCTGGAGGCCGCCCGGCGGGCCGGGATCAGGATCGCCTTGATCGACACCTGTTACCTCCACGGCGGCATCGACACGCCGCCCGACGAAGCCCAGACCCGTTTCTCGGATGGTGACGCCGAGGCCTGGGCGGAACGGGTCGACCGGATCTCCGGCCAGGTCGACCAGCTTTCCGGGCCGGCGGAGGAGCCCCCGATGGCCCGGCTTGGCGCCGCGATCCACAGCCTGCGGGCGGTCGACCCCGGCTCGGCGGCCCGGGTGGCGGAATGGGCCGACGCCCACCAGGCTCCGCTCCACGCCCACGTCTCGGAGCAGCCGGCCGAGAACGAAACCTGTCGCGAGGCGTATGGCGCCACCCCGAGCGAGCTCCTGGAAGCGGCCGGGGCGACCGGTCCCCGTTTCACTGCCGTACACGCGACCCATCTCGAAGCGGAGGATTTCCCCCGCCTGGGCCAGGGCGGCGTCTGCCTCTGCCCGACCACCGAGCGTGACCTGGCCGACGGGATCGGCCCGGCCCGGGGGTTGTTGGAAGCCGGCGCCTCGATCTCGATCGGCACCGATTCCAACGCGGTGATCGACCCCTTCGAGGAGACCCGTGCGGTGGAGATGGACCAGCGCCTGGCGACCGGCGAGCGTGGCGTGGTCGGCTGCGGGCGGCTGATGGAGATCGCCTCGCCGGCTGGCTACCGGCAACTCGGATGGCCCGAGGGCGGCCGGATCACCCCGGGCGCTCCGGCCGACCTGGTCACGGTCGGCTTCGACAGCGTGCGCATGGCCGGCACCGCCAGGAAGGATCCGGCCGGCTCGTTGCTCTTCGCCGCGGGCGCCGCCGACGTCCAGCGCGTGATGGTCGCCGGAGAGACCATCGTCGCGGAAGGGCGGCACCGGCAAGTCGACGTCGCGGACGAGCTCTCCGCCTCGATCGAAGCCGTGGAGGAGAACTCGTGAGCAGCCTGGCGATCGAGAACATCGGCCTGCTCCTGACCAACGACCCGGAGCTTGGCGACGGCCCGCTCGGCATGGTCGAGAACGCCTCGATCGCCTTCGAGGACGGCCTCGTGGCGGAGATCGGGCCAGCCGGCAGCGCCCAGGCGGACCATCACGTCGACGCCGGCGGCCGCTGCGTCATGCCCGGCTTCGTGGACAGCCACACCCACCTCGTCTTCGCCGGCGACCGCGCCCGCGAGTTCGCCGCCCGGATGGCCGGCGAGCCCTACTCGGCGGGCGGGATCAGGGTGACCACCGACTCGACCCGGGCGGCCACTCGCGAGGAACTGACCGGGTTGACCGAAGGCCGCCGCCGCGAGGCGATCCGGGCCGGCATCACCCACACCGAGATCAAGTCCGGCTATGGGCTGGACGTCCCCTCCGAGCTTTGCTGCCTCGAAGTTGCAGCCGAGTTCACCGATGACGTCACCTTCCTCGGGGCACATGTCGTCCCGTCCGAGTTCGAGGGCCGGGCCGACGATTACGTCGACCTGGTCTGCGGGGAGATGCTGGCCGCCTGCGCTCCGCACTCCCGGTGGATCGACGTGTTCTGCGAGGTCGGGGCCTTCGACCGCGACCAGTCACGCCGGGTGCTGGAGGCCGGTCGCGAGGCCGGTCTCGGCCTGCGCGTCCACGGCAACCAGCTCGGCCCCGGCCCGGGGGTTCAGCTGGCGGTCGAGATGGGCGCCGCTTCGGTCGACCACTGCACCTACCTCGAGGATGCCGACCTGGAGGCGCTCGCTTCCGGCTCGACCGTGGCGACCTTCCTGCCGGCGACCGACTTCTCGACCAGGCAGCCGTATCCCGACGCCCGCCGGGCGATCGACGCGGGAGTCGAGGTCGCGGTCGCGACCAACACCAACCCGGGTTCGAGCAACACGACCGCCATGGGCTTCTGCCTGGCCCTCGCCGTGCGGGACATGGGCATGACCATCGACGAGGCGGTCCGCGCGGCGACCGTCGGTGGGGCGACGGCACTGGGCCGGTCCGATATCGGGCGGCTGACCCCCGGCGCTCGCGCCGACGCCGTCCTCCTCAACGCCGCTTCCCACGCCGATTTCGTCTACCGGCCAGGCGTGCCGCTGGTCGACGCGACCTTCATCGCCGGCCAGCTCTGCAGCTGAGACCCAGGTAAGGAAAGTTGGCAATAGTTGCCAACTTTCCTTACCTCGATCTGGCTCCTACTCGAGGATCTTGATCGTGAGGGCGTGGATGGTGCCGTCGTCGAAGCGCTCGCGGACCGCGGCCTTGACCAGCCGGTGCTGGTTGATCCGGCTCTGGCCTTCGAACTGCGGCGCGGAAACCTCGGCCCGCAGATGGTCGCCGGTGCCGGTCTCGTCGAAAACCTCGGCACTCGAGCCGGGCAGTGCCGCCTCGATCATGCCCTTGAGTTCGGCCAGGTCTGCGGCCATCATTCGCCTCCCGTCGTCGTGCCCGCCTCGGCCTGCTCGGCCGCGGTTTCGAGCATCTCTTCAATTCGCACGAACTTGACCCGGGGCCGGCCGTGGGGTTCGCCCTTGCCGACCTCGGCCGCGTCGATCTTCTCCCAGCCGCTGAAGCTCACGTAGTTGGCGCCGCGCTCGGCCAGCAGCGCTTCGATCGCGTTCGGGCCGGGGTTCTCCGGGTCGAGCAGCTTGCCGGCCGCTACGTCCTCGAACAGGTTCGCGACCGTCTCGGTCGCACATTTCTTGTTGGTGCCGATCACGCCGGAGGGGCCGCGCTTGATCCAGCCCGCCGTGTAGTGGCCGGTGCGATGCTCGCCACCGTGGCTTTCCAGCACCCGGCCGTTCTGGTTGAGGATGGTGCCCCGGCGCTCGTCGAAGGGCACCCCACGCAGCGGCACGCCCGTGTAGCCGACCGAGCGCAGGACCAGGTCGCATTCGAGCTCCTCGCGCTCGCCGGTGTCTTTCGCCTTCAGGCTGCCATCCGCCTCGACCAGTTCGTTGCGGCCGATCACGATCGACTGGACCCGGTCGCCACCGTTGATCTCGATCGGTGAGGAGAGGAAGCGCAGGACGATCCGCTTTGGCTTGCCGGAGGGCTGGCGTGAGGCGTACTCCTTGACGATCTCGACGTTGACCCTGGCGGTCTTGTCGGCCTCGTCCGAGTCGATCCAGGCCTGGCTGGCCGGGTCGAGCTCGACCTCGGCCGGGTCGACGATCACGTCCGCTTCCTCCAGCTCCCCGAGTTCCTTGACCTCGGGGTTCGTGTAGGCGGCCTGGGCCGGGCCGCGCCGGCCCAGCACCACGATCTCCTCGATCGTCGAAGCGTCGAGCAGGTCGATCGCGTGGTCGGCGATGTCGGTCTTGCGCAGTTCGGCGTCGTCGAGGGCCAGCATGCGGGCGACGTCCAAGGCGACGTTGCCGTTGCCGATCACCACGGCCCGCTTCGCTTCGTCCAGCTTGAAATCCCGGTCGGCGTAGTCGGGGTGGGCGTTGTACCAGCCGACGAAGGCGGTGGCGGCGAAGCTGCCGGGCAGATCCTCGCCCGGGATGCCGAGCTCGCGGTCGGCCTCGGCCCCGAAGGTGTAGATGATCGCGTGGTAGTGCTTCTCGAAGTCCTCGACGTTCAGGTCACGACCGACTTCGACGTTACCGAAGAAGCGGAACCCTTCCTTGGCGGCGGTCCGTTCGTAGACCCGGGTCACCGACTTGATCTTGGGGTGGTCCGGGGCGACGCCGCCGCGGACCAGGCCGTAGGGGGTGGGGAGGCGGTCGAAGAGGTCCACCTGCGCCTGGGTGTCCGGGTCCTTGATGATCTGGTCGGCGGCATAGAAGCCGGAGGGGCCGGCGCCGATGATCGCTACGCGAAGCGGATTTTCGGGGGTTCCTGGGTTACTCATGCGGCCACCAAGGATAGGTGAATGCCGACCGCGACTGTCGGAACTAGGAAGCCCGCTGCGCGACGCGGTCGATCTCGTCGACGAACTGGGGCCAGAGCTGTTCGGGGATGTCGTGGCCCATGCCTTCGTAGATCCTCAACTCCGCATCGGGGATGGCGCGGGCGGTTGCCCGGCCGCCGCGAGGGAAGACGAGGCGGTCGGCCGCGCCGTGCAGGACCACGGCCGGGATCTCCAGCCGGGAGAGGGCCTGGTCCCGCTTCGGCTGGCAGTTGATCGCGTGGAGCTGGCGGGCGGTGCCGTCGAGGTGGATGCCGCGATGCCAGGCGATGGTGGCGATCTCGCGAAGCCTGGCCTTGTCGCTGGGGAAGTCCGGCGAGCCGATCACGGCCCCCAGGGCGTCCATCCCCGCCAGGTAGCTATCGAGGCTGTCGGTCGGTCTGGTCCGCATCAGGGCGGCCAGTTCCTTTACCCCGGGGAAGGCGTCGGTCCGGGCGCCGGTGCGGGACATCATCGAAGTCAGGGAAAGCACCCGGTCCGGATGGTCGATCGCCATGGTCTGGGCGATCATGCCGCCCATCGAGTAGCCGAGCACATGGGCTCCCTCGACTCCGAGCTGGTCGAGCACGCCCGCCGCGTCCGCCGCCATGTCGCCGAGCGTGTAGGCCAGGCCGCGCGGGATGCCGAGCATCATCGCGGGCAGGGCCGGCTTGCCTTTGTGGCGGAGTACGGTCGAGGCGCCGTTGTCGCGGTTGTCGATCCGCACCACGCGGAAGCCACGGTCGGTGAGCAGTTCGATCAGGGGGAGATCCCAATAGACCATCTGGGTGCCGAGGCCCGGAATGACCAGCAGTACGGGGTCGTCCGGATCGCCGTGCACGTCGTAGGCGATTTCGACTTCGCCGACCTTCGCGAACTCGACTTCGGGGATGGCGGGGACCGAACGGCCTATCGTTTCGGATGTCATGCCAGACCTGAAGATACTGGGGAGGAGAGTTGCGTCTGCCATGGCCCTGCTGCTCGCGGCCCTTGTCGTGGCCGCGCCGGCCCGGGCTGACGACCTGCAGGTGAAGGAAGCCGCGACCGGCCACCACGGCCAGGTCACGATCATCGTCCTGCCCCCGGGTACCTCACCGAGGGATCTCACCGGCCTTGAAAATGCCGCGATCGGGCTCATGAATCCCGGCTTGGGTGACGTTTCCGCCCAGCAGACCTGGCTCGATGTATCCCAAGGCGCAAGGGCGTTTGACTCGGCGTATGACACGCCGTTAGACCGAGTGTATCCAGGCGGAGATTCGGCTCAGGGATGGGAAAGAGCCGTAAAACGTTCCAAGACCGCGGAAAGCACGGTGGTCCCGGGTCTGCTGGCTTCCGTGCTGGCCCGCAACGACCTCGTCGCGAGCGCCACCGAGTCGGCCGGGGCGGCTGCGCTGGCAGTGGCACGGCGCGACGGCGTGATCGCCCGCGCGCCGGAGGCTTGCGGCGGCCCGGATTCGAGGATCGACCCGGACACCCCGGGTGCAGATGCCGCGATCCCCGGCTGTCCCGACCCGGTCACCGTCCTTTCGATGACCCTGGCCTCGGCGATCGAGGCATCGCAGGACCGCCGCGCCGGTGACCTCCAGATCTTCATCGAGCGGCCGCCGGCCGCATCCGGCGACCAGCTTTCGATCGCGATCGCCGGGCCAGACATGAAAGGAACGCTCGAGTCGCCCAGCACCCGGACCGACGGCTACGTCCTCTCGACCGACCTCGCGCCGACCATCCTCGACCACTTCGACATCAAGGCGCCGAAGGCGATGACCGGCCTGCCGATCGAGTCCGGCGGCAAACTCGAGGTCGACAAGCTGGCCGACCTCGAGAACCGCTATCAACAGGTCGGGAAGCGGCGCGGCGCGGCCCTGGCGATCCCGTTGCTGCTCTGGATCGCCCTCGCGGCGCTGGTTTCCTTCGGCAGCCGGGGACTTTACGCGCGGCCGGCCCTGCGCCTGCTCTGCCTCTCGACCGTGCTGCTGCCCGCCGTGCTGCTGCTGACCGCGGCAATGGAGCCTTCGCTCACCGTCGAGCGGGCGATCGCGACCCTGCTTCCGGTCGCGATCGCAGCGCTGCTGATGCGGATCGCGCCCGGCTGGCTGTCGCTCGCTCTGGCCTGCGGCCTGACCGTGATCCCCTACGGGGTCGACATGCTGGCCGGTTCGGCGCTCACGCCGCGGGCGGTGATCGGGCCCAACCCGGGTCTCGGCGCGCGGTTCTACGGGATCGGCAACGAGCTCGAATCGACCTTGATGATCCTCACCTCGGTCGGCACCGGCGCCGCCCTCACCTGGGCCGGGGTCAAGGGGCGTCGGGCCGCGGCCTGCTTCCTGGTGGCCGGCCTGCTCGCCACCGTGGTCTTCGCGGCCGGCCGCTTCGGGGCCGACGTCGGGGCGGCGATCGTCTTCCCGGTCGCGGCGGTGGTCGGGGCGGCCTTCGCGGGCGGCCGTCCGAAGTTGGCCTGGGCCGGCCTCGCCGCCGCCCTCGCGGCCCTGCTCCTGGTCGGTCTGGCGGACATCGTCTCCGGCTCCGAAACCCATTTCGTGCGCTCGATCGTCGGTGGCAGCGGTGGCTCGTTCTTCGAGGTGATCGGCCATCGGCTCGACGCGACCCGGGAGAGCTTCACCCGGGTCTCGCGCATCCCGGTGACCGTCGTCGCCCTGGCCGCGATCGCCGCCGGAGTCTGGAAACGAAGCGTGGTCCTCGCCTGGCTGGAAGGCCTGCCGATGGTCAAGGCCGCGGTCGTCGCAGCCGCGGCCGGCTCGCTGGTCGGTGCCCTGACCAATGACTCAGGGGCACTTTTCATCCAAGTTGGGACGCTATATCTGGCGCTGGTACTGGGATTCGCCTGGACAACCGCAAAATCCGGCCACAGGTCGGGTTAACCGACCCTCGGAGGACCGTCTCCTGCTTTATCCTGTTCTCTTGTGCGAATCGCCCTCGTCACACCGTATTCGTGGACTTACCAGGGCGGCGTAAACCGGCACGTCCAGTCGCTCGCCGAGGAGTACATCTCCCGAGGCCACTACGTCCGTGTGATCGCGCCGTTCGATCCACCTGATCGCCTCTCGAAGGTGCTTCACCGTGCCGACGCGCAGGAACGCGAGATCCCCGACTACCTGGTCCCGGTCGGACGCACCTTCGGCGTCAACGCGAACGGGGCGGTTTCGAACATCCCGCTCTTCCCCTCGGGGATCGTCGAGACCCGCCGGGCGATCGAAGAGGGCGATTTCGACGTGGTCCACCTCCACGAGCCGATCACGCCGGCCAACGGCTGGGACACCTGCCTTTCCTCCGACGTTCCGGTGGTCGGCACCTTCCACGCCTACTCGACCAAGCCGCTGCCCAACTTCCTCGCCAACGCGGTCGGTGCCCGGCGCACTCTGAACAAGCTTTCGGGCCGGATCGCCGTCTCCCAGGCCGCCGCCTGGACCGGTCGTCGCTGGTTCGGCGGCAACTACACGATCGTTCCGAACGGGGTCGACATCGACGCCGCGCCGACCGGCCCGAAGCCGGAGACCGAGCACCTGCGCGCGCTGTTCGTAGGCCGGCCCGAGGAGCGCAAGGGACTGCCGGTCCTGCTGCGGGCCTTCTCCGCCCTGATCGACCACGTGCCGGCCCGGCTCTCGGTGGTCGGCTCCGACCCAGAAGACGTCAAGCGGATCCTCGCCCACCCGGAGCTGATCGACCACCTCGACCTGCATGGCCGGGTCTCGAACGACGAGCTCTGGCGGCAACTCCATGAGGCGGACGTCCTGGTCGCGCCCTCGCTCTCGGGTGAATCCTTCGGCATGATCCTGACCGAGGCCTTCGCCACCGGCACGCCGGTGATCGCTTCCAACATCGCCGGCTA
Organism: Solirubrobacterales bacterium 67-14; assembly: GCA_001897355.1. GTDB lineage: Bacteria > Actinomycetota > Thermoleophilia > Solirubrobacterales > 70-9 > 67-14. The sequence continues at coordinate 698,760 of MKST01000011.1, read as the reverse complement.
CAACGACGTGGTGACCAACTACCACGACGGGGTCCTGGTCCCGCCGGCCGACCCTCAGGCGCTGGCCGAGGAGTTGCAGCGGGTCCACCACGAGCCCGATCGCCTCACCCGCATGGGTGCGGCCGCCCGCGAAAGCGCCCAGCGCTACGCCTGGGGCACCGTCGCCGACCAGGTCATGGACGTCTACGAACGGGCGATCGAAGTGCCCGAACCGGAGGCCGCGAGCGATCGGATGCGCCGCCGGCTCGGCGTCGCGCCTTCGGACGGGCTGCCCTGGGCGCCGGCGGTCAAGCTGCCCTCGCTCGATCCGGCCCCGGCCGATGGCACCGGCCCACGGCGGTCCTGGGTCCGCAAGGCCGGCCTCGGCCTGATGGCGCTGTTCGGGCTCGGCCTGACCGCGATCGCGGCCAAGAAGATCGGCGTCGACCAGGTTGCCGACACGGTGGTCCGCTCCGACCTCTCCTGGGTGCTCTTCGCCCTCGCCCTGATGGCATCTTCGCTTTTCGTCCGCGCCTGGTCCTGGTTCTTCATCGCCCGATCGGCGATGCCCCATTCCGGTCTCAAGCGTCGTGACTTCGCCTCTGCGACGATGATCGGCGTGCTGATGTCTGCGACCTTGCCGGCCCGTCTCGGCGAGCCCGCCAGGGCGATCAGCCTGGCCCGCCACACCGGCCGGGCCAAGGACACGTTGCCGGTGGTGATCGGCACGATCGTCTCCCAGACGATGCTGAACATCCTCGCGATTCTGCTGCTCGGCGCCTTCGTCCTCACCTCGATGGACAACGTCTTCCACGGCGGCACCAAACAGATCCTCCTGTTCAGCTTGATCCCGGCGGTGCTGCTGCTCGCGGTGGTCGCCGCCCCGACCATTCTCGGCAGCCAGAGTGGCGAGGGCCGCCTGGCCCGGGTCGGCGCCGCGATCCACTCGGTGATGCTCCAGGTCCGCCGTGGCCTGACCGTGTTCAAGCACCCGCGCAACGGCGTCCCCGCGGTCGCCCTGCAGCTCTTCGCCTGGGTGATCCAGATGCTTTCCTGCTGGGCGCTCATGTTCGCCCTCGGGCTGGACAGCCAGGCCGGCCTGGCCGCCTCGGCCGCGGTGCTCCTCGCGGTCAACGTCACCGCCGTGGTCCCGGTCACCCCGTCCAACATCGGCATGTTCCAGGTCGCGGTGATCTTCGTCCTGCACAAAGGCTGGGGCATCTCGACCGCCGACGCGCTCGCCTACGGCGTCATCCTCCAAGCGGTTGAAATGGCCACCGCCGCCGCCCTCGGCGTACCGGCCCTGCTCCGCGAAGGCCTCACCTGGTCCGACCTGCGAACCCAGGCGATCGCCAGCGCCCCGGTCGAGCTCGACCCCTACCCGTCGAGCAAGCGCAACCGGGACAAGCAGCAAGAGATCACCTACACCCGTTAGCCCGGGCTCGGGCGGCGCCAGGAGGCCCCTGGCATCCACCCGCCCAAGCCAGGCGTCGCCTCGAGAGTCTGCTCTCGCGAGATTGAGTTTTTAGTTCTATACGAACCATTTATTCGATCTCACTGATTCAGCCTCGACGCTCGGAGCGGGGAGGTTCCGCGAGATGCGGATTGTGGCTATAGAGCGCTCCCTTTCTGCACCTCGCGTAGCTGGGCCGGCCCCGGGCGGTTGAGCGGCTGATGCCGGTCGCACCGACTCTCTTCGCCCTCGCTTGCCGCTGTTCGAATGAGGTGGGTCGGATTTCCGGTGCCAGGACCGGAAATCCGACCCACTGCGCGTGGTCTTGACTAGCCAGGGAGCCTTGCTATAGTGAACCTTATGGTTCAGTATTTGGATAGGCAATCGAGCGAGTCGGCGGGGCGTGCCTTTGCTGCGCTGGCCGACCCGGTCCGGATGGCCGTGCTCGATCGACTGGGCACCGGCGGGGCCTCGATCAGCGAGCTTGCCGAGCCGGCCGGCATGAGCTTGACCGGGATGAAGAAGCACATCCGGATCCTCGAGGAAGCGAAGCTCGTCACGACCGAGAAACGGGGTCGCACCCGCTGGTGCGAGCTCGCGGCCGAAGGCTTCGACGAAGCCGCCTTCTGGCTCGATGAATTCCACCGTCGCCGCCACCGGCAATTGAACCGCCTGGAAGAGGCAATCGAGAAGCGTAAGCGTGAAAAGGAGCAGGAGAAATGACCGAACTGACAGAGCTGCACAAGACCGTGGTTACCCTCCCGAGTGACACCGAGATCCGAACCGAACGGATCTTCGACGTCTCGCCCGAGGTCGTCTTCGAGTGCTGGGTCGACCCGGAAGTGCTGGCCGAGTGGATGGGCCCGGACCGGCTGGAGATGACCGTCGAGGAATACGACGTCCGGCCTGGCGGCAAGTACCGCTACGTCCACCGCGACCCGGACTCGGGCAGCGAGTATGTCTTCTTCGGCGAGTTCCTCGAGATCGAGGCGCCGAGCAAGCTGGTCCAGACGTTCAACTTCATCATGGAGCCCCAGCCGCCGCCCTCGATCGACCGGCTCGAGCTGATCCCGACCGAAGACGGCCGCACCCGCATGGTCACCCTCACCACTTTCGAGGCGAAGGAGTACCGGGACGGGATGATCCAGGCCGGCATGGAGAAGGGCATGAACGAAGGCTTCGCCCGGCTGGACAAGATCCTGGCCAAACGCGGGTAGCCGCACCGGACCCCGTCCGGTCCCTTTGGAGTCGGAGCCGGCCCATCCATTGGTTGGTTCATTGGGCTGGCGGGTTTCTCGTGGAGGGCGGGTCGGACCCCGCCCGACTTAAGTTAAGTCGACTTGACTCCAGTCAAGTCGTTCCGGGAATTTCGGGAGGTCGTCGTCGGGGACCGGGTACCAGGGGGCGGCGTAGTTGGTGAACTGGTGGGCGAGGGGCCGGACACCCGGGTCCTCGTTCAGCGCCCCCATGCGGACCGCGAGGATCTCCGGGTTTTCGGGGTGGCTGGTGTAGAGCTGGCCGCCGCACTCCCGGCAGAAGAACTTGTTGAAGCCGCCGTCACCCGGCTCGTAGGTCCCGACGTGCTCCTCGCCGGAAGTGACCCGGAACGAACCCGGCCGGGTCAGGGCGGTGGCCGAGAAGGCGGTACCGGTGCGGTGCTGGCAGCGGCGGCAGTAACAGAGTGCGACCCCGACCAGCGGCTGGTTCACCTCGAAAGTCACCTTGCCGCACATGCATTGCCCGGTCATCTGGTCGGCCGGTTCTGACCTCTGATCCTGCGCTGAACTCTCCATGGGCCCAGACTAGACGGCCCGGGAGGGTTCGGCCAAAGCTGTTGCGGAGCTGCCGTCCCGGCGTTAGGCTGGCCTTAGAGGGAATCAACCAAAGGAGAATCAATGCGGCAGGTGTCGTCGTCCGGGGAAGTCCGTCCTGGCAGTCGTCTTTTCTGGGTTCTGATCGGTACGGGAGTGATGTTGCTGACGCTCCTCATGATGCCCCTGGCGGGCACCGCCGACGCGGCGAAGAAACCGCCGCGGGTCACGATCCGCACCACCCAATACGGGATCCCGCGAATCCTGGCGGACAACCCCTACGGGCTCGGCTATGGCTACGGCTGGGCGATCGCGAGCCAGCAGATCTGCACCCTGGCCGACACCTACACGACGGTCAGAGGCGAGCGCTCGAAGTACTTCGGCGCCGACGCCGACGCGCCCAATGGGATCTCCAACCTCGACTCCGACTTCTTCTGGAAGCGGGTGCGCAAGGAGGGGACCGTCCGGAAGATGGCCAACCTGAAGCCGCCGAACGGCCCGGTGCCGGACGTCAAGCAGGCGGTCAAGGGATATGTCGCCGGTTACAACGCCTACTTGAAGAAGACCGGCGTGAAAAAGCTCCCCGACCCGACCTGCCGCGGCAAGGCCTGGGTCAAGCCGATCACCGTGATGGACGCCTACCATCGCTTCTACCAGCTGCTCGGCTACGGCTCGACCGACCCCTCGATGGACGGCATCGCCGAGGCGCAGCCGCCCGCCCCGATCCTGATGAAGGCCGGCGAGGGCGAAGGCGGGCAGCAGGCCCCGGCCGTCGATCCGGACGACGTCACGGCGGAGGACTTCAGCCCCGACTTCGGCAGCTTCACCGGCAGCCTCGGCTCGAACGCGGTGGGCCTGGGCAAGAACGCGGTCAAGGGCGGCAAGGGCCTGCTGCTCGGCAACCCGCACTTCCCCTGGCATGGTCCGCAGCGGTTCTTCGAATCACAGCTGACCATCCCCGGCCGGCTCAACGTCTCCGGCGCCAGCCTGCTCGGCGTCCCGATCATCCTGATCGGCCACACCCGCAACATGGCCTGGAGCCACACGGTCTCGACGGCCCGGCGGTTCATCGCCTACAAGGAGACGCTCGACCCGACCGATCCGACCCGCTACATCGTCGACGGCCAGTCGAAACCGATGAAGGCGACCACGGTCACGGTCACCGACAGCGAGGGCAACCAGCACGACCGCACGCTCTACTCGACCGAGCACGGCTACATGACCGACTCGCTCCAGGGCAACAAGCTCTTCCCCTGGACCCCCGTTTCTGCCTACTCGCTCTATGACGTGAACACCGGCAACTTCCGGATGATCAACCACTTCTACAAGGTCAACCAGGCCCAGAGCACTCCGCAGGTCCTGAAGATCCTGAAGAAGTACCAGGGCATCCCCTGGGTCAACACGATCGTCTCCGACTCGAAGGGCCGGGCGCTCTACGCCGACATCGGCGCGGTGCCGAACGCGTCCGACGAAAGGGTCGCGCAATGCAACACGCCCGGCCTCGGCACGATCGCCTGGTCGTCTTTCCGGGTGCCGGTCTTCGACGGCTCGAAGTCCAGCTGCGACATGAGCAAGAAGGTTCCCGGGGCGGCGGGGCCGGGCATCCTCCCGGCCAAGGACATGCCGTACGAGATGCGCTCCGACTACGTCGAGAACTCGAATGACTCGTACTGGTTCGCCAACGTCCACAAGACGCTGGATGGCTTCGGCAAGATCATCGGCGACGAGGACATCGCCCAGACCGAGCGCACCCGTCTCGGCCACAAGATGGTCAACGAGCAGCTCGCCGGCGGCGGCAAGTTCACGCTCGCCTCGCTCAAGAAGATGGAGTTCAACGACCGGGTCGAGAGCGCCGAGCTCCTGCTCAAGCCGGTGATCGACTACTGCGCCGCCAACCCGACCATGCTCGGAACCAGCGGTTCGGTGGACGCCTCGGGAGCCTGCAACGCGCTCAAGGGCTGGGACGGCCGCAACAACCTGGACTCGAAGGGCGGCCTCTTCTTCCAGCGCTTCATCGGCCGCCTGTTCAGCAGCAGCACCGTCCCGGTGTACGCGAACGCGTTCCAGGTCTCGGACCCGATCGGCACCCCGAACGGGCTGAACACGCTGAACCCGGCGCTGCCGATCTCCTTCGCCGACACGGTGAGCGAGTTCTCCAGCCAGGGGATCCCGTTCGACGCGACCCGTCGCAACTACCAGACGGTGACCCGGGCCGGGGTGAAGATCCCGCTCCACGGCGGTGACTACGAGCCGTACGGCTCGTTCAACACGATCTGGGGCCCGTGGGTTCCGGGCAAGGGGATCACCGAGGTGAGCGACGGCTCGAGCTTCATCCAGGCGGTGCACCTGACCGGGGCGAAGTGCCCGCAGGCGAGCATGATCCTCACCTACTCGCAGTCGGAGAACCCGAAGTCGAAGCACTACGCCGACCAGACCAAGCTCTTCTCGAAGAAGGGCTGGGTCACCGACCGGTTCTGCCCGAAGCAGCAGAGGCGCTCGCCTGGCCTGAAGGTGAAGCGGTTCGGTGGTGGCGCCAGGGCCGAGCGCCGGGGGTTCTGAACGGATCGCCCGGGCCCGCGACCGATCGCGGGCCCGGGCGATATCCGCCGCTCCGTCCGGGTAGCGATTGGACATGGAGCGAGATGAGCTGATCAGGGTTCTCTCGGTCGAGGTCGCCGACCGGCGCGTGCTCGACGCGATCGCCGAGGTGCCGCGCGAACTGTTCGTGCCGGAGAGCCAGCGGCCCTTCGCCTGGGAAAACCGTCCGCTCCCGATCGGCTGCGGCCAGACCATCTCCCAGCCGCTGGTGGTGGCCAGCATGTGTGAACTGCTGCGGCCCGAACCGGGTGACCTGGCGCTGGACGTGGGCGGGGGCTCTGGCTATCACGCCGCGATCCTGGGCCGACTGGCCAAGCGGGTGATTTCGATCGAGCGGCAGCCCGAACTGGTCGAGGCGGCGCGGCGATCGCTGGCCGCGGCCGGGGCGGCGAACGTGGAAATGGTCTGTGGCGACGGCTCGCGCGGCTGGCCCGAAGAAGCCCCGTATGACGTGATCAACGTGGCCGCCGCCGTGAAGGGCCGGGTGCCGACGGCGCTGCAGGAGCAGCTGGCGGAGGGCGGCCGCATGGTCGTGCCGGTCGGCCGCTGGCGCCAGTGGCTGGAGCTTTGGCGCCGTCAGGGCGGGTCGCTCTCCCGGGAAAAGGTCGTGCCGGTCGCCTTCGTGCCGCTGGTGGAAGACGGCGACGAACCCCGTTGAGTGGGCGCCGGGTGCCCGGCGGTTCTAGGATCAGCAGATGGGCAAGGCGACTTCGGTCTTCGAAAAGCAGGCGGCGACCTACCTCGGTCCGCGCGAAAAACTGGTCCCCCAGATCGACCGCTTCTACGGCCTCGTCCCCGAAGCGGTCGGCTTGGCCCAGGTGGCCGACCGGAAGCCGCTCCGCATCCTCGACCTCGGGGCCGGCACCGGCATGCTCTCCACCGTGGTCGCCGAGGCGTTTCCGGAGGCCCGCTTCACGCTCTTCGACTTCTCACCCAGCATGCTCGAACAGGCGGGGGAGATCCTGGGCGACCGGGCCGAGACGGTGGCCGGCGACATGTATGAGGGCATCCCCGCCGGGCCTTGGGATGCGGTGATCTCGGCCCTCGCCATCCACCACATGACCGATCCCGGCAAACGGTCCGTTTACGAGGCGGTCTTCCGCGAACTCCGGCCGGGCGGCATCTTCGTCAATGCCGAGCACGTGCTCGGCGAGACCCCGGCCTTACACGACCACTACGCCGAGTGGCATCGCCGCCAGGCCTACGAGAAGGGGCTGACCGACGCCGAGTGGGCCGACACGGTCGAGCGCATGGACCACGACCACCTGACCCCGCTCTCGGTCCAGCTCGGGTGGCTGGGCGAGATCGGCTTCACCGACGTCGACTGCCTGCTGAAGGACCACGGCTTCGCCGTCTTCGCCGGCCGCCGGCCCTGAACCCTGGTCCGGCACCGGTCGCTCAGGCCAGTCGGGCCGTGCCGGCGATCAGCTCGCTGACCTCGAGCGGCGCCTCGAGCTGCGGGCAGTGGCCGACCCCTTCGAGCTCGACGAACTCGGCCTGGGGGCACCACTCCTCGCGAAAGCGGACCGCGGTCTCGGGCCAGCGCAGCAGCTTGTCAGCGGTGCCCCAGACGAACCGGACCGGACAATCGATCCGGTCGGAGTCGAGCTCGAATCCTTCGCGGCGCGCGGTCGCGACCATCGGCAACGCCGCGTCGCAGTTCGCGGCGCCGATCAGTTGGTGGACGACCATCGCGGGCGTGATCAGGCTTGCGTCCTCGACGATGAACCTGGTCGCCTGCCGGCGTCCCTCGGGCGTCGAGGCGATCTGGTCGGCGTAGGGTGCGGCCTTCCCGACCAGGTCCTGCTGGGTGATGAAGTAGTCGAGCGCGAAATGATCCTGGAATTCGGCCGACCAGCCGCCGGCCGGCGCGAGGCCGGTGACCGAGAGCGCCCGGTCGCGGGAAGCCAGCTGCAGCGCGACGAACCCGCCCAGCGAGTTGCCGGCCAGGTGGGCTTTCTCGATGCCCGCCTCGTCCATCGCCGCGGCGACACCGTCGGGCAGGCTGGCGGTCGTGACCTCGCCCGGGATCGGAGGGCCACCGGCGTGGCCCGGCATGGTGATCGCCAGCACCTCGAACTCCTCTTCCAGTCGCGGAATGACCAGTTCCCAGGTTCGCCAGGTGTCGGTGAACCCGTGGATCAGGACCAGGGGAGGGCCGGAGCCCCCGCGATGGAGGGGCGTGAACTCGGATGCCATGCCCGAACTATTCCAGTATTGGTAAAACCTCCCTGATGAGCGGCAATGGAACAGGCACCGTTTCGCGACGAGTCCATGATTCGCTGCGACGGCAGATCCTCGAAGGAGAGCTTGAGCCGGGCGACCGGATCCCCTCCGAACGGGTGCTGGCCGAGGAGTTCGGGGTCAACCGCCACGCCGTCCGCGAGGCTCTGAAAGGGCTTCAACAGGCCGGCCTGATCCGGATCACCCATGGCGGCGCGACCCGGGTCCTCGACTGGCGCGATTCCGGTGGGCTCGAGGTGATGCTCGACCTCGGCGGCGACGCGCTCGACCCGCCGGCCGAGATCGTCCGCTCGGTGCTGGAGATGCGGGCCTCGATCGGGGTCGATGCGGCGCGGCTGTGCGCCGGCCGCGCGGACGAAGACGCGCGTCGGGGGATCGAGGGGCTGGGGGACAGGGCGGCCGGCCTGGTCGGTACCGGGGAGCACGAGGCGCTCGATCAGGCCTTCGCCGAGTTCTGGCTGGCGATCGTCGACGGATCGGGCAACATCGCCTACCGCCTCTCCCTGAACTCGTTGCTGGCGGCGATGACCAGCTTTGGCGACGTCGCCGAGCGGGTACGGGCCAGGGATGCGGAGATCATCGTCCGGCTGGGCCGGGCGATCGCCGCCGGTGACCCTGATGCGGCGGCGGAAGTGGCGGGCCAGATGCTCCGCGCGGACATCGAACGCGCCGCCTGAAACTTCTTGCGAGTTTCGCGCGGAACTGGTATAACCAGTTGAGCGATGGGCGACCTGATCCTCTATGCGATCCCGTTTTTCTTCCTGGCGATGGGGCTGGAATACCTCACCCTGCGCCACGCCGCGCATGACCACGACCACGGTCGCGGCCCGGACGAGCACGCCGCGGAGGCCCCGATCGGCTTCGAGGCGAAGGACACGGCGACCAGCCTCAGCATGGGCCTCGGCCACCTCTTCATCGCCGGCGCCTGGAAGCTGGTCGTGCTGGTCATCTACGCGGCGATCTACTCGATCAGCCCGATCCAGCTCTCGCCCTCGGACTGGTGGACCTGGGTCCTGCTCTTCTTCGTCGACGACCTCGCCTACTACTGCTTCCACCGCAGCCACCACCGCATCCGCCTCTTCTGGGCGATGCATGTGGTCCACCACTCATCCGAGCACTACAACTTCTCGACCGCGCTCCGCCAGGACTGGTCGCCCTTCAGCTCGATCTTCTTCTGGATGCCGGGCGCGCTGCTGTTCGAGCCGTGGATGATCTACCTCGCCTTCTCCTGGAGCCTGCTCTACCAGTTCCTGCTCCACACCGAGGCGGTCCGCAAGCTGCCGCGGCCGATCGAGTTCATCTTCAACACGCCCAGCCACCACCGGGTCCACCACGGCTCGCAGGAGCAGTACCTGGACAAGAACTACGCCGGCATCCTGATCATCTGGGACCGCATGTTCGGCACCTTCGAGCCGGAGGAGGAACGGGTCCGCTACGGGCTGACCAAGAACATCGAGACCTTCCACCCGGTCAAGGTCGCGTACGGCGAGTACATGAACATCTGGCGCGACATCCGGGCCGCTGACAGCTGGCGCGACCGCTTCGGCTACGCCTTCAAGGGACCGGGCTGGAAGCCCGTCGGCAAGACTTCTACTGATTGAGCTATCCGCGGGACGGGTATCTGCTCGCCGATGAGCGAGCACGACCTTGCGGAGGATTCGGTGTCGCTGCCGGGGCCTGGCCGATATCCGGTTCCCGACCACCACGGGAAACTGGTCGTCGAGCGGGGCTGGGACGGAGAAGTCTGGACCGACGAGGTGGGCGCCGCGCCGGAGGGCGCGACCCTGCCCGGCTACAAGAAGCACGTCTTCCGCTTCCTGAGGAACGGCGGCTGGAAGGTCTTCCTGGCCATGCTGATCACCATCGGCGGAGCGGCGGCCTTCTGGGCCGATGACCGCAAGGCCGACGTCGTCCACGGGATCCAGATCCTCGGGGTGCCGCTGGCCGCGATCGCCACCTTCCTGACCATGGTCGCCTTTCTCCGCTTCATCGGCGCCCGGGTCGGCTTCGACCGGATCTCTCCCGACACCCGCAAGGAGATCCTCAAGTGGGGGATCGCGTCGGGAGTGATCGCCTTTGCCCTCGCCTACGCGGTCGAGGTCTTCGTGCCGAAGGTCTTCGGCGACAGCATCAAGGACGATCCCGGCTGGGCAGCCTTGGCCGGGCCGGCGGAGGAAACCGGCAAGCTGCTGGTTCCGGTGATCCTCTGGATCAAGCTCAGGTTCCGCATTCCGCGGGAGGGCTACCTGCTGGTCCTGATCTCGGCCGCGACGGTCGGGGTGATGGAAGGGACCGAGTACGCGATCCAACCGAAGGAGTACCAGCCGATACGGCCGCTGTTCGAGATTATGCACCCGCTCCTGACCGGGTTCGTCGCGGCGGTCGCCTGGCAGGCGGCGTGGCGCGGCAAGTCGATCTTCACCGGGGTAGCGATCGGCGCGTGGATCCTCGCCATGGCCGCCCACAGCACCAATGACGTGATCGTGCTCAGCCATCACGTCGACGGGTCGGTCGCGCGGGTGACCAGCCTCGTCTCGATCGCCGTGATCCTGCTGATGTACCTGCTGCAGAAGCACTCGGCCCGTCAACTCGTTCCGCCCGACAAGGTCGGCGAGGTCTCACCGCGTTGGCGCCCGGCCGCCCCGAAGCGGCCCGCGCAGGCCTGATCAGGCCGGGCTTCGGCGGAAGCAGGTGACCAGGTGAGTGTTGACCAGGCCGACCGCCTCCATCAGCGCGTACATGTTGGTCGGGCCGACGAACTTGAATCCCCGGGCACGCAGCTCCTTCGCCAGGGCCACCGATTCGTCCGAGCTGGTCGGCACCTCGGCGTGAGTCGCCGGCTCCGGCGAGTCGGCCGGGGCGAACGATTCGATCAGCGTGACCAGTCCGCCGTCGCTCCTTAGCTCGATCGCCGCGGCGGCGTTGTTGCGGGTGGCCTCGATCTTGGCCCGGGCCCGGATGATCCCTTCGTTGCCCATCAACTCCTCGATCTCACGGTCGCCGAGGCCGGCGCAGTAATCGAGGTCGAAATCGCGAAAGGCCTCGCGGAAGGCCGGTCGCTTGCGCAGGGTGGTCGCCCAGCTCAGCCCGGCCTGGAAGGCCTCGAGCGAGAGTCGCTCGAACATCGCCTGCTCGCCGTCGACCGGCAATCCCCATTCCTGGTCGTGGTACTCCCGCATCATCGCGCTGCCGTCGGCCCAGCCGCAGCGCACGATGCCGTCGTCTTCGAGTTCGTCCACCGGCCCATTCTGGCAGCCGCTGGGGATAGGTTGGACGGGTGCGGACCAGCCCGTTCATCACGATCGCCCTGGCCGGCTTCCTGATCGCCGTCGGTTCGGCCGACGCCGCGCCGACCCGGGAGGTGGTCGGCCGCTCCGTGGCCGGGCGGCCGATCCTGAGCTGGCAGCAGGGTGACCCGAAGGCCGAGTTCAAGGTGCTGGTGGTCGGGTCGATCCACGGCGACGAGCGGCAGGGGATGCGGGTCGTCGCGAAGCTGCGGCAGGGCATGGCCGGTCGCAGCGGGCCCAAGGGGATCGGCCTCTGGACCGTGAAGACCGCCAACCCGGACGGTACCGCCGCGAACACGAGGAGGAACGCCCGCCGGGTCGACCTCAACCGCAACTTCCCCTACCGCTGGGACGGCAGGCTGGACGGCGGCTACAACTCCGGCCCGCGACCGGCCTCCGAGCCGGAGACCAGGGCGATGATGAAGTTCAGCCGCCGGGTCGGGTTCGACCTCGCGATCTGGTTCCACCAGCCCTGGGGGCGGACCCTGCTCCCCTGCAACGGCGACCGGCCCTGGGCGCTGCTCTACGCGCGGCTGTCCGGGCTCCGCGGCGACCGAGGCTGCGACCGTGGCTACTACCCGGGCAGCGCGATCAACTGGCAGCACCACACGCTCGGCACCACCGCCTTCGTGGTCGAACTCGGGCCGGGGGTTCAGCGTCGCGCGGTCATCGCCCGTCACGCCCGGGCGGTGATCCGCCTCGCGAAGCGCATGGGATGAGTCGATGCTCAGGCGACGTCGGCGCGGACCATTCGTATGGCCATCGCCAGTTCGGTGACCTGCCGGACGTCGCGATGGCTGTGACCGGTCTTCTCCTCGAGGCGGTTGAGCCGGTAGTGGACCGTGTTCGGGTGGGCCGGGAGTGCCGCGGCGGTCCGTTGGACGTTCATGTCTGAATCGACGTAGGCCACGAGCGTCTCGACCAGCGCCCGGTCCATCGCGCTGCCGCTGGTGGCGAGGTCCCGGACCGCATCGGGGATCAGCGAGGACGCGACCCGGTCCTCCCGGGCCAGCAAGTAGTCCAAGACGCTCATCTGGCCGAGGTACAAAACTGGCCGGGCCGGGTCCGCGAGGGCGTGGGCAGAGCGTGCCTGCTGCTCGGCGATGGCCATCTCGGCGATGCCCCGGAAGGCGAGGCTGATTCCCACCCTGTGATGAATCGGGCGCCCGCTGAAGGCGGGTCCGAGGGCGTCCGCGCAGCGGTCGGCGACCGCCCCGGGATCGGCTTCTCCCAGCGGCACCAGGCAGGTGACTTCGCTCTCGTCCGCCACGACCAGCAACGCCGTCCCCCCGAAGGCCTCCCTGAGCTCGTCGGCGATCATCCGCAAGGCGCCCCGATCTCCGTCCGTGGTGGCGGTGGCGATCGCAAAGAGATGCGGCCGGTCGATCTCGATCCCCGCATCGCGGGCGGCATCCTCCGCGCCATCGCCACCCGAGAGCATCAGGTTGAGCAGATCCTGGGCGGCACGGTCGGCCGCGGCCTCGAGCCGATGCTGCTGGGTGGCGTAGGTGGACGCAATGCAGGTGCTCACCGCATCGACGTAGCGCATGAAGGGAAGGGTCAGTTCGACCACGGCCGACCTGCCCTCGGGGAGTGAATCGGCCTCGTCGAGCACGGCCGCCCAGACGACGCGGTGCCCGACTCGGAAGGCGTGGAGGATCGCGTCCAGCGGCACGCCTTGGTCGACCCGTCGGATCGTCACCTCCTTCACGTACTCCAGCGCTTCCGGCGACGGCGTGCCGCCGGTGCGGACGCTCCTGAGGGCTTCCCGGATGTGGCTGTCACCGAACGATCGGACATCCCGCCAGAACTCGTTCAGATCCTGATCCCCGGATCCCTCGCCCGAAGGGCCCCGGTAGTCGCCGATCTCCGCGGTCACCGCGGCGAACACCCGGTCGGCGAGCTGATCGTGGCGCGAGGCGAGCCGGTCGAGGATCTCGATCGTGGCGGCGGGCGCGTCGGACAGGTTCTCCTCCATCAGGTCAGTATCGGCTCTTGGTGTACGCAATACAAGTATCGGTCTATCAGAAGCATCTCGGCCCCAGAAACTGTTGATGATCAACAAATCAGAGGGCTTATGTTGGTGATCCGAGCCGATGACAGGGACCGAGAACTCTCATAGGTTGCTTCGACCAAGTTGATGTCAGGGACTCGATCGAGGGATCGAGGCATCGCCAATTCCGAGGAGAGGTTTTCAATGCAGGTTCCGACTCGAGTCGTTCAGGTCCGTCGAGGCACGCCCGGCGGGCTGGCAATCTCGCTGCTGATCGCGGCGGCCATGCTGGCGCTGGCCGGCATCGTTTTCACCGGGTCCGCCCAGGCGGCAAAGCAACGGCCGGTCAAGACGACGGCCAGCCTCAAGATCACGACCGGAACCCAGAAGGCCCTGCTCAGCCAAGCCGGCATCAACGTCAAGGTCAAGGGCCGCGGGGGTCCCCAGGTGCGGATCTCGACCCGCGTCGGCAACCACTGGAATTACTTCCAGAAGAAGGTGGTCCGCCTCGGCAACCGGAACGTCAAGCAGGTCAAGCTCCGGCTGACCGGAGCGGGCAAGGCCCAGCTCTCCACCTGTCGGGCCATCCGGGTGGCCCTGAAGGGCCAGTACCGTCGCAAGGTCGTCCGTCACGGCCGCAAGACCGCCAAACGGGTGGTGGCCAAGGCGAGCCGCCAGCTGACCCAGGACCAGAGCCTTTGCGGCAACAAGCCGCCGCCCCCGATCGAGCCGAAGAAGTCGACCTGCGACCCGCTCGACCCGACGGTCTGCATGCAGCCCTGGCCGAGCAACTTCTTCACCAAGGAGGATCCCTCGACGAGGACGGGCCTGCGCCTGGACATCCCCAAGGAGGCGACCCCGGAGAACATCAAGGGCGCCCACATCGATCCGACCGACATGAACCGGGCCGACGGCTTCAGCCCGGGCAACCTGATCACGCTGAAGGTGCCGGGCGTCGACAATCCGGCCGCCTTCGACAACACGGGCTTCGTGCCGATCACCAACATGCACGCCTACACCAGGCCTGACGCGCCGGCCCTGGTGCTGGACAACCGGACCGGTGAGCGCTGGCCGATCTGGGTCGAGCTCGACTCCAATCCGACTTCGGTCGCCCCCGACGACGCCGAAGACGGGGTCGGCGGAATCAACATCAACCCGTCCAACACCGGGCCGGTCAACTTGATCATCCGCCCGTCGAAGAACTTCAACCCCGGCGACACCTACACCGTGGTCTTGCGGGATCTCAAGGACGCGGACGACAACCCGGTCGCCGCGCCGGAGCCCTTCCGCAAGTGCCGCGACGGCGAGGAGATCACCGACCCCGAGCTGCTCTACCGCTGTAACGAACTCGAGCAGAACGTGTTTCCCGAGTTGGCCCAGGACGGCATCTCGAAGAACGGGCTCTACCTGGCTTGGGACTTCACCGTGGCCAGCACCCAGAGCCTGACCGGCCGCGCGCTGGAGATCCGCAACAAGGCATTCGCCCACTACGGCGACACGAAGCTCGCCGACCGCAAGGTCGAGGGTGACAGCCCGCAGGTCGACGTCGAGTGGATCTGCACCGAGCAGAACGGCACCGCCCCGGGCCCGGGCTGTGAAGACGGGCCGAACCCGCCCGAGGGTGCCGACGTGCGGCCCGAGCAGCCCCGCAGCCTGATCCTGAGGAACGTCGGCGGTTACATCCGGAACGTGCCCTGTTTCCTGAACAAGGACGGCTGCCCGCCCGGGTCGTATTTCGATTTCGACGCAGACGGAAACCTCAAGATCAACCCCGACTTCACGACCGATGTCCAGTTCGTCTGCGCGATCCCGAAGTCGGTCTCGGCCGGCGGCGTGATCCACAAGCTGCGCCCCGGCCTCTATGGGCACGGCCTGCTGGGTGACCTGAATCAGATCGATTCGCAGGACACGATCGCCAGTGAGCACGACATGATGTTCTGCGCGACCAACTGGTCCGGGTTCGCCAAGGAAGACACGGGCACGGTGGTCAGCTCCCTGGCCGACGTCTCCAACTTCAACAAGGCGGCGGACCGGATGCAGCAGGGGTTCGTCAACTTCCTGATGCTGGGTCGCGCCCTGATCCATCCGGAAGGCTTCGTTCAGCAGGACGCCTTCAAGGTCGACCCGGCGGATCCGGAGAACCTGGATTCGCCGGATGCCGAGCCGATCATCGACACGAGTCAGCTCTACTACGAGGGCAAGAGTCAGGGTGGGATCATGGGCGGCGCGCTTACCGCGCTTTCCCCCGATTTCACCCGCGCGGTGCTGAACGTGCCCGGCATGAACTACTCGACCCTGCTGCAGCGGAGTGTCGACTTCGACGAGTACGCCAACCTGCCCGGGCTCGGCCTCTACGTCAACTACCCGGACCAGGCCAACCGCCAGCTGGTGATCTCGATGATGCAGCTGCTCTGGGATCGCGGCGAACCCGACGGCTACGCCCAGTACATGACCGACAACCCGCTGCCGAACACGCCACCGCACCAGGTCCTGATGCAGGTGGACGTGGGCGACCATCAGGTCGCGAACGTCAGCGCCGAGGTCGAGGCGAGGACGGCCGGGATCCCGCGGCTGGCGCCGACCCTCAACCTCAGCACCGATCCGGCTCTGTCCCGGCACTGGGATGTCAACCCGTTCCTCGGCATCCCGGCGATCCCCTCGACCGACTTCCCATACACGGGATCGGCCTTCACCTACTGGGACGGCGGCCCTCCCGGCGCGGCCGGGCTGCTTGACGACGGTACGGCGGTCGCACCGCCATACAACGTCCCGCCCCGCGAAGAGTGGGGTTACGGCGGCGACCCGCACAGCTACTCGCGGGATGACGTCCAGGGACGCAGCCAGGCGGCGGCCTTCATGAGCGCCAACGGAACGGTTCAGCCGTGCCTGTCCGGGACGGCCACCATCCCCTGCTACGACAACGGATGGGACGGCCAGCCCGCCCCCTGATGAAAACGGTCGGCCCGCTCCCGGGAAGCCGGGGGCGGGAACGACCAGCCTGACTCGCGTCATCGTTCAACCAATCGGTTGACAAATCCGGCTCGACGTTCTATCTTCAACCACATGGTTGAAGATTCAGAGAAGGTCGACCGCGTCTTCCACGCGCTCTCCAACCGGACCAGGAGAGGGATGGTCAGGCAGCTCTCGCGGGGGGAATGCTCCGTCGGCGACCTGGCCCAGCCCGCGGAGATGTCCTTCGCGGCGGCCTCCAAGCACGTCCAGGTGCTGGAGAAGGCGGGGCTGGTGAACCGCAGGGTGGCCGGCCGGCAGCACCTCTGCACGCTCAGGGCCGAGCCACTTCGGGAAGCCAACGAGTGGCTGAGCTCCTACGAGAAGTTCTGGGGCGACAACCTCGACCGGCTCGCCCGGGTACTGGAAGAAGACATGGCAAAGGAGCAGCAATGACCGCCACCGGCGATTCGGTACGGATCGTCAAGCTGGTCCGGGCACCGATCGAGATGGTCTACCGGGCCTTCATCGACCCGGACGAGCTGGTCCGGTGGATGCACCCGGACGACTTCACCGGGGTCTCGGCGACCAACGACCCCCGGGTCGGCGGCCGCGGCGAGCTGATCCACGCGATGGACGGGGAGGAGGTCGGCGGGTTCAACTGGGAGTACACCGAGCTGGTGCCGGACAGCCGCCTCGTCATGGACTGGCAGTTCGGCGGCTACGGGCAGGATCCCGGTGGCCATCGCTCCCGCCTGACCGTAGAACTGCGCGAATCCGAGCCCGGGGCGACCGAAGTCACCTTGACCCATGACCGCCTCGGCGAAGCGCCTCCCGGTGGCCACCTCGGGGTCGATTCCGGCTGGACCCAGGCCCTCGAGAGCCTCGGGCGACACTTTGAAACAGAAGGAGAGGAATGAGCATGTTCGAGAACATGGAAACGCCGGCGGTCGTGTCGGCCGCCGAATGGGATGCCGCCCGCAAAGAACTGCTGGTCAAGGAGAAGGAAGTCACCCGGGCCAAGGATGCCCTCGCGGCCGAGCGGCGCCGGATGCCCTGGCAGAAGATCGAGAAGGACTACGCGTTCGACGGGCCGGACGGGAAGGTCAGCCTGCTCGACCTGTTCGAGGGTCGCCGGCAGCTGATCGTCTACCGGTTCTTCTTCGACCCCGACGTGAACGGGCACCCGGACGCGGGTTGCCCGGGTTGCTCGTTCGGCGCCGACCAGGTGGCCGACCTCCGCCACCTGAACACGCGGGACACGACGCTCGCCTACGCCTCCCGGGGATCGCAGGAGAACATCGCGCGGCTCAAGGAGAAGATGGGCTGGGAGCAGATCCCCTGGTACACGGTGACCGACGACTTCGACAAGGACATGGGGGTCGGCGAGTGGCACGGGACCAACGCCTTCATCCGCGACGACGGAGGCACCGTCTACCGCACCTACTTCATCGACGCCCGGGGAGACGAGGCGATGGGCAGCACCTGGGCCTACCTCGACCTGACCGCCCTGGGCCGCCAGGAGGAATGGGAGGACTCGCCCGAAGGCTACCCCCAGACCCCGCCGTACCAGTGGTGGCGCCGCCACGACGAGTACACCTCGGAGGATCTCGCCGGCTCGGTCGGGGCGACCTCGTGATCGTCTTCGCCCACATCGGGCCGGTACCGGTCGAGGAGCTGCTCGCCCTGGCCCCGGTAGCGCTCACCGGGGCCGGGCTGATGTTACGTGCGAGGCTAAACCGCTAACTGACGGCGAGCTAAATACACGCTCTCGCTGAGCTTCTTCCCATTTCACTTCGCCTGCTACCGCAAACGCCGTCTGTGAAGACCCTACAGCGGAGAAGCCCTGCGCCGAGGGCGCGGGAGACCCCGGGTTTCGACTGATGCGCTCCGGGTAGTCCTCAGCTGAGGACAACTGGAGGAGGGTCATGATTTCGGCAGGCAATCTTCGTTCGCTCGTGTGGGGTCTGGTCGTTGCGGCCATCGGCCTGCTTGGCGTGGCGCCGACCGCCCACGCCCAGAAGGTCGACGGGATCGATGGTCGCGAGGCAAACGCCGCAGTTAACCTTCAGCTCACCCCGACCAACGCTTTCGTGCGGATCCGCGGCTGGTCGTTGCCGGCTCCGCTGCTGCCGCTGTCGGTCATGGGCCAGTGGGGCGGGCAGGGCGTGATCTCCGGTGACGGCACCGTTCACATTCCGGTCGGCAACATCTCGCAGCCGGCCTCGTTCGAGTTCCCCCGGGACATCAACGGCGAGACCGAGACGATGATCGTTTCCTTGAGCGCCCGGTCCGACTGGACCGGAACCGTGAACCCGCTGAACGGGGAGATGCTGATGAACATGCCGATGACCCTCCGGATCGAGGCCCACCACGTCCGCATGGTCGACATCCCGTGGCCCGGCGGCTGGATCTACGGCAACATCGACTGCACCGTGCCGCTCGAGTTCAGCCCGATGACCTCCTACTACATGGCGCCGCCGGTGCCCGGTCCGGAGGTTCCCCCGGTGACCGAGGGCAAGGCCTATGATCCGGCCACCGGCACGGCGACCGTGGTCAACAACTCGATGTCGATCGGCGGGTTCCACTGCACTCATCCGGACATCGGCGCCGGCAAGGTAGAGGACGAGCTGAACGGCGCGGTGGCGATCCCCTCCGGGCCGGGCGCGACCGACTCCCGGTTCAACCTCACCTTCCCGGGCGACGGCACCTTGAAGCCCCAGCCCGCGATTCGCCCGGCTTTCACCTCGACGCCCGCGGGCCCAGGAGCCGCCAACCTCGACGGCAGTGCCAGTCACGTCGCCGCCGGGGTGGACAAGTACCGATGGGACTTCAACGCCGACGGGATAGCCGACCTGGCGACCAAGCAACCGACTACCCGGCATGACTTCGGAGCCCCCGGGACATACGAGGTGGGTCTGTCGGTGTCCGACCGTGACGGTGACGTCTCGGGCTGGAAGGCGGGTCAGGTGAAGACCGGCACCACCGATGCCACCGGACCAGGCTCGGCCGGCCTCGTGCTCAAGGTCAAGCGACCGAAGAAGGCGGCACCCGGATCCCGGGCGAAGCTCCTGGTGACCGTGACGAACCGTTCGACGCGCTCGATCAAGAAGCTGAAGCTCTGCGTAAAGGCCAAGAAGCACCTGGCGAAGGGTCGCGGATGCAAGGCGAAGGGAAAACTTGGCGCGGGAGCCTCGAAGCGGATCAAGCTGCGAGTCAAGTTGACCCGGAAAGCCGGGTCGGTACGCACGCTGAACGTTCGTCTCGTCGCCAAGGCGCCTGGGGTCAAACAGGGCCGGGCAATTACGAAGATCCGGATCAGTAAGAAGAACTCCTAGGTTGCTCCAATCTCGGAGCGAGCTGCGTTCTCGACTCGCCCGTAGGATTCGCCGGGATGAGTTCGCGGATTACCGTCCGACCGCCTCGACCGTCCGCGACATCGAAGCGGTCCGCAAGGCGATCGGAACTCATATCCGCGGGTCAATACGACCTCTCAACCCCGCTGCCGTACGCCAGGCGGGAACGGTCGGAACCCTGTCAGGCGAAGGCGATGTTGTGGACGATCCCGGCTCCGGCGCGGTGGCCTTCGGCGATCGCCGCGGCGACTGACGGGGCGCCCTGAGTGGCGATGTCGCCGGCGGCCGAGAGGCCGGGCACACTGGTCTGTTGGAGGAAGTCGACCTTGAGCGGGTCGATGATGAAGGGGTTCGGTTTGTCGACCGCCTCGGCGCCCAGCTGATGGGCCAGGTCGGAGCGGTGGCGCATGGTGATCGGCACCATCACGGAGTCGAACTCGACCTCGTTCCCGTCGGCGAAGTCGATCGCCTTCAGCGAGCCGTCCTCGGTCACCAGTCGCTCGACCTCAGTCGACACGACGGGGATTCCGGCGGCGTCCATCGCTGAAGCCTGCTCGTCATCCAACTCGGTGCCATTGGTCAGCACGGTCACCCGGTCGCTCCACAACTGGATGAGCCTCGCCCGCATTGCGTCCGGCGTGTCTTTGACGATCACCGCGATGTGGCCGTCGCGGGCTTCCCAGCCGTGGCAGAACGGGCAGTGAAAGGCGTCTCTGCCCCAGATCTCTGCGATGCCTGGCAGGTCCGGGTACTCGTACTTCATGCCGGTAGCGAGGAGTAGATTCGGCGTGGTTATCTCCTGGCCGTCATCGGTTGTCAGCCTGAAGCGCCCGTTCTCCAGGGTGCCGGTGTTGACCGAGCCGCTGATCCGCTCGACGGTCGGATGCTGGTCAACTTCAGACGCGGCTTCCTCGTAGAAGTGGGCGGGAGGGGTGCCGTTGTTACCGAGCAGGCCGCCGATGCCGTGGTCGGGCCGGTTGCTCTGCTCGCCCGCGTCTATCACCAAAGTGTCCCGACGGGCTCGGCCCAGGACCAGCGCGGCACTGAGGCCGGCGGCCCCACCGCCGATGACTACACATTCCAGTTCTTCGCTCATGGTCCGAGCTTGCCACGTCGACCGGGATGTGTCAAAGTTATTTGCTGAAATGGCAAAGGACGAGAATTTCGACGCTACGGTGCGCAGTCGCCTCCGCGAACTCCGGCTCGACAAGGGCATGACCCTGGGGGAGCTGGCCAGCCGGGCCAACATCGACACCTCGACTCTCAGTCGGTTGGAATCGGGCAAGCGACGGCTCGCCCTCGACCACCTGCCGTCTTTGGCCGAGGCGCTCGGAGTGCGAGTCGACGACCTCTTGCCCCGCCGCAAGGTGGTCGATCCCCGGATCCGGCCGGTCGCCAGGAAGTTCGATGGTCTGACCGTGTGGCCGCTATCGGGTCAGGGGGCTTCGAACGGCCTCGAGGCCTCGAAGATGAAGATCCACGCCTCCCGCAACAAACCGCCGAAGGAGCTGCCGGTCCACGAAGGCCACCACTGGATGTACGTGCTCAAGGGAGACATGCGTCTGCTTCTCGGCGACGAGGACTTCATCGTCAAACCAGGCGAAGCGGTCGAGTTCAGCACCTGGACTCCCCACTGGTTCGGGGCCAGCGACGGCCCGGTCGAAGTGATCGCCATCCTCGGCCGGGAAGGTGAACGGATTCACTTCCACGAGACCTGAGCTGTTCTCAGCGAACATCACCGTCGTTTGCCCTGAAATATTCACGGTAAACGACAGTTTCGTTAGCTGAGATGACGCTCAGCCTTGTGCGAACTCGGCGATCAGCTCGACCGTCTTCTCCGGGACGTCGAGCATCGGGCAGTGCCCCACGCCATCGAGGATCACCCAGTCGGCGTCCGGCAGGCCCGCGCGGTAGCGGGCAGCAGCGCCGGGCCAGGCGAGGATCTTGTCCTCGGTGCCCCAGACGAACCGGGTCGGGCACTCGATCGCGTCCAGGTCGAAGCCCCAGTCGGCGGTGCGGCCCATCTCCGCCAGGGCGATCGCCTCGGTGCAGCCGGCGGCGCCGAGCATGATCTTCTTGGTGAGGTCGGCCGATACCACTTCGGGGCTCTCGGTCAGGAACTGGACCGCGATCGCGCGTCCTTCCGGAGTGGCGACCACGTCATCGACGTTCTCGGCCGCCGCCACGATCATCGGCTGCAACTGCTGGAAGAAATCCATGGTCTCGCCGACCACCGGGTCGCCTTCCGCCCAGCCGCCGGCCGGGGCGAAGGCGTTCACCGTCTTCGCGCGTCCGTTGGCCGCAAGACGAAGCGCCACATAGCCTCCGAGCGAATTGCCGACGATGTGGGCTCGCTCGATCCCGGCCTCGTCGAGCAGCGCCTCCGCACGCTCTAGCATCAGATCGACGCTCGGCTCACCGTCGATCTCCGGCCCACCCGCATGCATCGGCAGCGTCGGAATGAAAACTTCATACCGCTCCTCCAGCGGAGCGATGATCGGATCCCAGATCTCCCAGGTACCGGTGAAGCCATGGATCAGAACCAGCGGCTCACCGCTACCACCACGATGAAAAGGCGTGAATTCGCTCATGTCGGAAGTTTCCCGGTTCGACCGGATCGTAAGATCGCCAGGTGCCGACCACGACCACGATCGCGATCGTCTCCGACACCCACATGCCGAAGGGGCGAAGGGAACTGCCCGACCAGTGCGTCCGGGTCTGCCGCGAATCAGACCTGATCATCCACGCCGGAGACTTCGTGGAGACGTCGGTTCTCGAGGAGTTCAGGAGCTTCGGCCCGCCGGTCGTCGCGGTCCACGGCAACGTAGATTCGGAGGATCTCCAAAACTGGCTGCCTTCGGTCACCACGGTCGAAGTCGAAGAGGTGCGGATCGGGGTCATCCACGACTCCGGACCGAGCAAGGGCAGGCTCGAGAGGATGCTGGACCTCTTCCCGGACCGTGACGCGGTCATCTTCGGCCACTCACACATGCCCCTCCACGAAGAAGCAGGTGGGTTTCAGATCTTCAACCCCGGCAGCCCGACCGAGCGACGCCGGTCACCTTTCAAGTCGATGGGCGTAGCGAAGATTGACGGCTCGAAGCTCAGCTTCGAGTTGATCGACCTCGGAACCTAAGGCGAGGGCGAGAATGGTGCGCCTAGGTCAACCGCAGCCTGTCGGGATGTCAGCGTCGGAGCCCGTCGACGAGGGCGCCGAGGGATTCGGCGGCTTCGGCCTTCGCCTTCTCCTGGTCTTCCGAGCGGGCGATCATCAGGATCGCTTCGGAGAGGGAGGCCATCAGCAGGTGGGAGAGGGGGTCGGTGGGGAGTTCCTTCATCGAGCCTGATTCCACCGCGGCAGCCAGGAGGGCCTTGACCACCGAGAGACTGTGATCGTCGGCAATCTTCCGCCAGCGGGTCCAGACGAGCACCGACAAGGAGTCGATCAGGACGATCTGCTGGAGCTCCGGATCCAGGCTGGCCTCCAGGGTGGCTCGGATCGCCGCTTCCATCACCGCGAGGGGGTCGGCGCCATCGGTCAGGTCGGGCAGTACCTGGTCCGCGATCGATGCGGTGAACTCCGCTTCGACCTGTTCGTAGACGGCCTCCATCAGGTCCTTCTTCCCGCCGGGGAAGTGGTGGTAGAGGGCGCCTTTGGTGACGCCTGCCGCTTCGACGATCTGGCTCAGGGAAACGGCTGCGTAGCCGTTCGCGCCGAACAACCTGCGGGCTGACGCGATCAGCTCGGCTCGGGTCGCATCGGACCTATCCGATCGGGTTTCTCCCGCTTCCATACCGACGGTATGTTACTCTGCGACAAATACATACCGTTGGTATGTGAAACTTCGAAGGGATCACGATGACCGAGCTGACCGTTGAACTGCCGCAGGGAACAGTCGCCTACCGGGACGAAGGCGAAGGACCACCGATCCTCTTCTCCCACGGGATATTTGTCGACTCCTCGCTCTGGGACGGGATGGTCGAGCACCTCGTCCCGGCCGGCTTCCGCTGCATCAGGCCCGAGACCCCGATGGGCTGCCATCGCATTCCCCTCAGCCCAGAGACCGAGCTTTCGCCACCGCTGGTGGCCGACCTGATCGCGGACTTCATCGAGGCGCTGGACACTGGTCCCGTCACCGTGGTCGGCAGTGATTCCGGTGGGGCGGTCGCCCAGATGCTGGCCGCCCAGCATCCCGAGGTGGTCGCCGCGCTCGTCCTGACCAACTGCGACGCGCTAGAGGTCTATCCGCCGTTTCCCTTCACGGCCCTTCCCCTCATGGCGAAGATGCCAGGAGGGATCGCGCCACTCGGCCTCGCGACGCGACTGAAGCCAGTTCGATGGGCGACCTATCGGCTGCTGACCGCCGACCCGATTTCCGACCGGACACTCAAGCGGTGGCTGGAACCGTCGGGTCGCAACCCTGGAATCCGGCGGGACATCAACAAGCTGCTCGCCGGGTTGGAGACGAGCCAGGCCCTGGATGCGGCGGAGACCCTGCGGAGTTTCGAGAAGCCCGTGCTGATGCCTTGGGGAACGAAAGACCGGTTCTTCAAACTCGACCTGGCCGAGCGGCTGGCCGCGATGATCCCGAACGCGAAGGTCGTCCCGGTCGATAACGGCAGGACCTTCATCGCCCTCGATCAGTCGGAAGAGGTCGCCGGCCTGGTCGCCGGGTTCGTCAACGACGAAGTAGCCGGAGCCCTACCGGACCTTCACGGTTCGGACCGCGGTGCGCTTGACGCTGCCTGAGGTTGCGGCGACCTTGACCTTCAGCTTCTTGCCCTTCTTGGCGGACCGCTTGACCTTGATCTTCAGCTTGCGGGTTACCGACTTGCCGGGGGCGAGGCTGTTCACCTTGGTCACCTTCGGGGTCTTGGCGAGCTTCTTCGGGACCTTGGCCTTGATCTTCACCGACTTGACGGCGGCGGTGCCGATGTTCTTCACCGTTGCCTTGACGACCAGGATCTTGCCTCGCTTGACCTTGCCGGCTGACCTCAACTTCAGGGTCAGCTTCGGTTTGCCGGGTGGCCAGTAATCCGAAGAGAAATGGGTCTGAATCAAACGGATACTCTCGCCTACAGCAATGCCAGCTGAAACCACTCACAGCCTGCGGGTCCGTTACAACGAATGTGACCGGGTCGGGATCGTCTTCAACTCGAACTACCTCGTCTATACGGATGTGGTGGCGACCGAGTTTTGGCGTGAGCACCTCGGCGGCTATTCGGAGTTCAACGGCCTTGGCCTCGACGTGGTGCTGGCCGAAGCGAACATCAGGTTCCGTCGGCCGCTCGAGTTCGACGATGAGTTCGAAGTGCGGGCCAGCGTCAGCGCCGTGACCGCCCGCTCGCTGACCCTGGAATTCGACTTCACCCGGGCCGGCGAGCAGATCGCAGAGATCGAGATCTCCTACGTCTGCGTCGACTCCGAACAGCACACCGCTCAGCCGATCCCGGAGCAGATCCGCTCGGTGCTGGAAGGGGACTGACCGCCCCGGGGCGCTACCGGAGCTTCGCCACCCGCTTGCCTTCGGCTCCCTTGATGCCGGGGCCGGAAAGCTTCACTTTCACTTTCAGCTTCGCGCCCTTCCTGGCCGACTTCTTCACCTTGACCTTGATCTTCCTGGTCATGGTCTTGGTGCCGGCGCCGATCGAGGAGATCTTGATCGGCTTGACCGCCTTGGCCAGCCTCTTCGGTACCTTCACCCTGAGAGTCAGCGGACCAGTCGCCCGCTCACCGCTCTTCTTCACCTTGGCGGTCAGGACGAGTTTCTTGCCGCGCTTGACCTTGCGTGGGCCGGACAGCTTCAGGCTCACCTTGGCCGGTGACACCTCGGTCTTGGTCCCGGTTCCGGAGAGGGCGACGCCGACCCTCTCGAAGTTGCCTGCCAGCGTCAGTTCTGCGTGCTTGCCTCCGGCCGAATCGGGTGCGAAGTGGACCTTCACTTCGCAGGTTTGGGCGGCGGTCAAGCCGGTGCAGCTCGAAGGCTGCTCGACCGAGAACAGGTCCGCGTCGGGGCCGCTGATCACCGGCTCCGCCGTTTTCAGCTGGGCGGTGCCAGTCGAGGTCAGTGTCACGGTGGCGGATCCGCTCTGGCCGACTTCGACATCACCGAGGTCGAGGGCGTCGGGGCTAACCGTGGCATCTCCGTGGACGAGCTTGGCGCTGAGCGGCACGTCGACCGTGTTCCCGTTGGACCAAACATGGAGCGTCTCGGTGTTGGGGCTGGCAGTCGCCTTCGAGGTATCGAAGGCGACCGT
The DNA here is from genome assembly GCA_001897355.1 of Solirubrobacterales bacterium 67-14. GTDB lineage: Bacteria > Actinomycetota > Thermoleophilia > Solirubrobacterales > 70-9 > 67-14. Next base: position 672,832 of record MKST01000011.1, on the reverse strand, counting down.
CAGGTCGCAACTTTCGCCCGGCGGGATCGTGACCGGATCCTCCAAAGAGCCGGCGCAGGCATCGCCGTCGACCGAGAATGGTCCCGATTCGAAGACTGGCGTTCCTCCGTCGAGATCGCCGAAGAACGCTCCCGCCATCAGGTCTGCGGTGCCGTCGGATCGCAGTTCAAGAGTCCGGGTGGCGGTCGCTCCCTCGTAGGGATCGACGTCACCGAAAGCGACGCTGGTCGGAGCCGGAGTCACATGCGCCGCGGTCGCGGTTCCGGTGAGCGGGATGGTGACCGGATCGTCGTCTCTGGTGTCGTTCCCGATGACCAACTCCGCTGTCCGTGATCCCGGGGCGCCATCCTCAGGGGCGAATCGCACTTCTACCGGGCAGGTGTTCCCAGGCGTGACGACCCCACAGGACGGACCGCCGACGAAGCTGAAGTCGTCGCTGTCGTCGCCTTCGATCCCAATCGGGAAAGCCTGCAGGTTGGTCGTCCCGGTCGAGGTGATCGTGAACGTCTTGGTCTGCGGGATACCGAAGAGCCCCATCTCCACCGGGCCGAAGTCATAGGTGGTCGGAGCGACCGAGATGCCGGGGTCGACGCCGGTTCCGGACACCTCGAAGAACTGGGTGCCTCCGCCGGCGCTGTCGCTGCTAGGGATGCGGATCGTGGCGGTCTTGTAACCGCCGCTGGTGGGCGTGAAGCGAACGTCAAGGTCGCATGTGTCTCCCGGGGCGAGGGTCTCGCCTGCGCATTCGTCGTTGGCGATCGAAAAGAATTCGGAGCTGCCCGGGTTGCTGCCGACATAGGGGGTGCCGACCGTCACCGGCGCGGTCCCGGTTGACTCAAGGGTGACCGTCTCCGACGAGGTGTCGTCGAGGTATGCCGGGTCGAGGTGAAGGAAGGTCGAAGGTACGGTCAGTTTCGGTTCGCCGCCGATTCCGTTCAGCGGGACATCGATGTCGCTCTGATTGGACATCGCGTAGTGCAGGGTGGCGCTCTTGCTGCCGGTGGAATTTGGCTGGAAGATCACCCCTATGGAGCAACTGCCGCCGCCAGGTATCTGACCGCCGCCCGCGCAGTTGCTGGTGCCGAGGGCGAACTGGTCGGCATCGGCTCCGGTGATGGTGACGCCTGCCGCCGGGAAGGCCGGGGCCGCACCGGAGTTGGTGATCGTCACGGTCTGCGGGTCGGAGGCCAGCCCGGGAACTACCAGGCCGAAGCTGAGGCTGGCTGGGTCGGGTGCGGCCTCGGGCTGGCTGATCAGTGCCGCGATGCCGCGGGCTTGATTCGTGTCGGTCGGGTGGCTGGCGTCGGCGCCGAGGTCGGCCGCGTCGTCACCGTTGAAATCTCCGCTGAAGACCGTGTTGACGGCGAAAGAATTGCCATCGACCGGGTCCAGGGCCACCGGCGAGCCGGCGAAGGGGGAGATGGTCCCGTCGCCGCTGTTCCTGATCAGGGCGAGCTCGTGGTCGCCGCGGATCCCGACCACAAGGTCGTCAAGGCCATTGCCGTCCAGATCGGCCGTACTCATCTGTAGGGGGCCGTACCCCGAATTGAGCGAACTGCCCGGTGCGTCGTTTTCGGTCAGGCCCGAAGAACTGCCGAGCAGGGTGAAGAGGTCATCCTCGGGGCCGCCCTGGTTGTTGTACAGCACCACGGCCAGATCGTCGTATGAATCCCCATTGAGGTTGACGGCGGCGATCGAAGACGGTCGGTATGGCTGCTCGCTGAGCAGCGGCGCGTCTCCGCTGAAGGCGAAGGTCCCGTCACCGTTACCGCCGGCTAGGTAGACGCCGACTGTGGCTACCGGATCACCCGTGATCCTCTCAAGGCCGAGGGCCAGGTCCATGTCACCGTCACCGGTGAAGTCGCCGATCGCGACCGAGCTGAATGCATCGAATTTGCCTCGGTCCGCCACGTCCGGGATCAGGTAGGTGATCGGCTGCGGGGTGAAGTTGCCTTCGCCATCATTGAGAACCACGTCAAAGGCGGAGTCAAGCATGCCCACCACGAGGTCCGGGTCGCCGTCGTCGTCGACATCACCAACTGCGTTGGCGTAGGGGCCATAGGGCTGCATGTAGTGGTCTGCTTCGGTGTAGGGAATCGTGAGGGAGGAGTCGGGGTCGACGCCAAATCGCCCGGTGCCGTCGCCCAAGTAGACCTGCCAGTTGCGATTCGCTATGACAACGAGGATGTCGAGATCGCCGTCGTCATTGACATCCGCGACCCTGATGCCGTCGACCGAACCGATATTCGGTCCGGTACCGAAGCTGAGCCCGCCGGGATCTGCGTCGGTGAAAGTGCCGTTCGCCTGCGAGAGTTTGACCTTGAAGCCGTTCTGGCCGTCGACTCCGAAGGCGATGTCGTCCCGGCCGTCGCCATTGAAGTCACCGGCTGCGCTCATGCTGATCGCGTTGCCGCTGTCGGTGATCGGGCTCCCTGAGGCCTCCGTGAACTTGAGGGCCAAAGCACCGGATGGCGCGACGAGCAGCACTGCGGCTACGGCGAAAGCGACGATTCCCTTGAACAACTTGACCCCCTGGCGGCTCGAATTGACAGGTGCAACCTACCTAACACCGTTCAAAAACCCAAGCTGCGCTCGAGACACGGTACGCGAGAACGGAGTTTTCAGCAAATAGGTCTGAAAACTCCGTTCTCGGTGAATGCCGGTCAGGCGCTGGCGGCTGCAGCTTCGCCTTCCGCCTCGGTCGGCCCCTCGGCGGGGTCCGCTTCGGGCGGGTTGGCAGAGCGGTCCGATTCGGCGATCACCTCGTCCGGGGCTTCGCCCTTGGGGATGAAGCCGGACTTCATGCCGAAGTAGACCGCCTGGGGGTGGTGACTGATGATCGCGACCGTGGACTGCTCTGGCATCACGGCGTAACCGCCCGAGAGGTACATGCCGATCTGGTCGAGGTCGAGCAGTTGCCAGACCTTCTCGTGCTCGGACTGGTCCGGGCAGGCCGGGTAGCCCCAGGAATAACGGCGACCCTGGGCGGAGCCGATCTCGAGGTCGGCCCGGACCTTCTGGTGGAGCCACTCGGCCAGGCCCTCGGCCGACTGGACGCTGAGGCCGTGGGTGAAGAGCTGCTCGGCGAACTCGCCCTCCTCGTGGAGGCGGTCCATAAGCTCGGTCGCCTCGGGTCCGACCGTGACGCCCTGCAGGGCGACCACGTCGCGGACGCCCTCTTCGTTCAGGGGCCGGTAGAAGTCGGTCAGGCAGATCCGGTCGTGCTTCGGCTGGCGGGGAAAGACCAGGCGGTTGATCTCCTTGTCGTGATCCTCCGGGTCGAAGATGACCAGCTCGTTGCCGTCCGCGTTGCAAGGGAAGTAGCCGAGCCGGGCGCGGGGGTGGAGGTAGTCCTGTTCGCGCCACATCCGCTCCAGCCGGGGCCGGAAGTCCTCGCTGACGAGCCTCTCCCACTCTTCGCCCTTGACTCCCTTGCCGCCCCAGTGGAGCTTGAAGAGCACATGCAGGTCGAGGTGGTTGAAGACATCGTCGAAGTCGACCGGGATCTCCCGCACGCCCCAAAACGGCGGCTCCGGGATCGGCGCGTCGGTCGAGGCGGTCGAGCGAACCGAATCGTCGGTCAGCGGCGGCAGGTTCTCCTCGATCACCGGCTTGTTGCGGTAGTCCTCGGCCTCTTGGCGCAGGCGGGCGATCAGTGCCTCGCGGGCCTCGCCGTCGATCAGGGCGTCCATCGTGTCGAGGCCCTGGAAGGCGTCCTTGCAGTAGATGACGCCGGGTTCGTAGACCTCGTCTGATTCCTTGCCGTGCGGGTAGAGGGTGCGGCGGCCGAAGTCACGGTTGATCGCGGCGCCGCCGATCAGCACCGGGTAATCGAGCCCGCGCGAATGGAGTTCCTGGACCGCGATCGGCATCTGCTTGGAGGTCGAGACGAGCAGAGCCGAGAGGCCGATCGCATCGGCATCGTGCTCGATCGCAGCGTCGATGATCGTGTCGACCGGAACCTGTTTGCCGAGGTCGATCACCGTGTATCCGTTGTTGGTCAGGATCGTGTTGACCAGCGACTTGCCGATGTCATGGACGTCACCGAAGACGGTCGCGATAACGACCTTGCCCTTGGTGTGGCCCTCGATCCGGTCGAGGTAGTTCTCGAGTTGGGCGACGGCCTTCTTCATTACCTCGGCCGACTGCAGCACGAAAGGCAGGATCAGCTCGCCGGCGCCGAACTTGTCGCCGACCTCTTTCATGGCCGGGAGCAACACGTCGTTCAGGGTCGGGACCGCGCCGATCTTCTCGACTGATTTATCGATCCAGTCCTCGACGCCTTCCTTCTTGCGGCGCAGGATCATGAAGTGGAGCGCTTCCTCCGGCTCCATGCCCGCGGTCGCGTCCTCAGCTTCCTCTTCGGCCTCGTCGCCCTTCGATTCGAAATGCTGGATGAACCGCTCCAGCGCGTCCTCGCGCCGGTTGAAGACCAGGTCCTCGGTCAGCTCGACCTCCTCGGCCGAGATCTCGCCGTAGGGCTTGATGTGGTTCGGGTTGACCATCGCCAGGTCGAGGCCGGCCTCGACACAGTGATGCAGGAAGATCGAGTTCAGCACCGCGCGGGCGGGCTGGCTGACGCCGAAGGACACGTTGGAGACGCCGAGCGAGGTCTTCACCCCGGGGATCTCCTGCTTGATCCGGCGGATGCCCTCGATCGTCTCGATCGCGCTGGGTCGCCACTCCTCGTCACCCGTGGTCAGGGTGAAGGTGAGGTCGTCGAAGATCAGCGACTCGGGGTCCATGCCGTGCTCGTCCACGACCATCTCGGTGATCCGCTTGGCGATCTCGACCTTGCGGTCGGCCGTCTTGCCCATCCCGACTTCATCGATGGTCAGGGCGATCAGGCAGGCGCCGTGGGCCTTGGCCAGTGGCACGACCTTGTCGAGCTTGTCGCGGCCGGCCTCGAGGTTGACCGAGTTGACGATCGCTCGGCCGGGAATCTGCTCCAGGGCCATCTTGATCACTTCCGGCTCGGTCGAGTCGACCTGGATCGGGGCGGGCTGGGTCAGCGAGATCCGCTTGACGACCTCGCGCATCTGCTCGTCTTCGTCCTGGCGCTCGGTCAGCGCGACGCAGACGTCGAGCACATGGGCGCCGCCCTCGACCTGGTCCTCGGCGACCTGAGTGATCGTCTCGTAGTCGTCGGCCAGCAGCAGTTCCTTGGCCCGGCGCGAGCCCTGTGAGTTGACCCGCTCGCCGACCATGGTCGGGCGGGGCTCCTGGACCAGCGGCGTAGAGGTCATCATCGAGGAGATCCGGATCTCGCCCGGCTCGGGGCGCGGGTCCGGCTTCAGGCCCTTGACCCGCTCGGCGATCGCCTTGATGTGGTCTGGGGTGGTGCCGCAGCAGCCACCGACCACGCTGACCCCGTACTTCTCGACGAACTCGCCCAGGGTCGCGGCCAGCGGTTCCGGCTTCTCGGGGAAGATCGTCTCGCCATCCGGACCCTGCAGCGGCAGGCCGGCGTTGGGGATGCAATGGACCGGCCGGGTCGAGTTCTCTCCCAGGTAGCGGATCGCGTCCCGCATATCCTCGGGGCCGGTCGAGCAGTTGAGGCCGATCACGTCGACCTTCAGCGCTTCGAGAGTCGTGAGGACCGCTTGGATGTCGGTCCCGAGCAGCATCTTGCCGCCGTTCGGCAGGAGCGAAACCGAAATCTGGATCGGAACGTCGCGGCCGACCTCTTCGAAAGCGGCCCGCGCGCCGAAGATCGCGGCTTTCACCTCGAGGATGTCCTGGGCGGTCTCGATGATGATCAGGTCGGCGCCGCCCCGGACCAGGCCGCTGGCCTGTTCGGTGAAGACGGTGACCAGTTCGGGGAAGCGGATCTGGCCGAGGGTCGGGTCGTCGGAGGCGGGCAGGTGCCCGGTCGGGCCGATCGAGCCGGCCACGAAGCGGTCCGGGCCGGCTGCCTTGCGGGCGATCTCGGCCGCCTTGACGTTGATCTCCTCGGTGTGGTCGGCCAGGCCCCACTCGTCGAGCTTGATCCGTGAGGCCTGGAAGGTGTCGGTCTCGACCACTTCGGCCCCGGCTTCGAGCATCGACGTGTGAACGCCCTCGATCACGTCGGGACGGTTCAGGACCAGCGCCTCGTGGCACTTGCCGGCCAGGCCGCCGTAGTCCTCCTGGGTCAGGTCGAACATCTCCAAGGTGGCGCCCATCCCGCCGTCAAAGACGACGATGTGGTCCTGGATTGCCTTGAGATAGTCGCGTTCGGCCATCAGACGAGGATACCGATGCTGTGAACCCGATCGGGATTCGGGATTTGCCTATCGTCGATTAGGTTTGGGCTATGAGTGCGACCCCATATGTGGCGCTGCTGCGCGCGGTCAACGTAGGCGGGACCGGCAAGCTGCCGATGAAAGAGCTCAAGGCCATGTGCGAGGAGGCCGGGTTCGAAGACGTGGCCACCTACATCGCAAGCGGAAACGTGGTTCTCCGTTCGGACGACGGGCCGGAGAAGGTGAAGGAGATCCTAGAGCTGAGGTTGACCGAGTACGCGAACAAGAAGATGGACGTGTTCGTTCGCACTGCCCGCGAGATGAGGGATCTGGTCGAGATAAACCCCTATCCCGACGAGCCGGGCAACCGCGTCGCGGCCCTGTTCCTGGACCGAAAGCCACCGAAAGACCTGGACTCGATCGTCACCGGAGTCCAGGACGAGCGATTCGAGCCGGCCGCGCGGGAGATCTTCATCCACTATCCGGAGGGAATGGGTGTCTCGAAGCTGAAGTTCGGCAAGGAACTGGTCGGCACGGCCCGCAACATGAACACGGTCACGAAACTGGCCGAGATGGCCCGCGGCTGAGCCGGACGGTCAGGTCCGGTCCTTGACCAGGGGGCAGGACTGGCAGAGTTCGCCGCCTTCGGTGCGGTAGGCGAGGCAGCAGGTGTTGCGGAGGTGGTACTCCTCGCCCCAGTCGTCCTCCGCCCGCTCGACCCTGATCTCTAGGCGGGGATCCGGGCTTTCCGGGCCGACCGTCAGCCGGGTCAACTCCAGCGCGAGGTCCGGCCGGTCGAAGGCCTTGCCGGACCAGACCAGGGACTGGGCGAGCCGATCGGCGGCTGCGTGCCACAGGGTCTTGGCCGGCCTCAGTCCCTGCTCGTCCAGCCACTCGATCGTCGGCTCGATCAGGTCGGCGAAGCCGGCCCGGAAACCGTCGGCCAGGGTGGCCAGGTCGTCCGGAACGGTGCTGTTCGAGATGCCGGAGGGGTCGGCGACCTGGATCCCGCGATCCGAGGTGACCGCGGTTGCCCGAAACAGGCCTCCCTCCGCGGCCAGCAGCACGTTTTCCCCGGTCAGTTCCGGCAGCTGGCCGGCGGCCAGCAGGAACGAGCCGCCGAGGTCGGCGACCGCCCGGGCCAGGCTCTCCAGCAGCCACTCGGCCCGTATGTGATCCTCCGGCGGCCCGGCCATGCCGTTGATCCGGGAAAGCAACAGTGCCTGGACGCGGCCGCTCCGGTCGAGTTCGGCGGCCGAAAACCAGCCGTCGCCGGGGCCGTCGCGGCGCTGGACGATGATCCCATAGCCATCGGCTCGCGCGGCGGAGATCCGGCCGAGGGTACCGTCGAGCCGCTCGATCTGGCCAGCTTCATCCATTGGCTCAGTCTGTCACCCGGATCACGAGCTGACGGGCCGGGCCGTTCGATGGCTTGATCCGGAACCGCAGGCGTTGGCCCCTGAATCTGGGCTTGACCCGCCAGTAGAGATACCGAGGCCCGGGGCCGACCGTGAGTCGCCTCAGCCGGTGGCCGCGCAGCCAGACCGAGGCTGTGTCCCGGGTCTGGTTGACCGTCCGGAGCGAGATTCTGATGCGCCCAACCGGGCGGACCCGGGACCGGTTCACACCGACCATGAGCTTCGTCTTCGGGGCCGGAGGGCCGACCCGGACCGAGGTCGAAGCCACTGCCACCGCGCTTGGTGGGGCAACCGACTCGATCCGGCTGCGGATCAGATAGTCGCCGGCCAGGGCCGGGTTGACGGCCCCGACTCCTGGGGTCGACCGGCCTTTCTCTTGCTGGTTGAAGCGAAGGTCGAGGCCCATCAGGCGAAAGCCGTGGTAGTTGCCGGGGACGGTGAAGCCGATCAAGGTCGAGCCGGGGTCGGTGATCTTCAAGCCGTCCGCGTCGAGTCCGGCTCCGTTCTCGACGGTGGCCAGGATCGGGTTGCTGCTGAGGCGCCAGTCCAGGGTCCAGTAGCGGATCCCTTCGAACCCGGGGCCGTTCGAGTAGATCGCCCGGTCACCGAACGTGCCCGAGTCGGTGGTCATGTCCAGCGAGCCGATCCGCCGGCCCGCCACCGGGTCCGGATCGAGGTTGAAACCCGCCACGGCGATCTCGAAGTGGAGCGGCTGGGGCTCCGCCTCCGATTGCGTCACCGGGATCTCGAAAGGCCGGCTGACCGCACCCGGCAACGGGTCGGCGAGCACCGGTGGTTTCACGCCGGCGTCGAAGGCGAAGGCCGGTTGCGGCGTAGCCAAGACAGCGAATGCCAGGGCCATGCCGACGACCATTTTCAGGCGGTGGGACATTGGCGGGTCAGCGTACTGACACGTTCGAAGGCCGGCAGTTGCGCGGCCTTTCGGCCCTGCTCCGGTATCTTGGCTCTTCGGCTGCCCTAAGAAACTAGGCGCCCCAAGCATGCAGATCGAAGAATTCCTCTTTTCCGTTTCCGACGCCCTGCGCTGGCCCGTGCTGGTGCTGGCCCTCGTGGCCTTGGGCTGGTCGGTGATCGAGGTAGGGATTCTCGTCGCGGAAATCTGGCGTCGCCGCTGGCGGTCGATCGGCTCGCTCGAAAATGCGGTCGACCAGGCTGAGGCCGACCTCGCCCACGGTGACCAGATCGGCGCGATCTCGGCCCTGGCCTCGGTTGCCTGGAGCCGCCCGATGCGCGAGACGATGGAGGCGATCGTCGTGCTCCGGCCCTCGCCCGACGCGGAGAACCGGATCGCCAAACGGCTCGCCGATTACGACTACAACTCCCTGCGCCGCCTCGAAAGGACCCGGATCCTGGTCCGGATGGGCCCGGCCCTCGGCCTGATGGGCACCCTGATCCCGCTCTCGCCGGCCCTGGCCGGGCTGGCCGACGGCAACGTGACCGAGCTGACCGACAACCTGCGGGTCGCCTTCGGCGTGACCGTGGCCGGCCTCTTGACCGGCGCGATCGCCTTCGGCGTCTCCCTGATCCGCGACCGGATCTACGCCCAGGACTTCTCCGACGTCGAGTTCGCGGCGGCCAACCTCGCCCCGGACAAGCACCTGGCCGCCCAGTACGCGCCCGCGACCATGGAGCATGGCCACAGCACCCAGGTCTCGATGGGGAACCCCTGATCCGCGATGGCGGCCAAGGTCACAGCCAAGGCACGGAGCAGAGAAGATCGCGCGGGCGACCCGCTCGACGGCCTGGTCAACCTCTTCGACATCGGGATCATCCTCTCGGTCGGCTTCCTGCTGGCGGCCCTTTCCTCGCTCAACCTGACCACCGACGCCCTGTCGCAGAACGACACCTCGCAGGCGAACACGGCCCCGAAGGATTCGGTCGTGACCAACCCGGACGAGACCACCGAGCAGATCCAGATCCAACCCGGCCAGACCGTGGTCGGCCAGGGCGAACCGCTCGGCACCGTCTACCAGCTGGACGACGGCCGCACGATCCTGGTCAAGCCCGGCACCACGGGCCCCACCGGATCCACCGGCGTAACAGGTGCGTCGGTAACCCCGTAGATAGAGCCCCTCCCAACCATTTGTGGTTGGAAGTGGGAGGGGCGGGTTGAATTGGGAGGTCCGGCGAAGACCGGACCGACTGCAGTTAGCCGCGGAAGCGGCGAAGCCCGCGGGCGCCGATGAAGCGGGTCATCTTGTTGACCAGGGCGTGGCGGCTCTTGTTGTACGGGTACCAGAGCGGTTCGGAGCCGAGCAGGGTGCGGGCGCTGACGATCGCCTCGGAGCGGCAGTACTTGCGGATCCCGTACTCGCCGTTGCGGTAGCCGATGCCCGATTCCTTCCAGCCGCCCATCGGCAGGCTGGGGGCGAGCATGTTGAAGATCATGTCGTTGACGTTGACCGCCCCGGCCTCGACCCGGCGGGCCACCTTCTCGGCCCGGCCACGGGGACCGAAGACCGAAGCGCAGAGGCCGTAGCGGCTGTCGTTGGCGAGGCGGATCGCCTCCTCCTGGTCGGCGACCCGGGTCACGGTCACGACGGGGCCGAAGGTCTCGTCCTCGACCACGCTCATCTCCGGGGTGACATTGACCAGCACGGTCGGCTCGTACCACTGGCCGGGGCCTTCGCCGCGCTTGCCGCCGGTCAGCACCTTGGCGCCGGCGGCGACCGCGTCATCGACCTGCTTCTCGACCTTTTCGAGCTGCGACATCATGGTCATCGCACCGACGTCGCAGGTGGCGGTTTCCCCGTCGACGCCCTGTTCGAGCTTTTCGACGTTGGTGGTGAGACGGTCGACGAACTCGTCGTAGACGGCGTCCTCGACGTAGATCCGCTCGACCGAGATGCACATCTGGCCGGAGTTGAGCATGCCACCCCAGGTGGCGGCGTTGGCCGCCCGCTCCAGGTTCGCGCCCTCGAGCACGATCAGCGGATCCTTGCCGCCCAGCTCCAGGCTGACCGGGGTGAGGGTTTCCGCGGCGCGGGCCATGACCTTCTTGCCGGTCACGTCGGAGCCGGTGAAGCCGACGAAGTCGGAGTGGTCGATCAGGGCGGTGGCGGTCTCGGCCCCGCCGTTGACCACGGTCATCACGTCCGGGGCGCCGATTTCGTTGCGCCAGGCGTCGACGATCTCGTTCAGGCCGAGCGGGGTGATCTCGGAGGGCTTCATCACCACGGCCGCGCCGGCCATCAGGGCTGGGATCGCGTCACCCAGCGAAAGGACGAGCGGGAAGTTCCAGGGGCTGATCAGGCCGACCACCGGGTAGGGCCGGTACTGGAGCCGCAGCTTGCGGGTGGCGGCCAGCATCGAGTTGGGCCGGACCTTCTGCTCGCCGATGAACTTCTCCGCCTTGGACCCGTAGAAGTTGATCTGGTCGGCCAGGTACGGAGTCTCGATCGTCGCTTCGGCCCGGACCTTGCCGCTCTCCGCCTTGAGCGTGTCGGCGACCCGGTCGGAGTTGTCGAGCAGCCAATCGCGCAGCTCGTTCAGCCACTTGCGGCGGCCCTTGAAGCCGAGCGCCTCCCAGGCGGGCTGGTTGCCGCGGATCCGGGCAACGGCGGCCGCGACATCACCGGCGGAATCGACCGGGACCGACCCGACCTGCTCGCCCGTCGCCGGGTTCATCACGGAAATTGACTCGGTTGCTGCCGTCGGTTCCATTCGCTGCTCCGGTTCTCTCGTTTGCCCTCTCGCTAGAGGTTAGCGCTGGACGATCCGATCTAGCGCTGGATGATCCGGTAGATGCCGCCGTAGTGGCTGAAGGCGAAGAGACGGCCGCGGCCGTCCGTCCCGAAACCGTTCAGCAACGTGACCCCGTTCTTGACGGGGAGCTTGAAGCCGGCGGGCCGGTCGTCGGCCATCGTCGGGCTGTGCGGGGCGGCGGTGCGAATCCGGCCGCTGCAGAAGTCGCCGTAGACGAGCCGCCCCCGGATCGTGGTCAGCTTCGGGTCGGTGACCTTGAGGCCGCCGAGGATCGCGCAGCCTTCGTCATGCGAATAGACCAGCTGCGGCCACTTCAGGCCGGTCGTCGCGACCGGGTCGGCGCCGTTCGGGCAGAGCTCGCCGCAGTTGTAGGGCTCGAAGCCTTCGAACCCCTTCCACCCGAAGTTTGCGCCTCGGGCCTCGTCGAAGGGCAGCACGTCGAGCTCTTCGTAACGGAACTGGCCGACGTCGGCGATCGACATCATCGCCTCGCCGCCGGAGTCGAAGAAGCTGAAGGTGAACGGGTTGCGGAGCCCGTAGGCGAAGATCTCATCCCGGCCTGGCAGGCCGACGAAGGGATTGTCGGCGGGGATCCGGTAGGGCTTCCCGGTCGCCTTGTCTTTCCGCGGGTCGATCCGGAGGATCTTGCCCCGCAGGCTCTCCAGGCTCTGCGCATTGTCCGCGGCATCGCCGGGGTCGAAGCCGTCACCGACCGCGATGTAGAGGAACTTGCCGTGAAAGGCGAGATGGCCGCCGTTGTGGTTGCCGTTGTCGTTGACCCGGGGGATCTCCATGATCAGCCGGCGGCTCTTCCGCTTGAGGACGGTCGGCTTGCCGGGCACGGTCCGGTACTCGGCGACGATCGAGTTGCCGCTGCGGGCGGTGTAGTCGACGTAGAAGCGCCCGGTCTTGCGGAAGTCAGGGGCAAAGGCGAGCCCGAGCAGGCCCCGCTCGATCTTCAGCGGATCGATTTTCCGGGTCAGGTTCAGCAAGGGCCGCCGCTTCCACTTGCCGCGGGCCATGACCCGGACCTTGCCGGCCCTTTCGGTCACGAAGAGCAGCCGCGGGTAGCCGGGTGGCGAGGAGAGCGAGGTCGGCTGCTTCGCCGTCGCGAACTTGAAGTAGCCCAGCTTCGGCGCCGCGCTCGCGGTCGGGGCCGCCGGGGCCGCGACCGGGGCGAAAGCGGAAGCGAGCAGAGCGAAGCCGAGCAGAATCGCCAGGTGTGGCTTCCTCATTGCCGGATCCGGTAGACGCCGCCGTCCAGCGAGGTCACGAAGAGGGCGCCCTTCAGGCTCTCGCCGAAGGAAGTGACGCTGGGGATGCTGAGACCCGTCGGTCGGCCGGCGGCCCGTCCGAGGTGCGGCTTGAAGCTGAGGATCTTCCCGTTGCAGAAATCGGTGAACACGTAGCGGCCACGCAGGGCGGGCAGGCTGCGGTCGCGGACCACCAGGCCGCCGATCACCGAGCAGTTCGGGGGATGGGGGAGGACCAGCGAAGGCTTGATCGTGCCCTCGCCGCCACCTTTGTAGGGAGTGAAGCCCTCCCAGCGGTTCCAGCCGAAGTTGCCGCCCCGGGCCCGGCTCAGGTTCAGGTAGTCGATTTCCTCGAAGGAATCCTGGCCCACGTCGCCGATCGCGAGCCGCACCTGCTTCTTCGAACTGGTCCGGTCGAAGGACCAGCGGAAGGGGTTGCGCAGGCCGTAGGCGAAGATCTCGTCGCGGCCGGCCCGGCCGACGAACGGGTTGTCGGCCGGGACGCTGTAGGGATGGCCGCCGCTGCGGCGCGGGTCGATCCGGATCAGCTTGCCGAGCAGCGAGTTCAGGTTCTGGGCGTTGCCGGGCTCATCGCCCGCGCCGCCGCCGTCTCCGGTGCCGAAGTAGAGGTCATGGCCGAGGAAGCCGAGCCGGCCGCCGTTGTGGTTCGCGTTGGTCGGGTGGGCGATCCGGATCACCGGCCGGGCCGAGTTCGGCCGGGCCCGGACCGCGGTCCGCCGCCGGTACTCGACCACCCTGATGTTGCCCGCGTTGTCGACGTAATAGACGTAGAAGCGTTTGCTCTTGCGGTAGTCGGGCGGGAAGGCGACCGAGAGCAGACCGCGTTCGGCCCCGTCGTAATCGACGCGCGGCTTGAGGTTGAGGAAGGGGCGGGCGAGCTTCCTGCCGCGACGCAGGACCATGATCCGGCCCGGCTGCTCGACCACGAACATCAGGTGCGGATAGCCGGGGGCATGCTTGATCTCGACCGGGTGGTCGAACCGGGCGATCCGCACCGCCCGGAGCCGCTTGGCGCTGGCGGTCGCATCGGTCGCCGCGGTGGCGCCGGTCTGTCCCGTCGTCACCTCGCGGTCAGACGACGGCCCACCACCGTCGGCGCAGGCAAGCGAGGACGAGGCCATGACGAAGGTGGCGAGAACAGCCGCGGTGGCTGGAAGAAGGCGGCCCATGATTCCCATTGGTACCCGAAAACCGGCCGGGTCAGGCAAGTTGCGTAGTGGCTCAGGGGTAAAGCTCGGAGTCGGCCGATTCCTGCTGGGCCTCGACCTGGGCCTGCTTGTCCCGGCTGAGCGGCACGACCTGGCCCTTCTCGTTGACCTCGGTCAGCCGGGCGAAGTTGCTGATCCGCACCGGCAGCACCCCGGAGGGGACGTCGCCGCTGGCGTCCACGGCCCTGGTATCCGGCCCGAGACCGGCCCCGATCGTGTACCGGAGCAGGTAACGCCCGGGCCGCACCGCGACCAGCTTCCAGGTCATGGTGGCCGTGGCGCCCGGCTTCAGCTTGCCGAAGGCGAAGGTGCGCTTGTCCGGGGTGGTGGCGCCGCCGCGGCCGACCGTGCCGGCCAGCTTCGGCCAGCCTTCCTCGACCACCCAGACCGGGCGCTGGTTCATGGCCAGCCCCTGCTGCTTGTCGCCGTAGGCGAAAGCGAGGGTCGAATCCATGTCGGGGAGGTCGATCACGCTGTTGATCTGCGGGATCGTCTCGTCGCCGGTGTTCTTCACGGCGACCGTCATCTCGTAGGTGTCGGCGACCGTCTGCCGGGGTTTGAGCGAAGCGCTGGTGACCTCGACGGGGAAGTCTCCGGCGGGCTGGTTCGCGAACTGGCCACCGTCATCGTCGCCGCCGCAGCCGTAGGCAAAAACGACGGCGTAGAGCGCGGCGATGAGCAATCCGACGGTGAGGATGGTTCGCGGCATGGTTCTCAGGCTGGTCCCCCTCAAGTCGGCCGCAACATACCACGCATGTGGCGACGGTCACACACGCCGAGGTATCGCATAGACTGCGCGCCACGGCGGGCCGCGGATCGTTGACGAGGCCGGTGCCCGGGAGAGATGGTCAAAGACACCGCACAAAAGGCGATCGAGCCCGCGAAGGAATTCTTCACCGAAACCGGTGAAATGATGATCCTGACCGGACGTACTGTCCTGTCCGCGGTCAAGCCCCCTTATCCGTACGGAAACGAGTTCATCGGGCAGTTCCTCTTCGCCCTACAGCTCTGCTGGTTCCCGATGCTGATCTCGACCGTCGCCTTCGGCTTCGGCGCCCCCGGCCTGCAGGCCGCGAACTTCCTTTCGCTCTTCGGCGCGCTCGACCGCCTCGGCGGTTTCTTCGTGCTGGCCTCGATCCGCGAGTTCGCCCCCTTCGTGACCGCCGTCGTCGTCGCCGGCGTGGCCGGCACCGCGATCACGGCCGACCTCGGCGCCCGGAAGATCCGTGAGGAGCTCGACGCCCTCCAGGTGCTCGGCGTCGACCCGATCAAGAACCTCGTCGTGCCCCGCTTCCTCGCCCTCATGCTGGTCACCGGCATGCTCGACATCTACGCGCTGCTCTTCGGCATCGCCGGCGGCATCGGGGCCGAGCTGCTCTACTCGCAGCCGCTCGGCGGGTTCTTCGCCTCGCTCTTCTCCAACGCATCGACCACCGAGCTCGCCGCCTCGGTCATCAAGTGCACCCTGTTCGGCGCGATCATCGCGATCGTCTGCTGCTACAAGGGGATGACCGCGACCGGCGGCGCGGCCGGCGTCGGCCGGGCCGTCAACGAGGCCGTGGTCATCGCCCTGCTCGGCGTCTTCGTCTTCAACTACCTGTTCACGCAGACCATGCTCGCGACCAACCCCGACATCCAGACGATCAAGTGATGGCCGGCGGCTGGCTACAGGTCCCCCGTGCATGGCTCGAGTCGATGGGCGAGATCGTCCGCTTCTGCGGAGTCGTCATCGGCCAGGTCTTCTCCGGGCGGGTGATCAAGTACTTCGGCGAGGTGCTCAACCAGTCGGGCATCCTGATCCTCGGTTCGACCACGGTCATCTTCGGCCTGGTCTTCACGATCGGCCTGACCTGTGGCATCGAGGGCGCGTACTTCAACCGCTCGGTCGGCGCTCCCGCCTACGCCGGCGTCTTCGCCGCCTGGTGCGACCTGCGCGAGGCCGTCCCGTATGCCTTCGGCTACATGATGTCGGCCAAGGTCGGCACCGGCATCGTGGCCGAGCTCGGCGCGATGCGGATCTCGGACGAGATCGACGCGCTCGAGGTGATGGGCGTGCCGCCGGTCACCTTCCTCGCCGCGACCCGTCTGCTCGGCGCCTGGATCACGCTGCCGTTCATGTACATGGCGGCGATCGGCGTCGGCTTCCTCGCTTCCTACATCGCGGTGGTCGAGCAGATCGGCGACGTTTCCTCGGGCGGCTATCAGCTGATCTTCTGGATGTTCCAGAACCCGCCTGACGTCTTATTCAGCATCATCAAGGCGATGACGATGGCCACGGTCATCGTCCTAGTCGGCTGCTATTACGGCTACACCGCTTCGGGCGGGCCGGTCGGGGTGGGGACCGCGACCGCGAAATCGATGGTCCTGAACATCGTGCTGGTGCACATCATCGGTATGTTGGGAACACTGGTTTTCTGGGGTGCGAACCCGAGAGCACCAATTGGAGGGTGAGAGCTTGAGCGATACAGAAGAAACCCCGGACGCGCCGGGATCGGACGAAACCCCGATCAACTCACCCGAGGTCGAAGCCGCGGTTGAGCAGAGCGGCGAGCCCGAGATCGCCGGTGAGATGGAAGCCGCTGACGAGGCGGCCGCCGCCGACGACGCGATCGGCGAAGGCGAAGCCGAGCTGGCCGACGAGGAGGCTGCTGACGAGGTCGCCGAATCGGTCTCGGCGTCGGTGACCAACGAACCCGAGCAGGACATCGGCTTCGTCGCCTCCGACGGCGCGGTGCTGGGCCGGGACTTCATCATCCCCGGTGTCGGCCCTGGTGACCACGACCCCTATAAGTGGCACACCGGCCCCAAGCAGAAGACCGAGAACAACGCGATCGAGATCGTCGACGTGGTCAAGCAGTTCGGCCGCACCCGCATCCTCAACGGGCTCAACCTCGGCCTGCCCGACGACCAGATCTCGATGGTCCTCGGCCCCTCCGGCACCGGCAAGAGCGTGCTGATCAAGCACATCGTCGGCCTGCTCTACCCGGACCATGGTGACGTCATCGTCAAGGGGGACTCGGTCCCCGAGCTGAGCGACGACGAGCTCTTCGAGATGCGCAAGAAGTTCGGCCTGCTGTTCCAGGACGGCGCCCTGTTCGGCTCGATGAACATCTATGACAACGTCGCCTTCCCGCTCCGTCAGCACACCGACAAGGGCGAGGACGAGATCGAGGAGATCTGTACGCGCCGTCTGCGCGAGGTCGGCCTCGGCGAGGCGCACTTCAAGATGCCGAACGAGCTTTCGGGCGGCATGCGCAAACGGGCCGGGTTCGCCCGGGCGCTGGTGCTCGACCCGGAGATCGTCATGTTCGACGAACCGGATTCCGGCCTCGATCCGGTTCGGACGGCACTGCTCTGCGAGCTGATCAAGGAAGTCCACGCCGAAAACGGCGGCTGTTACATGGTGATCAGCCACGACCTCGGGACCGCCCGACGGATCGCCGACTTCATCGCCGTGCTCTGGAAAGGACGGATCGTCGAAAGCGGCCCGAAGGAAGAACTCTTCGAGTCAGACAACGAGTTCGTCCACCAGTTCCTGCAGGCTGACGTAGTCGGCCCGCTCGCGATGGATTGATGTCCGGCCGGTTGTTCGGTCGTGTCGCCTCGGCCCTGGCCCGCCGGCCCTGGCCGGTGCTGGTCCTCGCCGCGCTGCTGGCCGCGGTCTCGATCTGGGCGGCCAGCGGCATGGGCAGCCAGAAGGTCACCGACGCCTTCTTCGACCGGGATTCGACCGCCTACAAACAGACCGCACGGGCCGATCAGTCATTCGGCAGCGACCCGGTCGTGATCCTGGTCAAGGGCCCACTGGAAGATACGCTCAGCGCCTACAACCTCAACCGGCTGGCCACGCTCGAGACCTGCGTGGCCGGAAGGATCAGGCGGGGGAGAGGGGAGCTGTTCCGCACCTGCCGCCAGATCACCGACCTGAAGCCGGCCGAGGTGATCGCCGGCCCGGCCACCTTCCTCGGCCGCGCCGTGGCCGGGATCACCGAGGTCTACAACCGGCAGATCAAGCGGCTCCAATCGTTTCCCGACACGCCGGCCGGCCAGGCTGCGCGCAACCGGCTGATCGCGCGAGCCGCCCAGATCATCTCGCAGTACGGCATCACCGAAGCGCCCAGCCTCGAAGACCGGGCCTTCGTGCGGAGGGTCGTCTTCGGCGAGGGCGGGGTCAAGGCCGGGCCGAAACCGAAGCTCAACTACCTCTTCCCGTCACCTGACGCCGCGCAGATCGTGATCCGCCTGCGCAGCGACCTGACCGATGCCCAGCGGTCGGAAGCGATCTCGCTGATCAAGGACGCCACCGCCGACCCCTCGGTCAAGCTGCGCGGGTCGGAGATGGTCGTCTCCGGCTCCCCGGTCGTCTTCGACGGCCTCAACGACGAGCTGCCGATCCGGGTACTGATCCTGGCCGTGGTCGCGGTCGTCCTGATGAGCCTGGCGCTGATGCTCACCTTCGGCTCGATCTGGCGGCTGCTGCCGCTCGGGCTCGCGCTCGGCGGGGTTGCCGTGGCGGCCGGCCTGCTGCGCCTCAGCGGCGGCGAGTTCTCGCTCGCCTCGCTCGGGGCGGCGCCGATCCTGATCGGCCTCACCGTCGACTACGCGGTCCAGCTCCAAGCCCGCTTCGACGAGACCGAGAAGCTGCCGGCCGCCGAGGCGGCCGGTGAGGCGGCGAGCCTCGGAGTGCCGATGATCGCCACCGCCTGCATCGCCACCGCGGTCGGTTTCGGAGCCTTGGCGTTTTCCTCCCTGCCGCTGGTCTCCCAGTTCGGGCTGCTGCTCGGCGGCGGGGTGCTGGTCTGCTTCCTTTTCACCTTCCTGGCCGGATTCGCGCTGCTGGCGCTGCGTGGGCGCGAACGGCCGGGGCCGGGCCGGGGCCGGGCAATCAACTGGCTGAAGCGGCTGGTCAAGCCGATGCTGGCCACCGCGATCGCCGCGCCGGGCCGGGTGCTGCTGTTGGCGATCCTGCTCGGTGCGATCGGCTGGGCGGTCAGCACCCAGGCCCAGGTCCGGACCGAGATCGGCCAGCTCCTGCCTTCGCGGGCACCGGTGGTCCAGGATCTGCTCGAGGTCGAGGACACGACCGGCACCTCGGGCGAGATCGACCTGATCGTCCGGGCGCCTGATGTGACCGAGCCGGCCGTGATCGCCTGGACCGAGCGGGTCCGGAACCGGATCCTGCGACAGTCCGGGTACGGGGGAGAGAACCCGAGCTGCGTCGGGGCCGAGCTCTGCCCGGGCCCGGCGATCCCCGATTTCGTCGACCCTTCCGCCCGCGGGCTGACCGCGAAGGACGTGCGTGGCGTGCTCGAGTCCCTGCCGGCCAGCGAACGCAAGGCGATGGTCGCCGGCGGTCTCACCGGCGAGGGCGACCCGACCGAGGCGAAGCTCGCCTTCGCCCTCCGGGCCGGTTCGGTCGACCGGCAACAGGACGTGATCGAACGCATGGAAAGGGCGGTCGCCGAATCTCGCGGCGGCCAAGGACCGCCCCCGGGCGTGAGCGCCGAGGTGACCGGCCTCCCGGTCGTGGTCGCTTCCTCGGCCGAGGAACTGGCCGATTCGCGTTACCTGCTGGTCGCGGCCGGGATCGTCGCGATCGCCCTGGTCCTGTTGCTGGCCTACCGCTCGCCCCGCCGGGTGCTGGTCCCGCTGGTCCCGATCGTCGTGGCCGGCGGCTGGTCGGCCCTGATCGTCGCCGCCCTCGACCTTTCGCTCAACCCGCTCTCGACCGTGCTCGCCGTGCTGGTCACCGCGATCGCCACCGAGTTCGGCGTGATCATCTCCGGTCGCTACTTCCAGGAGCGAGAGGCCGGGGCCAGCCTGGCCGGCGCCCTGCGGAAGACCTACGGCCGCACCGGCCTCGCCGTGGCGACTTCCGGCCTGACCGCGATCGCCGGGTTCGCGGCGCTCGGCTCCTCCGACGTCGCGATGCTGCGTGACTTCGGCCTGATCGCCGTGGTCGACTTGGCCGTAGCCCTGGCCGGCGTCGCGCTGGTGCTGCCGGCGATGCTGGTCTGGCTGGAGCGTCGGTGAAGGACCGCGCGAAGAAGCCCTTCAACTACATGCTGGTGGTGGGGGTCGCGATGGCCGTGGTGATCCTGATCGCCTTCGTCAACATGCTGCGGACCTCGGAGTCGGGGACGGTCGGGATCGGGGATGTCGGGCTGGGCGAGAAGGTCGCCCCGTTCGCGGTCCCGCTCGCCCTGTCCGGCCTCGACGGGGACGCCAACGTCGACCCCGACCAGGCTTGCTCGGTCGAAGGTGACGACGTGCTGAGGATCTGCGACTACTTCCGGCGTCCGCTGGTCATGTCGTTCTGGTTCACCAAAGGAGCGTCGAGCTGCATCGACCAGCAGGACGTATTCGACCAGGTCGCCCGTCAATACCGCCGGCGGGCCGGATTCGTCTCGATCAACGTGCGCGACGACCGCGACCGGGTGCGTGACCTGATCCGGGAGCACGGCTGGAAGGTGCCGGTCGGCTATGACCGCGACGGGGCCGTTTCGAACGAGTACCGGGTCGGCGGCTGCCCCACCTTCCTTTTCATCCGCCCGGGTGGGGTGCTCGAGTCGGCTGAGATCGGCAGCACGGACACCGAGAAGCTGGGGGCACAGGTACGCTCCCTGATCGATGGCGAGTCAGAAGAAGCGAAGCAGGAAGCGCCGCAAGGCCAGACGACCGGCCCCGCAGGCGCCGGCGGCTGAGCAGACATCTGACGCCGAGCCGTCCGGCCGTCCGGTCGCCTCGAAGGGCAGAGCGAAGGCAGCCGATGAACGTCCGCCGGCGCCCTGGGGGAACTTCCCCTTGGTTCAGATCTCCGTCCTGGCCAGCCTGGTCCTGATCGTCCTCGGGGCGATCAACAAGAACGCGGTCCAGCTCGTGATCGGCCTCGGGCTGGGTTCACTCGGCGGCCTGGAACTCGCGATCCGCGAACACTTCGCCGGTTACCGCTCGCACACCACCCTGATGGCCGGGATGGTCTACGTGATCGCCCTCGGCCTCACCTTCTTCGTGGCGAAGCTCGTGCTCTGGCAATGCATGGTGATCGGAGTCGCCCTCGCCGCCCTCGCCTTCTGGCAGCTGAGGGAAAAGTTCAAGCGAGCCTCCGGCGGACTCACCTACAAGCTTAAATAAGAAGCGTCCCGGTCTACGCCGGGACGCAACGGAAACCCGCCGGCCCACGAGATTCAAGAATGGATGGGCCGGCTCCGCCCGTGCCGCCTCGGACAGAGCCCCTCCCAGGGCTTAACTGCATGTCGCCCGGTCTACGCCGGGCGACAACAGAAACCCGCCGGCCCACGAGATTCAAGGATGGTTGGGCCGGCTCCATCCGTGCCACCTCGCCTCAATGAGGGCGCAGGTGACTGACCAGGAGCATTCGTTGGCGCTCGGTCAGGGTTTCAAGTCGTTTGTTCTCGCTCAGGCCGACCGAGGACAGGAGTTTGCGGGTCCGGGTCCGGCCCCAGCGGGACTGGGCGCGGAGCAGTTCCGAGAGGGTCATCGTCTCGGTCTGCCAGGGACATTCGGTGATCACCTTGGTGACCGAAACCTCGCCGCTGGCGATCGACCGCTTGAGGGCGGCGCGGGCGAGACGAACCCGGTTCGCACGTTCGAGGGCCTGCAGGTGCTGGGGCATCGGCCTGCTGGTGATCGAGTGCGAATCGGCGGTGGCGGCAACTTCCACGGGCGGTCCTCCCTTCGGGGGATGGTTCGTTTTGACTGGATGGGGTGGGGCAGCTGGCCCGGGATCCTCTTTCCCGGGAGGCTCTTCTCCCCCGCCTGGCGCCGGTGTTTCCGTCCGGCTCAGGCGATAAAGGCAACATAGACAAGTTGGCTCGAACGGGCAATAGCCAAACAGCCGAACTTTCGCTAAGAGCAGGTTTTTTCTTTTGGGCCACTCGGGCGCTAACGAAGACGCCCAGAACATGACACGCGTCATGTCTCCCTGCTACGGTCCCCGCTGCGCTACTGTCCCGTCCACGGCCGCTCGGGCCGTGTAGGGCGGGGAGAAAAACGACCGAAGGAGCTGTCTTGTCCCAGAGAAGAAGCGGCTTGCTGGCCGCCGGTGTTGCCGTTGTTGCCCTGTCTTTCGGATTGGCCGCCTGTGGTGGCTCCGACGACGATGGCGGAGGGTCGGGCTCCGGCACTGGCGCCAACGAGGTTTCGATCTACTCGAGCTTCCCCCTGCAGGGCGCTTCCCGCCCGACCGGCATCTCGCTGCAGAACGGCGTCCAGCTGGCCCTCGAACAGGCCGGCAACAAGGCCGGTGGGGTGGACATCAACTTCGTCCCCCTGGATGACTCGACCGCACAGGCGGGCGAGTGGACCCCCGAGGCTGAATCGGCCAACGCGAAGAAGGCCGTTCAGGACGATTCGGCGGTCGCCTACATCGGCACCTACAACTCGGGTGCGGCGGCGATCTCGATCCCGATCCTCAACGAGGCGGGCCTGGCGATGCTCTCGCCCGGCAACACCGCGGTCGGCCTAACCTCGGACGCACCGGGTGCCGACACCGGGATCGGCGAGCCGGACATCTACTACCCGACCGGCGAGCGTAACTACGCCCGCATCGTCCCCAAGGACACGGTCCAGGGTGCGGCGCTGGCCGGCCTCATGGACGAGGACGGCTGCACCAAGGTCGGTGTCCTCAACGACAACGAGGTCTACGGCAAGGGTCTGGCCGCGAACGTGATCGACGCCGGCTCGAAGTTCGACTACGAGTTCGCCGACGGTGGCGCGATCGACACCCAGGCGGCTAACTTCCGGTCCACCGCGAAGGACTTCGCGAGCCAGGGCGTCGACTGCTTCGTCTTCGGCGGGATCACCGCCTCGAACGCGGTCCAGCTCTACAAGGACATGGGCGCCGCGATGCCTGACGCGAAGCTCTACGGCCCGGACGGCGTCGGGGATTCCGACTTCGCCGGCGGCCTGCCGGCCGATGTCGCGTCCCGCACCAAGGTGACGGTCCCGACCCTGTCGCAGGAGGCATACGGCAAGGAAGGCGCCAAGTTCTTCAAGGATTACGCTGCCAAGTTCGGCGAGGACGAGAACAAGATCGGCCCGTTCGCCATCTACGGATACGAGGCCGGCAAGCTGATCCTCGACGTGCTCGACCGGGCCGAGGACCCGACCAACCGGGCCGACGTGGTGAAGGCGATGTTCGACACCAAGGACCGCAACTCGATCCTCGGCAAGTACTCGATCGATGAGAACGGAGACACCACCCTGACCGATTACGGCGTCTTCGACATCAAGAACGGCGACCTCACCTTCGACGAGAAGATCTCGGCCAAGCCGAGCACCTGAGTCCGCTGCTTCCTGAAAGCGCAGAAGCACGGCTGGCGAGCCTGCGAGCGAAGTTCCCGCTCGCAGGCTCGCGGGTCGGCACGATCGCCCTGATCGTGCTCCTGGCCGCCATGCCGGTGGCCTTCGCGATCCATGACCTGAGCGCTGACGGCAGCCTCGTCCGGATCGGCAACAACCTCAAGGACGGCATCTCCAACGGGGCCATCTGGGCCCTGGTAGCCCTCGGATACACGATGGTCTACGGCATCGTCGAACTGATCAACTTCGCCCACGGCGAGGTCTTCATGATCGGTTCCTTCATCGCCTTCGCCGCCTTCGGCTGGCTCGGGCTCGACCTGACGACCGCGATCCCGCTGCTGATCCTCGGCCTGGCCCTCACCCTGCTGATCAGCGCGATCGCCAGCGGTGCCCTGAACGGGATGATCGAGAAGGTGGGCTACCGGCCGCTCCGGGACGCGCCGAAGCTGGCGCCGTTGATCACCGCGGTCGGGTTTTCCTTCATCCTGCAGAACGTCGGGGTGCTCTGGCTCGGTGGCTCACAGGTCAGCGTTCCCGATCTGATCGGCTCCCAGAACCTGCTTTTCGAGGTCGGCGGCATCGACATCACCAACGGGGACGCACTCTCGATCCTGACCACCATCCCGCTGGTCCTCGGACTGACGCTCTTCATCGACCGGGCCCGCATGGGCAAGGCGATGCGCGCCACCGCCCAGGATCCCGACGCTGCCCGGCTGATGGGCATCGACGTCGACAAGACGATCTCCGCCACCTTCCTGATCGGCGGTGTCATGGCCGGTGCGGCCGGCCTGATCTACGCGCTCTACCAGACCACGATCTGGTTTCACCAGGGTTTCGAGGCCGGGCTGATCGCCTTCACCGCGGCGGTGATGGGAGGCATCGGCAACCTGCGCGGGGCGGTGGTCGGTGGCCTGATCATCGGCTGCATCCAGCAGATCTCCGACAACCGGATCGGGCCCGAATGGACGCCGGTGATCGTCTTCGCCTTCCTCGTCCTGGTCATGCTCGTGCGGCCGCGGGGGCTGCTCGGCGAGGAAACGAGACAGGCCGGATGAGCTCGGTGCTGGAAAGGGCCAGGCGGATCGACCAGCGGTTCCTGGTCGCCGCGGCGATCCTCTTCGCGGTCCTCCTGCCCTTTTTCTTCGACAGCGGTTCGCCGTTCATGGACGACGCCGTGCTCGCCCTGGCCTACGTGGTGATGGCGCTCGGGCTCAACGTGATCGTCGGGTTCGCCGGGCTGCTCGACCTCGGGTATGTGGCCTTCTTCGCGATCGGCGCCTTCACCATGGGCTGGCTGGGATCGACCTTCTACTCGGAATCGAACGGTGGCGACGGCATCCACATCCTGGTCACCGGGGCGGCCTCGAACCTGCCCGGCATTCACATCAACTTCCTGCTCGTCCTGGTCGCCGCGGTCGTCTTCACGACGATCGCCGGGGTGATCATCGGCCTGCCGACCCTGCGGTTGCGGGGCGACTACATAGCGATCGTCACTCTCGCCTTCGGCGAGATCATCGGCCAGGTCGCGGCCAACGGCGACCAGATCAAGATCGGGCCGATCTGGGACGCGACCCTCGGCAAGCTCCCGCTGATCCCGGATCTCGGGTCTTCGGCGACCCTGACTCGCGGCAAGCTAGGGATCTCACCGGTCGACAAGATCGACCTGCCGTTCATGGACCCGTTCACCTCGCTCAACTCGAGGCCCTGGTACTTCGTCGCGCTGGGCCTGGTCCTGCTCGTCCTCTTCGTCAACGTGCGGTTGCGCGACTCGCGCCTGGGCCGGGCTTGGCTGGCCTTGCGGGAGGACGAGGTGGCGGCGATCAGCATGGGCATCCCGACGGTCAAGACCAAGTTGATGGCCTACGGCACCGGGGCCGCACTGGGCGGCATGTCGGGCGCCTTCCTCGGCTCCTTCCTCAACACCGTCAACGCCTCGCAGTTCGAGTTCCTCTTCTCGATCTTCATCCTGGCCATGGTGATCCTCGGCGGCCTCGGCTCGGTCTGGGGGGTGGTGATCGGAGCGATCCTGCTCTCGTACGTCAACAGCTGGCTGATCCCCGACGTGTTGAACGGCCTGCCCGGGCAGCTCGGCCTCGACTTCGACCTGACCCAGGTCAGCTTCGCGATCTTCGGGTTCATCCTGGTGATCGTGATGATCCTCCGGCCCGAGGGGCTGATCCCGGAAAGGTCGCGCAAGCAGGAAATGCACGGGATCGGGGCCGGCGACACGGCCGGGGCCGGCACCGACGTCGAACTGGGGGAGGCCGGATGAGCGCCGGCCCGGAAAAAGCTGCTGCTCCGAAGCCCGCCCCGGAGGTCCCGATCCGGGCCGAGGGGCTGACCAAGAAGTTCGGTGGCCTGACCGCGGTAAGCGACGTCGACCTCGAACTCCGGGCCGGGGAGATCGCGGCGATCATCGGCCCGAACGGGGCCGGCAAGACGACCTTCTTCAACATGCTGACCGGGCTCTACCGGCCGACCTCTGGCCGGATCAGGCGGGGTCAGCGCGACATCACCCGGGCCCGGCCCGACCAGATCACCGCGCTCGGCGTGGCCCGCACCTTCCAGAACATCCGCCTCTTCCCGACCATGACCGCGCGGCAGAACGTGATGATCGGCCGTCACTCACGGATGCGAGCGGGGATCTTCGGGTCGATCTTCCGGCCGCCCTGGGTGCGAAACGAGGAGCGCGAGGTGTGGGAGCGGGCGGCGGAGGAACTGCGCTTCGTCGGGCTGAAGCCAGAGCTGCTCGATCGCCCCTCGACCGCGCTTTCCTACGGTGACCAGCGCCGGGTCGAGATCGCCCGGGCCCTGGCTTCCGACCCCGAGATCCTGCTGCTGGATGAGCCGACCGCCGGGATGGACCCGCGCGAATCCGGTGAACTGGCTGACTTCGTGCTCAGGATCCGGGAGGAGCGGAAGCTCAGCATCCTGCTGATCGAGCACGACATGAAGGTCGTGATGGGGATCTCCGACCGGGTGACGGTGCTCGACCATGGCGAGCTGATCGCCGAGGGCGACCCGGCAGCGGTGCGCGAGGATCCCAAGGTGATCGAGGCCTACCTGGGCCGGGGGGCGACCGCCTGATGGCGCTGCTCGAGGTCGAGGACATCCGCGCCTCCTACGGCATGATCGAGGCGCTCCACGGCGTCTCGCTCGAGGTCGAGGCGGGCGAGGTCGTGACCATGATCGGCTCGAACGGGGCGGGCAAGTCGACCGTGCTGCGGTCGATCTCCGGGCTGACGCCGGCCCACGCCGGCGCGATCCGCTTCGACGGCGAGGAGATCACCCATCTCAGCCCGGTCGAGATCGTCGCCCGCGGCATCTCCCATGTGCCGGAAGGCCGGCGCTGCTTCCCGCGCATGACCGTGCGCGAAAACCTCGAGCTCGGCGCCTACCTGCGCCGCGACGACCTGGCCGAGGACATGGACCACGTCTTCGAGCTCTTCCCGCGCCTGGCCGAACGCGAAGGCCAGGCCGCCGGGACGATGTCGGGCGGCGAGCAACAGATGCTGGCGATCGGCCGGGCGATGATGGCCAGGCCCCGGCTGCTCCTGATGGACGAGCCCTCGATGGGGATCGCCCCGATCCTGGTCGAGCGGATCTACGAGACGATCGGCGAGATCAGCCGCGAGGGGACGACCATCCTCCTGGTCGAGCAGAACGCCCTCCAGGGACTGGCGGCAGCCGGTCGCGGCTACGTGATCGAGACCGGCCACATCGTCCTTTCCGGCCCCGCCGACACCCTCGGCGACGATCCCAAGGTCAAGGAGGCCTACCTCGGCGCATGAGCCCGATGATCCCGACAGCCGCCCTCGGCATCACCGCCCTCTGGCTCACCTACCTTTGGCTGGGCTCGGCGATCGTCGCCTCCTGGCTCTCCCGCCGCAAAGGCTACGGCGAGCGGCCCGGCCTCGCCGCCGGCCTCCTGCTCAGCGCGCTCGGCGTCGTGGTCTGGCTGGTCGTCCCCGCGAAGAAAGAATCGGCCTGGAAGCGCGAGGGAGCGATCCCCAAGCGCCGGAGCCGACACCCCAAGGCGCGGTGAAGTAGGAAAAGTTGGCAATTATTGCCAACTTTTCCACTTTCGATGGCTACTCGGTCAGGGTGGGGAAGTCCTTGATCACCTCGGCGATGATGCCGAGGGCCTTGTCGAGCTGTTCCTTCTCGTGGGTGGCCATCAGGCTGGTGCGGAGCAGGGCGCCGCTCGGCGGCACGGCGGGGTGGATCGCCACGTTGCAGTAGACGCCGGCGTCGAAGAGCGCCTTCCAGAGCAGGACCGCGGTCCAGTCCTCGCCGACCACGACCGGCACCACCGGGGTGTCGGCGGTGCTGCCGTCCGGCATCGTGCCCGGCTGGACCACCTCGAGGCCGAGCTCTTCGAGGCCGTGCCGTAGGTAGCGGGCGTTCTCCAGCAGCCGGGCGAAGAGCGGCGGACCCTCGGTCCGGCAGATCTTGGTCGCTTCGAGGGCGGCGCCGACCGCGGCCGGGACGCCGGAGGCGCTGAAGATGAAGGAGCGGGCCGAGATCCGCATGAAGTCGATCACGTCGTGGTCGCCGGCGATGAAGCCGCCGCAGGAGGCGAGGCTCTTCGAGAAGGTGCCCATGCGCAGGTCGACCTCGTCTTCGAGGCCGAAGAGCTCGCTCGCCCCGGCGCCGCGGGCACCGAGCACGCCGACGCCGTGGGCCTCGTCGACCATCAGCCGGGCGCCGTACTGCTTCGAGAGCTCGACCACGCGCGGCAGGTCGGGCAGGTCGCCCTCCATCGAGTAGACACCATCGACCACCACGAGGATGCCACCGCCGTCGGCGGCCGCCCGCTGGAGCATCTTCTCCAGCTTGTCCATCTGGTTGTGGCGGAAGGGGCGGAGCTTGGCGCCGGAGAGCTTGCAGCCGTCGAGCAGGGAAGCGTGGTCGCCGGAGTCGCAGATCACCGTGTCGCCGGGCCCGAGGATCGCCTGCAGGCAGCCGACGTTGGCCTGGTAGCCGGTCGAGAAGACGATCGCGTCCTCGGTCTCCATCCAGCCGGCGAGCTGCTCTTCCAGCTCGACGTGGATCGGCGTGGTGCCGTTCAGCAGGCGGGAGCCGGTGACCCCGGTTCCGTACTGGTCTAGCGCCTCGCGGGCCGCGTTCTTGACCCGGTCGTCGCCGGTCAGCCCGAGGTAGTTGTTAGAGCCGAGCATGATCGTCTCCCGACCCTCCATCTCGACCACCGGGCCGGCCTGGGAGGTGAGCAGCCGGAAGTAGGGGTTCAGGCCACCCTCGTTGGCGGCCTCGAGCTGCTCGCGGCGCTCATGGTTCTTGACCTTCTCGAACAGGTCGGTCGGTGCTGTGGTGCTCTCGGACATGCGGGAAGTTTCGCAGACCGGACGACCTGCCCGGGTCGAATGACCGTGGTGGCCGGTTCAGTCCTCGTCGGCGCTCGGAGCCATCTTGGCCAACAGGTGGATCAGCGTCTCCAGTTCTTCCTCGCTCAGCGAGTCCATCGAGATCGGGGGCCGACGGAGGAACTCCATCACCTGGCGCTGGACCTCGCGACCTTCGTCGGTCAAGACCAGCAGGCGAACCCGGCGGTCGTCGGGGTCGAGCGTGCGTTGGACCAGGCCGCGTTCCTCCAGCCGGTCGGTGATCGCGGTCAGGTTCGAGTTGTTGCAGGAGAGGTGCTCGGCGACGTCGCGCATCGGCTTCGGCCGGTCGAGGTTCTGGATGACCATGATCTGCGGGGGGACGAGATCGAGTTCCCGGGCCAGCTCCAGAAAGACCGGCTTGCGGGAGAACCAGAGCCGGGCCATCGCCTCCCACACGTCGCCCTCGAGCTCGCTCCTGGTTTCGAGGGGTTCGCTGATCGTCATTTGCACAAGTATACCATTCGAGTATTGAATAGTTCAAGTTTTGAATATTTGCTATACATAACGATTATGTCGGAGCGAGAGATGGGCCAAGGTGCCCGCAAAGCCCAGCCGAACGGGATCGAGGTCGAAGGCCTGGTCCGGGAATTCAAGAACGGCCCACGCGCGGTCGACGGGATCGACCTGACCGTCGAGCCCGGGGAGATCTACGGCTTCCTCGGCCCGAACGGGGCCGGGAAGTCGACCACCGTCCACATGCTGACCACGCTGCTGCCGCCGACCGCGGGCAGCGCCCGCGTGGCCGGGCTCGACGTGGCGACCCAGGGGGCGGAGGTGCGCAAGATGATCGGCGCCGCACTGCAGGAAGCGGCACTCGACCCGAACCTCACCGGCCGC
Organism: Solirubrobacterales bacterium 67-14; assembly: GCA_001897355.1. Taxonomy (GTDB): domain Bacteria; phylum Actinomycetota; class Thermoleophilia; order Solirubrobacterales; family 70-9; genus 67-14. Next base: position 643,416 of record MKST01000011.1, on the reverse strand, counting down.
GAGCACATGAAGCTCCAGACCGCGCTGCATGGCCTGCCAAAGGCGCAGCGGGCCCGCCGAGGCGACGAGCTGATCGAGCGGGTCGGGCTCTCCGACGCGGCCGACCGCCGGGTCGGCGGCTATTCCGGCGGCATGAAACGCCGCCTCGACCTGGCCCTCGCCCTGGTCCACGGGCCGCGGGTGCTCTTCCTCGACGAGCCGACCACCGGGCTCGACCCCCAGAGCCGCGCCTCGCTCTGGGCCGAGGTGACCAGGCTCTCGGTCGAGGACGGGGTCACCGTCTTCCTCACCACCCAGTACCTCGAAGAGGCCGACCAGCTGGCCAACCGGGTCGGCATCATCGACGCCGGCCGGATCGCGGCCGAAGGCACGCCCGCCGCGCTCAAAGCCGAGATCGGCCGACCCAGCGTCGAGGTGCTGCCGGTCGACCCGGCCCGGCGCCCCGAGGCCGAGGAGATCCTGCTCCGCTTCGGCACCGCGGTGCCCGCCTCGGGCGAGGCGCTCAGCGTCCGGCTCAACGACGGGATCGAGGTGCTGGCCGCGATCGTGCGTTCCTTCGACTCGGCCGGGATCGAACTGGCCAGCCTCGGGCTCAACGAGCCGACCCTCGATGACGTCTTCCTGGCCAAGACCGGCCGCCATCTCGAAGGCGCCGGCGAGGCCGACAGCGGCGAGATGCCCTTGCCGGAGGCCGAGCCGGCGGGGGCCGCATGAGCGGCGCCGTCATCTCGGCCGGGCCCGGTGCCGCCGCACCGCAGGCGGGCGGCACCGACAGGTCGCCGCTGCCGATCCAGGTCTGGGCGATGGCCGGCCGCTCGGTCATCCGGCTGATCCGCCAGCCGGCCCTGGTCGTCCCCAGCGTGATCTTCCCGCTCTTCCTGCTCGGCGTGAATGCCGGCGGGCTCAACGCGGCGACCAACATCCCCGGCTTCCCGACCGATTCCTACCTGACCTTCGCGATCGGCTTCACCTTCATCCAGGCGGCCATCTTCTCCACCATGGGCGCCGGCCAGAGCCTGGCCCAGGACATCGAGAACGGCTTCTTCAGCCGCCTCGTCCTGACCCCGATGCGTCCCTCTGCGCTGATGGCCGGCCAACTGGCCGGGCTGATCCTGATGGGGCAGTTCCAGGCTCTGCTCTATCTCGCGGTCGGGCTGGTCGCGGGGGCCGACTTCGCGGCCGGCGTCGGCGGCTACTTCGTGCTGGCGGCGCTGGTCTCGGTGATCTCGATCGGCTTCGGCGGGATCGGCTTGATCATGGCGATCCGGACCGGCTCCGGTGAGGCGGTGCAGGGCATGTTCCCGCTGATGTTCGTGCTGCTCTTCTTCAGTTCGATGACCCTGCCACGCAACCTGATCGAGCAGGACTGGTACCGATTCCTGGCCACGATCAATCCGGTCAGCTATCTGATCGAGGCGATCCGCAGCCTGTTCATCACCGGCTGGGACGGCGAGGCCCTGGCCCTCGGCTTCGGGATCGCCGGGGTGGTCGCGGTGCTCTCGATCGCCTTGGCGGCCCGTTCACTCAAGGGAAGGATGCTGAAATGAACGACTCAGGGCAGAACATGTACTTCTCGGCTGCCCGGGCGGTCGCCTGGCGGTACCTGCACAACCTCTACTCGAAGCCGGCCGTCTTCATACCCGGGCTGGTCTTTCCGCTCTTCTTCCTGGCCGCCTTCGCCGGTGGGCTCTCGGCGGTGGGGGACACGCCCCGCTTCGATTACTACGACTTCACCGCCTTCCAGTTCGGCTTCATCCTGATCCAGGCCTCATCCCTGGCCGGGGTCTTCGTCGGCTTCTCGATCGCCGCGGACTTCGAGCAGGGGATGGGCCGGCGGCTGATGCTGGCGACCTCCCGGCGGTCCGCGATCCTGCTCGGCTACGCGGCCGGGGCGGCGCTCCGGCTGATCGTGGTCTGGGTCATCATCACCGGCGTCTCGCTGCTGGCCGGAATGGAGGTCCGCGGCAACGGCTACGACCTGGCCGGCATGTACATGCTGGGCCTGCTCTCGAACGTCGTCGCCCTGCTCTTCTCGGCCGGGATCGCCTTCCGCTTCCGCTCACTCCAGGCCGGGCCGCTGATGCAGATGCCGGTCTTCATCGCCCTCTTCCTCGCACCGGTCTATGTGCCACAGGACCTGCTGACCGGATGGATCGAGCCGGTCGCCCGGGTCAACCCGGTGACCGCCCTGCTCAACGGCGCCCGCAGCCTGATGGCCGGTGAGCCGACCGGCATCCTGCTGGCCTACGGGGTCGCGGCCGGCATGATCGCCCTGCTCGGGATCTGGGCGCTGCGCGGTTTGCGAAAGGCGGAGATGGCCGGCTGAGCCCCGGTCTTTCGGGGCGTCGTGACCCCGCCTTCCGGGTGGGGGTTCCGGCGAAGTGTTTTCGGCCGCTGCTAGGTTTTGCCGCCATGTCTGATCTCGTGATCCGCAGGGTTGAAAGCAAGCGGGACCTGAAGAAGTTCGTCAAGGTTCCGTTCCTCGTACACCGCGACCACCCGGAATGGGTGCCGCCGCTGATCATGGACCGGATGGAGTTCCTCAACCGGGACAAGAACCCGTACTTCGACCACGCCGAAGTCGAACTCTGGATCGCCGAGAAGGACGGTGAGCCGGTCGGCCGGGTCAGTGCCCAGATCGACCAGAACTGGGACGAGTACCGGGGTGGCAACGACGGCCAGTTCGGCTTCTTCGAGACGATCGATGACCAGGACGTCGCCTCCGGGCTGCTCGACGCCGGCTGCGAGTGGCTTGCCGGCAAGGGTCGCGAAAAGGTCTACGGGCCGATGGATTTCACCACCAACGACGAGATCGGGATCCAGATCTCCGGCTTCGACGTACGCCCTTCGATCCTCGAGAACTGCCATCAGCCCTACTTTCAGGAGCGGGTCGAGGCGGCCGGCTTCACCAAGGCGATGGACCTGCTCATGTGGCACCTCGAGATGGGCAAGCTGGCCAAGGGGCTGGAGTTCCACCCGGCGATCATGGAGTCGGCCCAGAAGAGCCTCGACGAGCACGGGATCACGATCCGCAACATGCGCAAATCCGACCTGGCGAACGAGATGGAGCGCTTCCATGAGGTCTACAACGAGGCCTGGGGCGACAACTGGGGCTTCGTCCCGATCACCAGGGAAGAAGTCGAGTTCCACGCCAAGACCCTGAAGCTGGTGATCGACGAGTCGTGGGCGATGATCGCCGAGACCGCCGACGGCGAGACGGTCGGCGCCGCCCTGACCCTGCCCGACTTCAACCAGGTGCTGGCCAAGATGGGCGGGACCATCTTCCTGACCGGCAAACGCAAGATCAACTCGGTCCGGATCCTCGCCCTCGGCGTAAAGAAGGCCTACCAGCACACCGGCGTCGCCGCGGCGCTCTACGTCAAGCACATCCAGAACACCGATCCGGACGGCGTGATGAAGGGCGAGGCGGGCTGGATCCTCGAGACCAACGAGCCGATGAACCGGGCGCTCGAAGGGATGGGCGGGCAGGTCAGCAAGAAGTTCCGGATCTACGAGAAGGCGCTTAGGTAGTAGATACGCCGCGGTGCCGGGCAGGCATCCCCGGGACGGTCGCGGGCGGCATTCAGCCGCCCTCCCCCTTGAGCGTCCCGGAGACGCCTACCCGACCCCACGCCTACACCGACTGGTCGCTGGTTCGCGGCACCACTTTGCGGAGTCCGATCATCCGTCAGCTATTTCTGTGATCGGACGGGTTTTACGTGGAGGGCGGGTCGGACCCCGCCCGACTTGCAGTTAAGCCGCCGACTGCGACTGTAAAGTCGCAGTTGTGGCTGAAGAGGTTGATGGTGAACTGATTTCGGAGGAGGACGTGACGGCGTCCCAGCCGGGTGGTGAAGTCCGGGCTCTCCCTCGTGAATATGAATCCGGTGGGGCGCTGCCGGTGCTCAAGAGCGAAGTGACCACGGCGGCGATCGCCGTGGCCGGCGGGGCGATCGCCGGAGTCGCGACGGTTGCCGCCGTGCGTGCGGTCAGTGGCGGTTCGAAGCGCAAGTCCCGTCGCCTGGGCCGTCGGGCCCGACCGAACAACGTCGTGGCCAGCCGCTCCTTCCTGGTCGACGTCCACGTCCTCGGGCGTTAGAAGGCGTGGCCGACCCGGGGGCAGAGGCTTGACCGCTGAGATCGCGGTCCGACCCGTCGCGCCGCTGCGGATGCCGCGGCTGGTCGGCGGCGACCGCGTGTTCCGGCTCCGGGGTGCTTGGCTCGAGCGTCTGTTGGTGCTCGATGACGAGGCGATGATCGTCCGGGTCCGCGAAGGCGGCCGGGGCGAGTTCGTCTTCGCGGCCGAACCGGTCGACCCGGCCCTGTTGGAAGGCCCAGGTTCCGGTGCCCTGCGGGAGGCTGGCGAGACGGCGCTCGAGGAAGGCATCGCCACCCTGCGCTTCAGCCTCGGCGTCGACGACGACCTGAGCGAGTTCTACCGCGCCTTTCGCGAGGATCCCCTGCTCGGTCGCGCCCTCGGCGGGCGCCTCGGGCACCGGCCGCTGCGCCGGCCGGTCGCCTGGGAGGCACTGCTCTGGGCGATCACCGAACAGCTGATCGAGTATCGCCGTGCCGCTCGGATCCAACGTCAGATGATCCGCCGCTTCGGCGTCCGTCTCGCCCCCGGGGTCACGGTCAGCCCGTCCGATGGGGGAAGGCAGCTTCCGCACTCGCCGCGCGGCCGGCAGGAATCGGGCCTCGCCACCGTACCCGCGCCCGGCGCGATCGCTGACGCCGCACCGGCCGAACTCGAGGCCTGCGGTCTCAGCGCCCGACGGTCGGTGGCTATGGTCAAGGTCGCCCGCGAGGTGGCTTCAGGTCGGGTCGACCCGGCCGATCCAGCCGGCGACAGCCGCCTCTTGGCGATCCCCGAGATCGGACCCTGGACGATCGCCTGCCTGGCCCTGCGCGGCCGCGGCGAACCCGATGCACTGCTGGCCGGCGATCTCGGCCAGGTCAAGCTGGTCGGCTACCTGAAAGGCCTCGGTCGGCTGGCCGAAGTCGAAGAGGTCGAAGAGTTCTACGCCCCGTTCGCACCCTGGCGCGGCCTGGCCGGCGAGTACCTGGCGATGGCCCTTGGCTCAGCTGTCCACGGGCCGGGGAACCGGACCCGGATCCGCCAGGCAGCTCTCAGGCACGCAGCCTGAGATACGCATCAACAGAGCCGGCTTTCAACCCGAGACGTTGACCTGGCTGGTCGGCAGCAAGGCGTTGGTCAGCGCGTCGACCGCACGCTGGGAGTTGGCGAGCACGCCCTGATCGACCATCCAGTTGATGAAGGTCTGCCAACTGGCCCGGTCCTGATGGCCGAACGGGAGCGAGGCGCCGTTCTGGTTGCCGTCTTGGTTCAGCAACGGCAGGGTCGCCTTCATCTGGGCGGCCGTGACCTTCGGCTTGAGCGCGTCGTTGGCCTTGAGCACCGACTGGGTCGCCTGGTTCGGGTGCGAGACCGCGAAGCGGGTGCCACGGGCCAGCGCGGTGATGAAGAGCCGGATCGGGTCCGGGTCGTCCTGGATCCGGCTGCCCTTGGCGACCAGCACCATCTCGCTGTAGGTCGGCACCCCGAGCTTGTCGACCGGGTTGATCGTCGGCCTCAGGCCCTCCTGCTTCAGTTCGACACCCTCGATGTTCCAGAACGGGCCTAGGGTCGCCTGAGCCCGGCCGCTGATGATCGAGGGCAACAGTCCCTGGCCGACCCCGACCTTCTTCACGTCGTCCTCGCTCAGCCCCGCCCGCGCGAGGATCGTCTTCAGGTAGGCGTCCTGGTACGAGATGCCGGCGGTGGAGATCGTCTTGCCCTTCAGGTTCTTGACCCGCTTGATCTTCGATTTCTTCAGCCAGATCATCGAGGTGAGCGGCTGCCCGACCACGGTGGCGACCGAGACCACGTCGAGTCCCTGCTCGCGGGCCAGCAGGACCTCGGGCTCGTAGGAGAGCGCCAGGTCCGCCTTGCCGGCAGCGACGAGCTTGATCGGCAGCGAAGGATCAGACGGGGAATCGAGCGAGACGTCGAGCCCGGCATCCTCGAAGTAACCCTGGTCCTGGGCGACCAGGAAGCCGGCGTGATCCGGGTTCGGGTACCAGTCCATCGCCACGCTCAGCGGGTCGCGGACCGGGTTCACATCCTCGGACTTGGTGCCGCAGGCAGTGACCGCCAGGGCGACGAAAAGTGCGAGGGGGAGCAGCGTGAAACGTTTCAAGTCATCTCCGGGGACGTGAACAGGTTCGGGCGGAGCCTAGAGGTTATTACCGCCAACGCACGACAACCCGTTCCAACAGGCCGATCAGGGCGTAGAGGGCGATCGCGATCAGCGACAGCACGAAGACCGAAGCGAACATGCGCGCGGTCATCAACTGGGCGTTGTCCTGGAGGATCAGGTGGCCCAATCCCTTGTCCGATCCGGCCCACTCGCCGAAGACCGCCCCGATCACCGCCACGGCGGCGGCGATCCTGGCCCCGGTGAAGATCGAAGGCAGGGCGGTCGGCACCTCGACCCGCCGGAACGTCCCGAGCCGGGATCCGTCCAGCGAACGCATCATCTTCACCGCCTCGGGGTCGGTCTGGCGCAACCCGTCGAGCGTGTTGACCGCGATCGGGAAGAAGCAGATCAGGGCGATGACCAGGAGCTTCGGCCAGATCCCGTACCCGAACCAGACCACCAGCACCGGGGCGATCACGATCACCGGGATCGTCTGCGAAGCCACGACCAGCGGGTAGCCGGCCCGCCGGATCAGATCCGAGCTGCGGAGTGCCACCCCGACTGCCAGCCCGCAGAGCAGCGCCAGGCCGAAGCCGGCCACGATCTCGACCAGGGTGGTGCCGGCGTTGTCGAGGATCAGGCTGCGGTCCTGCCAGAGGACGTCCGCGATCTCCGACGGCGAAGGCACCAGGAACTCCTCGAGGCCGAGCGTGTCGGCCATGAAACCGCTCGATGCGGCGATTTGCCAGAGGCCGACCAGGGTCAGTACGACCAGCAGCGGGGGCAGCCAGTTCGTCAGCTTCATGCGGCCGGACCCCCAGCCGAGCGCAGCAGGTGGAGCAGCTCTTCGCGCCGCCGGTTGAAGTCCGGCGAGCTCACCACCTCGTCCCGGCCGCCGTCGGCGTCCCTCGCGCCCTCGATCGTGGCGACGAGTCGGCCCGGCCGGGGGGAGAGGACGGCGACCCGGTCGGCCAGGTAGATCGCCTCCTCGACGTCATGGGTGACCATCAGGACGGTGCTGCCGCTCTCGGCCAGGACCGGGGCCAGCCATTCCTGGAGTTCCGCCCGGGTGATCGCGTCGAGTGCGGCGAGCGGCTCGTCGAGCAGCAGCACCGGCTTGCCGGAGACCAGGGTGCGGATGAAGGCGACCCGCTGGCGCATGCCCCCGGAAAGCTCGTCGGGGCGGGCCCCTTCGAACCCGGCCAACCCGAAATGCTCGAAGCGCCCGGCCGCGTCCGCCCTCGCCTCGCGCTTCGAACGTCCCTGGTTGAGCAGGGCGAGGGCCGCATTGTCGAGGGCCGAGTACCACGGCAGCAGGCAGTCCCGCTGGGGCATCCAGGCGCAGCCGCGCAGCCGGCCGGCCAGATCCTTCTGCCCGGCCACTTCGATCTGCCCCTCGGATTGCCCGGCCAGGCCACCGACCAGTTCGAGCAGGGTGGACTTGCCACAGCCGGACGGCCCGGCGATGGCCAGGACCTCGCCCGCGGCGATTTCCAGGTCAATCCCTTCGAGGGCTTTCAGCGATCCGTACCGGTGGTTGAGCCCGCGGGCGGAGACGGTCGCTGTCATCCCGTGGATTGTAGGTAGCGAGGCTCGGGTCACGAACCCGCGTGTTCCGGCCGAGGACGGCCCGAACAGCTAGTATGCCGACATTCCTGAACTCCTTACTAAAGAAGTAAGGAGAGTCAGGAGCGCCTCTAGCCCGGCGTGCCACCCCTAGCCCACTGCACCTTTCCCCTTGGATTTTTCGATCGCAATCCTGTTTTTCGGCTTCGGCATCGGAGTCCTGGTCGGCATGACCGGGATGGGCGGTGGCGCCCTGATGACCCCGCTCCTGATCCTGCTGTTCGGCGTTCAGCCGACCACGGCGATCGGCACCGACATCCTCTACGCGGCGATCACCAAGACGGTCGGCGGTTGGCGCCACTTCAAGATGAAGACGGTCAACCTGAGCCTCGTCTTCTGGCTCTCGATCGGTTCGGTGCCGGCCGCCGTGTTCGGCGTGCAGCTGGTCTCCTGGTTGCAGGGGCGGCTCGGGGAGGAGAAGCTCGACTCGCTGGTCTACGCGGTGCTCGGCGGAACCCTGCTGATGGTCGGCATCATCACCCTGGCCCGGGCCCTGATCCTCGCCCGCACGATCAGCGAACGGGACGATTTCAAGATCGAACTCCGCCACAAGGTCGCCGCGGTCACGATCGGACTCACCTGCGGGTTCGTGATCGGAGTCACCTCGGCCGGCTCCGGCACCGTGATCGCCGTGCTGCTGATCGCGGTCTTCCGGCTGACCCCGAAGCATGTGGTCGGCACCGACGTCTTCCACGCCGCGATCGTGCTCTGGGCGGCGGGCATCGCCCATTTTGGCCACGGCAACGTCGACCTCGGCCTGGTCGGCAACATCCTGCTCGGCTCGGTGCCGGGCGTGGTCGTCGGCGCCGCTCTGATGAACCGGGTAAACCAGGACGCGATCCGGGTCGCCCTCGGCGTCGTGCTGATCCTCTCCGGTTTCTTCACCGTCCAGAAAGGCGATCCGATCGTCTGGCCGATCGCCGCGATCGTGGCCGGGCTCGGCTTCGTCCTGATCCTCATGGCACCCCGCTGGTACCAGAAGTTCCGGCCGCAGTCAGCGATAGAAGCAGAAAAGGCTGCGGCTCAGAAACCCCTTGCTGAAAGCGAATAACGGCCCCGCCCACGTGGTTGCGACCGCTTTTCCCGATTCTGCTGACCGATTTGATCGCGAAATCCCGTGACCGGGCAGTTCGGGGTCACCGCTTTCGCCGGGACAGGCTGATTTACTAGGTCCATGCGTGTCTCCGCCAAGGCCGATTACGCCGTTCGCGCGGCAGCCGAACTAGCCGCGTCCCCGGACGGGCCGGTCAAGGGTGAGCGGCTGGCCGACTCCCAGGACATCCCGCTGCAGTTCCTCGAGCACATCCTGCTCGACCTCAAGCACTCGGGGATCGTGCGGGCTCGTCGCGGCGCGAAGGGCGGCTACTGGCTGGCCAAGCCCGCGGACGAAGTCTCGATCGCCGACGTGATCCGCGCGGTCGAAGGGCCGATCGCCCACGTCCAGTCCGCTCCGCCGGAATCGATCACCTACACCGGCAGCGCCCAGGAACTCCAGAACGTCTGGATCGCCGTCCGCGCCAGCCTCCGCGACGTCCTCGAATCGACCAGCCTCGAAGACCTCGTGACCGGCAACCTCCCGGACAACGTCCGCGAGTTGGCTGACGACAAAGACGCCTGGTTGCCCCGGTAGCCCGGGCGGTCCGTCTCGGGCCCTTGCCGCGTTTACATCTCCCGCGTTTTCGATCGGTACCCTCCTGGCAGGGAGACTGTCAACGATTTCTAGGGAGTGGGAATGTCGGACGAATTGACTGACCGATCTGGATTGACGCGGCGTGATGCCCTGCGGGCTGGCGCCGGTGCGGCCGGGGGACTTGCCTTGGCCGGAGGGCTGCTGGGCCGGGCGATCGACGCGATGGGTGCTCCGGCGGTGATCGGCGCCGGCCCCTACGGTCCGCTCGGCGCGCCGGACGCGAACGGCCTGCGGTTGCCGGCCGGGTTCAGCTCGCGGAAGATCGCCCGCACGGGGGTGGACATCGGCCCCCGCCCCTACAAGTTCCACATGCTGCCCGACGGCATGGGGACTTTCAAGACGAAGGATGGCGGCTTCATCCTGACCTCCAACAGCGAGATGCCATATCTGGCCGGCCTCGCCGAGATCGGGACCGCGGCGATCCGGTTCGACAAGGACTTCCAGGTCATCGACGCCTACCCGATCCTCGAGGACACCTGGGTCAACTGCTCCGGTGGCGTGACCCCCTGGGGAACCTGGCTTTCCTGCGAGGAGATCGACCGGGGCAAGGTCTTCGAATGTGACCCCTTCGACCGCAAGCCCTTCGGTGGCAAGAACTGGATCGAGCGGCCGGAGATGGGCGTCTTCAAGCACGAGGCCTGCTGTATCGACCCGATCGGCAAACAGGCATACCTGACCGAAGACCTGGGCGACGGTTGTTTCTACCGGTTCACGCCGGACAAGTACCCGGACCTCTCGGCCGGCCGCCTCGATGTCGCGTCGGTCGATGACGAGACCGGCCAGGTGATCTGGATCGAAGTTCCGGACCCGCAGTACAAGGGCAACACGCCCACCCGCAACCAGGTTGCGGAAGCGACCCGGTTCCGGCGTGGCGAAGGCATGTGGTACGACGCGGGCAACGTCTATTTCGCGACCACCCAGGACGACCGCGTCTACGCCTACCACCCCGAATCGACTCATCTCGAGGTGCTCTACGACGGCGTGGCGCTGGGTGACGAAGCGCCGCTCCATGACACCGACAACGTGACCGTCTCACCGATCTCGGGGGACCTCTACGTCTGTGAGGACCCGGGCGGGGCGACCGACGAAGGCATGCAGGTCTGCCTGATCTCGACCGAAGGAGAGGCCGCTGCTTTCTGCGAGGTCTCGGTCGAGGGGCATTCGGGCTCCGAACTGACCGGGCCGGCATTCGACCCGACCGGGAGCCGCCTCTACTTCACCTCGCAACGGGCCAGGTTCCCGGGCGAGACGGCCGCGGCGGGGATCATCTACGAGATCAGCGGCCCCTTCCGCAAGACCCGAAAGGATCCCACCCGGGTAGACCGCAAGAAGCCCAAGCTGAAGGTCCGCACTCTCGGGCGGCCCAGCCTCGCGGGCCTGGTCAAGCACGGCCAGCCCTTCATGATCGAGGTGAGCGACGAAAGCTACCCGGTCGAGATCGAGGTGAAGCTGGTCGCCCCGCTGCGCCGTGCGCGTGGTCGCGGATCGCGAAACGTGACCGTCTCCAACCGGAAACTGAAGGTCGGCAAGGCCGGTAAGAAGAAGGTCCTGATGAAGGTCAAGAAGGGGTACCGACAGCGTCTCCGGCAACGTCAGGTCTCCCGGGCCCGGCTGGTCGTGGTCGCCAAGGACGCGGCCGGCAATCGTCGCCGCGTGGTCAAACCGGTCAGTTTCAGGTGATCTCCGCCCGGCGAGGGTTTTCTCGCGGCCTCACGGCCGCAGCCCTCGCCGGGCTGGCGATGTTCCTGGCCGCCGGCTGCGGTTCGGCGACCGACGGAAGTCAAAGTGGCTCTGGGCCGCAGACGACCCACTCGGCGAGTACCGCGCAGAACCGGGCCGAAGCGCGAGCGAGACGCATCGCGGTGCGGCGCAAAGCGGAGCGTCGAGCCCGTCAGGCGAGGGCCGCCGCGGGGCGCAAGGCCAGGCAGGCTCGCGCCAGGGCAAGACGTGCCGCCCGCAAGGCCAGGGCGGTCGACCGCCGGATCACGATCCGCGCCCGGGCTCTGGCCCGGAGCGGTGGCGACGTCGACTGTGGTGACTTCGCCAGCCAGGCCCGAGCGCAGCTCTACTTGCTGCCGGGTGACCCCTTCCGTCTCGACGCCGACGGTGACGGCGTCGCCTGCGCCGACCTGCCCTGTCCCTGTTCAACCGCCGCCGGCGGCGGTGCCGACGCGGACTCGGGGAACGCCGACGGGGGAGAGGCGGCGGCCGAGCCACCCCGCCGCTTCAAGGGCACGGTGACGCATGTCGCCGACGGAGACACCGTCGACGTGACCACCCCTTCCGGCTCGGTCGAGACGGTGCGGATCATCGGCATCGACACCCCCGAGGTATACGGCGGCAAGGAGTGCGGCGGCCCGGCTGCCTCCGCCGTGATGAAGCGCATCGCGATGGGCCAGCGGGTCACGGTCACCTCCGACCCGACCCAGGACCGCCGCGACCATTACGGCCGCCTGCTCGCCTACATCGACAAGGGCAGCCAGGACCTCGGCTTCACGATGGTCAAGCGCGGCCTCGCCTCGGCCTACCCCTACGACGGCCCCTTCCAACGCTATCCGCGCTACGCAAAGGCCGATCGCCAAGCCCGCAACAACGGCACCGGCAGCTGGTCCCACTGCGACATCTCACCCGGCTAGCTGACCGGGACGAGGTGCCCGGTCGTGAATCAAGCGCAGGATCTCCTCGCGGTCCAAGCCCGCTTTCTCGAGAAACTCGAAAACGAGATTCAGATATGCCCCGATCTCGTGCCCAGGGTAGAGATACACAACCTCTCCACCCCGGAGTCGCTCGGTGATCATGACGACGGTTCCGCCGATGCTTTCGTCTTGTCGTCGCCACTCGGTTTCGACTTCCGGGTGTTCCCCCGGCCGGGCTGAAGGCAGGAATGCGGCTCGGTCGGGAACCTCGCCGAGCCCGTAGGTGCATGTCACCCCGGCTCGACCCAGTGTCTCGGGGGTGAGCCCTTTCACCGATGGATCATCCGTCAGCACGAGCCGTGGACCCGTAAGGAGGACACCTTCGATCAACCAGCTCGACTCGTCGGGAAGGAGCCACGTGGCTGGCTCGAGATAGAGCTCGAAATCGTTCCCACGCGCTACGGACATCGCCCGGAGGTAGTCGTCCTCGTCACGGATCTCCAAACCTCCAGCTTGCTCAAACTCGGCGACCGTTTCACAGGCCGCTTCGTGCCTGGATGTTTCCTTGTAGGGGTCGGTGAAATCGAATCGGCGCGCCGAAGAGGGACCCCAGTTGCGGGGCAGCCGGGTGCCTCGTGGATGTCCTGGACACGGGCGTCGTTCTTCAAGAGCCTTGAGGATCTCGCCCGCCGTTCCGCGGTAGATCAGTCGAGGATTCATGTCGTTCCGAACCAGAACGAACCTGCGACCGCTCCCCTCCGAAAGCTTCCTATCAAACATCTCAACTCCATCCAAATCGATTCCCAAACCGGGCCGGATGTGAGAGGGTCCGAACAGACCTACTTTTCTGACAACGGCGTCAGCGGAGAATCAACCAGTGACCGCTGGAGTTCTTCGAGTGACTCGTCAAAGTAGGGGTGGACCGATGACGGATGGTTCAGCGAGAAGACTGTGCAGCTTCCGAAGGGCGTAGCCAAATCATCCCTTTCCATTCGATGTGCCCAGTCGAGTCCGGCGTCATTTCCACGATTCAACATCGGACGAACCACGTCTCTGAGGCCTGATCTTCCGTAGAGAAGCACGACCCGGGGCTTGAGTATTTCCAGCTCACGAAGCAGCAAGAAGCTCGGGCAGTTGAGTTTCATGTCAGCCGAGGGTTGGGAGCTGGGACTTCCCGGAGAACACTTGATCGCCTGCAAATAGGCGCACTGGTTCCACGTGTCGGCCAGTTCTTCGTTTGTGGCATCCGAGTAGTCATCGGAAGGGACCTTGGCGAGACTGTCAACCACAATCTGGAGTCCCCGC
>MKST01000011.1:591526-629948 GCA_001897355.1 Solirubrobacterales bacterium 67-14 | reverse complement strand
TCACCCCGTAGTGCATATGGAGTCCACCGAGATTGTTGAAATTGATCCCCGCAACCAAGATTCGGTGGTCAAAGTAGTTGGCGCCCAGCCACGGGATCGAGATCCCGGAATTCTTGGGGTCTTTGGGAGCTGGGGCGTCCCGCCAGCAGGACTCTCGCTTCGGGCAGCAGCAGTCCAACCGCACATCACGATTGCCGGGGAGCAACTCTCGGCCTCGGTATAGGTCGACCAGCCGGCCAATGGTTTCCTTCGCCTCCGGCCGCTGCATGAGATCGACGAACGAGGAGGGTGGCGGGGCGCCATCGATTCTCTCGCCGAATTCTTCGAGCTCATCATCCATCGTCATCTGCTTCCAGACTTCCCCGACGGGAGCGGGAGTTCGACCAGCTTGTCGCGTGAAGATTCGCCCTGGACTATCTGGATCTTCGATTTGGGGGTCTTGAACTCTTTGGCTAGCAACTGGATCAAGGCCTTGTTGGCCTTGCCGTCCACCGGTGGGGCCGTGACGCGGGCTTGAAGAACCTTTTCGCCGGTGATCGGGTCTTCTTTCCAGCCTTTGATCTCGTTCTTCGAGGCCTTGGGTTGGAGGCGGACGCGGATTCGCCGGTTGCTCATTCGGCGAACCCGGGTCAGTAGCGGTGGCCGGACGTGTACTTGCGAGTCGTGGAGCCGGCGGTGTCGACCTTGCCGGAGGCGACCACGTCGACGAACTGCTCGAGGTGCTCGGTCTTCCAGCATTCGAAGGCGCCGTCGCAGAAGGGGGTGTAGGCGCTCATCACCGAATCGCCGTAGTTCCAGTACAGCTCCGGCTCCGGGTTGAGCCAGAAGGTGCGGTTGGCGCGCTCGGCGATCCGGGCGAATGCGTCCTCGGCCGGGGGCCGGCCGTTGGTACGGGCGTCGCCGAGCACGATCACGGTCGAGCGTGGTCCCAGGTCGGCCGAGACGTCGGAGTAGAACTCGTTCCAGACCCGGCCGTAGTCGGTGTATCCGGAGATGTCAGCAACCCCGCCGGTCGCGGTGATCTTCTCGGCTACCGCAGTGAAGTCACGCTCGTCCTCGAAGACCTGGGTCACCTCGGAGATCCGCTCGATGAAGACGAAGCTGCGCAGCTTGCGGAACGAGTCATGCAGCGCGTGCAGGACCGAGAGGAAGAAGGTCGAGGCCGAGCTGACCGAGGTCGAGACATCGCAGAGCACGTAGATCTCCGGCTTGCGCGGCCGGCGCGGCCGGTACTTCAGGTTGAGCGGCACGCCGCCGGTCTCCAGCGAGGAACGCATCGTGCGGCGCACATCCACCGTGCGGCCGCGCTTTGCGCCGCGCGGGTCGTGGCCGAGGGTGGCCAGGCGGCGCTTCATCTGGGCGACCGCCTTGTGGACCGCGGCGAGGTCCTGGGCGCCGCGCATCGGTAGCGAACGATTCAGGTCCGAAAGCGGCCGAGCCGGCGGCAGCTGGCCCTGCTTCTGGATCTGCTGGCGCTGGAGTTCGCGGCGCAGCTGGCGCTCGAAGCGGGCGATCTGGTCGCGATCGAGCGGTTCGCCCTCGGTCTCACCATCGGCGCCGGTGTCGGCCGAGGGGGAGAGACCGAGCCCGCGCCGGATCCGCTGCATGTCGACCCCGACCACACCGCTGCTCTCGCCCTGCCGGCCGAAAGCCTCGATCGCCAGCCGGGCCAGCTCGTTCATCGCCGACTCGTCACCATCGGCGATCGCCTGCCGGATCGCCTCGGCCAACGCCTCCATGTTGAGCTCGTCGCGGACTTCGTCCGAAAGCGCAGCCTTCCGGCCCTCGCCACCTTCTGGCGAGTACTCGAGCGCCGCTTCCTCGGTCGCCCGGAAGAAATGCCGGTCGAAGACGAGGTCGAAAATCTCACGGTCCTTCGGCGACTTGGCGACCGTGGTCGCGAGCGCCTCCTTGAAATCGACCGGGGACCGCCACGGCACGATCTCCAGCGCCCGCAGGGCATCCTGGATCTCGGAGGTGCCGATCGCGACCTCCTCCGAGCGGAGCTCCTCACAGAAGGCGAGGATCTGCTCCGCCATTCCTGAGGGTTTCTCGCTCACTTCGCCTCGCCCCTAGCCGGTGCCGTTGCTGGAACCCGAACCGTTGGCCGAACCGTTGCCACCACCCAGCCGGGGAACGATCTTCTCGGCGACCAGGTCGAGGTCGGTGCGGTGCTTGATGATGATCGAGAGCGACTCGCGGAACACCTTCTCGTCGATGTCGTCAGCCCCCATCAGGATCAGGGTCCGGGCCCAGTCGATCGCCTCGGCGATCGAAGGTGGCTTCTTCAGGTCCAACTCTCGGACCATGTCGACCACGTCGACCAGACGGCCGGCCAGGGCCTGGTCGATCTCCGGTGCGTGCAGGCGGATGATCTCGATCTCCCGTTCACGGGCGGGGTAATCGAGCCAGAGGTAAAGGCAGCGGCGCTTCAGAGCCTCGGTCAACTCGCGCGAGTTGTTCGACGTGAGCAGCACGATCGGGTGGGTGGTGGCACTGATCTGGCCCATCTCCGGAATCGTGATCTGGAAGTCGGAGAGCAGCTCCAACAGCATCGCCTCGAACTCCTGGTCGGTCTTGTCGATCTCGTCGATCAGCAGGACCACCGGGTCCGGGTTGGCGATCGCCTTCATCAGTGGGCGTTCGAGCAGAAACTCGGCGGTGAAGATCTCACCCATCCCGACCGGGTCCGAGCCCTCGTCCTGGGCCGAGGCGGTCGCCTGGATCTGCAGCAGCTGCTTGCGGTAGTTCCACTCGTAGAGCGCCTTGGCCTCGTCGAGCCCCTCGTAGCACTGGAGCCGGACCAGCTCACGCCCGGTCGAGCGGGAAAGCGCCTTGGCCAGCTCGGTCTTGCCGACGCCGGCCGGCCCTTCGACCAATACCGGTTTGCCCAGCCGCTGGGCGAGGAAGGAGATCAGCGCGGTCGAGTCATCGGCCAGGTAGGCCGCGTCGCGCAGGGCGTCGGCGACCTCGGCGGGGCTTTCGGGAACGGTCTGGGGAGTGGCTGCCATGACTTGGACAATACGACGAGCGGTCCGTTGGCGGCGCGATAATCGCCTGTCATGGGACGCCTCGACGAAGTTGACCTTTCGCTCAAGTACTCCAAGGAAGAAGGGGAGGAGCGGCTGGATGCCGCACAGGATCGGCTTGCCGCCCTGCGCCTCACGATCGGCGGGCAGATCGGCTCGGGCAAGATCGGGCCGCCGGTCTGCGTGATCTTCGAGGGTTGGGACGCCTCCGGCAAGGGCGGGGCGATCAAGCGCCTCGTCTACCCGATGGACCCCCGCCACGTCCGGGTCGCCCAGTTCGCCGCCCCGACCGACGATGAGAAGAGACATCACTTCCTCTGGCGTTTCTGGCCCGCCCTGCCGGGCTGGGGCGGGATGGCCGTCTTCGATCGCTCCTGGTACGGCCGGGTGCTGGTCGAAAGGATCGAAGGATTCGCGACCAAGAAGGAGTGGAAGCGCTCCTATCGCGAGATCCGCAACTTCGAGCAGGCGATGACCGACGAGGGGACGATCCTGGTCAAGTTCTGGCTCCACCTCTCCGACGAAGAGCAGCTGAAGCGTTTCGAGGCTCGGGCCGACGACCCGCTCAAGCAGTGGAAACTGACCGAGGAGGACTGGCGCAACCGCGAGAAGCGCGGCCTCTACGAGGAGGCGGTCGAGGACATGTTCGAGAAGACCTCTACCGAAGATGCCCCTTGGACGATCATCCCGGCCGAGAACAAACGCTACGCCCGGGTCGCGGTGATCGAGGCGCTAAACGAGGCGATGGAAGAAGGCATGAGGCGCTGGGACATCGAACCCCCGAAGAAGTGAAGTAAGGAAAGTTGGCAACTATTGCCAACTTTCCTTACTTCACCGACTGCCCATCTCAATCGAGGGGGATGTCGGTGACCTTGGGGGTCGGAGGTTCTTCCGGATCGTGGCCGGCTGCCGGGGCGCCTGGCTCACCGCCGGCCTTGTCGGCGTAGGCGTCGAGGAAGGCCTTGAGGACGCCGATCGCCTCGTGCTGGATCGACTCCGCCTGCTGCCGGAGCTCCGGCGAAACGGTGTTGCGGAAGAGTTCGGCCGAACGGCAGATCGGGCACCACTCGAGGCAGTCGCCATGGCCGGGCTGGCCGCCCTGGCCGGGGTCGGAGGCTCCGCCGGCTTCGGGTCCCGCTTCCTCACCGGCGGTACTGCGGCCGGCTTTCGACTGCGAGAACTGGCCCCAGAAGCGGTCGGCTCCGGGCTGCTGTTCGGTTTGCTCAGGCTTGGGCGGCATCTGGATCCTCGAAGGTGATCTCCAGGGTCTCGTCCTCGAATGAGGCCTTGGTCGGACTGCGTCTGGCAAGCCCGGAAGGGAGCATGATAGTCCGCCTCGCTTCACCGACCTGGACCATCAACTCCTCGCCGGCCTGCTGAAGCTTCACTTCGCCCTTCTCGGTGAAGGGCGCCAGGATGCGGATCACCGTGCGGCCGTCTGCGGTCGTGACCTCGCGCGGCATGCCCTGGTGGAGCAGGCCGGAGGGGTCGATCTGCCCGTAGAGGTCCCCGGCCAGGCGACCGTGCATCTCCTCGCCGAGTACCTCCCGCTCGAAGTAGCGGGCGGTCAGCACCGGCACCGGGGCGAACCCCTCCTCGACCGTCTGGAGCTGGGTGGCCTGCTGCTCGCGCCAGCCGGCGAAGTAAGAATCGGCGACTTCGTCGGGAAAGACCCGGTTGACGATCACGGCGTCGGTCAGGTACCCGAAGAGGCAGAGGTGGGTGAAGGTCCGACGGGCTTCGTTGATCACCATCCGGTCCGGGTTCATGACCAGGCGGATCGAGCAATGCTCGTGGTCCCGAAGGATCTCGTCCATGGCCAGCAGGTTCTCGATCAGGTGCTCGACCTCATCCATCAGCTCCGGCTCCGGCATTGGGATCTCCAGCGCCTTGGCGATCGGCGCGGCCTTGCTCAGCAGGCTGCGGTTCCAGGGGAAGACCTTGCGCACCCACCAGCTCGCGACCTCCGGATAGCCCAGCAGCCGCAGGGTCTCACCGGAAGGCGCGCAGTCGACCACCACCACGTCGTACTCGCCCGCGTCCCAGTGGCGCTTGATCTGGAGCAACGAGAACAGCTCGTCGAGGCCGGGCGGCACACTCAATTCCTCGGCTCGGACCTGGTCGACTCCCTTGCTCTGCAGCAGGCCGCTCATCCAGGCGGCGACCCGGTCCCAGTTGCGTCGCATCTCCGCTTCGGCGATCACTTCCTGGCCCCAGAGGCCGGGCGCCACCTCGACCGGGTCGGGGCCCAGCTCGACCCCGAGCGAGTCGGACAGGCTGTGGGCGGGGTCGGTCGAGAGGATCACCGTGCGGTGGCCCTCGGCGGCGGTGCGGCGCGCCGTCGCGGCCGCCACGCTGGTCTTGCCGACGCCTCCTTTGCCCGTATAGAGGATGGTGCGGGGTGGCATTAGGAGGCGAGCGTATAGCCTGCCCCGACTTGGAACGGCTGCGAATCTCCCTCGCCTTGGCCCTGCTGCTGGCCCTGCCCGTGGCTTTCGCTGCCTGCGGCAACAGCGATCCGGACCCGGCCACGGTGCTCGACAGGGCCCTGACCCCGGAACACCTCTCCGGCTTCGGCAACGCCGAGGGTCACGCCTCCGGGGGAGTGGTCGCGGTCCAAGCCCTCGGCTACGAGGACCGGGTGCTGAACGAACGGAAGGTCGAGGCCAGCCCCAAGGTCATGGCCCAGATCAGAGAGGCGCTCGGCGCCGACAACGGCCTGCGGACCCTGGTCGGCAACCTCCAGTACGAGGGCGAGGAAACGGTCGGCGGGACCGAGACGGACCACATATCCGGCGACCTCGACATCGGCGGGTTGGCCAAGGCACTGAAGCAGGCGGGCGGCGGCGAGGTGGGCAAAGTCGCCGGCATGGGGGCCGGAACCGACCTCGAAGATTCGCTCTCGGCGGCCGACTTCGACCTCTTCGCCGACACCGACTCGGGGGCGATCCGGCGCCTCGATCTGACTCTGGCCTTGGATGACCCGGACAATGCACTGCCACCGACCCGGATACGGTTCAGCCTGACGCCGGAATCCTCGGGCGACACCCTTCGATAGAGAGTTGCCGAAAGCCCAATGGAATACCTCCTTCTCCTCCTCAGCTTCGCGGTCATCCTGACCGGCGCCCTGCTGTTCACCAACGCGATCGAGTGGCTCGGCCACAAGCTGAACCTGGGCGAAGGCGCGGTCGGCTCGATTCTGGCCGCGGTCGGCACCGCGATGCCGGAGACCCTGATCCCGATCGTCGCGATCATCGGTGGGGTCAGCGGGTCGGAGGAGGTCGCGGTCGGGGCGATCGTCGGCGCCCCGTTCCTGCTGGCCACGATCGCCATGGCCCTGGTCGGCGTCTCCGCCCTCGCCTTCATCAAACGCCGCCCCCAGGGCAAGCATCTCGACGTCCACGTCGAAACCCTCGACCGCGACCTGATCTTCTTCATGATCTTCTTCACCCTGGCCCTCGTGGTCGGGCTGGTCGACGTGCCGCAGGCCGTCCAGATCGCCGGCGGCGTGATCTGCCTCTTCGCCTACCTCTATTACGTCGTCCAGACGATCCGCAACAGCGGCGACGTTGCCGAGAGCCACGAGATGGACCCGCTGATCATGGACCGCCGGGCCGACAAGGCGGGCGGGCCGCCGAACCCGATCATGGTCATCCAGCTGCTGGTCGGCCTGGGGGCGATGGTCGGCGGCGCCCACCTCTTCGTCCATGAGCTGCTGAACGCGGCCGAGAGCCTCGGGGTCTCGGCGATCATCCTCTCGCTGATCCTGGCCCCGCTGGCGACCGAGCTGCCCGAGAAGGCGAACTCCTTCTTCTGGGTCCGCGACGGCAAGGACGCGCTCGCCCTGGGCAACATCACCGGGGCGATGGTCTTCCAGTCGACCATCCCGGTCGCGATCGGGATGATCTTCATCGACTGGAGCCTCGACAAGTTCGCGGTCGCTTCGATGGGCCTAGGCCTGGCCGGTGGCCTGGTCGCCTACTGGTCGCTACGGAAGAACGGCCAGTTCAACCTTCCCTCGATCGTGGTCTGGGGGCTGCTCTACCTGGCCTTCCTGGCCTTCGTGATCCTCAGCGGCGACACCGGCCACTCCGGCGCCCACTAGCCAGGGGTGGGGGATCCCCGCGGGTAAGATCTGCTGACCAGGTCCAGTGGAGGTCCAGACATGAGGTTCGCACTCAGATACGCGGGTTGGGTTTTGGTCGGAGCGTCCGGGCTGCTCTCGTTCTTCGCCGGGTTCTCCTTCGGGCTGTTCGTCCTCCCGGGCTTCCTCATCCTGCTGCTGGTGATGGTCGCGACCAGGCGGCCGGAGGATCTCGCGCCGCGGCAGTACCCAGGCGCTTTCCTGGGCATGGCCATGGTCTGCTCGTTCGTGCTCACCGTCGTCCCCGAGTGGTGGCCGCTATAGCCGATCGCCTTGGGTCTGGCGGTCATCGCGGTTGCCCTTCCGCTGGCTGGCGACGGCTGGGGAAGCGATCGCAAACTTCATCCTTGATCGGGGGGAGGGGAGGGTGCTCGTCACCCGACGCTGCGGACGACCCGGCAGGGATTTCCGACCGCGAGGACCGAGGGCGGGATGTCTCTGGTGACCACCGACCCCGCGCCGATCACCGAGTTTTCTCCGATCGTCACCCCGGGACAGACGATCGCGCCTCCGCCGACCCAGACCCCGTCCCCGATCGTGATCGGACGGGAGAGTTCGATCCCGCGACGCCGCTCGACCGGGTCGACCGGATGTTCGGCGGTGAGCAGCTGAACGCCGGTGGCGATCCGGACTTCGTCGCCGATCGTGACCGGCGAAACGTCCAGGATGATGCCGCCGTAGTTGATGAAGGAGTTGCGGCCGATCGAGATGTTGAAGCCGTAGTCACAGAGGAACGGCGGTTCGATGAACGTTTCCTCGCCGACCGAGGCGAACAGGGCGCCCAGCGGGGATTTCGCCAGGTCTTGCTCCGGCCGGGCGTTGAAACTCCTGAGGATCTCCTGGCAGCGCCGCCGACCCATGACCAGTTCCGGGTCCGTGGCCTCGTAGGCCTCCCCGGCCAGCATTTTCTCTTTCTCGGTCAGACCGGGCTGCCCTCGAAGAGCAGGTACTTGAGCGTGTAGCGGAAGCTGCCGTCGTCGGCTTGGTTGGCCGCTTCGACCACCGGCAGGCTGTCGCGGCGTAGCTGCTCGTAGGCTTCTTCGCCGATCAGGCCCTTCATGGTCAACCAGATCGGATGGTGGTCATACCAGCGGTCGTTCAGGGTCTGCGGCGAATCTTCCTCGATCACGAGTTCGTGGCTGGCGGCCTGCAGCATGATCCCGCTTTCCGAAAAGAGCTCACGCACAGCGAGTTCATCGCCCCACTTGAACGGTTCGTCCTCGCCTTCCGGCGGAGCCTGGCCAAAGTGGCTGGCGACCGCTGCCTTCGCGATTTCCTGCATGTGCTGGAAGAGCCCCTCCTCGATCCAGGACGTGAAGGCGATCCGCCCCTCCGGCTCCAGCACCCGGCCGATCTCTTCGGCGCTGTCCTTGGGGGAGCTGCTGAAGATCAGGCCGAAGACCGAGGTGACGATCCTGAAGCTGTCCTCTTCGAAGGGCAGCTCACTCAGGTCGCCCTGGACCCATTCCGCGGACAGTCCCTCCGCGGCCGCACGTTCACCGGCGACCTCGAGCAGTCGCGGTGCACCGTCGAAGCCGGTCACCTTGGCCCCGCGGCGGGCCAGTTCGAGGGCCTCGTTGCCGGTGCCGCAGGCGAGGTCGAGGGCGGCGTGGCCGGAGACCGGTTCGACCCCGTCGGCGACCACCGGCGCGACCGGCGCCAGCTGGGCAGCGGTGATCTCGTACGAGCCCTTGTCCCAGTTCGACATCAGTTCTCCTCGTTGATCTCGGCCAGGGCCTTGAGCACCAGGCCGTCGTGCTTCTTCGGCTGGACCTTGGGGAAGACCCGGAGGATCTTCATGCCCCGGATGATGAAGGTGGCCCGCTGGACCCCCATGTACTTGTTGCCATACATCGACTTCTCGACCCAGGTTCCGTACTTCTCGGCGACCTTGTGGTCCTTGTCGGCGACCAGGGTGAATTCGAGGTCGTTCTTCTGGTCGAACTTCGCGATGTCCTTGACCTCGTCCGGCGAGATGCCGATCACGGTCGCACCGGCGGCGTCGTAATCGCTCCGGTTGTCTCGGATCGAGCAAGCCTGGGTCGTACAGCCGCTCGTGTTCGCCTTTGGGTAGAAGTAGAGGACGACCAGCTCCTTGCGGTGGTCGGAGAGCTTGACCTTCTCTCCGTGCTGGTCCTCGAGCGTGAAATCTGGTGCCTTGTCGCCTTCTTCGAGCATGGGCAGGATCTTACGCGCGCGTTCAGGGGGCGAGCTGACGGGTGGCCCACCTGCCGTCGACCCGGTAGTGCTCGGTCCGGTCATGGAGACGGTCAGGGGTCTCTTCCCAGAACTCGATGAAGTCCGGCTTCACCCGGATCACTCCCCAATCCTGCGGGCAGGGCACCGCCTGCCCGTCCAGTTCTCCGACCAACTCGATCCGCCTCCGCCGCAGGGGATCGAGTGATTCGATCTCCTCACCTTGCCTGGAGACATGCGTCTGCATCTGGTTGTCCCTGCCTCGTTCGGCGAAGAGCTCCTCGGCCAGCGCGCGCTCGGCCTCGGACGCAACACCCCGGACCAGCACCTGCCGCCCCAGGGCCGCCCAGTAGAAGGCGATGGCGACCTTCGGGTTCTGGCGTAGCTCGGACACCTTGCGTGTCCAGAGGGCGCTGGTGAAGAGCAGGGCGTCTCGATCCAGCCTCTTCAGCGTTACCGTCCTGACGCTCGGCTGGCCCTCGGTCGTCGCGGTGACGAAGGTGGCGGCCCGGGGGTGCGGTACGCCGGCCTCGTCGGCATCGGCGAGCCAGTCCTTCAACTTCGAGATCGGTGGGGCCGGGTCGGTCAACCGGCGCTCAAACCTCCAGGGTCGAGCGCATCATCTCGGCCAATGCCTTGCCGCACTTCCCGTCATCGTCCTTCTCCGGGTTGAAGCAGGTGATGTCGACCCCGGCCAGAGCGGGGGAGGAGGCGAGCGGGGCGAACAGGCTGCGGAGCTCGGCCATGCTGAGCCCGTCCGGCATCAGGTAGTCGGTGGCCGGGAAGGCATCGCTGTCGAGGATGTCCACGTCCAGGTGGAGCCAAAACTTCGAAGCTCCGCTGGTCAACTCCGCCTCGACGGATTCACCGACGTGGGTCAGGTCCGCGTGGCGCAGGTCGTCGCGGTACTCGATGCGGCCGATCCCGAGGCCGTCAGGCAGCGGGGCGATCAGATCGAGTTCCTCCTGGTCCCGGGCGCCGATCAAGGCGACGTTCGCGGGATCGACCAGCGGCGTCTCGCCGATCGTCTCGAGCAGCTCGTCCGGCGCGATGCCGAGCGCCGCCGCTACCGGGAAATCGGCGCCTTCGCCAGTGGGCGAGGTTTGACCGGTGAAGAGGTCGAGGTGCCCGTCGAAATAGGCGAGGCCGACGCTTCCCAGCGAGTCCCGGGCTCCGGCCAGGGCCGCCGGCATCAGGGTGCAGCAGCCGCCCAGGATGACCGGCACCTTTCCCTCGGCGGTCAGTTCGGCCACCCGTTCGCGGACCTCGACGGTCATCGCGAGCACGTCGTCGAAGGCGAGCCAGCCGTTGCGGGGATCCCGTTCCAGGCCGTGGATCTGCTGGCGGGTGTCGCCGGCATCTTCGAAACCGTCGGCACCCAGCAACTCGCGGAGCGCCGCCGGGCCCAACTCTGTTCCCCCGACGATCCCGACGCTGTCGATCGGCACACCAAGCAGCGTCAGCGGGCCGCGGGCCATCAGTCCTCGCGCCCTATCTCCTGGCCTTCTTCGTCTTCGTCGAGTTCTTCGTCGCCCTGTTCGAGGGCGGTGCCCGAAATCGATCCATCACTTCCAGGGTGGTAGTGGGTTTGGAAATGCTCGAGCAGCTCGTCCCGCTGCTGCTCATCGACGGCGACGTCGTCGGCGATCCTCACCCAGTCGGCCCCCTCGAAGGACTCCATGTTGAAGATCTCCTGGTCGATGGAGGCCGAATCGTCGACCACCACCACGACCTCGGTCTGGGGATTGAAGTAGGTCCCCGGCTGGACCACCAGCTCCTCGAGCTCGTATCGGGACGTGGAGTCATCCATGGGCTCATACTAACCAGGCACCGGGGCGGGCCAAACCGAACTAAGCGCGGGACGGGCTCGGTATGCGCACCTACCCGAATTCGGCCAGTATGCGGTCGACCTCGGCCTCCACGTCAAGCGGCTCTTCGCCCCGGCGCTCACGGCTCTCGTTCTTGGCGAGAACGACCTGGCGGATCTCGGCCCGGATATGTGCCTCCTCGGGGTCCGCGGCCCCTCCGCTTGGCTCGGCGGCCGGCGTCGGCGGCGCGTCACGCTCGCCCGCCGGCTCGGGTTCGCCGTTCAGCAACCGCTCCACCTCGGCTTCGACATCGACCGGCTCCTCGCCACGCCGGGCCTGCCGGTAGGCCTTGGCCTCGACCAGCTGGCGGATCTCCTCGTGATGCTCGGCCCCGCCGCTCTCGTCGAAGTCGACCGCGAAGCGGCCCTTCCCGATCTCGTCATAGGCCTTCCCCGAGCGCGCGAAGGCCACCGCGGCTACGGGCAGGACCACGACGCAGAGGAGGATCAGGACAAGGGAAAACTCGGTGACCATGCCCCCTAGAGTAAAGCCGCTTGGTACCCTTTCGGAGAGTTATTGACTGACTAGTCAATCGGGAGCCGCCCCGGCCCTTCGCCCCGGCCCCGCATCACCAAATCGAACGGTTCCAAGCGACCGAAGGAGTTTGAACTTAAAGTGGTTGACTTCACGCTGAGCGACGAGCAGAAGGACCTGCGCGAGATGGCGCACAACTTCGCCGAGAAGGAGATGCGGAGCGTCGCCTTCGAGTACGACAAGGACGGCACCTGGCCCCAGGAAGTGATCGACAAGGCCTGGGAAGTCGGCCTGATGAACACCCACGTGCCCGAGGAGTACGGCGGCCCGGGCCTCGACTACCTCTCCGGCTGCCTGATCGAGGAAGAGTTCGGCTGGGGCTGCTCCGGCATCGGCACCTCGCTCGCCTGCAACGGCCTCGCCTCGGCCCCGGTCGCCCTCGGCGGCTCCGAGGAGACCAAGAAGAAGTACCTCGGCATGCTCTGCGAAGAGCCCAAGCTGGCCTCCTTCTGCCTGACCGAGCCGGACGCCGGCTCCGACGTCGCCGGCATGAAGACCCGCGCCGTCAAGAAGGGTGACAAGTACATCCTCAACGGCTCCAAGTGCTTCATCACCAACGGCCAGTACGCCGACTGGTTCACGGTCTACGCCAAGACCGACCCGGATGCCGGCAGCCGCGGTATCACCGCCTTCGTGGTCGACAAGCAGGACGGCATCATCGTCGACAAGAAGGAAGACAAGATGGGCCAGCGCGCGTCCAACACCGTCGCGCTCTCCTTCAATGACGTCGAAGTCCCGGCCGAGAACATGCTCGGTGAGGAGAACAAGGGCTTCAAGCTCGCCATGATGACCCTTGACCGCACCCGTCCCGGTGTCGCCGCGATGGCCACGGGCATCGCCCGTTCCGGCTTCGAGGCCGCGGTCCAGTACTCGAAGGAGCGCCAGCAGTTCGGCGTGCCGATCGCGATGCACCAGGCGATCCAGTTCCTGATCGCCGACATGGCGGTCAAGGTCGACGCCGCCCGCCTGCTCACCTGGCAGTCGGCTTCGCAGCTCGACAACGGCGAGCGCAACACGCTCACCTCCTCCGAGGCCAAGCGCTTCGCCTCCGACTCGGCGATGGAAGTCACCACCGACGCCGTCCAGGTCTTCGGCGGCTACGGCTTCATCAAGGAGTACGAGGTCGAGAAGTTCATGCGCGACGCCAAGATCATGCAGCTGTACGAAGGCACAAGCCAGATCCAGCGCATGGTGATCGCCCGCGAGGTCCTGCTGCCCCGCAACGTCTAGCCGGGGCGGCGCCAAAGCCTGAGCAGCTTCGCCAGCCTGCTTCGCGAGATTGAGTTTTTGATCCTATACGAACCAATTTCTCAATCTCACTGATCCCGACTAGCCTCCGAGGCTGGCCGAGCCGCGAGAGCTGGTAGCGCCGATCCATTTCACCCCTTACTTGCCGCTATTCAGGCGCGGTGGGTCGGATTTCCAGTGCCACGGACGGAAATCCGACCCATTGCCAATGGCCACCCGCCTCGGACCGAGGGCAAGATTCGGCTCTTGATGTTGTGGGGATAACCGAACTTCCCGTGGTTTCCGGGGTGTTACGGTGCGCGGAATGGAATCCACCCTTGCGGCTCCTGACCAGTCCCAGTCATCCGAATCCCCGATCGTCAAAGCGGTCGGCCTCGAGCGCATCTACGGCGAAGGCCAGGCCGAGGTACGCGCGCTTGACGGAGTGGATGTCGAGTTCGAAGAGGGGCGGTTCACCTCGATCATGGGCCCCTCCGGTTCCGGCAAATCGACCCTGATGCACATCCTCGCCGGGCTCGACAAGCCGACCGCCGGCATCGTCGAGATCGAAGGCACCGACATCACTCATCTCGACGACGGTGACCTGACCCAGCTGAGGCGGGACAAGCTCGGCTTCGTCTTCCAGTTCTTCAACCTGCTGCCGGTGCTGACCGCGGAGGAGAACATCCTCCTGCCGCTCTCGATCGCCCGGAAGAAGCCGGACCAGGAATGGGTCGATCAGGTGATCGACCGGGTCGGGCTCTCCGACCGCCGCGACCACCGGCCCTCTGAGCTCTCCGGCGGCCAGCAGCAGCGAGTCGCAGTGGCCCGGGCGCTGGTCACCAAACCGGCCGTGCTGTTCGCCGACGAGCCGACCGGCAACCTCGATTCGAAGGCCTCCGAGGACGTGTTGACCTTGCTCCGGGGAGCGGTCGACGAGGTCGGGCAGACGGTGATCATGGTCACCCACGAGCCCGACGCGGCTGCCCACGGCGACCGTTTGATCGCCCTGCGTGACGGCAAGCTGGTCCACGACGCGCCGCCGGTTTCCGCGGACAACGTGATCGAGCTGCTCAAGACCCTCGCCTAGCCGCGACCGGACGGGATCCGCTCCATGCTCAGCCTGACCTTCAAAAACCTTTGGGCCCGCAAATGGCGGTCCCTGATGACCGCGGTGGCGGTGATCTTCGGCATCGCCCTGGTCGCCGGCACCTACGTGCTGACCGACACCACCAACCAGGCCTTCGACCAGATCTTCAACGACTCGCTGGCCGGCACCGATGTCGTCGTCACGGCGAAGTCGGAGGTCGACCAGCAGGACGGCAGCACCCCGTCGTTCTCGGCCAAGGTGCTGAAAGAGGTGAAAGGGGTCGACGGCGTCAAGCAGGCCGCCGGATCGATCTTCACCCAGGGCGCCATCCTCGACAAGGATGCCGACTCGGTCGGGGGAGGGTTCGCGCCTCAGTTCATCGCTTCGACCGGACCGAAGATCTTCGATGCGGTCACCTACCCGGAAGGTCACAAGCCGACCGGCCCGCATGAGGCGACCCTCGACCAGGCGGCGGCCGACCGGGCCGGCCTCGGGATCGGTGACACGATCCAGCTGATCGGCAGTGGCCGGGCCGTGCCGTTCAAGCTCGTCGGTATCACCCAGCTCGGTGGCTCTTCCTTCGGGGGCACGTCGATCGCCGCGGTCCAGCTCCCGGTCGCCCAGGCCCTGACCGACAAGCGGGGGCAGTTCGACCAGATCTCGGTCGCCGCCGACAGCGGGGTCTCGCCGGAGGAGCTGCGCGACCGGATCGCCAAGGTGGTTCCGAAGGAACTGCGGGTCGAGACCGCGCAGGAGAACGCGGACCGCAACGCCAGCGAGATCAAGGACAGCCTCCAGTTCCTGACCATCGCCCTGCTGGCCTTCGCGGCGATCGCCTTGTTCGTCGGTTCATTCGTGATCTTCAACGTCTTCTCGATCACGGTCGCCCAGCGCACCCGCGAGTTCGGAATGCTGCGGACCCTCGGGGCGAGCCGTCGCCAGATCCTCCGTACGGTCCTGATCGAGGGGCTGATCATCGGCCTGGTCGGCGCGATACTTGGGATCGTGGTCGGTTTCGGGCTGGCCGCCGGTCTGAGCGCCGTCTTGAAGGCGGTGGGGGCAGAGCTCCCCGCGAACTCATTGCAGCTGCTGCCCCGGACGATCATCGTTTCGTTGATCATCGGCGTCGGCGTGACCGTGGTCTCCTCGCTGATCCCGGCTTTCCGCTCGACCCGGGTGCCGCCGATCGCGGCGCTCGCAGAGAACTTGGTGGTCGGCGGCAAGAACCGGGTCGTGATCCGGACCGTGATCGCGGTCCTGCTGGCAGCCCTCGGCCTGATCCTGATCGCGACGGCTTTGATCAGCGGCAAGGACGGCGGCAGCGGCGCCGCGCAGATCGGCGGCGGCGCGGTCTGCGTGCTGATCGCGATCTCGATCTTCGCTCCGAAGCTGGTCACTCCGGCGGCCCGGATTCTCGGCGCGCCGATCGAGAAGCTGGGTGGCCTGACCGGTCGCCTGGCCCGCGAGAACGCGCAGCGCAATCCGTCCCGCACCGCGGTCACCGCCGCGGCCCTGATGATCGGCCTGGCTCTGATCGCCTTCGTCACGATCTTCGCTTCGGGTCTCAGCAGCTCGGTCAACAAGGTGATCGACGATCAGCTGCCCGGCGAGATCACCCTCCAGGGCACGGGCGGGATCCTGCCCTTCCCGGCAGGGGCGATCCCCGTGGTCCAGAACGTCGACGGGGTCGAGGCCGCTTCGGGCGTCCGCTTCGTCTCGGCCAAGGTCGACGGCAAGACGGCCGCGATCTCATCGGTCGACCCCGCTGACATCGTCAAGGTCTACACGGTCGAATGGAAGGAGGGCTCCGACTCCGACCTGACCGGGCTGAAGGACGGCCAGCTGGTGATCGGCGACAAGCTGGCCGACGATCTCGGAGTCGGCGTCGGTGACAGCGTGACCCTCACCTCGCAGAAGGGGCGGAAGTTCAAGTTCAAGGTCAGCTCGATCATGAAGACCGACTCCATCTCGCTCGCCGGAGAGGGAATCATCAGCCAGAACTCGATGGCTCGCGATTTCAACCAGAAGTCGGATGCGGTCGGCCTGGTCAAGCTCGACCCGGGAGCCGACCTCGACAAGACGCAGACCCTGATCGAGGACACCCTGAAGGCCAAGGACTTCCCGACCGTCGACGTACTCAACCAAGGCGAGCTGAAGGACCAGCAGAAGTCCCAGATCAACGGCTTGCTGGCGATGATCTACGTGCTGCTGGCCTTGGCCGTGGTGGTCTCGCTGGTCGGGATCGTCGTCACGCTGATCCTCTCGATCTACGAACGGACCCGTGAGCTCGGCATGCTCAGGGCGGTCGGCATGTCACGCCGCCAGGTCAGGCGTATGGTCCGCTACGAGGCGGTGATCACCGCGGTGATCGGGGCGGTTTCCGGCCTGATCGTCGGCGTGGTCTTCGCCTTCCTGATCGGTATCCCGCTCAGTGGCGATGGCTTCGAACTGAGCTACCCGATCGGCACCCTGATCGTGATCCTGATCCTGACCGCCCTGGCCGGGGTCATCGCCGCGATCTACCCGGCCCGCAAGGCCGCCAAACTGGACGTGCTCGAGGCCGTCTCCTACGAATAGGGCAGGTCTGAAGACGTGAGATTGAAGTTATTCGCAGATAGAGCGAATAACTTCAATCTCGCGGCGGATCAGGAATCGAAGCCGAGGCCGAGACGGTCGAGGGTACGGAGCCAGAGCCCGCGGCGGCCGTCGTTGCGGTCGGCCGCGGCGAGGCGGTTCCGGGTGAACTGGATCACGCCCCAGCGCAGCGGCTCGGGCGGGAACGGCACCGGCTTCGCCGTCGCGTACTTGAGATGGGTCACCTCGTTCTCGACCCCATCGAGGATGTCGAGGGCGAGGGTGGCCGAGAAGCGGCTCGCCCCGACCCCGAGGCCGGTGTGGCCGACCGCCCAGCCGACCCGCCCTTCCAGGGTGGTCCCGTAAAAGGCGAAGAAGCGCGAGCAGGTGTCGATCGCCCCGCCCCAGCGGTGGGAGAAGCGGACTCCCTCGAGCTGGGGGAAGGCGGTGAAGAAGCGTTGGGCGAGCCCGGCGAAGCTCTGGTCGCGCTGATAGGCGGCATCCTCGACCCGACCGCCGAAGTTGTAGATCGCGTCGTAGCCGCCCCAGAGGATGCGGCCGCCGGGACGCTCGGCGGTGGCGGCGTCCGGGCCGCCGTCGATCGGGCGGTAGTAGTGGAACTGGTTCGAACTGTCGGACATGCCCTGATGGTTCTGCCAGCCGAGCGAGTCCCACTGCGAGCGTGACAGCGGTTCGGTCACCAGCACGTAGTCGTAGACCGGTACCACCCGGCGCCGGATCGCGGCAACCGGCACCTTGAAGGCCGAGGTCGCGAGCAGCACCCGTTCCGCCGTCACCGCGCCGGAGGCGGTTCCGACCTTGACCCCGGCCCCTGCCTTCTCGAAGCCCTCCATCGGGGTCGACTCGTGGATCCTCACCCCGATCCGGCTCGCGTATTCGGCGAGACCGTGGCAGAGGCGGGCCGGGTCGACCAACCACTCTCCAGATTTCTGCCAGAGCCCGCCGCGGTAGATGGGGGAGTTCACCTCGGCCTGCATCATCTCGCCGTCGAGCAGCACCGCCTCGTGGCCGTACTCGGCCAGTTCCCCGACGGCGCCGGCCAGCTCCTCGACCTGGGCATCGGTCATCGCGACCTCGATCACCCCGGGCCGGCGCAGATCACACTCGATCGCCTGCTCCTCGATCGTCTGGCCGATCGCCGTGAGGTTTCCCAGGCCGAGCTTCTCCAGCAGCGGAACTTCGTCGGGAAAGCGGGCGAGGCCGTTGCCCAGCCCGTGGACCAGGGAAGAGGACATGAAGCCCCCATTGCGCCCGCTGGCCCCGATCGCCAGGCTCTCCCGTTCGATCAGGACGACATCTCGGCCGGGGTCACGTTCCTTGGCGCAGACCGCGGCCCAGAGTCCGGTCAGCCCGCCGCCGACCACGACCAGGTCGGTTTCGGTTTCGCCCTCGAGAGGTGGACGAAGGTCCGGCCGGTTGCCGGAGAGCCAGAACGGCGAGGGCTCGGCGTCGGCATAGGAGCGGCGGTCGGATTCACTCGGTTCCGACTCAGGCCAGACTGCGTTGCTAGCGGCGCGGGCGATGGGCTGACTGTATCCGACCCGGTTTCGGTATCCCAGCCAGCCGGTATCTTGGCCTCTTGTCAGAACCCTCGTCCACTTCCGACGCTCCCGGGGCAAGCTTGAACTTCAAGCCCAAGTCACAGAATGAACTGGCGACGCTCAAAGACGATGAACTCATCGCACATGCGGTCGCTGCCCGGGGCGCGGGACGGGCAGATCAGTTCGAACTCGCGGTGGGCATCTTCATCGCCGGGCGTGAGCGCATGGTCCGGGCGATGGTCGGGGGCAAGGTACCGTCGCATGCGGTCGACGATGTGGTCGGTGAGGTCATGGTCAGTGCGATCGAGTCGCTCTCTAGGATCGAGGGGATCGCGACCGGACAGTTCGTCAATTGGCTCAAGCAGATCGTCATCTTCCGGGTGGCGGACTTCCACAAGAAGCTGGAGGGAAAGCCGAAGGACGAACCGATCGGATCGGCCGGAGACGATGGCACCGATGACGACTGGCTGGTCGAGCTCGTCGACCACGGGGCCGACCGCAGCGGTGAAGTCGAGGTCCTCATTGTCTTCCGCGAGGTACTCGAGTCATACGGCGACGCCCATCGCCGCGCGGTTTGGCTCCGGATCCAGCATTTCCCTTCGATCGAGGTTGCGGAAACCATCAATCGCGGGTACGGAACTGGTGAGATCGAGAAAGATGGCAGCATCGAGATGACCCCCGCGAACGTCGACCAGATCTATTCCCGCTTCAAGAAGCAGATGCGGAAACGCCTGGGTCTGGGAGGTGGCAGTTGAGCGAACACACGGACATGGACGAGCGTTTCGCCGCCTTCACCCGGTCATACGAGGCCGGAAATGGCGACCCGCTTCCCTTCATGGAAGGCCTGGACGAGCCGGGCCGGCGGCGCTTCCAGCTGATGGTCGACGATTACCTCGAACGCAATCCCGAGGCCGACCGGGATCTCTCCCGCCTCAAGGATCCGGCCATCGCGCGCCTGATCGGCACGGTCGTCCCCCGGCTCGACGGGGCCAGCGGAGGTATGTCCACCCTCGTGATCGACCTGCGCGAGGGCCGCCAGTTGCTTCAGGGGGACGTGGTCGAGGCGTTGGCCGCCGATCTGGACGCGACCGACGCGGAGAAGGAGAAGATCGACGACTACTACCACGACCTCGAGTTCGGCAACCTTCCGGCCGAGGGGATCTCCGCCAAGCTGCTCGCCTCGCTCGGCAAGATCCTCGGCACGACCGGTGACAAACTGAAAGAGGCGGGCCAGGCGCTGGGGCCGTCGGGATCACCCGCGACGGGATTGATCTTCACCCGCATGGCCGACGACGCCGAGGATGTCGTCATGGGCGAGGCCTCCCAGGCCGGGAAAGCGCCTTCGGGCGCCGGACGCCGGTCGGACCCGCCGGACCGGATCGACCAGCTGTTCACCGGTGGCTGACCTGCGGAGCCCGTCTGGACCGGGGGTAAGATCGCCGGGGTGCCAAGCGAGAAGCCGAGAGACATGAAGGCTGCCAGCCTCGAAGCCGGGGAGATCGACCGGATCGAGAGCGAAGTCGGGGAGATCATGGCCGCGGTGCCCGCCAAGGTCTGGGACGGACGATCGCTGCCGGTCCCGATCGACTCGATCGCGAGGGAGGTCTACGGGCTCAAGGTCCGCCAGGTCAGTCATGACCAGATGCGGGAAGTGGTCGGGGAGCTGGCGGTTGACGGCATCATGTCGGGCCTGCTCCTGACCGGCATCGGTGAGATATGGGTGAACGAGTGGGAAGCCTCGCAGCCGGAGTGGGGGCCGCAGCGCGAGCGCTTCACGATCGGCCATGAGCTCGGGCATTTCGCGATGCACCAGACCGGCCGGCCCGCGATCTACTGTCGCGCCGCGGACGCGGTCGAACCGGATGCGGACGGACCGAGTGCCCACCCGGTGCCGGAGCTCGAGGCGAACACCTTCTCGGCCGCCTTCCTCATGCCCGCGTCGTTGGTGCGGCCCGAACTCGGGCCGGACGGGGTCGACGGGGACCGGCTCAAGCTGCTGATGCAACGCTTCGATTCTTCGGCCAAGGCGATGCGGCGTCGGGTCGAGACCCTGCGCCTGATCGCCTGACCGTTCAGCGGCGGACGTTCAGCTTTCGGCCGGCCGCGCGGTAGCCCTTCTTCGTCACCTTCACGGCCAGCTTGCCGGCCTTCTTCGGCTTCACCTTCAGGGTCGCCTTGCCGTTGTATGCGGTCAAGGCGCTCTTGCCTCCGACCGTGACCCTGGCCGCGTCGACCGGCGCCGTCACCCCGGCCGAATTCATGCCCTTGACGGTCACCGTGACGGTTGCCCGCTTGCCCTTGCGCAGCTTCTTGCCCGCGGCCTTCAACTTGAGACCCCGACAGGGCTTGGCGGGCAGGGTACGGGTGAAGGGCAGGTCGGCAGCGTAGGAGCAACCATTCCCGTCGAAGATGTTCAGGTGCCCCTCGCCACTGACCTTGAGCTTGCGGCCGTTCCGTTCGAAGGTGGTGACCGCGGTCGGGGCGGGGCCGAAGTTGAAGGAGATGTCCCAGGCCTGGCCCTCGGAGGCCGCGGTCCGGTAGGTCCAACTGGTCGGCTGGGCGGTCGCGGGACGGAACAGCCCCTTGGCGATTGCCGCCTTCAGGTCCGGACGCCAGAACTCCCAGTCATGACTGCCCTTGTGGACGGTGTAGTCCACGTTCGGGTTGCCGGCCGCCTTGGCGGCGTCGACGGCGTCATCGTTCTGGCCCTTGAGCACTCCTTCCAGGAGGAGGCTGAGCTGGTCGCCCGGTTCGGCGTTCTGCGGCCGGACCGAGGTGTCGGGCTGGCCGTCGCCGGTGTAGACGTCGAGGTTCGTGTACCGGTAGTTGGGGCCGAGCGCGATCGGGTCGTGGCCCTCCGCGTAGAAGCCGGTCGAAGGCCCGTAGATCGTCGTGTACGGGGTGCCGCCGGCGGCGGTGGCGAAGGCCGCCACCGAAAGCGGGTTGCGGATCGAGGCGAAGGCCGAGAGCGGCACCGCGGTACCGAAGAAGCCGGGCAGCTGCGAGGCGGTCAGCCAGGTGCCGAAGCCGCCCATCGAGAAGCCGGCCACCGCGTGGTAGCGGCGCTCGGGCCGGATGCTGAACTTGCGCTGGACCAGGGGCAGCAGAGCCTCCCGGATGTAGTCCTCCCAGGCCGGATCCTTGCGCTCGCCGTCGTTCCACCAGTCGGTGTAGAAGCCTTGGGCGCCTTCCGGCATCACGATCACCGCGTTCAGCCCCTTCGCGGTGTTCTTGATGTCACCGAGCAGCGGGTCGGCCCAGGAGTCGAACCGCTCACCGGAGCCGTGGAAGAGCAGCAGCATCGGGTAGCGCTTCTTCGGCGTGTAGCCGTCCGGCAGCAGCACGTTGGCCATCAGCTTGCCGGGGTGGGGTCCCATGTTCTCGGTCCGCGGGCCGGCTAGGTGCTGGTTCGAAGGATCGACGTAAGAACTCGAAGCGTCGATCGTGACCAGCTTCTGCGCCGTCGCCGGCGACCCGGCGAGTAGCGCCAAGGCGATCGACAGAGTCACGGCCGCGATCAAAATCCGCGCAGCGTTGGCAGGACCGCTTCTCCGCAGGTCTGTTCCCATTCGGGAAAGTCTATCCAGGCTGGACGGGCATCACGCCATCAGAACATCAGAGAACATAAAAGTCGTAAAAAGCTACTTAAAATGATATATATGTTACATAATGCGGAAGAAGAGAAGATACCTGCCTCAGACCAGAGAGGCATCCAGGATGCTCGGGCAGCAGATCGCGATCGGCCGCCGGGAGCGCCGCTGGACCGTCGCCGAGCTGGCTGAGCGAGTCGGGGCGAGCCCGCCCACGATTTCGAGGATCGAGAAGGGCGACCCCAGCGTCGGGCTGGGCGTTGCCTTCGACACGGCATCGATCCTCGGGATCCCGCTCTTCTCCGGAGACGCGTCCCTTCGGGCAGCGGTCGAGGCAGGCGACCGGGACCGCCTGGCGCTGCTTCCGGCCCGGGTCCGGAGACAAAGGAAGGTTGAGGATGATTTCTGAGCCGGAGCAGGCCTTCATCTGGTCCTGGCTGCCGGGCGAGGCATCGCCGGTGGTGGCAGGCCAGATCCAGAAGAACGGCGAGATCTACGAGTTCACGTACGGCCGGAGCTACCTGAACCGTCCCGAAGCGATCCCGCTCTACCTACCCGAGCTGCCGCTGGAACCGGGCAGCCAACGGCCCCTGGTGGGTGAGGTCGCGGGCTGCATCGCCGACGCGGCCCCCGATGCCTGGGGGCAGCGCGTCCTGCTGAACCGCCTCGCCGGTGCGGCGGCCGAGGACAACACCGAGGTCGGTTTGCTCACCTACCTTCTCGAATCGGGCTCCGACCGGTCCGGAGCGCTCGACTTTCAGGAATCGAGCTCACGATATGAGCCGCGGCTGGAGGGGGGAGCGACGCTGGAGGAGCTGTTCGAGTCGGCCGAGCGGGTCCAGAACGGGGTGCCCCTCTCAAAGGGACTTGATGCTGCCCTGCTGCATGGGTCGTCGATCGGCGGAGCCCGGCCCAAGGCGACGTTGGTGAAGGGGGAACGGTCGTTCATCGCCAAGTTCGGATCGTCCGGCGACCCCTTCCCGGTGGAGAAAGGTGAGTTCATGGCAATGAAGCTCGCGAAGCTGGCCGGACTGAACGTGGCGGAGGTTGAGCTCACGCAGGTGATGGGCAGGGATGTGATCCTGGTCGAGCGGTTCGACAGGTTGCCCGGCGGTCTCCGCAAGGGAATGGTCTCGGCCCTGACCATCCTCGAGCTGGACGAGGTGAGTGGGCGATATGCGAGCTATGCGGATCTCACTATCGAGA
The DNA here is from genome assembly GCA_001897355.1 of Solirubrobacterales bacterium 67-14. Lineage (GTDB taxonomy): Bacteria > Actinomycetota > Thermoleophilia > Solirubrobacterales > 70-9 > 67-14. The sequence goes on along the minus strand of MKST01000011.1, from coordinate 606,928 downwards.
TCCGCAAGCGCTTTGCCAGATCGAAGGAAGACCTTGCCGAGCTGTTCGCGCGGCTGACCTTCAACATCCTCGTGGGCAACACCGACGACCACGCCCGGAACCACTCCGCTTTCTGGGACGGGGCCGAGCTCTCGTTGACCCCGGCCTACGACATCTGTCCCCAACTCAGGTCGGGTGGGGAGCAGAGCCAGGCGATGATCATCGGAGAGGACGGATTCCGGCTGAGCCAGATTGCGGGATGTGTGGAGCGGGCGGGCCAATGGCAGCTCTCGGACAGCGAGGCCCGGGCGATCGTCGACCACCAGGTCGCGACCATCCGGGAAGAGTTCGACCAGGTCGCGGACATGGCCGGGGCGACCGAGGTTGAACGTCGCAACTTCCGGGAGCGGCAGTTCCTCAACCCGAACACCCTGTTCGACTATTAGCCGCTTTCAAGTTATGTTCAGCAGAGACAACTAGGAGAGGGAGCATGAGCCAAGAAGGACTCGGTCAAGAAGACAGGATGTACGCGAGAAGTAAAGCTCCAGGGGCTGCCGCAGCCGCCCAATTCGAAATGGCGTTGGGAAAAGAGGCGTCGTGAGGGTGAGAAAGTTTGAGGTTTCACCTTCGTTGGTGATTAGCGTGGTTGCGCTTTTCGTCGCTTTGGGTGGCGGTGCGTATGCGGCGTTAGGTCCGCACTCGGTCGGAACGACTCAGCTGAAGCCGGGTGCGGTTACGAGCAGAATCCTGCATGGAAGTTCGGTGAATGGGTCGAAGATTCGTCCTGGAGCGGTGAGGGCCCGCCACATCAAGGCGCGTAGCGTTCCGCCTGGCAAACTCTCTGGTCAGATTCCTGGAACCGTTGTCGCGTACGCGAAAGTGACGCCTGAGGGAGTGGACGAGACGGAGTCATGGCGAATCTCGGACACAAACGTGACCCAGATGCCGTTGGGCTCGTACTGCTTTACCAACTTGCCTGAGCATCGATTCGAGATCGTCTCGGGGGCATTGACTGGCACCGGAGCGATCACCGTGAACCTGGCGCACCGCGCCTTTGGCAATTGCGCCGGCGTCGATGAAGACTCTGTCGAGGTGGCGACCTCGTCGACGATCGGACAGACACCGCCGCAATGGCGACACGAGCCGTTCTACATCTATCTCGTCAAGTAGCGGGTCAGGCAGTGGGCCGGTCGCCAAGCGGTCAAGGAGCCTGTTCGAGAGTGCCGGCCAGACGGGGGGCGAAGGAGGAGTGGCGGCGGCCCGCTTCGTCGCGGCGGACGCCGACTTCGAGTGAGGGCCGGTCGCCGACCAGCACGCACATCTCCCGGGCCCGGGTGATCGCGGTGTAGATCAGGGGGCGGGAGAGCATGCCGGAGTGGGAGCGGTGGCAGACGAAGATCACGACCGGGATCTCGCAACCCTGTGACTTGTGGACCGAGATCGCGTAGGCGAGCTTGAGGTCGCCGGTCTCCGAATAGGGCAGCTCGACCGACTGGCCGTCATCGGTTTCGAGGACGGCCATCTCCTCGTCCGGGTCGTCGTCGACCAGGAAGCAGATGGTCCCGTTCATCAGGCCGAACTCGTAGGCGTTCCGGGTCTGGATCAGGCGGTCGCCGATCCGGAAACGGTCACTGACCGCCTTCTTGCCATCCGGGTTGAGCGCCTGCTGGAGCTCCCGGTTGAGCACGTCGATCCCGGCCTCGCCGCGGTAGATCGGGGCCAGCACCTGAGCGTCGCGGATCGGGTCGAGCCCGAGTCCGGCACCGACCCTTTCGCCGACCATCTCGACCACCGCGCTCCGAACCCTTTCCGGGGTGACCCGCTCGACGAAGTGGAAGTCTTGCACCTGATCGGGGCCGGGGGAGAGATGCGGCGGCCGGCCCTGGTTCACCTCGTGCGCGGCGGTGGTGATCATCGAACGGGCGGCCTGCCGGAAGATGTGGGTGAGCCGGGTGACCGGCACGATGCCGGACTCGATCAGGTCGGCGAAAGGTTTGCCGGCCCCGACCGGGGGCAGCTGGTCCGCGTCGCCGACGAAGACGATGTGAGTGTCGTGGCCGAGGCCGTTGAGCAGCACGTCGGCCATGTGCAGATTGATCATCGACGCCTCGTCGACGACCAGCAGCCCGACCGGCAGCGGATGGCCGGGCTTGTAGGTCGGCTCGGATCCGGGTCGCCACTCGAGCAGGCGGTGGATGGTCATCGCTTCGGCGCCGGTCGCCTCGGCCAGCCGGCGGGCCGCCCGTCCGGTCGGGGCACAAAGCGCGATCCGGACCCCGGCGTCCTTGGCCTCGCGGACGATCTCCTTCGTGCAGACCGTCTTGCCGACGCCGGGGCCGCCGGTCACGACCGAGAGCCGTGAGCCGAAGGCACCGAGCACCGCCCGCCACTGCTCGGCCGTTAGCTTCTCGTCGTGGCTCTGCTCGGACGAGTGGTCGAGCACCGGTTCGGCCGCCGCCCGTTCCTTCAGGTCCCCGGCCAGCCAGCACTCCCGGTCGAGGGTGGACTGGCGGTAGACCCGCTCGCCTTCCTCCGCGACCACGCCCGGGGCCGAGGTCAGCACCTCCGGCTCGGGCTGGTAACCGAGCAGCCGGGTTGCTTGGGAGACCAGTTCGCCCAGCGGCAGGTGGGTGTGGCCGCGGCGTTCTGCCTCGCCCAGCAGGTACCAGCTGGCGGCCTGGGCGCGGCGATCGGACTCCGGCGGAAAGCCGGCCGCGATCGCGATCGTGTCGGCGCGGGCGAAGCCGACCCCGTCGATCTCGGTCAACGAGTACGGATCCTCGCGGATCGTCCGCATCGCCTTGTCACCGAAGCGGGCGTGGATCTTGCCGGCCAGGTGGGCCAGGCCGTGTGGGGCGAGCTCGACATGGAGGTCGCGGACCGCCCTGGTCTCGTACCAGCTCTCCAGGGCAGCTTCTCTTTGCTTGGCCCCGAGCCCGGGCAGGCTGCCGATGATCGACTCGGGGTCCGCCGCGATCTTCTCGAGTACTTCGGCGCCGTGCAGGTCGCAGAGCGCCTCGGCCCGGACCGGGCCGATGTGCCGGAGCGAGCTCAGGTAGGCGACCTGCCCGGCCCGGTCGGATGGGTCCATAGGCAGGGCGGAGAAGACCTGGACCTGGGGCCCGTACTTCTGGTGCTCGCTCCACTGGCCGGCCAGCTTGGCCCGCTCGCCGGGCTTCAGGTGCCCGATCGTGCCCGTGGCGACGAACTCCTCGCCGGAATCGTCACGGACCTCGACCACCGCGAAGCCGTCGTCCTCGGCCACCCAGATCACATGGACGACTTCAACCGCGCCGTTGAAGCTGGCCTCGCTCTCGAATAGCTGTCCCGTATCGGACGTCACCAGAGCAGGGTAATGGGAGCCGCGGCCTCTAGACTCGCGTCCTATGGACGAGCCGTCCAAGCCGCTTGGAGATGCGGTCGCCGAGGCGACCGAGGCCGCCAGCCTGCCCGAGCCCGCCCGCCGCCGCAAGACCGGCAAGGCACAGGACGTCTTCGGCGGCGAGATGCGCCGACGGGATCTGCTGCCGCTGCTGATCTTCCACCTGATCCGGGAAGAGCCCTCCTACGGCAACCAGCTGATCGATGCGATCGAGACCCTCACCCAGGGGGTGATCTCGGTCAACCCCAACACCATGTACCCGCTGCTGCGTGATCTCGAGGGGAAAGGGCTGATCGAGGGGAGCTGGGAGCACCCCGACAAACGCACCCGGCGCTTCTACTCGATCACCTCTTCCGGCGAGGAGGCCTACCGCGAACTGCTGCCCGAGATCGAGCCCTTCCTCGACTCGGTGATCCGTTCGGTGACCATGATCAAGGCCGAGGTTTACGGCTCCTGAGCGGTCCCGGCCGCCCCGAAACAGGCTTCGAGTGGTAGTTTGCCCGGCGTCAGGCCGGGAGGAGAGAACCGGCACCGCATCATGATGTTGGAGGAAGTTATGCCGACTGGGACAGTCAAGTGGTTCAGTGACGAGAAGGGCTTCGGATTCATCACGCCTGATGATGGCTCCAAGGATGTCTTCGTCCACCACTCCGCCATCCAGGCCGACGGGTTTCGCACCCTGGCCGAGGGCGCCAAGGTGAGCTACGAGTCCGAAGAGGGCCCGAAAGGCCCCGCAGCCGCTTCCGTCGAGACCATCTGAAACCCCGTCTCGGAAGCTACCCAAGAACGGCCGCCCCCGGGCGGCCGTTTTCTTTGCAGCGACTCGCCTCCGGCCACCGGCCGGGTCGACTTTGCGGCAAGGGGTTGAGACGGGGGTCCGCCAGGAGTAATTTCTGGAGACATGTACAGCACAGGTGGTGTCGCCGATCGTTTCGTTCCCCTCTGGTCCCGGGTCGAAGGAAGGTTGGGCGGCCCGCTGCCCGCCGCGCTCCGGTTCTGGGACGGAAGCGAGATCGGGCCGGGAGAGGAGGGCTCCTGCCCCGACGTGATCGTGCTTCGCAGCAAACGCGCACTCAGCTACGCCGCGAGCCGGCCCGACCAGCTCGGGATCGCCCGGGCCTTCGTCGCTGGCGATCTGGTCCTCGAAGGCAGCATCGAAAGGGTGATGGCGGCCGGGGCCAGGCTCTACGGGTTCGACTTCACCCTCCAGGACAAGCTGGAAGCGGTCAAGCTGGCCGCCGGCCTGGGGGCGATCAAGATCCCGCCACCGAAGCCGCCCGAGGTGGAGGCGAAACCGAAGGGCCGGCTGCACTCGCTGCGGCGCGACTCCGAGTCGATCCAGCACCACTACGACGTCTCGAACGACTTCTACCGTTTGATCCTCGGGCCGACCATGGTCTACTCCTGCGCCTACTTCGACTCGCCCGACGACAGCCTCGAGGAGGCGCAGACCCGGAAGCTCGACGTGGTCTGCCAGAAGCTGCGGCTCGAGCCCGGCGAGCGGTTGCTAGACATCGGCTGCGGCTGGGGTTCGATGGCGATCCACGCGGCGGCCAACTACGGCGTCGACGTGGTCGGGGTGACGCTTTCGGTCGCCCAGGCCGAGCGGGCGCGGGAGCGGGTGGCGGAGGCCGGCCTGGCCGACAAGGTCGAGATCAGGATCCAGGACTACCGGGAAGTCAGTGACGGCCCCTACGACAAGCTCTGCTCGATCGGGATGTTCGAGCACACCGGCTCCGACATCGACCACTACTTCGAGGCGACCGCGAAGCTGGGGCGGCCGGGCGGGCTCGCCCTTCATCACGGAATCTGCCGCCAGCACAGCGACGAGGAATCACCCAACACCTTCATCACCCACTACGTGTTCCCCGACGGCCTGCTGCACCGGGCTGCCCGGGTGATCGCCGGCCTCGAGCGCTCGGGCCAGGAACTCCGCGACGTCGAGAACCTGCGCGAGCACTACGCACTGACCCTCCGTCACTGGGTCCAGAACCTGGCCGACAACCAGGAGGCCGCGATCGCCGAGGTCGGGGCGGAGCGGGAACGGGTCTGGCGGCTCTACATGACGGCCAGCTTCCTCGCCTTCGAGCGCGGCGACATCGGCGTCAACCAGATCCTCGGTGTCATTCCCGAACATCAAACCGAGCGCGTGGCTCTCTACCGGCCCTCCCCCGAGCTTCCCCTGGCCCGGCCGTCCTTTGCCCGGGAAGAGGTCTCAGTGGATCAGGTCGGGTAGCCCCGAACCCCGCACGAAGTCGGTCGCCTCGTCGACTCCGAGCGGCGGCGCGATCAGGAAGCCCTGGGCCATCGTGCAGCCGAGGTCCCGCACCATCTGGAGCTGGGCCTCGGTCGAGACCGCCTCGGCTACGACCAGCAGTGAAAGGGCACGCCCGATCTGGGTGATCGCGTCGGCGATCGCCGAGTTGCTGGGGTCCCCGCGGCCGAGCCCCTCGATGAAAGCCCGGTCGATCTTGATCGCGTCGAGCGGGAACTCGCTCAGGTAGCTCAGTGAGGAGTACCCGGTACCGAAGTCGTCGAGGGCCAGCCTCACCCCGAGCTCGTGGATCTCCCGCAGCACGTCGTCGATCACGGCGTTGCCGGCCAACAGGACGTTCTCGGTGATCTCGATTGCGAGGTTCTCCGGACGCAGGTCGTTGACCACCAGCAACTCCGTGACCTCGGCTGCGAGGTCCGGCTTGCGGATCTGCCGTGAGGATGCGTTGACCGAAACGGTGATCCGGTCGTCCTCCTCCACGCCCTGGTTCCAGATCCCGGCTTGCTTGACCGCCTCCGACATGATCCAGCTGTCGATCCGGCTGATCAGGTCGCTTTCTTCGGCGATCGGGATGAACAGATCGGGCTCGATCAGACCCTGCTCGGGATGGTGCCACCGGGTCAGCGCCTCGAAAGCCCGCAGCTTCCCGGTCCGGAGGCTGATCAGCGGCTGGTAGACCGCCTCGAGCTCTCCGTTTTCGATTGCGTTGTGGAGTTGTCGCTCGACATCGAGCCGTCGCAGGACCCGGTCGCGGATCGGCTGGCCGAAAGACTCGACTCTCGCCCGGCCGGACTCCTTGGCCAGGTACATGGCGGCGTCGGCATCGCGGATCAGGTCCTCGGCCGACTTTGCCTCCCCGCGGCCGGGCTGGTAGGTGGCGACCCCGATGCTGGCAGTGATGAACCGCTCGGTCCCCGCCACCGGGATCGGCTCGGAGATGCTCTCGAGCATGCGCGAGGCGACCTGCTGGGCTTCCTCGACCGACTTGATCGAGGCGAGCACGATGCCGAACTCGTCGCCGCCGAAGCGGGCTACCGTGTCTCCCCGGCGGACGCTGGCCGAAAGCCTGGGGGCGATCTCGCGCAGCAGCTCGTCCCCGGCGTGATGGCCGATCCCGTCGTTGATCAGCTTGAAGTGGTCGATGTCGAGGAAGAGCAGGCCGACGATGCCTTCCCGGGAACCGGCCTGGTCGATTGCCTCGGCCAGGCGGCGGGTGAAGAGCTGCCGGTTCGGCAAGTCGGTCAGGGGGTCGTGGTTGATCCGGTGCTGCAGGGAGCGGTCGGTGCGGCTGCGCTCGATCGAGTTGCCGAGCACGTTGGCGGCGGCCCGGAGGAAGTTGCCGTCCTGTTCGCTGAAGGCGCTGAACCGGTCGGAGTGGACGATGATGATCCCGAACTGGTCGACGGCCCCCATGATCGGGGCGATCATCGAACTGCGCACCGGTTCCGGCAGGAAAGGCGCGAACCGTTCGAGCCGCGGGTCATCCGGCCAGGACGGGATCAGCACCACGTCGCCCTGGGTCAGGTGGCTGTCCGGGTACTGCTCCGGGTCGTAGGGCAGCACGTTGGACCAGCCCAGGTCGGCCGATCGATGCCAGAGATGGAGCTTCTCGTAGTCCTCCTGCTCCCAGATCGAGGCCTCGATCACATCGTCGAACTGGCCGATCCACTCGACCGCGTACTTAAGCAGCGAGTCCGGATCCTCGCCCCGGATCGCCATCTCGCCGAGCCGGGCCACCAGCACCTGTTGCTCGGCCTTCAGCTGGATCGAGGCTTCGGCCGCCTTGAGGGCGGAGATGTCCTGCATCACCCCATGCCAGAGTGGGGTCCCGTCTTCGTTCCGGACCAGCCGGGCCCGCTCGTAGATCCATACGTAGCGCCCGTCGCGGGCCCGCAGCCGGTACTCGGCCGGGGGATGGAGGTCGAGCCCGATCAGCCGCTGGTCCTCGAAGGCGAGCGCGTGGTCGCGATCGTCGGGATGGATCGAGCGGTACCAGAGCGTGGTGTCCGAGGTCCACTCATCGGGCGTATAGCCGAGGATCTTCTCGATCTGCGGGCTGACGTAATGCCAGCGGCCCGACTCGCCCATCTCGGCCGTGTAGAGGATGGCCGGCACCGTGTCGATCAGGTGCTCGAAGCCCTGGGCGTCCATCTGCTCCCGGTTCATGTCGTACTGCGGCGCGGCCGGACCGGGACAGGTGAAGGAGCGGCTCTTTTCGTCGGCCGGGTCGGAGTACTGGCGGAGCCAGACCGCGAGGGATTCGGCGGCCTCCTCCAGCTCGGCCACTCGGGCCGAACTCTCGGCGGCCCAGGCGGCGGAAAGCCGGATCCCGTCAAGCTCGGGATGGGCGAAACAAGCGACTGTCATGCCGTCCAGGGCGCTGTCGGAAGCCCCGACCGCGACCCCTGCCGGGACCGAGGTCAGCTCGGCGAGCAGCAGAGGGTCGAGCTGGGTCGGGCGGGCGGCGACCGGCCCTTCGTCGTCGCTGACCACCGCAGCGACCGCACCGAACTGCTCGACCGCCGCCCGGGCGGTGACCCCGGCGGCCTCGTTGACCGAACGAGATCGCCTCAGCTCGTCCAGCAGCGCCTCCAGTGAGGGCAGGGCGTTGTCTCGGCTCTGGCGGCGGTTTGGCTTCACGTGATCTCTGCGATTGACCTTACGGCAGCTTCGATCAAATTGGGAGAGGTGCCGATGTTGAGCCGAAAATACCCTTCACCGCCGCGACCGAATCCGGGGCCGCTGGAAACGGCGACCCGGGCCCGGTCGAAGATGTCGGTGGCCGGGTCGGGACCGAGGCCCAGGCCGGTCGCATCGATCCAGGCGAGATATCCGGCTTCGGGTGGCCGGTAACGCGCGGCCGGCAGATGCTCGGCCAACAGCTCGGCCAGCAGACGGCGGTTGAGGTCGAGTTGCGCCACGACCTGATCGAGCCAGTCATCACCGGACTCGAAGGCGGCCTGGGAGGCGATCACGCCCAGGTGTCCGGGATGGGTGGCCCCGGCCGGAAGCTCGGAGACCAGCCGGCGAGCGCGCTCGCCGGCGGTCACGATGACCGCGCAGACGAGCCCGGCGGTGTTGAAGGCCTTCGAGGCGGAGGTGACGCAGATCCCGCATTCGCGGGCGGCGTCGGACACGTCGACGAAGGGCACGTGGGTCGCGCCCGGCAGGGTCAGCGGGGCGTGGATCTCGTCGCTCAGCACCCAGGCGTCATTGGCCACCGCCAGTTCGGCCAGTCGTTCCAGCTCGGCCCGGGTCGGGACCGTCCCGGCCGGGTTGTGTGGGCTGCAGAGGATCATCGCCCGGGCACCTCGCTCGAAGGCCCGGCCGATCGCCTCGAGGTCGAGCCGGCCATCTTCGCGGAGGGGCACCTCGGCCAGCTCACGGCCTGCCTCGGGAACGATCGAGAAGAACGGAAAGTAGACCGGCGGGTTGATGACCACGCCCTGATGCGGGCCGGCGACCAGGTCGAGCAGTGCCCGCAGCCCGCCGACTACATCGCTGGTCGCCGTGACCTGCCCGGGGTCGACCTCCCAGCCGAATCGGCGCCGCGCGAAATCGGCGAAGGCGGCCGCCAGCCCGGACCCGTCGGGGTTGGCGTAACCGGTGTCGTCGAGTTCGATCGCACAGGTCAGCGCCTCCTTGACCGGTCGGGCCAGCGGAAAGTCCATCTCGGCCACGAAGGACGGCAGCACATCCGGTGGCCAGGCGGTCCACTTGGCCGAGCGGCGTTTGCGCAGACGGTCCAGCGACAGGTCGGTCAGGTTGTATTGCTCGGGAGCCAACTCAGGCAACTCAGGCGGGTTCTTCGATCGGTTGGGCGGATTCATTGTCGTCGGGCAGGGCGAGGCTGATCAGGAATCCGGGCAGCGGCAAGACGGCGATCACGATCATCACCGTCGTCAGGCTGCTCTGGTCGGCCAGCAGCCCGAGCAGCCAGGCGACCAGGCCGCCGAAACCGATCGCGGCGCCCAAGGTGACCCCGGAGGCCACCCCGATCCGGTTCGGCAGATACTCCTGACCGAGGACGACGGAGATCGAGAAGGTGCCGACCAGGAAGAATCCGATCGCCGCGAGCAGCGGAAACGCGACCGCCTCGGTGACCTCGAGCAGGGCCAGGATCAGCGGCACGACCACGCCCAGCGAGACGGTCAGGACCGGCCGGATCCCGACCCGGTCCGCCACCCGTCCGCCGACCAGGGTCCCGATCGCACCGGCGACCAGGAGGACGGTCAGCGCGGCGTTGCCGACCCCCTCGGTGGTCCCCATCTCGGTGATCAGGAAGACCGGCACGAAGGCCTGCAGCGCGAAGTAGGTGGCCGAGCGGAATCCGGCGACGGCCGCGATGCCGCTGAAGGGCAGCCATCGGTCACGGCCCCGTTTGTCACCGCGGTCGGCCGCGGCGGCGATCGTCTGCAGGCGCAGCGCGTCGATCCGCGGCAGCTCCCGGGCCAGTAGCAGGGCTCCGGCCGTCATCGGCAGCGCGAACCACACCAGGCCACCGAGGCCCAGCGACAGCACCAGGGCCGTCACCACCACCGGCCCCAGGGCGAAGCCGGCGTTGCCGCCGACCGCGTAGAGGCTCATCGCGGTGGCCCGGCGCTTGGTCCCGGCCACGTAGTTGGCGTTCCGCGCACCTTCCGGATGGTAGGCACCGACCCCCAGGCCCGAGACGGCGACCGCGACGAGGGTGAGCGGAAACGAAGAGACCGCTCCGACCGCAGCGATCCCCAGGCCGCCGACCAGGATCCCGCCCGGCAGGAGCCAGGAGATCGACCGTCGGTCGGTGATCAGGCCGAAAAGGGGCTGAAGCAGCGAGGAGGAGAAGGTCATGACCAGGATCAGCGCGGTCGCCTCGGAGTAGCTGTATCCACGGCGGGCGATCAGGAAGGGGAGCAAGGCCGGGATCGCGCCCTGGCAGACATCGACCAGCGCGTGCCCCGAGGCAAGCACCCCGATCGATCGTCGGTCCATGTCATCCACTGTGGACATGCCCTCTACCTTGCCAGAACCGTCTTTCGAGGCTCCGAGACCGGAGCCCCTTCCTTCTATCCGTGAATGTGGGAGGAAGGGGCGGGTTCCTGTTGCCATCCGGCGAAGACCGGATGGCACGCGGTTAAGCGGCGCGGCCGAGGCGGGCCTGTTCGGCGCTGAGGCCGGCCAGGTTGAGCTGGGTCGGGCTGACCGCCTCCAGGTCACGGCGGACCGAGGGGGCGATCGGCTCGAGGCTGGCCTCGAGGCAAGCGTTGAACTGGCGGGAAAGGTCTTCTTCGCTGTCGGTCTGCTCGCGCTTCTTGAGAAAGGAACGATGCCAGCGCTCAAGCGAATCGGCTGCCCGCTGGAAGATCTCGTCGGGGCCAGGCCGGGCCGCCCCGAAATGGGCGAGGTACACGGTTCCCGCACCGAGCTCCGCGAGCTTGGCGATCGAGGCGAGTGAATCCTCGAGGGAAAAGTCCCAGGGCGGGGTGGAGGGTCGGACGACCCTGCTGCCGGGCAGTTGGACCCCGAGGGCGTCGCCACAGAAGAGGGCGGTGGTCGACCGGTCGAAATAGGACATGTGCGCGGCGGTGTGGCCGGGGGTGGCGATCGCCTCGATCGTCCGATCGCCGAGGTCGAGCTGGTCGCCATCGGCGAGCGCGATGATCCTGGCCGGCTCGATCCGGTCGGGCAGGCCGTAGATCGTCTCGGCCTGTTCGCCGTAGACCTTCTTCATGTCCGTGACCAGGGCGGAGGGGTCGGCCAGGCGCTCGGTCGCCCCCGCCGGGGCGACGATCTTCGCCTTTGGGAAGTGGTCGGTGATCACGCCGACGCCGGCCGCGGCATCGGCGTGGATGTGGGTCAGCAGGACCAGGTCGACCTCGATCTGCCGGGCCTTCAGCGCTTCGAGGACGCGGGGCGCGGCATTGGCCGAACCGGGGTCGATCAGCGCGGTCCGCTCGCCCTGGACCAAGTAGGAGCAGGATCTGCCGGGGCTGTCACCCAGCACCGGGTCGATCAGGATCGGGTCGGTGCCACTGAAGCCGGCCGGGGTCGGAGCGGGCTGGTTTCCGGCGTCACCTCCGGCCTGTCCTCCGCGGCTGCGGCGGGCGGCGAATACCTTGGTCGGGACGTGGAAGCGCGTGTTCATTTCACCCTCTGCTTCTCTAACCATCCATCTTCCAGATGGATTCGGTTTTCCCTCCAAGTTCTCGCAATTCCACTGTCGAAGGCGACAATGGCAGCCGGTCCGGACACGACCGGCCGAGTCCCGGTGCATCGACCCCGTTAAAGCGAAGCGCCCGCCGGATGGCGGGCGCGCTCGCGGTCACTTCGGTGGGGCTTTCGCCCCGCGGTGGTCCGAGCCTAGATGGGCTCGACCGAAGCGGCGGCCGGACCCTTGGGTCCGTCCTCTGCCTCGTAGCTCACCTTCGCGCCCTCGGCGAGGGTGCGAAAACCATCGGACTGGATGGCGGTGTGATGGACGAAGACGTCCTTCGAACCGTCGTCCGGCGTAATGAAGCCGAAGCCCTTTTCGTCGCTGAACCACTTGACTGTGCCAGTAGGCATTTAGTCCTCCAACATCGGTGCTGCGAAACGCGGAGGATGCTGGTAAAGCAACGACTGCGAGCGCTACACACGTCTTTGCCGGGGTTTACTCCCCCCGACCCAATAGCGGGACCGTAGCAGGGTTTGCCCGGTCTCGCAGGATTTGTTACAAGCTCTATCGGCTTCGCTGGCGACGGTTGTTCCGGTTGCGGTTCGAACTGTTCGAACGATTCCGCTTCGGCTTACCGCCTCGATTTCCCTGGCGCTGCTCCCCGCCGGTCCGGTTCTGGGGCGCGCGGCCACCGGACTTGCGCTGCCTCGTGTGGCTTTCCGCGTGGAAACCGGAGCCGCTGGCTTCGAACTCCTGGTGCAGGCCGAGCGAGTGGGCGATCTTCCCCATCTCCTTCGCCTGGTCGGACATGAAGAAGCTGACCCCCACGCCGTCGGCGCCGGCCCGGCCGGTGCGGCCGACCCGGTGGACGAAGGTGTCCTGGTCCTCGGGCATGTCGAAGTTGATCACGTGGGTGACCTCGGCCACATCGATGCCGCGGGCGGCGACGTCGGTCGCGACCAAGGTGTCGACCCGGCCGTCCTCGAAGTCGGCCAGGGCACGCTGGCGCTGGTTCTGGGACTTGTTGCCGTGCATGGCGACCGCGCGGACCTGCTTGCTTCGCTTGCTCAGCTTCTTGACCAGCCGGTCGGCCCCGTGCTTGGTCCGCACGAAGACCAGGGTGCGACCCCGGTCCGGGCTCTCCAGCTCGCTGACCAGGGTCTCGACCTTCGCTTCGTGCGAGACGTGGACGAAGCGATGTTCGATCTTGCCCTTGTTCTCGATCGACGGCTTGTTGACGTGGGTCTTCGGATCGATCGTGTAGGCCGCGGCCAGCTTCCCGGCAGCGCCTTCGAGGGTGGCCGAGAAGAACAGGGTCTGGCGGCTCGCGTCGACCTGCTTGACGATTCGGTCGACGGCCGGCTTGAAGCCCATGTCGAGCATGCGGTCGGCTTCGTCGAGCACCAGGTAGCGGACGTTGTCGAGGCTGAAGGCCCCGCGCTGGAGCTGATCTTCGAGTCGTCCCGGGCAGGCGACGATGATGTGCGCCTTGGCCGCGCGCTTGGCCTGCTGCTGCAGGCCGACCCCGCCGTAGACGGCGGCGATCTTCAAGGCGCGGGCGTGGCAGATCGCTTCCATTTCGTCGACGATCTGGCTGGCCAGCTCACGGGTCGGGGCGAGGATCAGCGCCGACGGGCGCCGGTCTTCGGCTTGGACCAGGTCGACCAGCGGCACCCCGAAGGCCAGGGTCTTGCCGGAGCCGGTCGGGGACTGGACCAGCACGTCATCGCCGTCGAGGATGTCCTCGATGACCTGGCGCTGGATGGGGAACGGGGCTTCGATTCCGCGATCGCGGAGCGAGTTGACCACGGCATTGGACACGCCGAGATCGGCAAAAGACTGCTTGGACATGCTGTTCTACTTCCTGTGATGAGGGTGTGAGGGGAGATCCGGTAACCCCAAGACGCCGGTGAACCGCGCGAAAACAGGAAGGAACTGAACCTCGATTGCGCTCAATCGGAGCAACAACCGGGGAACACGCTATCAGGCCGGGCCGTATAGCCTTATTGACCCGCGAGTCAACTTCTCGCACCCACTGCGGGCCAGAAGCCCGCAAGCCCTCAACTCACCACGCCCCGGAGGATCAAGAAACCTCATGTTCGTACACAAGGCAGCCGTCGTCGGCGGCGGCACCATGGGCGGTCAGATCGCCCAGGCGATCGCCGCATCCGACATCCCGGTCGTGATCAAGGACGTCGACCAGAAGTTCGTCGACCACGCGATCGAAGAAGTCAAGAACGTCACTACCGGCCAGCTCGCCGGCAAGGTCAAGAAGGAAAAGATCACCCAGGAGCAGGCCGACGCCCGTCTGGCCGAGGTTCTGGCCAACGTCACCGGCACCGTCACCTACGACGAGTTCGCCGACGTCGACTTCGTGATCGAAGCCGTGCCGGAGAAGATGGAGATCAAGCAGGCCGTCTTCGCCGAGCTCGACGCGGTCACCCCCGGCCACGCGATCCTTTCGTCCAACACCTCGGCCCTCTCGATCTCCGAGATCGGCGAGGCCACCCTGCGGCCCGACAAGGTCGTCGGCTTCCACTTCTTCTACCCGGCCTCGGTCATGCCGCTGGTCGAGGTGATCATCGGCGACGACACCTCCTCGGAGACCGCCCAGACCTCCTCGAACTTCGCCCAGGCCATCGGCAAGCAGCCGATCACCTGCGGTGAGGTGCCTGGCTTCGTCGTCAACCGCATCCTCAACTCCGCGGTCGGTGAGATCTGGCGTGCCCAGGAAGAGCGCGGCCTCTCGATCAAGAAGATCGACGAAGGCGTCGGCGCCGCGAACGTCGCCCCGATGGGCCCGTTCATCCTGGTCGACCTGCTCGGCCTCGACACCGTCTACCACGTAGCCGACCACCTCAACAACTCCTACGGCGAGCGCTTCTACGTCCACCAGGGCATGAAGCAGCTGGTCGCCGACGGCAAGCTCGGCGCCAAGACCGGCGGCGAGGGCCTCTACAAGGACGGCGAGCCGAACATCCCCGGCGACGCCGACGCGGACGCCCAGGAGCTGGCCGACCTCTTCCTCGGCAAGGCCCTGGTCGAGGCCTGCCTGATCCTCGAAGAGGGCGTCTGCTCGGTCCGTGACATCGACGTCGGAATGATGGCCGGCGCCGGTCTCGACCCCCGTCGCGGCCTCTTCCCGCCCTTCTGGAAGGCCGACATCGAAGGCCTCGACGTCTCGCTCGAGCGGATCGAGAAGCTGAACGAGAAGTACGGCGACGAGCGGTTCCCCGTCCCCGTCACCCTCAAGCGCCTGGTCGCCCAGGGCCGCCTCGGCTTCAACTCCGGCCAGGGCTTCTACCCGTACCCGAAGCCGGACGAGGGCGAGCAGCCCGAGAAGGTCAAGCTGGAGACCCGCGGCGACGTCGCGATCGCCTGGCTGGCCAACCCGCCGATGAACGCGATCTCGCCCCAGGTCATCCAGGATCTCGGAACCGTCTGGGAGAAGGTCAACGCCAACCCCGAGATCGGCGCCATGGTGGTCGCCTCGACCATGCCGATCGTCTTCTCGGCCGGTGCTGACATCAAGGCTTTCACCCAGATGGACACCGAGGGTGGCGCCGAGCTGATCAACAACGGCCACGAGCTGCTCAAGGGCTTCGGCGAGGGTCGCGTTGCCACGATTGC
>MKST01000011.1:539044-591505 GCA_001897355.1 Solirubrobacterales bacterium 67-14 | reverse complement strand
CGGCGGCGGTTGCGAGCTGGCCATGGCCTGCGACTTCCGCATCGCCGCGGAATCCGCCGTCTTCGGTCAGCCCGAGATCAAGCTGGGCATCATCCCCGGCTTCGGCGGCACGCAGCGCCTGCCCCGCCTGGTCGGCTGGAGCAAGGCCCTGGAGATGAACACCGTCGGCGACCCGATCTCCTCGATCGAGGCGCTCGAAGCCGGTCTCGTCAACGAACTGGTTCCCGACCAGGAGCTGTTCGACGTGGCGATCAACTGGGCCAAGCGCCTGGCCGGCCAGGCCCCGCTCGCGATCGAGCAGGTCAAGCAGGTCAGCTTCCGCGGCGGCGACCCGGACGCCGGCATCGACGCCGAGAAGCAGGGCTTTGCCACCGTCTTCTTCAGCGAAGACGGCAAGGAAGGCATCTCCGCCTTCCTCGGCAAGCGCAAGCCGAACTGGCAGGGGAAGTAGTTCGAAGCTCCCGCCACATCAGCTACACCGAAAGGGCCGCCCCAGGGCGGCCCTTTCTAGTGGCGACCCGGTCCGGCCCGGGTCGCCAGGAACCATCAGGGCCGGTGAGGTTGAAGTTTGGAGCGCTATGTGGCGTTAACTTCAACCTCACCGCACATCGGGCGGCGAGTGGGGTCGCTCGTGGTCAGCGGCGGGCGACTTTTAGCTTGTATGCCGCCGCGTCGCCGATCTGGGCGGAGGAGAAGGTGAGGGAGATCCAGATCGTCTGGGGCTTCTTCCGGAGGTTCCGGACCAGGATGCCTTCCGTCTTCGGGTAGGGCCGGTCGGAACGGACGATCAGCTTCTTCCCGGGCTTGAAGATCGTCTTGGCCCCCGGCTTGAGGGCGCTGAGGACCACGTCGCCCTCGAGTTGGGTGACGTTGACGATGATGCGGCGCCGGCCCGGGACCATCACCCGGTAGACGTCAGCCGGATCCTTGGCCTTCGAGAGCGTGGCGGTGATCAGCCGCCGCTTGCCCTTGCCGGCCCGCCAGAGGAAGGGGGATTTGGGCTTGATCTGCGAGCCGTTGATCCAGCGGATGTCGTCGTTCGGCTCGTACGGGTCCGAGGGCGGAGTCGGCTCTGCCCCGCTCTTTTCGATATTGAGCATCCCGGCGCCATAGAGAGGATCCCGCCCCGGATCACCGAGGTCGGTCGCGGAGCTGGTCAGCAGCCGGCTGATCTGGAGGTTGCCCAGGTTGGGGCGGGCCTGGCGGAGCCAGGCGGCGGTAGCGGAAACCATCGGGGCCGAGAAGCTGGTCCCGCTCAGTTCCGCCCAGGTGCGCTTCACCCCCGTGGAGCCGCCGCCGGTTTCCTCGACCTCGTAGGGGGCGAGCACCTTGACCCCGGGGGCCACCAGGTCGACCCCGTCGTTGCGGGTCGAGAACGGGGCGATCATCGAAGCGTCATCGACCGCACCGACCGCCAGTACATGAGGGTCGGCCGCGGGCCGGACCGGGGCGTTGCCCGAAGCGCCGGTGTTGCCGGCCGCGGCAACCGGCAGCACGCCCTTGCGAACGGCGTACTGGGTGGCCTTGAAGTGGGTGAAGCAGGTGCCGGACGGGAAGGTGTAGCTCATGTTGATCACGGCGGCACCCCGGTTGACCGCCCTGGTCACTGCTTTCGAGGCGGTGGAGCAGGTCAGGCCGGAGGGGAAGAGTCGCATCCTCGCCCCGGGCCAGACGCCCCGGATGCCGAGCATCTCGCCGGGCGACCCGATGATCCCGGCCACCGCCGTACCGTGCCAGTCGGCTTCCGGGCCGAGCGACTTGGCGCCGGTCAGGTTGGCACTGGCCAGGTCCGGATGGAGCGGGTCGAGGGACTCTTCGATGATCGCGATCAAAGGGCTCCGACTGGTCACCGTCGGCGGCGTCACGTCACCAGGGTTGACGATCCGGTCGAGCCACCACTGCTGGTCGCTGAACAGGTCCATCGGATAGCCGCTGCGTTCGATCGCCACGTCCGGCTCCGCGTAGACGAGAAGTCCGGCCGCCTTGAGGCGTTTGGCCAGGGTCCGGGCCTTGTCACGGGCAATCCGGTAGGTGCCCAGATGGGGCTCGACCGGGGTGGCTCCCAGGAGGTTGGCGATCGCGGCGGTCGGCCCACCGGGCACGCCGCCGATGATCCACTGGCTGCTGTCCGCACCGGGCCCGGCGGAGCTTGCCGCGGCGTCCGCGGGAAGGACCATGGGCGGGGCCTGCGGCGTCGCCGCGGCAGCGACCTGGGCGGCGGCCAGGCCGAGCACGATGATCGCGGTCAAGGCGAGCAGGACGAGGAGCCTCGGCGAAGCGCCGGCTCCCTGCGTCGACGGCGACGGCCGACGATCCCCAGTCTGGTCTTCTGAACGATGCATGCCTGTCTGTAACCCGAGATTCCGGCCGCGGTATCGGACCGTCAGGGAAATATTCCAGAACCCGGCCGGAGATCCCTGCCCGGCCGCGGTGGCTAGGGTGCCAGCATGGCTTATCCCGAAGCGGTGCTATTCGACAACGACGGCCTCCTGCTCGACACCGAGGCGGTGTGGAGCCGGGCCGAACTGAAGCTGTTCGAGCGTCGCGGGATCGAGTTCACGATCGACCACAAACGCAGCCTGGTCGGCTCCTCGGCTGAGATCGCGGGCCGCAAGCTGGCCCGCTTCCTGAACGAGCCGGGGCAGGCGGCCGAGCTCATCGACGAGCTGAATGACCTGGTGCTGGCCGAACTCGAGGGCGGCGTGGACGCGATGGTCGGAGCCCGAGAACTGCTCGAGCTGCTGCGGCTGGCCGGGGTGCCGATCGCCCTGGTCTCGAACTCGCCGCGCCGCTTCATCGAGCGCTCCCACGAAATGGCGGGTACCGGGCTGCCCTTCGACGCGGTGGTCAGCGGCCACGAGGTGCCGGAGGGGAAGCCGGCCCCGGACGCCTACCTCGAGGCCTGCCGGCAGCTCGAGATCGAGCCGAGCAAACGGGTCGTGGTGCTCGAGGACTCGCCATCGGGCGTGACCGCGGGGATCGCGGCCGGCCTCTACGTGATCGGCATTCCCTCGGTGCCCGGGATCGAGCTGGAACAGGCCGACCTGGTCGCCGGCACGCTGGAATCGGAGTCCGTGCTCCACGCGCTCGGAATCGAATCCCGCTGAACCGGCCGGGAGCTACTGCTCGAGGATCCGGCGCCGGCGGATGACCCGTTCGGCCAGCTCGAGGGCTTCCTCGACCAGTCCGATGTCAGCCGGTTCCCCGCCGCCCTGGGCGGCCCGTGCCGAAACCTCGGCCAGCGTGGGAAGCAGCCGCTCGAGCTGGTCGAGGTCCTGTTCATGGCCTTCGTCTTCGAGCGCGAACTCGAGCTCGCCGATCGTCGCGCCGACCGCGGTCTCGATCGCCAGCCGGGCCGCGGCCTCATTGCCGGTGGCCAGGTCCAGCCGGACTCGCGGCACGAGCACTTCGCAGGCGGCGGCCTGCTCACGGTCTCCGAGGATCGCCGCGGTCCGGGCCAGGGAGCCGGTCCGGGCCAGCCGTTCCCGTCGCTTCGCCGCGGTGCCGCCCCGGGCGTCCACGTCGAGCGCCTCGAGGTAACGGCCGGAGGCGACCTGGTCGCCTTCGCCATAGCCGATCCGTGCGGCCAGGATCGACCCGACCTCGGTCGGGGTGCCGAAGGGCCGCCCGGAGGCTGTCGCGTCGGCGGCCCGGGCGCGATCCAGGGTGGCAACGGCGTCGTCGAGCACTTCGCCGGTGAAATCCGACTCATCGAGCCGGTCGAGCCAGTCTTCGGCCGCCACCTCGGAGTCGAAGGGACTGTCGGCCCGGATCACGGTCGCGACCGTCACCGAGACTGTGACCGGCGCCTGGGCACGAACGGCCTTGCGCGGGCGGCGTCGGCGGCGGCGGGCCGGGGGCAGGGCACCTTCGGTCTCGGTCACCAGCACCCGTTCGGCCGGCCCGGAGCGGATCAGGTAGCGGCCGTCGTCGAGTGGCAGGCTGCCGGCCAGCTCGAACTGGACGAAGCCGAAGAGAGGGCTAATTGCCCTTGTCCGGGTTCTTGCCGGTCTGCTCGGCCGGGATTGCTGAATCGGAGGGCGTGGTCGGGACTTCCGGGTTGGTGATCTGGCCGAGGCGATCGGTCAGTTCTTCCCACTGTTCGGCCCCGAGGGTGGAGCCGATCGAGCCGCCGGTCGCGTCGGTGCCGGCGACGTCGAATCCGATGTGCAGGTGGTCGCCGTGGTCGCTCATCGCGAAACCGGCCGGCTGCGGGTAGTTCATCAGGGAGATGACCTCGTCCGGGGCCATGTTGCCCTGGAGGGTGAGTGCCAGTCGGGCGACCTGGTCGGTCAGCGTGCCCGGGCCCTGGGCGCCGGGGGTGACCACCTCGCCGTTGATGATCGCGATGTCCATCGCGCCGCCGTGGGTGTGGTTCGAGACGTTGCCCGAGGTCGTGATCGAGCTCTCACGACCGCAGAGCATCGAACTGATGGTCAGCGAGTAGCCGTGGGCGGTGATGAACTCCATGGTGGCCAGGAGGCGCCGGTCGATCGAACCGGCCGCGACATAGTCCCGGTCGCACTGCTTCATGAAGGTCATCTTCGGGTCGTTCAGGACGCGCTTCTGGAGGGCCGACTTGGAGAGCAGCAGGATGCCGCCGACGCCCAGCTTGTTGGAGAAACGATCCTTGCCACGGGCGCTGTAGATATTGGTCTCGCCGAGCAGCTTCCAGCCGTCGAGGAAAGGCTTGGGGTCGATCTGCGGCGTGTCTTCGCCGCCCGGCTTGATCGAGAAGTTGACCGAAGCGACCGAGGTTTCGGCCAGGCGTCCCAGCACGGTGCCGGCGATCACGCGGGAGCCCTTCTTCAGCTCCCGCAACTCGGTGGTCGCGGGGTCGAAGCTGTAGACGCCGGCCTTGCTGCCGTCATAGACCAGGTAGTCGCCCGGCTTGCCCTCGATGCCGGTGCCCTGGCTTTGCGGGACGTCGTTCTGGAGCGACTGCCCGTCGGTGCTGGCCCGACGCTGGTTGCTCGGCCGCAGGGGGCTGGCGTAGACGCGGGCACGGCTGTTCTGGCTGTTGTGGTCGGCCTCGGCCGGTGCCTGCCGGAGATCGGACTGTTCGCTGCGACGCTTGTCGGCCGCCTGGACCGCCGGGTCATCCGCCGCCGGCTCCTGGCTGTCCTGCTCGGTGGCGGCAGCCGCTGCCGCGTCGGCCGCCTGCGGGTCGACCAGCACCTCGCTGATATCCTGCTGCTCCTTCTTGCTCGGCTTGGCCGAACCCTCACCCTGAGACTGAGGGTTAGATTTCGTGACGCCCTGACTGCCCGGCCGCACCGATTCCTCGGCCTTGGCCTCACCCATCTCGGCGTCGGGATCCGGGTGGGGGTTGGCGCCGTCGTCGGTCTCTTCGTCGGCTGATTCGGACTCACCGACCGTCGAGCTGGTCTGCTTGGGGAGGGGGACGGGGTGAACCGTCGAGACCGAGCCCAGCCCGGCGTAGCTGTAGCGGTTGCCGTAGGCGTCTTCGAGGACGACCGTGCCGGTGTCATGGTCGATGCTGACGATCACGCCGTCGTTGACGGCGATCACCGGCGAACCACCGGAAGCGCTGATCGCGATCGTGCGGCGGTCGGCCGAGGACTGGATGTCCTGGGAGGCGGTGCCGT
This sequence comes from Solirubrobacterales bacterium 67-14, assembly GCA_001897355.1. Classification (GTDB taxonomy): domain Bacteria; phylum Actinomycetota; class Thermoleophilia; order Solirubrobacterales; family 70-9; genus 67-14. The sequence continues at coordinate 585,896 of MKST01000011.1, read as the reverse complement.
GCTTCTTCGCGGCCTCGGTCGAAACCTCGCCTTCGTAGGTCGCGTCGGCGGCGGCGACCGGGAACCTGGCCCCTTCGGTCAGGCCGGTCAGGGCGCTGAGCATCTCGGGCGGGATCTTCGAGTAGATCTTCGCGTACTTCTCGATCAGCTGGACGTACCAGTCGGCGTGGTTGTAGGCGAAGATCGCGTCGTAGGGGCTCTTCTCGTAACCGAAGAACTTGAGGTAGTTGGCGGTGGAGCAGATCGCGTCGACCGGGTTGTACGGGTCGCGGATCTTGTCCCCGTTGGCGTCGACGCCCCACTCGGCCCAGGAGGCCGGCATGAAGGCCATCCAGCCGTTCGCCCCGGCCGAGGAAGTCGCCACGTTGGTGCCGAAGCTGGTCTCGGTGCGGTTGATCGAGGCGAGCACGTACCAGGGGATGCCGTACTGGCTGCCACAGGCCTGGTAGATCGGGAGGAGGAAGGGCGGGATCTCGAACTGGTCGATGACGAAGTTGGGGACGGTCAGGGCATCCGAGGTCATCGGGTCGTCGTCGACGCTGCTGCCCGGGCTGGCCCCGCCGGTCAGGCTCGGATCCTGCTCGACGAAGTCCGGCTCGTTGCCGCCGGGAGTGACCTCCTCGGTGGTGCCGTCGGGGTTGGTCACCCCGTTGCCGCCGGTGCCGGTGCTGCCGGTCTGGCCGGGAGTGGCGCCGCCGGTACCGGTGCCCGTCGCCGGGCTTCCGTTGCTGCCGGTCTGGCCGGTGCCGGTCGAGTCGGGGCCGAGGGCCGAGGGCGTGCGGGGGACGTCGGTCGCGGCCAGTGGGGCCTTGCCGTCAACCGCGGAGTAACAGTCGGCCGAGCCCGGCGCGCAGGGGACGGGGGTGGTGGCCGCCGCCGAAGTCGAAGCGGCAAACCAAGTCAGGGAGCCGAAAAAGAGCGCAAAAAAGAGGACCGCGAATGTGGCGGCCGCGGCGCTGCGGCGTGTGGTGATTGAACCCTGGTCCACCTTTGGCTTCCCAACTAAAACAGACACGGCCGACGCCCTCCCGCGACGCGGCAGGGGAACCGTATCGCAACGGCTTTCGCCAGCACTTCGCCACTTCCTGCGGGACGCTCTTTAATTCGCGCGCGACGACCTTTAAGATCGTGTCATGTCAGCCGAAACCGATGGCAACGAAGGAATCAGGGACCGGGTCCAGTCGAAGGGGGAGAAGGCCGCGGCCGACCTCGCCCAGGCGTTGATCGGCAGCCCCGCATTCGGCCAGGCGGTTTCCGCCGCGGTCGCCGCGCGGGACCGGGCCGCCGACGCCCAGCGAGCGGCGATGGGGGCGATGGGCGTCTCCTCCCAGGATGACGCGGACCGGCTCCAGCGGAGGGTCCGCGTTCTCTCCGACCGGCTCGAGGAGACCGAAGACCGCCTCGACGCGGCGCTCGACCAGATTCGGGAGTTGCGGGCGGAGCTCAAGGCTCTCGACAGCAAGAAAAAGCCCTAGCCTAACCCTTTACTTGAGGGTTAGATAGCCGGTTGAGTCGACTGAGCGCGGCCTTGCCCGCCGCCCGGAACAGTTCCCAGAGCTCCTCCTCGCCCGGGCGGTCACCGGAGATGTCTTCGGCGACGATCAAGAGCGCCGCGGCCGGCACGCCCAAGCGACGACAGAAGGCCAGGGTCGCCGCGGTCTGGAGATCCCGGGCGATCGCCGGGCCGGTATCCGGCCGCTCCGACGCTTCCGGGTCATAGCGACTGACCAGGTCGTGGCTGGCCACGGTGGCGCTCCGCCCCAGGCCCTCGAACGCCCCGAGCAGCCCGGCGTCCGGCCGGGTGAAATCATCGCCTCCGCTCAGCGCCCGGCCGGCCCCGTCGTCGACCACGGCCCGCTCGACCAGGAGCACGGTCCCCGCGCGGAGGCTCGGGTCGATCGCGAGGCAGGTGCCCAGCCGGACCACGCGGGAGACGCCCTGTTCGACCAGGTCGCCGATCACCGGAACGGCGCTCGGGCCGCCCGAGCCGGTCGACTGGACCGTAAGCGGCATCCCGTCGGGGCTTACCCCGCTGTATCCCCAGAGCCCCCGGGCCTGGTGACTCATCTTCGGCTGGACGGTCAGTTCCTGGGCCAGGGCGAAGGCCCGCCGGGGGTCACCGACCAGGATCGCGTCAGCGGCCGGGGGCTCGATCGGGTTCATCTTCACGGGCATTTCGTTCTCCGAAGCCGGTTAAGGGGGCCGAATTGAAAGTAAACTAGCCACATGGCGGAAAGCGGATCGGAAAAGTCAGGCGGACGCGGGATGCCGGATGGCCTCAAGGAGGCCATCGAAGGCGCCTTCGCCGCAACCGAACGGACCCGGGCACAGGCCCAGGATCTGACCGAGAAGACGCGCAGCCGAGCCCAAGGCCTGGTCGACGAGGTCGCCAGGCGCGGTTCGGACGCTCGTGGAACCCTCGACGGGTTGCGTTTGGTCAGCCGGGACGAGCTGCGCCAGCTGGAAGACAGAATCGACGAGATTTCCACTCGCCTAGCCGAATTGGAGAGCAAGTCTAAGTCTCAACCTGAGGGTTAGTATTGGGCCAGAGGCGCATTGTAATCGCCGGAGTTTCGACCCGCTGGGGGTCGGAGTTGGCCCGGACCCTCGAGGGCCGGCCCGAGGTCGGCGAGATCATCGGCATCGACTCGGCACCGCCGCGGATCGACATCGGCCGGGCTGAGTTCGTCGAGGCCGACATTCGCAATCCGTCCATTTCGAAGATCCTGCCCTCGCTGGAGCCCGATGTACTGGTCCATTGTGGGATCGTCTGGTACCCGGAGAAGGGCCGGCCTTCCCGGGCGCTCCATGACATCAACGTGATCGGCACCTTGCAGTTGCTGGCCGCCTGCGAGAAGACGCCGGGGCTCGAAGCGCTGATCGTCCGGGGTTCGGCCGCGATCTACGGTTCGGCGCCCGGCGCGCCGTCCTTCTTCACCGAGGACATGGCGCGGCGCTTCCCGCTGGTGACCAGGTTCCAGCGGGACATCGGCGAGCTGGAGGGGTATTTCGACAACTTTGCCCGTCGTCGACCGGAGGTCACCTGCTGCATGCTGCGCTTCCAGGTCGAGGTGGGCCCGGGCCTCGACACCCCCTTCAACCGGTATCTCAACCTGCCGGTGGTCCCGACCAGGATGGGTTTCGACCCGCGCCTGCAGTTGCTTCACGTGGATGACGCGACGGGCGCCCTGGCCGCCGCCACGCTGAACCCGGTGCGTGGCGCGGTCAACGTCGCCCCGGACGGCGCGATCTCGCTCAGCCGCCTGCTGCGGCTCTGCGGGAAGACCGCGGTCGGGGTGCCGCCGATCGTGGTCGGGGTGATCAACCGCCGGATCGGCAACTACCTCGGCAGTGCCGACCTGTACCGCGACGGCGAGTTGTTGCTGCGCTACGGCCGGGGCTGTGACAACCGCCGGCTGCGCGAGGAAGTCGGCTACGAGTTGGCTTTCGACTCCGAGGGGACGGCCCGCGATTTCGCCCGCACCTCCCGCGGGGTCCAGGCGCTCTTCCCCTCGCCGCACCCCGGCTCGCCGGTGAGGAGCGTGCCCCGTTGAGCGGGCCGGCCACGCCGACGCCGGAGGCCGTGCTCGAGTGGGCGTCGACCGTCCAGTCGACCTCGGACCGGATCATCCGCCGCCTCGCCGGCGAGTACCACGAGGACGCTTGGGGCTTCGACGAGGAGTTCACCGAGGCCGTCTTCCCGCTGTTCGAGTTCCTCTACTCGACCTGGTGGCGGGTCCAGGTGACCGGGGCCGCGAACGTGCCGGGGCATGGCCGGGCGCTGCTGGTCGCCAACCACTCGGGCGCGATATTTCCCTTCGACGGCGCGATGATCGCCACCGCGATCCAGAAGGAGCACCCCCTGCCGCGATGGGTCCGGGCGATGGTTCTGAGCTGGGCCTTCGACCTGCCCTTCGTCAACTACATCCTGCGCCGGCTCGGCGGGGTCGCCGCGAATCCGGCCAACCTCGGGCGGCTGCTCGAAGAGGAGCAGCCGGTGATGGTCTTCCCCGAAGGGCAAAAGGGGTTCGGCAAGCCGTTCGCGGAGCGGTACCACCTGCAACGATTCGGACGAGGCGGGTTCGTCGAGGTCGCGCTCGAGACCGGCGCGCCGATCATCCCGATCGCGGTGATCGGGGCGGAAGAGATCTATCCCAAGTTGGCGGAGTCGAAGCCCCTGGCCCGAGCGCTCGGCTCGCCCTACGTGCCGATCACCCCGACCTTCCCCTGGCTGGGGCCGCTCGGCCTGCTGCCCCTGCCTTCGCGCTGGCGGATCGAGTTCCTCGAGCCGATCGACCTCTCCGGCTATGGGCCGGGATCCAGCGAGGACCGCTCGCTGGTCTTCGACCTCACCGAGCAGGTTCGGGAACAGATCCAGGAAGCGCTCTACCGGGGCTTGGTGGAGCGCGGTCCGGCCTTCCTCTGAGCGCCGCCGGATCTATCTCCGATCAAATCCCTGCGAATTAAGTTAGGGTACCCAAAGTATTTCGTCCAGGCGGCCCTTCCGGGGTCGCGACAGCCCAGATAGAAGGGGTATTTCCTTGACTTCGAAGTTTCCGAGGCCGATCCTCGCGCTGCTTGCAATCCCGGCCCTTGCCGCGGTACTCGTCGCCGGTTGCGGCAGTGACGACTCGAGCTCCGACTCCGACCAGCCCGACGCCGGCCTGACCGCCGTCAAGTCGTACCTGACCGAGCACACCGCCGACCTGGTCACCCAGACCGCGGCGCTGAAGACGGCCGGCAACGCCTACTACGACCTGGCCAAGGCCAACGGCTTCAACTACGAGAAGCTGTTGAAGAACGACTGCAAGGCGGTCGACGCGGCCCTCACCGACGCCAAGGACGCCTTCGTCAAGGCGAACCCGGCCTACGAGGAGATGGAAGGCATCGTCGCCGGCATCCCGCGCACGGCCCAGTACGACACCGACATCGACGCCGGCTCTGACGCTTCCGACCCGGAAAGCGCCGTCTCCTTCAACCTCACCCTGCCCAACGGGAAGGTCATGAAGCAGCCCGGCAACCTCTTCTTCCTGATCGAGACCTCGCTCTACGGCACCAATGACGACCTGACCGTCAAGGGCGTCAAGCCCGACGTGGACTGCGACGGCAAGGTCGCCTTCGGCGAGGGCCTGCCGGAGGCCAACGCCTTCAAGGCCTCGGTCGACGAGATCAACAAACAGGCCAGCGACCTCGACAAGGACGCACAAGAGATCGTGATCACGCCCTCCGACGCCTTCACGGCGATCACCGTGATGACCCCGACCATGAGCGAGTACTTCGAGCAGTGGAAGCTCTCCTCGTTCGTGGCCGGAGAAGGCAAGCAGGACGAGGAGGGCTTCGTCGCCACCTCCCGGCTCTCCGACATCGCGGACATCCTGACCGGCATCGATTTCACCTACGAGGAGATCGAGCCGCAGATCGCCGAGGAAAACCCCGACCAGGCCGAGCAGACGGCGGCCGAACTCTCGAAGCTGCTCTCCAGCGCCGAGGACCTTCGCGACCGCGAGGCCGCCGGCGAGAAGTTCACGCCGCGCCAGGCCGACCAGCTCGGAGCCGAGATGCAGGCCCGGGCGGAGCGGATCGCCGGCCAGGTGACCCAGGCCGCCAAGGATCTCGACATCGAGATCCAGGAGGGCTAGACGCACAAGTTGACTGCGGCTTCAACCAATTCAGGTTCTGCCAGAAGCCGCGTCATTGCGGCCGTCGCGACGATCGTCGCGGCGGCCGCGTTTCTCTTTGCGACGGCCCCGGTCCCAGCGGCCAAGGGGGCAGATGGGTCGGCGGCCGGTGGCCCGAACCCACCCTGGCGGGCGGCCGACCAGATCACGACCGCCCTCTTCGACGCCCAGACCGACCTGATCCTGCGTGACCCCTCCGGACCATCGATGGGCCAGGCGAGGCAGGCACTTGCCGGGCCACTCCGGGCGGGCCTGGCCGCCAGCGCCCCCGCCGAACTCAAGGAGATAGAGAGCCAGCTGGACCGGGCGGGGCGAGCCGTGGCGACCGGAGACTCGGTCGGGTTGGCGGCGAGCCGCGGCACGATCACCGCCGCGCTCCGCCGGGGAGCCTTCAACCGGGCGATCGCGCTGACCGCGGCCGGGCGGGCCGCGGCTGCCCGTGAGTGGCTGCAGATTCGCGACTTCCGCCAGAGCACCCGGTTCACCCGGGTCGGCACGGTCGCGACCGACTCCCTGATCGAACTCGCGCAAGGTGACGCCACCCCGGCGGAAGCGGTGATCCAGGTCCGCAAGGACCTGCTCGACACCTACCAGTCACGGCTCGGCACCAACCGCGAAGAAGCCGAGAAGGCGGCCGACCGCGGCTTCCCGGAGCGACTGGCCGAGACCAGCGCGATCGTCGACGGGTACTGGCAGATCCTCGCCGAGGAGTACCGCCATCAGCGTGGTGCCGCGGCGGCGAAGAAGACGAGCCGCGAGTTCCGCCAGCTCGCCGCGGCGGGAGCGGCCGCCGACGTAAACGCCTTCCGGGCCGCCGACCGGGCCACGGTGAACGACCTCGACGGCTTCACTGCCGCGCCGTTCACCGACGAGGAACAGGCCCGCCGCGCCGCCCAGCTGACCCGCTTCCTCGACCTGATCCCCAAGGAGTACGACCACGGCACCGACGACGGCCGGATCACCATCCCCTTCGAGCTGCAGGAAGCGACCGCCTTCGACGACGGCGTAGAGCAGGCCTTCAGCGACCTGAAGTCGGACCTGACCGAGCGGGACCCGGCCGCGGTCGAGGCGATCGAGCAGGACCTGGCCCTGCTGAAGAAGTACGTCAACGAGGCCAACGAACAGGTCAACGTGGTCAGCCTCGACGAGGTGAACGAGGTCCACGACCGGCTCTCCGACCGCTTCGACGAGATCTTCCCCGAGCAGTGGAAGGAGTCCAGCGACGAGGCCGACTACGACCTGGTGGACATCAGCCTCGACCAGATGATGGCGGCGATCAGCGCCGGCCAGAAAGGCCTGGCCGAGCAGGCCCGCCTCACCGCCTACGCCTTCTTCGAGTTCGGGCCGGAGCTCAAACTGAACGCCTTCGACCCGCAGCTGGTGGCCGAGATCGAAGGCCTGGTCTGGTACGGCGCCCGCGGGGTGCCGGGGCTGGCCACCCTGGTCTCCGACGGCGCCCCGACCTCCGAGGTCCGCGAGACCATGCTGGTCCTCGACGAGGCGCTGAAGGAGGCTCGCGAGAAGACCGGGGAGGGGGTCTCGGACGGCACCGCGATCACCAATGCCGCTCTGATCGTCTTCCGCGAAGGCCTCGAGGCGATCCTGATCATCGCCGCGATCACCGCCTCGATGATCGGCGCCCGGGCGGCCTTGCGCAAGCCGATCTACCGCGGTGCACTGCTGGCCCTGCCGGCCTCGCTGCTCGGCTTCGTCCTGGCCGTCGCCCTGCTCGGTTCGCTGGCCGCCTACGGAGAGAAGGTCGAGGCGGTCGTGGGGGTGGTGGCGATCGGGGTCCTTGTAATAGTGCTCAACTGGTTCTTCCACCGGGTCTACTGGACCGAGTGGATCGCCACCCACCGCAAGCGAGGCAAGGCGCTGACCGGCGACGTCGCCCTCGGGGCAGCGGCCGGCTCGGCGACCATCGCCGGCCTCTACGTGCTCGGCTTCACCTCGGTCTTCCGTGAAGGGATGGAGACGGTGCTCTTCCTCCAGGCGCTGCAGCTCTCCTCCGGGGTCGGGGTCGTCGCGGCCGGGGTCGCCCTGGGGCTGGCCGGCACGGCGGTCGTGGGCTTCCTCACCTTCAAGGCGGAGCGCAAACTCCCTTACAAGAAGATGCTGATCGTGACCGGCGTCCTGATCGCGCTGGTCCTCTTCACCATGGTCGGCAACACGGTCCGCACCCTGCAAGGGGTGGGCTGGTTCCCGATCCACCCGATCGACGTGGACATCCCCCTCTGGATGGGCACCTGGCTCGGCATCCATCCCTCGGTCGAAACCCTGCTGGCCCAGGTGCTGGCGGTGGTCTTCGTGATCGGCAGCTACTGGGCCGCCGGCTGGTACTCGAAGCGCAAGCTACGCATCCAGCGAGAGCGCTACGAAGCCGAAAACCCCGCCGCAGAGCCCGTCTAGGGCACCTTTGACAATCGAACAAGGGGCCGGGGGTCATTTCCTCCGAGGGGCCAAAATCCGCCCTTCCCCTGGTTCTTAGATTGACCCGGTCAGCTAAACGCTATTCGCGACCGGTGGGTCTGGGCCCAGCGGGATTACAGGAGGAAATACTCGTATGAGTGTCAAAAAACTCGGCATAGCGTCGCTCTTGGCGATGTTCGCCGCCTTGCTCGTGCCCGGGCTGGCCTCGGCCGCCCCGATCACGCAGGAAGTGTTCGATGCCAAGGCGGTCGAAATCGACATGAGCTTCATTGCCCTGGCCTGTGTGCTGGTGCTGTTCATGCAAGCGGGCTTCATGTTCTTGGAGATCGGCTTCTCTCGCATGAAGAACGCCGGTTCCGGGGTCATGAAGATCCTCATCAACTTCGCTGTGGTGACCATCGCCTGGTGGGCGATGGGGCAGGCGATCGGCGGTTTCGGTAACGACTTCTTCGGAACTACCGGATTCTTCTACCACTTCGGACAGATGGTCAATGACGGCGACGGCGGCAAAGTCGCGGTCGGCTCGTCAGACGCGATGCTCATGCTCTACGGACTTGCGTTCTGTGCGGTTTCTCTTGCCATTGTCTGGGGCACGACGCTCGAGCGCATCAAGTTCGGCGTGTACATCGTCTACGCCATCGTCTTCGGGGCCGTGATCTATCCGGTGGTTGCCCACTCCGTTTGGGGCGGTGGCCTTCTTTCGGATGTCGGCGGCAAGCCGGTGATGGACTTCGCCGGTTCCTCGGTCGTCCACCTGACCGGTGCGGTCGGTGGCCTGGCCGCTCTGCTCTTGCTCGGCGCTCGCAAAGGCAAGTACGGGGCAGACGGCAGCCCCCGGGCGATCCCCGGGCACTCGATGCCGCTGGTCGGCCTCGGCGTGACCATCCTCTGGATCGGCTGGTTCGGCTTCAACGGGGGTTCGACCTTCGGTACGGCCGACAGCTTCTTCGGGGAAGTGATGCTGAACACCCAGATCGCGGCCGCGGCAGGTGTCCTCGGTGCGACCATCGTCACCTATCTCAAGACAAAGTCGCTGGACGTAGGCATGGCGGGGAACGGCGCGATCGCCGGCCTGGTCGGCATCACCGCCGGCTGCGGTTTCGTTGAAACCTGGGCCGCGCCGATCATCGGCTTCGTCGCCGGCATCATCGTCGTCTACGGCGTCCTGATCATCGAGAAGTTCCTCGACGACCCGATCGGCGCCCTCTCGGCGCACGGTCTGGCCGGGATCTGGGGCACCCTCGCGGTCGGGCTGTTCGCCTCGCCCAGGCTGATTGCCGACGGTGCCGGAGCCGGCCTCTGGTACGGCATCTTCGGCGACCAGACATTCAGCTCGACCCTCGGTCAGTTCGGGGTACAGGCACTTGCGGTGGTCGCCACATTCACCTTCGTGTTCGTGGTCTCGATCGCCGTGTTCTCGATCATCAAGGCCACCATGGGCATGAGGGTCTCGGAAACCGAAGAAGACGCCGGGCTCGACATCGCGACCCACGGCATGTACGGATACCCGGAGGCGTTCATCCCGCAGCCTGAGCTGCCGGTTGGCGAGTACACGCCGTCGATGGCCGGCACGCCGGTCGCCTCGGCAGCCGACAGTCCCAGCCAGGCCTAGAAAAGAGGAGATGCTCAGATGAAGAAAATCGAAGCATTCATTCGCCACGAGGCGTTCGAGCCGATCCGGACGGACCTCCTCGAGAAGGGGATCCCTTCGATGTCGATCCTGGAAGCCAAAGGCTCCGGGCGGCAGAAGGGGATCGTCGAGACCTACCGGGGATCGACGGTCACGGTCAACGTCCGACCGAAGCTCAAGATCGAGATCGTCGTGGCCGATTCCGAAAAAGACCTCGTCGTCGAAACGATCCTGCGTCACGCTCGGTCCGGAGAGATCGGAGACGGCAAGATCTTCGTGATTCCGGTCGAGGAGTCGATCAGGATAAGGACCGGCGAGCGAGGGGACGAAGTAACCCAGCTCCATCTGGACGACTAGCGATGGGCTGACACGGATCGGGCGGCGGGGCCTCGTGCCCCGCCGCCCTATTCCGTTGCCGGGAGCTTCTTGACTACTGCCAAAGGCCGGGTTCCGGCCAGATACGCTGGCCCCGTGGAGGGCCGACACAGAATCGGGGTCCTGGTGACCGGGGGCACGGTCGGTTCACGTTCCGAACCGCTCTCCGGGGAGGAAAGGCTGGTCAAGCTGAGCGAAACCGACGAGCAGCTGGACGTCTTCGCCGGACCGCATGTCACCGGCGTGCTCCAACAGGGCGGGATCTCGACCGTCCTCCGCCAGCCGCTCAACATGCTCTCCGAGAACATGACCCCGGAGCACTGGGTCGCGATCGGCCGGGAGATCGAGGAGCTGCTCGAGGCCGAACCGCTCGACGGCATCCTCGTCCTGCACGGCACCGACACGATGTCCTTCACCGCGGCGGCGCTCTCCTTCATGCTGGCCGGAATCGAGGTGCCGGTCGTGCTGACCGGTTCGAACCGGCCGCCGAATGAGCCGGAAACCGACGCCGACACCAACATCGCCGACGCGCTGATCGCCCTGCAGCACCTCACTCCGGGGGTCTACCTCTCCTTTGCCGGCCGGCCCGATGCCAAGAGCCGGATCCACGACGGCGTCTCGGTCCGCAAGGCGCGAGGCTCCGGGCCAGCCTTCATCTCGGCCGGCCGGGTACATGTGGCCGAGGTCAGCTGGGGGAGCTTCGAATGGACCCTGAAGACCCGCCGGGCCGAACCGGGGGCCGAAGCCCCCGACGGGCCCGACCGGGCGCCGTTTCGGATCGCCGCCGACGACCGCGTGTTGCGGATCGACCTGCACCCCGGCATCAACCTCGACGCAATCTTCGAGATGCTGGTCCGGGGTGGCTTCCGGGGCGCGGTGATGACCCTCTACCCGGCCCTGACCGGGCCGTTCGAGCCGGAACGCTCCTCGGTGCCGCGGTTCGCCGATCGCTGCGCCGGACAGGGGATCGTGCTCGCCCTGACCATGAACGCGCAGCCGGTCGGAGTCCAGAACTCCTACGAGTCGAAGCTGCTGCTGGAAGAAACCGGGGCGGTGCTGCTGCCGGTGATCCCCGAGCTGGCCATGGTCAAGCTGATGTGGGCCCTCGGCTGGGCCGACGACTACGAGCAAGTCAAGGAGATCTTGGCCGCCGAAGTAGTTAACGAGTTCGGGAAGAAATAAGGAGTCGGGCGGGGTCCGACCCGCCCTCCACGAGACACCCGACGGCCCACTGAGCAAAGGTATGGATGGGCCGGCTCAGTCTTTTGGTTCTCCGAATACGATGTTGGCAATGCCCAGCGACGAGCGCATCAGCCTCAATGAGGCGGCCCGCCGGGCCGGAGTCTCACCAGCCACCCTGACCCGCTGGGCCGACGAGAAGATCGTCCCGGTGCGCAAGGGACGCTGGACGCCGGCCGCCGCCGCCCAGGCCCGCATCGTCGCCCGCATGCGCGAACGCGGCCACTCCCTGGATGAACTGAAGGAGGCCGGCAAGGAAGGCAAGCTCTCCTTCGGCATGGCGGAGGACATCTTCGCCGACACCAGTGAGACGGTCGACCTCGAGACCGCGGCCGAGGAGATCGGGTTGAGCGTCGAGGTGATCGAACGGGTGATGACCGTGATGGGCACCCCGGTCGACCGGGAACAGTCCCTTTCGGCCCGTGACGTCGAAGCCCTGAAGAGGATGGGGGAGGTGGCCGAGGCCGGCTTGCCGGTCGAGGCGCTGCTCCAGCTGACCCGGGTCTACGCCCAGACCGTGCGCCGGATCGCCGACGCCGAGGTGCGGCTCTTCCATCTCTTCGTCCACGAACCGATGATCCGCGACGGCCTCAGCGAGATCGAGATGGCCGAGGAACTCGGTGACCTGGCCCGCCGCACCTCGCCGACCGCGGTTCCGCTTTTCGAGTATCTGCATGACCGCTACCTCAGGTACTTCCTAGAGCAGGACGTGATCGGCCACATGGAGTCGGACTTCGGGGGCGACACGAACCTCGACCAGGTCCGCACGACCCTCTGTTTCATCGACCTGACCGGCTTCACCCGTTTCACCGAGCAAGAAGGTGACGCGACCGCCTTCTCGGTGGTCGAACAGTTCACCGAGACGGTCGAGGCGACGCTGCCGCCGGAGGCCAACATCGTCAAGACGATCGGCGACGAGGTCATGGTCGTCTCGCCTGACCCGGGCTCGCTGGCCGAGTGGGCGGTCGGCTTCCTCGCTCTCTTCACCGACCGGCCCAAGCCGCGGGCCGGGATCCACCATGGCGCGGTCGTCTTCCGCGACGGCGACTACTACGGCAGCCAGGTCAACCTCGCCCACCGCGTGGTCAACCGGGCGCTCGGCGGCGAGGTGCTGATCACCGATGCGGTCGCGGCGGCAATCGAAGACCACCCCGACCTCGAGACCGACCCGATCGGCGCGGTCGACCTCAAGGGCTTCCCGGTCCCGACCCCGCTGTTCGTGATCCGTGCCCGGTCCTGAGGATGAACCGCGGCCGATCGACCTTCGCGGCGAGCCCGCCAGCATCATCGGCGGCGCAATCCGGGACTCGGGGCTGGTTTCCGAGGGTGACCGCGGACTGGTCCTGATTTCCGGCGGGGCCGACTCGGTCGCTCTGCTGCTCGGCCTGGCCGCGGTCCTCGGCCCCGAACGGCTGGTCGCGCTCCACGTCAATTACCGGCTGCGTCCCGAAGCCGACGCCGACGAGCGGCTGGTGCGGCAGGTTTGCGCCGACTCCGGGGTGGAGCTCGTCGTCCACGAGGCCGGCCGGCCCGAGGGCAACACCCAGGCCTGGGCCAGGGAGATCCGGCTCGGGCGGGCCGAACGGATCCGGGCGGAGCGGCGACTGGACTGGATCGCAGTCGGCCATAACCGCAGCGACCGGGCCGAGACCTTCCTCTACCGGCTCGCCTCCTCGCCCGGGGTGAGATCTCTGCTGGCGATGCCACCGCGTTCCGGGCATGTGATCCGGCCCCTGCTCTCGCTCGACCGCAGGCTGATCCGTCGCACGATCGAAGCGGTCGCGCCCTACGCGGAGGATGCGACCAACCAGGATCCGTCATATGCCCGCAACCGGATCCGGCTCGAGGTGATCCCCGAGCTCGAGGAGGTCAACCCGGCGGCGCAGACGAACGTCATCCGCACCCAGGTCGAGCTGGCCGAGGACGAGGACGCGCTCATGCGGCTGGCGACCGACGCGGCGGGACCGGATCTGGGCCGGGGGGGACTCGACGGGGGGCTGCTCTCCGCGCAGCATCCCGCGGTCCGCCGCCGCATGCTGCGACGGCTGGCCGAGGCGGAACTGGGCCGCCCGGTGGCGATCACACCGGAGCTCGCGGCCGAGGTCGGGCGGCTGAGCGCCCATCCGGAGGGCGGTCAGGTCGACCTCGGCGGAGGCGACCGGCTCCTGATCGAATCCGGCCGGATCCTGGCCCGCGCGGAGGAGGTCCCGGCCGAGGTGGCGCCGGTCCCGATCGGGCTGGAGCCGGGGCGGTTCGACTTCGGCGCCTGGCGGGTTGAATCGGAACGCACCACTGAAGAGGAGGCAAGGAGGGCGTTCGGCGACCCCTGGTCGGCCTTTCTCGATCTTGACCGGCTTCTGGACGATCCGCCCGCGCGCCTGGCCTTGCGCCGCTGGCGGTCCGGCGACCGGATCGAACCGTTGGGGATGCAGGGGAGGAAGAAGCTCCAGGACGTCTTCACCGACGCCCTGGTTCCGGCGTCGCAGCGTCGTGCCTGGCCGGTGCTGGTGGCCGGGGAGATCGTGATCTGGGTGCCCGGGCTGGTGCGCTCACGCCACCTGCTGGTCGGCGGCCCGGACCGGCGGGTCCTGCGGCTCCACGCCAGGTCACCCTTCTCTGTCTAGACTGCCCGGGATGGCTGCGACGCCTCCGAACGAACTCGTCTCCGTGGGGGAGGTGTTGATCTCCGCCGAGGAACTCCAGAAAAAGGTCAGCGAACTCGGCGCCCAGGTCAGCCGCGACTACGCCGGCAAGGACCTGGTCATGGTCGGGGTGCTGCGTGGTGCCGTGGTCTTCATCGCCGACCTGCTCCGTAACCTGACCGTGCCCTGCGAGATCGACTTCATGGCCGTTTCCAGCTATGGCTCCTCGCGCGATTCCTCAGGCGTGGTGCGGATCCTCAAGGACCTGGACGACTCGATCGAGGGCCGCGACGTGCTGATCGTCGAGGACATCGTCGACTCCGGCCTGACCCTCAACTACCTGATCCGCAACCTTCAGGCCCGCGACCCGGCCTCGCTCGAAGTGTGCACCCTGTTAACCAAGCCGGAGAGGCGACGGGTTGACGTTCCGATCCGCTACACCGGCTTCGAAATCCCGAATGAGTTCGTGGTCGGATACGGGCTCGACTTCGGCCAGCGCTACCGCAATCTGGACCACGTGGCGCTGTTGCCCGAGGATGCGGTTCCCGGCCGTTGACAATTCTTCCTCCCGGGACCGCTCTGCCAGGCTGTCTGAGGGGTTCTCCCTGCTAGTCTGACAATTCGGTCCTCCGGCGGGAAATGCCTGCCAACGGCCGTGGAAAGCGACCCAAGATTTGAAACGGTTCTTCAAGAGCGCGGCATTCCCCATCCTGCTGGTGGTCATCCTGGCCTTCGTCGCGCAGCGCGTGATCAGCCCGGACAGTGGCGACAAGCCGCCGACCTACAACGAGTTCCTGACCATGGTCGACAAGGGCGAGATCGACTCGGTCACGGTCAACACGAAGAACAATTCGCTTGACGTAACCGAAAAGTCGACCGATGGGTCCGACTCCAAGGGCGAGAAGTTCGAGACCGGCTATCCGCCGAACACCGAGCAGAGCCTGATCAACCAGCTCCGCGACAACGACGTCTCGACCACGGTCAAGGGTACCGGCGGCAGCAGCCTGCTCTCGATGCTGACCTACATCCTTCCCTTCCTGCTCTTCTTCGGTTTCTGGATCTTCCTGATGAACCAGATGCAAGGCGGCGGCTCCCGGGTGATGAGCTTCGGCAAGTCGAAAGCCAAGAAGATGGCGGTCGACGCGCCCAAGATCACCTTCAAGGACGTGGCCGGGGCGGACGAAGCCGTGCAGGAATTGCAGGAGATCAAGGAATTCCTGCAAACACCGAAGAAATTCCAGTCGCTCGGAGCCCGCATCCCGAAGGGCGTGCTGCTCTACGGCCCGCCCGGCACCGGCAAGACGCTGCTGGCCCGCGCGGTGGCCGGCGAGGCCGGGGTGCCGTTCTTCTCGATCTCCGGTTCCGACTTCGTCGAGATGTTCGTCGGCGTCGGCGCCAGCCGGGTCCGTGACCTATTCGAGCAGGCCAAGCAGAATTCGCCCTGCATCATCTTCATGGACGAGATCGACGCGGTCGGCCGTCACCGCGGCGCCGGCATGGGCGGCGGCCACGACGAGCGCGAGCAGACCCTCAACCAGCTGCTGGTCGAGATGGACGGCTTCGAGATCAAGGACAACATCATCCTGATCGCCGCCACCAACCGGCCCGACATCCTCGACCCGGCCCTGCTCCGGCCCGGCCGCTTCGACCGCCAGGTCGCGGTCGACCGTCCCGACCGTCTGGGCCGCAAGAAGATCCTCGAGGTCCACTCCCGCGGCAAGCCGCTGGCCGGCGAGATCGACCTCGACGCCCTGGCCGGCCAGACCCCCGGCTTCACCGGTGCCGACCTTTCCAACCTGATCAACGAGGCGGCGCTCCTGACCGCCCGCTCCGGCAAGCGCGAGATCACCCAGAACGAGCTCGAAGAGGGCATCATGCGCGTGATCGCCGGCCCGGAGAAGAAGACCCGGATCATGTCGGAGAAGGAACGGAAGATCACCGCGTACCACGAGATGGGCCACGCGATCGTCGGCCACCTGCTGCCGAACTGCGACCCGGTCCACAAGGTTTCCGTGATCAGCCGCGGCCAGGCGCTCGGCTACACGATCTCGCTGCCGGCCGAGGACAAGTTCCTCACTTCACGGGCCGAACTGAGCGAGACCATGGCGATGACCCTGGGCGGCCGTGCCGCCGAGGAGCTGGTCTTCAACGAGGTCACCACCGGTGCCTCGAACGACCTCGAGAAGGTCACCCAGACCGCCAAGCAGATGGTGATGCGCTTCGGCATGTCCGAGCGCCTCGGCCCTCGCGTCTTCGGTCATGACCGCGGCCAGCCCTTCCTCGGCCGGGACATGGGCTCGGAGCCGGATTACTCGGACGAGATCGCCCGTGAGATCGACGACGAGATCCGCCGCATCGTCGAGAACGCCCACCAGACTGCCCGCGACATCCTCGACGAGCGTCGCGACGACCTCGAGCGGATCTCCGAGATCCTGCTGGTCCGCGAGACGATCGACGCCGACCAGTTCGTCGCCCTGCTCGAAGGCGCCAGCGAGGAAGAGGTCTTCCCGCCGGAAAGCGATTCGGCCGAAGAGGACTTCCCTTCGGAGCCGGAGCCGGTCAACACACCCCCTTCGGGCCAGACCCCGGACCCGCAGCCTTCACCGCCACGCCCCGGTTACGCCGGCGGCATGACGGACATCCGCTCCGACCGAAGCTGACTCGCCGAGATTGAAGTCATTCGCTCCATTTGCGAATGACTTCAATCTCGACGTCGAGGACGTTCAAGTACCGGCGGTGATTTCGCGGGCGGCACGGATGCCCGAACTGATCGCCCCGTCCATGTATCCAGCCCATCCGGTCGCGGTTTCGGTGCCTGCCCAGTGGATCGGACCGACCGGTGCGCGCAGGGCTTCGCCGTACATCAGCCAGGCACCGGTCGGCAGGTAGCCACCGTAACAGCCGCGGGCAAACTCGTCTGTGGCCCAGGTCTTGTCCACGAAACGCTCCGGCTTCGCGGCCTTCGGCCCGAAGAGGCGGGTCAGGCAATCGAGCACGATCCGCCGACGGTCCTCCGGCGGCAGGTCGGTGGCCCGCCGGGCCGCGTTGCCTTCGAGAAAAGCGAGCAACACACCGGGGCTGCCCCCGGGCGGTGAGTTGTCGAAGGTCACCGAAACCGGGCCGTCGGCGCTCGTCGCCTGCCCGGAAAGGCCCTCCGACCGCCAGAAGGGCTCGTCGTAGACAGCGTGGCACTTGACGACGGTGCCCTGGACCATGCGCTGGGTCAGTCCGTCACGGACCGCGGGCATGATCGGGTCGTATTCCAGCCGCCCGGCGACCGCCGGCGGCAGGGCGACGACGGCGGCCCGGGCCGAGACGGTCAGCCCGTCTGCCTCCACGGCGACCGGATGCGGGCCGATCTCCACGGGCCGCTCCCCGGCCTCGCCGGGCATCTGCTGCCAGCGGATCCGGCGGACCGGGAATCCGAGGTGAACCGCGTCACCGAGCTCGGCCGCCATGCGATCGGAGATCAGCCAGGTGCCGCCGATGACACGCTCTTCTTGTGCACCCCCTTCGGTGTCGAGCAGAAGCTCCAACGAGCCGGCTGAGCGGATGTAGAAGAGGGCGTGAAGCAAGGAGACGTCCTCTGGCTCCGCGGCCCAGACGGCTTCGATCGCGAGCCTGAGCAGGTCCCTCGCGGTTGCGGTCTTCGTGTTGCGCCGCATCCAGGTGGCGAATGTCTCGGCATCCCATCTGGCGAGTTCGGTCTGGGCCCAGGGACATTCCACGTCTACCTTCGCCGCCATCCCGTTGAGTCTTTTCAGCGCCACCCCGACCTCGGCCAGCGAGACGGGGTTCGCCTTGGGGATCGTGCCCTCATAGGCACGGACCTTGCCGTTTCTTTCGAAGATGTTCCGGCCGGTGTTCCAGGTTGGGAAGGTCTCGAGTCCGAGCTCGGCGATCAACGCCAGGGCATGATCTTGGGTCGGGCCGACCCACTGGCCGCCAAGCTCGACGATTTCACCGTTCCCGATCGGCTCATTCAGAGTGCGGCCCCCGACCCGGTCGCGGGCTTCGACCACGACCACGTCCACGCCCCGCTTTTTCAGTTCCCGGGCTGCCGATAGCCCGGCCAGTCCGGCGCCGACCACCACGACCTCTGCTTCGATCCTCTCGCCGCCCACGTCGGCAGTATCCCCGACCGGCTGCTGCCCGGCTAGAGTCGCGACCATGAAGGTAATGGGGATCGTCAACGTGACTCCGGATTCGTTTTCGGACGGGGGCGAGTTCTTCGACCATGAGAAGGCGATCGAGCACGGCATGGAACTGGTCCGGCAGGGGGCAGACGTGCTGGACATCGGCGGCGAATCGACCCGGCCCGGGGCCGATGACGTACCGCTGGAAGAGGAGCTGCGCCGGGTGATGCCGGTGGTCGAGGGGTTGGCCGGGGCGGCGCCGGTCTCGATCGACACGACCAAGGCCGAAGTCGCCCGGCAGGCGATCGCGGCCGGCGCCCGGATCGTCAACGACGTGACCGCCCTGCGGGGCGACCCGGAGATGGCCGGCGCCTGTGCCGAAGCCGGGGTGGAGGTCGTCTTGATGCACATGCTCGGCACTCCGCGAACCATGCAGGAGGATCCGCGCTACGACGACGTGGTCGGCGAGGTCAGCGAGTTCCTCGCCGTCCAGGCAGGCCTGGCCGAGGCGGCCGGCATCGCGCGGGAAAAGCTCTGGATCGATCCGGGGATCGGTTTCGGCAAGACCGTCGACCACAACCTGGCGCTGCTCAAGTCGACCCGGACCCTCAGCGAAATGGGCCTGCCGGTGCTGGTTGGCCCTTCGCGCAAGAGCTTCATCGGCAAGCTGAGCGGGGATGCGCCGGAACCCCGGCGCCTGGGCGGCACGATCGCCGCTTGCCTGGCGGCGATGGAAGGTGGCGCCGCCATGGTCCGGGTACATGACGTCGGCCCGGTGGCCCAGGCGGTCCGGGTGGCATCTGCCATCGAAGCCGGCAGCGCCGACCCCGCTCGGCCGCGCCGGTAGTTTTCCGGTCATGTCCCATCCGGAAACCGGTGACGTGATCATCACCCTGAGCGGGGTCGAGCTCCACACCAATCACGGCGTCACCGACGCCGAGCAGGAACTCGGCCAGCGCATGCTCTTTGACGTCGAGATGGTCCCCGACCAGGTTTCCGCGACCGAGACCGACGACATCGAGGGAACCGTCGACTATGGGGCGGTGACCGAGTATCTGGCCGGAGCTGCGACCGGGGTCAGGTACCGCACCCTGGAGCGGCTGGTCACGGTGATCGCCGACGGCCTGCTGGAACGCTTCCCGGTGGTCGAGGTACGGGTGAGGGCGACCAAGCCGGAGCCGCCGGTGCCGTTCAGCATGGATGGCGCCTCGGTCGAGATCTTCCGCCATCGCGATGCCTGAGCGCACCGTCTATCTCGGCCTCGGTTCGAACATCGGCGACCGTCACGGCTACCTGCGTGACGCGATCCGCCGCCTGGAGGCGAAGGGGCTGGTCGTGGAAGCAATCTCCTCGGCCTGGGAGACCGAGCCGGTGGGGGAGATCCTCGACCAGCCCGACTTCCTCAATGCCGCGATCCGTGTCCGCACCGACCTCGAACCGGAGGGGCTGCTGGACGTGCTCAAGGCAGTCGAGGCGGAAATCGGCCGGGAGACCGGCCTGCCCCGGCACTCGCCCCGGGTGATCGACGTCGACCTGCTGTTGATGGGTGATCTCGAGTTCGAGTCGGACCGGCTCAAGCTGCCCCACCGCGAAACCACCTCGCGTCGCTTCGTTCTCGCGCCGCTGCTCGAACTAGACCCGGACCTGGCCCTGCCCGACGGCACCCGCCTGGCCGAGGCGATGGCCGCGCTGGAAGCCGAGGGTGGCCAGGACATCAGACAGACGGGGCCACTCGCCTAAAAGAGGGTGGGTGCCGGCTCGGGCGGTTCCGCCCCCGGGTCCGGCTTGGGGCCCGCCCCTGGCGCGGTCATCGGCGGTTCTTCGTCGCCGCTGATCTCCCGCTGCCTGAAACGGCCGCGGGCCGCTGCGGTTATCTTCCGCTGTTCGTCCTTCGGCAGCCGTCCACGACCGGTGAAGAGGCGCTCGTATTCCGGGACCAGGTCGGGGCGTTCGGTCCGCAGCCACTCGAAGAAGATGTCCTTCGTTTCCTTGCGCAGGTTGAGGGCGATCGGCGTCACGAAGTCGGCGTCCGCTTCGGTGGCAGCGCGGAGGATCGGTTCGATCTGGCTTGGTCGGTCGTTGATCCCGGGCATGATCGGGGCGATCAGGATGCCGGAGGAGATGCCGGCCCGCCGCAGTTCGGCGACCGCCTCGAGCCGGGCCTTCGGGCTCGGCGTGTGCGGTTCGGTGGCGCGCCAGGCCGACTCGTCGACGGTCGGCACCGAGAGGTTCACGCGGACCGGCCGGCTCTGGTTCATGCGTTCGAAGATCGGCATGTCGGAGAGCACCAGCGGCGACTTGGTCAGGACCGAGACCGGGGTCTCGGCCTCGTCCAGGGCTTCGAGGATGGCCCGGGTCAGGCGGTAACGACTCTCGACCCACTGGTACGGGTCGGTGTTGGTTCCCAGCGCGACCAGCTCTCGCTTCCATGAGGGCCGGGCCAGTTCGGCCCGCAGCACCTCGGGGGCGTTCACCTTGACCACGATCTCGCGTTCGAAGTCGCGGCCTGCGTCGAAGCCGAGGTAGGTGTGGGTGGGGCGGGCGAAGCAGTAGACACAGGCATGACTGCAGCCGCGGTAGGGATTGACCGTCCAGCCGAATCCGTACGGGCCCTCCGGCACCTTGTTCAGGGCCGACTTGGCCCGGACCTCGTGGAAACGGATCCCCATCGCTTCGGGGGCGGTGAAGGTGCGCACCGGGCCGAGGCCCGCGTCCTCCATCCCCGGCAGGGTCATCTCGTCCCCGACCTTGACCGGTCGCCCGTCCGCGGTCACCCTCTGTCCGTCCCAGCGCACGAACATATGTTCGCATTAAGAGAGACGGTAGGCTGCCGCCATGTCCGACGCATACGACTTTGCAGTCAGCCGCGACGATCTGCGGGACGCCTCGATCCTCGACTCACCGGGGGCCGACCGGGAACCTGGGGAAGGCCAGATCCTCTTGGAGATCGACCACTTCTCGTTGACCGCCAACAACGTCACCTACGGGGCGATGGGCGAGGCGATGAACTACTGGGATTTCTATCCCGCGCCGGACGGGCTGGGCAGGATCCCCGCCTGGGGTTACGCCGTGGTCGTCGCCTCGAAGGCCGATGGAGTCGAGGAGGGCGACCGGGTCTTCGGCTACCTGCCGATGTCCACCCACGCGGTGCTCGAACCGGGCCGGGTCCGCGAGAGCGGCTTCACCGACGTCACCGGCTACCGGGCCGAACTGCCCGCGGTCTACAACGAGTACCGCCTGGTCCGCGGCGAGCGGGACGACGAACGTGAGCGGCTGGTTTCGATCTTCATGCCGCTCTACGGCACCTCTTGGCTCCTGGCCGACTGGCTGGTCGAGATCGACTTCGCCGGGGCCGCCCAGCTGGTCGCGTCGAGCGCCTCGAGCAAGACCGCCCTGGGGTTGGGGCACGCGCTGCAGAAGGACTTCGACTCACCGATCGAGACGATCGGACTGACCTCGCCGGGCAACCTCGAGTTCACCAAGGGAACCGGGCACTGGGACGCGGTCGTGACCTATGACGACCTCGAGGGCATCGACGCCGACACGCCGACGATCTACGTCGACTTCGGCGGCAACGCCAAGCTGCGCCAGCGGGTCCACGCCCATTTCGGCGACCGCTTGCTGGCCAGCGTCGCAGTCGGGATCGCCGACTGGGAGTCGATGGTCCCCGAGCAAGGCGCCTCGCTGCCGGGTCCGCAGCCACAGTTCTTCTTCGCTCCCGACCGAGTCGTCAAGCGCAACGCCGACTGGGGCGAAGAGGGTCTCGGCCAACGCCTGGCCAGGAGCCAAGATCGCTTCACCGACCGCAGCCGGGAGTGGATGGAAGTCCAGACCGGCGAGGGACCGGATGCGATCCGGGAGGCCCTGCTCGACCTGATGGACGGCAAGGTCCCCCCGGATCGGGGCATCTCGGTCAGTCCCTGATCGTCAGCCGCCGAGGATGGCGCCGACCAGGTTCGGCTTGAACGGCTCGGTGCCCTTGACCAGCTGGATGCCGGAGAAGGACGGCTCGTTGGCCTTCAACCAGGCGAGTTCCTTGGCCAGGTCGCCGACCCCGTTGGCGCCGGCCGTCGGCAGGAGCTGCAGGGTGCTGAGCACACCGAAGGCCTGGCCGCTCTTGTTGAGGAAACCGCTGCCCGAGTCGCCGGGGATGCCGGGAGTCAAGGTGTAGACGTTGTGGCTCCAGCCGCTGGCGTCGTTGCTGAGCACGATGCCCTGCTTGGGGCTGAGCTGGCGGATGCCCTGGCGGAGCGAAGAATTGCCCCACGAGTAGACGGTCGAGCCCAGTCCGCCCGGGGCGCCGAGCTCAGTCGGTCCACCGAACCCGGGTACCGAAGGATTGACCTTGCCGACATCGGCCGGGTCGATCTTGATCAAGGCGAGGTCGTTGAAGGCGCAGGTCGATTCGTCGGTCTCACCCTTGGCCTGCATCGAGTTCCAGGAGCTGTAGGCCAGGACGCCCGGCTTCGAGGCGCCGGTCACCTCGACCGCGGTGCCGATCGGCAGGGCGCCGGCCTCGCAGCCGTTGGTGTCGGTCGCCTCGCCGGTGCCGGAGCAGTGAGCGGCCTGGCCGAGGTACACATCGGTTCCGTTCTGGAAGACGAAGTTCGATGTGCACTGTGCGCCTTCCGTGAAGGTCTGGACGCCCGGGTGCACGGTGGCGCTCCCAGCCGGTGCCCAGGCCGACGAGACGGCGGGAAGCACGAGTGCGACCGCAAGGGCCGCCAGGACAGAGACGAGGAGCTTCTTGATTTTGGTCATGCGGCAGTCCCTACCCGCTGCAACAAGCCATAAACAGAGTGTTTCCAGGTAGCGGAACCGTAGTTCGTGGCCGGTCGGGGTTTGCCCCGGCTCAGCCGCCGAGACACTGGCGGGCCGTGACCGCGGCGCCGCGTCCGTAGCCACCCCCGAAGAGGACCGCGTGGACCAGCAACGGCTGCAACTGCCAGAAGCCGATCCGCTCCCGGTATCCGTCGGCCAACGGGCTGATCTCTTCGTAGGCGGCGTAGAAGCCCGGGCCGGGGCTGCCGAAGAGTTCGAGCATGGCCAGGTCCAGCTCACGGTGAGCGCCGTGGGCGGCCGGGTCGACCAGCCACGGCCGGCCCTCGGCCCAGAGCACATTTCCCGACCAGAGATCGCCGTGGATCCGGGCCGGGGGCTCGGGCGGCCCGGCCAGCTCCGGCGCCCGCTCGGCGACCTGCTCGACCACGTCCCGGTCGGAGGAACCGAGGCTTCCCGCCTCGAATGCCTGGGCAGCAAGATGGCGCAGCCGATCCGCATAGATCCCGGCGAAGCCCTCGTCGGGTGCAGCGGGGGAGAGCGGCACCGCCAGTTCACCGAAGCGGATCTCCTCGCCGCTCGCACCGGGTGCCGGCCGGTCGAACCCATCGGCACCGGCCCGATGGAGCAAGGCAAGCCCGCGACCGAGTTCGGCCTCGTCGCCGCGGGGGCCGGGTTCGACCCACTCGAGGATGAGACCCGGTTCGGTCGGGTCTTCGACCACCGCTACCACCTCAGGCACCGGCAGGGCGCCGACCTCGCCCAGCCACCGGAGCCCCGCCGCCTCGTTCTCGAATTCGGTCGCCGAACCACCGGGGCGGCTCTTGGCGAAGTAGAGATCGCCCGCCACGGCTTCGATCCGCCAGCCCCGATTGATGTCCCCGCCACCGCCGGGTTCGATCGACTTCAGGTCGCAGTCAAGTGTGGCCTTCGCGGCCTCGGCGAATCCGGACACAGCTGGGACCGTATCCGGACGGCGAAAACCAGCGGAGTCAAGGGACGGCGGGATCGGGGGAGTAGGTTTGGAGGACAGACCTGAACGGAGGCGGAAATGAGTGACGCAGAACGGATTGTGATCGTCGGCGCGAGCCTGACCGGGGCCCGGGCGGCCGAGGGCGCGCGGGATGCTGGTTTCGAAGGGGAGATCCTGCTGATCGGCGACGAGCCGGAACTGCCCTACGAACGACCGCCTCTTTCCAAGGATTACCTCCAGGGCAAGAGAGACGACCTCTCCTGGGTCCACGAGGAATCCTTCTATGCCGACAACCGGGTCGAGCTGCGCACCTCGACCTTCGTGTCGGGGATCGACCCCTCCGCCCGGACCGTGCTGATCGAGGGCTCCGACCCGGAGCCCTACGACCGGCTGCTGCTGGCCACCGGCGCCGAGCCGCGGCGGATCGACATTCCGGGAGCCGACCTCGACGGCGTCCACTACCTGCGCACCGTGGCCGACTCGGCGAAGCTGCGCGACCTGTTCGGTGAAGGTGCCCGGGTGGTCGTGGTCGGGGCCGGCTGGATCGGCTCCGAGGTGGCCGCCTCGGCCCGGGAGAAGGGTTGCGAGGTGACCGTGGTCGAACCCCAGGAAGTGCCGCTCGAAAAGGTTCTCGGCACCGAGATCGGCGCCGTGTACCGGGACGTGCACCTCGAGCACGGGGTCGACTTCAAAGGTGGCACCGGGGTCGAGGCCTTCCTCGGCGACGGCAAGGTCGAGAAGGTTCGGACCACCGCGGGCGAGGTCGAGGCGGACCTGGTCGTGGTCGGGATCGGCGTCGTGCCCCGGACCGGACTGGCCGAGATGGCCGGGCTGGGGTTGAACAACGGGGTCCCGGTCGACGCCGGCCTGCGGACCGAGGCCGAGGGCATCTACGCGGCCGGCGACATCGCCAACCAGTTCCACGCCTTCTACGGCGAGCGGATCCGAGTCGAACACTGGGCCAACGCCCGTCGCCAGGGATTCGCCGCGGGCCGTTCGATGGCCGGGGCGGAGGTGGTCTATGACGACCTGCCGTACTTCTACTCCGACCAGTACGACGTCGGCATGGAGTACGTCGGCTACGCCACCGACTGGGACGAAGTCGTGATCCGCGGCGACAAGGAAGCCCGCGAGTTCATCGCCTTCTGGCTCAAAGACGGTCGGATCCAGGCCGGTATGAACGTCAACATCTGGGATGTCTCCGACACGATCGGCGAACTGATCAAGTCAGGCGAGCCAGTCGATCTGGCTGCCCTCGCTGACCCCGAAACGGAGCTGGCGACCCTGGCCGACTAACCGAGAGGGGCCAGCCACTCGGCCGGGAGGGCGGGTGGCACGTCGCCGGCGTAGTCCGGGCAGGTCTTCACGGCCGCCTGCCCGATCGGGCGCTCGGCGATGAAGGGGCGCAGGTCCTCGAGGGTCATCGCCAGGCGGATGCTGGTCGCGATCTGGAAGTCGGCCGCGTTGGGAGTTTCGCCGCCGAGGGTGCCGTCGGCAACCCAGGCATCCATCCGGTCCAGCCACTCCGGCAAGGCGGCAAGGTTGTTCCGCACATTCTCGTCGGTCGAATCGTTGACCTTGTACTCGCCCCAGATGATCGGGCCACTGGTGTAGGCGGCCACCTTCGGCGGCAGGGGCAGGCTCGACCCTTCGAGGAAGGTGGCGATCGACTTCGGCCGGCGCCGGACCGCGTTCCAGAGGATCTGGCGGACCGCGTGCTGCAACTCGGCCTCGCCGAAGGCCTCGGCGATCAGGACCTGCTTGCGGGCTTCCGCGTCGGCCGGGAGCAGCGGCGGCTCGGGCACGATGCGATCGAGGGCGCGGGCGATGTCGACCGAGCCCTGGAGTTTCTCGCCGTTGAACTTCAGCGCCGGGACCGTGGTCCCGGGAAATCCTGCCGCGCGCACCACGCCCTTGTGAACCAGTGGCATCAGGTCGATCGTCTTGTACTCGATGCCCTTGTAGTCGAGCATCAACTTGACGCTGACAGCGGGATGGGAACCGGGCAGTGAGTACAGCGTCGCCTTGCTCATGAAGGACATCTTAAGTCGGGCGGGGTCCGACCCGCCCTCCAAGTTCAACCCGCCGGCCCACAGAAACAAGGAATGGATGGGCCGGCTCCGGGAGGTGGCGGTGTGGGACGCCCCGACTCTGGGCTTCCTGCCACACTCTTTGGTCCCATGCTTCTTGCGATTGACGTTGGTAACACCCAGACGCATCTCGGCGCCTTCGAAGGCACCGAGCTGACCCAGCATTGGCGTTTCCAGACCCGGGCCGGCGCGACCAGCGACGAGCTGGCCGAACGGATCTCCGGCCTGATGGAGCTGCGGGGAACCGGTTTCGACGATCTCGACGGGCTGGTCGTCTCCTCGGTCGTACCGCCGCTCGGTGCCGAGTACACGCAACTGGCCGAGCAGTACCTGGACGTCGATTGCCTGCTGGTCGGACCGGGTATCCGGACCGGAATGTCGATCGAGATCGACAACCCGGCCGAGGTCGGCGCCGACCGCCTGGTCAACGCGATCGCGGCCTATGAGGAAGTCGGAGACGTCTGCGTCGGGGTGGACTTCGGGACCGGCATCAACTTCGACGCGGTTTCGGCCGAGGGCGCCTACCTCGGCGGTGCGATCGCCCCGGGGGTCGAGATCTCGCTCACCGCTCTGACCGAGCGGGCGGCCCGGATCTCACGGATCGACCTCGGCGAGCCGAAGAAGGCGATCGGCACCTCCTCCCGCGAGGCGATACAGGTCGGCGTGCTCTACGGCTTCGCCGGCCTGGTCGATGGCATCGCCCGGCGGATCAACCGCGAGCTCGGCGGCAACGCCCGTTTCATCGCCACCGGCGGCTATGCCAAGTCGATCGTCCCTTTCTCGGAAGAGATCGAAGAGATCGACGAGCTCCTCACACTCAAAGGGCTGCGGATCATCCACGAACGTAACTCCGGGGACCGTGGCTGAGGTTTCGGCCAAGCCGACCGGAGACCAGCCCGCACTCACCGAACCATTCGAGATCGGCGGGGTGGAAATCTCCAACCGGGTGCTGCTGGCTCCCCTGGCCAGTATCGGCAACTGGTTCGTGCGCCTGCAGGCGAAACGTTTCGGGGCCGGGCTCGCGGTCTCGGAGATGGTCTCCAGCTTCGGCCTGCACTACGGCAACGAGAAGACGATGAAGGAGCTGCTGCGGATCCACCCGGATGAGCACCCGGTCTCGATCCAGCTCTTCGGGCAGTCGCCCGAGGCGATGGAGTCGGCCGCCCGGATCGCCGCCCAAGCGGGCGCCGACCTGATCGACATCAACATGGGCTGCCCGGTGCCGAAGGTACGCAAGACCGGGGCCGGAGCCCAGCTGCTCTCCGATCCCGAACTGGCCCTCGACCTGGCCCGTGCGGCCCGCGAGGGTTCCGGCCTGCCGGTCACCGTGAAGATCCGCTCCGGCCTGATGCCGGGCGATCGTTCCGGCTTCGATCTCTCGGTCCGCCTGGTCGAGGAGGCCGGGGTGGCCGGGGTCGGCTTCCACCCGCGAGTGGCGAAACAGGGGCACAAGGGCCAGCCGGACTACGCGATGGCTCGCGAGCTGGGCGAGACGATCGACGTGCCGATGATCATCTCCGGTGGCCTGAGCAGTGCCGCGGCCGCCCGCAACGCCTACGAGCAGTCGGGCGCCACCGCGGTGATGATCGCCCGCGGTTCGCTCGGCTATCCCTGGGTCTTCGCCGAGCTGACCGGGCAGGAGGTGGTCCCGCCCTCGCGCGAAGCGGTGATGGACGAGCTGGCCTGGGTGATGGAGCGGGCCGAGGAGCACCTGGGCGAGGAAAGGGCCGGTCGTTACCTGCGCAAGTTCTACCCCTGGTATCTCGACCAGCTCGACGTGCCGAAGATCGTGCGCAACGAGCTCTGCCAGACCGCCGGGCTGCGGCGGGCACGTGAGATCGTCGCCGAGATCCGCAACGGTGAGCCGGTGGTCGCATGACCCCGGGCACCCCCTTGTCCGACCGGGTCGAGACCTGGCGGTCGAAGGGGGCGCTGGAGGAGTTCCGCGGCCGTCAGATCCACACCTATTTCCATGATGGCGAAGGTCCGCTGCTGGTCCTGCTCCACGGCTTCCCGACCTGCTCATACGACTGGCGCTATCTGGTCGAGTTGTTGCCGGACCGGGCGATCCTCGCCTTCGACTTCCTCGGTTTCGGCCTTTCCGACAAGCCGAAGGACCACTCGTACACCCTCTCCTGGCAGGCCGACCTGACCGAGGAGCTGATCTGCCGCAAGTGGCAGGACAGGCCGGTCTTCATCTGCGCCCATGACTTCGGGGCTTCGGTCGCGACCGAGCTGATGGCCCGGGACCTGGCAGGGGAGCTGCGCTTCGAACTCTCGGGGATGCTGCTCTTCAACGGCTCGATCCTGGTCGAGCGCTCGAACCCGACCCTGGCCCAGAAGCTGCTGCGTGGCCCACTCGGCCCCCTTGCCGCCCGCTTCTCGAACGAGGCCTTCTTCCGGCGGCAGTTCGCGTCGGTCTTCGGCGGCGCCCACCCGATGACCGACGCCGGCGCGACCGACTACTGGGGCCTGATGACCCACAACGACGGCAACCGGCTCGGCCACAAGCTCGTCTCATACATGGACGAAAGGGAGATCTACGCCGACCGCTGGCACGGCGCCGTGTCCGGCTGGCAGGGCAACCTCCGCCTGGCCTGGGGCATGCAGGACCCGGTCGCCGTGCCGGACATCCTCGACGGGTTGTTGGAGATGAGACCCGAACTTCCGGTCGTGCGGATGGCCGAGATCGGCCATTACCCCCAGGTCGAGGATCCGGCCCGTTTTGCCCGGGTCATCACCCAGTCGCTGGCCGCCGATCGCTCCTCGTTATAATCGCCCGTCCGCTGCCCTGCCGGCGCCCTCGGGCGTCGCTCAGGGCGTTCGTTATTTTCAGGGCCGGCCTTACTTTGCCGGCTTTCCCAAGAGAGGTTGATACCAGTGAGTCGCCAGTCTGAAATCACGCCTGAAGGTCTGAAGAAGCTCGAGGAAGAGATCGAGTATCTCTCGACGGTCCGCCGTCGCGAGGTGGCCGACCGGATCAAGGAAGCCCGGGACTTCGGTGACATCTCCGAGAACGCCGAGTACGACGACGCCAAGAACGAGCAGGCCCAGCTCGAGGCCCAGATCGTCCAGCTCGAGGAGCGCCTGCGCCGTTCGACCGTGGTCGAGGAAAGCTCGGCCGACAAGGGCGAGGTGTCCTTCGGCTCCATCGTCCACATCAAGGACCAGGACTCCGGCAGCTCACGCAAGTTCCAGATCGTCGGTTCGACCGAGGCTGACCTGGCTGAAGGCAAGCTCTCCAGCGAGTCGCCGATCGGTGCCGCACTGATCGGGGGCAAGGTCAACCAGATCGTGAAGATCCCGGCGCCGCGCGGGCCGGAAAAGCAGTTCAAGATCACCAAGATCGAAGCTGCCTGAGCAGCGGACCGGGGGCGACCGGCGATGAGCGCTGCGGAAAACCAGGAGACCGGGACCGAAGAGGCCGGGGCCGACGGTTTCGCCGGCATCCTCGCCGAGCGCCGGGAGAAGCTCGACCGCCTGCGGGCGGCCGGGGTGAACCCGTTCCCGCACTCGTTCTCCCCGCGGGAGGACATCGCCGCGGTCCTGGCTGCCCACGAGGGGCTCGAGGCGGGCGCCGAAACCGATTCGGTCCATCGCATCGCCGGCCGGATCACCGGCCGGCGCGGGCACGGCAAGGCCGCTTTCATTGACCTGCGTGACGCGAGCGGGCAGATCCAGGTGCACGCCAAGGCCGACACCCTCGGCGACGCCTACTCGTTGCTCGACGATCTCGACCTCGGCGACTTCATCGGGGTCGAGGGCCGGGCGATCGTCACCCGGCGCGGCCAGCTCTCGATCGAAGCGACCTCCTGGCAGGTACTGACCAAGGCGCTGCGGCCGCCGCCGGACAAGTTCCACGGCCTCGAGGACACCGAGACGCGGTACCGCCGGCGGGAACTAGACCTGATCGCGAACGAGGAGTCGCGCGAGGTCTTCCGGGTCCGGGCCCGCACCGTCTCCGAGGTGCGGCGCTGGCTCGACGACCACGGCTTCTTCGAGGTAGAGACCCCGGTCCTGCAGCCGCTCTACGGCGGTGCCCTGGCCCGTCCGTTCACCACCCATCACAACGCCCTCGACCGCAAGCTCTACCTGCGCATCGCCACCGAGCTGTACCTGAAGCGCTGCGTTGTCGGCGGCATCGACAAGGTCTACGAGCTGGGCAAGGATTTCCGCAACGAGGGCATCTCGATGAAGCACAACCCCGAGTTCACGATGCTCGAGTGGTACGAGGCCTACGCCGACTACAACGACACCGCGGCCGAACTGGAAGGGCTCGTCGCGGGCGTCGCCGAGAAGGTGCTGGGCAAGGCCGAGATCGAGCGGGACGGCCGCACGATCAGCCTCGCCGCCCCCTGGCAACGGATCACCCTGCGCGACGCGATCCTCGAACACGCCGGCATCGACATCGACGAGTTGACCGACCGCGACGCCCTCTCGGAGGCGATCGGGAACGAAGACGAGACGGCCGGCTGGGGCAAACTGGTCGACACCGTCTTCTCGAAGAGGGTCGAGCCGCAGCTGATCGAACCGACCTTCATCCTCGACTACCCGGAAGAGCTCTCCCCGTTCGCCAAGCAGCACCGGGATAAGCCAGGGAAGGTGGAGCGCTGGGAGGCCTTCATCGGCGGAGTCGAGATCGCCAACTCGTTCACCGAGCTGAACGACCCCGACGAGCAGCGCCGCCGTTTCGAGCAGCAGGCGGCGGAGATCGACCGGGGCGACGACGAGGCCCAGCCCTTCGACGAGTCCTTCATCGAGGCGCTCGAACAGGGCATGCCCCCGACCGGCGGCGTCGGGCTCGGCATCGACCGCCTGGTCATGATGCTGACCAACTCGTCGTCGCTCAGAGAAGTCGTCCTCTTCCCAGCGATGCGCGACTGATGTGACGATTCGGCGCTCCCGGCGTAATTGACCATATGAAGAAACTCGCTCTCGTCCTGCTCGTCCCTGTTTTGGCCAGCCTCGGCTTTACCAGCTCGGCTGACGCTGCCCCGAAGAAAGCCGAGGCCGGCGTGGTCAAGGTCAAGGGCAAGCCGACGATCGTCATCTCAGGCACCGGGCACCTGGAGACATTCCAGGTCACCCGCTACTCGGCGACGCCTCCGGAGGAGGATCCGCTCAGCGGCAAGGAAGTGCCGGTCTACGCGGTTTCCGAAGGCGTCCATGGGCTGAAGCTGGCCGGCGACAGCTTGCCCGGCCAGTGTTGGGCGATGCTCAACGACGTCTACTGCCGGGTCACCGGGATCAAGTCGGTGACCGCAAAGCTGGGCGGCGGCCACGACAGCTTCCTCGCGGAGAAGAACCTCCAGGTAACGGTCGACGGCGGCCCTGGCGACGACATGATCTTCGGTGGCAAGAAGGACGACCGGCTGAGCGGCGGTCCCGGGCGGGACAGCCTCACCGGCGAAGGCGGCAACGACATCATCTCGGGCGGGGCCGGCAACGACACCCTCAACGGTGACCTCTGGCGCGACCCGGTCTTCTTCCGGCCCTACAAGAAGCCGGCCGGCCGGGACCACCTCGACGGCGGCCCCGGCGCGGACGATCTGCAGGGCGGCTCAGGGCCAGACGTCTTGATCGGCGGCCCCGGCAACGACAGCTTCTACAACAACCGCGATCGGGCCCGCGACCGGATGGTCGGCGGGGCGGGCAAGGATTCGGCCCACGACCCGGACGTCTCCCGGGCCGGCAACGGTGTCGCCATACTCGACCGGATCAGCGGGTTCGAGTTCGCCTATCTCGGTTTCAGGCGTTACCGCCTGCGCTGAGCCCTAGGCCGGCTCGCCGTTCGGGCCCTTGGGCAGGCCCGGCCCGAAGTAGGCGGTCGAGTGGTAGATCCGGATCAGTTGCCGGATGCCGCGGCGGTAGTCGCTCTTCGGCACCATCATCGCCTTTGAGCTCTGGTAGCAGTAGGTGCCGGTGTTGTCGGAGGCGGCGTAGTCGAAGATCGCCTGTCCCTTGCCGGTCTTCCGGCCCCGGCCGGCCTCGATGATGTTGGTCTGGCGGAAGTACTTGCGCCCGACCTGGCGGATGCGCCCGACCTGGACGAAGCGGACCCCGTTCCGCTTCAGGGTCTGTCGCTGGCCGGCCATGAAGCGGGTCGCCGACTGACGGTAGTTCCTGGCCTGTATGCAGTAGGTGCTGCTGAATCCCCAATCGATCGCCCGGCGCCCGTCTGGCGAGGAGATGGTGATCCCGTACGTGCCGCAGGCTGCCGACCAGTTCGAAGGACCGGTCCAGGACCAGTTGGTGCAGCGGTGGACCTGGTCACGGGCCGAAGCCGGTGAGGCGGTGAGCGCGACCACCAGGAAGGCGGCCGCGAGGACGAGAGAGCGTTTCACTAGAGGTTCCTTTGTCTCCCTCATGTCCCGACCCTAACGCCGGGGCCGGCGCCGTTCAAGCCGGAGCGCCGTTCAGCCGGGGAGGGAGGCTCGTTATACTGGCTTATTCGCTCGATCCCTCAAGACCGGAGGTCAGATCCCAAGGAGTTTCACGACTGAAACAGGGATAGGGCAACCGGCAATTTGCCGACTCATAAGCCGCACCGGAGAGAAGCAGCAAAGATGGATCGCAGTAACCGACCGACCGATCACCGATACTCAGGCAACCGACGAGGTTTGAGGTAGAAGAGAAACTTGTTCGAGAGATTCACAGAACGCGCACGTCAGGTAGTCGTCCTCGCCCAGGAAGAGGCGCGGACGCTCAAGCACAACTACATCGGCACCGAGCACATCCTGCTCGGCCTGCTGCGCGAGGAAGAGGGTCTCGCCGCGCGTGTCCTTGAATCTCTGGAAATCACGGTCGAACGGGTCCGCGCCCAGGTCGTGCGGATCGTCGGCTCCGGTGAGGAAGTCACTTCCGGCCAGATCCCCTTCACTCCACGAGCCAAGAAGGTGCTGGAACTGGCATTGCGCGAGGCGCTGAGCCTCGGCCACAACTACATCGGCACCGAGCACATCCTGCTCGGCCTGGTCCGCGAGAACGAGGGCGTCGCCGCCCGCATCCTGCTCGACTTCGACGCTGATTCCGACAAGATCCGCAACGAGGTCATCCGCATGCTCTCCGGCCCCGGCGGCCGCCGGCCCGGCCAGAGCGGCAGCGGCAGTTCGTCCGGCTCGAGCCAGGGTGAAGGCGGCGGCAAGAAGTCCTCGAAGCTGCTCGACCAGTTCGGTCGCAACCTGACCAAGCTGGCCGAAGACGGCAAGCTGGATCCGGTCGTCGGTCGCGAGACCGAGATCGAGCGGATCATGCAGATCCTTTCCCGCCGCACCAAGAACAACCCGGTGCTGCTGGGCGAACCCGGCGTGGGCAAGACCGCCGTGGTCGAGGGCCTGGCCGCCCGCATCATCAAGGGCGAGGTGCCCGAGATGCTGCGCGGCAAGCAGATCTACACCCTGGACCTGGCCGCCCTGGTCGCCGGTTCGAAGTACCGCGGCGAGTTCGAGGAACGACTCAAGAAGGTGATGAAGGAGATCGCCTCACGAGGCGACATCGTCCTCTTCATCGACGAGATCCACAACCTGGTTGGCGCCGGCGCCGCCGAGGGCGCGATCGACGCGGCCTCGATCCTCAAGCCGGCCCTGGCCCGCGGCGAGATCCAGACGATCGGCGCGACGACGCTCGACGAGTACCGCAAGTACCTGGAGCGCGACTCCGCCCTGGAGCGCCGCTTCCAGCAGATCCGGGTCGACCAGCCGACCCCGGAACAGACCGTGAAGATCCTCGAGGGCCTGCGCGAGCGCTACGAGCAGCACCACAAGGTGCAGATCTCGGATGATGCGCTGGAGGCCGCCGCCGAGCTGGCCGACCGCTACATCTCCGATCGTTTCCTGCCGGACAAGGCGATCGATCTGATCGACGAGGCTGCCTCGCGGATGCGGATCAAGTCGATGACCGCTCCGCCGGTCTACCGCGACCTCGAGGAAGAGATCGAGACCGCCCGCCGGGAGAAGGAAGCCGCGATCGAGGCCCAGGAGTTCGAGAAGGCCGCCAATCTGCGCGACACCGAACGCCAACTCACCACCCGCAAGCGCCAGCTCGAAGAGGAGTGGGCCGAGGGTGAAGAGGGCGAGCGCCCGGTGCTCGGTGAGGAAGAGATCGCCGACATCGTCTCGATGTGGACCGGCATCCCCGTCTTCAAGCTGACCGAGGCCGAGACCAAGAAGCTGATCCAGATGGAGAGCGAGCTGCACAAGCGCGTGATCGGCCAGGAGGCCGCGATCGAGGCCGTCTCCAAGGCGATCCGCCGCTCCCGTGCGGGCATCAAGGATCCGAAGCGGCCGGCCGGCTCCTTCGTCTTCCTCGGCCCCTCCGGCGTCGGCAAGACCGAACTCGCCCGCACCCTGGCCGAGTTCCTGTTCGGTGACGAGGACTCGATGGTCCGCATCGACATGTCCGAGTACATGGAGAAGCACGCGGTCAGCCGCCTGGTCGGCTCACCTCCCGGCTACGTCGGCTACGACGAGGGCGGCCAGCTGACCGAGGCCGTGCGCCGCAAGCCGTACTCGGTGCTGCTGCTCGACGAGATCGAGAAGGCCCACCCGGATGTCTTCAACATCCTGCTCCAGATCCTGGAGGACGGTCGCCTGACCGATTCGCAGGGCCGCACGGTGGACTTCCGCAACGCCATCATCATCATGACCTCGAACATCGGCGCGAACGAGATCGCCCGCAACCAGGGCATCGGCTTCACCGTCTCCGACGAGACCGGCATCTCCTACGACGACATGAAGGGCCGCATCATGAGCGAGCTCCGGAAGGTCTTCCGGCCGGAGTTCCTCAACCGGATCGACGAGGTGATCGTCTTCCACAAGCTGAGCCGCGAGGAAGTGCGCGAGATCATCGAGTTGATGCTGGCCCGGGTCCGCAACCAGGTGGCGGAGCACGAGCTGATGCTCGAGCTGGACAACGGGGCGAAGGACTTCCTCGCCGACAAGGGCTGGGATCCCTCGATGGGCGCCCGTCCGCTGCGTCGCGCGATCCAGCGCTACATCGAGGATCCGCTGGCCGACGAGGTGCTGAAGGCCGGCGGCGGCGAGTCGGTTGCCGGTTCGCTCGTGACCGTGACCCGGGACGAGTCCGGCGACGAAGAGGACAAGCCGCTCAAGCTGAAGATCACCAAGCCGCGCAAGCCGCGCAAGAAGAAGGATGACGGCCCCGAAAAGGTCGGGGTCGGAGCCGGCTCCTCGGGGTCAGGGTCCAGCGAGCCACCGGCCGGCAAGCCGGAGGCCGGTGACGGCCCGGCGGCCGAGTCGGCCGCCGAGTAGCCGGGTGACCGCGACACGCGGTCGTTTCCGGTGTTCTTACGGCTAGACTGACCCGCGACACTTCTAGGGACGGAGGGTTCTCTTGCGGCATGCCCGTGCAAAAACTGGATGGATCAACAGCGTCACCGCAACCTTTGCGGTGGTCTGCCTCGGGCTGTGCGCACCCGCGTTCGCGAGCGCGGATTGGAACACGCCGCAGGTCGTGTCGGGTGTGGGGACCAGCACCAGCCAGACCAGGGTCGCCGGTGACGAGCAGGGCAATGCGCTCGTGGTCTGGAAGCGGAACCTGGCCGGCCTGGACGTGATCCAGGGGACCAAGGTCGCCAGCGACGGCACCCAGGGACCGATCTTGACCCTTTCGTCGCCGTTGGCCAACGCGACGGACCCGGTCGTCGAATCGAGGGCCGATGGTTCGGCCCTGGTCGGCTGGATCAACACCAGCGGGGCATCCAATTTCGTCCAGACTGTCGCGGTTGCCGCCGACGGAAGCGTCGGCTCGATCGTCGATCGTTCCGTTCCGGGGCCTGCGGGCCGGGACGCCAAGGAGCTTTCGCTGGCGGTAGGGAGCGATGGGACGGCGGGCGCCGTCTGGCTCCACTTCAACGGGCTCACCTGGGTGGTCCAGGCCGTCCGGATCGCGGCAGACGGTGCTTCCGGCACCATCCATGACCTTTCCAATCCGTCGAGTTCGGCCCGGACGCCCGACATCGGCGCCGGCCCGACCGACGTGGCCGGCTCCGAGTTCGTCTACCGGGCCGCCTGGCCGCAGGGAGCCGGCGACGCCGCCAACGTCTACTCCCGAGAGATCGAGGTAGACGACAGCGTCTCCGACCTGTTCCAGGCGCTCTGGCCGCACACTGCCGAAACCGGGCCGACGGGAATCGGTACCGGAGGCAATCCGTACGACGTCCACGTCGTCTATGCGAAGGACGGATCTTTCAATGCCTTCTGGGTCCGGCACCGGACCGACTACTACAACGATCCCGTTACTAAGACCGAAATCCCGTACGAGAACGACGCGATCGAGTGGATCACCGCAGCTCAGGGCGCGCCGCTGGCCAGCGAGAGTTCGATCACCAACACGGCGATCACCCCGACTACCTACGGGGATCCCACATACGTCATGCACGACCTCGATGCGAACGCGCCTTTCGGCGGTGATCCGGTGATTTCCTGGGTCCACGACCTGGGCGGTGGCCTGGAGCGTGTCGAATCGTCTCATCTGGTCTTTCCGGGGGTAGTCGGCCAGTTCCAGGACTGGGCCGCTCCGAGCGGCAAGGTCGCCGCGGACCTGGAAGACCCGGTGATCACGACGACGACGAACGGCATCGGCGTAAGCGGCTGGGTGACACCGGCTGTCGTGCCCGGCAGGAACATCGCGTCGTGGGGCCGTTTCTCGAACACGCTTCTTTCCCCTACGCCGTTCACCCCGGGAGGCGGCACCGTCTACTCCGATGATCCGGGCTTCGCGATCAAGGACACGGGTGAAACCCTGGCCGCTTACACGGCAATCGATGGCGGCGGCATCGGGACCACGAGGGTGGTCACCTTCACCCGCCCGGGGATCTCGATCAGTCCTGCCCAGTTCAACTTCGGCCGGGTGCGCATCGGCGTGAAGTCCAAGGTCCATCTGCTGATCCGGAACCCGGGTGAAACGCCGAATCAGGTCAACAGCATTTCGCTTACCGGCCCTGGCGCTTCGAGATTCGAACTCGAGGGCGGACCGGACTGCGAAATCAGCCTGGCCGGCGGCGACGATTGTGGGATCGTGGTCTCGTTCACACCGCAGTCGACGGACGGCGTTTCGGCCAAGGTCGTGGTCGCCTCCGCGGCCGGCAACGTGGAAACCACGCTCTCCGGACGTGGGGTGGCGAAGACCGTCAACAAGCTGACGGTCACGCCGCGCCGGAAGTCGGTTCGGCGGGGCCGCACGGTCGCCCTCAAGGTCAAGGCCAGCAACCGCGGCGGGATCGCCTCCACCAACACCAAGGTCTGCGCCCAGATGAACAAGAAGGCGCTTCGCCTGGCCGGCGCACGTTGCCGTCAGATCGGATCGCTGGCCGCCGGCAGCAGCCGGACGATTACCTTCCGCGTCCGGGTCCGCTGGCGGGCCCACAAGAAGGCCAGGTACCCGGTGAGGTTCCAGCTCAGGTCCGGGAACGCGGTGGTGCGCACGGCCGTGGCGTCGCTCAAGGTCAAGCGGCGCTGACCGGCGGCTCGGCGTCTGGTCTCAACCGCGGCCGTATGAGATGAAGTCGGGGTGGCGCCAGGTCTTGTCGGCCTTGCGCTGCGCGATCGCCTCGAGATAGGGCTCGACCGGGTCGTCCGGCGGCCCCCACCAGCGGCCTGAATACCAGGCGCCCATGCTGCCCTGGAGGTCGCCGGCCCGGTATGTCTTACCGTTGCCGCTGACCGTGTTCAGCCAGGTCTGCTTGCCGTCGTAGTAGGAGCGGATGATCGCGCCGTAGTAATCGGCGTTGAAGGCGGTGAAGTACCGGGCGATCTTGCACTTGCCCCAGCAGTGGTAGGGACGACGCACCTGATAGAGGCCGAAGGAGTCGCCGTTGTCGCCGCGCACGTCCATGTCCCACCAGGATTCGACCACGGCAGCCGCCCGCATCGTGTCGGTGTCGATCCCCCACTTGAGCGAGGCCCACTGGATGATCTCGTCGGTCGTACCCTTGAAACGGCCGTCGACGAACCGCTTGTAGGGCATGTCGCTCCGCTTGCGCCAGGCCCGCAGCATCTTGCGACCCGGGATCCGGTGGTTGTCCTTGAAATTCATCGGCCGCGGTTCGTAGCCGTTGCGCTTGACCAGCTTGGCTGCCGCCTTGCTGGTCCGCGGACCCCAGTCGACTGGTTTGGTCTTCTGGTACTTCGCCTGGGCGGCCGCTGGGCTGCTCAGCGCGCAGGCGAGCAGCAGCGCACCGCAGGTAATCACCCGCAACTTCAAAGCTCGTCTTCCGGCGGCACTTCCAGGTACCGGATCATCTCGAAGGGTTCGTCCAAGGCGGCCATCGCGTTGAGGATCATGCCGGTTGCGAAGAAACGAGCGACCTCGGGCCGGGTCGCCTCGCTGATTTCGAGGACATCCTCGAACAGCTGGTTGAAGCCTTTGCGGATCGGTTCCTTGAGGTCGTCGCTCCCGGCCGCGGCAAAGATCTGGAGGTGGCAACGCACCCGGTCGTCGTCATGGAGCAAGCCGAGATACGCGAGGCCCATCTTGCGGATCCGCTCGTAGGGGCTGTCTTCCGGCAGGGCTGCCTCACGGAAGGTCTCGCGGATCCGGTCGTTGAGGACGTCGTGGCAGGCGAGGAAGAGGGCGCGCTTGTTCTCGAACAGAGCGTAGATGTACGGCTGGCGGATCCCGGCTCGCTCGGCGATCATCGAGGTCGAGGTGCCTGCGTATCCGTAACGTCCGAACTCGACCAAGGCCGCGTCTATGACCTCGGTTCGGCGAGCTTCCTGCGAGACCCTCGGTTTTCTGGCCTGTTCAGACATCCCTGTGCCCTTCGGTAACCCGGGTGGTTCATCCACTACCCGTATCGATCTTTACGCACCCTCCTTCGGGGTCGTGGGTTCCAACGGCGGCGCAACAGATGCGCCAGATGTCGGTTCTCAGGCCTTGTCGCGGGCCTGGAGCACCTGGTCTGCGGCTGCCTGTGCCGCTTCGATCTGGCCTGCCACCAAGTCGAGACCGTTGTCCCAGAAAGAGGGGTCACTGAGATCAACCCCGACCAGGGCGCCGAGTTGCTCTGGCGACTTCGAACCGCCGGCCGAGAGCATCTCCAGATAACCGGGCACGATCGCATCGCCCTGCTCCTCGTAGAGCCGGTAGACCGAAAGGGCCAGCAGCTGGCCGTAGGCGTAGGCGTAGACGTAGCCGGGCGAGCCGATGAAGTGGGGCACATACGACCACCAGGAGCGGTAACCCTCGGTCACCTCGACCGAATCGCCCAGCAGGTCCTCCTGGGTTTCGCCCCAGAGCTCACCGAATCGCTCGACCGAAAGCTCGCCTTCCTCACGCCGGGCGGTGTGGACCCGGTCCTCGAACTGGTTCATCGCGATCTGGCGGAAGATCGTCGCGATCTGGCCCTCGACCGATTCGGAGAGCAGGCCGAGCCTGGAGGCCGGGTCCTCCTCGGCGGCCAGCAGCCGGCCGAACACGAGTTCCTCGGCGAAGACCGAAGCGGTCTCGGCCACGGTCAGCGGCGTGTCCTGGTGGAAGATCCCCTGCTTGGCGGCGAGAGCCTGATGGAGGCCGTGGCCGAGTTCGTGGGCCAGGGTGAGGACGTCGCGGCGCCGGTCGGTGTAGTTGAGCATCACGTAGGGATGCGCGGAGGGGACGGTCGAGGCGGAGAAGGCGCCGCCGCGCTTGTTCGGCGCGGGAGGGGCGTCGATCCAACGCCCCTCGAAGAAACGGCCGACCACCTCGCCGGCCTGGGGGGCGAGCGAATCGAAGGCACTCTGCACGATCTCGCGGCCCTCGTTCCACTCGATGGTGACGTCGTCGGTGGCGATCGCCGCCATGCGGTCGTAATCGGCGAGCCGGTCGACCTCGAGCAGTTTCGCCTTGGTCCGGTACCAGGAACGGGCCAGGTCGTAGCGGCCCTTGACCGCTTCGACCAGGGCTTGGACCGACTCGTCCGAGGCCTCG
Organism: Solirubrobacterales bacterium 67-14; assembly: GCA_001897355.1. Taxonomy (GTDB): domain Bacteria; phylum Actinomycetota; class Thermoleophilia; order Solirubrobacterales; family 70-9; genus 67-14. The sequence continues at coordinate 545,998 of MKST01000011.1, read as the reverse complement.
TTGCTGAGGTTGCGGGTCGCCAGCCAATGCGGGTAGGACCGCAGGCGATCCTTGATCGCCTTGTCCTGCAGCAGGGTGTTGAAGACGTAGGCCCGGGTCCGGAGGCCGGGTTCGAGCGATTCGGTGATCGCTTCGGCGGTGGACTTCCTCACCTCGCGGTCCGGGTCGTGGAGGTGGGAGAGGGCGATGTCGAGGCTGACCGGTTCCTCGGCCTCGGGCAGGTCGACCCGGATCGCCGAGGTCAACTCGTCGAAGAGCCGCGACCAGGCGCCGGCACCGGTCACCGACATCTCGGTGGCGATCCGCTCCTCCGGAGCGCTGAGCAGGTGGTCGCGGTAGCGACGTTCGTTGCGCAGGTGGTGCTCGCAGAACTCGAGGCCCGGGGTGACGAGCAGGGCCTCGGCGGTCTCGTCGTCGAGTGCCGCCCATTCGAGCTCGAAGAAGAGCAGCCGGGTCTGGATCGCCGTGGCACGCTCGGAACCCATCTGCAGCAGGGCGCCATTAGCCGGGTCCGCGGTGTCGGCGGCGAAGCGCAGGTGCGCGTAGTTGAGCGCGCGGCCGGCCCGGTCGGAGATGTCGGCCAGCTTGGTCATGGCGACGATCAGCCCTGGCCCGTCGAGTTCCGCCACCTTGCCTTCGTAGGTCTCGGCGAACTTCTCCGAAGCCTGCTCGGCCTCGTCCAGCAGGGCGGTGACCGCGGCAGCCGGGTCAGCGGCATCGCCTTCGAGCAGGTCGTCGAGGTTCCAGGTCACCTCGGCCAGGGCGGCATCGGCTTCAGCGCTCACTTCGCGGTCCTTTCGTTGAGCTGACGGCGGACGATCACATCACCGATCAGCGAGCCGATCGCGCCCCCGGTGACCAGGGTCAGGATCGGGAACCACCAACCCCACCATTTCTGCATCGAGCCGTAGGCGCAGAGCGCGATCAGTACCACGAAGAAGAAACCGTGGATCGGTCCCAGGACGGAAACGATGTCGTGCTTGTCGGCGACCCAGCGCGATGCCCAGACCAGCGGGATCAGCAGCAGGAAGTCGAGGATCGCGACCGCGGCGATGATGTTGAGGAACCGGATCTCCCGGGCGCCGCCGGGCGCTTCGGGAGCGAGGTTTTCGGAGGTGCTCATGTCTCGGTGAAGCTATCAACCCGCCGGCCTCGCAACGGGCCGCACAACCCATCGAGGTTGAAGAAAGGAGCGCTATGTGGCGATTACTTCAATCTCAGTGAATCCGCGGCCGGCGGTCGGAGCGTGAGGTTGTCAGTAGAGCGGGGTGGTCAGGTGGATGCCGGCGTAGACCGTGGCCAGGGTGAGGGCGAAGGTGAGCACCATCAGGAAGCGGCTGTTGCCCCGGGCCATGTGCACGAAGACCGAGATGAAGGTGGCCAGCACGAGCGCCATCTTGACCTGGAACTGGCTTTCGTCCCAAAGCTCGAAATGGGAGGCCATGCCCATCCCGGTGAGTACCAGGACGCCGAGCGCGACCAGCGAGCCCATCCCGAAGCCGCGGGCAACGGAACCGATCTGAGACTGGTCTCCGCCCTTGACCAGGACCGGGACCACATTGGCGGCGAGCATGATCTGGCCACCGAGGAAATAGGCCATGGCGATGACGTGGAGGAAGAGCATGATTTGCCAGAACATGCGGTCAGGATATTCATGCCGGGCAGTGGTTTCACTGCGGCTTTCCCGCAGTCCCGGGGGAGAGAACGTCCTCCTCCGTCCTTAGGCTGGGGAGGTGGCGAAGATCCGTTCCCAACACGTCTGCCAGAACTGCGGCCATGTGGCGATGGCCTGGACCGGCCAGTGCCCGGACTGCCGGGAGTGGAACACGCTGGTCGAGCAGGCGGCGCCGAAGCCCGCCCCGAAGGCGACCGCCGGCAAGGGCGGGAACGGCCGCACCCTGCCGGCCGGAACACCCGGCCAGGCCGTGCCCCTGCGTGAGGTGCAGGCGGCCAGGGTGGAGCGACTTTCGACCGGGATCGGCGAGCTCGACCGAGTGCTCGGTGGCGGCATCGTGCCCGGGTCGCTGGTCTTGCTGGGCGGCTCGCCGGGGATCGGCAAGAGCACCCTGACCGGCATGGCGATGGCCAACCTGCAGGCGGCCGGGTCCGAGACGCTCTACGTCTCGGGTGAAGAGTCGGCCGCCCAGGTGCGGATGCGGGCCGAGCGGCTCGGACCGGCCGCCCTGGAGGTCAAGGCGCTGGCCGAGAGTTCGCTGGAGACCGTGCTGGGAACGATCGAGGCCGAACGGCCGGCGGTCTGCGTGATCGACTCGATCCAGACCATGCACAGCTCGGAGCTGAGCGGCGCCCCCGGCTCGGTCGGCCAGGTCCGGGAGGCGGCGAACGCGCTGGCCGAACTGGCCAAGCGGCTGGATGTGGCGGTTATCCTGGTCGGGCATGTGACCAAGGAAGGCAGCCTGGCCGGGCCCCGGGTGCTCGAGCACCTGGTCGATTGCGTCCTGCGCTTCGAGGGCGAGCGAGAGCGGACCTGGCGGACCCTGAGGGCGATCAAGAACCGCTTCGGGGCCACTTCCGAGGTGGGTGTGTTCGAGATGCGCTCCGGCGGCCTGACCGAGGTACTCGACCCCTCTGCCCGTTTCGTCGAGGAGGCGACCGGCGCCCAGGGCTCGGTGGTGCTGGCCTCGATGGAGGGGACCCGCCCGGTCCTGGTCGAGGTCCAGGCCTTGGTTTCGCCTTCCGAGCTCGAAATACCACGGCGGGTGGTCAACGGGATCGACCGCAACCGCCTGAGCATGATCCTTGCCGTTCTGGCCCGCCACGCGAGGCTCGGGCTCGGCACCGCCGACGTCTTCGTGAACGTGGTCGGCGGGGTACGGGTGGATGAGCCGGGCGCTGACCTGGCGGTAGCGCTGGCGGTGGCATCCGCCCAGCGCGGCGAGCCGCTCTCGAGCCCGGACGGACGGCCCCTGGCCTGCTTCGGCGAGCTGGGGCTGACCGGTGATCTCAGGTACGTCGCCCACGCCGACCGGCGGGTCTCGGAGGCGGCGAAATTCGGCCTCGCACCGGTGATCGGGCCGCGGGGCGGAGAGCGGCTCGAGGGCCTGGCACCGTGCGCCACGGTGCGGCAGGCCCTGAAAGTCGCATTTTCGGGAAATCAGACGGTGAAACCGGCCGCTGCAGCCTGATCCAGGCTGAGGTTCAGCCTTGGCTAAATTCGGCTCCGGGGGCGGGATTCGGGAAGTTCAGCCGGTTGGCAACGGACCGCCCAGAAACACGGTAGACCGCATTAGAATGCGGAATCTGGCATAATTCACTGAATGTCATCAGCAGTTGAAAGTGATCTCGCTCATCTTTCAGAGCGTCAGGATCCCAGGCTGCTGCGTGCGATCGATGCGGTCGCCCCGGGCACCGAGCTGCGCGAGGGCATCGACAACATCCTTCATGCCCGCACCGGTGGACTGATCGTAGTCGGTGAGACCGAGGATTTCGCCTTCATGCTTTCCGGCGGCATCAAGCTGGACATCGACTACAGCCCGGCCATGCTCTACCAGGTGGCCAAGATGGACGGGGCGATCCTGGTCAACGCCGACGGCAGCAAGATCACCTGGGCCAACGTCCAGATGATGCCCGACCCGACCATCCACTCGGTCGAGACGGGTACCCGCCATCGCACCGCCGAGCGCATCTCCAAGCAGGTCGATGCCCTGGTCATCGCGATTTCGGAGCGACGGCAGGTCGTTTCGCTCTACCTCGACGGGGTCAAGTACATCCTGCAGGACATCCCGGCCGTGCTGGCCAAGTCCAACCAGGCCCTGGCCACGCTGAACAAGTACCGCACCCGTCTGGACGAGCTTTCGAGTCGTCTGACCCGGGCCGAGTTCAGCGGCGGGGCCGTGCTCTACGACGCGCTGGCCGTGCTTCAGCGGTCTGAGCTGGTCTCGCGGATGGCGACCGAGGTCGAGCGTTACGTGATCGAGCTCGGCACCGAGGGCCGGTTGATCGAGATGCAGCTCGAAGAGACGATGGTCGGTGTGGCGTCGGAACGCCTGGCGCTGATGCGCGATTACTCGGTCGAGGACACCGAAGAGAACGTGCAGTACATGCTCGAAGAGCTGGCGGCGCTGCCGCATCAGGACGTGCTCGACTTCGGGCGCTTGGCGGAGCTTCTCGGTTACGACCGCAAGGTCAACACGCTCGACCTGGCCACCGAGCCGCGCGGGTACCGGCTGCTGGGGCAGGTTCCCCGCTTACCGCGCCTGGTGGTCCAGAAGATCGTCCAGAACTTCGGCAACGTCGAGGAGGCCCTGCGGGCCAGCGACGAGGAACTTGCCGCTGTCGACGGCGTCGGCCCGGCCCGCGCCAAGGAGATCCGCGAAGGCGTGCGGAGGCTCCAGGAGACAGTGATGGCCGACCGGTTTTTGAACACATGACGACGGGCGTCGTCAGCTAAGAGACAAAGGAGCATCTGATTTCCGATTCAGACGCAGTGAACGGCGAAGTTATCGACGAGGATCTCGAGGACCTCGTTCCGTACGTGTGCGATTTCGAGGAAGGCGACAAGGTCGTCTATCCGCACCACGGGGCAGGCGTTGTTCTGAAGAAGGCTGATGCCGAGCTCATGGGAGAGACTCGCGAGTACCTGACGATCAAGATCCTGCACAACGACCTGACGGTCAAGGTTCCGACCGAGAAGGCCGGCGAGGCCGGACTGCGGCGGGTCATCGATGAGGACGAGATCAAGAAGGTCATCTCGGTGCTGTCGGACGAGGTTTCCGACATGCCGAAGAACTGGAACCGCCGGTTCAAGTACAACAAGGAAAAGATCAAGACGGGTGACGTCTTCGAGCTGGCCGAAGTGGTCCGCAACCTCGCCCTGCGCGAGATGGAGAAGGGCCTCTCCACCGGTGAGAAGCAGATGTACACCCGCGCCAAGAAGATCCTCGCCTCCGAGTTCATGTACGCCCTCGACAAGGACGAAGAGGGAGCCGAGAGCTACCTCGACAACCTGCTCGAGGAGCGCTACGAAGCTTCGGTGGCGGCGGCTGCGGCCTAGGCCGCAGCTCGGGCCGTCCTCGGCTCGATGGGGGTTCCGGCACTTATTGTGGCCGCCGGTTCCGGGCAGAGGCTCGGGGCCGGTGGGCCCAAGGCCCTGGTCGAGTTGGCCGGCCGGCCGCTCTATGCGTGGTCGGTGGACGCCTTCCGCCGGGCGACCCACATCGACCGCATCTTCGTCGCCGTCCCCCCGGGACAGGCGGGGCTCTTCACCGAGCCGGGGATCGTCACCGTCGAAGGCGGCGAAACCCGTTCCCACTCGGTCGCCAACGGGCTCGCCGCGATCACCGCCGAAGGCGACCCGGGGCTGGTGGTAGTCCACGACGCCGCCCGTCCTCTGGTCAGCCCGGCCCTGATCGACGCCGCCGTGATCGGCCTTGATTCCGACTCCGGGCTCCATGCCCTGATCGCCGCTGCGCCGGTGACCGACACCGTCAAGCGACTCGGTGAAGAAGGAGTGGTGGCGGAGACCTTGGACCGCTCACAGCTGGTCGCGGTGCAGACCCCTCAGGTATTCCGGGTCGAGATGCTTCAGCGCGCGATCGAAGCGGGCGATCTCGCCGCGGCGACCGATGACGCTGCCCTGGTCGAGGCGGTCGGGGGGTCGGTCGGCGTGATCGAATCGCCGTCCGGCAATATCAAGGTGACCGTCCCCGGCGACCTCGAACTGGCCGCCCACTTCCTTGAAGGATCCCGATGACCGAAACGGTAATCACCGACTACCACCTGCATCTGCGCGGCGACGACCTTGCCGCCCGGGCGGCCGACCATTTCAACGCCGAGAACATCGCCCGCTACGCCGAGGCGGCCGCGGCGGCCGGGGTGACCGACCTCGGCTGTGCCGAGCACATGTACCGCTTCACCGAGGCACTGTCTGTCTGGCGCCACCCCTTTTGGGACGAGTGGGCGATCGACGACATCGACCAGTACGTAGAGGCGGTGGAGTCCAGCCCGATCAAGCTCGGGATCGAAGGGGACTACATCCTCGGGGCCGAAGAAAAGCTCGAGGCGATGCTCGGCTCGCGGCCTTTCGACTACGTGGTCGGCTCGGTCCACTTCCTCGGGGACTACTCACTGGACACCGAGGAGTACACGATCTGGGATGGCACCCAGGATGCCGACGACATCTGGCGCCGCTACTTCGAGACGCTGGCCAGCGCCGCCCGGTCGGGCCTGTTCGACATCCTCGCGCACCCGGACCTGGTCAAGGTCTGGGGCCGGGCCGGCCGGTCGCCCTCGGTCGATCCGCGGACCATGTACGAGCCGGCGATCGAGGCAATCGCCGACACCGGCATCGCGGTCGAAGTCTCGACCGCCGGCCTGCGCAAGGGGGTGGGGGAGATCTATCCCGCACCCGCTTTCATGGAGATGTGCGTCGAGGCCGGCGCGGTCTTCGCTCTCTCCTCCGACGCCCACGAGCCTGACCAGATCGGTTTCCGCTATCCGGAGGCGCTCGAGTTCCTCGCGTCGCACGGCGTCGAGCAGCTCGCTATCTTCGAAGACCGTCAGCGGAAGCTGGTACCTGTCGGTGAATTGAAGGCTTCGGAAGGCGCGACCGGGGAGGTCGGTTGACATGGCGATCAGCGTCGGCATCGGATATGACAGCCACCGTTTCGCGGAGGGTCGCAAGCTGATCCTCGGCGGGGTCGAGGTGCCGTACGAGAAGGGCCTTTCCGGCCACTCCGACGCCGATGTCCTTACCCATGCGGTGATCGACGCGATCCTCGGCGCGGCCGGGCTCGGTGACATCGGCGAGGTCTTCCCGGACACCGATCCGGCCTGGGAGGGAGCCGACTCGATCGGCCTGTTGAGCACCGTGATCGGCATGTTGCGTGGCCCGGTCGTCAACGTCGACGCCACCTTGATCTGCGAGCAGCCCAAACTCGGCCCGCACCGCCCCGCCATGGTTTCGAAACTGGCCGAGGCCTCCGGTGGCCGGGT
>MKST01000011.1:538096-539000 GCA_001897355.1 Solirubrobacterales bacterium 67-14 | reverse complement strand
TCCCGGGTAAAGTCCCGCCTCTATGAACCCAGTCAAGTCGGCATTGGAAGCCGTTTCCAGCAAGGCTTTCGAGATCAAGACGCTGCACAGGGCGGGAGTGGTCGGCGGGCTCGGCCCGGCGGCGCTTCCGGTCGCCGCCTCGTCCTTCATCCGCGGCGGCACCACGCCGGCGACGGCGATCCGCATCGCCGCGGCCAAGCACGGTGACCGCACCTACCTGGTCGACGAGAAGGGTTCGCTCACCTTCGGCGAGGTGCACCGCCGCAGCAACGCCCTCGCCCATGCCTTCGCCGGCCTCGGCATCGGGCCGGGCGACGGCCTGGCCCTGATGTGCCGCAACCATCGCGGCTTCGTCGAGGGAAACCTGGCCGGTTGGAAGCTGGGCGCGAATGTGATCCTGCTGAACACGATGTTCTCCGGCCCCCAGCTGGCTGACGTGATCGAGCGCGAGGGTGCCAAGGTGGTCGTGCTCGACCAGGAATTCGAGGACCTCCTCGCCGGGGTTCCGGAAGGGGTCGGCCGGATCTGTGGGTTCGAGGACGAGCCCGGCACCTCGGGCCTGCCCAGCCTCGAGGACCTGATCGCCTCGAACGACGATTCCGAGCTGCCCTGGCCGGAGCAAAAAGGTCGTAACGTGATCCTCACCTCGGGCACGACCGGCACCCCCAAGGGCGCCCAGCGGCCGGCCCCGAGCGGGCTCTCCGTCATGGTCGGCATGCTGGACCGGATCCCGCACTTCTCCGGCGAGACGATGGTTATGGCGGCTCCCCTGTTCCATTCCTGGGGATATCTCAACTCGATCATCGGCACTTCGGTCGGTGCGCGCCTGATCCTCCAGCGCCGCTTCAGGCCGGCCCAGACCATGGAGCTGGTCGATCAGTACGAGGCCGACGCGATCACGGCG
>MKST01000011.1:532231-538059 GCA_001897355.1 Solirubrobacterales bacterium 67-14 | reverse complement strand
AGGAGACGAGCCGCGACTTCCGGGCCGAGAACCTCAAGATCGTCACCTTGTCCGGCTCGACCCTGCCTGGAGGCCTGGCTACCGCCTGGATGGACCGCTATGGCGACAACATCTACAACTTCTATGGCTCGACCGAGGTGGCGATGGGTTCGATCGCGACGCCGGAGGACCTGCGCAAAGACGCTTCGACGGCCGGGCGCCCGCCTTATGGCACCTCGGTGCGATTGATCGACGAAGCCGGGGAAGAGGTGCCGGTGGGTGCGACTGGCCGGATCTTCATCCGCAACGAGATGACCTTCGACGGCTACACCGGCGGCGGAGGCAAGGAGAGCCTCGACGGCTTCCTCTCGAGCGGCGACATCGGCCACTTCGATTCGGACGGGTTGCTGTTCATCGACGGCCGCGACGACGAGATGATCGTCTCCGGCGGGGAAAACGTCTTCCCGGCCGAGGTCGAGGATCTGATCGCCGGCCATGAACAGGTGGTCGAGGCGGCGGTGATCGGCGTGACCGACGAAAAGTTCGGTCAGGCGCTCCGCGCATACGTGGTCTTGAAGCAGGAGGACATCCTCGGCGAAACCGAGATCCGCGCCTTCGTCAAGGCCAACCTCGCCTCCTTCAAAGCACCTCGTGACGTGATCTTCCTGCCCGAACTCCCGCGCAACGCGACCGGGAAGATCCTCAAGCGAGAGCTGCAGTAATCACATCTCGGTGGTGGTCGTAGTAGTTTTTGGGTGACGATGAGCGATTCCACCCCAGCTCCGTCGGAGGAAAAAGCCGCATCGAGCAACGGGCTGCCGCCCGAACTGCGCCAGCTCGGCGAATCCTCCGGCAAACTCAGCTCGAGGATCGAGGCCCTCGCCAAGGAACTGACCGCCAGCGAAGCGCGCGCCCGCGAGGCCGAAGTCGCTGCCCGCGAGGCCGAACTCAAGGCGCTTGCCGCGGCCCGCGATTCGGTCGTCCAGGCCCGCAACGAGCGCCAGAAGGCGGAGGCTGCAAAGGCCTCGGCCGCGACCGCCGACCAGCGGGTCGAGGCGGCCCGCGCCCAGGCGGCCCGCGACGTCGCCGAGGCCCGCGAGGACATCAAGACCAAAGCCCGCGAGACCCTGCGCAAGCTGAGCGCCGAAGCCAGGGAGAAGATCGAGGCCTCCCGGGAGGCCCGGATCAAAGCCGAGGAGAGGGTCAAGGAACTCGAACAGAAGGATGCCGACCAGCGGGAGGCCCAGGCCAAGGTCGAGGCCGACCTGAAGCGGGTCGAAGGAACTCTCAAGCAGGAGCGCGAAACCCGGGACGAGGCGATGGCCAAGGTTGCGGCCGAGGGTGAGGAGCGGCTCGCTGCCCGAACCAAGCACTTGGAAGAGGTCGCGGAGCGCCTTGCCAAGGAAGCCCGCCAGGCGGCCGAGCGCGAGGCCAAGAACCGGATCGAGGCCTACGAGGAGAAGACCCGCAAGGCCCAGGAAAGGGCCGCCCAGGCCGAAGCTCACGCCAATGAATTCGAGTCGCTGGCCCGCCAGAAGATCGCCGAGCTCGAGGCCGACGTCGACCGCCGGGTCATGGAAGGCACCGAGCAGGTCCGTCGCGAGGCGGCCGAACGGGTCGACCAGCTGATCGAGCGTTTCGGCCGTGAGGCCGAAGAGGACGCGCGTCGCCGGGCCGACGAGCGGCTGCGCGAGGAGGACGAGCGGATCCAGCGCGAAGCCGAACGCCGGGCCGAGCTGGCCCGCAAGTCGGCCGAGGATGATGTCCAGGCGGCCGCCGACAGGGCCCGCCAGGAAGCGCTCTCCGCCGCTTCCAGCACCGCCCCCGAATGGGAGCGTTCGGAGAGCACCGAGGGCGAAGGTGGCCCCGTGCCCCGGCGTCGCCGGGGCGGCCCCGGTTCCGGCGGCTACCGCACCTTCTGAGTTGGCCCCCGCGTCTCACAGCCCGGCCCTGGGTTGACCGGCCCCACCGGCATGCGCGAAGTCAGGATCAAGGACACGATGAGTGGGGAACTCCTCACGCTTCCGGTCGAAGGGGAGATCGGGATCTACGCCTGCGGACCGACCGTCTACAGCCGTATCCACATCGGCAACGCGCGCCCCTTCGTGGTCTTTTCGCTGCTGGCCCGGTTCCTGAAGAGCGAGGGTTATCCGGCGAAGCTGGCGATCAACGTCACCGACGTCAACGACAAGATCTATACGGCTGCGGCCGAACGTGGCATTCCCTCATCCGAACTGGCCGCCGAGATGACCGCCGCCTACTTCGAGGACACCGGTCGGCTCGGCCTCGGCCGGCCGGACGCCGAGCCCCTGGCGACGGAGACGATCGGCCCGATCGTCGACCTGATCGCCACCCTGGTCGACGAAGGCCACGCCTACGAATCCGGCGGTGACGTCTACTTCTCGGTCCGCAGCTTCGACGCGTACGGCAAGCTTTCGCACCGCCCGACCGAGGAGATGGAGCAGGGCGAAGGCGATGATGCCGGTTCGCTGAAGCGTGATCCGCTCGATTTCGCCCTCTGGAAGACGAAGAAGGAAGGCGAGGACACCGCCTGGGATTCCCCCTGGGGCCCGGGCCGGCCGGGCTGGCACATCGAGTGCTCGGCCATGGCCGAGGCCGAACTCGGCCAGCCCTTCACCATCCACGGCGGCGGCTCCGACCTGGTCTTTCCCCATCACGAGAACGAGATCGCGCAGTCAGAAGCCGCCCGTGGCAAGGAACTGGCCCGGATCTGGATGCACAACGGGATGATCGAGACCGGCTCGGAGAAGATGTCGAAGTCGATCGGCAACATCTTCCAGCTCTCGGAGGCGATCGACCGCTTCGGGGCCGAGGCCGTCGTCGCCTACCTGATTTCCGGCCATTACCGTCAGCCGCTCGCCTTCGGTGAAGGGCCGTTGGAACAGGCCGTAGCGGGCAACGAACGGCTGCGCAACTTCCTGCGGGAGAACCCGCCGGGTGACGAAGCGGGTACCGAGGCGGCCGCGGCCGCGGACCGCTTCCGGGACGCCCTGGCTGACGATTTCAACACGCCGCGAGCGATGCGTGAGGCCTTCGACCTGGTGCGGGCCGCCAACCAGCGCCCCGATGAACCGGCCCTGACCGGGGCCGGCACCGCCCTGGCCGGCATGCTGGACCTGGTCGGGCTCGGCTCGCTGGCCGAGCGTGGGGAGGAGGGGCCCGACGCTGCCGCGCTGGAGTTGCTCGCAGCCAGGAACCAGGCCCGCGAGAGCAAGGATTGGGGCCGGGCGGACGAGATCCGCGACCAGCTGGCCGAACTCGGCTGGGAGGTACGGGACGGCGCCGAGGGCGCCCGACTGGTACCCCGCGATTGATGGACGGCCGGGGCTGAGATGGCGGGCGAGATCATCTACGGCCGCAATCCGGTCGAGGAGGCAGAAAGGGGTCGCCGCAAGGTGCTGCGGGTCTGGAAGTCCCCCGAGACCCCCGAGACGAAGCTGGTCGAGCTCTGCGGCTCCAGCGACCACCAGGGGATCGTGGCCGAAGTCGAGCCCTACCCATATGTGGACGGGCAGGAGCTGCTCGGCGACGAGAATGCGCTGGTGGTCGTTCTCGACCAGATCCAGGATCCCCGCAACCTAGGTGCGGTCTGCCGTTCGGCCGAGGCGGCCGGGGCGAGTGGGGTGGTGATCCCCGATCGCCGTGCCGCCTCCGTCACCGCAGCCGCGGCAAAGGCCTCGGCCGGGGCGGTCGAGCACCTCAAGATCGCCCGGGTCCGCAACATCAGCGACTGGATCACCGACGCGAAAGATGCGGGCTTCTGGATCTGGGGCGCTGACGGCCGGGCCGACCAGGCTCCCTGGCAGGTCGACCTGACCGGCAAGACCGCGCTCGTCCTCGGCACCGAGGAGAAGGGGCTGCGGCCCCGGGTGGCCGATTCCTGCGACGGCCTCATCGCGATACCCCAGGCCGGCCAGGTCGACTCACTGAACGTCTCGGTCGCCGCCGCGGTGCTGATTTTCGAAGCGATCCGCCAGCGGTCCTGATCCCTGCGTCTGCAATCCCGTTTGCAGTTTTGGAGGCACCGGGTTGACAGAACTCTGCCCGTGTGTAAACTAATCTCCAGATAAAGGGTGAACCTCGACTTGAGTGTGAGGTTCATCTGTCAGCAAGGGCGTCCAGGGGAGGTAAGTGGCGCCACAGGCCTTCTTCTAAAGGAGAATGTGCGGTGGCTACCCCAACCTCAATTTCCCAAAACCAAGCCGTTTCCGACGTCCCTGCTCGATCCTTCGGGACCGGGTCTAACCCTCGACTTGAGCCTAATGATGAGACTCTCGTCGCCTTCGCCAAGCGCGGCAAGAAGGACGCCGCGGACCGTCTGGTCCGGCGTTATCAGAGCTTCGTCCGGCTCAAGGCTTCGTCCTACTTCCTGGTCGGCGGCGACTCCGATGACCTGATCCAGGAGGGTCTGCTCGGCCTGCACAAGGCGATCCGCGACTACCGGACCGACCGCGAATCGAGCTTCCGCAACTTCGCGGAGCTCTGCATCACCCGTCAGATCATCACCGCGGTCAAGACCGCGACCCGCAACAAGCACGTGCCCCTCAACCAGTACGTGTCCTTCGGCCAGTCCCCGGCGTCGAACAGCGAGTCGGAGACCACGATGGAGGAGATCCTGCCCGGCCCGACCGCTTTCGACCCGGTCAACCAGGCGATTTCCTCGGAAGAGCTGGCCTCACTGGTCTCCTGCCTCCAATCGACCCTCTCGGAGATGGAGAGCAGCGTGCTCGGCTACTACCTCGAGGATCGCTCCTACGAGGACGTGGCGGCCCTGCTCGGCTGCGAGACCAAGACCGTGGACAACGCCCTCCAGCGCGTCAAGCGCAAGGTCAGCAAGCACCTCGAGTCCCGCGACGTAGCCGTCTGATCCCTCTGAAAGCCAGGCCGGCAGGCCGTCTCCCCGCGTCGGACCGCACCCGGCCGGGGCCAAAGCCTGCCGGGCTGTCAAAATCCCGCCTCCTGCCCGGCTAGCTCAATTGGCTAGAGCACCTGTCTTGTAAACAGGAGGTTTCCGGTTCGACCCCGGAGCCGGGCTTCGCGTTCGATGAGGTCGGCGTCCGCAGGATGAGTCGGGCGGCCGTTTATCCGAAGATGTGGCGAGTGTGGCTGAACGGGCTCTTGCCGAAAGCGAGGACCTTTGCCGGCCGCACGGCGAAGACGTGGACGATGCCCTCCCCGCCGCCATCATGCAAGAAGCCTTCGGCGACCGGCTCGAACTGCCACTGCCCGTCCCACTTTTCTTTCCAGGCCGCGGCGAGCTCGGCCAGGCGAGCGGGGTCCGTAACCCGTTCGGCCTCTCCCTCTACCACCACGTCCAGACCTCGCTCCCAGCCGTTGCAGCCGGTGGTAAGGGCCACCTTTGAGTTGGTTTCGAGATTGATCGCTTTCTGCTCTCTGGGCCCGGTCCCGAAATGCAGCGCGCTGTCGTGCCAGACGGCGACCAGCGGCGTCACGTGGGGCCGGCCGTCGCCGCGGACGGTGGTGATCCAGGACAGCTGCGCCGTCTCCAGCACCTCCTCTGTCTCTTGCCAGGGCGTCGCCTCGGCCCCGGGGCCGCTGAAGCGACTATCGAGCTGGGTCTTGACGTGATCCATGGCCTTCTCCTCGCGTGCTTGACCAGTTGCTGAGGGCAAGTGGTGTTGACCGGCAGCATCTAGCCTACGAAGAGGAGCTGGCGAAGGCACTCGCTGGTCCGCTTACCGATACGTAAGCTTTGCGCGTGGACGTGTCGGGGCTGCGAGATCTGCCGGTGTTCTGTTCGTGGAGCGGAGGCAAGGATTCGGCCCTTGCCCTGCATGAGGCGATCCGCGCCGGGGCCGAACCGCGCC
>MKST01000011.1:456428-532207 GCA_001897355.1 Solirubrobacterales bacterium 67-14 | reverse complement strand
CGATGCGGTAGGCGTGCCGATCAGGTTCGTCGGAGCAACCTGGGCGGACTACGAGCCTGGATTCGCGCAGCTGGTCGGGGCGGCGGTCGAGTCGGGCGCGTCTACCGGCGTCTTTGGGGACATCGACATCGCCGGCCATCGCGAATGGGTGGAAGGGGTCTGCGGGCGGAGTGGCGCTTCGGCCTGTCTTCCCCTGTGGAATCGAGATCGTGCGGACGTCGTAAGCGATCTCCTTGACACGGGCTTCAAGGCGGTGGTCGTGGCAGTGCGGGACCAGGTGCTCCCCGAGTCCCTGCTGGGCCGGGTCATCGACCGGGAGGTGCTGGGCGAGATCTCCGCCACCGGGGCAGATCCGGCCGGCGAGCATGGCGAATATCACAGCCTCGTCACCGACGGCCCCATGTTCAAACGTCCGCTCGAAGTCGAGTTCGGTGAGGTCAAACTCGCCGACGGGGTCCTATTTCGGGACGTGAGAGTGGCTGACTAGCCCCGGTGCGGCCTGGTCAGGTTGTGATACTGGGCCTATGGCTGCCAAACGCATCATTCCCTACTTCGAATCGTCCGATCTCGAGGCGACGCGGCAGTTCTATGTCGGCGTGCTCGGCCTCGAGGAAGGGACATTCGGGGGTGGTTACGTCGGTTTCGGGTCCGGCCCGGCCCAGGTTGTCTTCGGCCCCCCGGACGCGGAGCGGATCCTCCCCGACATGGGTGTGGACCTCGGCTCGCGCGAGGCCGTCGACGCAGCACACGCGGAAGCGGTCAAGGCCGGTCGTGACGTGATCTACGGACCGGTCGACGAGCCATGGGGCGTGCACCGCTTCTTCGGCCGGGATCCGCAGGACGTCGTGATCAGCGTGCTCGCACACGATTGACCCGGACCTCAACCGCGGCTAGCCGCGTAGTGCATGTATGTCGCTGCGAACAGGCTTCTCGGTCGCTTTGCTAGGTATCGCGCTGCTGGCCGCAAGTTGCGGCGAATCGGGTGAAACGAGCGCGGTCGGTGCCTCGCCGGCTCCCGATCCATCGGGAGCAGACGCTTCATCGCGGGATCGACCTCAGGTCTTTGCCCGGGACGCTCAGCTCGAGGCGGGCTCGACGGCAATCTTGCTGCGGATCCCCAAGATCGGGCGACTGCGGGCCTCGTGCCGCCAAGCATACGTCGACACCAGTTTTGAAGCGTCCCCGAGCCTGCCCGGCGGCGACATCGTGGTTCGGTCCGGCGTAACGTCGCGCAGCGGAACGGTCAACCAGTATCGGGGCAACAAGTTCCTCGGAAAGAAGTTCGCGGCGCCTCCAATGGCCAAGCCGGACATCCAGACCTGGAGCGTCGCCGGATTCGCGCCCGCAGGAGTGCGACCGACCATGATCACCGTGGCCGCGAAGGGCGGCGCCTACAGGCCGTTTCGCTGTGCGGTTTCGGCTCTCGCCAACGTCGGTGGCCCGATCA
The DNA here is from genome assembly GCA_001897355.1 of Solirubrobacterales bacterium 67-14. Taxonomy (GTDB): domain Bacteria; phylum Actinomycetota; class Thermoleophilia; order Solirubrobacterales; family 70-9; genus 67-14. Next base: position 530,760 of record MKST01000011.1, on the reverse strand, counting down.
GCACGATCACGAAATAAACCTGGAGCTCGGGACCTCTGGGCTCGTCCTGTGCGTACAAGTCATGTGGACTTGGCCGGCTACGACTGCGATCCTGCGATCGTGGGGAGAATCGAGCGGATGACCGTAGGGAAAGGCCCGAAGGATCGGGCGGGTGCCTTCCAGCCTGAACGCCAATGGATCGAGGAAGCCAGCCGCGGCTCGGAGGCCGCGATGGAGAGCCTCTTTCGAGCCTATTGGCCGGGAGCCCATCGGGCCGCTTACCTGGTGGTTCGGGACTGGAACGCTTCCGAAGACATAGCCCAGGAAGCATTCATGAGGGCCGTGAGGTCACTGGACCGGTTCGACCGCAAGCGGCCGTTCGGGCCGTGGCTGCACCGGATCGTGGTCAACCGCTCGATCGACTGGTGCCGGCGACGGGCGGCGCTCCATGAGGTCGGCGACGGGCAGGCGGCGCTGGACGCGGCCGGGATGGAAATGCACTTCCCCGACCCACATCTGCGCAGCCAGGTCTTCGAGGCGCTCGGGCTGCTGCCACCCGAGCAGCGGGCCGTCGTGGTGCTCCGGTACTACCTCGACTACACACCGGGAGAGATCGCAGAGCTGCTCGATCTGAACCGGGGAACGGTCAACTCGCGCATGCGCCGGGCCCTCGACCGGTTGGGTCAGGACTTGGAAGGGAGGCCGGAGTGACCGGCGAGGAACTGAAGGCCAGGCTCGAACAGGTGCCGCTGCCAGACGAGGCGGTGGCCGAGGAGCGAGCCTGGGAGTTGGTGTGCAGCGCCTACCGAAGCGAGCTAGAGGCCGGCGCGGCCGAGGGCGGCAGGCCCAGGAAGAAAGCCGGTCGTCGGTCACTCATCGGCCGACCCGCCTCCAAGGCCTGGGCCTTGGCCGCCGTGCTGGCGATCGGTGTGGTCGTCTCGCCGGCCCGGGCGCTCGTCACCGACCTGGTCAAGGATGTCGTCCAGGGGCCGAAGGTCGAGTCGACCACCGTGTCCACCTCCCCGCCGGGAGGGGGCAGGCTCCTGGTGCAAAGCCGGGCGGGAACCTGGGTCACTGACGACGACGGGTCACGGCGGCACCTGGGCGATTTCGAAGACTCGACCTGGTCACCGCAGGGCCGGTTCATCGCCGCCACGGACGAGCGACAGCTGGTGGCGATGGCACCGGACGGCGAGGTCCGCTGGGCGCTGACCCGGCCGTCTCGCCCGTCCCTCCCAAGCTGGAACTCGCCGGACGGCTTCCGCATCGCCTACATCGAAGGCAGGCAGCTGCGTGTCGTGGCCGGCGACGGCACCGGGGACACCCTGCTCGCTTCTGGGGCGGCTGCGGTGCGGCCTTCTTGGCGACCAGGCCCCGCCCACGAGCTTGCCTTCGTACGGGCCGGGGACCGCGTAGAGGCACTCAGCGTGGACAGCGGGCGGCGCCCGTTCTCCTGGGTGGCCAGGGGCCAGGTCAGGGGAATCGAGTGGTCCGACGACGGTTCACGCCTCCTGGCCTGGACCAGGCAATCGGCAGTGGTTCTCGATTCCGGTGGCCACGCCCTCTGGCATCACTCGACGAGCCCCGGAAGCGAGATCGAATCGGCTCGTCTCCGGCCGGGATCGAGCCAGATAGCCATCGTGGAAGGTGGGGGACAGGCCCGCGTGATCCTGGCTGCCCCCCGGCGGCCGGCGCGGGTCTTGCTCGCCGCCCAGTCGCTGGCCAATCCGATCTGGTCCGCTGACGGCAGCGAATTGATGGTCGCTTGGCCCGAAGCCGACCAGTGGCTCTTCCTCCGCGGCACAAGCCTAAATCGGGTTGACGCGCTGAGTGATGTCTCCAAACAGTTCTCGCCGGGGTCAAGCGGAGCGACATCGTTCCCGCGGACGACCGGTTGGTGCTGCTCGCGTTGACGCGGCGTCCAGGGACTTCTGACGGGTCGATCCGCGTATCTGAGGTATGCGAACGAGGTGGCTCCTTCCATCAGTGCTCTTGGCCTTGGCCCTGAGTGGATGCTCCGGTGGTTCCGGCGGCAACGGGGAGTCCGAACAGAGCCGGGAAGCCAAGGTTCTGGAACGGCTCGCCGAACTTGACACGGGGCCGAAATGGGATACCGCCAGTCGCGACGGCTCGCTGATGGCCCGCCTGCCGGCGGGCTGGAGCGAGGTGCCGGACATCGATCCGCTGGCCCTGCTCACGCTTTCCTCCGGTCCGGTGACCGGCCGCATCATCAGCCCTTGCCTGCCAGGCGCCGTGCTCGACGAACTGCCGACCGGTGGAGCCCTGGTCCGGGTATCGGAGAACTTTCCGCCGGCCAGAAGGGGTGGCGCCGCCGACCGTTATCGACCTCGTCCGAGCCATTTTCGGCTCGGCCGCCGGCGACCGTCCGAATGTGGCTATTCCTACTCTCTCGGGTTTCGGGAAGGAGGGCGCGAGCTGGCCGTTTGGATCTGGACCAAGCCGGCGGTCGTCGACTCGGGTTCCGGAATCCAGGGCAGCCGGCCGGGTCGGCTCTCGCCGGTCACCCGTCGGCAGTTGCTGCGCCTGCTTGACGGACTCCAGGTCCGGCCCGCCGCGGTCGACCCGATCCGTGTTCCGACCCTGGCGCTCGACTGTCGCAATCCGCCGAACACGCTGGACTGCGACCGCGTGTGGGTGCAGGTCAACACCCGGATCAGGATGAAGCGCCTGTCGATACGGGTCAATCGGTGGTGGGCGGGGCGCGGCGATGGCTGGGTGTCTTCGGGCCAGGTCATGTCCCTGCCGACGAAGTTGCGAACGGCGCCTTCCGGGAACACTCCGATGCCTGTCGCAGCCAGGTCAGGCACGGTCTGGGGAGGCGTAATCCAGCAGGCCGGTCTGCGAGGCGGGGGAGCCGCTTTCGAGCGGACTCTGCCCGGACCCGGCGGCCGCTGGGTCGGCACTGGGGTCGGCGCCGATCCCCGAATCCGAGCTGATCTCCAGGTCATCACTCCGCGTGGACGCTGGGACTTCCGGAACGTCGAACTGATCGCCGGGCACGGTTGACCCGATGGCCAGTAGAAGGCGAGTCAAGGACGCGGCTGACGCACATGCAAAGTGGGTTGGTAGGTGAGCTCCTGGATATCGCCGTCCAGGGTGTGGCTCTCGATCAGTTCGAGGTCGAAGTCGGCCGCGTCGCCGAAGATCGGCTCGGCGCCGGTCTGGCCCGTGATCACCGGGTAGACCGTCACCCGAACCTGGTCGACCAGGCCGGCGGCCATCAGCGCCCGGTTCATCGAGAGGCTGCCATGTGAGCAGAGCGGCACCTCGGACTCCGCCTTGAGCTTGGCGACCACGTCGATCGCGTCACCGTTCGCCAGAGTCGCGTCCGGCCAGTCGAGGGGACCTTCCAGGCTGGTCGACACCACGGTCGCCGGCAGATTCGTCATCCGCGTGACCCAGGGGTCACGAACTTCGGACTCCTCGCTGCCCGAGGCCAGCATCCGTGCGAACGCCCGATATGTGTTCGCACCCAAGACCATCCGCTGCTCGATCTCGAACAGTCCGAGACGGTGGTCGAGCAGCTCGGGTCCCTGCTTGCCCCAGTAGCCGGTCCAGTCGCTGCCGCTGGCGGCGGAGCCGAAGCCGTCCAGGCTGGAAAAGACATCGAAGGTGTAGGTGGCGGTCATTTTGCTCTCCTCTGTGTTGGCTTTACCCACTAGACGAACGGGCATGCCGAAAATCGACATTGCCGGCGGCCTACTGCATCCGCGGATCCTGGGTGGGGTCGGCATACGTCGGCGGGCAGCCTTGGTCGACGGCGTCGGGACGGAGCTCGTAGTGCCAGGGCTCGTTGCCGTAGATCTGGCAGAGCCCGTAGGCGGAACCGTGCTCGGACAGCCAGGTCTCGGCGGCGGAAGGGCCGAGATCGACGGCGTCGCCGGACACATGTGGCGAGGTGTCGGGGGTCGCAACCCAGCGGGCTGCCTCGGCTGCCGAACCGTACTCCGAGACCGCGTCATTGAGGAGATGCTGCTGATACGCCCGGGATCGCCAGCCGCTGTTGACCACGAAGCCGACCCCGTCCCGGCCGGCGTCGGTGGCGGCCCGGCGCAGCGCTTCGAGTAGATCCGGATCGAGATTGGCCACCGCCGGGACGCCATCGTCGAAGACCGTGGTGCCGTCGGGGACGCCACCGTCAGCCTCTCCGAGCCGGTCACTTCCGGCCCGGGGAATGCTGCCGGCCGTCTGCGCGACACGGCCCGGATCAGCGTGATGAGAAATGTTCGACCTTGAGCCGGTCTGGGTCGACGAAGACGCGAGCTGGTGGTTCACGACCGATACGACTACTGCGGCAATGGCCAACAGACCGGCTGCCCGGGAAACGAAGATCCGACGTCGGCGGGCTCTGGTCCGGTAGATGGTCGTGGAAGCCGAGTCGCGGTATGGCATGCCGCTAGTCAAGGAGGTGCCGCGTTGCCGGCCCGTATCCGGTTTTCGATATGCCCGCGATATGCGCCAGCTCGTAGCATCGGAGCATGCGTGTCTTGCTCGTCGAAGACGAGCCCTATATGGCTGAAGCGATCCGCGACGGCCTGCGCCTCGAAGCGATCGCCGCCGACATTGCCGGTGACGGCGACACCGCCCTGGCTCTACTCAACGTCAACGAATACGACATCGCGGTGCTCGACCGCGACATTCCCGGCCCCTCCGGCGACGAGATCGCAGAACACATCATCGCCTCGGAGACCGGCACGCCGATCCTGATGCTCACCGCAGCCGACCGCCTCGACGACAAGGCCTCCGGTTTCGAGCTCGGTGCCGACGACTACCTGACCAAGCCATTCGAGCTCAAGGAACTGGTGCTCAGGCTCAGGGCGCTAGATCGCCGGCGCACACGCAACAGACCACCCGTGAGGGAGATCGCGGGCCTCCGGCTCGATCCGTTCCGTCGCGAGGTCTACCGGGACGATCGCTACGTGGCGCTGACCCGGAAGCAGTTCGCCGTGCTGGAAGTCCTCGTCGACGCGGAGGGAGGGGTCGTCAGCGCCGAGGAACTGCTCGAACGGGCCTGGGACGAGAACGCGGACCCGTTCACGAACGCGGTGCGGATCACGGTGTCGGCGCTCAGAAAACGGTTGGGCGAGCCGTGGCTGATCGTCACGGTTCCCGGGGTCGGCTACCGCATCGAGGCTGACCCCGAGGGTGACGGGGGAGGAGCGGAACTTGAATAGGCGACCGGGAATGAGCGTCCGCCTCAAGCTGACTCTCAGCTACGCGGGATTCATAGTGCTCGCCGGGGCGCTGCTGCTCGCCGCCGTGTGGCTGTTCCTCCTGCGAGGCCGGCCCGGCAGCTCACCGGTCTTCAGCCTCTCCGACTTTCCCCTTGCCTTCGACCCACACAACTTCGGTCCGCGCGCGTTCTTCCCGGCGGCAGTCACCGCGATGCTTTTCCTGCTGGTGTTCGGCCTCGTGGGAGGGTGGGTTCTCGCCGGCCAGATGCTCGCCCCGCTGTCCCGGATCACGGACGCGACGCGCATGGCGGCGGATGGATCGCTGGGCCATCGGATCCGGCTGCCCGGGCGTCAGGACGAGTTCCGCGAACTTGCCGACAGCTTCGATGACATGCTCGCGAGGCTCGAAGCTCAGGTCGCTGAGCAGCAACGCTTCGCCGCCAATGCGTCCCACGAGTTGCGCACCCCGCTGGCGGTCACCCAGACCCTCGTGGATGTCGCCAGGGAGGATCCGGACCACGACAACGGCGACCTGTTGGAAAGGCTCCACGTGGTCAACTCGCGGGCGATCAACCTCACCGAAGCACTGCTGCTGCTCAGCCGCACCGACCAGCGCTCCTTCACGCGGGAACCCGTGGACCTTTCTCTCGTGACCGAGGAAGCCGTCGAGACGCTCCTTCCCCTCGCGGAGAAGCACGGCGTCGCGATCGAGGCCGCCGGCGAAGTCGCCTCGACCCTGGGCTCGCACGCCTTGCTGTTGCAGATGACCACGAACCTGCTGCACAACGCGATCGTCCACAACCTCGCCGAGGGCGGCACCGTGCAGCTCGAGACTTCGCAAGACTCGAAGTTCGCCGTGCTCACGGTCGAGAACACCGGCCAAGAGCTCACCCCACAAATGGTCTCGACCCTGACCGAGCCGTTCCAGCGCGGCAGCGAGCGCATTCGCGCCGACCATGCCGGCGCCGGGCTCGGCCTGGCGATCGTCAAGAGCATCGCCCGGGCCCATGACGGGACGCTGGCCATAGTCGCCAGACGCGATGGCGGCCTCCGAACCACGGTGCGTCTCCCGCTCACACCGTCCGCAACGCCTCCGTAGGCGACATCCGAGACGCCCGAATGGCCGGCAGGAGGCCGGCGGCTGCTCCGATCAAGATGGCTGAGGCGATCCCGCCAGCCCAGGCCTCGACAGGGACCACAATCGCCCAGTTCTTCGAGCTCGCATATACGGCGGTCGCCACGATCCCGGCGAGGACACCGGCGATGCCACCGATGGCGGCGAGCAGGATCGATTCGGTGAGGAACTGCATCCGGATCTGTCCCTCCGTTGCGCCGAGCGCACGACGGAGGCCGATCTCAGAACGGCGCTCCAGCACGGAGATGATCATGATGTTGGCGACGCCGACGGCACCGACGATCAGGGCGACCACGCCGAGTCCGAGGAAGAGGCTGTTGAAGGCTCCCGCCGCGGCGGCCCGGGCGGTGAGTGCATCGGACGGCTGGCTGACGTCGACCCCGTCGGGTTCCCGGGGGTTGGCGGTCGGCGCGAGCAGGGGCTGCGTCGCGGCCACGCGATCGGTGTCGGCCCGCACGTAGATGGAGCTCGGCGGCCCCGCCTTTCGGACGCCCCGGGCCAAGCTGAGATAACCGAGGTATCGCTTGGCGGCCGGATAGCCGATCAGGGCACTGGTATCGACATCCGGCGCCAGGGGCGAGGATTCCAGCACGCCCACGACATCGAACCACTGGCCGCCCAGCCAGACGCGTTCACCGGTGAAGGCCGCACCGATGCCCAGCCGCTCGGCGGCAACCGAGCCGAGCACCGCGACCGGAACTCGGGCGGTGCCCGGGTTGAGCCAGCTGCCTTCCGCGACGTTCGTGTTGAGCACCGTGAGCAGATCCAGGCTGGCCGCCCTCACTTGCAGCCCGCCGGTTTGCGTGGCGGGGATGATCGGGCTGCGATAGACGCCCTTGCCCTTGATCAGCCCGGTGTGGGCGACCTGCTGGACGTCTTGGAGGAGCGTCAGCCGGGACGGCGCTTCGGTAGGCAGCTCCACCGGTTGGCCGGTCACGGTCTGGCCGGCCTCGACGGTGAGCATGTTCGTGCCCAGCCGGTCGATCTCGGCGAGCAGCCCCGCCTGGGAAGAGGAGGACAGTCCGAGGACCGCCACGATCGCGGCCGTCCCGATCGCGATGCCGAGCGCCGACAGCGCGGCACGAAGGCGGCGTGCACGCAGCCCGACGCTGGCCACCCGCAGCCCGTCCTTCAGGCTCAGCCTGCCGCTCGCAGCGCTCACGACGGCTCGCTCTCCGCCACCGTCAAGTCGTGATCTCCGCGGCTGTCGGACACCACCTGGCCGTCGAGTATCCGGATCTGGCGCGGCAGCTGATCGGCGAGTGAAGCGTCGTGGGTGATCATGACGATCGTGGAGCCCGCGGCACCGAGCTCGCGAAGGAGATCCATGATCGAGGCTCCGGTGCGGCTGTCGAGATTTCCGGTCGGCTCGTCGGCGAGGACGATCGCCGGGCTCCCGACGAGGGCTCGTGCGATCGCGACCCGCTGTCGCTGGCCGCCGGAGATCTTGGTGGGCTTGAACGTGGCGCGGTCCGAGAGCCCGACCCGTTCGAGCGCTTCATCGGCGCGCCGGTACCGCTCGGGAGCCGGCACTCCGGCGTAGAGCAGCCCGTCGGCCACGTTCTCCCGCACCGTGGCATGCTCGGCCAGGAAGAACTGCTGGAAGACGAACCCGATCTCCCGGGCCCGGAGCAGCGACAGTTCGCGATCGTCCAGGCGCTCCGCGTCGATCCCGCGGATCCGGACCGTCCCACTGCTGGGCCGCTCCAGCGTGCCCATGATGTGCAGCAGGGTGGACTTGCCCGAGCCGGAGGGCCCGACGATCGCCGCCAGTTCGCCCTGCCGGATCGAGAACGACACTCCGCGCAGGGCGGCGACCGGCGGCTCCTCGCCATAGACCTTGGTCACCTCGTCCAGCTCCAGGACCGGCTCGCCGCTCACGAGGCCGGCACCACGACTTGGTCGCCCTCGTGAATCTCGCCTTCGACCTGGACTCGCCCGCCGGCGCTGTCGAACAAGCCCAGGTTCACGGCGACCAGCTCGTGCTGCCCGTCCTCACGCGCGACTTCCACTGCGAACCCGCCGCCGGACCTTCCGACGAGCGCCGTGACCGGAACGCTCAGGGCGCTCTCAACGCCGGCGGTCGTGATCTCCACCCGCACCGGCGCCCGGTCGAACCTGCGTGCCTTGGCCGGGTGCTCGAGGCTGATGAAGGCGGGGACCGTCGCGGTGCCGACGTCGCCTTGCGTCTCGGGAGCCTGGGCGACCCTTCCGACGCGGTCGACCTTTCCCCTCACCGAGTGGTTGTCGGGCAGGGTGACCAGCGCCCGGGCGCCCTTCCGCACCCGATCCTGCCGCAAGGCGTCGAGGTCGACTTGCACTTCGAGTCGATCGGATGTCGTCACGGCCACCTCGGCGCCGGGCCGAGCGGGTTCACCGAGCCTTCCGCTCAGCTTCGAGATCCGCATCGGGCCGGGCTGGAAGACCGCGTCGCCGAGCGCGAGAGTCCCGGTTGCGTCAAGGCCTCGGTCGCGCTGGAGCTTGCTGAGCGCCGCCCGAGTCGCCCAGTCGAAATCGTCGTCGGTGGGATCGATCTCGACGCCGGCAGCCGCGTCATAGCCGAGGTCGTGCAGGTTCCGGTTGAGCTGGCGGACATCCTCGCCCGCGGCGCCGCTGGCCAGGTCGCGGTAGGCGGGTACGTCGCCGCACAGCAACAGGATCGGATCCTCGTCCACCCGGTAGAGCACGTCGCCGCAGGCGATCTCGGTCCCCGCCGCCGGCAGCTCGGTGTAGATCCCGCTCGCCTGGTTGACGGCCGAATATGGCGAGCCGTCCGGTCGCGCGCGGTAGGTCAGGATCCCGCTCAGGTTGATCGTCGCGGAAAGGGCTCCCCGCTCGACTCGGGCGGTCCGTGCCGATTGGTGGCCGTCGGCCGGTTCTGAAGCTCCGCCCCCGAACACGATGATGGCGCCGCCGACGATGGCTGCAGCGAGCACGAGGGACGCTGCGCCGAGTGCCCCGCGTCTCCGCGTCACCCCTGACCTCCCGCCGCCTCTTCGAGGACGTCGCCGCACTTGTCCATAGCGGCGTTGAGGATGTCCATGCCGCCCGGCCGATTAGAGGACGGGATCTTGTACGTGTTGACGAGCGGTTCGCCGTTGACCGGATCGGGAAAGTCCTTTACGCCGTTGTCGCGGACGCATTGGGCGAACCTCAAGCTCGCCGATTGCTCTTCGGGGGTCCGCTTGGCGGACAAGGTGCCGGGCGGCTGCAGATCCTTGCAGGCGGTGGTGGCTCGTTTCCAGACGGCGGGGGTCACGCTGACCCCGTAGTCGAACTGGTTGTCGTCGTTCGGATCCGGGAAGTCGCTGACGCCGTGGGCCCGGATGCACTCGGCGAACTTCACCGCCTTGTCCCGATCAGAGGCGGTCTGTCCGCCGGCGCTGTCGCTCTCGGGAGATTCTCCCGAGCAGCCCGCTCCGATCAATGCGATCACCATGAGGGCGACGAGCGGCGAGAGGTTGCGAAGGGCTGTAGCGCGTGCTGATTTGCCGTGGTTCATGCCGCCATTGAAGGCGGGCATGCGTTGCGGGCACGTATGTGGTTTTCGATATGCCGACGATACGCGCGTCCCTGGCGCGAACCGCTCGAGGGCGGGTCAGTCGACCAGCAGGCAGACGATGCTGACCGCCTTGTCCACGTCCGGGGTGTCCTCGGTCAGGGCGTCGTTGTAGATGAAGCCCTCGATGATCCGGATCATCGCGTAGCCGAGGTCGTCGGCCGAGGCCCGGAGCTGGATCGAGCCGCTCGCTTCTTCCTCGCGCAAGATCTCCGCGAAGCGTTCCACGACGGTCGACTGCACCAGGCTGCCGCGGGTCAGGACCAGGCGGAAGGCGAGTTCTGTCTCGTTGCGGACGAAGCGGCGGTGGGGCTCGAAGTTGACGATCGATTCGACGAAGGCCCGGGTGAAACGCTCGATCCGTTCTACGCCCTTCTTCCCCTCGGCTGCCTCCCGGCCGATCCGCACCGCCTCCTCGCCGAAGAAGCAGAGCACCTCGGAGAGCAGCTGGTCCAACGGGCCGGTCCCTCACGGGGCCGGCCCGTTTGTCTCCCAGCCACCCGGGAATAGGTTTGGGTGATGCCCCCTGGTTTGGTGATCACGATCTTTCTTCTCGGGGGCTGCGTGCTGTTGCTGCGCGACGACGTCCCGCGGTCGTGGCTGCTCCGCCGGATTTCCTTCTGGGGCGGGCTGCTGCTCAACGAGCAAGGGCACTGGTTCGCGGTGCTGCTCGCCGCGTCGGTCGGGCTGGCGATCAGCGAAGGTGACGTTTCGGGTCCCGGATGGATCACGGTCGGCTTGGCCGTGCTCGTCGCGGCCGGGATGATCGAGCTGCTGGCCCGGTCCTTCCCCAGTCGTCCCGCGCTCCGGCGGGCAATGGGCTCGTTCGAAGGTTTCGAGGCCGGGTCGCTGGCCGGCCCGGGCCGGTATCTGACGACACTGGCCCTGCCCTTCGCGATGGGCCGCAGCCGGATCAAGCTCCGATCGAACATCAGCTACGGGCCCGCAGCCGGACGGGCCAACCTGCTCGATCTCTACCTGCCCCGCAGCGGCGAGGTGACCGGCCCGACTCTGATCTACCTCCATGGGGGCCGGTTCAAGATGGGCAGCAAACGCCGCGAAGCCCAGGCGATCAAATGCAGCCTGGCCCGCCGGGGCTGGGCGGTGATCAGCGCCAACTACCAGCTGGTCCCCCAAGGCACCTTCCCCGACTACCTGATCGACCTCAAACGGGTGATCGACTGGGCACGGACCGAGGGCCGCTCTTTCGGGCTCGACCCGGACCGGATCTTCCTCTCCGGCGGTTCGGCCGGAGCCCACATTTCGGCCATGGCCGCTCTGACCCCCGACCGGGCCGACCTCCAGCCCGGCTTCGAGCAGGCGGACACGGCGGTCAGCGGGGTGATCGGGTTGTACGGCTACTACGGCAGCCTCGATGTCCGCGGAGGCCCGATCAGCGGCCTTCCCTCCGGCCCGCGCGACCACGTCCATCCCGGGGCGCCACCCTTCCTGCTGATCCACGGCGATCACGACAGCGTGATGGGGCCGGACGGCGCCCGGGCGCTCGTCGACGACCTCGGGGACGCAGGCAACCAGGCTTCGCTGGCCATCCTGCCCGGCGCCCAGCACTCATTCGACCTGCTGCGGTCGGTCCGCACCGAGAACACGATCGATGCGATCGAGGACTTCGCCGCCTGGGCCGGGGCCGGGGGCGGTCCAGCTGAAGGCCGGCGGGTTCTCGGAACCGGGTTGTAACCGGGTCCGACGCTGCGTGTAGGAATCTCTTGTGACCCAAGAGCAGCTCGAGGCGTACCACGAGTACACACGCAAACATGGGGTAAACCGCGGGCTTTATCTTCTCGCCCGAGTCATCCTGCAGCCGTTTTTCCTGATCTACCTACGGCTTTCGCGGCAGGGGCGCAAGAACTCGCACATCAAGGGGGGGACCATCGTCGCCGCCAACCACCGCAGCTTCCTCGACCCCTTCGTGATCGGCACCTGCCTGCCTTGGGGCAAGCCGATGAACTACGTGGCGAAGGTCGAGCTCTTCGAGAAGCGCTGGCAGGGTTTCCTGCTCTGCCGGGTCGGGGCCTTCCCGATCCGCCGCGGGGAAGCCGACGAGCTGGCGATCGAAACCGCCGAACTGGTCCTGGCGAGGGGCGGGACCATCTGCATCTTCCCCGAGGGAACCCGGATCCGGAAGGGCTCGCTCGGCAAGCCGAAGCGTGGGGTGGGGCGGCTCGCGCTGCGCAGCGGGGCACCGGTGGTGCCGGTCGCAGTGACCGGGTCCGAGGACGTCCGGCGCGGCTGGCGGATCAGGCCGCGAAAGGTCGACATCCGGGTCGGCCGGCCGATGTCGTTCCCGCAGTCCGAGAGCCCGTCACCGGCCCTCGCCGCATCGGTGACCGACCGGATCTGGCCCAACGTCGAACTCCAATGGGAAGACATCGGCGGCCTGCCGCCGATGCGCCGGGCCGCGGTGATCGGGGCCGGCAGCTGGGGTACGGCGGTCGCCGTGCTCCTGGCCCGCGGCGGGCTCGAGGTTCAGCTCGGCACCCGCACCGCCGACCAGGCCGAGGCGATGGCGCTGGCCCGCGAGAACTCGAAGTACCTGCCGGACGTCCGTCTGCCCGACGGCATCGAGGTGAGGCCTTCCAGCCAGATCGAGCTGGGCGGGGTGGACCTGCTGGTGATCGCCGTGCCTTCCGCCTCGTACCCGCAGGCGGTGGGCGCGGTCGCCGACCGGGTCGGCCGCCGGGCCGGGGTCCTGCTCCTGGCCAAGGGCCTGATCGCCCCGAAGGGCCAACTGCCTTCCGACTACGTCGGCGAACGGATCCGCTCGCGCGGGGTTTCCTGTCTGGGCGGTCCCGCCCATGCCCGCGAGGCCGTGTCCGGTTCCGCCGCCCTGGTGCTGGGCAGCGGCGACAGCGACCTGCGGGCCCAACTCGGCGATGTCTTCGACCGGGCCGGGCTGGTCTGCGAGCGCTCCCGCGACGTGGTCGGCGTCGAGATGGCCGGCGCCGCCAAGAACGCCGCCGTGCTGGCTGCCGCCGCAGCCGAGCCGCACGGATTGAATGCGGCCGGCATCGCCGCCGCCGCCGTCTGGGACGAGTGCGTCGGCTACGCCGTGAAGAACGGGGCGGATCTGGAGACTTTCAACGGACTAGCCGGGGTCGGCGACCTGCTGGCGACGGTGATGGCCTCCGGTAGCCGCAACCGCCGCGCCGGCGAGCTGCTCGGCAAGGGCAGCGCCCCCGATCAGATCCGCGAGACGATCGGTCAGGCATCCGAAGCGCTCGACTCGGTACCGCAGATCGCGGCCACGGTGGCCGCGGCCGGCTGTCCCGCGGATGCGCTGACCGGGCTGGCCGACCTCGCCACCGGCCAGATCAGCTCCGACGAGTGGGTGGCCGCGCTGCGCCGCTCCGGGCACTCGAGGCGGGCAGCGTGAATCGCGCCAGGCCGGACGGGGCCGGGTCGGGTGCGGGCACTTTCGGGATAAGGTGCGGGCGTGTCCGGTCCCGGCGCCAACCCAACCCCGGAGTCAAAGGCCGAAGTCGATCGGGCCTTCGAGCAGCTCTACCGCGATCACCTCAAAGACGTTTACTCGTACTCCTACTACCGGATCGGGAACCATCACGATGCGGAAGACCTGACCGAGCAGACCTTCCTTCAGGCCTACCGGCATTTCGCCCGGGCCCGGCGGGAATCGGACGGGCGTCCGCTCCGTCCCTGGCTGATCAGGATCGCCCACAACCTAGCCGCGAACTATCACCGCGACCGTTCCCGCAAGCCGCAGACGCCGCTGGAGAGCATCGAGCCGCCGGCCGCCCAGCACTCGACCGAGGACCTGGTCGAGGGGCGGGCCGAGCTGCGGGCGGTGATCGAGAACCTTCAGGAACTGCCGGACGACCGGCGCGAGGCGCTGGTCATGCGTTTCGCCCTCGGCATGGACAACCGGGAGATCGCCCGGGCGATGGGCAAGTCGGACGGCGCGACCAAGGTGCTGATCCATCGCGCGATCAAGCAACTGCAGGAACTGCTCGAAGAGGAAGGAGCGCCGGTTGAGCATGGATGAGATCAGGATCGAGAACCTGCTCGCCGACGCGCTGAAGCCGGTCGACCCGCCGCAGCGGATGTCGGACCGGCTGCATGACACCTTCTCGGCGATCACCGACGCTGCCGCCTCCGACCTCTCCGACTGGGCTGAGGAGTTGACCGAGAGCGAGCTCCAGTCACTGCGCGACCCGCGCAACTGGATTCGACCGGTCACCGCGCTGGCTGCCGGCGGGGTGGCCACCGGTGCGTTGATCCTGGTCGGCTTCCGCCGCCGCAGCCGTTTCCGCGGCTAGACACAAGGATGTGCCCCGGACTTCGCCGGGGCACCACAGAAACCCGCCCCTCCCGAGCGACAACTGATGGAGGGAGGGGCTCAGCTGGCAGTCGTTCGGCGCTTGCGGACCTTGCGGCGCCGCCTCTTTTGGCGGCGTTTCTCGGCTCGCGCCTCGAACCGGGCGCCGAGCCCACTGAACCAGGCGGTGATCCGGTCCCAGCGGCTGGCCGCGTAGGCGCAGAGGCCGCCCAGGCCGATCAGCAGGTTGACCAGGTTGACCCAGCGGGTGGCCGGCAGGCCGTCCAGCAGCCAGGTCCCGTTGGCGGCGAGGATCCCCCAGATCCCGAGGCCGGTGAAGACGATCCCCGCCAGCAATGCGTAGAGGCGGGGGAGGGGGCGAGCGAGCAGCAGGCCGACCAGCCCGGCCCCGACGTGGAAGACGCCGGACCAGCCGTTGATCGTGTAGAAGCCGAGCAGTTCGTCGGTCAGCTCGCGGGCGCTGAACTCGGTGTTGACCAGCAGCCCGACGAAGCCGAGCAGCACCAGGAAGGCACCGGTCACGGTCGCGTACAGACGGGCGTATGCGGTCCTCTCCATGGGGTCATTCTCACAGGATCACCGGAGGTCGGTGGCCTCGGTAGGGTTCTGTCCCTTGGCTACTTGCTATCGCCACCCCAACGTAGAGACCGGCGTTTCCTGTTCCAGCTGCGGCCGGCCGATCTGCCCTGACTGCATGACGCCGACCCCGGTCGGCATGCGCTGCCCAGAGTGCGCGAGCGAGAAGACCCGGGTCCGCACCGGCCCGGCCGCCACCTCGCAGGTCGGCGGCTACCCGGCGACGATCGCCCTGATCGCGGTCAACGTGGTCGTCTTCCTGGCCGAGATGGCGACCGGTTCTGGCGGCCTGAACTCGACCACCTCGGACCTGATCACCGACTTCGGCCTCCGGGGCGCCCTGGTCGCCGACGGTGAGTGGTACCGGCTGATCACCAGCGGGTTCCTCCACGCGGGATTCATGCACATCGCCTTCAACATGATCGCCCTCTATTTCCTCGGCCGGGTGCTGGAACCGTCGGTTGGCACGGTGCGGTTCCTGATGATCTACTTCGCTTCGCTCCTGGCCGGGTCTTTCGGGGCGATCCTGCTGAGCAGCAACATCGACCTCACGGTCGGCGCCTCGGGCGCCGTCTTCGGGCTCTTCGCCGCGACTTTCATCATCGCCTACGGCCGCGGGCTCGGCCACGTCGCCAACGAGATCGGCGTGATCATCGGCATCAACCTGCTGCTCACCTTCACGATCAGCGGGATCAGCATCGGCGGCCATCTCGGCGGCCTGGTCGGCGGCGCCCTCTGCGGCATCCTGGTCATCGCCGGCGAGCGGGGCTACCTCGGTTCGAACTCCCGCCTGCTCGAGTACGGAGGGATGATCGCGATCGCCGCGGTCTCGATCTTCGCCGCGATCTCAGCCGCGGAGCCGCTCACCGGCATCCAGTTCGCGGTGCTCAATCTTCCCTTCCTCTAAGGCCGCATCTGGGTGGAGGAGGCCGGCGAGCAGCTCGATTCCGTCGATCAGGCGGGGGCCGGGTCGCGAGAAGGAGGCGGCGGCGTCGACCGCGACGATCCTTTCGGCTCCGGTTGACCTGATCCGCTCGATGTACTCATGGGCCTGCGTCGCGGCCTCATCGGCGTCGTAGCCGCAGGGCATGACCACGGCCAGGTTCGGATCCAGTCCTTCGAGTTCGCTCCAGTCGTGCTCGGCCGACTTCAGTCCCGGCCTGCCGATCAGATCGAGGCCGCCGGCGACCTCGATCATCTCCGGCACCCAGTGGCCGCCGGTGAAGGGCGGGTCGAGCCATTCGAGGGCGAGCACGGTCGGTCGTTCGCGGCCGGCGACCGCCGCCCGAACCCGCTCGATCCTCGATTCCATCTCTGCCTTGAGCGTGGTGCCGGCCTCGGGCCTTCCGGCCGCCTCGGCCACCTCGACCGCGTTCTCCAGCACCTCGGCCAGCGAGGTCGGATCCTGCCTGAGCACGACCGGGTCGCCGGGCAGGCACGCGGCGATCGCCAGCACGTCGTCGTAGGAGACGGCGCAGACCGCACAGACGTCTTGGGCGATGATCAGGTCGGGCCGGACGGCTTCGAGCACCTCGGCCTTGAGCCGGTAGAGCGGCTCGCCGCCGCCGACCAGGCGCTTCACCTCCGCGTCGATCTCGGCCGGGGAGAGCCCGGTCGGGATCACCGTCTCGCTGAGATGGGGCAGTGCCGCCGCTTCGGCCGGGTAGTCGCATTCGTGGGTGACCGCGACGACCTGCTCGCCGAGCCCGAGCGCAAAGAGCATCTCGGTCGAAGAAGGGACAAGGGAAGCAATACGCACAGCTTCAAACTTAACTGCAGTCGGTCCGGTCTTCGCCGGACCTTCAATCGAACCCGCCCCTCCTATGAGAACAATCTGATGGTTAGGAGGGGCTCTGTCTTGGGTAGCCTCAGAGTATGGCTCTGCTGAGCGACAAGGAAATTCAAGATCGGCTGGCCGGGCTTGACGGTTGGAGCCTCGAGGGCCGGCGGATCGTCCGTGAGTTCGAGCTGGAGGACTTCGTCGGCTCGGTCCGGTTCGTCGATTCCTTGGTCGAACCGGCCGAGGCGATGAACCATCACCCCGACCTGGGGATCTCCTGGAACAAGGTCACGGTCGCCATCACCAACCACGCCGAAGGCGGCCTGACCGAGGCCGACTTCGAGCTGGCCGGCAAGATTCAAGCCCTGGGCTAGCTGTAGTCGTAGAAGCCTCGGCCGGACTTTCTGCCGAGGTGACCGGCGGCGACGAACTCCTGGATCGTGGCCGGGGCGAGGTGATCCGGGTTGTCGGACTCGTTGTTGAGTGCCTGGCCGATCGCCACCGCGACATCGAGGCCGACCAGGTCGAGGAGGGCAAGCGGACCCATCGGATGGGCGACGCCGAGGGTCATGCATTGGTCGACCGCAGCCGCTTCCAGCCCGGTCCGCTCCTGGTAACGGACCGCATCGAAGAGATAGGGGAAGAGCAGCCGGTTGACGGCGAAGCCGGCCGTGTCCGGCACCTCGACGGCGGTCTTCTCGATGATGTGGCACCAGTCGTGCGCCCGCTCGGCCACTTCTTCCCTGACCGGGTCGGGGAAGACCAGCTCGACCAGCTTCATCGCTGGCACCGGGTTGAAGACATGCAGGCCGTAGACCCGGTCGGGACATCCCGATTCCTCGCCCAGCCGGGTGATCGAAAGCGAGGAGGTGGTGGTGGCGAGATCGGCGGCCGGCGCGGCGGCGGATACGCGGCGGAGCAGGTCCGCCTTCACCTCGGCATCCTCGACCACTGCTTCGACCAGCAGGTCGGCCTCGGCCAGGTCACCGACCTCCATCGTGGCGGTTACCCGCGAAGGGTCGGCTCCCGGAATCCTCCGGCCCGCCTTCTCGACGGCGGCCAGCGCTCGCTCGGCCGATTCCGCTGAGCGGACCAGCATCACGACCCGGGGGCTGGAAGTGGAGGCGACGGCGGCAAGGCCGGTTGCGATCGTGCCGCTGCCCGCGATCGCGACGAACTCGTACGGTGTTGCGGTCATCCCCGTGAACCCTATTGGGATCGACAATCGCCCGAAGTTGATTGACGAGTCAATCAGCTACGATTAAGGCAAGTTTTTCGTTCCCCTTGCCACCGACTGGAATTCCGAGAAAGGCAGAAAATGAGCAAGTTTGGCGGTCGTGAAGTCGTAATCGTGGAGGCGGTCCGTACCCCGGTCGGCCGCGGCCACAAGGAGAAGGGCTACTACAAAGACGTCCATCCTTCGAACCTGCTGGCCCATGCCTACAAGAACGTCGTCGAGCGGGCGGGCATCGACCCCTCGCTGGTCGAGGACGTGGTCGCCGGCTGCGTGCAGCAGTTCGGCGAGCAGAGCATCAACATCGGCCGCAACGCCTGGCTCGAGGCCGGCTTCCCGATCGAGACCCCGGCCACCACGATCGACCGCCAGTGCGGCTCCGCCCAGCAGGCGATCAACTACGCCGCGGCGATGATCGCCTCGGGCGTCCACGACGTGATGATCGGCGGCGGCGTCGAGCACATGGGCCACATCTCCTTCGGCGATGCGGCCAAGGTGATGGGCGAGTACGGCTTCGCTTACTCCCCCGAGCTGCTCGAGAAGTACGACCTGGTCAACCAGGGCATCTCCGCCGAGATGATCGCCGACAAGTGGGAGATCCCCAAGGTCGACCTCGACGAGCTCGCGGTCCGCTCCCACGCCCTCGCGCAGCAGGCGACCGAGGAAGGCCGTTTCGAGCGCGAGATCGCTCCCTTCTCGGTCAACGGTGACACCTACACCACCGACCAGGGCATTCGCCCCGGCACCAACCTCGAGGCACTGGCCGGCCTGAAGCCCGCCTTCAAGGAAGACGGCAAGATCACCGCCGGCAACTCCTCCCAGGTCTCCGACGGTGCCGCCGCGGTGCTGCTGATGACCAAGGAGAAGGCGGACGAGCTAGGCCTCGAGGCCCGCGCCCGGATCGTCGACCAGACCGCGGTCGGCGTTGACCCGGTGATCATGCTGACCGGCCCGATCCCGGCCACCAAGAAGATCCTCGAGCGCAACGACATGACCATGGACGACATCGACCTGACCGAGATCAACGAGGCCTTCGCCTCCGTGGTCAAGGCCTGGGAGATCGAACTGAAGCCCGACATGGACAAGGTCAACGTCAACGGCGGCGCGATCGCCCTCGGCCACCCGCTCGGTTCGACCGGCGCCCGCCTGATGACCACCCTCCTCCACGAGCTCGAGCGCCAGGACAAGAAGACCGGCCTCGTCACCATGTGCTGCGGCGGCGGCATCGGAACCGCAACGCTGATCGAACGCCTGTAGTCAGCAGCGAGCTGCAACGAAAAGGCCCGCGTTCCGGATGGAGCGCGGGCCTTTTTCCTTGGGAGAGGACCGGCGGCTTACTTCGAAGCGGTGCGGACCCGGTACTTGTGGAAGATCATCTTCCGCTTGCCGTGCTTGAAGCGCTTGGCCCGGACCACCTGACGGACCACCAGCGTCTTCACCTTCGGCCGCTTCGCGTACTTGTTGATCCGCGCTTTGTACTTCGGCTTCACCCGCAGCTTCACGACCTTCCACTTGCCCGCCTTCTGCTTCGCGTTGACGTAGGACGTCATCGGACGGGCGAGTTTCTTCTTCGGTGACTTGCGGGTCACCGCCACCGCCCGGCCGAGGCACTTCGGCTTGAAGCGGGCCGGGCACTTGAGCCGCAGGAAGAGGAACTTGCCGTTGTACATCGCGGTCACGTTGTTGGGTGGCTTGGTACCCGGATTGCCGGGCTTGCCCGGGCCGGTGGGTCCGGTCGGCCCGGTCGGGCCAGTCGGGGAGGTTGGGCCGGTCGGCGAAGTCGGGCCGGTCGGACCGGTCGGTTCGGTTGGTCCTGTCGGTCCCGTCGGCCCGGTGGGGGTCGGCCGGCGTGCGGTCAGGGCGACTTCGTCGTAGTCGAAGGTTCCGCTCGGAACCAAGGCCAGAGCGGAAGTGGTCACGTTGGTGGTGATCACGATCCGGTACTTGTCGCCGATCGTCAGCGCATCGGCCGCCAGCGCGCTGCCTGGGACGGTGGTCCAAGAGGCGGTATCGGTCGCGGCTCCGTTCGAGATCAGCGGGATCACGTCCGAATCGCTGCTTCGGACCAGATCCACCTGCCAGTCAGCGGTCGTTTGGCTGAGCAGGTCGGAGATCGCACTTTTCTTCGCCAGGGCAAAGCTAAGGTTTTCGGCTGGTTCGCCCTCGGCGCCGTTGTAGGTGAACTCGGGACTGGTCCAGATTCCGGTCGAGGTGCCGCCGATGACCGTGGCGAGAAGGCCCTGGGCCGTATCGCGCAGGAATCCGTCGGTTGCCCCGGCACTGCCGTCGGCTGTCTCATGGCTGCCGTTCATCGCGGGGCAGAGGAGGGTCGCCAGGGGCTGGCAGATGTCCGAGTACTGGGTGCTGTGGACCCAGCCGCCGTCGGAAGTGCCGATGCTGGTCCCGTCGCCGCCCGGGTAGACGGTGACGATGCCCTCGTCGATGCTGCCGGTGCCGGACATCCAGATGTCACCGGCACCGCCGATCTGTCCGTCGACGATCCCGCAGATGACTCCGGACGGGGTCGTCGCCGGCACGGTAAAGGTGCTGTAGACGGCACCTTCCCCGCTGTCCGGGTCGAAGGGCGCCGCCGCGTGGTCGTTTCCGTTCTCGCTCAGGGTTCCGGTCGACTTCAAGTCCAAGGGGAAGTTCGTGGTGCACGTGGTGCCGGCGGCGGTGACGCTCACCTGCACGGGGATGTTCACGTCGGTCGCGCCGGTGTCCACGTCAAAGGTGCCGCTGATCGCGCCGGTGGCCGAGATGCTGACGACGGCGGTGGTGCCGGAGACGCTCAGGCTCTTCTGGGGAAAGACGAAGTCGGTGGCAGAAGCAGTCAGCGCGTCGGTCGAAGTGTCGACTTCGGCCCGCAGGGTGGCCGGGGCATCGGCCGGATCGGCATCGGGATCGATCAGTTTGGCGCCCTGGGGGCCTGATCCTCCGCCCAGGTTGATGATCGCCTGATCGAAGTTGAAGGCGACCGGCTCGGCCGAAGCGATCGCGCTCATTCCGAAGAAGGCGACAGCCAGAGCCAGCAGCCAGGTCAGTCTCGTAAGCAGCCTGTTCATTTCTTCCCTTTCCCTTGGGGTGCCTGTTCTCCACTTGCGTACGGACGGGTACGCACAGGCCAACTACCACCGCGGCGGGATTTCAAACAGGTACGCTGCGCCGCATGAGCGCCTTGGAGAGGGTTTCGATCGGGATCATGGGAGAGACGCCGGAGGACATGGCGTCCCTCGCAAAAAAAGCGGAGGCGGCCGGGCTGGAGTGTGGCTGGGCGATCGAGCTCTTCCGCAATGCCTTCACCCAGACCACCTTCCTCGGATCGAGGACGGAGTCGATCGACGTCGGCACCGCGATCGCCTGGGGCTTCGTACGCAGCCCGATGACCATGGCGATGAGCGCGATGGACATCGACGAGATCTCGGGCGGCCGCTTCCGGCTCGGCCTGGGCCCGGGCGTGAAGCGGCTGAACGAGACCTGGCACAACGCCGAGTACGGGCGGCCCGCCCCGCACCTGCGCGAGACGATCCAGGCGGTGCGGACGATCATCCACGCCGCCGCAGCCGGTGAAGCCGCCTCTTTCAAGGGCGAGTACTACGACCTCGACATCAAGGGCTGGTACCGGGCGACCCCGCCGGTCCGGGCCGACATCCCGATCTTCACGGCGGCCGTCCAGAAGGGCATGTCCCGCATGGCCGGTGACGTCGCCGACGGGTTGATCGGCCACCCGCTCTGCTCGGCCCGCTGGATCGAGCAGGAGATCGTGCCCGCCTTCGAGCTCGGCCTCTCCCGCTCCGGCCGGGAACGATCCTCCTTCACCTACCTGCCCAGCATCTGCGTGGCGATCGACGACGACTACCAGCGCGGCCTCGACGCGGCCCGCCGCACCGTCGCCTTCTACTCCACCGTCAAGACCTACCTGCCGCTGTACGAGCTCCATGGCTTCGGGCAGAACGCGGTCGCGGCCGGCGAAGCCTTCCGCCGCGGCGACATCCAGGGTGTGGCCGACGCGATACCCGACGAGATGGTCGAGACCTACTGCGCGGTCGGCAGCCCGGATCAGGTCAAGGACAAGGTGGCCGAGGTGGCCCAGTTCGCGGACGCGATCTTTCCCGGCGCCCCGACCTACTTCATCCCCAACGAGCAGATCACCGAGTACAACGAGAGAATCATCGAAGTTTTCGGAAAAAACGAGTAGTACTCCGTAGATCAACGCGATCGTCTACACCGCGGCCTTTCTGGCGGCCCTGCTCCTGATCACCGACGGGTGCCGGCGGGCGGGGATCTTCGAGTACGCGGGCTGGAGGGTCGCCCACGCCGGGACCGGCCAGCGGCGGCTGCTGCTCACGCTCTTCGTGACGATGGCGGCCGCGACCGCGGTGATCAATCTCGACGCGGCGGTCCTGGTCATGACGCCGGTGGTGCTGGCCGTGGCGGCCCGGCGCGGGTTCGGCCACGACACTTTCTCGATCTCGACCATCCATCTGGCGAACTCGGCGTCGCTCCTGATGCCGGTTTCGAACCTGACCAACCTGATGGTCTTCCACGAGAGCAACCTCGCATTCGGGAGGTTCACGGCGTTGATGGCCCTGCCCTGGCTGGGGGCGATCCTGGTCGAGTGGCTGCTGGTGCCGCGGTTGTCCCACGGGACCGAGGTCAAGGCTCCGCCCGAACTTGCCGGTGAAGCACCCGGGGTTCGGACCTGGCCCGCGGTTCTGCTGGTGCTGACCCTGGCCGGGCTGATGGCGAGCGGACCGCTCGGAATCGAGCCGCTCGCGATCGTCTGGGGGAGCGCGCTGGTGTTCGCGGTCAGCGAGCTTGCCCGCGGCCGGGCCGGGACGTTCGAGCTGCTGCGGGCGACCAGGCCGCTGTTCCTGATCGGGCTGCTTGCCTTGGGCGGATTGGCCTGGTTGTTGGGGAACCTGGGCCTGACCGGGCTCCTGGCCGACCTCGTCCCGTCGGGCCATGGCCTCGCTTCGCTGCTGGCGGTCGCGGCCGGCGCTGCCCTGCTGTCCAACCTGGTCAACAACATCCCGGCCACGCTGTTGCTCTTGCCGGCGGTCGCGCCGGCCGGCGAGGGGGCACTGCTGGCGATGCTGATCGGGGTCGGGGTCGGCCCCAACCTCGCCTACCCGGGTTCGATCGCCAACCTGCTCTGGCGTCGCGAGATGATCAGGGGCGGGGCGGCGATCTCCTGGCCCGAGTTCACCCGGATCGGCCTGGTCACAGTCCCCGCCGGAATCCTGGCCGCAACCACCCTGCTGTGGGTGGCCCTCCGGATCTGACCGCTCGCCGTCCCCGCCCTACCGGGGGAGGGCGGCGACCCAGGCCTGGAACTCGTCCATGTCGGTGACCGCGGGGCCGTGCCCGGGGAGAAGGACGGTCGGTTCGAGGGCGGCGAGCCTGCGGATCGAGCGGCGGTTCTCGGCCGCGTCGTAGGTGAACATCTCGGGCGGCTCGCCGAGGCCGGTGCGGCCGGTCGCGTAGTTGATGTTGCGGATCACGTCGCCGCAGATCGCGACCCCATCGGACTCGCGGAAGTAGACGACGTGGCCGCGGGCGTGGCCCGGCGTGTGGACGGCGGTGAACTCGCCGACCCGCTCGCCGTCCCCCAACACCCGGGAAACCTTGTGCGGCGGACCTTCCCAGGAGGACTGGATCTTGGTCAGCAGCGGGTTCGTTGCCTGGCCTTCGGAGATCGGCCGGCGGCCCTCCATCGCGTCGACGTCATCGGCGTGGCAGGCGAGGGGGATGTCCCGGTCGCGGCAGATGTCCCGGGCCAGGCCCTGGTGATCGGGATGGACGTGGGTCAGGGCCAGCAGCGAAAGCTTCCGGCCCCTGATCTGGCGGGGTATGCGGAACCGGTCCCAGGTCGTGCCGGCGTCGATCAAGATGTCCCCGGCCAGGTACACGTTGACCATCGGCAGGGGGAACTGGCCGAGACGCTCGACTCCGGGCGCTACTTCCTTCAAGGCCATCGGCGGACGGTGGCTCAGTGAGCCTGGTCGGCGGCGGGCTGGCCACTGTGGTGGGCCAGGTCCTCGAGCCGTGCCATCTCGCGCTCGCCGAAGACCCGGGCCGGGTCTTCCGGGTCGAGGCCCTCGATCAGGCGGCCGACCCGCACCCGTACCTGCTGCGCGAAGTGAGGCGTCACCGCACCGGTGAGTTCGCGGATGTCATCCGGGGTGACCTTCTGGTCCGAGTCAAGGACTCCGATGTGTTCGGCTTCGCTCATCCTGTGCTCGCAGTCTCCACGATTTCCAGCTCGAGTGCGTCGTCGAACCTCGCCTGCTCGTCGACCGAGATGATCGAGTCGTCCCCGATCACCCATCCGTGGCTGAAGATCGCCTGGGTCGGATCGGTCGTGTACCCGGGCTTGACGTCGAGCAGGTAGTCCTCGACCACCTGTGGAAGTTTGTCGCTGGAATCGGTCAGCAGCAGCGCCGCCCAGGTGCCGCCGGTGGAAAGGGCAGTCGCCGCGACCACGTCCATCGGGCGGTCGGTCCTGGCCAGGACGTAGCCATGGCCGGGCACGTTGAGGTTCCAGCCGAACAGGCCGCTCGAGTAGCGCACCAGCTCGACCGCTGCAGATGCCGGGTCGTCACCGCCGACCCGCTCGACTGTAGAACCGGCCTTGTCGAGCCTCTTCAGCGCCTTGCTGGAGACGACGTCGGACGGCCCGAGCACGAAGATCGGCACGCCCTTGTTCGCCTTGTCCTTGATCACGTCGAGGGTGGCCTTGGGCACGTCGTCCTTGTTGGTGTAGAGCACCACGTCACCCGAGCGGGCCGCCCAGGTCGCGGCGGGCGAGGCGTACTCCGGCGCATCCGAAGAGACGACGACGAAGGCGTCGGGCGGCCCGTCCACGAGTTTGGCTTTCTCCTCAGCGACCGCGGCGGCGATCTCAGCCGGATCGCCGCCGGCGATCCGTTCCACGTCGTAGCCGGAGGGCGGAGCGACCTGGCCAACCGTGAACACCTTGTTCTCGCCGGTGTCCGGCGAACCGAGCGGGTTGAGCTGAGCGAGGGTGTCCATCCCGGTGGCGGAAAGCGTCCCGGAGGGCGCGAGCAGGATCGGCGCCCCGATCGGCAGCGCAGTGAGGGTCGCTGCCGCCACACCGGATTGCCAGTCGTTGGAATCGACCACGGTGACCGCCGCGGGCGGGGAGCCGGGGCCCGAGGTCGGGTAGGCCGCCAACGCCGCGGCCATCGAGATGTCGACCGGGTCGCTGCCGGCGATCCGGGTCGTGTTCCGGGTCGCGGTCGAGGGGAAGCCGAGCGGGCCGTTCGCGTGACCGGCCACCACGGCCTGGCCGGTGGCGCCGGTCTCGACCCCGGCCACTTCGGCCGGTGAGCCGGTTTCATCGTCCTTACCGACATCGAAGAAAAAGTAGGCGACGAAGGCACCGAGGATCAGCACCAGGACCAGCAGGATGGAGAGCCCCAGCCAGGGCACACCGGCGGCCTGCGGGCTCCCTGGCGGTGCGTTGATCGGCCGTCGTCCGGAGCTTGCCACGGCGTGAACCGTATCCAAATGCTGTCCCGCGGCGGAAGTCGTAAGAATGGCGGCGATGCCTTACCCAGTCGGGACAACCACCAACGATGCCGGCCACCTCGAAATCGGGGGCTGCGACGTGATCGAGCTCGCCCGCGAGTTTGGCACTCCTGCCTACCTGTTCGCGACCGCAGAGATGCGCAACCGGGCGCGGGCCTACCAGAGAGCGTTCGCCGCCCACACGGCCCATTTCGAGGTGCTCTATGCCAGCAAGGCGCTGCCGGTGACGGCCGCGTACCGTCTCTTCGCCGAGGAAGGCCTTTCGGTCGACGTCGCTTCGGGCGGCGAGCTGACCATGGCCCTGACCGCGGGCTTCGACCCGGCGAAGATCTACATGCACGGCAACAACAAGACCGACGTCGAGCTCGTGCTGGCAAGCCGCTCCGGCGTCGGCCACCTGATCCTCGATTCCTTCGACGAGATCGATCGTTGCGAGCGGGTGCTGCAGGATGACCAGGACGTGCTGGTCCGGGTCACCCCGGGCATCAAGCCCTCGACCCACTCGTTCATCCAGACCGGCCAGCTCGATTCCAAGTTCGGTTTCGGCCTCGAGGACGGCACCGCGGCGAAGGCGATCGAGCGGGTCCTGGCCTCCGACCGACTCAACCTGGTCGGCCTCCACTTCCACATCGGCTCCCAGATCTTCGAGATCGAGCCCTTCCGACTGGCGGTCGAGGCGCTCGGGGAGCTGCGCGGCGACTGGTGCCGGATCCTCGACCTCGGTGGCGGCCTGGGGATCTCCTACGACGAGGACGACTCGCCGCCGCCGATCGAGGAGTACGTGAACCTCAAGGTCCAGGCGGTCAGGGATGTCTTCGGCGAGAGCGTGAAGATCCTGATCGAGCCAGGCCGTTCCCTGGTCGGCACCGCCGGCGTCACCATGTACACGATCGGCACGGTCAAGGAAATCCCCGGGGTCCGCACCTACGTCGCGGTTGACGGCGGCATGTCGGACAACCTGCGGCCGATGCTCTACGACGCCAAGTACACGGCGGTCATCGCCGACCGGCCCGACGCAACGCCGGACACCACGGTCACCGTTGCCGGTTCCCACTGCGAGTCCGGAGATATCCTGATCCGTGATGTCGAACTCGCCGACCCCCGGGTGGGGGACATCCTGCTTACCCCGGCCACCGGCGCCTACGGCCACTCGATGGCGAACAACTACAACGGAATGCCGCGGCCGCCCGTGATCTTCTGCGAGGACGGCGAGGCGACGGTCGTGGTCCGGCGTGAAACCTGGGACGACCTGATGCTGAGGGACATGTGAGCGAGAAACTCCGCATCGGCCTGCTCGGCCGCGGTACGGTCGGCTCGGCCTTCGACGAACTGGTCGCCGAAAGGGCCGACCAGGTCGAGGCGGCGACCGGCCGACGCCCCGAGGTGACCGGCGTGCTGACCCGCAGCCAGGGCGACTTCGGCGAGATCCTGCCCGACGCCGACGTGATCGTCGAGCTGATGGGCGGCACCGACACCGCCCGCGAACACGTGCTGGCCGCGCTCAAGGCCGGGGTCCCGGTGGTGACCGCCAACAAGCAGCTGCTCGCGCAGCACGGGGCGGAGCTCTTCGCCGCGGCCGAGGAGGCCGGGGTCCAGCTGCGGTTCGAGGCCGCGGTCGCCGCGGTCGTGCCGGTGATCCGCGTGGTCCAGGAGAGCTTCGGGGCGGTCGAGTTCAACAAGGTCTTCGGCATCGTCAACGGCACCACCAACTTCATCCTTTCCGAGATGGCGGCCACCGGCGCCTCCTACGGCGACGTGCTGAAGCGGGCCCAGGAACTGGGCTACGCGGAGGCCGACCCGACCGAGGACGTCAACGGGGCCGACGCCGCCGCCAAGATGGCGATCCTCGCCCGGCTCGCCTTCCACACCCCGGTCACCCTCGACCAGGTCGACTTCGAGGGGATCGAGGACATCCAGCCCGACGACCTCGCCTACGCCAAGGAGCTCGGGCTCTCGCTGAAGCTGCTCGGGGTCGCCGAGAAGTTCGAGCAGGGCATCACGGTGCGGGTCTTTCCTTGCTTCCTCTACCCGGGCCATCCTCTGGCCCCGATCGAGGGCCCCTTCAACGCGGTCATGGTCGAGGCGCCGGAGATCACCGAGGTGACGATGTCCGGACCGGGAGCCGGCGGCCTGCAGACCGCGGCCGCGGTGCTCGGGGACGTCGTCTCGGTCGCCGCCGGCAACGCCCGCACCCACACCGCCGACCGGGACCTGCCGATCCTGACCGACGTCGCCTCGTCCTTCTACCTCCACCTCGAGGTCGCCGACGAGCCCGGGGTGCTGGCCGAGGTGGCGAAGATGCTCTCCGACGGCGGGGTCTCGGTCAAGAGCGTCGTCCAGCGCGGCCTCGGCGACGACGCCCGGCTGGTCATGGTCGTCCACCACTGCCTCGAATCCGAGTTCAAGGCCGCGGTCGCCCAGATCGCCGAACTGGACGCGCTCAGGTCCAGCCCGCGCTTCATTCGCGTAATCGAAGAAGAATTCACCGCTTAGGTACTTGACGACTAGGGAGCCATGCCACAGCCACTGATCGAGAGATACCGCGACACCCTGCCGCTCGAACCGGGCGACCCGGTGGTCAGCCTGAACGAGGGTTCGACCCCGCTGGTGCCGGCTCCCCGGCTTTCCGAACGGGTCGGGGCCCAGGTCTACCTCAAGGTGGAAGGGGCGAACCCGACCGGCTCCTTCAAGGACCGCGGCATGACGGTCGCCGTGTCCCGGGCCGCGGGCCGTGGCGCCAAGGCCGTGATCTGCGCCTCGACCGGCAACACCGCCGCCTCGGCCGCCGCCTACGCGGTGCGGGCCGGCCTGCGCGGCGCGGTGATCGTGCCGGAAGGCAACATCGCGATCGGCAAGCTCGCCCAGGCGCTGATGCACGGCGCCCGGGTGATCGCCCTCCAGGGGAACTTCGACGACGCCCTCACCGCGGTCCGCGACCTGGCGGAGCGCCACCCGATCGAACTGGTCAACTCGGTCAACCCGTACCGGATCGAGGGCCAGAAGACTGCCGCCTTCGAGCTGATCGACGAGCTGGGGCAGGCGCCGGACGCGCTGGCGATCCCGGTCGGCAACGCCGGCAACATCTCCGCCTACTGGAAGGGCTTCCAGGAGCGAG
Source organism: Solirubrobacterales bacterium 67-14 (assembly GCA_001897355.1). Taxonomy (GTDB): domain Bacteria; phylum Actinomycetota; class Thermoleophilia; order Solirubrobacterales; family 70-9; genus 67-14. Next base: position 502,321 of record MKST01000011.1, on the reverse strand, counting down.
GGACCGCGCCGATCTGTTACGGCTTCCAGGCGGCCGGAGCCGCACCGCTGGTCGACGGCGCCCCGGTTGCGAAGCCGGAGACCGTCGCCACCGCTATCCGGATCGGCAACCCGGCCCGCTGGGAGGAAGCGATGAACGCCTTCAATACCTCACGCGGACGGGTCGCCGCGGTCACCGACGAGCAGATCCTCGATGCCTACCGCTGGCTGGCCGCCAACGAGGGCGTCTTCTGCGAGCCGGCCTCGGCCGCCTCGGTCGCCGGCATCCTCAACCACGGTCTGCCCACCGTCGAGGGGATGGATAAGCCGGAGACGGTGGTCTGCGTCCTCACCGGCCACGGCCTCAAGGATCCCGACACCGCCCTCGGCAAAGCCCCCGCAGTGATCAACTGCGTCAACGAAATCAGCGCCATAGAAGAAGCCGTCTTCGAATAAAGACAAGTCGGCGAGCTTCGCTCCGCCTCCAAGTCGAACCCGCCGGCCCACAGAAACAAGTGATGGATGGGCCGGCTCCAGTTGGTGGCGATACCGGCCGCGGAACTGTCAGGAATGCGGGATCGCTCTGACCCCGTGGTCATGAGAGCCTTTTCGGTGCGTGGTTTCCTCAGGTCAATCTTTACGGCTCGACCGTGGAGGCGACGGCCACCCGAAATCCACTTGAGCAAACATGCGGTCATTCGATACCGCGAGCGGGTCAGGCCTTCGATTTCGCTCGCCCAGGCTCGTGAGGATCTCGATCGGCTGAAAGCGATAGGAGCAGTTACTTCGGAGCGTCCAGGCTGGCTGCGAAACGCGGAACAGGATGGGCATGCCGGCTATCTCTTGCTTGGCGAAGACCTTGTTCTGGTCCTCGCTTCGGACGGGGGACCTGATCTGACCGCGGTCACCTGTTTGGTTCGAGGAACCATTTCGCCTCGCGAGCGCAGACGACGGAAGCAAGGCAAACAGCGGCACCACAAGGAGAACCGAGCAAGGAAGCATGGATAGGTGAAGGCGCCTCCGCCTGGCTTTATTCCCAGTGAGATTGAAATTCTCGCCACATAGCGCTCGAAACTTCAACCTCACTGCCTGCGGACCCCGCCCGACTCCTTATTTTCGGAGTTTGTAGCCGGATTTGAACATGCGGTAGTTCGCGTAGGTGAGGGCGGCGGTGGCGACCGTGAGGAAGCCGAGGGCCAGCCAGACGCTGATGTCGGAGACGCCGAGGAAGCCGTAGCGGACCAGAGAGATCATGTAGTAGACGGGGTTGAAGTGGGTCAGGGTCTGGTATGGCTCGGGCAGGAGCGAGGCCGAGTAGAAGACCCCGCCGAGGAAGATCAGCGGCTGCAGAATGAAGGTCTGGGCGAAGGAGACGTCGTCGAACTGCTCGGCCCTCACCCCGACCAGGACACCGAGGCTGGCGAAGAACCAGCCGACCAGGAACAGGGCCGGGATCAGGACGTAGAAGTGTTTGACGGGAAGGTCGACCAGCAGGCTGGCGACGATGAAGGTCACGACCGAGATCAGTAGTCCGCGCAGGAAGCCGCCGAGTGTGAAGGCGAGCAGCAACTGGCCGGGCGAAGCCGGGGAAGAGAGCTGGTCGTCGATCGCCCCCTGGAACTTCTGTTGGAGGATCGAGGACGAGTTGTTGCTGAACGAGTTGATCGCGAAGGCCATCATGATCAGGCCCGGGATCACGAAGACGATGTAGTCGAAGCCGTGGAGCTCGCCGACCCGGGAGCCGAGGGCGGCGCCGAAGATCGAGATGTAGAGGAAGGTCTCGAGCAGCGGCGCGCCGACCGTCTGGCGAGGGATCTTCAGGAAGCGGCTGACCTCGCGCCGGGTCAGGGCGACGAAGCGGATCGTCGAGGGGCTCAAGCTTCCGCCTCCTCCTCGGTCCCGACGTGGGCCCGCGAAAGTTCCTTGCGGCCGACCAGCTCCAGGTAGGCGTCCTCGAGGCTGCCGACCCCGAAGCGCTCGGCCAGTTCCGCGCTGGAACCCTGGTCGACGATCTCGCCACCGTTGATGAAGGCGATTCGGCTGCAGAGTTGCTCGGCCTCCTCCAGGTAGTGGGTGGTCAGCAGGATCGTGGTGCCCTCCAGGTTGACCTGTCGCACGTAGTGCCAGAGCTCCAGCCTGAGCTCGACGTCGACCCCGGCGGTCGGCTCGTCGAGGATCAGCAGGCGCGGCCGGTGCATCAGGGCCCGGGCCAGGATCAGCCGGCGCTTCATGCCGCCGGAAAGCTCCCGGGTGCGGTCGTTCCGTTTCTCGGTCAGGGAGAACGATTCGAGCAACTCGTCGACCCGTTCCTTGCGGTCCTGCTTGGTCATGCCGAAGTAGCCGCCGTGGAAGTCGAGCGTTTCCTCGACGGTCAGGAACCAGTCGATATTGAGTTCCTGCGGGGCGAGGCCGACCGCCTCCCGGGCCGCACGGTAGTCGCTGACCGCGTTGTGGCCGAAGACCCGGATGTCACCGGAGGTCGGCCCGGCCAGACCGGTCGAGCAATGGATCAGGGTCGACTTGCCGGCTCCGTTCGGGCCGAGCAAGCCGAAGAACTCGCCATCGGCGATCTCCAACGAAACACCCTTCAGGGCTTCGGTCCCGTTCGGATAGCGCTTGACCAGGTCGGTTATCTCCAGCGCAGGGGTGGTCCGCGCGGAGGAGGGAGCGGAGGACGGCATCACCCACCAATCAATAGCAAGGTAGGTTTGCCGGGTGACCGAACGCCACCGACTCGTGAAGGTGCCCGCCTCCTCGGCCAACCTGGGGCCGGGCTACGACGTGATGGCGGTCGCGCTCGACCTTCATCTCGAACTTGAAGTCCGGGAGTGCGGCGAGTTCTCGGTCACCTGCGAGGAGCACGATGTCCCGCTCGACCGGAGCAACCTCGTCGTCCAGGCATTCGAGACGCTGCAGCCGGCCGACGGGATCTCCTTCCGGATCGGTGGCGAGATACCGCTGGCTCGGGGCATGGGTTCCAGCGCTGCGGCGATCGTCGCCGGGCTGGTTGCCGCCGACCACCTCTTCGAACTCGGCCTCGAGCGGCAGGACCTGCTCGAGCGGGCCACCGCCCTCGAAGGGCACCCCGACAATGTCGCGGCGGCGATCTGCGGCGGCTTCGTGGTCTGCACCAGCGGCCCGCGGCTGACCGCGACGGTGATCGACTCGCCCGAGGGCCTCGAAGGGATCCTCGTGATCCCCGACGTCGAGGTTTCGACCAAACTTGCCCGGGAGGCGATCCCCGAACAGATCCCGATCACCGACGCCGTGGCCAACACCGCTTCGGCCGCCCACCTCACCCTGGGCCTGAGCCGGGGTGACTTCGACCTGATCGCCATGGGGCTCCACGACCGGCTCCACCAGGAACGCCGCCGTCACCTCTTCCCCAAGTCGATGGAGATCGTCGAACAGGCCGGGGAGATGGGGGCGATCGGTGCGACCATCTCCGGGGCCGGCCCGACCGTCCTGGTTTGGACGGGCTGGCAGGAGACCGGCGGCGTGGTCGAGCAGCTGAGGGAACGCTGCGAAGGCTGGGCAACGGTGAAACGAGTCGGCTTCAGTCCGCTGGGGGCGGACGTGCCCGAGCTCTGAGAGGCCTCGGCAGATGCTGGCCAAGCTGAAAAAGCCAGCGGTCTGCATCCTGCTGATCGCCCCGTTCTTTGGTGAGTCGCTTTCCGGCGCTACCCCGCCCCTCGATCTGATCCTGCCGTGGAACCTGGCCCTGATGGTCGGGCTGTACGGCTGCGGGGCCTTGATCTGCCGGGAGGTGGTGCTCAAGTACAAGCTCGGCCTGGTCGGGCTCATCGTCCTCGGTGCAGCGTACGGCGTCTGGGAGGAAGGGCTGGTCGACCGATACTGGTACGACCCCTCGTTCTGGGACGACCAGAACATCGGCGCCTACAGCGTGGTCGGGCAGACCAATCTCCTGCTCGCCTTGTTGCTCACCGTCTTTCATTCCGCGGTCAGCATCTGTTGCTCGGTGCTGGTGGTTGAACAGATCTTCCCGAAGCGGCAGGCCCAGCCCTGGATCGGCCGGCGCGGGATGATCGTGGCTGTGGTCGTCTTCGCGGTCGTGGTGCCGCTCGTCTGCGGCGAGTTCTACTGGCCCTCGGCGCCGAACTTGGTTGCGGCGGCATTGGTCATGGCCGGCCTGGTCGCCGTCGCCTTCTGGCAACGGCGTTTCGCCTTCAAGGCTCGGATCGAGCTACCGAGTCCAGGCCGGTCACGGAAGGCGATCGGCTGGATCGCCTTTGCCGCGACGCTGATCTTCTGGTTCACGGTCTACGGCCTGCCCGAGAGTGGAATCGCCTGGCCGGTCGGCCTGCTGATCGCGGCCCTCCCGGTCGTGATCGCGGTCTGGCTGATCACCCGCCGGGCAACCGGCGACCGGTTCGGCAGCGACGCGCTGCGCGTGATCACCGGCATCCTCGGCTTCTTCGTCCTCCTCGACCTCTTCATCGCCCCACTGGCCCGGCCCGACATGCTGCTCAGCGCCCTGGCGGTCGTCCTCCTGCTGCGCTGGCTATGGCGTCAGGAACCCAGTCTGGAGAGTTGAGCTTTGGCTTCGGCCAGGGCCGCCGGGTAGTCGAGGCGCTCGAGGACTTCCACCGTGAGCCGGGCGTAGTCGAGCGACTTGCGCTTGCGGTACTCGAAGATCGGCGTGGCGGCACGGGCCGATTCCGGGTAGACGATCGAACGCCTGATCACCGTGTCGAAGACCAGGTCACCGAACTGCTCACGCATCGTCTCCAGGGTCGACCGGGCGTGGTTGGTGCGCATGTCGGCGATGTTTAGCAGCAGTCCGAGCAGTTCCAGGTCCGGGTTGAGGTTCTCCTTGGCCAGGCCGATCACTTCCATCGCCTGCTCGGCACCCTGCTCGGAAAAATGCTCGGCCTGGGTGGAAAGGATCGCCCGGTCGGCAGCGACCAGCGCGTTCACGGTCAAGAGCCCCAGGGTCGGGGGGCAGTCGATCAGGATCACGTCGAAACGGCGTTTCGGCTCCCGCAGGGCGTTTCGCAGGGTGAGTTCCCGGCCGATCTTGCCGGCCAGCATCAGTTCGGCTTCGGCCAGGCCGAGGTTCGCCGGGATCACCTCGCCGCCGCCGGGGCCAGTGTGGATCGCGTCAACCGCGCGCTCGCGGCCGGCCAGCACTTCGCCCAGGGTGGGGAAGGCGTCGGCCGGGATTCCGAAGTACTCGGAAAGGTTGCCCTGGGGGTCGGCGTCGATCGCCAACACCGAGAGACCGGACCGCCGAAGCCCCTCCGCGAGTGACCGGGTCAGCGTGGTCTTGCCGGTTCCGCCCTTCTGGGAAAGGATCGCGATGGTCGTAGACACCGGCACACCCTATCGCCGCTCAAGTCGGGATCGGGCGCCAGCCCTTAGAATCGGCGCCGATGGGTCCCGTATTCACCGAAGTAGACATTGACGCCCCCCGCGAAGAGATCTTCGACTATCTCCTGGACTTCGACACCCGGCCGTTCCTCTACGGCGATACGGTCGAGAATTTCCGTCTGCTCAGACTGAACTCGCGTGGGGTCGGTGCCGGGGCGCGCTGGCAGTTCAAGCGCAAGAAGGCCTGGGCCGATTCGGCGATCACAGCGGCCGAGCCGCCTCGGCGGATCTCCGAGCGCGGGGTCACCGGCAACTACAACAAGACCACGTCGGGAACCGAGTGGGAGATGGAGGAGACCGCGACCGGCGTGACCCGGGTGCGGATCAGCTACTGGACGGTCCCAACGGGGCTGGCCAAGGCATTCGACCGGATGACCGGCGGTGCGGGATGGCACCGGCGTCGCCTGGACAAGGCCGGCCAGCGCCTTCGCGAGGCGATCGAGTCGGGCCGCGAGGAAAAGGTCGAAGTACCGGTAGCCGGAGGCAACCGCCACGCGACCGGAGTCGCGTAGCCGCACGTCCCGATAAGGCCGAATAGACTCCCCCAGCGATGGAAAGAATTTCGAAGAGCAACCTGTTCCGTGGCCTCGTCCTGGCCCTCGTAGTCGCGATCTCCGGCCTTGCGCTTGCCGCCTGCGGCGGTGGCCACGAGGAGAAGGAAGGACTCGCCGAGGGCGAGATCGTTGAACTCGGTCCGCTGCAGTACAACGTCCTCTTCACCCGTCCTCTGAACATCAACGACATCGAGGATTCGCAGTACCTGGTCGGCCAGCCCAAGCCGGGCCCGAACCAGATGTACATCGGGGTCTTCGTCCACGTCCACAACGACAGCGACGACCCCCACACCATCCCCGACAGCTTCAAGATCACGACTACGGCCGGCCGCGAGTACGAGAACATCCCCAGCAAGAGCATCTACGCGCTCCAGCCGGGGGCGACGGTCGAACCGCATGACAACATCCCGCGGGTCGACTCGACCGCCCAGGTCGGGCCGATCCAGGCTTCGATGCTGCTCTATCTGATCGACCGCGAATCCGCCGAGCAGCGGCCGGTCCAGCTGACCATCGAGGGCGAAGACGGCCCCGCCACCTTCGACCTCGACCTCTGAGCCGGCGGGCCCGGGCCCGCAAGCGCTGGAGGATCACGGGTCGGCGGTCGTCGGCCAGGTCATCGCTGCGGTCGGAGCCGCGCTCGCTCTGCTCGGTCCGTTCTCGGACGTGGTCTCCGGGGTCGGGGTCGCGATCCTGATCGTCGGCGTGGTCGTCTCGGCCCCTGCCGGGCGCTATCCGGGGCCGGTCATGGTCGAGTGGTGGTCGATCCTCGCGATCGCCGCCCTCGCGGTCCTGATCGGCTTCGGCCTCGCCTTCTGGCTCCCAGCCCTCGGAGGAGTCATCCTGACCGCCGGCGCCGTGGTCTCCCTGACCGCAGTCTTCTTCGGAACCCCGGTCCGCCCCTCCTAGGCCCCGCGCAACCAAGCCCGACGACAGCGGACTTGTCGGTAAATAAGTCTGAAAAGTCTGCTGTTGGGACGTCCGGCTCTAGTGGCTGTGTTCGCGTTGCACAAAAGTCACACCTATCGAGCCACTTGTGAGCAGATTCTCGGCATGGTTGCGACATGGACGCTCACTCGACACCAGTCGAGTCGTCGGCGCATCAGCTTCGACGTGTTTACCGATTCATGGCTTCCCGCTGGTTCATCGCGGGACGAGCCGAATTGGTCGAGGCGGGATTCAGCCGGTCACGGATCGATTGCTGGCTCCGGAACGGTCGGCTCATCAAAGTCGTTCGAGGGGTCTACTCGTACGGTCGGGACGTCGAAACCCGGGAAGCGGTCTGGCGGGCATCCCTGGTGGCGGCGGGCCCCGGTTCAATCCTGACTGGCCGGAGCGCCTGCGAAGCCTGGGGGATAATCCAAGCGCGCGACACGGTCCCGGCTCAAGTCGAGGTTGCCACCACGACGGGCTGTACCAGAACTCTTCATGGCGCCTCGCCGGCTCTTCGGCGAATCCGAATCAACATTCGGAAGCGTCAGTTCGATCGCTCTGATGTCCGACAGAAAGGCGGAGTCGAACTGGCGAGCCCTGTCCTGGCGCTGATCGAGTTCGCAGCCGAGGCATCTGAGCGAGGAGTACGTTTCGCGTTTCTTGAGGCATGCCGGCTCAATCTCTTCAACCGTCGGGATGTCCGGGACTGCCACGACCGGCTGGAGGGAAGACGCGGCGCCGGAAAGCTCAAGCCTCTGCTTGCTCTGTGGGTCCCACAACTCGGACGAATCAGGTCGGTGTTGGAAGGCCGGATCCTGCTGGGGCTGATCGAGTGTCGACTTCCGTTGCCCGAAGTCAACGTCAAAGTGGGCGGCTACGAAGTCGACTTCTTCTGGCAGAAATACGGTGTGGTCCTGGAGGCGGACGGAGAGACCTACCACAGCGATCCGCCCCAGCGCGCAATCGATGCCGCCAAGCAACGGGACCTTGAGCAGCGAGGGCTCGAAGTAATGCGGGTCACCTCAAGGCAGTTCGACCGGAACTCGGACGCGGTCCTGGACGAAGTGGCACACAAGTTGAGGTCTCGAGGGGCCGACAGCGGACTTGTCGGCAAATAGGTCTGAAAAGTGCGCTGCCCGTTCGGAGCAGCCTAGAGCAGAGCCCCTCCCAACCATCTTTTGATTCGAGTGGGAGGGGCGGGTTTCCGTTGTCATCCGGCGAAGACCGGATGACGTGCAGATGCTAAAGGCCGTCGCTGAGGATGGCTCCGGCGATGGGGGCGGCGACGGTGCCGCCGTCGCCGGAGGCGTCGATGATCATCACGCAGATCGCCAGCTTCGGCTTGTCGGAGGGGGCGAATCCGGCGAACCAGGCGTCCTCGATGTTGATCGGGTCGCCGTTTTCGTCCAGCTCGCCGCTCGGTCCGACCTCGGCGGTGCCGGTCTTGCCGGCCACCTGGGCCTCGGAGATGGCGGCGGCCGGCCCGGTCCCGGAAGTGACGACCGCAACCATCAGGTCGGCGACCTGCGAGGCGACCTTCCGGCTGGTCACCCGGACCGGCCCCGAATCGGGCTGGAGGCCGGTTTCCCTGGTGATCGGCGTGGGCAGGGAAACGCCCTTGTTGGAAATCGCCTGGGCGATGCTGGCCATCAGCAGCGGGGTCGCCTGGACCCTGCCCTGGCCGATCCCGGAGACGCCGAGGTCGCTCTCGTACTCGTCGGCCTTGGGAATGGTCGGGGTCGGTGGGTCGACCACCGCGAGGCTGGCCGGATCCCAGATCTGCGGCGGCCGGTTGAAGCCGTACTTCTCGGCGGTCGCGGTGAACTTCTCCGGGCCGATCTGCTCGGCCAGCGGGGCGAAGACGGAGTTGCAGGAATGGGCGAACGATTCGGTGAAGGTGCCACCGCATACCTCGCCGTGGGCGTTCTTGATCATGCGACCATCGGCCGGCGCCTCGGTCACGTAGTCGTAGGAGGAGTCGAGCGTCGCGGCGCCGGTCTCTAGGGCGGCGGTCGCGGTGACCATCTTCATGGTCGAACCGGGTGGCTGGAGCACCGAGTAGGCCTGGCCGGCCAAGGCCCGGACCACCCCGGTCCGGGCGTCGAGCACGGCGACGCCGCCGGGCGCCCCGGCGAGGTTGCTGACGGCCGAGTTCTGCAGGTTGGGGTCGATCGTGGTCTTGAGCGGCTTGGCCGGGGAGGGCTTGCCACGGCCGAGCTCGCGGCCCTGGCCGTCGGTGCCGCCATTGATCGGTTTCGCGTAGAGCGTGCCCCCGGGGGCGCCGGTCAGCCGTGCGTTGAAAGCGAGCTCGAGACCACTGGTCCCGGTCGTCTCACCGGGTTCGTAACCGATCGCGGTCGCGTCGAGGCTCTTGCCGCCGTCCTCCGGTTCTCCGGTCACCCCGGTCACGTCGATCATCGCGTCGCCGAGCGGATGCTCACGGGCGTCGACCGGCCCCTCGGCCATGACCTGGCCGTCCTTGGCGAGGATCTTCGCCCGGGTGGGGAGCTTGATGGTGCGGGTCAACTCCTCGTTCAACTCGAGGCCGGGGAAGAGCAGGCTGTTCTGCCAGGCGATCCCGTCCGAGCCGAAGGTGAATTTGAGGGGCTGATCGATCGTTCCGAAAGCGAGGGTCTTCGCCTCGACCGGGACCTCGGCGTTGGTCTCGTCGCCTTTGGCGTCGTCGTGGTCGAGGGACTGCAGCGTGGCCTCGGCGGCCGCGGCCTCGTACCGGTCGGTGAACCGCTCCTCGGAGATGCCTTCCCGGGACTTGGTGCTGAGCATCCCGTACATCGCTGAGTAGTCGCCGTCCTGCCAGGCCTGGACGTAATCCTCGGCCGCGTCCCGGTGCGGACTGCCCGGGCAGCCCTTGATCGCGCCGAGGACGAAAGCGACCAGCGCGATTCCGACCAGAGGCAGTGCCCTCGTCTTGAGTCTTCTTTGCCTTTCCAGGCGTGAAGGCGGACGCCCCATCAAGCCTGAAAAATACCGGTGTCGCCGGTGGTCAGAGTGGCTGGCCGTCCGTCCCGGTGGTCCGGGGGCTAGATTGACCGGGTGACACCGCTTGATTGGGGCATCGCCGCCTTCACTTTCCTGATCGCCCTGTGGGGGTTCAGGCAGGGCCTTATCGTCGGTCTGCTGGGCCTCTCGGGCCTCGCGATCGGCGCCTTCCTCGGGTCACGGCTGGCCCCGGTCTTCCTCGACCACGGCTCGAATTCCCCTTACGCGCCGCTGGCCGCCCTGATCGGGGCGATCATGGTCGGCTCGGTCACCTTGGCCCTGGCCGTGAGCCTGGGTGAACGGGTGCGGGACTCGGCGGTGCGGCATCCCTTCTGGGAAGTGATCGACGGCATCGGTGGCGCTCTGCTGATCGCCGCGGTCGGGCTGGGGATCGTCTGGGTGCTGGCCGCGGCCGCCGTCTACTACCCGAGTTCGGAAGGGCTCAGGCGCGATGTCCAGAAATCGCTGCTGGTCGGGGCCGTCAACGACCTCTTGCCGCCTTCGGGGCCGCTGATGCAGGCCCTGCACCGGATCGACCCGTTCCCGACGATCGCCACCTCGACCGGGGAGATCGCCCGGCCCGACAAGGGGACCGGTAGCGAAGCGGCGGTCAGGGCCGCCGCCGAATCAGTGGTCAAGGTCTCTGGCACCTGCAACGGGTTCGGCGTGATGGGCTCGGGCTGGGCGGTCGGCCGCGACACCTTCGTCACCAACGCGCATGTCGTGGCCGGCCAGGAGGACACCAAGATCCAGGCGCACGACGGGCAGACGGCGAGCGCCACACCGATCGCCTTCAACAAGCGCAACGACATCGCGATCCTCCAGGCCGACATCGACGTGCCGGCCCTGCCCGCCCTGGTCCGGGCCCGCCGTGGCACCGCCGCTGCCGTGATCGGCTACCCGAATGACGGCCCCCTGACGATCACCCCGGCCCGGGCCGGCGAGACCAGGCTCGTGCTCGGTGACGACGCCTACGGCAACGGTCCCTTCGAGAGGTCGATGCTGACCCTGCGCGGCCTGGTCCGCCACGGCAATTCCGGCGGGCCGCTGGTCGATTCGCAGGGCCGTGTGCTGGGCACCGTCTTTGCCGCGACCACCGAGGGGCCGGAGGGTGGCCTGGCGATCCCGAACAAGGTGCTGGCCCGGATCAGCCACGCGGCGACCGGCAAGGAAGTCGACACCGGGCCGTGCGCTTGAGATCGCCCACGGGCACGATTTCGCAGTTTCCCATGGATCGGCTCCGCTAAAGTTGATTTACGGTGAATGCGTCAACCGCCAGCACGGGTTCTGACTGGCAGCCGGCCGGGGGGCATGCCCCACGACCGGCTCTGACCGAGGTCTGCCCCCACTTTCACGCCGCGATCGAATTGATCGGCAAGCGCTGGAGCGGGGCGATCATCTGGGCTCTCGATGACGGGCCGCTGCGCTTCGCCGAGCTCAAACGCTCGATCCCGGGCCTTTCCGACCGGCTGCTTTCGCAGCGGCTGCGCGAACTCGAGGAAGCGGGCCTGATGGCCCGCGAAGTCGAGGACGGCCCCCAGGTAAAGGTGACCTACAGCCTGACCGAGATGGGGGAGGGGCTCAGACCGGCAGTCCGGGCTCTACGGAAGTGGGCTTGTGAATGGCAGGATTCTCTTCCTTGAACGCGTCGTCGAGGGCGCCGGTGTCCTCCTTGGTGACGGCATCCGGGCGCGGCCGCACGTAGGCCTTCGTCCCTGACTCGAGGTTCAAGGTCTCCAGTTCCGAGCGGGTCAGCTGAGCCCAGACTTCCTTCTTCTCCGGCACGGTCAGCATCTCGACCCGACCGGAGAAGCCGAGCCTCACCACCCGGTCGATCTCGACTTCGACCGCGCCTGGGGTGGGAGCCGGGAGGATCTCCGTGTCATGCGGGCGGACCAGCTTGCCGTCGAGGCTGTTGACCTCGCCGACGAAGCCCATCACGAACTCGTTCGCCGGTTGGTCGTAGAGCTCGGTGGCCGAGCCGGTCTGCTCGATCTGCCCTTCGTTCATGACCACGATCTGCTGGGCGATGTCCATCGCCTCTTCCTGGTCGTGGGTGACGAAGATCGTGGTCACGTGAACTTCGTCGTGGAGGCGCCGGAGCCAGGTGCGGAGATCCTTGCGGACCTTGGCGTCGAGGGCACCGAAGGGTTCGTCGAGCAATAGCACCGAAGGTTCGACCGCCAGCGCCCGGGCCAGGGCCATGCGCTGGCGCTGCCCGCCGGAAAGCTGCGAGGGGTAGCGCTTCGCCAGCCCGGTCAGCTGGACCAGGTCGATCAGCTCAGTGACCCGGTCCCGGGTCTTCTGCTTGTCCCACTTGCGCACCTTGAGGCCGAAGGCGATGTTGTCGAACACCGTCATGTGCTTGAAGGCGGCGTAGTGCTGGAAGACGAAACCGACGTTGCGGGTCCGGACCGGCTTCTTCGCCTGGTCCTCACCGCCGATGAACACCTGGCCGGTGGTCGGGACCTCGAGGCCCGCGATGGTGCGGAGCAAGGTCGACTTGCCCGAGCCGGAAGGGCCGAGCAGGGCGGTCATCGAGCCGTCGGGGACGATCAGGTCGACATCCTTGAGCGCCTGGAAGTCACCGAACTCCTTGTTGACTTCCCGGACCTCGATGCCGTGGCTGACGGTTTTCAGGTTTTCTGCGATGGCATTCATTTGGTCCTAGTCCTCCTTGCGGCGCAACAGGTTCATGGTGAGCAGGGTGCCCAGCGCGAGGATCGCGAGGATCAGCGATGCCGAGTAGGCCCCCACCGAGTTGAAGGTTTCGAACTGCTTCGAGACGTAGAGCGGCAGGGTCTGGGTCTCGCCGGAGATGTTTCCGGAGACCACGGTGACCGCACCGAACTCGCCCAAGGCACGGGCCGTGGTCAGCACGATGCCGTAGGTCACGCCCCACCGGATCGCCGGCAGGGTAATCGAGCGGAAGGTCTGCCAGGGACCGGCGCCGAGCGTTTCGGCCGCGGTTTCCTGGTCGGTCCCGATCTCCTGCATCACCGGGATCACTTCCCGGGCCACGAAGGGCAGGGAGACGAAGACCACGGCCATGACGATGCCCGGGGTGGAGAAGATCACCTGGATGCCCATGCTGGCCAGGTCGGCGCCGAACCAGCCGCCGGTGCCGTAGACCAGGATCAGGGCGAGGCCGATGACCACGGGGGAGACCGCGAACGGCATGTCGATCAGGGCGTTGACAGCCCACTTGAAGCGGAAGTTGGTCCGCACCACCACGTGGGCGGCGGCGATCCCGAAGATCGTGTTCAGCGGCACCGCGATGATCACGGTTATGAGTGAAAGCTTCAGGGCGTGGACCGCATCAGGCTTGGTGACCTGGGTGATCACCTCGCCGATGCCCTCGTCGAAGGTCTTGACCAGGGCAACTCCGATTGGGGCGAGCAGCAGCGCCGCCAGGTAAAGCAGAGCGACGAAGCGCAGGCCATAGCGGGAAAGCCTGCCGCCGGCGTTACCGGTCATGGCGCAGCCCCCATTTCTGGACCAGGTTGACGAAGGCGAGCATGACCATCGAGATGACCAGCAGCACGACCGAGACCGCGGCGGCCCCGACCACGTTGTCGGACTCGATCTGCCCGCGGATGAAGACCGATGCAGCCTCGGTCTTGTACGGCACATTGCCGGAGATCAGCACCAGGGCGCCGAACTCGCCGAGCGCCCGGGCGAAGGCCAGAGCGACGCCGGCCGCGATGCCGGGAAGGAGGTTGGGGAAGATGATCCGGGTGAAGATGCGGAGCTTGCCGGCCCCGAGCGACTCGGCGGCCGATTCCATGTCGCGGTCGAGCGAGAGCAGCAGCGGCTGGACCGCCCGGACCACGAAGGGGAGGGTGACGAAGAGCAGCGCGATGATCACCGCGTACTTGGTGTAGGCGGCGTGGATCCCGATCGGGCTGTCGTTGCCGTAGAGGGTGAGCAGCGTCAGGCTGGCCACGATGGTCGGCAGGGCGAAGGGGAGGTCGATCACCGAGTTGACGATCCCCTTGCCGGGGAACTCGTCTCGGACCAGCACCCAGGCGATCAGGGTGCCCATGACCGCGTTGATCAGGACCACGACCAGAGAGCAGATCACGGTCAGCTTCAGGGCCGCCACGGACTGGGGCTGGCTGACCGCGTCCCAGAAATGTCCCGGCCCGTCGGAGAACGCCTTGGCCGCGATCGCCGCGAGGGGGATCAGGACGATCAGGCTCAGGTAGGTGACTACCAGGCCCTTGGTCAGGCCGGCTTCCACCCCGGGCAGGCGCAGGCCTGCCCGGGGTGGCGGAGCCGCTACGGCTGTCGCGTCACTTTTCAGTGGAAACTCCCAGTTCCTTCTCGATCACGGCGATCTTGCCGCTCTGGTCGTCGAAGAACTCGTCGGCGACCTTGTCCCAGCCGCCGAACTTGGCGATCGTGAACTCGTCCTTCGGGGTCGGGAACTTCGATTCGTCGACCAGGCTCTTGTTGACCGGTCGGTATCCCTGCTCGCCCCAGATCTTCTGGCCCGCGTCGCTCCAGAGGTAGTTGAGGAAGTCGGTCGCGGACTGCGGGGCGTCGACGGTGACCGCGGCCGGCTGCTCGATCAGGATGGTCGAGTCGGGGATCACGTAGTCGACGTCCTCACCGGCGGTCTGCGCGGCGATCGCCTCGTTCTCGTAGGAGATCAGGACGTCGCCGGCACCGCCGACGAAGGCCTGGAGGGCGTCGCGGGCGCTGGCCGGCTGGACCGGCGCCTGGGAAAGCACCTGCTTGACGGTGTCGAGCGCTTCCTTCTCGCTTTGCCCGCTGTTCAGCGCAGCGCCGTAGATCGCCATGATGTTCCAGCGGGCGCCACCGGAGGTGAACGGGTTGGGGGTGACGACCTCGAGGTCCTTGTCGATGATGTCCTGGAAGGACTTGACGCCCTCCGGGTTGCCCGGACGGGTCACGATCGAGACCACCGAGTTGGTGACGATGCCCTTGTACTTGTTGTTCTGCCAGTCCTTCGCGACCTGTCCCGAGTCGACCAGGCGGGTGACGTCGGTCTCGAGGGCGAAGTTGACGTATCCGGCGGGCTGGCCCGCCTCGACGGCGCGGCTCTGGTCGCCCGAGGCGCCGAACGAGTTCGAGAACTTCACGCCTTCACCCTCCGGCGTCTCCTGGAAGGCCGGCTCGAGCCCCTCCTCGTACGCGGACTGCGGGGTGGAGTAGGCGACCAGCTGGACCTTGCCGCTGTCGCCACTGCTGCCGTCGCTGCTGCTGCCGCAGCCGACGACGATCGCACCGAAGGCGACCAGGGACAGGATCAGGAGCGCCTGGATGCTGCGCCGGGTTTTCTTGGAACTGCTGACACTCATTCGGGTTATCCCCCTTGTTGATGAAGTTACTTTCTTTACCTACAAACTCAATAAATGAAGAACGGCAAGGTAGCACGACTCGGGGTCGAATGTCGAGTCAGATGGTCACAAAGGTCGTATTTCGGATCAGCGATCCGGGGCTTTCCTCGTTCTGATGGGAAACGAGCCCCCGCTCGAGAGGCGGCAAAGGCTCGCCCAGACATCTGATGGGTCGGATTTCCGGCGCATGTGCCGGAAATCCGACCCACCGCCGTGGCGGCCCGTCGGGGGCCGGTGTCATGCTGAGACGGTGAGCGAAGAGCAGCTTGGAACTGACGCGAGATCGACCGGGTCCGGTGAACCCGCCCAGTCGTCTGCGGCCGGGGAGCCCGTCCCGATCCCGGTTGGCGAGTACGCGATCGGCCTCAAGCGACAGATGCAGACGCTGCCGCGGGCGACGATCACCGGCGAGATCACCGAGTTCAACCGGACCCGGGTCCAGGTCTACTTCCAGCTCAAGGACGAGCGCGGGGGAGTGCGGTGCACCATGTGGCGCCGCGAGTTCGACCAATTGAACCTGCCCGAGGAAGCAGTCCGGGTCGGCGCCCAGGTCGTCGCCACCGGCGGCCCCGACTACTACGAGGGTGGCAAGGCCGCCTCGCCGTCCTTCAGTTTCCGCACGACCGACCTGCGCCCTTCCGGCGAGGGTGACCTGATCGCCCGCCTGGCCGAACTCCGCAAACGTTTCGCGGCCGAAGGCCTGACCGAACCCCAGAAGCGACTCCGGCGCCCGGTTCTGCCCCGCCGCATCGGCGTGATCACCGCCGAAGGCGGGGCCGCCCGTCAGGATCTGCTGGTCGGCCTCCAGCGCCGTGGCTGGCAGGGCGAGATCGTCTGGGGCTTCGCGCCGGTCCAGGACCGGAAGGCGGCGCCGATCATTCGGCGCACCCTCGGTGACATGGCGGCCTTCGCTGACGTCGAAGCGATCGTGGTCTGCCGTGGCGGCGGCAGCCTGACCGACCTCTGGGCCTTCTGCGACGAGGATCTCTGTCGCGCGGTCGCCGTGCTGGCCGTGCCGGTCGTCTCCGCGGTCGGGCACGAAAGGGACGTGACCCTGCTCGACGACGTGGCCGCGGTGCGGGCGTCGACCCCGACCCACGCCGCCGACGCGGTGGTCGGGATCGACGTCGCAGCAGCCCGGGCGACCCTGGCGGCCGCGGCCGGGCGGGCGGCCCGGGCCGGCCAGTTGGCGGTGCGGGACCGGATCGCCCCGCTGGCCGGACTCGCCAGCGGACCGGGCCGGGCGATCCGCAACGAAAGGGCGAAGCTGAACCAGAAGACCCGGGAGATCCGCGCCTCGGCCGACCGCGGGATCCGGTCACGCATCGACGCGACCTCGCGGGGCCTCCAGCGGGGGCTGCTCCCGGCCGCGGCCCGCGCCTCCCGCCTGGTCCGGGACGGGCAGGTCGGCAACGCCACCCGGCCTCAAGGCCTGGCGGCCCGGGTCTCACGCCGACTGGAAGCCGGTCAGAGAAAGGTGGAATCGGAACGCGTCGCATTGCGGGCCCACGACCCACAGCGGACCCTGGAGCGAGGCTATGCCCGGGTCGAGGACCGGGCCGGGGAACCGGTGGTGAGCGCGACCGACGCGCGTCGTGCCGCCGAAATCAAGATCCGCTTCGCCGATGACGCCGTGGGCGCGGTGGTCGGCGGCACCAGACGCCGCCGCCGACGCCAGAATGAACCGCCGGAAGAGTTCGAACAGATCAGTATGGAAGGACTGGACGAAAGTGAGTGAAGAGAACCCCGGGGAGAACCGGACCTACGAGTCGGCGACCGCCCGCCTCGACGAGATAATCCATCGTCTGGACTCCGGCGAGTCCCAGCTCCGTGAAACGCTCGAACTCTGCGAAGAGGCGAAGGGCCTGATCGAGTACTGCGCCGGCGAACTCGCCGCGGTCGACCAGGGACTGAAGGAGCTCAAGCTCGAGGACCTGGCCGCCTCGTTGGCCGGCTCGGGCGGCAACGCTCCCGTCACCAGCGATGAGGTTGCGGCAGGGTCTTCCCCTGCGGCCCCGCCGGACGACGAATCTCCGCCACCCCCGGCGGAACCGGACGTCCCGTTTTAGAAGTCGCCTAGGCGACTTCCGCCTGGCCGACGGATTCGATCTGCCCGACCAGTAGTTCGCAGGCCCAGCATTCGCCACAGGGTTGGTGGGTCGCTTCGGGTCCGCCGAGATAGCGGCCCCGGGCGATGTCGCCGACCAGCCCGGCCAGTGAGTCCCGGGCCTCGGCCAGGCGCTGGTGGTCGAACTTGTCCCGGACCGGGTTCGCCGCGTCGCGGAGGAAGACGAACGCGGTCTCCACCTCGCTTGTGCCGAGCGCCTGCGAGACCGCGAGCGCGTACAGGTCTCGTTGCAGGTCGTACTTCTCCATCAGGTCGGAAGGGCTGGTGTCGGTCAGCTGGTTCGACTTGTAGTCGAGGATCAGCGGGATACCCGGACCGGGAACCAGCAGGTCCGCGAAGCCTCGGATCATCACCCCGTCTATCTCGAGCAGCAGGCTCGATTCGACCTCGGCCCGACCCGCCTTCACTTCACGGCCCAGGTCCGAGCCCAGGAAGGACTCGAGCATCTCCCGCGCGGTGGCGACCTCGGCGCCCGGCACGCCATGTTGGCTCAGCACCCGCCGGACCTCCTCCTCGCCAGGGAGCAGCCAGCGGCGACCCGGCAACTGCTCGAGCAACTGATGGACGGCCACGCCGAAAGCGGTCGAATCGATTGGGTTTCGATCGACCAGGCCCGGATCGAGTGGTTCCGCCGCGGGTTCTTCGGCGGAACCTCCGTCGGTCCGGCCGGGATCGTCGAGCTTCAGGACCCGGGTCGCGAAGAACCTGGCCGGGCACTCTCGATATGAGGCGAGCGCCGAGTAGGAAAGCGGAACCTCGGGGAAGGCCGCCCGCGGCGGACGGCCGAGCGGCGGCCGTTCGGTCCCGCTCTCGGGTTCGGTCGCCAGCGGGGGCTCGAGGACGCTTTCCAGGCCTTCGGCATCCTCGGCCCGGACCAGGGTCACCTCGATCCGCCCCGTCGGGAGGTCGAGCTCGGTGCCTTCCGGAGGGTCGGCCGCCGGGATCTCGATACCGTCTTCCAGGCCGTCTAGGCCGAACGCCTGGGTCAGGCGGGCGGTGATTGGGTTCGCCTCGCTCGAGCGGGGTGCCTCCTCGAGGTTGGCGACCCCGCTCAGGACCAGGCGCTTCTGGGCTCTGGTCAGGGCGACGTGGAGGATGCGGAGTTCCTCGTCGGTGGTCTCGAGCCGCCCCCTGGCCTTGAGATCTGCCCAGTCATAGAGGTCGAGGCTCTTGCCCTCGGGTTCGGGCAGGCGCAGGCCGACGTCGAAACGGCCGGGCTCCTCGACCCGGGGTGAAATCCAGACCACGCTTTCGGAGGTCGACTTCGATTCGCGTCCCAGGTCGGCGACGCAGACCATCGGGAACTCGAGTCCCTTCGACTTGTGGACGGTCATCAGGCGGACCGCCTCCGACTGTTCGTCCTCGGTCGCGACCGCCTGTTCCGAATCCAGGCGGGAACTGTCGTCGATCCAGGCGACAAGCCCTCGCAGGTCACGGCCCTCGGTGGTCTCGTACTCTCCGGCGATCTCCGCCACACGCCGGATGTTGGCTAGTCCGGCGCCGGACCGGTCCCGCATCAGGCTGACCAGGTCGTAGCCGGTTTCCGAGACCGCGGACTTGACCAGCTCCGAGAGCGAGAGTCCGGCCTGCCTTGCGACGAGGCTTCGCAGCGTGGCCACGAAGCGCGCCGCGAGCTCACGGTCTTCCGCTTCGATCCCGCCGATTCCCTGGTCGGCGAGCAGCTCGACCCGGGGCCAGAGCGGCTCGTCGTGTCCGCGATCCCTGGCCAGCAGCCAGAGTGCGCTCGGGCTGAGCCCGCAGGCCGGCCCGGCCAAGGTGCCGGTCAGCGCTTCGTCATCGCGGGGGTTGGCGATCGTCGCCAGCAGGGCCCGCAGGTCGACGCCTTCACGGGTCTCCCAGAAGCCGGTACCGCCGACCACGTAGGGGCGCAGCCCGACCTGCTTCAGGGCCGCCTCGAACAGCCACATCCGGGTCTTGGTCCGGAGCAGGATGACGATGTCGCCGGGGTGGACCCCTTCGTCGACGGCGGCGCGGATGTGCCAGGCCAGGGCCAGCGCCTCCGCCTCGTGCTCGCCGCGGTGTTCGGTGATGTGCTGGTCCGGGCCCGGCGCCGGTGCGAGCGGGCCGAGATCGGCCTCCTGCCAGGTGCCCGCCTCGGTGAGCAGGATCTCCACCTTCGGCGTCAACGGATCGCCGCCGTCCGAAATCGGCTCCGGCGATCGGCCCACCTTGAGCTCGTCGAACTCGTGCCTCGTGCCGCCGGTCACACCGCCTGGCTCACCATCGGTGCGTAGGCCCTCGACCAAGGCCTCGAACTGACGGCCGATCTCGTTGACGGCCGCGATTACCGGCGCCTCGGAGCGGAAGTTGGCATTGAGGGAAAGCAGCTCGATCGGGAACCTGGTTTCGTCGCGTTCCCCAGCCTTTCGACGCTCCGCGTCCTCGGGCAGGCGGAAGGAGATCCCCGACCTCCGCTGGCGGAACAGTTCGACGTCGGCGTAGCGGAACCCGTAGATCGCCTGCATCTCGTCGCCGACCGTGAAGAGCCGAGTGGTTTCGGAGCGAAGAACGTCGATCAGGTCCATCTGCAGGCGATTGGTGTCCTGGAACTCATCGACCATGATCTCGACGAACTGATCCCGATAGGTCACGGCGATCTCGGGCCGCCTGAGCAGCAGATCCAAGGTCTTCAGTTGAAGGTCCTCGAAGTCGAGGCTTCCGCGGCGGGATTTCGCCTCCTCGTAAGCGGACCCGTAACCGGCGAGCAGGTCCGCCAGGACTTCCCAGTAGCGCGGTCCCATCTCCCGGCTCAGCAGTTCGACCTTCGCCCGCGCGACCTTCTCGCACAGCGAACGGATCACCTTCGAGTTCTTGAAGATGTCGATGCCGTCCAGTACCTCGAAGGTGAGATCCTCCGGGTCGAGCTTCTCGAGGGCCGCGATCACGTTGTCGGCCCGCTGGATCGGGGCCGCCGGGAGCTCGTCGTTCGCCTTGACGTCGAGCGCTTCCCGGAGCAGGTCCCGCTGGATCTCCTCCAGCGGACGGCCGGGCGGGGGATCGGGGAGTCGCGGCTCGAACTCGCCCGCGGCCCGGAGGCGTTCGTAGGCGGCCTGGATGCCCTTCTTGAGGGTTGACGGCGTGAACTGGGAAAGCACCTCGATCGTGCCGTCGGCTCCGGCGGTCGCTTCCAGCGCCGTGGCGTACGCGGCCTCCTTGAGCCGATTCGCGACCACGTCGTCGATCACGTCGAAGGCCGGGTCGACCTCCGCTGCCACCGGATGGCCACGAAGGATGCGGGCGCAGACCGAGTGAAAGGTGCCGACCCACAGCGAACTCATCGAGAAGTCCTGCCCCCGGTCATCCCGGAGCTTGCGGATCCGCTCCCGCAGCTCGCCCGCGGCCTTGTCGGTGAAGGTGAAAACCAGGATCGAAGCGGGTTCCACCGGTTCGCCTCGGCGACCGTCGGTGTAATCGCCGGTCAGCAGCCGCTCGTACCGGGCGACGGTGGTGCTCGTCTTGCCGGCGCCGGCGCCGGCGCTGAGCAGGATGTCGGCCGCGTCGCTGTCGATCGCGGCACGCTGTTGCGGGGTCAGGTCCATCCGCCCGCCCCGTTCCCGTCCGAGCCGGAATCCGGCGTCCAATCCGGCACCCCGGCATGTTCAAAATGGTTCAGGCACTCGGACGGGTCATGGGCGAGTTCGCCCCGGAGGATCCGTCCCGCCGCGATCCCGGCCTTCTCGAACCCTTCGCGGATCTCCGCCGCCAGATCCGGGGTGAAGTCGTTGCCGACCAGCCCGATGTCCTCCACCAACGAGGCCCGGCTCTCGTCGACCAGTCCGCGGGCAGCTTTCTTCGCCGCGAAAATCGGCACGTACAGCCCGGCGGCCGGTTCCAGCTCCCAATGCTGCTCGAGCGCCATCAGATAGAGGTGGAGCTGGATCTTGCCCTCGCGCCGCAATTCGGCAAGCGACTTGTAGGAGGTGGGGCCGGACTTGTAGTCGAGCACTACCCCGTTGCCGTCGGGATCCCGGTCGATCCGGTCGATCGCGCCACGCAGCATCCATCCGTCACCTTCGACCGGCGGCATCGAATCCTCTTCGTCGAAACCGAACTTCAACTCGAACCCGACCGGGCGGAAGCGGCTCTCTCGCCGGGTCGCCTCGCGCCGCAGGAAGCGGGTCAACTCGGTCACGACCTGCCGGCGCTGGATGCGGTGGTCGGCGACGTCCTCGCCGAGATCGTAGGAGCGGCCGATCGTTTCCACGAGCTCCCGCATCTCCGCGATCCACTCCTCGACGTCGGCCTCGGTCGGCAGAGCCCCCGGATGGGCGGCGTAAAGCTCGGCCAGAACCCCGTGGATCAGGTTCCCTCGAGCCATCGCGACCGGGTCCGGCCCGAACCTGACCGGCCGCATCGCCCGCTCGAAGAACCACTTGTACGGGCACTCGATGAAAGCCTCGAGCGCGCTGGCCGAGAACATGTCCCGGGTCTGGAGGTCGGCCTTCGCGGCGGGGGATTCGATGTTCCGGAAGCGACGGGTGGAGGCTTCGACCAGCCTTGCCCGAGCCACCTCTCCGGCCGCGTCGGCCAGCGAAGGGTCCGGCAGCCCGTCCGGCTCGCTCATGGTCGCCGCGCCGAGTGCCCACTCGTGCGGACTCGGGGCTTCCGCGGCCGGGAAGACGATGTCGGAACTCGAGCGGCGGATCAGCCTGAGCCCCGAACCGCCCCCCTCGAACAGGCGCTTGACCTCGCCGATCATCGCCGAGGGGAATTCCGCCTTGCCGTGGACATCGGCCACCCGGTGCGAAAGCCAGAGTCGCCGGGTCGGCACCGCCAGGCACGAGTAGAAGAGGTAGGTCTCCTGCTGCTCCTGGTCGGTCAGGTCGGGCATCCCGAGCTCGGACCGGGCCTGCCTCGACATCAAGGGGCTGCCCTCTCCGGCTCCGAGATCCTTCTCCTGGAGCGAAGCGATGAAGACGTAGCCGGCCCGTTTGGCGCGCATCGAGTAGGGGCTTGAGATCTGGATCGTGTGTGCGGTCGGCACGGCCCACGTTTTCACGGTCCCGCTGGAGAGGGCGTCGACGATCTGTCCCGGTGTGACCTTCTCATCTCCGAGGCCGGAGAGCTCGTCGACCGCACGGCAGATCGCGGTGGCCATCTGTGTCTCCACGGCGACCGAGGCGCCGGGGAGCGAGCGGCCGCCGCCGCGGATCAGGTTCTCCGCCGATATGCGAGCGACCAGTTTCGCGGCCGTGGCCACTTCACCGGCCGCGAGCTGATCCCAGCCGGGGATCTCCAGTCGGTGGCGATCGGCGATCGCCTTCGCTTCGGCGGCGCTCTCGACGTCGGCTCGCACCGCATCGAACTCGATCGCATCGACCTTCCCGGCGTCGAGGCCGAGCGGGCCTCGCAACAGCGCGAAAAACTCCCGGGCCTGGCCGGAAGGGACGCCGGCCCGGAGCAGGTCGATCACCGCCTGCCCCGTGGCGGTTTCCGTGGCCCCGGTCTCCGCCTCCAGCGTGGCCGGTATCCCGTACTCGGTCAGCACCTCGAGGATCGGGCCGCCGTTGGCCGCCGGGGCATCGATCGCGATCGCGACCTCGCCGGGGTCTACCCCGGCATCGAGCAGGCAGGCGATCTCGGCTCCGATCGCCTCCGCCTCGCCCCGGCGGCCGGAAGCCTCGATCAGGGTGAGGGCGTCGCCCGGACGTAGGCTGCCATCCCGCGATCGGTCCAGGAAGGCGCGTTCGAGATCGACCAGCAGCGGGTCGTGATCGGGAGGGGTCTCCGGTCGGCTCGTTTCCCGCTCGACCTTACCTCCGATCTTCGTCAGGTCGCCAAGCAGACCTTCGGTCACTGCCATCGCCTGATTGCCCTGCTCGTGGGTCATCGCGACCGTCACCTCGGTCTCGCCGGCGAGGCGTCGGATCAGTTCGAGTTGTCGCCGGGTCAGGTCGTCGAAGCCGGCGATGAAGACCGGCCGGCCCTGCCACTCACCGAGTGGCCTCGTCGAGGCCCGGGCCGCCCGGGCCGGCAGGTCGGTCAGTCCGCTTTCGTCGAGCTTCGCGAGATAGCTGCGATAGACCTCGGCGATCGGCCCGACCGCTTCGGTGACGGCCGGGTCGTCGAAAGCCTCGAGTCCGACCAGGTTCTCCCGGAACTCGTCGATCGCCTGAAGCGCCGCGTCGACCAGTCCCGGCTGATCGCGCAGCCTTGACGCTATAGCGGGCCACCCGGACCGGATCGCCTCGGTCGCGATCGACCGGCGACGCAGGGGGGAGGCAAGGCCTCCTTCTGCGCCGTAGTTCCGCGAGGCAGACCCGTCGCCGAGGATCTCGTCGACCAGATCCTTGAAGTGGACGACCTTGCCTCCGACGAACGCGCCGCGATCCCTGGTCAGGCGGCGTTCCCAGCCAAAAATGTCGTCGGTCGACGGTACGACCAGAACCGGGTCATCGGCCAGGCGGGCCTCGAAACGCTCGCGCACGAGCTCGGTGCGGCCGGAATTCGGAGGGCCTTTGATGATGGTCAGGGGCACGGGGCAACTTTATGGTCGGGAGCGGCGTCCGTTTTCTGACATTTAGAAGGCGTGGCCAAGACTCTGTCCTCGGTCTGGGGCCGTGTGCGGGCGGCCTGCTTCGCACAAGGGCAACGCCGGGCCACCAGCCCGTCTCATGCCCTTCCGCTTGCATCCCACCCGCACACGACCCCATACCTTCGGGACGTCTTGGCCACGCCTTCTCGCCCTTTGCGGGAAGGATCGTTTTCCTTCTGGCATCCGCAAATTGCGGGCTTCTGCAACATTTTTTGCGTCCTGTGGCATCTCTATCTTCATGGTTGTCCGCGCACCCGACCCCGAGGACGGCCCTCAATGTCACTTTGTTTCGTCGATCCGGCTGATGCGATTCACGTCATTTCCGAATCGGTCGGCCGCGAGGCCCGTCGCCAGATCCTCGGAGAGGCCCTGCGTGCGTGGGTCGACGAGATCCCCGAAGAGGAACTCGAAGCCCAGTACGCCCGCGCGCTCGCCGACCTCGACCAGGACGATCTCTCCCTGCTGGCCGCCTGGCACGGCTCGATGGATCTCGGCCAGCCGGTCCCCAACCGCGACTTCCTGATGGGCGCCTTCGGCTCGCTCGGCGAGCACCGCCGAGAAGCCCTCAAGCTCGCCGCCGGCTTTCGCGGCGAAGAGGTCCTCGAAGACGGACTGACCGAAGAACTAGCCCTCGAAACCGTGGTCGGCTGGCTCTCCCCGGAACGACTGCTCGAACTGGCCAACGAGGCAGTCGAGCTATACGTCTGGGACAGAATCGGCTCGGATAACTGACCTCGGGCAACGCGCCCGGTAGCCACCGGCTGCGCGCTGATCAACTTGCCTTGCGAGATTGAGTTTTTGGTTCTATACGAACCATTTCTTCAATCTCACTGATCAGGCTCCCCGTACGAAGCTGGTTGAGTCGCGTCGGCCGGTAGCGGCTACCGTTTTCGCCCCCTCGTTTGCCGCTGTTCGAAAGGGGTGGGTCGGATTTCCGGTGCCTGGGACGGAAATCCGACCCACTGCGCACGGCCACCCGTCCCTTCCGCAGCCACTGGGTCGGATAACCGGCACCGATGCCGGAAATCCGACCCACCTAGAGGGGTGGCAGGATTTGTCCGGTACTAGTCCTTGCGGCCAGACCCGGTTGAGGTCACTATGGGGTCATGACTTCCGCTCGTTCAGGTCGTGCCGCGGCTCCCCGGCGCATCGTGATCGTCACCTTTCCCGACCTTCAGCCGCTCGACGTGGTCGGTCCGGCCGAGGTCTTCGGTGGTGCCCGTGACATCGCCGCGACCTGGGTGGACGGCGAGCCGGTCGACCCCGCCTACGAGGTCGAAGTCGCAGCCGAGACGGTCGAGCCGTTGGCGACCCGCTCCGGCGCCTACTCGATCCTTCCGGCCCGGACGCTGGCCGAGTGCCGGGGTCCGATCGACACCCTGATCGTCGCCGGCGGCACCGGTGTGATCGAGGCCGAGGGGTCCGAGACCCTGGTCAACTGGATCCGCAACGCCGCTGATCGCTCGCGCCGGGTCGCTTCGGTCTGCTCCGGCTCGCTGCTGCTCGCTCGCGCCGGTCTGCTCGACGGCCTCCGGGCGACCAGCCACTGGGCCGCCTGCTCGGAGCTCTCCCGCCGCTACCCGGAAGTCGAAGTAGACCCGGACCCGATCTTCATTCAGGACGGGAGGGTCTGGACCTCGGCCGGGGTGACCGCCGGCATGGACCTGGCCCTGGCCCTGGTCGCCGAAGACCTGGGCGAAGAAGTGGCGCTTCAGGTCGCGCGCTGGCTGGTGCTGTTTCTCCGTCGCCCTGGCGGCCAGGCCCAGTTCAGCTCCCATGTCTCGGCCCCGGCGGCGCGGCCCGGGCTGCGCGGACTGCAGCTCTGGATGGCCGACCATCTCGACGCCGACCTGCGGGTCGAGGCGCTGGCCGAGCGGGCCCTGATGAGCCCGCGGAACTTCGCCCGGGCGTTTCGCAAGGAGACCGGCATGACCCCGGCCACCTACGTCGAGACCCTGCGGCTGGAGCGGGCCCGCCAGCTGCTCGAAGGGCCGCCGGAGCCGATCGACCAGATCGCGGATCGCTGCGGCTTCGGAACCCCCGAGACGATGCGCCGGACCTTCGCCCGCCGCCTCGGCTGCTCGCCGGCCGAATACCGCCAGCGTTTCCGTCGCGACCCGGTCGCGGCCTGACCAAAGGAGAACCATGCAAGTCGCATACCTGCTCTACCACCGTTTCACCGCCCTCGACGTGACGGGGCCGCACGAGGTCCTCAACTCGGTGCCCGGGGTCGAATCGATCTTCGTCGGCGAAGAGGCCGGCGCGTACCGCAACGAGTCGGACACGCTTTCCTTGGTCGCGGACAAGTCGCTCGACGAGGTGGCCAGCCCGGACATCCTGGTCGTGCCGGGCGGATATGGCACCCGGACGCTGCTCGACCACGAACCCCTGCTGGCCTGGATCCGGGCGGTCGACGAGACCACCACCTGGACGACCTCGGTCTGCACCGGTGCTCTGCTGCTGGCGGCCGCGGGGCTGCTCGACGGGCGCCCCGCGACCACCCACTGGCTCGCCCGCGAGACACTCGCCGAGCTCGGCGCCAACCCGGTCGAGGACAGGGTCGTCTTCGACGGCAAGTACGTGACCGGGGCGGGGGTCTCGGCTGGGATCGACATGGCCCTCAGCCTGGTCACCGAGATCTACGGACCGGAGGTGGCGCAGGCGGTTCAGCTGGGAATCGAGTACGACCCCCAGCCCCCTCATGACGCCGGGGCGCCGGAAAAGGCCGACGGGCAGATCGTGGAGCTGGTCGCGGCGACGTTTTCCGAGCGCGAATCGGGGAAATAAAGTCTGCGGGTAAATACTGTTTTTGACGGGGGGTGAGGCCACTAGGGTTGCCGCATGGATCGGGCAGAACCTGTAGTCGACAAGAAGCTGGAAGCCGTGATTCGGCTGGCCGGAGTTCGGATAGGTTCGAAGCATGGCTGACTCGGGTCACCTGTTGCGGGCGAAGCAGTTCTTCAAACCCGAACGTTCCGAGGACGGCTGGAACGAAGTTTCACTCCGGCCCCGCGACTGGGAGCAGGGCTACCGGGACCGCTGGCAACACGACCGGGTCGTCCGCTCGACACATGGCGTCAACTGCACCGGCTCCTGCTCGTGGAAGATCCACGTCAAGGACGGCCTGGTCACCTGGGAGACCCAGCAGACCGACTATCCCTCGAACGGGACCGAGACCCCGGACTACGAACCGCGCGGCTGCCCGCGCGGGGCTTCTTTCTCCTGGTACGTCTACTCGCCGCTCCGGCCCAAGTTCCCCTACGTCCGAGGGGAGTTGCTCTCGATGTACCGCGAGGCGAGGCAGCGGCTGGGCGACTCGGTCGAAGCCTGGGAATCGATCGTCGAGGATCCGGAGAAGGCAAAGGCCTACAAGTCACGGCGCGGCAAGGGGGGGTTCCTGCGCGCCAGCTGGGCCGAAGTCACCGAGATCGCCGCGGCTGCCCACGTCCACACGATCAAGCGCTACGGGCCCGACCGGATCGTCGGTTTCAGCCCGATCCCGGCGATGTCGCAGGTCTCCTACGCGGCCGGCAGCCGCTTCCTCTCGCTGATCGGCGGGGTGCCGCTCAGCTTCTACGACTGGTACGCCGACCTGCCGCCGGCCTCGCCCCAGGTCTGGGGCGATCAGACCGACGTGCCCGAATCGGCCGATTGGTGGGATGCCTCCTACCTGATCATGTGGGGATCCAACATCCCCCAGACCCGGACCCCGGACGCCCACTTCATGACCGAGGCGCGCTACCGCGGCCAGAAGACGATCGTGGTCTCACCCGACTACGCGGGCAACACCAAATTCGCCGACCAGTGGCTGCCGGCCACCGCCGGATCGGACGGCGCCCTGGCGATGGCGATGGGCCACGTGATCCTCAAGGAGTTCTTCGTCGACCGGGAGGCCGAGTACTTCGGCGAGTACGCCCGGCAGTTCACCGACCTGCCGTTCCTGGTCGAGCTCGAAGACCACGGTGACGGCACCGTCCACGGCGGCACCATGCTGCGGGCCGAGGACATCGGCGAGACCGGCGGGAACGCCGACTGGAAGACCGTCCTGATCGATTCGAACACCAACCAGTCGGTGGTCCCGAACGGCACGATCGGCGACCGCTGGGGCGAAGAAGGCGAGGGGAAGTGGAACCTCGACCTGGAAGGAATCGAGCCGGCTCTCACCCTGCTCGGCAACCACGACGAACTGGTCGAGGTGACCCTGCCGCGTTTCGACGGCGGCGAAACCGAAGGCGGCACGACCATGGTGCGCGGCGTCCCGGCCCGGCGGATCGGCGGCAAGCTGGTCACCACGGTCTTCGACCTCAGCCTGGCCCAGTACGGGGTCGCCCGCGAGGGTCTGCCCGGCACATGGCCGAAGGGGTACGACGATCCGGCCGAGCCGTACACACCCGCCTGGCAGCAGGAACACACCGGGGTCGCGGCGGCGGTCTGCGAACAGGTCGCCCGCGAGTTCGCCGAGAACGCCGAGAAGACCCGGGGCCGTTCGATGGTCGTGATGGGCGCCGGGATCAACCACTGGTTCCACGCCGACCAGACCTACCGGGCGATCCTCTCGATGCTGCTCTTCTGCGGCTGCCAGGGCGTCAACGGCGGTGGCTGGGCCCACTACGTCGGCCAGGAGAAAGTGCGTCCGATCACCGGCTGGCAGACCCTCGCCTTCGCGCTCGACTGGAACCGGCCGCCCCGCCATCAGGCGGCGACCCCTTTCTGGTACCTGGCCACCGACCAGTGGCGCTACGAGACCCGCCGCCCGGATGAGTTCGTCTCGCCGGCGGGGAACGGGAACTTCGAGCACACCCACATCGTCGACGCCAACGCCAAGGCGGTCCGGCTCGGCTGGACGCCGGCCGCCCCGGCGCTCGACCGCAACCCGCTCGACCTCGCCGATGAGGCCAAGGCAGCCGGCAAGTCATCCGCCGATTACGTGGTCGAGGAACTGAAGGCCGGCCGGCTCGGCTTCGCCTGCGAGGACCCGGACGACCCGGCCAACTTCCCGCGGATCCTCAACCTCTGGCGGGCCAACCTGCTCGGCTCCTCGAGCAAGGGACACGAGTACTTCCTCAAGCACCTGCTCGGGACCGACAGCGCCGTGCGCTCGGAGGAATGCGAACCGGAGGGGCGTCCGGAAGACGTCAAGTGGCGCGAAGAAGCGCCCGAGGGCAAGGTTGACCTGTTCATGACGATCGACTTCCGGATGAACGGCTCCTGCCTCTACTCGGACATCGTGCTGCCCGCCGCCACCTGGTACGAGAAGCACGACATCTAGTCGACTGACCTGCATCCCTTCGTCCATCCCTTCAACGCAGCGATCCCGCCGCCTTGGGAAGCGAAGACGGACTGGGACATCTTCAACCTGATCGCCGACCGTTTCTCGGAACTGGCCGCCGGTCACCTCGGCACGCGGACCGACATCGTCACCGCACCGCTGCTCCACGACACCCCCGAGGAGCTGGCCCAGCCCGGCGGCGTGGTCCGCGACTGGCGGCTCGGCGAATGCGAACCGATCCCCGGCGAGACGATGCCGAAGCTGATCGAAGTCGAAAGGGACTACGGCGCGGTCGGCGAGAAGATGAACGCGCTCGGCCCGCTGGTCGAGAAGCTCGGGATCGGGGCCAAGGGCGTCAGCTGGAAGCCGGAGATCGAAGTCGAAGAGCTCTGCCGGCGCAACGGCAAGGTGCTCGAAGGTCCGGGCGCCGGCCGCCCGGCGATCGTGACCGACATCGATGCGGCAGAGGTGATCCTTTCGCTCTCGGGAACGACCAATGGCCGGATCGCGAACGAGTCGTTCAAGGCGCTCGGGGCCAGGACCGGCAAGGACCTGACCGTGATCTCCGAGGAGCACATCGACCAGCGGATCAACTTCGCCGACCTGCGGGTCCAGCCGCGCAAGGTCCATGCCTCGGCCGAATGGTCGGGCTCGGAGTCCCGTGAGCGGCGCTACTCGCCCTTCACCTCGAACATCGATCACCTGATCCCCTTCCGCACCCTGACCGGGCGGCAGAGTTTCTACGTCGACCACGCCTGGATGCTGGACATGGGGGAGGGGCTGCCGGCCTACCGGCCGCCGGTCCGCTCGGCCCAGGTCTCGCCTCGGGGCGGTGCCGACGACCCGCTCGAGGTGACCGTCCGCTTCCTCACCCCGCACTCGAAGTGGTCGATCCACTCCGAGTTCCAGGACAACCTCCACATGCTGACCCTGTTCCGGGGCGGCCCGGCGATGTGGATCTCGGAAAAGGACGCCGAACGGGTCGGCGTGAAGGACAACGACTGGCTCGAGGTCTACAACTCCCACGGCGCGGTTTCCTGCCGTGCCGCAGTCTCCCGAAGGGTTCCGGACGGGATCGCGCTCTTCTACCACTCGCAGGACCGGCACGTGAACGTGCCGATCTCCGAGGTGACCGGGCGACGGGGCGGCACCGACAACTCGCTGACCCGGATCTCGATGAAGCCGACCCACATGATCGGCGGCTACGCCCAGCTTTCCTACGGCTTCAACTACTACGGGCCCTGCGGCACCCAGCGGGACCAGCTGATCATGATCCGCAAGCGCCAGGAGGAGGTGAGGTACCAGTGAAGGTCCGGGCCCAGATGGGCATGGTCATGAACCTCGACAAGTGCATCGGCTGCCACACCTGCTCGGTCACATGCAAGAACGTGTGGACCAACCGGAGGGGCACCGAGTACGTCTGGTTCAACAACGTCGAAACCAAGCCCGGCCGGGGCTTTCCGGTCGATTACGAGGACCAGTCGAAGTGGAACGGCGGCTGGAAGCTGGACCGTCGCGGCAAGCTGAAACTGAAGGCCGGCGGGCCGCTGCACAAGTTGGCCAACATCTTCTCCAACCCGGACCTGCCGGAGCTCGACGACTACTACGACCCGTGGACCTATGACTACGACAAGCTGATCTCCTCGCCCTCGAGCGAGCACCAGCCGGTGGCCCGGCCCAAGTCACAGGTGACCGGCGCCGACCTCGACATCCAGTGGGGCCCGAACTGGGAGGACGACCTGGCCGGCTCGGCCGAGCACGCCGCCTTCGACCCCAACTTCAAGAAGATCCAGGAAGAGGTCAAGCAGGGCTTCGAAGACACCTTCATGGTCTACCTGCCGCGGATCTGCGAGCACTGCATCAACCCCTCCTGCGTTGCCTCCTGCCCTTCGGGCGCGATGTACAAGCGCGAGGAGGACGGCATCGTGCTGGTCGACCAGGACGCCTGCCGCTCCTGGCGGTTCTGCGTCTCCGGCTGCCCCTACAAGAAGGTGTACTTCAACTGGCACACG
The DNA here is from genome assembly GCA_001897355.1 of Solirubrobacterales bacterium 67-14. GTDB lineage: Bacteria > Actinomycetota > Thermoleophilia > Solirubrobacterales > 70-9 > 67-14. The sequence continues at coordinate 471,137 of MKST01000011.1, read as the reverse complement.
GGCAAGGCGGAGAAATGCAACTTCTGCTTCCCGCGGATCGAGGCCGGCATGCCGACCGTCTGCTCCGAGACCTGCGTCGGCCGCCTGCGCCACCTCGGGGTGGTGCTGATCGACACCGACCGGGTCGAGGCGGCCGCCTCGGTCAAAGACGAGCAGGACCTGCTCGAGGCGCAACTCGACCTGATGCTCGATCCGGATGACCCGGAGGTGCGCGAGCAGGCGCTCAGGGACGGGATCCCGGCCGACTGGATCGACGCCGCCTCCTACTCGCCGGTCTACGCGATGGCGAAGAAGTGGAAGATCGCCCTGCCGCTCCACCCCGAGTACCGGACGCTGCCGATGGTCTGGTACGTGCCGCCGCTCTCGCCGATGGAGTCGGTCGGCAAGGCGCTGATCCGCGACGGCGACGACGAAGATGCGGCGAACATCTTCGCCGCGATCGACGAGATGCGGATCCCGATGGATTACCTGGCCTCGATCCTCTCGGCCGGTGACGTCGGCCCGGTCCGACGCTCACTGGAGCGGCTGATCGCGATGCGGCGCTACATGCGGGACATCAACCTCGGCGACCAGGCCCGGCCCGAGATTGCGACCGACGCCGGCATGGAGCCGCATGAGTTGGAAGCGATGTACCGGATGGTCGCGATCGCCGATTACGACGACCGTTACGTGATCCCGAAGCGCCACGGCGAGGTCTCCGAGGGTGCCTTCATCGAGCAGGGTTCCTGCGGGATCCAGTTCGCCAACGGCGCCCCGGTGCCCGGCCTGGGTGAGATGACCGGGGTGGGCGCCCCGGACCCGTACACCGGCGCCCTGGCCGCCGCCCGCGACGGCGACGCGCCGGAGAACGGCGCCCTGGCGGTCGAGAACCCCGACCCCGACTTCGACGTGCGCGACCTCCTGAGCCGCCACGGCGGAAAGCCCGGCACCGCCGGCGCGGGAGGCGGCAATGCCTGACCGGGTCCATCCCCTGAAGGTCGTCTCGCTGCTGCTCCAGTACCCGGAGCCGGAGGCCGTCGAGGAGCTGGGCGGACTGGACCTGGCCGAGGTCGGGCCGGCTTCGGCGGGCGCCCGGGACGCGCTCGGCGGGTTCCTCGCCTGGTACCGGGTCCAGAGCCTCGACGAGCTGCGCGAGTCCTATGTCGACAACTTCGACTTCGACCGTCGTCGCAGCCTCCACCTGACCTACCAGCTCCACGGCGACAGTCGCCAGCGTGGGCTGGCCCTGCTCAAGATCAAGAACGTATATCGCGACGCCGGGCTAGTCCCCGCCGCGGAAGAGCTGCCGGACTATCTGCCGCTGATGCTCGAGTTCGCCGTGCTCGCGCCCGACGGGGCCGGCCGCGACCTGCTCGACGGCCATCGCGAGTCGATCGAGCTGATCCGGGCCGGGCTCGTCCGGGCCGAGAGCCCCTGGCTTCCCCTGTTCGACGTGATCCGGGACGGAATGCCCGGGCTCTCGCGACGTCAGATCAACCGGATCAAGCGGCTGGCCGAGGAAGGGCCGCCGAGCGAGGAGGTCGGGATGGAGCCGTTCGCACCGCCGGAGGTCATGCCGAACCAGGCGGGCGAGGTGCCCCTGCCGATGATCGGGGGCCGGAGTTGATCCCGTTTGCGACCAGCGTCCCGGCCACCGCCGCCTATGTGGTGCTGCCCTACGTCGCCCTGGCGATCGGGATCACCGGGCTGATCTGGCGTCGCCGTACCGACAGCTTCGGCTGGACCGCCCGCTCGACCGAGCTGCTCGAGGGCCGGATCCTGCGCTTCGCCAGCGTGATCTTCCACGTCGGCGTGCTGATGGCGATCGGCGGCCACGTGATGGGGATCCTGATCCCCGAGTCCTGGACCGAGGCGGTCGGGATCTCCGACCACCTGTACCACCTGGTCGCGGTGCTCGGCGGGGTCTCGGCCGGCGCCGCGGTGGTGGTCGGCTTCGTCGCCCTAATGTACCGGCGCTTCACCAATCCCCGGGTCAGGGTCACGACGACCGACATGGACCTGGTGATCTTCGGGCTGCTCGCGGTCGGGATCGCCACCGGCATGGCGGCGACCGTGTTCAACATCCCCGACTCGGTCAATTACCGGGAGTCGGTCGCGCCGTACTTCCGGCAGATCTTCATCTTCCAGCCCGATCCCTCGCTGATGACCGGGGAGGGTGTCGCGACGATCTTCCAGGTCCACGTGATCGCGGTCTGGTTCCTCTATGCCGCCTGGCCTTTCAGCCGGCTGATCCACGCATTCACCGTGCCGGTCGCCTACCCGATCCGGAGCCCGATCGTCTATCGACCCCGCAACCCCAAGGTTGCCGTGGCGCGGGCGAAGCGATACGGCAGCGGCAGCCCCGACTACTCGCCCAGCATTCCCGCCGGGCCGCAGCCGACCGGATCTACCGGCGGGCGCTCCCGCGCCGCGCAGGGGGAATAGCCGGTCCCGAGAAGCTCCCACCCGTCCAACATCACACCAGGAGAAATCGATGGAAACTGAAGCTACTGGCGGTTCAGGCAGAAACCTGACCCTGGCGACGATTGCCTTCGCGGCCTGCTTCTCGGCCTGGGGGATGCTTGCCCCGATCGCTCCGGACATCCAGAAGGAGCTGGACCTGAGCAACATCCAGACCTCGATCATGATCTCGATCCCGGTCGTGCTGGGATCGCTGCTCAGGATCCCGCTCGGCCTGCTCACCGACCGGGTCGGTGGCCGGGTGGTCTTCACGGCGATGCTCTTCTACTCGGCCGGGGCCGCGGTGCTGGTCGGCTTCGCTTCCTCCTACGCGACCCTGATCGGGGCCGGCTTTCTGCTGGGAGCGGCCGGTGCTTCCTTTGCGGTCGGCGTGCCGTTCGTGTCCCAGTGGTACTCGCCGGAGCGGCAAGGCGTCGCGCTCGGCGTCTATGGCATGGGCAACATCGGCACTGCGGTCGCCGCTTTCTCCGTCCCGGCGATTCGCGACTCGGCCGGCCAAGAGGTTGCCGGCCTCGTCTTCGGCGCGGTGATCGCCGTGTACGCCTTGATCTGGATGTCCATGGCCCGGCAGGCGCCGGTCGAGAAGGGTCCGCCGACCAGGTACGGCGAGGTGCTCCGTTCCGGCTGGAAGCTCTGGCGGCTGGCCCTCTTCTACTTCGTCACCTTCGGTGGTTTCGTGGCGATGGCGCTGTACCTGCCGAAGCTGCTGGTCGACTGGTTCGATCTCTCGTTGACCGACGCCGGTCTGCGTGCTGCCGGCTTCACCCTGTTGGCCACCGCCAGCCGCCCGATCGGCGGCATGCTTTCCGACCGGATCGGCGGCAACCGGGTGCTGGCGATCGCCTTCCTCGGGGTCGGCGTCGACGCGATCGGGCTCTCCTGGCAGGCCTCGGTGCCGAACATGGCCCTGACCACCTTCTTCTGCCTGACCATGGCCATGTTCCTCGGGCTGGGCAGCGGCGCCGTGTTCAAGCTGGTCCCGCTCAGCTTCCCCAAGGCGACCGGTGCCGCGACCGGCATCGTCGGTGCCGCGGGCGGCCTGGGCGGCTTCTTCCCGCCGCTGTTCCTCGGCGTGGTCAAGGACGCAACCGGAGACTTCGTGCTCGCCTTCGTCCTCCTGGTCGCCTTCGCCTGGCTCTGCGCCGGCCTCGCCTTCGAGGGCCGAGTGGCTCCCTCAGATACGAGCAAGCCTGGTTAAGTCCGGGCACCGCGCCCAGGAGCCACCAGCCGCCCGCTGGCTTCGTCGACGCCCGGAAGGGTCAGCTCACGTACGTGGGTACTATCGCGGACCCTTCCGGCTTTACTCCTTGCCAGCGGGCGGCTGGAGGCCCCTGTGCACGACCCGCTGGACGTTGGTTCTGGCGCGTCTCGAGGACTGTCGGGTAGCCAAGGGCCGGGTAGGCGTCTCCGGGACGCTCAAACAGAGGGCGGTCGAATGCAAACTCAAGATCGGCCAAGGCGAGAATCTTTCGAACTTTCGGGACGACTATTTTCCGGATTCCGTCGGGCAAGACCCGGTTGACCAAGGCTGGACACCCTTGATCCCCGATGGTAGCCTGTTGATGTAGAAACAGACGATCGGAGATCGCTCACGTGATCGGCTGACACGAATCGCCTAGGAGGGGTGTCTTGTCAAACCGTCTCGTTCCCGCACTGTCTGCGTTGGTTGTTCTCGTAGGGAGTGTCGTCTCGGCTCCTTCGGTGAGCGCCGAAAGCTCACCAGCAGCATGTTTCAACGGCGTGCTTACGTCCAGCGATGACACCGGACAGATCTCCGGATCGGCTTGCACGGACGTGATTGTGGCTGATGAAAGTACGACATCTGTAGACGGAAGTTCTGGCGACGACGTGATAATTGGCGCTCCAAATACCGTTTTTGTCAACGGCGGTGATGGTTGGGACTACATTGTTGGCAATAGCTACGGCGCGATCTTGAAGGGTGGATCGGGTAACGACACTTTGGATGCTGGGCGAGCTCCCCTACTTTCTGAACTTGCTCCGAATGCCAAGAAACTAATCGATCAAGTCGCGTCCGACCTTTCGGTTGATGAAGCATCCGACTTCCGAGATGCGGTAGCCGAAGCGCTGCAAGAGGCGCACAATGTTGCTCAGACGAAAAAAGCCAACCCAACCTTGGTCTTCGTCAGGAAGCGATTAGGACAGACCCTCGGGTGCAGGAAGTCGTTGGCACGCCGGGCAGTCCTGACAGTCAGCGCGACGGAAGCCTAGAGGTGGACTTCGAGCGCCTACGCCCTGAATCGGAGAGAAGCCAAGCAGTGATTACGGCCAAACTTCAGGAGATGGAAAAAATAGGTGGGGCGCAGATGGCTACTGCGAGCCGCGACTGGGAACATGATCCTGTCTATGGAGATGCGGGCGCCAACATTATCTACGGAGGGCGTGGTACCGACGAGATTTATGGAGCTGATGGAGACGATCTCATTTATGGCGGTATTGAAGACGATCAACTGCACGGCAACGGAGGCAACGACTACTTGCTGGGTGGCTTTGGGTCAGATTACATTTTCGGGGGACCGGGAAATGACGTTGTTCAAGGAGACGCTACCGGCGACAAAATGGAAGATGGGGCCGGTGTTGACACACTGAGCTTCGCGTCAGGCGGAGCAGACGGCTTTTCAGATCCTTCCATGAGCGGGTTTCCAAACTTCCCGGCGACGAACTCCTCTGAGCGTGGCATTTACGTGAACCTGGCAGCCGGGAAGGCGGACAATGGATCAGTGAAAAGAGGAGGCGGTGGTACGGATAAGGCCGATACTCCTGCAAATCCCGGCACTGTCTTCTCGGACTTCGAGCACGTCATAGGTACACCGTTTGCCGACTACATCGTAGGCACTACAGGGATGAATGTTCTGGAGGGTGGAGGTGGCTCTGACGTGATCAACGGCGGAGGTGGCTCAGTTGCGGACATCTTGATTGGAGACGCCGGAGGTGACAATCTGATCGCGCCAGCCGGCAGCTTGCTGGCTGGTGGCGCGGGCGAGGACTACTGCGGCGGGTCTACCACCGTGGCTAACTGTGAGTCGAAGCCATCGAACTGGGTCGGCTCGCGCGATACGACCAAAATAAGTGTGGGCATGACCTCTCCAACCTGGTCTGGGCAGTCGAGATCTCAGCTGTACATGGCTGGATCTACGACCAACTGGTTCAACCGCAATGGGGAAGATGATGTCGTAGTCACGCAACTTTCTACGACGCCGCCATCATTCCGGTTCACTACGACCGCTTCATCCTTGAAGGGACAGTTCTCGACTCTCCCAGAAGATCAGACACCCGGGTGCTCCTATACAGCAACTCAGGTGACCTGTGCCCCAACTACAAGGGTAGTGACGTTGGATCTGTCTGGCTTTGGTTCCAACGATGACCTAAGTATTTCCAACGTGTCTGAGATTACCAATCCGATCTTCTTGGGTGGCCAAGGAAACGATACTTTGTCGGGCGGGAATTACACAGATGATTTCATGCACGACGGCATCGGCAACGACATAGTTGACGGTCTGGCTGGTGACGATGGATTCGTCAATACCAGCGGCGCCGATACCATCGATGGTGGCGTCGGAGACGACTTAGTTGAGTCTAGCTCAGCATGCGAGGCAGATATCCTGATAGGAGGAAACAACGTCGATAGCGCGTCGTGGGTGCAGTACCGGACGGGCTCGGATGCGGGCACAGAGAGTGGGGTGCTCGCAAGTATTTACAGCGGCAATGTCGGGAGGTTCGAGGGTGGGGTTCTGACCTGTAGCGGGGAGGGGGCGATGAATTCCATAGACCAGTTCGAAGATCTTGAAGGCTCCCGTCATAGAGACGAACTGCGCGGAGATTCGTCATCGAATCAGCTGATAGGGAGGGCGTCCAACGACGAGTTGAACTCGTACGCTTCGCAGGATCGAATTATTGCGAATTCCGGCGATAACGACACCATTGATTGTTCGCTACCCGCTAATCCTGCGCCAGGTGGCGTGTTTCCCGGCGGTGATATTGCGTTTGTAGATAAGCCGGGATATGGGGCAGATTCTGTAAGCGGTTGCGAGAACGTGACTCCAGCGTTGCCGATTTTCGCTGATTCGTGAGTTGCCGCTCGCTCCGCGACTTCATCCAAGTTTCCGGGTTCGTAGAAATATGATCGACCTGCTGCGTCTTGGGCGTTCGTTGCTGTTGGTGACGTTGCTGCTGTCGTCAGCGATTGCCGCTGGTGACACGCTGGCTCAGGCGCGGTCTACGTTCGTGGACGATGGAGCCTTTGGTCGCGGCGGATTAGTCACCGGCGAGGTCGGTCCGATCGAGAGTTCGGCGACGCTGTCTCCGAAGGCTTTGGCGGTAGACGCCCAAGGACGGGTGATCGTTGGCGCGGCGACTTGGACTGAATGGAAGGTGTGGCGGGTTCTTCGGAACGGGGAGCTCGACGCATCGTTCGGTGATGGGGGCGAAGTCACGGTTTCGTATTGGGGCGGATCTCACGGGGTAGATCTGGCGAATCTTGCATCCGGCGTGATCAGGCCCGACGGGCGGATCCTGTTGGTGGGCTACAAGGGCAGCACTCTGGTCGGAAATGGCCGCAAGGGGATTGCGAAGTTGATCATGAAGCAGCTGATGCCGGATGGTTCTCCCGATCAGTCGTTCGGGCAGGACGGCGGGATTTCGTTCGGAACCCCTCGGGGCGCTACGGGAGTGGCGCTACGGCCGGACGGTCGGTTCGTGGTGGCCGCGTTCAAGCAAATTTCGCAGACTGGTCGCACTGACGACGCCGCGCTTTACAGTTTCTCGACTGATGGGACTCTTGAGCGGGGTTTTGGGGGAGAAAATGTTGACAGCGTCAATGTGCTGGGCGCACCGGGGAAGCCTTCGGGGTTCTTCGACGTAGATGTCCTAGCGAACGGTCGGATTCTCCTGTCAGGAGTGTTTCAGAATGCTTTGCTTGTGATGAAGCTTCGCAAGGATGGGAGCCGGGACCGTTCGTTTGGGAACGGCGGACGCGTGGTTGTGCGTCCGGGCGTAGGTACCCGTTGGTTGGTTGCTCGCAATATGGAACGGGACAGGAAGGGCCGTATCGTTGTTGCTGGTTACGGAGAACCTGTGGACTCCGGTTCGGGAGCGGGATTTGGCCTAATCGCTCGGTTCTGGAAGAACGGGCGCCTCGATCATTCGTTCGGCTCGAAAGGAGTCGTTCGGCTTTATGCCACGGGCAAACGGCGCGCGCGTTTCACCCGCCTCTATGGAGTAACAATCGACTCAAAGGGCGGTATCTGGGCTGTGGGGAGTGCCGGTCAAGCCTCCCGGGAGAAGCGGCACGCGATCGGCGTGCGGTTCCTTTCCAACGGAAGAAGAGACCCCCGCTTCTTCAATTACGGTGTGCTGAACATCGGTCTTGGAAAAGCGAGTGTCGGAACGTCAATCTTCGGAGCCGGTCGGAAGACCTACCTGTCGGGCCGCTACGACCGCGGCGACCAGGAACGTTTTTTCGTTCGACGGCTCAGGCATTCGTCATGATGACATCCGCAACCTCAGGTATTGGCGATGACCTCTAAGCCAGGAGCGCATGCACTTCGGCTCGGGCCTGCGCGGTTTCCCTGAAGTGGACGCCGTGCAGGCCCAGCTCCTTGGCGGCGTCGACGTTGATCTCCATGTCGTCGATGAAGATGCATTGATCCGGTTCGAGCCCGACCCTCTCCAGGGTCAGCTGGTAGATCCGCGGGTCCGGCTTGCGGCAGCCCACGAAGGCTGAGTCGATCACCGTCTCGAACATCTCGTCGATCGGCATCATCGAACGCCAGGTCGCTTCCCACTCCTTGACGTTGTTGGTCAGGAGCGAGGTCCGGAAACCGTCGCGTCGCACCTCCCGGATCAGGTCGATCATGCCCGGGTTCGGGTCCAGCGCCTCGAACAGAAGCATCCCGAAGGACTCGATCTCGGGCCGGTGGCCGAGTACGGGCTCGAGCGCCGCGGCCAGCTGCTGCTGGAACTCGAGCTCGGTGATCCGGCCGCATTCAAGTTCGAAGAGCGGGTTCGGCTCGCCCTTTTCGGCGATCGCCTTCATCGCCAGGCCAAAGGACTTCGGGGGGATCCCGACCTGGTCCTGGAACGAGGCGAAGGCTTCGAACAGCGGCGTGGTCAGGACGCCACCGAAGTCGGAGATGACCATCTCGATGCGGCTCATGCGGCGGCCACCGTCACGGGTCGCGTGATCTCGTAGCGGCCGAGGCCGAGATGGCCGTCGAGCGACCACCGGAAGAGGGCCGTATTGACCACGCCGCCGCCGATCTTCGCGGTGCAGCCGGTGACGACCGAGCCGGCTCCGTGGAGTGCCGCGACGTCGTCGGTGGCGGGCCATAGTTCCAGCGTGGCCCGCTTCTGGCGCCCGGCCGAGTCGTACTCGGTCGAGAGCAGTACTTCGTCGAACTCGATGTATCCGCCGGGATGTGAGATCGCCGCGAGGGTCTCCTCGTCGCCGTGGTCGAAGTCGCCGCCGGGGGCGACCGAGGCGACACAGATCAGGCCACCGTCGGCGAGGATGATCGTCGCGTCCCGGGTCAGCCCGGTCGGCTCGGGGGCTTCCTCGTCGCGGCGGTGGAGCACACCCTTGCAGTCGAGCTCGTACTCCTGCCCGCGGTGGACCAGCCGCCCGCTCGACTCGACCAGGCTGGCCTCCCGGCGGCCGGTGAGGTCACCGTCGAACCCGATCGGCTCGCCGGTCGAGGTGATCGAAACCGCCAGTTCGCCGTGTTCGGTCTCGAGTTCGAGCGGCGCCCCGTCAACCAGTGGGTCGAGCCCGCCGGCCGGGATCGGGGCGGCCGCGATCACGTCTTCGCCGAGCATGATCGCGCCGTTGCCGCCGGCCGTCAGGCTGACGAAAAGGCCGCTCTCGGGGTCAAGGATTTCGATCGTCTTGGTCTTCACCGCTTTCCGACCCGGAGCGTAGCTGGGGGAGGGGCTCACCGTCGGGCCGGTCGGTCACGTCGACCGCTTCGCCGTCGATGTCGTAGGCCGTCCGGCGGGAGGAGCGGTAGTAGCCGTAACCCCGGTTGCCCCAGCTGGCGCTGGTCGCGGCGACCTTGAACTTGGAGGCGAAGAGGGTGATAGCGACGAGGCGGAGCAGCCATCGGGTCGGTGGGAAGAGCAGGATCAGCCCCAAGGCCGAAGTGATGAAGCCAGGAATGATCAGCAGCAGCGCACCGGCCGTGATCATCACTCCGTTGAAGGCCTCACGGGCCGGCGGGCGCCGCTCGTCGATCGCTCCGCGGAAACGACGCCAGTGGGCGCGGCCGCGGTGCTTGAGCACCGTGAACCCCGCCACGGCCGAGAGAAAGAGCAGGAGGAGCATCCAGAAGAAGCCGATCCAGTCGGCTACTTGGACCATCACGAAAAGTTCCGCGATCGGCCAGATGATGAGCAGGGCAAGGATGAAGACGAACATGGTCGGACAAAGGTTACGCGGTGGACCCGGCCGGGATCTCGACCTCGTTAAGATGCAGCCATGGCTGAAGATCAGGCGACCATGCCGACCGAAGAGGAAGTTTTCGAAGCCCTCGAAGAAGTGATCGACCCAGAGCTCGGGCTCGATTTCGTTTCACTGGGCCTCGTCTACGACGTCGAACTCGAATCGCCCGACGTGTACATCACCTTCACCCTGACCACGCCGGCCTGTCCGATCGGCCCCCAGGTCTCCGAGCAGATGAAGGAATTCGTCGGCGGCCTCGACGGCGTCCGCGACGTCCATCCGAAGATGATCTTCGATCCGCCGTGGTCACCGGAGATGATGACCGACGACGCCAAGTTCGCGCTCGGCTTCTAGGGCCGGACGACCTAGCCCTTCGGGGCGGTTTTCTTCGAGCTTTTCGGCGCGGCGCCGTTCTTCGAGGCAGCCTTCTTCGACGGGGCCTTTTTCGGCTTGTCGGGAGCGATCGAGTTCTCGACCTCTTCGGCGGCTGCCGTGAGCTCGTCCAGGGATTCGTTCAGCCCGCGGCGGACCTGGCCGATGTCCGGCATCGCGTCGAAGTCGCCGATCAGGCCGATGTTGACCTGGCCAGCGTAGCTCATCACCCCGACCGCGAGGCCGTGGTTCTTGGCCAGGAAGGCGACCGGGTAGGGCCGCTCCAGCTTGCGTCCGAGCACGTAAAGCGGGATCTGGGGGCCGGGAACGTTGGTCACCAGCAGGTTGAAGAGGCGGGTCGAGAAGGTGAGCCGGGCCGCCTGGGCGAGCAGGGTGGGGGGTGCGAAGTCATTGAGCCGGGCGATCACCTCGGCCCCGAGCGCCTGCTTCGACTGCTTGAGGCCGTCCATCGAGGCACTGACGATCTCCAGGCGTGCGACCGGGTCCGGCTCGTAGACCGGCAGCGGGGCTCGCATCGTCGCCAGTTTGTTGCCGAGCTGGCCGCGCTCGTCGTCGGAGCGGACCGAGACCGGGACCATCGCCCGCAGCTCGAGCCCGTCGGTGTCGACCCCGCGCTTGACCAGCCACTTGCGGACCGAACCGGCGGCGATCGCCAACACCACGTCGTTGACCGTGGTCCCGAAGACATCCTTGACCTTCTTGAAATCTTCCAGTGGGGCGGAAGTCCAGGTGATCCGGCGGTGGGGGCCGATCGGCACGTTGAGCGGCACGTCGGGTGCGGCGTCAGCCAGCGCCCGTGCCACCTCGGCCAGCCCCTCGGCGCTCTCGCCGACCCGCCCGGCCAGGCTCGAGGGCTTGCGCAGGGCGCTGATCGCCTTCTCACCCAGCTTGACCGGCTCGGTCGCGAGCTCCTTCGCGCCGCGCTCCAGCAGGCTGATGTTCGAGGGCAGCGGCTTCGGCTTCCACTCTTGTTTGGGGACGATCGGCTCGGCATCCGGGGTGACGTCGAAGATCACGGTGCCGATGTCGACCCCGGAGATCCCGTCGATCATCGCGTGATGGCTCTTGATGATGATCGCGAAACGGTCGTCTTCCAGTTCCTCGACCAGGAACATCTCCCAAAGCGGCTTCGAGCGGTCGAGTGCCTGGGAGAAGAGCCGTGAGGCGAGGATCTTCAGTTCCCGTTCACCGCCCGGCTTCGGCAGGGCGGTGTGGCGAAGGTGGTAGTTGAGGTTGAAGTCCGGGTCGTCGGCCCAGAGCGGACGGCCGGTGTTGTACGGCGGGTAGACCAGCTTCTGCCGGTAGCGGGGCACGAAATCGAGCCTTGACGCGATGTGGGCCTTGAATTCGTCGTAGGTCGGCGGATCTCCCCTGAAGATCATCACCGCACCGATGTGCATGTGGGAGCTTTCGCTCTCGTTGGTCAGAAACTGCGCATCAATGGCAGTTAGGCGATCAAGTTCGTGACTGGCGGGTTCCATAGCTCCCCATCGTGGACTAAGACATGATGCTACTCGGGTACCCTTGTCCAATGCCCGAAACATCCTCGACCGGGATCGAGAAAGTCATTCTGGCCGCCCCGCGCGGCTACTGCGCCGGCGTCGACCGGGCCGTCCAGACGGTCGAACGTGCACTCGACAACCACGGCGCCCCGATCTACGTCCGCAAAGAAATCGTCCACAACAAACATGTGGTCGAGCAGCTCGCCGCCCGGGGTGCGATCTTCGTCGACGAGGAAACCGAGGTGCCGGAGGGTGAGATCGTGGTTTTCTCCGCCCACGGCGTCGCACCGGCAGTCCACGAACGGGCGGCCGAACGCCAGCTCCGCACGATCGACGCGACCTGCCCGCTGGTCACCAAGGTCCACGTCGAGGCCCGCAAGTTCGCGGCCGAGGGCTACACGATCATCATGGTCGGCCACGAGGGCCACGAGGAGGTCGAGGGCACCATGGGCGAGGCCCCGGACTCGATCGTGCTGGTCCAGACCGTCGAAGAGGTCGACCAGCTCGAGCTTGATGATCCCGACCACGTCGCGCTGATCACCCAGACCACACTTTCGGTCGATGAGACCACGGAGATCATCGCCCGCCTGCGCGAGCGGTTCCCGGGGATAGTCACCGCCAAGAACGAGGACATCTGTTACGCGACCACCAACCGCCAGATCGCGGTCAAGCAGCTCGCCCGCCAGTGCGACCTGGTGCTCGTGATCGGCTCGACCAACTCCTCCAACTCGAACCGCCTGGTCGAGGTGGCCCGCGAACATGGTTCCGAATCCTTCCTGATCGACAATCACACCCAAGTCAGGGAAGAGTGGCTGGACGGGGTCGAGACGGTCGGCATCACCTCCGGCGCCAGCGCCCCCGAGGAGCTGGTCGAGGATCTGGTCCAGCTCTTCCGTGACCGTGGGGTGGAGGACGTCTCCGAGCTCCGCACGGTCGACGAATCGGTTCGCTTCATGCTGCCGAAGGAGATCCGCAAGGGCCTCCCGATGGTCCAGTCCTAGAGATAGTCCGAGGTTGAAGTTATTCGTCGCATGTGCGAATTACTTCAACCTCGATGAGCTCAGGCGAGCGCCGGGGCGAAGCTGACCGACCAGATCGCCGGCGAGCCTTCCAGCTCGATCCCGATCCGGTGGGCTCCGTGGCGGTCGTGCTCGGCCAGCGCGTAGAGGCCCGGGCCGTCGACTTCTACTTCTGCTTCGGGCTCGCCGTCGAGCGTGACCAGCAACCGGCCTGAACCTTCGGCGGTGGCGTAGGCGCCGCCGCCTTCGTACTCGACGTCGAAGGCCTGGCCGTCTTCGGCCGTCCAAGGTCGTCCTTCGAAGGGGACCAGTTCCTGGCCGGGCGGGATCACTTCGATCCCGGCGGCGTCGGTGGGCCGGACCGGGTCCATGGCAGCCGGCATCTCCGGCAGCTCCTCGAAGGCGGCCTTCAGCGCTTCCTGGATCGCCTCCTCGGTCCCGGCGTAATCACCCTCGCCGAAGTGGAACCAGCGCAGGATGCCGCCCCTTCCCCAGAGGAAGAGGCTGGGCCAGCCCTCGCAGCCGTAGCCCGTCCAGAGCAGCTGGCGGTCGTCGATCAGTACCGGGAAACCGATCCCCAGCCGGGCCAGTCCCCGCTCGGTGGCTGCCGGATCGGCCCCGAACGGAAAGCGCGGTGCCTGGACCCCCAAGACCTTCAGGCCGAGCGGCTCGTAGCGCTCATGCCACTCCTTCAGGTAGGGCAGGGTACGGACGCTGTTGAGCTGGCTGTAGTCGAGGAAATGGACCAGTACCGGGCCTTTCGCGGTCAGGACCGGCATCTTGCCGGGATCCTTGCCGACCCAGGTCGCCTTGCCCGGCAGTTCGGGCGCCGCTATGTCATCTCGAAGCGGGTGGATGGGGTGATCGTATGGATATGATCGGGCTTCAGTCACTCCCCTTCGAGCTCTGCGAGGAGAGAAACTCGTGAACGCGAACCTGTGGGACCGCATCGAGCAGGCCCGGGCCCAACACAACGTCGTGGAACACCCCTTTTACCAACGCTGGTCGGCCGGTCGTCTGACCGGCGAGGAGCTCGCCCACTACGCCGGGCAGTACCGCTACGCCACCGAGGCGATCGCCAAGCTGAGCGCCGACATCGCCGCCCAGGCGCCGGAGCCCGAGCGGGCCGCACTCGATGCCCACGCGGTCGAAGAAGCGGATCACGTCGCCCTCTGGGACGGCTTCGTGGACGCGGTCGGCGGCACGGTCGGGGCCGAGCCCAACGCGGAAACGCTCGAGTGCGTGGAGGCCTGGACGCGGGCCGACGGGTTCGGCCGCCAGCTCGCCCGGATGTTCGCGATCGAGTCCGGCCAGCCGGAGATCTCCAAGACCAAGACCGAGGGTCTCGGTCGGCATTACGAGATCACCGACGCGCCCGGCAACCTCTACTTCACGGTCCACGAGGAGATGGATGTCCACCACGCCGCCGAGGGGCGCAAGCTGATCGAGCGGCACATGGACGATTTCAGTGACGACGAACTGGTCGAAGCGGCCGAGGAGGCCTTCAAGGCCAACTGGCAGCTGCTCGACGGGGTCGAGAAAGCACGCAGCTGAGCCTTCCGCTCGCACACGTCCTGTCCGCCGGACAGGATCTCCCGATCCCGGCGTGGCTTTTCGCCTGGGGGGCTTCGATCGTGCTCGTCGTCTCCTTCTTCGCGCTCTCCGCCGGCTGGCGTCGGGCCCGCTACGAGGGTGATTCCTGGCATCCGGTGGCCCCGGGCTTCGGCCGGGTCATCACCAGCCTTCCGGTTCGCGTCCTCTGTGGCGCTCTCGGCCTGTTCCTGCTCGGGGTGGCGATCTATGCCGGTTTCGCCGGGACCGAGGCGCCGGACCGCAACGTAACCCTGACCCTGCTCTTCGTCACCGCCTGGCTGGGTTTTCC
>MKST01000011.1:359465-456389 GCA_001897355.1 Solirubrobacterales bacterium 67-14 | reverse complement strand
GGCAAAGGCGAGCCACCGCACCTCGCCTACCCGGAAAAGCTGGGCCGCTGGCCGGCCGTGGTCGGGCTCTTCCTCTTCGTCTGGATGGAACTGGTCTACGGCGAGGGCTCCGGGGTGGCGGTCGGAGTCTCGCCTGAATCGGTCGCCCAGGCGGCGGTGCTGTACTCGGCCTACACCCTGGCCATGGTCGGGCTCTTCGGCCGGGAGATCTGGTTCCGGAACGGGGAGATCTTCTCGGTCTATTTCGGCATGTTCGGCTCGATCGGCAAGCTCCAGGTCCGAGGCGGCGAACTCGGCGCGCGGCGCTTCCTCTCCGGCGCCACCGGCTGGGTGGGCACGATCCCGGGCTCGGTCGCCCTGGTCATCACCTCGATCGGCACCACCACCTTCGACGGCGCCTCGGAAGGGGTCTTCAAGGACGGCATCCAGTGGCTGGTCGACCGCTGCGCCGACATCGGCCTGAACCCCACCGCCTCGGTCCGCACCTCGATGACGATCTTCATGCTGCTCAGCGTCGCCATCGTCGCCCTGGTCTACCTCGCCGGGGTGCGCGGCATGAGTACCGTGCCCGGGGCGCCCGACCGCCCGACCCTATGGCGCAGCTTCGCCCACGCCCTGATCCCGATCGCCTTCGCCTACCTGCTGGCCCACTACTTCAGCCTCTTCTTCTTCCAGGAGCAGGCCCAGTTCACCTACCTGCTCTCCGACCCGCTCGGCACCGGCACCACCGACCTCTTCGGCACCGCCGGATACGGCGTCGACTACAACGCGATCTCGAACCAACTGGTCTGGTACGTCCAAGTCGGAGCCCTGGTCTGCGGTCACGTAGCCGGTCTGGTCCTGGCCCATGACCGCGCCATAACCATCTGGAAGGACTACCGAACAGCCGCCCGATCCCAGTACTGGATGCTCGCCGTGATGGTCGCCTTCACCTGCTTCGGCCTCTTCCTACTATCAGTCTCCAACTCCTAGAGCCCGGGCGGCGCCAGGGGCCACCAGGACGGCGCTGCCTTCGTCGTCGGCCAGAAATGGCAGCTCAGGTACCTGAGTACGATCGCGGCCATTTCCGGCCTGTCTCCTCGGCAGCCCCGCCCTGGAGGCCCCTGGCATCCACCCGCTGAAGATTCGTGGCGATTCTGATTCGCGAGATCCGACTTTCTGCCGTATAGCGGCAGTGTCTCGGTTCTCGCGGTATTTCTTCGGGTCGTCTGAGCCGCAAGAGCCGGCGGCCCCGACCCCCGTTTCACCCCTCACCTGCCGCTGTTCGGACGGGGTGGGTCGGATTTCCGGTGTATCGGCCGGAAATCCGACCCCGTGAGCACGGCACCCGTCCTCCGACGACCAAATCTCGGCTTGATCCCCATTTTCCGCAGAAAATACGGATTGACCTTTGGTCGAATTAGGGTAGGCTAATTTGACCAACTTCATTGTGAATATTCCTTCGCGGAGTAATTCCCGACAGAGAGGTCAACATGGAATCCACAGCCCCGGCCAGTTGCCCGGTCCACTCTGGTGGAAGTGGCGAGTTGCCCGAAGAGTTCTCGTCCCTGATCGGCGAGGTGACGACGCCGGACGAGGGACTCGCGATCAACGGGACGGTCCGCACGGGGGACATCTCTCTGCTCGAGGAGATGTCGCTGGCCCTGTCCGAGCGGATTCCGGCGGACCAGGCGGCGAAGACCGGAATCCTGCTGGTCAGCCACGGCTCCCGTTCACCCGCTTGGCGCCGCCTGCTGCTGGACGTCCACCGGGAGGCCAGCGACGATCTGCTCGCGATCGAAGGCATCGGGGCGGTCAGGACGGCCTTCATGGAGTACACCGAACCCTCCATCGCCACTCAGCTGCGTGCCTTCGACGACGACGGATACGAGTCGGTGATCGTGGTCCCGCTGCTGCTGACGATCAGCGATCACAGCTACGACGACATCCCGGCGATCTGCGGCCGTTCGGATGATGCCGCAAAGATCGCCGAACTGGAGGCGGAGAAGATCGAGATCTACGCGGCCCAGGCCGACCTCGACTTCGCTCCGTTGATCGACTTTTCCGGCCTGGTCCAGCGGAACGTCGCCCGCCGGGTGCGGGCGATCACCGGCCGCCGCGCCGAGGACGGCAGCGACCAGAGCTTCGGCTTGCTCCTGGTCGGCTATGGCAGCGCCGAGTTCGACGATGATTGGAACCGCTTCTTCATGGAGGTCCGCAGCTCGATGGAACTCGAACTGGGCATCGCTCACACCGCTCACGCCTGGTGCGGGCACCTGGTCAACTACAGCCGCGAGCCGACCATGAACGCGATCGACGCCCTGCTGCAGCGGGTCGACCGGGTGGTGGTGATCCCGGTCTTCGTCGCCTACGACCCGATGTTCCAGGAGAAGATCATCGGTCGGGCGGTCGAGCGGTGCGGATCCTCGGGGCGGGTGCTATACCGCCGCGATTCGATCCTGCCCGACCCCGAGGTTGGCCGCTGGGTGGTGGAGATCGCGCAGCGGATGGCGAACAGCCGGGCGCTGAACCGGGCCCAAGCCGGGATCTGAACGGCTCCGGTCGGCTCGCTCAGCCGATCATCCCCAGCAGCACCCGGGCCGCCGAGCTGGCCGTCTTTTCCGGCGACTTGCCCCGGAAGAGCTGGGTCTGCTGGTTGACCCCGGTTGCGAGTGACTCGATCGCCGTGATCGTGTCGGCCGGGGACAGCGGGGGTGAGAGTTCGCCGGCCTCGATCGCCACGTCCAGATCGGCTCGCAGGACCTTGGTCCACCGACCCCAGGTCTCGGCGATCGCTTCACGGACCGGGCCGGGACGGCCGTCGAACTCGGTCGAGATCGAGGTCATCAGGCAGCCGCCCCGGAACGGGCTGCCGGCCGAATAGGCGTACCAGGTGTCGAGGCAGCCGAGCAGCCTTTCCTGGCCCGGTTTCAGGTCGGCGTTGGGGGTCCAGATCTTCTCGGTGAAGTCCCGGGCGCCGAACTCGATCACTTCCATCTGAAGTTCCTGCTTGCTGCGGAAGTGACCGGCCACGCCGGCCTTGCTCATCCCGAGGCTGGAGGCGAGCGAGCCGATCGAGATGCCTTCGAGCCCGATCTCAGAGGCGCCCTCGGCTGCTTCCCGCACGATCGCCTGGTGCGTGCTGGCGGCTTCGGCTTTCGACCGGCGTGGGCTCATGACCTGACTATAGGAAGTGCCTCCGACTAGAGGTCGAGGGTCTCGCCCTCGGCCATGACGACCAGACGCGGGCCGCCCTCGCCGTCGAGCGAGTTCTGAAGCCGACCGATGATGTCCTCCGTCTGTTCGTAGACCGTCGGCTCGTGGATGCCGTCGTAGTGGATCGGCACCAGGCGCTGCGCGCCGAGGATTCGGGCGGCGGCCGCGGCCTGTTCCGGATTGAGCGAGGCGTCGATCCCACTGGGCGGCTGCCGATGAGGGAAGGAGGTGAGTGCGCCGTTGACCGGCAGGAAGGCTGCATCGAAGGGACCGAAACGCATCTGGATGAGCCACCAGGAGCCGTGGAAGATGGTGTCTCCGGTGTGGATGATCCGCTTGCCGTCGGCTTCGATCACCCAGGAGATCTGCGGATCGCCGAAGCCGTCCACGGCCGGCACCGCGGTCGCGGTGAAAGGCCCCGCCTCGATCGTCTGCCATTCGTCCATCAGCACCTGGTCGACCCCGGCCTCGGCAAGTTCGACCTCGGCGGCCGCCACGCCGCCTGTCTCGAGCGGCTCGCCCTCCATCACGGCCGGCCGGTGCAGCGAGGCCCCGTCGGTGAGGTCGCTGGCGATCGTCTGTGCGTCTGTGTGGTCGGTGTGCAGGTGGGTCACGAAGGCGGCCAGTGAACTGCCCGGCTTCTCGATCTCCAGCAGCGGGGTGAGTGGAGGGCCGACGTACGGCTCGATCGATTTCCAGCCGAGCACATGGTCGACCACCACGCTCTCGCCCTGCGATTCGACCTCGATCCCGGCCCAGCCAAGTCTCCTGACGCGCATGTCCATCCTCTTTCGTGGTTTGCCTTCTCTTGATTCATCGCCTCCTGCGGAAGCAACGCCTGTGGGGTTAAATAGCATACGATCGTTCGTATTACAAATGAGTGCGGGGCGAGACCGAGGCAGGTCCGGGCAGGCCAGAGGCACCCGATGGGGCGTTGCGGTTAACCCGAAGCCGGGCACTGCGGGCAGGCCCGCTCCCTATGCTGCTTCTATGGGCTCTTCCGATCCCATCTCCACTACTGCCGAGGCCACGACCGCTGGGTCCGTCCACGTGCCGCCGTCGCCGATTGCGACGGCCGACATCTCGGTCGTCGTGCTCACCGTCTCCGACCGCTCGTCGCGGGGCGAACGGGAGGACAGATCCGGTCCGGCCGCGGTCGAGGCGCTGCGTGGCGCCGGGATCGAATCGATCGGCCGGGCGGTCATCCCCGACGGCCAGGAGGTCGTGGAAAGCGCGCTCGAAGACGCGATCGAGGCCGGCGCGGACCTGGTCCTCACCCTTGGCGGGACCGGGGTAGGTCCGCGCGACCAGACCCCGGAAGGCACCCGGCCGCTGATCGAACTCGAACTGCCGGGCGTCGCCGAAGGCCTGCGGGCTGCCGGCACCCGGAAGGTCGCCACCGCGGCACTCTCAAGGGGGATCGCCGGGATCGGCCGCCCCTCCTCCGGCGGCCACCGCTCGATCATCGTCAACCTGCCGGGCTCGACCGGCGGAGCCCGCGACGGAGTCGAGTACCTCATGCCGCTCTTGCCGCACCTGGTCGATCAGCTCCGGGGAGGCGACCACTGATGCCGCTGGCCGAGATCACCGACCAGGACCTCGACCTGGACCGTCACCTCGAAGCTGTCAAGGGCCCGGAATTCGGCGCGGTGGCCACCTTCATCGGCCAGATCCGCGACCACGACCCGGGAGCCTCCGGTGAGGTCGATCGGCTCGAATATTCCGCCCATCCCGACGCGGAGGCGATCCTGGGGAAGATCGCCGACGAGCTGGAGCGGCCCGGCATCCGGATTGCGGTGAGCCACCGGACGGGCACTGTCGCGGTGGGAGAACCGGCCTTGATCGCCTGTGTGGCGGCCGCCCACCGGCAGCCGGCCTATGAGGTCAGCCGGGAACTGGTCGAGAGGATCAAGGCCGAGGTGCCGATCTGGAAGCACCAGGTTGCGGCCGACGGCAGCAAGAACTGGCAGGGACTCAGATGAGCGGCCTGGTCGACGGCTTCGGGCGGGTCCACCGTGACCTGCGGATCTCACTGACCGACAAGTGCTCGCTGCGCTGCACCTACTGCATGCCGGCCGAGGGGGTTCCCTGGATCCCGAAGCAGTCGGTCCTGACCCCGGACGAGATCGAGCGGGTGGTGCGGGTCGCGGCCGGCGAGGGAATCGAGACGGTCAGGTTGACCGGTGGCGAGCCCTTGATCAGCCCGAACCTGGTCGAGATCGTGCGGCGACTGGCCGCGATCGAAGGCCCCAAAGGGCCGATCGAGGTGGCGATGACCACCAACGGGATCAGGCTCCCCGAATTCATTCCGGGCCTCGAAGAGGCGGGGCTCTCCCGGCTCAACATCAGCATCGACACGCTCGATCCCGATCGGTTCTTGGAACTCACCCGCCGTGACCGGCTGATCGATGTCCTGGCCGGGATCGAGTCGGCCCGCCGGTCGAGTCTGCGGCCGCTCAAGCTGAATGCGGTCGTGATGCGCGGGATAAACGAGGACGAAGTGGCCGACCTGGTCGAGTTCGCGATCGAACACGAGGCGCAGATGCGCTTCATCGAGCACATGCCGCTGGACATCGGCCACACCTGGGACCGGGGTGAGATGGTCCCCCGAGAAGAGATCCTGGACTCGCTCTCGAAGAAGTTCAGCCTGGAGCCGCTGCCGGGGCGGGGCGGGGCGCCGGCCGAGGTCTTCTCGATCGACGGCGGGCCGTACACGGTCGGCGTGATCGCCTCGGTCACCGCTCCCTTCTGTGCCAACTGCGACCGGCTGCGATTGACCGCCGACGGCCAGTTGCGCAACTGCCTCTTTGCCCGCGAGGAATTGGACCTGAGGACCGCCCTGCGAAACGACGCCTCGGACGAAGGCATCCGCGACATCATGCGGGCCAGCGTCGCCGCCAAGCGGGCCGGGCACGGGATCGGCAGCCCCGACTTCGTTCAGCCCGAAAGGGGCATGAACGCGATCGGCGGCTGATCAGCCGCCGGCAAAGGGTGGCAACACGTCGACCCGGCACTCTTCCGGCAGCGTCGCATCGAGATTCTTCCGGTGCTCGCCGTCGACGAAGAACGAGCACTGCTCGAGGATTTCCCTCAGGCGCCCGTCAGCCTCGCCGAGGGCATCGGCCAGGCCGGTCAAGGTGGTCACGCCATCGACTTCGGCCTCGGCCTCACCGAAGGCCTCGGCCGCGCCGCCGAAGAGCCGGACCGAAACCCGGCTCAAGTGTCCTTCTGCTCCGCGGCCAGCCGGGTCAGTTCACCGTGTAACTCGGTGAACTTCGCTTCGTACTGGTCGGCCGGCAGCCGCCCGAGGGCGAGGCCGAACACGAACGTGGTCAGCGGAGCGGCCGGCCGGGCGACGTCATGGGCGACGTCCCGGGTCAAGTCGAGTACCGCTCCGATGTCAACCGTCTCCTCGATCTCGAGCAGTTGCGAGACCTTCGCGGTCCATTCGTCGAGTGCCTCCGGCGGCAGGTGCCGCGAATCTTCCTGACTCATTTCTCAACCTCTTTTCTCTGGGTCCATGCTTCGAGTTCTTCCGGGGTGTCGATGTCCTTGGACAATCCTTCCGGATCCTGGACTTCGCGGAGCTCCAACCCTCCAAAAAGATCCCTCATCGAGGCATCGGCAGCGTCGCCGAGCCGGGCCAGGGCGGCCTCGACCGAACGGCGGCGGTAGAGCCCGGCGAGCCACTGGATGCGGTTCTCATAGAGCGCGACGAGCCCGTCTATCCCAGGATCCACCCCGCGGAACGATTCGAACAGCAGGTGGCAGAGCAGACGGGCGTGGGGCAGGTCGCAGGCCAGCACCAGGACCCACTCGCTCTCAGCCAGCGGCAAGGCGGCGGCCAGGCCGGCCGCCGGCCCGCCGAAGGGCGGGTCTTCACGGACCGTGACCGCGCCTGCGGCTTCGATGTCGCCGGCGACGACCACCTCTTCGCAACCGTGTTCGCGGGCAGCGCTGACCACGATGTCGATCAAGCGCCGGTCCCCGAGCCGGATATCGCCCTTCTCGCGGCCGCCCAGCCGTGAACCCCGGCCGCCGGCCAGGATGACCGCGGCAGTCGATTCGGGATTCAGGCTTGCCTCCGCCAGGTGCCGGATTTGCCGCCTGTCTTCTCCTCTAGCCGGACCGACTCGATGGACACGCCCTTGTCGATCCCCTTGAACATGTCGACCAGGGTCAGGCCGGCCACCGAGACGGCGGTCAGCGCCTCCATCTCGACCCCGGTCCGGTCGGCCGTGCGGACGGTCGCGCTGATGCCCACTCCGTCATCCCCGGTCTCGAAGGAGACGGCGGCGCCATGCACTCCGATCACGTGGGCCAACGGCAGCAGCTCGGCGCATTTCTTGGCGGCCTGGATGCCGGCGATCCGGGCCACGGCGAGGGCATCGCCCTTCGGCACCGACTCGTCCCGCAACGCTTCCATCACTGCCGGCGGGCAGCGTACGAAGCCGGATGCGGTGGCGGACCTGACCGTCGGGTCCTTCGCGGTCACGTCGACCATCCGTGCCTGGCCGCTCTCGTCAAGGTGGGTGAAGGTCAAGGTTCTCTCCTCGGGGGATGGTTGAACTGTTCGGGGTCGCGCAGGCGCACGGTCGGGACCATGTCACCGGCCCTGACCATCTCGGTTTCCGGGTCGACCAGGGCGTAGCCGTCGGCGGTGGCCAGGCTGGCCGCCAGGTGGGAGCCGGACCCGCCGGCCGCGGCGGGCAGCACCCGGCGTACGCTCCCGTCGGCGATTCGCACCGGGATCACCTGCATCCGGCCCTCCGGGGTGGTCCAGTCCTCGGCCGCCCGGGCCGGCACCGGTTCGGGAACCACCCTTGCCGCCCCCTGCATCTTGCGCAGGGCTGGCCGGACGAACATCTGGAAGGAGACCCAGGCGCTCACCGGGTTGCCGGGCAGGCCGAACACGAGCGGGCCGTTGTCGCCCATCTGGCCGAAGGCCTGGGGTTTGCCCGGCTGCATCGCGACGCGGTCGAAGCGGACCGAGTCGCCGCCCTCGAACAGTGCCTTGACCGGGTCGAAGGCGCCGACGCTGACCCCGCCGGTCATGATCAGGACATCGACCTCGCGGTGCCGGTCCAGCGCCGCCGCCAGTTCGCCGGGCCCGTCGCCGGCGTGGTCGACTTCCGTCTCGGCGCCGGTCTCACCGGCCAGCATCGAGATCAGGAGCCCGTTCGAGTCGGGGATCTGGCCACGCGCAAGCGCCTGGCCCGCGGTGACCAGTTCGTCACCGGTGCTGATCACCGCCACCCGTGGCCGGCGCGAGGCGATCACCTCACCGACCCCGGCCGAGGCGATCCCGGCCAGCGACTCCGGTGTCAGCTCCAAACCGGCCGGGCAGACCAGCCCGCCCTCGGTCCGGTCCTCGCCCGCCCTGCGTATGTGGCGACCCCGGTCCAGGGCATCGTAGATCTGCACGGACTCGGTGCCGCGATCGGTCAGCTCCAGCGGGATGACCGTGTCGGCCTCGCTCGGCACCGGGGCGCCGGTCATGATCCGTACCGCCTCCCCGGACCCGATCGCCGGATCGTCGCCGGAACCGGCCGGCAGGTCGCCGACCACCCGCAGCACGACCGGGGAATCCTCGTCGGCCCCGGCCAGGTCGTCGAAGCGCACCGCGTATCCGTCCATCGCCGAATTGGTCCAAGGGGGCACCGGGACCGCCGCAGTGACCGGTCCGGCCAGGAAACGATCGCGGGCCTCGACCAACGGGATGGACTCGACGTCGAGTACCGGCACATGGGCCAGGATCCGGTCGAGGTGTTCGGCGGCGGTGATCACGGACCTATATTGACGAGTCGGGGCAACATCTATGATCGATCCATGGGTCGAGTTGTTTCAGAGCGGATGGTCACCCGGTTCCGTTCCGGTGCCAAGCCCAGCCGCCGCCGCGACTCCCTGGTCGGTGAAGAGCCGCTGGAGATCAGGGTCGGCGGTACTTCGCTGGCGGTGACCATGCGGACGCCCGGCAACGACTACGAGCTGGCGGCCGGGTTCCTCGTCTCCGAGGGCGTGATCTCGAAGGCGACGGAGTTCGGCGGCGCGACGTATTGCCGCGGCTCCGGCAACGGGGACGCGAACGAGTACAACGTACTCGACGTGCTGCTCGGGGAAGGGGTGGTGCCGCCGGCGCCCGAACTCACGCGGAACTTCTACACGACCAGTTCCTGCGGCATCTGCGGCAAGGCGAATCTGGGCGCGATCGGGACGGACCCGGCCTTCGGGCCGGCCGCGGCCGAGCCGGAGATAGATCTCGACGTGTTGCTTGCCTTGCCCGCCCGGCTGCGGGAAAGCCAAGCGGTATTCGAGGCGACCGGCGGCCTCCACGCGGCGGCACTCTTCGATGCGGCCAGTGGCGAAATGCTTGTTTCACGCGAGGACGTCGGCCGCCACAACGCGGTCGACAAGGTGATCGGCTGGGCGCTGATGGAAGGAATGCTCCCGCTCACCCGCTGCGTGCTCCAGGTTTCCGGTCGGGCCGGCTTCGAGCTGGTCCAGAAGGCGAAGATGGCCGGCATCCCGATCTTTTCCGCGGTTTCCGCGCCCTCGACCCTGGCCGTCGAGCTGGCGGTCGCCTCGGAGGTCACCCTGGCCGGCTTCGTACGGGGTGATTCCCTGGTCGCCTACAGCCGCCCCGACCGGATCCGGGTGTCTGCCGGTACTGACCAACGCTCCGAAGCGGCCTTCGGCCGGGACGAGAGGATCGCGGTCCGATGAGCGGCTACGAGCCCCCCGAGAAGGACTTCAGCGACGAGGAGATCAAGGTCGGCCCCCCGAAACGGGTGGCGGCCGGGCTACCTTCGATCGCTCATTCGATGGCCCCAGCATTGCGTAACTTCGGTCCGCGCAAGACCTTTCGCGCCTCCTTCACGATGAACCACAAGCGGGGCTTCGACTGCCCCAGCTGTGCGTGGATCAGCGAGGACAAGCCACCGGCGATCGACTTCTGCGAGAACGGCATGAAGTCCCTGAACTCGGAGATCACGCCGGTCCTGATACCACGTGAGTTCTGGTCGGCCAATCCGCTGAGCGAGATGCTCGACAAGTCGGAGTTCTGGCTCGGCCGCCAGGGACGGATCACCGAGCCGGTCTATCGGGCAAAGGGGTCAGACCACTATGAGGTGATCGACTGGGAACGGGCCCTGGATCTGATCAGTGACCGTCTGCGGTCGCTGGATTCCCCCGATGACGCGGTCTTCTACACCAGCGGCCGGATCATGAACGAGCCGGCTTTCCTCTACCAGCTCTTCGCCCGCGAATACGGCACCAACAACCTGCCCGACTGCTCGAACATGTGCCACGAGGCGACCGGGCGGGGGATGGGCTGGTCGATCGGGGTCGGCAAGTCGACCATCGCCTACTCGGATTTCGAGCGGGCCGACCTGATCATGGTCATGGGCCAGAACCCGGGCACCAACCACCCCCGGATGCTCAACGCGCTCGAGGGCGCCAAACGGCATGGGGCGAAGATCGTCGGGATCAACCCCCTGCCCGAGGCGGCGCTGCTCCGCTACCGCAACCCGCAGAAGCCACGTGGCCTGGTCGGCAAGGGAACGGTGATCTCGGACCAGTTCGTACACATCCGGACCGGGGGCGACCAGCACCTGCTCCGGGCGATCGGCAAGCGGGTGTTGCTGGCCGAAGAAGCTGATCCGGGGAAGGTGCTCGACCACGAGTTCATCGAGCGTTACTGCGAAGGGTTCGAGCAGTACCGCGAGGCGGCCCTCGCCCTCGACGAGGACGAGGTGCTGGCCGCGACCGGGCTGACCGCGGCCGAGATCGACGAGCTGGCCGAGCGGTACATCGCCTCGGACGGCACGATCATCACCTGGGCGCTCGGCCTGACCCAGCAGCAGACCGCGGTCGACACGATCACGGAGATCATGAACCTGCTCTTCCTGCGGGGCAACGTCGGCCGCCCCGGGGCCGGCGCCTCGCCGATCCGTGGCCACAGCAACGTCCAGGGCGACCGCACGATGGGCATCTGGGAGCAGATGGGCGACTGGTTCCTCGACGCGATCAGGGACGAGTTCGGCTTCGAGCCGCCCCGCGAGCATGGCCTCGACTCGGTCAAGGCGATCGACGCCATGGAACGTGGCGAGGTCGATTTCTTCATGAGCATGGCCGGTAACTTCGTCGCGGCGGTCTCCGACTCGACCCGGGCCGAGGCGGGGATGCGGCGGACCGGGATGACGGTCCACGTCTCGACCAAGCTCAACCGCTCGCATGTGGCTTGCGGCGAGGAATCCCTGATCCTGCCGGTGCTTGGCCGCTCCGAACGCGACCCGCAGGAGAGCGGCGACCAGGTCGTCACCGCCGAGGATTCGGTCTGCCGGATCACCGCCAGCAAGGGCAACATGGAACCGGTCGCCGAAGGGCTGATCTCCGATGTGTCGGTGGTCGCCCGGCTGGCCCGGCGGACGATGCCCGATTCGACGGTCGACTGGGCCGGGTTCGAGGCCGACTACGACCGGATCCGCGACTCGATCAGCCGGGTGGTGCCGGGCTTCGAAGGCTTCAACCGGAAGTTGGACGAGGACGGCAGCTTCGTCCTGCCACACGGCCCGCGCGACAGTCGGACCTTCCCGACCCCGAGCGGCAGGGCCCGCTTCACGGCCGCGCCGGTGCCGGTCCTGGAGGTGCCGCCCGGCCGCCTGCTGCTGAACACGGTGCGGGCCCATGACCAGCACAACACCGCGATCCTCGGGCTGAACGACCGCTATCGCGGTATCCGCAAGGGGCGCTTCGTGATCTTCGTCTGCCCCGAGGACCTGGATGAACTGGGCATCAAGGACGGTCAGACGGTCGACGTCTTCAGCCAGCGCCCGGGGGAGGATGACCGGGTGCTTCGCGGCTACCGGGCGGTCGCCTACCCGACCAAGCGAGGCTGCGCAGCGATGTACTTCCCCGAGGCCAACGAGCTGGTCCACCGCTCGGCGGTCGACGAGAAGAGCAACTGCCCCGCCTACAAGGACGTGGTCATCCGGATCGAGCCAGGCCAGGCACCCGTGGCCGGCGGCCGGCCCACCGCGTCCTAGCGGCTCAGCCGATCGAGAGAGCGACCGCGCCGGCCAGGACGATCGCGATGCCGCCGACCTGGCGGCTGTTCAGCCGCTCCCCGAGGTGGAACCTGGCAAGCAGGATCGTCACCACCGGGTAGAGCGAGCTGAGAACGGCGACGACGCTGAGCACACCCTTGATCGAGGCGACCGCGTAGAACGAATCGGCGACCATGAGCAGAAGGCCGATCAGGGCCAGCCAGCCCCATTCCTGGAGTTTCAGCTCACCCTTCGGGCGGATCGCCAGGAAAGCGAGGGTGAAGATCCCAGCCGAGGCCACGCGGGCGGCGATCAGCCCCCACTGGGCGCTGCCCTCGGCCGCGTGGTCCATCGCGAGCATGAAGGTGCCGAGCCCGAGCGCAGTGAGCAGGCCGAAGGTGACGCTGACGCTGGGCCGGGCGAGGGCGTGGGGGTCGTCCTCGCTGGAGCTGCTCAAGGCGAGCAGGCTGACACCGGCGATCGCGACGACGATCCCCAGCCACTGCAGCGCCCCCGGCGAATCGCCGGTGATCACCGAGGCGACGACGGGAACCGCCGGAGCGGTGGCGGCAACCGCGGCGACGAGGCTCATCTTGCCGACCGCGAGCCCGCGATATAGGGCGGAGAGCGCAACCACTTCGGCGATGCCGGCCAGCGCCCCGTAGCCAAGGTAGCGGGCTTCGGGGATCTCACCGACTGCGACCGCCAGGCTGGCCGTGATCGCGACCAGGGCCGTGGCCTGGGAGACGAACAGCACCGTGAGGACCGGCAGATGCCGGCTCTTGAGCCCACCCAGGTAGTCGGAGACGCCGTAGGAGAGGCTGGAGAGGAGGGCGAGGATGACGGCGGGCATTCCGGGCAGCCTACGACAGATTTTATCTTCAGGGCAGTAGATAAATGCAGGACTGCCTGGTATAACAAGACATACTGGAGAGGGCGTACTCGTGAATCGACGGGAGGGGATCCGATGAAGAGGTTTTCTGTTCTGCTGGCCGGGGTGCTCGCGGTGTTCTGCCTGGTCGGGGCCGGCTCGGCCTCTGCGGATCCGACGCCGCTTGGGATCAGCTGCACCCAGATGGGTGATGACTCCTTCCAATGCGGCAGCACGAGTCCACGCAGCACCACCGAGACCTGGGATGGCACGCCGATCGACGTCAACGTCGCCCTGCCCGACCCCGGCACCTTCGGAAACGGTCCGTACCCGCTGGTGATGATGTTCCATGGCTACGGCCAGAGCAAGCTCGGGTTCGCGGGCATGACGCATTACACCGATCAGGGTTACGCCGTCTTCACGATGACCGACCGCGGCATGTACGAATCCTGCGGCAGCGCGGCCTCCGTCGCCGCCGACCCGGACGGCTGTGCCGGCAAGTACGTGCACATGCTCGACACCCGCTACGAAGTCCGCGACGCCCAGTACTTCGCGGGCGAACTGGTCGACGAAGGGTTCGCCGAACCGGACAAGATCGCCGCCACCGGCGCTTCCTACGGCGGCGGCATGTCGATGGCGCTGGCGGCCCTCAAGGACCGCATGATGACGACCGACGGCCTGCTGGTCCCCTGGAGCAGCCCCAACGGCACGCCGATGAGCCTGGCCGTCGCCGCCCCGCTCGCGCCCTGGACCGACCTCGCCTATTCCCTCTCGCCGAACGGCCGGATCCTGGACTACCTGAGGGACAACCCGTACGACCCGAGCCATCCTGGCGTGATGAAGCAGTCGATCGTGAATGGCCTCTACCTGGCCGGGAACACGGCGGGCCGATACGCGCCCGCGGGAACCCTGCCGACGGCCGACCTCTCCGGCTGGCGGAACCGGATGGATGAGGGCGAGCCGTACCTGAGCGACATCCGCTTTACGGCCATGCTGGCCGAGACCACCACTTACCACTCCTCCTATTACATCGACCACAGCCAGGCGCCGGCGCCGATGCTGATCGCCGAAGGAGTCACCGACGACATCTTCCCGCTCGACGAGGCGTTGCGCTACTCGAACCGTACGCTGAGCCAGTACCCCGGCGCCGACATCGGCCTCGTATTCGGAGATTTCGGCCACCAGCGGGCGCAGAACAAGGGCGCCGACCTGGCTGCCGTGAGCAACCTTCAGGACCAGTGGATCAACTACTACCTGAAAGGCACGGGATCGAAGCCGGCCAACAACGTAGTCGCCTATACCGAGGTCTGCCCCAACACGACACCGTCGGCGGGCCCGTTCACGGCCAGCAACTGGGCTTCGATCGCCCCTGGCGAGATCACCGTTGAAGGCGGTGACGCCGACCAGACGATCGAACCGAACGGCGGCTCGGCCAGTGTCGCCACGGCATTCGGAGTGATCGCGTCGGCTCCCTGCGCCAGCCCGAGTGCGGACAAGGAGCCGGGCACCGCCAACTACGATTCCCAGCCCGCGCCGGCCGGTGGGTACACGGTGCTCGGATCGCCGACCGTGGTGGCCGACCTCGAGGGTGCCGGCTGGGAGTCGGAGATCGCAGCCCGGCTGGTCGACGTCGCGCCGAACGGGACCAAGCAGCTGGTCGCCCGCCAGCTCTACCGTCCCAACGCCGGCGGCTACCAGGTGTTCCAGCTGCACCCTGGCGCCTGGAAGTTCGAGCAGGGACACATCGCCCGCCTGGAGCTCCTGCCCAAGGATGCCGACAGTGCGGCGACGCCGAACAACCTGTCCAACTACGGGCGACCCTCGGACATGCAGCAGCCGATCACGGTCCATGACCTGGTGCTGAGGCTGCCGGTGACCGAAAGTCCCGGCGCGCTGGGTGGCCTGGTCAAAGCGCCGGCACCGAAGATCCTGCCGGACGACCGCGGTCCGGTGGACCTGGCATCCGGTTACGGCAGTTCACAGACGATGGCCGCCTGGGTCGCGAGCCGGCCCGGTCCGGAACCGACCCCGACCGTCGAGAAACTGAAGGTCGCCGGCCCGGCCAAGGCCAGCGGCAAGAAGCTGCGGCTCAAGGTCAGCTGCCCGGCCGGCGCCGGATCCTGTGCCACTGCGCGCATCTTCTTCGAAGGCGCAGCCAAGGGCCGGAAGGCCCGTGGCGTCGGCGTGCTGATCGCGTCGAAGGGTGGGGTCAAAGCCAAGCCGGGCAGCCCCAAGACGATCGCGTTCCGGCTGACTCGGCCGGCCCGCAAGCTGCTTCGCGGCCGCAAGGGCGTCAAGAAGATGCCGGTCAAGGCCTACGTGACGAGCACCGCCGGAGAATCGGTCAAGAAGCTGACCCTGAAGCGGGTCGGCAAGGTCAAGTAGAGCGCTTCAGGCGGCGTTTGAAGAAGGGAGCCATGCCGGCGGCAAAGACGACTCCGGCGACCAGTCCGGCCCCGGTGTGAACGGGGTCGGCCGCCGGATCCTTGAACAGTCTGCGCAGGCCGGTCAGGCCGACGGGCAACAGCGCCAGCGCACCGGTGACCAGCCCCGGGTCGTATCGGCGGTGCTTGATCGCCCAGCCGACATGCAGTCCCGCGTTGCCGATGTGGCTGGCGTAGAGCATCGCCTGTGGCGCGGCCGCTCCGGGCCCGGCGAGGACCGAGGCCGAAAGAAGCCAGCCGAAGCCGACGTTGATCAGGAACCCGGAGCGGCGGTCGATCGGGAACTCATCGTCGCCGCTCCCGAGCACTTCCCGGTTGATCCAGGGCAGGAACCCGCCGGGCCGGACCCACTCCTCGGTCTGATGGGCGAGCAGTGCCGCCAACGGTCGCAGCGAAGGGGTGGACAGGGCGGCCACGGTCACCGGGGCCAGCGCGGCGGCGCCGACGAGTGGCCAACGCCCGTGAGTCTCGGGGAGGGAGCCCATCCGCCGGTACCCTACGCGGCCAGCAGCGGCGCGAAAACCTCTTCGAGCTGCTCGGGAGAGATCACCTGGTCCGCGTGGCCCAGCTCAGCGGCTTCGTGGGTGGTGGCCAGCGCGACGACATGGGCGCCGGCGGCCTTTCCGGCCTGGATCCCGGCTGGGGCGTCCTCGATCACGACGCATCGGGCCGGGTCGGCGCCGATTCGCTCGGCGGCGAGGAGATAGGGGTCCGGAGATGGCTTGCCCGACTCGACGTCCTGGCCGGTGACCAGTACCTCGGGATGTTCGAGCCCGAGGACTCGCAAATTGGCCAGAGCGGTCTCGCGCCGGGCTGACGTCGCCACGGCGCGGCGGTCGGGGTCGAGTGAGCGATAGAGATCACAGGTCGGCTGAACCGCATGTTCGGGCCGGGCCCGGTCGGCGATCGTTTTCTCGATCCGGTCGGCTTCGGCATCTGCGTCAGCATCGAATCCGAAGATCGCCGCCACCTCGACCGTACGGCGACCATGGACGATCGCCAGTACCTCGTCCGGATCGACCGTTCGCCCGCGCCCAGTCCGTATACGACTCGTGAACGGCGTCGGCGGTGTCGATCAGCACCCCGTCCATGTCGAACAGGACGGTGGTGATTTCCGGGGGCAGTGCCAAACTGACGCCGGGCGGCGGCTAGAGGATCTCGGCCAGGCGGGTTTCGAGCCGCTCGGCGATCTCCTCGCGGACCGGGCCTTGGCCCAGCCGCTCGACCAGCGACTGCAGGAAGCCTTCGACGACCAGCGTGCGTGAGGTCTCCTCGTTCAGGCCGCGGCTCTCCAGGTAGAAGAGCTGGTCCTTGTCGACCTGGGCGATCGCCGCCGCGTGGGTGCAGGCGACGTCGTCGGCCAGGATCTCGAGGCCCGGGATCGCATCCGCGTGAGCGTCGGTGGAAAGCAGCATGTTGCGGCACTCCTGGAAGGCATCGGTCTGCTGGGCGCCCTCGTCGACCTTGATCATGCCGCGCCAGACTGCCGTCGAGCTGTCGGCCAGGACGCCCCGGAAGGCGAGGTCGGAGGTCGTGTGCTCGGCCGCGTGCTCCTGCAGCGTGTCGTAGTCGATGTGCTGGGCGTTGCCGCCGGCGTAGCCGCCGGTCACCTTGGCGTCCGACCCGGGGCCGGCCAGGTTGGTGGTCATGCGGACCTTGCCGCCGCCCCCGCCGAAGCCGAGCGTCGCCCAGTCGAGCGAGCCGTCGCGCTGCACTTCGCCTCGCTGGGAGGAGAAGAGCCAAGCCTTTTCCGAGAGATCCTGGGTCGAGACGTAGTGCAGGTTGGCGGCCGGGCCGACGACCAGCTCGACCACGGTGTTGAGCAGGGCGTCGGTCTCGTCGGAGGAGGAGCCGTAGTGCTCCCAGACCTCGGCCTTGGCGCCCTCCTCGAGTACGACCAGGGTGCGCCAGTTGACGGCGGCGCCGTCGGCATCGAGCTTGAGGTCGACCTTGATCGCCTCGTCGCACTCGACGTTCTTCGGCACGTAGACGAGCACGCCGTCGTTCAGGTTCGCCTCGTTGCGGGCGACAAAGGGGTCATCGGTGGAAACCAGCGAACCGAGCTTTTCCTCGAGCAGCTGGGAATGCTCGGCCAGCGCTTCGTTCAGTGGCAGCACGACCACTTCCTCGGTCCCACCGCTGATCGTCACCTCGGCCGGCAGACTCTCGTAGGTATCGAGGTCGAGGCGCGAGATGTCGGTGAACTCCCAGCCCTTGGTCTTCGGGTTGGGTAGCTCGATCGTCTCGACCAGGGCGGCGCCCTTCTCGCGCCGCTCGTCCAGCCAGGTTGGTTCGGTGATCGTTGCCTCAGCCAATTGAACCCTCCATCTGCAGCTCGATCAGGCGGTTCAGCTCGACCGCGTACTCCATCGGCAGCTCCTTGGTGACCGGCTCGATGAAGCCGTTGACGATCATCTTCGAAGCGTCTTCCTCGGAGAGGCCGCGGCTCTGCAGGTAGAAGAGCATGTCGTCGCCGACCTTGGAAACCGTGGCCTCGTGGCCCATGTCGGCATCGGACTCGCCGATCCGGATCGTCGGGTAGGTGTCGGACTGGCTCTTCTCGTCGAGCAGCAGCGCGTCGCAGACCACCTTCGAGCGGGTACCCGTGGCGCCGTCCGCGACCTCGAGCAGGCCGCGGTAGGTGGAGCGGCCGCCGTCCTTGGAGATCGACTTCGAGAAGACCGAAGAGGTGGTGTTCGGGGCACCGTGGATGATCTTCGCCCCGGCGTCCTGATGCTGGCCCTCGCCGGCGAAGGCAATCGAGAGCACCTCGCCGTGGGCGCCCTCGCCGAGCAGGTAGATCGACGGGTACTTCATGGTGATCTTCGAGCCGAGGTTGCAGTCGACCCATTCCATGGTCGCCCGTTCCTGGGCTACGGCCCGCTTGGTGACCAGGTTGTAGACGTTCTGCGACCAGTTCTGGACGGTCGTGTACCGCACCCGCGAACCGGGCTTGCAGACGATCTCGACCACCGCGGAGTGGAGCGAATCGGTCGAGTAGGTCGGGGCGGTGCAGCCCTCGATGTAATGGACGTCGGCATCGTCCTCGGCGATGATCAGGGTCCGTTCGAACTGGCCCATGTTCTCGGTGTTGATCCGGAAGTAGGCCTGCAGCGGCATCTCGACCTTGACGCCCTTCGGCACGTAGACGAAGGAGCCGCCGGACCAGACCGCCGAGTTGAGCGCGGCCAGCTTGTTGTCGCTGGCCGGGATGATCGTGGCGAAGTACTCCTTGACGATGTCCTCGTGCTCGCGCAGCGCGGTGTCCATGTCCATGAAGATCACGCCCTGGGCCTCGAGCTTTTCGTTCACCTGGTGGTAGACGACCTCGGACTCGTACTGCGCGCCGACCCCGGAGAGGAACTTCTGCTCGGCCTCGGGAATACCGAGCCGGTCGAAGGTGTTCTTGATGTCCTCAGGCACCTCGGACCAGTCCTGGCTCACTTTCTCCGAGGCGCGGACGAAGTAGTGGATGTCGTCGAAGTCGATCTGGTCGAGGTCGGCGCCCCACTGCGGGGTCGGCTTTGACTCGAAGATCTCCAGCGCCTTGAGCCGGAACTCGCGCATCCAGTCGGGCTCGTTCTTGTACTCGGAGATCTGCTCGACGATCTCGCGGGTCAGCCCCTTCGGCGCCTTGTAGGCGTAGCCGGTTTCGGGATCGTGGAAGCCGAACTTCTCTTCGTAGTCGGCGTTGATCCCCTGGACCTTCTCTTTTTCGGCGAGTACTTCGGCAGTAGCCACGTTCAAACCTCCAGGATGATGGTGTCGTCGATTACCTCGACAGGAAAGACTTTGACCGGCTGGTAGGCCGGCAGGGTCTTCGGCTTGCCGGTCCGCAAGTCGAAGAGGGAGCCATGTCGGGGGCACTCCACGGTGCATGCCTCCTGGTCGATCTCACCCTCGGCCAGCGGGCCGTCGTCATGCGAGCAGCGATCCTCGATGCCGAACAGCTCACCGGCGCAGTTCAACACCGCGAGGAACTCGCCCTCGTGTTCGATGATCTTGCGCTCGCCGGGACCCAGTTCCGAGGTCGGGCAGACGGGAATCTTTGTCGTTTCGTTGCTCATACGGGTGAATGGGAGGGGGGTCGGGGGCGACCGCCGGCAAGAGGCCGCTTGCGGAAAACCGGAAAAATAAGCCGACAATCAGGCTCGGAATTAGATCTTACCGATTCAAGACAACCGGCACCCGTCATTAGGCTCCCCTAACGCACTTCCCAAGCCGATTTCGGCGAGCTTCAAGCCAAACGGACAGCGTTAGGTAGGGTGATCCGTTGCGGAGTCAGTGACGGACACATTGCTTCTCAGACGCAGGATCTCGACCTACATATTCCTCTTCGTTCCCGGCTTCGCGCTCGCGTCGTGGGTGACGAGAACCCCGGCGATCCGGGACGCCCTTTCGGCCACGACCGCCGAAATGGGACTACTGCTGTTCGGCGTCTCGATCGGTTCGATGAGCGGCATCCTCAGTTCGACCGGGTTGGTCCGGAGGTTCGGGACCCGGACCGTGATCCTCAACGGCCTCAGCCTGCTGATTTTCGGTGTGGCCTTGGTCGCACTGGGGGCGGGAGCCTCATCGGGGCCGCTCGTCTTCTTCGGGCTGATGTGCTTCGGGGCGGGGATCGGGTCGGCCGAGGTCGCGATCAACATCGAAGGGGCCGAGGTCGAGCGGTTGTCCGGAGCCCCGGTCCTGGTCGAGCTGCACGGTTTCTTCAGCGCCGGCACCTTGGCCGGCGCCGTGCTCGGGATCGCGCTCACCACGGCTGATTTCCCGGTCACCGCCCACCTGGCCGCCGTGGTGGCGGTTTCGATACCTGCCTTGGCCTGGGCGATCAGGGGGATTGCGCCCGGATTCGGCAAGGGCACGGGCGTCTCGGAGTCCCCCGATCGAGAGGCCGAAGCGGTCGAAACGCAGCCGTTGTGGAAGGACGTCCGCCTGTTGATGATCGCCGCGATCTTGCTCTCGGTGGCCTTGGCGGAAGGATCAGCGACCGACTGGCTGCCCCTGCTGACGGTTGACGGGTTCGACCTCGATGAATCCTCCGGGTCGCTGATCTATGCGGGTTTCGCGGCGACGATGACGTTGGGCCGCTTCGGCGGCCGGCGACTGCTGGAGAGGTACGGACGCGTGGTCATCCTGCGCGGGGGCGCGATGCTTGCCGCGGTGGGCGTCGCCATCGTGATCTTCGTCGACAGTCCCGCGGTGGCCGGTCTCGCGGTGATGCTTTGGGGTCTGGGCATTTCGCTCGGGTTCCCGCTCTCGATCGCCGCGGCCAGCGAATCGGGCCCCGACTCCGTCGCCAGGGTCGGCTTCGTCGCGGTCGCCGGCTACATCGCCTTCCTGGTCGGCCCGCCGCTGCTCGGTTTCCTGGGCGAGCACTTCGGCCTCCGGATGGCGATGCTGGTCGTGCTCGGCGTCTTGACCTTGACCATGGTCCTCGCCCCGGCCGCCGGTGCCGGTCGGGTCGAGGCGGATCGGGCTTGACCTAGATCTCGGAGGCCAGGGAGGGGTCTCCCTGCTCTCCGGAGTCTTCCCAGTCGGCGATCTGGCCCAGGCCGGCGCTTTTCACGACCTTGAGGCCGAGCAGGGCGCACTTCATGCGGGTGGCGGAGATGTCGATGCCGAGCAGGTCGAGGACGTATTCCTTGGGCAGCTTGATCAGCTCTTCGCGGGTCATCCCGACCAGTTCGTCGGTCAGCAGGGAGGTGGCGGCGGTGGAGATCGCACAGCCTTGGCCCTCGAACTTGACCTCGCTGACCCGGTCGTCCTCATCGAGCTTGATCATCACGTGCTGCTCGTCGCCGCAGAACGGGTTCGTGTCCTCGAACTCGAGGTCGGGGTTCTCGATCTCCCCGAAATTGTGGGGACGCTTGTAATGCTCGAGGATCTGTTCGCGGTAGAGCTCTTCCATCGGTCAGACGAGGTTAGCTGAGCGGCTATGTCGCCGTTGAAGCCGAGCTAGGTTCGAGTTGCTCGGCTATAGCACTTGCAAATCGAACCTAGCTCGGGACCGCGGGCTCAGAGGTCGAAAACGCGGCGGGCGTCGTGGAGGGCTTCGATCAGGGTGTCGACTTCGTCGGTCGTGTTGTAGGCGGCGAAGCTGGCCCGGGTGGTGGCCGCGACCCCGAGCTTCCGCATCAGGATCTGGGCGCAGTGGTGGCCGGCCCGGACCGCGACGCCGTGGCGGTCGAGGATCTCGGAAACGTCGTGGGGGTGGACCCCGTCCAGTTCGAAGGAGATGATGCCCTCGCGGTCCACCGTGTCATCGGGGCCGAAGATGGTCAGGCCCGGCACGTCGGCCAGGCGGGGGAGGGCGTAGGCGGTCAGCTCGGCCTCATGCGCTTCGATTACTGGGAAGCCGACCTCCTGGACCCAGTCGACCGCGGCGGCGAGCCCGGCCGCCTCGGCGATCGGCGGGGTGCCGGCCTCGAACTTCGCCGGTACCGAGGCCCAGGTGATCTTCTCGGGTGTGACCTTGTTGATCATCGAGCCGCCGCCCTCGAAAGGCTCCAGCCCTTCCCAGAGCTCGCGCCGGCCCCAGATCACGCCGATCCCGGTCGGGCCGTAGAGCTTGTGGCCGGTGAAGCCGTAGAAGTCGGCGCCGACCTCGGTCACGTCGACCGGGAACTTCGGCACCGACTGGGCGCCGTCGACGACGGTCAGGGCCCCGGCAGCCTTCGCCTCGGCGATCAGTTCGGCCACCGGGTTCTTCGTGCCGAGCACATTCGAGACGTGGGTGAAGGCGAAGACCTTCGGGCCGCGGGCCAGCGCCTCGGCCAAGGCGCCCCGGTCGAGCCGGCCCTCTTCGTCGATCGGGGCAAACTCCAGCTCCGCCCCGGTGCGCTGGGCGACCAGGTACCACGGCACGATGTTGGCGTGGTGTTCCATCTCGGTCAGCAGGATGCGGTCACCGGGACCGAGGTTCGCGGCACCCCACGACTGGGCCACGAGATTGAGCGCCGCGGTGACGTTGCGGGTGAAGACGACCTCGCGGGGGGAGGGGGCACCGAGCAGCCCCGCGACCTTGGCCCGGGCGCCCTCGTACAGGTCGGTCGCTTCTTCCGAGAGGGTGTGGACCCCGCGATGGACGTTCGCGTTGTGCTCGCGGTAGTAGCGGTCCATGGCCTCGATCACGGCCAGCGGCTTCTGCGAAGTCGCCCCGTTGTCGAGGTAGGTCAGCGGCTTCCCCTTCACCTCACGGCCGAGGATCGGGAACTGCGCCCGTATTTGGTCGACCGACAAGGTTGCCGGTGCGGCAGCGGGGCTGGCGGAGTCGGCTGCCATCAGGCGGCCGCCTCGACCTCCTCCTTGATCCAGCCGTAGCCTTCGGCCTCGAGCTGGTCAACGAGTTCCTTGCCGCCTTCCTTGACGATCCGGCCGTCGTACATCACGTGGACCACATCCGGCTCGACCATGTGGAGCAGGCGCTGGTAGTGGGTGATGACCAGGGCGCCCATGTCCGGGCCGGCGAACTTGTTGATCCCTTCGGCGACCGTGCGGAGCGCATCGATGTCGAGGCCGGAATCGGTCTCGTCGAGGATCGCGATCTGCGGCTTGAGCAGAGCCAGCTGCAGCAGTTCCATGCGCTTCTTCTCACCGCCGGAGAAACCGTCGTTGAGGTAGCGGCTGGAGAAATCCTGGGGGATGTTGGCCAGCTCCATCGCCTCGCGGGCCTGGGCGGCGAACTCCTTGATCTTCAGCGGCTGCTCGCCTCGCGCCTCACGCTGGGCGTTGAGGATCATCCGCAGGTACTTGCTGACCGCGACGCCGGGGATCGCGACCGGGTACTGGAAGGCCATGAAGAGGCCGAGCTGGGAGCGCTCGTCCGGACCGGCGTCGGTGATGTCCTCGCCGTCGAAGCTGATCGTGCCTTCGGTGACCTCGAGCGCCGGGTGGCCCATGACCACGTTGGCAAGGGTCGACTTGCCGGAACCGTTCGGCCCCATCAGCGCATGGATGCGGCCCTTCTCGACGGTCAGGTCGAGGCCTTTGAGGATTTCCTTCTCCTCGACGCGGACGTGAAGGTTCTTGATTTCAAGTTCTGCCACTGGTTACTCCGTTCGGATCAGTACCGTGCGGCGCGCTCAGGCGGCGCTGCCGACGGCGGTCTTGTTTGTTGCCCGCTCTGCGGCGGGGCGCGAGAACTCGACCAGCTCGGCCAGCGTGGTGCCGGCCAGCGCCTTGGTCACGCCGCTCTGAACCCGGGTCCAGAGCAATTTGGTCGCGCAGGCCCGGTCGCTGTCCGCCTCATGTGAGCAGAGGACCTTGCCTTCGGGGGTCTCGTGGAAGCACTCCATCGGGGCGATCTGCCCCTCCAGCGCCTCGACGACCTCGACCATCGTGATTTCCTCGGCCGGGTAGGCGAGGCTGTAGCCGCCATGGGCACCGCGGGTGGAGGTGACCAGCCCGGCCTGGCGCAGCTTCGCCACCAGGTGCTCCAGATAGGAAAGGGGCAGGCGTTCGGCCTCGGCGATCGCGTTCAGCGAGACCGGGCCGGTGTTGGGCTGGCGTCCGAGTTCGACCATCAGGCGAACTCCGTACTCGGCTTTGGTCGAGAAGAGCATCAGATAAATCCTAGAGCACTAGTCGGTTTTGCTGATTTCAGGCGACCCGGTTCGCTGTTCCCGGGCTTTTCGCCGGCGACGCAGTCGCCGCTTCATCCGCCGCCAAGTGCGGAACCTGTGGCTGCCCCGGGCGGCCGAGCGAAGCGCGTATCCGAGCGCCGAATCGGAGAACTCGCCGCTCCACGGCAGGTCGATCCGGACCTCGACCTGGCCCGGATCGCCGACCGACGTGTGCGTCTTCCTGGGGGCGAAGTTCTCGAACAGGTCGGTCGCGTCGGTGTTGTCCGCCAGGACCACCGCCAGGAAGTGGGTGACGCCCTCCTCGCGGGCTCGGATAGAAAGCCTCGAAAGCAGTGCCTTACCGAGGCCGCGCCCACGCCAATGATCGGCGATCACGATCGCGACCTCTGCCTCCCGGTCACGGTAAGGCGAGGTACGGATGTACCGGGCCACACCGATCAAGTCGCCCTCGTCGGGGTCGATCGCGACCAGCGCCTCATGAGTCCGGTGATCGACCTCGGTCAGGTAGGCGAGGTCGGTCTCGGTCAGCCGGACCACCGGGGCGAAGAACCGCTGGAAGCGGGATTGGGGGCTGAGCCGCTCGAAACCGTCGGCCAGCAGGTGCTTGTCGGTCGCCCGGATCGGTCGGATCAGCACCTCGATCCCAGGGCCGAGCACCACCCGCTCGGCGTCGCTCATGGTTCGGCCATCCCGTGCCGGATCGGGCCGAGCAGCGTGATCAGGGCGGCGGCACCGATCGACGCGGCGCCGAGTGCGAAGGCGCGGCCGGCGCCATGCGAGTCAACTAGTTGCCCAGCGATCGCCGAACCGGCGGCGATGCCGGTGATCAACGCCGCGAGGCTCCAGGTGAACGCTTCCGCCATCGTTCCTTTCGGTGCCTCGCGGCCGACCAGCACGTAAAGACAGGAGAGGGCCGCGGCTCCCGGGATCCCGGCGAGGACGGCGAGCGGGATAGCCGCGCCCAGCGATCCGGCCAGGATCAGGGGGAGGATCGCGATCGCGTTGACGCCGAGCAGGGCGGCGAATCTCAAGCCGACCCGGGATCCCCATGTGCGGGCGCCGTAGGCGATGCCACCCGCCATGCTGCCGAGGCTCCAGACGGCGAGCAGCACTCCCGCGATCGGAGCCGAATCGATCGCGACGGCCAGGGCAGGCAGGCCGACCTCGACCGTGCCCAGCCCGACGCCCATCATCAGGGTCGCACCGAGCAGCATCCGAAACGCCAGGCTGGCGAGGGCGCCGGCCCGGGAATCGGGCTTCTCGTGCCGCGGCCAGGAGCGGAGCGGGGGAGCGGTGACGAACAGCGAGGTACCGGCCAGTAGAACCGCGACCGTGATCAGCACCGCGGTCGCCGGACCGGCCAGCGCGACCGCGGCGGCCACGATCAACGGCCCGCTGGTCCAGATCAGCTCCTGCGCCGTCGCGTCGAGTGCGTAGGCGGACTCGACTGCTTGCGGCGAGCGGACGATCTCCGGCCAGAGCACCCGCACCGTGGCCGAGATCGGCGGTACCAGCGCGCCGGCAATCCCGGCCGCGAGCACAACCGCGAAGTCGGAAGCGCCGGCCTGCGCGGTCAGGACCACGGCGACCAGCGCCACGGCCTGCCCGATCGCAGCCGGGGGAAGCACCCGACGCGGACCGAACCGGTCGAGCAGCCTCCCCTGGATCGGGGCTGCGATCGCGCTGGTCAGGGCATAGGCCCCGACCGTGATTCCGGCCAGGCCGAAAGAGCCGCTCTCCTCGCGGATCAGGAGCAGGATGGCGAGCGAGGCAGTCCCGATCGGCAACCGGCCGAGCAAGGCGCTGCTGAGCAGGCGCCAAACCCCTGGAACAGCCAGGACCGCCTGGTAGCCGCTGACCGGCAGCGTGTGCTCGCCCGTGTCTTCGAACTGGAGTGGCCTGCTCACGGCTCGACCAGGCCTTGCCGGATCGCGTAGCGGACCAACTCGACCCGGTCGCGCATGCCGAGCTTCTTCATCGCGTTGGCACGGTGGTTCTCGACCGTCTTCTCCGAGAGGTGGAGCAGCTGTGCGATCTCCTTGGTCGTGTTCGCTTCGGCCACGAGCTTCACGATCTCCTCCTCGCGCGGCGTGAGGTCCGAGCCGGCCGGCTCGCCGCGTTCGAGCAGATCGCGGATCAACGCCTGCTGGGCACCGGGGGAGAGGAAGGGCTCGCCGCGCTCGACGGATCGGATCGCGTCCAGCAGGTCGGTGTCGGCCTGCGACTTGAGCACGTAGCCGGAAGCCCCGGCCTTGAGCGCCTCGAAGAGGTAACGCTCGTCGTCGTGCATGGAGAGGATCAGCACGTTGGTTTCCGGTGCCTGCGCCTTGATCTCCCGGGTCGCCTGGAGGCCGGTCAGGCCGGGCATCTTGACGTCGAGGATGGCCAGGTCCGGCCGCTCGCGGACCACGGTGTCGCGGGCCTCGATCCCGTCGGCGGCCTCGGCGACCACCTCGAGGTCGCCCTGGCGTTCCAAGAGCAGCCGGATCCCGGAGCGGACGATGCCGTGGTCGTCGGCGATCACCACCCGCATGTCGCTCCCGCCGCCGCGACCCTCATGTCTTCCCGCCCTCGCGGATCGGGACCCAGAGACGGACCGTGGTGCCGTGGCCGGGCCGGGATTCGATCTCGAGCTCCCCGCCGACCAGCAAGGCCCGCTCGCGCATGCCGCCCAGCCCGAGGCCGGAGGTCGACTGTTCGAAGGTGAAGCCACTGCCGTCGTCGGCCACGGTCAACTCGAAGCGATCGCCGGCCCGGACCAGGGCCACTTCGATCCGGCCGGCGCCGCTGTGGCGGACCGCGTTGCCGATCGCTTCCTGGGAGACCCGGTAGATGACCAGTTGGAGATCCGGGTCGAGTCCGGACGGATCGTCTTCGCAGGCGAAGCCGGCGCTGAGCCCGGGCCGGTCCAGCGGTTCGACCAGGCCGGCGATCGCCGCCCGCAAGCCCAGGTCGTCGAGCGCGGTGGGGCGGAGCTGGCGGGCGACCGTGAGCAGTTCGTCCATCGCCTGGTGGGCGAGCCGGCTGGTTTCCTCGATCTCGGGGGCCAGTTCCGGAGGCGCCTCGGAACGAGTCGCCTCGAGCCGCAGCAGAACCCCGGTCAGGGATTGGTTCACCTGGTCGTGCAGGTCGCGGGCGACCCGGGCGCGCTCCTCCTCTTGGGCGGCCAAGGCGGCGCTGGAACTGCGATGCCGCTCGGCCTCGAGGCGCCGCATCATCCGCAGGAAGGCGAGCTCGAGCCGTTCGGCCTCCTCGGTTTCAGCGACGCCGTCGATCCAGGCCGGCAGGTTGGCGCCGGGTTGGCTGAGGTCGACCTTCTCCATCTCGGTGATCACCGCCTCCAGCGGCGTGAAGCGGCGGCGCAGGATCGCGACGTTGAGCAGGCAGGTCAGCGCCGCCGCGGCGGCGGCGATCAGGACCAGGGTCCCGACGTGATCGGTCGAGAACCCGGTGACCAGCGCCGCGGCCGCCGCAGCCAGGGCGACCATGGCCGCGTTCAGCAGCAGCACTTCAGTGAAGATCGGGCGACGCTTCATCTGGTGGCGTCCATGGTCGCAGAATGGGGGGCAGCCCCTATGGACTGCATCGCCTTTCCGCGAAAGAATGCCGGCCTATGACCACAACCAAGCAATCAACCTGGAGCGCGACGCTCCGCACGACCCTTCTGATGGCGACCCTCTCGGGCCTGCTGGTCGCGATCGGTTACCTGGTCAGCGGCGGCAACCCGAGCACGACCTTCATGTTCCTGCTGATCGCGGTCGGCATGAACTTCTTCTCCTACTTCTTCAGCGACAAGATCGCCCTGAAGATGAGCGGGGCCCAAGAGATGCAGGAGTCGGAAAACCCCGAGTACTTCCAGATGGTGCGCGAGCTCTGCCAGCGGGCCGAGATCCCGATGCCGCGGCTCTACGTGATCCCGCAGGACCAGCCGAACGCCTTCGCCACCGGCCGCAACTACAACCACTCCGCGGTCGCGGTCACGGCCGGCATCACCCGGCTGCTCTCGACCGACGAACTGCGCGGCGTGGTCTCCCACGAACTCGCCCACATCAAGCACCGCGACATCCTGATCCAGTCGGTCGCCTCGACGATTGGCGCCGCGATCACCTACATCGCCTACATGCTGATGTGGTTCGGTGGCGACGACAACTCGCCGCTCTCGCTGGTCGCTTCCCTGGCCATGGTGCTGCTGGCACCGCTGGCGGCAGGGATCATCCAGATGTCCGTCTCCCGTCAGCGCGAGTACGCGGCCGACGCCGGCGGCGCCGCGATCTGCGGCAACCCGGAGTCGCTCGCCTCGGCCCTGCTCCGACTGGAGCAAGGCGCCGACAACATCCCGATGAAGGGCCACGTGAGCGAAGCCTCCGAGCCGCTCTACATCGTCAAGCCGTTCAAGGCGAAGGGGCTGGCCGGCCTCTTCTCGACCCACCCCCCGATCGAGGAGCGGGTCAAGCGGCTGCGCCAGATGCGGCCCTCTCTGTAACCAGGTTTCCTCCCGCAGCACAGCTGGCAGTGGGGCCCCCGGATCGCAAGGTCCGGGGGCCTTCTTTTTGCACGGGCTAGATTGGTCT
Source organism: Solirubrobacterales bacterium 67-14 (assembly GCA_001897355.1). Taxonomy (GTDB): domain Bacteria; phylum Actinomycetota; class Thermoleophilia; order Solirubrobacterales; family 70-9; genus 67-14. Next base: position 427,679 of record MKST01000011.1, on the reverse strand, counting down.
CATGGACCGGATCAAGACCAAGAGGATCTATGAGGAGGCCAGTCCGGACGATGGTCTGCGGGTGTTGGTCGACCGGCTCTGGCCGCGGGGCGTGAAGAAGGACCGGATCGACCAGTGGGCGAAGGAACTGGCCCCCTCGACCGAGTTGCGCGAGGAGTTCCATGCCCACGACTTCGATTTCGACGAGTTCCGAGCCCGGTACCGGGTCGAGCTCGAGGGCAAGGAGGACGCGATGAGGGCGCTGGCCGCGGAGACCGACGGAACGATCACCCTGCTCTATGGCCTCAAGGACGAGAAGCACAACCACGCGGTCATCCTCGCCGGGGCGATGAGGGACCTGGCCGGCTGACCGGCGTTTTTCCGATGACCTGTACCCTTGGTGGTCGCGACTGAGGGCTGGAAGACTGTTCCGAACCTCGCTATACTTTTTGAAGTAGCCAAATTCAGATCGAGATTGAGGGTTTTGCCGATGGCACCGGAAGCGACCGAACAGAAGGCAGTTGAAGAGATCACTCCGCAGGAGGCTTCCGCCGAACTGGGTGGCGGGAACGCCAAGCTGATCGACACCCGCGAGCCTTACGAGTACGAGGAGTCGCACATCGAAGGCTCCGAACTGATCCCGCCGGGCGTGATCGCCAACCGGATCGCGGAATCGGTGCCGGACAAGTCCCAGCGGATCATCCTCCAGTGCCGCTCCGGCGCCCGTTCCTACGACGCGGCGCAGGTACTGCAGGAGCTCGGCTACGAAGACGTCGCCTCGATGGCCGGCGGCATCCTCGAGTGGGAGGCCCAGGGCCTGCCGGTCGAGTCGAACGTCAACCTGACCCCCGCCCAGCGTGACCGCTACTCACGTCACATCCTGCTGCCCGAGGTCGGGGTCGAGGGCCAGATCAAGATGCTCGAGGCGAAGGTGCTGCTGCTCGGGGCCGGCGGGCTCGGCGCCCCGACCGCGCTCTACCTGGCTGCGGCCGGGATCGGCACGATCGGCCTGATCGACGACGACGTGGTCGACGCCTCCAACCTCCAGCGCCAGGTGATCCACAACACCAAGCGCATCGGCGAACCGAAGACGGCTTCGGCCCGCCAGACGATCGAGGAACTGAACCCCGACGTGAACGTCGTCGAATACAACTTCCACCTCAACGCCGACAACATCCTCGACGTGATCAAGGACTACGACGTGATCGTCGACGGGGCCGACAATTTCCCGGTTCGGTATCTGCTGAACGATGCGAGCGTGCGGTTGAAGAAGCCGGTCGTCTCGGCTTCGATCCTCTCCTTCGACGGGCAGATCTCGACCTTCGTCCCCTACGAGGGCCCCTGCTACCGCTGCCTCTACCCGACCCCGCCGCCGCCGGAGCTCGCTCCCAGCTGCTCGGCCAACGGCGTACTCGGCGTGATGGCCGGCCAGATGGGCCTGCTCCAGGCGAACGAGGTCCTGAAGCTGGTGCTCGGCATCGGCGAGCCGCTGATCGGCCGCCTGCTGCTCTACGACGCACTCGGCACCCGCTTCACCGAACTCAAGGTCCGGCGTGATCCGGAATGCCCGATCTGCGGCCCGAACGCCCCCGAGGTGCCGGAGTCGGAGATGGGCAAGTTCCCCGACTACGAAGCCTTCTGCGGAGGTCACGTCGGTTCTTGAACCGACGTGACCGACCCCGCAGCCGAGCGATAGGATCAGCCGCATGCCGTCCGTGAAGATTCCCCCCGTTCTCCGCAAGCACACCGGTGACCAGACCGCGGTCGACGTTGCCGGCTCGAACGTGGGCGAGGTGCTGAACGCCCTCGTGGCCGAATACCCCGACACCGAGGAACAGCTCTTCTCCGGTGAGGGCGAACTGAACCGCTTCGTCAACGTCTATCTCAACGACGAAGACGTCCGCGTCCTCGACGGCCTCGAAACCGCGGTCGCCGAATCTGACACGGTGATGATCCTCCCGGCCATGGCCGGGGGCCGGGCCTAACTCCCGGGCAGGCTGTCCTGGCCTGACTTGAGGTCGGCCAGGATCTCCTTCGCGCGGTCGGCGGCTGACGCCGGCACGTAGATGTCTCGGGCTCCGGCGGCGAGGAAGTCGGGCACGTCGAAGCCCTTGTTGCGCTTGATCAGGCTGGGGATGCCTTCCTGACGGAGGATGTCCGCCAGCAACTCTGCCTCGGCCTGCTGGGCCGCCCAGGCGACCTTGACCGGTTCCGGGGGCTTCTCAGACCGCCTGAATATCGACATCTTCGACCTGGCCGCCGGCGATGTTGAAGCCGCGGACATAGGGCTCGTCCGGGTTCTCCAGGGAGACGATGAAGTAGACGGCGTCGGGCCAGCCGCTGGCCAGGTTGATGTCGGTCTGGGAGGGATAGGCCGCGGTGCGGGTGTGCGAGTGGTAGATGCCGACGATCTCGTGGCCGGCCTCGAGGATCTCCTTGTATATCTGGAGCTGCTCCTTCGAGTCCATCTCGTAGCGGAGCGGGGAGTGAGCGATGTTCTCCATGCGATGGAGGGTGATCGCTTCACCTTCGACGCCACCGATCAGGCCGCAGCACTCGTCGGGGTCATCGGCTTTCGTGTGCTCGATCATCTCGTCGAGCAGCGGCTGCGGAACCTTCATCGGGTCGCCTACCACCAGTTGGTCGCGTCGATGTCGCCGAGTTCCTCGATCGACTTGGTGTAGACGCCGGAGGAGAGGTACTTCCAGCCGCCGTCGGGGATCAGGAAGACGATGTTGCCGGAGTCGATCTCGTTGGCGATGCGGACTGCGATCGCGGCCACCGCGCCCGAGGAGACGCCGGCGAAGATGCCCTCCTGGTCCAGCAGTTTCTTGGTCCAGATGATCGCGTCCATGTTCGAGACCATGATCTTGCGATCGAGTAGGGAGAGGTCGATGATCGGGGGGATGAAGCCGTCGTCGAGGGAACGGAGACCCTGGACCAGCTCGCCCTGCATCGGCTCGGCGGCGACGATCAGGGTTTCCGGGTTGGCTTCCTTCAGGCGGCGGCCATTGCCCATCAGGGTGCCGCCGGTGCCGAGCCCGGCCACGAAGGCGGTGACCTCGTCGAGCTCCTCGAGGATCTCGACCGCGGTCCCGTCGTAATGGGCGTTCGGATTCGCCTCGTTGCCGTACTGGTAAGGCATGTAGTACTGCGGGTCCTCGGCCAGCTCCAAGGCCAGCTCGACCGCGCCGTTCGAGCCCTTGGCGCCTTCCGAGTAGACGATCTCGGCGCCGTACATCGAAAGCAGCTGGCTGCGCTCCGCGGTGACGTTGTCGGGCATGACCACCTTGAGCGGGTAGCCCTTGCGGCGGCAGATCATGGCCAGCGAGATGCCGGTGTTGCCCGAGGTCGGCTCGAGGATGGTCTGCCCGGGCTGAATCGCCCCGGATTCCTCGGCCGCCTGCATCATCGAGCGGGCGACCCGGTCCTTGACCGACCCGGTCGGGTTGGCCGATTCGAGCTTGGCGAAGATCCGCACGTCTTCCTTGGGCGAAAGGGTCTTCAGCTCGACCAGCGGCGTATGGCCGATCGAATCGACGATGTCGTCGAAGGTCCCCCCGCAGGGCTTGTTCAGAAGGTCGTAGTAAGGAGTCATGTGGTGGACCGCTAGACCACGGTACTTCATTAAGTGTAGTCGCTTGGACGCCAGTCGTAAGATCCTCCGGCAAATCGTGAGATACTGGCTCCGTTGCGCGTCCAGCAATCAAACCTTTCCTGGAGGAAAAACGCATGAAGAAATCCCGTCTCGTCGCGCTGCTTTCGGCGCTGATGATTCTTGCGGCCATGGTGGTCGTGGTCGGCTGCGGCAGCAGCGATGACGACAGCAGCAGTGGTGGCAGTGGTGACTTCCAGTCCGAACTGATCACCGATGGCACCCTGACCGTCGGCTCCGACATCCCGTATGCCCCGTTCGAGATGGGCAAGGCCCCTGACTACACCGGCTTTGACATCGAACTGGTCAACGACATCGCCAAGCGTCTCGATCTCGACGTGAAGATTCAGGACACCGCGTTCGACACGATCTTCACCGACGTCGCCCAGGGCAAGTTCGACATGGTCGCCTCGGCCTCGACGATCACGCCCGAGCGCGAACAGGTCGTGAACTTCTCGGATCCGTACTACGAGTCGGAGCAGGCTCTGTTCGTGCCGCCTGGATCGGACATCACCTCGGTCGAAGATCTGGCCGGCAAGACCGTTGCCGCCCAGGATGGCACCACCGGTGAGGCCTACGCCAACGACGAGACCGACGCCGGTCAGGTCCGGGGCTTCCCGACCGGTGCCGCGGCGATCGCCTCCGTGGTCAACGGCCAGGCCGATGCGGGCATCGTCGATGCCCCGGTGGTCGAGGATGCCGCGTCCAAGGGCCAGTCCGGTTTCGAGATCGCGACCAACATCCCGACCGGTGAGTACTACGGCTTCGCCTTCGCGAAGAACACGCCGGAGCTGCTCAAGGCCGTCAACGGCGCTCTCGCCGACCTGATCGACGACGGCACCTACGAGAAGCTGTTCAGGAAGTACTTCAACGCGACGCCGCCGAAGAGCATCACCAGCGGCACTGCCGCCGAGGACACCGGGACCACCGACGAAGGGTAGGTTCCGAACGATTTACAGAGAGGGCGCCTGCAGGCGCCCTCTCTGTTGATTTACCCGGCGTCATCTCTTGCCGGTATGAATAAGGGAAGCCATGGGCGACTTTTTCGACATTTTCTTCAACTTCCAGTTCATGGCGGACCACTTCGATGTGGTCTTCCAGGGATTCCTCGTAACCCTGAAACTGTCGGCCGTCGGAGGTGCCTTGGCCCTCGTATGGGGCCTGATCCTTGCCGTGCTACGACAGGTCCCGGGCAAGTGGCTGGCTCCGGTTCGATGGCTCGTGATCGCTTATATCGATTGCTTGCGCGGCTTGCCACTGCTGCTGGTCATCATGTTGCTCTACAGCGGTCTGGCAACCCTGGCGACCCAGGGGTTGATACCGCGAGATATCGGCATTCCTCAGTGGTTTGGTCAGCCAGACCCGTTTTGGTACGGCGTAATGGCCCTAACGCTCACTTACGGTGCCTACATGGCAGAGGTTTACAGGGCCGGCATCGAAGCGGTGCCACGCGGCCAGACCGAGGCCGCCCGCTCGCTGGGCATGTCACACGGCCAGGCGATGCGGTTCATCATCGTGCCGCAGGCCGTGCGCAAGGTGATCCCGCCCCTGCTCAACGACTTCATCGCCCTGATGAAGGACACTGCCCTGGTCAGCGTGATCGGACTGGTCGAGGCGGTCCAGGCCGGCCGCGACCTCTACTCTGAGTTCTATAACCCTTCCGGTTTCACCCTGGGTGCGTTCATGTTCCTGATCGTGACCATCCCGCTGGCCCGGTTCGTTGACCGCCTGATCAAGAACCAGAACGAGAAGTTCCAGAGGGGGCTCCCGTGAGCCAAACCGTCGAAATGCCCGAAGTCGCCCGCGGCGAGACGATCCTGCGGGTTCACAACCTGAAGAAGAGCTACGACAAGCTCGAAGTACTGCGCGACATCGACCTCGACATCAAGAAGGGCGAGGTGATCTGCGTGCTCGGGCCGAGCGGCTCGGGCAAGAGCACGATGCTGCGCTGCCTCAACCTGCTCGAGCTGCCGACCGGCGGCACGATCGAGCTGAAGGGCGATGTCGTCTTCGAAGGCGACAAGCCGAAGAACCTCGATGACCTCCGTCGCGAGACCGGCATGGTCTTCCAGTCGTTCAACCTGTTCCCCAACATGACCGCGAAGGGCAACGTCTCGATCGCGCAGATCCGGGTGCGGGGCCGCAAGAAGGACGACGCGGACCAGCGCTCGATCGATGAGTTGACCAAGGTCGGCCTGGCCGAGAAGGTCGACGAGTACCCGGACCGGCTTTCCGGCGGCCAGCAGCAGCGGGTGGCGATCGCCCGGGCGTTGGCGATGGATCCGGAGATCATGCTCTTCGACGAGGTGACCAGCGCGCTCGACCCGGAGCTGGTCAAGGGCGTGCTCGACGTGATGCGCGAACTGGCCGATTCCGGCATGACGATGATCTGCGTCACCCACGAGATCGGCTTCGCCCGCGAGGTCGCCGACCGGGTGATCTTCATGGACGGCGGCTACATCGTCGAGCAGGGTCCACCGGCCGAGGTGCTGGGGGATCCGAAGGAAGAGCGCACCCAGAAGTTCCTCGGCCTCGTGCTCGACCACTGAGCCGGGGCGGGCGCACGGCCCGCGGGCGAGACGTCTGCCACAACCGCAACTTCGGTGTGGTCCAACCTGTTGTAGGTTCCGATGAACATGAAGAGAATCCTCGGAATCTTCGCTGCCCTGGCCTCCGCGTTCCTGTTGATCGGCGCTCCGGGAGCTTCGGCTGCCGGCAAGACCGTGACGATCAGCGGTCGTGCCTTCGTCTTCAACCACATGGATACCGGGATCTCGAACGCCACGATCAAGGTTCGCGAGTTCCCGAAGCTCTCCGCGACCACCAACGAACTCGGCGACTACAGCCTGAAGGTGCCGGACGACGCCAACGTCACCCCGTACATCGAGAGTGGGGGCCCGGCCGACCTGACCACCCGGAACATCGACGGCGAAGTCACCGGCACGAGTCCGGACGTCCACTGGAACGAGATCGACCTCCAGACCTTCCACACCCGCGGGCAGGACATCGAGAACGCGAACTTCCAGACCCCGCAGGACATCGAGTACAAGGGCCTCAAAGCGCTCTTGAAGGTGCCGTCCGGGCCGGATGGCCGCCCCGAGCAGTGCGTGATCGTCACCACCTCATCGGCGCGTGACGTGCGTGGCGTCGACTTCCGCACTTACTGGCTGAACACTCCGCATGGGGTCGAGGGCGCGACCTCGCATGCGTTCCCGGACATCGGCGCCCCGACCTATTTCAACCACAACGTGATCCCCGATCCGAACCAGCCGTACTCTTCCAAGGATGGCGGCATCATCTGGCCGATCGTCCCGGCCGGCACCTACCGGGTCGTCACCGCCTCGCCCGACGCCCGTTTCGCCAGCTTCCTCGCGACCTGCGCGCCGGGCCGCGTGGTCAACGCCAACCCGCCCTGGGGTGCCTACGAACTGACCGGCGACGAAAAGCCGCTGGCCGCCAGCAACGTGGCCGCCGGCGTCGTCTCGGCCAAGGCCGTCCGCAAGTCGAAGACCAAGCGGGTTCTGGCCGTCTCACTCAAGTCCGGCGAGGCGATCGACGCGACGGTCACCGTCAAGGCGGGCTCGAAGCTGATCAAACGCTCCCCGAAGCTGGCTCCGGGTACGAAGAAACTGACCTTTGCCTTCGGGGCCAAGATCAAGGCGAAGCGGGCCAAGGTCACGGTCAAGCTGGCCGACGCATCCGGGGTTTCGTTCACCACCGTCAAGAAGGCGAACCTGCCGAAGGTGATCAAGAAGAAGGCGAAGAAGCGCCGTTAGGGCTCTGGCTGGGTGGGCCCGAGCAGCTCCTCTGGCGAGGGCAGGGAAGTCGAGTCGGGCTGGGGACGGACCAGGTCCCTCAGATAGTCGCGCCACATCTCCTCGACCTCCCGGATCCTGAGGTCGAAGGCCACCTCGAGGTTGGCGATCGGGCCGTCGCGGCGCAGACGGCCGATCAAGAGCTCACAGGCGCCACCGCCGCGATAGTCCTCGAGCAGGTCGAAGATCGTGCCGCCGAGGATGATCGCGTCGCGGCGCGAAGGCGGGAAGCTGGGGCGGGAGCCTTCACGCAGGCGGCGGATCACCGCGGCGCGGAACAGGTCGACCTGGCGGGCGAAGTGCTGCGCCCCACCCTCGACCAGCCAGGCCCAGCTCAGGTACCTGAAGAACCGCATCGGGGTCCAGGGCGGGGGGATCCGCTCGTTGTTGGCGGCCAGGACGATCTGGGTGTAGAGCCGCTCCGCCGTGCCGCGCAGAGCCTCGAAGGATGCTTCGCCCGCGGCCCGCTTCTCCATCGCCCTTTCCCCCAGCACGTGGACCTCGGTCGCCATCGGCCAGCCGGCCAGGTAGCGGCGTCCGGCCGGTGCCGCCGCGTACCTGACGAAGGGCAAGAAGGGATGGGCCGCGTTCAGCCAGGCCGGGGAGGGGTGGATCACGACCCCGATGTCGCCGGGTACCACCTCGAAGCGGTCTTCGAGCTTCAGGCTGAGATCCTCGAGCCGGTCGAGGAGATCCTCGGCGTAGCTGCGATCACCGTCCTCGTGCCGGGCGGTGAAGGTCAGCGATGTGGTTTCGATCCACGTCACCCGGGCAGCCTATTGCAAAGAAAAAGGCCCGCCGCAGCGGGCCTTTTTCGTGAATCTGAGATATCTCAGACCAGGGCTGGTTCGCGGTCTCCTTGACAGATCGAGCGGATCTCGTTCGAGGCGAACTCGAACTCTTCGTCCGACATGACCGGCGTGCCCTCGAAGGGCAGGTCCCGGTCGATCTCGACCCAGGAGCGACAGCCGTGGTACTCCTCGCGGACCCGGACGGTCACCGGGCGCGGGATGCGGTGGACCCGCAGCAGCACGAGGTGCAGCGGATGGCGCGGCTTCCAGCTGAGACGCTTGTGGGCGTAGTCCGTGGTCCAGATGTAGAACGGCGACAACGCGTCGACGACCCGCGGGTCCTCGATCGTGATGTCCTCGGCTACTTCGGCCCAGGCACGGATACGGACGCGGTCGGGCTGAGGGATCCCGCCGTCCTGAAGCAGGGCACGGGCCGGTGGCTCCTCGTCGGGCCAGACGCCCTCCTCGAGGGCACGGTCCAGCTCTGGGTGATGAGAGGCACGCACCAGGTCGTTCTGCTGGTGGTCGAATGTGGGGTAGAGGAAGAATCGCTCGTGCTCGAGCTCGAAGTGCTTGTTCTCCTCGCGGATTCCGCCCTTGCGGAGCGTGAGAAGCTGTTCACCTTCGGCGAGGGCTCGCACGGTAACGGCCCATTCCTTGAACGCAATTGGCATAGGTATTCAGTCAGGGGTTGAGGTTGCTACGGACAGGTGCTGCTCAGAACCTGTACGGGGCGAGTGGAGGCATTGACTGGCTGCCGCGGGCTCCGTAAGGGTCTGCCACTTTACAGAGCGAATCCGCGAAATTCAAGTCATTGTGCCGAGAATCACGTACTTACCCGAAACGTGTACTCACAGTTCATGAATCATACGGATGAGTCCACCGGCTTCGCCACGGACTTTCCAGCCGTCCGGGACGTGGAGCGTGGCCTCGCCCAGGTCGACCGTGGCGGGGCCGGCGAGGTCGCTCTCCGGGGACGGTATCGGGGCGAAGCTGGGGCCGGGCTCGACGAAGCGGCGGCGCACCGTGACCAGCTCGATCGGGGCCGTGGGGTCGGCGTAGCCGTAACGCTCTTCATGGGCCCGTTCGAAGAGTTCACGCAGCCGGGCCGGGTCGATTCGGGCACCGGGCGAGTCGCTGACGGTCAGCTCGAAAGACTGGCCGCGGTAGCGGACGTCCCAACTGGCCTGGTCGGCCTCGCCGGCCAACCCGGCCAGGGTCGCGGCGTCGAGGTCCGCCTCGGCGGCGAGCACGGTCTGCACCTCGTCGCGACGGCGATCTGCCGCGGCCAGGCCGAGCGCGCTGAAGACGCCGCCGGTCATCGGCACCAGGACCGACCGGATGCCGAGTTCCTCGGCGACGCCGGCGGCGTGGAGCGGCCCGGCCCCGCCGTAGGCCAGCAGGGTGAAGCGCCGAGGATCGAGCCCGCGCTGGACGGTCACCACCCTGAGGGCCCGGATCATCTCCGAGTTCGCCACCCGGACGATGCCCTCGGCGCATTCCTCGATCGTGAGGCCGAGCCGGCCGGCCAGTTCGCCGATCGCCTGCCGGGCCAGGTCGAGGTCGAGCACGATGCCGCCGGCCAGCTCGTCGTCGGCAGCCAGGCGGCCGAGGGTCAGGTTGGCGTCGGTCACGGTCGGGCGGGTGCCGCCGAGGCCGTAGCAGGCCGGTCCGGGCCGGGCACCGGCCGATTCGGGGCCGACCCGCAGAGCGCCGCCGCTGTCGCGCCAGGCGATCGAGCCGCCGCCGGCGCCGACCGTGTCGATGTCGACCATCGGCAGGGCGAGCGGATGGCCGGCGATCTTCTTCGCGGCTGTCTCGTGGACCCTGCCGGCCTCGACCACGCAGACGTCGCAGGAGGTGCCACCCATGTCGAAGCAGAGCAGGTTCTCCTCGCCGGCCTGCCGGGCGACCATGGCCGCCGCGGCGGCCCCGCCGGCCGGGCCGGAGAGCACCGCGACAGCGGCGTGGGCGGCGACCTCGCCGAGTTCGGCGACCCCGCCGCTCGACTGCATGATCTTCGGCTCGGGCAGCCCTTCCTCTTCGGTCCGGGCCGCGAGCCGGTCCAGGTAGCCGGTCAGCAAGGGGGAGAGGGCGGCATCGATCTCGGTCGTCGCCGCCCGCTCGAACTCACGGAAAGTGCCGACCACCTCATGCGAGAGGGACACATGCACCCCGGGGCCGAGCCACCGGCGGACGGCTTCCCCGATCGCCACCTCGTGCTCGGGAAAGCGGTAGGAGTGGAGCAGGCATACCGCGACCGATTCGACCTCCAGCGAGGCCAGCTCGGCGGCGACTCGGTCGGCTTCCTCGCTGGTGAGTTCTTCGATCACGCCATCGGGGCCGTGCCGCTGATCGACCGCGACCCGGCGTTCGGGCGGCGCCAGCGGCGGCGGGTGGGCGGCCTGCAGCCGATAGAGCGAGGCCCGGTCCTGACGTCCGATCTCGACCAGGTCGGTGAAGCCGCGGGTGGCGACGAAGGCGGTCTCGGCGCCCTTCGATTCGAGCAGGGCGTTGGTGGCGACGGTCATGCCGTGGGCGAAGTGCCCGACCTCGCCGGCACCGATCCCGGCCTTGGCCAGCACCTGACGGGTTGCCTCGACCACGCCGGTCGATTGGTCATCCGGGGTCGAGGGCGACTTGCCGGTGAAGATCCCGCCGGCGGTGATCAGCACCGCGTCGGTGAAGGTGCCGCCGACGTCGACCCCGAGGATCGCGTCGGCCACCGGGGCCGGATCCGCGGCCGGGGACTGGTCAAGCGCGGCCAAAGCCGCCCCCGCCGGGGGTTTCGATCCGCAGGCGGTCGCCCGGGCCGAGTTCACCGGCTGCTTTCGGCTCGAGTTCCTCGGTCGTCCCGTCTTCCCGGATCAGCAGGTTCCTGCCTCGGGTGCCGGGCGCGGCCCCTTCGGCGCCGGCCGGCGCGTGCCGGCGTCGTTCGGTCAGCAGGGCGAAGCCCATCGGCTCGGTCGCGATGATCTCGCGGACCAGCCCGTCGCCGCCCCGGTGGGCGCCTTCGCCGCCGCTGCCCCGCCGGATCGAGTACTCGCCGGCCCGCAGCGGGAACTCGGTTTCCATCGCCTCGATCGGGGTGTTCAGCGTGTTCGACATCGCTACGTGGACGGCCGAGGGGCCGTCGGCATCCGCGGCCGCGGCCTGGCCGCCACCGAGCGTCTCGTAATAGGTGAAAACCTCGTTGCCGAGGGTGAGGTTGTTCATCGTGCCCTGGCCCTGGGCCAGGCCGAAGGCGCTGAGGCAGAGGTCGGCCACCCGCGAGGAGGTCTCGACGTTGCCGGCGACGACCGCGCTCGGTGGCTGCGCATCGAGCAGGCAACCTTCGGGGATCACGGTCTCGACCGGCCGCCAGGCGCCGGCGCTGGCCGGGATGTCCGGGTCGGTCAGCACCCGGACCGCGAAAAGGCAGGCCGATTCGGTCACCGCCCGCGGGCAGTTGAGGTTGCCCCGGTCCGGGTCGGCGGTCCCACTGAAGTCGAAGCGGATGTCGCTGCCGCTGACCGTGGCCTCGAGCCGCAACTCGATGTCGCCTTCGCGGCCTTCGAGCAGGTCGCCGGCGAGGTAGGTGCCGTCGGGGATCCGCTCGATCTCCGCCCGGGTGCGGTGTTCGGCGTAGGTGATTACGTCGGTCATCGCCTCGGCCAGCGCCGCGGCCCCGCGATCGGCGGCCATCGTCTCCAAGCGCTGCACGCCGGCCCGGTTGGCCGCGATCTGGGCCCGCAGGTCGGCCCGCCGCTGGTCGGGCTGGCGCATCAGGGTGACGACCTCGAGGATCGACTCCTCGTCGAGGATGCGGGGCGGGATGATCACGCCTTCCTCGTCGATGGTCCGCGAGTCGGCCGGCATAGAGCCGGGGACGCTGCCGCCGACGTCGGCGTGGTGGGCCCGGTTGGCGGCGAAGCCGATCAGCTCGCCTGCGGCGAAGGCCGGGGTCACTACGGTGATGTCGGGCAGGTGGGTACCGCCCGAGTAAGGGTCGTTGAGGAACCAGGAGATCCCGGGCAGGTGTGGCTTGTCGGCTACCGCCCGGACCGAGGCGGGCATCGAACCGAGGTGCACCGGGATGTGCTCGGCCTGCATGACCATCTCGCCGTCTGGCCCGAAGATCGCGGCCGAACAGTCGCGGCGCTCCTTGATGTTGGCCGAATGGGCAGAGCGGATCAGGACCGCGCCCATCTCCTCGCAGGCCGAGGCGAGGGCGCCGGCGGTGACCTGGACCTCGATCGGGTCCGGCCCCTTTGCCCGGTCCGGTTCCCGTGCCTGGTCGGATCCAGCCGTCACGGCGATGCCGACCGGGTTCAGTCCCAGCGACGGAGGGCGATCTCTCCGTCGGGCCGGTAGATCAGATGGGTGAAATCGAGGCCGGGGTCGGTCTCGGGGAAGTCCGTGCGGCGGTGCCCGCCACGGGACTCCTCGCGGTTCAGGGCGGCACTGCCGATCGCCCGGGCGAGCAGGTAGGGATCGTCGGCCAGGCGGGCCAGGCCGGCGGCTTCACGCTGCGGCCCGGCGAACTGCCAGACGGCCTCGCGGGTCGGCGGCTGCGGTGGGTCGAAACGCCATTCCGGCAAGTCGGGCATCGGGCCGGGCTCTTCCTCGAGCCCGGCCGTGGCGGCCCGGCGTCCGAAGACGAAACACTCGGTCAGTGAGTTCGAGGCGAGCCGGTTGGCGCCGTGAAGCCCGGTGCAGGCGCATTCGCCGGCGGCGTAGAGGCCTTCGATCGAGGTCTTCCCATCGAGGTCGACCGCGACGCCACCCATCATGTAATGGGCTCCCGGGGAGACCGGGACGGGTTCCCGGGTTCCGTCGAACCCGGCCGTCTCGAGCAGCTCGAAGACGCTGGGGAAACGGGCCGGGTCGATCGCGGTGAGATCGAGCCGGACCTCGCGGCCGCCCTGTTTTTCGATCTGGGCGAGGATCGCCGCGGTCACGTCGTCGCGTGGGGCCAGCTCGTCGGTGAAACGTTCCCCTTCGAGGTCGAGCAGGGTGGCGCCTTCGCCCCGGACCGCCTCGGTGATCAAGGCACCGTCGAAGGCGGTTCCCGGCACCGAAAGGCAGGTCGGGTGGAACTGGCAGAACTCGAGGTCGGCCAGCTCGGCGCCGGCGGCGCTGGCCAGGACCGGCCCGGCCCCGATCGCGCCCCAGGGGTTGGAGGTGCGGCGCCAAAGGGCCGCGGCTCCGCCACTGGCCATCAGCGTTGCCGGGCTGCGGATCGTCCCGTCTTCGGTGATCACCCCGTGGCAGCGCCGGCCGTCGCTGACCAGGGCCACGGCAGAGGTTTCCTCCATCACCTCGATCCGGTCCATGTCGGCGACCATCTGGGCCAGGGCGGAGGTGATCTCCCGTCCGGTCTGGCTGCCCCCGGCGTGGATGATCCGGCGGTGGCTGTGGCCGCCTTCCAGAGCGAGCGAAAGCGAACCGTCCCCTTCGCGGTCGAAGTTCATGCCGCGCCGGATCAGGTCGTCGACGATGCCCGGGCCTTCGTCGACCAGCACCCGCACGGCCGAGGCCCGGCAGAGGTTCCGGCCGGCTTTCATCGTGTCCTCGAAATGCTGGTCCGGGGAGTCGGCTTGGTCGAGTGAGGCGGCCAATCCACCTTGGGCGTGGAAGCTGGCGCTCTCGGCTAGCGGCTTGCGGGAGACCAGGCAGACGGAGCCGCCTGCTTCGGCCGCGCAGAGCGCAGCCCAGAGGCCCGCGGCGCCACCGCCGACCACGACCAGATCGTAGGCCCCGAGATCCCGCTCTTCGGAGTTGGCGGGCAAGCGTCAGACCCTGCTTTGCATCTGGATCTAGCGGGCCGGAGACCCGGATCCGTCGCCCCCGCGAGCCAGGTCTTCCAGCTCCTGGAGGGTGAGTCCTTCTTCGAGCCCGCGGGCGATCAGGTCTGCTTCACGGTCGATCTTCACGACCTCGGCCGCCTGCTCGGAGAGCCGTTGCCGGTTGAAGTTGCCCTGAGCCGCCATCTCGACGGTCATCTGGCCGAGATCGCTGAGGTTGCTGCGGCGCATGTCATCGAGCTCACCAAGGTGGTCCTGCATGGCGCGACGTTCGCGGCCGGTCTGTCCACCACGGCTGAAAAGGGCCATCAGCTGCTTCCCTCCTGCTTGCCCGACTCGTCGGACTTGGCGATCTCCTGGCGGAGCGCCGAAATCTGTCCACGCAGCCAATTGACGGCGGCCTCGCGTGCCTCCGCCTCACCGGCGCCGGTGCCATCGGCGGCCGGGGCCGCTGCGGCTTGGGCCTTGGACTGTGCCTCGGTCGCTGCCGCCTCGGCGGCCTCGACCCTTGCCTCGGCCAGTTTCGCGCTCTGCTCGATCTCCTGAAGACGGGCGGCCGCCTTGGTCAGCGCCTCTTCCTTGGCTGCCTTCTCGGCGGCGAGTTCGGCTTCCAGCGAGGTCACCCTGGCGCTCAGCACCGGGTCGGGTTCACCGGTTGAAGGCTTGGCCTCCTGCTCGCCGGACATCTCGGCGGCAAGGGCCGCGTCGGCTTCTATCTCGGCCGCCTGGCCACGGACCCATTCGGCGGCGGCTTCCCGGCCGGCCGCGGTCTCGCGGGTGAGACGGGCCTCGGCTTGTACTGCCTTCTCTTCGGCGGCGGCGATCGCGGCGGCGGCTCGCTTCAGGGATTCATCGAGCTCGCTGCGGCCCGATTCGACTTCCCGGGTGATCGCCGTGAGTTCGGTCTGGGCGTCGGCCTGTCGAGATGCCTTGGCGGCCTCCAGGGCCGTCTTCGCCTTCGCTTCGCTGTCGGTGATCTGCTTTTCGAGCACATCGAGCGGGTCGGTCGGCTCGGGTTCCGGCGCGGCGGGAGGCGGCGGCACCTCGAGTGGCTTCTTGGCATCCGGCCGGTCGGTGGCCTGCCCCTCGGGTGTGGAGGGCTTCGCAGGCTCGGCCGCCGGGGTTGCCGGAGCCGGGGCAGAAGGCGTCGGCGCCGTGGCCGAGGGGGTGGGGGCCGTAGCCGACGGCGTCGGAGCAGCGGTCGACGGCGGCGAGGTGTCCGGCTGCCCCGGCTCGGCGACGACCGTCTTCGCCTCGGCAGTTTCCGGGCCCGGCTCGACGGCGGTCGCCTCCGCGGCCTCCTTGGCCTGGCGCTCGCGCTCCTTCTGCTCCTTCTTGGCGGCCTTCTTCTCCGCCCGGCTCAGTTTGGGTTCGGCGGGCACCGCATGCTCGGCGGTGTGCTCGGCCGACTCGGGGAGGGAATGCTCAGCCGTGTACTCGCCGGTCGCCGGGTAGTCGTGTTCGCCCGGCTGCGGCAGCGGCTGTTCGGTGGTGTGTTCACCGGTGACCGGGACCGCGTGCTCGGCCGTGTACTCACCGGTCGCCGGGTAGTCCTGCCCCGCGGTCGGCAGGCGATGCTCGCCGGTTACCGGGAAGTCCTTCTCGGTGGCCGAAGGACCCTGGGGCTCGTTGCCGGCGATCAACTCGTTCAGCTCGGTTTCGACCTCGACCACCTCGGCCGAACCGCGGGCCAGCAGGTCGTCGTCCCAGTTGTTTTGGACGTACATCCCGAGAACCAGTTCCCCGAGCGCCTCGCGACGGTCGAGATGAAGCTCCTCGAGTTGCCTCTGCTTCTTCTTGAGGGCACCCTTCCTCATCAGTTGACCCAATCATTACCTAAGTCGCCGCCGGAAACACGTGCGCCTCCGGAATTTGCGGAATTCGAGAGGGCCGTTTCGTCCGCCTCGGGGAGAAGATCTCGGTAGGCGAGGGCCACCCGGTCGGCCATCCTACGGGCCGAAAGCGCCTCCGCACGGGGGCGCCCTTCGGTGCGCGGATCCGGCTGCGAGAGCAGGCTGGAAGCGAAATCGGACCAGGCCTCCGGGTCGAAGCCGAGGCAGAGGCTGCGCTCGAGGCCACGCAAGGCATGGGGCGCGATCCCGACCGGGGTCGAGAGCACCGGCACGTCACAGGCCAGTGCTTCGAGGCAGGCCAGCCCGAAGCCCTCGTACTCCGACGTGACGAGCACCGCGTGGGCGGCGTTCATCCAGAGCGGCATCTCCTCCGGCTCGATCCCGCCGCCGGTCAGGAGCTCGGCGCCGGACCTTTCGGCCACCTCCCGGGCGCGGTCGGAGCGCTTTTCGGGCCGCTCGGGATCGGCGGGGAAGAAGAGGTAACGGACCGCGGGGTCGAGACCGAGCTCCCGCTTCGCCTCCCCCCGGTCGAGCGGCCCGAACCGGGAGAGGTCGGCGCCACAGGGCAGGACGGCGCTGCGGCCTTCGGGCAGCGGCAGGCCGGGCCGCCCGGCTTCCTCTTCGAACAGGGCCTTCGAGGCGCCGGCGACCAGGGCGATCTTCCGGGTCAGGGCCCGGGACATCCGGCCGACGACCCGGTGCCGGACGTCGGTTCCGTGAAAGGTGACCACCAGCGGGTCGGCGCCGGCCAGCTGGGCGCACCAGCCGGCCAGCCCGTAGTGGGCGTGCACCAGGTCGTAGCTCGTTCGCTTGAGGAGCCGGCGGATCTTGCGGGTCGCGGGCAGGTATTGGTCCTTGCCGGGCCGGAAGCTGAACAGGTCCACGTCGAGTCCGCCGTCGCGCAGCGCTTCGACCTGGTCGACCACCCAGCGGCCGCGCTGGGGAGTGGCCGGATCGGCCCCGAAGTTCATGACGACCAGAACCCGCATCCGGGCAGGTTATCCGGCGTGCGCATTCGTGACCGTTTATTCAGCCAATTGTTGCTCTTTCGTCTTGTTCCGTCACATCTTCTCGCCGACGATTCATGGCGTAAATACCCACTCGATGGAGGAGGAAAAAGATGTTCTACAAGGCGATGGGAAACGCACACGCGATGGCCGTTTCGAAAGGTGATCTGGTTCGGCGGGCGGCGGTCGAGAAGACGGGGCAGGGGACGGTCGAGTACGTCGGCCTGATCCTGCTCGTCTCGCTGCTGATGCTCGGCATGGTCGCCGCGATGAAGGGGTTCAGCGGCCGCCAGGGCACCGAGCTGGCCGAACTGATCGTGGACAAGATCCAATCGGCGGTCGACAAGATCGCCTTCCGCTAGCCGGCCTGGCCGGCGACGCCGGGCGGGTCGGCATAGCGGGGCCAGGTTCGATTTGCGGGTGTATAGCGCCTGCAGATCGAACCAAGCCCGGGTCGCGACCTAGCCCGGGAACGGGGTCCAGGCATCGGATTCGAAGGGGATCGAGTTCGAGCGCATGACCGTGGTCACCTCTGGGCCGGTTCGTTCCGGATGCTCGAAGGCCCGCCGGACCAGCTCCTCGGGGCCGACCCCTGCGCCGTAGGTCAGTTCCGCCGCCAGCGCGAGCAGCTCCACCTGACCCAGGGCGGGCACGGTCCGGCCCTCGGCCCGTACCGCGGCCAGGGCGAGCGGATGGCCCTCCGGCCCGAAGGCGCCGAAGCGATTGACGAAGACCAGCGCCCGGTCGAATCCCGACCACCCGGTTTCCGCGACCGCCGGTTCGAACTCGAAACGGGCGTCGAGCCGGCCGATCCAGTAGGGGATCTCGGCCCAGGCCAGCTGGGTGAGCTGAGCATCGGTAAGCCAGACGGCCATCGCGCTGGCCCGGGTACCGGGACTGGGAAAGATCGTCGCGGGCAGGGCGCCGTAGAGGGCCAGCTCGGCCGTCGCCCCGATGTCGAAATCGTGGATCTGGCCGGCCACGGCCAGCAGGGTCCGATCGGCCGGATCCTCGAAATGGCCGAACTTGCGCCAGAGGCCTTCGGGCGACCCGTTCGATCCGATCGCCAGCATCGGGGTGCGGCCGCTTTCCGGGCCGGTGAACTCCTCGACCAGCGCCGCCCTGGCTTCCGGCTCGAGGTCGGCCAGCAACTTTCCTTCGCCCTCGCTCAGGACATAGGAGCCATCCGGCCGGGGCCACGGATAACCCGTGCCGGTCGCGAACACCTCGGCGCTGTACTCGCGGGGCGGCACCTGGCCCATCATGTTCAGCCAAAGCTCATGGAAGTCGGGTTCGGGCAGGAGCAGACGCTCGACCAACTCGGGCTCGCCGAAATCGGGCCAGGCCCATTGCTCAGTTTGTCCAGAACCCATGGTCAAGACGTCCCGAAGGTGTGGAGCCCTGTGCCGGTGGGAGGCGAGGAGAAGGGCACAAGACGGGCTGGTGGCCCGGCGTTGTCCGCCGACGAAGCATTCCCGCCGGCACAGGGCTCCAGACCGAGGACAGAGTCTTGACCATGGGTTCTACTCAACCGGACCGCCCCTCCAGGTGCGAAACATTCCTGCTGCGACCGTAGCCGGTCTGGAAGACTCAAGGCAATGAGCGAAACCCTTTCCCGCAGCGGCGGCCGTTCGGCCGCCGACCTTCGTCCCGTCACCATCGAACCCGGTTTCGTCGGCAGCGCCGACGGGTCCGCCCTGATCTCCTGCGGCGGCACCCGGGTGATCTGCACCGCCTCGGTCCAGGACCGGGTGCCGAAGTGGATGGAAGGCCGCGGCCGCGGCTGGGTGACTTCCGAGTACGCGATGCTGCCCGCCTCGACCGGTGAGCGTAAACAGCGCGACATCAGCAAGGGCAAGCAGGACGGCCGTGGGGTCGAGATCCAGCGCCTGATCGGGCGTTCGCTCCGGGTCGGGGTCGATTTCGAGGCGCTCGGCGAGCGCAGCGTCTACGTCGACTGCGACGTGCTCGAGGCGGACGGCGGCACCCGCTGCGCCTCGATCACCGGCGGCTGGGTCGCGCTCCGGCTGGCGCTCGGCGCCCTGCTAGACGCGGGTGAGATCGAGCGGATGCCACTGACCACCTCGGTCGCCGCGGTCAGCGTCGGCATGGTTGATGGCCGGCCGCTCTGCGACCTGGACTACCCCGAGGATTCGAACGCCGAGGTCGACGCCAACGTGGTGATGACCGGCGAAGGCGGCCTGGTCGAGGTGCAGGCGACGGCCGAACGCACGCCGCTCTCCCGCACTTCGCTCGACGAGATGCTGGCCTTGGCCGAGGCCGGGATCGAGCGGTTGCGGGGATTCCAGATGGCCGCGGTCGGGGAATGACCCGCCGGTGATCCTCGCCAGCCGCAACGACCACAAGGTCCGGGAGCTGGGGGAAATCCTCACCGGGGTCGAGTTGCGGGGGCTGCCGGATGAGATCGAGTCGCCGCCGGAGACCGGCGCCACCTTCGAAGCGAACGCCCTGATCAAGGCGCGCTCGGCCCGGGCGGCGACCGGAGAGACGGTGATCGCCGACGATTCCGGCCTCGAGGTCGACGAGCTCGATGGCCGGCCCGGGGTCTATTCGGCCCGCTACGCCGGTGAAGGCGCCACCGACGCCGAGAACCTGGACAAGGCGCTGGCCGACCTGGCCGGAGCCAGCGGCCAGGCTGACGGCTCCGACTCGGCCCGCTACGTCTGCGTGATCGCCCTGATCGACGATTCCGGAGAACACCTCTTCCGGGGAACCTGCGAGGGCCGGTTGATCCAGGAGCCCCGCGGCGAGGGCGGCTTTGGCTACGACCCGGCCTTCGTCCCCGAGGCGACCGGACCCGGAGACCAGCGGACCATGGCCGAGCTGACCCCAGCCGAGAAGCACGCGATCAGCCACCGCGGGGCCGCGGCGCAGCTGCTGGCCGAGCACCTCTCCGCCTGAGGCGGTCCGGCACCGGCCGGGCCTTCCTCCGGCGTCAGTCTTCGGTGGGCTGGCCGCCCTGGCGGGGGATGAGATTGACCGATGCGGCGACCCCGACCGCGGCGATCGTCGCGGCGTAGCCGGCGTAGCCCGCGATCGCGGTGACCGCGGTGGCGATGGCGCAGATCACCACCACGGTGATCCAAGAGGCCTGGGCAAGGGACATGGCCGGTATGTTGCTACACCGTGGCGGATGAGAACGGCAAAGCCAACGAAATGAGCGAAAACGCCCTCGCCGCGGCGGCTGGCCGGGTGCTCGAAAACCTGGCCGAACTCGAACCCGAACTGGTCAACGCCGGGATCTTCGACGGTGACCGCCGACCGGTCGCGACCAGTTCGGAAAACGCTTCTTGGCCAGGGGAAGCCGCTGCGCTGCTGGAAGCCCTGGAGGCCGGTTCGGCCGACGAAGACCTCGATTCGGCACATGTCGCCTCCACCGCGGGCGAGGTCTTCGTAGTCAGTGAGTCGGGGCTTTCCTTGGTCGCGGTGACCGGGCGGTACGTGCTGGCCTCACTGACCTCATATGACATGCGCATGGCGCTTCGTGACGTCGCCCGGGCGGGCTCGGGTCAGACCGGGGGCGGAACCTGGACCGGAATCCGGAAAGTCACTCCTGAAGCCGAAAACGGAGAGCCAGACAATGCTTAAGCCGCATCGGGTGGTGCTCGACAAGTTCAGTTCTTACACCGAGGAGGCCGCCGCTTTCATGCGCCGGCGCCGCCATCACCGGCGTGAATTCGTGCGAATCCGCTTCCAGAGCGGAGCCGAGGCCGACCTGCCGGCGGGAACCCCCGAGGCCGACCGGATCGCCGCCGCCGCGCGGCGCCTTATCGAACTCGGTTGATTCCTGCACTCCGGTATCGCCGCCGGAGGCGGCAGAAATGGCATCCGAATGCGGTGTTACGGTTCTGCCATTCCCTAAACCGAGGAGGATTACTGACGTGACCAAAGCAGAGTTTCTTGAGAAGGTCGCCGGTGACGAGCGCATCGGAAGCAAGAAGGCCGCGGCCGACGCCGTCGACGCCGTGCTGGACGCGATCACCGACACCCTGACCGCGGGTGGCGAGGTCAACTTCACCGGCTTCGGCAAGTTCCACGTTGCCGAGCGCAGCGCCCGTCAGGGCGTCAACCCCCGTACCGGTGAGCGCATCACCATCGCCGGTGGCAAGGTTCCGCGCTTCTCGGCCGGATCCGCTCTGAAGAAGCAGGTCAAGGGCTGAGCCTCTTCATTGATCGGGCTGCGGCGCTTGTGGACGAGCGCCGCAGCCAGATCTGCCTCGGCCTGGATCCCGATCCGGCCGGGCTCGGTGGCTCGATCACCGATTCGACCGAGGGGTCCCCGGCCGAAGCCGCGGGCGCCGCGGTGTCGGCCCACTGCCGCCGGCTGATCGAACTGGCCGGTCCCTTCTGCATCGCGGTCAAGCCCCAGCTCGCCTGCTTCGAGCGGCTCGGCTGGCCCGGCTGGAAGGCATTGGAAGAAGTATGTGCGGCAGCCCGCGAAGCTGGACTGCTGGTCATCGCCGACGGCAAGCGGGGCGATGTCCCGGTGACCGCCAGGGCTTACGGCCAGGCCATGGTGGGGGTGACCGATTCACCCTTCGGCCCGGTCCAGGGGCTGGGGGCAGATGCGTTCACCGCCAATCCGTTACTTGGTGAGGATGCGCTGGAGCCGATGGTGGCCGCAGCCGAGGCGGCGGGGGCCGGCGTCTTCGCCCTGGTGAGAACCAGCAACCCGGGCGCCGCCGACGTCGAAGACCTGCCCACTCCGGAAGGGCCGGTGCATGAGCACCTGGCCGGTCTCGTCGATCGGTTCGGCCAGCGCCTGGCCGTCACGGACAGCGGACTCTCAGGGATGGGTGCGGTGGTCGGCGCGACCGCGCCGGAGCACATTGCCCGCCTGCGGGAACTGATGCCACGAGCCGTATTCCTGATCCCCGGCGTCGGCGCCCAGGGTGGGCGCCCGGAGGACCTCGGGGCCGCTTTCGCCCCCGGTCGGGCGGCGGCGATCATCGCCGCTTCCCGGTCGATAGCCGGCGCCGAAGACCCGGCCACAGCGGCCGAAGAACTGCGATCCGCGGTCTGGGCCGTCTCCGGTTGATCACGCCCGGCCGGGACCGGATACGCACGCATGTGTGCGGTACCGGTAACTTTGCCGCGCTAGTCACCCCTCCGGCCTCGAGGCCACGACCTACCGGCCCCCATGGAAGAAACGAAGAACAAGAATTCGCAGATCGCCCGGATCCTTGCCGTTCTGGCCCTGATCGGGACCATCCTGATCGTGATCGTCGCGATTTCCGGGGCGACCGGAGGCGACGACGACGGTTCCGGCAAGAAGGCCAACCCGGCCAAGCAGCAGGCCCAGAACAAGCCGAAGACGAAGAAGAAGAAATACGAGGTGGCGGAAGGTGACACGCTCACCACGATCTCGAACAAGACCGGCATCTCCGTCGAGCGGCTCGAAAAGCTGAACCCGGACCTGGATCCGCAAGCGCTTCAGGTCGGTCAAGAGCTCAAGCTGCGTTGACGCGAAGGTCCTGGCCGGCAGTAGCCCTCCTGATCCTCGCCCTCTGGGGCGGCGCGGCGACCTCCGTGGAAGGCGCCACGGCACCGGACCGGGGTCCGAAGCTGAATGCCAAATCCTGGGTCTTGATCGATGCCCGCACCGGGGAGCCGCTTGCGGGGCACGCGGTCAATCGCCATCTCGGCATGGCCTCGACCACCAAGATGATGACCGGCTATCTCGCGATCGAGAACTTGCCGCTGCGGGAGAAGGTGACCGCCGGCAAGTACCACCCAGACCCGGCCGAATCCCTGATGGGCCTCCAGCCCGGCCAGGTGGTGTCGGTTCGCGACCTGCTCTACGGACTGTTCATGCTCAGTGGCAACGACGCGGCGGTGACGCTGGCCAAGGCCGTTTCGGGCACCCAGAAACGGTTCGTGAAGCTGATGAACCAGACCGCGAACCGACTCGGGCTGGATGACACGCATTACGACAACCCGGTCGGCCTCGACGGTCCCAGCCACTACACCTCGGCGGCCGACCTGGCCAAGCTGGGGCGGATCGTGATGGGCCTGCCGCGCCTGAGGAAGATCGTCGGAACCCGCGAGGCGACGCTGACCAGCTACCGGCCCCCGCTCACGATCGAGACCACCGACAGCTTCCTGCGCGACACCCCCTGGGCCCAGGGGATCAAGACCGGCCACACGCTCGGTACCGGTTACACGCTCGCCTCGGACGGGCGCCGCAAGGCGACCGAGTTGATCGGGGCGGTGATCGGCACCCCGACCGAGGGAGCCCGCAACGGCGAGACGGTACGCCTGCTCGACTGGGGCTTTTCGCTCTACGACAAGAAGGTTCCGATCAGGGTCGAGAAGCCGGTCGCGGTCCTGCCGGTCCGCTACGAGGATGAGGATCTGCCGGTCCGCGCCAAGCGCCGGGTGCGGATCGGGGTGCGCGAGGGGGAAAGCCTGACCGTCGAAACCGACCTGCCCGGCGAGGTCGAGGGCCCGATCGACGCCGGCCAGAAGCTGGGCACCGCGACCGTACGGCTCAACGGCGACCCGCTGGCGACGGTGCCGCTGTTCGCCGGCCACCAGGTCGAGAAGCCGAGCCTGGTCCGGAAGCTGCTCGGCAACCCGCTCTGGATCGCGGTTCTGCTCGTGCTCGCCGTCTTCGCCATACTTGCTGTGTTGCTTCTGGTGCGCCGACGCCGGG
Source organism: Solirubrobacterales bacterium 67-14 (assembly GCA_001897355.1). GTDB lineage: Bacteria > Actinomycetota > Thermoleophilia > Solirubrobacterales > 70-9 > 67-14. The sequence continues at coordinate 404,117 of MKST01000011.1, read as the reverse complement.
AACGAAACGCGAGGAAGAGGCTTCAGCGAGTGCTCAGGAAGAGACGATGATCATCTCCGTGACCCTGAATGCGGCGATCGACCGCACCGTTGCCGTGCCCAACTTCCGGCTCGGCCACCGGCATCGCTCGGTTGAGACCCGGACGGTGCCGGGCGGCAAGGGCATCAACGTGGCCCGGGCACTGGGCCTGCTCGGCCGGCCGGTGATCGCGACCGGACTGGTCGGTGGCGGCAACGGCGACCGGGTGTTGAAGCAGCTCGGCGAGGAGGGCCTGCTGACCGACTTCATCAAGATCGCCGAGGAAACCCGGTTCAACCTCGCTCTGGTCGATCCGACCACCGGCGAACAGACCGAGGTCAACGAGCGCGGCCCCCGGGTCAGCCCGGAGGAGCTCGACGCCTTCATCGAGCGCCTCGACTACCTGGCCGGCGGCGCCAAGCTCTGCGTGCTGGCCGGCAGCCTGCCCCCCGGGGTCGACGGCGAGTTCTACGCCCGCCTGGTCGAGGCGATGAAGCGGGTCGGGATGCCGGTGCTGCTCGACTCGGAGGGCGAAGCGATGTCAGCCGGGATGCGGGCCGGACCGGACATGATCACCCCCAACAAGCTGGAGGCCGAGGAGCTGGTCGGCCACGAGTTCGAATCGCGGGCGGAGATGTTCGGGGTGCTCTCCGAGCTGGTCGAGATGGGCCCGGCCGAGGCGGCGATCACCCTGCCCGAGGGTTGTGTCGCGATCGTCGGCGAAGGCGCCAACCAGCGCATCCTCGAAGCGGTGATCGAACCGTTGGAGCCGATCTCGACCGTCGGGTCCGGGGATGCCTTCGTCGCCGGGTACATCGCCGCCCGATACGACGGCGGCAGCGCCGAGGAGTGCCTCGCCTACGGGGTCGCCTGCGGCGCCGAGTCGACCCAGCACCTGGGGGCGGGGCGTATCGACCGCGGCCGGGCCGAAAGCCTGCTCGGCAACGTCGAGGTCCGCCAGCTCCAGCTCCCGGCCGAAGTCTGAAGAATCTCTCTCGTTCCGCCCCTGACTTCCGGGGAATGAGCGGCGGTGGGACCGGGGGACAGGGCTCGGTTCCTGTTTCTGTACCCCGGTCGATCGGCGCGCGGCGTTGCGCCACTTAGATTTATCCCTGCGATACGGGGTTTCTCCTCCCCGGTCATGTGGCAGTAATGGTGGGTTCGGCACGGAAGCCAGAACTCACTCCCTCCCTGTAGATCCCCCGCCTGGCAAGGCGGGGGATCTACGTGCGCCTTGTCGTAATCCCCCGCCTGGCAAGGCGGGGGATCTACGTGCGCCTTGTCATGGAACGCCGAGGTGCCCAGGGGCGTAGTCTCTGGTCAAACGTCCGCAGGGGCGCGTAATCTGCCCCTCTTCACCCTGAAGCCCTGGAGGACCTAATTGGAAATTGAGATCGGCCGAGGCAAGAAAGGCCGACGCGCTTACGGATTCGACGATGTAGCCATCGTTCCTTCACGACGGACCCGAGACCCTGATGACATCGACATCAGCTGGACGCTCGGCCCGTACCGGTTCGACCTGCCCCTGGTCGCTTCCGCGATGGACGGCGTCGTCAGCCCGGAGACCGCGGTGCTCGTCCACAAGCTCGGCGGCCTCGGGGTGCTCAACCTCGAAGGCATCTGGACCCGTTTCGAGAACGCCGAAGAGAAGCTCGAGGAGATCGCACGGGTCCCCAAGGACCAGGCGACCGCCCTCATGCAGGAGATCTACGAGACCCCGGTCCAGAAGGAACTGATCGCCCAGCGGGTAGCCGAGATCAAGGCCGAAGGCGCCGTGGTCTGCGGCTCGTTCACTCCCCAGTCGGTCCAGGAGTACTACGAGGTGGCGATCGAAGCCGGTCTCGACATCCTGGTCATCCAGGGCACCGTGATCTCGGCCGAGCATGTCTCGACCACGGTCGAGCCGCTCAACCTGAAGGAGTTCATCGCCGAGGTTCCGGTCCCGACCGTGGTCGGCGGCTGCGCCTCCTACTCGACCGGCCTGCACCTGATGCGGACCGGCGCGGTCGGCGTCCTGGTCGGCGTCGGCCCGGGCGCTGCCTGCACCACCCGCGGCGTGCTCGGCATCGGCGTGCCGCAGGCGACCGCGATCGCCGACGTGGCGGCCGCCCGCTCGCAGCACATGCTGGAGACCGGCGAGTACGTCAACGTGATCGGTGACGGCGGCATGCGCACCGGTGGCGACATCTCGAAGGCGATCGCCTGTGGCGCCGATGCCGTGATGATCGGTTCGCCCCTGGCCCGCGCCAAGGAAGCTCCCGGCCGCGGCTACCACTGGGGCATGGCGACCTTCCACTCGTCGCTGCCGCGCGGTACCCGCGTGACCACCGTCCAGGACGGCACGATGGAGGAGATCCTGCTCGGCCCGGCCCACGAGAATGACGGCACCTTCAACCTGATGGGTGCCCTCCGGACCTCGATGGCGACCACCGGCTACGAGGACATCCGCTCCTTCCAGCGAGCCGAGATGATGATCGCCCCGGCCCTGATGACCGAAGGCAAGAAGCTCCAGACCGAGCAGGCCGTCGGCATGGGCTCGAACGGCCGCGCCGCGGTGTCGGCCGGCGTCGGGGTCGCTGACGACTAAATGGTCGATCGCCTGTCTCGTCCAATCCGGGTTTCGATCACCTGATGTCCGCCGCTACGACGGAGGAAGTGCTGGTCCTCGATTTCGGGGGCCAGTACTCCCAGCTCATCGCCCGCCGCATCCGCGAATGCGGCGTCTTCGCCGAGCTGCTGCCGGCCAGCACGACGGTCGAGCAGATCCAGAACCGGAACCCCAAGGCGCTGGTGCTTTCCGGCGGGCCCGCCTCGGTCTACGACGCGGGGGCCCCGGAGTTCCCGGAGCAGCTGGTCGAGCTCGGCATCCCGGTGCTGGGCATCTGTTACGGCATGCAGGTGATGGCCAAGGCGCTCGGCGGCAAGGTAGAAGGGGCCGAGTCCGGCGAGTTCGGGCGGACCGAGCTGACCGTCACCGGCGATGGTGGCGTTCTGCTCGGCGGGCTGCCCGATGAGCAGACCTGCTGGATGAGCCACCGCGACTCGGTCTTCGAGGCGCCGGAGGGTTTCACTCCGATCGCCTCGACCCCGGGCTCGCCGGTCGCGGCCCTCGAGTCGGCGGAAAAGAAGCTCTACGGCATCCAGTTCCACCCCGAGGTGGTCCACACGCCCTACGGCACCGAGGTGCTGAAGCGCTTCCTGCGCGAGGTGGCCGGCTGCGAGGAGCAGTGGAGCGCGGCCTCGGTCGTGACCGAGCAGATCGCGGCGATCCGCGAACAGGTCGGGGAGGGAAAGGCGATCTGCGGCCTCTCCGGTGGCGTCGACTCGAGCGTTGCCGCCAAGCTGGTCCACGAGGCGATCGGCGATCGGCTGACCTGCGTCTTCGTCGACCACGGCCTGATGCGGATGAACGAGGCCGAGCAGGTGGTGGAGGACTTCCAGCATTTCGGCATCAAGCTGGTCCACGTCGATGCCGAGGAACGCTTCTTGGGCAAGCTCGCCGGGGTGACCGACCCTGAGACCAAACGCAAGATCATCGGCGAGGAGTTCATCCGTGTCTTCGAGGAGGAAGCCTCGAAGATCGAGGGTGCCGACTTCCTGGTCCAGGGCACGCTCTACTCGGACGTGATCGAGTCCGGCGGCTCGGACCACGCGGCGACGATCAAGTCTCACCACAACGTCGGCGGCCTGCCGGAAGACCTCCAGTTCGAACTGGTCGAGCCGCTGCGGATGCTCTTCAAGGACGAGGTGCGGGCGGTCGGGACCGAGCTCGAACTGCCCGACCGGATGGTCTGGCGGCAGCCCTTCCCCGGCCCGGGGCTCGGCATCCGCATCGTCGGGGGCGAGGTCAACAAGGAGCGTCTCGACATCCTGCGCGAGGCCGACCACATCCTGCATGAGGAAGTCGGTGGGGCCAACATGTACCGCGACCTCTGGCAGTTCTTCTGCGTGCTGCCGGTGATCCGCTCGGTCGGCGTCCAGGGCGACGGCCGCACCTACGCCTACCCGGTGATCATCCGCGCGGTCACCTCGAAGGACGCGATGACCGCCGACTGGGCCCGGATCCCCTACGACGTGCTCGAAAAGGTCTCGAACCGCATCATCAACGAGGTGAGCGGCGTGAACCGGGTGGCCTACGACATCACGTCGAAGCCCCCCGGCACCATCGAGTGGGAGTAGCCCGGGCGGCGCCTGGCCTTCCGGTCAGGTTTTCTTGCGGAGGACCTTGATCGTTGCCTTGGCGGCCTTCGGGGGGAAGCCGGGGGTCGTCACCTTGAAGGTGGCCTTGAAGCTGCCGCTGGCCTTCTTCTTGACCTTGATCCGGAACTTCCGGGTGAGTGACTTATGTGCCGGGACGGAGACTTTGAAGCACTTCGGGGTCTGGGCCTTCTTCCGCGGGACCTTGGCGCAGATCCGGGCGCCCGAGGCCGCGCCGTCGCCGCTGTTCTTGACCATCACCTTCAGCACGGCGGACTTGCCGGCCTTGACCGCCTTCGACTTTGGGCTGACCGAGATCGACAACTTCGGATCGCAGGGGGAGTTGGCGCAGGGATTCGACTCGTCGCAGCCCGGGTGGGTCGGGTCGTCCTCGCACTTGCGCGGCTCGGAGAGCCCGTGGGCCATCCAGATGCCGCCGGGGCCGGTGGTGAGCTGGCCGACGATCTGGCAGACCATGCCACCGGTCGGGGCCGGCAGGTCCTCCCAGTGGCCGCTCAGCGCGCCCTGGCCGCCGGTGCCGTCGGAGAAGGGCACGCCGAGGTAGGGCTTGCCGTAGCGGGTCGAAAGGCTGGCTCTGATCGGATCGATCACGCAGGTCTGGTCGAGTGCCTGCACGGTGGCCTTGAGGTCGAAGCCCAGGGTGAGCTCACCGGTGGCCTCGTTGAACCGGCCGGTGATGTCCTTGTTCGCGCTCAGGTCGACCGTCGCCTCGAGGCCGTTGGTGACCTCGGTGGTCTTGGTCGGAAAGACGAAGTTGGCTCGCGGCACCTTGACCTGCCCGTTCTTCATGGTCCCGGTCAAGGTCGCCGGCGGGTCCGGCGGCTGGCTGGCGTGGTCGATCGCCAGGTTGAAGCCGGCCGCCTTCGCCGGTACCGCCGTAACGAGCAGCAGAGCGAGTGTCGCCAACAATGCTCCCGAAAGACTTCGTGTCGTTCCCATACCGAGACAGTACCGGTTGTCCGCCGGATTGTGTATAAACATGTTCATGGGTGTCGCGGAAGGGCATCCGGCAAGGAGGGAGTGAGTTGCGATCGAAGTCGTGTAAGCGTTCCCGTCGAGGCGGAGGCCTCGCTGCCCTTGGCGCAGCCGCGGCGAGCTGCTTCGTCTTCTTGCTGCCTTCGGCCCCGGCCGGTGCGGCGGATCTGGTCGACCTGGCCAGCCCTCTGGTCGGAACCGCCGGGTCGGCGACCGACCACGCCGGTGACCCCGATCCCGGCGGCACCTTCCCCGGCGCGACGATGCCGTTCGGCATGGTCGGGTTCAGTCCCGACACCTGGTCGCACCGAACCAATCTGCGCGGCGGCTACACCTACTACGAGAAGCAGATCAAGGACTTCACGATCACCCAGTTCAGCGGGGCCGGTTGTGCGATCTACCAGGATCTGCCGATCGTGGCCCGGCCGGGGACGCTGAACGGGCCCGAGGTCGACGCCAACGACTGGCGCCCCCGGTACCTGCAGCGGTTCGACCACAAGCATGAACAGGCTTCACCCGGCTACTACGGAGTGACGCTCAACCCTGGACGCAAGCGGCAAGTCCGGGCGGATCTAACCGCCACCCGACGCAACGCGATCGGCCGGTTCACGTTCAAGGGGAGTCGGGCCGGAACTCTCACCTTCGATGCCGGCGGGAGCCGCATGGGCAACCACGACGCCCGGGTCAGGATCAACCCGAAGCGGCGGGAAATCAGCGGCACCTCGGTCAGCGGTCACTTCTGCTTCGAGCCGACTTCGACCTACCGGATCCATTACGTGATCAAGTTCGACCGTCCCTTGGGCCGCTACGGGACCTGGCGCAGGACGAAGCTCCGCCGGGGTTCGAAGCGGGCCGCCGAGCATTCGTCGGGGGGCTACGCGCGAGCCGGCGCCTACGTCACCTTCGACACCCGTCGGCGGCGATCGGTGAAGGTCCGGATCGGGCTCTCCTTCGTCAGCCTCGCCGGCGCCCGGGCGAACCTGCGCGAGAGCCGCGGGCCGAGCTTCGCGAAATTGCGGTCGCGGGCACGTCAGGCCTGGCAAAAAGAGATGGGCGCGATCCGGGTCAGCGGCGGGAAAGACGACGATCGTCGCACCTTCGCCTCGGCCCTCTACCACTCGTTGCTCGAACCCAGTATCGCCTCCGATCTCGACGGTCGCTACCTCGGCATGGACGGCAAGGTCCACCGTTCGAAGGACCGGCTCCATTACACCGACATCTCCGGCTGGGACGTATACCGGAGCCAGTTCCCGCTGCTGGCGATGATCAAGCCCAAGGTCGCGGCCGACATCGCGGAGTCGCTGGTCGACGATGCCCGGCAGGGCGGCTGCCTGCCGCGCTGGCCCTACGCCAATCAGAACACGAACGTCATGGTCGGGGATCCGTCTGATCAGATGATCGCCACGATCCACGCGCTCGGGGTGCGGGACTTCGATGCCGAGGCGGCCCTCGCGGCGATGGTCAAGGGCGGAAGCGAGCGCTGCCACTCGGACAACGGCGACTACACCGAGCGGGAGGCTCTCGACGACTACCTCCGCCTGGGGTATGTCCCGCAGGAGCGCAACGTCGACGACATGATCCATTCCCAGTTGAAGCGGGACGAGCCCTGGGGCACCGCTTCGACCACCCTCGAGTACGCGCTGGCGGACTTCACGATCTCTCGGCTGGCCGCGGCCCTGGGCCGGGATGACATCGCCGCCGAGTTCGCGACCCGATCCGGCAACTGGCGCAACTTGGTCGACCCGGCGACCGGTGAAATGAAGCCCCGGCTGGGCACCGGATCCTTCATCCCCGACTTCACGCCGGCCAGCAAGGATGGATGGGTCGAGGGCAACTCCGCTCAGTACAACTGGTTCGTGCCCCAGGATCCGGACGGCTTGTTCGAGTCGATGGGCGGCCGGGAGCAGGCGACCGCGCGCCTCGACCAGTTCTTCACCCAGCTCAACGCCGGGCAGGGATCTCCTTTCGCCTACGTCGGCAACGAGCCGACCATGCTCACACCGTGGCTGTATGACTGGCTCGGGCTGCCTTCCCGCGCGCAGAAGGTGGTGCGGGACATGCTGGTCGGGCATTTCGCGCCGACCCCGGCCGGGCTGCCCGGAAACGACGACGGCGGCACGACCAGCGCCTGGTACGTGCTCTCGGCCCTCGGTCTGTACCCGGCGGTGCCCGGCACCGACGTCCTGGCGACCGGAAGCCCGCTCTTCCCGGACGCCCGGCTCCGCCTGGCCGGGGGCGAACTCGAACTGAGTGCGCCGGAAGCTGCCCGGGAGCGACCTTACGTTGCCGGAATGACGGTCGACGGGAAACCGCAGACCGCTCCCTGGCTCAGGTTCGCGGACCTGGCCGGTGGCGGACGGATCGCCTGGCAGATGACCGACGCGCCAACCGCCTGGGGCTCCGATCCCGGCCAGGCGCCGCCGTCCTACTCGCCCTGACGCAGCTGACGCTGGAGTAAGGTTTCCCGGTTGGCCGGGATACCTGCGAAAGCCAAGGCAGCGCAGTCTCCGGGGCGGATCCCGCTCTGGGTGCTCGCCGCCGGGTTCTGGACCATCGTGCTGGCGGCGGCGCTGGTCAAGCGAGTCGACTTCCAGAACTTCGATCGGGTCGCCACTTTCGGCATCACCTTCGCCTCGATCGTCATCGAGGCGTTGCCGTTCATCCTGATCGGGTCGCTCGTCTCGGCGGCCATGGCCGTCTACGTTCCCGACCGGTTCTTCTCACGCATGTCGAAGCTGCCGCAGGCCGTCCAGGTGCCCGGCGCGGCCCTGGCCGGCTTTGCCTTCCCGGTCTGTGAATGCGGGTCCGTGCCGGTCGGCCGGCGGTTGGTCATGAACGGGCTCACGCCGGCGGCCGCACTCGGATTCATGTTTGCCGCGCCAGTGCTGAACCCGGTGGTGCTCGCCTCGACCTGGGTCGCGTTCGGAGGGGGGATCAACGGACTCGAGATGACCGCCGGCCGGGCCGGACTCGGCTTCCTCGTCGCGATGGCAGCCGGGCTCGCGGTCTCACGCGGTGGCGGCAACGTCCTGCGCGTCGATGACGCCGGAGCCGCCGGCGTCCACGACCATCACCACGACCACTCCCACGCACCCGCCCTGGAGGGAACACCGTGGCGGATCCGGTTCGGCGACTACCTCGGGCATGTGGCGACGGATCTGCTCTTCATGGCGCGGTTCCTGGTCCTGGGGGCTGCGGTCTCCGCCCTGATGCAGACCTTCATCCCGCAACAGGCCATCGGGACCGTCGCCGGGACATTCCTGCTCGGCAGTCTGACCCTGATGGGCATGGCCTTCATCCTTTCCCTCTGCTCGGAGGCCGACGCCTTCGTCGCCGTCTCGTTCACGGCCTTTCCCCGCTCGTCACAGCTCGCCTTCCTGGTCTTCGGCCCGATCCTCGACACCAAGCTGGCCGCGCTCTACGGGGCGACATTCCGGTCCAGCTTCGTGCCCCGGCTGCTGGTCGTGACCGTGCCGATGATCCTGGTCGGTACGGCGATCTTCGGGCTGGTGACCGGATGAGCCTCAGCGTCCGCAATCTGCGTCTGCTCGTGATGGGCACCTGGAGCGCCTTCCTGCTCTGGCTCTGGCTGAGCGACAACGTGCTCAGGTATCTGGGCCCGCACACCGTCTGGGTCGTCAAGTTCGGGGGCGTCGCGCTCGGACTGGCCACGATCGCCTACGCCTGGGTGAGCCAGGGCGGGGCAGACGAGCGGACCGGGGTCAGCCGCTCGCAGGTTGCCGGCCTGCTGGCGGTGCTGCTGCCGGTGGCGATCGGCTTCATGATGACCAACGTCTCGCTGGGTGCCCTGGCCGCCTCCAACAAATTGACCTCTCGCGGCGTGGACATGGCCGAGCTCGCGCAATCGCTGGCCTCGGATTCCGACCAGGTCTCGTTTCTCCAGATCGCGGCGGTGTCGGATGACGAATCGCTTAGTGACGAGTACGGAATCAGTGACGGCACCCTCGTCTCGTTGACCGGCCTGGTCATGAAACCATCGACCACGCCACGGGGAAGATTCGACTTCGGCCGCTTCTACATCACCTGCTGCATCGCGGATGCGGTCCCGGTTTCGGTGACCGTCGATGCCAACAAGGCCGGCGGTGGTCCGTACCGCGCGGACCAGTGGCTGGCGGTCGTCGGCTATCTCCAATCGGGCAAGGACGGCTACCGGTTGGAAGCCAGCAAGATCACCCCGGTCGCCCAGCCGAGCGACCCGTATCTCTCCTTCAAGTAGGAGCGGACTTGTCTAGTCGCAATCCGAGCAGTGGCCGTGCAAGGTCACTTCGTGCGATTCGAGCTTGAAGCCCTTGCGGTGGATCTCGTGGATTGCTTCTTCGAGAGCGTCGTCTTCGAACGGTTCGACCTTGCCGCATTCGTCGCAGACGATGTGGTGATGGTGGTGCCCGGAAGGTTCGACCTTTTCGTAGCCGAAGGCCGAACCGCCGAGGTCGACCTTGCGGACCAGACCCAGTTCCTCGAGCTGCTCGATCGCCCGGTAGACGGTGGCCCGGCCGACCCGGTCCAGCCGCGCGTCGATTTCCAGCGCCGTGATCGCACAGTCCTGCTGGTCCAGCAGGTCGACCACGCGCTGCCTGGGCGTGCTTCGCCTGAGGCCGGCCTCGGAGATCCGCTCACGGGCCGATTCGGCCCAGGTCCCGGTTTCTTCGGTGCTGGTCGGGGTCATGTGTTCAGGCTAGTCGGTCGGATGGCGCGGGGCAGCAGGGTCGCGGCGGCCGCGGCTGCGAGATAGGCCAGAACGAGGACGGCGACCACCGAGGCGCCCGCTGCCACCTTCAGATAGTAGGAGAGGTAAACCCCGGCGACCCCGGCGAGGAGCGCGGTCGCGACGGCCAGGATGAGCATCGGGCGGAAGCGGTCGGTCAGCAGGCGGGCGGCCGCGGCCGGGGTGACCAGGACCGCGGCGACGAGCAGGTTGCCGAGCCCCTGCACGCCGACCAGGACCGTGAGCGCGACCAGGACCAGCACCACGCCCGACATGACCGAAGGGGAGAGGCCGAGGGAGGGACCCGCTCCGGCGTCGAACCCGGCGGCGAGCAGGCGGTCGTGCATCAGCCAGACGGAGGCGATGACGGCCAGCAGGATGCCGGCCGAGGTGAGGAGCTCGGTGTCGGAAACGCCGAGCAGGTCACCGAAAAGGAGTTCCGCGGTTCCCGGCGGAGTGTCCGGCGAGAGCGCGAGCAGCACGCCGAAGCCGAAGAGGCCGGTGATCACGACCGCGATCGCGGTGTCGGCGCTTTCGCGGGCAAAGCGGTTGACCAGGGCGATCAGGATCGCCGCGGCGACGATCCCCACCGCTCCCCCGAGCAGGATCGGGAGGCCCAGCAGCGTGGCGGCGACCAGTCCGGGCAGCAGCCCGTGGGCGAGCGACTCGGCGCTGTAGGAAACCCGGTAGAGGATCACCCAGCATCCGACCACGCCCCCGGCCACGCCGATCAGGGTCACCTCGATCAGCGCCCTCAGCGAGGCGCCGAACCGGAGCGGCTCGAGCAGCCAGTCGATCACCGGTTCGCCTCCTCGGGCTCGCCGTCGTGATGGTGATGGTGAGCCGGCAGCACGCCCAGCTCCGGCTGCCCCGGGATCTCGACGATGTGCCCGCCGTAGGTCGCCTCGAGGACCGGCCGGCTGAGCGCCTCGGCCGGGCGCCCGAACGAGATCTGGGTCTTGTTGAGGCAGAGCACCAGGTCCCAGCGCGAGGCCTGCTCGACCTCGTGGGTGGCGATCATGATCGTCTTCCCGTCCCCGGCCAGCCGGTCGATCAGCGATTCGAGGAGTGCTTCGCTGGGCGCGTCGAGGCCGGTGAAGGGCTCGTCCATGAGGAGCAGGTTCGCTCCGGAGGTCAGGGTCCGGGCGATCAGCACCCGCTGGCGCTGGCCGCCGGAAAGGCTGCCGAAGTGGTCCCGGGCGTGCTCCTCGAGGCCGACCATCGCCAGGGCTTCGCGGGCCTTCCGTTTCTCGGCCCGGCCGGGGCGTTTCCACCACGGCAGGCCGGCCAGGGTGCCCATCGTGGCGACGTCGAGGGCCGACACGGGGTAGTCGAGCCGCGAGCGGTCGGTCTGCTGGACCGTGGCGCAGCTCGCGTTCACTTCGAGTTTCCCCGCGAGCGGCTCGATCTCGCCTTGGAGGGCCCGGAACAGGGTCGTCTTGCCGCCGCCGTTGGGTCCGAGCACGCCCACCCGGGCGCCGGCCGGGATCTCGAACTCGAGGTTGCCCAGCACCACGCCGCCCTCGTATCCGAGGGCGGCGTGGCGAGTGATCACGACCGGGCTGTCGGCGTTACCGCTCATCCGGAAGTGCCGAAGCAGTCCTTCCTGCCGTCGGTCATGCCGAGCATGATGTTGTCGGTGTTCGACTTCATCATTCCCAGCCAGGTTTCACCCGGTGAACCCTCCGGGCCGAGCGTGTCGCCGTACAGCGTGTAGTCGGTGCTGGCGCCAGTGTCGCGGGCGACCGCGTTCGAGAGCGCGGGCGGCACCGATTCTTCGGGGAAGACCGCCTTGACGTTCTCCTTGCGGATCGTGTCTTCCAGCTCGGCCAGGTCACCCGCCGACGGCTGTGCCTGGGTGGTCAGAGCGGGGATCACCGTGCCGACCGTCTCGATTCCGTATCGCTTCGTGTAGTAGCCGAAGGCATCGTGGTCGGTCACGATCTTCCGCTCGGCGGGGGGAACGGCGTCGATGCACTTGGCGATCTGCCGGTTGAGCTCGGCCACCCGGGCCTCGTAGGCGGTGGCGCGCTCGCGGAAGTAGCCGGCGTCGTCCGGTTCGGCCTCGGCCAGGCTCTCCTCGATTTCTCCGACCGCCGCCTTCACGTTGACCGGGTCATGCCACCAGTGCGGGTCGAGTTCCTCGCCCGGCTCCTCGGCATGCTCTTCCTCGGAGTGGCCTTCCTCGGCGTGTTCGTGCTCCTCTTCGCCTTCGAGCTTGACCGGGATCCCTTGGCTCAGGTCGACCACCTTGGCGTCGCTGCCACTGTCGGAGATGATCTGCTCGGTCCACTCGTCGAGATGGCCGCCGCTGCGGAAGACCAGGTCGGCGTCGGCGACCGCCGTGACGTCTGACGGCCTCGGCTCGTACTCGTGGGGGTCGGTGTTCGGCTTGAGGATGGTGGTCAGGTCGATCTTGTCGCCGCCGACCTGGGCGGCCAGGTCACCGGCCTGGGTGGTCGTGGCGACCACCTTGAGCTGGCCTGAATCCGATCCGGTGCCGCCGCAGCCGGCGATCACCCCGCCGCCGGCGATCAGGGCGACCGCGAGAGCGGCGCGCGAGCGACGACGGCCGAGCCGGGTCACGGCCAGGGTGAGCGCGAAGAGCACGCCGCTGGCGACGGCGATGGTCGCGCCGGGAGGGGCGTTGGTCTCCACCGAAAGCCAGAGGCCGAAGGTGCCCTCGAGCGCAACCAGAGCGACCGAACCGGCCAATTGAAGGCCGACCCTCTTGGTCACCAGCCTGATCGTGGCGGCCGGGATCACGATCAGGGCCGAGATCAGCAGGGCGCCGATCGCGTTGAGGCTCGCGGTCACGGTCAGCGCCACCACGACCAGCAGCGCGCCATCGAGCAGGTGCCGGTTGCCGACCTGGGCCGAACCCGTTTCGTCGAAGCCCCGGGCCAGCCAGCGGTGGCCGAAGAGGACGGTGGTGGCGATCGCCAGCACCGCGGCGACGGCCGCCAGCAGGATGTCGTTGCCGCCGATCGAGAGCAGCGACCCGAAGAGCAGGTTGTCGACCGAGGAGCTCGATCCGAAGACGTCGCTCGCCAGCAGCACCCCGGTGGCCAGGCAGCCGACCAGGACGGTCGCCGTGATGCTGTCGGTCGAGGAGCGCTTCACCCGGCCGAGCAGGGCGGTCAGGCCGGCGAAGACGCCGGCCGCTCCGAACGCCCCGAGGGCGGGGGAGAAGCCGATCCCGTCAGCGAGAACGAGCCCGGGGAAGGCCGCGGTGCCGATCGCATGGGAGAAGAAGGCTAGTCCGCGAAGGACCACCCAGCTGCCGATCAGGCCGGCCGGTATGGCGAGCAGAAGGACCTCGATCAGTCCTTTCTGCACGAAGGGGAGGGAAAAAGTCTCTAACAAGATGGCTCCAGTCGTTCCGCGTCGCAGGCTACCAGGGACTGGGAATCGTTCTCAGTTCTAGTCGACTGTGACTTTGATAATAATGAGATTCAATCTCAGTATAAGGAAGGAACGCTTGAAATGACTGTTTCCCAGGATCCGCGGTCGGACGGCCGCCTGCCGGTGACCGTGCTCTCGGGATTTCTCGGCGCGGGAAAGACCACTCTGCTGGAGCACATCCTCGGCAACCGCGAGGGCAGGAGGGTGGCCGTGATCGTCAACGACATGAGCGAGGTCAACGTCGACGCCGAACTGCTCCGGTCGGGCGAGGCCTCGATCGACCGGGTCGAGGAGCGGATGGTGGAGATGAGCAACGGCTGCATCTGCTGCACCCTTCGGGAAGACCTCTTGGTCGAGGTCGCCGACCTGGCCCGGGAAGGCAGGTTCGATCACCTGCTGATCGAATCGACGGGGATCTCCGAGCCGATGCCGGTGGCCGAGACCTTCACCTTCGCCGACCAGTCCGGCCGATCACTGTCCGACGTCGCGCGACTCGACACCATGGTCACCGTGGTCGACGCCTCGACCTTTCTCGACGACTGCGGCAGCATCGAGGAACTGCGCGACCGGGGAGAATCCCTGGGCCCGGAGGACGAGCGCACAGTGGTCGACCTGCTGGTCGACCAGGTCGAGTTCGCCAACGTGATCCTGGTCAACAAGGCCGACCTGGCGTCATCCGCCGAGCTGGCCCGGATCGAGGCGCTCCTCTCCGCCCTCAACCCGCAGGCGAAGGTCGTGCGGTCGGTGAAGGCCGACGTGCCGCTCGGCCAGGTCTTCGACACCGGGCTCTTCGACCTGGACGAAGCGGCTTCCTCGCCCGGCTGGCTGGCGACCCTGCGGGGAGAGGAGATCCCCGAGACCGAGGAGTACGGCATCTCGAGCTTCGTCTACTCGCGCCGGCGCCCCTTCCATCCCGAGCGCCTCTGGAAGGAGCTCGAGTCGGCCTGGCCCGAGGTGGTCCGGGCGAAGGGCTTCTTCTGGGTGGCGACCCGCCACAACCTGGTCGGGGAGTGGTCGCAGGCGGGACGGGTCCTCAGCGTCGGGCCGATCGGCATGTGGTGGGCGGCGCTCGACCCGGCCGAGCTCGCCGCCAACCGCGAGCTGTTCGAGGAGTCGGCAGAAGCGGCGTGGCAGGAGCCCTGGGGCGATCGCCGGCAGGAGCTCGCCTTCATCGGCGCCGGCCTCGACCAGGCGGCGATCGAAGCGCGGCTCGACGCCTGCCTGCTGAGCGAGGGCGAGATGGCCGGCGGGCCCTTGGCCTGGGGCGAGCTGCCCGACCCGCTGCCGGCCTGGGCGCCGGTCAGTTGACGCCGATCGGGTTGGAATAGTTCCGCCCGTGCCCAGGGCGACGAATACGTTCAGGACTTACGTGGGGATCGTGATCGCGATCTCCGTCGCGACCCTGATCGCGCTCGTCGTCCTGTGGCCCGACGGCAGCGGCGGATCCGAGCTCAAGCTCGGTGCGGCAACCCACACCGAGAAGGGCAAGATCGAGAAGATCGAAGCCGTTGACTGCACGATGGCCCTCGAGAACGCCGAGTGCCAGAAGGCGTATGTCCGCATGAAATCGGGGCCGGAGGAGGGCGACCTGGTCTCGGTCGACGTGACCAACCGGGGCGACAATTCCGTGTTCGGGGTCGGTGACACGGTCAAGGTCGCCTCTTTCTCCAACGCCGGAGGCCCGGAGGTCCACTCGATCATCGACTTCGAACGGAAGCCGCCGATGCTCCTGCTCGCGGTCGCCTTCTGCCTGCTGGTGATCGTGTTCGGGCGGCTTCGTGGCGCGATGTCGCTGGTCGGGCTGGCGCTCAGCCTGGGCATCGTCCTGGTCTTCGTCATTCCCGCGATCCTCGACCACAAGCCGCCGCTGGCGGTGGCGCTGGCCGGCGCGATGGCGGTGATGCTGGTCACCATCGCGCTCGCCCACGGGGTCGGGCCGAAGAGCATCGCGGCCATCCTCGGTACTTCGCTCAGCCTGCTGCTGGTCTGCCTCCTCGCGGTGGCGTTCACCCACGCGGCGAACCTCACAGGATACAGCTCGGAAGAGGCTTCGCTGCTCTCCGCCGGGGACGCGAACATCTCGATCAGCGGGCTGGTCGTGGCTGGGATCGTGATCGGGGCGCTCGGCGTCCTCGACGATGTCACCGTCAGTCAGGCGTCGACGGTGATCGCGCTGCGCGCAGCCAATCCCAGGCTGGGTACGCGCGAGCTCTACCGGCGGGCCATCGATGTCGGCCGGGACCACGTCAGCGCCACCGTCAACACCCTGGTCCTGGCCTACGTGGGTTCGTCGCTCCCCCTGCTGCTGATCCTCGGGTCCGGGCAACTCGGCTTCACGGACGCGGTGAACATGGAGGTGGTGGCGAAGGAGATCGTCGCCACCCTGGTCGGGTCGATCGGCCTGATCGCCGCCGTTCCGATCACCACGATCCTGGCCGCGTTGCTGGCCGGCTCACTTCATCGTGGGGAGCTGCTGGTGGCCGCCTCGGGTGGCGGTCACCACCATCACTGAAGCCGGGACGGACCCGTTCAGCGGGTGGCTTGACGGGTGGTTGCGGCAGCCGAGGAGTCGGGCTGGGCGCTCGATGCCGGTGAAGTAGAAACCCCCGCCGCGAGCACGCCGAGAGTGAGGATCGCCGCGGTCATCGCCTTCATCCGGGGTGGCGTCGCCCAGGCCGGCTTGTGGGTGTTGAGCCAGGCCCGGAGGCCGGTGGCGGTTGCGCCCGCCGCTACGACCCCGGTGGTGACGCACTGCATGCACATGAGCTGAGGATAGCGCTACCGCGCGGCGTGGTGGCTCAGCTGTAGCGGTCCCAGGCCTTGAGCGAAGGCGTGGGGTTGAGGAAGGTGCCGCCCTGGTACCAGCCGGGGCCGGACCAGATCTCGAAGTGGAGGTGGCAGGCGCTGCTGGCCCCGGTCGTGCCGACCCGGCCGACCAGCTGGCCGGTCTTGACGTGGGCGCCGACCTTGAGCGGCGAACGGGCGGTCATGTGCATGTAGGCGTGGCTCTTGCCGCCCGTGCCGATCGTGTTGATCACGATGTAGTTGCCGGCCCCGCCCGCCTGGTAGTCGTTGTAGTAGACGACTCCGGCGCGGGCGGCGCGGAGCGGCAGACCGCACTTGGCGAGCACGTCCTGGCCCTGGTGGGTGTGGCCGGAGCGGGCGGCGCCGATCCCGTCGCCGTAGGTGTGGGGGCCGCGCAGCGGGAACATGAAGCCGTACATGCGGAAGCTGAACGGGTCTGCGACCTTGGCCGAGTGGACGGCCCGGCGGCGCCGTTGCTTGAGCCGGGTCGAAAGCGAAGCGGCCGTGCCGTCGTTGCCGCGGACCACGAAGTGGTAGGCGCCGTTGGGGGCGGTCTTGCCCTTGGCGACCAGGCCGCCCCAGGCCACCTTCTGGCTCGAGCCGGTCTTGACCCCGGTCAGGAAGCGGCTGCGGACCACGTCGCCGCTAGCGTTGACCACATCGACCCGGAGGTCGACCGTGGCCGCCCCGCCGTTGACGATGAAGTTCAGGGCCGGCCGCCGGAAGCCGTACTGGAAAGCCTTGCGAGGGGTGGTGCTGGCGTCGGTGATGGTCAGCTTGCCGGTCCGGGAGAAGGACTTCTCACCGATGGTCAGGGTCTGGCTGGAGGGGCCGGAAGCCGACCCGGTCGTCGAGACGACTCGGACTCGTCCGGAAATCGCGTTCTCCGGCACGGTCGCTTCGACCCGGGTCGAGGTGACCAGGTCAGGTTCGACCCGGATGTTCTTGTCCTGGCCGCGGAAGGCGACGGAGGCGACCGAGTCCATGTCGGTGCCGGTGATCTGGACCGAGCCGCCGACCGAGACCTCGCGGATCTTGGCGCAGCCGGTCAGGCAGATCACGTTCGAGATCTTCGGGAGCTTCGGGAGCAGCAGGCCGCCGCCGCCCGAGGTGACCGCGCCCGTCGCAGTTGCCGAGCCGAATGCCACCGTAACCAGGCAGGCCAGCATGGCCGCGAAGGCGGTTAGCGAGAATGGCTTTGATCGTCTCGGCTTCAATCTCTTTCCAGGCGCCTGCGGAGTTAGCTGGCGGGCTCGCGCTGAAAGAGTTGCGCTACGGAGCTGTACTTGCCTCCGATTCGCCCCGGGGGAGAAGAATCTCCCGTTGGTTCCTCCGCCCCTTCCGATGGAAGGAAGGGTTCGGCTATCGATTTGGTGAGTATAGGTCGTCGCGACGACGAAGAGCCACTCGGCCGCCGATTTCCGTATTATTCCCCGTCCGCGTCGGCGACCGACTGTCGCCTCGCTACCTTTTGCCATGAAGACTCACGTAGCCACCCCCGCCAATCGCCAGAGAGACTGGTACATCGTCGACGCCGAAGGCCAGACCCTCGGCCGCCTCGCGACCCAGCTCGCCGACACGCTGCGCGGCAAGCGCAAGCCCGACTACACGCCGCACATCGATACCGGTGATTTCGTGGTCGTTGTCAACGCCGAGAAGATCAAGGTGACCGGCGACAAGCTGAATCAGAAGACCTACTGGCGGCACAGCGGCTACCCGGGCGGCATCAAGTCCCGCACCCTCGCCGAGATGCTCGAGAAGCAGCCGGAAGAGGTGATCCGCAAGGCAGTCAAGGGAATGATGCCCCGCAACAAGCTCTCCCGGCAGCAGCTGCTGAAACTGAAGGTCTGCGCCGGCCCGGAGCACCCCCATCAGGCCCAGCAGCCGAAGCCCTTGGAAATCCAGAACTGAGCTAGACGAACTTGAGCGAAGAAGAGAACACCGAAGACGTGACCCCCGAAGAGGCCCCCGAGGCTGCCGCGGAGGAGACTCCGGCCGCCGAAGAAGTGGTCGAGGAGACCGCCGAGGTCGAGGTCGAAGAGACCGCCGAGACCGAAGAGGTGGTCGAGGGTGAAGTCGAAGGTGCCGAAGGCGAAGGCGAAGTAGAGGTCGAGGAGGCCGCTACGGAGGTTGCCGAGGAGGTCGTGGCCGAAGAGGAAACCCAGGCTGCCCCGGCCACCGAGAAGAAGTCGGACCTGCCCCCGGGCGCCGACCTCGAGCCGCTGACCGAGCCGGAGCCGGAGGAAAACCTCAGTGCCGAGGAACTCGCCGCCCGCGAGGCCGAGGAGGAAGAGCGAGCCGCTCGCGAAGCCGCCGAGGAAGAGGACGAGGACGCACCCGTAGCCAAGCCGGCCCCCGTCACCCTCGCCAAGGATGCCCGCTTCATCGCGACCGGCAAGCGCAAGCGCTCGGTCGCCCGTGTGATCGTCCTGCCGGGCGACGGCACGATCACGATCAACGATCGTGAGATCGACGAATACTTCCCGCGGGCCCGCCACCGCACGATCGTCAACTCGCCGCTGGTCGCGACCGGTTACGAGTCGAACGTGAACATCAAGATCCGCGTCCACGGCGGCGGCATCTCCGGCCAGGCCGGAGCGGTCCGCCACGGCATCGCCCGGGCGCTGACCGAAGTCGACCCCGAGCTTCGTCCCGAGCTCAAGCGGCGTGGCTTCCTGACCCGTGACGCACGGGCCAAGGAACGTCGCAAGGCCGGCCTCAAGAAGGCCCGTAAGCGGCCGCAGTTCTCGAAGCGCTAGGACTCGAAAGAGAAAGCGTGTCGACTCCGACCCGCACTCTTTTCGGCACCGACGGAGTACGCGGCCGGGTCGGCGACAAGCTGACCACAGAGCTGGCCTTGTCGATCGGCCGGGCCGGCACCGAGTCGCTGCGCCGGGCCAAGGCGATCGAGCGGCCGCGAGTCCTGATCATCCGCGATACCCGCGAGTCCGGTCCGATGCTGGAAGCGGCCCTGGCGGCCGGTATCGCCGAGTCCGGTGGGGAGGTCTATCTCGGCGGCGTCCTGCCGACCCCCGCGGCGGCCCTGATCTCGGGGCATCACGGTTTTGACCTGGCGGCCGTGGTCTCGGCCTCACACAACCCTTTTTACGACAACGGCATCAAGCTCTTCGGCGGCGACGGCGGCAAGCTCGACGACGAGACCGAGGCCGGGGTCGAAGCGCTGATCCACGAGCCGCCGGCGCCGGCCTCCGAACCGGGTCGGATCGTCGAGTTGAGCGGCGCCGAACAGGATTACCTGAGGGCTCTGGAGAGCCATTTCCGGCTCGACCTGAGCGGGCTCAAGGTGACGCTGGACTGCGCCAACGGGGCGACCTACCGGGTCGCCGGGGAGATCTTTCGCCGGCTCGGGGCCGAGGTCGAGCTGCTCGCCACCGAGCCCGACGGTCGCAACATCAACGACGGCTGTGGCTCGACCGACCTTGGCCTGCTCGCGGCCAGCGTCGCCGGCTCTGATTCCCGGCTCGGCTTCGCCTTCGACGGCGACGGTGACCGGGTGCTGACCGTCGACGGCGCGGGCAACCCCTTCGACGGGGACGAGATGATCGCCCTGGTCGCGGCCCGGCGGGCGGCGGCCGGCACCCTCGGCGGCGGGGTGGCGGTGACCGTGATGAGCAACTACGGCTTCCATCAGGCGATGAAGGAGGCCGGGGTCGAGGTGGAAGTGACGAGTGTCGGTGACCGCTACGTGCTCGAAGGCCTGCGCAAGCGGGACTGGGTGCTGGGCGGCGAGCAGTCCGGGCACATCATCTCGACCGATTACGCGCCGACCGGGGACGGCATCGCGGCCGCCCTGATGTTGCTGCAGGTGCTGGACGGCGAGGATCTGGCCGAGGCGCGCGTGATGGAGAAGCTGCCGCAGGTGCTCGTCAACGTCGAGGTGGCCGACCGCGAGCAGATCGCCGGCGCCGACTCGGTTTGGACCGAGGTCGACCGGTTGAACTCCGAGCTCGAAGGCCAGGGACGAGTCTTGCTCAGGCCCTCCGGCACGGAGCCCCTGGTGCGGGTGATGGCCGAGGCGCCGCGCCAAGAGCAGGCGCAGGAGATCTGCGACTCGCTGGCCGAGCTGGTCCGCCGGGAACTCGGCTGAGCTCCTGCCCGACCGGTCGATCGGTCCCTGCGTGACCACTGTCTCTCCGGCCGGGGGACTACCCGGCTAGGCTTTAGCGCTCATGTGCGGAATCATCGGATACGTCGGCAACCGTCCCGCCGAGGAGATTCTCGTGGCCGGGCTGCAGAAGCTCGAGTACCGGGGGTACGACTCGGCCGGGGTTGCGATCCTCGCCCCCGAGGAGGGGGTCAAGAAGGTGCGTGCGGTCGGGAACCTCGACGGGCTGCGGAGCGCGCTGGAGGGAACCGATCTTTCGGCGACCACCGAACCCGATGAGGAAGGCCACTTCACCGGCATCGCCCACACCCGGTGGGCCACCCACGGCCGGGTGACCGAGGCCAACGCCCACCCGCACGGGGACGAGTCCGGCAAGGTCCAGATCGTCCTCAACGGCATCGTCGAGAACTACGTCCGCCTGAAGGGCAAGCTGCAGGACGAAGGCGTCACCTTCACCTCCGAGACCGACGCCGAGGTGGTCGCCCACCTGATCGAGCGCTACTACGAAGGCGACCTGACCGAGGCGGTGCGCCGGGCCTACGCCGACCTGCGCGGCCACTACTCGATCGTCGCCATGCATTCCGACGCGCCGGGCGTCCTGGTCGGAGCCCGCAAGGAAACCCCGCTGATCGTCGGGGTCAGCGAGCGGGAGAACTTCATCGCTTCGGCGATCCCCGCCTTCCTCAACGAGACCCGCCTCGCCCTGACCATCGACGACGGCGAGATCGTCACCCTGACCGCCGATGGCGTGACCGTGACGAAGGCCGACGGCGAGCCGGTCGAGCGCGATCCCGAGGAGTTCCAGGGCGACGCAGAGACGGCCGAGAAGGGGGGGTACGACACCTTCATGATGAAGGAGATCCACGAGCAGCCGGAAGCGATCGCCGAGACCATCCTCGATCGGCTGACCGACGACGACAGCGTCGACCTCTCCGACATCGGCTTCGGCGATGAGGTCCTGAAGAACGCCTCGCGGATCGTGATCGTCGCCTGTGGCACCAGCTACCACGCCGGCCTGGTCGGCCGCTACGCGATCGAGCGCTGGGCCCGGGTGCCGGTCGAGATGGACATCGCCTCCGAGTACCGCTACCGCGACCCGGTGATCGGCGAGAACGACCTGGTCATCGGCATCACCCAGTCCGGCGAGACGGCGGACACCCTGGCCGCGATGCGCCTGGCCCGTGACCGCGGCGCCAAGGTGCTGGCGATCACCAACATCATGGGCAGCCAGGCGACCCGCGATTCCGACGCGGTCCTGTTCACCCGGGCCGGCCTCGAGATCGGGGTCGCCGCAACCAAGACCTTCGTCGCCCAGGTCGCCGCGATGTACCTGGTCGCCCTGCGGCTGGCCGAGCTGCGCGACACGATCGGCTTCTCCGAGGTCAAGGGCCTGATCAACGAACTGCGGGCGATCCCGGAGAAAATGGAGGCGACGATCGACTCCGAGTCCGAGCGCATGCTGGAGATCGCCAAGCGCCACTACCAGCAGAAGTTCTTCCTCTACCTGGGCCGTCACATCGGCCTGCCGGTCTGCCTCGAGGGCGCCCTGAAACTGAAAGAGGTCTCCTACATCCCGACCGACGCCTACGCGGCCGGCGAGATGAAGCACGGCCCGATCGCCTTGCTCGACGAGTCGACCCCGGTGGTCTGCGTGGCGACCGACAGTCCGATCCTCGACAAGGTGCTCTCCAACATGGAAGAGGTCAAGGCCCGCGGCGCCGACGTGATCGCGGTCGCCACCGAGGGCGACGACCGGGTCAGCAAGGTCTCTGAGGAGACGATCCAGGTGCCCCGCACCGACTGGGTCCTCCAACCCCTCCTCGCGATCCTCCCCCTCCAACTTCTCGCCTACCACGTAGCCCGCCTCAACGGCCTCAACGTAGACCAACCCCGAAACCTCGCCAAAACCGTAACCGTCGAGTAACCGACCCGATCGGACTCCGCGACCTTGAGTTTTTGGTCATATACGGACCACTAACTCAACCTCACTGATTCGGCGAGAGGACTAGCGGAGGGCAGCGAGCATCTCCCGCGCGGCTCATCCCCGACGCGTTGCACACTTGTCACACCCGTCGCAACACATGTGAGCTTTTTCAGGTCAGGCTCCCGGTGTGGAGCCGACCGTCCGGACAAGCGAAAGATCCTCGCCGAGGTGGGAGCCACTGGCTCGCTTCGTGGCGTACCGGTGGTCGATCGCGGGTCGTGCAGAACTGATCGAGTCGGGTTTCAGCCCAACCCAGATCCGAAGCTGGCTGAAGTCCGGACGACTCACGCCGGTGCTCCGCGGGGTCTACTCCTACGGGCGCGACATCGAATCGAGGAACGCGGCCTTCAAAGCCGCGCTCGTGGCAGCGGGCCCGGGTTCGGCCTTGACCGGGCGAAGTGCCTGTGAAAAGTGGGGGTTGGTCAAGCCGAGCGGAACCCTGCCTGGGGTGATCCAGGTGGCCAGGCCGTACGGACAGGCCTCGATCTACGACGGTCAATCGAAGGCGATGAGAAATTGCCGCGTCGACGTGGTGCGGCGGCAGCTGGATCCGGCCTCTATCAGGAGAGTCGACCGCCTCGAAGCGGTGAGCCCGGTTCATGCGCTGATCGAGTTCGCTGCTGATGCTTCTGAGCGGGAAGTCCGATTCGCATTTCTTGAGGCCTGCCGGCTCGGATTCATCAAGAAACGCGAAGCCATGGAATGCTTCCGGGCGCTTCATGGGCGTCCGGGAGCGAAGAAGCTCAGGCCGCTTTTGACGATGTGGGTTCCCGGTCTGAACCGGATCAAGTCGGTGTTCGAAGGTCGGGTTCTGCTCGATTGGATCGACCGTAAGTACCCGTTGCCGGAAATCAACGTGAAGGTCTACGGCCGGGAGGTCGACCAACACTGGCCGAAGAAGGACTTTGTGCTCGAACTGGATGGTGGCGCCTACCACAGCGATCCCGTTCAGCGGGCGATCGATCTCGAGAAGTCGCGATTTCTCATGGCAAGGGGGAAGACTGTGAGGCGGCTTACCTATGGCGAGTACGACGCAGATCCGGTCGGGAGCCTTGACCGGATCGCCCTCGAGCTGGGATTCATGTGAGTGGGGAGTGGGCTGGCTAGTTCTCGGAATCAGTGAGGTTGAGTTAGTGGTCCGTATATGACCAAAAACTCAAGGTCGCGAATTTTGGGGGGGTTGCGATCGGGTTGGGGTTTGGTTGATGTCTGGGATGGGTGCGAGGGCGGGTTGGTGCTCGCAAGATCTTCGCAAGGGTGGGCGTTAGGATCCTGGCCATGCCCAGTCAATTCAGGAAATACTCAATACCGTCAATTCTTGCCGTCGGTCTCGCGGCCTTTGCGCTGAGCGCCTGCGGGAGCTCCTCGGATGACTCCAGCTCCGAGCTCGCCAAGTTCGCTCCGGCCGACTCCCCCGTCTACGTCGAAGGCGCCGTTCAGCCCTCGGGTGATGTCGCCGCGAACATCGATGCGATCTCCGACAAGATCGCCGGCGTCAACATCGGCGATCTGATCAAGACTCAGATCGAGAGCGATGGCGATGTCGACTTCGACGCCGACGTCAAGCCCTGGCTCGGCGAGAGCGCCGGGATATTCGCCCAGTTCGATCCCTCCTCGCTGACCGACTCGGTCGGAGGCGACAGCCTTTCCTCGCTCACCGCCGATGTCTCGGACGACGGGACCATGAACGCCGACGACGAGCAGTCCTTCGGCCTGGTCGTCCAGACCACTGACACCGACGCCGCCCAGGCCTTCATCGACAAGCAGTCCGAGAGCGAAGGCGGTGCCAAGGACGGCGAGTACGAAGGTTTCTCGTACAAGGTGGCCGCCGATGACGGCTCGACCGTCGGGATCGTCGACGACAACCTGGTGGTCGGTTCGACCGAAGACGAGTTCAAGGCCGCGGTCGACGCCTCCAAGGGCGACAACCTGGCCGACACCGACACCTTCTCCGACCTCTCCGGCCACGCTGCCGACGGCGCCCTGGCCACCGTCTACACCGCCAACGACCCGTACCTCGACGCCCTGAAGGAGTCGGGATTCGACCTCGGCGGCCTCTACTCAGCCCTGGGGATCGACCTCGAAGGCAGCGGCACGGTGATCAGCCTGGTGCCGGAACCGAACGAGATCGCCGTCAAGGGTTACTCGAGCGCCAGCTCCGACCTCGAGAGTGGCGACCCGTCCTCGGTGATCGAGACCTTCCCGGCCAACTCGATCTTCGCCGCCGGATCCGGTGACGTCGGCACCAACGCGAGCAAGGTCATCGATGCCCTCAACAAGGAAGGCATCCCCGGCGTCCTCAAGCCCGGTGACGTCGACAAGTTCATCAACGAGGCCTCCGGCCAGATCGACGTGAAGGGGATCGTCGAATCACTCGACACCGTCGCCTTCTTCGTCAATGGCGTCTCGGAGCCGACGATCGGCGGCGCCCTGGTCGCGACCAGCTCGGACATCGAGCCGATCGAGAGCTCCCTGAAGGGGATCTCCTCACTGATCGCCCTGGCCGACGACGCTTCGGTCCGGCCGCTCGGTGGCGGGATCACCGGCTTCCAGGTCCGGACCGATGAGCTTCCGGGCCGCCCGGTCGTGATCGGAGTCAAGGATGACCGCCTGGTGATCGCAATCGGCATGCGGGCCGCACGGACCGCCCTGACCGGCAGCGGCCAGACCCTGGCCGACTCCGAGGCCTACAAGGCAGCCGACGAGTCGATCCCGGGTGAGGGTCTCGACATGTTCGCCGACCCGGCCAACATCGCCCGCCTGGTCACCAACGCTTCGGCCGGTGACCCGGATGGCAAGCAGGTCGCCGACATGATCCGCAAGTTCCAGTACATCGCAGCCGGATCCGGCGACGGTGACCAGACCTTCGAGTTCAACCTCGGCCTTCAGGAGTAACGGGGGTTAGGAAAGGACACCATGGCTGACGGGGTGGGGATGGACCTGATCGAAGTGGCCCGCATCGAGCGGGCTCTCGATCGGCATCCCCGCCTCGCCGACCGGCTCTTCACCGAAGGAGAGCTTCAGTACGCGGCCTCGAAGGGCCGCCCGGGCCGCCACCTGGCGGCCCGTTTTGCTGCCAAAGAAGCGGTCGTCAAGGCCTTGCGACTCGGGCCCGGGACCAGCCTGCGGGAGATCGAGGTGGTGGCCGGCGACGAGCGCGACCCGGCACCTCAGATCCGGCTCAGCGGACGGGTCCGCGATCAAGCGGACTCCCGCGGCCTGAGCGTTCAGGTGAGCCTGACCCACGCTCGGGAGATGGCCGGCGCCGTGGCGATCGCGGAAAGTGCCTGAATGGAAGATTGGCTCGATCCGGTCTATGACGCCGCCGGGATGGGGGCGGCGGACCGCTGGGCGATCGAGCGGGCCGGGGTGCCCTCGCTGGAACTGATGGAAGCGGCGGGGAGGGGACTGGCCCGAGTGGCCGCCGAGGTGGCCGGGGAAGGATCGCCGATCGCCGCCAGTCGCGCGGTGACGGTGGTCTGCGGTAAGGGCAACAACGGTGGCGACGGTCTGGTCGCGGCACGCCACCTGGTCGAATCCGGATTCGAGGCCGTGGTGATCCTGTTCGGCTCTCGGGAGACCCTCAGCCCCGACGCCCAAGCCAACCTGGACCGGCTGCCTGACACGGTCCTCCAGATCGTGGTCGCCGACGGCTTTTCCAAGCTGGCTCTGAAAGGTGTCGTGATCGACGCGATGCTCGGCACCGGCTTCGAAGGCGAACCGCGCGAACCGCTCGCTTCGGCGATCGCCGCGATCAACGAGTCGGGCCTGCCGGTGATCGCCTGTGACGTGCCCTCCGGGGTCAACTCCTCGACCGGCGAATCCGCGGAAACCGTGGTGCGGGCCACCCGCACGGTCACCTTCCATCAGCGCAAGCTGGGCCACCTGATCGCCCCGGCCAAGCATCTATGCGGACCGGTCGAGGTGGTGCCGATCGGGATCCCCGAGGGCGCACCGCCACCGGAGGCAGGCGGGGCGATCCGGGCCGGCGTGCTCGGTCTGTTGCCGCGGCGGGCCGCCAGCTCGAACAAGTTCACTTCGGGCCGGGTTTCGATCGTCGGCGGCTCGCGCGGCCTGACCGGCGCCGTCTGCCTGGCGGCGGAGGCCTCGGTCCGGGCCGGGGCCGGCTACGCGACTGCGGCAGTCCCGGGCGGCCTGGAGGACATCTTCGAAGCGAAGCTGACCGAAGTCATGACCAAGGGCTTTGGCCCGGACGCCGACCGCCTGGAGGGGGAACAGGCCGAGGCGGTGATCCGGCACCTCGACGGGGCAGCCGCCGTGGTGCTGGGTTCTGGGATCGGGCGGGATGAATCGACCGCGGCATTCACCAAGGACGTCGCAGCTGCCTGTGAGGCTCCGCTCGTGCTCGACGCCGACGGGCTCTCGACCTTCGGCACCGATCTCACCGCACTCGCCGCACGGCAGGCTGCGACCGTGCTCACCCCTCACCCCGGCGAGGCCGGCCGGCTGCTGGGCCGTGGGTCCGCCGAGGTCACCGCCCGCCGGCTCGCATCGGCCCGGGAACTGGCCGAGCGCTCGAAGGCCGTGGTAGTGCTCAAAGGTGACGACACGATCGTCACCGACGGCGAGCGAGTCGCGGTCAACACACTGCCCTCTCCGGCGCTCGCCACGGCCGGCACCGGTGACGTGCTGGCCGGGATCCTCGGCGGCTTCCTCGCCCGCGGTCTGGACGCTTTCGAAGCGGCCTCGGCGGCCGTCTTCGCCCACGCGGCGGCGGGGGAGATCGCGGCGATCGAGGTGGGCAACCGGGATGGGGTGATCGCCTCCGACGTGATCGGTTCCATCCCGCGGGCGATGATTCCTCCGGCCGGATGAAATAAGCTTGCCGCCGATGCCGACCGTTGCCGAAATCATGGACCGCGAGCCCGTTTCCACCTCTCCGGACGCTTCGATCCAGGACGTGATCGATCTCCTGCAGACGAATGACCTGCCGGGCGTCCCGGTCGTCGACGAGACGAAGAAAGTGGTCGGGATCATCACCGATTCGGACCTCGTGATCTCGAACGAGGACTCGGATTTCCACCTGCCGCACTACGTGAACATCATGGGCGGCATCGTCTTTCTCGAGTCGACCAAGCACTGGGAGGAACGGGCCAAGAAGGCCTTCGCCGCCACCGCCGCCGACATGATGACCGCGGACCCGATCACGGTCACCCCGGACGAGCCGGCCGAACATGCCGGCCGCCTGATCTCCGAGAAGAAGCACAACCGCCTGCCGGTAGTCGATGACGAGGGCCGACTGGTCGGCGTGGTCACCCGGGTCGATGTCCTGGCCGCCCTCACCGGGGCCTGATGTACGAGCGGGCAGAGGCCCGGATCGACCTTGGCGCGCTGCGGCACAACTGCCGTGAGCTGAAGTCACGCCTGGCCGGAGGGGTCGAGCTCTGTCCGGTGCTGAAAGCCGATGCCTACGGCCACGGGGCGCTCCACTGCGTCAGTGCGGTGGCCGAGGCGGGAGCCGACCGGATCGCCTTCGCGACCGCATCGGAAGCGGTTCTGGCCCGCAGCGTGGTCCCGGACGTTCCGCTGCTGGTGCTCGGCGCACTGGCCCCGGCTGAAATCGAGATGGCGATCTCGGCCCGGGCCGACGTCGCCGCCTGGGAGCCGGGCTTCATCGCCACCCTGGCCGACCAGGCCGCCGCCGCGGGGCTGGTGGTCGGGGTCCACGTGAAGTACGACACCGGCATGGGCCGGCTCGGCACGACCGACCCCGAACTGGTGCTGGAGCTGGCCCGGACCGCCGCGGCCCACCCCAACCTGAGGCTAGCCGCGATCTGGACCCACTTCGCCACGGCGGACGAGGAAGACACGACCTTCCGCGACCTGCAGCGGGACCGCCTGGCCGAACTGGGCGAGCGGGCCCGCCGCGAGTTCCCCGAAGTAAAGCTCCACGCCGCCAACAGCGCCGGCCTGATCGCCGACCCGGCCAGCCACTTCGACATGGTCCGGCCCGGGGTCGCGATCTACGGCATGGACCCCTTCGGCGAGGATCCCGCCGACCACAACCTGCGCCCGGTGCTTTCCCTCCACTCCTGGGTCGCCTCGGTCAAGGACTTCGCGCCGGGCATGAGCGCCGGCTACGGCCGTACCTGGCAGGCCGAGCATGCGACCCGGGTCGCGGCAATCCCGATCGGCTACGGCGACGGCGTCCGGCGGGGGCTGTCGAACAAGGGCGAGGTGCTGATCGGCGGGCGGCGCCACCCGATCTCCGGCACCGTCTCGATGGACAACATCACCGCCGACCTCGGGCCGGGCTCGAAAGTCCGGGTCGGGGACGAGGTGACGCTGATCGGCAGCCAGGGCGGGGAGACGATCCTCGCCGAGCAGGTCGCGGTGCCGCTGGGCACGATCAACTACGAGGTGACCTGCGGCATCTCGCCCCGGGTGCCCCGGGTGGGCCGCGACGAAGGGGCCGCCAAGGAGCCTCGGCCAGGCAGCGGGTCGCGGTGAGCGAAGTCCCCGGCCTGGAGGAGCTGGGCCGTCGGGCGATGGCCGCGCCCCGGGTCGACCGGGTCCGGGAAACGCTGGCGGGGATCCCGGCCTGGCTGGTCGGTGGCGCCGTCCGCGACATCGCCCTGGGCCGCGAGGTGAACGACCTCGACATCGCCGTGGCCGGTCCTCCCGAAGCCCCGGCCCGGGCGATCGCGAAGGCACTGGACGGCGTTGCCTTCGAGCTCTCTGAGGAATTCCCCGCCTGGCGGGTCAAGGACCGGGAAGACGGTTGGCAGGTCGACGTGGCCGAACTCCGGGCGGAGACGATCGAGGGGGATCTGGGGCTGCGCGATTTCACGGTCGGCGCGATCGCGGTCGAACTCGAGGGTGGAGAGGCGCTGGACCCGCTGGGCGGCCTGCCCGACCTCGGGGCCGGCCTGATCCGGGCCTGCGGCCCGGCCTCGTTCAGCGACGACCCGCTGCGTCTGATGCGGGCGGCGCGGCTGGTCGCCCAGTTCGGCTGGGAGATCGAAACCGAGACGGCCGGCCTGGCCCGGGCCACGTCGCCACACGCGGATGACCCGGCCGGGGAGCGCAGCCTGGCCGAGCTGGTCCTGCTGATCGGCGCCCGCGACCCGCTGGCCGGTCTGGCGGCGATGGACCGGATCGGCCTCTTCGACTGGCTGCTGCCGGAGATCGGCGACCTCCACGACGTGGTCCAGGGGCCGAACCATCATCTCGACGTCTACGGCCACACGATGGAGGTGGTGGAGGGGATCCTCAGGATCGAGTCCGAACTGGAGGCTTTCACCGGCGAGCGGGCCGACGAGGTCTCGGAATACCTGGCGCGGCCGCTGGCCGACGGGGCCACCCGCGGCGCGGCACTCCGGCTCGGCGCGCTCTTCCACGACTGCGCCAAGCCCCAGACCCGGAGCGAGGAGGGAGGGTTCATCTCCTTCCGCGGGCATGACCAGCTCGGAGCCGAGCGGATCGGCGACCGTTTCCGCCGGCTCAAGTCGAGCCGGAAGCTCTCCGGCTACCTGGCCGATCTGGCCCGCCACCACCTGATCCTCGGCTTCATGGTCACCTCGATGCCGCTCGACCGTCGCCAGATATACGCCTATCTGGACCACACCGACCCGGTCTCGATCGATGTGACGTTGCTCACGGTGGCCGACCGGCTGGCCGCCCGCGGGACCGCCTCGATCGCGAGCCAGAAAATGGTCGCCGACCACCTGGAGCTGGCTCGTCAGATGATCGGGCACGCCTTGGACTGGGAGCAAAACGGCCCCCCGAAGCAGTTCCTGCCCGGGAACGAGTTGGCCGACGCGCTGGGGATAAAGCCCGGGCCGGAGCTGGGCAAGGTGATGGATGAGCTGGCTGCGGCCCGCTTCGCCGGTGAGATCAATGATGCAAACGAAGCTGTAGAGCATGCCCGTGGCTTCCTCGAAGCCGGGTGAGTAGTAGCCTCGTCTCCGCATGGCTAAAGAAGAAAAGATCGAGATGGAGGGTGAAATCACCGAAGCCCTCCCGAATACGATGTTCCGGGTCAAGCTGGACAACGACCACGAGGTCCTTGGCCACATCTCCGGCAAGATGCGCCGCCACTACATCCGCATCCTGCCCGGGGACAGGGTCAAGATCGAGCTTTCGCCCTATGACCTGACCCGCGGCCGCATCACCTATCGGTACAAGTAACCGTCGTACGCGAAGGGGCCGAACCGGCCCCGGAGCGCAACATTGAGGCACCCAACCGTGTTCCAGTATTCGATGCTTCGCTCCCCTCTCACCACAAGCGGCCCCCGGGCCGCCCGGATTCTGTCGCTCCTGATCGGTCTCGCGGGCCTGCTCTCGGCCGGCCTGGTTTCGCATGCCGAGGCCAAATCGACCCAGTTGGTCGAGCTTGGCGCCAAGAACATCGAAACGCTCAAGCCGAATTGCGGCAAGGACTTCAGCCGCGATTGCACGGTCGAAGGCAAGGTCACCGCCTTCCAGTCGCTTTCCCCCCTCTCGCCGGGACGTAACTTCGTGGTGCCCTTCAACGGCAAGCTGGTCACCTGGTCGATCTCGCTGGCCAACCCGACCCGGGTCGACATCGATACGGACAAGGACGGGGAAACCGACTATCCGGCCCAGCTCCCGGCTTTCAACGGCTTCTTCGGGGCTCCTTCCAAGGCCGGCATCGCGATCCTGCGCCAGGTCGAGAAGAGGAAGAAGAACGGACCCCGTTTCAAGCTGGTCCGCAAGAGCCCGGTCGAGATCCTCAACCCCTACTTCGGGACCAAGGTCACCTTCGCGCTCGAGAAGCCGCTCAACGTCTACGAGGGCAACGTCGTCGCCCTGGTCATCCCGACTTGGGTGCCGGCCCTGTGGAAGCCGAAAGCCTGCAACGGCACGGTCTACGGTGATCTCAATCCAGACGCCTGCAACCGGGCCCGCGAGAGCTACACCTGGCGGGGCAGCCGGGTGCCGCAGGATGATCCCGCCACTTGCAATCTCGCCGACGCGGACGGCAATCCGACCGAACAGCTCGAGAAGACCGCACCTCAGACCCGGGTCGACTCGACCCGTAGGTACGGTTGCTACTACGGCGGCAACGTGCTGCTGTACTCGGCCCTGATCGTCGGGCGCTGAGCCTGGCGGGAAGGATTTCCCGCCTCTCGTGATGATTTGAACTTCCGCAACAGGGGCGTAGCCTCGGTGTTGCTTCTTGTATGGCCGAATCAAGTTCACAACTGAATGTGAGCCGCCCGGCCCTCAAAGTCGGCGCGCTCATCGCTGCCATCCTGGGACTGCTCGCCTGCCTTGCCCTGGCCGCCCTGACCGGCGCCGCCGGCGAGGCGGACGGCAAGAGCAACCGCCGGGCGGTGCTCGGTGCCTCGAAGGTCCGGGTGACCCCGAACTGCGGCACCAAGGCCGGTTCCCGCAGCTGCTTCGTCGAAGGCAAGATCACCGGCTACCAGTCGCTGCAGCGCGGAACCACCGGCAGGAACTTCGTGGTGCCCTACCGGCGGGGCAAGGTGGTCACCTGGTCGATCTCGCTCTCGAACCCGACCCGGCGTGACTCACAGAGCTTCGGGCCGGCCCAGCAGCCTTACTTCAACAAGCTCTTCGGCTCGCCCTCGCGAGCCGGGATCTCGGTCCTGCGCCAAACCAACAAGAAGGGCAATCCGGTCTTCAGGCTGATCCGCCGCAGCGCGCTCCAGACCCTGAACCCCTACTTCGGCACGACGGTCCACTTCGCCCTGGTCAAGCCGCTGAACGTGATCCGCGGTGATGTCGTCGCCCTGACCATCCCGACCTGGGCACCCGCCTTCTGGACGCCATATGCCTGCGCGGCTTCGCGGTCGGGCGACGTGGTCAACCCGGCCCGGTGCGAGACGGCTTCCCGCAACAACACCTGGCGGGCCAGTCGTCAGAGCGGCCGTTGCTCGATCGGCACCGACGACTTCGACCGGCCCAACAAGGCCTTGCAGGAGTCACGCCCCCAGCAAAAACTCAACTCCCGCCGACAGTACGGCTGCTACTACAAAGCCGCGAGGCTTCTTTATACCGCGACTGTCGTCGCTCGATAAAGAAGCCTGCATAAGTAGTCGGGCGGGGTCCGGCCCGCCCTCCACGAGACACCCGCCCCTCCCATTCGAAGTAATTGATGGTTGGGAGGGGCTCTGCCCGAAGTAGTCCGGGCTGGCCTGGAGTCTGGTGGCTATGCGGGGAGGCCGCAGAACTCGCAGGTTTCGAGGTCGCGGGGGGTGAGCTGCTCGCAACGGCGGCAGACTCGCAGGTTGACCGGGGTCCGCGGCAGGGCCGAGCCGGCTCCGTCCCGGGGCAGTACGGCGGCCACGGGCTCGAGTTCCTCGCCGGTCTCGGCGTCCCGGTAGACGACACCATCGCGAACGGGGGCGATGGCTTCACGCCCGGAAGCAGCGGCGCGTAGACGGTAGATCGGATCGTGGTTCACGTTTTCAGTCGTCATCAGCGTGGAGAATATCCATTCACATGAAGATCCTCATCTTTCACGGCTACCTGCTGCGCGGGACCGGAAGCAACATCTACAACGCCAACCTGGTCCAGGCGCTCGCCGGTCTCGGCCACGAAGTCCATCTGCTCTGTCAGGATCGCGAGGCCGAGGGGATCGAGTGGGTGAACGCGGTCGGCACCTGGCCCGACTCGACCGGGCCCGATTCGATCGGCGAGCTTTCGGTCGAGCAGCTGCGGCCCGCCTGGGGCGAAGGTTCGATCACCGTCTACCGCCCGCCGATCGGCAACCTGCTCCCGGTGTATGTCGAGGATCCCTATGAAGGTTTCGAAGCGAGGTCCTATCCCCGGCTGAGTGAGGAGGAACTCGACTTCTACGTCGGCACCAACGTGGCCGCGGTCAAGGCGGTCAGCGACCGGGCGGGCGGGTTCGAGGCCGCCTTGGCCAACCACCTGATCATGGGGCCGGTGATCCTGGCCCGGTCCGGGGTGCGGCCCTACGCGGTCAAGAACCACGGCTCCGACCTCGAGTACACGATCAAGCCGAACCCTCGGTTCGTGCCCTGGGCGGCCGAAGGGGTGGAGCCCGCCGCCGCCGTCCTGGTCGGCTCGCACCACACGGCCGCTTCGATGTGGGAAGCGCTGCCTGGCCTCGGGCTCGAAGAGAAGACCGGCTTCGGCCCGCCCGGTGTCGACACCAAGGCCTTCGCGCCTTTGGCCCCTGGTGAGCACGAAGCGCGGATCGCCGCCCTGCGTGACGAGATCGCAGGCGAGCTGCCGTCGGCCACTTTCGGCCGCGACGCCGACGAGGCGGTCGCCGCGCTGGACGAGTTCGAGGCCGCCGGAGGGCCGCGGGTGATCTTCGTCGGCAAGCTGATCGTCTCCAAGGGGGTCGACCTGATCGTCGCCGCCTGGCCGCTGATCCATCGCCAGAACCCGGGGGCGAAGCTGATGCTGGTCGGTTTCGGCGCCTACGAGATGGGCCTGCGGGCTCTGGTCACAGCGGTCACCACCGGTGACCTGGAGTCGGCCCGCGAGATCGCCACGGTCGGCCGCGGCCTCGAAGGCGGGGAGCAAGAGCCCCTGACCTACCTTTCCTCGTTCTTCGCCCGGACCCCGGTCGGCTACGAGGAAGCAGGCATCGAAGCCGCGGGCTCGATCTCCTTCGCCGGCCGGCTTGAACACGCCGAAGTCGCGCGGGTCGTGCCGGCCGCGGATTCGATGATCGTGCCCTCGACTTTCCCCGAGGCCTTCGGCATGGTCGCCGCCGAAGCCGCGGCCTCAGGGGTGCTTCCGGTCTGCGCCGACCACTCCGGCCTGGCCGAGGTGACGGCGACCCTGACGGCGGAGGTGCCAGAGGTCAAATCGATGATCGGCTTGCCGCTTGGGCCCGGGGCGGTGGCCGAACTCGCGGGCAAGGTCAACCGGTGGCTGGCCCTGGACCAGCCGGAGCGACTCGAAATCGGTCGAAACATTGCCGAGTCGGCCGATAGGAATTGGAGTTGGCAGGGTGTCGCCAGGGACGTGATTTCCGCATCAGCAGGCCAAGTTCGCAGGGTCGAGAAAAGTTGACGAGGGGTCACAAAGCATTCGTCTGCGGCTCCAATAGAATGGCGGTCGCCTCATGACTCGTCTCCCGATTTTGAAAATGGTGCTCGCCGTAATCGTGCTCGGCGCTATCCAGTCAGTGGTCCTGCTCCAATTCGACTGGTTCGGCGACGCTGCCTCCACGGCAGCGGGCCCGATCGACACGCTGATGGATGTCACCATCGTGCTTTCGTCCTTCATCTTCGCGATCGTCTGCGTCGCGCTCGGCTACGCGCTGATCAAGTGGCGCGCCAAGCCCGGCGACGAGGGTGACGGCCTGCCGATCCACGGCAATACGAGGCTGGAGATCGTCTGGACGATCATCCCGGTCATCATCGTGCTCGCCCTCGCCGGCTACTCCTGGGCCGTGCTCGACGACATCGAGAAGACCGACAGCAACGCGCTTCACGTGAACGCTTACGCACAGCAGTTCGCCTGGACCTTCGGTTACCCGGAGGACGGGAACAAGTGGTCCGAGGGAGAGCTCCACGTGCCCGTAGACCGCCAGGTCATCTTCGACCTCCAGGCCCAGGACGTGATCCACTCCTTCTGGGTGCCTGAGTGGCGGATCAAGAAGGACGCGGTGCCCGGTTTGAAGACCGACGTGGTCGTCACGCCGGACAAGGTCGGCACCTACCAGTTGATCTGTGCCGAGCTGTGTGGAATCGGCCACACGACCATGCGCGCGAAGGTGGTCGTCGAATCCCAGGCTGATTACGACGCCTGGGTCAAGAAGCAGACCACGAAGGTACCCGAGCTCCTGCTGACCACCGACCAGTTCAAGCAGGAACAATTGAAGAAAGAAGAGCAGTCCGGGGGCATTGAAGGAAGCGGGGTCGTCGAACAGTGAAGGCCGCGTTCCGTAACCCGATGATGGAGGTCAAGTGATGGCAGCGGCAATCAGGCAACCGGGTTGGTATCGCGGGGCGCTCGGCGCCCTGCTTGGCGCCGCGTTCGGCTTCGGTCTCGTCGTCGCCCTGCGCGCGATTTCCGGCCTCGACGTCTTCCAGACCGAGCAGACCGGCTACCCGCATGTGATCGTTCCGCTGATCACCACGCCGTTCGGCTTCCTCTTCGGCTTCGGCGCCTTCGACTACTGGTTCCGCTGGGCCGCCGGCAAGCCGACGGTTCCGGAAGATCACTCCGGTCACGGCGCGACCAAGTGGCAGGACTATTTCCGGTTCAACACCGACCACAAGGTGATCGGCACCCAGTATGTGGTGACCACCCTCTTCTTCTTCCTGATCGGCGGCCTGCTGGCCCTGCTGATGCGGGCCGAGTTGGCCCAGCCGGGCGACCAGATCGTCGCCGCCAACACCTTCAACGGTCTTTTCTCGACGCATGCCGTGGTGATGATCTTCCTCTTCATCATCCCGGTCTTCGCCGGCCTCGCCAACTACGTGCTGCCGCTGATGATCGGTGCCCCGGACATGGCCTTCCCGCGCCTCAACGCGCTTTCCTTCTGGCTGCTGCCGATGGCCGGCATCATCTTCCTGGCCAGCTTCCTCGCCCCGGGCGGCTCCTTCGACGCCGGCTGGACCGGTTACGCGCCACTCTCGACCGGTGCCCCGCTGGGCCAGTCCTTCTTCAACATCGGCGTGCAGTTCGCCGGTGCGTCATCGATCGCGACCGCGCTGAACTTCCTGGTCACGATCATCACCATGCGGGCGCCGGGCATGAACCTCTGGCGCATGCCGCTGCTGGTCTGGGCCAACCTCTCGACCTCGCTGCTGGTCGTCGGCGCGACCCCGTTCATCGCCGGCGCCCAGTTCATGGTCTTCTTCGACCGCATCCTCGGGATGAACTTCTTCAACTTCCTCCAGGGCGGCGACGTCATCTCCTACCAGCACATCTTCTGGTTCTACTCGCACCCAGCGGTCTACATCATGATGTTGCCCGGCTTCGGGATCATTTCCGAGATCATTTCGACCCATGCCCGGAAACCCGTTTTCGGCTACCGGCTCATGGCGCTCGCCCTGATCGGCATCGTGGTGCTCAGCTACTCGGTCTGGGCCCACCACATGTTCGTCGCCGGCATGTTCAGTTGGCTGCGGGTGCCGATCATGATCACCACCATGCTGATCGCGGTACCGACCGGCATCAAGGTGTTCTCCTGGCTGGGAACCCTGTTCTACGGCAAGATCCACACCTATTCGACCGCGATGCTGTTCGCGCTCGCCTTCATCGTGACCTTCACGATCGGCGGCATCTCCGGCGTCATGCTGGGCATGATCCCGATCGACATCCACGTCTCGGATACCTACTTCGTGGTCGCCCACATCCACTTCGTGCTGTTCGGCGGCTCGGTCTTCACGATCTTCGCCGGGATCTACCACTGGTTCCCGAAGATGACCGGACGCATGTACGACGAGCGCCTCGGGCGGGTTCATTTCTGGGGCACCGTGGTCGGTACCTGGTTCACCTTCATCCCGATGCACTGGATCGGCATGGACGGCATGCCCCGCCGGGTCGCCGACTACGCGACCCAGTACGGCGACTGGAACCTGCTGATCTCCGTTTCGGCCTTCGTGCTCGGTGCGGTCCAGCTGGTCTTCCTCTACAACATGATCGTCAGCTGGCGCTTCGGCCCGAAGGCGGGCGACAACCCGTGGCGGGCAAACTCGATCGAGTGGCTGGTCTCCTCGCCGCCGCCGGTCTTCAACTTCGACGAGATCCCGCGGGTCGTCGGCGGTCCTTACGAGTACGGCACCCCCGGTGCGCGTCACGCCATCATGGGTGGTGAAGACGAGGGTGCCGAGGTGCCCAAGACCAAGCCGAGCACGGTGGCTGCGCCCTCATGAGCCAGCCCCTTCTCATTTTCCTGAACGAGGTGGCCGGCGGGCGCCTGCTGCTCGAGGCGGCCCGCGAGAAGGCTGCCGACGCGTCCTACGTCGTCGTGGTCGCCCCGCAGAACCAGCCTTCGGTCGGCCAGCTCTTCGACCCGGAAGAGCGGGCGGAAGCCGCCCGGGCCCGGGTCGACGTGACCCTGGCCGTGCTCGACGAGTTCGGCATCGAGGCGATCGGCGAGGTACTCGACCCCGAGTACGACCTGGCGCTCGGCGACGCGATCCGTAGCCACCGGCCCTCCGAGGTGCTGCTCTCATGCACCTACGATTTCCGTTTTGGCCTGACCCGCCGTGATCTTCTGTCCTGGGCCGAGCTCACCTACGGCGACGTCACGAAGATCACCCACATTCCGGTCCGGATCGAGGACGACTCGGTCAGCCTGAACGTGACCCACACCCTGGTCGTGGCCAACCGGACCCTGACCAGCGAGGACCTGCAGGAACGCCTGCTCGACCGCTCCGGCGATCGTCCGCACCGGTACACGATCATCGCCCCGGCGGCCGACGACGTCTCCGAGGCCACCGTGGCCCGCAACCTGGCCAGTGTGCTGGCCAAGCTGTACCACGCGGACATCGACGCCACCGGCCAGCCGATGAGCCCCGACCCATTCGATGCCGTCAAGAACGCGATCGAGCACTACCGGGTCGACGAGATCTTGATTTCCACCCTGAGCGGCGAGGAGTCGCATTGGCTGAAGCAGGATCTGGTCGGCCGGGTGCGCGAGATCACCGACAAGGCGGTGATCCACCACGAGGCCGGCCGTCCGCCGGAAGCGGTGGCCGCCGTCGTCGCCGAAGGCGAGTCCCCCGCGGCGGAAGCCGAAGATTCAACCGCTGAAGAGAAGAGCGAGGCATAGGGATGGAAAGCGCAAGCATCGCTGCCCACGGTCACGTCGACGATCACCATCACGGCCCGCCCGAGGCGCACCAGAGCGCCCGGATCGACCGCACGATCCTCGGGATCCTGCTTTTCATCCTCTCCGAGGTGATGCTGTTCGGCGCCTTCTTCGCCGCTTACTTCTTCCTCCGGGTGGTTGCCGAGCCGAGTTCCTGGCCGCCCGAGGGGGTCGAGCTGCCGGTCCTGATCGCCGGGATCAACACCTGCATCCTGGTTTCCTCGTCGTTCACGATCCATTACGCGCTCGAGGCGATCAAGCACAACAACCACCGCGGCCTCAAGCTCGGCCTGACCACGACCTGGCTGCTGGGCGCGACCTTCCTCTTCATCCAGATCAACGAGTACATCCACATCGGCTTCACGCCGCGTGACGGTGCCTTCGGTTCGATCTTCTTCAGCCTCACCGGCCTCCACGGCGCGCACGTCTTCGTCGGCCTGCTGCTGCTGACCTTCGCCAACATCCGCGCCTATCGCGGCCACTTCGGGCCGGAGCAGAAGGATCACCTCGGTGTCGAGGTGCCAGGCATCTACTGGCACTTCGTCGACATCATGTGGATCATCGTGTTCCTGGCCGTCTACATCATCTGACCCGCAGATGGGTTTGAGGGCATCTGCCGTGGTGTGTCTTTTCGTCGCCACGCTGGCCCTCGCTGGCTGTCGCGGCGATCGCAGCGACGACAATGCCGGCCAGTTCCGCGACAACGTGGCGGCGCTGGGAGCCGGGGCCAGGCTCGATCCCGAAGACGCGGACTCGCCCGGGATCGTGGGCGGCTCGATCCCGACCGCGCCCGGTGGGGGACTGGAGTTCACCTTCTCCTTTGGGCCGGACCCGGTCGACATCTCCGACGACTTCCCGAACCGGGACGAGACGGTTCATTTCGACGATGGCGATGAGTTCTACTCGTCGATGAGCAACGCGCCCGCCGGGCTGAGGCTCGCCGACCAGAACAAGCGTTTCGACCTAGAGCTGATGCTTCAGGATGCGGCCTGCGAGGCGGCGGCCGGCAAAAAGTGTGAGAGTTCCGATGGCTGAGATGACCGAGAAGCCGAATGACGAGGAAAACCCCACGGACGAGTCGCCCGTGCCGGCCAAGGGGCAGCGGTTCGGCTTTGACCTGGGCAACCCGATCGAACGGGAGAGCGCGGCCTTCAGCTGGCTGATCGTGGTGATCATCGCCGCGATTTCGGTCGGGCTGGTCGGCAAGCTGGTCTCGCCCCTCGCCGCGGTGATCTGGGTGGTCATCCTGCTGGGCATCGTCAGCGTCCCGATCTTCCGCGGCCTGGTTCACCAGCTGGGCAGCCCCGACGACGACGAGTAGCCCGGCTTCTCCGATCACCACCGTTCTGGGGGCGTTCGGCCACGGATTCGGTGGGTAAACGCCCCCAGTTGGGGGTGGGAGGTCTCGAGGGAGGGGTGAATTCGTCGTTTTTTCGCTGAAAGGGCTTGACAGAGCCGTGCCAGTCTGTAGGATGAACGAATTGTTGAACAATTCCTCCAACATGGGAGTAGGTACGTGAGATGTCAGTGATTCAGCGAATCCCGACCAGGAAGTCCGTTGTGGCGTTGGCCGCGATGGTCCTGGTCTTCGCGCTGGTGATGCTGATTGGCAGGGGTGGCTCGTCCAAGGCTGAAGCGCCGACCCAAGCCACCAGTGTGATCATCCTCAGCGGCGACGGCATGGGAATCCAGCAGCGAACAGCGATTCAGTATGCGCTTTACGGTCTGAAGAAGCGGCAGCCGATGGATGCGCTTCCGTACACCGGTTTCCTCGACACGATCTCGGCCGGTCCGGTCACCGTGACCGACTCGTCGGCCGGCGCGACCGCCTGGTCGATCGGCAAGAAGACGATCAACGGCTACACGGGCCTGCCCCCGAGCAAGAAGCGGGTCCCGACCCTGCTCGACCTGGCCAAGGACCAGGGCAAGACGACCGCCCTGATCAACGACCACGACGTGACCAACGCGACGCTCGCCGCCTTTGGTGGTCCGGTCCTGAACCGCGACAACAAGTCGTTGATCGCGTCGAAGGAGATCCACAACGGCAAGGTGGACATCCTGATGGGTGGTAACGAGGCCTACTGGTACCCGAAGGGCAACGAGGGCAAGATCCCGAACACCCAGCCCGAGGAGGATGCCAGCGAAGGCACCAAGGGCAACTTGGTCAAGAAGGCGATCGGCGAGGGCTACCAGTACGCCTACAACCGGAAGACGGTCGCCAAGCTGACCGGCCCGAAGGTGCTCGCCCTGGTCCAGGACAGCGCCAAGCGCAAGTGGGAAGACGAGAAGGGCTACAAGTACAAGAAGGATCCGTACTACGTGCCGATGGTCGACCTGGTCAAGAAGGCACTCGACATCGCCGACGACAACCCGAACGGGTTCTTCTTCGCGATGGAAAGCGACGACCTGGACTCGGCCGGGCATGAACACGACGTGCGCAACGTGATCCAGTCGGGCCGGACCCTGAACCAGGTCGTCAAGGCGATCCAGGAGTACCGGAAGACCAACCCGAACGTCCTCCTGATCGTGCTCGCCGACCATGAGACCGGCGGCATGGCGATCGAGCCGATGGGCGAGACCAACACCAACTCGGACGGGGACGACCCGATCCCGTACTGGGGCAAGAAGGCGCTGAACAACGCCGGTCCCAAGGGCCAGGTCCCGATCCGCAGCGGTCCGGTCACGATCAAGGGCACGCACCGCAAGTTCAAGGTCGACTGGACCACCCCGGAGCACACCGGCGGCATGGTTCCGGTGACCGCGGTCGGCCCGCTGGCCGAAGAATTGGTCGGCGTTCACCCCAATACCTGGGTACACAACGTCGCCAAGCGCGCACTCCTTGGTGAGGAGTAGCCGGTAAGCAAGCGCGTGAGCGGGGGACCCGGGCTCGCCCGGGTCCCCCGTTTCGTTTCCTGGCAACCGACCAGATCGGACGGCGAATGATTGAGAATGGAGAAATGACCCTGGCAATCGACTCTTCCGAGGGGGGCGGCCTGCTGCCGCCGGTCCCGGGCCCGCTGCCCGGACCCCGCAGTGCGGCCAAGCTGGCCCGGCTCCGCGAGCTGGTCTACCCGGGCACCGCCAACCACCTGGCCCCGTTGGTGATCGCCGCCAAGCGCGGCTACCTGGTCGATGACCTCGACGGCAACACTTTCGTGGACCTGGTCTCCTCCTCGGCCTCTGTGCCGCTCGGTGCCGGTCGCGAGGACCTGATCGATCCGCTGGTCGAGGCGATGCGTCGGATCGGCAACGAGGACAGCCACGGGGTCGCCTCGGAGCCGATGGTCGCCCTGGCCGAGAAGCTGCTCGAGATCACCCCGGAATCGCTGACCCGGATCGACCTCGGCCTGAACGGGACCGAGGTGGTCGAGACCGCGGTCAAGCTGATGCGCCGGGCGACGGGCAGGCCGATGGTGCTCGGCTTCCTCGGCGGCTACCACGGCGAGACCTCGCTGACTGCCGTCCTGGGGGCGGAGGAAACCGAGATCAGCAAGGGCATACGGTCGATGGCCAGCGGCTTTTTCCACGCGCCCTACCCGAATCCTTATCGCAGCCCCTTCGCTCCGCCCAGGGCGGGCGGCAGCGGCGACTCGACCGTGGATTTCATCCGCGACCACCTGCTCTTCCACGCGGTCGACCCGGAAGAAGTGGCCGGGGTGCTGATCGAGCCGATCCTCGGTTCCGGCGGCTGCGTCGCCCCTTCGCAGGAGTTCTGGGATGCGCTGGTCGCGCTCTGCGAGGAGTACGGCTGGCTGCTGGCGGTCGACGAGGTGAAGACCGGCTTCGGCCGCTCCGGTGAGATGTTCGCGGTCGAGAAGTGGGGCATCCGGCCCGACCTGATGTGTCTCGGCAAGGCGATGGGCGGCGGCGTTGCCCCGATCGGCGCGGTGCTCGGCAGCGAGCGGGCGATGGGCGGCTACGACGACGTGCCGACCGGCTCGACCTGGTCCTGGCTGCCCTGGGCCTGTGCGGCCTCGCTGGCGGTGATCGAGGCCTTCGAGAACGAGCCGATCCTCGAGAACGTGCGGGCGCTGGAGGCGATCGGCCGGGACAAGCTCGGCGCGATCCGTGACCGGCATCCGCAGGTCGGCGAGGCCCGTGCCTTCGGTGGCTTCCAGGCGCTCGAGTTCGTCCGCGACCGGGAGAGCCGGGAGCGGGACCCGGAGCTCCAGCACCTGGCCGGAGCGAAGGCGGCGGCGCTCGGCATCCTCACCGACTCCAGCTCGACCTCGCTCAACATCCAGCCCTCGCTTTCGATGCCGCCCGAAGCCTTCGCCGCCGCGCTCGACCGGATCGCCGCCGCGGTGGACCAGGCCGTGACGGACCTGGGCCGATGACCGCCGCCGAGAAGCTCACCGCCGAACTGGCGGCGGAGCTGGACGAGATGGCCTCGAAGGGAACGCTCAAGGACCTGCGGGTCTACGAGTCGCCGCAGGGTCCGGAGGTCCGCCTGAAGGGTCTGGGTGAGGTGGTCGTGCTCTCCTCGAACGACTACCTCGGAATGGCCGACAACCCGGCCGTGATCGAGGCCGGGGTGGAGGCGCTCAAGGAGTACGGGGCGGGCACCGCCTCGGTCCGCTTCATCTGCGGCCTCTTCGAGCCGCACCTGGAGCTGGAACGGGATCTGGCCGCCTTCCTCGGCACCGGGTCCGCCCTCACCTACGTCTCCTGCTGGACCGCCAACCACGCGATCCTCGACGCGCTCAGCGACGGGGAGACCCACATCTTCTCCGACGAGCTCAATCACGCCTCGATCATCGACGCGATGAAGCTGGCCCGGCCCGGCGGCAAGAGCATCTACCCGCATTCGGACATGGACGCGCTCGAAGCGGCCCTGAACGAGCATGCCGACGTGAAGCGGAAGCTGGTGGTCACCGACGGCGTCTTCAGCATGGAAGGCGACCTGGCGCCCCTGCCGCGCCTGGTCGAGCTCTGCGAGGAACATGAGGCGGTGCTGATCGTCGACGACTCCCATGGTCTTGGCGTGATGGGCGAGACCGGCCGGGGCACGGCCGAGCATTTCGGCCTGCACGGCAAGGTGGACATCATCACCGGCACCCTGGGCAAGGCACTGGGCGGGGCAGCGGGTGGATTCGTGGCCGGGTCCGGAGAGCTCTGCCGGATCCTCGAACAACGCTCTCGGCCGCAGCTCTTCTCCAACGGCCTGCCGCCGACCGTGGCGGCCAGCGCCCGCAAATCCCTGAACCTGCTGAGCGAGGATCCGGGCCTGGTCGCGCGGCTTCGAGACAACACCGCCGCCTACCGGGACATGCTGAGCGAAGCGGGCTTCGATCCGATCCCGGGAGAAAGCCCGATCGTCCCGGTGATCGTCGGCGAGACTTCCCTGGCGATATCGATCTCGAAGCAGATGCTCAGCCAGGGGGTTTTCGTGACCGGATTCGGATATCCGGTGGTCCCGGAGGGGGCCGCCCGGATCCGCTCGCAGGTTTCAGCCGTGATGCGTCCGGAACATCTGGAGCGGGCGGTCGCGGCGATGTCCGCCGCGATGAAGAGCGCGACTACTTCTTGAACTGATACTTGAGCTGGACGAACTGTCCGGCCTGGCCGACTTCCTCCAGAAGCAGGCGGTCCGATTCGAAGCGCCGCGGCAGCAGCGGGGCGCCCGATCCCAGCGTGACCGGGGCGACCGAAAGCCAGATCTCGTCCAGCATGCCCGCCGCGGCGAACTGGCCAACCAGCTCGCCGCCACCGACCAGCCAGACATCCTTCTCGCCGGCGGCCTCCCTGATCGCCGCCTCATGCCCGGTGACGGGGCCGCTCACGAACTCGACATCGGCGCCGGCGACCCTGGGCAGGTCGGGCCGAGAGGTGAAGACGAAGGTCTTGCGATCCCCGTAGAAACGCTGCCATTTCTCCGGGTTCGCGACCAGGTCTTCATGTTCGATCACCCACTCGTATGTGGTCGATCCCTCGACCATCACGGCAACCCCTTGGTTGAACTCCTCGATCTCCTTCAGCGCTTCGTCGCCCCCTTCGACGACGAAAAGCCAGTCGAGCGAATCGTCCTCGTCGGCGAGGTATCCGTCGAGGGTGGTGGAGGTCGCGTAGAT
Source organism: Solirubrobacterales bacterium 67-14 (assembly GCA_001897355.1). GTDB lineage: Bacteria > Actinomycetota > Thermoleophilia > Solirubrobacterales > 70-9 > 67-14. The sequence goes on along the minus strand of MKST01000011.1, from coordinate 360,029 downwards.
GAAACGGGTCATGCCGCGACCCTAGCGGACTCAGCTCTTGATCCAGTAGGCCTTGAGCAGGGTCTCTTCGACCTTCCAGGTGGTCTCTTCGCCGCCTTCGAAGTGGTGGGAATTGCCGGGGCCGACCGTGAAGGCGCGACCGTCCGAGTACTCGATCACGGCCCGGCCCTTGATCACCATGAAGGTCTCGGTCGCCTCGACGTCGGTCACCTCACCCGGGGTTATCTGCCATAGGCCGGCCTCGACCCCGTCCTGCTCGTAGAGGGTCAGGCTGGAGACCTCGGGATTGCCGAGGATGACCTGGCCGGGGTCGAGTTCTTCGGGTTCGAGCTGTTCGAGGATCTCATGGTTCATCTGGCTCTCCGGTAACGCGGTTGGTCGGGGCGGGGGTCGGCGGCTGTCAGCTTCTCCAGGCTGTGGGGGCTGAGCAGCTCCATGAAGATCTTCGCGCAACTCACCACTTGGCTGATCTCGATGTGTTCGGCCGGGGTGTGGGCGGTCTCGATCGAACCGGGCCCGAAGACCATCGCCTGGGCGCCGCCGAAGTCGACGAAGTTGTGGGCG
>MKST01000011.1:273503-359456 GCA_001897355.1 Solirubrobacterales bacterium 67-14 | reverse complement strand
GTCGACCGCCAGCCGCAGCGGGGAATCGGCCGGAAGCTCGAATGGTGCGGTGCCCTCGACCATCTGCAGTTCCCCGCCGAACCGATCCGCGAAGGACTCGACCTCGGCGATTGTGGCGGCGAGGTCCTGGCCGGGGACCATCCGGACCCTGAGCCGCAGGGTGCAGACGTCCGGCACCACGTTCATGCCGTCACCGGTCGCGACCTCGGTCACGCTGGCCAGCGACTTTCCCAGGATCGGGTGCTGGTGGGCGTCCAGCCCGAGGTCATCGAGCGAGGCGATCAGCTTGGCGGCGGCATGGGCTGCGTTCTCACCCAGCTCCGCCAACGCGCCGTGGGCGCTGACTCCCCGCACGTGGACCAGCCCTTCGAGGTCGCCGCACTCGACCACGCCGGCGTCCAGCCCGGTCCCTTCGAGGGCGATCGCGAAGCGTGGGGAGAGGTCGATCGCCAGTGAGCGGGAACCGCTGCCGCCGGTCTCCTCGTCGACCGGAAAGGCGAAGACGGCAGGCAGGTCGTCCAGTGAGACGCCGTCCCGGGCCAGCCAGCGGGCGGCCAGCAGGCAGGCGGCGACGCCGCCCTTGTCATCCACCGAGCCGAGGCCGTGCAGGGTGCCGCCTTCGACCCGCGGCGCCGTCGCCTCGGGCCAGGTCGGGGTGATCGTGTCCAGATGGGCGGCGATCGCCAGCACCGGTTCGGGGTAGGCGCCCACGACCAGGCTCTCGCGGCCGACTTCGGCCGGCACCCGCCGCACGCTCAGACCATCCGCCTGGCAGAGTTGCTCGACGTGGTCGACGATTCGTCCCTCGCCGCCGGAAGGGGAGTAGATGGAGACCAGGCCGGAGAGGAGGGCGGTCGCTTCCTCGAGCTCCGCCGCTGTGGGCTCCGCGGTCACCTCAGCCCTTCCGGCTGAGCAGGCGCTTGACCGGGCCGCCCCGCACCTCGCGCAGGACCTCCCGGGCGCAGTTGTGCCCGTTGGCCCCGGTCACGCCGCCGCCGGGGTGGGTGCCGGCGCCGCAGAGCCATAGCCCCTCGATCGGGGTGCGGTACTCGGCCCAGCCGCGTACCGGCCGCAGGGTGAAGAGCTGGTCGAAGGCCATGTCGCCGTGCAGGGCGTGGCCGCCGGAGATCCCGAGCAGCCGTTCGAGGCCGAGCGGGCTCAGCACCTGGCGGTGCAGGATCGAGTCGGTCAGGCCGGGAAAGTAGTGCTCCAGCTTGGCGATCGCCCGGTCGGCGACCTGGTCCGCGATCTCCTCCCAGTTGCCCTCGGCCAGCTCATAGGGCTGGGAGTTCACGTCGATGGTCAGGACGTGGTGGCCTTCCGGCGCCAGCGAGGGATCGTGGACGGTCGGGATGCACATCTCGACGTGCGGATCCTCGGCCGGCCGGCCCGCCTGGGCCTCGGCCTGGGCCCGGTCCATCTCGGCCAGCGGCTGGTTGACCTCCATGATGCCGCGGTGGTAGTCCTGGACCCCTTCGCCGGGCATGTTCGTCGCGATCGGCAGCCGGTCGACCGCCAGGTTGATCTTCATGCTGGTGCCCTGGCAGCGGTAGGCCCGTACTGCGGCGGTGAACGGCTCCGGCAGGGAGCCTTCCGGGGTGAGGCCGAGGAAGGTGGTCTTGGGGTCGGCGTTGGAGAGAACGGTGGTCGCCTGGACCACCTCGCCGCCGGCCAGGCGGACCCCGGCCGCCCGGCCCCCCTCGACCACGATTTCCTCGACCGGGCACTCGGTCCTGATCTCGACTCCGGCCTCGCGGGCCGCCGCGGCCATCGCCTGGGTCACGGTGCCGATGCCGCCCTTGACGAAGCCCCAGGAGCGGGCGCCGGCGTCGGTGTTCTCGCCGGCGTGGTCATGCAGCAGGATGTAGGCCGAACCGGGGCTGGAGGGGCCCGCGATCGAGTCGTTGATCGCATGCCAGCCGATCGCCGCCTTCACGTACTCGTTCTCGAAGCGTTCCTTGAGGAACTGTGTGACCGAGGTGGTGAAGAGGAAGAGCGCCTCGTTGATCAGGTCCCGCTTGCCGGCCGCGAGCTTGCCGACCTTGAGCAGCGAGGCCAGGTCGGCGGCGCTCGACGGCCGGGGGGAGGGAGGAGTGGTGTCGATCAGCGGCGTTACCAGGCCGGCGATTTCGGCCAGGTGCTCCTCGAAGGCAGGGTAGGCGTCAGCGTCGGCCGGCGAAAGCTCACGGATCGCCGCGACCGCCTCGTCGGTGTCGTCGGAGAGGCAGAGCCTGGTCCCGTCGGCGAAGAGGTGGAGCGAGGGGCCGGCCGGGTCGACCTCGACCCCGCGCTGGACCAGCTTCAGGTCGGACCAGACTTCCTCGCGCAGCATGCTCAGCACGTAGGCGCCGGTCGAGGCCCGGTAGCCGGGGGCGAACTCCTCGGTCACGCAGCAGCCACCGAGGATGTCGCGGCGCTCCAGCACGACCGTCTTCAGGCCTTCGCGGGCAAGGTAGTAGGAGGCGACGAGCCCGTTGTGGCCGCCGCCGATGATCGCTACGTCGTATTTCACTTCGCTCCCCCCTTGACCCGGGACAGTTGGTAGGCGAGCAGCGAGAAGAGGGCCGCTGCCAGCAGCATCAGGAAACTCATCGCGGCGCCCATGTTGAGGTTGCCGTTCTGCAGGACCATGTCGGCGACCACGTTGCCGAGCATGATCCCCGAGGTGCCGCCGACCAGGCTGGGGGCGGCGAAGTCGGTGAACAGCGGCACGTAGACCAGCAGCAGGGCGATGAAGATGCCCGGCGCGATCAGCGGCAGCAGCACCCGCCGGAAGGTGGTGAACCAGCCGGCGCCCATGTCCTTGGCCGCCTCGAACAGTCCCGAATCGACCGCCTTCATCGAGGCGTAGATCGGGATCACCGTGTAGGTGAGGTAGCTGGTCGAGAGCACGACGATGACCGAGAACTTGTTGAAGAGCAGGGCGTCGATCGGGGCGTTGATCAGACCGAGCGAGGTCAGAGCGTCGTTGATCAGCCCCTCGCGGCCGAGCAGCATCCGCCAGGCGTAGATCCGCACCATCGGGTTGAGCTCGTCGGCCAGCACCAGCGCGAGCAGCAGCGGCAGCTCGAAACGGCCGGCTTTGTAGGCCAGCACGTAGGCGAGGGGGATGCCGACGATCAGCTGCGCGACCATCGCGATCGTCGCGATCTCGAAGGTGGCCAGGGCGATCTCGCGGTAGAGCGGATCGGTGAGCGTGTCGGTGAAGTTGCTGAGCGTGAAGCCGGACTGGCCGGTCAGGTCGCCGTACTGGAAACTGAAGTAGACGAGGATCCCCATCGGGATCAGGAACAGGACCGCCAGCACGGCGGTCGGCAGGCTCATGAAGGCGAACGGCTTGAGCAGCCTGGAGAGCCGCGACGGCCGCTCGCCGGTGACCGTGATCTGGGGGGTGGTCGGGATGCCCATCAGCGCACCGCCCCGGTGATCATCTCGGCCGCGTCACGGTCGGTGCCGCCGCGGCGTTTGGTCATCAGCTTCATCCCGTACCAGAGCCCGAAGACCAGCAGTACCTGGGCCAGGGCGATGATGGTCGAGGCGGCGTTGACGACCGGCAGGTTGGAGGAGTGCCGCAGCACGCCGTAGACCCAGACCGGGAAGGTCTGCTCGAAACCGCCGGTGAAGAAGCTGATCTCGAAGTTGTTGAAGGACCAGGCGAAGGCGAAGATCGCGGCCGCGGCCAGCGAGGGCGCGATCTGGGGGAGGACGACGTAGCGCATCATCTGGAGCTGGCTGGCGCCCATGTCGATCGCCGCCTCCTCGAGCGAGGGGTCGAAGCGGATCAGCCCGGCCGAGACTACGGCGACGACCAGCGGGAAGGTGACCACGATGTGCATCAGGGTGATCGTCTGCAGCGAGAGCGCCAGCTCGATCTGGCTGAAGAAGATCAGCCCGGCGATCCCGATGATCAGCCACGGCACGACCAGCACCGCCCCGTGGATGCCCGCCACCAGAGACCTGCCCCGGAAGGGAATCCGGGTCAGGCCCCAGGAGGCGAGTGTGCCCAGGATGAGAGAGGCGACGGTGACCACCGAGGCAACCACCAGCGAGTGGCCGATCGCCGACATCGCCCCGTCGTCGTTCAACGCCTCCGAGTACCAGCGGGTGGTGAAGCCCTCCCAGGGGAGGGAGATCACCGTGGAGTCGTTGAACGAGAACAGGGCGAGCAGCAGGACCGGCCCGAACAGCACCACCAGCACGAAGCCGGTGAGGCCGATGCCGAGGGCGTTCGGGAGCGCCCGCTCTATGCGACGGGAAAGCGGCATCGGATCAACCGGTGCGGACTTCCTGCCAGGCCCGGGTGTAGGCCTCGGGGTCGGATGGTTCGGTCAGCGGGATCGAGTCTTTGATGCTTTCCGGGTCGGCGGTCTCCTTGTACTGCTGGGGGACCAGCGGCATCGCCTTCGGATTGGTGATCACGAAGCCGTTCTCGGCCGAGATCGCCTGGGCCTTGGGCGAGGCGTAGTAGTTGATCAGCTTGTAGGCGGCGTCGATGTTCTTCGCCTTCGAAGTGATCCCGAGGCCGCAGACCCAGGCCCATGTCCCTTCCTTGGGGGCGACCCACTTGACCGGGATGCCTTCGGCTTCCATGTCCTGGTTGGTCCCACGGCCGTTGTTGGCCACGATGGCCTCGCCGCTCTTGAACAGGTTGACCATGTCCGAATCCGACTCGGGGAAGGCGCGGATCTGGCTCTTGTGGTCGATCAGGAACTGCTTGGCCTGGTCCAGCTCGTCCGGCGACATGTCGAAGGGGTCGTCGAAGCCGAGCGTGAGCGCGGCCACGCCGAGCGTCGCCAGCGGGTCGCCGGGAATCGCGATCCGGCCGTCGTAGTCGCCGTCGAACATCTGCTTGTAGGAGTCGACCCCGCCTGGGACTTCCTGGGTGTTGTAGTTGATGCCGTAGGGGCCGGAGGAGAGCGGCACCATGATCACGTTGCCGTTCTGTCGCACGCCGGGCTCGTCTTTGAAGGAGAGCTCGTCCCAGTCGGTCACGCCCTTGGTGTCGATCGGCCGCAGCTGGTTGCGCTGGAGCAGGGAGCCGGCCTCGTCCAGACAGACCTCGACCACATCGGCCTCGAACCCGCCGGCCAGCTTCGCGGCCGCTTCCTCGTTCGAGTTGAAGGTCGCGATCTTCATGTCCAGGTCGGGATTCGCCTTCCGGAACGGATCGAGCTGCTGGTCGGTGACCGTGTCGTCATAGGCGAAGACCCGGAGCGTGCCGGTGGCCGGCTTCTCGAGGTCCGCCTTGGATGGCGCGACCGCCTCGGAGGTGTCGCCGCCGCCGGAGCCGCAGGCCGAGATGGCAACCGCCGCCACCGCGAACAACGCTGTAAGTAACCACTTCTTCATCGAAAAACGCCTCTCTCTCGCTCTCTCTCGTATTGGTGCTGCTCTGTTTCGGTTGCCGGCCGGGGCCGGGCTCATCAGTCGCCGGTCTTGATCTCCTCGAACGCCCGAACCCACTCGTCGTTGATCGGCGACCAGACTTCGGGGATCGTGGTCTCGAGGAACTTGGGATTGGCGATCTCGCGATCCGCCTTCGGGATCAGCGGCATCGCCTTGTAGTTGGTCATCACGTAGCCCTGCTTACCGCGGATCGCCTGGCCTTCCGGCGAAGCCTGGAAGTTGATCAGGCGATAGGCCGCGTCGATGTTCTCGGCATCGGCGCTGATCGCGAAGCCACAGACCCAGGAGATCGTGCCCTCCTTCGGTGCCACCCACTTGACCGGGACCCCGGCCTCGCGGATCGCTTTCGCGGCGGCGCTGTTGCCGTCGGAGATGATCACCTCGCCGGACTTGTAGAGGCTGGTCAGCTCGGGTTCGGACTGCCAGTAGGTCCGCAGCTGATCCCGGTGGTCGATCATGTAGTCCTTGACCTCCTGCAGCTGGTCCGAGTCCATCTGCATCGGATCCTTGATGCCCATCGCGAGGGCGGTCACCGCGATCGGGGGGAGCTGGTAATCGCCTTCGATCGCGACCTGACCCTTGAACTCCGGATCCCAGAGATCCTTGAAGGAGTCGATCGGCCGGTCGATCTTCTCGGTGTTGTAGATCACGCCGTGAGGGCCGGCCGAGAGCGGCACCATCAGCAACTTGCCGTTCTCGTCGCGGATCCCGTCCTCGTCCTTGAAGGCCATGTCGTCCCAGGAGGTGATCGCGTCCGGGTCGATTCGCTTCAGCATGCCGCGGGTGATCAGCGGCTTGGCTTCGTCCATGCAGATCTCGACCACGTCGGTCTTGAAGCCGTTGCTGATCTTGGCGGCGGCTTCCGCGTTGCTGTCGAAGGTCGCGGTCTGGATGTCGAGGTCCGGGTTCTGCTTCTTGAAGGGGTCCATCAGGGCCGGCACCAGCGAGTCCTGCCAGGCGAAGACCTTCAGGGTTCCGGTCGCCGGCTGGCTCAGGTCACCGGTCGGCTTGGCGACCACGTCGCCTTCGTCGTCGCCGCCGCAGGCGGCGAGGGTCAGGGCTACGGCGAGGGCGGTCAGGGCGGTGGCTAGACGCTTCACTGGGGTCCTTTCTCGGGGATTACGTAGCTGTGCTCGGCCGACCAGGCGAGGATCACCGCCGCCCCGGGGGCGAGCGGCTCGCGGCCGTCCTCATCGTTGAGCTGATGGACGATCAAGCGTTCCCCGGAGCGGATCTCGACGATCAGCTGGGTCATCGAGCCGAGATAGACGTTCTCGAGCACGGTGCCCCGGGCGTATGAGCCGTCGGCCGGCTCGCTGGCGACCACCTTGATCTTCTCCGGGCGCACGGTGATCGTCACCTCGCCGTTGGGGGACGCGGCGGGCAGGGCGATGCGGATGTCCTCGCCGGCCCGCTGGCCGGTGGGGATCGTCATCAGGTTGGAGGTGCCGATGAAATCGGCGACGAAGGCGGAATCCGGCCGCTGGTAGAGGGTGCGGGGATCGGCTGCCTGCTCGACCTTGCCGCCGTTCATCACCGCGACCCGGTCGGACATGGTCAGGGCCTCTTCCTGGTCATGGGTGACGTAGACGAAGGTGGTTCCGGTCTGCTGCTGGATCGACTTCAGCTCCAGCTGCATCTCCTTGCGCAGCTTCAGGTCGAGTGCCCCGAGCGGTTCGTCGAGCAGCAGGGCGGCGGGCTGGTTGACCAGGGCCCGGGCCAGTGCCACCCGCTGCTGCTGGCCGCCCGAGAGCTGGGCCGGGTGGCGGTCTTCGAAGCCTTCCATTCGCACCGCGGCGACCATGCGCTCGATCCGTTCCTTCGCCTCGGCCTTGCCCAGCTTCTTGATCCGCAGCCCGAACTCGACGTTCTCGCGCACGTTCATGTGCGGGAACAGGGCGTAGTTCTGGAAGACCATGTTCACGTTGCGGCGGCGGGGGGAGGTCCAGGTGACGTCTTCCCCGGCCAGCTCGATCCGGCCCGAGGTCGGCTCCTCGAAGCCGGCGATCATCCTCAGCGTGGTGGTCTTGCCGCAGCCGCTGGGGCCGAGCATCGAGAAGAACTCGCCGTCCGCGATCTCCAGGTCGATCGCGTCGACCGCGGTCGCATCGCCGAACTGCTTGGTCAGGCTGGACAGGGTTATCAAGGCGTTTCCTTCCCGATGACGGTGACGAACAGGTCATTTACGTTGGTGCCGGTGGCGCCGGTATCGATCAGGTCCCCGAGCTGACCCAGCGGCTTCCGGGAGGTGTGACTGAGCAGCGCCTGCCTCAGGTCGAGTCCGTTCTCCACCGCCCTCGCGGCCGTCCGGCCGTCGCAGATCGCGCCGGCCGCATCGGTCCCGCCATCGGCACCGTCGGTGTCCATGAAGAGCGATGCGACCTGGCAGCCATCGAGGATCGCGGCGGCGGCGAGGGCGGCCTCGTGGCCCGGGCCACCGTCCCCGAAAGAGCCCTTGCCGGCGATCGTTACCGCGTTCTCGCCGCCACAGCCGAGGATCACGGTGCCGGGCTCGAAGGGGTACCCGGCCAGGCCGCTGGAGCGGGCCATGTCGGCGATGAAGCGGCCCATCTCGCGGGCCTCGCCTTCCAGGGTGGTGGTCAGGACGACCGGCTTGTAGCCGCGATCCCGGGTTTCGGCGACCATCGCCTCGCAGACCCCGATCCCGGTGACCAGCATCGAGGTGTGGATCTCGGTGCCGCTCAGGTCGGGCGATTCGGCCGCCGGTGACTTGAGGTGGGCGGCGACCGAAGGCGGGATCTGGTCCCAGATCCCGTAGTCCTCGAGCACCGCGATCGCGTCCTTGACGGTCGAGCTGTCCTGGACCGAAGGGTCGGTGACCAGGTCGTGGACGTCCCCGGCCACGTCCGAGATCGTCAGGTTGACGATGCGGGCGGGGGCGATATGGGCCGCCAGCCGCCCGCCCTTGATCGTCGAGACATGCTTGCGGACCGTGTTGACCAGGGAGATCGGCATGCCTGAGCCGAGCAGCAGTTCATGAAGGCGCCGCTTGTCCTCGAACGTGACGCCGTCCGGGGGGAGCGAGGCGAGGGCGGAACTGCCCCCGGTGAAGCAGGCGATGACCAGGTCGCCCTCTTTCGCCTCCTGTGCGATCTCTTCCAGATGCAGCGCGCCTTCGACCGATTCCCGGGTGGGCAGGGGGTGGTCCGCGATGTAGCAGTCGAGATGCCTGAGGTCGGCTGTTTCGCCGCGGCGCAGGATCACCACGCCGCTGTCGATCCGGTCGCCGAGCACGTCCTCGAGCGCTTCGGCGATCGGCAGGGTGGCCTTGCCCGCCCCGAGCACGAAGAGCCGCTGGCCGTCGGCCAGGGAGTGCTCGATTCCGTCGATCAGGATCCCGCCGGGGGTCAGGCTGACCGCTTCGCGGGCCGCGACACCGCCGTCACAGGCGGCGAGGCCGACCTGTGCGATCTCCAGTGCGTCGCGGCGGAGTCCGGTCAGGCCGCGCGAGCAGAGCTGATCCAGATTGCGGATCGAGGCTCCCGTCTTGCGCACGGCCCGGGCGTTCATCAGGCTCCGGGCTCCGCTTCCTGGCTGCGCTCCTGGTGGAGGCCGATCAGGTTCTCGGCCGCCTCGATGAGGTGCGTGCGGAAGAGCTCTTCGGCCTGCTCCACATCACCGGAGATGATCGGCTTCAGCAGCTCCTCGTGCTCGGCGGCGACTTCCGCCGGGGCGTCGTAGACGGGTCTGAGCTGCGCCAGGCAGAGCACGATCTCGGACTGCAATCCCTGGTAGGCACGGGAAAGACGGGGGCTGTTCGTGGCGTCGACGATCGCCCGATGGAAACGCTGGTCGGGCCAGACCACGTCGCGCCAGGGCGCGTTCTCGGAGAGGGCGGACATCTCGGTCACCGCGCGCTGGGCCTCGGCGGGGACGACCCCGGCCGTGGTGACGATCCGCACCGCCTCGATCTCCAGGGCTTCACGCAGCTTGAAGATGTCGGCGACGTCGTCGGCGGCGAGGATCGCCACCTCGACCCCGCGGTGGGGCTCGCGTTTGAGCAGGCCCTCGCCGATCAGGATCTGGGTGGCGGCCCGGAACGAGTGTCGGGCGATGCCCAGCCGCTCGGCGAAGTCGTGCTCCCGCAGCCTCGCTCCCGGTTCCAGGTTGCCGTCGAGGATCAGCTCACGCAAGGCGTTAGCTGCCGCTTCGACAGTGGAAACGGGGGAGACCTTTACTCCTATGTCAGGCAGATTCTCGGTCATGTGTGGGATTATTCCACAATAAGGCAATCCCAAACAAGGGATCGCCGATCCGGCATCAGAAGACGTCTCCGGGGTAGGTTGCGTTCTCGCCCAGTTCCTCGCTGATCCGGATCAGGCGGTTGTACTTCGCCGTCCGTTCACCGCGGACCGGGGCACCGGTCTTGATCTGGCCGGCCCCGAGCGCCACCGAGAGGTCGGCGATGATCGGATCCTCGGTTTCGCCGGAGCGCTCGGAGACGACCACCGTGTAGCCGCCCTTGTGGGCCATCTCGGCCGCGTCCAGTGCCTCGGAGAGGGTGCCGATCTGGTTGAACTTCCAGAGCAGCGAGTTGGCCGCGCCCATCTCCAGGCCGCGAGCCAGCCGGGCCGGGTTGGTGGTGAAGAGGTCGTCGCCGACGATCTGGACGCCGGTCTCCTCGGTCACTTCGACGAAGCCCTCGAAGTCCTCCTCGTTGAGCGGATCCTCGATCGTGACCACGTCGAAGTCGGCGATCAGCTCCTTGTAGAGACTGATCATGCCTTCCCGGTCCCGCTTCTCGCCGGCCACCGTGTAGGTGCCGGTCGCATCGTCGTAGTAATGGCTGGAGGCGCAGTCGAGCCCGTAGCGGAAGCGGCCCTTGTGGCCGGCCGCGTCGACCGCCTCATGGAGCAGGCCCAGCGCTTCGCGCGGGTCGCTGATCGCCGGGGCGTAGCCGCCTTCGTCACCGGTGTTCAGGGCCGGCTTGCCGTAGCGGTCGAGCAGGATCTCGGCCAGGGCGAGGTTGACCTCGGTCGAGATCTGGAGCGCCTCGAGGATCGAGTCGGCCCCGACCGGGATCACGATGAACTCCTGGAAGTCGAGGTCGTTCGAGGCGTGCTTGCCGCCGTTGATCAGGTTGACCAGCGGCACCGGAAGGATGTGGGCGTTCGAGCTGACCGAGCGGTAAAGCGGCAGTCCGTGGGCGTCGGCCTGGGCCCTCGCCGCGGCGAGGGAGACGCCGAGGATCGCGTTGGCTCCGAGCCGGCTCTTGTTCTCGGTTCCGTCGAGGTCGATCAGGGCCCGGTCCAGCGTGCGCTGGTCGACCAGGGGCTGGCCGACCAGGGCGTCGGCGATCTCGCCGGTCACGTTCTCCGCTGCCTTGAGCATGCCGAAGCCGCCGAAGCGCGTGCCGCCGTCGCGGAGTTCGAAGGCCTCGTTGACGCCGGTCGAGCGACCGGAGGGGACGTCGGCCGTGGCCGAGATCACCTCGTCGAGCTCGAGGTCGACCTGGAGGGTGGGGAGGCCGCGGCAGTCGAGTACTTCGCGGGCGGCGATACCGGTGATGACGGGTGAGACGAGAGTCATTGAGGGAGTTCTCCTTGAGTTCACTTCTTCTCTGTACTTTGTTGGATCATTCCACAAAACAACAGAATCCGGCTAGTCTGTCAAGTGCAGATCTGCAAATCGGAGAGAGGAACCACCCGCAAATGCCCAGTCCATCGGCTTTTCAGACAATTTCGAACGATCGGGTATCGGACCTGATGTCAAGGGAGTTGGAGACCTTCGAGGCCTCGCATCCACGTTCGCGGGAGATCCACGGGCAGGCCGGAGAGGCCCTTCTTTCGGGGGTCCCGATGAACTGGATGACCCGCTGGCCCGGCTCCTTCCCGGTCTTCTTCGAGGAGGCGAAGGGCAACCGGCTGACCGACGTCGACGGCAACCGGATGATCGATTTCTGCCTCGGTGACACCGGCGCGATGACCGGCCACTCGCCCGAGCCGACCGTCGCCGCGGCCAGCCGCCGGCTGGCCAGGGGAATCACCACGATGCTGCCCAGCGAGGACGCGTTGCCGCTGGGCCAGGAGATGATGAGGCGGTTCGGCCTCGCTCATTGGCAGTTCTCGCTCTCGGCCAGTGACGCCAACCGCTTCTCGATCCGGCTCTGCCGGGAGGTCACCGGTCGCGACAAGATCCTGGTCTTCAACCACTGCTACCACGGCTCGGTCGACGAGACCGTCGCCCGCCTGGTCGACGGTGAGCCGGTCCAGCGGATCGGCAACATCGGACCGCCGGTCCCGATCGCCGAGACCACCCGGGTGGTCGAGTTCAACGACTTCGAGGGCCTCGAGCGCGAGCTCGCCCACGGCGACGTCGCCTGCGTGCTGATGGAGCCGGCCCTGACCAACATCGGGATCGTCCTACCCGTGGACGGCTATCTGGAGGCGGTGCGGAGACTGACCCGTGAGCACGGCACCCTGCTGATCAACGACGAGACCCACACCTTCTGCTGTGGCCCCGGTGGCTACACCAAGGCCCATGGCCTCGACCCGGACATGATCACGATCGGCAAGCCGATCGCCGGCGGCATCCCCACCGGCGCCTATGGCATGACCGACGAGCTGGCCGAGCGGGTGCTCGAGCGGACGGTCTGGGAGGCAGCCGACGTCGGTGGCGTCGGCGGCACCCTGGCCGGCAACGCCCTCTCGATGGCGGCCGCCCGGGCAACCCTCTCCGAGGTGCTGACCGATGACGCTTTCGCCCACATGATCGAGATGGGCGAGCGCTTCGAGCAGGGCGTGCAGTCGGTGATCGACGAGACCGGCCTCGCCTGGACGGTGACCCGCCTCGGTTGCCGGGCCGAGTACATGCTGGGCGCCGAGCGGCCGAAGTCAGGCCAGGAGGCCTCGGACGCCTTCGACCCGGCCCTCGACGCGCTGCTCCACCTCTACATGCTGAATCGCGGCATCCTCATGACCCCGTTCCACATGATGGCCCTGATGTGCCCGGAGACCCAGCCGGAAGACGTCGACGCCCACACCGCCACTCTCGGCGAAGCCGCCGCGGAGCTGATCTCAGCCTGAGGCGGGGACCGCGGGATCCGGCTTTCGCCGCAGGGCTCCCTTGGTGCCCGGGGTGATCTGTCCTGCCGTGGCGACCGACCAGAGGACGGCGAGCCAGAGCAGGGTGGCGATCACGACATGGACCCAGACCATGGCGGCGGGCAGGTGGAGCAGCCACTGGGTGACGCCGATCGCGATCTGCAGGCAGATCAGCCCGAAGGTGACGACCAGCGGCTTGAGCGGGCGGCTGTCCCCGCCGCGGCGGCGCACGATGAAGATCACGACCAGGGCCGCGACCGCGAAGAGTACGGCAGCGGCCGCATGGCGCTGGACGATCCACTCCAGGGTGTCGTGGCCCTTGAAGTCGAAACGGTGGACCAGCTCCTTGTCGTGGTCGCCGGGGTGGGGGCCCGAGCCCGTGGTGATCGTGCCCAGCAGGACCGTCAGCTGCCCGAAGGGGATCAGCGCCCGCACCGCCCAGGTGCTGACCCAGTCGGTCGAGTAGCGCCGGTCACCCGGTTCAAAGCGCGAGCACCAGAAGAGCGCGAAGGCGGCATCGATCAGGATCATCGAGAGGATGAAGTGGAAGATGACCAGCTCCGGCGGCAGGTGCTTGTAGACGACGTAGGCGCCGAGCACGGCCTGTCCGATCACACCCAGTGGCAGCAGGATCCCGAAAAAGGCGAGGTGCCAGCGGTAGGGCCGCCGGAAGAAGGCGAGCAGGGCGGCGGCGATCACCGCGATCGAGACGACGCCGGTGACCAGGCGGTTGCCGTACTCGATCCAGGCGTTGATCTGGGCCGGGGCGACGTACTGGTCGTAACACTTGGGCCAGTCGGGGCAACCGAGCCCCGAGGCGGTCAAGCGCACGGCGGCGCCGGTGAAGACGATCGTGACCAGCGCGGCAAGCGCGATCAGGGTGACGGCCTGATAACGCTCCGGCGAGATGGAGAAATTACGGACCCGGCTCAGGAGGCCGGAATCAGCCCTTGCCATCAGCCGCAGCTGACGTCATGAGGAACTTGATCAACTGGTTCAGCTGCTGTTCGCTGATCTGTGATGCGTAATTGGCCGGCATCGCGTTCGGGTAGCCCGCCTCGACCTTCGCACCCGGATCCACGATCGCTTCGTGGATCTCGGCCTTGGTCATGCCCGGAATGACCTCATCCAGGTTGGGGCCGAGGGTTCCGGCTGCCTGGGCGCTGGCCAGGGTGTGGCAGCTTCCACAGCCGTTGTTGGCGAAGATCTGGGCGCCCGCGCCCTCGCCCGGGGCAGTGGGGGGCTGGATGCCTGGCACGCCGGCCACCTGGGCGACGTACTGCGCGACGTCCTCGAGGTCGTTGCCCTCGAGCAGGCCGGCCGGCATGGTCACGCCGGGGTAGTCGCCGTTGACCTTCTGGGGACGGTGGACCTGGGCCCGGACGATGCCCTTGATCGTGTCGCTGTCCATGCCGGCGGCACGGGCGGCGGCGAAGGCGTCGTCGAGGTTCGGCCCCTGGGTGCCGGTGCTGGCCGCCTGGGCCAAGACGTGGCAGGTGCCGCAGTGGGCGTTGAAGAGTTGTCGACCGCGATCCTGGAATCCGAGCTTCTGCGGGTCGGAATTCGAAGAGGTGGTACCGCATCCGGCGACTACCGCACCGAGCACGGCAACGGCGGCGAGGAGGACGGGCAGCTTGGTCGAGAACTTGTTCATCTTCATGGCTAAGGGTGAAGCCCGGCCATTCTATATATCGGGGCGGCACCGCTGCCTTGTCGTCAGAAGGGCGACCGGATGACCGAGCGTGGTTCTGGCTTCGGACCTCGTCGCCGCTCTCGGCGGGCCGGCTTTCAGCTCGACGCGCAGGCCGTGACGGGCCAAAAAACACGATTGAGACATCTCGCACAATCATGTAAGCTGGCAACTATCGTTACAAACTCCTGAAAGGGCTCGGATGCGCGTCAGTGTCGGGATGTCGGAAGTCGTACTTCGTGTGGGACCGGACCACACTCTGCGCGAAGCCGCGCAGAAAATGGCCAGCCGGTCGGTCGGCGCGGCGATCGTCGAACACGAGGAATGGCCCGGACCCCAGATCCTGACCGAGCGTGACGTACTGCGGGCAATCGGCGAAGGCCTCGACCCCGACCAGGAAAAGGTCGCCGACCACATGAGCGAAAAGGTGATCACCGCCTCCCCCGAGTGGAGCCTCGAGCGCGCCGCCACCGAAATGTCCAAGCGCGGCATCCGCCACCTGACCGTCTACCGGGAAGGCGAGTTGATCGGAGTCCTGAGCATGCGCGACATCATGCGAGTCTGGACCTCCGACGGAGCCACCTCCAGCCAGTAGACCGGGCGGCGCGGTCGAATCCATCGAGATTGAGATTTCCGCCATATAGCGCTCTCAACTCCGATCTCGATACGCCCAACCAGGCTGGCTGAGTCACCAGAGCCGGTAGCTGCAACCCCATCTCACCCCCTCGCCTGCCCGCTGTTTGGACGCAGTGGGTTGGATTTCCGGTGCCACGCACGGAAATCCGACCCACTCCCGTCAGCCAGAGCAGGCGTCAGCGCCCGGACAGGCCGGGGGTTTATGACTCGCAGAGGCTCCGGGACCGACCCCGGAAGGGCTACTCGGCGGTGGGGGCGGTGAAGCTCTCGACCGGGAGCTCGGCCCGGGCATCGCCCTGCTCGCGGGGCAGGCTGTAGAAGGCGCGGCGGCCCTTCTTGATCATGCTGCGCAGCGAGAAGAGGCAGAAGAAGAACCCGACGAAGGCGTAGAACCAGGACGGGAACATGAAGTCGTTGGCGAAGAGACCGGCAACCAGGCCGAGGACGCCGAGGGCGAAGACCGCCGGAGCCCAGGAGGGGGCGGGAAGCTGGATCGTCTCGGTCGGTTTGGTGATCTGGCTCATGTCTGGTCCCTAGTTGGCGATGTAGAGGACCGCAAAGACGAAGGTGAGGGCGAAGATCGCCGCGGAACCGGCGCCGAGAAGCATGCCGGTGGTGAAGTTCGATTTAGAGGTATTGCGATCCATGTTGAGCCTATTTCTATCAGGAGTGATGGCGTTCAGGCCGCCTCGGGCAGAGCCCCTCCCAACCATCAGTTACTTCGAGTGGGAGGGGCGGGTTGAGAATGGAGGCGGGGCGAAGCTCGCCGACTGCAGTTAGTCAGGCCGCGGCGACAGCCGCCACGGCCATGCTGATGAAGAGCAGGGCCAGGTAGGCGAGGGAATACAGGTACGCCTGGAGGGTGAGCTTGGGGCTGGGCTTGCGCCAGAGGGCGAAGGAGAAGCCGATGTAGACGACGCCGAGCACGATCGAAGCGGCGAGGTAGAGCGGGCCGAGCAGGCCGGTGCAGTAGGGCCCGACCGTGAAGCCGACCATGAAGATCGTGTAGATGAGGATCGCCTGGCGGGTCGCCTCTTCGCCCTTGACGACCGGCAGCATCGGCACGCCGGTCTTGGCGTAGTCGTCCTTGATCATCAGCGAGAGCGCCCAGAAGTGGGGCGGGGTCCAGAAGAAGATGATCAGGAACGGCCACATCGCGTCCCAGCTGAGGCTGCCCGAGGCGGCGGCCCAGCCGACCAGGGGCGGGACCGCGCCGGCGCTGCCGCCGATCACGATGTTCTGCGGGGTGAGCGGCTTCAGCCAGAGGGTGTAGAGGAAGACGTAGCCGAAAAGGCCGACCATGGCCAGGCCGGCGGCCAGCAGGTTGACGGTCAGCCAGAGCTGGAAGAAGGCGACGACCCCGAGGGTGATCCCGAAGATCAGCCCGTGGAGCGGCTTGACCCGTCCGTCGGCCAGGGGGCGGCCTTTGGTGCGGTTGTTCTGCGCGTCCCGGTTGCGGTCGATGTAGTGGTTGATCGCTCCGGCGCCGCCGGCGGCCAGGTAACCGCCGAGCATGGTCCAGAGGATGGTCGACAGTGCCGGGCCGGAGGGGTCGGCGACGAACATCGTCGCGACCGTGGTCAGCAGCAGCAGGCTGATGATCCGCGGTTTGGTCAGCGAGATGTAATCCCGCACCAGCGGGATCACGTCAAGCTGCAGGCCGGTCTGCGCGGGCTGAGCGGCCTGCCGAGGGCGCACGGAGCGCGCGTCGGCACCAGAGTTCATGTACCTCAGGCTACCGGCTCCGTGCTTGCCTAGGCAGACACGGGGGCAGCATCCTCGGCCGCCGCGGTCTCGGCGTCGCGGCGGATGACCGCTTCCCGGATGTCGCGCATCGGGCGGGTGCTGTGGACGTCCGGCAGGACATCGAAGTTATGGGCCGGGGGCGGGGAGAGGGCCAGCCACTCGAGTGAATCGCCTCGGTACGGGTCCGGGGTGGCGGCCGGTTCCTCGCTGCGGCTGGCGACCAGGTTGCCGATCGCCAGCACGATGCCGACGAAGAGGATCAGGGTGCCGATCCCGGCGATCAGGTTGTAGACCCCGAGATCCTCGAAGCTGAAGTACCGGTACGAGTCGGTGACCTGCCCGGAGACCCCGGCCGCGAACAGCGGCAGGAGAGCGATGATCGTGCCGACGAACATCAGGCCGAACGACTTGGCCGCGCGATCCTCGTTGAGCTGGCGACCGGTCATCTTCGGGTACCAGTAGGTGACCGCCGCGAAGCCGCCGAAGAGGACGAAGCCGATCAGCGTGAAGTGGGTCGCGGCCCAGGCGTCGTAGGTCTCGGAGAGCTGGGTGGCGACCGCGATGGTCGACTGGGCGATCTCGGCGGCGAGCCCGATCGAAGCCAACGAGAGCGCACCGAGCGCGAAGCGAAGCGGCGCCCGCATGTGGAAATCGCTCTGGCTGACGGTGCTGATCAGGTTGTAGAAGATCAGGCCGAAGGGCACGATCAGGGCCAGCGACATCAGCATGCCGAAGTACTTCCAGCCACTCGGGATCGGGACGGTCAGCATGTTCTGGGTCCAGGCCAGGGTGCCGATGATCGCGATCGCGACGAAGGACCTGGTGACCGCCTTGCGGGGGAGTTCCCGGCCGGTGAAGGTCTGGACGATCTCGCCGATCGCGGCGAGGAAGGTGATCGCGACCGACATGTAGACGCCGGTGAAGAAGATGTAGCTGAGGTGCTGCCAGAGGATCGGCGAGCCGCCTTCGTCGCCGGCGAAGAAGCCGCCGTCGTAGAGGCGGTCGATCATCAGCATGCTGATCGCGGCGAGGAAGATCGGCGCGATGACCACGAAGAGCCAGGTGACGATCGCGCCGGCCCAGGTGAACAGCGGAGCCCGCCGCCAGGCCATGCCCGGGGCGCGCAGGTTATGCAGGGTGGCCAGCAGGTCGATCGCGACCATCAGCAGCCCGAGCGTGATCAGGCCGGTCGAACCGATCCAGACGTCGACCCCGTTGTTGGGGTTGAAGGTGGCGTCGGAGAAGGGGGGAAGCGGGTTGATGCCGGCTTCCGGCGGGGTGAAGAGGAAGGAGCCGTAAAGCAGGATGCCGCCGAAGATGAACAGCCAGAGCCCGGTCTGGCCGACCCGCGGGATCGCGGTGGTGCGGCTGCCGATCTGGAGCGGGACCACGTAGTAGAGGAGGCCGATGATCAGCGGCAGGGCGACCAGGAAGATCGCGGTCTCGCCGTAGACCGAGAGCAGCCGGTCGAAGGTGACGCCCTTGAGGAAGACGTTCTCCGGCACGGCGAGCTGGGCCCGCATCAGCAGCAACTCGAGGGCGGCCAGGAAGATCGAGCCGAAGGCGACCGAGACGAGGATCCGGCCGATGTCCTTGTGGTCGGCGCTGGTCGCGAGCTGCGCCCAGCGGGTCCGGGCCGGCTCGGGGCCGTCCGAGGAGATCTCAGGCCGGGTCGGCGGCATCGTCTGGGGGTAGCTGGTGGTGCGGCTCATTCGGCTTCAGCGCTTTCGGCGTCGTTGTTGGTTTCGGCTTTTCCGACCTGGTCAGCGGCCGCTTCCGACTTGTCCCGCTCGGCCTTGAACTGGGCCTCGACCTTGTCCTGGGCGTCCTGGATGTCCGTCTTCAGCTCTTCGATTGCCGCTTCGTACTCTTCCGGCGAGACCACGTTGACTTCGATTTCCATCGTGTCGTAGCCCTGCCCGGAGAGAACCGAGGAGCGGCTCGTGTAGACGCCGGGATCGTCGGCGCGGAAGTAGACCTTGTTGGTCTTGCCGGGGATGGCCTGGGCCTTGCCGGTCAGCTCGGGGACGTTCCAACCGTGGACCACGTCGGTCGAGACGAGGTCGAGCTGGACGGTCACGCCGGCCGGAACGGTCAGGCGGCGGTAGCTGAAGGCGCCGTTCGGGTAGTTGAAGCGCCACAGCCACTGGGAGCCGGTGGCGGTGATCTCGAGCGGCTCGCCCTTGACCTGGCCGGCGACCGGTTCGGCGTTTACGGCCGGAATCTCGCGGGACTTGTCGGAGAAGACGGTGGCGACCACGAAAAGGGCGAGCGCGAAGACGCCGAGGCCGATCGCCAGCTTGACCTGCGAAACCTTGCGGCCCGGCTTCGGGGTGACCGCCCGGCTCCGCGGCCGGGCGGCCTTGAGGATCGCCAGGTTGACCACGACGATCACGGCCAAGATCACGACGAAGAGGATCCAGTGCAGGGTGTTTGCGTCCTCGATCCCGGGCGAAGCGGCGTCCGGGTTGAGCGAAAGCGCCATGGCCGGGGTCGCGTTCAGCGCGAAGGCGATCAGCACGCCGGCCAGAGAGATGAACAGAGACACTGGTTTTCTGGATCGAGGCAGCAAGACGCGGGCCATTCTAATCGCAGTTGCGGAGGCCGCGCCGCGCCGTCGCATACGCTGTCAATCCGGAATGAGATTGCCGACCTCGCTGAAGCCCCGCCGGTCATCGAAACGGACCGCTGTCCGCGTCGCCGCCGTCGGCGCGATGGCGGCCGCGGTAATCGTTCCCCACATCCGTCGGCAACTGAAGATCCCGACTGCCGTCACCGTCGCTTCGACCGTCTCGGCGCCACTGGCGATCGCGGTTCTCTGGCCGCGCTCCCGGCGCCGTGACCTCGGCCTCTTCGCCGCCCAGATGTGGGCCTTCGCGGTCTGCCACGAGCTTCCCTTCGATGACCCCAAGCGGCTGCGCGAGCGCCTTTATGTTGAGTACCCGATCAAGGTGGACCGCTGGATCGGCCGCGGCAAGCTGCCCAACTCGCGCCTGCAGAAGTGGCTGCACCAGGGCCGGTACGGCAACGACCTGACCAAGTTCGCCGCCTGGACCCACTGGTTCTGGTTCATCCAGCCCTACGCGGCGATCTTCTGGATCGCGGTCCGCAACAAGGAGAAGTTCCCCGAATCGGCCCGGCAGCTCGCGGCCGTGTTCGACATCGGCTGCGCGATGTACTTCCTGGTTCCGACCGCGCCGCCGTGGTGGGCGGCCGAGAACGGGTACGTAGACCCGAAGATCGCCGACGAACACGTAAAGCGAGTGATGTTGGAGTACGGCGAGAAGCTCTGGGGCCCGGCCTGGACCCGGATCTTCGGCACCCTGGGGTCGAACCCGTGGGCCGCGATGCCGTCGCTGCACTTCGCCACCGCGACCATGGCGGCGATCCTGCTCACCGACGCCGGCGGCAAGGTCGAGGGGACGCTGGGCTGGGCCTATGCGCTTTCGCTCGGCTTCGCCCTCATATATCTGGGCGAGCATTACGTGACCGACCTGCTGGCCGGGGCCGGGGTGGTGTTGTTGGCCCGCAAGGGTGAGCCGGTGGCCCGACCGATCGTCGAGATGATCAACCGCAGGCTCCAACGACTCGAGGCGATCGCAGCCGGCGGATGACCGAAGAGCACGACCGGTCAACCGAGCAGGAAGAGGAGGGCGACGGCCTTCCCGTCTTCACCACCAAAGGGATGGTTCAGACCCTCGCCCTGATCGTGCTCCTGATCGTCGCGATCTACTTCCTGCTGCCGAAACTGGCCGGGTTCGGTGACGCGATCGGGATGCTGGGCGAGGCGAAACCGGTCTACGTCGTCGTCGCGATCGGGTTCTGCGTCCTCTCGTTCATCACATATATAGCCCTGTTCCGGGCGGTGGTCGGCGGCGAGACCTTCCCGATCACCTGGCGGGAGGCCTACGAGATAAACATGGCCGGCTTTGCGGCGACCCTGCTTTTCTCGGCCGGCGGGGCCGGTGGCGTCGTCCTCACCTACTGGGCGCTCCGGCAGGGCGGCATGGAGCGGCGCGACGTCGGCACCCGCATGGTCGCCTTCATCGTGCTCCACTACCTCTTCTACCCGCTGGCCGTCGTGGTCTTCGGGATCCTGCTCCGGACCGGCGTGCTGCACGGCTCGACCACGGTTTCCCTGACCATCGTCCCGGCCGCGATCGCCGGCGTCGTGATGCTGCTCTTCGGTGCCCTGGCGCTGCTGCCGACCGATTTCGAGCGGCGCATGGACCAGTTCGCGAAGCGGCATTCCGGGGTGACCTTCCTGGCTCGGCTGGCGACCGTGCCGGCGATGGTCGCCGACGGCACCCGTGCGGCCCTGCGGCTGGTCGCCAATCCTTCGCGGGCCGGCCTCGCCGTGGTCGGGGCGATCGGCTTCTGGGCGGCCAACATCGGCATCCTCTGGGCTTCCTTCAAGGCCTTCGGCATCGCGATCCCGCTGGGGGTGGTGGTGATGGGCTTCTTCATCGGCATGGTCGCCAACCTGATCCCCTTCGTCCCGGCCGGGGTCGGAGCGGTGGACGCCGGCATGATCGGCACCTTCGTGCTCTTCGGCTTCCCCGAGGAGCAGGTTTTCGCGGCCATCCTGATCTATCGCCTGGTCGCCTTCTGGCTGCCGATACCGCCTGGCGTCGCCGCCTTCTTCCAGCTGCGGAACAGGGTCAAGCGCTGGAAGAAGGACGGCCTGCCGATCGACCGGCCGCCGCGCCCGAGCATGATCGAAGAGATCCTCTGAAGCGCTACACTTACTTCAGAAAGTAAAGTAATGAAACCGGACCAGAAAACAGGAATTTGGAAATGAGCGATACCGAGGTCGAAAACATCATCATCATCGGCGGGGGTCCGGCCGGATACACCGCCGCCCTCTACGCGGCCCGGGCCGAACTCAATCCACTCGTCTTCGAAGGGTTCCAGTGGGGCGGCCAGCTCCAGAACACGACCGATGTCGAGAACTACCCGGGCTTCCCCGAGGGGATCATGGGCCCGGAGATGATGACCCGCTTCCGGGACCAGGCCGAACGCTTCGGTACCCGGTTCGTGACCGATGACGTCGACAAGGTCGAACTGACCGACGGCGGCATCCACAAGGTCTATCTCGGCGACGAGGTACACCACGCCAAGACCGTGATCCTCGCGATGGGGGCCGAGCCGAAGCGGCTGGGCATTCCCGGTGAGATGGAGATGATGGGCCGCGGCGTCTCGACCTGCGGCGTCTGCGACGGCGCCTTCTTCAAGGACCGCTCGACCATGGTGATCGGCGGCGGCGACTCGGCGATGGAAGACGCGGTCTTCATCTCGAAGTTCGCGTCCAACCTCGACCTGGTCCACCGCCGGGACGAGTTCCGCGCCTCGAAGATCATGCAGGAGCGGGCCGAGAGCCAGCCCAACATCGCGGTCAAGACCCCCTGGAGCCCGGAGGAGTTCGTGGCCGGCGAGGACGGCTCGCTGGAGAAGGTCCGGCTCAAGCATTCCGAGAACGGCGAGGTCGAAGAGGTGCCGGTCGACGGCGTCTTCGTGGCGATCGGCCACATCCCGCGCTCCGAGCTGGTCGTGGGTCAGGTCGACACCGACGAGGAGGGTTACGTCAAGACCGACCCGACTTCCACGAAGACGAACCTGGCCGGGGTCTTCGCGGTCGGCGACCTGGTCGACCACACCTACCGCCAGGCGATCACCGCCGCCGGTTCCGGCTGCAAGGGCGCCCTCGACGCGGAGTGGTACCTCCGCGACGCGACTTTTTAACAGGAGTCGGGCGGGGTCCGACCCGCCCTCCACGAGTAACCCGCCCCTCCCATTTGAAGCAATGAATGGCTGGGAGGGGCTCTGCCAGTCTAGTCTCGGAGGTCTTCGGCCAATGCGGCGGCGAAAGCTTTCGCCGCCGCTTCTGTTTGCGGGCCCGGCGCTGCGCCGTACCCGACATCGTCGATCTTCGAGATCGGCTGGACCTCGCGGGTGGTCGAGGCGAGAAAGGCCTCGGGTGCGGCGAGCAGGTCGTCGAGCGGGAACTCGCCCTGCTCGACCTCGATCCCCTCGACGATCTTGCGCCGGGTGATCGAGTCGAGCACTCCCGCCTCGAGCGCCGGCGTCCGCAGCCTTCCATCGGCCGTCGCCCAGAAGATCGACGAGGTCGGCGCTTCGAGCACGACCTGGTCGGGACGGATGAACAGCGCCTCGGCCGCGCCGGCGGCCCGGGCCAGTCGGGTCACCTGCATATTGGCGGCGTAGGAAAGAGACTTGACGCCGTTGAGGACCACGGTCGGCGAGTAGGTGACGGTGGCGAGGGCGATCGACGGGGTGTGGACCGGCAGCTTCTCGGTGGTGACGATCCTCCGTCCGGCCCGGGTCTGGACCAGGCGCAGCAGGCAGTCCGGGTGGTCGAGCGAGGCGAGCAGCCCGTCGACATCCACGCTCAGCAGGCCGCGATCGAGCGGCAGTTCGATGGTCGCCGCGGAGCGTTCCATCCGGTCGAGGTGCAGGTCCAGCGCGAAAGGCCGGCCCCGGTAGACCCGCACCACTTCGAAAACTCCGTCGCCCCGCAGCAAGCCGTCGTCAGGCAGGGGCAGGAAGGCTTCGCCCGGCCCGAGGATCTTGCCGTCGAGGCTGAACTTGAGCGGCTCGGACATCGGCAGCAGCATAGAGCCGCCGCGGGCGCCTGATCAGTCCATCGCCCCGATCCGGTGGAAGAAGTCGGTCAGGATCCGGGCGGTTGCGCCCCAGATCAAGTGACGTCCGAGCTCGAAGGTGGGAGTGCGGATCGGCACTCCGCGCCGGACCAGCCGCCGCATCGCGTACGAGTCCAGCAACTCGTCGAAGCCGAAGGAGAGGATCGCCGCGACCTCGTCCGGGTTGGCGACCATGGTCGCCTCCCCGGAGACCAGCCCGACGATCGGCCGGATCCGGAAGGAGGTGGCGAAGGTGCCGACCGGCGGGACCGCGCCGACGACCTCGACGTGGACCCGGTGCAGCGCGATCTCCTCCTCCGATTCGCGCAGGGCAGTGTCCTCGAGGTCCCTGTCCTCGGGTTCGGTGGTGCCGCCGGGGAAGGAGATCTCACCCGCGTGCTTGCGCAGGTCGGCCCTTCGTTCGGTGAAGGTGAGGCGAGGTGCCTCGGGCCAGCCGGAGATCGGCAGCAGGACCGCCGCCTCGGTGCTGCCGTGTGCCTTCATCGCCACCGCGGACTCGGTGTCGAGCAGCATCCCCGGAAGGTCGATCGCGGTGAAGTCCACAGCACGATCATGCCGTAACGCTCGTCGGTAAGCTGCCGCGCCATGACCAGAAACCGGCTCGCAGCAGTCGTCGCGTTGCTCGCGACCCTTCTCTTCCCGGCCGCCGCCGGCGCCGCGAAGAACGGCACGTACGTCGGCAAGGACGAAGGCAAGGTCAAAGTGACGCTGAAGATCAAGCACAACCGGGTCACCTCCTTCAAGGGCAATCCGTCCGGCTATTGCTACGGGATCGGCACCACCTTCGTCGCCTTCAAGTACCCGTCGGCGGCGCAGCGACCGAGCGCCAGCTCGAAGATCAAGGGCAACGGCGTCTTCAGCGCGGTCTTCAAGGGGTCGCCCGATGTGAGTTTCAAGGACGACCAGCGCACTCTGACCGGCAAGGTGAAGGGCAAGAAGGTGAGTGGCCGGATGATCGTCAGCGGGCTCTGCCAGGCCGACCAGAAGTTCACCGCGACCCGCAAGTAGCCTCGCTCATGGGTGACCAGCCGGACTATTCCTCACTGATTCGCCCAGTCCCCGACTTTCCCGAGCCGGGGATCCTCTTCCGGGACATCACCCCGCTGCTGCTCGACGGCGAAGCTTGCCGCGCGGTGACCCGGGACCTCGCCGCGCTGGCCGAGCCGCTCGGGGCCGAGTTCGTGGTGGCTGCCGAGTCCCGTGGCTTCATCTTCGGCGGGGCGCTGGCCCAGGCGCTCGGCATCGGGTTCATCCCCGCCCGCAAGCCCGGCAAGCTGCCGGCCGAGACGGTCTCGGTCGAGTACGAGCTCGAGTACAGGCTCGACGCGCTAGAAGTCCACGCCGACGCGCTCTCCGACGGTGCCCGGGTGCTGGTCCACGACGACCTGATCGCGACCGGCGGCACCGCCCGGGCGAAGATCGACGCGGTCGAGAAACTGGGGGCGAAGGTGGTCGGCTGCGTCTTCCTGATCGAGCTCGAAGGCCTCGGCGGCCGCGACCGCATCGCCCCGCACCAGACGCGTGCGCTGCTGAAGTTGCCGGCCTCCGGTTAGATGATCACTGGGACGGTGCCCCCGTCTATGCCCCAAGCTACGCCCGAAACATAAGAGGCGCGTTCGGAGCAGAGGAAGACGATTGCTGATGCGATCTCCTCCGGCGTGCCCAGCCGCCCGATCGGCCGCTTCGAGCCGGTCGCCCTCAGCGCCTCCTCGCGAGTCGCGTGGCCGGCCGCTTCCTTCGACTGGTCGAGCAGTCCGCCCTCGGCCATCCAGAGGTCGGAGGCCGTCGGCCCGGGACAGACCGCGTTCACCATCACGCCCTCGCTGGCGTGGCGCTCGGCGAACTGCCGGGAGAGCGAGAGCATCGCCGCCTTGCCGACCGAGTAGTCGGGCATCATCGCCGAGGGTCGTTTGCCGGCGGTCGAGGAGACGTTGACCACCCGGCCCCAGCCGCGCTCGGTCATCTCGGGGATCGCCGCCCGCATCAGGTTGAGCGGGGCGATCACGCTTAGCTCGAACTGGAAACGGAAGTCTTCTTCGCTCGCTTCCTCCAGCGGCTTCCACTCGGCGGCACCGGCGTTGTTGACCAGCACGTCCACCTTGCCGAAGGCCTGTTTCGCGGCAGCGACGATGTGCTGACCGGCACAGTCGTCGGTCACGTCCTTGACCACGACCTCGGCTTCACCGCCCTCGGCCCGGACCACCTCGGACATCGCCGCAAGTTGTTCGAGATCGCGGGAGACCATCAGCACCTTGGCGCCCTCGTCGCAGAGCTGCCGGGTCACCTCCAGTCCGATCCCGCCGCTGGCCCCGGTCACCACGCAGACGCGGCCTTTCAGGCCCAGGTCCATCGGGTCAGCGACCGCCTCGCCGGCAGGCCAAGGTCTCAGTCCCCGGACTTGCGCCGGCCTTCGAAGAGGTCCGGGGAGTCGACGTCGGCGTAGCGGGCCATCGAGAAGACGAGGTCCGAGGCCCGGTTGAGGAAGCGCAGGATCTCGGTCGAGGCGAGCTCGCCGGCGAGCTGGATACGGACGGTCGCCCGCTCGGCCCGCCGCACGATGGTGCGGGCCACGTCGAGCTGGGCCGAAAGCTGGGTGCCGCCGGGGATCACGAACTTGGGCGGCAGGTCGACCCGCTCCATGTACTTGTCGATCTCGGGGTCGAGCGCGTCGACCATCTCGGCGGTGATCCGGCTGATCCCGTCTTCGAGCCGCTCGGCCGCTTCCGGAGCGGTGGCGAGCTCGGCCCCGGCCACGAACAGCTCGTTCTGCAGGGCGAGGATGTCGGCTGCGAGTTCTTCCTGGCCGTCATCGCAGAGCGCCCGAGCGACCCCGAGCGCGGAGCAGGCTTCGTCGAGGGTGCCGTAGGCGTCGGTCCTCAGTCCGGATTTCTCGACCCGGCCCCCGTACCAGAGCCCGGTCGTCCCGTCGTCGCCCTTCTTCGTATAGATCTTGACCATGACCCGATCCTAAAGGTCGCGGGCTGATGGGTTCGATTTGGGGGGATATAGCGCCCGTAAATCGAACCGAGCGGTCCGCGAGGTCAGCTCAGGGGGTTGAAGACGATGCCGGTCGGGAGCTTGGGGAAGAAGTAGGTCGACTTGGGCGGCATCGTCTCGCCGGCGTCGGCGACCGCCCGGACCTGCTCGACCGGGGTGGGGCGGAGGATGAAGGCGGCCCCGGCCCGGCCCGCCTCGACTTCGCTCGTTGCTTCTTCGAGCGACTTCGCGTAGCCGAGTCCCTTCTTCGCCTCGACGTCGGCCTCGCTCATGCCGAGGATCTCGCCGAAGACGACCTTCTCGAGGATCGCCGGGTCGAGATTGCGGTAGGCGGCGGAGCGGCCGTCGAAGAGGGCATCGAGGGAAGCGGGATCGCGGAGCCGAAGCAGCCGTCTGGAGCCGTCGGCCTCGTACAACCCGAAGCAGCCGGTCCCCTCCAGACCCGCCGGGTCGAGATCGCCCTCGGTGAGCGTCTCGAACGCCTCCTCGATGCCCCTCTTGAAGCGATCGGCGAGATCGGGGTCGCCGATGCCCAACAGCAGGCGGTGGATCGGGAAGACGGTCAGCCCCGGGTCGGCCAGGCCGGTGAGGGACATGAGGGTGTAGCAATGGGCGCCTTCGCCGCCGACCTCGTCGCGGTAGGTGCGGGCGGTCTCGTAGCGATGGTGGCCGTCGGCGATCAGCAATTCCGCCTCGCTCAGCTCCCAGGCGACCGCCCGGTGGATCTCTGGGTCGGTGACCCGCCAGATCCGGTTGAGAGTCCCGTCCTCGCCGAGTACCTCGGCCCAGGGTTCGGTGTGGGTCGCCGGTTCGACCTGTGGCCAGGCATCCCGTGCGGTCAGTGAAAAGATCGGTGAGAGGTTGAAGCGGGTGGCGCGGGCCAGGTCGAGCCGGTCCTGTTTCGGACCCGGCTGGGTGCGTTCGTGGGGCCGGATCCGGCCGGGGCCATAATCCTCGACCCGGACCCGGGCCAGGATGCCGTTGCGGATCCGGAGCGAACCGTCGGGCCCGTTGTACTCCTGCGTGAGAGCCCAGATCGAAGGCTCGCGGTCCTGGTGGAGGATGCCGCTCAAGATCCATTCCTCGAGGGTGCCGGCCGCGTGCTCGTAGCGGTCGCCGCCGGGGGATTCCGGCAGGTCGACCTCGACCACGTTGAAAGGTGAGCGGGCCAGCAGTTCGGACCGCAGCTCTTCGCTCACCCCGTCGTACGGCGGGGCGATCACGTCACTCAGGGAGCCGACCGCGTTCAGGTCGTAATGGAGCGCGTGGATGGGGGCGACGTCCGCCATGTGCCAACCGTACCGCGCCCCGGTGGCGGCACCGGAGGGGCGGTGGCGTAGGATGCCCGGAACGTGGTGCCTGAGGGGGACGCAAATAACGAACTTCCGTGGGCTCTGATCGGGGCCGGACCGACCGGGCTCTCCGCGGCCCGCAACCTCTCCCGCCGCGGGATCGACTTCGTCGGCTTCGAGGTCCACTCCGATGTCGGCGGCCTCTGGGACATCACCAGCGAGAAGTCGACTATGTACGAGTCGGCGCACCTGATCTCTTCGAAGACGACCACCGCCTACGACGAGTTCCCGATGCGCGACGAAGTGGCCGACTTCCCCAGCCACTGGGAGATGAACACCTACTTCAAGGATTACGCGGACACCTTCGACCTGCGGCGGAACTACCGCTTCGGCACCGAGGTGATCGGGGCGGAGCCGGAAGATCCGGAATCAGACGATTCGGCTTGGAAGGTGACGATCCGAAACGAGAACGGGGAGGAGGAGAGCGGCCGCTACGCCGGGGTGATCATCGCCAACGGCATCCTCTCGGAGCCCAGCATCCCGGCCTTCGAGGGCGAGGACGAGTTCGAGGGAGAGATCCTCCACACCGCTTCCTACAAGCGGCCCGACATCTTCCGGGACAAGAAAGCCTTGATCGTCGGCTGCGGCAACTCCGGCTGTGACATCGCCGTGGACGCGGTCCACTACGCGGAGTCGATCGAGATGAGCCTGCGCTCCGGCTACTGGTTCTTTCCCAAGTACATCTTCGGCCGTCCCTCCGACACCCTGAATGAGGGCAAGGCGCTGCCCGCCTTCCTCAAGACCAGGATCGACGGGAAGTTCATCAAGTTCCTGACCGGCGACCCGGCCCGGCTCGGCTTCCCCAAGCCGGAGGGGCGGATCTACGAGACCCACCCGGTGATGAACACCCAGGTGCTCTACCACGCCGGCCACGGCGACATCCACGTCCGCAAGAACATCAAGCGCTTCACCAAGACCGGGGTCGAGTTCGTCGACGGATCGACCGGGGAATACGACCTGGTCATGCTGGCCACCGGCTACAAGCTCCACTACCCGTTCATCGACCCGGAACACCTCAACTGGCGTGGCAACAGCCCGGACCTCTACCTCAACATCTTCACCCCGAAGCACCGCAACGTCTTCGTGCTCGGCATGGTCGAGGCGACCGGGCTCGGCTGGCAGGGCCGCTACAACCAGGCCCACCTCGTCTCCGAGTTCATCGAGGCCGGTGATCGCGATCCGGCCCGGGCCGAGGAGATGTGGCGCCGCGTCCAGGGTCCCAAGCCCGACCTCTTCGCGGGCTACAACTACCGTCAGCTCGACCGGCTCCCGTTCTACGTCAACAAGGACGCCTACCGGGCCGAGATCCACCGGCACCTGAAGATCTTCGCATGAGCCGGGTCATCCGCGCATGAGCCTGGCCTTTCTGCCCAACCTCCCCTTCGGGGCGGAGGACATCGACAGTGCGAACCTGAACACCAGCGACGGCATGCTTCTCCTGCTCAGCGCGGTGATCTTCGTGATCATGCTGGGCATCGCCTTGGAGATGAAGGTCGACGACTTCCGGCACGTCGCGAAGTTGCCGAAGGCGATGGCGGTCGGGGTCGCGGCCCAGTTCATCTGCCTGCCGGCCATCACTTACCTCCTGACCCTGGCCCTCGGCTTCCGGCCTTCGATCGCCCTCGGGATGATCCTGGTCGCCTGCTGCCCGCCGGGCAACATCTCGAACATCCTGGTCTACCGGGCGCGGGGGAACGTCGCCCTCTCGCTGTCGATGACCGCCCTCTCGAACTTCCTGGCGATCTTCCTGATGCCGCTCAACATCGCCTTCTGGGCCGGCATGCATCCGGAGGCGTCGCAGGTGCTCAAGGACGTGGACGTGAGCGCAATCGAGTTGCTGCTCGACATCGTCGTGCTGATCGGCATCCCCCTCTGCCTCGGGCTGACCATCTCCAGCCGCAAGCCGGAATTCGCGAAGAAGGTCCAGCCCCTGGTCAAGAAGTTCTCGATGATCTTCCTGGTCCTCTTCATCCTTGGCGCGCTGATCGGCAACATCGGCGTCTTCGTCAACTACATCGCCCTGGTCGCGGTGGCGGTCTTCCTGCACGACACGCTGGCGCTGCTGCTGGGCTACGGGATCGCCGCTTCTTTCCGGGTCTCGGAGCCGAACCGGCGGGCGATCACCTTCGAGGTGGGGGTGAGGAACGCGGCCCTCGGCCTCGGTATCGCCTTGAGCGTTTTCGAGGGACTCGGCGGGGTGGCGATGGTCGCTGCCTGGTGGGGTGTCTGGGACCTGATCGCGGGCCTGGCGCTCTCCAGCTGGTGGGCGAAGCGACCGACCGGTGACGTGGGCGAGAGCACTCTGGAAGCGGCAGAAGGCGGGTAAGAGCCTATCCCGGCAGGCAGAGCTTGCCAGCGCACCGCTTCGCAGCCCTGCCGGGATAGGCTCTGATCGATGAAGCGGGTTCTGGTCACCGGCGGCAACGGATTTCTCGGGCATTCGGTCGTGCGCGGCCTGGCCGAGGCCGAGGACCAGGTCGAGTTGGTCGTCTCGGCGGACCTGCACCATCAGCCCGAAGAACGTCGGGCGGACGGGGTCGACTACGTCGTCGCCGACGTCACCGACGCCTCGGCGATCTCCGGGCCGATCGGCGAACACGGGATCGACACCGTGGTTCACCTCGCCTCGATCGTCAATCCGGGGGCGAACACCACGGTCGAGCAGGAGTTCGCGGTTGACGTGACCGGTTCGAAGAACGTCTTCGACGCCTGCCTCGCGCATGGGGTGAAACGGGTGATTGTCTCTTCCAGCGGGGCAGCCTACGGCTACCACGCGGACAACCCGGCCTGGCTGACCGAGGACGATCCGGTCCGCGGCACGGAGACCTTCCCGTACAGCCTGCACAAGCGGCTGGTCGAGGAGGAACTGGCGGCGCTCCGCGAGTCGCACCCCGAGCTTGAACAGGTGGTGCTGCGGATCGGCACGATCCTGGGGGAGTCGGTCGACAACCAAATCACCGACCTGTTCAGGTCGAAGCGCCTGCTGAAGATCCGCGGTTCCGAATCGCCCTTCGTCTTCATCTGGGACCAGGACGTGGTCGGGGTGATCCTGCAGGGGGTGCTGGGGGAGAAGACGGGGATCTACAACGTGGCGGGGGACGGCGCGATGACGGTCGACGAGATCGCCGCCGAGCTCGGCAAGAAGACCCTCCCGGTGCCGGTCGGCGCGCTCAAGGCCGGCCTCTGGATCGGCCACTTCCTCGACCTCACCCCGCATGGCCCGGCCCAGACCGACTTCCTCGCCTACCGTCCGGTGCTCGACAACAGCCGCCTCAAGGAGGAGTTCGGCTACACCCCGGAATACACGACCCGCGAGGCCTTCCAAGCCTGGCGTCAGTCCCAGGGTCTCTAACTGCAACAAAAGTGCAGATTCTTTGCAACGACTTTGTTGCAAACCCCTTGTGTAAGCCCTTTTCGCCCCTTTCTCGACCGCCTCGAGGATGACCATGGACTTATGGCCCATCCCGAATACATCAGAAAGAAAGCGATCCAGCTGAGAGTCGAAAAGAAGCTGACAATCGACGAAATAGCCGAACGATTGTCGGTCTCGAGAACAACGGCTTTCTACTGGGTAGGGCGGATCAAGATTCCCGAGACCGCAAAGCAATCTGAGAAGCGCCGCAAAGCGTCACTTGCCAACAGCGAACGTGCCCGTCTCAAACGGGAGCGGGCTTATCAGCAAGGTGTGGATGAATTCGACGATTTGGCCAAGGACGAGACCTTTCGCGACTTTGTCTGCATGTATCTCGGTGAGGGGTCCAAACGTTGTCGAAACACTGTTTGTATCGCCAACTCGGATCCGACGGTGATTGCCCTGGGTAGCCGATGGATCAGGAGACTGGGCAAGAACAAGATCCGCTATTCCGTCCAGTATCACGCTGATCAGGATCTGCACGAACTTCAGGAGTTCTGGAGCGGGATCGTCGGGGTCCTTCCAGAAGACATAAACCTCCAGAGAAAGTCGAACAGCAACCAACTGACCGGCCGGACTTGGCGCTCTGCCCACGGCGTCCTGAGCGTCTCGATGGGAGACACGCAACTCAGAGCGCGCCTAGAGGCTTGGATGGATCGCATTAGGAGCGAGTGGAAGTAGAATCACAATCCACTACGGGGTGTAGCGAAGCCTGGTAACGCGCCTGCCCTGGGAGCAGGAGATCATCGG
Source organism: Solirubrobacterales bacterium 67-14 (assembly GCA_001897355.1). GTDB lineage: Bacteria > Actinomycetota > Thermoleophilia > Solirubrobacterales > 70-9 > 67-14. Next base: position 327,720 of record MKST01000011.1, on the reverse strand, counting down.
TTCGAATCCGGTCACCCCGACTAAAGCTCAACCCCCGGCTCGGACCGCGCGGTGGCCTTCTTTTTCGAGGTAGGCGATCACCTTGTCGCGGTGGTCGCCCTGGAGTTCGATAGTGGATCCGCGGGCGGTGCCGCCGACGCCGCAATGCTGCTTCAGTCGTTTGGCGAGGGCTTTGGTCTCGGCTTCCCCGAGGGGGATCTCCGAGATCGTGGTGCCCGTCTTCCCTTTGCGGCCCGAGGTCTCCCGTTTCACCTTGATGGTGGAGCCGGCAGGGGCTGGGCCGGGAACCGGCGCCGCGGCGGGCTTCCCGCCACGCTTCTTCTTTTCCCGCTTCTGTTCCGGGCGGAAGTCCCCGCCGTCGCTGGACCAGACGAGTTCCGAGTCGGAAGGCATGGACCGAACCCTACCCGCCCGATCGCAAGGGTTTGGGGGACCCGACAAGCGCTACGCCCACGGCGACGCCGACCGTGAAGCCGACCCCGTGGAGGTTTCCGGTGACCAGGAGGATGGCGCCCGCGAGCAGGCCGACCACCGCGATGGCCTTGGTGACGGTTTCGGCCTGGGTTGCGAAGGTGACCAGGCAGAGGCCCGCGAGCCCGAGGATCGCGACCGAGTTTCCGGCGTAGCCCTGATGCTGGAAGATCGTGTAGGCGGCTATCTCGCTGAGCAGTCCGGCTGTGAAGTAGGCGGCCAAGAGGACGCGGCGGCTGAAGACCGTTTCGGTGATCGTGCCGATGAAGAGCAGGGCGATGATGTTGGAAGCGGTGCCGGCCCAGCCGCCGTCCTGGACGAAAAGCGGCGTGAAGATCCGCCAGACCTCGCCGGACAGCAGCTGATCGCGGTTTCGATCGAGACTGTCCAGCAATGCCTGGTCGAGGTTGCCGGCGACGCTGATCGCCAGGGTGATCCCGGCCAAGGCCAGGGTCGCGGCCGGAAAGGTGAACCGTCCGCCGCCGCCGACCACGAACCGGGTCCCCGCCCCGATCGCGGCGACGAAGGTGAGATTGATCAGCAGGTCTTCCATCGCTTCCGCTACACGCCTCGGTCCGGTATCGGCGGTTCGGGAGTGGGCGGCAGCAGGGTTCCCTGGTGGTACTCGGCCATCCAGCCGGACTCTGTCCGTCGCCAGATCGTGGCCCGGCGGCTGCGTCGACCGTCCTGGTCGAGCTCGTAGGTCACCAGCCACAGGTCGTCGCTGAGTTCGCGGGCCTCGAAGTCGTGGATCTGCCACCGATCGTCATGTGGCTGGGAGTGGCGCCTGGCCAGCGTGTCGAGGACGAAGTCCCGGTCGTAGACCTGGCCGCTCGCGCCGACCTCGAGAAAGTCGGGCGAAGCGATCGCCTCGAATGCCTCCCGGCCGGAGCCCGCTTCGACCCGGTGGAAGATCGGTTCGAGCGAGCGGAGCTCTTCGGTCACACCGGGTTCGGGATCTCGTGCCACATTCCAATTATGCGCTCCGGCGCGACTGGTCCGCTGCTCATTCAACATATATCGGACGACGATACATCGATGGATGATCTATGCTCTGCGCATGCCGCCTGAGATCCGAGAACCAACCTACTTTCTGCTGGCCGCGCTGCTCGACGGCCCGCTCCATGGCTACGCGATCGCGCAGCGAGCATCGGAGCTTTCGGACGGGCGCGTGCGCCTGACCGCGGGCACGCTCTATGGCGCGCTCGACCGGCTCGTCAAACAAGGAATGCTCGTGGAAATCGGTGACGAACTAGTGGCCGGGCGGAAGCGCCGCTCCTACTCGTTGACCAGCGAAGGCCGAACCGCGCTTCACGAAGAGGCGACCCGGATGCGTAGCGCCGCGGCGATCGTCGAAGGCGCCGGCGCGACCCGTCCGGCGAAGGCGGTCGAGGCGTGAGCAGGGAAGGAGGGGCGCGGCTCTGGCTCGCGCTGCGCGCCTATCCGCGCGAGATGAGACAGGCGGAGGGCGCGGTGCTGATCTCCTTGGCGCGGGATCTGGTCGATGAGGGCCAGTCGTCGACCGGCCGTGAGGCGTTGGGGTTGCTCCGCGGTGGACTGGTCGCCCGAGCCGGTGACCTCGCCGAGCTGCCTTGGCAGGAAGCGCTTCGGCGGATAGCGCTGCCGGTGGCGGTGGCCCTCCTGGCCGTCGACCTCGGCACCCTCGCCTTCTGGCTCGGCATCGATGGACTGGCCTGGCCCGGCTGGAGCTGGATCGCCGTCATCGCCGCGCCCGCCCTCGCCCTGCTCGGGCTGCTCGCGGGATGGCGTCTGCCATTGGCGTTCGGCGGGACCCTCGTCGTCCTGCTAGGCGTCGCGCAAGGCAACGGGCTTCTGTTGAACGGACCGCTCGAGGCCACGGCCACCTGGACTGCCAGCGGTTTCGACCTGCCGTTTCTCGGTGCCGTGATCCCGGCCGGACTGCTGTTTCTCGCCGCGAGCATCTGCCCCGGCCGCCGCGCTTCATTCCCAGCGGTCCTGGCGACGACGGCCTGGGTGGCCGTGGGCGCGATCTCGGCCCGGCTCCTGTACCCGCAGTATGTGGCCCTCGGCAAGGTCGACTTGAACGGGCTTGGGATATGCCTCGTCGCCTACGGGCTGGCAATGATCGGTGCGCTGGCGATCGGGACGATCCGACGGCACCGCGACCCGGCGGGCATGCTCGCCGGGATCCTGGGTTTGGCGACGATCCTGCCGGTCGTCTTGCTCTACGGGGTGAGCGCCGTCCCGCTCGGCGACAAGGCGTTGTTGTTGCTGCTCGCCCTCTCGGGCCTCGCCACGACGGCCCTGCTGGTCCGCCTGGCGCGTCTAACGCCGACCCATCGTCAGGGGGCGTAGCGGCGGTGCAGCATCAGGGCGTTGCCCTCGCTGTCCTCGAAGAAGGCCATCTTGCAGACCCCGGTGTCATGCTCGCCGCTGAACTCGACCCCTTTTGCTTCGAGCTCCCGCTTGGCCTCCGGTACATCCGGGACCCGTAGCGCGACCTCGACCTTGTGGGGTGCGAAGTCGACGCCCCTCACGCTCGGGTCGACCAGGTACAGGGACACGTTTCCGGTCTCGATCTCGGGCCAGCCGGCATCCCAGTCGGGGCTGTCCATGCCCAGCACGTCGCGGTAGAAGGCTTTTGCCCGTTCCATGTCCTGAACCGGGATCGATACGAAATCGGTGCGTTCGAAGTTCATGTTTCGCATTGTTGCACCGCCCGTTCGCCGGCTGGCAAAGTCTGTCCGTCACGGGGTCTCGGTTCAGGCCGGGGGCGGGGTGGCGCCGATCGCGTGGAAGCCGGAGTCGACGTGGATGATTTCGCCCGTGATCCTGCGGGAGAGGTCCGAGAAGAGGAAGGCGGCGGTGTCGGCGACCGGTTCCGGGTCGTCCATGTCCCAATCGAGCGGGGCCGCCGTTGACCAGGAATCGGCGAGATCGGAGAAGCCGGGCACGCCGCCGGCCGCGGCGGTGCGGATCGGGCCGGCCGAGATCAGGTTGACCCGGACCTTCTCCGGCCCGAGATCGCGGGCGAGGTAGCGGGAGACCGATTCGAGCGCGGCCTTGGCCACGCCCATCCAATCGTAGGAGGGCCAGGCCACGGTCGCATCGAAGTCGAGGCCGACCAGGCTGGCGCCCTGGTCGCTGAGCAGCGGCCGGACCGAGTCGGCCAGCGCCTTGAACGAGTAGGCGCTGGTCTCGAAGGCCTCGGCGGCGCTCTGGCGCGGCGCCGCGAGGAAGTTGCCGCCGAGCGCGTCGCCCGGGGCATGGGCGATCGCGTGGAGGACCCCGTCGATCCCGTCCCAATGCTCGCCGACCAGGCTGGGCAGGCGGTCCAGGTCCTGTTCGCTGTTGACGTCGAGTTCCAGCACCGGCACCTCCCGGGGCAGGCGGGCCGCCGCCCTTTCGGTCATGCGGCGGATCCGGCCGAAGCTGGTCAGGATCACCTCGGCGCCGAGTCGCTGCGCCCGCTCGGCGGTGGCGAAGGCGATGCTGCGCCGGTTGACCACGCCGGTGATCAGGATCCGCTTGCCTTGGAGCAGCTGGGGCTCGCCGGGGTCGGGCCGAGCCGAACCGTTCGGGCTCGCGGGAGCGTGGTTGGCGGTGGCCACGTATCGGTTCGAGGTCATCAGAGATACACCGGTTCGGGCACCGGTGCGGCCCGGCGCCAGATGATCTCGGCGTTGGCCTTGAGCACGGTCTGCACGTCCTGGTTGACCACCGTCCAGGTCAAGCGGGCGATGCCGGTCTCGTCGTCGATCGGACGAAGCTCGGCGATCTTTCCTCGCAGGCTGATCTGGTCGTCGATGTGGACCGGACGCTTGAACACCACGCGGTCAAAGCCTCGCAGCGCGACCACTCGCTCGGGATCGATCGGGGCGAGGCCGACCGAGTAGGAGAGCAGCAGCATGCCGTGGGCGATCCGGCTGCCGAAGGGAGAGCCGGCCGCCCACTCCGGGTCGGTGTGGAGGGGATGGTGGTCCCAGGTCAGGTCGGAGAAGGCGGTCAGATCCTCGTCGCAGATCGTCCTGAATTCGGTTTCGAACCCGTCCCCGACCTCGAGCTGGTCGAAGCCGGAGCCGAACACTCCGCTGGTGTTCATGCGGTGATCCTCCTTTGGTCTTTGTCCAGTTCGAAATGGCGGTAGATCGCCTGCGCGTACTCGGCCGCGGCCCGCTGGTGGCCGAGCGCCGAAGGGTGGAGGCCGTCCGCGTCGAGGTTGCCGGGCTCCTTCGCGCCGGGGTGGGAGGTGACGTCCATGCACGGCACCCCGTGGGCGAAGGCGAGTTCGATGACCGTCTGGTTGACCGCCCGGATGCCGCGGTCGATCCGCTGGGCGGTGCGGGGGCCGAGCCCCGGCATCTGCCAGTCGTCGGGATAGGTCGAGACCAGCAGCCGTACCCCCGGAATCCCATCCCGCAGGCTCTTGAGCATGTAATCGAAGCGGCCTTCGAAGGCGGGGATGTCGGGGCGGGTGCTGAGCAGCACGTCGTTGGCTCCGCAGGCCAGGGTGACGAGGTCGGGCCGGCACTCGATCGCCGGCTGGATCGTGGTCAGCACCTCGCGGCTGTCGGCCCCGTCGCGGGCCAGGTTGACGTACTCGAAACCCTCCCGTCCCGCGGCGAGTTCGGCGGCCAGCAGGTCCGGCCAACGCCGCCCCGGCTCGATCCCGTTGCCGGCCGTGAAGCTGTCGCCCAGGGCGACGTACGAGTTCACCATTTCGGGATCCCCGCTGGCTGCCGTACGCCGGCGGCGATCGTGCTGAGTGCCCAGGCCAGCGACGCCCTGGTCTCGGCCGGGTCGATCACCTCGTCGACGAAGCCGCTGGCCGCGGCCGCCTCGGCGGTCAGGTGCTCGGCCGCATAGGCATCGGCCAGCTCGTCCCGGTCGCTGGTCCCGTCGGCGATCTCGCGCCGATGGACGAAATTCACCGCCTGCCCGGCGGACATGATCCCGATCTCGGCCTCCGGCCAAGCGAAGACCACGTCGGCCCCGAGGTCGCGCGAGTTCATGGTGATCGCGGCACCGCCGTAAGCCTTGCGCATGACCACGGTCAGCTTCGGCACGCTCGCGCCGGCGAAGGCCCGCAGCAACGCGGCGCCGTGACGGATCACCCCGGCCTGTTCCTGTCTCAGCCCGGGCATGAAGCCGGGCGTGTCGACCAGCACGACCAGCGGCAGCCCGAACCGGTCGGCGGCGGCGACGAAGCCGGCGGCCTTCTCCGAGGCCCGGGCGTCGATCACGCCGCCGAAACGGCGCGGCTGGTTGGCCACCACGGCGACCGAACGTCCCTCGAGGCGGGCCAGGCCGGTGAAGATGCCGTCACCCCAGCGGGGGTGGATCTCGACCAGGCTCGCCTCGTCGACGATCGCCCGGGCGGTGTCGCGCACGTCATAGGTCTTGCGCCCGTCGGCCGGCACGGTCGCACCGGGATCGGGGGTTTCCGGTGGTACCGGGTCGACCATCTCCGGCTCGCGGCCGATCGTCTGCGGCAACAGGCCGAGCAGGCGGCGGGCGTCCTCGATCGCCTCCGCTTCGGTCTCGGCGACCATCTGGCAGACCCCGTTCTGCTCGTGGATACGAGGGCCGCCCAGGTCCTCCATCGAGACTTCCTCGCCGACCGCCTCGGCAACGACGCGGGGGCCGGTCAGGAACAGGCGGGCGTCGCGGCTCATCAGCACGAAGTCGGTCAGAGCGGGTGAGTAGGCGCCGCCGCCGGCCGAGACCCCGGCCACGATCGAGATCTGCGGCACCCGCCGGGCCAGCCGGACGCTCTCACGGAAGATCCGCCCGTAGCCGGCCAGGGCGGCGTGGCCTTCCTGCAGGCGGGCGCCGCCGGACTCGACGAACCCGACCACCGGCGCCCTGGCGTCGCCGGCCAGGCGCAGGGTGCGGACGATGGTCTCGGCGTGGATCTCACCCAGGGAGCCGCCGAGGAAGCCCGGGTCCTGGGAGTAGCAAAACACCGGGCGGCCTCCGACCAGGCCGGCGCCGGCGATGACTCCATCGCCGGGTGTTGCGCGCCTGCCCAGCCCAGGGGAGAGAGTGGCCGAGCGCAGTGGTCGGAAGCTGCCCGGATCGCAAAGCCCTTCGAGCCGTCGCCTGGGAGAAGACGCCGCCTCGGGGCTTGCGGTTGCCGCGACGGTCGCATTCATGTCGCGGCAATGCAGAGCACGGCGTTGTGACCGCCGAACCCGAAGGAGTTGGAGATTGCGTAGAGCTGCTCACCCGGCAGCTCCCGGGCTTCGCCCGGCACGTAGTCGAGGTCGAGGCCTTCCTCGAACTGTTCGAGGCCGACCGTGGGCGGGGCGACGTGGCGGCCGAGCAGGGTGGTCGTAGCCACGGCCTCGACCGCGCCGGCGGCGCCCATCAGGTGCCCGATCACCGACTTGGTCGAGCTGACCGGGACGGACCCGGCAGCCTCGCCGAAGGCGAGCTTCAGGGCGTCGGTCTCGGAGCGGTCGTTGAGCGGGGTGGAGGTGCCGTGGGCGTTGACGTAGTCGATGTCTTCCACGCCCAAGCCCGCATCGTCGAGGGCCATGCGGATCGCCCGTGCCGACTCGGTGCCGGAAGGGTCCGGGGCGGTCAGGTGGTGGGCGTCGGAGCTGGCGCCGTAGCCGAGGATCTCGCCGAGGATGGTGGCCCCGCGGGCCTCCGCGGCCTCGGCGTCTTCGAGTACCAGCACGCCGGCGCCTTCACCCATCACGAAGCCGTCGCGCCGCGCGTCGAAGGGGCGGGAGATGCCGGTCGGGGAGGTTGCGCCCATCGAAGCGAAGGCGGCGATCGCGACATCGGTCATTGCCGATTCGGAGCCGCCGGTGACCACCGCGTCGGCGGCCCCGGCCCGGATCATGCGCACCGCGGTGCCGATCGCGTGGGCGCCGGCCGCGCAGGCGGACACGACGCCGAAGCTCTCGCCGTTCAGGCCGTGGCGCATCGCGACCGCGGCCGAGCCGGCGTTGGCCATCATCAGAGGCACGGCCAGGGGGGAGACCGCCTTGGCGCCCTTTTCCCGCAGCACCGCCGACTGTTCCATCAGGGAGCCGATCCCGCCGATGCCGGTGCCGATCACGCAGCCGATCCGCCGGGAGTCGTACGGAAGTTCCTCCCAACCGGCCTTGGCCAGCGCCTCGTCGGAGGCGGCCAGGGCGAGCTGGGTGAAACGGTCGGCCCGGCGCGCCTCTTTGCGGCTGAGGAACTCGAGCGGGTCGAACTCACGGCAGCTGGCGTCACCGTCGACGATTCCGCTTTCGCCGCGGGTCCAGCGGTCGACCAGGGTCTCGGCCCCGACCCCGAGGGGTGAGACGGCCCCGGTCCCGGTGATGACGGCGCGGCGTTTCATGCTGCCTTGGTCACCACCAGGTCGATGACCTCGCCGACCGTGTTCAGGTCCTTGACGTCGTCTCCGGTCAGCTCGACCCCGAACTCGTCCTCGACGATCTGCGCGATCTCGACCAGGTCGAGCGAGTCGACGTCGAGCGATTCGAAGGTGGCGTCGCGGGCGATCTGGTCCGGGTCGGCCCCGACCTCTTCGAGACCCTTGCGGATCACTGTTTCTGCCGACTGCGGGTCTGCCTTGGTGGTCATCGAGTCCTTCTTTCCTTTGGTTTGTTCATGCGCTCATCCCGCCGTCGACGGTGAGCACGCTTCCGGTCACGTACGAGGCCTCGTCCGAGGCGAGAAATCCGATGCAGGCGGCGATCTCCTCGGGCGTACCGGGCCGGCGGGCGGGGATCGCCTCGTCGAAGGCGCCGGCCGGCAGGTCGGCGGTCAGCCCGGTCTCGACCAGCCCGGGTGCGACCGCGTTCACGGTCACCCCGCGTCGCGCGACCTCGACCGCGATCGTCTTGGTCATCCCGATCAGCCCCGCCTTCGAGGCGGCGTAGTTGGCCTGTCCCGGGTTGGCGCGAGGGCCGACCACCGAGGCGACGTTGACGACCCGGCCGAAGCGGGCCCGAAGCATCGGCTTCAGGGTGCGCCGGGTCAGGCGGAAGGCGGCGTTCAGGTTGGTCTCGATCACCTGCTGCCACTCCTGGTCCTTGATCTGGGGGGAGAGGCCATCGGCCCGGCGGCCGGCGTTGTTGACCAGGACCAGGACCGGCCCGAAGCTTTCCTCGACCTGGGTGAGCAGCTGGTCGGCGGCCTCGGCCGAGTCGAGGTCGGCGCCGACCGCGATCGCCCGCCCGCCCGAACGTTCGATCGAGGCGACCACCTCGGCCGCCCCCTCGGGGTTGGAGCGGAAGTGGACGGCGACCGGCCAGCCCCCGGCGGCCAGCGCATGGGCGGTGGCGGCACCGATCCCGCCGGAGGCGCCGGTGACCAGGGCCGCGCCCTCGGGCCGGCTGTTGCCGTTCCCGTTACTCCGGGCCATCCACGGCCTCCTCGTCGAAACCCCACTCGACCACGCCGGCACCCCAGGTCAGGCCGCCGCCGAAGACGCCGAGCAGAACTTTCGAGCCGGGCTTGAGCCGACCGTCTTCGCGGGCGACGCCCAGCGCGATCGGGAGCGAGCCGGCTGAAGTGTTGCCGTACTCACCGACGCAGTCGACCACCTTGGCCGGGTCGAGACCGAGCTTCTCGCCGACCGCGGCGATGATCCGGCTATTGGCCTGGTGGTAGACGAAGAGGTCGATCTCGTCCAGGGTGAGGCCGGCGTCGTCCGCTGCCTCGAGGGTGGTCTCGCAGAGGCGGGCGACCGCCTGGCGGAAGGTGTCGTGGCCGTTCATGCGGACGATCGCCTCTTCGCGGGTCGCCTCGACCAGCTCGCCACGGCCACCGTCGCTGGCCAGGTTGATCCGGCCGATCCGGCCCTCGCCGGCGCAGGGGGCGAGTACGACTGCGCCGCCGCCGTCGGCGAAGATCCCGGCGGTCGAGCGGTCGTCGTGGTCGATCACCCGGTACATCAGGTCACAGCCGACCACCAGGGCCCGCTCGGCAGCTCCGGTCGCGATCCAGGCGGACGCCATGCCAAGCCCGGAGAGGAAGCCCGAGCAGGCGGCATTCAGGTCGAAGGCACCGGCATGGTCGCAGCCCAGATTGGCGGCGACGACCGGTGCCGCGGCCGGGCAGAGCATCTCACCGGTGACCGTGGCGACGATCACCAGGTCGATCGAATCGGCCTCGACCCCCGCGTCCTCGAGCGCGGCTCGGCCGCCCTCGGTGGCGATTTCGACCAGGGTCTTCTCGGCCGGTGCGACATGGCGCTGTTTGACGCCGGTCCGCTCGGTGATCCATTCGGGCGTCACCCCGAGCCGGTCGGCCACCACCTGGTTGGGGACGACCGGTTCGGGCACCGCGACCCCCAGACCGACAACCGCGGTGCCCCGAACCGTCGGGGAGGAAAGATCCATCGTGCGTTCGAGTTCGAGCTCAAACATCGGCGGTCTCCTGTGGGGTCGAAAGGCTGCTGAGCGGGGCGGCGTCGATCCCTTCGATCGTGCGGCGGACCAGGCCGGTCAGCACCTCGCCGGGGCCCGACTCGAGGAAATGCGAGACCCCCAGGTCACGCAACCGCAGCACCGTCTCGCGCCACCGGACCGGGCGGGTCAGGGCGGAGAGCAATCCTTCCCGCAGGTCGGTGAAGGGCCGGGCCGTCACGGAGGAGATCAAGCGGGGCCTTGTGCTCACCTTGATCCCCTCCAGGACGGCTCGGAACTCGGGCACGGCGGTCGCCATGGCCGGCGAGTGAAAGGCGCCGGCAACCGGCAGGCGCACGGTGCGGACACCGGCCTCCTTGAACCTGGCTCGCGCTTCCTTGATCTCCTCGGTCGGCCCCGAAAGAACGATCTGGTCGGGGGCGTTGTCGTTGGCAACAGTCAGTCCGAGGGAGTTGGCCAGGGCCGGGACGCCGCTGGTCTCGCCGAGCACGGCCAGCATCCCGCCCGGGTCCGCTTCGGCCGCCTGCTGCATCACGCGGCCCCGGGTGATCGCCAGGCGCAGGCCGTCTTCGGTCGAGATCGCCCCGGAGGCGGCCGCTGCGGCCAGCTCACCGAGGGAGTGGCCGGCGAACCATCCGGCTCGCGGGCTGCCGGCCGCCTTCCAACCGGCGATCGCCGCCGAGTAGAGCGCGGGCTGCTGGTAGGCGGTGCCCTCGGAAACCAACTCGAAGGGGTCGCTGCCGATCTCGTCGATCGCGAGCTCGATCAGTTCCGGGCAGTGCTCCGCAACCAGGTCGCGCATCTCGGCCCGCTGGCTGCCCTGGCCGGGGAAGACGAGGGCCGTATGGCTGAGGTCTGCGGAAACGTTCATTGCCGGATAGTTCTCCGGCAACGGTGTTATGTCACGTCGTTCCGATCGAGAACCCCCCGAACGTCGGGGGAGCTCCCCACCGGGGAGGGGTCAGCCGAGCAATCCCAGGCCTTGGGCGCTGCGCACCGCCTCCGCCCGGTTTCTGACCCCGAGCTTGCGGTAGATCGCGCTGGTGTGTTCCTTCACGGTGTGGGGGGAGAGGAAGAGGTTCCCGGCGATCTCACGATTCGTCGCCCCGGTCGCGATCAGCCCCAGCACTTCCCGTTCGCGATCCGAGAGCCCGACGGAATCGCCAGGGCCGCCTTCGGCGAAGACCTCGGAGCCGAGCGCAATCATCCGCACCGCCTTGACCACGTCGGCGGCGCCCCAGTCCTTCGAGATGAATCCGGAGGCGCCGGCCGAACGGGCCACCGCCGGCGAGATCCGGCCGGCCCCGGAGATCAGCAGTACCTTCGTGTTGGGAGAGACCTCGCGGATCGCGGAACATGCCTCCGCTCCGGAATCGGCGCCGAGCATCAGGTCGATCAGGGCGACATCCGGTCGCAGGTTGGCCGCGAACTCGACGGCCTCCTGAAGCCCGGCGGCACCGTCGCAGCTCTCGACCCAGCTTTGCCGGTCGAGCAGCAGCCGGAAACCCCAGTGGACGACGTCGTGGTCATCGACCACCAGCACCCGAAGCCCGGTCGTGGCCGTCATGCGGTCACCGGGGCGATCATCCGGAAGCGCCAGCGGCCACCTTCGAGCGGGCCGAACTCGACCAGGGCATCGTGTTCCAGCGCTTCCAGGGTGAGCAGGCGCAGCCCGAGCCCGCCACCGCGGCGGCGCTCGGCGGAGACCCGGTCGTTTATGACCTCGACCGTGAAGGTGCCGGCCTCGCCGGCGACCCGGATCTGCACCTGGCCTCCGTCCGAGTGGCGGTTGGCGTTGCGCATGCCCTCGGTCAGCGCGGACTTGGAAAGCAGATCGAGATGGCCCGGGGTCTCGAGACCTTCTTCCCAGTCGAGCGAGACACCGGGTGACTGGGAGAACCAGTCGGCCAGTTCACGGAATGGCCGGGATTGCGGCCTTTCGCGAGGTGTGACCGAGCGGCCGAGGGCCGAGCGGAGCTGGCCGAGCACGGCCGAAACTTCTTCGCTGCAGCGGCGGCGTTCTTCGGCGGAAAGGGGTTCGTCGGCCCCGAGGGCGAGTGAAAGCCCGAACAGCTTCTGGACGACCTGGTCGTGGATCTCGCGAATCATCTCGATGCGGTTGTCCAGGCTGCGGGCCTGCTCGCGGGCGAGGGTCGAGCGCTCTACGGTCGAAGCGACCGCCGCCAACCGGCCCAGGGTGTGGATCCGCTGGTGGTCTTCCTCGGAAAGCGAATAGTCGTGGCCGCCCTGGTCGCCGACGATCACCCCGAGCCACTCGCTGCCGGCAGCCACCGGAGCGCAGGTGATCGTGGTGATCCCGGCCAGCCCCGCGTACCGGGCGGGCAGCTCGAACTCGAGGTTCTGCGAAACCTCGATCACGCGGTCTTCGACCAGGACGCGCTGAGCGACCGGCATCTCGTCCAGGGTGGCCGAAACCGAGGCGATCAGCTCCTGGTCGACGCCGTGGGAGCCGACCGGCCTCGAAACCCCGATGGTCGGGTCGTGGAGGAACATCGCCGCCCGGGTCAGGCTGGTCGAGCGGCAGACGGCCTCGCAGATCCGGTCCGTGAGCGGGCCCGCCGACTCCGGATCCTCCATGCCTGCGATCAGACCGACCAGGACGTCGATCTCTCCTGCCTGTCCTTCAGAGCTCAAAGCGTCGATATCGAGGCTACCCGGTCTCCCGATCCCGGTTACAGAATTCGCACCCCCCTTTTGGGGGGTTTGACGAACGGCGGCCGGTTGGGGGCAGGGGGAGCCCGGCTGTGAGTTTGTTCTAGGTTCGTCGTGCGATGACCAGTCCAGGCGCACCCACCGCGAAGATCAATCGGCGGATCGAGTTCTCCGACGTCGATTCCTCCGGCCGCTACCACTACGGCACCGTGATCCGGCTGATCGAAGCCGCCGAGGTCGAGCTGCTGGCCGGAGTCGGCCTGCTCGATTCGATCTATACATCGATGCCGCGGGCCCACCTCGAAGTCGACTACTCGGCGACGCTCTACTTCATGGACGAGGTCGAGGTAACGGCCGCCGTGGCCGACCTGGGCAGCACCTCGGTCACCTTCGAGTTCCTGATCGAGCGGGGTGGGGAGGCCTGCGCCCGGGCCAAGCTGGTCACCGTCTTCGTCGACGAATCGGGTCAGCCCACTCCTTGGCCCGAGGAGGTACGGACGGCGTTCGGTGGAGAACCGGGCCAGCCGGTGAATCCAGCCCTGTAGATTCGGGTTGCCCCGGACCGGGGCAACCAGCCCAAAGGAGAGGAGCCGAGATGGCAGAACTCGAAGGTCGCCCGCTTGAAATCGTCAAGGAGGGGCAGAACTACGCGGTCGTCGCCGTACCCACCGACGACGGCTCGGTGCAGACGGTGATCGTCTGGGCCCACGCCGATGAGGGCGGCAATCTGATCCTGAACAGCGCCGAAGGCCGGGCTTGGCCGGAGAACCTGCGCAAGGCCGGACGGGCGACGGTGACGATGATGGCGGACGGGAACCCGTACGAGTACGTGTCGATTCGCGGTCGGCTGGTCGGTGACACGCAGGAGGGTGCCGATGACGACATCAACATGCTCTCCAAGAAGTACGTCGGCGAGGACGAATACCCGTTCCGCCAGCCGGGTGAGGTGCGGGTCACCTTCACCCTCGAACCGGAGAAGGTCAGCTACATGAAGCAGGGTTAGGGGTTCCGGGCCCGCAGCCGATCAACCGTTCGTGGCCGCCACCCAGGCGTCTTCGACCTTCTTCTGCTGCTCCTCGTCGCCGGGAGGGGAGACCACGCTCGAGCAGTTCTTCGTGTAAGCGGCGGTGGGGAAGATCAGCGGGTTGTCGGCCTGCTCGGGGCTGGTCTTCCTGAGGATCTGCTTGACCCCGGCCACCGGCGTGGTGGCACTGGTCCAGGCTGAGATCCGGGCCTGGTTCTTGGGCTCGTAGGTGTAGTTGATCCAGTCGTAGGCCGCGGTCGGGTTGGGCGCGCCGACCGGGACGACCCAGTCGTCCCACCAGGCCAGGCAGCCTTCCTTAGGCATCACCCATTCGAGGTCCGGATTGTCGGCCGTGAGCTGGATCGCGTCGGCCGCCCACCCCATCACGGCGACGGCGTTGCCGCTGGCCAGGTCACCGGCGTAGTCGCTGCCGGCGATGCGGCGGATCTGGCCGGAGTCGAGTTCTTCCTTGAGCTTGTCGACCGCGTCCAGCCACTGGTCGGTGTCCGCCGTTTCGGGGTCGACCCCCTGGCTCTTCATGACCAGCGAGAGGGTCTCGCGCATCTCGGCCAGCACCTCGACCTTGCCCTTGTACTTCGGGTCGAAGAGGTCGGAGATCGAATCGATGTCCGGAGCCTCGGCCTTGTTCACGATCAGGCCGGTCATCCCGCCCTGCCAGGGGATCGAGAAATCCCAGTTCGGATCGGACGAGGGCGCCTTGACGTTCGGGCTCAAGTGGGAGAAGGCGGGCGCGAGGGCTTCTTTGTCCAGCTTCTGGATGTAGCCGAGGTCGTACATCTTCTTGGCCAGCCAGTCGGTCGCGACCAGCAGCGAGCGCCCGCCCGACTCGCCCTGCGCAAGCTGTGGCTGCAGCTTGCCGAAGTACTCGTCGTATGAGTTGATCTCCTCGAGGTAATCGACCTTGACGCCCGACTCCTTCTCGTAGGCGGGGATGGTCTCCTTGTCGATGTAGAGAGGCCAGTTGGAGACCTTCAACTCACCCGAGGGCTTGCCCGAGGCCTTGGCGACGGTGACGTCGCTGTTGTCGCTCCCCCCGAGGTTGTCGTTGCCGCAGCCGGCGACCAGGGCCAGCGCGAGCACGGCCAGCGGCAGGACCAGCCGGGCGGGAAAGGTTCTGATGGTGGTCATGGGTGCCTCCGGTCGGCTTCGGGTTCTTCGAATCGGGTGAACCAGGCTTCAAGGGCGGGGCGCAGGAGGCGCTCCTCGGCGTCCGGGTCCGGGGTGGCGAGCTGGTTGATCAGCAGTCCGTCGAGCAGGGCGAGGAAGGTGCCGGACTCGAGTTCCGGGTCGGCGGCGCCGAGGCGTTCGAAGAGGGGGGTGAGGGCCTGGGTCCAGGCTTCGGACCACTCGCGGCAGATCGCCTCCAGCTCCGGGTCTCGGATCGCCTCCTGCATCAGCGTGTACTGGGCAACGGTGCGCCAGCGGTCCTCACCCAGCTGTGAAGCGAGGTGGGCGGCGAAGGCATCGACCAGCTCGTCGGTCGGCATCCCTTCCTCGGCGATCCCGCTCAGCCTGAACTCGAGGGTGTCGTTCTCCACCCTGACGAACTCACGCAGCGCCTCGGTCAGCATTTCCTGCCGCGACCCGAACCAGTAGGTGGTGGACCCGAGCGGGACGTCGGCCGCCTTGGCGACCGAACGATGGTTGACCGCGGCGATCCCCTGCTCGCCGATCAGCCGCAAGGTGGTCTGGAGCAAGAGGGCGCGACGGGCGTCGCCGCGGGTTTCGCGGCCCTTCCGGGCATCAGTCGAAAGCAGGCTTTTGGCCGATGTGGACATTAGTACAGTACAATTGTACACATACTGGAGAACGACGTGGAAACAAGCCGGAAAACGATCGACGAGATGCTGTCGGTGAGGGACGATGAGTTGCTCGTGGAGGAATGCCGCGCGGCCGACCTGGCGCGCCGATTCGGAACCCCGCTCCACGTGGTTTCCGAGGACCAGCTGCGACGGAACCTCAGCAGGTTCCAATCGGCATTCGAGCGGCACTGGCCGGGGCCGACGCTACTGTTGCCCTCGATCAAGGCGAACGGCTCGTTGGCCCTGCGCCGCGTCCTGACCCTGGCTGGCGCCGGCTGCGACGTCTTCGGCGAGGGAGAGTTCGAAGCGGCGCTCAGGACCGGGACGCCACCGGAGAAGATCTCGCTGAACGGGCCGATGAAGAGCCAAGGTCTGCTCGAGCGGGCGGTCCGGGCAGGGGTGATGATCACGCTCGACGACATCGGCGAGCTGGAGACCGCGGCGGCGGCGTCGCGCGCGGTCGGCAGGCCGGCCCGCGTGAGGTTGCGGATCCGTCCCGACTTGGCGGGCCAGGCCTCGGCCTCCGAGATGTCGGCCGCCGGCGACTCGATCCACGAGGCCTACCAGCGCTACAAGGCCGGCATCCCGACCGGGGATCTCCTCGCCCTCGATCGGGTCGCCCCGGAGATCGAGCTTCGCGGGATCCATTTCCACATCGGGCGCCACAGCGCCGACCCGGAGGTCTGGGTCGAAGCGGTCGGCGACCTGGTCGAGATCATCGAAGGGTTTCGCGCCAGGCTGGTCGGTTGGTCGCCGTCCGAGATCGACATCGGCGGCGGCTTCCCCGTTCCCCGCGACCCCTTCGGCCGGCTCTTGCCGCAACGCCGCCAGGCCGACGACGGCCTCGCGCCCGGACCCGAGCAGTACGCGGCCGCGATCTGCCCGGCCCTGGAAGGAGGCCTGCGGTCGATCGGGGTCGACCCGGCTTCGGTGCGAATCGAACTCGAGCCGGGCCGGGCGATCTACGGTGACGCGGGCATCCACTTGGCCAGGGTCGGCAACGTCAAACGCCAGGCCGGCCCGCAACCGATGACCTGGGTCGAGACCGACAGCTCGGATGCCTATCTGCCCGATGTCAACCTCGAGTTCAACCGCTGGCGCTGCCTGGTCGTCGAGCGGCCCCTGGCCGCCCCGGAGATCACCGCGGATGTGACCGGTCGGACCTGTGCGCTGGACGTGATCATTCCCGACGCGGAACTCCCCCGGGTCGAGGCGGGCGACCTGCTCGCCTTCCTCGACACCGGCGCCTACCAGGATGCGGGCTCCCACAACTTCAATTCCCTGCCCCGTCCCGGCACCGTCCTCGTCCACGGTCGGGAGGCCGAGCTGGTCCGGCGCCACGAAACGGTCGACGACGTCTTCGCCCGCGACCTCGTGCCGGAACACCTGGCCGAGGAGAAGGCCGACGGTCCGCGACCCTGGCGGCCGTACCTGATCGACCACGTCGCGGTGAACTGCGCCGATCTCGGCCGCTCGGTCCACTTCTACTGCGAGGTGCTCGGCCTCGAGCTACGGGCTCGCGGCGAGTCCGACGGCACCGACGAGTTCGCGATCACCGGCCGCGGCGAGGTGCCGATCCGGTGGGCGGACGTCGAAGTGGGGGACGGGCAGGTGGTCGAGCTGATCGAGTACGGCGGGCCGCGACCGCCGGATCCGGCGAAGGCGGGCGACCAGGTCCACGTCGCCCTCCGGGTCTCCGACATCGAGGCGGTCCACCGTCGGATCTGCGAGGAAGGGCCGAGGCCCGCCGACCCGTTCCTGATCGAGACGCCCGGAGCCTGGCAGGGCGCGCGGGTCTTCTACGCGACCGACCCCGACGGCGTTTCGATCGAACTCGTACAACCGGCCCGAGGTTGAACCGGTGGCCGCCCGCGAAGCCGAAAGCAGGGCAGCCGGGACGGCAGTGGTCGGGGGCGGGATCGTCGGGGCATCCGTGGCCCGGGCGCTGGCCCGGCGCGGTGAACCGGTGACCATCCTCGAAGCCGAACGCCCGGGGCACGGCTCGGCCTCGAGCAAGGGCGACGCCCGGATCCGCGTCCTGGCCGCTTACCCCGATGACGAGTACCTGCGGCTCGGCCTCGCCGCCGACGACCTCTGGCGGGAGCTCGAGCGGGAATCCGGCCGTCGCATCCTCCACCCGACCGGCGCGATCTCCTACGGCAGCCTGGCCGAGCGGCTGGCTGGGGCGCTGGCGGAGCACGGGGTCGAGCACGAGTTGATGACCCCGGGGCGGGCCGCCGAGCTTGCGCCCGCGGTGCGGCTGCCCGATCACGTCGACCAGGTGCTTTGGCAGCCGGACGGGGCGACTATCGCCGCCGAGGCCGGCCTGGCGGCGATGCTCGGGGCGGCGAGCACCCGCGGGGTGCGACTCAGTACCGGCCGGATGGTCGAGCGGGTCGGGCAGGATGACGGCAGGGTGATCCTGCGGCTGCCGGACCGTGAGCTGGAGTTCGGGCGGGCCGTCGTGGTCGCCGGGGCCTGGACCGCGTCCCTGCTCGGCTGGGATGAATTGCGGGGCCTCGAGCCGACCGCCCAGACGGTCTCCTACTTCCGGTACGAGGGCACACCACCTCCGGCGCTGATCGACTACGACGGGGCCGAACCGTACTCGGGCTGGACCCCGGGCTTCGGGCTGAAGTCCGCCGACCATGAGTTCGGGCCGGTGATCGAACCCGGCCGGCTGCCCGACCCCGACCCGGCGCGGGTGGAGGCGACCGCGGCCTGGGTGGCCGAGCGTCTCGGGGTCACGGAGGCGCCGGCGATATCCGAGACCTGCGTCTATACGAACACTCCGGACGAACGGATCCTGATCGAGAGGAAGGGCGCGATCACCGCCGTGAGCGCCTGCAACGGACAGGGGTTCCAGCTGGCCCCGGCGGTCGGCGAGATGGTCGCCGAGCAGGTGCTCGCGGATTGACGGTCGCGGTCGCGCTGGTCACGGTCCCCAGGCCGGGTTCGTGAATCGAACGTTTGCGCGTAATACGAATCAGGGGCTATGCTCTGCGCTGAATCCAACGAGGAGAGGCAAAGTGATTCCGAACATCGGTCCCATGGAAATAGCGATCGTCCTGATCTTGCTGCTGGTGATCTTCGGTCCCCGAAAGTTGCCGGAACTGGGACGCTCGGCCGGCAAGGGACTTCGTGAATTCAAGTCCGGGCTGAACAGCCGCCAAGACAGTGTGGACGAGGGCAGCCCGGCCCAGGCCGAGGTCGAAAAGGCCGCGGAGCCGGCCAAGGCAGACGTCGCCTAGACGAAGCCGCGGTCAGGCGAACGCCGCGACCAGGCTGACCCCCGAGGCGAGGATCGCGAAACCGGCGATCTGGCTGGGGGCGAGTTTCTCGCCGAAATGGAAGTAGCCGCCGATCGCGGCGACCGCCCCGAACTGGGCGGAGAGGACCGCCGTCACCGCGGTCGAGCCCTGCCTCGACCCGTAGGCGAAGGAGACCAGGCCGAGCAGGCCCAGGGCGGCGATCAGGATCATCACCGACTCGGACCGGGCCGATTCGAAGCGGCCGGTGGCCAGGCTCCGTCCCTGCACCTTAAGCAGGCCGGCGATGGCGAGGGACGAGGCTCCGTTGAAGACGAGCATGGTCAGCGCGAGGTTGGCCTCGTAGTGGCCTAGGCAGAAGAGGCTGGCCGCGAAGCAGGCGACCGCGGCCAGGGTCAGGCCTACGCCGCGGTTCGGCGATCCACCCGAGCGGGAGGCGACCAGCAGCACGCCGCCGACACTGGCCAGCAGCAGGCCCGCCGCGACCGGCAGGCCGACCGACTCGCCGGCGACGAAGCTGAGGATCGCCGCCCCGGAGCCTTCGAGCGAGAGCAGCCCGGTCAGCATTCCCACCGGCCCGATCCCGAGCGCCCGGGTGAAGGCGATCATCCCGAAGGCCTGCACCAGCCCGGCCAGGACGAAGTAGCCGATCGTGCCGTCGGCCAGGTCGGAGAGATCCCCGGTCGCGAGCGCGAAGGGGGCGGCCAGCAGGGCCATGTAGGTCACGTACCAGAGCGCCGCCACGTCGGGGTCTCCCCGGCGGGCGACCCCGGCCAGCAAGACGTTCTGGGCACCCCAGCAGAGTGCCGCCGAGGCGCCGAGCAGGACCGAGATCAAGTGGGGCCGGCCTGCCGCTCAGTGGAGCGCCAGCGGCGTCTCCGGCAGCACCTGTCCGCCGTCGACCACGAGCGGGTGCCCGGTGATGTACCGGGCCTCCTCCGAGGCGAGGAAACGGACCGCCCAGCCGATGTCCGCCGGGGTCGCGAATTCGCCCATCGGGATCGACGCCATCATCGCCTGCTTGTGTTCCTCGCCGGCGTCGTCCAGGCCCGGGGTCTGGACGTTGCCGGGCAGCACGGCGTTCACGGTGATCCCCTGCCGGGCGGTCTCGATCGCGGCCGAGCGCATGAAACCCAGCACCGCGGCCTTCGAGGCGCCGTAGTGCGAGTAGCCGGGATGACCGGTGTAGGGCCCGGAGATCGAAGAGGTGAAGACGGCCCGGCCATAACCCTGCTCGCGCATCTGCGGCAGGCAGGCCTGGAATGAGAAGAACGCGCCGGCCACGTTGAGGTCCATGACCCGGTCCCAGCCGGCCCGGTCGACCTCCTCGATCGGGTCGGCCGGATAGATCCCGGCATTGGCGGCGAGGATGTCGATCGATCCGAACTCTTCGACCGTCCTGGCGACCAGCCCGTCGAGGCTGTCGGTGTCGGTGACGTCGACCCCGGCCCCGATCGCCTCGATCCCCTCGTCCTCCAGCTGCCTGGCGGTGGCCTCGGCCAGCTCGCCGTTGATGTCGGCGATCACTACCTTGGCACCTTCGCGCCCGAGCACCTCGGCGATCCCGCGGCCGATGCCTTGCGCGGAACCGGTGACGATCGCGGTGCGCCCTTCGAGTGACTTCATTCGATTCCCTCCAGACAGACGTACTTGATTTCCAGGAAGTCGTCGAGCCCGAACCGCGAACCCTCTCTTCCCAGGCCGGATTGCTTGACACCCCCGAAGGGTGCCCCTTCGTATGAGATGACTCCGGTGTTCACTCCTACCACGCCGAACTCGAGTCGCTCGGCAAAGCGCCAGGTGCGGCCGACGTCGCGCGAGAAGAAGTAGGCGGCGAGGCCGGATTCGGTGGCGTTGGCCATCCGGAGCGCCTCCTCCTCGCTGTCGAAGCGGAAGACGGGAGCGACCGGCCCGAAGGTCTCCTCCGAGGCGATCCGCATTTCCGGGCCGACCCCGGTCAGCACGGTCGGGGCGAACCAGGTTCCGCCTCTCTCGTGGAGGGTGCCGCCGGTGGCGACCTCGGCCCCGCGGCTGGTCGCGTCGGCGATGTGGGACTCGACCTTGGCCACCGCCGCGTCGTCGATCAGCGGGCCCTGGTCGACCCCTTCCTCGAATCCGGAGCCGACGGTGAGTGCCTCCGTTGCCGCGACCAGTTTCTCGACGAACTCGTCGTAGACGCCGTCCTGGACGATCAGCCGGTTGGCGCAGACGCAGGTCTGGCCGGCATTACGGAACTTGGAGGCCATCGCCCCCTCGACTGCGGCGTCGAGGTCGGCATCGTCGAAGACGATCAGCGGCGCGTTGCCGCCGAGCTCCAGCGAGACGTGCTTGACGGTCTCGGCGCACTGTGACATCAGCAGCTTGCCGACCGGGGTGGACCCGGTGAAGCTGAGCAGGCGCACCCGGGCGTCGGAGGTGATGGCGCCGCCGATCGCGGCCGGGTCACCGGTGACCACGTTGAGCACCCCGGCCGGGACTCCGGCCTCCTCGGCCAGCTTGGCCAGGGCGGTGGCAGAGAGGGGGGTCTGCTCGGCCGGCTTGACCACGATGGTGCAGCCGGCGCCGAGGGCGGGGGCGACCTTGCGCATGATCATCGCCGAGGGGAAGTTCCAGGGGGTGATCGCGGCGCAGACGCCGACCGGCTGCTTGATCGCGAAGATCCGGCGCCCGTCCTGGTTGGTCGGCACCACGTCGCCGTAGGCGCGCTTGCCCTCCTCGGCGTACCACTCCAGGAAGCCTGCCCCGTAGTGGATCTCCCCGACCGCTTCGGCGAGCGGCTTGCCCTGCTCGAGGACGAGGATCGCCGCCAACTCCTCCGCGTGCTCGACGATCAGGTCGAACCAGTCCCGCATGATGCCGGCCCTCTGCTTGGCGGTGAGCCCCGCCCAGGCCGGCAGCGCCCGCGCGGCGGCGTCGATCGCGGCTTCGGTCTCGGCCGCACCGGCCGATGAGACCCGGGCGATCTCCTCGCCGGTCGCGGGGTCGGTGACCGTCAGCCGTTCACCCGAATCGGATTCGACCCATCGGCCGTCGATGAACAGATCCTCGCGCCAGAGCCGGCTGTCGAGGGGACTGGTTTCGGTTGCTGCCATCGGCCATTTCTCCTTCGATTGGACAAACCTCCGTCAATATGTAAAGGTTCGCATAACGAGCAAATGAACGCAAGCCGAACAAATCCCCCAGACATGCCGGCGGCTTCCGAACTCGACCGGAAGCACGTCTTTCACCCCTTCACGGTGCTCGGAGAGCATCAGCGAACAGGTCCGCGGATGATGGTCCGCGGCAAGGCTTCGACCCTCTGGGACGAAGCCGGCACCGAGTACCTGGACGCCATGGCCGGGCTCTGGTGCGTCAACGTCGGCTACGGGCGGGAGCGGATCGCGCAGGCGCTGTACGACCAGACCCTGAAGCTGCCCTATTACCACGCCTTCTCGTCGATGGCGACCGATACCCCCGCCCGGCTGGCCGAGCGCCTGACCGAGCTCGCCCCGGTGCCGATCTCCAAGGTCTTCTACGGCAACAGCGGCTCGGACGCGAACGACACCCAGATCAAACTGGTCTGGTACTACAACAACGCCCTCGGGCGGCCGGAGAAGAAGAAGGTCATCTCCCGCCGTCGCGGCTACCACGGGGTGACCATCGCCACGGCCGGGCTGACCGGACTCAGCAACCTCCACGAGGGTTTCGACCTGCCGTTGCCGTTCATCCGGCACACCACGACTCCATCGCGGCTCTGGGAAGCGAAGCCGGGGGAGAGCGACGCCGACTTCTCGGCCCGGCTCGCCGCTGACCTCGAGCAGCTGATCCTGGACGAGGGGCCGGACACCGTCGCCGCTTTCATCGCCGAGCCGATCCAAGCGGCCGGGGGCGTCATCATTCCTCCCGATGGCTACTTCCCCGCCATCAAGGAGGTACTCGACCGACACGACGTCCTGCTCATCGCCGACGAGGTGGTCTCCGCCTTCGGCCGTCTCGGCGAGTGGTTCGGGTCGACGGTGATGGGAATGGAGCCCGACCTGATCACGGTCGCGAAGGGGATCACCTCCGGGTACGTGCCGCTCTCCGCCTGCCTGGTCACCGGCAAGGTCTGGGACGTGCTGGCCGAGCACTCGGACAGCGGCCTTGCCTTCGGCCACGGATACACCTACAGTGCCCACCCCCTTTCGGCCGCCGCGGCGATGGCCAACCTCGACATCGTCGAAGACGAGGACCTGATCTCCCAGGTCACCGTCCGGGGCGAACGCCTGCGCTCCAACCTGCGCGAAGCCTTCGCCGACCACCCCTTGGTCGGCGAGGTGCGCGGCAAGGGCCTGGTCGCCGCGGTCGAGTTCGTGGCCGAGAAGGATCCGGCGGTCCGCTTCGACCCGGCGCTCGGGGTCGGGCGGCGGATCAACCAGGCCTGCCTGGAGCGGGGGGTGATCTCGCGGGCCCTCCCGGAGGCCGACACGATCTCTTTCTCACCGCCCTTCGTGATCGAAGAGGCGGAGATCGACCAGATGGTCTCGGTCGCCCGCGATTCGGCCGACCAGGTCGCGAAGGAACTGGGCAGGGCCTGAGGCGATGGCCGGCCCGACCTCCCTCCGCCGCCGGATCGGGTTGATCGTCAACCCGATCGCCGGGATGGGAGGCAAGGTCGGGCTGCGCGGCACCGACGGGGACGAGCTTCAGCGGCGGGCCAGGGAGCTCGGCGCGACCGAGATGGCGGCCGAGAGAGCCGGGGTTGCGCTCGACCGCCTGCGGGGCCAGGGCTTCACCCTGACCGTGGCGGGCGGGGCGATGGGCGAGAAGGTGGCCCGCGAGCACGGCTTCGAGACCGAGGTGACCGGGCGGTTCGGCTGCCACACCTCACCCGACGACACCCGCGATGCGGCCCTGGCGATGGCCGACTCCGGCGTCGAACTGATCATGTTCGCCGGCGGCGACGGCAC
Source organism: Solirubrobacterales bacterium 67-14 (assembly GCA_001897355.1). Classification (GTDB taxonomy): domain Bacteria; phylum Actinomycetota; class Thermoleophilia; order Solirubrobacterales; family 70-9; genus 67-14. The sequence continues at coordinate 304,173 of MKST01000011.1, read as the reverse complement.
CGCCAGGGTGATTCGCGAGTCGATCGGCCGCCGGATCCCGGTGGTGGGCATCCCGACCGGCGTCAAGATGCATTCGGGCTGTTTCGCGAGGAGCCCGGCCGCGGCGGCGGACGTGGTCGCCGAGTACCTGGGCCACGATCCCGGGTCCGTACGGTTGGACGAGGCGGAAGTGGTCGATCGCGACGCCGACGATCCCAAGGCCACGACCACCCTCTACGGCACGGTCTCCGTGCCGGAGGCGCGCTCCCGCCTGCTGGCCGCGAAGTCGCGATCGAGCGGGCGTGACGCCGCGGCCATGCGGGGCGCCTGCCTCGAGGTGGTAGAGGAGATGGTCCCGGGCGATACATACGTGATCGGCCCCGGTTCGACCATGGGCTGGGTCCGTCGCCATCTCGGCTTCCAGTCCGACCCGCTGGCGATCGACGTGGTCCGCGACCGGGAGTTGATCGCCGGCGACGTGACCGAGGCCGAGCTGGACGAGCTGACCGCCGAGGCCGGTCGCGTCCACCTGGTCATGGGTGTGATCGGCGGCCAAGGGTCGCTGCTGGGGCGAGGCAACCAGCAGATCGGGCCCAAGACCCTGGAGCGGGTCGACCCCGGCGACCTGATCGTGGTCGCCGACCTGCAGAAATTGATCGAGCTCGGATCCTCGCCCTTGACGGTCGACACCGGAGATACGGACATCGACAGGCGCTTCACCGGGTATCGCCCGGTGCGAATCGGCAGAAAAGAGTCGCTCATCTACGAGGTGGCGGCCTAGTGGAGGAGAGGGAATGGACGTGAGCAAGATCGAGCCCCATCACCTGATGGCCAACTCGAACCAGGCCACGGTCGAGCACATGCTGGACGTGGTCGGGGCATCGGATGTCGAGGAGCTCTTCGAGCAGATCCCGGCTGAGCACCGACTTGCGGGTGGCCTGGAGCTGCCGCCGGCGCTGGTCTCCGAAGCCGATCTCTCGCGCCACATGGACGACCTGCTGAGCCGCGACGTGAAACCGAAGGCAAGCTTCCTCGGCGGTGGCTGCTGGCCCCACTACGTGCCGGCGGTGGTCGACGAGATCGTCGGCCGGGCCGAGTTCCTCAACAACATCTGGGGCACCCCCTCTTCGGATCTCGGGCGGACCCAGTCGCTCTTCGAGTTCTGCTCCCAGCTCGGCGAACTGCTCGAACTCGACTTCGTCGGGCTGCCGGTCTACTCATGGGGTTGCGCTGCCGGCCACGCGATGCTGATGGCCCAGCGGATCAACGGGCGCTCGGAGGTGCTGGTCGCCGCGTCGCTCGACCCGGAACGCCGCGCGGTGATCGAGACCTACGCCGGGTTGCCCGAGCTCGAGCACCACATCGAGCTGGTCGAAGTCGCGACCGACTGGGAGACCGGCTGCCTCGACCTGGAGGACTTCCGGTCCAAGCTCTCCGACCGGACCGCCGCCATCTACCTCGAGAACCCGTCTTTCCTCGGCACCTTCGAGGCAAGCGGGCCGGAGGCCGCCCGCCTGGCCAAGGAAGCGGGGGCGGAGGTGATCGTCGGCGTCGACCCGATCGCGCTCGGCGTCACCGCCTCGCCGTCGGCCTGGGGCGCGGACATCGTGGTCGGCACGATCCAGTCGCTCGGGGTGCACATGAACTGCGGCGGTGGCGCCAGCGGCTTCATCGCCTCCCGGGACGAGGAGCGCTACGCCCGCCAGTACCCGACCCTCTGCCTCTCCGCGGCACACACGGCCGAAGGGGACATCGGCTTTTCGATGACCCTCTTCGAACAGACCTCCTACGGCTCACGCGAGCTGGGCAACGACTGGACCGGCAACTCGACCTACCTCTGGGCGATAGCCGCTTCGGTCTACATGGCCCTGCTCGGCCCACGCGGCTTCGAGGAGATCGGGCGGACGATCCTCGGTCGCAGTCATCAGGCCGCCGAGACCGTCGCCCGCATCCCGGGCGTCGAGGTCCGCTTCGGCGACGCCTTCTTCAAGGAATTCGTGGCCGACTTCAACGGCACCGGCAAGACGGTGGCCGAGATCAACGCCTCGCTCCGCGAGCAGGGCATCTTCGGCGGCCTCGACCTCTCGGGCCGTTTCCCCGAGCTGGGCCAGAGCGCCTTGATCTGCGTGACCGAGGTCCACCAGGACGAGGACATCGCCTTGCTCGGCGAAGCCCTGACGGAGGCGGTCCGGTGAGCGGCCTGCGCAGGTATCACGCGCCGGTTTGGGACGAGCCGGTGGTGATGGAGATGGGCAGCCCGGGGCGCCGCGGGTTCATCCCGCCGGCGGCCGGTGACGCCGACACGGCCGGCTTCGTACCCGATTCGATGAAGCGCGGGGAACGGGCCGGCCTGCCGGAGCTGTCGGAGGCCGAGGTCCAGCGCCACTACATACATCTGGCCCAGGAGACCCTGGGCATGATGGGGGTGAACCTGTTCGGCACCTGCACGATCAAGTACTCGCCGCTGCTGGGTGAGCGGATCTCCGCCGATCACATCGCGGAGCTCCATCCCGGGCAGGATCCCGAGACCATCCAGGGCGTGCTCGCGGTGCTTCATGGCATGAGCGAGATCCTCTGCGAGCTCTCCGGCATGGACCAGTTCGTGTTCCAGGCCGGCGGCGGGGCCGATGCCGCCTACGTCAACGCGGTCACGACCCGGGCCTACCACGCGGACCGCGGCGAGCTCGAGCAGCGCAACGAGATCATCACCACGATCCAGACCCATCCCTGCAACGCCGCGACCGCCGCGGCGGCCGGCTTCAAGGTGGTCACCCTGATGCTGGGCGAGGACGGCTACCCGCCCTTGGAGGCGCTCGAGGCGGCCGTCTCGGAGCGGACCGCGGGCATGATGATCGGCAACCCGGACGACATGGGGATCTACAACCCCGAGATCAAGCAGTGGGTGGACCTGGTCCACGAGGCCGGCGGGCTCTGCTTCTACGACCACGCCAACTTCAACGGCGCGATGAGCAAGCTGCGAGCCCGTGAACTCGGCTTCGACGCCTGCATGTTCATGCTCCACAAGACCTTTGCTGCGCCGTTCGGCGGCGGTGGGCCGGCGGTCGGCGCATACGGATGCTCGTCCGAGCTCGAGCCCTACATGCCGCGGCCCCTGGTCCGCGAGCAGGGTGGTTCCTACTCGCTCGAGGACGTCGACGAGGCGCCGAAGAGCGTGGGGCGCGTTCGCGAGTACTGGGGCAATGTCCCCCAGATCGTCAAGGCCTACTCCTGGGTGCGATCGATGGGCGCCGAGGGCATCCGCTTCGCCTCCGACATGTCGGTCCTGGCCAACAACTACATGGAGAAGCGCCTGCTCGAGATCCCGGGCCTGAGCATCAGCCACCCGGACATCAAGAGCCGCCGGCTCGAGATGACGAGGTACAGCCTCGGCAAGCTCCAGGAGGACACCGGCGTGACCGTCTTCGACGTCCAGAACCGGATGGTCGATTTCGGGGTCGACGCACCATGGCTGAGCCACGAGCCCTGGCTGGTGCCCGAGCCGATCACCCCGGAGGCGGGCGAGACCTGGCCGATCGAGGATCTCGACTACTGGATCGACGTCCTCGCCCAGGTCTGTCGCGAGGCCTACGAGGACCCCGAGATCGTCAAGACGGCACCGCACAACCAGGCGATCGGTCCGGTCGATGGATCGAGGCTCGACGAGCCCGACCAGTGGGCGACCACCTGGCGGGCCTACAAGCGCAAGCACGGCGACCGACCGAAGGGGCGGACCAGCCCTTGAGCAGACGGGTCGGGATCGTCGGCGCCGGGTCGATCGGCGTCGCCTGGGCGGTCACCTTCGCCCGGGCGGGCTGGTCGGTGCGGGTCGTCGACCCCGACCCGGTGCGCGTCGAGGCGGTCGAGGCGGAGATCCAGGAGCGCCTCGGCCGCCTCGATGCGCACGGCTTGCTCGGCGAGCCCGTGGACGTGGTCGCGGAGCGGGTCGAGGCCGGTGCCGAACAAGCCTGGGCGGTGGGCGAGGCGGAGCTGGTGATCGAGTGCGCCCCCGAGCGGCTCGAACTCAAGCGGGAGGTCTACCGGGCGGTGCTGGAGTCGGCTCCGGGCGACGCCCTGCTGACCAGCTCGACGTCGGCCCTCTCGCCGACCAGCCTCTTCGACGGGCTGGCCGGTGCCGAACGCTGCCTGGTCGCCCACCCGACCAACCCGCCCTACCTGCTGCCGGTGGTGGAACTGGTCCCGGCCGGCTTCACGGCTGAGACGGCGGTCGAGTCGGCGCGGGAGATGTTCGCCGCGGTCGGCATGAGCCCGATCCTGGTCCGCTCCGAGGCCGAGGGCTTCGTGGTCAACCGCCTGCAGGGCGCGATCCTGCGCGAGGCGTACTGCCTGCTCCGCGACGGGGTGGCCTCGGTCGACGAGATCGACCTCGCGGTCCGCGGCGGCCTGGGCCGGCGCTGGGCTCTGACCGGGCCCTTCGAGACTGCCGACCTGAACACGAGAGGCGGCATCGCCTCCCACGCCGAGAAGATGGGCGCCGCCTACGAGCGGATGGGGGCGGAGCGGGGGCAAGACGACCCCTGGACGCCGGAGCTGGTGGCCCGGGCGGAGGCGGGCCGGCGGGAGATTCTGCCGCTGGACGAGTGGGGATCACGAGTCCTCTGGCGGGACGAGCAACTGATGAAGGCGGAAGCCGCGAGAAGAGAGGTTGACCATGGCTGAGGTTCCAGGGCAGGGCAGGTTCGAGGGCAGGGTGACGGTGGTCACCGGCGGGGCGAGCGGGATCGGCGAGGCGACCGCGAGGCGGCTCGCTGCCGAGGGGGCGACCGTGGTCGTGGCGGATATCGACACGGATCTGGGCCCGGCCCTGGCCGACTCGGTGCCCCGGATCGAGTTCGCACACTGCGACGTATCGGACGGGGGCTCGGTCGCCGAGTTGATGGACGGCATCGTCGCCCGGCACGGGCGGCTGGACGGCGTCCACGCCAACGCGGGCATCGAGACGCCGCCGCTGCTCTTGGCCGACACCTCGGACGAGTGGTTCGACCGGACGATCGCGGTCAACACCAAGGGCGTCTTCCTCACCTGCAAGCACGCGATCCGGCACATGCTCGAACTGGGCGGCGGGGCGATCTGCTGCACCAGCTCGATCCATGACGTCGCCTCCTACCCAAAGATCGGCATCTACGCGATCTCCAAGGCGGCGGTCGGTGCGATCGTCCGGGCGATCAGCGTCGACTACGCGACCCAGGGGATCCGCGCCAACGCGATCCTGCCGGGCGCGACGCTGACCCCGCTGGTCGAGCGGGAGGTCGAGGATGCCCCCGATCCCGAGCTGCAGCGAGAGCTGATGGACGGGCTCCAGGCGATGAAGCGCTGCGCCGATCCGGCGGAGATCGCGGCCTCGGTGGCCTTCCTTCTATCTGACGATTCGTCCTTCATGACCGGTGCCTCGGTGCCGGTCGACGGGGGCTCGCTCTCGCTGCTGCCAGGGCCGGATGTGCTCGGCCCGGAAATGCAACACGGGTAGTCCGAGATATGAGAGAATGTACGCAATACGAGACTTTGTTCGGGTAACGAACATTTTGTGTTCTAGCCATGGTTGCTATCGAAGTCGGAGGAGTTGAGTTGGCGTCCACCGCCACCGCGAGGAAAGTGTCCGGATCGATCGGTCCCGAAAGGGCCGTACGGTCACCCGAGGACGGGCACGGCCCCCTGCGCACTTCGACGATCCCGGCTGGGAGGACGGCCGCCGACGGCGGCCTCGATCCCGGATTTCCATGGCTGGCCCGACCAGGTCCGGCAGCTGAACCGCAACGCAGTAACCCAGCAGCACGTCTCGTCAAACATGGCAGTGAAGAACAAACGGAGGGTGGAAAATGAGCGAAAGCAAGACCAAGAGCGACTCCGGAGGCATCATCGAGAGTCCATCTGAAGACAAGGACAAGAGCCTGTTCGGCCGCACCACGCGCCGGCAGTTCATCGGCAAGTCGGCCGGCGTGGCGCTGGCGATCGGCGGCAGCAGCGCCTTCCTGGCCGCCTGTGGCGCTGGTTCCTCGTCCGGCGGCGAGGTGAACGTCCTGAGCTGGGCCAGCTACGTCGATTCCGAGGAAAACAAGCTCTGGGCAGAGGCTCATCCCGACATCAAGCTGAACACGGTCGTCGCGGACGCCGACCAGACCATGTTCACCAAGCTCAAGGCCGGCGGCGCGGGCTCCTTCGACATCGTCTTCGCCAACGCGGGGTGGACGCCCACCTACTACAAGAACAACCTGATCGAGACCATAGACCTGAAGGACATCCCTTCGTCCAAGCAGCTCTACCCGGTCTTCAAGGAGAACACCGAGTTCCCCTATGTCATGGACAAGGACAAGGTGCTCCTCTACCCGAACATGTGGGCGCCGCTGGGCATGATCTGGAACACCAATGTCGACTACCAGCCGACCCCGCCGTACTCGTGGTCGCAGCTCTGGGATCCGTCGATCCCGGACAACAAGGTCATCCTCTCGGGCGGCGCGGTGGAAATCCTCTCCATGGCCGGCATCGAGCAGGGCGTCCCGCTGACCAAGATCCTCCAGATGAAGGGCGCCGAGCTGGAGAACGCGACCAACCGGCTGATCGAGCTGAAGCCCTTCCAGGTCAACCCGTACGCGGTGCCCCAGTTCCGCAACCAGATCCGGACCGAGGAAGGGTGGATCGGCTACAGCCCGGACATGAGCTCGGCCCTCCTGATCAACCAGCAGGCCGGCTCCGAGACGGCGAAGAACGTGATCCCCGAGCAGGGGACCGCAGGCTGGATCGACGGTCCGATGCTGGTCAAGGGCGCCAAGAACCGGGAGAACGCGCTCAAGTACATCGACTGGTTCGCCAGCGACCAGAAGCTGCTGACCTACATGTGGGATCAGTACGGCTTCGCCCAGGCAAACCAGGATGCGGTCAAGCGGGCGATCGATCGCGGCGGCGATTCCGCCAAGCTGGCCAAGGCGATCGGCGCCGACAAGCCCGACACCGTGAAGCAGATCGCGCTGCTCGGCCTGCCGGATGACAACCAGGCCTGGAACGCGGCTTGGGACAAGATCACGGGTCAGTGACGGAGACGTCTACCACCAGATCGCATGCGAGTCCAGGAGGTAAGAGATACTCGGTCGGCAGGGCCACGGGATTGATCTAGAAGATGGGTAGCAAAGATCCACTGGCAAATCGCGCCATGACGGTGCCGGCGATCCTGGTCGTGATCGTCGGCTTCATCCTGCCGCTCCTGGTGATGGCGGTCTACTCGTTCTGGCCGACCCACAACGGCGAGATCGTCCATCAATGGACATTCTCCAACTACACGAAGGCATTTGCGTCCGGAGGTACCTACCTCCGGACGCTCTTCGACACCTTCAAGTTCGTCGGTCTCTCCGCGTTGGTCACGGTCCTCCTGACCTTCCCGTTCGCCTACTTCGTGGCGGTACGGGCGAGGCCGTCGATGCGGCCGGTCTGGCTGATCGCCGCGATCGTGCCGTTCTGGACCAGCTACCTGGTCCGGGTCTTCGCCTGGCAGAACCTGTTCGGCGACAACGGCGTGATCAACCAGGCGCTGATGCGTCTGCATCTGGCCTCGTCACCGGTCGAGTTCTTCGCCTACGACCGTCCGGCGATCCTGATCACCTTCGTCTACCTGCTGTTCCCGATGGCCTTCTTGACGACCTACATCTCGCTGGAGCGCCTGGACGTGCGGCTGCTCCGGGCGGCCAGCGACCTCGGGGCGCGGCCCTGGCGCAGCCTGACGGCCGTGATCATCCCCTTCTGCAAATCGGGCCTGATCGCGGGCTTCATCATGTGCTTCATCGTGATGGCCGGCGACTACGTGACGCCGACCCTGATCGGCGGGACGAACGGGATCTTCTTCTCGAACCTGATCGTCAACCAGTTCGGCGGCTCGCTGCAGTGGGGCTTCGGTGCCGCGCTCGGCTTCATCCTCCTGGCCAGCTTCGCCGTGTTGCTGATCGTGCTGAGGGTGGCTTCCGGCGGCGGGGTCCAGTCGGTCGGCGAGTACACGCGGCAGTACAGCCGGGAGCGCTCCCCGTTCCTGCTGGGCTACGCGATCGCCTTCATCCTCTTCTTGTACATCCCGGTCGTGCTGCTGATCCTGTTCGGGCTGAACGCGTCCGACATCGTCGGCTTCCCGATCAAGGGCATAACCCTGCACTGGGTCAGCGCCGTCTTCGACGATCCGAACCTGATCCAGGCCCTGATGCTGAGCCTGCAGATCGCACTCATCGCGGTCTTGACCAGCGTCGTCCTCGGAACCTTGGCCGCGGTGCAGATGGCGCGGACCAAGGGCAAGTACCGCAACGTGAACCTGTTCCTGCTCTCGATGCCGCTGCTGCTGCCGCCGGTCATCCTCGGGCTTGGGGTGGTGATCGGGATGAACGCGATCGGCGTCGAGCGGGGCCTCTGGTCGATCGTCCTGGCGCACGTGATCTTCACCCTGCCGGTCGCGACGCTGCTGATCCTGGTCCGGCTGGAGGGTTTCGACCTGGCCCAGGAGAAGGCGGCGATGGACCTCGGGGCGAAGCCGATCCGCGCCTTCGCATACATCACCTTGCCGCAGGCGCTGCCGGGCATCATCGCAGCGGCGATGGTCTGCTTCGCGCTGTCGATGGACGAGTTCATCATGACCTTCCTGGTCACCGGGTCGCAGGTCACCCTGCCCCTCTACATATACAGCGCGATCAGGTTCCAGATCTCGCCTGAGCTGATGGCCTTGGCGGCGGTGATCATCGTCGCTTCATTCACGATCATCCTGCTGGGTGCGCTGGTCGCATTCGGCCGGGACCGAACTTGGGGAAGAAAAGAGCAGAGGATATGACGACCACGTTGAATTGCCAAGGACTGCGGAAGAAGTACCCCGGACAGGAGCAGTACGCGCTGGGGCCCGACGAAGAAGGCGTCTCGATCCAGGCCGAAAGGGGAGAGCTGCTCGCCTTGCTGGGGCCGAGCGGCTGCGGCAAGACGACCACCCTCGGGATCATGGGCGGCTTCGTCGAGGCGGACCAGGGCCGGGTCGAGATCGAGGGCCGTGACGTGACCGGCCTCAAGCCGTACAAACGGCCGACCAACACCGTGTTCCAGGGCTACGCCCTGTTCCCGCACATGAACGTGGAATCGAACGTGGGCTTCGGGCTCAAGATGGACGGCATCTCGAAGAAGGAGCGCCAGGGGCGCGTGGACCGGGTCCTCAGCCTGGTCGGCCTGGAGGGGTACAACAAGCGCAAGGTCTCCGAGCTCTCGGGCGGGCAGGCTCAGCGTGCCGCCCTGGCCCGGGCGATGGCCAAGGAGCCGGCCCTGCTGCTGCTCGACGAGCCGCTCGGCGCGCTGGACCTGAAGCTGCGTCGGCAGATGCAGGAGGAGCTGGTCCGGCTCAAGGAGCGTTCGGGCACGACCTTCGTGCACGTCACCCACGACCAGGAGGAGGCCTGCGCGATCGCCGACCGGGTTGCCGTGATGGAGGACGGCCGCATCGTCCAGGTGGACACGCCCGAGGAGCTGTTCCGGGCGCCGGCCAGCCGGTACGTGGCCGAGTTCATCAACGCCGGCACGGTGATCAGCGGCGAGAACGCCCGTCGGGGCGACATGATCGAGGTCCGCGGCCCGGACATCGCGGTCACCGGTGCGGCCTCTCGCGCCAGTAACGGCAGCTCGACCTTCGCCGCGGTGCTGGTCCCGAAGATGCTCGACATCCGGCCGGCCGATCGGGCCGGGGAGGGCGAGGCCGGGACCGACGAGGTGACGGCGACGATCAGCCACGTGGTCTTCAACGGCTCCAACCACCAAGTGCATGCCACGGTCTCGGAGGAGACCGACCTGCGCATCGACCTGGGCCAGCGCGAGTACGCGAGGTTCCAGGAGGACGGGCTCGAACCGGGCAAGCCGGCGATCGTCTCCTGGCACCGGTCGGACGTGATCATGGTCGCCGACGAGCGGGCCTGAGCGGCCGATGGCAGCGGAGCAACAACCGATGGCCGGCCGCTCGTCCGGCCCGTGGGACGCGAACGACATCGCCGGGATCAGGGCGCATTTCGCCGCCTACCGGAACGCGCGATACGAGGCCGGCCCGATCGCCTTCCTCGACGGAGCGGGGGGAACCCAGACGCCGGACATGGTCGTCGGGGCGGTCAAGGGCTACCTCGAGGACTCGAACGCCAACATCGACGGCGCCTTCCCGACTTCCGTCGAGACCGACGAGCTGATCGAGACGGCCCGCGAGGTCGGCGCCGACTTCCTCGGCAGCCGCAGCGAAGAGATCGTCCTCGGCGCGAACACCACCACCCTCAACTTCCTCCTCACCCGGGCCTTCGCGCGGACGATGAGCCCCGGTGAGGAAATTCTGGTCACCTGCCTCGACCACGACGCGAACATCTCTCCCTGGCTGGCGGCCGCACGAGATTTCGGCCTCGAAGTCAGGTTCGCGCCGCTCAGGCTCGAGGATGGGACACTCGACCTCGATGCCGCACAGGGCATGGTGGGTCCGAAAACCCGGGTGATCAGCTTTCCCCTGGCCTCCAACACCACCGGCACCATCGTCGACCCGGGCCCGATGGTGGAACTCGCCAGGCAAGTCGGGGCGATCACCTGGGCCGACGGCGTGCACTACGCCTGCCACCGGCTGGTCGATCGCGAGGCGATCGGCCTGGACGTGGTGCTGACCTCGCCGTACAAGTACTGCGGCCCCCACATGGGCGTGGCCGCGATCAGGTCCGACCTGGCCGGGAGCCTCCCGGCCGAACGCGTCCGGCCCGCCGACGAGACCCCGGTCGGCCACCGGTTCGAGACCGGCACCCAGAACCACGAGGCATTGGCCGGCTTCGTGGCCAGCGCCGAGTATTTCGCCTCGCTCCCCGGGGTCGGCGGCACCAGCCGGCGCGAGCAGCTGGGCGAGGCGTTCGACCGGATCCGAGAACACGAGCAGCTGCTGGGGCAGCGGGCGCTGAACCAGCTGCAAGACGTCGAGGACATCGTCATCTACGGGATCTCCGATCCGGAGCGGATCGCCGAGCGGACCGCGACGATCGCCTTCACCCACGAGAAACTCACCCAGCGTGAGGTGGCGACCCGGATGGCGGGCGCCGGGATCTACGTCAACGACGGGGATCACTATGGCCTGGAGACGATGCGAGCCTACGGCCTGGAGAGCAGCGGCGGTATGATCCGGGCGAGCTTCGTCCACTACAACGACGAGGACGACGTCGACAGGCTGGTCGAAGCCATTGTCGAACTCTAGTCTCCAGCGCTTCCCTTCCTCGGCGGCGGTCAACACCTACAGTCGCCTTCACGAACGGATCGGCAGCGTCGCTCCGGGCGAGCGGTTCGCGGTCGAGACCATGGACTGTTACGGCGGTCACTTCCGAGGTGAAGGCTGGAAGTCGCGTCAGAGTCACGAGTGGGTCGAGGAGAACCTCAACGCGGTGACCGGGCCGGTCCAGGTCCGTGGAGCCCGGCCCGGCGATGCGGTGGCGGTGCGGATCCACGAGTTGGAGATCGTCTCGCCGGCCACGATGGTGATCGGGCCGATGACCGCGCTCTCCCCGGACGACTGGTGGCTGGACAACGACGAGTCCCGTGAGCTGGCGATCGAGGACGGCCGCATCGCCCTGGGCGAAGGGCTCGAAGTGCCGGTTCGCCCGGTGATCGGCTGCATCGCCGCGGCGCCGCGCCAGGAATCGGTGCGGAGCATCAACTCCGGGACCTTCGGCGGCAACCAGGACTGCAACCTGGTCACGGCCGGCTCCACCGTCCTGCTTCCGGTCGAGGCCGAGGGTGCCCTGCTCTTCTTCGGGGACTGCAAGGCGAGGATGGGCGACGGCGAGATCGTCCACGCCTCCGAATGCGCGATGAACATCACCGCCGAGGCGACCGTGCTCGAACGCCCCGCCGCGATGTCCTGGCCACGGATCGTGACCGGCGAGGAGATCGCGACCGTCGTCTCGAACCCCCTGTTCGCGGATGCCGGCCGCCAGGCATTCCGCGAGATGCTGCTCTGGGTCGAGGCCGAGTCCGGCCTCTCTCGCAAGGACGCCGCCGTGTTCCTGGGGATGATGGCCGAGGTCCGGGTCTGCCAGCTCAGCAACCTCCTGCACACCGCCTGCTGCACGCTCGGCCGGGACTGCCTCGACCAGCTCGGCATGACGGTGGAAGGCTTGGGATGAGGAGGACGAGATGAGGCTGGGCACCGTCCACAGCTTCCAGCGGCTCCCCGGATCGCCGATTCATCCGGTCGACGTCTACGAGAGCGAGATCGAGCAGGTCGTGCGCTCGGAGCAGGCCGGCTACGACTGGGTCAACCTGACCGAGCACCACGTCACCGACGACGGCTACTGCCCGGCCCTGCTGCCCGTCCTGGGCGCCCTCGCCAACGCGACCGAGACGATCGGCCTCTCGAGCGGCATGCTGATCCTGCCGCTTCACGAGCCGGTGCGGATCGCCGAGGAGACGGCAGTGGTGGACCTGTTGAGCCGGGGTCGATTGACTCTCGGCCTGGCCGCCGGGTACCGCGTGCGTGAGTTCGAGGCGATGGGGGTGCCCTTCGCCCGTCGCGGTGCCAGGTTCGAGGAGGCGCTGGAGATCCTGACCCTGGCCTGGCGGGGAGAGCCGTTCTCCTACGAAGGCGAGTTCTTCCAACTGCCCGAGATCACCGTGACTCCCCGGCCCTTCCAGCAGGCCGGCCCGCGACTCTGGCTGGGCGGCGTCTCGGGGCCGGCGCTCCGCCGCGCCGCCCGCTTCGACTCGCCCTGTTTCCCCGGCGCCACCCACACGATCGATGAGGCGCGGGAGAGCCTGGCCCGGCTGAAGGAGATAAGGCGAGAGGCCGGGCAGGAGGAGGACCCGGGCATGGTCCTGCCTCGGCTCGCCTACCTGGCCGACACCACAGCGGAGGCGAGGGAGAAAGCCTGGCCGGCGATCGCCGCCATGTTCGACCGTTACGTCGCCTACGGCAGCCCGCCCGAGCTGCGGGACGCGCTCGAGGATTGGGAGCTGCTGGACCGTTACGTGATCGTCGGCGACGAGGAGCACTGCCGCCGCGGCATCCGCGAATGCCATGAGGCCGGGGTGACCGACCTGATGCTGCAGTTCGCGCTGCCCGCGCTGGAGCCGGCGCGGGCGATGGAAGCGATGCTCGGCTTCCCCGCCCTGATCGAGCGCGCCTAGTTCTTGATCCTAGGCGCCGGTGCTGGCCAGGTCGGCGGCGATCTGGTCGGCTGCGGTCCGCAGGGGCGGCAGGATCTCCTCGACCATCGACTCGGGCGTGTGGTGGACGATGCTGGAGGAGACGTTGATCGCCACCGGCTCGTCTTCCTTGCGGGTCTTGATCGGGACCGCGATCGCGCAGAGCCCGGGCTCCAACTCCTGGTCGACCAGCGAGTAGCCGAGCTCGCGGATCCGCTCGATGTCTTCTTTCAAGCGAGCCGGATCGGTCACCGTGCGTTCGGTGTAGGACTCGAACTTGATCTTCTTCAGGAGCTCGTCCAAGCGGTCGTCCGAGAGGCCGGCCAGGAGCATCTTGCCGAGCGCCGTGGCGTGGGCCGGCATCCGGGCGCCGACGTTGACGTTCGAGGACATGATGTAGGGGCCGGGCACGCGGAAGACGTAGACGATCTCGTCGCCGTCGAGGATCGCGCCCTCGGAGGGCTGCTTGGTCTCGTTGACCAGCCACTCGGCGTGGGGGATGGCGATGTCCGGCAGCGAGAGGCCGGAAAGGTAGCCGTAGCCGAGTTCCATAACCCGCGGGGTGAGTCGGAACAGCCGGCCGTCGCTCTCCACGTAGGAGAGCTCGCTGAGCGTGATCAGGAACCGCCGGGCGGCGGCCCGGGGAATGCCGGCCCGCGCCGCGACCTCGCTCAGGGTCATCGGGTCGTTGCTCGACCCCATCGCGCGGATCACGGCCAGTCCTCGCTCCAGTGACTTGACGAAGTCCTTGGAACGCTCGACTGGTTCGCCGCTGATCACCGGCCCCCGGTCGCGTGAGGTGGGGTCCACGAACTGTCCGTCTGCCGGACTCATGGGCGCATTCTTATCGGTCGCTCGGCGGAAGGTCGTCGACCACTGCGCCGGCTGCACCGAATGGAGCGGCTTCAGGGGCGGTCGCGGCTCTGGTTCGCTCACGGCTCGGGGACCGGGCCGGAGGGGACCTCGACCACCGCGGCTATGCCCTGGCCCACCCCGATGCACATCGTGGCCAGCCCCCAACCGCCGCCCCGGCGCTCGAGCTCGGCGACCAGGGTGCCCAGCAGGCGACTGCCGGAGCAGCCGAGGGGGTGGCCGATCGCGATCGCGCCGCCGTTGGGGTTGACCAGCTCCGGATCGAGCTCGGTCCACTCGGCCAGGCAAGCCAGCGACTGGGCCGCATAGGCCTCGTTGAGTTCGACCACGGCCAGGTCGTCCCAGCCGATCCCGGCGCGCGCCAGGGCCTTCTCCGAGGCGGCGACCGGGCCGAGGCCGAAGAGGTGGGGTTCGATCGCGCTGGTCGCCCGCGAGGCGATCCGGGCTCGCGGTTTGGCGCCCAGGCGGTCCAGGCCGTCCTGGTCGGCCATCAGCACGACCGAGGCTCCGTCGCTGAGCTGGGAGGAGTTGCCGGCCGTGACCGTGCCGCCGGCCCGGAAAACGGGTTTCAGCCGGGCCAGACCCTCGGGCGTGGTCTCGGGACGGATCCCCTGATCACGGTCGAGCTCGGTGCCGGGCACCTGGAACACCTCGTCGTCGAAGAGCCCCTCGCTCCAGGCGCGGTCCGCGGCCTGCTGGCTCCTCAGCGCGAACTCGTCCTGGGCCTCGCGGCTGATCGAGTACCGCTCGGCCAGGATCTCGGCGCACTCGCCGAGGCTGACCGTCCATTCGGAAGGCATTTCCGGGTTGACCATCCGCCAGCCGAGGGTGGTCGAATGCATCGTCTCGTCGCTGTGAGGGAAGCCACGGGCCGGCTTCGGTACGACCCACGGCGCCCGGCTCATCGACTCGACCCCACCGGCGATCCCGATCGAGCCGTCGCCGGTCTCGATCTCGCGGCTGATCGAGAAGACGGCGTCGAGGCCGGAGCCGCAGAGGCGGTTGACGGTCGAGCCCGGCACGGTCACCGGCAGGCCGGCCAGCAGGGCGGCCATCCGGGCGACGTTGCGGTTGTCCTCACCGGCTTGGTTCGCGTCCCCGAGGCAGATGCCGTCGACCCACTCTCCGTCGAGGGAGGGGTTGCGGGCCATCAGCTCGCGGATCGCGGCGGCGGCCAGGTCGTCAGGTCGGACCGAGGCGAGGCCGCCCCCGAACTTGCCGATCGGGGTGCGGACCGAGTCGACGAGGTAGACCGGCTCGCTCATCATCACCGCACCGCCTTCGGCTTCGACCCGAGGGACCTGAGCACCTCCAGCTCCCGGTCGGAGGGCTCGGCGACGGTGCTGACCTCCGGTGCGACCTTGAGCTCCCAGCTGGTCGCCTCCAGTACGTCCTCGACCGACACCCCGGGGAAGGTCTCGGTCAGCTCGAGCTCGTCGTGGCGGTCGCTGGTCCGCAGCACGGCGAGGTCGGTCACCACGGCCATGCTGCCGCCCTCGCCCCGGCAGAGCGAGGTCGTGAAGTCGAGCCCTTCGACGAAGGTGCGCTTCGAGTGGGGGAGGGTGACCACGATCTCGCTGCAGGAGCGGGCGATCTCGGGGGCGCCGCCGGCCCCGGGCAGCCTCACCTTGGGATGGTCGTAGCCGCCGATCACGGTCGTGTTGAGGTTGCCGTGGCGGTCGATCTGGGCGGCGCCGAGGAAGCCGGCGTCGATCCGCCCGGGCTGCAGCCAGTAGTTGAAGATGTCCGGCAGGGAAACGGTCGAGACCGAAGTCGCGGCCAGCTCGGGGTCGCCGATCGAGAGGGGGATGTTCTCCGGGTCGGTGTCGATCGTCCCCGATTCGTAGACCAGGATCAGGCCAGGGGAATGGGTCCGCTTGGCGAGGATCGCCGCGTGGCTGGGCCGGCCGACCCCGACCAGCACGCTCTGGCCGTCGCGGAGCTCACGCGCCGCGGCGACCGTCATCAGCTCGGCCGGGTCGAAGGCGCTCACCGGGCGACCTCGGCTTTGTCGGCCAGGCCTTCGGCGGCCAGCCATCGGAGGAACCGGTCCCGGTCCCGGCTGATCTCGTCCCACTCCCGATAGAAGTCGTTGTTGCGGGTCGTGTACCCGTCGGTGTAGGAGGGCTGGGCGCCGCCCGGCACATGTGAGATCGCGGTCACGGCCCAGTGCGGGATGACGACGCCGCCCGGTTTGAGCTCGATCTCGTCGACCAGCTCCTCGACCGTGACCAGCGAGCGGTCGGCGGCGAGCACGGCCTCTTTCTGGACCCCGGGGATGCCCCAGAGTTGGACGTTGCCCCGGCGGTCGGCCTGCTGGGCGTGGATCACGGTCAGGTCGGGACGGATGGCCGGCACGGCGGAGAGCCGCTCGCCGGTGAAGGGGCACTCGATCTCGGCCACCTCGACGTGTTGCGGCAGGTCGGTCCCCGCGTACCCGCGGAGGACGGCGAAGGGGAGGCCGGCGGCGCCGGCGACGTAACGGTTGACCATGCCGGCGTGGCTGTGCTCCTCGAGCTCGAGCGGGGCGGGCCAGTCGTGCTCGATCGCGTCGCGGAAGCGGTGCAGCGAGCCGACGCCGGGGTTGCCGCCGTAGGAGAAGACGAGCCGCCGGGCGCATCCGGCCCCGATCAGCTGGTCGTAGATCAGGTCCGGGGTCATCCGGATCAGTTCGAGGTTCCGTTTGCCCTGCCGGATCGTCTCTTGGCCGGCGGCGAAGGGTATGAGGTGGGTGAACCCTTCGAAGGCGACCGAGTCCCCGTCGTTCAGCAGGTCACCGATTGCCTGGTCGAGCGGCAAGAACACGGATGGCTCCGGGTTTGGCCGCGATGCGGTTGCAGTCAATTCGTCCCCGATCGGTCATGCGCGGCAACGAATTCGTTGTGCGCATAGCGTTACTTTGTCCGCAGAGTGTACCATGTGGTCTGTCGGCCCCGATCCGGGCGCCGGCAGGCGAGGTGACCAGAGACGAGATGAGGAGGTAGCAGTGCTACTCGGAGTCGAACACATCGGAGTCGGTGCCCCCGACATCGACCAAGCGCTCGGTTTCTACGCCGAGCTGGGTTTCACGGAAATCGCTTTCGACTACACGGGTCCGCTGCCCGGGATGGAAGGAGTGGCCGGCCGGGATGTCGCCGAGGCCAGGGTCATGCACCTCCGCAGCGCCAACCCCTCCTCGCTCGGCCTGGCCGGCCTGAAGCTGGTCGAGGTGCTGGACCGGGAAGTCCCGCCGCTGCCCGAAGGGATCGGCTGGGGCGAGCCGGGCATCAGTGAGATCTGCCTCTACGCGCAGGGCCAGGCGGACTTCTACGAGAAACTGGTCGGGCAGGGCGTCACCTCCCTGATGGAGCCCAACGACACCGAGACGACGCCCTACGGCATCACCTGCGGGCTCTCGTACGTGGCCGACCCCTCCGGTGGCAAGATCGAGCTGATCGAGTGGTACGCGCTGGAAGAGGGCTGGCAGAACCAGCCCGGGCCGCATGGCGTCAACCACGTCGCCTTCGGGGTCACCGACATGGACCGGACCCGGGCCTTCTACGAGCGGCTCGGCTTCACCGGCATGCTCTTCGACTCAGACGGCTACTTCGAGCCGATGGCGCCCTGGTACGGCGACCGGGAGCCCCCGCGCCAGCACATGGTCCTGATGACCAACCCCCGCGGCGGCGGACTCGAGCCGGTCCAGCACTTCCCGCCGTCGCCACCGATGCACGGCGAGTGGGGGCATGCCGGCCCGATGGACTTCGGGGTCGGCGTGACCAATCTCGAGCGGGAATACGAGCGGCTGGGCGGCGAGGGCGTGAGATTCCACGGCGAGCCGGTCACGGTGAGCACCGACCAGGGCTCTTGGAGCTACGTGTACGTCGAGGAGCCGGACGGCAACTACCTCTGCCTGAGCCAAGCCAACTTCTGACCTCGCCGGGCTCCGCCGGCTGCGCCTAGCGGAAAGCGCGGGGCATCAGGAAGAGGGCGCTGGGGAGGTCCTTGCGGGACTTGTCGAGGGCATCTTGCAGGGCGACCGTGGCCTGGTCGCCGTTGATCGGGTCGCCGTGGCCCATCAGCAGGTGCCGAGGGTTGTAGGTGCCGAGCTGCTTGCGGGGCGGGGTGACGCGCAGGCCGATGTGGACGCCGGCGCCGGCCTCGGTGGGGCGGAACATCTTGCTGGCCCCGACCGCCTCGGCCACGACCAGGGTCTTGGTCTTCTTCCACCAGAGGGCGCGCTCCTTCCAGATCGGGTTCTCGACCACCTCGATCGCTTCGAAAGGTGTGCCCCGCAGCTCGAGCGGGAGCACGACCAGCTTGACGCCGAGCCGGTCGGCGACCTGCTGGCAGTCGCGCTTGTGCCGATCGAGCAGCTGGAAGACGACCTCCGGCTTGCCCAGCGAGAGCGCCCGCTCGATCGCCGCCTCGTCATCGACCGGGTCGACCAGCCAGACCCTCTCGCCGTCGGTCAGCGCGTGCGAGGCCCGGGCCATCGCCTCGTCTTCCATCACCCAGGTGATTCCGATCTCGCCGTTCTCGATGATCCGCGCGCCCACGTCCAGCAGTTTATTCCCGAAATCGCTCCAACTGGCCGGATCGGCGGTTAATGTTGTCGTCATGTGGGGAACAGGCACCGGGCACGGGAGCAAGATGCGGCGACGGATCGCGCAGATCGTCGCCGCCGGCCTGGTCGCACTGGCCGCCGTTGCGCTGCTTCCGACCGGCGCCGACGCAGCCGGTCGCAGTTCGGGCCTGATCCGCCTGGCCGGCTACGGCTCCAACTGGAAGGTTCTCTTGCCGCTCGAGCTGCCCCTGAGGTCCGCGGGGCTCGGGGTTCGCGGGCGACTCTCGATCGACGCACCCCAGCGGAGCTGGACCATCAGGTGGCGGTTCTCGTCCCACGCCGGAAGGATCCGGCTGGGAGACCAGCGCCAGAAGTTCACCTACGTCAAGGGGATCGCGGTGCCGACAGCCGTGGCCCGGGCCGTCCTGCGCCACCCGATGGCCAGCAGCATCTCTTCGAACGTCGATTACGAGCTGCCGTCCGTCGCCCTGGGCCAGGACCAGGGGGCGGGCTTCAGCTCCGCGCAGGCGGGCGTGCCGCGGGCGCCCGCCGGGTTCTGCGAGACGCTGCCCCGGGTAGTGGTCCCGCCCGCGACCGGCAAGGCCCGGCGGATCGCGCTGCCGAGCTGCGGCCGGAAGCTGAACTGGCGGATCAGCGAGCAGCCGAAGAAGGGCCGCGTGTCCCACCGGGGTGGCGCGCTCGTCTACCGGTCCTCGGGCCGACCGGGGGCGGACGAGATCGTGATCGACGGCTACCGGAAGGGACGCCTGATGGCCCGGCAGCGGGTCCAGATCCGCCTGAGCGCGGAGGCTCCCTCGACGGTGTCGGTCGTCGCGCTGGGCGACTCGGTCACCGCCGGCTTCGGCTATTTCGGGTCGACCGGCAAGCAGATGGGCCTGGCCCAGCTGCTCAAGTGCCGTCCGGGCGCGACCGTTTTCAACGACGCCTGCTCCTCCAACTCGACCAACACCAACAGCTCGGTCGGGACCAAGCCGAACTACCTGCCCGACTTCGGGCTCTCACGCAACATCTCATGGGCGGCGCAGTGGGCCAACCAGTACGGGATCACCGAGTACGAGAACTACGCGGTGACCGGTTCGGCCCCGACCGACTGGCTGCCTGGCGGCCAGTTCAACTCGACCCTGAAATCGATCGAGAGCCAGGACCCGGACTACATCCTGATGACCATCGGCGCCAACCCGCTGCTCTCGGACGTGCTGTTCGGGATCGACAACATGGGCTGCGCCCTCGAGTCGCACATCTTCGGCGACTTCCGCCAGTGCGTGCTCGACGCCTTCGCCTCGGTCGATCTCGACCAGCGCCTGAGCGAGCTCTACACCAGCTTGGTCGAGAACACCACCTCGCGGATCGTGCTCATGCAGTACCACCTCGCCATACCGTCTTCGGCCCTTGCCTACAGCTCGAGCCAGCTCGAGATGATGACCGAGCTCCTCAACGGCATCATCGCCGACGAGGCCGGGCAGGTCTCGGCCAGCCGGATCACCGTGATATCGCCGCCGCGCTTTGACATCGGCATCGACATGTCGCCGCAATACCCCTCGAACTTCTCCTGTTCCTACCTCGGCTACAAGGTCGACGGGCCGAGCGTCCAGTCGACCCTGACCCAGGACGAGCTGCTGGTCAACCACCCGCTTTCGTTCTGCTCGGGGCCGGCGGTCGGACCGCCCTGGATCATCAGCGGTGACACCGGCATCCATCCCAGCGCCGCCGGCTACATGCACATGGCCAGCCAGGTTCCCGCCCCGGGTTCCTGAGCACCGGAGTAGCATCGGTGCATGCTCTTCGGCCGCGATAAGACGACGATGCCGGCCCCGGAGGATTCGCTCCCCGGCCGCGACGACTACGACTTCCCGATCCCGGAGCGACACACCGTGCTGGGCAACCCGATCCAGGGGCCGTTCCCGGAGGGGATCGAGGTCGCCTACTTCGCGCTCGGTTGCTTCTGGGGGGCGGAGCGCCTCTTCTGGAACCTCGACGGGGTCTACACGACCGCGGTCGGCTACCAGAACGGCTTCACGCCCTACCCGACCTACGAAGAGGTCTGCAGCGGCCGGACCGGCCACGCCGAGTCCGTGATGGTCGCCTTCGACCCGCAGCAGGTCAGCTACGAACGACTGCTCGAGGTCTTCTTCTCCGAGCATGACCCGACCCAGGGCATGCGCCAGGGAAACGACGTAGGCACCCAGTACCGGTCGGCGATCTTCGCCGTCGACGAGCACCAGAAAGAGGTCGCCGAGATGGCCCGCGCCACCTACCAGCAGGCGCTTTCCGCTCGCGGGCTGGGGGAGATCACCACGGAGATCGAAGCGGCCGGCCCGTTCTACTACGCGGAAGGGCCGCATCAGCAGTACCTCGACAAGGTCCCCAACGGCTACTGCGGCCTGGCCGGTACCGGCGTCGCCTGCCAGGTGCCGCTGGCCGGCGGCCCCGCCTGATCCAGACCGGCAGGGTGTGCCGGAAGCCAACCCGACCGGCCATAAATTAGGATTCCCGCGGTGCCAACCGTGTCCACAGGACGGCCTTGACCCCGTCCCTCGCTTCATACATCGCCGGAGTGCTTCAGATCGCCGCGATCTGCGGTGCCGTCTGGTACGGCTCCTGGTGGATCCGGCGCTGGATCGTGCCCGAGTTCTCGGGGGCGCTGGCCCGCCTCTCCGAGCTGACGATCGCCTTCGCGCTGCTGATCATCTCGCTGCAGCTGATCGGTTCGGTCGGACTGCTGAAGGAAGCCTGGATCACCGCCGCATGCATCGTGATCCCGCTGGCCGGTGCCGGACTGGCCTGGAAGTTCGCGCCGCGTGACGTCGAGCAGATCGCGGCGCCGGCGGTGCCTACCTGGGCCTTCCTGGTCGCGATCGCCGTTGCCTCCTGGTGCGTCGCCGAGTGGACCTTCCCGACCCAGCTCAGCCTCGACCAGGGCATGTTCGGGGGCGACACCACCTGGTACCACATGCCGGATGCGGCCCGGTTCATCCAGGAAGGCTCGATCACGCAGCTCCATTACACGGACGCCCTGCGGCTCGCGGTCTGGTTCTATCCGCAGAGCTCGGAGCTGATGCACGGCGCCCTGATGGGCCTGCTCAGCAGCGACTTCCTCTCGCCGGTCTTCAACATGCTCCCGCTTGGGATCGCCCTGCTCGCCTGCTGGTGCGTGGGCCGCCCCTACGGGGTCGGTCCGGCCACCCTGGTCGGCGGCGCGATCCTGCTCTCGGCCGGCGTGATGATCGAGACCCAGCCCGGCGAGGGCCGCAACGACATCGTCTGCTTCGCCTTCCTGGTCGCCTTCGTCGCCTTCTTGATCAACGGGCATCAGCGCCGGGCGCCGAAATCCGGCGCCGTGTCCGAAACCCCGGATGCCAACGCGCCGCTGCTCGACAAGGGACCGCTGATCATGGCCGGGATCGCGGCCGGCCTGGCGATCTCGATCAAGGTTTCGATGCTGGCCCCGATCGGCGTGATCTTCCTCGGCATGGTCCTGGTCAGCGGCAAGGGCCGCCGCCTCACCACCGCGCTCTGCCTCGGCATCTCGATGTTCCTGGTCGGCGGCTACTGGTACGTGCGGGCGATGGTCTACACGGGGGGCAACCCGGTGCCGGCGGTCGGCTGGGGTCCGCTCAAGCTGCCACAGCCCGACCAGATGCCGCTCGACCCGCGGCCCCGTTTCTCGGTCGCCCACTACCTGACCGACCCGGGCATCTACCGCTGGTGGTTCTTCCCCCGCCTCGACGACGCCTTCGGGGTGCTGTTCCCGCTGATCCTGGTCATGCTCGCTGCGGCGGCGATCTGGCTGGTGGTCAAGTCACGCAACAAGATCGTCCGGGTGATCTCGGCCGCCGCCCTGATCACCGCCGTGGTCTACGTGTTCACGCCGCTCACCGCGGCCGGCCAGGAGTTCCAGCCGCGTGGCTTCTTCACCAACACCCGCTACCTGCTGCCGGGATTGCTGCTGGCGGCCGTGATGCTGCCGCTGATCCGGCAACTGCGGGAACCGGAGGACCGGGCCAAGAAGGTGCTGATCTTCCTCGCCGCGGTCTATGCGATCACGGTGCTGACCTCTCCCAAGTGGTATCCGGGCTTCCTGCCCGGGGCGGTCTTCCTCACGCTGGCGATCGTCTGGGCGCCGGTCGGCCTCAGCTGGATGAAGGACAACACCAAGGTGCCGCGGGTGGTGATCGTCGCCTGCGTGACCGCGATCGCCCTGATCGCCGCGATCTGGGGCCGGGGCGAAGAGGTCGGCTACGCCAACAAGCACTACACCCGGACCACGCTCTTCCTGCAGGAAGGCGGGCCGCAGGACGCGTTCGCGTTCACCCGCGACCTGAAGGACAAACGGATCGCCCTGGCCGGTTCCGGCGAGATCTTCTTCGGCCAGTACGGCTTCTACGGGGTCGACCGTTCCAATTACGTCCAGTACATCGGGCAGAAGGGCCCGAACGGCACCTACCGCCTGATCGACAACTGCCGCGAGTTCATCAACACGATCAACGCCGGCGACTTCGACTACATCATCACCAGCGAGTACTCGCAAGACTCGCCGACCGCCGACTACTACTACCCCGTGCGCGGCTGGATCGACGGCGACCCGGCGCTCAAGCTCGTGGTCTCCGAGGACGACATCACGCCGCAGGCCGATTACGTCTACAAGGTCAACGGCAAGATCGATCCGAACCGCTGCGCCAAACTCGACAAGGACAAGCTCTACGCCGACCGGATCGAAGCGCTCAAGGAAGAAGCCGAACGCGAGGATGACGCGGCGGCCGAGGACTAGGGCGACCCCGGATCGGCGGCCATGCCCCCGAACGGCTAACTTCAAAGTTCCGCGCCCCCGTAGCTCAGCTGGATAGAGCGCCTGCCTTCTAAGCAGGATGTCGCAGGTTCGAATCCTGCCGGGGGTGCCTGTTACTGGCCACGAACAGGGCGATGATCGAGACGACCAGGGTCACCGCGCCGTAGGCCAGGGCGGTGTCGTGGAGGCCGATCCGGTCCGAGGCGAAGCCGCCGATCACCGCCGGGACGCTGAAGGCGACGTAACTCACCACATAGGCGAAGGCGAAGAGCTCGCCCCGCTCGTCCGGATGAGGCAGGTCGACCAGGGCACCCAACGACCCCAGCGCCGAAGCGCCAAAACCGACCCCCGAGACCACGGTGCCGACCAAGGCGAGATGGCCGAGATCGAACTGGAGTCCGATCAGGCTCAGGGTTATGCCGACGCACAGCCAGGCCGCGGCGAAGCGGATCACGCTGCGCGGCTCCCGCTGGCGCAGCAGGTAGACCACGAAGGCGCCCGTTCCGCAAAGCGCGGTGACCACGATCGCGCCGGTCAGGTAGGGATCCTTGTCGATGAAGCTGGAGGCGATCGAGGGGCCGAGCGAAAGGTAGAGCCCGCCGAGCGACCAGCCGGCCACCATGATCGGCAGCAGGGTCATGAAATCAGAGCGGAGATGGGCCGGCAGGCCGACCTTTGGGATCAGGGAACGGCGCGCGCCGGCCCTGAGCGCTGAGGTCTCCGGCGCCTTCCACACCGCGAACGCGGCGAAGGCCAGGGCGACCAGCAAGATCACGAAGATCAGTGAGGTGGGCCAGGGGGCGAACTGGACCAGCAGGCCGCAGCCGAGCGCACCCAGGGCCAGCCCGGCCAGCGGCGCGACCCCGTTCACGACCCCGCTCCGCTTGGGTGCATGTGCCGGTCGGAGATCGACGATCACGGCGCTGAGCGTGGCCAGGGCGACCCCGGTGGCCAGGCCCTGGACCACCCGGGCCAGGGCCAGGGTCGCGACCCCGCCGGCGACCAGGAAGAAGAGCAGCGAGAGCGCTTCGAAGAAGATCGCCCCCAGCAAGACCGGGCGCCTGCCGACGTGGTCGGAAAGGCCACCGAATACGAGCAGCGAGAACAACAGGGCCACGACATAGATCGCGAAGACTTCGGTCAGCACCGCGTCGGAGAACCCCCACATGTCCTGGTAGAGCGAGTAGAGCGGCGAGGGCACGGCGGAGATCGCCGGAAAGGTGACCGCGATCGCCGCCATCGCCCAGAACGCCCGGCTGTGCGTGAGCGGGTTCTTGGGCAGGCGAAGACTGGTCGAAGACATGGGCGAGGGGAAAGAGGGAGAAAGAGACGGTAGCAATGTCGACCCGCCCGCAACCAGGGATTTAACTTCCTGACGAGTGTCAGGTTCCCAACTTATATTTCTATTGGCAATCCCGGCCTTCATCTGTATATAGTCATCGTGCCGGTGCCATGATGATATCTGGCAGGTACATGACAAAGGCAAACCAGGAGAAGAAATGTCAAGCATTGAAGATGCAATTCAGCAACTTGAAACTTCGGCTTCGAAGCTAAAGCAGCTTTCAGTCGAGGAGAGCCGTGCGATTCGCGACGCGGTAAAGGAAGCGACGAAGGAAGCGACCACGAAGGTCAAGGCCGAGTACAAGGAGAAGAAGGCCCAGGCCCGCAAGGAGGCACGCGACGCCGAGAAGTCGATCAAGGACGCGCAGGCCCGGATCCAGAAGGCGCTTGGGTCCGAAAAGTCATCTTCCACCGGAGGCCAGCGTGCCAAGCGCGGTGAGCGTGAAGCACAGTTCGTCGCTTATGTGAAAGAGAACCCCGGCTCGAAGCTGGCGGACATCGCCCGCGGGATCGGCGTTCAGAACAGCGCCGCCAATGGCCTCGCCAAGAAGGCCGTCGCGGCCGGCAAGGTCAAGAAGAGCGCCGAGAAGACTTACAAGGTGGCCTGATCTCCCGCCGATCCGTTTCAAGGGCCCGCTCCGGCGGGCCCTTTTTCGTGTTTCAGCTGTCTAGAATCAACCCAAGACGCGGATCTGGGAAAGTCCGCGATGAGCAAGAGGAGAGGTATATGAACGTGGTTCGCAGGGGATCGCTGGCATTGGCCGTAGCAACTGTGGCACTCGGACTCTGCATGTCGGGCAGCGCCTCGGCCAAGTTGAACGTAATGACCTTGAAGGGCACGCCGGCGCCTGGCACTCCCGCCATGTACAACAAGTTCAAGGTAGTGAAGCAAGGTCCGGCCAAGGCGAAGAAGATCCTCCTGCTTGAACCCGGCACCTCGGCCGGCGCAACCAACTTCCGGCCGCTTGGCAACGCCCTGGTCAAACGGCTCAAGGGCTGGCAGGTCTGGTCGATCGAACGTCGCGAGAACCTGCTCGAGGACCACTCGATGCTGGAGAAGTACCTGAACGGCGATGCGACCAACCAGCAGGTGCTCGACTACTACCTCGGGTGGATCCTGGACAGTTCGATTCAACCGCACTTCCAGGGCAAGACCACCGAGGAAACCGAGTTCGCCAAGCGGTGGGGGCTCAGCATGACCGTCCAGGACATCCACAAGGTAGTCAAGATCGCCCGGAAGGGTGGCCGCAAGGTCGTGCTCGGAGGGCACTCGCTGGGTGGCTCGATCGTCACTGCCTACGCGACCTGGAACTTCCACGGCAAGCCCGGCGCGAAGGGCCTTTCCGGCCTGGTCTTCATCGATGGCGCAGGGGCCCGCGAGGCCGATGACCTGCCGTCGGCCGAGGATGCGCAAACGAGCCTGGACGGCCTGAACGACCCGAGCGCCTCGCCCTTCATCACCCTGGTTCCGCCCCTCCCCTGGGCGGCCGGCGTCTTCAACGCGATGGGCTCCACCGCCGCCTTGTTGGATCCGAACTCACGCTCTCTGGTCGGGAATTTCCCCTTGCTGCCCGAGTCGCTGAAGCCGCCCGTTTCCGCGACCAACCTCGCGCAGTACGCGTACGCGGTCGATGCGGACACCGGCCCGGAGAACCTGAGCCTGGTCCAGAGCCACATCGGTGACCTCGCCCCTTCGGGCGACCCGCGCGGATGGGTCAACGGACAGCTCGGGACGGCCCAGCGCGCCGCCCAGGTCTTCCGTGAGATCGACGGCATGGACGGCACCGCCTGGTACCACCCGCTGCGCCTCACCCTCGATGCGGGCGCGGTCAACAACGGCATCGCCAACCCCGCGCAGAAGGTGTTCGGGATCAAGACGACGATGGGCAAGCGGGTCCACCTGCCGATGTACTCGTTCGACACCTCGCTCGGCAACGGCCGGGTCAAACGGGCGACCGAGGCGCTGGCGAAACAGTCCCATGTGCCGAAGAAGTGGGTCAGGACCGTGGTCCGGAAGAAGACCTACGCCCACATCGACCCGCTCAGCGCCACTCCGTCGAAGAACGACTTCATCAAAACCCTGGTCCCCTTCCTGAAGATGCGGGTCAAGTAGTTCATCGAGATCGGGAAAGTTGGCAATAATTGCCAACTTTCCCGATCTCGGCGTCAGTCGAAGATCACGATCTGGCGGACCGCCTCGCCCCGGGCGAGGCGGTCGAAGCCGGCGTTGATCTCGTCCGGCTTCAGCCGGTGGCTGAGCAGCTTCTCGACCGGCAGCTCGCCTGCGCGGTACATGCGGATGAACTCGGGGATGTCCCGCCGCGGCACGCAGGAGCCGAGGTAGGAGCCCTTCAGGGTCCGCTCCTCGGCGACCAGCGAGATCGCCGGGATCTCCAGCTTGCGGCTGGGGTGGGGCAGGCCCGCGGTGACCGTGGTCCCGCCGCGGCCGGTCGCCGCGTAGGCCTCGGCCAGCACGTTCTCGTTGCCGACCGTCTCGATCGCCAGGTCGACGCCGCCGTCGGTGGCTGCCTTGACCTGCTCGACCACGTCGGGGCCGGCCTGGATCGCCACGTCGGCACCCAGGTCCCGGGCGAGCTCCAGCTTGGCCGGCACGGCGTCGACCGCGACCAGGGTCTCCGGCCGCTGGGACTTCGCGGCCAAGAGCGCCGCCAGCCCGACCCCGCCCAGACCGAATACCGCGATGGAACGCGCCCCACCCAGGGCGGAGGCGCCGGTGTTCAGCACCGCGCCGGCCCCGGTCAGAACCGCGCAGCCGAAGAGAGCGGCGATCTCGAAGGGGAGGTCGTCCGGGACTTTGACCGCCGAGCGGGCCGAGACCACGGCGTGGTCGGCGAGGGCGGAGACGCCGAGGTGGTGGTGGACCGCGTCGCCGCCTTCCTCGTGGAGGCGCATGCCGCCGCCGAGCAGGCTGCCGGCGACGTTGGCCTCGGCCCCGGGCTCGCATAGGGCCGGCCGCTCCTCGCGGCAGAAACGGCATTCGCCGCAGGCCGGCACGAAGGCGAGCACGACATGGTCGCCTTCGACGAAGCCGTGGTCGCCGGCGCCGACTCGGATGACTTCGCCGGCGGCCTCGTGACCGAGCGCCATCGGCATCACCCGTGGCCGCTGCCCGGTGATCACGGAGAGGTCGGAGTGGCAGAGGCCGGCCGCGCGGATCCGGATCAGCAGCTCGCCTTGGCCCGGGTCGTCGAGTTCGAGTTCGACTCGCTCCAGTGGCTCGGTCTCGGCGAAGGGTCCGGGCTGGCCCATCTCTCTGAGCACGGTCGCGGTGGTCCTCATCAGATCACCTCCAGCTTCAGCAGGGCTGCGCGAATCGGGTCGGGGATCCCGGCCGGGCGGCGGCTTTCGCGATCCACGAATACGTGGACGAACCAGCCTTCGGCCAGCGGGCTGCCGTCCGGATTGAACAGCCCGATCTCGTAGCGGACCGAGGAATTGCCGAGGTGACCGACCCGGAGGCCGGCCTCGACCGGGTCGGGGAAAGCAACTGCGGCGAGGAAGCTGCAGTGGGATTCCGCGCAGACCCCGATCGTCGGGCCGCCGTGGATGTCCAGGCCGCCGGCGGTGATCAGGTAGTGGTTGATCACCGTGTCGAAGTACGAGTAGTACTCGACGTTGTTGACGTGGCCGTAGATGTCGTTGTCCTTCCACCGGGTCGGGATGGTGAGCGAGTGGGGATAGGCATCCATGGAGGGCGGCGTATCGGTCATGTCTCGATTATCGCCGAGCGACAGAGGTGCGGAGTGTCGCGCGGCATCGCATCGCCTCACGGTGATTCACTGCCCCGGTGGCCGCAGCCGACCAAGACCGCACATCCGCACCGTCCGGCCACCGGGGGCCGACCGTTCCCGCGGTTGCGATGGTCCTCGGCTCGATCAGCTCGATCCAGGTCGGGGCGGCGCTGGCAACCGGCCTCTTCGACGAGGTCGGCGCGATGGGCGTCACCTTCCTCCGCACGGCCATCTCGGCGATCCTGCTGGTGATCATCTGGCGGCCGGATTTCCGCCTGGACCGGGAAAGCACGAAGATCGCTCTGAGGTTCGGTCTCGTCCTCGCGGCGATGAACCTCTCCTTCTACGAGGCGATCGACCGGATCCCGTTGGGAATAGGGGTCACCTTCGAGTTCATCGGTCCGCTGGGGGTCGCCCTGCTCACCTCCCATCGCCGGCGCGACCTGATCTGGGTGGCGATGGCGGCGGCGGGGATCGTCCTGCTGTCGGGCGGGATCGGCGAAGAGGGCATCGATCCTTTCGGGGTAGTCCTGGCCTTGGTCGCCGGCTTCTTCTGGGGCTGTTACATCTTGTTCGCGAAGAGGGTCGGCGAGCAGTTCTCCGGTGGCCGCGGCCTGGCGATCGCGATGGTCTTCTCGACCGTCTTCTGCACGCCCTTCGGGGTTGCCGACGGGGGTTCGGCGTTGCTCGGGCTTTCCGTCCTCGCGACCGGCGTCGCCGTGGCCCTGCTCAGCACCACGCTGCCGCTCTCGCTGGAGATGGAGGCGCTGCGCCGGCTGCCTTCCAACGTCTTCGGGGTGATGATGAGCCTCGAACCGGCGATGGCGGCGACGATCGGCTTCCTGTTGCTCTCGCAGGACATGTCCGCCACCCAGATCGCGGCGATCGCCTTGGTCGTCTCTGCCTCGGCCGGGGCGCTCTCCTCGGCTCGGGCGCCCGCCCCGATCGAGCCTTAGAAGGCGCCGGCCCAGAGGGTTCTCACCCTTCGTCGGGGTGAGGGCCGTTTCCGTTGAGGGAGGGGTCGGGCGGCTGGTCGGCCTCTGGCTTGAGCAGCAGCGCCGCGGTGAAGAAGCAGACCGCGCCGGCGAAGGTGCCCATGTTGGTCCAGTCGGTGCTGAGCGGTTCGCCGGTGGAGGGGTTGATCCAGGCGAAGATCGCCGAGACCATGAAGGCGACCGCCCCGGCCATGTTGAGCCAGGTGTTCCACCAGTTGCGGGCCTCGGGATCCCAGAGCGACTCGCGGTGGGTGGTCGCCCTGACGGCCAGGACGGAGGCGACGATGAAGCAGATCGAACCGACGAAGTCCGGCCGCCAGCCCATGTGTTTGAAGGTCTCGGGATAGATCGTGCCGAGGGTCGCGACCAGGGTGGAGACGTTGAAGGCGAGCGTGCCGAGGAACTGGATCGCCGCCGCCCACCAATCGTCCCAGGCGTCTTTCGAGGACCAACTGCCGGGCTGCCAGCGGCCGGTCAGCCGGAGCTGGGTGAAGCCGGCGATGGTGAAGAAGACCGAGCCGAGGAAGTAGGTGACGTTGTCGGCCGTGACGTCGACCAACCCGAGGTAGCCGGGCGTTGAGCCCAGCGCGAACAGCAGCGAGCCGATCGCGAATCCCCGCATCTCCCGGCGTACGGTCAAACCACATCCCCCTGAGTCATTCGGTTTGCCACCGGCGCAGCGTATCCGACTCCTGACCGGTAGATTTCCTCGTCTCGCGGTGGGCGTAGCTCAGTTGGTAGAGCTCCTGGTTGTGGTCCAGGCGGTCGCGGGTTCGAATCCCGTCGTCCACCCCTCCTAGAAGACCCCGCAACTGCGGGGTTTTCGCTTTGCAGAGGCAATTCAAACCTCCCTGAAATCGGGGTCACTTTTCAGGCACTAGTGCCTGAAAACCGGCCGATATGTGTCGATCGCCGGGGATTTCGCTGGTTTCCGGCTCGCTTTAGATCCGTTCTGGAGCTAACGTCGAGCCCGATATGTAAGTGCCCCGGCGGTGCGCAAACACCCCGGGGCGTGGCACCGAAGACCCTGCTTCGATGCAAGATGCACGGTATCCGCCGTGGCCCTGTCCGGGCTCATCGCAGCATGCCTTCGGTGCTCCAACGAAAGGAGCATCCGATGCCTGCCAAGTCGAAAGAGAAGTCCCCGGCCAAGGGGCGCCTGAGTCCAGGTGAGTTGGACGGCCTCGTTCTCACTCATCTGCGGAAGCGG
>MKST01000011.1:181875-273475 GCA_001897355.1 Solirubrobacterales bacterium 67-14 | reverse complement strand
CAGTGGCGAAGGGGACCGAGCGTTCATCCGGTGCTGTTGCCAACTGCCTCGCCCGCCTCAAGAAGGATGGAGAGGTTCGACAGGCCAAGAAGTCCCCGCGGTCCTTCGTGATCTCTGAGAAGAAGGGGAAGTGAGATCGATGCCACGCGACGAGGAATACGGGCTGACCGACGAGGAGAGGGAGATCGGAAGCTGGGGGGAGAGCCTGGAACAGGCCGTGGTCGAGATCAGGAACATGCTGCCGTTCCTTGAAACCGCGTTCAGCGGGGTCGAGTTCGCGGCGGCGGCGGTCAGAGCGAAGGAGCTTGGATTCGACCGATCCACGGTGTTCTGGCCGATCGTCTTCCACAAGCAGGAGACGTATGGGATGGCGTGGAAGGATGATCCGAAGTTGGTCGCGGGGATCGAGCCACCACCGGACCTGGCTCCCGGCTGGAAGCTAGACCCGCACTGGGGTGACCGAGTGCGGTACTGGAACGGGGAGGAGTGGGATCTCGTCTCTGCCCCAGCACCGGGGAACCTCGATCTCTACAAGCGGATTGCTGCTGGAGAAGACGTTGGTGAGACACCCGAGGCGGTGACGATCCACCCAGCGAACTCGAAAGAGCCCAATCCGCTGATCGAAATGCTCAGGGGGAAGCCCGACGACGAGCACGAGTAAGCGACACCACCTTCCGTCAAGCCTGGACTTATCTCGCCAAGCAGTACGCAAAAACGATGAAGCGCTTGCGGGCCGCACCCCCGAGATCCGAGTTCATGGTCACGAACCACTGACGCTGGCGTGTCACTGGTCCGGAGTCGACCATCGCGACTCTTAGCGGCCCCGCATCGGGACTGCGTCGTGCTCGAACGCCGCCGCTGACTAGTCGTTCTCCACGTCGGCATTGTGCTTGACCGGACGCGATGTCGAACTGACCATCGCCCGCCGTGGTATCGAAGTCTCGGAGTCTGCCCCACCTGATTTTCATTGGGCCGAGATTCTTCGCCTGGATGGCGTGCGGCTTTATCTCTCGTGTTCCGATGCTGTTCCTTGAGATCGCGAACGCGGTCCCGCCGAGTGCGACAAAAAGGGCGATGATCGCGAGAATGGTTGCTGGGGACGGGATGCGTCGACGGGTGCTCATGCTCTCCTCCTGGCGTTGAGTCTCTGGCATGGTCTACGGCCTGACTCGGATGTAACGGGCGGCTGAGTGCCCTTGGCTATATGGGTACCCGTTCTGGTGGGGGACGACTGCCCAGAAAACGAATCGGGTGGTGGTTGGTACCGGGGTGAAGGTGTAGGACGCTCGCCACTTGCCTACCGCGTTTGTTCTGGCCTTGCGAACGAGGAAGCGCTTCTTGGCCCCGGGCACTGTTCCGTAGATCACCACGACTCGTCCACCCGAGTGCGGATCTGGAATCCGACCGGAGAATTTGACGGGTTTGAAGGGGCGAGTTCGACGGCGGCTTACGCGGAGCGTGGATTTGGCTCTGACTTTCACCCGAAGCCCCTTCGAGATCTGTGCTGCACCATCGCGGTAGGCGATCCTGAGACGACGAGATGCGCCGCGGCGGATCTTGTAAGAGAACCCTCCGCTCGCGTTAGTCGTGATCGTTCTGAGCAGACGGAACTTCTTGTGGGGCAGGTCCGAGTGAGACTGAACGCAAACGGTCGCGCCGGGAACCGCGTTGCCGCGGGCGTCACCTAGCCAACCGCGGATAACGGTCCGACCCCCAAACTTCAGCCGAGCGATCCGCTTTCCGGATCGCACGAATCGTGCGTGCAGCTTCGTTCCGCCACCTACGACGGAGGCTGGACAGAGGCTGTCGACCACCACATCCTCGGATTGGCAGGCGGTGTTGGCAACGCCGGTCTGGGCGTGATCCGACACGCAGACTGCGATTTTGTTCGTCCCGTTCTTGAACGGCGGAACAGCGGTGTTGATCGAGTAGCTCTTGCCGACGGTCTTGGGGCAGGGAGCCATACGGGTCGTCTGGCCGGTCGGAAGGAGATGGCACGACGCGACCAAGTCGTCTCCGGCGATGCGAGTCCCGTTGACGGTGACGGATGTTGATCTGATGCCGGAGCCCTCATCGACCGCAATGATGCCGAGGCTTTGTTGGCCGCGCTGGACCTTGCCATCAAGAATGGAGCCACCGACCGCGAGCTTCGGGGTGGCAAGGTCGGTCAGGCGCAGTCGGACCTGCTTCAGGAAGGTATGGGCAGCGCCGGCCCTGCCAACGCAACGATTGCCTTGGTTGGGTGCCGTGCACTGAAGACGTGCTGAGAAGTAGCGCCAGCTTCCCGCCGGAATCGCGGAAAGATGCTGCTTGCCATCGTTCTGGTTCTCCGTGACCACACCGTCACCGACAGCCGGGGAAACCACAAGGTAGCCAGAGACACCGTCGGCGTTCTCCAACCGACTGCGGGCCGATCCGCCACTGATAGCTGTGCCGAGCGGAGCGGCCCACACCCAGGCGCCATATCGCCTGGCAACAGTCCCCGTCTCACCAGGATCAAGGTAGTGGCGTAGCTGGACGCCCGGAGACTTACGCCCGCAATCCTGTTTTCCCCTGAAGTGCTTGCTTGTGGAAGAGAACCGGGCTTCGGTACTCGCGTTCAATCCTGGTGCGCACTGAACCACGACATAGTCTCCGGCCTGAGCCGGTGCCCCAAACAGGATCGACGCCGCCAGAACCATGGTCCCGACGCCCGCCATCCTGGCGAGTTTGCCTCCAAGACCCTTTTCCATTTGAGATTCACCTACCCGTTTCGCGCTGAGTTGAGACAGGCGCCCCGGCGCGTTCGCGAGCGCCCTTATCTCCTTGTCGAGGGGAGGCGCCGTTTGCGTCACTCGGTCAGGTATCCCCGTGCTTAGGTTCTCCCGGGCAGAGAGTCCTCGGATCTACGCCGCTCAAGAGATAGAGTTCTGCCGCGGTATGGATACCCAGGAGGATCGGGAGATGGGATCGGGAGGAAAATCGCTTGACACAGTCGCAACATCACGGCTCACTATCACGAGCATTTTGATCGGCGAAGGATCCAGCAGTCGTGATTAACGCTGACGTTTCACCGCCCGCTCTTGGTGAGCCTTCAAAGCTGTTCGGTCGGTTCAGCATGGACGCCGGCGGCGATGGGGCTGCTCGGGAACGATTCCAACTCTTTGTGACCGATCTCGTGAAGGTGAAATACCCCGATGCGACCACCGTTGAAGGTCCTGGCGGCCGAGACTGGGGGATCGATACGTTTGCTGGGCAGCTGGCCGGCGGCCACGTTCGGATTTGGCAGTCCAAGTTCGTTCTGGAATGGCAGGACGACTCTCCACAGGGTCAGGTACGCAGCTCCTTCAAGAGCGCGATCGACCATGCCGACGAGCACGGTCACAACATCGTCGCTTGGACTCTCGTTGTTCCATGTGTCCTACATCCAGATCAAATGAAGTGGTTCTCTGGATGGGCCGACCGGACTCGCAGAAAACACCACATCGCAATCGATCTATGGGACGGAACCGAATTGCGGCATCAGCTGCTCAACGCCGACGCTCAGAGGGTGCGCCGCGAGTATTTTCCTTTCACCATTGCTTCGGGACGGGCGGATGCGTCCCGCCCACCCAAAGTTCAGCGCACTGCTGACTTGGCCCAGTTCGAAGATGCCCTGTTTGTCCGCCAATTGCGCGAGGCAGGACAGGTTGAGACCGATTCGGCCCGTGCCCATTTTTTCGCTACAGATGCGCTCGTTCGGGACTATGAGGCGAAGAGTCAAACGACTGCGATTGACTCGATGGACGAGCTTCACATGGAAGTCAAAGATATTTGGGAGCAGGAGTTCAACAAGGAATCCCCAACCGCGGATGAGCGTGGTCGTATGGGGAGCCTCATCGAGTCAGTCATCGAGCGTGCCGCAGCCTGCGACGATCCCTCTGGGTTACCTCTCGCCAAAGCGCACAAGAAGGGCACTGCCCATCGTCTGGTGGAGAAAAAGGAAGCCGGCTGGGTGATTCATTGGCGAGAAATCGCCGACGAACACCCTACAAGCGTGGGAACAGCAAATCCTCCCTCTGCTGATTCCGAGGTGGAATCACCAGGTGAGGCCGGGACGGATGCAGTCGCGGAATGACTTCCCACAACTTTGAAGACGCAGCGCCAGCACCATGGTCTGAGATGCCGCCCAATGTGCTCTCGCCGGAAGACAACTCAACGTTCCGACTCGCCCGGATGCTCCTACTGTTCGATGTAGCCAAGTCGCTCGGGAAAAGGGTTCAATCCGTTGACCGTCTGGCCTACTACGAGTTCTTCTCTGACAACCCGTTTGTAGTGATCGAAGGCGATTCAGCCAGAGATCGCGCTGACCGCTTGGCCTTGGAACTGGCCGGCTTTAGCCGCGTTCAGCTCGCCTACGCGAGTACCGGCCAGCGGTTCGCTTCCCGGCGGCGACGACTTCAGCATGATCTTGCCCGGCTGGTGGCATTTGGTCTCGCGGAAATGACGACCGACGGCTACGCGATTACGGACGAAGGGAGCGCCCTGTCGAGCGACCTGAGATCCGTGTACGCCGACGCGTATAGAGCTTCGGCCGAGATAGTTCTCAGGCGTCTTGCCAGTAGGGGAAACAAAGCTCTAGATCGTGATGTTGAAGAGTGGCTGGGCTACTCATGGTTGTTGGTCGACCTACTCGATGAGGTCGGAGATGCTCACGCCCCAACTGATCCCATCGACGACGAGCTAAAAGAAGGGGAGTGACGCGATGACGGGGGTTCGGGTTGTTGAGCTATTCCTGGCAGGGTCGGCGGGGGGAGGGAAGTCCTATGGCGCGGAGTTCCGGGTCTCGGAGGGTAGAAGCTTTCGGCCGCTTTCCGTCATTGCGGGTCCGAGCCTGACGGGCAAGACGAGCATCGTCGACTACATTCGCTACTGCCTGGGAGAAAAGGAGTATCCGCAGCACGAGGAACTCGTGACGGCGGTTCGAGCAGCACTACTCGAAGTCGAGTTGGCAGGGCAGCCAACGGTGATTGAACGGTCCACCACCGGCAGCCCTTCCAGTTTTGCGTCGGTGTGGGATTCAACCCTCGGTGGTCTTGACTCTGCCCACGAGCTTCGCGTAGGCACTGAACCACCGTCCGACCCCGACGGTCTGTCTCAGATGGTTCTTGCCGCCTGCAACCTTGACGGGATCGAATTGCCCGATTCGGGGGTCAAGGAAGAGACCGCGACCCAGCGCTTGAGCATCCGAGACGTGTTCAATGTGGTGTTCTTCCCGAACGAGCGGCTCGACAACAACAACCTCGTTTTTGAGCAGTCGCACCACATGGTCAGGCAAAAGTTTCGGCAGACCATAGATGCAATGTTCGGAGTCCACGACAATGAGCAGGCTGTCCTCACCAGTCGGTATCAAGCAGCTCAGGCAGCGGCGAAGACAGCGGAGTCGAGAGCGATCACGCTCCGCCAGGTGGCAGAACAAGACCACCCGCAGGGTGCTGACCAACTTGCAAAGGATCTGGACGAATCCAGATCGCAGATAGAGAACCTAAAGGAGGAACTCGCTGCGCTTGATATCCAGCAGCGAACGACCCAGGAAGCTTCCGTCGATTTGCGAAGTCAGCTCGTCGAAGCGGAACAGCAGGCAAAAGATGCGCGCGTACGTGTTCGAGATCGCCGGAGCTTGATCGCACGACTTGATGCCCTGCGAGGCCAATATGCCGACGACAAACGGAAGCTGAACTTTCTTCTAGATGCTGAACGCCTTTTTGATCCGCTCCACGTCGTCGTTTGCCCTGCCTGCCTCAGTCAGCTCGAAACTCCGCCGAAGCTTGAGGACGGTGAATGTTCGCTCTGCCATAGCGAGATCAACGGTTCCGGAGAGCTTTCCGAAGATGAACAGTCAGTCGAAGACAATAGTTCCGTCGTCCTCGAACGGGAACTCCGAGCGGTTGGTCGGCGGTTGAACAGCCTCAACGAATACGTCGAGCGCCTGAACCTGCACCTTCGAGTTCTTGAGGACGAGAGCGCCGCCGCGGATAGCCAAGCAGAAGCGGCGGCAGTTGCTGTCGATGCTGTGACGGAGAGCCCATCTCCGTGGTTAGCCCTGCGGGACAGCCTTACTCAACGGCTATCGGACGCTCGCCTGACTGCCCAGAAAGCACGGACGGGCACCAACGCTTGGAGCCGCGTTGCCGACGCGGAAGAGAAGCACGCGCGTCTCAGAGAACATGCGCAGGAGATAAACGCGCAGCGCAAGGCTCAGACGGAGCGTCCCAGCCGCAAGGCCGTCATTGACGACCTCTCGGGACGTTTCGGGGAAATTCTTTCGGACCTTGGATATCCCAAACTTGAGAATCCCTATATCGCTGACGATCTTGTTCCCCATGTGAGGAACCAGTCGTACGTCAAAGCCAGTAGCGGTGGCAAGGTCGTCATTGCATTGGCGTGGGGCCTCGCCCTCTGGGAGGTTGCTCATGAGCAGAACGCGAATGCTCCCGGCCTCCTGGTGCTAGACAGCCCCCAAAAGAACCTCGGACATGATTCAAAACCCGGAGACGAGGACTTTGCGGACGCGAGACTTGTGGACAACTTCTACAGCCACGTGAAGACATGGCTGGGTGGCGAAGGTGAAGGTGCGCAGCTGATTGTGGTCGACAACTCGCCGCCCCCAAGCGTTGATCCTCAGGATGTGGTTGTCGAGTACACGCGAGATCCCAACCGACCGCCCTACGGACTCATTCCAGAGGCGACAGGATGATGTGAGCGCCGGGTAACGGCGGGGCGGCGCTACGGCAGCCCGAACTGCTGCTGGGCCGCCTGGTCAGGCGTCGACGTCGATGATGGGGTGGGAGCGCTCTGTGGCGCAGGCGTTGACGCGGGTGGAGCGACCTCCGCAGTTGTCGGCGCGGAGGACTCCACGCCGAATTGGGATGTTGCCTGGTTGCGCGCCCGCTTTCTGCTCGCGGCCTGGCTACCACCTGCCGCTTTGCTGTTCTTACCCGTGGGTGACTGCCTGACCGGCTTCGTGTTCTCGCTCGGGCTCTTGGTACTGGACCCGGTAGAAGCTTGAGGCGCGCGTGCCGCGGGCCGAGGTGGCGACGGATTCAGCGGTCTTGTCTTCGCCGTTTTCGAGTCCTTGCCGGGATGTATGAGGTCGAGACCGGCCACTCCGGGTCCGACGACACCAGTGGCGGTGCAGGCGGCGATGGCGGTGGCGCAGATTCCGGCGGCTGCTTTGCCGGCGGGGCTGCTGATTCCGATCGCGGTTTCGCCGCCGCCGGAAGAGAGGAGCCTGGTCGCGAACTCGCGGCCTCGGTCTGCGACGCTGATCGCGCTCGACTTGACTGCGTCGGCGGCTGCGGCAAGGTTGGTGGTCCATCCGAAGCGAGTCTCGGAGGTGGCGAGGCTGAGCCAGGCGGCGAGGCCGATATCGAACTCGGGTACGGAGACTCCGAGGCGCTCGCGGAGGCTTTGGATTGCGGCGTCGCGTCGTCTTCTGAAGGTTGGTTCGCTCCAGCCGAGTGCGTCGGCGCCATCACGGGTTGATTTCTCTTCGAAGTAGTAGAGGCTGAGCGCCTGGCGTTGCGAGACGGAGAGTCGGGAGATGGCGCGGTGGAGTTGTTCGGCTTCGATGTGGCCGAGCGCTTCTTCATCGGGCAGGGGAGTGGTCTCGTCGCTGGCGTTGGCGGCGACGTCATCCGCCAGGCCGCCGACCTCGTGCCGTTCGCGGCGCAGCTGGTCGATGGCGCGCATGTAGGCGGCGTGGACGATCCAGCCTCCGGGATTCACGATCTTGTCGCCGCGTTCGCGGGCTGTCGTGTACTCGGCGAGTGCCTGCTGTACGAGGTCTTCTAGGTGGCGGTCGATGAATGCCTGGGAGATCTGGGCTGCCCGGAGTTTTCCTCGCAGCCCGAACTCGATGCTCCGAAGTTGATCGGTGTCCAAAGCCCATCTCATATGGACCGTCCCAGTTGACACGTCCATGAGGTTCCCGGGGAGTCGATACGGCAAACGGAAACCAGGCTGCTGAGGGGCTTTTCTAGACGCACCATGTCGCTTCCTTGTCGAAGCTCCCGGCAGTTTGCGTCACCGATCTAGAGGTTCTCGAAAGAGGTGACGCAACTCGGATCTCGCCCCGACAAGTGGGCGTGAATCCATCCGAGAAACAACTTCGGCACGTGCGCACCACGGACGCCCGGCGCGGGACCAAACGTCTCGCCCCCGACCCCGGATCTCTCGCCGCAGCGGTCGGCTGCCACCCCGGCCTTTCCTCAAGGTCGGGGCGGCCGGCGTCCATTCGACTCGGTGACGGCGAGCCGGGAGGAGGTGCGTCGTGACCGTAGATGTATCTGACCGCGCCAGGGGCCTCGCCCCGCGGGCTCGTGTCATTGGCCGGGTTGCCTTGTGGGCAGTCGTGGCCTTGCTGCTATTCCGGGGGTTCGGGGCCATTGTCTCCCCACCCGAAACCATCAACTCAACGGCTGAGGCGACCGGCGCGGGGCGCGTTGTCGACGATCGTGTCGCGACCGTCGCGGTCCGGGTCGCGCGTGACTACTTTTCCGATCCGCGCGGAGTCGCCCGCCACGGCGTCAGCAAGAAGGTCTCTGATTCGGCCGTCGCTCAGGCCGAGGTGACAGGCGCTGAGAGTGTCGGGCCGGGTGAGTCGGTCGTCACCGTCGAAAGCGAGCTTTCGTCAGGTCGGGTGCTGGCCCTTGCGGTTCCGATCCGGCACGCGGACGGCGCCGTGTCTGTTCTGGGAGCGCCCTATCTGGTGGCGCAACCCCAGGTCACGTTCGACCCGGAACCGGGAGCACCGCTTTCAGGACCGGACGCCGAGGAGATCACCAAGCTCGTCACCAGATTCCTTCGCGCGTACGCGTCGTCAGCTCGTTCCGGCGACCTCGTCTACTTCGTAGCGCCAGGTTTCGAAGTGACTCCGCTCGGCGGGTTCGACCTGGCAAACGACCCCGCGATCGGGCAGCTGGGCGACGAGGAGACCGAGCGAACCGTCACCGCGTCGGCGCGATTCAAGGACAAAGCCACGGGCACGGTCTATCCACTCAGATACCGAC
The DNA here is from genome assembly GCA_001897355.1 of Solirubrobacterales bacterium 67-14. Lineage (GTDB taxonomy): Bacteria > Actinomycetota > Thermoleophilia > Solirubrobacterales > 70-9 > 67-14. The sequence goes on along the minus strand of MKST01000011.1, from coordinate 264,446 downwards.
TCGATCTGGTGAAGCGCAAGCGCTGGTTCGTCGCCGACGTCCAGGGGGTGATCTGATGATTCGCCGGATCGCATTCACCATCGCGCCCGCGATCGTCGTGGCGCTGATGCTCTGGCTTGCCCCGGACGCGATGGCCGCTGGCGGCAACGACGTCGGCCAGAACATCGGGTCACTGCTTCGCCACTACGCCGCCCAGATCTACGGAGGCATCATCGCCATCGTCGGGCTGATCTTCCTGCTGAACCGCAGGTACACCGACCTCGCGCTGTTCTTCCTCGCGGCGGTATTGGTGGCTTGGCTTGTGTTCTCTCCCGACCAGGTTGCTGACGCGGCACGCGGCATCGGCGACCAGATCCTGCCGTGACCGGCCAGCCCGAATCGGTGCGCTCCTACCAGCGCGTCTTCCGGCCCGATCGGCGGATCTACTCGATCGACGGAAAGCCACTCCCGGTCCCTGGCGGAGTGCCGCTCCGATGGCTTGCCTACGCGACCGGCACCCTCATCGCCTCGATCGCGGTCCCGGCAGCTACAACGACGGTCGCCATGTTCGGTGCCGCGGTCGCTTTGGCGGCGGGACTCGCGGTCGGAGGAAGAGCGGCAGCCATCGTCGCTGCCGGCGTGGTGTTCGCTGGGGTCGAAGCGTTGGCGTTCGTAGTTGGCGCGCTGGACTGGCCGCTTCGCCTCGTCATCTTGCCCGCCGCCGTTGCCACTCTGGCAACCCAGAAGACCCCGGACGGTCGTAGCGCCGAGAGATTCGCGGTCTCCTGGATCGCGCTTCGGCTGGCACCGAGACGTCGGTCCCTCGGCCGTTCCCTCCTCGTCGCGGGCCGCGGCCACAGCGTCGCAGCGGATGTGTGGTTCGCGCCGGACGAGCACTCACCCACGCTTCGTCGCGGCCGCGTCAAGGGGCCTTCGGTGGTGAGGTTTGCGGCGCCGGTCGAGGAGATCAATCGGAGACGCCCGGGCAAGAGGACCGTCCGTCGGCTCGGATGGCATCGCCGCCGCGGCGGCGTCACCTCGAAAGTGACGCTCGGCACGGGAGAGGTCATGGAGGTTCGACCGTGATCCGGTTTCCGCTCAGGTACGCGGCCGGCAACGTCTTGATCGGACCGGCCGGCGAGGCCGCGGCTCTCTACAGACTGGAGACAGCGGCCTATCCGCACCTGCCCTTGCCGGACAAACAGGCACTCGCGGCAAGGCTCGTTCGGTTCGCCCACGTCGTTGCTGGCGACTTCTCGGTCTGGCGGGTTCAGCGCTCCTACCCGACCGATCGCTACGTCACCGATCTGGAGGACTCGGCAGACGAACGCCACTCCGATCTCGACGCCTGGAGAGAGTTCCTTCTTATCCACGAGGAGCGCCTCGCCGCTTCTCCTTCTAGCTTGCCCGAGGTCTATCTCGCGGTTGCGCTCACCGGCCAGGACCAGTCCGGGCTGGGGCAGGGGGTGATCTCTTCGTTTGATCGAGCCCGCCGGCGACTTGAGCAGCTTTTCCAGGTCGATTCGCCCAGGCCGATCTCGCGAAGCGATATCGACAAGCTGGCCGAGACCGAGAGGCGAACCTTCGATCGCCTCAGGGGCGTGCTCGGCCTCGAGCGAGCCCGAACCTCGGAGATCCAATGGCTCCTGCGACGCGGCGCTGGTCGCGGCGTCGCGGAACCCGTGCTCGACAGGCATTGGCAGCCGGACGCGCTCGTGATCGAGACCCCGGACGGCTCAACTGCCTATGAACCCTTGGAACACGACCTGGCTCGGTGCGCGAACTGCCCGTTGTCCGAAGATCCGGCCGAGCCCGCCTCGCTGACCGTCGAGGCCGAAGAGGGCGTGGGCGTCCAGGCGTTCATGTGCCTGGGCACGTTGGCGTCGGAGGCGGTGTTCCCGGGTGAGCAGGCCGAGCTTTTGTTCGCGCCGATCGAAGCTGTCGGGTTTCCGGTCGACGCGGTTTTACATGCCAGGTGGATCGGCAACCGGGAGGCGCTCGCTCAGGTTAGGAAGCGAATCCTCGACGTCGAGCACGCCTACCGTGAGCAGGAGAAGGGATCGGTCACCGGCCCCGGGTTCATGGCCGCCGAGGACCGCGAGTTGGCCCGCGAGTACGAGGCGATCCTTCAGGGCACCTCGCATCCGCCGATGCTGAAGGCGTCGGTGTCGTTTGCCGTAGGGGCACTTGACCGCGCCGAGCTTGAGCGTCGAGTCGACGCGCTCTCGGAGAGGTTCGGGGACGTTCGCCTCCACCGTCCCCGAGGGCTCCAGCACCAACTCTTCTTCGAGCATCTACCGCGGGTGGGCTCGGAGGTGCCCGACTACGAGCAGCAGATGACCGTCGAGCAGTTCGGCGCGATGGTCGCGACCGCCTCGACCGATCTCGGCTCTGACACGGGCACATACATAGGTGTCTCCCCGGCTGGCGGCGGACGGCCGGTCAGATATGACGCGACCGAAGCGTCCCGCACCTCCCGTGCCTCTGCCGTTCTGCTCGCGGGAACGCTCGGCTCCGGCAAGACTCTTACGGCTCAGGCAATCGCCTACGCGGCCGAGAGACGCGGGTCGCTTGTGGTGGATTTTGACCCGAAGCCCGACCACGCTCTCGATCGGGTGCCCGAACTGGCCGGGTCCGTCGAGATTCTGGAGCTGTCCGGGGATGAGGCAAGCCGCGGCAGGCTCGATCCGATGGCGATCGGCCTGCCCGAGCTGCGCGAGGAGCTTGCCTCCTCCTACTTGTTGGAGATTCTGCGTGATCCGCCACCGGCGTGGGAGAACCAGGTTCAGCGGGCAGTCCGCGACGCGATCCGCGCGGGCGAACGCGACCTCGGCTCCGTAGTAGACCGCCTGAAAAGCGCTGAGGACACCGCCGCCAATGAGGCCGGCGACGCGCTGGAGGTGATCTCCGACTTTGGTCTGGCTCGGCTCGGATTCGGCGGCGCCGAGATCGAAGCGGCCTCGGCGCGCCGATCGGTCACCACGATCCGCACCCCTGGTCTGAGCCTGCCCGACCCGGGCGCCTCCAGGGAGACCTACACCCGGGCCGAGCGGATCTCTGTTGCGACGCTGTCGCTGATCGCTGCGCTCGCGCTCCGTCTCGTTTCCGGCGATCGGTCCCGCCACAAGGTTGTTCTCCTAGACGAGGCGTGGTTCCTCTTGGCGTCGACCCAGGGCCGGATGCTTTTGAACCGTCTGGTGAGGCTCGGCCGTTCGGCCAACACGACCGTTCTCTTGGCAAGCCAACGACTCGCCGACCTTGGCGATCTCTCCGAGTTGGTCGGCACCTATTTCCTGTTCGGGCAGGAGTCGGACGCTGAGGCGGCCCGGGCGCTCCGGTTGATCGGACTCGACCCCGACGATGGCGGGCTCGTTCATTCCCTCAAGTCGTTTCGGAAGGGTCGCTGCCTCATGCGAGACCTTCGGGGCCGAGTCGGCGAGCTTCAGGTCGATCTCGCCAGCGAGACCCTGCTCGACGCGCTCGACACGACACCTCGAAGGGAGGGGGAGAAGTGAAGGCCCGGGTGCGTGAAGCCCGCCCGGTGATTCTCGCCGTCGCGTTGGTCGTGGGACTGATCGCGCTCGCCAATCCCCTGGCTGGGGCATCGGACATGTTTGGCAACGTCGGTCCAGCCCCCGAGATCTCCGGCGGCGCGCTCAGCGAGCAGTACCCGCACGGCAACTACACCCTCGATCAGCACTTCAAAGCCGTCGAGGCGTCCCTGACCGGCGGCGTCGACGTCTCCGGCGTGCCACCGATGATCGCGTACTTCCTCGCCAGCGTGATCTGGGAACTGACCGCGTTCCTGGCTCGCGCGCTGATCTCCCTTTTCACGTTCGCGTTCTCCCTAGACCTCTTGAATGGCTCGGAGGCAACGGGCGGAGCCGGGGCGCTCCGTCCTGTCGCGGCCGCGATACACACGATCTACGCCGAGGTGTTCGGCCGGCCTTGGCTGGTACTCGCCGTGGTCGTGGTCGGCATGTGGGCGATGTGGCGGGCGCTGATCCAACGTCGCTACGCCGAGACGGCCGGAACGCTCGCGGTCTCTTTGATCTATCTGATCGTTGCGCTGGCGTTCGTCGCCCAGCCGGCATCCACGATCGGGTCGGCGTCCAGCTGGACCAACCAAATGTCCGGGGCTTTCCTGTCGATCACTGGCAAGGGATCGATCGGACAGGCAGACGACGCGAAGCTCTCCGGGGCCGATCAACTCTTCAAACTGCTGATCCAGCAACCCTGGGCGGTGCTCCAGTTCGGCGGGATAGAGCACTGCGCAAAAGTAGGTACGGGGTCCGATGACTCCGATCCGGAATCGGTGCCCGTCCGGCCGCTGTCAAGACACTCGGGCAAAGATGCCGCTCTCAGTCGAACGCTCCGGCGCGGCGACCAGGTTGAGGCCGACGGCAAGACCTGCATCAACAACCTCAACAAGTACGCGCCGCACTTCCTGCCGCACCCGACCGGGTCCGACGAACGAGACGCTGAGTACGACGCGCTGAACTCGGGCGACACCGAAAAGCTCCCCGACTCTGACCCTTCCGCCGACCGTGGCAGCTACCGCCTCAGCGTTGCCGACAAGCCAGCGACGGACGCGATGGAGGAGGGCGGCCAATACCAGCGGCTGCTCGTCGCGATCGTGGTCTTCGTCGGTGAGCTTGGAGTGTTCTTGTTGATCGGAGCTCTCTCGATCGGGGTGATCCTCGCCCAGATCCTGCTTCTCCTCATGCTGGCGTTCGCGCCTGTTGTTCTGGTCGTCGCCGTCATTCCTGGACGCGGCCACGACTTCTTCCGTGGCTGGCTCGCCAAGCTGGCCGGGCTGCTGGTCCGGAAGGCGGCGTACTCGCTGATCCTCGCGATCTTGCTGGCGGTCAACGGGGCGCTGGCCTCCGCGACCTCCCAACTCGGATGGCTCATGTCATTCGGGCTCCAAGCCTTGTTCAACTGGATGGTGTTCCTGCAACGCCGGCAGCTGACCAGCCGTCTCATCGGTGTGACCGGCGGCGAACACGCACCGCAGGATTCGAACGCTCAGCTGCTCGCCTACCTCAGACGATCCACCGCGCTTCGCGGAATCGAGCGCGCCGCAGGACGGGCATCGCGACGGCTCCCAACTAGGAGGGGCCGGTGAGACGCCTCGGTGAGATCTGGACGCGCCCGATCCCCGCCGAGCGGAGCCTCGTCGCATTCGCAGCGGTAGCGGTGACGCTGATCGTCGCCGCCACCGTCTTGATCTCGATCCCGAGCCGCGACCCCGGCGAGTTGTCCTCGGAAGCCATGGTCGTCGATGCGGACCCGGCCTTGCCCAACCGAGGCGAGCAACTCGAGCGAACTATTGAGCGAGGTGCTCGTGAGTTCATGGTCGGCTACCTCGCCCTCATCGCCGGGCAGGGCGAACCGCACCAGGTCACTTTCGCGACACCAGAACTCAAAGGCCAGCTGAACCGTCCGGCGCGAGTGCCGCCCGCCGCGAGGCACAGGGATCAACGAGTCACCGACGCCCGAGCCCACTTGGCCTCGGCGGGGCGGGCCAGTGTGACCGTCGCCGTCGAGGTAGATCGGATCACCTTCCCGGTGATTCTCCAGATGGTCCTCGAAGATGGGCGGTGGCTGGTCGAGAAGGTGGGGGCCGAGTAATGGGCCGCGAGTCGACCCATCGCTCGCGTCCAGCTTGGCTGCTCGGCGCCCTGGCCGCTCTCGCGATTACGGTAGTCGCGATCACAGGCGTATTCATGGCCGTGCTTGGAGCCGATGTCGGCTGCGTCGGTGGCGGTGGGTCGGCGCAGGCCGCACCGACCCGGACCGCCAAGCAGGAGATAGCGCCGTGGAAGCTCAAGCTCTACCGGGCCGCCGCAAAGCGCTTCGACATCGAATGGGCGTTCTTGGCGTCGATCGGCTACCAGGAGTGCGGCAACGGAGCCTGCCGCGAGATCAACCCGTCCGGGTGCGGTGGCGCGATGCAGATCGCCGTCGTCAGGGGGAGCGCGTGCAGCCCCGATCCGTCGGTGCCAACGCTCTGGGAGCGCTACGGGGTAGACGCCGACGGCGACGGTACCGCCTCCATCACCAGCCCCGCCGACTCGATCTACACCGGGGCGAGGATCCTTCGTCCGGTCATGGGGGCACCACGAACGGGCGGCTCCTACGCCGCCTACCGGCAGGCAGCCTGCAACTACTACGGAGCCTGCGCGTATGCGGGCGTCTCCTACGCCGACGAGGTCATGGCTCGTGCCGTCCAGTACGGATTCCGCGGAGCCGGAAGCCCCAAGCCCTCAGATCCCGCCGGTGCCGTCCCGGCAACAGGGGCGGTGCCCGGTGGGTGTGGTGCGCCAGCGGTTTCGGGCGGACTCGGCGGTGCCAAACGCGTTAAGGGCCCGGCGGAACTCAAAGCGCTCCCGCCTGACATCACTCCTGGCACGCCGGAGTCCTGCGACTCGCGGATCGTCGCCGACGTCATATATCTAGCCCGCCGTTTCGGTCAAGTCGTAACTGACTGCTTCGGGCTCGGCCACACCCCGGACGGGGAGCACCCCTTGGGCGCCGCGATCGACGCGGCCCCGAAAGACGGCAACTGGGCCAACACCATTCGCCTTGCCCGCGCGGTCGGATGGGACCCCGCATGCGCGGCCTCCGGAGTCAGGCCCGACTGCGCCGATCCGCCCTTCAGATTCATTGGCTACAACGGGTACGCATCCCATGGCGATCCGGCGCACTGCGTGCCGTGCACGGGCGGCCCGCACATCCACATCTCGTGGCAGACCTCCGCTTCGCCAGGCATGCCGGAGAACACCTCGCTCTACTCGTATCGACCGGCCACCTGGATCGAAGTTCTCGCCGGAAAGGGCAACCGATGAACCCGGTCGGATCCATCTGTCAGGCCGGATTGGGGTTCGTTCGCGGCTTCGGGTGTCCCTGCGCCCGTCCCTTCGCTGGGTGGCAAGGTCAGACCTCGGGAGATGGCGGCCGGCTGGGGAATCTCGAATCTCCGGTTTGCCGACATCTCTCCGTCCCCGCGAGGTCGGATCATGAAATCTGATCGTCGCCGGTCCGACCCGACCCTGATGCTCTCCATCCTCGCTGGCGCTCTCTGCCTTGCCGCGTGGCGCGCGCTCTCGAACATCGAGCCCGACCAGGCTCTATCCATCATCAGATCATCCGCTCCGGCCGCCATCGGACTGGCTGGTCTCGCCTCGGCGCTGGCTACACAACGCTTCCTCTCTACCCGCCGCGCTCTCGGCTCCCGCCGGGCCGTGGCGGTGGTGCCTGCCGACGAGTTCGAGGCCAGCATCGAGACCGTTCTCCGGGTCGCTGCTCAACTCGCCCGATCGGACCGAGGCGTGCGTGGCTGGATGAATCGGAGAGCATCAGCGATCGGGGTCACCCTCGACGCCGATCCCGAAGGGCGGCTCGTCTACCTGATCGAGTCCTCCGAGCGTCAGATGGACCTGATCCGATCCACCCTTCGTGCCTACCAAGGAATCGAGGTCCGTCGCGCCGACGAAGTGCGGCCTCCGCGACCAGCCGAGGCGCGGGTGACGATGCGCACCGAGTTGGTGCTGGCCCGCCCGAGTGTCGAGCCGCTGGCGCGCCTGGAGCTGGATCCCGATCCCCTTCAACCATTTGTTGCCGCGATGGCCGGACTCAAACCAGGCGAGCACGCGAGCGTCCACGTCGATCTGCTGCCAGCGGCCGGACACCGCCGCACCAGGCTGACACGACACCTCGCCAAGCAGGCACGTCGCCTCGGTGTCGATCAGAGCGGGTTCGCCGCGCGTCTCGGGCTGAACTCGAAATCGAGGCGAAGCGACCCAGCGACGCTGGCCGAGCGGCGAGGGCTCGGCCGCGGCCTCGATGCCAAGCTCCGAGATGGCGGCACGATCTTCGAAGCCCAGATCCTGATTCGAACCCGGGCCACCAACCGGGTTCGGGCGAGTGCCACGATGACCAACCTGCTCGCCGCGTTTGAATCGCTCGGCGACAGAAACTGGCTGAAAGCCTCTGGCCTCCCGATCCCGGGGCTCGCGTTTCTCGGCTCCGACCTCCCTGGTCGTCGCAGGCGCTTCGACCGGCGCTTCAACACCGGGCTCTTCAGACCCGCCCGGCGCAACATAATCACTGCCCGGGAGATCGCCGGCTTCCTGAAGCCACCAACGATCTACCTGTCTGACGAGAACGTACTTCGCTCCGGCGCGATGCTCTCGCCACCTCCTGACCTGCCCGCACTCGGAGACGAACCGGACCTGATCCCGATCGGACAGATCTCGGGAGAAGCAGGGGAGCGAACCGTCGGAGTACGGACCGCCGACACGTTCTTTACGTATGTGACGGGAAGGAGCCGGTTCGGCAAGACCGAGCTTGCCATCTGCCAGTTCCTCCACCTCGTGCGGTCCGGTCAGGGCGGACTGTTCCTCGATCCGCACGAAGACGCGATCGAACGAATGAAGCCCTACCTCACCGACCCGAACGTACGTGACCGGATCGTCGAGATCGACCTCGGTCCCGGAGCGAGTGAGCAGCAGCCCGGCTGGAACATCTTCGAACTTGGCGGACCTGATCCCGGGGAGGCCGAAGGACGGATCGAGGCGGTGGTTGACGCGTTCGCCTCGGCTCTTCAATGGGGGGAGCGTTCGACCCGGGCGATCAACCTGACCGCGCAGTCGGCAATGGCTCTCACCGCGATCTCCAGGGTGCTGTCCGCCGAGCTTTGTCCCACGATCTTCCAACTCCCGACGCTGCTGTCGGACTCCGCTTGGCGGAAGGCCGCTTTGCCGTTTATGCCCAGGGCAGCCCAGCGCTTCTGGATGGATCGGTTCCCTCGGCTGGCCGAGGAGGCGATCACTCCGCTGACCAACATGGTCGACCGGCTCCGCGCCTCGGCAGCCGTCACCACCTTGCTCGGGGCCAGCCGGAGCAGCTACAGGATCAGAGAAGCAATGGACCAGGGTCAGATCGTCCTTGCCTGTCCCGGATCCGGCGGTACCCGGGACAGGCTGCTCGCCAACCTCATCGTCTTCGATCTCCTCCACGCAGCCAAGACCAGGGCGAACATCCCACCGGCCGACCGCCGGCCGTTTTGGGTGTTCCTGGACGAGGTCCAAACCTACGACGGTGCTGCCTCGGGCAACCTCGCCGCGCTGCTCGAACAAAGCGCGAAGTACGGCATCCGAGCCGTGCTCCTCAACCAGAACCCGGAACGACTCACCCCAGCGACCCTGCAAGCGCTCACCACGAACCGCTCTCATCTAATCGCGACTGCCCTCAACTCCAAGGCGTCCACGCTGATCACGAGAGAGTGGGGCGGTCGACCTGACCCCGCCGCCCTGACCCGACTGCCGCGGTACAGGTTCATCGCCCAGGTCACAGATAGCGGCAACACGAGTGAGCCGTTCGCGCTCGGCGGCGTCACGGTCCAGGATCTCTTCGGTCCAGGCTCCCCGCAGCCAATCGAGGGAGCCGTCGAGACCAGGACTCCGACCGAGGCGCTCTCTCATCTGGAGACCCTGGATGACCGCATCCTCGACGCGCTGCGTGCTCTCAGGAAATCACCGCAGGCCATCGACTCCTCCGAGCCCGAGGTCGCGACCGACTCTGCCGCCTACGTGCCCCTTCGCGTCGAGGGAGACCGCAGATGAGTCCTCGGCCCGGTCTGCCGAGAATCAGCGCCGAGATCCTGGTGTCGCTGGGTCAGCACCGGGTGCTGACCACCGAACAAGTGCGGCGCCTGCACCTGCCGGGACGATCCTCCCGCAGGGCACAACAGCTTCTGGCTCACCTGTGGGCCGCCGGTCTGATCGAACGGGTCCAGTCGCCAGGTGACCTTCCCCGCCGTCTCTGGTTTTTGAGCCAGTCAGGGGCAAGAGCCGCGAAGGACTCCGGGCTTGCCTCGGAGGTACCGGCGACGCTCGATCCCGAACAAGTCACAGGCCAGCTTCAGGAGCACACCCTGGCCGTCAACGACTCGATGATCCGGTTCGCTGAAGCTGCCCGTGAGAAAGGAGACGAGTTCGGGCCACTCGCCTGGCGACACGAAGTAGTTCATCCCCTCGATACCGGCCGCGGTCGACGCAGGCATGTCCTTCGCGCCGACGCGGTCATGACCTATCTCCGCCTCGAAGGCAACGGGGTCTTCGTCGAGCAACGCTTCATCGAGGTCGACCGAGCGACCCTGTCGGCCGATCGCCTCACCGCCGAGCTTGCCGCGTACGCCCACCTCTTCAGGGCAGCCAACGACCAAGGCGACCCACTTTGGCGCTCGATGTACCCAGCGTTTCCGCCGGTCATATGCGTGCTCTCCGGGGGGCCACGAGAAGGACTCGAACGTCGACGCTCAACCGCTATCGCTCTCCTTGCCAGCGACCCCGACCTGACCCGGAGCCCCAGCGTCGAGGTTCTCTTTTGCCTCGGCCACGACCTACGCCGGCAGGGACCTTTCGCCCCGATCTTCAACGGACCAAGACACCGCGAGCCGGTCGACTGGCTCGGACGCCAACCCGCCAAGGAGGCTGACCGATGAACCCAACCACGAGCAAAGTCATCCGCGGCGACTGCATCGAAGAGATGAACCGCATGAACCCGGAAAGTATCGACGCGGTGGTCACCGATCCGCCCTACGCGATCGCTCGCTTCCGCCAAGGCGACGAAACCTGGGATGCCCAGGCAATCCGAAACCAGGCCATGCACGCGACACGCGGCGACCTCAGCCTCGGTGAGGGATTCGAACGCTGGTGTCAGCGATGGGCCACCTCCTGCCATCGAGTGGTGAAGCCCGGTGCGCACCTCCTTGTGTTCGGCTCCTCCAGGACGTTTCACCGTCTAGTCGCCGGGGTCGAGGACGCGGGCTTCCAGATCCGTGACGTGCTGATGTGGCTGTACTCCAGCGGCATGCCGAAGTCGAGACGACTCCCCGGCGACCGGGCCACCGCACTGAAGCCTGCCTACGAGCCGATCCTGCTCGCACGGCGTCCCCTCGACACCACCGCTGAGGAAGCTGCCAGCCACGGTGGGGTCGGCACCCTGGACGTCGGGTCTTGCCGAACTCACGGCCGCCACCCAGCCAACGTCCTCTTCTCCCACAGCCCCGACTGCAGCACCGGACGATGTGACGGCAACTGCCCGGTGTCGAGGGTGGAGGCGGGCGGATACGAGCGACGAGCCGGAACTCGTCTTCCACTCGACCGGGTGTTCTACTGCTCGAAGGCATCCCGCCGAGAACGTGACGCCGGCTGCGAATCGCTGCCAGCCCACAAACTCAACCTGTTTCCCCGGGCGGGCCGCCGGCCCGGCGGTGAGCCCAGGCCAGTCCGAAACCATCACCCGACCGTGAAGCCGGTCGAGGTGATGCGCTGGCTGGTCAGACTCTCCTGCCCCGAAGAAGGGATCTTGCTCGATCCGTTCTGCGGATCCGGTACCACAGGTATCGCCGCCGCCCTGGAGGCCCGCGCCTTCGTGGGGATCGAGAAAGACGCAAGCTTCGCCGCTGTCGCCACGGCCCGAATCGAACATGTCACCGAATCCCGTCCGGCCGAGACGCAGGGTTCCCTGGAGGCGTGAGGATGGCCTGGCAGCCAGACGATCCTTCCGAGGTCTCGCTCTCTCCCGAGTCGATCGAGATGCTCGCCCGCCGCCTCTCCGAGCTGCTTCAACCAGCCGAGCCGGAAGGGTCGTCTCGGCTGGTCAGCGCCAAGGTGATCGCCGAACGCTGGGGCGTCGATCGGCGCTGGGTCTACGAGCACGCCGACCATCTCGGAGCCCGCAGGCTCGGCAGCGGCCCGCGCCCTCGCCTCAGATTCGATCCGATCGAGGTGGGGGAGCGCCTTGGCCCAGGGCGTCGTCGGGACGGCTGCGATGGTCGTAGATAACGGCACCTCGGCGGCGATCACGAACGCGACTGGCTTTCCAGGCGAAGCAGAGCTAACGTCGTCAAGCAACCACGACCGATCGGCCGGCCGGACCATCGCAGTCCCGCCGCCGGAAAGGTGACCCAAGGTGGCACGAGCCACAGGACAAGTGCTGGAGCGAAACTGGAAGCGCGGCCGCGGCTACGCGATTCGGTTCTTCGCCTACGGCAAGCGCCGGTATCTCACCCTTGGATTCGAAGCCGACGGCTGGACCCGCGTACGGGCCGAGGAAGAGCTTGCGAACATCCTGGCCGACGTCAGACGCGGCATCTGGACCCCACCCAGAAAAGAGGACCGACAGATCTCATCGGCTACCGGGTCGGATCGCCCCGAGGTATTTGGCCCCTTCGCTCGTGGCCTGGTGGCCGCTCGCGAAGGTCAGGTCGCTGACGGAACCCACCGTCACGAGAAATGGACGCTCAGTCACCTGCTCCCGTTCTTCGGCGATTGGCGACTTGACGAGATCGATGTCGAAGCCGTCGATGCCTACCGCGTCCACAAGGTCAAGGAGTCCGAGGCGAGACGCAACGCGATCAAGGCGGGCCGGCCCCTGAAAGGCGAAAGTGGCCGCAACTTGAGGCCGCTTTCGGCAGGGTCGATCAACAAGACGATCAATCACCTCCAGTGGATCTTGTCGATGGCGGTTGAGTACAAGCTGATCGTCGAGAACCCTGCCGTCGGCAGGCGCCGACGCCTCAAGGAGCCGCGCCACCCTCCGGTCTATCTCGACACCGCCGGTCAGATCGAGGCGCTGCTCGACGCCGCCCGCGAACTGGATTGCGCCGCCGCATCTCAGTGCCGAGAGCGGCATGCCGTGATCGCCACCCTCGTTTTGGCCGGGCCTCGGGCCGGGGAACTCTGCTACTTGCAGTGGCGCGACGTCGATCTCGCCAACGGCAGGATCTTCATCGGCCGCTCGAAAACGCAGGCCGGCCTGAGGGAGATCACCATGCTGCCCGTCCTTCGAGACTCGCTCGCCGCGTACAAGGCACGCGCCTACCGCAGCGGCCCAGAGGACCGGGTCTTTCCAAGCGGGACCGGGGGAGAGCGCGACAAGGACAACCTCCGCTCCCGCGTCCTTATCCCGGTGTTCGAACGGGCTGACGAGTTGCTCGAAGCCCAAGGACATGTTCCGCTCCCGCGTGGTCTTACGGCGCACAAGCTCAGGCACACGTTCGCGTCGGTCCTGATCGCCTGCGGGGAAGACCCGCACTTGGTCATGCGGCAACTCGGCCACACCGATCCGGCGTTCACGTTGCGCGTCTACACCCACGGCATGGCCCGGAGCCCAGAGGAAAGAGCACGGCTCGCCGCGCTCGTCAAAGGAGAATGGACCTCCTCGGCGGCCAGGCCGCCCGATCCTCCCTGCCAGCTTCACACCAATGACTACGAGACCCCGATCGTCGCAGCCCTTCAGCGATTGGGTGGCGTCGCCACGCGGCGAGAGATCGCAAGAGCCGTCAAGGCTGAGCTTGCGCCGCGAATGAGTCGGGTCGATCGAGAGCGGCTGCCGAGCGGGATGCCCCGTTGGGCCACCCGCCTCTCGAAAGCCAGAGAGAACCTGATCAACGATGGCGTGCTCAAGGCCAGCACGTCTAGAGGGATATGGGAGTTGACAGCAACCGATCATGAGGCCGAGCCGATCGCTCCCGAACACGATCTCGCCGCGGTCTCCTGAACAGCTCATCAGTACAAACATCTGTTCGTGTAGGGTCGGGCCATGTCGTTCGCGGTCGAGGTCAGCAAAGAAGACATCGAACAGCGGCCGTCCAGGGGACGAAACTCGAGCTTTCTCTATCGCCGGGTCCGGATCGGGGTGCCCTTCGATGCCTGGGGGATTGTCCGCTACCGGCGGGAAATTGAGCGCGAGGATCGAGACGTCGAATCCTACATCGCCGCGTACCTCACCACCTGATCAATCGACTCGATACGACGGACTATCTGCGCGAATGGATGAAGCGCGAGTCGCCCATCGAGATCCCAGCCAACTTCCATCAAGAATCCTGGGTCTGATGGGTACGCCCGGCCGGGACGGGTCGGTCACCACCTCGATCCAGATCGGCAAGACCTACGAATGGGTGTCCGAGGTCGCCAGCGATCCCAACAACGGCCGGCGCGCCGTGATTGTCGAGCCACACAGTTCGAGTTGGTGGACGGTTAGGTGGCAAACGGAATCGAATCGATCGTGGGAGGCAATCGACTTAAAGGACCCGTCGAGCTACCGTTTCGCCCTGGCGTGGACGAGCCCTGCGGCGTCTGCGATCGGTCTGGCCGACTGGAGGTGCCCGAACTCGAATCACCCGACAAGCCTTGGCTTCTGGTGCCGGTTGGGGAGAAAGCCTGCCCAAACTGTTCGCCTGCGAAGTCGCCTTGAGGAGTCAAGCGAATCTCGTGCTTTGATCGGTGTAGGGGTGGCGCCTGACTGCCAGCCAGGACCCCGACTCGAGAGGCCCGGGTGACGACCCGGGCCTCAATCGTGCAAGACATACAGAAGGCGGATAGATCCGCACATGCCCCGGCCCGGAAGGTATCTACTACATGCTGTCGTAATTCTCGGTACATTGGCAAGTGCAAACCAGCCGAATCCGGTGATTCACCGGATCGGGGGAACCATTTGAGGCCAGTCCGGTCTCAGGGGCGAATCGCAGAATGCGTAGCGCGAACTCTTTCAGCGCGAGCCCGTCAGCTAACCCCGAAGGCGAATGAAAGAGAGATGAGATGAAGTCCAGAACCGCTTTCCGGTGGCTAGCGTTGAACTTGACTACCACGACATTAGGAGCCCTTGGTCTTTTCATCGGCCCCGCCGAGGCCTCGACCGGAGGCCTCTCGGTCGAGTCGCCTAGCTCGACTCCTGCCAAGGGTTCCTTCCCGGTGAGGGGCGCTGTCACTTGGGGAGATGGCCTAGGTGCGGGACGAGGCCACCAGGGACAGGATCTACTCGCCAAGTGCACTCGCCCGGTGGTCGCGTCCCAGACCGGCCGAGTGAGAATGGTGGACTATCAGGCCTCGGGGGCCGGCAACTACGCCGTGGTGCGTGGAACCACGTCCAAGTTCGACTACGTCTACATGCACATGCTCCGCAGGCCTCAGGTGAAGGCAGGGCAGATCGTTCGCGCCGGCCAAAGGATAGGGCTCGTCGGCTCTACCGGCAGGTCCAGCGCCTGCCACCTCCATTTCGAGATGTGGTCGAGGCCAGGCTGGTACAGAGGCGGAGATGTGAGCAATCCGGTTCCCTATCTCCGCAAATGGAGGAGAGGACGCTGAACCTGCGGCGCCACACAGCTTCCGCGGTCATCGGGGTCGCGCTGCTCTCTCTTGTCTTCTCGGGCTGTGGAGGCTCGGACCCCGAGCCGAGCCAGAATGAGGCGCCGCCGGCCTCCGCCTTCCCGAACCCCGCGAATCTTTCGATCGAGCAGCTTGCGGCGAAGGCATCGCCCACCGACCTCCAGTTCGCACCGTCAGGAAAAGTGTTCGAACCGGGCAAGAACCGATACGGCTTCGCCGTCTTCAATCCCCAGGGCGAACAGCAGACAGACCTCGACGTAGCCATCTACGCCACCAAGGGACCAAAGTCGAAAGTGCTCGGACCGTTCCCAGCCAGCACCGAGTCGCTCGAAACCGCCCCCGCGTTTCGTGCTCAGACCACATCGGAGGATCCCGGAGCCGCGAAAGCCGTCTACGTCGTTTCCGCCCTAGACCTCCCGACACGCGGCAAGTGGTTTCTCCTCGCCTTGGCGAAGACTGGCTCGGAACTCATCGGATCGCAACTACCCAACATCGTCGCTCGCGAATCGACTGTCGTACGAGTGGGTGAGAAGGCTCCCCGCACCGCTATCCCGACCGCTGCCGATGTTGGAGGAAATCTCGAGAAGATCGATACCAGGATTCCGCCTGATTCGATGCATACCGCTGATTTCCGAAAGGTGCTCGGGAAGAAGCCGGTCGTGCTGCTGTTCTCGACACCACAACTTTGCGAAAGCCGGGTCTGCGGCCCCGTGGTCGATGTGCAGGCGCAAGTCGCGGAAGAGACAGGGGATGGCGTTGAGTTCATCCATTCCGAGATCTACAACGAGAACGACCTCAACAAAGGGGTCAACTCCCAGGTCAAGGCATTCGGGTTGCCCACCGAGCCGTGGCTCTTTGCGATCGACAAGCGCGGGGTCGTCCGGCAGCGCATCGAAGGGGCTTTTGGCCTGGGCGAGCTCCGGGAGGCCGTCGAGTCGGTTCAAGGCGCGTGAACTCGTCCCAGGTAACCTCCCCGGCGGTGATCTCTCGTATTTCAACACCAGCCGTGTTCGTGGCGCTTTGCTTTCTTGGCCTGTTTACGGTCGCCTTCTCGGGAGCGATGCTGATCGGGTCGCTGCTCAACGGTCACGCGCCTTGGGCGCCGGTCGAAGCGTGTTGCGGCGGTGCCGTGGCGGAGTTTTCGCTTGGTTGGCTCCTCCTATCGGCGATCGGGCTGATCTCGGGAATCGCGTTGGTCAGGGCGACGTTCAGTCTCACCGCTCTGGTGCGGGCGTCAAGGCGAATCGGGGATCTGAAGAGGCTCGCGGCCAGGGAGCGGATCGCCGGCAGCGATTGCTGGGTGCTGGAAGACGATCGGCCATTGGCGTTTTGCGCCGGTCTGCTTCGGCCGCGAATCTTCGTGAGCCGGACCACCGTCACATCCCTATCCCGGAGTGAGCTTGGAGCCGTGGTCGCTCACGAGGCGCACCATCAGAGGCGGTTCGATCCGTTCCGACTCTCGATCATGCGCGTGATGGTGGACAGTTTGTTCTTCCTTCCTATGCTTGACGAGCTAAGCCAGAAATGCATAGAAAGGGCTGAGATCGCGGCTGACCGTGCGGCATCTCAGCGCCCGGGAGGTCGGCAAGCTCTGGCAAGCGCTTTGCTGACTCTGCACGAGCATAAAGGCAGCGCCGAGTCGATTCCTCTATCGGTGGAGCGGATAGATGGCCTGTCGGGCAGGCGCTCGTTTTGGGTGCCTTCGAGATCGGCCTCTTTGCTGACCCTCGCCTCGCTGGGGGTGTTGCTAGCGGGTTCGGCCATTGCTGTCGAGTTGGTCACGAGGATGCCGGTTGGGATCGAGGCGCTCGGTTTGCACATTTGCCTGGCCGCCTTGATCGTCGCCCCGCTGTTGTTCACGGCCGGTTTCGCGTGGACGCGTCCGAACGTGAGGATCTGATGGCTCGGACCGAGAAGACGCCAGGGCTGTCGGATCTGGAGCGCCTGGTCATGGAGCAGGTCTGGGACAGTCAGGACGACGTGACTGTGCGCCAGATCGTCGATCGAGTCAACGCGGTCAGCGATAAGGAACGCGCTTACACGACGTTGATGACGATCATGTCTCGTCTCGAATCGAAGGGGATGCTCAAGAAACAGAAGCGGCCGCGTTCCGATCTCTTCTCGCCCGCGGTCGGTAAGCAGGAGTACCTTGAGGCTCGCGCCAAGGTCGAGGTGGATGCACTGGTCGGCGAGTACGGAGAGATCGCGCGGGCCTTGTTCGTGCGTGAGATCGAAGAGTCCGATCCGCAGGCCGTCGAGAAGCTGCGGCGACTGGCCGGTGAGCCCGACTCCTAGTTGTTCCTACACGCTGTAGTAGCATCGGTCCCGAAAGGTAGGCACCGATGTCACAGAACCTCAAACTCTCAGCCACGCTCGCGTTCCTTGCGTTGTTCATGGTCGTGATCTACGTCGCCGCGGGTGGCAACGATACGCCCGAGGCCGCAGCGGATCCAGAGCTCACCAGGGCGGACACCCATTTCCTGACCAAGGCGCCCGACGACAAGGTGACCCTGGTCGAGTTTCTCGATTTCGAATGCGAAGCCTGCCGGGCCCAGTTCCCGACCATGGAACGCATTCGCGAGGAATACGACGGGCGGATCAACTTGGCGATCCGCTACTTCCCGCTGGGCGGGCATCAGAACGGGATGAACGCAGCTCTCGCCGTAGAAGCCGCCGCCAAACAGGATGCGCTTGAGGACATGTACGTGAAGATGTACGAGACTCAGGCCGAATGGGGAGAGTCACCAGATTCGAAGGCCGACCTCTTCGCCTCGTTCGCGGAAGAACTCGGCCTGGACCCGGAACAATTCGCCGCCGACGTAGCCGATCCGGCAACAAAGGAACGGATCGCCAAAGACCAAGCGGACGGAGCCGGCTTGGGCGTGCAAGGCACGCCTACCATTTTTCTGAACGGGGAGGAGCTGCCCTCGATGCCGTCCTATGAGGACCTGAAGCAGCGGATCGACGACCTGCTCCAGGAATAGCAGTTGCTCTCAGCCTCGGAACGCGAAACCCGGCCGGATTCGGCCGGGTTCGTGGAGAAAGCTGCGCCCTGGATCGTCACGATCGCATCCCTCGTTGCGTTCGCCGCCGCGGTCGTGCTGATGATCGAAAAGCTCATGCTGATCAACGACCCGACGTACGTCCCGTCCTGCTCGATTAACCCCGTGCTCTCCTGCGGCTCGATCATGGAAAGCGACCAGGCCGAAGCATTCGGGTTCCCCAACCCGATCCTCGGGATAGCCGGCTTTGGATCGATGGCACTGTTCGGCACCTATCTGCTCGTAGGCGCTAGCGCGTCACGATGGTTGTGGCTCGCGGCGCAGGCCGGAGCCACGTTCGCTTTCGGATTCGTGTGCTGGTTGATCTTCCAGAGCCTCTACCGAATCGAAGCCCTCTGCCCATATTGCATGGTCGTCTGGCTCTCCACGTTCGCACTCTTTTGGTACCTGAGCCTCGCCAACTTGGCCGCAGGCCGAATCCCCATGCCAGCGTTCCTCGAACCCGCGGCAAATCTCGCGATCCGCTTCCACGGTGCGCTGCTGACCGGAGCGATCCTGGTCGTTGGGCTGATGATCACCGAAGCCTTTTGGGACTACTGGCAGACGCTGCTGTGATTGAGCGGGCGACCTTGAACCATCATTACTACAGGACATAGTAGGCTGGGCGAGCCCGGAGAAACCGAATTGATCCAGCCAAGACAGAACCACAAACCGGCCGAGGTAAGGAATCTGCGCGTCGGCCTCGCCCTAAGTCTGATCCTCGTATCCGCGGTGTGTGCGGTGGTATCGATTCCCGTGGTCTTGCTGCTCGGTCCCGGTCTCTGCTTGTTCTTCATGTTGAGCCTGGGCTATTTCCCAGGCGAGAGGGTCATCGAACGAGTCGCCAGTTGGCGAAGCCGAAATCGGGCCGCCGCAGTACCCAGCATCGAACCGGCATCTCAACCTCTAAATCTCGTAGCAAAGGCCGGACGCCAGATTGCCTATGCACTGGCGATGAGGCCGCCACCCCGCTTCTCGGTTTTCCACACCTAGCTCGAACCTCGCGCTGGCTGCGCGGCGTTCGCAACAGCAAATTGCCGAGGAGTAAAAGAGATGAACTTTTCACCGAAGAAGATGGTCGCTGGCGCGGTCTTGGTCATTGTCGCCTTGGGGCTCTTCCTGGTCATCAAGCCAGACAACTCAAAAGACACAGATTCCGGATCGCAACGACCTCCGGCAGCCACGACTGGCGCACCGGGGACCACTCCCACCGTGCCCGGCAAGAAAAAACGACCGGCACCGCCACGTGGGCCCATCGCACCCGTGGTCGAGGTCAAAGGCGGCCAGCCCGTTGGGGGCGTTCAAAAGCTGGACGTAAACGAGGGAGATGACGTGCGCTTCACAGTCAAGTCCGACGTCGACGAGGAGGTTCACGTTCATGGCTTCGACGTGAGCAAGCCGGTCGGACCCGGCAAGCCCGCCCGCTTCGACTTCGAGGCGGGGTTCACCGGGATCTTCGAGGTCGAACTCGAGAACTCCGCGGTCCCAATCATCGAGCTTCAAGTCAATCCGTGATCTCGATTCCGTTCGGACACGCGCTGGTCTCCAGGGGAGACCTGCCGATACCACCGTGGCTCTTCGCTTGGGGGGCTGCGGTGGTCCTTATCGTTTCGTTCTTCGCATTGGCTTCCGCATGGAGGAAACCCCGTCTGGAAGATCCTGAGTATCGCCCCATCGTTCCTAGGTTCTCGTCGATCGTCAACTCGCGAGTTGCACAGGTTCTCTTCGGCGCGATCGGACTGGCGCTGTTTGTCCTGGTCATCCATGCTGGTCTCGCCGGCACCGAGGCGCCCGACCGGAACTTCTCGCTCACCTTTGTCTTCGTAACTGTCTGGCTCGGCTTTCCCGTCGTCAGCGTGTTGCTCGGCAATGTCTTTCCGGCCTTCTCGCCGTGGCGCGCGATCGGGCGGACGGCCGGTTGGATCCTGCGTCGGATCCTCGGGGTAAACGTCCGCCACCTCGCGTATCCAGAGCGTTTGGGCAAATGGCCGGCGGCAGCAGGTCTCGTGGCCTTCGTCTGGCTGGAGATCATCTACGGAGCGACGGGAGCCGCTGTGACGCTCTCGCCCGACGTTGTGGTCCAGGCTACGATCGCCTACTCCGTCTACACCCTGGCGATGATGGCCTTGTTCGGGGTTGATAAATGGAACTCACGTGGTGAGTTCTTCTCGGTCTATTTCGGGATGTTCGCATCGCTCTCTCCTTTCGAGAACGTGGAAGGGAAGCTTCAACGGAGAAGGTGGCTTTCCGGGGCCACCAGTTGGGCGGCTGTGCCGGGCTCGCTGGCGGTGGTCGTGGCGTCGATCGGAGTCACGACATTCGACGGTGCCCAAGAGGGCACCCTGAAGGCGCCGATCGAATGGCTTCAGGAACGAATCGGCGATCTCGGGTTCGCGGCAACGATCTCGGTCCG
Organism: Solirubrobacterales bacterium 67-14; assembly: GCA_001897355.1. Lineage (GTDB taxonomy): Bacteria > Actinomycetota > Thermoleophilia > Solirubrobacterales > 70-9 > 67-14. The sequence goes on along the minus strand of MKST01000011.1, from coordinate 243,834 downwards.
AGCGGGGGACACTGTCTTTCTACTCGTCACGATCGGCTTCGTCGCCTTGATCTACTTGCTTGGAGTGAGGGGAATGACCCGTGTTGCGTCAGCTCCGTCCTTCTCGGTCCTTCGTTCACGCTTCGCGCATACTCTGATCCCGATCGCTCTCGCCTACCTGGTCGCGCACTACTTCAGCCTCTTCGTCTTCCAGGAGCAGGCTCAGTTCACCTATCTGCTTTCAGACCCACTCGGCAGCGGAGCGAACCTTTTCGGAACCGCCAACTCCGGAATCGACTACACGTTGATCGGGCCCGAGCTCGTCTGGTACGTCCAGGTCGGTGTTCTCGTCGCGGGGCATGTGACCGGACTTGTCCTCGCGCACGATCGAGCGGTGTTGATCTGGTCCGACTACAGGTTGGCGGCACGGTCTCAGTACTGGATGCTCGTGGTGATGCTCTGCTTCACGAGCCTCGGACTGTTCCTCCTATCGGTGGCGAACCAATGACCCGCCCGCATCTTGGGTTGCAGGCGGCTCGTGAGTCGAACCACCAAACCATCTAGCTACTACAGTCCGTAGGAGCTTGGCTCCTTCCTCCTCGAATACCAGGTCGCCGGTCGTGCGGCGACGGATCTGCGGCGCGGCGATCTTCGCCATCGTCGCGCTTTCGCTCGCGTGGGCGCCGACCGTGGAGGCTTCCGGCATCCAGGAGAAGCTCGACCGCGCCGAGAAGAAGATCGAGTCTGATCAGAAGAAAGAGGGAGTTCTCACTTCGAAGTTGGATCGGCTCGGCACACGTGTAGATGCCATGCAAGAGGCGGTCGACGCGTTGCGCGACGCCGAAGCCGACGCGGCTGAGCGCCTCGCTTCCGTGGAGGCGGAGCTAGACATCGCCACCGAGCGCCTCGACTCGTCTCTGACCGAGTTGAGGAAGACGCGTCGAAAGCTGAAGGCTTCGCTTCGAGCTCTCCGAGAACGTATCGTCGACATCTACGTCTCCGGATCCCCCAACCTCGCTTCAGTGGTTCTCGCCGCCGGCGAATACGGCGACCTTGTCGAGCTCGGCCCTTACCTCGAGGCGATCCAGTCCCGCGACGAGTCGATCGTAGACCGAGTGCGCGTCCTCAAGGAGCAAGCCCGCGTCATTGTCGATGCGCGAAGGAACGCCAAGGAAACGATCCAGGCGTCACGCGACAGGATCGCGGCAGAACGAGATCGTCTCCAAAGCGCTCGAAACGAAACCGAAACCCAGGTAGCGTCGCTCGACTCGGCTCGGTCGGCGAGTCAGGCGGCCCTCGACGAAGTGCGCGGACAGATTGCGCAAGAGGAAGACGTGGCGGCTGGCCTGCGGGAGAAGCTGGCCAAGGAGATCGGTGCGATCACCGCACCGACGCTGCCGGTAGGGCCTGGCTCGGCGCCGAGCTCGACAGGCAGCATGATCTGGCCCATCGACGGGACGTTGACCTCTCCATTCGGTCCACGTTGGGGGAGAACCCACGAAGGTCTCGACATCGCAGGACCTGAGGGAACACCGATCGTCGCGGCGGCCTCCGGGACGGTCGTCTTGATGCAGTCCGAAGCCGAGAGTGGTGGCTACGGGCTCTTCACATGCGTTGACCACGGCGGGGGACTTTCGACCTGCTACGCCCACCAATCGGCGTTCGGTACATCGGTCGGGGCATCGGTGAAGCAGGGCGAAGTGGTCGGCTACGTCGGAAACACCGGCAACAGCTTCGGAGCCCACGTCCATTTCGAAGTGAGGCTCAACGGAGCGGCGACCGACCCCATGGCCTATCTGTGATTCAGGATTTCCCGCCGTCGGGCGTGTCCAGGGCGATCAACTCCGGACCGGGCACGTGTTCGACTTGCAGGGTCGCGTGCTCGATGTCGTAGTGTTCTTTGAGTAGCGAATCGACGTCGCGTCGGATGGTGTGGCAGTCGTCTTCTCTGCCCACGAGGATGTGTGCCGAGAGGGCGGGAAAACCGGAAGTGATCTGCCAGATGTGAAGATCGTGAACCTGTTCGACGCCTGCCATGCCGGCCATCGCTTTGCCGACCTCGTCGGTGTCGATGTCCACGGGGGCCGATTCCAATAGGACGTCCACCGATTCCTTCAGCACCGACCAAGCACTCGCGGCGATCAAGAGCGAGATCAGGATCGAGACGATCGGATCGATCGGCGACCACCCGGTGAGGAGGATCACCCCCGCGGCAAGAATGACTCCGACCGACCCGAGTAGATCGCCCAGCACGTGCCGGAGCGCCGCCTTTACGTTGAGACTTTCCCCGCCGCCTTTCCAAAGGACGAGGAACGCGGCGACGTTGATCAGAAGCCCGAGCACGGCGATCGCCAGCATCCCTCCGCCAAGGATCTCGACCGGGTCGTTCAGACGGCCGATCGCCTCGTACACGACCCAAACCGAAACGAGAACGAGCAGGATGCCGTTGACGAGCGCGGCCAGGATCTCGGCCCGCTTGTATCCGAAGGTGCGCTTGGAGGTTGCCGGCCTTGCGGCGATCGTCACCGCGAACAGAGCCAGCGCGAGCGAGAAGCTGTCCGAGAGCATGTGGCCGGCGTCAGCCAGCAGGGCCAGAGATCCGGTGACCACGCCGCCGACCGCCTCGGCGACCATGAAACCGCCCGTGAGGAGCGCGGCCACCAGCAGCGCCCGACGATCGGCACCGCGATACGCGCCTAGTCCATGACTATGCCCGTCGTCGTGCTCGTGGTCGTGGGAATGGCTGCTCATGGGTCCAGTGTACGAGGAAGGACGTCTAACTACTACACGATGTAAGAGGTGCCTCGGGTCCCGCCTGTCAGCCTCCTAAGGCATAACCATACATACCAACGGATGTTTGTATGTATCCTCTAGGCATGACCCACGACGAAGACACCTGCGACCTGCTCTGCCTGGACCTGCCCAAGGCGGAAAGGGTCCGCGATCAAATGCCGTCAGTCCAGGAACTCGAAGAGTCCGCCGCAGCCGCCAAGGCGCTCGGCGATGGAACCCGGTTGGCTCTGGCAGTCGCACTGGGGGAGGCGGGATCTGCGTGCGTTTGTGACCTCGCTTGGATCCTTGGTCGCAGTGAGAGGCTCGTTTCCCACCATGCTCGGCAGCTGAAGACAGCAGGACTGGCGGGCTCTCGTCGGGAGGGGAAGATGGTCATGTACGAGTTGACGGATCGCGGAGCGAGCCTCCTCGATGTAGTGCTCGCTAGAGCGAGTAAGGCCTGATGGCCGGCCTGACCGAATTGCCGATGGCTCCCGCGCCAGGGGACGAAGCCGTCGCCGAGTCCGAGGGCAGCCGCCGGTACCGCGTCGAAGGCATGGACTGCGCAGCCTGCGCCCAGACTGTGCAAAAGAGAGTCGCGGAGTTGGACGGCGTCCAGTCGGTCCAGGTCTCGTTCGGTAGTGCTTCCTTGGCGATCCAAGGTGACATACCCGATGGCGTAGTGCTTGCGGCAGTCTCGCGCGCTGGTTACCGGGCCTACCCGGCGGATCATCCGCGAGAGGGTAAGGCGGGGTTCTGGCGTCGCGACGCGCGAACCCTCTCGACGCTTGTTTCCGTTCCGTTGCTGTTGGTGGGCGTTGTCGCATCCTTGCTTGGCGCGCCAGTCGTTTTGGCCGAGTCGCTCTATCTGTTGTCCATGATCGTTGGCGGCTGGCCGATTGCCCGTGCGGCGGCTGGGGCTGTCGCGGTGCGCAAGCTCGATATGAACGTCCTGATGGCGCTTGCCGCTGTCGGCGCCGTCGCCATTGGGGAGTACGCCGAAGGTGCCTGGGTGCTGGTGCTGTTCGCGATTGGCACGACGCTGGAGAGCTTCGCGCTCGATCGCACCCGCCGCGCCGTCGAATCGCTTATGGAGCTCGCGCCGAGCGAGGCCCGCCTATTCGTCGACGGTCACGAGCGAACCGTCCCGGCCGCCCTAGTGGCGCAGGGCGATCTACTTGTGGTCCGTCCGGGTGAGCGATTCGCCGTTGATGGCCGGGTGGTGGAGGGAACCTCGGGGGTCGATCAGTCGGCGATAACGGGCGAATCGGTTCCAGTTGACGTAGGGCCAGGGGACGAAGTCTTCGGCGGTTCCCTCGCGGTGGCGGGCTCGCTCACGATCGAGGCGAGCCGGCCGGCGGCCGAGTCGACGCTGTCGAGGATCGCGGCCATGGTTGAGGACGCACAGGCCAGCCGCGCACCGGCCGAACGCTTCATCGACCGCTTCGCGGCCATCTACACCCCGCTCGTCTTCGTCACCGCCCTTGCGCTCGCGGTGCTGCCACCGCTGGCATTCGGTGGCGACCCCGACACATGGGGCTACCGGGCGTTGGCGCTGCTGATCGTCGCCTGTCCCTGCTCACTCGTCATCTCGGTGCCGGTCGCGGTCGTGTCCGCTATCGGCGGGGCGGCCCGTGACGGCGTACTGATCGCCTCCGGGCAAGCTTTGGAGGATCTGGGTCGCGTCAACGTCATCGCACTCGACAAGACCGGCACCCTCACCTTCGGTTCCCCGGAACTGGAGCAGGTGACTCTGCTGGATCGGGCACACTCCGAAGATGAAGCTCTCGCTCTGACGGCCGCCGTCGAGACGCGCTCGGAACACCCGCTTGCCGCCGCGATCGTTCGTGCCGCCCGCGAGAGGGAACTCACGATCCCTACCGCGAGCGGATTTCGTGCGTTGCCGGGCCGGGGCGCCGAAGCGAACGTCGGTGACCGTGAACTATGGGTAGGGGGACCACGTCTGGCTGGCGAGCGGCTTGACGCACTACCTGCCGAAGTCAACCGGATGCACGAGGCGGGGCAAACCGCGCTCGTGCTGGGCACGGAGGATCGGCCACTCGCCGTCTTCGGCGTCGCTGACCAGCTACGTCCCGAGGCATCAGGTGCGATCGCTGGGCTCCATGCCGCGGGCATCGAGCGGACCGCGATTTTGACCGGCGACAGTGATTCGATCGCCCGAAAGGTCAGCGCAAGCGTGGGTATTGACGAATGGCGCGCCGAGCTCCTGCCGGAAGACAAGCTCCAAGCGATAGATAGTCTCGCGGCCGGTGGTGAGGTCGTGGCAATGGTCGGCGATGGCATCAACGACGCTCCGGCCTTGGCGGCGGCGCCGGTCGGAGTGGCGATGGGCGCCGCTGGCAGCGATGTCGCCCTGGGAGCGGCCGACGTCGCGCTGATGTCAGATCGCCTAGACCGCCTTCCTAATGCGGTCTCCCGCGCTCGTCGCGCGCTCGGGATCATGCGCGTCAACGTCGTCGCGTCTCTCGCAGTCAAGTTCGTCCTCGTCTTGTTGGCGCCGTTCGGACTAGTTACTCTCGTCGTGGCGGTCGCCGCCGATATGGGCATGTCCCTGGCGGTGACCCTCAACGCTCTGAGACTCCTACGGCGATGAGAGGCGACGAGGTACCAAGCGCCTCTTACTACTACTATCAGTAGTAGTAATGGACCTCGTAGCGATGTCAGATCCAACCGCGGGAATCGGGCTGCTCGCGGCGCTCTTGGCGGGGATGGTGTCCTTCCTGTCGCCATGCGTCCTGCCCTTGGTGCCCGGATACTTGTCGGCGGTTTCGGGAGTTGCGGTTGACGAACTCGACGAGGCGGGGTGGAGGCGTGTTCTCGTTCCGAGCCTGTTCTTCGTAGCCAGCTTTTCGGCGATCTTCATCCTTCTAGGCCTGAGCGCGACCAAGCTCGGTTCGATCCTCAGCGACCAACGCCAACTTCTTGACAAAGTCGCTGCGGCCGTCATCGTCCTGATGGGGGTGCTCTTCGTGGCATCGTTCTTCGTGACCAAACTGAACCGCGAATGGCACGTCGACGCCCTGATGACCCGGGCCGGCAAAGGCGGCCCGGTAGTCGCCGGTGCTGCTTTTGCCTTCGCGTGGACCCCATGTATCGGGCCTACGTTGGGGGCGATCCTCTCGGCGGCATCTCTCTCCGGCTCGGCTGCGAGAGGGGCGTTCTTGCTCGCCGTATATTCCGCTGGCCTGGCGATCCCGTTCCTGGTGACGGTGCTCGCCTTCAATCGTATGACCGCTGCATTCGCCGTGGTCAAGCGACACTACGACGTGATCATCGCTTTGGGTGGGGCAGTCTTGATCGCCATGGGAATCTTGATCTGGACCGGAGAGCTCTCCCGTCTCAATATCGAGGTACAGAGGTGGATGACCGATCTCGGTATCGATTTTTGGAGTGCCGTCTGATGATCTCGGGCAGCGTCCCGGCCGGGTGGAACCCGAGGCGGCAGCTATTGGTCGTGGCGATTCTTGTTCTGTTGTTCGCGGGCTGCGGGCGAGGGGCGGGCGACGGATACCAGGCTCCGTCCACCCCGGATCCCCTCGAGTTTCCCGCCACCGAAGGCCAAACGCTCACCGAGATAGCGGAACCGCTCCCCGAAAGCGAGTACGTGGCCCTGCCCGGTCAACTCGTGTTCGAGAGAGGGCAAAATCGGTACGCATTTGGAGTTTTCACGCTCGCAAAGGAAATGGTCAGCGACGCTCAGGTCGCGCTGTACTTCGCGCCCGGTGCGGACGGTAAGGCCAAGGGTCCTTATCCCGCCGATGCCGAACCGCTCCAAACGGCACCGGCGTTCCGATCCCAGACCAGCGCCGGAACAGGCGGCGCTCCCGAAGTCGTCTACGTCGTTCCCGAGGTGAACCTCGCACGAAAAGGCGAATGGCAGATTCTCGCTGTCTTCAAGACCGACGATGGACTACAGAGCACCAGGATGTCCAGCATCGTCGTGGGCAAGTTTCCCGGCATACCCGGCGCCGGAGACGCCGCGCCGAAAATCCACACGCAGACCCCCGCGGATGTTGGCGGCGACATGTCGAAGATCGACACCCGAGTCCCACCCGACCAGATGCACAACGACGACTTCGCTGAAGTCATCGGGCGAAAGCCGGTCGTTCTGCTCTTCTCGACTCCGGCATTCTGCGAGAGCCGCGTCTGCGGGCCGGTGGTGGACATCGCTGAACAGGTGCGCGAAGAATTCAAGGATGAAGTCGCTTTCATCCATCAAGAGGTCTACAACGAGAACGATCCAACCAAAGGAATCCGTCCGGAACTCAAGGCGTTCAACCTGGCCAGCGAACCCTGGCTATTCGTGTTCGACCGAAACGGGAACATCTTGTCGAGAATCGAGGGGGCTTTCGGCGCAGACGAGCTTCGAAGAGCAGTCGAATCAGTTCGGACTCAATGAGATGGTGCGCCGCCCGGCGGTCTCATTCCAAGAAGTTCAGACAATGAGTCAGTCCTTGGGCGGGCAGCAGCAGTAGAGGTAGGTCTTGACGTCGTCGAGCTTGTCGCCGATCTGGCCCGCATCTACGCGGTAGTGGACGGTCTTGCCTTCCCTGCGCGAAACGAGTAACCCTCCGCGGCGCATGAGGGCCAGGTGGGCGGAGGCGGTCGATGGGCTCAGGCCGGCGCGGTCTGCGATTTCGCCGACGCTGAGTTCGGCTCCGCCGACGAAGAGGCGAAGCATCGACTGGCGCGTTTCGCTTGCCAGGGCTTTCAGGAAGTCCTGGGTCGTACCGTCTATCTCTGGTGCGCCTGCCATGCCCACATTATTGCACTCACATCGTCATTTCGGAAAATAACGATACGATGGCGTCATGGAACGCACCGAACTCCTCGTCATCGGAGCCGGCCAGTCGGGTTTGGCCGCTGCCCACACGGCACGCCAGCGGGGCATCGAGACTCTGCTTCTCGATGCTTCGGAGTCCACGGCTGGCTCGTGGCCTCGCTACTACGAAAGCCTCAAGTTGTTCTCTCCGGCCAGATACTCCGGACTGCCCGGGCTTGAGATGGATGGTGATCCAGATCGGTACCCGTCTCGGGATGAGGTGATCGCGTATCTGGAGAGCTACGGACAGCAGTTCTCGGATGATCTGCGCATGGGGGAGAGGGTCGAATCCGTGGAACGTCATCCGGAAGGTGGCTTCCTGACCAACACCGAGGCTGGGTCCGTCTACTGGTCGAGATCGGTGATCGCTGCCACCGGACACTTCGAGCGGCCCTTCCAGCCCGACCTGCGCGGGCTGGAAGGTTTCGGAGGGCAGGTGATCCACTCGGCGGAGTACATCTCTCCCGAGCCGTTCGCGGGCTCGCGGGTCGTGGTGGTCGGTGCCGGCAACTCGGCGATTCAGATCGCCGCCGATCTCGCGCCGGAGTCAGAGGTCATTCTCGCGACAAGAAGCAAGATCAAGTGGATGAGCCAAAGGCCGCTCGGTCGGGACATCCACTGGTGGCTGACTCTGACCCGATTCGACACGGCCAAGGTCTCGTGGCTCTTGAATCGGCTGCCGGTCTCGGTCATAGACGACGGGCTCTACAGGTCCGCGATCGAGCGAGGCGAGTTCGCCCGACGGCCGATGTTCGACCGGATCGACGGTCACGAGTTGGTGTGGTCCGATGGCTCGCGAGAGCATGCCGACCACCTGATCCTCGCCACCGGGTATCGACCTAACCTCGCCTACCTGAACCACCTCGGTGCCCTTACCACGGACGGAACGCCCAGCCATGGCGGCGGTGTATCGACCGTGGTGCCAGGTCTCGGGTTCGTCGGCCTCGAGTTCCAGAGGAGCTTCTCCTCAAATACCCTGCGCGGCTGTGGGAGGGATGCAGCCCATGTCGTTGACCGACTCCGCTCGATCGCACCGGCCACGTCTGAGCCGGGCCTGGTGACTGCGTGACGAGAACTAGATGGATCACCCTGACGGTCGTCGCAGCCGCGACAGCGATGCTGCTCTTGGACGTGACCATCGTCTACGTGGCACTGCCGGCGATACAGCAGGACCTGGGCGCCGGGTTCGGCGAGATGCAGTGGGTGATAGACGCCTACACCGTGACCCTCGCCGCGTCCCTCCTCGGCGCCGGCACCCTGGCCGACCGTTACGGGCGCGCTCGCATCTTCGCCCTGGGCCTACTCGTGTTCACTGCCTGTTCGGCGATCTGCGGCCTGGCCGACTCGGCGGTGGCTTTGAATCTCGCCCGCGGCGCGCAGGGCATCGGGGCAGCGGCCATGTTCGCTGCCTCCCTGGCCATCCTCGCCAACGAGTTCCAGGGCCGGGAGCGGGGCTTCGCCCTCGGGATCTGGGGCGCGGTCACCGGAGCCTCCCTGGCGATCGGGCCGCTGCTCGGCGGCCTCCTGGTCGACGGGCTCGGATGGCGTTGGATCTTCCTGATCAACCTGCCGATCGGCCTGCTCCTCACGGGGCTCACGCTCAAGGTCTTGCCCGACTCGGCGAAGAGGAACCCGAGGCCGGCGGACCCGATCGGGATCTCGCTCTTCGCCGCCGCCAGCCTGCTCTTCGTATTCGGGCTGATCCGAGGCAACGAGGACGGCTGGGCCTCGCCGCCGATCGTCGCGTCACTCGCAGCGGCGGTGATCCTGTTCGCTGCGTTCGTGGCCTTCGAGCGGCACTCGCGGGCTCCGATGCTCGACTTCGCCCTCTTCCGCATCCGTGCCTTCTCCGGCACGGCGCTGATCGCTTTCTCGCAGTCTGTGGCGATCTATCCGCTGCTGCTCTTTTTAGCGATCTACTTCCAGGCCGCGCTCGGCATGACCCCGACCGAAACGGGTCTACGGCTCATGCCGATGACCGTCGCGATCTTCGTCGTGGCGCCGATCTCCGGGAAATTGACTTCCCGCCTGCCGTTGAGGGTGCCGCTCGGCCTCGGACTGCTCCTGCTAGGTCTCGGCCTGCTGCTCATGAGGGGCGTCGACGCGACCGATGCCTGGACGGCGCTGCTGCCGGGCATGGCGGTCGGGGGAATCGCGATCGGCATGATCAGCCCGGCGCTCGCCGCCGCGATGGTGAGCGTGCTGCCGGTCGAGGAGAGCGGACTCTCGTCGGGCATCAACAACACCTTCCGGCAATTGGGCATCGCCTTCGGAGTCGCGGGGCTCGGGGCGATCTTCGACTACCGGCCCGGCATCTCGAGTCCGGAGCAGATCGTCTCCGGGCTCCACTCGGTCGCCCTGGTCGCGGCGGTCATTGCGATTGGGGCGGCGGTGGTGGGGTGGCTGATGCTCGGAGGTCACCGAGCTACGCCTCAGCCGGCTGAATCCGATGCGATCGCTACGGGGGAGTCGGCAGCCGCGGGTGGGTAGAGCCTTCGCTTCAGATACAGCGCAACGTAGACCAGGCCGACCAGCATTGGCACTTCGATCAGTGGCCCGACCACTCCGGCGAGAGCCTCTCCGGAGGTGACTCCGAAGACTCCTATCGCGACGGCGATCGCGAGTTCGAAGTTGTTGGAAGCTGCGGTGAAGGCGAGGGTGGCGGTGCGTTCGTAGCCGATGCGCATGATCCAGCCGGCCCAGAATGAGACCCCGAACATCAGCGCGAAGTAGATAACCAGCGGCAGCGCGATCCGGACCACATCGAGCGGCTGGTCGGTGATCGCCTCTCCTTGGATCGCGAATAGCAGGACTATGGTGAAAAGGAGTCCGTAGAGGGCGAAGGGTCCGATACGGGGAAGGAAGCGATTCTCGTACCAGTCGATACCGCGGCGTCGGATGCCGATCAGACGGGTGAGATAACCCGCGAGCAGGGGTATCCCCAGGAAGATCAGGGTCGTGCGGGCGATCTCCCAGATCGAGACGTGGAAGCCCTGGCTGTCGAGTCCGAGCAGGTCGGGCAGGGCCGTGAGGTAGAACCAGCCGAGCAAGCTGTAGGCGACGATCTGAAACAGGGAGTTGATCGCGACGAGTAGGGCGGTGGCCTCACGGTCAGCGCAGGCCAGGTCGCTCCATATGAGGACCATGGCGATGCAGCGGGCGAGGCCGACGATGATCAGGCCGGTGCGGAACTCGGGCTGGTCGGCCAGGAAGATCCAGGCGAGCGCGAACATAAGCAGTGGTCCGACCACCCAGTTGAGGATCAGCGAGCTGACCATCAAGCGTCGCTCGCCGCCGAGGTGGCCTAACTCTTCATACCGGACCTTGGCCAGGACCGGGTACATCATCAGGATCAGCCCGAGCGCGATCGGAAGGGAGATGGTGCCGACGCGAAGCGAGTCGAGTGCGGATTCGATCCCCGGCAGCAGCGAGCCGAGCGCAAGCCCACCGGCCATCGCCAGGGCGATCCAGAGTGGGAGGTAGCGGTCGAGGGTGCTGAGGCGGGTCACGACTCGGCATTCTGATCGAGATCGTCAACGAGCTTGTCGATACGCCGCTCGATCTCGTCGCGGACCAGACGGACCGCACCTAGCGGCTGATCAGCCGGGTCGTCCAGCTGCCAGTCGATGTACCGCTTGCCGGGAACGTATGGGCAGGCGTCCCCACAGCCCATGGTCACCACGATGTCAGCCCATTCGGCAAGGTCGCGTGTGAGTTGGGTCGGTCGTTGGTGGCTTAGGTCGATTTCGACCTCGGCCATTGCTTCGACCACCTCGGGGTGAACGGCGTCGGCTGGTGTGGTGCCGGCCGAGCGAGCCTTGTGCCGCCCGTCGGCGACGCGACGATCGAACAGCGCCCGGCTGATCTGAGATCGGCCTGCGTTGCGGAGGCAGACGAACAGGACACGACTCATCTCAGTTCCTTGGTCAGCTTCATCGAAAAACACCGTATCAATTGATGAATGTCAATTGAACTGATTCGATGAATCTCGATGATTGGCGCTCCACGTAGGCGCGTGGTCTTCGAATGCCTCCCGATTGGCTTATGTGAGCAGAGAGTTCGCGTGGAGTCTCGACCGACGGGATGCCACAGACGCCGCGGGAGAGGCGGTCTCCGTGGGCGGTAGGTCAGACCGGGTGTGAAGCGTTCTCGAACTCGCGGAACAAGCCGGTCACTACGAATTCCACCTGTTCGCCCACATCCACCGCGTTGTCTCCGGTTCTTTCCAGAGCCCGGGCGGCCAGCAACATCGTCATGGCCCATTCGCGTCGATCGGCGTTGTCGCCGATCTCGATCGCGAGAGCGAAGCATTCCTTGTTGAGGCGATCGACCATGTCGTCTTGCCGGACGAGGTCTCTGGCCTGTTCGATGTCGCGCTCCTCGAAGGCACGTTTGGCTTGGGCGACCTGGAAGCGGACCTGGTCGCCCATCGCGAGAATGTTCTGCACCATGTGCTCATCGACGGGGGGCTCGTGGCCGACCAGCGGGATCAGCTTGCACACGTTCACGCACTGATCTCCCATGCGCTCGATGTTCTTGATCACATGAAGTAGAGCCGAGATCAACCGAAGGTCGGTCGCGACCGGCGACTGAGTGGCGAGCAAGGTGATTAAGCCCTGGTGGACCTCCAGATAGCGTCCGTCGATCTGATCGTCGTCTACGACCACTATCTGCGCAAGCTCGATGTCCTGATTTTCGACGGCTTCCATGGTGCGGGCGAGAGACCGGACGACCAGGTCAAAGCCTCCGAGAGCTTTCTCTTCCAGCCGGGCCAGCTCATCTTGGTACTGAACCCGGATCTTCTTGCTTTGGTTGATCTCACTCACCAGATCAGCCGACCTTTCCGGTGACGTAGTCCTCGGTCCGCGGATCTTCCGGGTTGGTGAAGACCTTTTCGGTTTCGTCGTACTCGACCAGTTGACCCCAACGGTTGTTCTCGGTCGAGTCGAGTTCGACGATGAGGAATGCGGTCTTGTCCGAGACTCGCGCTGCCTGCTGCATGTTGTGAGTCACGATCACGATCGAGTACTGCTCCTTCAGTTCGGTCATGAGGTCTTCGATCTTGCCGGTCGAGATCGGATCGAGGGCGGAGCAGGGCTCGTCCATGAGGATCACCTCCGGGTCGACCGCCATCGTGCGGGCAATGCAGAGACGCTGCTGCTGACCGCCGGACATGCCATAGGCGTTGTCCTTGAGGCGGTCCTTGACCTCGTCCCAGAGTGCCGCGCCTCTGAGCGCGCGTTCGACTCGCTCATCGATGTCCTTCAGTCCGAGAACCCTGGGTCCGAAGGCGATGTTGTCGTAGATCGATTTGGGAAACGGGTTCGGCTTCTGGAAGACCATGCCGATCACTTTGCGGACCTGCACCGGGTCTATCTTGGGTCCGTAGAGGTCGTTTCCGTGGTAGAGGATCTCACCTTCGACCTCGGCGCTCGCGACGAGATCGTTCATGCGATTCAGGCAACGCAGGAGGGTGCTCTTGCCGCATCCTGAGGGGCCGATGAGGGCGGTCACTTCGTTGCGGAAGATGTCCATGGAAACGTCCTTGACCGCCGCCTTGCCGTCGTATGAGACGGTGACGTTGTTGACCTCGAAGACCTTTTCCTTCGCCCACACGTCCTCGCCGGCAGCGGCCGGCTCGGCCGTGACGGCGATCTGTTGACTCAACCCTTTTTCGTGGGTCGGTTCGGGTCGGGAAGTCATCTCGTCCTTGGGATCTTGTTCAGTCAATTGTCCGTTTGCTCCTGAGGTCAATCGTCGCTCCTACCACTGTTGCTCGTATCGATTGCGAAGCCAGACGGCAAAGGAGTTCATCGCCAACAGCACGATGAGCATCACGATGACCCCGGCTGCGGCCAGCACCTTGAACTCCTCCTGCGGCCTGGCGGCGTACTGGTAAATCAGGACCGGCAGGGCGGAGAAGTTCTCGCCGAAGAAAGTTGGATTGAAAGTCACGAAGGTGGTCGCGCCGACCAATAGCAGCGGTGCCGTCTCGCCGATCGCCCTGGAGATCGCGAGGATGACGCCCGTAGCCACCCCGGGGATGGCGGCAGGGAGCACCTGCTTTCTGATCGTCTGCCACTGAGTGGCGCCGAGCGCAAGCGATCCTTCGCGCACGGACGGCGGAACGGCTCGTAGCGCCTCTCTCGCGGCGAGGATCACGACCGGCAGGACTAGAAGTGCGAGTGTGAGAGAGCCGGCCGCCAGGATGAACCCGAGATCAAGCGGACCCCGGACTATGAACGCCAACCCCAAGATTCCGTAGATGATCGACGGAACCCCAGCGAGGTTCTGGATGTTGAGTTCGATCGCTCGGTTCCACCAACGATCCGAGTCGGCGTACTCCTCAAGGTAGATCGCAGACCCGATGCCCAGAGGAACGATCAGGACAACGACACCGAGAATCAAGTAGAGCGTCCCCAGCAGCGCCGGCCTAAACCCGGCGTTCTCGACGTTCAGCGACGATGGCGGGTCGGTGAATAGGCTGAGGCTGAACCTTGGGCCACCTTCGATGAACGCTTGGACGACAAGTGCGGAGAGACCCACTAGGGCAATGGTGACCGCGGCCAGCAGGAGGGCCAGGAAGATATTTCCCTTGATCCGGTCCTTGGCGGGTTGGCGGCTCAACGCTGAAGCCGTGACAGCCCTGGCGCCAGCCGTTGCGAGGCGTGCCCGTTCGCTGCCGGGTGTGCGGACGCCGCTCATTCGTACACCTCGCGGAAACGGCGCACTAGTCGGATCGCCAGGACGTTCATGACCAGAGTCATGAGGAACAAGAGGCTTCCGACGGCGAAGATCGTGTCGTAGGTGATGGTGCCGGTCGCGATGTCGCCGGTCGCTGTGGTCGCGATGAACGCGGTCATGGTCTGGACCGGGCTGGTGAACGCGAAGCTATCGGTGGCCTGGCTGCCGGCCGCGAGCAACACGATCATCGTTTCGCCGATCGCGCGAGACCCAGCGAGGACTATCGAAGCGACGACTCCGCTGATCGCTGCGGGGAGGACGACCCTCGTTGCCACCTTCATGCGGGTGGACCCAAGTCCGTATGCGGCTTCCCGAAGTCCTCCGGGCACCGATCGCATGGCATCGTCAGAGATCGAGGCGATGATCGGGGTGATCATGAGTCCGATCGCGACACCGGCGACACCGGCGGCGAAAGGAGTGCTTTCGAGGGCCGGGATGAAGTTCTCTAGAAACGGCTTGAGGGCGGTTATGGCGAAGAGCCCGATCGCGACCGTTGGGATCCCCGCCAGGACCTCGATTACCGGCTTGATGATCTTGCGGGCTCTGGGTGACGCGTATTCACTCAGGTAGATCGCGATCGCGAGTCCGATCGGTACCGCGAAGAGCATTCCCCAAAGGGTGGTGCTCAGGGTGCCGACCACGATCGAAAGCACACCGAACGTGGCCGGAGAGAAGGTCGGAGCCCAGTCGGAATGAAGGAAGAAATCGGCTGGATTCACCTCTCCGAAGAAGCTGATCGTCGGCAAGAGGAGAGACACGACGATGCCTGTTGTGGTTAGGACGGAGATGATCGCGCAGGCGGCGAGCGCCGCTTTGATCAGCTTCTCGCCGTAGCGCGGAGACGGAGCCTCCAGGCTTCGGGACGGCATCGTCCCGAAAGGCCTGGAGACTCCGATCGTGTCGCGTGCTTCCATGGTTCTTGTTCCTGGACCGATGGAGGCTCGGTTACTTCGTGGAACCGCTTTCGAGGGTGGCGAGTTCGTTCTTCGACTCGGCCAGCTGCTCGGGAGTAAGCGGGATGAACCCGGCCTGCTCCGCTACATCCCCGACGTTGTCGAGATAGAACTCGAGGAACGCCTTGACCTCGGGCTGCTCCATCGCGCTCTTTGACGGATAGATGAAGAGTCCGCGCGAGAGCGGGGTGTAGGTGCCCTTTTGGGCGGTTTCGGCTGACGGCGCGACGCAGCCGTTGCCGCCGTCGATCTCCAGTGCCTTCAGGTTGTCCTGGTTCTCAAGGTAGTAGGAGTAGCCGAAGTAGCCGAGGCCGCCCGGCGATCCCTCCACACCAGTGACGGTCTGGTTGTCGTCCTCACCGACGTTGTTGTAGTCGGTGCGTGACGCACCCTCTTCGCCGTTGATCGCCTCGGTGAAGTAGTCGAAGGTCCCCGAGTCGGTCCCCGGTCCGTAGAGGTCGAGCTTCTCGTCGAAGGCCGGCTCCAGACCCTTGATCTCGCTCCAGTTGGCGACCTTTGAGTTGGGTGCCCAGATCTGGTTCAGCTGATCAACGGTCAGGCACTTGACCGGGTTGTCCTTGTTTACGACGACGGTCAGCGCATCGGTGGCAACGGTGAGTTCGGAAGTCGCGATGCCATTCTTCGCGCAGGCCTTGGTCTCATCGGGCTCGATCGGCCGTGAGGCGTCTGAGATCTGGGTTTCCCCTGCGCAGAACTTCTCGAAACCACCGCCGGTGCCGGACGTTCCTACCGTTACCTTGACACCGGGGTTGTCCTGCTGGAACAGCTCGGCGATGGGCTCGGAAAGCGGCCCGACCGTGCTCGACCCGTCGATCTTGATGGTGCCACTCAGGTCTCCCCCAGAAGAACCGCTTGTGCTCGCGTCGGAGCTGTCGTCGTCACTGCCGCAGGCAGCGACGCCGAGCGCCAATGCACCGACGAGGGCGAGCGTGGCTAGGAATTTGTGCTTCGAACGGAACACTAAGTCTCCTTTGAATAGGTGAGCGATTTTGCTCATCTGGCGGCCCATGTGACCGCCTTCATTTGGGTTATCGCGGCAAGATTCCCAAACGAAAAGGAGTCATTTGTTGCATCTCGGTTCGATTGAAGTGAAGATGATGTGAAAGCAGTGTCAACGGACGACCGACCGTCAAAAAACCGCTCTAGATAGCGGTTAGTGGGTGGAAGCCGCCCTGGCCGAGGGCTCGGTTGGGCTCTTCCGGTTGGGCTTCGAGGGCTCCACCGAGAATCTGTATCCAACGCCTATGTGGGTGTGGACGTAGGCGAAGTTAGGCGAGACCCTCTCCAGCTTGTTGCGGAGCTTGAGAACGACCACATCCACCGAGCGATCGCCGTGGACCATCTGGTAGCCCCAGACCCTCTCGTAGATCGATTCGCGATCCAACACGCTGCCTTCTCGATCGGCCAGAAGCTGGAGGAGTTCGAACTCTCGCTTGGTTAGGTTTAGGCACTGGCCCCCAACGAAGGCCTGGAACTGATCAGGGCGGAGTTCGAGTTCGCCTTTTACCACCGGGCCACTTTCGTTGACAGGACTCAACCTACGCCGGCGTCTCGCGACAGACTCGATGCGTGCGATCACTTCCTCGGCATGGCACGGCTTATCGATCCAGTCGTCGGCACCGGCTCGGAGCCCGCGGATGCGCTGCTGGGCAGTTCCATTCTGGACGCAGACGAGAACACCCAGATCTGGCATGAGCGCCGTGATGTGCTCCAGATAGGTCCAGCCTTCGTCCCCTCCAAGAACCGCGAGATTGATCACTACCACGTTGATCTTCATCGCGATCAACTCGTCCGGGGGAACGGCCGACGCCAAGACTCGATAGCGCCAATCAGCAGCGTCCATCCGATTGCTCAGGACTTGGATGAACCCCGAGTCGTTGTCGATGATGGCAACGCGAAGTGCAGGGCTTCCCAGAATCATCGGGCCTTCTCGATACGACCAGCGTCGCCCGCTTCTGCTGCGGGATTGTGAAACTGGTGTGAGCGGTTCGTCAAAGGGTGCACGGGCTACCCTGTCGCAAGGCGAGCCTTCGATCGGCCCGCGGTGGTCGGGGGAGAACTGGGCAGCATGAATGAGAGGAAACCCGCGGCGAGCACGAAGACCACCGAGGCCCAAAGGCATCCAGTGAGTCCATACCACTGGTAAAGCGCACCCGAGAGGACGGTGCCCATGAGCCGCCCGCCGGCGTTCGCCATGTAATAGAAGCCGACGTTCATCGCGACCTTGTCGTTGTCGGCGTAGGAGAGCACCAGATATGAGTGGACGGCCGAGTTCATCGCGAAGACGATCCCGAACGCGATCAGGCCGACGACGAGCACCGTGGTCGGGTCGAAATTCGCGGTGAGTGCCAGTGCGATGGCAGCGGGGAAGGCGGCCAGTAGGAAAGCCAGCCAGGTGGCGCTGCGGCCGTCGGGTAGCTGGCCGGTTTCCTTGGCGCGGCGCTGCATCACGGTGGGGGCGCTTGCCTGGACTATCCCGTAGCCGATCACCCAGACGGCGAGGAAGATCCCGACCTGCCAGAAGCTCCAGTCGAGAACGGTGCGCAGGTAGACCGGGAGGCCGACCACGAACCAGACGTCGCGCGAGGCGAAGAGGAACACGCGGGCGGCGGCGAGCACGTTGATCGAGCGGTTGTTGGAGAACATGTGCCGGAACTTCGCGGTGGCGTCGGTGCGTCCCAGCCCACCGTGCATCATCACCGCCGTGGTGATCAGTGCGGTGGCGACCATGGCGGCCAGGAGGAGCATGGCGCTCTGGAAGCCGATCACCGTGAGCAGGAGACCGCCGAGGAAGAAACCGACGCCTTTGAGGGCGTTCTTCGATCCGGTCAGTACTGCCACCCACTTGAACAGCGAGGATTCCGAGTCCTCTGGCACGACCAGCTTGACCGCGCTCTTGGAACTCATCTTGGTCAGGTCCTTGGCGATCCCGGAGAGCGCCTGGGAGGCCATGACGTAGGGAACGACCAGCCAGCTTTCCGGGGCGAGCCCGAGCATGCAGAGCGCGAGGATCTGGATCGAGAGTCCGGAGAAGAGGGTGGCCTTGAGGCCGAGCTTGGCGGCGATCCAGCCGCCGACGAGGTTGGTGACGATGCCGAAGACCTCGTAGAAGAGGAAGAGGGAGGCAACTTCGAAGGGGCTATAGCCGAGCTGGTAGAAGTAGAACAGCACCAGCATCCGGCTGGCGCCGTCGGCCAGCGTGTCGGCCCAGTAGGCGCCGGTGACTAGGACGTAATTTCTGAGGTCTCCGCGGCTTTGAGTGGTGCTCATCGGATGATCCCCCAGCGGCAGCTAAGCCCGGCCGCTCACGATCTTGGCGAGTTCGACCATGCGGTTGACGTAGCCCCATTCGTTGTCGTACCAGGCGAGGATCTTGACCTGGGTCTTGTTGGTGACCTTGGTCGAGAGCGCATCGATTACGCCGGAGCGAGGGTCGTCCTTGAAGTCAATCGAAACCAGGGGGCGCTTTTCGTAGCCGAGGATGCCTTTGAGTTCGCCTTCCGCGGCGGATTCGAGCAGGCCGTTGACTTCGTCGATCGACGTCTCACGCTCGACTTCAAAGACGCAGTCGGTGAGTGAGGCATTGAGGAGTGGCACCCGAACCGCGAGACCGTCCAGGCGCCCTTGAAGCTCCGGGAAGATCATCCCGATCGCGGAAGCCGATCCAGTCGAGGTCGGGATCAGCGACATTCCCGCGGCCCGGGCGCGACGGAGGTCCTTGTGGGGTGCGTCGACGATCGTCTGCGTGTTGGTCAGATCGTGCAGCGTGGTGATCGACCCATGCTTGATGCCGAGCCCCTCATGGATCACCTTGACAATGGGGGCGAGGCAGTTGGTGGTGCACGACGCGGCAGTAACGATGTCGTGAACGGCCGGTTCGAAGAGATCGTCATTTACCCCGACGACTACGTTCAACGCCTCCGGTGACTTGACCGGTGCGGCAACGATCACCTTCTTCACGCCACGATCGAAGTAGCCGGCCAAGCTCTCGGTGGTGCGGAACTTGCCGGAACACTCAAGAACGAGATCGACGCCGTGGTCATCCCAAAGCACATGCCCCGGCTCGGACGAGCCCGAGTAGCCGAGCGAACGACCGTCGACGACGAGTTGTTCCCGCTCACCCTCGGTCTCCCGGTCCCAACGGCCATGGACAGAGTCGAAGGCGAGAAGGTGCGCGGAGGTCTCGGCGTCGGCCTTTGGCTCGTTGATGTGGACGAACTCGATCCCGGGGACTCCCCAGCCGGCTCGGAGTGTCAGACGTCCCATTCGGCCGAAACCGTTGATACCGACCTTGACGCTCACGTTGTCTCCCTGTTCGCTATCCGACTTCATCGAGAGTCACCGTATCAATTGACAAATGTGAATGGAACTGATTTGATGAATTTCGATGAGCCCCGAACTGACCCTCACCCCGAAACAGAAGAGCCCCAACGGCCAGCCTTGCTGCGAACCCGTGGTTTACCCGGACGTCGAGCGCGCCCATGCGGAGCGCATGGCGAAGATCGCCAAAGCCCTCGGTGACCCGATCCGCCTCACTCTGGTCGACGTGCTGCGCAAACATGCCGGCAAGGTCTGCGTGTGCGAGTTGGTGCCGCTCTTCGACGTCAGCCAGTCGACTTTGTCGCACCATCTCAAGAAGCTGCGCGACGCTGGGATCGTTGACTCCGAGCGCCAGGGGCTGTGGGCCTACTATTACGTCAACCCGGAAGAACTCGAGGAACTGAGCGCATGGCTGAGCTAGAGACCAAGTCGGACTGCTGCGAGCCGGCAGTCCAGGAGAACTGCTGCGAGCCCGAGACCAAAGCCGACTGCTGTGGCGATGGCCCCGGATGCGGATGCTCAGCCGGGAAGGAAACGAACAGCACGGGGGTGGGAATTCGCGAGGTCGTGCGGGAGCGCTACGCCGCCGCCGCGACGGACGCCGGCTCACGCGACGCCTCGTGCTGCGCGAACGACGCCGTGATCACCGAGGAGCAACGAGCGGTCTTCGGCTCCAACCTCTATGAGGACGACGATCGCGACGCTCTGCCCGAGGCAGCGCAACTGGCTTCGCTCGGCTGCGGCAACCCTACCGCGGTCGCGCAACTCACCGAAGGGCAGACCGTCCTCGACCTCGGCTCCGGCGGAGGTATCGACGTGCTCCTATCTGCCCGCCGAGTCGGACCGACCGGCAAGGCGTATGGGATCGACATGACCGACGAGATGCTCGACCTCGCCCGCCGAAACCAGCAGGAGGCCGGCGTTGAGAACGTCGAGTTCCTCCGCGGTGAAATCGAGAACATCCCGCTGCCCGACGACTCGATCGACGTGATCATCTCCAACTGCGTGATCAACCTCTCCGGCGACAAGCCGACCGTTCTCCACGAAGCCGCTCGAGTCCTACGCCCAGGCGGCCAGTTCGCCGTCAGCGACGTAGTCGCCGACCCCGACATGGACGACGCGACCCGCGAGGACATGAAGGCGTGGACTGGATGCATCGCAGGCGCCCTGACCCGTGATGAGTTCGAGAGCTACCTGACCGACGCCGGGTTCGAGGAGATCGAGATCCAGGAGACTCACCGCGTCCACGACCAGGCGGGTTCGGCAATCATCCGAGCAACGTTACCGAGCTGACCGGATTGTTCGCGCTGTGCTCTAGTCCCGGGTGACGGCGTCAAGGCGATACCGATCGCCAGTACGCCTAGGATCCTCCTCGGCGTCGTTTCTGACGGGCGCTGACCGGCTCGGCAGAATCAGGCATCTCCGGGAGCGGTTTCCGAGAACACCTGGAGTACCGATTCCATGTCCGGCCACTCAAAACGCTTGGCCACGATCAGCAGGCTGAGTCCTAACAGAAGAGGAGCTTGGCCGAAGGGTCCGTGTTCCGCAAAGTCGAGGACTTCGGCGTGAACCAGTTTCGCCCCGTTGGGCAGGTCGTCGACGACCGCGTTCAGTCCCATTCGGCTCGCGTGCTCGTAGGCGCTGAATCGGCGGAACGCAAGTGTGTAGATCCCGCCGAACGACGCCGCCGTGCCCTTTTGCAGCCCCGGGATCAACCCAGACCAGTGATCGTCGGCGAGAACGGCCCGTCGCTCCAGAGGCGGCACCTGCACGTCAGGCAGTTCACGCATCTGACGTTCCAAGTCTGACTTCGTTGCCTCGTCCATCATGTGGACACCTAGCTCGGAGGTCTTCTGCTCAATCGCCAGCCTAGCCTTCGCGTCGTCTCGTTGAAAATGCATCAACCGCTCATCCGAAGGATCGGCCGCCAGCCAGGCGAGGGTAACGGCATGGTCGAACTGACTCCGCACCAGAATGGAGGCGCTGGTCGCTGACGGCCTGGAGCCAAGGTCCAAGACGGATTCAACGATCTCGCATTGCCGCAAGATCAGACCCGCAGCCAGAAGTTCCGGCACCCCACTCAACCCTCGAACTTCGAGTTCCTGGGGAAAATGCCCCATTGCAAGGTCGACCAGCCTCTGCGACCGCTCCCTAGATGCCTCCCGACGATTCACGGACAGATTGTACGTCGGCCCTGGGAAGAACCTGCCGCCAGCGACCTGCCAGCCGCCGACGGCCGCTCGGGCGTTACTCAGCCACTCCGTCGCCTGACGGTGGAGGAGGTTCCGCGCCGGACCGCTCTTCTTCGGCAATTAGATCGATGCGCCGGATCCAGATTGCCGCGAGCTGCATGCGACTTTCGCTTCCCCAGAAGTCGACTTTCACCGACGTCTGTGCCCCGAAAGCAACGAGCCCGACAGCATGAAGGTCCGTGTTGAGATCGTTCATGTTCTCATCTACATCGAATCGACCATCGGTGCCAATTACATCCCAGACATCCATCCAGTCAGATGCTGCTGTGATGAATGCCCTCGTGGCATCTCTCTGATCCGCGTTCTTGGGATCGTCATATTCGAACTGATGGAGGCCAGCACCGCCTATGACGTCCGCGATGGCCTTCCCTGAATACAGCGGCGGCATCTCGAACGGTTCCGGCCTAAACACCGGGAAGGGTTCGGTGGCGTCGGCGTCGTCTGTCCGCCGCCGCATCTTCGCTTCGTGCTCTCCCTTGACCTGTCTTAGGCGCTCTTCCGGCCATGCTTCTGGCTGGCGGTCGATCAGGCGGTGGTCGCTGGGGCACAGGAGGATGCGATTTTCGTAACCGTCTCGCTCAAGATCGGACAACGTCCGGAACCGTGCCGAGCCAGGTTTAGCTCCCACTATGTGCGCCTCATCGGCAATCGGCGTGTCGAGATCGCCCGCTTCCGTGGCCCCTTGCGACAAGGGCGTGTTGCAGATCGAGCACCGACCCGCCGCCCTTCCCCAAAGTAGCCTTCTGTCAGGTTCACGCATTGCCTCGCGCACTACAGCACCGGGGGCGGATGTCGATACTGGTTTGAACCTCCGACGCTATTCCAGGCACTTCCGCGAGAGAGTGCCTGGACTCCCGGTACATCGCCTCTAATCGCCGCACATTGGATTCCGATTTGCCGGCAAGTCACCTTCAAAAGCCCTGCAAATGGGCGGCTTTTATAGACTGGCGAGATGGTCGCCTGCGCTTGTGGTCCAGGCGGTCGCGGGTTCGATCCCCGTCGCTCACCCCTCTTTGCGGCCCAGGTTCCCGTCGAAGATGGCGGACTGATGCCGACGTACCTTGGCGCAATTCGCAGGCTTCATCGGCGAGTATCTGAGGTAGTCGGTCCCGGTACACGAAAGACAGGAGACCGGATGAAGGTCACGCGTAGCTCGACAGCGACGGTTGCGATCCTGGGCGCGGGCACGATGGGGGAGGCCCTGCTCAAGGGATCGCTTGGTGGAGGCCTTCCCGCGCAGGATGTCTGGGTGACCGCCCGCAGCGAGGAGCGTGTCAACTAGCTCGTCGAGGCCTACGGCGTGCACGGCACGACGGACAACGTCGAAGCCGCGTCCAAGGCGCGGATCGTCGTCATCGCCGTGCCACCGGGGCAGGCCTCGGAGCTGGTCGGGGAGATCGCCGGACATCTGATCGATGGTGCCGTCGTCGCCTCGCTCGCCGACGGCATCACCCTCGCCGACCTTGGGCGCTATCTGCCCGGCGGTGCAGCCATCAAGCGCATCGCCGAGCTGGACCAGCGAGCCGTCCGCGCGGCCTTCGTCGCCGCGCTCACCCGGGCGTTGTGAACGGAGCGTTCCCCCGATTCGCTTTCGGTCGAGGCGGGTATCGCTGACGCAATGGGAACTTTCAGACGATCGCTGTTGTTTGTGGTGCTGGCAACGCTGGGATTGTTCGCGTTCGCCCCTTCGGCTCAGGCTGCGTTTGGCCTGAGCGGACTCCAGGCGACCCCGGCGAACACGGATGCGGGGGTCCGTTCCGATTTCCACACCCATCTCGAGATCACCTCGCCGGCGGATCAGCTGCGTGACCTGACGGTCAGCCTGCCTCCGGGCCTTTCCGGGAACCCGCAGTCCGTACCGAAGTGCTCGGTCGACCAGCTGAACGCGGACAGCTGTCCCGCCGGATCCCAGATCGGGACGACCTCGGTCCACCTCACCACCCTGTCCCTGGTTCCCCTGACCGTCGACGGCAGCGTCTACAACGTGGCCCCGGAATCCGATGAGCCGGCCCGGCTCGGGATCGTCCTGCGCCCGCCCGACCCGACCCACCTGCTCCTGCCGCCGATCATCAATCAGGTCCAAGTGAAACTGCGCCCGGATTTCGGGCTCGACACGATCCTCACCGACCTGCCCAAGGAAGCAAAGGTCTTGAGCCTGGTCCCGGCTGGGATCCAGATCAACTCGATCGACCTCGACCTGGACGGCGCCTTCATGCGCAACCCGACTTCATGCGGCACCCAGACGACCGGGTTCTCGGCCCGCTCTTGGGCGATGTCCGAGGGCGACCCGGCGGTGACCGGTACGACCACCTTCGAATCGACCAACTGCAAGACGCAGCCTTACGACCCGAAGGCCAGCCTCCACGTCGACGGGGACGGCAAGTCACTATCCCCGGGGTCGCGACCGACCGTGACCTCGGTGATAACCCAGGCCGACGGAGAGGCAAACAACCAGCGGGCGGCGGTGCTCCTGCCGGACGCGCTGGGGGTCGACGGCCCTCGCCTCGAGCAGAGCTGCTCGATGGATGACTTCCAGACCGGCTCGTGCGCCGCGACCACCAAGGTCGGGAAGGCGACCGCGGTCAGTCCGCTGCTCGATTCGGATCTGTCCGGTCCCGTGTATGTGGTCGGCGGGGATGGCCTGCCCATGCTCGGGGTGGACCTGAAGGGTCCGCTGCCCCTGAAGATCCTGGGTTCCCCGGGCTTCAAGGACGGGCGCGTGGAGACGACGTTCGAAGGCCTGCCGGACCTGCCGCTCTCGCGTTTCGAGCTGGTCTTCCCGGGCGGGCCGACCGGCCTGCTGCGGGTCACCGGGAACCTCTGTGCCAAGAGTTCGACCTTCAACGCCGACTTCACCTCACAGGCGGGTCAGACCGTGAGCAAGACCCTGCCGACGACCGAGACCGGCAGCTGCCCGGGCGGTGGCGGAAACGGCAACGGCAACGGAAACCAGGCCAAGAAGCCTCGGGCCCGGATCAAGGTCGCCGGGGCGAAGCGCCACCGGCCCCGGGTTTCGATCCGGGTCAGGTCGGGGGGTGCCGCCATGCGCGCGGTCCGGGTCAAGCTGCCGCGGGCGCTGAAGCTGCGCCGGGGCGCCGGCAAGCGCATCGTGGTCAAGGCCGCCGGCAAGCGCATCCGCGGCAAGAAGGTCATCGCCAAGGGCCGGACGCTGAAGGTGCGCGGACTGCCCGGCAAGGGTGCCAAGTCACTGACCGTCGGCATTCGCCGGCCGGCCATCGCCAAGCCAAGGAGCGTGCGCAAGGGAAAGAAGCTCACCTTCCGGCTCAAGATCATGAGGCCCGGGCAGAAGCCGGCCAACCTGAAGGTTTCAGCCCGCGTCAAGAAATAGGGGTATCCGGGGGTCGGCTCGCCGTACTCCCTCCGGCGGCCCGGTTCCGGATCGACCTGAGTATGTGGTTGGTGGCGAGGGCGTGGGCCCCCGTGCCGATGACGAGGGCGCGGTAGACGCGACCGTGGAAGCCGGGGAACTTCGCGTAGGTGCGGGCGTGGAGTTCGGCCTTGCCGTCGCTTGTCCGGGTGAGTTCGAAAGCGAGCTCATATCGGGCGAAGCGGTGGTGGCCGGCCAGGGTCAGCCGCCGGCCAGGGAGAACCTCGGCGGTCGCGAAACCCCTCGGCGGGTCGGTTCCCAGGACTTTGGCGAGGGGGTTGTTCTCCGGGAAACCGAGCGTGGCGGCGTGGCGCTGCAAGGCATCCCACGCCTGCTCGGGCGGTGCCTCGATCTGGATCGTGTGCTCGTCCACATAGGGCAGGGCACCATCGTTTTCATCGATGCGGGCCATGGTAGTCACGGCTTTTCGGCTTCGAGGTGTCGCAGGGCCAGGTCGAGGAGGTCGTCCCTGCTGTGTGAACCGGGATCGGCCTGGATGAAGCGGTTGCCGATGAGGAGTGAGTAGGCCAGCATGGTGCGGGCCTCGACCTCGTCCGGGCCGGAGCAGATTTCCGCGAACAGCGACCGCAGGTAGTCCATGCGACGGGCGTCGATGCGACGGACCCGTTCGGCGACCGCCTCGTCGCGCCTGGCCCAATCGCGGACCGCGAGGTCGATCGCGACGATGCTGCCGGAGGTGAGTTCGAACAGTCGTCGCAGTCTGGATCCGGCCTCGGCGTCGGCGGCCCCGACCCGTTCGATCGTCTCCTCGGTAGTGGCCAGCTCCCAACTGTCGAGCATCGCCTTCAGGAACTCCTTTCGACCGCCGAAATGGCCGTAGAAGCCGCCCTTGGTGACTCCCAGCGCCTTGGCCATGGGTTCGATGCGGACGGCGTCGGGCCCGCCGCGGGCGAGGGTGCGTAGACCTTCCTCGATCCAGCTCTCACGTGGTGTTCGGGTGGGTGGGGCCATTTTCCTCGTCGGTCGCGACTTGACAACTTTCATGTATACAGTACCGTATATATACGGACCCGTATGTATTGACGGTACGGAACGTGACCGAGTGAAAGGAACGATCGATGAGGACAGAACGATGAAGGTGCTGGTGACCGGCGGAACCGGACATCTGGGGACGGTTCTCGTCCCGGGACTCCAACAGCAGGGCCACGCGGTTCGCGTGCTCGCGAGGCAGCCGCGCGGCACCCCCGGCGTCGAGTGGGTGGCCGGCGACCTGGCGAGAGGCGAGGGCGTCACGGAAGCGACCGCCGGGGTTGACGCGATCATCCACGCCGCGACCGATTCACCGGCCGCGCAGCGGGGAGGATTCCGGCCCCGGGACTTCTTCACCTCACCGGCCGGCGTCGACGTGGACGGGACCCGGGCCTTGCTCGCTGCTGCCGAAGAAAGCGGTCAGGTCGAGCATTTCGTGCACGTGTCGATCGTGGGGCTGCAGCACATGAAGCGATTGCCGTACACCCGCCGCAAGCTCGAAGCGGAGGAACTCGTGCGCGGTTCCTCGGTGCCGTGGTCGATCGTCCGCGCGACCGGGTTCTACTGGCTGATGGAACGGATGTTCGCGCGAATGGCCGGTCAGATGTTCCTGGCGTTGCCGGCCGATACCCGCATGGCGCCCGTGGACTCCGACGAGTTCGCGGGGTTCATCGTCGACTGCCTCGACGACGGCCGGCGCGGTGAGCGCGAGGACTTCGTCGGACCGGAGGTACTCGCCTTGCCCGAGTTGATGCGGGAGTACCTGCAGTCGAGAGGGCAGGAGCGGCGCATCCACCGGGCGCCGGTACCGAAAAGGGTTCAGGCGGCGTTGACCGCCGGGAACACGTCCGAAGAAGCGCGGCGCGGCACGACCACCTGGAAGCAGTGGCTTGAGCGAACTGCGCGGGACGCGACGCCGGAAGGGGCATGAGCATGGGTGCCGTGGCCGTCCACGACCTTGGGCCCGTGCTGCATCTCGTCCTGGACCTGCCCGAGCGCCGCAACGCGATCAACTCGGAGCTCCTGCTCGAGCTCGATGCGGCGCTGGGCGCCGCCGGAGCCGACGACGATGTGCGATGCGTCGTCCTGCGCGGCGCCGGCCCGGCGTTCTCGGCCGGCGCCGACTTCGAGGCGCTCTCCCTTTCGTCAGGCGGCCCGGGCCGGCCTTTCCGCGAGCTGTTCCTCGGTTGCGCCAACGCCTGTGAGCAGATGACCAAACCGGTCGTCTGCCAGATCCATGGAGCCTGCCTCGGCGGCGCGCTCGAACTTGCGCTGGCCTGCGACTTGCGGATCGCCTCCCGCGACGTCCGGTTCGCCCTGCCGGAAGTCAAGTTCGGCGTCATCCCCGACATCGGCGGCTCCAGCCGCCTGCCCGCCCTGATCGGGCTCGGCCGGGCCAAGGAGATGGTCATGACCGGGCGGACGATCGGGGGAGCCGAAGCCGAGCGGATCGGGCTGGTCAACCGGATCGTCGCGCCGGAGGGGCTCGAACGAGCGACGGGGCAGCTGGTCGATGAGCTGCTGGCTTGTCCACCGACCGCGGTCGGACGAGCGAAGCGGGTGCTCGACGCCTCCGCCCGGCCCGCCCTCGCCGCGACCCTCGAACTCGAAGTTGCGGTCCAGGAGTACTGCCTGTCCCAGGTTCCGGCCGAGACGCCATCGCCATGACGTAAATTTAGGCATGCCAAAACTTTTGTTATGTTTTGGCTCATGAATAATGTCTCAACTTACTCAAAGCTCGTAAAACGGGCGCCGATCGGGCGCCGAAAGGCTGGGGTCGTTGTTGCGGCCTCGCTGATCGGATGTGTGGTCCTGGCCATCGGCGCACTCGGCTGTGGATCCTCGGGAGGTGGCGACGGATCGGGCAAGCCCAAGGTCCTGGCCACCTTCACCGTGGTCGCCGACATGATTGAAAATGTTGCCGGCGATCGGGTCGAAGTCGCCTCGATAACGAAGCCCGGGGCCGAGATCCACGGCTACGAGCCGACACCTTCGGACATCGCGAATGCGGAGAGCGCCGACCTGATCTTCGACAACGGTCTCGGCCTGGAACGTTGGTTTGATCAGTTCGTCGAACGAAGCGGGGCCGACCGGGTGACGCTGAGCGAGGGAGTCGAGCCGATCCCGATCGCGGGGGAGAGCGAGTACGCGGGCAAGCCGAATCCGCATGCCTGGATGTCGGTCGGCGCTGCCGACATATACATCGAGAACATCCGCAAGGCGCTGACCGAGCTGGACCCGGACGGCGCGGCTGTCTACCGGCGAAATGCCGAGCGCTACGAGAAACGCCTGGAGAAGGTGCGGGAGTTCGTCGACCGGGAGCTGGGTGACCTGTCGCAGGACCAGCGGGTGCTCGTCACCTGCGAGGGCGCCTTCTCCTACATGGCCCACGACTTCGGCCTGGAGGAGGCCTACCTTTGGCCGGTCAATGCCGAACAGGAGGGCACTCCCCAGCAGATCGCCGATGTGGTCGACACGGTGCGCGAGCGCAAGGTGCCGGCGGTCTTCTGCGAGTCGACGGTGAGCGACAAGGCTCAGAAGCAGGTCGCGAGCGAGTCGGGCGCCGAGTTCGGCGGTGTGCTCTATGTCGATTCCCTCTCCGACGCGGACGGACCCGTGCCGAGCTACGAAGCGTTGCTTCGCCGGGACGCGGAGACGATCGTCAGCGGCCTGACCGAGGGTGGCAGCCGGTGAGTGAGCTCGAGACACCCGCGGTCCGGGCCGTCGGCGTCCGGGTCAGTTACGGGGAGACAAGGGCGCTCGACGGGGTCGACCTCGAGGTTGCTCCCGGACGGGTTCACGGGCTGATCGGCATGAACGGCTCCGGCAAGTCGACCCTTTTCAAGGCGTTGATGGGGTTGGTCCGGACCGAGGCCGGGTCGATCGAGATCTTCGGCGAGGACCCGGTCCGGTCGCGTAAGGAGCTGCGGATCGCCTACACACCCCAGACCGAAGACGTCGATTGGGATTTCCCGATCTCGGTCACCGACGTGGTCGCGATGGGCCGCTACGGCCAGATGGGATGGCGGCGGCGATCCACCGGCCGGGACCGGGAAGCGGTCTCCGCGGCCCTTGACCGTTGTGAGCTGGCCGACCTGGCCGACCGGCAGATCGGGGCTCTCTCGGGCGGCCAGCGGAAACGTGCGTTCGTCGCCCGGGGTCTTGCCCAGGGCGCCGATCTCCTGCTGCTCGACGAGCCATTTGCCGGCGTCGACAAGCGAAGCGAAGCGATGATCACCGGTCTGTTGCGGGAGCTTTCAGAGGAGGGCAAGACCGTGCTCGTCTCGACTCACGACCTCGTGGCCGTACCCGCACTCTGCGACGAGGTGGCGTTGATCAACCGGCAGGTCATCGCACACGGGCCGCCCGAGGAGACGTTGACCCCCGACCTGTTGGCCCAGGCTTTTGGCGGATTCGTGCCACGCGAGGCGCTCCGGCCGGAAGAGGCGGTGGCATGATGGATTTGGTTGCCTGGTTCACTGACCCCCTGCAGTACGAGTTCATGCAGCGGGCATTGTTGGTCGCCGTGGTCGTGGGCCTCGCCTGCGCGATGCTCTCCTGCTGGCTCACCCTGCTGGGCTGGTCGCTGATGGGTGACGCCGTCTCCCATGCCGTCCTGCCCGGGGTCGTGCTCAGCTACGTCGTAGGCGCTCCTTTCGCTGCCGGCGCCTTCCTTTTCGGGATCGGCGCCGTCGGCCTGATCGGCGGGGTGAGCCGGACCAGCCGGATCAAGGAGGACGCGGCGATCGGGGTCGTGTTCACGGCGCTGTTCGCTCTCGGCGTGGTGCTGGTCAGCGTGATCCCGTCGCAGGTGGACCTCTTCCACATCCTCTTCGGCAACGTGCTCGGGGTGTCCGACTCGGACATCGCCCAGGTCTTGATCCTCGGCGGCATCACCGTGGCGGTGCTGCTCATGCTTCGCCGCAGCCTCGTGCTCTACGCCTTCGACCCAACCCACGCCCACGCGATCGGGATATCGCCTCGCAAACTCGAGGTGACCCTGCTGGTGCTGCTGGCACTGACCGTGATCGTCGCCCTCCAGGCGGTCGGCATCGTGCTCGTCGTCGCGATGCTGATCACCCCCGGCGCGACCGCCTACCTGCTGACCGACCGGTTCGACCGAATGCTGGCGATCGCCAGTGGGGTCGGGGTGGCCTCGACCGTGGTCGGAACGTACGCGAGCTACCACCTCGACGCGTCGACCGGCGGGTGCATCGTCTGCGCACTCGCCTTGATCTTCGCCGCGGCCTACCTGCTCGCGCCGCGATACGGGCTGCTTGGGCGGCGTCGGCATCGCGAGTTGGCAGCGGGGGAACCGGTTTGACCCGGCCCGGGACCGATTCGTAGTCAATCTAATATTCATTAGAATGTAGGTATGACGGATGATCGTTGCGAGCTGCTTTGCCTTGACCTGCCATTGGCCGAGTCGATCCGTGGCCGGCTCGATCCGGACGAGGCCGAACGAGACGCGGCGCAGGCCAAGGCGTTGGGTGACCCGACCAGGATGCTCGCGGCCCGCGCCTTGCGCGAGGGGCGAGAGCTCTGCGTCTGCGACCTCGCCTGGATCCTCGGCCGCAGCGAGAACCTGGTTTCACACCACGTTCGGCTGCTCCGTCAGGCGGGACTGGCGCGGTCGCGGCGTGACGGCAAGATGGTCCTCTATGCCCTGACCGACGCCGGGGCATCCCTGCTCGATTCCCTGGAAACGGCCAGACATGAGTGACGCCTGCTGCACATCGGTCGAGGAGGAGGTCATCGAGGAGGCGCCCGTCCGGCTGCTCGCGGTTCGGGAGATCCAGCTGGCGATCGCCTCGGGGACCGCACTGGCCGGTGGGATCACGGCGGGACTTGCGGGCGCACCCGCACCGATCGCGACCGTCCTCTTCGCCGTTGCCCTGGTGGTCGGTGGCCTGACCTTCATTCCCGATGCGGTACGGGGCATCTTCCGCGGGAGGCTCGGCGTGGGCACGCTGATGGCGATCGCCGCAATCGGTGCGACGATCCTCGGCGAGCTCGGTGAGGCCGCCACCCTGGCCTTCCTGTTCTCCATCTCCGAAGCGCTGGAGAGCTACGCCTTGACCAAGACCCGTCGTGGGTTGCGCTCCCTGCTGGACCTCGTGCCGGCCCGAGTCACCGTCCTGCGGAATGGGATCGAGGCGGGCATCGACCCTGGAGAACTCGAGGTGGGGGACAGGCTGGTGGTACGGCCGGGGGAGCGCCTGGCGACCGATGGCTTGATCCGTTCGGGGCGATCGGCGCTCGACTTCTCCGCGATCACCGGCGAATCGATACCGGTCGAGCGCGGCCCCGGCGAGGAGGTATTCGCGGCGGCGATCAACGGCGGGGCGGCGCTCCAGGTCGAAGTGACGGCCCGGACCGTCGACGACTCGCTGGCGCGGACCGTGCGGATCGTCGAGGAAGCACAGGACCGCAAGGGAAGCAGCCAGCGCCTGGCGGAACGGATCGCACGCCCGCTCGTCCCCGGGGTTCTGATCGTGGCGTTCGCGCTCGCCGTGGTGGGCTCCGTGCTGGGTGACCCGACGACCTGGATCGAGCGTTCCTTGGTCGTTCTGGTCGCGGCGGCACCCTGTGCCTTCGCGATCTCGGTGCCGGTGACCGTCGTTGCGGCGATCGGCGCCGCGACCCGTTCGGGTGTCCTGATCAAGGGTGGCGCAGCGCTCGAGGCGCTGTCCGGCGTGGGGGCGGTGGCGCTCGACAAGACGGGCACGCTCACGCTGAACCGGCCTCGAGTGGTCGAGGTGGTGACCGTGGGAGATGCAACCTCCGACGAGATACTCAGCCTTGCCGCGACCTTGGAACGGCGCAGCGAACACCCCTTGGCCGAGGCGATCGTCGCCTTCTCCCCGGACGGTCCCACGGCCGACGGGGTCGAGGCGGTTCCAGGAAGCGGACTCACCGGCTTCCTGGATGGCCAGTGCCTCAGGCTCGGCCGGCCCGGCTACATCGAAGCCGACGGGATCTCCGGCGAGGTCGCGCGACTTCAGGAGGCCGGTTCGACGGTGGTGCTCCTCGAATCGGACGAGAGGCTGCTCGGCGCGGTCGCGGTTCGGGACGAGTTGCGGCCGGAGGCACGGGCGGCGGTCGTCGGGCTGGAGCGCCTCGGACTGCGCACGGCGATGCTGACTGGTGACAACCGGCAGACGGCCGAAGCGTTGGCTGTCCAGGCCGGCGTCGATTCGGTCCACGCCGATCTATTGCCGATCGACAAGGTAACCGCACTGGAAGAACTCCAGAAACAGGGCGCGGTGGCGATGGTAGGAGATGGGATCAACGACGCACCGGCGTTGGCCACCGCCGATGTCGGCATCGCCATGGGGGCGATGGGGACCGACGTCGCGATCGAGGCTGCGGACGTCGCGCTGATGGGAGATGACCTGCGTCACCTACCCGACACGCTCGCCCATGCGCGCCGGGCCGGCCACATCATGCGACAGAACCTGCTGCTGTCCGGCGGGATTCTGGTCGCGCTGGTCCCCCTCGCCGCGGCCGGATTGCTCGGACTGGCCGCGGTCGTCGCGATCCACGAGCTGGCCGAGGTCCTGGTCATCGCCAACGGCGTCCGGGCCGGCCGGAAAGTGAACTTGCCCCCGCCGCACTGGTCGAGCCGACCGCCGGCGGTCTCGGTCAGCTGCGGATCGTGGCGCGGGAGCCCAGCTTCTGCCAGATCAGCAGGACGATGATCGCGCCGATTATCGAGCCGATGATCCCGGAGGCCTGGAAAAAGCCGTCGTCGATGTCCTTGCCGAAGATCAGGGCGCCGAGGAACCCGCCGACGAAGGAGCCGATCACGCCGATCAGCATGGTCATGGGAACCGACATTTCCTGTTTCCCGGGGACGAGCAAGCGGGCCACCGCACCGGCGATCAGGCCGATGATTAGCAATCCGATGATGAAGCCGATCATTGTGTCCTCCAACTGGTTGCCTTGCCCATAGGGCTTCCTACCCGCAAAGGTATCCCAGGCTCCCGCCTCCAAACCATCAACGGGCCGCTCAGGCGATCCGGCCGGCGAGTGACGGCCCAAGCGAAAAACTCCCCGCGGGCAGGCTGGCCGGGATAGGGTCGAAGGGCGTCGTCAAATTCAATCGAGGAGGTTGTGATGAGTGAGACGCTGAAAGGGGCCTGCCTCTGCGGCCAGGTGGAGTACGAGGTGCGGGATCCCGAAGCGCTCGGCTACTGCCACTGCACCCGCTGCCAGCGGTGGACCGGGTCGAACCTGGCTGGGGTGGTCGTCGCCCGGGAGAACTTCACCTTCACCAGCGGTGAGGAGCTCGTGCACACATACGAGAGCGAGTTCGCCCCGCGCAATTTCTGCAGCAACTGCGGGTCGAGCATCTACGACGATCTGGGCGACAAGTTCTTCGTCGCAGCGGGCTTGATGCGGGAGCTCGACCTCGAACCGAGCTTCCACCTCCAGGTCGCCTACAAGCCGTCCTGGGAGGTGATCGGCGGCGACGCACCGCAGTTCGCCGAGAACCCGCCCGCTTAGCCCACCGGCCAGGGTCGGGACGAGGGCCGACCCGAGGCCGTTGACACGCCTGGAAACCTTTCGCAGCAGCGATTTGCCCCTCGTGGGGGCGATCCGGTATCGTTTGGGATACTGATGAATCCTGATCGGGATTTATAGATTAGATTTCAACACCAGCTACGAGAGGATTTCCATGGCTCTGACAATCGGCGATACCGCCCCGGATTTCACCGCCCAGACCACTGCGGGCGATATTTCGTTCCACGACTGGATCGGCGACGGTTGGGCCGTTCTGTTCTCCCACCCGCGTGCCTTCACGCCGGTCTGCACCACGGAACTCGGCTACATGGCGAGCATCCAGGACGACTTCGAGAAGCTCGGCACCAAGATCATCGCGATTTCGACCGACCCGGTCGAGGCCAGCGCCAGGTGGACCGACGACATCCAGCAGAACTCGGGTGCGGCCGTCAACTATCCGATCATCGCTGACACCGACCACGCAGTGGCCAAGGCCTACAACATGCTGCCGCCCGACGTGGAAGGCGACCCGACCGAGCGCACCCCGGCCCAGAACGCCACCCTGCGCAACGTCTTCGTGATCGGCCCGGACAAGAAGATCAAGCTGGTCATGATCTACCCGATGACCACCGGCCGCAACTTCGACGAGATCCTGCGCGTGATCCAGTCGCTGCAGCTGACCGCCGAGCAGCAGCTCACCACCCCTGCCCAGTGGCAGCCCGGCGAAGACGTGATCCTGGCCGGCTCGGTCAGTGAAGAGCAGGCCAACGAGCGTTACCCGGACGGCTGGGAGACCCCGCTGCCGTACATGCGCGTGGTTCCCGCTCCCTGAAGTGAGCACGACCGCTCCAGAATTGCCCGCGGCAATGCTTTCAGCCGCCCAGCTTGAACAGCTGGGCGGCTTCGCCGCGTCCCTGACCCCGGAACAGGCGATCTGGGTCAGCGGCTACATGGCCGCGGTCGGCCGCATGGGTTCCCCGGCGGCGGTAGCGCCGGATGCCGCCCTGGCCAACGACCTGGCCTCGCTCGAGAACCTCGCGGCGGGGGCCGGAACCCGTCTGACCACGATTCTCTACGGCAGCGAGACCGGCAACGGCAAGGACCTCGCCGAATCACTGGCCGAGTCGGCCCGGGCCAACGGCCTCGAGCCGAACCTGGTCGACATGGCCGACTACAAGGTCCGCAAGCTCAAGGAGGAGCAGGATCTGCTGATCATCGCCAGCACCCACGGCGAGGGCGACCCGCCCCAGACGGCCCTCGACTTCTTCGAATTCCTGGAAGGCCGCAAGGCTCCCAAACTTCCCGAACTTCGCTTTGCGGTGCTCGCCCTCGGCGACTCCACCTACGAGCATTACTGCGGTGCCGGCCGGCGCCTCGACGAACGCCTGGCCGAGCTGGGGGCTGAGCGCCTGGCCGACCGGGTCGAATGCGACGTCGACTACGAGGACGACGCCGAGGCTTGGACCACCGCGATCATCGAACAGCTCGCCGCCCAGGCGGCGGAGCAATCCGCAGCCGGGCCGGCCCCTGCCTTCGGCGTGATCCCGACGGCCAACGGAAACGCCCCGGCGAAGTTCGACAAGAAGAATCCCTTCCCGGCCCCGGTGATCGAGAACATCGAGCTGACCGGCCGTGGCTCGACCAAGGAGACCCGGCACGTCGAGCTCTCCCTGGAAGGGTCCGGCCTCGAGTACCGGCCCGGCGACGTGCTCGGCGTCATCCCGAAGAACGATCCGGCCCTGGTCGCCGAGTTCATCCAGCAGCTCTCGCTCCCGGCGGATGCCGAGGTCAAGGTGAAGAAGGACTCGGTCGGGCTCGAAGAGGCCCTCACCAGCCGGCTCGAGATCACCGCGGCGACGCCGCGCTTCCTCGAGCAGTGGGCCGAGGTAGCCGGATCAGACGAGCTTGCCGCGCTCTGCTCCTCCGAGCAGGCCCGTGAGCGGATGGAGTTCCTGGCCGCCAACCACGTGATCGACATCGTCGGGAAGTACCCGGTCTCCGGCATCGACCCGGAGCAGCTGACCGCCGGTCTCAGACCGCTGCAGCCGCGGCTCTACTCGATCGCTTCCAGCCTTTCCGCGGCGCCGGAGGAAGCGCACCTGACGGTCAGCACCGTGCGCTACTCGCTGCATGACAAGCCCCGCACCGGGGTCGCCTCCGGTCACCTCGCCACCCTGACCGGCGAGGAGGAGACCGTGCCGGTCTACGTCCAGTCGAACGACCATTTTCTCCTGCCCGACGACGACACTCCGATCATCATGATCGGGGCCGGCACCGGGGTCGCCCCGTACCGCTCGTTCATGCAGGAACGGGAAGCCCGCGGCGTCGAAGGCAAGTCCTGGCTGTTCTTCGGCGAACGCAACTTCCGCAGCGACTTCCTCTACCAGCTCGAGTGGCAGGACCTGTTCCGCGACGGCGTGCTCGACCAGCTCGACCTCGCCTTCTCGCGCGATTCGAGCGAGAAGGTCTACGTGCAGGACCGGATCCGCCGCCGGGCCGGGGAGGTCTACTCCTGGCTCGAAGACGGGGCCTGCGTCTACGTCTGCGGCGACGGCACCCACATGGCGCCCGATGTCCACACGGCGCTGGTCGAAGTGATCGCGGAGCAGGGCGGGCTCGACGCCGACGGGGCCGAGGAGTACCTCTCCGAGATGCGCCGCGATCACCGTTACCGCCTCGACGTCTACTGAGCCTGATGGATCCGCACAAGGACACCGATCGCAGCCGCGATCGCTCCCAGCCGCTGGAGAATCTCGGCCCGGACGAGACGATGAAGGCCGAGAGCAACTATCTGCGCGGCACGATCGAGCAGAGCCTGGCCGACGAGGTCACGGCCGGTGTCACCGAAACCGACAACAAGCTGCTCAAGTTCCACGGGATGTACCAGCAGGACGACCGCGACATCCGCGACGAGCGGCGGCGGCAGAAGCTGGAGCCCGAGTACACGTTCATGGTCCGCCTGCGCCTGCCGGGTGGCGTGGTCAGCCCCGGCCAGTGGCTCGCGATAGATGACCTCGCCCGCCGGTTCGGCCGCGATTCGCTGCGGCTGACCACCCGGCAGACCTTCCAGTACCACTACGTCGACCGGCAGAACCTGCAGACCCTGCTCAACGAGTTGCGCGAGGTGCTGATCGACACCAAGGCCGCCTGCGGCGATGACTCTCGTGGCGTGATGGCGACGGTCAATCCGAACCTGTCGGCGATCCACAGCCAGGTCTATGCGATCGCCAGCGAGGCCAGCGACCACGCCGTCCACAGGACCACCGGCTACGAGGAGATCTGGTACCAGGAGGAGCGCCCGGCGGGGGAGAAGAAGGCGCCGTTGAAGCAGGTCGCAGCCGAGGACGAGCAGGAGCCCTTCTACGGCAAGACCTACATGCCGCGCAAGTTCAAGATCGGCTTCGCGGTTCCGCCCAGCAATGACATCGACGTCTACAGCCAGGACCTCGGCTTCATCGCGGTCGCCGAGGACGGGGAGCTCAAGGGCTTCAACGTGGCCATCGGCGGCGGCATGGGCCGGACCGACCGCGCCCCCGAGACCTACCCCCGCCTGGCCGACGTGATCGGCTATGTGGACGCCGACCAGGTGATCCCCGTGGTCGATGCCGTGATGAGCGTCCAGCGGGATTTCGGCGACCGCACGAACCGTGCCCACGCCCGCTTCAAGTACACGGTCGACGACAAGGGCGTCGATTGGATCAAGGCCGAGATCGAGCACCGGCTCGGATTCGATTTCGGCCCGGCGAGTCCCTTCGAGTTCACCTCGAACGGTGACCCGTTGGGATGGGTCAAGGGCGAGGATGGTCGTGAGCACTGCACACTCTTCATCCAGAACGGCCGCCTGACCAACCAGCCCGGCAAGCCGCTGCTGGACGGGATGAAGGCCCTGGCCGAGATCCACAAGGGCAGCTTCCTCTGCACCCCGAATCAGAACGTGATCATCGCTGACGTCGAGCCGGAGGACCGCCCGGCGATCGAGGCGGTGCTGAAGGAGCACGGGCTCGGCGAGTTCGAGGGCGCCAGCGCCCTGCGGCTCAACTCGATGGCCTGCGTCGCCTTCCCGACCTGTGCCCTGGCGATGGCCGAGAGCGAGCGCTACCTGCCGGATCTGATCACCAAGGTGGACGCCATCCTCGACGCCAACGGTCTCCGCGAGGAGCCGATCACGATCCGGATGACCGGTTGCCCCAACGGCTGCGCCCGGCCATACATCGCCGAGATCGCTTTGACCGGCCGGGCTCCCGGCAAGTACAACCTCTACTTCGGCGGCGGCTTCCACGGCCAGCGGCTGAACAAGATGTACCTCGAGAACGTCGGCGAGGAGGCGATCCTCGAAGCGCTCGAAGAGACCCTCGGCCGCTACGCCGAGGAACGCGAGCCCGACGAACGCTTCGGAGACTTCGCGATCCGCGCCGGCATCGTCCCCGAGGTCAAAGAAGGCCGCTTCTTCAACGACTGAGTGCGGCGGCCGGCGGCGGTCGCCGGCCGTTCAACCTGCGGTCGGGACGCCCCGCGCGAGTTCCGCGAAGAGCGCTTCGGCGTCCTCGAAGCGGGCGCAGCCGGCCGCTTGGCCGATCCAGAGCGACATCAGTTCGCCGCGGTCTCGGGCCGCCGCTTCCTTGCGGAACTGTCCGGTCAGCCAGTTCTGGGCGGGGAAGGGGGCGATCTCCTCTTCCGCTTCGATCGCCCGGGTCGCCTCGTTCGGTGCGCCGCGGGAAAGCCGGCCGCTCATCGCCCGGGTCAGCACCGTCCCGTGGGCGGGGGTGGCGTCGATCGCGGCCCGGTAGGAATCGTTGGCGGCCGACTGCCGGGTCCGCAGGAACGCGGTGCCGACCTGGACCCCCTCGGCGCCGAGCGCGAAAGCAGCGGCGACGCCGCGCCGATCGGCGATGCCGCCTGCGGCGATCACCGGAACCTCGACCGCGTCGGCGACCTGGGGGACGAGGGCGATCGTCCCGACCAGGGAATCTTCGGCGGTTTCGAGGAAGGAGACCCGGTGGCCGGCGCCCTCGGCTCCGGTGGCGGCGATCGCGTCGACGCCACCTCGATCGAGTGCTACGGCCTCGGCGACCGTGGTCGCGGTCCCGACCACCTTGGTCCCCCGCCGATGGGCTTCGGCGATGACTTCGGCGGGCGGTATGCCGAAAACGAAGCTGACCGCCGCGGGAACCAGGTCGAGTGCCGCCTCGATCTGGTCTTCGAATGACGGCAGGAAATGGTCGGGGCATTCGGGCAGCGGCAGCCCGAGCCGCTCGAAGAGCGGGGCCAGGGTGGAGGCGTACCGTTCGAACTCTCCGGGGTCCGGTTCGACCTCGTCGCCGGTCGGCAGCCAGAGGTTCAGGGCGAACGGACGGTCGGTCTCCGCCCGGATCGCCGCCACTGTTTCGCGGATTCGATCCGGCTCGTAGCCGTAGAGCCCATAGGAGCCGAGGCCGCCGAGCCGGCTCACCGTCGCGGTCAGCTCGACCGAGGAGAGGCCGCCGAAAGGGGCCAGCACGATCGGGATGTCGATACCGAGCAGTTGGCTGAGGCGATTGTTCACCCTGATCAGGTTAGTGACGACAGGTGAGGAAGATCGGCACTGAGGTATTCGGGAAGGCAAAGGAACTTGGCAACGCCGAGCTGACCGACGCCCGCGCCGAGTGCAGCAAAGCCTGACCGGCAGGCAGCCGCCGACGGCGGCCGGTCATATGCTGTCGCAATGGCAGCGCGTCCGCTGAACGAGGTCATCGATCCCGGCTGGGCCGAAGCCCTGGATCCGGTCGCCGGCCAGATCGCGGCGATGGGAGAGTTCCTCCGTGGCGAGGCGGCAGCCGGGCGCGGCTACCTGCCGGCCGGCGAGAACATCCTCCGCGCCTTCACCCTGCCGCTCGATCGGGTGCGGGTGCTGATCGTCGGCCAGGATCCCTACCCGACCCCCGGCCACGCGGTCGGGCTCTGCTTCTCGGTCGCACCGGACGTGCGGCCGCTGCCGCCCAGCCTGGTCAACATCTTCAAGGAGTACGTCGACGACCTCGGCTATCCGACGCCGGCCAACGGTGATCTCTCGCCCTGGTTCGACCGCGGAGTGTTGCTGCTCAACCGCTCGCTCTCGGTGCAGCCGGGCCGCCCCAACTCCCATCAGGGCCGAGGTTGGGAAGCGGTGACCGAACGGGCGATCACCGCGCTCGCCCGTCGGGGCGGCCCGATGGTGGCCATCCTATGGGGCCGCAACGCCCGCAACCTCAAACCGCTGCTCGGCCCGGTGCCCTCGATCGAGTCGGCCCATCCGAGCCCGATGGCCGCGCACAACGGATTCTTCGGTTCGCGCCCGTTCAGCCGGGCGAACGAGCTGCTGGTCGATCAGGGGGCCGAACCGATCGACTGGCGCCTGCCGGCTGGGTAACCTGCTGCCGATGCGTCTGATCGTTGCCCGTTGCGAGGCCCGGTACACCGGGCGGCTGGACACCTTCCTTCCCGAGGCCCTTCGTCTGGTCATGATCAAGTCGGACGGCTCGGTGATGATCCACGCCGACACCGGCGGCTACAAGCCGCAGAACTGGATGACCCCGCCGACCACGATCGAGGAGATCGGGCCGGAAGGTGATGAGCCGGCGCGGATCGTGGTGACCAAACGGGCCGGGGCGACCGAGGACCGGGTCGAGATCAAGATCAGCGAGGTCCTCTCAGACGTCACCCACGACATGGGTGAGGCGGCCGACCTCGAGCGGGACGGGGTGGAGGCCCACCTCCAGGAGCTGCTGGCCGAACAGCCGCATTGGTGCGGTGAGGGGCTGACGCTGGTCAAGCGGGAATGGTTCACCGACATCGGGCCGGTCGACCTGATGTGCAAGGACCCGGACGACAAATGGGTCGCGGTCGAGATCAAGCGGGTCGGGACGATCGAGGCGGTCGAGCAGATCACCCGCTACCTGGAGCGGATCCACAACGAGCCGACCATGGCCGGGTGCCGCGGCGTGCTGGCTGCCCAGACGATCAAGCCCCAGGCCCGGACCCTGGCCGAGGGCCGGGAGATCGCCTGCGTCGAGGTCGACCTGGCCGTGCTCCGCGGTGAGCGCGAACCCGACCTGACCCTGTTCGGGTAGTTAGCCTTTCAGGCGATCCGACCGATTTCCACCCGCCACACTTCCGGGCCGCGTTCGAGGTAGTTCCAAGAGAACTTCCCGGTCTGCTCGGCCTCGAGCTGGTAGTAGAGCGGCTTCGGGTCGTGGTCGTTGATCAACTCGAACCCTTCGCCCCGCGCGAGGGCGTCGAAGGTCTTGAAGATGAGTTCGTGACGCCGGGCCGGGGGCTCCGTCCGGACGTCCAGGGGGGTCGTTGCCATGGGGTTCTCCATTTCTGGTCGCGCTGGCTTGGTTATTTACACATCAGTTGTGTATAAATTAGCTCATGGACCGCGACGAGGCCAGGCTGCCGCTCGATGACGACGTGCCGGAGGTCCGGCTGGTCCCGGCCGGGGCGGTGGAGTCGCCTTCGCCGCCGGGGCTCGACCTGCTTGGCGGGCGGGACCTCGCGGCCGGCGCCCGCGACCTGCTCCACGAGGTGATCGACCCCGAGATCGGGCTCGACATCGTCGAACTCGGGCTGCTGCGTTCGGTCGAAATCGAAGGCGGCGTGGCCCGGGTCGAGTTCACCGTGACGACTCCGGCCTGCCCGCTTTCCAGCTACATCGAGAACGAGATCCGCAGCTGCCTGTGGCAGTTGCCCGATCTGCGCGAGGTGGAAGTGGAGTGCGTTTACCAGCCCGCCTGGACGCCCGAGGACATGAGCGAAAAGGCGAAGACGGCGCTCGGCTGGGGCTGATGGATTCCGATCGTTCCCCCGGCCGGGCCGGGCGGCCACCGGCGCTGCGACGCCTGCCCTTCCTGGCGATGGCGGTGGTCGCGCTGTTGGCCGGGCTCTGGGCGGGGCTGCTGCGGCTCGGCCTGGACCTGCCGGCCCTGCGTCCAGGGCTGGCGGCCGATCACGGGATCCTGCTCGTGCTCGGCTTCCTCGGCACCCAGATCGGGCTCGAGCGGGCGGTGGCGCTGGGCCGTGGCTGGACTTACCTGGCCCCGGCCGCAGCCGGGGCCGGGGCGCTCTGGTTGCTGCTCGGCCTGCCGCAGGAAGCGGGTCAGGCGATCCTTGCCTTCGGTGGTCTCGTGCTGGTCGCCGTGTTCGTGGCCGTGCACCGGATCCAGCCCAGCTGGCACAACCTGGTCATGGGCCTGGGCGCCGTGGCCTGGCTGGTCGGTGCGGTGGTCTGGATGGCCGATCGGCCGATGGCCGACGTGATGCCCTGGCTGGCCGCCTTCCTCGTCCTCACCATCGTCGGCGAGCGACTCGAACTCTCGCGGATGGGGCGGCCGCCGAAGGGCGCGATCGCCCTGCTGCTCGGGGTCGTGGCGGCCTTCCTCGCCGGACTGGTCATCGCGACGGCGGGGCCGGCAGGAGCCGGCATCAGGCTGGCCGGCATCGGCCTGTTCGGCCAGGCGCTCTGGCTGGCCCGTTACGACGTCGCCCGGCGCACGATCCGGGTGGCCGGGGCGACCCGCTACATGGCGGTCGCGCTGATCGCCGGCTACTTCTGGCTGGGCGTTGCCGGGATCAGCTGGGTGGCCGGCGGATCCCTGGCCGGTGGAGGCTTCTTCTACGACGCGATGGTCCACACGATCTTCCTCGGCTTCGTGTTCTCGATGATCTTCGCCCACGCCGCGATCATCGTCCCGGCGGTACTCGGGGTAGCGCTGCCGTGGCGGCCGGGCTTCTACCTGCCGCTGGCTTTGCTCCACCTCGGCCTGGCGGTGCGGGTGCTGGGGGATCTCGCGGAGAGCACCACTGCCTGGCGCCTGGGCGGGATCCTCGACGAGATCGCGATCCTGCTCTTCCTGGCGATGGCCGTGGTCAGTTCGGTACGGGCCGGCCGGAGCGCCAGATCGACCTGACCAGGCCGGTCATGGTGATCAGCCAGGCGGCGAAGGCGACCCAGATCGTCACGTCGGCGATCCCCTTCATGAAGTTGAACTGATCGGCCGTGGCGAACTGCCAGGTGGCGACCGTGTACATGCCGAGCGGGAAGACCAGGCTCCAGTACATCGGGCTGTACTCGATCGGCGCCTTCATGGCCACGTGCCGCCAGACCCCGAAGATGACCAGCATCGGGATCCACCAGGTCGCCCAGGCCCAGAGCACCAGCGAGACCCCGTCGACGAACGGATGCAAGTCCGCGAGGTAGCCGATCTGGCTTTCGGCGACCATCATCGCCGAGCCCGCGTTGACGGTTATCGCCGCCGCCCCCATCACTACCCAGAACAACGGGTTCATGTCCTCGGCGGTGACCCGGAAGAAGAAGATCCGGTAGGCGAAGAGGGTCACGAAGATTCCGTAGAGGATCAGGCCGATCCCCCAGAAGGCATGGGCGGTGACGAAGATCACCTCGGAGCCGCTGGAGACGACGGCGCTCAGCTTGCTGCCCAGCGCAGCGATCGACTCGGCGCCGACGATCGCGATCAGCCAGCCGCCGCCGACGATGCCGACGTTGCGCTCGGTGTCACGGAAGGTGAGGACCGAGAAGCTGAAGTAGCTGAGTGGAATCCAGACCGCCAGCGAGAAGATCCAGAGGGCGAGGGCGAGATCGACGTGGCCGCGCAGCAAGAGCTGGATGCCGAAGACGTTGGCGCCGGCCACGATCGTGAAGAACGAGAAGACGAGCCGGGGGTTGACCAGATCGGCCCAGAGCAGCCGCGGGAACATGGCGGCCCGCGCGATCGTGGCCGGGATCAGGACCGCGAAGGCGGCCGAGTCCACTACCAAGAGCGCGTTCGAAAGCGGCTTGATGTCGAGCAGGTAGAAGCCGTTCGAGATGATCCCGGTGGCCATGATCAGCGCGAAATA
Organism: Solirubrobacterales bacterium 67-14; assembly: GCA_001897355.1. Lineage (GTDB taxonomy): Bacteria > Actinomycetota > Thermoleophilia > Solirubrobacterales > 70-9 > 67-14. The sequence goes on along the minus strand of MKST01000011.1, from coordinate 200,193 downwards.
GCCGGGATACAGGGTGCGGATCGCGCTCCTTATACGCCCTTCGCCGGTTTCCATCAGCGGGGTCCGTTCGTGTTGAGGAAGAGCACCGGCCCGGCGGTGAACTCCCCGGCCTCCGACTTGTCGAGCAGGGCGGCCATCGCCTTGCCCGTGTAGACCGGGTCCAGCTCGAGGCCTTCGGCCCGGGCCCGCTCGATCGCCCGTTCCGATTCCGGGGTGGGCGCGCCGTAGGTTTCGCCCATCCAGTCGCTCGTCATTTCCAGGTCAAGCGGCGGCTCGGGGAACTCGGCACCTCGTCGACGCAGGAGGGAGGCGCTCTTGCCGGCCAGCCGCCGAATCGCATGGTCGTCGAGCTTCAGGTGCTCGGTGACGATGACGCCGGTCACCCGGGTCGGGATCCCGGCCAGGCCGAAGCCGAGGGCGAGACCGGCGGCGGTCCCGCCGGACCCGGTCGGCACGACCACGTGGCCCGGTTCGGGCAGTTCGCCGGACCGGACCTGGGCTACGATCTCGAAGGCGGTCTCGACATAGCCGAGCGAACCGAGCGGGGAGGAGCCCCCGGAAGGGAGGATGTACGGCGGTCGGAGGCCGCTGGAGTGGCGTGCGATCAGCCAGGGGGCGAGCGCGATGGTGCGATTCTTGGTCCGGGTGAAGTGAAGGGTCGCCCCGGAGGCCTCGAGCCGCTCGAGCTGGGTTTCGACATGTTTGTCGCGGGGCTGGTCGATCAGCCCGAGCGCGGTGTGGAGGTCCTGATCCCGGCCGTAGAGGGCGGTGGCGAGGCCCCAGTTGGTGCCGAGCCCGCCGAAGGTCAGGATTGTCTTCCGTCGGCGCCTTTTCGCATCCGGCAGCAGCCACTCGAGCTTGCGGACCTTGTTGCCGCCCCAGCCGCCCTCACCGAAGCCGCTCTCGTCTTTGAGCCAGATCTCAGGGCTTCCGGATTCCAGGGCGCCCAGCCGCCTGACCGGGGTCGGACCTGACCCCAGCCTGAGGTGGGGAAGGGACTCCCTGAGCGCCGGACTCCATTCGTGCAGATATGGCACGCCATGATTGTGACCGATCGGGATCGGGTTCAGTAGATATGCATATGCACATGAAAAAGCTGCTCATCCTCGTTCCGGTTCTCTGCTCACTGGCCTTCAGCGCCGACGCGACCGCCGGCAAGTCGCTCGACGACCAGGTCGATCCCGGGATCACCGACGGGACCGCGGTCCGTGAGTTCCGGCAGGCCCGTGAGAAGTGGCTCGGCCAGGGCATCGCGGACTATCGGATGAAGGCGGCCCGCACCTGCTTCTGCGCCGGGCCGTTCCAGGCCAAGATCACGGTCCGCAAGGGCAAGCCGGTCAAGATCTCGAACCGACCCTGGTACGGCCCTCGCACAGTCCCGGGCATGTTCCGGATCATCTCCCAGGCGATCAAACGGAAGGTCGCGGTGCTTGACGTCAAGTATGACCAGAAGCTCGGGTTCCCGAAGAAGGCGTGGATCGACTACATCGCGATGGCCGCCGACGACGAGATCGGCTACCGGATCAAGAACGTGAGTCCGCTCAAGCCCTGAGCGCCCGACCGCCACTTTCGGCCCGGACCGATGTTTAGACTCATATCGGTTCGGGCCGGCCTTCCGGCCCTCAGGCATCGAGATCGAGCAAGGGGCTGGCCAGGTGAAGAACAGCAGGTTGGGTGCAAAGGCGCTCGTAGTGGCGACGATCGCGACCCTGGCGTTCATCCTGCCCTCGGGCCAGGGAGCTTCGGCGGCCCGGGTCGCCGGCGAGCGGGCGCTGCCCCAGGCCTTCCTGCTGAAGCTGGACGAGCCCTCGACCGTGCAGGCATTCCGGCAGAGCCGAGACGAGGGTCTGCGGACCGCCCGGCAGGCGGCCCGCAACCAGAAGTCCGAGATCACCGGGGCACAGGCCGAAGTCATCGACGAGCTGCCCGCCCGGGCCGACGTCATCTACCGGACTCACAGCGTGCTGGCCGGCGTCGGCGTGACGGCCCCGGCCGGCGACCAGGATCTGCTCGCGCGGATTCCCGGTGTGCGCGCCGTCTACCCGATCGCGCCGAAGTACCCGGACAACTCCTATGCGGTTCCCTTCCAATCGGCCCCGCTGGCCTGGCAGGAGACCGGCTTCCGCGGGACCGGACAGACGATCGGCGTGATCGATTCGGGGATCGACTACACCCACTCCGACTTCGGCGGGCCGGGCACGACCACGGCCTACGACGAGGCCCACGCCGACGAGGATCAAGCGATCGACCCCGGCTTGGTCGACCAGGACAAGTTCGCCGATGGGGTCGGGATCGACCTGGTCGGCGATTCCTATGACGCAGACCCCGATTCCGAGGATTACCAGCCTGATCCCCACCCTGACCCGAACCCGCTCGACTGCGGTGGCCACGGCTCTCACGTCGCCGGCTCGGCGGCCGGTTTCGGCGTAGCCGCCGACGGCTCGACCTACTCCGGCGCCTACGACGACAGCATCGATTTCGACGGGATGAAGATCGGCCCCGGCATGGCGCCGGAGGCGAGGATCTTCGCAATCAAGGTCTTCGGCTGCGACGGCAGCACCAACGTGATCACCGAGGCGATCGACCGCGCGGTGGACCCGAACAACGACGGTGACCCCAGTGACCACGTGGATGTGATCAACATGTCGCTCGGCTCGGACTTCGGATCGGTCCAGGACGGCGACTCGGTCGCCGCCAACGCCGCGGTCGACATGGGCGTGTCCGTGGTCGCGGCAGCCGGCAACGCGGGTGACCACACCGACATCACCGGCTCGCCCGGCGACGCCTCGAAGGTGCTCAGCGTGGCCAGCTCGGTCGACGCTGGCTCCAAGGTCGACGGGGCCGAGGTGACGATCGACGGCAACGACAGCCTCTTCGGGATCACCCGGTCCGAGCTCTACGACTGGAAGAGCGGCCCCGACCTGGGCGGTCCGGTCGTGGCGGCCCCGGCCGGTAATCAGACCGCTTGCGACCCTTACCCGGCGCACACCTTCGACGGCGAGGTGGTCTTGGTCAAGTGGCATGACGCTTCGCCGGAGTGCCCATCGATCACCCGCGGCGCGAACCTGGCGGCGGCCGGTGCGGACGGGTTCATCTTCGGCAGCGACTCCGAGTCCTTCTCGGCCGGGATCAACGGCGACGACGGGATCCCCGGGGTGCTGATGGTCAAGTCCGGTGCCGACGCGATTCGCGACGCCCTCGACAACTCGCAGGCGGTGACGGTGAACGGCACCGAAGTCAACGCGGTCAGCCAGTCTTTCCCCTTGGACAACGACAAGGTGTCGTCGTTCTCTTCGCGTGGCATCCATGCGGTGGGCAACGTCAAGCCGGACGTGACTGCGGTCGGCAACTCGATCTTCTCGGCGGCGGTCGGCCAGGGCAGCGACGGGATCAGCTACTCCGGCACCTCGATGGCTTCACCGATGACCGCCGGCCTGGCCGCGCTGGTGCGGGAGGCCAACCCTGACTGGACACCGCTCCAGGTCAAGGCCGACATCATGAACACGGCCGCGCACGACCTCCATCCGGGCGGAGCGGCCGATCCCGGAAGTGGGACCTACGGGCCGCCCCGGGTCGGGGCCGGCCGGATCGACGCCGAACTCGCGACTGGCAACAAGGTGCTCGCCTACGACGCGCAGAACGGCGCGGTCAGCACTTCTTTCGGGCCGGTTGCGGCGTCCGCGCCGATGATCCTGAGCCGGGACATCACGGTGGACAACCAGTCCGGATCATCCGCGACCTTTGACGCCTCGTACGACCCGATCAACGAGGTGCCCGGGGCGGAGTTCAGCGTCTCGCCCGCCGAAGTGACCGTCGACCCGGGCGAGACCACGACCGTGACCGTAAGCCTCGAGATCGATGATCCCTCCGAGCTGACCAAGGCGGTCGACCCGACCGTCGGGCGTGAGGGTCAAGGCGATCCCGCCTACCCGAGGGAGACCCTGGCCGAGGCCTTCGGCCGGTTGCTGCTCGACCCGACCACCCCGGGTACCCAGCTACGAGTTCCGGTCTACGCTTCGCCGCGGCCCGCCTCGGACATGTCCCAGCCGGACTCGCTGGAGATCCATCGGACCGCTGCGAGTGCCAACAGTCCCGACCAGAAAGCGAGCTTCGAACTGGCCGGCCAAGGCGTGGGAACCGAGGACCGCGACAACGGGGTCGGAGACGGCGACCCCGACAACGACATCGAGTCGATCGCCGCCGGCTTCGAGCTGCAGGCGACCAGCGGCGAGTCGCCGCAATGCAGTGAGGACATCGAGTTCAACTGCTGGCGACTGCCGGAAGAGAAGTACGCGGACCTGAAGGCGGTCGGCTACACCTCGAATGCGGGCCTGGTCTCCAATCCCGCCAACGGGCGCGCCTACTTTGCGGTGGCCGTCCACGGGCCGTGGGCGATCCCCTCCGACAAGGCCTACATCCAGATCGACCTCGACGTCGATGGCGACGGCACCCCGGACCTGTTCGTCTACAACACCCGGGTCGGCGATGACGACACCTTCGTCAGTGCCCTGGTCGACCCGTCCAGGCCGAAAGGTCAGCGAGTGATCAGCGCGGTGGGCATCAACGGCCGCTTCGGCGATCTCGACACGGCGCTTTACGACAGCGACGTGATCGTGCTGCCGGTCTCCCTGGCGAAACTGGCGGACTACGGGGTCAACGCGGCAAACCCCCGCATCTCCTATGGCGTCGAGGGATACACCTATTCCTCCAACCAGTCGATCGACATGATCGGGGTCGATCCCGGCACGGACGACCTCAAGGATCCCCTGACCGCGAACCTCTACCGGCCGGGGATCACGGTCACCGACCGGGACGGCTACGGGCCGCTGGTCGAGGACCAACCCGGGGCGGACCTGACCGTCACCAAGAACATCGCCTCCTACAAGGCGGACGGCGGGCGCGGCGTGCTGATGCTCCACTTCCACAACCGGGTCGGTGAGAAGGCACAGGCGATCGGTCTCGAAGGCGTGGCCTCCCAGACCGAAGTCTCGGTGAGCTCGAACGCGATCGTCGCCAGGGTGAAGGCGGTCGGCAGCAACCTGCCGACGCCTACGGGCCAGGTCGCCTTCCTGGTCGACGGCAAGCCGGTCGGCAGTGCGACGGTCGCGGATGGCATCGCCAGGCTGGACCGTGAGGTCGCCCATGGTGCGACCCATCAGGTTCGGGCCGAGTACGCCGGCGATGCCGACTTCGGCCCGTCCGCCGACCAGGTCCAGCGTTCCGATCCGGGCATCGTCGGCCGGATCGCGACCAAGGGCAAGAATCGCTTCGGCTGGTTCCGCAAGCCGGTCGCGGTCACGTTCACCTGCACCACCCACGGCTCCGAGCTGATGGGGGGCTGTCCGCCGCGGCGTCGCCTGACCCGGGACGGACGAGGTCAGAAGGTGACTGAGACGATCGTGGCGCGGGACGGAGGCCGGGCCTCGCTGGTCCTACGGGGGATCAATATCGACCGGACCAAGCCGAAGGTCCGGATCGCCGGGGTCCGCGCTGGAGCGACCTACAAGCGGATGCGCCGGGCCCGGTGCGTTGCTCGGGACCGCACCTCGGGCCTGCGCAGTTGCGGCGTCCACTGGAAGCGCCGCGGCAAGCGCGGCATCTACACCGCCACCGCCATCGACCGCGCCGGCAACAAGAGAACGGTGCGGATCCGGGTCCGGATCAGCCGCCGCTAGTCCGGCAGGGTGGGGACGGCGGTCCCCTGGTCGGCGTCGATCATCGATGCTCTCTTGATCACGTCTTCGCCGAACCGGGAGCGGACGTCGTCCACGGCTTGATCCAGGGCCGAGTTGTCGATCCCACCCTTCGACTCTCGTTCGCTCAACGGCAACTCCATCTGAACCGTGTCGGCCTTTTCGAGGTTGCCGAGAGAAATCCCGATCAGGGTCAGGCCCTTCTGCGCGATTTCCTCGCCCGAGGCGTCGAAGAGTTCCCTGACCGCGGCGAGGACGGTCTCGGTCTGGTCGGTCGGGAAGGGCAGGGTACGGGCCCGGCTGGCCCGGGAGAAGTCGTCGAACCGGAGCCCGATCGAGACCGTGCGGCAGGCCCGCCCGGCGGCGCGGAGCCGGCGGGCGGTGCGGTCGACCAGGGCCGCGGCCAACGAATCGACCTGGTTCCGGTCGCGGGAGCCGCGGGGGAAGGCGCTCTGGGCGCCGATCGACTTGCGTCGCTCCCGCGGCTGAACGGGCCGCGGGTCGCGCCCGTTGGCCAGGTCCGCCAGGTGGGCTGCGGCCGATTCACCGATCACCGCGGCCAACCTCACCCGGCTGGTCCGGGCAACGTCCCCGACCGTGCGGATGCCGAGCCCGTTGAGCTTCGAAGTCGTGACCTTGCCCACGCCCCAGAGGGCCTGGATCGGCAGGGGGTGGAGGAATGCCTGCTCCCGGTCCGGTTCGACCACGAGCAGGCCATCCGGTTTCGCCGCACCGCTCGCCACCTTGGCCAGGAATTTCGTCCGCGCCACGCCGACCGAGATCGGCAACCCCGCTTCGGCGAGCACCCGCTTCCTCAGGGCCGCGGCAATCTCCGGCGGCGTACCCGAGATGTGCTCCATGCCGCCGACCTCGAGGAAGGCCTCGTCGATCGAGATGCCCTCGACCACCGGTGCCGTGTCGTTGAAGATCTCGTAGACCGCCTTGCTGGCCTTCGAGTAGGTCTCCATCCGGGGCGGGACCACGGCAGCCTCGGGGCAGGCCCGGCGCGCTTCGCGGCCGTTCATGGTGGTGTAGATCCCACGGGCCTTGGCTTCGTAGCTGGCCGCGAGGACGACGCCCGTGCCGACGATCACCGGCCGGCCGCGCAGCGAAGGGTCGTCACGCTGCTCGACCGACGCATAGAAGGCGTCGAGGTCGGCGTGCAGGATGGAAGGGGCGGTCACGAACCTATGTTCGCAGGGTCGTCAGTCGTAATGACGGGTGAGATCTTAGTGACTGAAATATCAGTCATAGGTACCTTGAACTGTTATAGTGACTGAAAGATAAGTCACTATGTCCATCAGAAAGACAGATGATGCAGTTTTGGAATCGCTCGGCTCGGGGCTCCAGCGCGAGCGTCTTTCGCGCAACCTGAGCCAGACGCAGCTTGCCACCGAGGCCGGCGTCACCCGCGACACCGTTCGTCGCCTGGAGGCGGGCGAGTCGGTCTCTACCCTGACCCTGGTCCGGGTGCTCCGTGCCCTGGGGATGGAAGGCTCACTCGACGCCTTGGCCCCGGGTCGTGGCCCGGGGCCACTCGAACAGCTCGACAAGGGTCCGGCCGGCAGGCAACGTGCCCGTGCCTCGACCCGGCGCGAGGAACCGGCCAGCGAGTGGCGCTGGGACGAGGAAGGATCGTGAGCGGGGTGGGCGGGTGAGCACCGTGGCCGAGGTGCGGATGTGGGGCCGTCGGATCGGCGCCGTCGCCGTGGCCGACGGCGAAAGCGTGGCCGAGTTCGAGTACACGCCGGAATTCGCCGGCAGCGGGATCGAGGTCGCCCCGATCGAGATGCCGCTGGCCGCCGGTCGCCGCTACTCGTTCCCCGGGCTCTCCCGCGAGAGCTTCCGCGGCCTGCCGGGCATGCTGGCCGACTCGCTGCCGGACCGCTTCGGCAACGCGCTGATCGATGCCTGGCTGGCCCGCCAGGGTCGGGAACCGGACAGCATGGGCGCGGTCGAGCGCCTCTGCTACACCGGCAGCCGGGGCATGGGGGCTCTCGAGTACCGGCCGGCGACCGGGCCCGAGCCGGTCGAGAGCCACCCGGTCGAGGTCGAGGCGCTGGCCGACCTTGCCGCCGCGGTTCTCGCCCGCCGGGGCGACCTCAGGGCCAGCCTGGGCGAAGACGACCGCGAGCATGCCCTGGGGGAGATCCTGCGGGTCGGCACCTCGGCCGGCGGGGCGCGGGCCAAGGCCCTGCTCGCCTTCAACCCGCGGACCTTCGAGGTCCGCTCCGGCCAGCTCGACGTGCCCGAAGGATTCGAGCACTGGATCCTCAAGTTCGACGGCGTAGAGGACGAAAGCCGGGAGATCGGGGAGCCCCGCGGTTACGGAGTGATCGAGTTGGCCTACTCACAGATGGCGGAGCGGTGTGGGATCGAGATGATGGAATGCCGGCTGCTCGAGGACGGGGGCCGGCGTCATTTCATGACCCGTCGCTTCGATCGCGACGAGTCCGGCCGGCGCCTTCACATGCAGTCGCTGGCCGGCCTGGCGCACCTCGACTTCAACCTGCCCGGCGCCAACTCCTACGAGCAGGCGTTCCAGGTGATCGATCGGCTCGGACTGGGGCGGGCGGCGATCGAGCAGCAGTTCCGCCGCATGCTCTTCAACGTCGTGGCCAGGAACCAGGACGATCACGTCAAGAACATCGCCTTCCTGATGAACCGGGCCGGCGAGTGGTCGCTTTCGCCGGCCTTCGACCTGACCTGGTCCTACAACCCGACCGGCCGCTGGACCTCGGCCCACCAGATGTCGATCGCGGGCAAGCGTGACGATTTCACCCTCGGCGACTTCCTCGAAGTCGGGAAACTGGTCGGGGTGAAGCCGCGTCGGGTCGAGACCATGCTCGGGGAAGTCACGGAAGCCGTCTCGGCCTGGCCGGAGCTTGGCGCCGATGCCGGTGTTGAAATGGGCGTGATCGAACGGATCTCCGATACCCACCGGCTCGAGATCGGGCGGCAGCGGTGAACGGCCTGGGCAGAGCCAGTCTCGGGTTCGCGGCCGTCGGCGCTCTGTTGCTCGCCTGCGCGGTCCCGGCTGCGGCGATCCCCTGGGACGTGGGCGGGAAGGTCCCGCCGGCCGAAACCCCGGCACCGGAACTGCCGGACCCGCTCTGCCAGCAGAGCTACGCGAACGATCGGCCGGCCCCCGGGCCTCGCATCCATTTCGGGGTTGGCCCGCGGCTGGCCGGGGAGATCGGCGCCGGCCAGAGCACGCCCCTGGTTCCGGAAGACTGGCGCAAGCGGGACGCGGCCCTGAAACGCCTGGCCGGCCGGCGCGACTTCACGGTCCGCCTGAACCGGCTCTTCCTCTCCGATGGCTGGCGCGGCATTCGCAAGTTCCAGAAGATGGCGCGCCACTACGGCCGGCTCGGCTTCGGGGTCGAGCTCCAGGTTCGCTACCACCCGCGACCGGCCCAGGACGGCGACATCAAGACTTGGCGGGAGTACGTGCGCAAGGTCGTCCGTGCTTTCGGTCCGATTCGCGCGGTCCGGGCACTGCAGATCACCAACGAGGTCAACCTGGCCGTTTCGCCCAACACTTCTGACGGCGCCTGGAAAAACTCGACCCAGGCACTCGTCGCCGGGGTCAAGACGGCCCAGCGTTTCTCCAACCGGCTCGGCTACGGGCGCCTGAAGATCGGCTTCAACTTCGCCTGGCGGTTCGGTGCCCAGGACGACGCCGACTTCTGGGACCGGCTGGGAACGGTCGGCGGCCGCGAACTGAGGCGGGCCACCGACTGGATCGGCCTGGACCTCTATCCGGGCACTTATCTGCCGCCGCGGGCCGCGATAACCAATTACGGCGACGCCTTCCTCGAAGCGCTCGCCCAGATGCGCGAGTGCTACCTGCCGAAGGCCGGTTTCGGGCCGAACTTCCCGCTCAAGATCGAGGAGACCGGCTGGCCGACCGGTCCCGATCGCAGCGAAGCAGAACAGAAGGCGATCCTGCGGCAGTTCGTCAACACCGCACAGCGCTACCGGGGCACCTACGGGATCACCGACTTCCGCTGGTTCGGCCTGCGCGACAACAACAGCGAGGGCCCGGACTACCAGTCCTACTTCGGCCTGCTGCGCGACGACTACACGCGAAAGCCGGCCTTCGGGGAGTACCGGTGGCTGCTGGCCAGATACGGGGCGCGATGAGTGACGGACCGATGGCCCGAAGTCTTTACCTAAACTTGACGCGCGTCAGTAAACTGTCCGGAAAGTTGGCATCGTGCGGCTGCTTCGACCGTGGCCGGAACCAGAGTGCAGGAGGACAGGCATGAGGGCAGTGAAGAGGGCAGTCCTGGCGGCGACCGTCGCGCTGGCCGCGTCGATCGCGATGGCGGGCCAGGCACGGGCAGCGCTGGTTCCCGACGGCTACAACCCACAGGGCCTGCCGACCGCCGGCTGCTTCTGGACCGGCCCGTTCACCGCTGCCGACGAGAAGACCAACATGGCTTACCCGGGCACCGAGATCACCTACTGGGGCGCCAAGTTCCGGACCCCGGAAGGCGCGGTGCTGAAGCTCCACGGGAAGTACCCATACGCCCGCTACTCCTCGCTCAATGCCTACGAATCGAGCGGCGGCACGCCGACCGGATCGATTTCCGACCGGCAGATCAAACCCGACCGCGGATCGCTCAACACGAGCATCCCGGGCCACAACCGCAAGGCCAAGAAGCGTGCGTGGACGGTCCGGGTGCTCGGCACCTCGGCCCCGGCCAAGGCGGCCCGGAACACCCTTTACGCGGCACCTTCGGACGGCGAGTACCAGGACATCCTCTACCGGGTCTACGTGCCCGACAAGGGTCGCAACCTGGCCGGTGGCACCGGGACCCCGACTCCCGAACTGGTCCTCGCGGACGGCACCGTGCTCAAGGGCAAGGCGCTCTGCGCGGCCCTCAATTCGAACCACAACTACGTCGCCAACGTGGTCCCGCCGTCGCTCTACAACAGCCTTGTCAACTGGCCCGGCAAGGATCCGCTGACCAACCCGGCCCAACCCCAGTTCAGCTTCATCAAGTTCTTCAGCCTCGGCCAGTCGATGGCCCGCTACAAGTCCGACCAGGATTTCAAAGCGGCCTGGGAAGCGAACCCGGTCGAGCAGGGCACCTTCTACGCCAACAACGACGCCCGCTACATGACCGGCGCGGTCAGCTTCCGCTACGGCCAGCTGGTGGTGATCAAGGGCAGCCTGCCGACCACTCCGAAGACCTATCGCGGCGAAAAGCGGACCAAGGCCGGGCAGATGGCGGAATGGGACATGTGCACGATCGAATCGTTCGCCACGACCAAGACCCACAAATGCCTCTTCGACGAGCAGATCCCGATCAAGGGCAAGAAGCGGAAGTACACGATCGTGGTCGGTCAGGCGAAGGACCGCCCGCGGAACGCGAAGAACAAATGCGGCGTCGCCTGGCTGCCCGCCGACCCGGACGGTGACGGCGCGGGCCGGCTCGACTCCGCCCTGCTGCTGACCCGCAACGTGATCCCGAGCGCCGGTTTCAAGCACGCGATCCAGAACGTGACCACACCGTTCAACGCGGCGAAGGTGATGGGCCGCTACTACCCGCGCGGTTCCTACACCAGCAAGGCCGCCTTCCAGAAGCTCGGCTGCCCGAAGGCCGGTCTCTGAACATGGCCAAGGACGAGAAGGGGGAGAACGTGGCGAAACCGCCGAACCTGCTGCTGATCATCACCGACCAGCAGCGCTACCCGATGCATTGGCCGGAGGACCAGGAGTGGCTCGACGCCCTGATGCCGGCCGACGCCGAACTGGCTCGGACCGGGGTGACCTTCGAAGAGACCTGCATCGCCTCCTGCATGTGCTCGCCGAGCCGTGCCTCGCTCTTCACCGGCCGCTGGCCGGCCGAACACGGGGTAGATCTGACCCTGACCCGGGGCGGCGCCGAGATCGACCGCAACCACAGCAAGCACGCCCTGCGCAAGGGGATCGACGCGGTCAAGGCGGGGGAGATGTCCCCGGTCGAGATGCTCACCAACACGGTCAAGGGGGCGATCCGACGGCCCAACGGGGGCACCGACGAGCGTGAGCTGGACCCGAACATGGAGAACCTGCCGAGCGTCCTCAAGCGGGCCGGCTACAAGACCGTGCTCAAGGGCAAGTGGCACCTGACCCAGCCGGTCGGCAGCGATTGGTCCCAGGCCGACGCCGAGCGCCTTGCCGACGAGTACGGCTTCGAGGGCTGGGAGCCGCCGGACGCCGGCGAGAACATCGAGCCATCCCACTTCGGCGGTGGTGACAAGGCCGGCAAGAGCAAGGAGGGCTACGACGAGGACTTCACCCGCCAGGCCGAGGAGTTCCTCGCCAACCCGCCGGAGGAGCCCTGGGCGCTGATCTTCTCGCTGGTCAACCCTCACGACGTGCTGGGTTATCCGTCCTCGTATGAAGAGGGTGGCTACCGGGACTCGGAGTGGGCCGACCTCGACGCCGTCCAACTGCCGCCTTCGGTCGACGAGAACCTGAAGAACAAACCTCGGGCTCACGCCTTGCTGAAGATGGGCCAGCTCGGCTTCCTCGGCCCGATCGAGGGCGAGCAGCGGCGCGAGTACTGCCGCTTCTACGCCCACCTCCACCGGCTCGCCGACGCCAAGATCGGCCGCGTGCTCGAGGCGCTCGGCGATCCGGCGGATCCGGAGTCGCTGCGTTCGAAGACAGTCATCTTCCGCACCTCCGACCACGGCGACCTCGGCATGTCGCACGGCGGCCTGCGCCAGAAGATGTTCAATGCCTACGAGGAGACGGTCAACGTGCCGCTGATCGTCTCGAACCCGCAGATGTTTCCCGAGCCGCGACGGACCAATGCCCCCGCCTCGCTCTGCGACGTCCTGCCGACCATGGCCGACCTGGCCGGGGTTGACACCGACGGCTTGGAGCTCCGCGGGCGCAGCCTGGTCCCGGTTCTCGAGAAAGAAGCCGACTCGGTGCAGGAGGGCACTCTCTTCACCTACGACGACCACCAGTCAGGCACCGCCTACCGGGACGTCACCCCGGGCGCCAACCGGATCCGGGCCTGGCGCACCCCGGAAGCCACCTACGCGATCTATCTCAACCCGCACGGCGGGCCGCCCGAGTTCGAGCTCTACGACCGGACCCGCGACCCCGACCAGGTCGACAACCTGGTCGACCGCGACAGCGGCCGTGCCATCAACCCGGCTGACCGCGAGCTGCTGGAGAAGATGCGGCAGGGTTTGAAGGCCGAGATGCGCCGTTGCCGCGTGCCCGCCCTACCGGCCACGATCGACCGGATGCCCGTCTGAGCGAACCTGGAGCGGCGAGATCGGAAAAGTTGGCAATTATTGCCAACTTTTCCAATCTCACCTCTCGCAACGGAAACCCCCGCCCGGTTCCCCGGGCGGGGCTGTTTCCTGGAGGAGTCCGGTCGGGGAGAGTCGGGACCGGACGGGAGAAAACCTCTCTGGCTGGGGGCGACTTGCGCCGCCGGCTGATTCAGGCGGTGGTCGTTTCTCGCGCCTTGCCAGCCTCGGTGGCCTCGGGAACCTCGATCAGCCGACCCGACTCGACGTCATAGACGTAGCCGTAGATCGGGATGTCGCCGGGGACCAGGGGGTGGTCCCTGATCTTCTCGACGTCCTCGACCACGGCTCCCTGCCGGTCGCTGATCGTCAGCCAGTCGATCTCGCGGCCAGCCGTTGAGCCCGGTCCCTCGCCGACGTCCTTGAAGCCGTCGGGGCCGAGCTCGGCGGTCTCGAGGCTGCTTTCGAGCAGGTCGCCGATCACCTCGTTGGTGAAGAACTCCATGCCGCAGTCGCTGTGATGGACCACGAACCATTCGGCGGTGCCGAGCAGCTTGTAGGAGATGACCAGCGAGCGGATCGCATCGTCGGAGGCGCGGCCACCGGCGTTGCGGATCACATGGGCGTCGCCCTCGCTCAGGCCCGCATATTTGGCCGGGTCAAGCCGGGCGTCCATGCAGGTGAGGATTGCGAAGCGGCGTGCGGGCGGCAAGGCGAGCTCGCTCTTCTCGCCAAAGGTGGAGGCGTATTCCTCGTTCGCCGAAAGAACTTCTTCTCTGATCGACATGTCTCGACTCCATGATCGGTTGGGGATTCATCTCGGTTCGAGAACCATAACATAGAAAGTCGATCAACTTTATGGGGAATTGTTGCAAAGCTGTAAAGGTTCGCCCCGTGGCCGGCCTGTGGTCAGTTCAGGTTGAAGACGCGGCGGGCGTTGCCGTCGAGGAACAGGTCCCTTGCCTCTTCGTCTAGGCCGAGGGCGTCGACGCCTTCCCGGGCGGCGGTGGGGGAGATCATCGGGAAGTTCGAGCCCCAGAGCACCTTCTTGCGGCCTGACTTCGACTTCATGTAGGCGACCAGCTCCGGCGGGTAGCGCTTCGGCACGTAGGCTGAGGTGTCGATGTAGACGTTCTCGTGCTTGCGACAGACCGCGACCATTTCCTCGGTCCAGGGGTAGCCGATGTGGCCGCCGACGATCACCAGCTCGGGGAAGTCGAGCGCGACCTGGTCGATGTAGGGGATCGGCCGGCCGACCTCGGAAGGCATCAGCGGCCCGGTGTGGCCGACCTGGGTGCAGAAGGGGATGCCGAGCTCGACGCAGGCGGCAAAGAGCGGGTAGAAGCGACGGTCGGTCGGCGGGGTCTGCCAGAGCCAGGGCAGCTGGCGCAGGCCCTTGAAGCCATCCTCCTCGACCCGGCGGCGCAGCTCCCGCACCGCCTCCATCGGCCGGGCGAGGTCGACCGAAGCCAGCCCCGCGAAGCGGCCGGGGTGCGAGGAGCACCAGCCGGCGACCTGCTCGTTGCTGATCATCGGGCCGGAGGGTGCGTGCCAGGCGCTGAGCAGGCTGACGTCGACGCCGGCCTCGTCCATCGCGGTGACCGTCACCTCGATCGGGATCTCGTCGGTCGGCGGCTCCTGCCTCGTCCAGCGCATCAGCGAAGCCAGCGCGGGATGGGCCAGGAAGTCCGGGGTCGAGTGCTGCATCCAGGCGTCGACGGTCATCGGGCCGCTCCGGCAGCAACGATCCCGGCCCAGGCCGCAGCACCCATCGCCTCGGCGTACTCGGTCGGGTCTTTCTTCAGGCGGCCGCCCAGCCAGTGCTTGCAGAGCTCCTGGGTCGGGGCGAAGACGAGGGCGTGGAGGACGTTGAAGGAGACCGAAGGCATCCCGCCCGACTCGGTCGACTCCCGCATCCATCGCTTCGACGCCTCGAAGTAAGCGGCGTTCGAGGCGGTCAGCTGCTCCTTCCCGGGCCCGGCCATGACCGGTGCCCGGTAGCGGCCGACCAGCTTGGCCCGATCCGGATCCTCCTCGGTCCAGCCGAGATGAAGTCGGACCAGAGCCTTCACGCAGGCTTCGGGATCGCCGGCGTGCATGCGGTAGAGGTCGATGGTGCGCTGCTGGTAGTCCGTGAGCGCGGCGAGGACTTCCTCGACCGGCAGATCAGGGGGAGGAGTGTCCGGCATGATCGGATTATGACGAGTACTTATATGTGTATCCATTAATAATTTCAAGATAGAACCGAAACATTACCGCTGTCGTCTGTTCCAACCGGATAGAGCGTCCGGTGAATTTCCGGCAACCGTTGCCACCGACCGGGCTCTCGTACTCGCAATCCAAGAGAGGAGTTCTCATGCGGAAGGAAGAACGACGCCGCCGGGTGACCCCATCCCTGGTGGTCGCAATAGTGGCTTTGGTCGCCGCGGTTTCCGGCACTGCGGTAGCGGCGCAGATCAACGGCAACAAGCTGATGCCCAAGAGTGTCGGTGGCGGCAAGCTGAAGCAGTTCAACGGCGGGCTGATCAAGCCCAAGACGATCCACGGTTCGAAGCTCAAGCAGTTCACCGGCGGGTTGATCAAGCCGCGGACGCTGCCGGCTGGAAAGATCGTGCCGAACTCTCTGGGCGGAGATCAGATCGACGAGTCGAAGCTCGGCCCGGTGCCCGCTGCTGATCGCCTGACCGGTGAGTTTCACGTGAAGCTGGCCTTTGGCGAATCAGCCGACCTGACCTCCGTCGGCCCGTTCAAGCTCACCGCGCAGTGCGTCCAGAACGGCACTACCGCGGATGGGACCGAGGGTCGCGACTTCGTCCGGCTGTTGATTGAGTCGAGCGAAGCGGGGTCGGTCTTCACCAGCGGCCTTGGTTCGCTGGCCGGCAACGCGCCCGACAAGTTCCTCGGCCCGGAGACGGCCGAGGCCGACCGCATCGTCGACGAGGTGTACGTGGCGAACGGCAACTCGAACTACAAGACGGGCGGCCACTTCAGCGCCATGGCGCCGAGCGGGGCCGGCCTGAGCTCGGCTGAGGGCTCGACCTCGGCCGCGATCAATCTGCTCGGGACCGGCTGCGCCGTCCAGGGCACGGTTCTTGCCAACGGCTGAACCGACTTGTCTCGTCCGGCGAGAGCGGGGCTCCCGGCACCGGGAGCCCCGCTCCCCCGTGACGATCAGGCGGCTTCGGCCCGGTCTTCTTCCTGCCGCTGGAGCAGCATGCGGCGGATGTGATCCTGGTCCAGGTTCGCTTCTTCGGTTTCGGCGATGAACTCTTCGAGCACCTCGATGAAGCGGTCGGGATCATCGTTGAACGGGAAATGGCCGGCACCGGGAAAGATCTCGAGGCGGCTGCCCGGCATCAGCTCATGGGCCAGGTCGGCGTGCGAGACCGGGATGATCCGGTCGCAATCGCCCCAGACGATCAGCGAGGGGATATCGCGGGTCAGATAGAGCCGGTCGGCGGCGGAAACCCGTTGGCCGGTCGGGTCGATCACCGAGCGCACCGTGTGGATGAAGGCCCGGCGGGCGTCGGCCTCGGTCAGTGAGGCGAAGCCCTCGGCCACGCCCTCCACGTCAGCGCTTCCGCGCAGCCCGATCCCGGCCAGGAAGTTCCTCACCTTCAGGCCGGCGTCGTGGAGGGTGGGGGTGAAGAGGACCGGCAGCACGTACTCGGCCCCGGGCAGGGTCGCCGCCCGCAGGGCCGGGTTCACTTCCCGGCCGATCCCGCCGCTGTCGACCAGCACCAGGCGCGAGATCCGGTCGGGGAACTGGTAGGCGAACTGCATCGCGATCCCGCCGCCGAGTGAGTGGCCGACCACGGTCGCCTTCGGCACGTCGAGCGCGACCAACAGGTCCCGCATGCCGCTGGCGTAGGCGCCGAGCGAGTAGTCGCCCTGCGGCTTGGCTGAACGTCCGTGCCCGAGCAGGTCGGGTGCGATCACCGTGTAGTTCTCGGCCAGCCTCGGCATGACCGACTTCCAGGTGCGGGAACTGGAGGTGATGCCATGGACGAGCAGGACCGGCGGGCCTTCGCCCATCTTGTGGTAGGTGACCGGCTGGCCGTGGATTTCGATCGTCTGGCGTACCGTCATGACCTGAATATTCCCGCAGACGCGGAATCTAACGGGTGAGCATGAACACAGATGGGGATTTCAGGCTGTCGACCGTTTCCTGGTGACCGAGGATGGTTTCCGTCGCGCTTTCCCGGCCTTGAGGGCACTGTCGCCGGGGTAGGTGACGGTGACCAGGGAAGGCTTCAGGCCACGCGGGATCCGAATCCTGGCCTTGGCGATGCCAGAGACGGCCTTCAGCCTCCTCTCGATCAGCCGGGCCCGGGCGCGGGGCTTGCGCGCCACCCGCCGGTCCCGGACCATTCGAACCTTCGCCCGCACCGCCTTGCGGGCCTTGGTATTGACCTTGACCCTCAGCTGCAAGGTCCGTCCGTTCCATGTCGCCTTCCTGATCGAAAGTCCAGGGGCGATCGGCTCCGGTGGTTCGGGCAGGACATCCGGCAGGCTGGCCAGGTGGTCGTGAAGGGCCGTGCCGGCCGGCGCAAGCGGCGTTCCGTTGAGGCTGGAGACGAGCGCGAAGTTGTGGCAACCCTGGGCGGGAAGCACCCACCAGGCCCAGGCGAGATAGCCGACCAGGTGATCATCGGCCCAGTTCATGAAGTGGTTCATGTGCCCGGGCGGGCCGCAGTCGTTCTGCCCGAACTCGGTCGCCAGCACGGGGACCCGCACGGCCAACGGGGCGATTTCTTCGTTCCAGCACAGGGTGGTCTTGCAGCGCTGGTAGGGGTAGTTGTGGAAGCCGGCGATCAACTGGCCATCGTCGGGAGCGTGGTCCGACCAGCCGCGCAGGTCGTTGGCGTAGTCGATCCCGGAGAGGATGATCGGCTGGGTCGCACCGGTCGCCCGCACCCTGGCGGTCAGGGTCTTCATGCCGGTCGCCTTGTACCAGGAGTGTCCACTGACCGGAACCGTGTCGGGCTCGGCCGGGGCGTTGCAGCCGCCGGCCGCCCAGCAGTTCCAACTCAAGCCGAAGACCTTGGTGTTCCCGTTCCAGCGTGAATGGGGCTCGTTGAAGAGATCGAAGATCACCGAGGGGTAGTCCTTGAAACGGGTCGCGACCGAGGTCCAGAAAGCGGGTGCCCCCTGATCGGGCATCGGCCGCAGGCCATCGGCGACCTCGCCGTCGGGATTGGACCAGTGGAGGTCGAGGATGGCGACCAGGCCGGCCGAGTTCAGGGCGGCGACGAAGCTCTCGACCACCTGGCGGTAGCCACTCATGGTCAGGCCGCCGCTCGGCAGCCCGTTCCGGCCCAGCCAGCAATCCTCGTTGAGGGGCAGGCGGACCGTATTG
>MKST01000011.1:105869-181858 GCA_001897355.1 Solirubrobacterales bacterium 67-14 | reverse complement strand
CGCGGCGGCCGTGAGGTCCATCTCGTCCGGTTCGGTCCCATTCCCGCCGTAGCCCCAGCCCTGCTGGCAGGCGTACTCGAAGCCGGGGAAGTTGACCCCATGCGGCACGAACCGCTCCCCGGTCAGCGAGTCGACGATGCGGTTGCCTTGCACCGACGGCTGGGGCACAGCGGCCGACGCCCCGGCCGAGATCAGCAGGGTGGCCGCGAGCAGCGTGAAACAGAGGCGTCCGAGGAGAGAGACCACCAGCCAAGGCTACCGGCGAGCCGTAAAAGTAAAGTCAATGGCGGCAGGTCTGAACGAAAACGTCTGGCCGGCCCGGGTAACCTTTACGGCCGATGAAGGCTCGCGGAAACCTGGATGGACGACGACCCCGGTTCTAGTCCCAGGCGCACCTTGATGCGTGCCAGTTCCGTTCTGGTCCGTCGGGGGGCGCTGCCGCGATGATCGAGCTGCTGCTCGTTCTCATTTCCGTAGCCCTGGTTGTGGTCTGCGGGGCCTTCGTAGCGGCCGAATTCTCCTTCGTCACCGTCGACCGCTCGAGGGTCGAACGCGAAGCCGAGGGAGGGGACCGTCGGGCCCGCGGCGTGCGCGAAGGGCTGCGGAGCCTCTCGACCCAGCTTTCGGCCGCCCAGGTCGGGATCACGGTCACCAACCTGATCATCGGCTTCCTTGCGCAGCCATCGGTCGCCTCGCTGATCGACGCTCCGCTGGAGTCGATCGGGGTGTCGCCCGGGGCGGTCGACGGAGTCGCCCTTACCGTCGCTTTCATCCTGGCCAACGCGGCGACCATGATCTTCGGTGAGTTGGTCCCGAAGAACCTCGCGATCGCCAACGCGATGGGAACGGCGAAGGCGGTCCAGGGGTTCCAGCGCCGGTTCACCCGCGTGATCCACCCGTTGGTGCGGGCGACGAACGGGATCGCCAACTGGATCCTGCGCCGACTCGGCATCGAACCGCAGGAAGAACTGGCCTCGGCCCGCTCGCCGGAGGAGCTAGGTTCGCTGGTCCGCCGCTCGGCCGAGAAGGGCACCCTGGAGGAACCGACCGCAGAACTGCTCGAGAAGTCCCTCGAGTTCGGTGAGCTGCGGGCCGACGACGTGATGACCCCGCGGGTCAAGGTGAAGACCCTCGCCCCCGACCAGCCGGTGATGGCGGTCATCGAGGCGGCCCGGGCCGGCGGGTACTCACGCTTTCCGGTGATCAGCGAGGGGTCGGAGATCGTCGAGGGGATCGTCCACGTCAAGCACGCGGTCGCCGTTCCCCACGAGGAGCGCGGCGAGGTGACGATCCGCGAGGTGATGGCCGACCCGGTGCTGGTGCCGTCGACGATCGAACTCGACCCGCTGCTGGCCGAACTGCGCAAGGTCGGCCTCCAGATCGCGATCGTGGTCGACGAGTTCGGCAGCTTCGACGGAATCGTCACCCTGGAGGACCTGGTCGAGGAGATCGTCGGCGAGGTCCGCGACGAGCACGACCGGGACGAAGATCCGATCCGCGAGATCGCCAAGGGCATCTGGGCCGTCTCGGGGCTGCTCCGGCCGGACGAGATCGAGGACCAGATCGGGGTGCTGCTGCCCGAGGACGAGGACTACGAAACCGTGGCCGGGTTGATCGGCTTCGAGCTGGGGCGGGTTCCGGGCCGCGGCGACTCGGTCCGGGTCGAGGCGGTCGGCGAAGAGAAGGAACCCTTGCTGGTCGACCTCTACGTCCTGCGGATGGACGGCCTCCGGGTCGACCGCGTCCGGCTCGTCGTCTCGAAGCCGGAACCGGACCGGGAAGGTGAGGAGGAGTGAGCACGCCGCTCGCACTCGCGATCTCGCTCTTGCTGCTGGCCGGCAACGCCTTCTTCGTCGGCGCGGAATTCGCCCTGATCTCCGCCCGCCGCTCGGTGATCGAGCCGCGCGCCGAGGAAGGCCACTGGGCGGCGCGGATAACCCTGGGGGCGATGGAGCGGGTTTCGCTGATGATGGCCGGTGCCCAGCTCGGAATCACACTCTGCACGCTCGGGCTCGGCGCCCTGGCCGAGCCGGCGATCGCGCACGGGCTCGAGGTCCCTTTCGACGATCTCGGCATCCCCGAATCACTGGTCCATCCCGCCGCCCTGGTGGTGGCGCTGTTCCTGGTCGGTGGGCTCCACGTCGTACTCGGCGAGATGGTGCCGAAGAACATCGCCCTGGCCGGCCCGGACCGCTCCGCTTTGGCGCTGGGACCGCCGATCGCCGCCGTGGTCAAGGTCCTCCACCCGGTCATCTGGCTGCTCAACAAGAGCGCCAACGGGGTGCTGCGGCTGCTCGGGGTGACCCCCTCCGACGAGGTGACCAGCGCCTTCACCCGGGACGAGGTGGCCGGGCTGGTCGAGGAGTCGAGCCGGGAAGGCATGCTCGACGCCGACGAGAGCCGCCTGCTCACCGGCGCCCTGGAGTTCGAGGAACGCGACGCCTCTGCCGTCCTCTTGCCGCTCGACACGATGGTGACCCTGCCGATCAACGTGACCCCGGCCGAGGTCGAGGAAGCGTCCGGCCGCACCGGCTTTTCCCGTTTCCCGGTGACCCGTGACGGCGAGATGATCGGCTACCTGCACCTGAAGGACGCGCTCGAAGTGAAGGAAAAGCATCGCAACCGGCCGATCGCTGAATCCTGGGTGCATCCGCTGCCCACCGTGCGGCTGACCGATCGGCTGCGTGAGGTGCTGGAGGCGATGCAGGGTTCCGGCGCCCACCTCGCCCGCGTGGTCGTGCGCAGCGCCCGCGGCCGTGGCAAGACGGTCGGCGTGGTGGCGCTCGAAGACGTGCTCGAAGAGCTGATCGGCGAGGTCAGGGACGCGGCCCAGCAGATCGAGTCCGAATCCTCCCGCCAGGAAAAGTGAGCGGGAACCGTGGCCGCGGGCTCTAGGATCGGACCATGAACCAGAACGACGAGGTGATCGTCCGCTTCTACGAGGCTTTCGCCGCCGGCGACGCCGACAAGATGGCGCACTGCTACGGCGAGCAGATCCACTTCCACGATCCGGTCTTCCAGGATCTGGAAGGACCGGAGGTGATGAAGATGTGGCGCCTGCTGCTCGGCCGTTCCGATGACCTCGAGATCACGCTTGGGGGACATTCGGCCGACGGCGATTCCGGGTCGGCCCACTGGTCGGCGGTCTACACCTTCAGCCAGACCGGCCGGGTCGTCCACAACGAGATCGACGCCGCCTTTCGTTTCGAGGACGGCCTGATCGTCGATCATCGCGACAGTTTCGACTTCTGGAAGTGGACCCGGATGGCGCTCGGCGCCCCGGGCCTCTTGCTTGGTTGGAGCCCGATCGTGCAGGGCAAGGTACGTAAGCAGTCGAAGCTGCTGCTGGCCGGCGCCGGCTGAGGTGGGCGTTGGTCGGCGTGGGCGAGGCGATAACGGCCGAGCTGCTCTGCCAGCGTCCCGGCACCACGACCGCCCGGGACTACGAGCGGCTGTTCACCGCCCCGGAAGTCCAGCGCTGGCTGCGACCGGATCCGATGCCACCCTTCAACCGGGCCGACCTGGAACGGATGGCGCGCCGTGACCAGGCCCACTGGGCCCGGTACGGCTACGGCCCTTGGGTGGTGCGAGAACGCGAGGGAGGCGCCTTGGTCGGCCGGGGCGGCCTGGCCTGGGCGACGGTGGCGGGCCGGCGCGCAGTCGAGCTGCCCTGGGCGGTGGTCCCGGAACTCCAGAACCGGGGCTACGCGACCGAGATGGCCGCGGCGGCGATCGGCGCCGCACGCGAAGCCGGACTCGACCAGGTGGTTTCCCTGACCCTGCCCGACAACTTCGCCTCACGCCGGGTGATGGAGAAATCCGGACTCGTCTTGGTCGGCGAGATCGAACACGTCGGCCTTCCCCACGTGCTGTACGAGCTGGACCTCTGAACCCGGGTTTCGACCGACCCCGGGCGGGTACTTCCGGGGCATGCCACTAGCACTGTTGCTCATAGTCATCGGAATCGTCCTTGCCCTGCTGGTGCATTGGGGCTTGGGCGTGGCCTGCATCCTGATCGGCCTGGTGCTGTTGATCTGGCCGGCGATCGCGGGCAGAGGAAGTGGCTCAAGGGTCTGACGAAACTCAGGCACAGCCAACTTGACCGAAAGGATCCCGGCCTGCCGGGATCCTTTCGCGTTGTTGCCCCGGCAGGTCAGTCGGCCGGCCGGCCGGTCTCGGGCCAGTAGAAGGAGTCCGAGGTTTCCCGGCGCCCGAAGATCGCGGTGCCGACCCTGACTATGGTCGATCCCTCCTCGATCGCCACCTCGAGGTCACCGGTCATTCCCATCGAGAGTTCGTCCATGCCGACCCCGTCCAGGTTCAGTTCGCGCAGCCGGTCACGGGTCTCGCGCAGGCGCCGCAGGCTGGGACGGGCCAGCTCGACGTCGTCCGTGAACAGGCCGATCGTCATCAGTCCCTTGATCTCGAGGGCATCGAACCGGCTGACCTCGCGGGTGAACTCCTCGGCCTCTTCGGGAGCCAGACCGAACTTGGATTCCTCGCCCGAGGTGTTGACCTGGATCAGCACCTCGCGGCGCTCACCTTCGCGTTCCAGACGTTTCTGCAGCTTCTTGGCCAGCGAAAGCCGGTCCAGCGACTGGATACAGCTCACGTAGGGGACCAGGGCGTTGATCTTGTTCGACTGCAGGTTGCCGATGAAGTGGCGTTCGTATTCGAGGTCCGCCAGCGCCTCGAACTTGGGCCGCACCTCCTGCACCCGGTTCTCGGCGACCAGCCTCTCGCCGGCTTCGATCGCAACCCGGATCGCCGGCGGGTCGACCGTCTTGGTCGCCAGCAACAGCCTCACGGATTCAGGGTCGCGGCCCGACCGCTCGCAGGCGGAGCGCATCCGGCCGCGGACCACGCTGATGTTCTGACGGATTTCCTCGGCCCGGTCCGGGCCGACCCCTGTCTCGGTCATGCCCCTACTCCATCATTTCGCTGAACACCGCGGTCTTCTGCCCGGCTGTCCGCTCGCGCCGTTCGTCCTGGATCACATGGGAGACGGCGTTGATCAGGGCGAGGTGGGTGAAGGCCTGAGGGAAGTTGCCGAGATGCCGGTTGCTTGACGCCTCGAGTTCTTCCGCGAAGAGGTCGAGCTCGCCGGAGGCGGCGAGCAGCCGTTCACAGAGCCGTCGGGCGGCTTCGGTCTCGCCGATCTCGGATAGAGCCGAGACCATCCAGAACGAGCAGATCAGGAAGGTTCCCTCTTCGCCGTGGAGGCCGTCGTCGGTTTCGTCGGTGAGGTAACGCAGGATCAGCCCCCGGTCGTCGAGGCCGTCCCGGATCGCCAAGACCGTGTCCCGGATGCGCGGGTCGTCGGGCGGCAGGAAACGGACCAGAGGCATCAGCAACACGGACGCATCGAGCGCGTCGGTGTCGTAATGCTGCCGGAAGACCCCGTCCTTGAGGCCCTTCTCGATGATCTCGTCCTTGATCTCCTGGGCCTTGGCGCTCAGCATCTCGGCGTTCTCCTTGACCCCGAACTCGGCCGCCAGCCGGGCACCGCGGTCGACCGCAACCCAGATCATCAGCTTCGAGGAGACGTAATGCTTCGGCTCGCCCCGGGCCTCCCAGATTCCCTGGTCGGGCTCCGGCCAGGCTTTGAGCGCGTTCTCGACCAGCCGCCTGACCAGGTCCCGGGTCTGGTCGTTGATCGCCTCGGGGCCCAGCGCCTTGCGATGGACGTAGATCGAGTCGAGCAGGGCCCCCCAGACATCGTTCTGACGTTGGTCATAGGCGCCGTTGCCGGTCCGGACCGGCCGGGCGCCGCCGTAGCCGGAAAGGTGGTCGAGCGTTTGCTCGGTCAGGTCGTGTTCGCCGCCGATCCCGTACATGATCTGCAAGCCCCCGTCGGCTTCCAGGGCCCGGTCGCGGACGAACCTCATGAAGTCCCTCGCCTCCTGCTCGAAGCCGAGCGAATGCATCGACCAGAGGGCGAAGGTGGAGTCGCGGATCCAGGAGAAGCGGTAGTCCCAGTTGCGTTCGCCGCCCGGCGTCTCCGGCAGGGAAGTGGTGGCGGCGGCGAGCATCGCCCCGGTCGGCGTGTAGGTGAGCCCCTTCAGCACCAGGGCCGAACGCTGCAGATGGATCCGCCAGGGGTGGTCGGGGAAGCTGCCCTGGGCCAGCCAGTCGCGCCAGAGGTCACGGGAAGACTCGATCCGCTCCTTCGCTTCCGGGTAGCTGCGCGGGTGGGGGCCGATGCCGTCGCCCCAGCTCAGGCAGACGAAGGCGCTCTCGCCCTGCTTCATCTTCAACCGCCCGGTGGCCTGGCCCTGCTCCAGGGTCAGGTTGAGGTCGGTGGCCAGGGCGACCTTCTCGCCACCTCCTTCAGCCATCGCTTCGCCAAGGCCCCGGTCGGACCAGACCGCCGACTCGGACCCGTAGCCGAAGCGCGGACGGCAGGCCATCTCCATCTCCACCTCGCCGTCGATGCAGTGGACCAGCCGGACCAGGCAGCGATCCGCCTCATGCCCGGTCATCAGCTCGCGCGGGCCGCCCTGCTCGGCCCAGGACGAGATCGAGAGCGCGTCGCGGACCACCACCCAGCCGGTTTCGGTCGACCAGGTGGTCTCCAGCACGAGCGTCCCCGGTTCGTAACGACGGCTGAGCGGTGCCGATTCCTTCAGGGGGCCGAAACGGAAATGGCCGGCCGTGCGATCGAGGATCGAACCGAAGATGCTGGGCGAGTCGAAGCGCGGGGCGCAGAACCACTCGACCGCACCGTCCGGGGCAATCAGGGCAGAGGTGTGGCAATCGGAGACGAAGCCGTAGCTCCCGATCCCGGGGAAGTGGTCCGGTGCGGTTCCCTTGCTCATCGTGGTGAAACTACCAGCGCCGGTACGCTGGAAGGCCGTGATTCCGTTTCCCACAATCCCGCTTGCCCTCAGCGATAACGCCGTGGCAATGCTGGAGCTGATCCCCCTGACCGTGGCGGTGGTCTTCTACTGGCATCGGGTCATGACCCTTTCCTGGGCCGGCCGGCCGGTGCCGGTCTGGCGACAGGTCTCCTACGGATTCGGGCTCTTCCTCGCCAGCTTCGTGCTGTTCAGCCCCTGGGGGTACCTGGCCGAGGAACTGGTCATCGCCCACATGGTCGAGCACCTCGTGATCGGGGACCTCGCCTCGCTCTTCATCGTGCTCGGGCTGACCCGATCGATCATGCAGCCGATCCTCGCGCTTCCCTACATCGGCCGCCTCCAGGTTCTGGCCAACCCCTTCATCGCGATCCCGCTCTGGGCGATCAACCTCTTCTTCTGGCACATCCCGACGATGTACGACGCGGCCTACGGCGGGGCGATCGTCCACGGGCTCGAACACAGCCTCTTCCTGTTCTTCGGCTGCCTGATGTGGATGCCGGTCTTCGGGCCTCTACCGACCCCGAAATGGTTCGGCCCAGGATGGAAGGTCGTCTACGTGGTCATCGTCCGCTTCATCGCGGCGATCCTCGGCAACATCCTGATGTGGACTCAGGTCGAGCTCTACAAGAACTACGGCGCCGGCCACGCCAAGTGGGGCATCTCCGCGATCCAGGACCAGAGCACGGCGGGGGTGATCATGATGGTCGAGGGCACCTTCCTGATCCTCGGCGTGCTCGCCTGGACCTTCTTCGAGGCGGCCAAGCAGTCGACCCAGAAGCAGGATCTGATCGACCTCGCCTACAACCGCGGGGTCGAGATCGACGAAGCCCGGATCGAGCGGGCGGTCAAGGCGGGCCACGGCGACCTGATCGAGCAGCGGATCCTGGCCGGCGACGAGGGTGCCGAGGCTCCGGCCCTGGCCGGGGATGCGGGGGCCGATGCCGCGACCCGGTAGCCGTTACCTCGGGCTGCTGGTCTTCACGACCGGTGCCTGCACGATGGGGGCGGAGATCGCCGGCGCCCGGCTGCTCGCCCCGTATTTCGGCGACTCGACCATCGTCTGGGCGAACACGATCGCGATCGTCCTGGTCGCTCTGGCGGTCGGCTACTGGCTGGGCGGCAAACTGGCCGACCGCCGTCCCGATCTGAAGTCGCTCTGCGGAACGGTGTTGGGCGGGGCGATCCTGGTCACCCTGGTCCCCTTCTTCGCCCGACCTTTCCTCGGCGCCTCGGTCGACGCCTTCGATGAGCTCTCGGTCGGCGTTTTCGCCGGCTCGCTGGTCGGGGTGCTGGTGCTGTTGGCGATCCCCGTGATGATCTTTGGCGCCGTCTCGCCCTGGGCCCTGCGGATCGCCATGGACGGCAGTGACGTCGAGCACGCCGGCCAACTGGCCGGCCGGCTCTACGCCCTGTCGACCGCCGGCTCGCTGCTCGGCACCCTGGTCTCGGCGATGGTCACGATCCCCCTGATCGGCACCCAGCGGACCTTCATCGTCTTCGCTCTCGCCGTCGCCGTGGTCGCCTCGATCGGCCTGAGGAAGGCCTGGCCGGCCCTGATCCCGGCCGCGGTCGCCTGCGCGGCCCTGGTCCCGGTCGGGACGATCAAGGCCGCGGGCGAAGGCGACGTGATCTATGAAGCCGAGACCCCCCACCAGTACCTGCGGGTGGTGGAAATGGACGACGGTGAGCGGCAGCTCGAGTTGAACGAGGGTCAGGCGGTCCACTCGCTCTACCGCCCCGGTGACTACCTGGTCGGCAACTACTGGGACGAGCATCTGGTGCTGCCGTTCACGGCCTCGCCGCGGGTCACCAGAAAGCGCGAGGCGTCCTGGCCGGGGCGGATCGCGATCCTCGGCAACGCGGCCGGCACGGTGGCCCGGGCCTACGGGCATTTCTTCCCCGAGACCAGGGTCGACGCGGTCGAGATCGACGGCAAGATCACCGAGGTGGGGCGGAAGTACTTCGGACTCGACAACCCGAACATGGAGGTCCACACCGAGGATGCCCGGCCCTGGCTCGAGGCGGCGGACCCGGTCTATGACGTGATCATGGTCGACGCCTACCACCAGCCGTACATCCCCTTCTACATGGCGACGAAGGAGTTCTTCGAACTGGTCCGCGACCGGCTCCGGCCGGGCGGGGTGGTGCTGATCAACGTCGGCCATCCCGAGGGCAGCGACGCGCTGGAGGAGAACCTGACCGCGACGATCCAGGAATCGATGCCGCATGTGCTCCGCGACCCGGTCACCGAGACCAACACGATGCTGGCCGCCTCGGCCACCCCGATCGAGGCCGGCAACATCCTCCTCGCCGCCATGGGCAAGGACTCGCCGATCCCACATGCCCTCGGGCCGCTCGCCGGCTCGACCGCGGTCCGCACCGAGCTGCCCCTGACCGGCGGCGACATCTGGACCGATGACCACGCCCCGGTCGAGTGGCTGGTCGACCTCTCACTACTGGATTACGCCAATGAGTGAGCAAGCCCCCCTCGAACGCGCCCGCTTCCGCGCCTGGCTGGTCACCGGCCCGATCGGCCGCCTGGCCGGCTTCATCCTCGACTTCGCCAAGGCCCTCAAAGCCCACCGCGCTTCCAAGCGCGCGTCGAAGCAGTCTTGATGTAGCGGGAATCTCCGTCGGACTTTCTCCAGACCGCCACCGCATTGCCGTCCCCGCTGGACGCGACGGAGACCTCGCTGATGTATCCGTCGGCGAGTGGCCTGGATCTCGGCTTGGCAGAATATTTGCCCCCGGGTAAGCGGGTCGCCGAATGCACGGCCAACGGACCGCTGCCAGCGCCCTCCGACCACAGGACCGTGGATGTTCCGTTTCTTGAGGCAGTCACCTGTGGATCGATGGCGGAGTGCCCCAGTCCCCCACCGAGTCTCCGAAGCCGGAACTTTCCTCCCGGCTTGCCGGTGGCGACGTAGGCCGTCCGATAAGGCTCTTTCCCGTACTCGCCGGGGTACTCGAATTTCTTCCTGAAGACGATCGAGACCAGACCGTCGCCATCGACGGCGAGTTCGGGTGAGTCGTTGGCCAGTCCCCGCGAATCGCCGGAGCCGGAGACCGGCACCCGTCGCGAGAAGATGCTTCCAGCGCGCCGGACCCTGGAGTAGATCCGGCTTCCCCCGGCTTCAACCTGTGACCAGACCACGACAACCGTGCGGTCGGGTGTCACCGCGATGCGGGGATCCTCGATCTCGCCCGCCTCGTCCGTCGACCCTCTGGCGATGACCTGCTGATTCCCATGCCAGTCACCTCTCGGCAGCCTCGCTACGTGCAGAGTGGTCGGTCCGGCACCGAAATCGTCCCTTCGCCAGACCACGACCACGTTGCCGTTGCTGTCAACCGCGATATCCGAGAATGCAGGGGACGCGGGCCCCGGTCCAGAAACGTCGACCGGCGTGGAGAAACCGCGGTGCGGTCTTCTGACCGTCACCTGGACGACGCCGTCGGAGTTGGACCACGATACGGCGAAGCCGCCGTTGGCGCCGGCCGCGGACGCGGTCAGGTAGTAGACGGGGTCATGAGAGATGTCGCGGATCGGGCCGAAGTGACCTCCCTTGGGACGGAACCTCGCCTGGACGACCGAATCTTCTTCGGACACCTTCACCCAGGTGACCAGCGTTCCGCCGGGACCAGCCACGACGTGCACTTCCCTGAGCCGGTCGAAGGAGCCTGCGGACATCGGGAATGAAGCGAGAGTCGCCGGAGCGCCGAACGATCGCGAAGGTTTCCGGGTGGCGACCCGAACCAGATGACGATCGTCGGTCTCGTCGGCTGGATCGCCCCTGTCGACGGCCAGCCAAGCCGCGGTCGCAGTCCGACCCGGCCCGACTGCAACCTCCGGGCTTGCATTCGAATCGATCGTGTTCTTCTCGTGAATCGTCTTCGCAGGAAGTATCCAGGGTCCTTGTTTCGCGGAAGCAACTCCGGTCAAGATGAAAACGGCGGCGATGGCGCCAACGAAAACTCGGCCGTTCAAAGGAACTCCTCCTGATTCGGGTACGTAAGGTCGAAAACATGAAAACCGTCCGAGCCCGTAAGTTGCTCTGGATGGCCGACGACATGCTGCTCATCCATTTCGAGGACGGAGAACAGCTCGGCGCCTGGCTCGAGGAGCATGGCGAGACCGAGGACGAGCTCTGGCTGGAGATCTACAAGAAGCACACCGGGGTCAAGTCGCTGAGCTGGACGGAGATCGTCGAGACCGTGCTCTGCTTCGGCTGGATCGACAGCCAGAGCCGGCGGATCGACGATGACCGCTACCGGCAACGGCTCACCCCGAGGCGGAAGCGGAGCAAGTGGTCGAAGGTCAACCGGGAAAAGGCCGAGGCGCTGATCGCCGCCGGGCGGATGCGGCCGGCGGGGCTGGCCGAGGTCGAACGGGCGAAGGAAGACGGCCGGTGGGAGGCCGCGTACGACAGCCCGGCCAATGCGAAGATCCCCGAGGACCTGGCCCGGGCCTTGAAGGAGGCGGGCCTCGAGGAGGCCTTCGCCAAGCTCGACTCCCAGAACCGCTACTCGATCCTCCACCGGATACAGACCGTGAAGCGCCGGGAGACCCGGGCGAGAAAGATCCGCGAGTTCTGCGACATGCTCGCCCGCGGCGAGAAGATCCATCCCTGAGATCCCGGGTTGGGAAAGCCCCGGAACGCCAGTCCCCGATACCCTCATTCGACCTTGAAGACCACCGTTACTGAACTAGAAGATTCGAGGGCACGAGTCGAGGTCGAAGTCCCGGCCGACGAAGTGTCCGTCCAGGTCCAGCGGGCCGCCCGGGCGCTGGCCCGTGAAATGCGCATGCCCGGCTTCCGCAAGGGCAAGGCGCCGCCTTCGCTGGCAATCCAGCGTCTCGGCTTCGACACCGTCTTCCAAGAGGCGATCCAGGAAGCGCTGCCCGAGTGGTACCAGAAGTCCGTCTACGAATCTGGCATCGTGCCGATCGGTTCGCCCGAAGTCGAGATCACCAAGGCCCCGACCGGTGACGGGGAGACGGTCGAGTTCAAGTACGAAGTCGGTGTACGGCCGAAAGCCGAGCTCGGCGAGTACAAGGGGCTCGAGGTCGAGAAAGCCGGCACCGACGTGCCGGACGAGGTGATCGACCGTGAGATCGACCGGCTGCGCGAAGGCATGGCCAGCCTCGACCAGGTCGACCGCCCCGCCGAAGAGGGCGACCACGTGCTGGTCGATTTCGTCGGCTCGCTCGACGGGGTCGAGTTCGAGGGTGGTTCGGCTACCGACCACACGATCGAGATCGGCTCCGGCCAGTTGATCGATGACTTCGAGGAGCAGATCATCGGCGCCAAGGCCGGCGACGAGGTCCAGGTCAACGTGAACTTCCCGGAGGAGTACGGCGCCGCCGAGCTGGCCGGCCAGAACGCCGACTTCGCGGTCACCGTCAAGGAGGTCCGGGTCAAGCAGATGCCCGAGGCCGATGACGACTTCGCCTCCGAGGCATCCGAGTTCGACACGCTCGAGGAGCTGCGCGCGGACATCGCCGAGAAGCTCGGCGAGTCGGCCGAGCAGCGGATCGAACAGGACTTCCGGGTAGC
Organism: Solirubrobacterales bacterium 67-14; assembly: GCA_001897355.1. GTDB lineage: Bacteria > Actinomycetota > Thermoleophilia > Solirubrobacterales > 70-9 > 67-14. Next base: position 169,443 of record MKST01000011.1, on the reverse strand, counting down.
CGCGGTCGACGCCGCGGTCGCCAACGCCAAGGTCGGGATCCCCGAGGACATCCTCCGGGCCCGGGGCGAGGAGCGCTGGGAGCGGGTCGAGCGGCAGATGGCCGGTCAGGGCATGAACCCGGACACCTACCTGCAGATGCAGGGCAAGACCCGCGACGAGATCATCGACGAGTCGCTCGACGACGCCGACCAGGAGATCCGCCGCGAGGCGGTGCTGGTCGCGGTGGCGGAAGCCGAGGACATCGAGGTCACCGACGAGGAGATGGCCGAGGAACTCGAACACGCCGCTTCCCACGAGCGCACCACCGGTGCGAAGTTGCTCGAGCGCCTCAAGCGGGACGGCCGCCACGAGATGGTCGCCGCTGACATCAAGGTCCGCAAGGCGATGGACGTGATCGCCGAATCGGCCAAGGCCACCGAGATGTCTGCCGAAGAAACCGACAAGAAGCTCTGGGGAATCGGCGACGACGAGGACGACGAGTCGACCGAAGCTGACGCGGAGTCTGACAAGTAGCGCCTGTTGCCCTGGCCTCGGGGTTGTTTTTACCTGTTGCACCTGGCTCGGGGGTTGTGGCTTTTCCTTTGTGCGGGACTACGCAGTCGGAAAAACCACAACCCCCGAGATGCGGATCAACTGGAATGGCCCCACCCAGCCAGAGCAGTCAAGCTGCCTAGCCCTTGAGGCAGGGAATCAGCTCGACTCCTCCTGCTCCAAGCAGACCGGCCAGCTCCGCTCACATCTCGGGGTGTGGGGGTCTGCCGACTGCGTAGTCCCGCACAAAGGCAGACCCCCACACCCCGAGTCCAAGAGCAACAGGTAAAACCAGCCCCGACGCCCGGTGCAACAGGTACTACATACGACTCTGAGTCGGGGAGATCGCATCTATAGGATTGCGGCATGAGTCCACTTGTCCCCATGGTCGTCGAGCAGACCTCTCGCGGAGAGCGTTCGTTCGACATCTATTCCCGGCTCCTCAACGAGCGCATCATCTTCCTCGGCACCGGTGTGAACGAGGACATCGCCAACCTGGTGGTGGCCCAGCTGCTCCACCTCGATGCGGAGGATCCCGAGAAGGACATCAGCCTCTACATCAACTCGCCCGGCGGCTCCGTTTACGCGGGCCTCGCGATCTACGACACGATGCAGTTCATCAAGCCCGACGTCCAGACCATCTGCGTCGGCATCGCGATGAGCATGGGCGCCCTGCTGCTGGCCGGCGGCGCTGCGGGCAAGCGGATGTCGCTGCCCAACTCGAAGATCCTGATCCATCAGGTCTCCTCCGGTTTCCAGGGTCAGGCGACCGACATCGAGATCCACGCCAACGAGATCATCGACACCCGCAGCCGGCTCGACAAGATCCTCGCCAAGCACACCGGCCAGGACCTCGAGAAGATCACCCACGACACCGAGCGCGATTACTTCATGAGCGCCGAAGAGGCCACCACATACGGCCTGATCGACCGGGTAATCGAGCATCGTTAGGGCGGAAGCTTGAGCAGCTTCTGCCGCAGCTTCGCCGGAGCCGTCACCGTCCTGGTGGCGGCTCTCGCATTTGCAGGGCCGGCCCAAGCGGCGCCGAAGCAGCCGTTCCGGCTCTTGGACCGGGGCGTGACGCCCAAGCAGGCGATTCCGTACTCCGTGGACCCGATCCGCTTCCACTTCCGCTTCAACGGTAGGGAGAATCGCCACATCGCGATCCGGGTCAAGGAGCTAGGCAACGGCCTGACCGTCCGGCGCGTCGTCACCGGCTCGCTGAAGCCGGTTCGCTGGCACCACATCTATTGGGACGGCCTCACCCAGGGTGGGAGGCTCGCACCGGCTGGTCGTTACGAGGTGGTGGCCGGCCCGATCGGGGGGCCGTTCAGGCGGGTTGGCCGGATCCGGCTCCACTCCCATGAATTCCCGCTCGACGGGCCGCATGGCACCCGGGGCTACATCGGCGAGTTCGGTGCGCCCAGGGTGGACGGCCGCACCCATGAGGGGTTTGACATCACCGCCGCCTGCGGCACCCCGATCGTGGCGGTACGGGCCGGCACCATCCTCAAGCGGGCCTACGATCCGGAGCTCTACGGCAACTTCGTCGTGCTGAAAGGCGAGGGGGAGAGACGGACCTACAAGTACGCCCACATGCTCCGTCCGCCCCCGGTCCGCAAGGGCCAGAAGGTCCGGGCCGGTCGCCGCCTCGGCTCGGTCGGCCAGACGGGCAACGCAGCCAGCACGCCCTGCCACCTGCACATCGAGATCCGAACCCACGGCAGGCTCCTCAACCCCGAACCGCTCGTAAACGCCTGGGATTGGTGATCCCCGGATTTGCCTGTTGCTTTGGGCCTCGGGGGTTGTGCTCTTTCCTTGGTGCGGGACTACGCAGTCGGAAAGAGCACATCCCCCGAGATGCCTACGAACTTGATTGCCCTCATGGCAGCAGGAGCAGTCGAGCCGATCGGGTTGGGGTAGCCGTGGGGTTGGGTGGGCGTCGTCCGGGACGCTCAAGGGGGAGGGCGGCTGAATGCCGCCCGCGACCGTCCCGGCGATGCCTACCCAACCCCACGGCGTACCGCTAACTTCGGGTAGCGAGGGATTTGGCGCAGTCGACGATGGTTTCTTCGACCGGGCGGGCTTCGATTCCCAGGACCTCTTTCGCCCGGGTCGTGTCGAAGTCGTTGCGCTTGCCGATGTCTTGGATCAGGGCACGGGCGCCCGGGTCGAAGATGGCCATGATCCGGACCATGAACTTGGGGGCCTTGCGGGTCGGCGCCTTCTGGGCCAGGTCCGGCACCTTTTCCCGCAGGATCTCGGACACCTCGAGCAGCCAGAGGAAGGGGCCGGAAACGATGTAGCGTCGGCCGCCGGCCTCGGGCTTCTCCATCGCGGCGATGTGGGCGGCGGAAACGTCGCGCACGTCGACCCAGCTGAAGCCGATCTCCGGTACGGCCGGCATCCCGTCGAGCAGCCGCTGGATGCCTTCGAGTGAGAAAGAGTCATCGTCGGGCATGACCGGGCCGAGCATGGCACTGGGATTGATCACCGCCAGCTTCTCCCGTTCGCCCCTTTCGTCGACCAGCTCCCAGGCGGCCTGCTCGGCCAGCGTCTTCGACTGGGGATAGACGGCGACCGCGTCGACCTCGGTCCAGTCTTCTTCGGTGTAGGGCCGGTTCTCCTGGTTCTCGCCGCCGCGGATCGCCGCGACCGACGAGGTCATCACGATCCGTTCGACCCCGGCGTCCAGGGCGGCGTTGATCACCCGCGTCGCGCCTTCGACGGCTGGCTTGATCAGCTCCTGTGGGTCCTTCGGCTTGCCCGGAGGGAAGGGCGAGGCGATGTGCAGGACGTAACGGCATCCCGTGGCCGCTTCAGCCCAGCCCTCGTCGCTGGAAAGGTCCGCCTCGAAGAACTCGATCCCGGCCGGCCGGCCCAGTTCGTTCGAGATGTTCTCCTCGACCCGCGCCGCCTTGGCCTTGCTGCGCACGGTGGTTCGCACCTCGTAGCCCCGTTCGAGCAGGTCGATGATCGCCCGTCCACCGAGGAAGCCGGAGCCCCCGGTGACCAGGACCGTCCCCTTCGCACCATCAGTCGCGGTCATGTAGGCACTCTAGTCTGCCTGGCATGAGCAGATTGATTGATCTATCGGCTCCGATCGAGCCGGGACCGGAAGGCGCCCCTGAGGTCGTGCGAGTCGACGTCGACTACACGTCGCATGAGGAAGGCGCGAAGCAGATCGAGACGCTGTTCGGGGTCGGCCCGGAACTGCTCCGCGACGGCGAGGGCTGGGCGGTCGACACCTTCACCTTGCTCGGCACCCACAGCTCGACCCATGTCGACGCTCCCTGGCACTACAACTCGACGATCCAGGGCAAACCGGCCGAGACGATCGACCAGCTGCCGCTCGACTGGTTCTTCCGGCCCGGCTTCCTGCTCGACTTCCACGAGCGCGAGGACGGCGAGGTGATCGGGATCGCCGACATCGAGACCGAGCTCGAGCGGATCGGGCACGAGATCGCCGAGCGCGACATCTGCCTGGTCCGGACCGGCTGCGACCGCTTCCTCGGCACGCTCGAGTACATGGCCCATGGCCCCGGCGTCAGCGCCGCCGCCACCCAGTGGCTCTACGACCGTGGGGTCCGGGTGATGGGGATCGACGCCTGGGGCTGGGATCGGCCGCTCTGGATACAGGCCGAGGAGGCCAAGGAGAAGGGAGAGGCCGGGATCTTCTGGGAGGCCCACCAGGCCGACATCCCTTACTCGCAGATCGAGCGCCTGGCCAACCTCGACCAGTTGCCGCCCCGCGGCTTCACCGTCGCCTGCTTCCCGCTGAAGCTGGTCGGCGGCTCAGCCGCCCCGGCTCGCGTCGTGGCGATCCTCGACTAGGGGAAGCGGGATTCGAACTTGCGGAAGCGCTGCTTCTGGTCGGCCAGGGCGGCCTTCCTTTCGGCCGGGGTGAGGAAGGCGCAGCGGAGGCCGTCCGTCGCGAATCTCTTGAGGCGGCGGTAGCCGAAGCCGTGTTGCCGGACCGCCTTCACGTACTGGGCGGTCAGGTCGGTGCGAGAGACACCCTCGTCATCGGTCGAGAGGGTGACCTTGACCCCGGCCTTGACGTAGTCGCGGATCGGGTGACGCTTGCCGTAGAGCCGGAGGATCTGCTGGTTCGAGGTCAGATTCGCCTCGAGGCAGGTTCCCTTTTTCTTCATGCTGCGCAGGATCTGGCCGGGGTTCCGCTCCCAGCGCAGGTCGGCTCCGTGGCCGATCCGGTCGGCGCCGGCGATGTTGACGGCCTGCCGGATGTGGAAGCGCAGGTCCGAGGGCGGCACCACGCCGGGCACCAGCTCGCCCGCGTGCAGGGTTACGTTCTCGCCCGGATAGACCGAGCTCAGGTACTTGACCATCCGCATGTGGAGGTTGTAGTCCGAGGTCGAGTAGGCGGCATCTTCGGGCTGGACCATGTTCATGCCGGCCCAGTTCGGGTCGGCCTTCATCAGCTCGAAGCCGAACAGCAGCTGGGCGAAGACCACGGCCGGCGGCTGGTTGCGAAGCACCTGGACGTCGAAGTGGACGAGCACGTCACAGCCCGGGTCCGGGTCGTCGGTCTCGCAGCCCTGGAGGTCGGACCGGCGGCTGAGGGTGCTGGAAGCGGTCAGTCCGGCCGCCGGGATCGCGTTGGTGATCCCGGCGTCGATCATCGCCTGCCGCATCGCCGCGAAATCGGGGTTGTAGCCGACCTGGTTGGCGATGGCGAGGGTCGCGCCGAACTGGGGCGTGATCAGCGGCTCGACGTACTGCTCGTTCTGGTCGGCGGCCCGCTGGGTGACCTGGGCCAGCCCGTCGCCCTGGCGGCCGCTGAAGGCCGAGCCGAACAGGTCGAAGGTGGCGAAGAAGTGGTTGTGGCCGGAGAAGGCGTCGGGGCGGAACTCGCGCATCGACCAGACAGCGAGGATCTGGTCCCAGAGCTGGGTGTTCGAAAGGGCGTCGCTCAACGGGACCTGGTCGCCGGTGCAGGGCGGGAAGGTCGAGACGAAAGTAATGGTGTCGACGCACTTGCCGTCTTCTGCTCCCCAGCGGATCATCGCCTCCGCGTAGACGGCCCCCGATAGATGGGTGTGCAGGTCGGTCCCCTTCGGCATGCCGCGCAGGAACTGCCGGAGCCGTTCCGGCTTCTGGCGCAGGTTGTCCAGGCGCTTCGCCGCACCGGCCACGTTTGCCGAAGCCCCCGCCGGGGCCGTGACCGGCAGCAGCAGGGCGGCCAGCAGGAACAGGGCGGCGAGCAGGACGGGTCGGGATCTCACGGTCCGGATCGTATTGGCAACCAGGGATCAGATGCCGGGGGTGGCTTCGATCCTGCCCGATTCGATTTCGGCGGTGAACGCCTCGAAGTCCTGCTTGTTCTGTTTCGCGTAACGCAGGCTGAACTCGGCGATCGCCTGGTCGAAGCTGTCGTTCTTGCCCAGGTACTCGGCGATCGCGACCCGGTCGCCGGTGCGGGCATGGGCGAGTGCCAGCGCCCCGGCGCAGGCCCGCACGTACTCGCTCAGCCCCCGCTCTTCGAGCGAATCGATGTCGACCGAGAGCTTGCCGTCCCAGAGCTGGCGCACGTAGAAATCACGGACCTCGCCATCCGGCCCCTGGGCCCGCACCCAGCCGAGGAAGAGGTCGCTGGCCGCTTGGGTCAGGCGTTGCCCCTCGACCACCCGCCGGCCCTGGAGGCGGAACTTCGAGGCGCCGGCGTAGGGAGCGAGCACCGATGCCTGGGCTTCCTTCACTTGCAGGACCAGCGGATCCTTGCGGCGGTTGGAGAGGAACAACAGCACCCAGGCCCGGGTTCCGACCGACCCGACTCCGACCACCTTGCGGGCCATGTCCACGAACCGGTAGTGGCCGAACAGGTGTTGACGGTCCGGCGGGAGCGTGTCCGCGTACTGCTGGAGCAACCCCTCGAGCAGCCCTTTGATCGCGTCCAGGTCAGTCAGCCCGAGGTTCCCCGCCAGCTCGGAAGCGGGGACCAGCAGCGGCGGGCGGCTGGCGAAGCGAGGCTCGCCGTCGCTCGTCTCCTCGGTCAGCTTGCGCTGGGCGCGGCTGCTGTCCTTGCGGCTGGCCTTCGCGATGTCGCGGCGCAGGTTGATGCCGGAGTCGGCCCCATGGACGTTCTCGAGGATCTCGACCAGCTGCTCGACGTCGAGCCGGGCGTACCAGACGTCCAGGTAGCTGAGGCCGGCGAGCCGGCGCATCACGTCGCGGTACTGGGCCATCCCGGCCAGCACGATCTTCCGGGCGGCCTTCTTGCCGGCCCCGTTTTCCCGCGCGGCGATCACCGCGCTGGCGGCCATCCGCTTGACGTCCCATTCCCAGGGGGCGGGCAGGGTCTCGTCGAAATCGTTGAGGTCGAAGACCAGCCGGCGGTCCGGGGCCGCGTAGCCGCCGAAGTTCGAGATGTGGGCGTCGCCGCAGGCCTGGACCCGCACGCCGGTGGTCGGAGTGGGGGCGAGGTCGGCCGCCATGATCGCGGCGCCGCCCCGGTAGAAGGCGAAGGGTGAGGCCGACATCCGGCCGTACCGGATCGGCAGCAGGTCCTGGACCCGGCTCTCGCCTTGGGCCAGCAGGATCCCGATGGGATCCCGGTCCGGTTCCGGCGTCCACTCGGCGTGGCTCTCCCGAGAGGCGTGCTTGCGCAGCTCCTTGCCGGTCAGATGGGGTGAGTCCTGGGTCAGCGTCGAGGTGCCTGAAACGCGTTTCATGGAGTCAAGATATCCCCATCCAGAACTGCTCCCTCATCCCTAGGGGGTGAAGCCCTCTTCCCGCGGGAAGGTATCCGGCGGGTCGTGTGCAAAGGCCCAAATGGCGGGACCTCCCGCAAAACCGAAGGAGGAGTAGCGATGAGTGGTACAAGCGGTACCGGCGGTCATCTCGACATTGGTGGGGTTTTCGAACAGACCGGTGAGATCTACCAGAAGGCATTCGGCACGTTCTGGCTGGTTGCCCTGTTGCTGCTGGTTCCGGCAGCAATCATCCAGTTCATCCTCGGGGACGGCTGGCTCGGAAGCTTCCTCGGACGGCTGGTCCAGCTCGTCGCGGGCGCCTGGCTGATGGGTTCCGTGATCCGCATCGTCCAAGACGTGGAGACCAGCGGTGAGGTCGATTACACGATCGGCGACCTGCTCGGTTCGGTCTGGCCGCGGATCCTGGCGATCATCGTGCTCGAGATCATCGTCGGCATCCTGGTCGGCGTCGGGCTCGTGCTCCTGATCGTGCCCGGGGTCATCGTGGCGCTGGTGTTGGCCGTGTCGCTGCCGGCCCTGGTGGTCGAAGGCCGCGGCATCTTCGATTCGATGTCCCGCAGCGCCGAGCTCACCCGGGACAACCGGATGAGGATCCTGGCGGTCGGCATCCTGGCCATCCTCATCGTCTGGGGCGTCGCCGCATTGACCGTGCTGGTCAGCCTGGCGAGCTGGTGGCTCGGAGCCCTGGTCGGGCTGATCCTCGGAATCTTGCTTTACCCGTACCTTTCGATGCTCGCCACGGTCCTCTACTACCGGCTGGTCGAGCTCAAAGAAGGCGGCGTGGCCGTGGTCGAAGAGACCGTGGTCGTCGAGGAGGACGCCGGCCCGCCGCCCGCCGTCTAGGGGGTGGCAAACTTGCGCCGGTCCGGGTGGGAGCCCCCGGATCAGCGCACTTGAAAGGGCCGCGATCACGCTTTGAGCGTGGTCGCGGCCCTTTTTTCATCCCCCGGCCCGGCTCGCGCCGGGCGTCCCCTAGCCGAAAGCTCCCGGTGCCAGCAGGCTGAAGGCGCAGAGGGCCCCTGCGAACGCCACTGCGATCAGCGTGTACCTGATGCTGACCGGACTTCTTTCGGAACCTGAAGGTATGCGTTTGACTTGAAGCATCCGAGCCCCTCCCTTGAAGCTCTTGTTTCACCTGTCACAAAGAACCCGGGAGGGGCGGGGAGGTTGCGGTGTCGGCTCAGACCTCGAGTTCGTACTCGAGCCAGGTCGACTTTTCGGCACCGGTGGTGTCGTAGAGCGCCTGGGCCCGGTGGTTGTCGGGCGCGGTCTCCCAGACCAGATGGGTGGCGCCGGCCTGGCGGGCGAGCTCTGCCCCGGCCTCGATCAGGGCGCGCCCGGCACCCCGGCCACGTGCGGATTCATTGACGTACAAGTCGTTCAACAAGACGACATCGGTGGCAGAGAGGGAGCTCATGGTCCGGTAGAAACAGCCGAACCCGACGGCCTCGTCGCCGTCAAAGGCACCGAGCAGCCAACCGTCGTCGGTGCCACCGAGGAACCTCGAGAAGAACCCGCGGTTTCGTTCCGGGTCGATGTCCTCGACCTCATAGAACTCCTGATAGGCCACGAAGAGAGGCTCGAACTGGGGAAACTCCTCCGCGGTGACAGCTCTGATCTCGGTCATATCCCGAGCGTATCCGGCCCGGCTGCACGCGTTGTTGCCGAGGCAGGGACCGGGGTAGGGTCGCAGTAAAGAGGAACGACGTCGTCGGCGGCTGAAGTTCGCGGGTCGCGGCGGCGCTTCTTCTAGAGTGGGACCAAGCGAGCCCACTCCTGACCCCGGAGGCTAGATGGCAGGTCCGACCGATACCAACGAGCAACTGCTCTGCAGCTTCTGCGGCAAGTCGCAGCGGCAGGTGAAAAAGCTGATCGCCGGTCCGGGTGTCTACATCTGCGACGAATGCATCGATCTCTGCAACGAGATCATCGACGAGGAGTCAGTTTCCGCTTCGGCGCCGGCCGGGCTAGACCTCGACCGCCTGCCACGTCCGCAGGAGATCAACTCCGTACTCGACGAGTACGTGGTCGGCCAGGAAACCGCCAAGCGTGCCCTCTCGGTCGCTGTCTACAACCACTACAAGCGGGTCCGCATGGCCGAGGAGGGCGACGGCGACGTCGAACTCCAGAAGTCGAACATCATGCTGCTCGGCCCGACCGGCTGCGGCAAGACCCTGCTCGCCCAGACCCTGGCCCGAATCCTCAACGTGCCTTTCGCGATCGCCGACGCCACCGCGCTGACCGAAGCCGGCTACGTCGGTGAGGACGTCGAGAACATCCTGCTCAAGCTGATCCAGGCTGCCGACTACGACGTCGCCAAGGCCGAGACCGGGATCATCTACATCGACGAGATCGACAAGATCACCCGCAAGGCGGACAATCCTTCGCTGACCCGGGACGTTTCCGGCGAGGGCGTCCAGCAGGCCCTGCTGAAGATCCTCGAAGGCACCACTGCCTCGGTGCCGCCGCAGGGCGGCCGCAAGCACCCGCACCAGGAATTCCTGACCATCGACACGACCAACATCCTCTTCATCTGCGGCGGCTCCTTCGCCGAGTTGGAGAAGGTGATCGAGCGGCGGGTCGACAACAAGGGCATCGGCTTCGGCGCCGTGGTCAGCGACGACGCTCACGAGGATCCCGGCGAGCTCTTCGAGCAGGTGTTGCCGGAGGATCTGGTCGAGTACGGCCTGATCCCCGAGTTCATCGGCCGCCTGCCGGTCGTCGCGGCGCTCCATCAGCTCGACCAGGCCGACCTGGTCCGCATCCTGACCGAACCCAAGCACGCCCTGGTCCGCCAGTTCCAGCGCTTCTTCGAGTTCGACGGGATCGAGCTGGTCTTCGCCGAGGACTCGCTCGAGGCGATCGCCGACAAGGCGCTGGTCCGCGAGACCGGCGCCCGCGGACTGCGCTCGATCATCGAGGACTCCCTGCTCGACGTCCAGTTCGAGCTGCCGTCGCGCGATGACGTCAGCAAATGCGTGGTGACCCGTGAATCGATCGAGAAGGGCCAGTCGCCGATGCTCGTGACCGAGCCCAGCGTCGTGGCCGACCCGCACGACGAGGACGCCTTCGGCGAGGAACAGACCGCATAAGTGCAACTGACTTGGGGCGGACATGCGACCGTCCTGATCGAAGTCGATGGCGTGAAGCTGCTCACCGATCCGGTGTTCCGGAATCGGGTGGTTCACCTGCGGCGGCATGTCCAGGATCCCGGCCCCGCCTTCGTCGAGGGCATCGACGCGGTCCTGATCTCGCATCTCCACTTCGACCACCTGGACCTGCCCAGCCTGAAGCGCCTCGCCCCGGAGACCCGGGTCATCGTGCCGGAGGGAGCCGCCGGGCTGATCCGGAAGGCCGGCTTCCGCGATGTGATCGAGCTCCAGGAAGGAGAGGGGACGGAGGTGGGCCCGGTCACCGTGCTCGCCGTGCCGGCCGATCATGACGGACGGCGGCATCCCTTCGGGCCCGAGGTCAACGCGCTCGGATACGTGATCGAAGGGAGCCAGCGCCTCTTCTTCGCCGGTGACACCGACCTTCATCCGCGGCTCTCCGAACTGGCCGACACGCTGGAAGTGGCGCTGCTCCCGATCTGGGGCTGGGGGCACAAACTCGGACCCGGCCACATGGATCCGCGCGGTGCGGCGATCGCCGCCGCCACGCTCCGGCCCGCGGTGACGGTGCCGATCCACTGGGGCACCTACTTCCCGATCGGGATGAAAGGCATCCGCGGCGCCTTGCTCGAAAAGCCGGTCAGGGCGTTCGAGCAGCAGATGTCCGAGCAAGCGCCAGACCTGGAGATCCAGGTACTCAGGCCGGGAGAGTCCCTGCGCCGTCCGGCAGCCAGCCCTTGAGCACGCGGTGAATCTCCTCGGCCCCGACCACCGGTTCGTCGGGCCAGGCGAGATCGACCGGATGGAGCACGAAGGGATGGGCCTGGGTGCCGCCCATGCCGCCGTGTGAGCCGACCAGCTCCTCGAAGGCGGCGACCTCGTCCATGTCGCTCCACCAGGTGCTGTTCACCATGATGTCCGGGCAGTTCGAGAAGCGGTGCGTGCGCAGCACATGCTGGATCGCATTCTGCCCGAAGGGGGCCAGCGGGTCGACTCCCTCGACGTCGTCGATCTCGAACCAATTGGCCCCTTCGGCCCCGAGCGCCACCCCGCCGTTTGCGGAGTCGACCATCACGAAGCCGATTCCCGGATGTTCCCGCAGGGCGTCGAGCAGGCCCGGATACAGCTCCTCGATCCGCTCCAAGGTCAGGCGTCCTGGCTCCCGGGGAAAGGTGATCAGCCCGAGATTGCCAGAGGCCATGACCGAGAGCTCGGGGATCTCCCTGCCGTGGTCCGGGCTCGCCGGCAGCTGGTCCGGGCCTCCTTCGAGGCCGAGGTCGTCCCGGTTCGAGTCGCGTTTGGCGACCGCCTTCGCGGCGCTGCCGACCGCGCCTTCTTCGTGGCTGGCCTCCTCGGCGCTCGCCGTGATGTAGGCGCGAGGGTTCTGTTCGCCCTCCTCGCCGGTCCCGATCGCTTCCTTGCCGGTCGCCTCTTCGACCACCTGCTCCAGGGTCATGCCGTAGCGCTGGAGGAAGGTCGCCCCCTGTGACTGGCCGTGGTCGGAGAGCACGACCAGGTGGTAAGGCCGGGGCGCCTCGGCCACGACCCGGCGGATGCGGTCTATCTCGCGGTCGACCCGGGCCAGGGTCGAGAGCGTCTCGGGCCGCTCGATGCCGGAGTGGTGGGCGACCTCGTCGTAGGCGAGGAAGGTCGTGTAGATCGAGGGACGCCCGGCGAGGATGTCGCCGACCACGGCGGCCACCTGCAGGTCGAGCTGGATCACGGTCGCCCAGGCCCGCATCACCGCGTAGACCCGCGAGCGGCCGATCTTCGGCTCGATCCCGGTCTTTTCCTGGCGCATGTTGTCGCGGCGTTCGCGGAAGATCTCGGCGATCGTGTGCAGGAAGGTCTTGATCACGCCGTACGGCCGCGCGAAGTAGGCCGCGTAGTCCTTGCCGATCTGGCCCCGCGGCTTCATCACGGTGCTCATGGTCAGCATCGAGTGGGGCGCGTCGCCGGAGAGGATGTTGGCCCGGCTGGCGCCATCGGCGGCCAGCAGCCCGTGCCCGTCTGACTGCCTTGCTTCCAACTCGGCGGCATCCTTCGGGTGGTTGGTGACCAGAGCGCGGCCGCTCTCCTTCTCCCACCACCGGAAGGCCGGCATCTCGTGGTTGTTCCCGTGGAGGATCCCGGCCTGCATCGCCCCGGTCTGGGAGGACCAGTCGGTTTCCCAGCCCTCGAGCCGGTGGGAGCCGTCGCGCACCCAGGCCGCCATGGCCGGCGCGCTGCCGTTGGTCATCGCCCGCCGCAGCACGTCGTGGGCGAGGCCGTCGATCTCGAGGAAGACGATGCCCGGCTCGTCCGTCTCGGTCACCTGGCCGCGGCGCTTGAGCTGGCCGCGAACCACGTTGTAGTACCAGGTGCTGTCCTCGTCGATCGCGAAGAGGGAAGAGAGCAGCGAGGTCAGGATCGCCATCGCGAAGGAGATCACGATCCCCTCGGTGACGCCCGCGATCCTGACCCAGGGCATGATCGTCAGGGCGAGACCGACCAGCAGCGCGTTGAGGAAGAGCCCCCAGAGCCCGAGCGTCAGCACGCTCAGCTTGAGCGTGAAGCGGGAAAGGACCGGCCAGATCAGGGCGTTGACGAAGCCGACCCCGAGCGCGGTCGGCAGGGCAGCGAAACGTCCGTGCATGTCGAAGCCCGGCAGGGCTGCCTCGATCAGCAGCAGGGCCAGGGCATCGATCAGGACGACGACGAGGATGCGCGTGCCGAGTCGCCACGGGTGACGGTGCGCATCGGGCTGGTTCAGTCCCTCCATGGCCCGGAACTCTCTCAGAAGGTGAGGCGAAGGTGAATCACCCGGAGTGGATGAACCGCCCCGGTCTAGCGGGGCAGCTGCTTGGGAATCTTGTTGATCGTCCGCGTTACGACCTTCGACTTGTTGCCGGCCTTGTCGGTCGCTTGGATCTTGACCACGTTTCTGCCCTTGCGGAGCTTCGGGGTCTTCCACGGTGACTTGCACTTCTTCCACTTGCCTTTGTTCAGGCGGCATTTGAAGGTGGAGCCCTTCTCGTTTGACTTGAAGCGGACCTTGACTCGCTTCGCGTTGGTCTTCTTCGGAGCCTTGACACTGGTCACCTTCGGCGCGGTCCTGTCCGGCTTGGGGCAGACGGCGGGATTGTTCTCGCACTTGTCGCAACCGGGCAATTCCGGGTTGGTCGCGCAGGTCTCGCCGGTCCCGTCGTAGAGCTGGAACGAGATCTGGTCCGGGGTCTGGTCGATGTTCCCGAACTCGTCCCGGGCCGTCGCCGAGAGGGTGAAGGCGCCATCCGAAAGGCCGGTGGACTTGAACAGTCCGGTCTGCCCCAGCGGCGCGTTGCAGAGGGAAGCCGATCCACCATCCACCGAGCAGAAGAAAGCCGAGTTCGGCTTGCTTGAGGCGATCGGTACCTCGACGTAGTTCGAGCCGAATGATCCACCATCAAAGCTGTGGTCAATCGTGGTCTCTGGGTAGGTGCAGTCATCGAGGTCGGCGCCGACCTTGGTCCGGTGCTCGGAGGCGCCGATGTCCCGCCGGATCACGCCCGCGTCCGTTCCGTGACAGGCCCGGGGATTGCCGTCGATGTCGGTCGTGCCGGGCGCGGGATCGGCCGGGTTGCCGGCGTCGAGCAAAGGTGACCCGGGAGCGGGGGAGAAGTCGCTGGCTGGATTCACGTAGCCCGGGTCGACGTTGAGCAGGTCCACGTTGTGCGGCCCCGGCACATAGCCGTCGGGAATGCCATGGGAGACTGCTCCGCTGCTCAATGCCGAGTAGTCGATCGTAAAACTGAGTGGCCCGCCGATCGGATTCAGCATGTCGTCCGCGTCCTGAAAATGGTTGATCGCCGCTCCGAAGGGATAGGTGAAGCCTGAGATGACCGAGTTGGTCACGTTGGCATCAACGCTTTCCCCGGGATCATCGACCCGGGCTCTAATGCCGGTCGAGCTGTAAGTGCCGCCGTTTTCGGCGCCGTTGACGATCGTGACTCCGTCGAGGTCACCGCCCATCGCAGACGTACCCGCATTGCCGTTGTAGAAGTTGACCCCGATCGCGCCAGTTTGGTCGTCGAGCTTGATCAGGCTGTCCCTGATGTCGATGAAGCCGCCGTCCGTGCTGGCCCCGATGTGAGCCGTGATCCGGCTGCGCTCGATCAGCGACCTCTCGTTCGGGCTGCTGTGGGTGAAGCCATCGTGGGCCACGATCGAACTGTTCTCGATTGTGGCAGGACCACCGTCCTGCCGCACCCCTGAGTTCGAGTACATGCCGTCCGAGGTCAGGTCGATCGCCGAGTCCTTGACCAGGCAGTTGCCGCAGCGGATGCCGGTGGCATTGGACGAATGAGGCCCGTCGATCATGACGTCCTCGATCGTGACGTTGCCACCGTTTTCGCCGGCGACGTCCAGGGCTGCGTCGCTGTTGGTGTCCGTATCCGCATCGAGTCTGAACTCGATGTTGTTAACCGATGAGCCGGCCGGCGCGCTGATCGAAAGGGCGTCCGCCAGGCCGGTGTGATTGCTGATCTTCAGCACGGTCTGGGAAGGCTGAGTGCCCATGCCCCGGATCTCGACCGTGTTGGTTGAGTTAAGGAGATTCTGGTAGGTGAAGTTCCCGGTGTAGGTGTCGGGATAGACCTGGACCTCGTCGGGGCCCGGGTGGATAGCGGCCGCCGAGAGCTCGGTCTGGAGACTGGCGTTGAACGTGTCACAGCCCGGCTGGCTGGCGGCGGCTACACAGTAGACGTCCGCCTTCGAGCTCGCAGACCACCCTGCCATCGCAACGGCAGTTGCCGCCAACGCGGCAGCGAAAAGTACGAACCTCCGAACCCCAAGTGCCTGGATCATGCTGAGAAAGGTAGCGCTGATGCCGAAGAATGCCAAGGCCGGAAGCGTCCGTCGCGGTGGCCTCAATAAGATCGGCGGACCTTGGACGAAGCTGCCCGTAAGAAGCTGGAAGAGACCACCCGGTGGGAACCAGGGGAGTCTGAAGCGCGAATCTTCGCCGAGTGGATGGAGGGTGGCTACTTCCACCCGGACGCGACCGGCACGGCCGACGAGAACTACTCGGTCGCGATCCCGCCGCCGAACGTCACCGGCGTCCTCCACATGGGCCACGCGCTCAATGGCTCGATGCAGGACGCGCTGGTCCGCATGAACCGGATGAGCGGCAAGAACACGCTCTGGATCCTCGGCATGGACCACGCCGGCATCGCCACTCAGACCGTGGTCGAGAAGCGGCTCAAGTCAGAGGGCATAAGCCGTCACGAGATCGGTCGCGAAGCCTTCACCGAACGCGTCTGGGAGTGGAAGGAAGAGTTCGGCGGATCGATCCGTGAGCAGTACAAGCGGATCGGCGCCTCGGTCGACTATGAGCGCGAGCGCTTCACCCTCGACGACGGCTACGCCCGCGCGGTCCGCAAGATCTTCAGCTCGCTCTACGAGAAGGGCTACATCTACCGTGACCACTACATGGTCAACTGGGATCCGGGCTCGCAGTCGGCGATCTCGGACCTCGAGGTGGTAAACGAGGAAGTCACCGACAAGCTCTACTCGATCGACTATCCAGTGGAAGGCAGCGACCGGGTGCTGACCGTCGCCACCGTGCGGCCGGAGACGATGATGGCCGACACCGCCGTCGCCGTGAACCCGAAGGACGAGCGCTACGGGGATCTGGTCGGCCAGCACTGCATCCTCCCTCTGGTCGGCCGCCGCCTGCCGATCATCGCCGACGACCACGTCGACATCGAGTTCGGCACCGGCGCCCTCAAGATCACCCCCGGCCACGACGTCAACGACTTCGAGATCGGCCGTCGCCACGGGCTGGAGGAGATCTCGGTGATCGGGGAGGACGGTCGTATGACCGCCGAGGCCGGCGAGCGCTTCGAGGGCATGACCGTGGCCGAGGCCCAGGTCGAGGTGGTCAAGGCGCTGGAAGAAGAGGGCGCGCTGAGCGCAGAGGAGGATTACGTCCACTCGGTTCCCTTCTCGGAGCGCTCCGGCGAGCGGATCGAGCCGCTGATCTCGCTGCAGTGGGTCTGCCAGATGGACGAGCTCGCCAAGCCGGCGATCGAGGCGGTCGAGGACGGCCGCGTCAACATCGCCCCGGGCCAGTGGAAGGGCGTCTACCTCAACTGGATGCGCGAGATCCGTCCCTGGTGCGTCTCCCGCCAGCTCTGGTGGGGCCACCGGATCCCGGTCTGGTACCGCGGCGATGAGACCTACGTCGGCGAGACCGAGCCCGAAGGCGAAGGCTGGGTCCAGGACGAGGATGTCCTCGACACCTGGTTCTCCTCGGCGATCTGGCCCTTCGCGACGCTCGGCTGGCCCGACGACACGCCCGAGCTCAAGGCGTTCTACCCGACCGACTTCCTGACCACGGCCCGCGAGATCCTCTTCCTCTGGGTCGCCAGGATGATCATGACCGGCATCGAGTTCGCCGGCGACGTCCCTTTCCACGACGTCTATGTCCACTCGGTGATCCAGGCCCGCGACGGTCGCCGGATGTCGAAGAGCCTCGGCACCGGCATCGACCCGCTGCAGGAGATCGACGAGCACGGGGCCGACGCGCTGCGCTTCGGCCTGCTCGCCATGTCCTCGACCCAGGACGTGCGCTACTCGGACCCCAAGGTCCAGCAGGGCCGAGACCTGGCGACCAAGCTCTGGAACGCCTCGCGGCTGATCTTGCTCAACACCGGGGCGCCAGCCGACCGCACCGTCCCGGCCGACCCGATCGCCCTCGAAGACCGCTGGATCCTCTCCCGGCTCGAATCGGCGGTCGAGACCTACACGCGCCTGATCAACGAGTACGACTTCGCGCACGCGGCCCAGGAGCTCTACTCCTTCGTCTTCTCAGACCTCTGCGACTGGTACCTGGAGATCGCCAAGCCACGGATCTACGACGGCGACCCCGAGATCGCCCAGGTGCTGCTCCACACCTTGGAGCGCACCCTGGCGCTCGCGCACCCGGTCATGCCTTTCGTGACCGAGGCGATCTGGGAGTACCACCCTTACCGCGAAGGCCATCTGGTCGTCCATCCCTTCCCCGAAGCCGACCCATCGCGGATCAGCGAAGCGGTCGAGGACGAGGTCGGACAGGCGATCGCCGTGACCCGTCAACTGCGCGGCTGGCGCGACATGGCGGGCGTGCCGCCCAAGGTCGTGCTCGACGCCGTCGGCGATGCCGCCTCGGTCCCCGAGTTCGTCGCCCGGCTCGGCCGGGTCGAGATCGGCGCCGGTGGAGGCGAGGTGGTCGCGACGGTCGCGGGATTCGGGATCCAGGCTTCGGACGAACTCGACATGGATGCGGTCAAGGCCCGGATCGAGGCCCGCCGCGGCAAGGTCGAGACCGAACTCAAGAAGATCGAGGGCAAACTGGCGAACGAACGATTCGTCGAGAACGCGCCGGCCGAGGTAGTCGCCGAAGAACGGGAAAAGGTCGAGCGCCTCCAGGCCGAGCTGGCCGAACTCGGCTGAGGGCCATGGCTGGCTTCGACGCCGAGGCCTATCTGAATTCCCTCGAGCCGATCGGCTGGAAGCTCGGACTCGAGCGGATGGAGATGCTCTCCGATGAGCTGGGCCGCCCGCAGGATTCCTTCGCCTCTATCCATGTGGTCGGGACCAACGGCAAGTCCTCGGTCTCGAGGATGATCGCGGCGATCTGCGAGGCACACGGCTACCGGGCCGGCAGTTCGCTCTCGCCCCATCTGGCGCACTGGTCGGAACGGGTGGTGGTCTCCGGCCGCGAACGGCCGGAGCTCTTTGCCGAATGCGTGCGCCGGACCGCCGAGGCAGCAGCCGTGGTCAATTCCCGGCTGGACGGGGAGGAGGTCACGCAGTTCGAGCTGGCCACCGCCGCTGCCTTCCTGACCCTGGCCGAGGCCGGGGTCCAGGTCGCGGCGATCGAAGCGGGCCTGGGCGGTCGCCTCGACGCGACCAACTCGATCGATTCGCTGGCCACCGTCCTCACCTCGATCGGCCTCGACCACACCGAGTTCCTGGGCGAGACGGAAACAGAGATCGCCGGCGAGAAGCTCGCGGTGCTGCGCCCGGAGACCACTCTGATCCTCGGCCCGGTCTCGGATGAAGTGCGCGAGCTCGCGCGACGGACCGCGCGGGAGCGTGACTGTGAACTGCGGGAGATCACCGCCGCGGTTGCGGCCGGCGCCGCCGGGATCCACGGGATCGGCGGCTTCCAGCGGGTCAACTTCTCGGTCGCGGAGGCGGCTGCGGCCTGCTTCCTCGGTGAGGTCTCACGGGTCAAGGCCGAGGAGGCGGTCGCCTCGCTGGTCATCCACGGGCGGCTCGAGCAGATCGGCCAGAACCCGCTGGTGCTAGCCGACGTCGCCCACAACCCGGCCGGTGCCCGGGCGCTGGCCTCGTCGCTCCCGGAGTTGACCGGGGCGGCGCCGGTGGTCGGCGTGATCGGCGTCTTGGCGGACAAGGACGCACCCGGGATGCTGGCCGAGCTGGCCGGCTCGCTGGATGCGGCGGTGTTCACCGGTCTGCCGGAAAAGGCGCTGGCCGCCTGGGGAAGGCCGGGCGCCCGGGCCTGGGACCCGAAAGAGCTGCGATCCCTGGCCAGCGGCCTGGAACTCGATTCGACGATCGCCGAAAGCCCGGCCGAGGCACTTGCGATTGCTCGTGAAATGGCTTTGGAAAGGGACGGAGCGGTGATCATCACCGGTTCCCATTTCCTCTTTGCCCCCGGTGAGGGCGCCGCCTTCCCGGCCTGATCGACGGGCAAGGAATCTCAGAATCGGGGTCAGAGGGTTCGGTCGCCGCCGGTTATGTCACGATTACCAGGTGAATCGTCAGACCGGCTCCCGATTGCTGTCGATGATGGCGCTGGTCGCTGCGGTCGTGGCGATCGTGATCCTTGTCTTCTTCGGCATCGGGTACCTATTCGGAAGGATGTTCCTCTAGCACGCCATGCCTCTCGCCATCTTCGGAATTGAAAACACCGCCCTGAACCTGGCCGTCACCTTGGTGATCCTGATGCTGGTCGCGATCTGGATCGCCCTCATCGTCTTCACCTTCACCGACGCCCGCCGCCGCATCGCCGACCCCTTCCTGGTCGGCTGCGCCACCGCCGCCTCGTTCTTCCCGTTCGTCGGCACCCTCGTCTACACGATCCTCCGCCCGCCGGAGTTCCTCGAGGACATCCGCGAACGCGAGACCGACATCAGCGAGTCCGAGATGCGGTTGCGGCACCTCAAGCACAACTCCTGCCACAAATGCGGCTCGCCGGTCGAGAGCGACTTCATCCGCTGTCCGGCCTGCCGCACCCGGCTCAAGGAGCCCTGCCCGACCTGCTCGAAGCCGGTCGGCCTGGGCTGGAAGGTCTGCCCTTACTGCGAGACGACCTTGATCGCCCCGAAGCGGTCCTCCCGTTCCGGCTCGTCGAAGCGGTCCAAACCTTCCCGCTCCGAGGGCGAAGAACGGCGCCGTCGTTCCAGCAAGGCGCCGGCCGAGGCCTCATCCTCATCCGGAGAAGGCCGTTCCTCTTCGCGTGAAGGCCGCTCCTCCCGCGAGAAGCGCTCGGAAGAGCCGACCCGGCAGGTCAAGGGTTCATCGGGGTCCAAAGAAGAATCGACCCGCAGTCCGCGCTCTACCCGACGCAAGATCACGGTCGGCGACGACGAGTCGCCCGAGCCGATCAACCGCGGCGACGAGTAACCCAGGGCCAGGGTCCGTCGAGGCCCGGTCCGAAAACCAATAAACCCATAACGGAGTAACTAGACATGTCCCAGACCCTCATCCTGGTCAAGCCCGATGCCTTCGAGCGCGCCCTCACCGGCGAGGTGCTCGCCCGCTTCGAGCGCAAGGGCCTCCGGATCGCCGCCCTCAAGAAGCTGACCGCGACCGAGCAGATCGCCAACGAGCATTACGCCGAGCACAAGGAAAAGCCCTTCTTCGGCGAGCTGGTCGACTTCATCACCGGCGGTCCCCTGGTCGCTGCGGTGCTCGAAGGCCCCGAGGCCGTCGTCGCCGCCCGCCAACTGATCGGCGCGACCAACCCGGTCGAGGCCGCCCCCGGCTCGATCCGCGGCGACTTCGCCCTCGAGGTCACCTTCAACATGGTCCACGGCTCCGACTCCGACGAGTCCGCCGCGCGTGAGATCGCGATCTGGTTCCCCGAGGGAATTTAGTCCGGGCGACGCCAGGAGCCACCAGCCGCCCGCTGGCTTCGTCGGCGGCCGGGAATGACAGCTTCACGTACCCGCGTACTATCGCGGTCATTCCCGGCCTGTCTCCTCGCCAGCGAACGGCTGGAGGCCCCTGGCATCCACCCGCTGAAGCTATTTTTGGCCGATCACGACCGTGGCTCCCCACTCGTTCGAGGTGGCCAGGGTCATCGCCAGGCCGACGTCTTTCATCAGCCTCATGGTCGATTCGGCTTGGAGGTCGCTGGTTTCGACCAGCAGATGGGCTCCCGGCGCCAGCCAGAACGGCGCTTCGAGGATTGCCCGGCGCTGGATGTCGAGCCCGTCGTCGCCCCCGTCGAGGGTGATCGTCTCCTCGTAGAGCCTCGCTTCCCTCGGCATCAGCGGCAACTCTGCGGTCGGCACATAGGGGGCGTTGAGGAGCAACAGGTCGGCCCGTCCACGGAGAGACCGGGGGAGCGGCTCGAAGAGGTCGCCCTGATAGACCCGTCCTCCGACTTCGTCCACGTTGGCTGCCGCGCAGCGGACTGCGACCGGGTCGAGGTCGGTGGCGTGGAGCTCGGTCGAGCCGAGCCCGATCGCCGTCGCGACGCCCAGGGCACCGGTACCGCAGCAGACATCGAGGACGCTCGCGCCGCGCCGGCCGAGGCCGATCGCCTTCTCGACCAGGAACTCGGAGCGCGGGCGGGGCAGGAAGACGCCCGGTTCGACCCGGATCTTCAGGCCGCAGAACTCGGCCCAGCCGACGATCTGCTGGACCGGCTCGCCCCCGATCCGGCGCTGGACCATCGAATCCAGCTCGGCCGGCGAGCCCGCCGATTCGCTCAGGACGCGGGCCTCGTCCTCGGCAAAGACCGAACCCGCGGCCCGCAGCTGTTCGACCAGATCGTCGATCACATCTCCAGTTTGCCGGGTGGGTCGGATTTCCGGCCGGAGCGCCGGAAATCCGACCCACCCGGAGACTTGGGGTCCCGGGGCGGCCTTAGGATTGGGCTGTGGGTGTTTCTGAGAAAGTGGGGCGTGACGACGCGGTGCGGCTGGCCAGGCGGCATTACCTGGCCCGGGAGCGGATCGACATGCAGTCGCTGGCCAATGAGTTGGGGATCGGCCGGACCACGCTCTACCGCTGGGTCGGTGATCGTGACTCGCTGATCTCGGAGATGCTCTCCGAGATGGTGGTCGAGGTGATCGGGGCAGCGATTGAAGAGGCCGAAGGCGACGGGCTCCAGCGGACGATCGATGGCATGCGCCGCTTCATGGTCACCACCGCCGGCTTCGCCCCGCTCAGGCACTTGGTCCAGACCGAGCCTGAATTGGGCCTCCGCGTGATGCTGGCGCCAGGCTCGGGCGTATCCACGGCGATAACCGCCGAACTCCAGACCGAGATCGAACGCACCCGGCCGGAATGGACGGGGGAGAAGGCGGCTGAGCTGGCCGACGTGCTCACCCAGATCGGCATGGCCTACGAGTGGGGCAACATCGCGGTCCGCTCCGAACCGGAGATCGACCGGGCGATCCGGGCGATGGAGACCCTGGTCCGGGCTGCCGACACGGCCTGATCTGCGATCCTGCGCCGGTGCCCGACGCCAAGGTCATCCTCGCTTCCGGCTCGCCCCAACGGCGGGAAATCCTCGAACGGCTGGGGATCGAGTTCGAGGTGCGGGTCTCGGGAGTCGAGGAGATCGTCGAGGGCGACCCGGCCGAAGTGGTCCTGGCCAACGCTCTGCTGAAGGCCAAGGCGATAGCGGACGAGGCCCCGGGGTGCCTGGTGATCGGCTGCGACACCGACGTGGTGCTCGAAGGGCAGGTGATCGGGAAGCCGGAGGACGAAGAGATGGCCCGTCAGTACCTGGGTCGGCTTTCCGGCCGCAGCCACTGGGTCCTCAGCGGTCTCGCCATAGTCGGTCCGGAGTCCGAGCGGGTCCGGACCGGCATCGCCGAATCGAAGGTCGCCTTCCGTGAGCTCGGTGAGGCTGAGGTCAAGCGGTACCTGGCCAGCGGCGAGTGGCGGGGAAGGGCCGGGGGCTACGCGATCCAGGGCCGGGGTTCGGCGCTGGTGGCGGGGGTCGAGGGCGACGTCGCCAACGTGATCGGCCTGCCCGTGGGTCTGATGCTCGATCTGGCTCCAGAACTGGATTAAAGATCCCCTGAGGCGTCCTCGGTAGGCTTGCCCGACGCTGCAATCCTTCCCGCAGCGACCTTTCCGGATATGCGGCCCTCTCGCCGAGGTGAGAAAGTCGCCCCTCCGGGGCAAATGTGCTCCGGCCATCTGAGCCGCGCCATTCCCTCCAACCGAGCCCGAACCCACCATGTACCGCAAGCAAGTCCGACGTCGCCGTGCCGTGCTGATCGGCCTCATCGTGCTGGCTTTCGTGCTGCTCACCTTCACCTTCGGTAGCGGGTCCGGCGGGGTCGGCGGCCCCCTCGGCACCTTCTTCGACCCGATCACCAACGGCGCTTCGAGAGCGCTGAAACCGGCCCGCGACCTGGTCAACTGGTTCGACGAGACGATGGACGCCCGCGGCGAGCGAGACCGGCTCCAGAGCGAACTGGAAGAAGCCCGTGGCCTGGCGGTCGCCGGGCAGGTCGCCTTGAAGGACAACCAGCAGCTGCGCAAGCTGGTCAACATGAAGGAAAACGGGAAGATCCCCGACTCCTATGACCCGGTGACCGTGAACGTGACCGGCCGCTCGCCGACCGTCTGGTACACGACCGTCAACGTCAATGCGGGCTCCGCGGACGGGGTGGCCGTCAACGACCCGGTGATCAGCGGCGACGGGCTGGTCGGGCGGATCAGCTCGGTCAGCCGTTCCGGGTCGGTGGTCAGCCTGATCTCCGACAGTTCCAGCGCGGTCAGCGCGATGGTCCTGCCCAGCGGCGCCCAGGGCGTGGTCCGGGCCAAGGTCGGGGATCCCCAAACCCTGGTCCTCGAGTTCCTCGACGAAACGAAGAACATCTCCAGCGGACAGACCGTGGTCACCTCGGGTTGGCGCGGCGACGGCCTTTCCTCGCTCTATCCACGCGGCATCGGCATCGGCGAGATCACCCGCGCCCCGATCAACGAACGGGAAGCGATCCAATCGGTCGAGCTGAGGCCGTTCGCCGATCTGCGCAACCTCGACCTGCTGCAGATCCTGACCGGAGGAAACCGCGGATGATCATCACGACCCGCACGGCCGCCCGGATCGCCGGCCTGATCTTGCTCTTCACGGTCCTCCAGGTCTCGTTCTTCTCCCAGATCGAGCTGCTCGGCACGTCGATGTGGATCCTGCCGGCCTGCGCCGCGATCTTCGGCCTGCTCGGTGGCAGCCTGATCGGGGCCAGCATCGGCTTCGTCTTCGGCTTCTTCGGTGACGCCCTGACCGATGGCCCGCTCGGCAGCGCCTGCCTGGTCTTCATGGCGGTCGGCTACCTGGCCGGCATCTACCGTGAACGCGGCGACTTCGTCGACCGGCCGACCGTGCTCGTTTCCTGCGGGCTCGCCACCCTGGGGTCGAATCTCGCCCTCGGGCTCTACACGGTCGTGATCGGGGCCGATTCCTCGCTCAGCGCCTCGCTGGTGCCCGACCTCATCCTGCAGGCCATCTATGGTGTTCTCCTGGCGATTCCGCTCTACGCGCTGATTCACCGTGTTCTCAGGCCAGCGTTGATTCGCGAGCCGGCCACCCGCCGGCGGCCCGTCGACCTCGATCAGTGGGCCGATGACTTCGAATCGCCCTCCGGAAACGGACCAGAGGCATTCCAATGAGGATCGAACCCCTAGCACCAAAGCCAAGATCGAAGCGGAGCCTGCCTTCACGCCGCTTCATGGTGATCGGCTCGATCGGCCTGATCATGCTCGGGGTCCTCTTCTTCCGGCTCTGGTCGCTGCAGATCGTGACCGGGGACAAATACCTGGCCGAGGCGAACCAGAACCGCACCCGTGAAGTCCGGGTTCCGGCCCCCCGGGGCCGGATTCTCGACCGGGACGGGGATGTCCTGGTCGACAACCGGACCAGCATGGCCCTGCAGCTCGATCCGATCGAGATCCCCAGCAGCGTGGCCGAGCGGCGCGCGCTCTACGCGCGGATCGGCAAGGTGCTGGGGCATAGCGCCGACTGGGTCAGGAAGAAGGTCTACGAGACGAAGAAGAACGACCCGCCGGGCAGCCCGATCACGCTCGACCAGGACGTCGACGACGACATCGTCTACTACCTGCAGGAGCATCAGGCCGAGTTCCCCGAGGTCCAGGTCAACCGGATCTTCGTCCGCAAGTACCCACAGGGGCTGCTGGCGGCCCACATCCTCGGCAGCGTCGGCGAGGTCACCGCCGAGGACCTCGAAAAGAACCCGGACAAGGATCTGGGAGCAGGCGACACCCTGGGCAAGACCGGGGTCGAGCAGACCTACGATGACGTCCTACGAGGCAAGCCGGGCGACACCAGGCTGCAGGTCGACTCGACCGGAAAGGTCCTCAGCCAACTGCCTTCGACCCTGCCCGAGCCGGGCCAGAGCGTGCGGCTCTCGATCGACGAGAAGGTCCAGGAGGCGGGGGAGAGCTCGCTGCAGAGCGTCGGCTTGCCGGGTGCCTTCGTCGCGCTTGACGTCAACAACGGGCAGGTGCTCGGGCTGGCCTCGAACCCGACCTTCGACCCGGACATCTTCACCCACCCGCTGACCCAGAAGCAGGTCGACGCCCTGTACGACGAGAACAACGGCGCGCCGCTCTTCGACCGCGCGATCGGCGGCCAGTACGCGGTCGGCTCGACCTTCAAACCGTTCACCGCCCTTGCCGCGCTGGACGGCGGGTACATCACGCCAGACGAGGTGGTCAACGACACCGGCACGATCACCATCGCCGACCAGGAGTTCGACAATGCCGGCAAGGAAGCCCACGGGCCGGTCGACCTGAGGCGGGCGCTCGAGGTTTCCTCGGACGTCTACTTCTACAAGCTCGGGGCCGAGATGAACGGGAGTCGTCAGCTGCAGGACTGGGCCGGCGACTTCGGTTTCGGCAAGGCGACCGGGATCGACATCCCGGGCGAGTCGGAAGGCCTGGTGCCGACCCCGAAATGGCTCAACGAGGCGCACAAGGAACAGCCCGAGTACTACGACCCCTGGGTGATCGGGCAGAACATCCAGCTGGCGATCGGCCAGGGCTACCTCCAGGCCAGCCCGCTCCAGCTGGCGGTCGCCTACGCGGCGCTCGGCAACGGCGGCACCGTGCTCAAGCCGCAACTGATGCTCCAGACCGAGGACGCCGCGGGCCGGGTCAAGTCCGAAGCGGAACCGCAGGTGGCCGGGCAGATCCCGATCGACCCGAGTGCCCGGCAGGTGATCATGGAAGGCCTCCACGACGCGGCCCAAGCACCGGAAGGCACCTCGTACAAGGTCTTTGGCGGCTTCCCGGTCAAGGTGGCCGGCAAGACCGGTACGGCCGAGCGGGCCAACGAGACGGACCAGGCCTGGTACGCGGTGCTCGCCCCGTACCCGAACCCGAAGATCGCGGTCGTGGCCACGGTCGAAGAAGGCGGCTTCGGCGCTGACACCGCCGCCCCGGTCGCTCTCCAGGTACTCCAGGCGTACTTCGGCAAGGAGGCCCATGCAGTCTCCGGCGGAACCGGGAGCGTGGAGTGATGGAATCCTCGCGGCTACCGCGCCACGCACCGAAACAGCGGGTCAATCTGCTGGAGCGGGTGGGACTCGCCGGGATGGATGGCTGGCTGGCTTTTTCCGCTCTGGGCCTGATCGCCTGCTCCCTTTTCACGCTCTACGAAGCGTCCAACACGGTGATCGCCGGGGCACCCCAGGAGTACGTCCAGCGCCAGGCTCTTTATGGTTTGGTCGGAATCATCGGAATGATTGCCGTCTCCCGCATCGACTATTCCCGTTTCCGGGAACTACGTGTCGGTATCTACACGTTCTTGTGCGCCTCGATTTTCGCGGTGTTCACTTTCGGCGTGGCCGCACGCGGGTCGACGAACCAACTTGAACTTCCTTTCTTCACCTTCCAACCGGCCGAGTTGGGCAAGCTGCTTTTGATCCTTGCCCTGGCCGGATTCGTGATCGACGGCGCCCGCAGGGGCTCCGAAGGTCAAAGGACGATCCGCATCCTCGCGCTCGGCCTCCTGCCGACTGGCCTGGTCCTGCTTCAGGACCTGGGCACGTCGCTGGTGTTCGCCGCGATCACTTTCGCGATCATGGTCGCGGCCGGCGTTCGCTGGCTGCACCTGGCCGCGATCGGGGCCGTCCTCGCAGTTTTTGTCGCCGTCGTCCTGGTCGCCCTTCCGGCGGCCGGGCACCCGGTGCTCAAGGAGTATCAGACGGAACGATTGACTTCGTTCCTCAGCCCTTCGTCCGATATCGGTGACGCGGGCTACCAGCAAAATCAGGCCAAGGTCGGAATCGGAGCCGGTGGAACCACCGGCCGAGGAAACCAGGCCACCCAGTCCCGTTTCGGCTTCGTGCCCGAGCGGCACACGGACTTCATTTTCGCCGTGGTCGCCGAGCGTTACGGATTCGTCGGCGCGGCGCTGGTCTTATCCCTTTTCGCCCTGCTCTTCTGGCGGGCGCTGCGTCTGATGACGCTCTCGAAGAATTTCTACGGAACCCTGGTCGCGGCTGGAATTGCCACCGCGATCATCTTCCAGGTCTTCGTAAACGTGGGAATGAACCTCGGCATCATGCCGATCACCGGCATACCCTTGCCGCTGATGAGCTACGGGGGGTCGGCGATCATCTCGACCTTCCTGATGATCGGGGTCCTGCAGAGCATTCACATCGAGTCGCACGCCGCCCAGAGGAACCCGTGGATCAACTGATGATCCAAGGGCATCCAATCTGAACGGAAAACGACTTAGAACATGAAAAAAACGATTGTTGTTTCGGCCGACCGCGGCGAGACCCGCGTGGCCGTGCTCGAGGCCAAGACCGTCAAGTCAAAGCGTGAGGTCGCCGAGGTCTACATCGAACGCCGGGGCGGCCGCTCCCTGGTCGGGAACATCTACCTGGGCAAGGTCGACAACGTCCTGCCCGGGATGGAAGCGGCCTTCGTCGACATCGGCCTGGAGCGCAACGGCTTCCTGCACGTCGACGAGATCCTGCTGCCGGACGGCCAGCAGGCTCCCCGCCGGGGCCGCGGCCAGGGCCGGCGGATCGACGAGCTGATCAAGCCCAAGCAGGAGATCCTGGTCCAGGTGATCAAGGATCCGATCAAGTCGAAGGGAGCCCGCCTCTCGATGAACGTGACGATCGCCGGCCGCTACCTGGTCTACGCGCCGAACGGCTCCGGGGTGGGGGTGAGCCGCCGGCTCGGTGACAAGGAGCGCGACCGCCTGCGCCGCATGGTCAGCCGGACCTACGACGGCCCCGGTGGGCTGATCGTCCGCACCGCCGCCCACGGCGCCAAGAAGGCCGACTTCGTCCGGGAGATCGCCTACCTGCACCGCCTCAACGACGTGCTGGAGAAGCGGCAGAAGGACGCCAAGGCGCCCTCGCTCGTCTTCCAGGAGCAGGACCTGCCGGTGCGGGTGCTGCGTGACGTCTTCCTCAACGAGTTCGACAAGGCGATCATCGACGACCAGAAGCAGTTCGACCGGGTGACCAGCTTCTTCCAGCGCACCGCGCCGGAGCTGGTCGAGGGAGTCGAGCATTACAAGGGCAAGAAGCCGCTGTTCGAGAAATGGGAGATCGAGAAGGCGATCAACTCGACCCTCGGTCGCCGCATCGACCTGCCTTCCGGTGGCTACCTGATCATCGACTACACCGAGGCGCTGACCGTGATCGACGTCAACTCCGGCTCGTTCACCGGGCGCGGGAAGGGCGGCCTCGAGGAGACGATCACCAAGGTCAACACCGAAGCCGCGAGCGAGGTGGTCCGCCAGCTGAGGCTGCGCGACATCGGCGGCATCATCGTCATCGACTTCATCGACATGGCCAAGGGCAAGAACCGCGACAAGGTGCTGGGCACCCTGCGTGACGCCCTCGACGCCGACAAGTCGAAGAGCTACCTGGTCGAGATCTCGCCCCTGGGCCTGGTCGAGATGACCCGTCAGAACATCACCGACGGGGTCAGGGAGATCCTCACCGTCCAGTGCCCGACCTGCGAAGGCGAGGGCGTGGTGCTCTCGGCCGAGACGGTGGCCCTCGAAGGTCTGCGCAAGATGAACGAGATCGCCGCCGACCACAAGCAGGACGAGGCCTTCCTGATCCGGGTCAACCCGAAGGTGGCGGCCCTGCTCAACGATCCCGATTCCGGCCTGCTCGAGCTCGAGCAGGAGACCGGCAAGCAGTTCCACTTCGAAGGTGGGGAAGCGCTGGCGATCGACAACTTCGAGCTGATCGAGTCCGGTGAGAAGAAGACGATCGAGGAAAGGGCACTGCCCTTCCGCCCGGGCGAAGAGGTCTTCGTCAAGGTCGAGGAGCCGCACATGTACAACGCCGACGACGCGATCGCCCGGATCGACTCGTACATCATCAGCATCACCGGGGCCGCGAACGTGGTCGGTGAACGCAAGATGGTGCGGATCGAGTCGGTCGAGCGGGCCTCGGCGGTGGCCGAGCTGCTGCCCGAGGAAGCCCAGCCCGAGGAGGCGAAGAAGAAGCCGGCCGCGAAGAAGAACGGTTCCGGCAGCGGCCGGGCGAGCCAGCAGAAGAAGGCCGGCGGAGAGGCCGATACCCAGGAGAAACGCTCCGGGGACGGTCAGAGGAAGAGGTCCGACGGCGGGGGCAAGCCCAAGCCGGAAGCCGAATCTGCGCCGAAAAAGGACGAAGACGGTGAAAAAGAGGACAAACCGGTAAAATCCGGCCCGTTCGGCCTGAGGCGCGGACGACGCAGGCGTGGTCGCAAGAAGGCCGACGCCGGCAGTTGATCCTCAGTCCCGCCGACTGAAGGCTGAGAAGACTTACGTCTTAGAGACCAGACAAGGATTTGAGTTCAAACATGTACGCGGTTGTTGAAAGTGGTGGCAAGCAGTACCGGGTCGAGCAGGGCTCGGTCCTGGTCGTTGATCGCCTGAAGGCCGAAGCGGGCGACAAGGTCGCGCTGAAGCCGGTCCTGTTCAAGGACAAGGAAATCGTCGTTGACGCAAAGGGCCTTGAGAAGATCAAGATCGAGGCGACCGTCACCGAGCATCTCCGCGGCGACAAGATCAAGGTCTTCAAGTACAAGCCGAAGAAGGGCTACAGCCGTCGGGCCGGCCACCGGGCCGAGTTGACGAAGCTGGAAGTGACCTCGCTCGGAGGCGGCGCCAAGAAGGCCGCGCCGAAGAAGGCCGCAGCCGGCAAGGCGGAGGAGAAGCCGAAGGCCGAGACCAAGGCCAAGGCGGAAACCGCCGAGAAGAAGGCCCCGGCCAAGAAGCCGGCGGCGAAGAAGCCCGCCGCCAAGGCCGAAACCAAGACTGAAACCAAGGCAGCCGCGAAGAAGCCGGCCGCCAAGAAGCCCGCCGCGAAGAAGCCGGCGACGAAGAAGGAGGACACCGATGGCGCATAAGAAAGGACTCGGATCCTCGAGGAACGGCCGTGACTCGAACCCCAAGATGCTCGGGGTGAAGGTCTTCGCCGGCGAAACCGTCTCCGGCGGCGAGATCATCGTCCGCCAGCGCGGCACCAAGTTCTGGCCCGGCGACGGCACCGGCCTCGGCCGCGACCACACCATTTTCGCCACCCGCCCCGGCACGGTCGAGTTCAAGCCCGGCCGCCGCGGTCGCACCATCTCCGTTACTCCTGCGGAGTAACGGGTAGCCACAAGCGTTCGCAAAAGGCCCGCGAGAGCGGGCTTTTTGCTTTCCCGTACTCTGGTCGACGTGCTGTACGACAAGGCGAAGATCTACGTGGAGGGTGGGGCCGGTGGCAACGGCTGCATCTCGTTCCGGCGTGAGGCGCATGTGCCGCGCGGCGGGCCCGATGGCGGTGACGGCGGTCACGGCGGCGGCGTCGTGCTCGAGTGCGACCCCTCCCGGCGGGATCTCGGGGCGCTGAGGTCGAAGCATTTCCGGGCCGAGCGGGGCCACCACGGTGAAGGAGCCAACAAACAGGGGGCGAGGGGAGAAGACCTCGTCATCCCCGTTCCGCCGGGTACCCAGGCGACCTCGGTCGACGGCTCCCTGATCGATCTGACCGAACCCGGCCAGACCGCCGTCCTGGCCAAGGGAGGCCGCGGAGGCCACGGCAACAAGCGCTTCTCGACCTCGGTCCGGCAGGCGCCGCGCTTCGCCGAGAACGGCACCTCGGGCGAATCCGGCTGGGTCGAGCTGCGGCTCAAGCTGCTGGCCGACGCCGGCCTGATCGGCCTGCCCAACGCGGGCAAGAGCTCGCTGCTCTCGCGGCTGACCCGGGCCGACCCGAAGGTGGCCGACTACCCGTTCACCACCCTCGAGCCGGTGCTGGGCACGATCGAGACCCCGGACCGCCAGGTCGTCCTGGCCGACATTCCCGGGCTGATCGAAGGGGCCGCCGAAGGGGCCGGCCTCGGACATGAGTTCCTCGCGCACGTCGAACGCTGCGCGATGCTGGTCCACGTGGTCGAGCTCGCCCCCTCGGAAGGCGAGCCGCTGGAGAACTACCGGGCCGTGCGGGCCGAGCTGGCTGCCCACAGCACCGGCCTCGAGGAGCTACCCGAACTGCTGGTGCTTTCGAAGTCGGACCTCTGGACCGAGGCCGACATGGCCGAGCAGGTCGAAGACTGGGACCGGGAGCTGGGCGAGTCGGTGCTCGGGATCATCCCCGTCTCCTCGGCGACCGGGGCGGGCCTGGAGCGGCTGAAGGACGCGATCGTCCGCTTCGTGCCGGATCACGTCGAAGCGCCAGCCGTGGCCTCTTCCGACGGGGTGGAGGTCGATTTCGAAGCCGAGCACCTCACCTACCGGCCCAAGGGAGAGGGCGGCTACTCGGTCGAACGGGAGGACGACGGAGCCTTCCGCATCCACGGCCACGGCATCGAAGTTCTCTTCGAGCGCTTCGACATGAACAACGACGAGGCCCTCGCCTACCTCGAAACCCGCCTGACCGAGATCGGCGTCATGTCCGAGTTGAAGAAGGCAGGGTTCGAGTCGGGCAACGAGATCCGGGTCGGCGACTACGAATTTGAGCTTTACTAGGGCTCCTTATGACTCTGGTGGTGAAACTTGGATCGTCGATTGTTTCGGCGGATGACGGGGGCCTGCGGACCGAGGTTCTCGATTCCGTCTGTGCGCAGGCCGCTGCGCTGAGGCGAGGTGGGGAATCGCTGGTCATGGTCACGTCGGGTTCGATCGCCCGGGGCATCCGGCTGCTCGGGCTGGAGGCAAGGCCGCGGGCGATCGACGAACTGCAAGCCGCCTCGGCGGTCGGCCAGGGTTCGCTTTTCCGTGAGTACGAAACCCGGCTGGAGGCCGGTGAGGCGGCCGCCGCGCAGGTGCTGCTGACCGCTTCCGACGTCGCCAACCGGACCACCTACGTAAACGCCCGCCAGACCCTGCGCCGGCTGCTCGACTGGGGTGTGGTGCCGGTGATCAACGAGAACGACACCACGGCCACCGACGAGATCACCTTCGGCGACAACGACTTCCTCGCTGCCCAGGTGGCGATCATGCTCGAGGCGCGGCTACTGGTCCTGTTGACCAATACCGACGGCGTCTACACGGCCGATCCGTCCCACGACCCGGAAGCAAGCCTGATCGAGGAGGTGAGCGACCCGGCCGAACTGGACTCGATGGAGATCGGCGACCGGACCTCGGCCTTCGGCACCGGCGGCATGCGCAGCAAGGTCGCTGCGGCGGGCATGGCCAGCGGCTCCGGCATCGAGGTGAGGATCTGCAACGGGACCGTCGACGGTACCCTGGCGAGCGCCGCCGCCGGTGAGCCGACCGGAACCTGCTTCCGGGCGATGCGCAGCGACGCGCCGGCCTTCAAGCAATGGCTCCGGTACGCCAAGCCGGTCGCCGGGCGGATCGTGGTCGACGACGGCGCCGCCCGCGTCCTGAGAAAGAGCGGCTCGAGTCTGCTGCCGGTCGGGGTGACCGCGATCGAGGGCGCCTTCGAGGCCGGCGACGCGGTGGAGGTGGTTGCCGGCAGCACGGTCATCGGCAAGGGAATCGCCAACTACTCGGCCGGCGAGGCCGACCGGATCAAGGGCATGAAGAGCGCCGAAGTGCTCGAACTGATGCCTCAGGCGGCGGAGGAACTGATCCACCGCGACTACTTCGTCTTGGCCTAGGCGGGCCGACCCAGTCTGTACTTCTTCTTGATCGTCTGCTCGTTGCCGGCGTTGTCGGCGGCTTTGACCGTGATCAGGACCCGGCGGGCCGCGGGGGAGCGCCTGAGCAGCCGGATGTTCTTGCGGCTGAAAGTGAGGCGGGCGGTGCCTGTGTTCCCGGGCAGCACCTGGATCGACTTGCGCGAAAGGGTCACCTTGCGGCGCTTGCCGCGAACCCGCACCGGCTTGCGGGTCGTGACCGAGATCTTCGAGCTGCACGGCCCGTTGGCCTCGTTCCCTGGACAGGCCAGTTTCAGCCCGGTGAACCCCTTCTTCGAAACGCCCAGTCTGGAGCCGAGCAGCGTGACCTTGACCTCCCGGTCGGGGTGGATCAGCCAGGGCTCGGATCCGTGGATGCCATCGTCGGCGCCGAAGATGACACCGTCGCCGTACTCGGTGAAGCCGGTCGGGCCCGACCCCTCGGGGCCGGCCAGGATGTCCCGCACCATGTGGACGCCGGTCTGGTCGAAGACCCAGGGCTCATATCCCGTGGCGGGAATATTCATCGCGAAATAGAGTCGTCCGCCGGTTGCCTTCAGCCCGTAGATGCCGCGCGAGTCGTCGGGGAACTGATCGGTCGCCAACTGCACGGTGGTCCCGTCCGTACGGAAGAGCCTGGAGCCGGAATCCGGTATGAGGGCAGAGAAGTAGACCGTACCTCCCATCTCCGTGAAGTTGGCCGCGTAAGAGGACTCGGGGCCGGGTGCGAGGTCGATGATCTGTGTAGTCGTGGTCCCGTCCGAGATCCACGGTTCCGAGCCGGAGGTCGCGTTCTGGGCCCGGAAGAAGAGCTTGCCGCCGATTGCGGCCATCTGGTCCGGGTAGGACGAGGTGGCGCTGGGCTCGATGTCCTTGACCAGCGTCGGCGGGCCGCCGCTGCTCTTGTAGAGCTCATTGCCGGAGACCCCTTCTCCGGCCGCCAGGTAGAGGAGCCCGCCGGCGACGGTCAGGTTGGTCGGCTGGGAAGACGCCGAACCGGGGTAGATGTCGGAGACCTCGCTGGTGGTCACACCGTCGCTCGACCACAGCTCCGTGCCGTGGGTCGGAGTGTAGGCGGAGAAATAGACCTTCCCCTGGAAGGCGGTCAGGTAGGACGGGGAGGACGAACCGAGGCCGGGGTAGATGTCAGTGGCCAGAGTCGCGACGCCGCCGTCGACCTGCCAGAGCTCCCGGCCGTTGGTCGAGTCTCCGGCGGAGAAGAAGATCCGGTTTCCCGCCCGGACCAGCTGCGCGGGAAACGAACTCGACGGTCCGGGCTCGATGTCCTTGACCAGTTCGGTGGTGGTGCCGTTCGACCGCCACAGTTCCATCCCGTGATCGGGGTCGGTGGCAGAGAAGTAGATGAACCCACCCAGTTCCGCGCTCGGCCCGGGGTCCGAAGACCCGAGCCCCGGCGAGATGTCGGAAATCAGGCTGAGCTTGCCGTCATCCAACAGCCAGGGTTCACGGCCCGTCTGACCCGAGTCGGCGGAAGTCCAGAACCGATCGCCGATCGGGAGGAAGGCCCCCACGTGGGAGCCGCTCGGCCCCGGGTTGACGTCCTCGAAGAGATCCGCCTGGGGGAGCGCCGCGTCGGCCTGGGCGGCGACCCCGGCCAACAGGAGGAAAGACGCAGTGAGGATCGCGAGCATCCGCTTCATCTCGGCGCCACCGCCTTGACCGGGATCTTCACCCGAGCCGAGTTTCCGGCTTGGTCGTTGACCCTTGCGGTCAGGGTCAGCTTGCGGGCCTTGGCCACCTTCTTCAGCAGCCGTCGCTTGGCCGCACCGATGCGCACGATCACCGTGTCGGTCTGTCCGGCGGCGGCCCGGAAGCTTCCCTTCGCGAAAGCGACCACCCTCCGCTTGCCCCGGAACCGGACCTTTGACTTCGTCGCCAAGGTGAACTTGCCGGAGCAGGGGCCGGTGATCTCGCTGGTCGGGCATCTCAGCTTCAGGTCGGCCCGGCCGCTCGGCCGGAACCGGAGGCGGGCCGGAGCGCTGATCGTGACCGTCTCGTCGGGCGGGATCAGCTTCCAGAACTCGCGGCCGTGAGTGCCGTCGTCGGCGGTGAACCAGGTCGCACCCTGGTACGGGAAGAATTCCCGGGGTGAGGAACCGTCCGTGCCCGGCAGGATGTCCTTGACCAGCGTCGCCCCGGTCCCGTTCGTCGCCCACAGCTCGGATCCATGCTGCTCGTCCTCGGCGCGGAAATATGAGGTTCCGTCCAGATAGAAGAAACCGTCGGGACTGGAATCCTCTTCGCCAGGCCAGATGTCGGCCACCAGGTTGGCGTGGGTGCCGTCGGCGACCCAGGGCTCTTCTCCGTGGGTGAGATCCTCGGCATTGAAGATGACCCGCCCGTCGCCGAAGGGCGCCATGTTCTCGAGGTCGGAACCGTTAGTTCCCGTGGCGATGTCGGCGACCATCGCGGTGGTGGTTCCGTCCGTCGACCAGGGCTCCTCGCCGTGGGTGCCGTCTTCGGCGGCGAAGAAGAGACGGTTGCCGGAGGCGACGAGGTTGTCCGGACTGCCGTAGCCGGCACCCGGGTAGATGTCGGACCAGAGCGCGGTCGTGGTCCCGTCGGTTCGCCACAGCTCCCGGCTGGTGCCTGTCTGGTAGGCGCTGAAGTAGAGGTGGGATCCCAACACCGCCAGGTCATCGGGTGAGCTCGAAGAGCTTCCCGGCTCGATGTCGTAGACCAGGTTGATCGTGTTGCCGTCGGTCCGGAAGACCTCTTCGCCGGCCGCCGCCGTTTCGGCGGTGAAGTAGAGCTGGCCGTTGAAGGGCGTCAGGTCTTCGGGGTCGGAACCGTCCACCCCGGGTTCCAGGTCCTGGACCATCTTGGTCGTTGTCCCATCGGTCTTCCAGAGCTCGGTCCCCGTGGTCGGCAGGCGGGCGGTGAAGTAGAGCGTGCCCCCGACCACGGTCAGGTCGTCTATCTGGCTCTCGTCCGGGCCCGGGACCAGGTCGGCGAACAAGGTTGTGTTCTGTCCGTCGGTCCGCCACATCTCGTAGCCCGTGTTCTCCCCGTACGCGAGGAAGTAGACGAAGCCGCCGAAGCGGACGAACTGGCCGGGATCGCCGCTATCCGGACCGGGGAGGAGATCCTTGACCAGTCTTGCCGACTTGCCGTCCGAGGTGCCGTAGAGCTCGTTGCCGCTGTCCGCTTGGGCGGAGAAGAGCAGCGCGCCGTCCAGCTCGGTCGCGTCGAACGGGTAGGCCCCGCTGGGGCCGGGCACGACGTCGAGCGCCAAGCGGGGAACGAGAGCGGCGCCGGAGGGAGATGCGAAGACCAGCGCCGCAACGAGCATCGCTAGCGATATCGCGACGATTCGGAGCTTCGCTGTAGGCCCGGCTTGGTGCATGCTTCCCCAGTAGCAGCAGTGTCACTCCGAAGCTAACGCCCGCGCGCGTGCCGGTCAAGCAGTTGGGTCCGAGCAGGTACGCTTCATTTATGGAAGCGACCGCCACCGACATAGCCACCGACACGATCACCGCCAAGTCCGCCGCCCGGGCGATGGCCGCGGCACCGACCGAGGTCAAGAACCAGGCTCTCGAGGCGATCGCACGTGGGCTCGGCGAGTCGGTCGAGGCGATCCTGGAGGCGAATGCGGCCGACCTGGCCGACGAACGGGCCCAGGGTCTCTCGAAGGCGCTGACCGACCGGCTCACGCTGACCCCGGAACGGGTCGAGGCGATGGCGGCGGGCGTCCGCGAAGTGGCTTCGCTCGACGATCCGGTCGGTGAGGTGCTGGAAACCAGCACACTCGAGAACGGCCTTCAGCTGAACAAGATCCGGGTGCCGCTGGGAGTGGTCGCCGTGGTCTACGAGGCGCGCCCCAACGTGACCATCGACTGCGCCGCCCTGACCATCAAGTCCGGCAACTCGATCCTGCTCAAGGGCTCCAGCTACGCCGAACGCACCAACACGGCCCTGGCCGAGGTGGTCCGGGCCGGGCTGGCCGAAGCCGCGCTGCCCGAGAACGGGGTGGTGATGTCGGTCGGCGGCGGCCGCGAGTCGATCGCCGACCTGGCCACTCAGGACGGGGTCGTCGACCTCCTGATCCCGCGCGGCGGGGAAGGCTTGAAGAAGACCCTGGAAGAGGTTGCGACCGTGCCGGTGATCTTCGCCGCGGCCGGGATCTGCCACGTCTACGTCCACTCCGACGCCAACCTGGAGATGGCCCGGGCGGTCGCCTACAACGCGAAGGTCCAACGCCCCGGCGTCTGCAACGCGGCGGAAACGCTGCTGGTCGATTCCGAGGTCGCCGCCGCCTTCCTGCCCCCGGCTCTGGCCGAACTGGCCGAGGGCGGGGTGGAGTTGGTCGGCGACGAGGCGGCCCGCGAGAACGCCGGTGAGACCGCGGTCGGCGCGGCAACGGCCGAGGACTGGGACACCGAGTACCTCGACCTGAAACTGGCGGTGCGGGTGGTCGACGGCCTCGAAGAGGCGATCGAGCACATCAACCGCCACGGCAGCGGCCATTCCGACGCGATCGTCACCGACAACACCCAGGCCGGGGACCTCTTCGCCCAGGGCGTCGATTCGGCGGCGGTCTACGTCAACGCATCGACCCGTTTCACCGACGGGTTCGAGTACGGCATGGGCGCCGAGATCGGCGTCTCCACCCAGAAGCTCCACGCCCGCGGCCCGGTCGGCCTGCGGGAGCTGACCACGATCAAGTACGTGGTCCGCGGCGAAGGACAGGTCCGCGGCTGACGTGGATGCGGGTTCCAGGATCGGGGTCTTCGGATCCTCCTTCAACCCGCCGACCCTGGGCCACGAGGTGCTGCTGGCCGAAGCCGGCTGGCGGCTGGGCCTGGAACGGACCATCGTCGTGCCGACCGGTGAGGCCTGGCACAAGGACACGTCCGGTTCGCCGCCGGCACCGGTGCGGATGGCCCTGGCCGAGGCGGCCTTCGGCTCCGAAGAGGGCCTCGAGGTCTCGGCTGCCGAGGTGGAACGGGAGGGTCCGTCCTACACATGTGACACCCTTGAAGAGATCCGATCCCTGAACCCGGACAGCCAGATCTACTTCCTCGCCGGCTCGGACGCCGCGCTCGGGGTGGGGGGATGGCACCGCCCGGAGCGGGTTCTGGAGCTGGCCAAATTTGCGGTCGCGCCCCGCTCCGATGTCGCGCGGCAGGCAGTCACCGAGGCATTCGAAAGCCTCGGCGCGGTCGACCGTCTCGAGTTCTTCGAGATGCCCCGAGTCGAGATTTCCTCGACCCTGGTCAGGGAAAGGGTCGCTTCGAATCGTCCCTGGAAACATCTGGTACCGCATGAGGTGGCGGAAATGATCGACAATGAAGATCTGTATGGCAGCTAGCAGTGAAGACCTGAGCCGGGACATCGCCCGGCTGGTGGATGAGAAGCTCGGCGAGGACATCGTCTGTCTCGACATGCGCGAGCTGGTCACCTACACCGACTACCTCGTGATCTGCACGGCCCGCAACGAGCGGCAGGCCGAGGCGATCGCCGACGAGGTCCACCTGCGACTCAAGCATGAGCGCTCGCTCCTGCCCGTCAACCCGGACCGTTCCGGTGACGTCGGCTGGACCGTGCTCGATTACCTCGACTGCGTCCTCCACATCTTCACCGAGGAGGCCCGCAGCCGCTACGACCTCGAAGACCTCTGGCACGAAGCTCCACGCGTGGAGCTCGGTCTCGACCACGCCGACGACAAGTCAGCCTCGGCCGCCTGATCTCGGTAAGATTCTTCGTCCCTTGAGGGGCTATAGCTCAGCTGGCAGAGCGCTTGCATGGCATGCAAGAGGTCCCCGGTTCGATCCCGGGTAGCTCCATGAAAAAGACCCCGCCAAGGCGGGGTCTTTGTTTTTGGCTCTACGAGGTGGGCGGGGGCAGGAAGTTGGCGTGGGAGATCAGGCGCCAGACCTTGCCGGTCTTCTTGAAGGTCGAGAGGCGAGGGATCCAGACCCCCGGGACCTGATTGCCGTTGACGATCTGGTCGGTCTTCGCGTCGAAGCGGAAGACCCGCACGTCACCGTGGTGGGTGGCGACGATGTCCTTCACCTTGAAGGCGGCGACCTCGGAGGGATCCTTCAGGTACTCGGACTTGTTCAGGTAGCTGCCGTCACCGCGCTGGAGCAGGAAGGCCGGGTCGAGGAAGCGCTTGAGGCCCGCGGTGTCCTCGTTCTTGAGCAACCGCAGGAACTCGGTCGCCATCCGCTGCTTGGACGGCCACCCTCTGAGCACGCCCGACTTGGCCTTGGCGGCGGGTGCCTGGTTGACGAGCTGGGACGGGCCGGCGATCAGGGCCAAGGCCAGCAGGGCGGCGGTCAATGCGAGTGCGAGTCGGCGCGTGAAGCGCGGGGTCAAGGCTTCCATGGGTCTCCCAGTGATCGGTAGGTGGAGGTCGGTCAGGCGAGCCTACCCGGCGGCCCGGAAGCAGACAAGCGAACTGGGGATACACTCGCCACATGAGCGACCTCCGGATGCCCGCTGAATGGACGCCCCACGAGATGACCCTGGTCGCCTGGCCCCAGCGTGAAGAGGCTTGGCGGGGGACGACGATCGACGAGGCACGTGACACCCACGCCGAGGTGGTCGCGGCGATCAGCGAGTTCGAACCGGTGCTGCTCGTGGTTGCCCCGGAACACGCGGCCGACGCCCGGAACCGGGTGCCGGCCGAGAACGTCGAGATATTCGAGGCGTCGATCGACGATTCCTGGCTGCGCGATTCCGGCCCGATCTTCGTCACCGGCGAGGGGAAGCGGGCCGGGGTGGATTTCGTCTTCAACGCCTGGGGCGAGGCCTTCACGCCCTACGACGCGGATGCTGCGATCTCCCGGCGCATCCTCGAACACCTCGGGATCGAGCGGATCCCTTCCGACCTGGTGCTGGAGGGCGGCTCGATCGCGGTCAACGGCGAGGGGATCCTGGCCACGACCGAGCAGTGCCTGCTCGACCCGACCCGGAACCCGGGTCTGGACCGTGACGCGATCGCCGCCGAACTGGCGGAGAAGCTCGGCATCGACCAGTTCATCTGGCTCCGCCAGGGACTGGTCGAGGACGGCGACACCGACGGCCACGTCGACAACATTTGCGCCTTCTACGAGTCCGGCAAGGCGCTGCTCCAGACGGCGCCGGAGGGAGACCCGAACTTCGAGAATGCCCAGGCCAACCTGCGGATCCTGAGCGACGCCGGGGTCGAGGTGGTCGAGCTGGACCTGTTGCCGCGGATCGAACGGGACGGCGAATCGATCGTGGTCCCGTACACCAACTTCTACGTCGCCAACGGAGCCTTGATCGTCCCGGTCAGCGGCATCGACCCAGACATGGATGCCCAGGCGCTGGAAATGTTGGCGCGGCTATACCCGGGCCGTGAAGCGGTCGGCATCGACGGACGCACCCTCGCCCTGGGCGGGGGCGGCATCCACTGCATCAC
This sequence comes from Solirubrobacterales bacterium 67-14, assembly GCA_001897355.1. GTDB lineage: Bacteria > Actinomycetota > Thermoleophilia > Solirubrobacterales > 70-9 > 67-14. The sequence continues at coordinate 129,324 of MKST01000011.1, read as the reverse complement.
GCAGCAGGTGCCGGCGATCTGAACCGGCGCCTTGGCGTTCAGCCTTCGGCGCGTTCCTTGAGGCCCTCGGCCGCGTCCTTGGTCAGCCATTCCTTCAGCTTGTCCTGGACTGGACCCTTGATCAGCAGCCCCAGCATGCGTCCGGTGTCGCCCTTCAGCGAGTAGATGGCCCGGGTCTTTCCGTCGCCCAGGTCCTCCAGCACCCAGCTGCCGGTCATCGACTTGAGGTCGCCCTTGGTCTGCTCCCAGGTCATGCCGTCCTCCGGCTGGTACTCGAAAGCGACCCTCGAGGTGACTTCCCGCACCTTGGCGTCGGACTTGATCTCGACCAGGGTGGCCCGCCCCTCGCCGTCCGTTTCGAGAACCTCGAGCGAGTTCATCGACTCCTGCCACTCCGGGGTCGAAGGCAGGTCGGCGATGATCGCGTAGCAATCGGACTTGGGCGCGTCGATCTCGACGGTACGTGAGGCTTCAAGGATTCCCATGCCCCGGATGCTATCCCGGACCGGTGATGTCGCCTGGGTATCGTGAACCCATGAGCGAACTCACCCTCAACGGCGTCCACCACATCAGCTGCATCACAGGCGATGCGCCCGGCAACGTCGAGTTCTACGCAGGCCTGCTCGGCATGCGGCTGGTCAAGAAGACGGTCAACCAGGACGATCCCTCGGTCTACCATCTCTTCTACGGGGACGAGAAGGGCAGCCCGGGTTTCGACCTCACCTTTTTCGAGTACCCGGGTTCACGCGAGGGTCGGGCGGGCGCCGGGATGATCCACCGGATCCTCTGGCGGGTCGGTTCGTCCGAATCGCTCGATTACTGGGCCGATCGGCTCGCTGCGGCAGGGGTCGAAACCATGCGGTCGGCCGATGAAGGCGCGGAGTTCTACGGGGTCGGGCCGACCGGCGACGGTGACACCCTGATGTTCCAGGATCCAGAGGGCCTGACCCACGAGATCCTGGTCTACGATGGCCCCGACGCGCCGCTGGTCGCGGCCCACGCCGAGGTTCCGGCCGAGCATGCGATCCAGGGATTCCATGGTGCCCGCGCCTTCTCCGGCAACCCGGAAGTGACCCGTCAGGTGCTGGGGCTGGTGCTCGGTTTCGAGGACGAGGGCGACGACCGGTGGCACCTGAGCGGCCAGGCGGGGGAGGGGTTCGAGGCCCGCAACGGCTTCTACTTCCTCGACGAGCCGCCGGCCGAGCGGGCGATCCCCGGGGCGGGGACGGTCCATCACATCGCCTGGGCCTCGCCGCTGGACGAGCATTCCGATTGGCGCGAAAAAGTGGCGGCGACCGGGCTCTACATCACCCCGGTGATCGACCGCTTCTACTTCAAGGCTCTCTATTTCCGTGAACCGGGCGGCATCCTGTTCGAGATCGCCACGATCGGGCCCGGCTTCGCCACGGACGAGGATCCGGAACACCTCGGCGAGCGGCTCTCGCTGCCGCCCGACTTCGAGGCGGTCCGGGAGCAGGTCGAGCCGAACCTCCGGCCGATCCCCGACGTCAGCCAGTGGCGCCCGTAGCCGGCTGACCGGGGCTCGCGGCATCGACCTTGAAGTTTTCGGTCGATACGACTGAGAACTTCAATGTCGTTGCCGTCGAAATAGACTCGGCGCCATGAGTCGGTACGAGCCTCGGGCGATCGAGGGCAAGTGGCAGCAGGTCTGGGCTGATGAAGGCACCTGGGAGGTGCCGAATCCGGGCCAGGAGGGTTTCGATCCGGAGAAGCCCAAGAGCTACGTGCTCGAGATGCTGCCCTACCCCTCTGGCGAGCCCCATGTCGGCCACCTCAAGTGCTACTCGCTCGGCGATGCGATCGCCCATTTCCGGCGCCGCAACGGCTTCGAAGTGATCCACCCGATGGGCTTCGACTCCTTCGGGCTGCCGGCCGAGAACAACGCGATCAAGACCGGCGAGCCGCCGCTGGTCGCGACCGAACGCTCGATCGCCTCCTTCCGCAAGCAGTTCGCCGATTGGGGAGTCTCGATCGACTGGTCCCGGGAGCTCGCGACGCACACCCCCGAGTACTACCGCTGGACCCAATGGATCTTCCTCCAGCTCTTCGAGCGCGGCCTCGCCTACCGCACACAGGCGCCGGTCCAGTGGTGCCCGAAGGACGCGACCGTGCTGGCCAACGAGCAGGTCGTCGACGGCCGCTGCGAACGCTGCGGCACCGAGGTCGAGACCCGCAACCTGAGGCAGTGGTTCTTCAAGACCACCGAATACGCGCAGCAACTGCTCGACGACTTCGACGAGCTGGAGTCCTGGCCACCGCATGTGATCACCATGCAGAAGAACTGGATCGGCCGTTCCGAGGGTGCCGAAGTCACCTTCCGCTGCGATTCGGCCAACCTCGACTTCCCGGTCTTCACGACCCGGCCCGACACCCTTTTCGGCGCGACCTTCTTCGTGATGGCGCCCGAGCATCCCTATCTCGACCAGCTGATCGAAGGCACCGAGGTCGAGGATGAGGTTCGCGAGTACGTGAACAGCGTCGGCCGGGCCTCGGTCGCCGAACGCGGGGACGAGGCAAGGCCGAAGACGGGCGTGCCGCTCGGCCGCACCGTGACCAATCCGGTCAACGGCGAGGAGATCCCGATGTTCGTCGCCGACTACGTGCTGATGGACTACGGCACCGGCGCGATCATGGCCGTGCCCGGTCACGACCAGCGCGACTACGAGTTCGCGCAGGTGTTCGACCTGCCGGTCAAGCGGGTGATCGAAGGCGAGCCCGAGGACGGGGGAGACGAGCACGGACTGCCCTACAGCGGCGACGGTCCGATGACCGGCTCCGGCCGCTTCGACGGTATGAACAACCGCGAGGCCTACGCCGAGATCGTCGATTGGCTCAAGCTGGAGGGCCGCGGCGAGGCCGCGGTCAACTTCCGGCTGCGCGACTGGCTGGTCTCCCGCCAGCGCTACTGGGGCGCCCCGATCCCGATCGTCTACTGCGACGAGTGCGGGATGGTGCCCGTGCCCGAGGACCAGTTGCCGGTCCGGCTGCCGGAGATCGACGACTACGCCCCGAAGGGCAAGAGCCCGCTGGCGGCGGCCACCGACTGGGTCGAGACGACCTGCCCGAACTGCGGCGGCGCAGCCGAACGCGAGACCGACACCATGGACACCTTCGTCGACTCCTCCTGGTACTTCCTGCGCTACCTCGATTCCAAGAACTCTGAGGCCGCCTGGGAGCGGGCGGCCGCGGATCATTGGATGCCGGTCGACCAGTACATCGGGGGAGTCGAGCACGCGATCCTGCACCTGATGTACGCCCGCTTCTTCACCAAGGCGCTCAAGGACATGGACCACGTCGGCGTGGTCGAGCCCTTCGCCAACCTCTTCACGCAGGGGATGATCACCCGCGACGGGGCGAAGATGTCGAAGTCGAAGGGCAACACGGTCAGCCCCTCCGAGATCGTCGCCCGCCACGGGGCCGACGCCGCCCGCACCTATGTCTGCTTCATGGGCCCGCCGGAGCGTTCCGGCGACTGGACCGACGAAGGGGTGGAAGGCGTCCACCGCTTCCTGGCCCGGCTCTGGCGCCTCGGCGAGGAACTGGCCGCGACCGGCCAACCGGCAGCGGCAGCCCTGCCCGACGGTCTTGACGGTCCGGCCCGCGAGGTCGGGGCCAAGGCCCACTGGGCGATCGAGAAGGTAACCTCGGACTTCAACCGCGGCTTCCAGTTCAACACGGTGATCGCCGCGGTGATGGAGCTGGTCAACGAGATCTACCGGGTCAAGGACGGTCTGCTTGCGGCCGGTGGCGACGAGGCCGAGGCGGTGCGCTTCGCGACCGCGACCGCAGCTTCGCTGATCCAGCCCTTCGCCCCGCACCTCGCGGCCGAGGTCTTCGAGCAGGTGACAGGCCGGCGGGTCTGGGAGTCCGCCTGGCCCGAGGCCGACCCGGAGATGCTGAAGTCCGAAACGGTGACCATCGTGGTCCAGGTCGGCGGCAAGGTCCGCGACCGGATAGAGGTCGCCGACGGCGCCCCGGAAGAGGAGATCCTCGCGGCGGCCAAGGCGGCCGAGAACGTCGCCCGCCACCTCGAAGGGATGACGATCGTCAAGGAGATCGTGGTCCCCGGCAAGCTGGTCAACCTGGTCGTCAAGCCCGGCTAGGCCAGCGGAGGAAATAGGTTCGATTTACTAGTGCTATGGCCTAGTAAGTCGAACGTAGCTCGGCTAGCGGGACCGTTCCAGGCGCTGACGTCACAGAATCGTTGCACCTGTAGAGCCACGTGTGAGGTTTTTCGTGGCATTTTCGGGGCATGCCCCGGATCAACGGACAACTGCTCGTCTACCTCGCCGTCGGCGCGGTGCTGGTCCTGGTCGGGCTGAACTCGATCCACGGCGAAAAGTCCAAGTCCGAGGCTTTCGGGGCAGGTGCGGGGAGCGCCGCCGGGGCATCCGACCCCGGTGACGACGGAGGCGGGACTTCGACGGCAGAAGGAAGCTTCCAGGTCAGCGGCGGCAGTCGCAAACTGATCGTCGACGTCGCCGGGGCGGTACGAAAGCCGGGCGTCTACCGGTTCGGCCAGGGCGCCCGGGTGATCGACGCGATCGCCAGGGCGGGCGGGGTCACGAAACAGGCGATGGTCGGTGCGATCAACCGGGCCGCGACCCTGAGCGACGGCCAGCAGGTCGTGGTCCCCTCAGGGGTCGGCGCGTCAATGGCCTCGTCGTCGAGGAGCGGGGCGACGGCCGGCGCCGGACTCCAGGCTCCGGTGAGTCTCGGCACCGCGACCCAGGAGCAGCTAGAAGAGATCGAGGGGATCGGGCCGGTCACGGCGCAGAAGATCCTCGAGTTCCGGGACTCGCAGGGCGGGCTCGGTTCGGTCGATGAGCTCGACCAGATCAGTGGCATCGGCCCGGCGACCATGGAATCGCTACGGGCGGCGCTGACGCCGTGAGAATCGCCGCCGACTGGCGGCTGTCCGTCGCGGTGGGTGGGGCGATCGGGTTGGCCTTCTCGCCGCTCTCGCCGGCGGGCGGGGGCTGGCTCAAACCCGTGGTGGCCCTGGTCCTGGCCGCAGCGCTGTTCGTCGACCGAGGCCGTCTCCGTGGCGGCTCGCTGGTACTGGTCGCCCTCGCCGCGACCCTGGCGGGGATGCTGGTCGGAGAGGCGAGGCTGACGGCGATCGATGCCGGTGCCCTGAGGGCCGAGCCGGGGCCGGCGGTCCTGTCCGGATTTGCGATCGAGTCGCCATCCGAATCGAAGGGAACGGCCCGCTTCACCTTCGATTCGGGGCGGGGAAGGGTTTTGGTCGAGGTTCCCTCGGGGCGGGCCGAAGGGATCGTGCCGGGCATTGGAATGGAGGTCCACGGCCGGCTCGAACCCGCCCCGGACTGGATGCGGGGCAACCTGCGGACAAAGGGAGTGGCGATGGTGTTGCGGGCTGACCGGCTGCGCCCGAACGGCACGGCTCGAGGCGGAGTCGCCGGGGTGGTCGACCGGTTGCGCAACCGGGCCTTCGCGGTGCTCGCGGTAGCCGTCCCAGAGCGTGAGGCGGCGCTCTCGCGTGGCTTCGTCCTCGGCGACGACGGCGACGTCGACCCAGGCACCGTTGACGACTTCCGCAACTCCGGGCTGACCCACCTGTTGGCCGTGTCGGGGCAGAACGTGGTTCTGCTGGCGCTGTTGGCGATGCCGCTGCTCGCCCTGCTCGGGTTCGGCCCGCGGGCCCGGCTGCTGGCGATCGCGGTCCTGGTCCTCTTGTACGTTCCCCTGGCCGGGGGTGGGCCTTCGATCCAGCGGGCCGGGGTTATGGGCATCGCCGGGCTGGTCGCGGCAGGGGCGAGCCGGGCTCCCTCGCGCGTCTATGCCCTCGCCCTGGCCGCTCTGGTCACCTTGGCGCTCAACCCCCGGTCCACCGCGGACATCGGCTGGCAGCTCAGTTTCGCGGCCGTGGTGGGGATCATGCTGCTGGCCCGGCCGTTTCAGCTCCGGATCGGGTCGATGATTGGTGAGGCCGGGTGGAGGCATGCCCTGGCCGAGGGGATAGCGGTGACGCTGGCCGCGACCGTGGCCACCGCGCCACTCGTCGTCTTCCATTTCGAGCAGCTGCCGGTCGGCACCCTGGCCGCCAACCTGGCGGCGATGCCGGCCGTGGCGCCCTCGATGTGGCTGGGAATGATCGCGGTCGCGGTCGGCCAGGTCAGCCCCGTGCTGGCGGCCCCCTTCAACCTGGCCGGCTCGGTCTGCCTGGCCTGGATCGCCCAGGTGGCCGCATGGTTCGGCCGTCCCGGCTGGGCGGTGGTCGTACTCCGGATCGGCAGCGTCCAGACCCTGGTACTGGTCACGGCTCTCCTGGCCGGCGCGGTCCTCGTGGTCCTGCGCCTTTGGCGGACTTCGTCGGTACCGGTAAGGCCGAGTCGCTGGATCCCCGGCGCGGTGCTCGTACTGCTGGCCGCGGTCCTGCTTCTGCCCGGTCTGGTCGGCGGTGGTCGCCGCCACCTCGATGCGCCACCGCCGGGCGGGGCGAGGGTGGAGGTGCTGGACATCGGCCAGGGTGACGCGATCCTGATTCGGCCGGCGGAAGCCGATCCGATCCTGATCGACGGTGGCCCGCCCGGCGGCGACCTGGCCGGGGCACTCGAATCCGCCGACGTAGACCACCTTGCCGCGGCGCTGCTGACCCACCCCGACCTCGACCATTACGGTGGCCTGCTCGACCTCTTCGGGCGGATCCCGGCCGACCGCTTCCTCTTCGACCGAGCACCGCCCGAACTCCTTGCCCTGGCCCGGCGATCCGGCGCGAAACTCGACCGGGTGGCGGCAGGTGAAAAGGTCAGCGACGGCAACCTGAGCCTGGAGATCCTCTGGCCGCCGCCCGAGGAGGATCCGGCCCCGGCGGCTGCCGACGAGGCCGAGACCAACCTCCGCTCGATCGTCGCCCTCCTCCGCTGGCGGAACTTCCGCATGCTGCTGACCGGCGACGCCGAAGCCGAATCGGTGCCGATGCACCCGGGACCGATCGATGTGCTCAAGGTCTCGCACCACGGCAGCGAAGACGCCGGCCTGCCCGAACTGCTCGACGAATCACATCCCCGCCTGGCGGTGATCTCGGTCGGCGAAGGGAACCGCTACGGACACCCGGTGCCGGATGTCCTGAACGAACTCTCGGCCGACCGGGTCGAAACCCGCCGCACAGACCAGGACGGCACCATCTCGATCGTCCTCGACGGCAACTCCTGGCGAGTGGAGACCGGCGAGTGACGGTCGGGCGGCTCCGCCGACCGATCGGCGAGAATGGATACGTGAAGCCCGCCTATCTCATCCACGGCAGTGACAGCGCCAAGATCGACCAGGCGCGTACGCGGCTGCGGCAGCGGGCCGAGAACGAAAGCGGGGTAGGCGGCCTCGAAGTATTCGAGCCGGCCGATGGTCGAGGCAGCCCCGACGCGGAGGGCTTGGCGGCATCGATCGGTGCCCTTTCGCTGATGCCGGGACGGCGTTACCTGCTGGCCGACCCGATCGAGAAGTGGGGCAAGAACCAAGCGGCCGCGGTCGCCGAAGCGTTGCTCGCCGCGTCGGAGGAAACCACGGTGGTGCTGATCGCCAGGGGCAAGGTGCCGGCCGGGATCGCTGATGCGGTGAAGAAGATCGGCGGCGAGACCCTCAACTACGAGGCGCCCGAGGGCGCCCGGTTGCCGGTCTACCTGATCGAAGGCGCGGCAGCCCGGGAGTTCGAACTCACCCCGGAGGCGGCTCGGTTCATGATCGCCCGGATGGGCGAAAGCCTGCCCCGGCTGGGCGCAGAACTGGACCGGCTGGCACTCTGGGCCGGGCCGGGGGGCATGGTCGACGTCGAAGACCTGGAGGAGATGGTCGCCGACACCTCCGAGACCAGCAGCTTCGCGCTCGGAGATGCGGTGATCTCGGGTGAGCGGGGAGACATGATTGCCGTGGCCGAGAAACTGCTCGCCCAGGGCGCGACCGCCGGCAGCACGGTCTACACAACCACGACCTCGATCCGACGGGCCCACAAGGCCTTGGTCAAGCTCGAGGACGGGGCCGACCCGTCCCGGCTCGAAAGGGAGCTGGGGGTGCCGCCGTTCGTCGCCCGACGGCTGATCAACTCACTCTCTGGTACCACGGTCGAAGCGATGCGCAACGCGGCAATCGCGATGGCCGACCTAGAAGTCTGGACCCGCGGAGGCGCCGAATACCCAGACGAACTGGCCCTGGATCTCGCCCTGCTGGCTGCTACCGAGTAGGCAATGCGGAGACTCTTCCAGCAGAGCCGGCCCATCCATCATTTGTCGCTGTGGGCCGGCGGGTTCAACTGGGAGGGCGGGTCGGACCCGCCCGACTTGCAGTTAAGAGGAAGAAGCGATGCGCGAAGCGCGAGCCTTCTTCCGGGCGCCGTTGTTGCGATGGATCGCGCCCTTCTGGACCGCCTTGTCGATGCGGGAGACCAGAGCGCGATGCTCGGCCTTGACCGCGTCGGCGTCGTCACCTTCAGCGGCCTTCTCGAGGCGGTTGAAGTAAGTCTTGATCGCAGAAGTAAGCCGCCGGTTCTCGACGCGCTCACGCTCGGTGCGAAGGATTCTCTTTTTCTGTGAGGCTATGTTGGCCATGATTGATTGGTGTTGCTCGCGGAGGATCGCCGCCGACGAGCGGCCAGCGACTATACCGTTGCCAGCTTGAGCGCGTCCTCTGACCCCCAACTCGACCCCTTCGAAGCCGCCGCCCGCGCGGCGGAAGAAGCGATCCGTTCGGCCAGTGAAAAGGCCGAGAACGTGGCCAGGCAGCCGGTTCGCGAACCGGATCCCGTGGCGAGCCGGGAGGAGGCGTTGGTCGAAACCGCCGCCAGCATCTCCGAGGAAGGCGGTGCATCCGCGCCGGTGCCGTTCCTTGAAAAGCCACAGGGCGACTCGGTCCTGCGGGAACCCACGCGGGGCGGCGATGCTCGTCGGTCCGTCGAGGTGCCCCACCCGGCCGGCCCCGCGAAAGCGGCCAAGCCGGGCAAGCTGGCCCGCTCGACCGCCTTCTTCTCGATCGCCACCGCCGCCTCCCGGGTGGCAGGGCTGGTCCGCGAGGTGGTCGCCGCAAGCTACTTCGGGATCAGCGGCCCGATGTCGGCCTTCACGGTCGCCTTCCAGGTGCCGAACCTGATCCGGGCCCTCTTCGCCGACGCCGCCCTGCAGCCAGCCTTCGTGCCGATCTTCACCGAGCAGATCGAGAAGGGCAAGTACCGCGAGGCCTTCCGCATGGCCTCGACCCTGCTCCTGCTGGTGACCATGGTGCTGGGCGCGATCACCGCCTTCTTCATCCTCGCGGCCGGCCTGGTCATGCCGATCTTCGCCCCCGGTTTCTCGGCCGCGACCGAGGACCTGATGGTCGTCCTCTCGCAGATCCTCTTCCCGATCCTGATCCTGCTCGGGGTGACCGGTGTCGTGGTCGGCATCCTCAACAGTTACGACCGCTTCGGCGCCTTCGCGATCTCGCCTCTGTTCTGGAACCTGACGATCATCGCCGTGGTGATCGCGGCGGTCCCGCTGTTCCCTGAGGACAAGCAGATCTACGCCTACGCGATCGGGGTCGTGGCCGGCACTGTGGTCCAGCTCCTGATCCCGACCTGGGACCTGAAAAACACCCCGTTCAAGTTCACCTTCAAGGTCGATTTCAAGGACCCGAACGTGCGGCGCGTGCTGCTGCTGATGATCCCGGTCACGCTCAGCCTCGGCCTGATCAACTTCAACCTGCTGGTCAACAGCTTCTTCGGTTCGCTGGTCAACGACGAGGCGCCGGCGGCGATCGACAAAGCCTTCCGCATCTACCAGTTGCCACAGGGCATCTTCTCGGTCGCGATCGCGACCGTGCTCTTCCCGACCCTGGCCCGGTTCGCCAGCCGCAAGGACTTCGATTCGCTCAGGACCACCTTGGCCAAGGGGATGCGCCAGATCATCTTCGTGCTGATCCCCGCCTCGGCGTCGATCCTGGTCTTGAGCGAGCCGATGATCCGGCTGGTCTACCAGCGCGGCGAGTTCGACGCGGCCGAGACCCAGGTCGTGGCGACCGCGCTCTTCTGGTTCGCTTTTTCGCTGCCGACCAACGGCATGTACCTGCTGCTCAGCCGGACCTTCTTCGGCCTGCAGAAGCCCTGGATACCGACCTGGATCTCCGGTGCCAACCTGGCCGTTACCGCGATCGGTTCCTTCCTTCTCTACAAGCCGTTCGGGGTGGCCGGCATCGTCGCCGCCACCGCGATCGCCACCGCGGTGTCGGTCACGATCCAGACCGTGATGCTGAGGACCCGGCTCGGCGGGATCGAGTTCGGCCGATTCCTCTTCTCCTGCGGCCGCATCCTGATCGCCTCCGTCGTCCTGGCCGGCGTTTCCTACGAGATCTGGGATCTGCTCGACGAGGCGCTCGGCCGCGGGCTGGCCGGCCAGGTCATCTCGCTCGGGGCGGGGCTCGGTCTGGGCGGGATCGCCTACGTCGCCGTCTGCCAGCTGTTGCGGGTGCCCGAGCTCGACCAGATCGCGGCACTGGTCCGGCGGCGCTCGTGAGCTTCGGCGCGTACCTGGTCGGCTGTCTCGCCAGCCTGGCCGGCCTCGCCTGCATCCTGGTTTCCGGGTGTGTCTTGCGTTCGCGGCTGCTGCCGGGATGGGACGGGCCGGTGGCCTGGGTCGCGACCGGCCTGCTCGCGGTCGGGGCGGCGATCGGCCCGGCCCTGGTCCTGGGCACCTTCGGCCTGCTGACCGGCTGGAGCTGGCTCCTCCTCTCGGTGGTTGTCGCGGCCGCCCTGTGGCGTTGGCGGGAAAGCCTGCCGGCCGCCCGGGCCAGGCCCGGGCTGGTGTCGGTTCCGGCCTCGCCGGGCCTGACCGCGGTCGGGACCGCAATCGCCGCCGGCGCCCTCGGCGCCTTCGTGGCCGGCGTCTCGATCCGCCTCGGCACCAGTATGACCGGTTTCGATTCCACCTGGTACCACGGTCCCTTCGCCGCCGGGATCGCCCTCAACGGCGACACCTGGAGTCTCCATTACCTGGCGCCTCAATTCCTCAGTTGGTTCTATCCGCAGAACTCCGAGGTCATCCACTCGCTGGGGATGATGGCCTTCGGGACGGACCTGCTTTCGATCTTCCTCAACCTCGGCTGGTTCGGCGGCTGCCTGGTCGCTGCCTGGTGCATAGGCCGTCCCTACGGCGCGGCTCCGGTCTCGCTGGCCGGGGTTGCCCTGGTGCTCGGCTCGACGGCGATGGCCGACCAGGCCGGCGAGGCCCGCAACGACATGGTCGGCACCTTCTTCCTGCTGGCCGCCCTGGCCGTGATGGTCAACGCGGCGGCCGGCGGGCGCCGGATCACCCTCGGGCCGGCCCTGGTCGTCACCTTGGCCGCCGGGCTGGCTGCCGGGACCAAGGTGAACTTCATCCCCGCGGCCCTGGTCCTGCTGGCCGGAATCGTGGTCCTGACCGAACCTTCACGGCGACTGCGCAACGGGTTGGCCGGCTGCGGCGCCCTGCTCCTGGGCGGCGGCTACTGGTACCTGCGAAACCTCGTGAACGCCGGCAACCCGCTGCCTTGGATCAACCACATCGGGCCGCTTTCCCTGCCCGGCCCGAACCAGGACGTGGGCGGGCGGGACGCCGGTTCGGTCTGGGGCTACCTGACCGACACCGACGTGATCCGCCACTGGTTCCTGCCCGGCTTCGGGGACGGGTTCGGCAGCGGCTGGGTCCTGCTCGGGATCCTTGCGGTCGCCGGCCTGGTGCTCTGCCTCGACCGCAAGTCGGGGCCGGCCCGGCGGACCGGGGCGGCGGTCGGCCTGGCCCTGGTCCTTGCCTGGCTGGTCGCCCCGACCTCGGCCTCGGGCCCGGCCGGGGAGCCGAACGGGTTCGTCTCCGGCCTGCGGTACCTGGCACCGGCCCTTGCCGTTTGCCTGGCCCTGCTGGGCAGCGGCGTCGGCCAGCGCGGCGGCCAGGCCCGCTGGCTGGTCACCGGACTGCTGCTGATCCTGGCGCCGGTGACGATCGCCTTCGGCCACGAATGGGATCTGAAGGAGTGGCTGCTGGCCTTCACGGCGGGTTTCTTCTCCTGGCTGTGTTGCCTGGTCGGGCTGGGGGTTTGGAGAGTCCGCTCGAAGCAACACCGCATCGCCGGTCGCTCGACCCGCTGGGCATTGGTCGGGGTTGCCGGCGCGGCGGTCGTCTTCCTGATCCTCTGCGGTCAGGGAGTCCAGCGTTACTACTTCGACCACCGCTACGCCTCGCCGGATTTCACGATCCCGGCGCTGTCCGAGGCCTACGTCTGGGCGAATGGCGAATCGGGTGCCAAGATCGGTACCAACGCGACCCGCCAATATCCCCTCTGGGGCGAGGACCTGGACAACGATGTCCAGTACATCGGCATCAAGAAGCCGCATGCCGGCTTCGTCGAGGCTGAGAACTGCCGCGACTTCATCGAAGCGACCAACTCCGGGGGATACGACTACCTCGTCCTGACCCTCGACCGCGAAGGCCAGAAGCTGGCCCAACCACGTGAATTGACCTGGATATCGAGCGATCCGGCAGTCGAGGATGTGATCCGGGTCGACGGGGGAGCGGTTCTGCGGTTGAACGGCCCCCTGTCGCGGGCCTCATGCGCCGCCAACTAGGCATACTGCTCTGTCCCGCATGGAACTGATTCGCAACTTCTCGATCATCGCCCACATCGACCATGGGAAATCGACCCTGGCCGACCGCATCCTCGAACTGACCAAGGCCGTGGACCCGCTCAAGATGCAGGCCCAGGTGCTGGACTCGATGGATCTCGAACGCGAGCGCGGGATCACGATCAAGGCCCAGGCGGTACGGGTCGAGTTCACCGCCTCGGACGGCGTGACCTACCACCTGCACCTGATCGACACCCCGGGCCACGTCGACTTCTCTTACGAGGTTTCCCGCTCGCTGGCGGCCTGCGAGGGCGCCCTACTGGTCGTTGACGCGGCCCAAGGCGTCGAGGCCCAGACCGTGGCCAACACCTACCTGGCGATCGAGAACGGTCTCGAACTGATCCCCGTTCTCAACAAGGTCGACCTGCCGGGGGCCGAGCCGGACCGGGTCGCGGCCGAGGTCTCCGACCTGATCGGGGTCGATCCCGACGACATCCTCCGCATCTCGGCCAAGACCGGGGAAGGCGTTATCGACGTGCTCGAGGCGGTGGTCGACCGGATCCCACCTCCGGAAGGCGAGCCGAAAGCGCCGGCCCGTGCCCTGATCTTCGATTCCGAGTTCGACCAGTACCGCGGCGTGATCGCCTATGTGCGAATGGTCGACGGCAGCTTCAAGAAGCACGGGAAGGTGCTGGCGATGCAGAACGGCACCGAGGCCGAACTCGATGACATCGGCTTCTTCCGCCCGGTGATGACTCCGGTGGACGGGATCGGCACCGGCGAGGTCGGTTACGTGATCACCGGGATCAAGGACGTCTCGAAGCTACGGGTCGGTGACACGCTCACCAACCTGGAGAATCCCGCCGCCGAGGCGCTGGCCGGCTACCGCGAGGTCAAGCCGATGGTCTTCTGCGGGCTCTTCCCGATCGACACCGACCGCTACGAGGACCTGCGCGACGCCCTCGACAAGATGGGCCTCAACGACGCCGCGCTCTCCTGGGAGCCGGAGACCTCGGAGGCGCTCGGGTTCGGCTTCCGTTGCGGCTTCCTCGGCCTGCTCCACATGGAGATCGTGCGGGAACGGCTGGAACGCGAGTACGGCCTGGAGCTGATGGCCACCAGCCCGACCGTGCGATACGAGGTCCACACGACGGACGGCAACATGACCGAGATCTCGAGCCCGAATCAGATGCCCGATCCCGGCTCGATCGAGCGGATCGAGGAGCCGTACATCAGGGCCACGGTGATCACCCCGACCGAGTTCGTCGGCCCGGTGATGGAGCTCTGCCAGTCCCGTCGCGGCACCCACGTGGACATGGACTACCTCAGCCCGACCCGGGTCCAGATCCGCTACGACCTGCCGCTCGGCGAGATCGTGCTCGACTTCTTCGACGTCCTCAAGTCCTCGACCAGGGGGTACGCCTCGCTCGACTACGAGCCGATCGGCCTGCGCGCCTCGGACCTGGTCAAGGTCGACGTCCTGCTGGCCGGTGACCGGGTGGACGCGCTCTCGGTCATCACCCACAAGGATTTCGCCTACAACCAGGGCAAGGAGCTGGTCTCCCGGCTCCGCAAGACGATCCCCAGGCAGCAGTTCGACATCCCGGTCCAGGCCGCGATCGGGGCGAACATCCTCGCCCGCGAAACGGTCAAGGCGGTCCGCAAGGACGTGACCGCGAAGCTCTACGGCGGCGACGTCACCCGCAAGAACAAGCTGCTCGACAAGCAGAAGAAGGGCAAGAAGCGGATGAAGAACGTCGGCCGCGTCGAAGTGCCCCAAGAAGCCTTCCTGGCCGTCCTCGAACTCGACGAGTAGCCGCTCGGGTATAGGTTTCCGGCATGGCGCTGAAGACCGATGCCGTTGGTAAGAGCTGGCCGGCCTACGAGTACGAGGTAGGCCGGGAAAAGATCCGCGAATACGCGCAGGTGATGGAGATCGAGAACCCGGTCCATTTCGATGCCGAGGCGGCCAAGGCCGCCGGGTATCGCGGGATCGTCGCGCCGCCGATGTTCGTGGTGGTCTACGCGGCCGGGGCGATGGGCCCGGTGCTCTTCGACCCGGATGTGGCGATGAACTTCGCCGCGATGGTCCACGGTGGCCAGGAATTCGAGTGGGGTGAGCCGGTGATCTCCGGTGACCTGATCACCACGACCACCACCTGCAAGGACATCTACCCCAAGGACGGCAAGGGCTTCTACGTCTTTGAGACCGAGTCGAAGAACCAGAACGGTGACCTCGTCTGCAAGGCCACCTGGACCAACATCGTCAGGGGGATCGAAGAATGAGCGCGAAGGAAAAAGGCGAGAAGATCGCCGGGCTGAAGGTCACCCCGGACAAGTTCCTGCCGCACCGCTACGCCGGTGCCTCCGGTGACTTCAACCCGATCCACATCGACAAGGAGTTCGCCCAGATGGTCGGGCTGCCCAACACGATCCTTCACGGCCTCTACGTGATGGGGCTGGTGGCCAAGGCCGCGGCCCAGGAAGCGGGTGGAGATCCTCGCGCCCTGAAACGGCTTTCGGTCCAGTTCCGCGGGATGAGCGCCCCGGAGACCGAGATCGAGGTATCGGGCGAGGTGATCGAGTCCGACGGCTCCGACGTCACCTTCGACCTGATCGCCGCCCAGGGTGAGAACCAGGTGATCCGCAACGCCACCGCCGACATCTCCTACCCGTAGCTCCGGTGGGCGGGCGGGTTCGGCATGACCGCCTCCTCGGCAGAGATAAGAACCGAAGTCGCATCGTTCGGTAGTCATTCACGATTCGTCTCACGAAGCGACTTCTTGCGTCGTCGGCGCCCATGCCGAACCCGCCCGTAACAGGCGCTAAATACAATTCGCGGTTCCTGATGCTTTCTGAACGCCAAGAACTGATCCTTGGGCTGGTGGTCGACGCTTATCGCGAGACCGGCCGGCCCGTGGGCTCGAAGGCGATTGCCGAGGATTCGCGGTTGGAGTGGGGGGCTTCGACCGTGCGGGCGGAGCTTGCGGCGCTGGAAGCCGGCGGGTATCTGACCCATCCCCATACCTCAGCTGGGCGCGTGCCCACCGACCTTGGTTACCGGCAATACGTCGAATCGCTGAAATCCCGAGCGGTGACCCGGAGCGGTGCCACGGGCACCCTGGACCTGAGCGACTTGCGGCGCGAGGTCGACGAGGCGATGCAGGAAGCGACCTCCGCGTTGGCCCAGATGACCGACCTGCTCGCCTTGGTCGTCGCGCCGCCGCTCGGCACGGCGAAGATCCACCGGGTCGAGGCTCTGCTTCTCCAGCCCGAAGTCGTGATGGTGATCGTGATCACGTCCGCGGGCGACGTCACCCGCCGGGCCTTCACCTTCAGCTCAGCCGTAGACCCCGGGCTGGTCGAATGGGCGTCGAGCTACCTGAACGAGTCACTGGCCGGAATCGACCTGGGCGCGCGCCGCATCGCCTCCAAGCTGAGCGACCCCAGCCTCGGTCCGGTCGAGGCCGCCTTCGTCCAGCAACTCTCGCCGGCCCTGGTCGACCTCGAACAGAGTCCCGAAGGCACCCTCTACGTCGACGGCGCCTCGCGCCTGCTCGACCAGCGCCGGGCCGCCGACCTGCCGCGCATCGACCGCTTGATGAACACCCTCGAGGAGAAGGCGACCGTGCTGCGGATGATGCGCTCGGCCATCGACGAGCGTTCCGTCTTCCTCTGGATCGGGCAGGAGAACCCGCAGCCGGAACTGCAGGAGGTGAGCGTGATCGGCGCCAACTACGGCCTGGCCCACCGCAACCTCGGTTCGGTCGGCGTGGTCGGCCCGACCCGCATGGACTACGAACGGGCGATCGCCAGTGTCGGCGAAGCGGCCCGCGAGCTCTCCCGCTACTTCGAGTTCGTCTACGACGCATGAGCGAAAAACGCGACTACTACGAGATCCTCGGGGTTTCCCGCGAGGCTTCCGAGACGGAGATCAAGAAGGCCTTCCGCAAGGTGGCCCGGGAACTCCACCCGGATGTCAACGACCACGACCCGGACGCCGAAGAGAAGTTCAAGGAAGCGGCCGAGGCCTACGAGGTGCTCTCCGACGAGGAGCGCCGCCAAACATACGATCAGTTCGGCCACGACGGACTGCGCTCCGGCGGCTACCAGTCCCAGGCCCAGGGATTCGGTTCGATCGACGACCTGTTCAGCGCTTTCTTCGGCGGGGGGTTCGGCGGCTCGCGTGGCCCCGCGCCGGGAGCCGACATCGGCGTCCAGGTCGAGATCGAGCTCGAGGACGTGCTCGACGGGACCAGTCGCGAGGTCGAGTTCGAGGCCGTCGCCAACTGCGAGCACTGCCACGGCAACGGTGCCGAGCCGGGCACCCCGATCAAGACCTGCGACCGTTGCGGCGGCAGCGGCGAGCTGCGTACCGTCGCCAACACCGCCTTCGGCCAGATGGTCCGTGCGACGCCGTGCGACCGCTGCGGCGGCGACGGCCGCGTCGCCGAGGAGCCCTGCAAGGTCTGCTCCGGCCTCGGCCGCAAGCACAGCGCCAAGAAGCACCGGATCGACATCCCGGCCGGGATCGAGTCGGGCCAGCGGATCCGCATCGCCGGGGCCGGCCACGCGGGCGAGACCGGGGCACCCCCGGGTGACCTCTACGTCGAAGTCATCGTCGCCGAGCGGGAAGGCATGGTCCGCGACGGCCAGGACCTGATCACCGTGGTCCCGGTCGACGCGACCGCGGCGATGATCGGCGATCGCGTCGAGGTGGAGACGCTCGACGGCGAAGACGAGATCGAGCTCGCGGCCGGCACCCAGCCCGGGGCCGAGGCCCGGCTCAAGGGCAAGGGGCTGCCGCGACTCGGCAGCTCCCGCCGCCGCGGCGACCATCGCTTCATCTTCAACGTGGTGATCCCGGGCAACCTGACCGACGAGCAGAGGAAACTGGCCGGCGACCTGGACGAATCGCTGACCGACGAGAACCGCGAACCGAAGGAGTCGGGGATCTTCTCGCGGATGCGCAGGGCTTTCGGTTGATCCGGCTCGCCGTCCGGTGCCAGCCGGAACAGGCCGAACTGGTCCTGGCCGAATTGACCGTGTTGGCGCCCGGCGGGGTAGAAGAGGTGGCCGGCGACGGCTACGTCGAGTACGCGATCTACGGGGCCGAAGGCGAGCTGCCCGACCTCGGCGAGGAAGAAGCGGTGACGATCGCGGGTGGCACCGTCGAGGTCGAGGCGACCGAGGTCGCCGACGACTGGGCCGACCGCTGGCGCAGCTTCCACAAGCCGCTGCTGGTCGGGGATCCCAAGTCTGGCCCGGCGGTCTGGATCCGGCCGCCCTGGGAACCGGAGCGGGAAGACCTGGCTGAAGTCGTGGTCGATCCGGGCCAGGCCTTCGGCACCGGCGCCCATCCGACCACCCGGCTCTGCATCGAGGCTCTGATCGAGATCGCCGGCCGGGGCGGCCCGTTCGGGGCGTTGAGTGACCTCGGCTGCGGCTCCGGGGTGCTGGCGATCGCCGCCGGCAAGCTCGGCTGGCAGCCGCTCGAGGGCTGCGACCACGAGGTCGCCGCGGTCGCGGCGGCCCGCGAGAACGCCGAGGTCAACGGGGTGGAGGCAAAGTTCGAGCGAATCGACCTGAAGGCCGGGTTGCCGCGGCTCGCCCCGACCACCGTCGCCAACCTGACCGCGCCGCTGCTCGAGGCAGTGGCTGCCGGACTGGCCCCGGACAACCTGCCCGAGACCCTGATCTGCTCCGGTCTCCTGACCAGCGAGTACGACCGGGTCCGGGCCGCCTTCGAACCACATGGCCTGGTCGAAACCGGCCGCGGTGCGATGGGAGACTGGGGCTCGCTGACCTTCGCCCGGGAGCTCGCCTGATGCGCCCCGGTCTCCCGATCGGGGTCTTCGACTCCGGGGTCGGCGGCCTGACCGTGCTGCACGAATGCCTGGTCTCGCTGCCGGCCGAGGACTTCCTCTACCTCGGGGACAGCGGCCACTTCCCCTACGGCACCAAGAGCGCCGACGAACTGCGGGAGCGGGCCGCCGCCATCGCCGCCGAGTTGCTCGGGCGTGGCGTCAAGATGCTGGTCATCGCCTGCAACTCGGCCACCGCCGCGGCCGGCGAGGAAATCCGCGCCCTGGGTGCGCAGGCCGGAGTGCCGGTCGTGACGGTGGTCGGTCCGGAGGCCGAGATCGCCGCCTCGATCAGCGGCAATGGCCGGGTCGGCGTGCTCGCCACCCCCGCCACGGTCGCCAGTGGCGCCTACCACCGGGCTCTCGACGCGCTCGGCCGGCCGCTGACCGTGACCGAGGTCGCCGCCCCCGATCTCGCCCCGATCATCCAGCAGGGGCCGACCTTTGACGAGGAAGTCCTCAACACCGTGCGCGGCTATTGCCAGCCGCTCCGGGAGGCTGGCGTGGACACGCTGATTCTTGGCTGCACCCACTACCCGCTGGTCGCTCCGATGCTGCAACGCATGCTGGGGCGGGATGTAAGCCTGGTCACCGCCGGCCACGCGATTGCCGCGGCGATCCAGCGCGAGATGGCCATCCGCGGCGAGCTGGCAGAAGGTCAGGCCGAAGGTGATTACCGTTTTCTGGTCACCGGAGAGGTCGACGCCTTCGTCGAAGTCGGCACCCGGTTCCTGCAACTACCACTGGCCGGAAGGGCCGAAAGAGTCGAGGTCTGATGGCGGACGATCAAAACAACACCCGCAACGCGGCGGCCGCGAAGTTCGTCGGCTGGCTCGCGGTTGGGGCGCTTTTCATGATCGGCTGCATCGCCCCGATCAGCTTCTTCGACTGGATTCCGGCCGCCCTGCTGGCCGGTTTCCTGATCTGGCGCGGGGTGCGTTCTCCCCGGTACTTCTTCGCCTTTGCGGCCGGGATCGGGATCACCCTGGTCGGCCTCGGAGTCGTCAACTCCACCTATCGGATCCTGCTCCTCTACGGGATCGTGGTCATCGCCGGCGGGATCGTCTTCTACAGCGCCTTCGGCCCCCGCACGTCCCACGCCGAACCACCCACCGGCGATCCCGACGAGTCATGAGGCCGCCGGCCGGCGTCGGCCGGCCCGATTTCACAGTCCTGAAGCCGTCCCGGTGGACCGGGCAGGTACGCTTGGGGTATGTCAGCAGCCGAACAGATCAAGGTCGACGCGCAGGCCGCCCTCAAGGACGGCGACCGCAAGCGCGCCTCGGCGCTGCGCATGATCCAGGACGTCCTCCAGCAGGAGAACAAGCTGGGGAAGGGCGACGAGATCGGCGCCCTGCAGCGTGAGCGCAAGAAGCGGATGGAGGCTGCCGAGGCCTATGCCGATGCCGGCCGCTACGAGCAGGCCGAAGACGAACGCTTCGAGGCGGAACTGATCACCGCCTACCTGCCCGCCCAGCTCACCGACGAAGAGCTCGCCGAGATGGTCAGGGAAGCGATCGCCGAGACCGGCGCCACCGAACAGAAGCAGATGGGCCAGGTCATGGGTCTGCTCAAGGAAAAGGTGGCCGGCCGGGCCGACGGCAAGCGAGTCAGCACGGAGGTGCGCGACCAGCTCGCTGGTTGAACCCTATGGCCCGACGCACCCTCACCCTTGACAACGATGTGGCGGCCGACCTGGCCGGTGCCGAGGACTCGGTCCTCCGGGCCCTTCGGGACCGGACCACCAGCCGCGTCCACCTGCGCGGCAACCAGCTCACTCTCGAAGGCGACGACGCCGAGAACGACAAGGCGGCTCGCCTGGTCGACGAGATGATCGGCCTGATCGAGGGCGGCCACGAAGTCGAGCCCTCGACCGTCGACTCGGTCACCAACGCGATCCAGTCCTCCCGCCGCCCGGCCGAGATGCTCGACGATGTGGTCTGGCACAACCGCAACACGCGGGTGGTGCCGAAGACGGTCAACCAGAAGCTCTACGTCGACTCGATCCGCGAGAACACGGTCACCTTCGGGATCGGCCCGGCCGGCACCGGCAAGACCTTCCTCGCCGTCGCGATGGCCGCCGCCGCCCTGATCGAGGGCGAGGTCCAGCGGATCATCCTGACCCGGCCCGCGGTCGAAGCGGGGGAGAGCCTCGGCTTCCTGCCCGGTGACCTGCAGGCCAAGGTCGACCCCTACCTGCGCCCGCTCTTCGATGCGCTCTACGACATGCTCGACCCGGACCGGGTCAATGGCTACTTCGACCGGGGCGTGATCGAGGTGGCGCCGCTGGCCTTCATGCGCGGCCGCACCCTGAACGACGCTTTCGTGATCCTCGACGAAGCCCAGAACACCACCCCCGAGCAGATGAAGATGTTCCTCACCCGGCTCGGCTTCAACTCGAAGATGGTGGTGACCGGCGACGTGACCCAGATCGACCTGCCGCGCGACAGCAAGTCGGGCCTGGTCGTGGTCAAGGAAATCCTCGACGGGATCGAGGACGTGAAGTTCGTCCGCTTCGGCGGCAAGGACGTCGTACGACACCGGCTGGTGCAGCGCATCGTCGCCGCCTACGGCGAACACGCCGAACGCGAAAGCGGCAGTTGAGCTTCGAACTGGACGACGTGCCGGACCGTTTCCGTCCGGCGGTGGTCGCGACGCTCGAAGCAGCCGGGATGAAGGAAGGACATCTCGCGATCGAAGTGGTCGGCGAAGATCGGATCCGCGAACTGAACCGCGAGCATCGCGGCAAGGACAAGGCCACCGACGTGCTCTCCTTCCCGATGGACGAGGACGAAGGACAGGGCCCGGTCGAGCTCGGGGACGTGTTCATCTGCCCGGAGTTCTCGGTCGACGAGACCGAGGTCGCGGTGCACGGCGTGCTCCATCTCTGCGGATACGATCACGAGAGCGACCAGGGCGAGATGCTCGACCTCCAGGACCGGATCGTCACCGGGCTGGGGATCGAACCCCGGATGACCGTGGAGGCCGAGATTGACTGACGAACAGGCCGGCCTGGAACCTGGCTCGGGCACCCGTTCCGGCTTCGTCGGCCTGGCCGGCCGGCCCAACGTCGGCAAGTCCACCCTGGTCAACTCGATCGTCGGGGCCAAGGTCGCGATCTCCTCGGTCCGGCCCCAGACCACCCGCCGCGCGATCCGTGGTGTCGCCACCGACCTCGAGGCCGGCACCCAGCTGGTCCTGGTCGACTTGCCCGGGGTGCAACGGCCCCGTGACGAACTGACCAGCCGCATGCAGAAGACGGTCGAGGGCGAGTTGGCCGGCGCCGATGTCGCTCTGCTGGTGATCAACGGGGAAGAGGGGGTCGGCCCGGGGGACCGCTTCATCGCCAGCATCCTGCTCAAGGCCCGCAAGGGCGAAGGATCGTTACCGATCATCTGCGCCGTCAACAAGGCCGACCGGCTGGGTCGGAACATAGTCCCGGTCCTGATCGAAGCGGCCGGACTGGAAGGGGTGGACGAAGTCTTCCCGGTCAGCGCCAAGACCGGGGAAGGGGTTCCCGAACTCGCCGCCCATCTCGCTTCGATCGTCCCCGAGGGTCCGTACCTCTACCCGCCGGAAGACCACTCCGACCAGCCCCGCGAGCTGCTGCTGGCCGAGCTGATCCGCGGCCAGGCCCTGATCCGCACCCGGGATGAGATTCCTCATTCGGTCGAGGTCAAGGTCACCCGGATCGACCAACGCGAGGACGGGCTCTGGCTGGTCGATGCGGAGATCTGGGTCGAGTCCGACTCACAGAAGAAGATCCTGATCGGCAAGAAGGGCTTCAAGATCGGCGAGATCGGCACCGGCGCCCGCAAGGACATCGAAAAGGAGCTGGGCGGCAAGGTCCACCTCGACCTGCGGGTCAAGGTGAAGCGCAAGTGGCGCCGGGACGAAGACATGCTCGACCGCCTAGGCATTGATTGACGTGACCTAGTCGAGGGGTCCGGGGCGGGGGTGTCCCCCAAAAACCGTCGCTGCGCTCCTCATTCCGGAGGTTTTTGGGGGACACCCTCGCCCCGGACCCTGTGGGAACCGTCAGTAGGCTAAATATCGCCTGAGAAGGTGTCGCACTCCGCTGGGTCTCCTGATTCGTAGCCGGTTTGGAACCAGTGGTGGCGTTGTTCGGAGGTTCCGTGGGTGAAGGAGTCTGGATTGACTGAGCCGCCGCCGCGAGATTGGAGGCGGTCGTCGCCGACCGCTTCCGAGGCGTTTATCGCCTCGTCGAGGTCGCCGGATTCGAGCTGGTCGAAGACGGTCGAGGCCCAGACTCCGGCCAGGCAGTCGGCCTGCAGTTCGTTGCGGACCGAGATCTCGTTCGCCGAGTCGCTGTCCTGGCGCTTGGCCCGGGCGACGTCGTCACGGATGCCGCCCAGGTTCTGGACGTGATGGCCCATCTCGTGGGCGATCACGTAGGCCCAGGCGAAGTCGCCCCCGGCCGAAAGCTGGTTCTCCATCTGCTTGTAGAAGCTGAGGTCGAGGTAGACCCGCTTGTCGGCCGGGCAGTAGAAGGGGCCGACCGCCGAGGTCGCGTTGCCGCAGCCACCGGTGCTGACCGCACCGGAGTAGAGCACGAGCTGGGCGTCCTTGTAGGGCCGGCCATCCTTCTTGAAAGCCTGCCGCCAGACCTGCTGGGCGTCGGTGAAGACATAGGCGGAGAAGTCCTTCAGGTCCGCGTCCGGATCCTCGCTGGCCGGGATCGGGGAAGGGTTGTTCGCTCCCGGAACCTGCCCGGCGCCGTTCAGGATCGAACCGACGTCGAAACCGCTGCTGGAACCGGAACCACCGCCCAGCACCTGGGTGCCGATCACGATCAGCACGACGACGATGCCGATGAAACCGCCGATCTTGCCCTTGCCGCCGGGGATCGGTAGGCCGCCGCCACCGTCGAGGCCACCCATTCCGCCGAACCCGCCGCCACTTCCGCCGCCGCCCTTCTTGGCACCGCGGATGTCGATCACGTTCCGGTTCCCTGAGCGCCCCTTCTTCC
>MKST01000011.1:59526-105855 GCA_001897355.1 Solirubrobacterales bacterium 67-14 | reverse complement strand
GACAACAACGGGCCACCAGCCCGCCTTATGCCCTTGCGCTCGCATCCCACCGGCCCACGGCCCCACACCTTCGGGACGTTTGGCCACGACCTCCAGCCCCGCGGGCCGCGGTCGTGCGGCCGCGAGTCATGCGGCCTTCCGTAGGATTGGCGCATGCTGCGAAAAGTCGCAATCTGCGCCCTTGCGGGAGCCGCCCTGATGGCCTCCGGCTGCGGCAGCTCGGATGACTCCACTTCCCAGGCCGATGATCAGGCGATCCGCGAGCTGGTCACCAAGCTGAACGAGGCGACCCGGAAGCAGGACGCCTCGGCCTTCTGCCTGATCATGCAGCCCAGCGCGGTCGACGAGACCTTCCACGACATCGACCGCTGCGTCAGCGAAACGAAGCCGATCCTCGAGTCCGCCGGGAAGCAGCCGGTACTCAAGGTCGACACGATCGAGGTGGACGGTGACGTCGCCAACGTCACTTTCACCGGCGGGACCGGCAGTGAGGCGAAATTCGTCCGCGAGAACGGCCAGTGGTACGTACCGCTGGACCAGGGCGACATCGACACGAGCAGCGATCCCGGCGAGAGCGCGAACTGATGGCAGGCGTGGAAGTGAAATTCGACCAGGACGGCCTCGTGCCCTGCGTTGCCCAGGACGCGATCTCGGGCGAGGTGCTGACCCTCGCCTACATGAACGAGGAGTCGCTCCGGCTGACCGAGGAAACCGGGCTGGTCACCTACTTCAGCCGCTCACGCCAGAAGATCTGGCAGAAGGGCGAAGAGTCCGGCAACGTCCAGAAGGTCAGGCAGCTGCGGGTCGACTGCGACGGCGACGCGATCCTCGCCCTGGTCGAACCGGCCGGTCCCGCCTGCCACACCGGCGAGCGGACCTGCTTCTACCGTGACCTGGAAACCGGGGAGACCCCGAAACCGGTGAGCGGCGAAGCCCTCGCCGTGCTGGCCCGCACGATCGACTCGCGCCTGGCCGAGAAGCCCGAGGGCAGCTACGTCGTGAAACTGCTCGAGGACCCGGATTTCGCCGGTGAGAAGGTGATGGAGGAAGCCGAAGAGGTGAGCCGCGCGGTGCGCGAGGAAACCGACGACCGGGTGGCCAACGAGGCGGCCGACGTGCTCTTCCACCTGGCGGCTCTGATCCGTTCACGGGGGATCACGCTCGAAGACGTGGGGGAGGTCCTGAATGGCCGTCGCGCCTGACCTTGCCGCCCGCCTCAGGCCCGACCTCGAGTCGGCCCGCGCCCTGGTCCCGGAATCGAACGTGGTGCCGGTCACCCTGCGCTACACCGACGACGTCGAAACGCCCGTCTCGGCCCTGCTCAAGCTGCGCGGAGACGGCCCTTGCTTCCTGCTCGAATCGGCCGAACGCGGACAGGTCGGCCGGTACTCGTTCGTCGGGGTCAGCCCGCACCGCGTGATCCGCTGGGCGGCGGGTGAGCTGAATGAATATCCCGGCGACGCCACCTCGGGAGACGGTGAGCCGCTGGAGACGACCGGCGCGCCGGACCCCTATGACGGCGTCAAGGAGTACCTGGCCCGCTACCGGGTCGCCGAAACCGAAGGCATGCCACCCTTCGGCGGTGGTGCGGTCGGGCTCTTCGGATACGACCTGGTCCGGGCGATAGAGCCGCTCGGGGACCCCAACCCCGACCCGCTCGGCCTGCCCGACCTGGCCTTGATGATCACCGACGTGCTGCTGGCCTTCGACCACCTCCACAACGAGCTGACCATCATCAGCTGCGCCTGGGCCGACGAGCACGAGAGCTTCGACGAGGCCTGGAACGCGGCGGCTGCCCGGATCGAATCGATCCGTGAAACCCTGCGCGGCCCGGTGCCCGACGCCGGTCCGACCGCCGCGGTCGAGGCGCCGGAGTTCGCCTCCAACGTGAGCCGCGACGAGTTCGAGTCGATGGTCGCCCGGATCGTCGAGTACATCCACGCCGGCGACGCCTTCCAGGTGGTTCCCTCGCAGCGCTTCTCCGCCGACCAGCGGGCCGAGGCGCTTTCGATCTACCGTGGCCTGCGCTCGATCAACCCTTCGCCGTACATGTACTTCTTCGAGTTCGGTGACTTCCAGATCGCCGGCGCCTCGCCCGAGCCACTGCTCAAGGTGAACGGCGACCGGGTCGAGATCCGGCCGATCGCCGGCACCTCGCCCCGCGGCGCGACCGAGGAGGAGGACCGTCGCCTGGCCAAGAAGATGATCTCCGACCCGAAGGAACGCGCCGAGCACGTGATGCTGGTCGATCTGGCCCGCAACGACATCGGCCGCGAGGCCGAGTACGGCACGGTCGAGGTCGAGGAGCTGATGGTGGTCGAGACCTACTCGCATGTGATGCACATCGTCAGTCGCGTCTCGGGCCGGCTGCCCGAAGGCCGTGGCGCCCTCGACGTGCTGCGCTCGGCCCTGCCGGCCGGCACTCTTTCCGGGGCGCCGAAGGTTCGGGCGATGCAGATCATCGACGAGATGGAAAAGGTCAAGCGCTGCTCCTACGGCGGCGCGGTCGGTTACCTCTCCTGGAACGGCGATCTCGACACCGCGATCCACATCCGCACCGCGCTGATCAAGGACGGCCAGGTCCACATCCAGGCCGGCGGCGGCACAGTGGCGGACGCGAAGCCCGAGTACGAGTACGAAGAATCTGTCAACAAGGCGAAAGCGATGTTCCGCGCCGTCGAGATCGCCTGCGAGAACCCTGATTGGGCCTGATGCGAGTACTGGTCATCGACAACTACGACTCCTTCACCTACAACCTGGTCCAGTACCTGGGAGAACTCGGAGCAGAAGTGGAAACGGTCCGCAACGACGTGCGGACGGTCGACGAGTTGCTGGCCGAGGGCCACGACCGGTTGGTCGTCTCGCCCGGGCCCTGCACGCCGGATGACGCCGGCGTCTCGCTCGAGGTCATCCCCGCCTTCGCCCAGGCCGGCATCCCGGTGCTCGGGGTCTGCCTCGGTCACCAGGCGATGGTCCAGACCTTCGGCGGAACGGTCGTCCAAGGCGAGCCGATCCACGGCAAGAGCGCCGAGATCGAACACGACGGCAAGACGATCTACGACGGCCTGCCGGACCCACTCACGGTCGGCCGCTACCACTCGCTGATCGCCGGCGAGATCCCCGATTCGCTCGAAGTCACCTCGACCTACGGCGAGATCGTGATGGGCGTCCGCCACAAGGAGCTGCCGGCCGAGGGCGTCCAGTTCCATCCCGAGTCCGTGCTGACCCCGTATGGCAAGCGGATGATCGCCACCTTCATCGGGGTTGAGCTCTCGCTTGAACGAGCTGCCGCCGGAATCCCGACCAACGAGGGGAGGACAGTTGCCTAACGACATCCTGACCCGGGCGATCGATGCGGCCGCCTCCGGGCAGCATCTGACCACCGACCATGCCTCGACGGTCTTGACCGAGATCATGGAAGGTCGCTCCGACGAGGTCCAGACCGGCGCCTTCCTGATCGCCCTCCGCACCAAGGGGGAGACCGTGCCGGAACTGATCGGCCTGGCCCGGACCATGCGCTTGCTGGCCGAGCCGGTCGAGGTCAGCGGCGACCTGGTCGACACCGCCGGCACCGGCGGTGGACCTTCGACCTTCAACGTCTCGACCACCGCCGCCCTGGTTGCGGCCGGCGCCGGCTGCGCGGTCGCCAAGCACGGCAACCGCTCCAGCACCAGCCTCAGTGGGTCGGCCGACTTGCTGGAGGCGCTCGGGGTGAACATCGAGATCCCGCCCGAACGGGTCGCCGCCTCGATCGAGGAGACCGGCTTCGGCTTCATGTTCGCGCCCAAGCACCACAAGGCGATGGCCCACGTGGTGCCGGTGCGGAAGGCGCTGGGGGTGCGGACCATCTTCAACTTCCTCGGTCCGCTGACCAACCCGGCAGGCGCCAAACGGCAGTTGATGGGCGTCTCGGACCGTCGCTACCAGGAGTCGATCGCCGAGGCGCTGGTCGGCCTCGGGACCGAAAGGGCGCTGGTCGTCTCCGGCGACGACGGGATTGACGAGATCTCGATCACCGGCCCGACCCGGATCATCGAAGTCAAGGACGGCGGGACCGAGGAGCAGTTCGTCTCGCCCGGTGATTTTGGCTTAGAGAGCGCCGAACTCGGCGACGTGGTCGGCGGCACCCCGGAAGAGAACGCGGCTGCGACCCGGGCCGTGCTCGAGGGCGAGAAGGGCCCGCGTCGGGATCTCGTGGTCCTGAATGCCGCCGCGGCGATCCTGGTCGGCGGCAGGGCCGACGACCTGGCCGGCGGGGTCGAGGCCGCCCAACAGGCGATCGATAGCGGGGAAGCGGCTGCCGTTCTCGCCCGCTTGGTCAGTTTCACGGGCCAGTCTTAGTTTGATGATTAGGCCCACGGCCTCGCGGCGGCTGGCACGCACCGGGGGGCGCCGGATCGCCACCTGGCAACTCGCCGGTGCCGCCGGCACCGGCTTCGTCGCCATGCGCCGCCCGGCATCCCCCCGGCACGCACCATCCATCCACGATGCCGTGAGCCTAATCATCTAGAGTCTCAGCAGATCGTGGGAATACTTGAGCGACTGATTTCGGCCGCGAGCCAGGGCGTCGAAGCACGCAGCCAGCAGGTGCCCTTGGCCGACCTCGAGGCCAGGCTGGGCCAACGGGACCATGACCGTCCCTTCCAAGAGGCCCTGACCCGGCCCGGCATGTCACTGATCTGCGAGTACAAGCGCAAGTCGCCGAGCGCCGGCGAGATCGCGCCCGGAGTCCAGCTGCCGGACCAGGTCAAGTCCTACGAAGCCGGCGGCGCTGCCGCCCTCTCGGTCCTCACCGACGAGACCCATTTCGACGGCCGGCTCGAGGATCTCGCCGCGGCCCGTGCCGCCTGCAGCCTGCCGATCCTGCGCAAGGACTTCGTGGTCGACCAGTATCAGCTCTACGAAGCCGCGACCGGCGGTGCCGACGCGGTGCTGCTGATCGTCGCCGTGCTCGACGACGAGCGCCTGCGCGAGTACCAGCTCAAGGCCGCCGAACTGGACCTCGACTGCCTGGTCGAGGTCCACAGCGAGGAAGAACTCGAAAGGGCAGTCGAGTCCGGGGCCGAGGTGATCGGCATCAACAACCGCAACCTCGACACCGGCGTGGTCGACATCCAGACCACCTACGACCTGATCACCGACGTCCCGACCGGGACCACGGTCGTCTCGGAATCCGGCATCTCCAACCGCGAGGAGCTGGTCGAGCTGGAAAGGGTCGGCGTCGACGCGGCCCTGATCGGCGAGTCCCTCATGCGCTCCGAAGACCCGGAGGAAACGGTCCGCCTCCTGGCGGGCATGGGTGACTCCACCACGGAGCACTTCCTCCCTTAGACAGGTTACGCGCCGCGGTGACGGCGCGGTTGACTTATATGCCTGTTGCTCTTGGGCCGGTGTCTGGGTGGGGTCCTTGGTGTGCACAGTCAACCATCAGGAACCGGGTCAGCTGCGCTCACGAGAACGAAATAACGGTTTCACTTGTGACCCGTTGACCCCACACAGACACCGGCAACCCACGAACCGGATAGCCCTCCTGGCAGCAGGTGAAGCCGAGCAGACCAGGTTCGGGTAGCCGTGGGGTTGGGTGGGCGTCTCCGGGACACTCAGGAGGAGGGCGGCTGAATGCCGCCCGTTCGCTCCGTCCCGGTGATGCCTGCCCAACCCCACGGCGTAACCACGAAGGCTGCGTTGCGTGGCCGGGGTCTGGATTCCCAGGGTATTCTCAGTTTAGGAAACCTTATTTTTTGGCTTAGGAATGGTCAATGACGGTGTTTTTTGATTCCCGTCATGAACCAGACTTCCGATGCCCCCAAGCGCTCCTTGCGCTCCGTGTTCCTGGCCGCCCTGACCGGTGGCCTCGTCGTCGCCGTGGCCGGCTTCATCGCGATCGCCGCCGGTTGGATCGGCAAGACCGAGACGACCGTCCAGTCGCTGACCGCGACGACCACGCCGGCCTCGAGCAAGAGCGACACGAACGCCGTCAACCAGATCTACAACCGTGACAGCGACGGCGTCGGCTTCATCACCGCCTCGGGCATCACGACCCAGTCGAGCAGTCCCTTCGACCCGTTCGGCCAGCAGCAGGGCACGAGCACCGCGACCGGTTCGGGCTTCCTGATCGACACCGACGGCCACATGGTCACCAACAACCATGTGATCGAAGGCGCGAAGAAGATCACCGTCACGCTCGGCGATTCGGACGCGGTCTATGACGCGACCGTGGTCGGCACCGACCCCTCGACCGACCTGGCGCTGCTCAAGGTGGACGCCCCGGAGAGCGAGATGAAACCGCTCACGCTGGGTGACTCCTCGAACGTCAAGGTCGGGGACCCCGTGGTCGCGATTGGCAACCCCTTCGGCCTCGACCGGACGGTCACCACCGGCATCGTCTCCGCCCTCCAGCGCGAGATCTCCAGCCTCAACCAGTACGCGATTTCAAACGTGATCCAGACCGACGCCGCGATCAACCCCGGCAACTCGGGCGGTCCCCTGATCGACGCCGACGGCAACGTGATCGGGGTGAACTCCCAGATCGCCACCGGCAGCGGCTCCAGCACCAGCGGCAACGTCGGCATCGGCTTCGCCATTCCGAGCAACACCGTCAAGGACGTAGTCGACCAGTTGAAGGACGGCGGCACGGTCGAGCACGCCTACCTCGGCATCAGCGGCGCGACGATCAACTCCCAGCTCGCCGACGCACTGAACCTCGGCACCGACCAGGGCGTCCTGGTCCAGGAAGCGCCGAAGGACGGGCCCGCGGCCAAGGCCGGCATCCAGGCCGGCGACACCGCAGTTTCGATCCAGGGCCAGCGTGTGATGGCCGGCGGTGACCTGATCACGAAGGTCGACGGCAAGGATCTGGCTTCGATGGAAGATCTGATCGCCGCGGTCAACGACGCCAAGGTCGGCGACAAGATGGAACTCGAGGTCCAGCGCGACGGCGAGACGAAGACCGTCACGGTGACCCTGGGCAAACGTCCCGACGACTCCAGTTCCGACTCGACTTCCTCCAGCCAGGGACAGCAGGAGCTGCCCGGCTTCGGCCAGTAACTCCCGACGCAGTCCCACTCCCTGCCCGACGGGCCGCCGATGTTGGCGGCCCGTCTGCGTTTCCATGGCCGGGTGGAAGTCGAAATGACCGCCGGATGGTTAGGTGTCATACCCTTGGCTGGTGAAGGTAAAGATCTGCGGGATAACCAATCGAGACGACGCCGAGGCCGCTGTGGAGCACGGTGCCTGGGCGATCGGGCTGATCCACCACAAGGAGAGCCCGCGCTTCGTCAAGGCTTCGGTCGCGGCCGGGATCGGTGAGGAGTTCCGCCGCCGTTGCGAAGTGGTGGGCGTGTTCGTGAACCCGACCATCGAAAGGGTGGTCCAGGCCGCGGAGAACGCCCAGCTGACCATGGTCCAACTGAGTGGCAACGAGGGCTCGAACTTCTGCACCGAGGTGAACCGCCGCACCGGCCTCAAGGTGATCAAGGCCTTCCACATCGCCACCCATGCCGATGTGCGGGCCAGCACCGCCTACCGCTTCACCGATTTCCACCTCTTCGACAAGGGCCGCAAGGGCGTCTACGGCGGCACGGGCGAAGCCTTCGACTGGGAGCTGCTGGCTAACTACCACTCGGCGATCCCGACCATCCTGGCCGGCGGCCTGACCCCGGACAACGTGACCGAGGCGATCCGGATCGTGCGGCCCGACGCGGTTGACGTCGCCTCCGGGGTCGAGAAGGAACCGGGGATCAAGGACCACGGCAAACTGGCCAGCTTCTTTCAGGCGGCCCGCTACACCCCGGTGGCCGGCGCATGAGCCGCAACGTCGCCGAATCGACCGCCGGCGAGCTGCCGGGCCGCTTCGGGCCCTACGGCGGCCGCTACGTGCCGGAGACGCTGATCCCGGCCCTCGACGAGCTGACCCTGGCCTGGGCCGAGGCACGTGAGGATCCCGACTTCACTGAACGCTTCCAGGTGCTGCTGCGCGACTACGTCGGCCGGCCCAGCCCCCTTTACCTGGCATCCCGCCTCAGCGAGGAAGCCGGCCGCAAGGTGTACCTGAAGCGCGAGGACCTGAACCACACCGGCGCCCACAAGATCAACAACGCGATCGGCCAGGCCCTGCTGGCCAAGCGGATGGGCAAGCCACGGATCATCGCCGAGACCGGTGCGGGTCAGCACGGGGTGGCCAGCGCCACCGCCTGCGCCTTGCTCGACCTCGAGTGCATCGTCTACATGGGCAGCGAGGACATCCGCCGCCAGCAGCCGAACGTGGAGCGGATGAAGCTGCTCGGAGCCGAGGTGGTGCCGGTCGAGGCTGGAGCCCGCACCCTCAAGGAGGCGGTCAGCGCGGCGATCCGCGACTGGGTCACCAACGTGGCCGACACCCACTACATCATCGGCTCCGCGGTCGGCCCGGCACCGTTCCCGGAGCTGGTCAGGGACCTTCAGCGGGTGATCGGCGACGAAGCCCGCGACCAGGCGCTACAGGCCGAAGGGGTCCTGCCGGCCAGGGTCATCGCCTGCGTGGGCGGCGGTTCGAACGCGATCGGGACCTTCACCGCCTTCGTCCCCGACGAAGAGGTCGAGCTGATCGGCGTCGAGGCGGCCGGCCTCGGCCTCGACACCGACAAGCACGGGGCATCGCTGACCGCCGGCAACACCTCGGTCCTGCACGGCTCGCTCTCGGCGGTGCTGACCGACGAGGAAGGCCAGATCCTCGAGGCGCACTCGGTCTCGGCCGGTCTCGACTATCCGGGCACCGGCCCCGAGCACGCTCATCTGCGCGACATCGGCCGGGCCCGCTACGTCGCGGTGAGTGACAAGGACGCGCTGGCCGCCTTCCGGCGTCTGAGCCGGCTGGAAGGGATCATCCCGGCGCTCGAGTCCTCCCACGCGATCGCCTGGCTGCTCGGCGAGGGCCGGGTCGGCGAGGGCGACGGCGGCTACGACGTGCTCTGCCTGTCCGGCCGAGGGGACAAGGACCTGGCCGAGGTGCTCGGCATGGAGGACATCCAGTGAGTGCCGACGGCCGGACGAACACGGGGACCGAGCGGATCGCCGCCGCCTTCGCGGTCGCCCGCGGTGAAGGCCGCGCGGCGCTCATGCCCTACATGATGGGTGGTTTCCCCGACCGTGAATCCTCACTGGCCGTGGCTCGCTCCTACGTAGAGAATGGAGCCGACCTGATTGAGCTTGGGGTGCCGTTCTCCGATCCCCTGGCTGACGGCCCGGTGATCCACGCGGCCGCGGTCCAGGCACTGGAAGCCGGGACCAAACTCGGTGACGTGCTCGCGATCTGCCGCGAGGTGGCCGACCGGGTGCCGGTCGTGCTGATGGTCTACACCAACTCGATCCTCGGCGGGGCCGGTCCGGAGGCGTTCGCGGCCCGAGCGGCGGAGGCCGGTGCCTGCGGCGTGATCGTGCCCGACCTGCCGTTCGGCGAGGACGAGTCGATCCGGGCCGCGATGGACGCGGCCGGGCTGGCCGTGGTGCCGCTGGTCGCGCCGACCACCTTGCCCGAACGACGGGACGAGATCTGCCGGGTAGCGACCGGTTTCGTGTATCTGGTCTCCAGCGTCGGCACCACCGGCGAGCGGTCCGAGGTCGCGGCCGACCTGAAGGAGCTGGTCGAGGGCGTCGAGTCGAAGTCAGAGGTCCCGGTCGCGGTCGGTTTCGGGATCGGATCTCCCGAGCAGGCGGCCACGGTGGGTCAGATCGCCGACGGCGTGATCATCGGGTCGAGGCTGGTCCGCATCGCGGGCGATGCCGAACCGGGCGGCGTGGCGGAGGCGGTCGGATCGTTCATGACGGAGACGGCGGCGGCGTTGGCTGTAGAAGCGGCCTCGTCGCGGACCGTCACCTGAACCCCTAGGGTTACCGCATGAACAAACTGATGCGCGGAAGGAATCCGCTGGTGGGGGTACTGGCGTTGACCGTGGCGATCCTGTTCGGGACCGTTACATGTGCTTCCGCGGCGCCGGGAGACCCGCTGCCCACGGCTCCGTTGAGCGAGGTCACGCCCGGGGACGTCTGCCAGGCCCGGACCGTGCTGAAAGGCACCGAGATCAGCTCCTTCGAGGTGAAGATCCTCGACGTCGTCGGCACCGGCGTGGCGGGCTTCGGCGACCTGATCTACTTCGAGATCATCGATCCGGACGTGGCCGAGGTCGGGGTCGCCGAAGGGATGTCAGGCTCGCCCATCCTCTGCAGCATCGGTGGTCAGGACAAGGTGGTCGGGGCCATTTCCTACGGATACCCAGGTATCGGCCCGAAGGGTTTCGCGACGCCGATCACGGACATGCTCGAAGGGCAGCCTTCGGCCCGCGCAGCGAGCAGCCGTGCTGCGGTCCCGACCTACAAGGGCCGGAAGCTCGATCCGTTGACCGCTCCGCTCACCGTGACCGGCGTGCCGCAGCAGTCGAGGAACGCGTTCCGGAAGCGTCTCGAGGACCGGGGTTTCACGTCGGTCGTCTTCTCCAACCATGTTGCCGCCGACCTCCCCGCCGAATCGGCAGATCTGGCTCCTGGTGGCTCGTTCGCCATGAACTACACCTACGGTGCGGTCGGGATCAGCGCGATGTGCACGATCAGCTACCGCGACGGAGACGACTTCTGGGGCTGCGGCCATCCGCTCGATCTGTCGGGTCAACGCTCACTCTCGTTCTCAGGCGCGTACGTGTACGACGTGGTCGGTTCGGCCTGGGGCGTCGCCCCGTCCTTCAAGCTCGGCGCACCGACCAGCACGCAACTCGGCTCGGTGCTCTACGACGGCCCCTACGCAGTTTCAGGACGCTTCGGCCTTCAGGCACCCACGATCCCGGTCAAGG
This sequence comes from Solirubrobacterales bacterium 67-14, assembly GCA_001897355.1. Lineage (GTDB taxonomy): Bacteria > Actinomycetota > Thermoleophilia > Solirubrobacterales > 70-9 > 67-14. Next base: position 95,035 of record MKST01000011.1, on the reverse strand, counting down.
TGAACCTCGAGTTCGACGGCGAGAGCACATCGCTCACTTCCCACGTATCCCGCGAGGACGAACTCCCCGGGGGATCGCCGGTGGGAATCAGTTTCACCAGCGAGGCGGCGATCGGGATGGCGGTGCAGGCCCAGTTCAGCCGCGGCGGTCAGCCGACCCTCCAGAACGGCCGGATATGCATGAAGCAGCGGATCATCGGAGCCAACCGCGAGGTGAAAGCCTGCAGCCGCGTGGCGATGAGCGGCCCGGCCTGGCTGTACTCGATGCTCGGGGTGCCGACCGGCGCCGCGACCCCGACCGATTTCCTGGTCGGCGGCTTGGGTGGTCTGTTGACCCAGGTGAAGTACAAGACCTTGTACGCCGGTGCACTGACCGTGGACCTGACCCTCGAGACAGGTGCGGGCCTGAGGAACATCCTCAGCCTGAGGCCGGTCGGGAAGGTCCGGGTGGGGCAGACTGCCCGTCTGCGCATGATCAGTGCCGACGAGGAGGGCAAGCGATACCGGCAGCTGCTCAAGGTGAAGGTTCCGCGCAAGGTCAAGGTCCGGGGTTCGGTGAGGCCGGTACGTGCCGGCAAGATCGAGTTCCGGGTCGCGAGCGGTGCCTTCGACTCTCCCTCGTTTTCCGACGGCTCGTATTTTGCCTCGGACAACGACCGGTCTGCTTACCTCAGGTTCGTCGGCGACATCTGGTCGGGGCGGGGGTCGATCCGGTCACCGCGGGAGCTCGACGAGGCGATCAGCAAGGTCTTCCACCAGAAGGCGAAGCTGAAGATGCTCCTCCCCTGGAGCCGGAAGGTGATCACCTTCCCGCTGCGTGGTGGAGGCGACATCCTGGTCGGAGACGCCAGCCGCGAATTGCGTCTCCTTCCGGCCCCCAATCATCCCATCGGTCTGACTCCGAGCGGCGGATCGAGCGGCGGCTCGGTCAGGTAGGATTCGCGGCGATGCTGATGCCGGTCACATTCTTCGTCGCAATTGCCCTCGCGGTCTTTTCGTACTCGCAGGGGCAGGGTGGACCCGTCGCGGGCCTGGTCTTCTTCGGGGTACTTTTCCTCGGCGCCTTCATCCACGTCACCCACCCGACGATCCTCAAGCTCAAAGAGTCCCTGCCCAGCCGCTCCAAGGAGTAGGCCATGCGGATCGGGGTGTTGACCGGCGGGGGTGATTGCCCCGGCCTCAACGCCGTGATCCGTGCCGCGGTCCTGCGCGGCACCCGCGAGTGGGGGCACGAGTTCGTCGGCTATCTCGACGGCTGGAAGGGACCACTCGAGAACCAATCCCGGGAGTTGACCGTCGACGAAGTGAGGGGAATCCTCGCCGAGGGCGGCACCATCCTCGGTTCCTCCCGCACCAACCCGGACTCGGACGACGGCGGCATGGAACGGGTCATCGGCAACGTCCGCGCGGCCGGGATCGACGGGCTGATCGCGATCGGCGGCGACGACACGCTCGGCGTGGCCCGCCAGCTCACTGAACAGGGACTCGGTGTGGTCGGGGTGCCGAAGACGATCGACAACGATCTGGGTGCCACCGACTACACCTTCGGCTTCGACACGGCGGTCAACATCGTCATGGAGGCGCTCGATCGCCTGCGCACCACGGGCGCCAGCCACCACCGCGCCCTGGTCGTGGAAGTGATGGGCCGGCACGCCGGCTGGATCGCCCTGCACAGCGGCATGGCCGGAGGTGCCGACCTGATCCTGGTGCCGGAGCGAGAGTTCGACCCGGGCGAGGTCTGTGCCCACGTCGACGCCTGCTTCGAGGCGGGGGTCGCGCCGCTGATCGTGGCCTCCGAAGGGGCCGTGCCGAAGCAGGGATCCGAGGTCACCCTGACCGAAGGCACGGATGCCTTCGGGAACGTGAGGCTGGGCGGCATCGGTGGCTGGCTGGCCGACCGGATCGGGGAAGTGACCGGGCGGGAAACCCGTTCGGTGGTCCTGGGGCACCTGCAGCGAGGTGGCACGCCGACCGCCTTCGACCGGGTGCTCGCGACCAGGCTCGGCTACCGGGCGATCGAGGCGGCAAACGAAGGGGAGTGGGGCATGATGACCACGCTCCGGGGGACCGCGATCGAGTTGGCCCCGCTTGCCGACGCACTCGACGAGTCGAAGACCGTCCCGGCCGACCGTCTGGTCGAGGCCGAGTTCGGCTACCCGGCCTGAATCTGAGATCATCCGGCCCATGGGAGAGGGCAGGAAGCTCGTCGCGGGAGTATCGGCGCTGATCTTGGCGCTGGTTTTCGGCTGCGGGACCGCGGTTGCCTCGCCGGTGCCGTCGGAAAACCCGTGGCTCGACCAGCGGGGGATCCTCAACATGGCCCATCAAGGCGGCGAGATGGAAGCGCCTTCGAGCACCATCTACGCCTTCCGCACCGCTCTCGAGGACCGTGGTGCGGACAGTCTGGAGATGGATGTGAATGCCACCTCGGACGGGCGCCTGATGGTCATGCACGACTACTACACCTGGCGGATCACCCCGCTCGATGCCCAGGTCCGCGACCTGACCGTGGACCAGGTCCAGGGTCTTGACGCCGCCTACTGGTTCAGTCCGGGCAGCGGGCAGTTCGACCACTCGCTGCCGGCCGACCAGTACCCGTTCCGTGGCGTGCGCACCGGGGAGAAACAGCCCCCGGAAGGATTCGCGGCAGACGACTTCCGGATCCCGACCATCGAAGAGGTGCTCGCCGCCTTTCCCGGAGTTCCGATCAACATCGAGATCAAGACGGTGCCGGGCCAGTCATCGGAGGCGATCAGGGTGGCGACCCTGCTGGCCGCGGTGCTCAACCGGCAGGAGAACGTGAACCGGCCGATCATCGTCGCCTCGCTGGACCAGAACGCCCTGGCCAAGTTCCACGAGCTGGCCCCGGCGATCGGGGTCTCGGCCAGTGTCGCCTCGATGGTCGGCTTCCTCACCGGAGGGGCGGCGATCACCCCCGACCCGGTGGCTTTGCAAGTACCGAACGTGCTCGGTGAGCTCGATCCGCCGCAGATGCTCAAGGAGAAGGACGTCGCCGCGATGGGATACGCGGTCCACGTCTGGACCGATTCCTTCGACTATGAAAACGACGAGGCCTACGGGCACATGATCGCCTCCGGCGTCCAGGGCATCATGACCTCGGCCCCGTCGCGGCTGCACGACTACCTCTGCCGGACCGGCATGCGACGGCCTTCGGGGGCGCCGCGATGCGAATCCCAGGTGATGAAGTACCGGCTCGCCTATCCGTCGAAGTCGCTGCGCCAGTACCTGACCAAGGGGCTGCCCGTAAAAGCCACCTGCGACCAAGCCTGTTCGGTGCGGCTGCGCGTCTCGGTCCGGGCCAGGGCCGCAAAACGCGTGGGCATCAAGGTGAGCAAGGTCGAGAAAGCGGCCGGGCTGGTCCAGATCGGCCGCCTGAAGGTGGTTCGGACCTCGCCAAAAGCCGGGATCAACACCTTCCGGGCCAGTGTCTTCGGAAAGCCCCGGAAGCGGCTGGCCCGGGTCAGGCGGATTCAGATCCTGCTGGCGGTCGAGATCTATGACGGCAGCGGCTGGCACTCGGGCAGCGAGCGACGTTGGCTCAAGCTGACCTCGAAGCGACCGCTGCGAATCAGCCGAGCAGGTTGGCCAGGGCGCCGGCCAGTTCCGGCTGCTTGAACTCGTAGCCGTTCGAAGTCGCCATCTTGGGGAATACCCGCTGGCCTTCGCGGGCCGCGTGGCCGACCCCGCTGCCCTTGACGATGTCGAGCGCGAAACCGGGCAGGGGCACGATGGCGGGGCGACCGAGTTCGCGCCCGAGCGCCTTCGAGAACTCCTTGTTGGTGACCGGGTTCGGGGCGGTCGCGTTGACCGGGCCGGCGATCGACTCGTTCTCGGTCGCCCAGAGCAGAATCCCGACCTCGTCGTCGCGGTGGATCCAGGACATGTACTGGCTGCCGCCGGCGATCGGGCCGCCGACCCCCATCTTGAAGGGCAGGAGCAGCTCCTTGAGCAGGCCGCCACGGGGGTCGAGCACGTGGCCGGAGCGGATCGTCACCACCCGCAGACCGTGGTCTTCGGCCGTGCGTGCGGCCTCCTCCCAGCGGACCACGACATCGGCGAGGAAGTCGTCACCCGGTTCCGCGTCCTCGTAAAGCAGCTCGTCGCCGCGATCGCCGTAGTAACCGATCGCCGAGCCGGAGATCAGGGTCTTCGGACGCTCGTCCAAGGCGGCGATCTTGGCCACCAGGTTCTTGGTCGCCTTGATCCGGCTGCGGGCGATCCGCTCGCGGACGTCATCGTTCCAGCGCTGGTTGATCGGCTCCCCGGCCAGGTTGATCACCGTGTCGACCCCGTCGAAGGCTTCGCGCGGCGGCCGCTCCCGCACCGCTTCCCAGCCGTGCCACTCGACCCGGGGCAGCGATTTCGAGGCCCGATCCGGGTTCCGGCTCAGCCCGACCACGGAATCGCCGCGATCGATCAGGGCGTTACAGAGGGCGGAGCCGATCAGTCCGGTCCCGCCGGTGACGAGGATTCTTCGACCTTCCGGCCTGCCGTTCGGGTCAGTCATCGGATCTATTCTAGGATGCACGTCAGTTGGGCCGCTCAGGGGGGCGGCAAGGTCCAAAGGAGGCAAGGGAATGCGTTTTCGGGGAGTGCTCATAGCGTTGGTCGCGGCAACCGCGATGTTGGCCTGCGCCTCGGCGCAGGCGGCGATCAAGTACGAGCGAAGCTGGAAGACCTCCAAAGAGCAGGGCGGGGTCGACGCGGTACTCGCCCTGGGCAACGGCAAGAGCCTCGCCGCGATCACCTTCGGCGGGGTAGTCGAGTACACGCCGCACGGCCAGAAGACATTCCTGCCGTTCGAGGACAAGTCCGGCTCGCATACCTACGTCGAGGACATGGCGTCGGGCCCGGACGGGACCTTGTACTTCGTCGAGCAGGGAGGGGTGGTCGCCCGGTACCGGCAGAACGGCAAGCTGATCACCTCGTGGCAGCTACGTGACTCCGCCTATCCCGACATCGACGTCAGCCCCGACGGCACCGTGTACGTGCTCACCCAGGGGCCGTTCCGGCTGGCGCGATTCGGGCCGAACGGCAAGAAGCTCGGGCAGTGGAAACTGAGCGCCAAGCGGAAGAAGGCGCTGCGATTCTCTTCCTCGCTCGCGATCGACGGTGACGGAACGGTTCTGATCGGCAACGACTGGAACGGCACCGTCCGCAGATTCACCCCGGATGGCAGTCATATCGGCTTGCTGGCGCGGCCCGGTTGGAAGCCGGGGCAGACCTTTGGCCCGGCCAGCCTGGCCACCGACAAGGCCGGGCACATCTTCGTCTTCGACTGGTACCTGAACCGGCTCCAGACCTTCACCTCCGACGGGGAGTTCGTCGGCCAGTTCGGCCGGACCGGCTTCGGGAACCAGAACTTCCTCTCCGGCCAGCACGTCTCGGCCGGTCCCGGCGGCCAGGTCGTGGCCGACGATTCCGGCGTCGTCCGGCAGTACCGGCTGACGGCGGATCCCCAGCCCGGGTATCCGGCGGTCGCCGGGTGGACGCTCGACTGGAACCGCTCGGCCCGGCCCGGCCGCGAGGTAAAGGTGCCCTTCACGGTCGTCAACTACGGCGCCGAAACAGCGCGTGGGGTCAGGTACTGCCTGCCCAAGTGGTCCTACCGGACCCTGCTGTTCGCGGCCCGGCGTTGCAACGGGCTCGGATCCCTCGAGGCCGGGCAGTCGAAACGGTTCAAGGTGCGGGTCAGGGCGCCGCGTCGCGACGATCCCGACTTCGAAGCGGAAAGCTCGGTCGACTTCGAGGTCTACATCCGGTCGAAGGGGGCAGGGTTCTCCGAGGCGCTCGGCCAGATCTGGCCGAAGCTCGGCCGTCGCTGAAGGTTGCGACCGCGGGCCGGTCGCTTCTCTACAGTCTGAGGGGCAGGGAATCGAATACGCCTTCGCCCTGTTGTTGTCAGGGAGGGACCAACGGGTACCCCAACCGTGCGCCCGTTTCTACGCCTTTGAAGATGAACCGTTCAGCCGTGACAAGCCCCGGACTTCGAGCATCGATCATGGTGCCGGTCCTCCTTGCGCTCTACGCGGGGCTGCTGGCCCCGTCTGAGGCGGCCGCCCGTCCGGACAAGTGCTTCGGCAAGAAGATCAACCGGGTCATCACCGGCAATCACAAGACCGTGAGGCTGAAGTACAAGGACGTGGCCTGGGTCGCCGGCGACCGGGTGACGGTGATCGCGAAGCCGTACAGCCGCGTCTGTGCCGGTGAAGGCTCGCAGACGATCCGGACCGGCAAGGGAATCAGTTTCACCGACGCCGGCCCCGGCAACGACCGGATCTATGCGGCGAAGGGCGACGCGACCGTCCACGGCGGGCCGGGCAATGACCTGATCGTCACCGAGAAGGGCAACAAGCTGCGGATCTTCGGCGATTCGGGCGACGATCGGATCCGCACCGGCAAGGGGAACAGCGTCACCGTCGACGGCGGTTCCGGAGACGACAGGATCACGCTCAATGCGAAGACCAAGAAGGGTGTCGTCCACGGTGGCCTCGGCAACGACTACATAGTCGGCTCGAAAAGCCACGACCTGATCTACGCCGGCCCGACCCGGAACCCCCGCGGGCTGCCGGACCGCGACACCGTGAAAGGAATGGGGGGCAACGACCGGATCTTCGACTACTCGGGCACCGGGAACCGTCTCTATGGGCTGACCGGGTCGGATCACATCTACAGCCTCGGCGATGCGATCTCCCAGGTCCACGGCGGCAACGGCACCGATTTCCTCTACTCGAACGGCGGCATCACAAGCAGCGGGGTGAAGGAGAAGCTCTTCGGCGAGCAGGGAAACGACCGGCTCCGTGCCGACCGGCCCGACAACAACGGGCCCGCCTTCCTCGATCCGGGCGAGGGCGATGACTGGGTCTACGGCACCCCGAAGGACGACACGATCATCGCCCACTCGGGGATCAAGAAACTCCACGGCAACGAGGGCGACGACCTCTTCGTCACCACCGGACGCGGACTGGCCAAGCTATACGGGGGGCCGGGCAACGACACGATCTCCTACGCCGCCCACACGCCGCCGGGCGGCCGCCGGATCGACGGCGTGATCGTCGACCTGCGGGCAGGCACCTCGCTCGGGACCACCCGCTACACGCTGGACTCGCTCGAAAACGTGATCGGCTCCGCCTTCGACGACGAGATCACCGCCGCCCCGGGCGTGGTCAACCACATCGAGGGCGGGCTGGGGGATGACGTGATCGTCGGCAACGGCGGTGACGGCGACAGCGTCGACGGTGGACTGGGCGAGAACGAGTGCTCCGGGTTTGCCGAGGCGACCCGATGCAACCGGGAATCGCCCGGCAACTTCGGCAACCGGCTGGCCTTGGTCGACATCAGCGACGGCGGCATCCCGATCATCATGGGCGGCACCCAGGATGACGGGATCTCGGTCGGCTTCGACGATTCGAACCAGTGGTTCCGGGTCGAAGTGGCGGCCGGCGGAGTGCCCTCCGGAAACTGCCGGGGCGTGGACCAGTCGCCGAACTCGGCCGTGGCGAAGACGATCCGCTGCCCGGCCGACCGCAACAACCTCGACGGGATGCTGGTCTACGGCGGCGACGGCGACGACACGATCAACCTCGAGAACTCGATCCCGAAGACGATGTCGACCACGCTCAACGGCGGCACGGGGCGCAACGTCGTGAACGGCGGGCCGAGCAAGGACTTCATTTCCACCTCATACGGCAGCGCGGGCAGCGTCCTGCGTGGTGGCGGCGGGGTCAACCTGATCTATGCCAATGACCGGGTGACCGCGATCGGCGGCCCGGACACGGATCATTTCCACATCGGCAACGTCTGCCAGGGCTCCAAGCTGGTCGGCAACGCCGGCAATGACAGCATCGTCTTCGCCGGCGCGAGCCGCGGCGTCAAGGCCGACCTGGGCCGGCGCTATGCCCGCTGGAAGAACGGCTCCTGCGCGGCAGCCACGACTTTCTCGCCGGACATCGAACGGCTGGAAGGAAGCCGGTTCGGCGACTGGCTGATCATCGGCCGCCGGCACCGCGCCCAGCAGGGCAAGTCCAGCCTGCTGGGCCGTGAGGGCGTCGACATCCTCGACTCGAAGAACGGCCGGCAGGACACGGTCACGACCGGCTCCGAAGGGCACCGCAACAAGGTGATCCGCGACCGCAAGGACAAGGTCGTCTGGGGCTGGGGCCTGGCCGCCTTCTGACGCGGCTGTCTACGGGTCTAGCCGAGGCTGGTGAAGGCGCCGGTTTCCACGTTGAAGCGGGCGTCACCGGCTCGCTTGGCTTCCCGCACCACGGCTTCGGCCACCATCGGGGCGACGTCGCGGTCGAAGACCGAGGGGATGATGTAATCCTCGGAAAGGTCGTCGCCGACCACCTCGGCGATGCCGCGGGCGGCGGCCATCTTCATCTCCTCGGTGATCTGCGGGGCCCCGGCGTCCAGGGCGCCGCGGAAGATGCCGGGGAAGCAGAGCACGTTGTTGATCTGATTCGGGTAATCCGAGCGGCCGGTGGCCATGATCCGCACGTACTTGGCCGCCTCCTCGGGCGAAACCTCGGGGTCGGGGTTGGCCATCGCGAAGACGATCGGGTCGCGGTTCATCTTGCCCAGCGAATCGGCCTGGATGACGCCGGGTCCGGAGAGCCCGACGAAGACGTCCATGCCCTCGATCACCTCGTCCGGGGTGCCGAGCAGATGGTCCGGGTTCGAGTTCTCAGCGAACCACTTCTTGATCCCGGTCAGTTCGCCGCGCTGGTAGTCCTCGCGGGTGGTGGAGAGGGCGCCGACGCGGTCGCAGCCGACCACATGGGTCAGGCCGGCGGCCAGCATCATCTTGGTCACCGCGATCCCGGCCGCGCCAAGCCCCACCATCAGGACCCGTAGCTCTTCGATCGGCTTGTCGATGATCTTCAGCGCGTTGAAGAGGGCGGCCATGGTGACCACCGCGGTGCCGTGCTGATCGTCGTGGAAGACCGGGATGTCGATCGACTCCTTGAGCCGGTCCTCGATCTCGAAGCAGCGCGGGGCGGAGATGTCCTCCAGGTTGATGCCGCCGAAGGTCGGGGCGATCATCTCGACCGCGCGGACGATCTCGTCGGTGTCGGTCGTGTTCAGGCAGATCGGGAATGCGTCGACCTTGGCGAACTCCTTGAAGAGCATCGCCTTGCCCTCCATCACCGGCATCGCGGCTTCCGGGCCGATGTCGCCGAGGCCGAGCACCGCCGTGCCGTCGGAAACCACGGCGACCGTGTTCTTCTTGATCGTGTACTCGAAGGCGAGTTGGCGGTCCTGGTTGATCGCCGTGCAGACCCGGGCAACGCCGGGGGTGTAGGCCATCGAAAGGTCATCACGGGTCTTCAGCGGGTACTTGTTCTCGACCGAGACCTTGCCGCCCCGGTGCATCTGCATGGTGCGGTCCGTGTACTCCATGACACGGGCGCCACGGATCGAGCCGATCCCACGCAGGATCCGCTCCCAATGCGGCTGGTCGACCGCGTCCACGGTGAACTCGCGCACCCGCTTGCCCTCGGAGCCCGCACCCGGGATCAGGTCTACGCCTACGAGCTGGCCACCAGCCTCGGCGATGGCCGCGGTCAGTTTGCCGAGGGGCTCCTGACGGGCATCGAGTTCGACGCGGACGGTGACGCTGTACTGAGCGGAAACAGGTGGCATCGGTCAATCATAAAGTCCGCCAGCGCCAGCCGGACACCCGCGCTGCCCGATGCCGGGGCGGAAGCCCGGAAACGCCCTCAGACGGGGCGGGCGGCCGGGGTGACATTGAGCGAGCCGAGGACGATGTCGACGTGGATGTCGGCGATCTCGGCCAGCGACATGTCACCCTCGGGTCTGAACCAGACGGCGACTCCGGTGCACTCGAGGAGGATGGCCAGGGTCGCGATCCGCGGGTTGCGGCAACTCATCTGCCCGGCTTCGATCCCGTCGGTGATGAGGTGGTAGAACAGCTGCTCGTAGTTGTCGCGGATGCTCAGGACACGGTCCCTCGCGGGACCGGTCAAAGCCCTGACTTCGGTGTCGGTCACGAATGCGGCCCGCCGGTGCAGACCGTGGTAGGACACATGCACCCGGACGGCGGCCGCGAACCGGTCGACCGGATCCGAGAACTGCTCGACCGCGGTCAGGACCTCCCGGTTCAGGCCGCCGAGGAAGTCGTCCATGATCGAGACCAGCAGAGCCTCTTTGTTCGGGTACCAGTGGTAGACGGCGCTGGCCTGAACCTCGGCATCCTCGGCCAGCCTGCGCATCGAAGTCGCGTGGTAGCCGATCTCGGCGAATGAGTTCAGAGCGGCATCCTTGATTCGACTCCTAGTGTGGGAAGTCACAGCGCTCCTTTCCGAGGGAATCCTATTTTGAATCTCCCGCGTGAATACTCACGCTTCCGCCGGACTGACGCTGCTCCGGGACCACGACGGTTCCCGAGGCCCTGGCGATCGGAAGCGGGGGGTCGATCAGCCGTCCGGCCGTGACCGATCGCTCGGGATCGGCACAGACCTGCTTCTCGGCGACGAACTCGATCTTCCTGGAGGTGCGTCCCGCGCTCACCAGCGTCGCCCGGGCTTCGACGAAGTCGCCGGCAACCACCGGTGCGAGGAACTCGATCTCCTCGTAGGCGCGGAAGAGTCCTTCGTCGCCGTCGTGCAGGATCGATATCTCGGTGGCCAGGTCACCGAACAGGCCCAGCACCCAGGCGCCGTCGACCAGATCCCCGGCGTAGTGCGCGTCATTGCTCGACGCGCGGACTCTGAGGCGGGCTTCGATCACTTTGTCCGGCTGCTCGCTTTCCATTGGCGTGAGTCTAACGAGTATTCACTTATTTGCATATCACTGAACGCATGAATTTTGGAGGTCTCAGGAAAAATCACAAAAATTGGCCTTGACAAGTCCGAGATTGCCTGTATAAGGTGAACGCTCGTTCAGTCAATTCGCTTATGGGATCGGAGAGGTGAATCGTGGGAACGTCGTATCGCAGTCCGGAGGGCAATGGGATTGACCCTGTCGTTTCGGGGCCGGGGAGAAGCTCTTCTCTCTACAACAGACGTCGTCTGCTCCAGATGGGGGGCGCCGGCGCGGCAGCCCTGTTCCTGGCGGCATGCGGCTCCAAGAGCGTTTCGGGGACCGGAGGAGGAAGCTCGGGATCCAGCGACTCGATTCTCTGGGCGACCAACGAGGCTTACGCCCGTCCGCCGATGATCAACCCCTTCACCGACGAGACCGGGATCAAGGTTCAGCTCGAGCTGTTCTCCGACGTGACCGAGATCGCGTCCAAGCTCAAGACCGGCGGCACCGGCATCACCGGCTTCGTCGACGGCTCCTACCACGCCGTCGACTCGTACAACGCGGGCGTGCTCCAGCAGATCGACCTTGCCAACGTCCCCAACTACGAGAAGAACGTGCTGCCCACCTTCCAAGACGCGAAGGCCCATCAGTTCGACGGGAAGGTCTACGGCATCCCGATGGATTGGGGCACCGACTCGATCGCCTACAACGGAGACAAGATCAGCGGCAAGATCGATGACCTGAGCGCGCTCTGGGATCCGCAGTTCGAGGGTCAGATCGCCATGCCGGCGGGCCTGATGGAGATGGTGATCGTCGGCGGCATCTACGCCGGGGTGCCCGACCCGTTCGACATGACCGACGACGAGCTGGCCCAGGTTCGCGATCTGCTGATCAAGCAGAAGCCGCTGGTCCGCACCTACTGGAAAGAGATCGGGGAACTGACCAACCTCTTCGCCTCGGGCGAGGTGACGATCGCCTGGGCGTGGGCTCCGGTGCTCGACCTCCGGGAAAAGGCGGACATGGACATGGTCTGGGTGGTCCCCAAGCAGGGCCAGCTCGGCTGGTATGACGCCGCCTTCATCACCTCGGAGGCCAAGCCGGACGAGAAGAAGGCGTTCGAGTCGTTCGCCAACTACCTGGTCGGCGATACCTACGGCGTCAAACTGGCCGACGAGGTCGCCTATCGGACCACGTCCAAGGCGGCGATCGAGAACATCTCGCCGGCCAAGCGCAAGGAGCTGGACCTGAACGACCCCGAACAGTTCCTCGACAACGTCAACTACTGGATCGCCCCGAAGCGCCCCAAGGCCTACGAAGCGGTCCAGACGGACGTTCTCAACGCCTGAGCAGTTGTTGAGAGAGCGGCTCAGAACCAGGTTCCATGGCAGCGGCGGAGTGCTGGCGCTGTTCGCGCCGTACTCCGTCTGGCTGCTGTTCTTCTATGCGATCCCGCTGCTGGCGGTGTTCGTCATCTCGTTCTGGGAGATGCGGGGGCAGGATCTGCAGCCGGCCTTCACGCTCTCGAACTACGACGCGGTCTTCACCCAGGGCGAGCAACTGCCGCTGCTCCTGAAGACGGTGCTCACCTCCGCTCTGGTGGTGGCGATCGTCACCGTCATCGCCTATCCGCTCGCCTATTACCTGGTCTTCCGCATGAAGACGCCGGGGCGGGTGGCGACGACGATGACCCTGGTTGCCCTGCCGTTCCTGGTCGGGCCGCTGGTGCGAGCGGTCGCCTGGAAAGGCGTCCTCGGGCTGCAGGGCGTGATCAACGGATTGCTCGGTGAGCTGGGGCTGATCGACCACCCGATCGAGTGGCTCCTCTACTCGCGATTCTCGGTGGTCGTCGCCCTCGTCTACAACACCTACCCGTTCATGCTGTTCGCCCTGGTCCTCTCGATGGAGACGGTCGACCGCAACCTGGTCGCAGCGGCACGGGACCTTGGCTCGGGGGCCTGGACCGCGTTCCGCCGGATCGTCCTGCCGCTCTCGGCACCGGGCTTCGTGGTCGGGGCGCTGCTCACCTTCGTGCCGTCGGTCAGCGCCTCGATCGAACCGGAGATCCTCGGCGGTCCCAACGCGCGCTTCGCCGCCAATGCGATCACCGACAAGTTCCTCGTCGCAGTGGACTGGCCGGCGGGGGCGGCCCTGACGGTCTGCTTCTCGACGCTCGCCCTGATCGTCGGGGCGATCTTCGTCTCGCTCGCGCTCCTGGTGGTCAGAGGATTGCCCGGACGGGAGGTTCGATCCCGATGATGCCCCGTCAAAGAGGCGAGAGGATCGGCGACCGCCTGCTCCTCACGATGCTCGTCGCGGCCCTGTTCTTCTCGCTGGCGCCCTTGCTGGTCCTGGCCGTGTTCAGCGTCAACGACTTTCCGTACTACTCGCTGCCCCTGAAGGGCTTCACCCTCGACTGGTACGACCAGCTGTTCAAGGACGAGCAGATCGCCAGCGGCCTGACCAACAGCCTGGAGATCGGGATCCTGGTCGCCGTGGTTGCGTCGGTCTTGGGGACCGCCTTCGGGATCGGCGGCGCGATGGTGACCAGGAGATGGGGGAAGGTCGTCTTCGCGGCCGGGCTCCTGCCCCTCGTGACCCCGGCCCTGGTCCTGGCGATCGGATCCCAGATCCTCTTCGTCGAGTCCGGCATCCCCCTTTCGAAGCTGACCGTGGTGATCGCCCAGGCGACCGCCTTCACGCCCTTCGTGGTGCTCATGGTCACCGCCCGTCTCGGCAACTTCCAGTGGAGCCTGCTCCACGCCGCCAGGGACCTGGGCGCGGGGCCGTTCCGGGCCTTCCAGGTCGCGATGCTCCCGGTGATCCGGCCGGGAATCATCTCCGGCTTCCTGCTCGCCTTCCTGATGTCGTTCAACGACTTCATCCTGGGCTTCTTCACCGGTCGTGGCTTCTTCACCCTGCCCTCGCTCATCTACTCGATGCAGAGGGTCGGGATCTCGCCGATGTTGCTCGCCTACGCCACGGTGATCGCCGTACTCACATTGATCCTGGCCTTGACGGCCCGCAGGGTGCTCGTCTCGATCGCCCAAAGAAGAGGAGGGAACGTTGCCTGAAGCTGAACTCGAATTCCGCGATGTCTCGATCCGGTTCGGGAAGACCATCGCCGCCGAGAACCTTCGGCTCGAAGTCTCGAAGGGGGAATTCATCGCCGTGCTCGGGCCGTCGGGTTCCGGCAAGTCGACCCTGCTGCGCATGCTGGGCGGCCAGATGGTGCCCGATTCAGGCGACATCCGGATCGGCGGGGAGTCGATCGTCGGATGCGCGCCCAACCAGATCGATTGCGCGACCGTGTTCCAGGATTTCGCGCTCTTCCCCCACATGAACGTCCGGCAGAACGTCGAGTTCGGGCTGAAGATGCGGGGCTGGTCCCGTGAGGACCGGCAGGCGCGGGCGATGGAGGTCCTGGGCCTCGTGGACATGGACGCTTTCGCCGAGCGGCCGATCGTCGCCCTGTCCGGTGGCGAGAAGCAGCGGGTCGCGACCGCGCGTGCGCTCGCGATCAGGCCACGGGTGCTGCTCATGGACGAACCGCTCAGCGCGCTCGACCGCCTGATCAGGCTGCGGGTCCAGCGCGAGATCTCCAACCTCCTGCATGAACTCGACGTGACCACCATCTACGTGACCCACGACCAGCGGGAGGCGCTGACCATGGCTGACCGGGTCGCGGTCCTCCATCGCGGTCGCCTGGAGCAGATCGCCCCGCCGCTGGACCTGATCTCCCGGCCGGCCACCTCGTTCGTGGCGGACTTCCTGGGCGGGAGCGGGAACCTCTTCACCGGCAAGGTGGCAGGTCAGGCCGACGAGGACGGCATGGTCCCGGTCGAGACCGGGCTCGGACGGATACTCGCCCGCAAGGGGGTCGGTGCGACCGCCAACGGGCAGCAGGTGTCGGTGCTGGTCAGGCCGGAGGACTTCTCACTCGAACCGGTGGCCGGTGACTACCGGGTCGATGACGTCGCCTTCACCGGCGAGGTCGCCGAGATCTCGGTCGGCGGCCCGGCAGGCAACTTCACGGTCAAGCAGCTGGGCATCTCCCGGCTCAGCACCGGCGACCAGGTGGGGCTCGGCGTGCCGGATGGCGCCGCAGTCCTGATCACGGAAGGAGAGCAATGAGCATCGTGGGCGTTGACGTCGGCGGGACCTTCACCGACGTCTATGTATTCGAAGAAGACGGCAACACGCTGTCGGCCAAGTCGCCGACCACGCTCGACACGGTTTCGGGCGTGATCGATGCGATGGCGAAAGTGGCCGAGTTCAGCGACGTCGATTCGCTCGCTTTCGGCTCGACCATCGCGACCAACGCCCTGGTGGAACGCAAACTCGCCAAGGCCGCACTCGTCACGACGAAGGGCTTCCGTGACGTGCTCGACATCCGGAGGCTGTGGCGGCGCGACCTCTTCGGCCACCGCTGGAACCGGCCCGACGCGGTGATCCCGAGGCGTCACCGGCTCGAGGTCCCAGGCCGCATCGACTGGCGCGGCGAAGAGGTGGAGCCGCTGGACGAGGCCGCACTCGACGGCGTGATCGAACATCTCCGGCACCACGAGATCGAGGCCGTGGCGATCTCGCTCCTGTTCTCCTACGTGAACCCGGTGCACGAGCAGCGCGTCGCCGAGCTGCTCCTCGAAGCGATCCCCGAGCTCGACATCATGCTCTCCAGCGACGTCAATCCCGAGCGCAACGAGTACGAGCGGACCTCGACCACCGCGATTGCGGCGGGGTTGGCCCCGGTGATCGACCGGGCCCTCGGCGCGGCCGAGGAAAGGCTCATGGAGGCCGGCCTGCCCAAGCCGCCGCGGGTCATGAAGTCGAACGGCGGCGTGATGTCGGTCCGGGCCGCCCGGGAGAAGCCGGTCGAACTGGTCAAGTCCGGGCCGGCGGGCGGAGCGTCGGCGGGTACCTTCCTGGCCGAGAAGCTCGGTTGTCCCGATTTGATCCTGATCGACATCGGAGGCACCACCGCGGATGCGAGCCTGATCGTCGACGGCCGGCCGGTGCGCGCCACCCACGACATGCTCGAGTGGGACATCCCGCTCCGGGTTCCGGTGGTGGACATCCGGTCGGTCGGGGCAGGCGGCGGTTCGATCGCCCACCTCGACGCCGCCGGCGGCCTGAAGGTCGGGCCGAAATCAGCCGGTGCGACGCCCGGACCGGTCGCCTTCGGCAAGGGCGGCGCCGAGCCGACCGTGACCGATGCGGCGATCGTGTCGGGGCTGATCGACTCGGACTACTTCCTCGGCGGGACCATGGAGCTCGACCTGGACGGGGCGAACACCGCACTGGAGCCGATCGCCGAAGCGCTCGGGTACGGCACCCGGCAGAGCGCGGCGGCGGTGATGCACGTCGCGACGATCGAGATGGCGAGCCTGATCCGGGAGATCACCGTCGACCGGGGGCTGGACCCGCGTGAATTCTCTCTGGTCGCGTTCGGTGGCGCCGGTCCTCTCTTCGTCGGGATGCTGCTCGAAGAACTGGACATGAGACGTGGATTCGTGCCGGTCGGAGCCTCGACCCTGTCGGCGATGGGCGGCGCCTTCGCGGACGTCACCTTCGACTACGTCAGGTCGGAGATCGGGATCGTCGGCGAAAGCGATTCGACCTCGATCGAAGCGGCCTTCGACGAGCTGCTCGACCGGGCCAAGGTCGACATCGAGAGGGAAGGCTTGAGCGGGGTCGAGATCCTCACCACCATCGACCTGCGCTACCAGGGGCAGTGGCATCCGATCGAGATGCGCCTCGACCCGGCCGATCGCTTGGTGGAGGTGGCGGGAAGATTCGAGGACGAGCACGAGCGGCTCTGGGGCCACCGCCGGCCGGAGGACCCGATCGAGTACACGGCGATCCGCACGCGGGTGGTCTCGGCGGTCGACAAGCCGGCGCTCCTCGGTCCCGACGTCGACGGCCCGGCCGTGCCGAAGGGCAGCCGACAGGTGGACTTCTTCGGCACCGGCGAGACGTCGGTCGAGGTCTTCGACCGCGAATCCCTGGGCCAGGGTTTCCGGGTCGAAGGTCCCCTGATTGTCGAGGAAGCGCAGACGACGACCGTGGTCGGCCCGGGCCAGAGCCTTTCGGTCGGAGCTCACGGAGAGATGGTGGTTGAACGATGAATGCACAAGGTGGAACCATGAGTGTTGAACGTCTGGACCCGGTCCTGGCGCGGGTGCTCGGGCGCTCGTTCGAGTCGATCTGCTCGGAGATGGGCAGTGCCATGATCAGGACCGCGATCTCGGCGGTCTTCGTCGAAGGACGAGACTTCTCCTGCGCGATCCTTGACGATCGCGCCGAGCTCGTCGCCGCGGCCAACTTCGATCCGAGCCATCTCTCGGCGATGGCGCTGACCGGCGAGTACGCGATGATGGACCTGGGCTGGGACGACCTCGACGAGGGTGACGTCCTGATCGTCAACGATCCCTATCGCGGGGGTGGCCATCTCCCGGACATCTGCGTCGTGCGCCCGATCTTCGCCGAAGGCGAACTGCTCGGCCTGGCGATGAACCGGGGCCATCACATCGACGTCGGCGGCATGTCGGTGGCCGGCTTCCCGGGAACCGCCCGGTCGATCCACCAGGAAGGGGTCCGCATCCCTCCGGTCAAGTGGTTCGAGGGTGGCAAGGAGCGACGGCAGGTCATGGACCTGATCCTGCTCAACGTGAGGTTCCCGCGGGAGCAGCTCGGAGACTTCCGAGGCCAGCTCGCCAGCTGCATCACGGCCGAGCAGCGGATCCGCGACCTGGTCGAGCGGTACGGGCTGGACACCATCAAGCGGGCGATGCAGGAGACGAAGGACCACTCCGAGACCCTGATGCGGGAAGCGATCCGCGACATCGCCGACGGCGACTACGCGTTCCAGGACGTGATGGACGACGACGGCGTCGGGGGAGGCCCCTACCTGATCGACGTCAAGCTGAACGTCCGCGAGGACGAGGTGACGGTCGACTTCGGCGGCAGCAGCGGCCAGGCATCCGGGCCGGTCAACTCCTCGTACGGCAACACGGTGGGCAGCGTCTTCAACGCCTTCATGCACACGTTCGGGTCCGACATCCCGTTCAACCACGGGAGCTTCCGGCCGATCGGGTTCGAGATCCCGCGCGGCTGCTTCCTCAACCCGATCCCGCCGGCGCCGGTTTTCGGCGGGGTGACGGAGACCTCGATCCGGATCATCGACGCGGTCTTCGGGGCGCTGGCGAAGGCGGCGCCGGACCGTGTCGCGGCAGGTTGCTACGGAACCTGCATCAACGTCGCCGGCGGAGGCTGGGACGACGACCGCGACCAGCAGTTCGGGGTCTACTTCTTCCAGGAAGGCGGCTGGGGCGCCACCGCCTGGCGGGACGGCTGGACATCGGTCCCCAACCCGACCTCGAACTTCAACGACTATCCCGCGGAGGTGGTCGAATCGACCTTGCCGCTGCGCTGCGTCGAGTTCACCCTGAACGAGGATTCAGGCGGGCCGGGACGCTACCGGGGCGGTCTCGGAACCCGCCGCACATACGAAATCCTCGCCGACGAGTGCGACGTGAACGCGCTCGGCGACCGGTTCTTGGTGCCTCCGCACGGCCTCGAAGGCGGCATGCCGGGGATGAAGGCGAGGCTCCTCTACGGCAAGGCCGGGAGCGGCGAGCAGGTTCCCTTCAACGAGGCCTTCGAACTGGCCTCGCCGTCTAAGATGGCTTCGGTCCACATGGAGCGGGGCGACACGTTTTCGATGCGGACCGGCGGCGGAGGCGGATACGGCAACCCGTTCGACCGTGAGCCGCAAGCGGTGCTCGACGACGTCCGGGAAGGCCTGGTGTCGACCGGGCAGGCCGTCGATGCTTACGGGGTGATCGTCCGGGCCGAGGCGGATGGTCCGGTCCTGGACGAGGAAGCGACCCTGGAGCGGCGTCGCACCAAGCCGGTGATCGAGAGCCAGGGTGACTTCGGCGTGACCGTGCCGGCGGGTGTGTCCGGGGGCCAGCCGGTGGAGGAGATGCGGCGGGTCGAGCGCCTTTCCAGCCGGGTCCTGGCCAAGGTCGGACCCGACCCCTGCGAGACGCGCTGCCCCCTTGCCGGGGATCCGGTCCGCTGCCCCTACCACCATCCCTTCGCCCTCCAGTTCTGGGATGCGCAATCCCTCGAGGGCTGGTCGTCGCGACATTGCCTGATCGCTTCCGAACGGGCCGAGGAGAGATCCCGATGATGGGCGATCTCGAATACCTGGGCGCCGACCGGGTGATCGAGCCGGCGGGCGCGTTGCCGCAAGGGGCGTGGAAGATCGACGGCGGCCCACCGCTGAGGAAGCATGAGCTGCGGATCGAGGTCGAAGCGCTCTGCCTCGACTCGACCAGCTTCCGTCAGCTTTCGGAGGCGAACGACGGCGACCCCCAGGCGATCGCGGGCGCGATCGCGGGAATCGTCGAAGAGCGGGGCAAGATGCACAACCCGGTCACCGGGTCGGGGGGTGTCCTGATCGGCACCGTGATCGAAGCGGGCGGCGACCTGAATGATCCGCCGTCACCGGGTCAACGGGTGGTGACCCTGGCCTCGCTCTCGCTGACTCCATTGACCCTCAGCGAAGTAGGGCCAGTCGACCCCGGATCCCCTCAGGTCCCGGTCCGGGGTGAAGCCTTCCTGATGGGAGCCGCTCCCTGGGCGGAGTGCCCGGAAGACATCGACCTCCCGACCGCGCTAGCCGCGCTCGACGTCTGCGGGGCCGCCTCGCAGACCGACGCCCTGGCCGACGAAGGGGACACGGTGTTCGTACTGGGCGCGGGCCACGCGGGGAAGATCGCCGCCGCGGCCGCCAGGCACGCGATCGGCGACGAGGGCAAGATCGTCGTGATGGACGCCGACCCGGGCGCTTGCCGGGTGATCGAGGGGCTCGGGTTCGCCGACCAGGTGATCGAAGCCGATCTCCGTGACTCGATCGGGACCCTGAAGAAGGTTCGGGAGGCCGGTTTCGAGCGCGCCGACCTGACCATCGTCGTGGTCAACGCGACCGGATGTGAGGCGACTTCGATCCTACTCACGGACGACGGAGGGTCGGTCCTCTTCTTCTCCATGGCGACTTCGTTCACGGCCGCCGCGCTCGGCTCCGAAGGCGTCTCCTCCCAGGCGCGCATGCTGGTCGGCTCGGGCTACGCCCCGGATCGGGGGCATTACGCCCTCGAGCTCCTGCGCCGGCATCCGGAACTCAGATCTTCCCTTTCCCCAAACCACCAGGAGGCCGGCCAATGAGTGCCTGGAATGAAAAACCAGTCGTGATAACGCTCGCCCCGACCGGGGCGGAAGTGACCCGTGAAGACAACCCGAACGTCCCCTATGCGCCGGCCGAGATAGCCCGCTCCTCCTGTGAGGCGGCCGAGGCCGGGGCGGCCCTGATCCACATCCACGTGCGGGAAGACGACGGAACTCCGAGCGGTCGTCCCGAACTCTTCGAGGAGACGATCAGGTTGATCCGGGAAGGGTCAGACCTGATCACGATGGTCTCCACCGGAGGCGCGATCTGGATGGGGATCGACGAGCGGACCACCGGCCTCGAAGCGAACCCGGACCTGGCCGGGGTCGAGACCGGTTCGCTGAATTTCGGCGAGGAAGCCTTCGTCACCATCCGTCCTCACGGACTCGGCATCATCGAGCGGGCCGAGAAGGCCGGCATCCCGCTCGAGGTCGAGGCATTCGAGGTCGGTCACGTGGCCGAGGCCGTACGGATGCTCGAGGTGGGGGAGCTCCCGGAACCGCTCAGGGTGAACCTCGTCTTCGGCGTTCCCGGCGGGATCGATGCCTCGCCTGAGGCCTTGGCCGCGATGCTGCGTCCGCTCCCGCCGGAGACCCCGTGGACGGTCACCTGCGTGGGGCGCCATCAGCAACGGATGCTGGCGCTCGGGCTCCTCAACGGGGCGACCGGAATCAGGGTCGGATTCGAAGATGCGGTCTATGTGGCCAAGGGGCAGCTGGCCGATTCGAATGCCGACCTGGTCCGGATGGCAGCCGAACTCGCGAAGAACCTCGGGCGGGAAGTCGCGACGATCCCCGAAGCCAGAGAGATCCTTGTCCTTGACGGGGCGCGGTGAACATGTCAACCGTCGGAGAGCTGGAGCTGGCGGAGATCAAGCCCGTCACCAAGATGGCGGTGCGCTGGCGTGACCTGGATCCGCTGGGCCACGTCAACCACGAGGTCTTCCTCACCTACCTCGAACACACCAGGGACAGCTGGCTCGACACGGTCAGCGGCGCCACGCTCGGCCCGGCCGACTACGTCGTGGCCCGGATCGAGGTGGACTACATGGCCGAGATCCGGTTGGAGGCAGGCCACGTGATCGGCCGTTGCCGGTTGCGCGAGATGGGCAACACGAGTTTCAAGACCGACGAGCTGCTGACCCTGCCGGACGGGGCCGTGGCCGCGCGGGCCATGGCGGTGCTGGTGATGTGGGACGCCACGACCAAGAACCCCCGGGGCCTGACCGACCAGGAACGGGAGGCGCTGGCAGCATGAGCGGTTCATCTTCAGGAACTTTCCCGGGGGACATGAGCACCGACCGGTCGGCGGGCTTCGCCGACCGGATGACGCGGACCATGCCCGGCGGGGACACCCGCTCGTCGGTCTACTACAAGCCTTTCCCCCTCACGATGGCGAGCGGCTCGGGCTGCCGCCTCCACGATGTCGACGGCAACGAGTACATCGACCTGCTGAACAACTTCACCTCGCTGATCCATGGCCACGCCCGTCCGGAGATCACCGAAGCCCTCGCCGCGCAGGCAGAACTCGGGACCGTCTTCGGCGCCCCGACCGAGGCACAGCTGAGTCTTTCCTCGATCATCTGCGACCGGGTCGAGTCGGTCGAGTTGCTGCGTTTCACGAACTCGGGTTCCGAGGCCGTCCTGATGGCCGTGCGTGCCGCGCGGGCCCACACCGGTCGCTCGTCGATCATCAAGCTGGAGGGCGGCTATCACGGCTCCTGGGAGCAGGTGCAGATGGAGCTGGCGCGCGGTGCCGGGCCCGGCGTTCCGGAACAGGTCATGTCGATGGTGAGCTCGGTTCAGATGAACGACCTCGAAGGCCTCGGTCGCGCGGTCGAGGCGGTCGGCGACGATCTCGCCGCGATCATCATGGAGCCGGTCATGGGCGAAGGGGTGCTGGTCGCCGACACGGACTTCCTGCGCGAGGCGCGTCGGCTGGCCGATCGCAGCGGAGCGCTCCTGATCTTCGACGAGGTGATCTCGTTCCGGCTGGGCCAGGGCGGCTATCAGGGCGTGGCCGGGGTACGGCCGGACCTGACCACCCTCGGCAAGGTGATCGGTGGCGGCATGCCGGTCGGCGCCTTCGGCGGCAGCAGCGAGGTGATGAGCGGCTTCGATCCCAGGAACGGGATGCTGGAGCACGCCGGAACCTACAACGGCAACG
Organism: Solirubrobacterales bacterium 67-14; assembly: GCA_001897355.1. Taxonomy (GTDB): domain Bacteria; phylum Actinomycetota; class Thermoleophilia; order Solirubrobacterales; family 70-9; genus 67-14. The sequence continues at coordinate 72,850 of MKST01000011.1, read as the reverse complement.
CGATGACGATGGTCGCGGGCGAGAAGGCGCTCGAGCTGTTCGACCGAGACGCCCAGGAGCGCGTCGACCGGCTCGGCGAGCGGCTGACGAAGGAGCTGGACCGCATCCTCGTCGACTCGCGCCTCGACGCGCGGGCGATCGGGATCGGGTCGTTGGCCCATCTCCATTTCGATACCGAGGGCGCCTTGCCGGAGCGTTTTGACGATCTGCATCTCGAGAGCGAGACGCTCGTCCGCTTCCACCGGGCAGCGTTGGCGGAGGGTGTCTTCATCGCCACCCGCGGGATCATGTCGATGTCCACGGCAATGGACGAGGGCGACGTGGACGAGGCGCTCGAGCGGCTCGCCAGGACGGTTCGCAGAGTCGAGAACGACCTCGGCATATGATCCGGCGGTGCCCGAAGAGAATCCAGCCCTTTTCCTGATCGACGGCAACAGCATGGCCTACCGGGCCTTCTTCGCCTTGCCGGACTCGATGGCGACCGCTGACGGCCGCCCGACCAACGCGATCTTCGGGCTTGCCTCGATGCTGGTCAAGCTGATCTCCGACTATCGCCCCCGGCAGATCGCGGTCGCCTGGGATGCCGGCATGTCCGGCCGCGAGGTTGTCTACCCGGAGTACAAGTCGCACCGGCCGCCGAAGCCCGACCTGCTGCGACAGCAGTGGCCGCATTTGCTGGAGATGGTCGAAGCCTTCGGCTACACCAACGTCAAGGTCGATGGCTACGAGGCCGATGACGTGATCGCGACCCTGACCCGCCAGGCGACGGAGGTGAACATCCCGGTGGTCGTGGTCACCGGCGACCGCGACGCCTACCAGCTGGTCACCGACACGGTCCAGGTGATGAGCACCTCGCGCGGAGTGACCGAGACCAAGCTCTACGACCGGGAGGGGGTGAAGGAGCGCTACGGCGTCTACCCGGAGCTGGTCACCGACCTGATGGGGCTGCGCGGCGATACCTCCGACAACATTCCCGGCGTGCCCGGGATCGGGGAGAAGACCGCCGCCCAGCTGCTCGACCAGTTCGGCTCGCTGGAGGAGATCCTCGCCAACGTCGACCAGGTCTCGGGGAAGAAGCGCAAGGAGAACCTGACCGAATTCGCCGAGGATGCACGGATCTCGAAGCAGCTCGCGACCATGGACTTCGAGGTCGAGACCGGGGTCGACATCGACGAGTTGATGGCGACCGCGCCCGATCGGGAGGGACTGCGTGCCTTCATGACCGAGTTCGAGCTGAGGGCGGCGATGAAACGGCTGGAGGAAGCGCTGGGTGACGGCGCCGTGCCGGGCGTCTCCGAGGAAGCGCCCGCTCCGGCCGAGGTCGAGGTTTCGGACGGCGGGGTGGACGACCTGGCCGACGGACCGATCGCCGTGGAGCTCTACAACGGCTGGGCGGCCACCGACGGTCGCAAGGTGGTCGGCGGCCAGGCGGACCCCGACGGACTGGCCCAGATGGTCCAGGGCAAACCGTTGATCGGGCATGACATCAAGGCGATCGGCGGCCAGCGGGTCGGCCTGCTCGCCTCCCTGGAAGCGACCGAAAAGGGTCCGGTCATCGCCCACGACACCCTGGTCGCGGCCTATCTGCTGGAACCGGCCCGGCGTAACTACCACCTGGACGAGTTGGCGGTGCAGGCCGGTTTGGCGCCGTCCGGCATCGACGACGAGGACGGCCAGATGTCACTGATCGCCGACGATTCCGAGACCGGCTCGATCGCCCCGGAGATCGCCGCCACGGTCTGGAACCTGGCCCAGGTCCAGAAGCCGAAACTGGAGGAGGCGGGCCTGGTCGACCTGCTCGAGCAGATCGAGCAGCCCCTGATCCGGGTGCTGGCCGCGATGGAGCGGATCGGCCTCAAACTGGACACCGAACGGGTCGCCGAGATGGCTTCAGGACTCGAGGACCGCATCCTCGAACTGGAGAAGGAGATCCACGGACTGGCCGGCCACGAGTTCACGATCGGCTCGCCGCAGCAGGTCGGCCAGGTGCTCTTCGAGGAACTCGGACTGACCCGCAAACGCAAGGGCAAGACCGGGTTCTCGACCGATGCCCGGGTGCTGGCGCAGATCCGCGAAGAGCATGCGATCGTCGCGCTGATCGAGGAGTGGCGTGAACTGACCAAGCTCAAGAACACCTACCTGGAACCGCTGCCGGCGGCGATCGACCCCGGCACCGGCCGGGTTCACACCACTTTCATGCAGACCGCAGCCCCGACCGGCCGGATCTCCTCGATCCAGCCGAACCTGCAGAGCATCCCGATCCGCTCCGACGTCGGCCGGCCGCTCCGCGGCTGCTTCGTGGCCGAGCCGGGCAACCTGCTCACCTCCCTCGACTACAGCCAGGTCGAGCTGAGGGTGCTCGCGCACGTGGCCGACGAAGAGGTGCTCAAAGGCTTTTTCCGGGCCGGGGAGGACGTCCACACGGCCACGGCCGCGCAAGTCTTCGAGATCGAGGTAAGCGAGGTCGGCGAGTCCGAACGTTCGAAGGCGAAGATGGTCAACTTCGGCATCGTCTACGGACTGACCGGCTTCGGCCTCGCCGACCGGCTGAACATCCCGCGCTCGGAGGGCGAGGAATTCGTCAAGCGCTACCACGAACGGTTCCCGGCGGTCACCGCCTTCCGCGAGCGGGTAGTCGAGGAAGCCACCGAGACCGGCTTCGTCAAGACCCTGCTGGGTCGGCGCCGGCCGCTGCCGGAGCTGCGCTCGAGCCAGGCCCAGATCCGGGCCCAGGGGGTACGTCTCGCGATGAACACAGTGGTGCAGGGCACCGCGGCCGACATCATCAAGATCGCGATGATCCGCAGCCACGACGCCTTGCTGGAGGAAGGGCTCTCGAGCCGGCTGGTGCTGCAGATCCACGACGAACTGCTCTTCGAGGGGCCGGCCGAGGAGACCGAAGCCGTGACCGAGCTGGCCCGCCGTGAGATGGTCGGAGCCTTTGATCTGGACCCGCCACTCGAGGTCGACGCGGGCTCCGGCGAAAGCTGGCTCGCCGCCAAGTAGCGTCAGGCAGTGGCTAGCCCGGTCATCGCCCTGCTGATCGTCGCGGTCGGCATCCAGTTCGCGGCACAGGCGCCGATCAACGGTGGTCTCGGCCGCTCGACCGGTCCCCTTGCCGCGGCCCTGGTCAGCAACACGATTGGCACCATCTGCCTGCTCCTGATCTGCCTCTTGGGCGGTTGGATGGCCGGGCTGGGCCGGGTCGGCGAAGTGCCGTCCTGGGAACTGACCGGTGGCCTGATCGGCGGCATGTACGTCGGCGTCGCGGCGATCGTGATCTCCCGCATCGGCGCCGGCGTGGTCGCTGCCGCGACGATCACCGGCCAGCTTGCCTGCTCGGTCGCGGTCGACCACTTCGGCTGGTTCGGGATCGAGGTCCACGACGTGAGCGGCCCGCGCGTGCTCGGGCTGCTGCTCCTGCTGGGCGGTGCCCTGGCCATGGTCTACAGCCGCGAGGAAGCTTCCGGGACCCCGGTGGCCGGAAGGAGCCACCGTGTCCTCTACGTCCCACTCGTGCTCCTGATCGCGGCGCTGGTCGGTCTCCAGCATCCGATCAACAGCGATCTGGCGACGCATATCGGAGACTTTCCCGCTGGTTTCATGAATTTCGCGGTCGGCACCGTCCTGCTGGCGGTGCTGGTCGTGGCCAGCGGCAAGGCGGTCGGCCTGCGCCGGGTCCGCGAGGCCAAGTCGTACTACTTCCTGGGCGGGCCGATCGGAGTGATAACCGTGGTTTCTTCGCTGGCCGCCGTCACCGAGATCGGCGCCGCCGGATTGACCTCGGCCCTGGTCACCGGCCAGCTGATCGGGGCTCTGGTCCTCGATCGGATCGGCGCCTTCGGGTTGCCGCGCGTGCCGGTCAACTGGGTGCGTTTGGCCGCGGTCGCGGCGCTGCTGGGCGGAACCTTTCTCGCAACCAGCTGAAGCGGTCGCGTATCAAGCCATGCCGGCCGCCTGACGGGACCTACCGCGGAGCGGTACGCGGCAAGCGGCCGAGCGAGTTCACGGTGTGGAAGCAGGCCTGGGCGGCCTCGGTCCCCTTGGTGAGGAGATGGTCGAAGAAGAAGGCCCGGTGGGTCTCGTGCTCGTGGAACTCATGCGGAGTGAGAACAACCGAGAGGACCGGCACTTCGGTCTCGAGTTGAACCTGCATCAGACCGCCGATCACCGCGTCGGCGACGAACTCGTGGCGGTAGATGCCGCCGTCGACGACCAGGCCGGCAGCCACGATCGCGTCAAACCGGCCCGATTTCGCGAGTCGTTTGGCGTGAAGGGGGATTTCGAATGCTCCGGCGACATTGATCACCTCGATGCCAGATGCCGGATAACCGAGCTCCGCCGCTTCGGCGACGAAACCGGTCGCGATCTGATCAACGAGGTCCTTGTGCCAGGAAGACTGAATGAGGGCTACCCGGATTTCGCCGTCGGAGCCCCGGCTCGATTCGTCGCTCATAGGCTCACTCTATAGCGGCACAGGCCCGGAATCGTGGGCCTGACAAGATTCGGGCATGGTCGCGACCGTTTCCTGGATCAACTTCGCCCCGGTCAAGGGGATGCGGGTCCAGCCGCTGGACGCGGTCGAGCTGACCTCGGACGGGGTGCCGGGGGATCGGGAGTTCATCTTGGTGGGCGGCGACGGCGCGATGGTCAACGGCAAACGCCACGGCGCGCTGATGGAAGTCGTGCCGACCCACGACCGAGAGGCCGGAGTCCTCTCACTCGCTTTTCCCGACGGCAGCACGGTCGCCGGGGAGGTCGAGCTCGGCCAGCCAGAAGCGATCACCTTCTTCGGCCAGCCCGAGAGCGCCCGCCCCGTCGACGGTCCGTTCTCGGCGGCGATCTCGGAACACGCCGGCACAGCGCTGCGCCTGATGGCCCGTCCCGAGGGCAGGCCCGGGGTCGACCGGGGCAAGTGGGGTGGGGTGACCCTGCTCGGACAGGCGTCGCTCGAGAGCCTTCGCGAAGCCGGACGGGAGTTCAACTGCGCCGAGCCCTCCGGTGACCACGAGAGCCCGGACCCGGGCGCGATCGACCAGCGTCGCTTCCGCATGACCTTCGGTCTCGAGGGCACCGGCCCCTACGAGGAGGACGAGTGGGTCGAAAAGGAGATCCGGGTCGGCGCGGCATTGGTCAAGGTCGCCGCCCACGTCGGGCGTTGCGCGGTCACCACCCGCGATCCGGAATCCGGCCAGACGGACCTCAAGACGCTCCACTTCCTCAAGCGCTCCCGGGGCGAGGTCGATTCTTTCGAACCGCTGCCGTTCGGTGTCTATGGCGAGGTTCTCGAACCGGGCCCGGTGCGGTTGGGCGACGCGGTCGGCCTTGTCAGCTGACCGGTCCGCGGCTAGGTTGAGGGCATGCTGTTCGGACAGGAGCATGTCAATCGTTATCGGGCCACAGATGGTGAGGAAGGCCATGACTGGCAGGGCACGCACACCCTGCTGCTCACCACGACGGGGCGAAAGTCGGGCGAGAAGCGGACCACGCCCCTGATCTACGACCCGGTCGGGGATGCCTACGCGATCGTCGCCTCGAAGGGCGGGGCGGATGAGCCGCCGGCCTGGTACCTGAACCTCTCCGCTGACCCGGAAGTGGAAGTCCAGGTCAAGGCCGACCGGTTCACCGCCAATGCCCGCACTGCCAGCCCGGACGAGAAGGCCGAGATCTGGCCACAGATGGTCGGGCAGTGGCCCGCCTACGACGAGTACCAGGCGGCCACCGAGCGGGAGATCCCGATCGTCCTGCTCGAACGGGCCTGAACTAGCCGGCGCTCTCGGGCCTGGCTTCGACCGTTCCTTCGGCCTCCGGGGTGCCGGTAGCCTCGTCCGCCGGCGGCCGCTGGCGACGGGACAAGGCGATGAAGGGCAGGGCGACGCAGGTGATCACCGCACCGTAGAGGTAAGAGGTCGCGTAACCCGAAGCATCGGCCACCCGGCCCAGGACCGGCTGCACGACGACACCGCCGCTCGAGCCGAGCATCGAGTCGAAGGAGAGGATGGTCGCTCGTTGCTGCGATGGGATCATCCCGTTGATGTAGGACTGCCGGATCGGCAGTGCGGCCGATCCCAGCATCGCCCAGACCGCGATCAGCCCGACCGCGACCCAGAACTCCTCGATCACCCCGATCAGCCCGAGGGTGACGGCCCCGGCCCCGACCGCGAGCAGCAGGGCGGAGGTGCGCAGCCGGAAGATCCGCCTGATCCGCGGCGCCAGGAAGCCGCCGATGATCTGCGAACCCGCGACCAGGGCTGCGGTGATCCCGGCGATCCCGTAGGCGTTGGGGTCGCCGACCAGCTCGAGCAGGTAAGGCTGGAGCGCGTAGAAGGCGTAGAAGCTGACCCCGGCGGTGAACGGCGCGGCCAGCATGATCCACTTGACCGAGGGGATCCGCCAGCCGTAGTCGATCGAGTTGGCGGTGATCTGTTTCATCTCGTTGAAGGTGCCGTCGCCCCGGCGGGGCTCGAAGCCGATGTCTTTCATCGCCCAGCCGGCGAAGAAGAACATCAGGACCAGCACGGCGGCCCGCATCAGGAAAGGCACCCCGAGGCTGGTCACCTGGGCGACGTAACCGCCGGCGACCGAGCCGGTCAGCATGCCGATCCCGGTCACGATCTGGCCTCGGCCGAAGATCTGCTCGAGGTCGCCGACGAAGCCGGTCGCGTCGAGCGCGTCGACCAGCCAGGCTTCGACCGCGCCGGAGAAAAAGGTGAATCCGAAGCCGAGCAGGAGCGAGACCAGCGCCCAGGCCCAGAACGGTCCGCTGATCTCCCACAGCATCACGTAGAGCAGGGTCGTCGCCATCAGGGTGAGCGTCCCGGCCATGTACGAGACCCGGCGGCCGATCGTGTCGGCGACCACTCCGGTGGGGATCTCGAAGAGCACCATGCCGGCCGTGAAGAACGCGTTCGCGGCGAACGCCTCGAGGTTCGACAACCCCGCGTCCAGCAGGAAGATCGTGTTTATCCCCCAGATGAAAGAGGCGGCCAGGGTGTTGCCCAGCATCAGGGTCAGGTAGACCCGCTGGACCTTCTCCGGGGTGGACGTCACTCAGAGAACGTACCCAGCTGGGCGCATAACCTTCACGTCGGGTTTCGCCTAGGCTTGACCCCATGATTCAGGTGAGGAGATTGCTGGCGGTCCTGTTGGTGATGGCGCTCGGCGTCGGCGTGGTGGCCTGCGGCTCGGATTCCGGCGGTGGCGACGGTGACTCGGGCAATGCCGCCAAGGTCGAAGGCCAGACCTGGAAACTGATGAACATCGCGGCCAACGGCGCGGCGACCAGCATCCCGAGCAGCCTCAAGGCTCCGACCTTCGAGTTCGACGACGGCACGGTGAACGTGTTCGCCGGCTGCAACAGCGGAACCGGGAAGGCCGAGGTCGGTGAGAGCACGATCACCTTCGGGGCCATCGCTCTGACCAAGAAGTCCTGCGATGTCATGGCCAACCAACTCGAGACCTACGTGACGACGGTGCTCGAGGGCGAGATCGGCTACAAGCTCGACCAGGGCAATCTGGTGCTCGAAGGCAAGCCGGTCAGCCTCGTCCTGACTTCCGATTGAGCCATCCGGCGAGGCGTTCTCGTCGGTTTTGAACGTTTCGTCATATCTCGAATCGAGAGATGACGCTCTGTCCATTTTCAAGGGTGCCGATCGGGGCTAGCCTGAAGTAGTCCCGAACTTGCCCCGAGGAGGCCACATGACTGTCACGACCCAGACCGAAACCACCACGCTGAAGAATTACATCGGCGGAAAATGGGTCGAGGCAGACGGAGCCGAGCTCCACGACGTGGTCAACCCCGCCAACGGCGAGGTGATCTCCCAAGTTCCCTTCTCGACCGCCGCGCATCTCGACGAAGCCGTTCGCGCCGCGAAGGATGCGCTGCCGGCCTGGCGCGGGGTCAGCACCATCGCCCGGGCCAGGCTGCTTTTCGTCCTGCGCGAGAAGCTCGACGCCCGCAAGGACGAGATCGCCCGCTGTGTCGTCACCGAGATGGGCAAGACCCTGCCCGACGCGACCGCCGAAGTCGGCCGGATGATCGAGATGGTCGAGGCCGCGACCGCGATCCCGACCACCATGCAGGGCAAGGTGCTCGAAGACGTCGCCCGCGGGGTGGACGCGGAAACGATCCGCCAGCCGGTCGGGGTCTGCGGCATCATCGCCCCCTTCAACTTCCCGGCCATGGTGCCGTTCTGGTTCGTGCCCTTCGCGATCGCCTGCGGCAACACGATCGTCCTCAAGCCCTCCGAGCAGGTGCCGATGACCCAGCAGATGGTCTTCGGGATCATCGACGAGCTCGACCTGCCGGACGGCGTGGTCAACTTGGTCAACGGCAGTCGCGAAGTGGTCGAGGGCATGCTCGACCATCCCGACATCGACGCGATCTCCTTCGTCGGTTCCGCCCCTGTGGCCAAGCTCGTCTACGAGCGGGCCGCTCAGACCGGCAAGCGGGTCCAGGCGCTCGGCGGGGCCAAGAACCACATGGTGATCTGCCCCGACGCGGTGGTCGACCAGACGGTGAAGGGCCTGATCGGCTCTGGCTTCGGCGCTGCCGGCCAACGCTGCATGGCCGGCTCGGTGATCGTCACCGTCGGCTCCGGCCGCGACCGGGTCATCCCGGAGCTGGTCGAGGAGACGAAGAAGCTCCACGTCGGCAACGGCCTCGACGAAGGCACCGACGTCGGGCCGGTCATCTCCTGCGATGCGCAGGACCAGATCGGCGGCTGGATCGACAAGGCGATCCAGGAAGGCGCCGAGGTGCTGGTCGACGGCCGTACCCCGCTGCCGGACGCACCGGAAGGTTCCTCCTACGTCGGGCCGACCCTGCTCGACAACGTGAAGCCGACCGACTCGATCATCCAGAACGAGGTCTTCGGCCCGGTCATCGCGATCGTCAACGTCGACACGCTCGAAGAGGCGATCGAGATGGTCAACGCCAGCCAGTTCGGCAACGGCGTCTCGATCTTCACCGAGTCCGGCGCCGCGGTCCGCAAGTTCCGCCACGACGTCGAGGTCGGCATGATCGGCGTCAACATCGGCGTCGCCGCCCCCGTCGCCTTCTTCCCCTTCTCTGGCTGGAAGGCCAGCTTCCTTGGCGACCTCCACGCCCACGGTCCCGACGGAGTCGAGTTCTTCACCCGTAAGAAGACGATCACCAGCCGCTACTTCTCCGGCGGCCAAGACCACGGCAGCTACTTCGTCGAACACTGATCCCGCGGCGCTAGGTTCGATTTGGGTGGCTATAGCGCCTGCAAATCGAACCTAGCGGGCAATGCTCCACCGGGGTAGGCTGGATTCATGTTCAGCTCTTGGCTAGGGAAGGCCGTCGGGGTCGTCGCGTCGCTGGGGGTCGCCGCGTTGGTTCTCACGTCGCTTGGTGGCCCGGCTCTGGCCGGGGAGCCGGCTTCACCGCTCGACCCTCATGCTTGCGTCAGCGACAAGCGCGTAGCGGCCACCGCGGCCGCGTTCACGAACGCACTCGCTTCGCCGGGAGTCGAGGATCTCGGAGCTTTCACCTCTGGGGAGTTCCTTGCATTCTCGACATACGCTCCTATACGGCTGGTTCCGGAGATCAAGAGGTATGACCGGGCCGACCGGCGCAATGGATACTTCGCTGCTCATACGCCCGCGAGTCTTTTGAAATTCAAGCGGCAGGTCGGTGTCCTGCCCTTGAGGCTCGGCGCGCTGGCGATCCTCCATCGCGGCGCGAGGAGCCAGAACGGGCGTTACGCCGACTTCGGCTACACGGGCCGAGTGCGGGGTCGAGCACCGTGGCGTCGGAAGCTCCAATTCCAAGGCAAAGGTGCGATCAACTGTGACGGCACCGTCCTGATCTGGAACATGGTCATCGTCGGCGGCGTGACCGGGCAACCACGCCAACCAGGTATGTGCAAGAACAGAAGGGTTTCCGCCGTGACACACCGGGTCAGGGTCTGCCGGCAGTAACCCTCGATTTTCAGGCTGGGGCCTTGGCGCGGTTTCCGAGCGCGCGGGTGGCCAGGGCGGCGAATTCGGGTGGGGCGATGTCGAGGTACTTGTTGAAGGCGTAGTCGCCTGAGCTGCCGGTCCTGAAGGAGGCGGCGAGGGTCGGCTTGACTAGGCGGGGGTGGAACTTCGGCAGGAGCTTCTGGGCGCGGAGCAGCCAGTCGAAGGCCCATTGGTGGCCGGCGCTGAAGTCGCCGTAGCCGGACAGGGCTTGTTCGCGGGTCTTCTTGCCTTCGACCACGTCTCGCAGTTCCATGCCGAGGGCGGCGCCGAAATAGAGGGCGGGGCGGATGCCTTCCGCGGTGAGAGGGAAGCAGTGGCCGGCCGAATCACCGGCGAAGAAGATGCCGTCCCCGGTCGCGGGCCGCAGCTTGTGGGGGATCCAGTTGCCCTGGTAGGCCGATTTCCCGACCTCCAGGTCGTCGGCGATCAGGTCGGTGGTGGGACGGACCGGGAAGTGGGGGTCGAAGGATCCCACCCCGACCCGGACCTCGTCGCCGGCCGGGAAGGACCAGCCGTATCCGGCCGGGACGTAGCGCCGGTTGATGAAGACCTCGAGGTCCTCGTTGCCCCCCGGGGGATGGACCTCCAGGCCGCGGGAAAGCGGTGCCTCCGGCGGCTGGTAGTGGGCACCGGCGGCCAGAACCCGCTTCCAGCCGAGCGAATCGACCACCAGCGGCGCCTCGATCACCCCGCGGTCGGTGTCGATCGCCAGCGGCACCTCGGGAGCGGGCATGCCGGGGGCGACCCGGCCGTTGACCTTGGCGGTCTCGAACTCGGCGTCGCACTGGTCCCAGAGCATCGCGCAGAGGCTGGGGTAATCGAAGGTGGAGAAGGACCACGGGACCGGCAGGCGGATCGAGCCGTGGGCTGTGTGGATCAGGACCGAATCGAAACGCTGCTTCTCGGATTCGATCAGGCCGAGCTCCTCGAGCCAGGCGGTGGGAATCGCGCAGGCCGAAGTCTGGCGCTCGCCGATCTCGTAGCGGTCGATGACCAGCACATCCGCGCCAGAACCGGCCAGTTGCCTGGCGGCCATCAGACCGGCAAAGCTGGCTCCGCAGATCAGGACGTCTCGGGAACCACTCAGATCGGTCCGCTCTTCGCCGCGTTTCGTAGCTCGTTTCGCCATCCGGAAGAGGGTAGTGCAACCCGGACGTTGGGAGATTCTCCGGCTAGTACGCGGGATAGGCTTCGGTCTGCCATCATCCCCGGACTGTGACTACCACTGAAACCACACTCCAACCCGCCCCAGAGGGGGTTCCGGTCGAAGGCTCAAATGGCCTGCTCATCAACGTTGACGGCCGGATCGTTCCAAACTACGCAGCGACCATCGTTTCGTTCGAGGAAGGCGATGTCGTCACCGGCAAAGTCGTCCGCATCGATCGTGACGAGGTTCTGCTCGACATCGGCTACAAGTCCGAAGGTGTAATCCCCGCCTCCGAGCTCTCGATCCGCAAGAACGTCGATACCTCGGAAGAGGTCGAGCTCGGCGAGGAGATCGACGCCCTCGTCGTCACCAAGGAAGATGCCGAAGGCCGACTGATCCTTTCCAAGAAGCGTGCCCGCTTCGAGAAGGCCTGGCGCAAGATCGAGGCCGCTGCCGAGTCCGGCCAGCCGGTCGAGGGCAACGTGATCGAGGTCGTCAAGGGTGGCCTGATCCTCGACCTCGGCATTCGCGGCTTCCTGCCCGCCTCGCTGGTCGACATCCGCCGGGTCCACAACCTGGACGAGTTCATGTCCCAGACGCTCGAATGCAAGGTCATCGAGCTCAACCGCAGCCGCAACAACGTCGTGCTTTCCCGTCGTGCCGTGCTCGAAGAGGAGCGCAAGGAAGTCCGCGATCAGATCCTGGACCGGCTGCAGCCGGGCGAGGTCGTCGAGGGCAAGATCTCGAACATCGTCGACTTCGGTGCTTTCGTGGACCTCGAGGGCATCGACGGCCTGATCCACATCTCCGAGCTTTCCTGGAGCCACGTAAACCACCCGTCCGAGGTGGTCGCGATCGGCGACACGGTCAAGATCAAGGTGCTCGACATCGACCGCGACCGCCAGCGCATCTCGCTGGGTCTCAAGCAGACCCAGGAGGATCCGTGGCAGCGCGTGGTCAGCACGTACCGCTCCGGCGACGTGCTCGAGGGCACGGTCACCAAGGTCGTCTCCTTCGGCGCCTTCGTCGAGATCCTCGACGGGGTCGAGGGCCTGGTCCACATCTCGGAACTGGCCGACCACCACGTCGAGAACCCGAGCGAGGTCGTCGAACTGGGCGCCAGCCTCAACGTCAAGATCCTCGAGATCGACGAAGAGCGTCGCCGTCTTTCGCTCTCGATCAAGCGGGTCGAAGGCCAGAACATGCTGCTGAAGGACCTTGGCGCTGCTCTCGCGGCCGCCTCGGGCCAGCCGGCGACCGAGGAAGAGACCCCGGAACTGGGCCTCTCCGAGGAAGTCTTCACCGAGGAAGCCGAGACCGAAGCCCCGGCCGACGCCGCCGACGAGGCCGCGCCCGAAGTTGAGGCCGTCGTCGACGAGGCGATCGCTGAGGCCGAAGTGGCCGACGCCGCCGAGGAGGCCGCAGCCGAGGACGAGACCCCCGAAGAGGTGGTCGAGGATGCGGTAGCCGAGGTCGAGATCGAAGCCGAAGCCGACGAAGCCGCTGCCGAGGAGGCCGTGGTCGAGGAAGCCGAGGAGATCACCGGGGAGGCCGCTGAAGAAGAGGCCGCCGAGGGTGACGATCCCGAAGGGGAAGAACAGTCCTGACCATCGGGCTGACCGGGGGCGTAGCTGCCGGTAAGTCCGAGGCACTGAGCGCCTTTGGGCGACTCGGCGCGGCCACGATCTCTGCCGACCAGGTCGTCCACGACCTGCTCGACCGGGAGCCGCTGCTGAGTCGCCTCAAGGAGCGCTGGGGCGAGGAGGTCGCGCCCGAGGGCCGGGTCGACCGCGGCGTGGTCGGGGCCAAGGTCTTCAACGACCCCGAGGAACTGGCCTGGCTGGAGGCGCAGATCCACCCCCTGGTCGGGGCGGAGATCCACGACTGGCTGGAGCGCGCCGAGCCCGGTACCCAGTTCGCGGTGGCCGAGATCCCGCTGCTCTTCGAAGGGGAGATGCACCGGCGCTTCGACCACACGGTGGCGATCGTCGCGCACGAGGGCCTGCGACAGGAGCGGGCCCGCTCCCGTGGCCACGAGGGCGTCGAAGGCCGTGAGGCGAGGCAGATGAGCCAGGCCGAGAAGGCCGAGCGGGCCGATACCGTGATCGAGAACGACGGCACGCCGGATGAGCTGGAAGCGAAACTCGCCGCCCTGCTCGAATCGCTCGAGCCCGGGTTGACGACCGGCGG
>MKST01000011.1:48881-59516 GCA_001897355.1 Solirubrobacterales bacterium 67-14 | reverse complement strand
GCTGTAAGGCCACCTCGAATGGCCCCGAACAGAACTTCAACCGCGGGCGGCAGGCGCCGCACCAAGCCGGCACCCCGGCGCAGCGGCGCAAAGCCGCGTACCGGCGCCGGTCGTGCCTTCCTGATCCTGGCCGGCCTGATCGCGGTCGGGGTCGTCGCGATCCTGATCATCAGCGGACTGGCCGGCAAGGGGATCAAGGAAGTCGCCCTTCCGCTCAAGCACGAAGACATCATCCGCCAGCAGGCCCAGGAGAAGGGCGTCGACGCCGCGCTGATCGCGGCGGTCATCTACGCCGAGTCGCAGTTCGTCGACCAGACCTCGCATGCCGACGCCAGGGGGCTGATGCAGATCACGCCGGAGACGGCCAAGGAGATCGAGAAGCTGAGCGGCGGCACCACCTTCACCCTCGATGACCTGCGCGACCCCGAGCTCAACATCCGCTACGGCACCTTCTACCTGGCCCATCTGCTCGACATGTACGACGGCGACCCGGTCGCCGCGCTGGCCGCCTACAACGCCGGTCCTGGCAACGCCGACGCCTGGGGCGGATCGGACATGACGATCGACGACATCACCTTCCCCGAGACCAAGGCCTACGTGCAGAAGGTGCTCGAGAAGTGGCGCGAGTACAAGCACGAGTACGCCTTGGAGCTGGGGTACTGATGAATCTGCGGACGGTCGCGCTGGCGGGTGCGGTCGGCCTGGTCCTCGCCGATTCCTCGATCGTCGTGCTCGCGCTGCCGGAGATCTTCCGGCAGTTCGACACCTCGATCTCCGGCGTCTCCTGGGTGCTGATCATCTTCAACCTGGTGCTGGCCCTGCTGGCTGTGCCTGCGGCCCATCTCGCTCGTCGCTTCGGGCCGGGCCGCTCGGCCGCGGTCGGTCTGGCCTTCTTCGCCGGCGGCAGCCTGGTCTGTGGGCTGGCCACGGGGCTGGGTCCGTTGCTCACCGGTCGGGCCGTCCAGGCGGCCGGCGGTGCGGTGGCGGTGGTCGGGGCGCTCGAACTCATGGTTTCCACCTTCGGCGACAACCGGAGGGCGGTCGCGACCTGGGTGGGCGCCGGTGCGATCGGCGCCGCGGTCGGGCCCGGGCTGGGCGGCCTTCTGACCGAGCTCGTCTCCTGGCAGTCGATCTTCCTGGTCCAGGTGCCGGTGGCGATCGTCGCCGGCGTGCCGCTGCGGGAGATCGTGGTCCAGGAAACCCGGGAGTGGAAGATCCCCGAACCGGTTCAGGCGGTCGACGGGAACAAGCCCCACCTGCCGGCCAACCTGGCCTTGGCGCTGGTCTCGGCCTCGATCGCGGCGACCCTCTTCCTGATCGTTCTGATGCTGATCGAAGGCTGGCTGCTCACCCCGATCGAAGCGGCGCTTGTGGTCACCGTGCTGCCGGTCGCGGCGCTGGTCGGCAAACGGATCGGCGACGGGATCGACTCGGAGCGGATCCGGGCGGCCTCCGGTGCGATCCTGCTCGCCGGTGGCCTCGCCGCGCTGGGACTCCTGCCCAAGGCAGCGGTCTGGCTGGTCATCCCGCCGCAGATCCTGGCCGGTATCGGCCTGTCGCTGGTTCTTTCCGCCCTGACCGAGGCCGCCCTTCACGGCCGGTCGGCGGCCGCCGTGCACGGTGGCTGGACCATTTCCGCCCGCCATGCCGGCGTTGTGATCGGGCTCCTGATCCTCACCCCGATCTTCACCCATCAGCTCGACCAGCAGCGGGAAGCGGCGTTGGACGCCGGCACCGCGATCGTGCTCGACTCTCCGATCGATCCTTCCGACAAGATCGACCTGGGGGAGAAGCTCGCGGCCGAAGTGGAAGACCAGGGCGACCGGGTGCCGGACCTTTCCCCGGCCTTCGAGCCGATGCCGACCGACCCGGAGCAGCGCGACCAGTATGAGGCGATCCTGACCGGCATCGAGAGCCAGTTGAAGAAGGCGGCGACCAAGGCCTTCTCGCTCTCTTTCCTGATCTCGGCACTGTTCGGCCTGCTCGCCCTGATCCCGATCGGCATGACCCGGAGGCTGGACCTGTGAGCCCGGACGAGCCGACTGACGTGATGCCGGGCGGGCCGGACCGGCCGACCGAGGTGAACCCGGCCGGGGACGAGCCGACCGAGCTCAACCCGGCCGGCGATGAGCCGACCGAATTGAACTCGCCACCTCCTGCTTCCTCCGCGAACGACCGTAGCCGGGGGATCGGGGTGCTGGTCGGGGCGATCGTCGCCTCGCTGGTGCTGGTCGGCGCCTATGTCGCAGCCGGGGGGCCGGTCGCTCCCGACAAGGCTGCGGACCCCTGCGATGCGCGCCCCTGGACCGACCCGCAGAACCTGGAAGAGGCGGCCCAACAGTTCGCGCTTTCGGCTGCCGACGGCGCCGCCTGTGAGCTGGGGGTGAGCCGGGAGGAGCTGACTCGCTCGATCGCCGACGACCAAACCCGCCAGGACTTCATGGACGAGCACGGGTTCACCGAATCCGACCTCGAGGACGCGCTGCGGGCCGGCCTCAACCGGGCGGTCGACGACGCCGAGGACGCCGGGGTGCTGGGCGGCTTGGCGTCGACCGCGATCCGCGCCGCGATCAAGGTGATGCCGATGTCGACCATGATCGGCCTGCTCGAGAATTCCGACGACATCTTCAACGGAGATCTCGGCTCGTTGGGTGGGCTGGGGGACGCGATCGAGGCGATAACCGGGGGAATCGACGACCTCGGCTCCGGCACCACCGACGACCTCGACCAGATCCTGCCGCAGAAAGACCGCAAGCGCCTCGAAGGCCAGGCCAAGGAAAAGCTCAAGCAGGGTCTCGACGACCTGCTCGGTCCCTGAGCCGAGCCGGGGCGGTCGTTATCTTGGTCGGGTGGCCGAGTTCAAACTGAATCCCGCCTTCACCCCGCTGGCCGACCAGCCGGCTGCGATCGCGCAGCTCTCAGAAGGCCTGGAGCAGGGGGAGAAGATCCAGACCCTGCTCGGGGCGACCGGCACGGGCAAGACCTTCACCATGGCCGGGGTGATCGCCGAGGCCCAGCGCCCGGCCCTGGTCATGGCCCACAACAAGACACTGGCCGCGCAGCTCTGCAATGAGTTCCGCGAGTTCTTCCCCGACAACGTGGTCGAGTACTTCGTCTCTTACTACGACTACTACCAGCCGGAGGCCTATGTCCCGGCCCAGGATCTGTACATCGAGAAGGACTCCTCGATCAACGACGAGATCGACCGCCTGCGCCACGCCGCGACCGCCTCGCTCTTGGCCCGGCGCGACGTGATCATCGTCGCCTCCGTCTCGTGCATCTACGGCATCGGCTCACCGGCCCTCTACCAGCGTCAGATGCAGATCTTCAAGGTGGGGGAGTGGATCGACCGCGATGCCGTCCTGCGCAAGCTGGTGAGCCTGCAGTACCAGCGCAACGACACGGTGCTCGAACGGGGCAGCTTCCGGGTCAAGGGCGAGGTGCTCGAGATCATGCCCTCCTACGCCGAGACCGGCTTCCGGATCATGCTCTTCGGCGATGAGATCGAGGCGATCCATCACTTCGACCCGCTGACCGGGGAGCTCCTCGACGAGGTCCAGCACGTCTCGATCTGGCCGGCTACCCATTACGTCACCGAGGAAGGCGAGATGGAACGGAGCCTGGAAGCGATCCGGGCCGAGCTCGACCAGCGACTCGAGGAGCTCGAGTCGGAAGGCAAGGAGTTGGAGGCCCACCGGCTTCGCCAGCGCACCCTGTACGACCTGGAAATGCTCAAGGAGACCGGCTTCACCTCGGGCATCGAGAATTACTCCCGTCTGTTCGAGGGCCGTGACCCCGGAACCCCGCCGCACACCCTGATCGACTACTTCCCCGACGACTTCATCACTTTCGTCGACGAGTCCCACCAGACCATCCCGCAGATCGGCGGCATGTACATGGGCGACCGTTCCCGCAAACAGACCCTGGTCGACTATGGGTTCCGCCTGCCCTCGGCGATCGACAACCGGCCACTCAAGTTCGACGAGTTCATGGAGCGGATGAACCAGCTGGTCCTCGTCTCGGCGACCCCGGGCGAGTTCGAGCGGACCGAGTCGACCCGGGTGGTCGAGCAGATCGTCCGGCCGACCGGCATCGTCGACCCGGAGATCGAGGTCCGGCCGACCACCAACCAGATCGACGACCTGATGAACGAGATCCGGGCCACCACCGAAAAGGGCGAACGCACCCTGGTCACCACCCTGACCAAGAAGATGGCCGAGGACCTGACCAACTACCTGGTCGAGCACGGGGTCAAGGTCCGGTACCTCCACTCGGACATCGACACCCTGGAGCGGATCCAGATCATCCGCGAGCTCAGGCTCGGCGAGTATGACGTGCTGGTTGGGGTCAACCTGCTGCGCGAAGGACTGGACATGCCGGAGGTCTCGCTGGTCGCGATCCTCGACGCCGACAAGGAAGGCTTCCTGCGCGGCGAGACCAGCCTGATCCAGACGATCGGGCGGGCCGCCCGCAACACCGGCGGCCGGGTGCTGATGTACGGCGACAAGGAAACCGAGGCGATGCGCTCGGCGATCTCGGAGACGGACCGTCGCCGGGCGATCCAGGTCGCCTACAACGAGCGTCACGAGATCACCCCGACCACGATCGTCAAGGGAGTGGCCGAGGAAGGCAACCTGCTGACCATCGAGGACAAGGCTCCGGCCCGGCGTCGCCGCCGCCAGGAAGACGAGTTCGAAGGCCCGGACGAGCTGGAGAAGTCGATCGTCCGGATGGAAGAGGAGATGCACGAGGCGGCCGAAGACCTCCGCTTCGAACAGGCCGCCCGCCTACGCGACGAGATCCGCGAACTGAGGCGCGACCTCGACGCGATGAAGGCCGGCGCCTAGAGCGAAACTCCAGTTCCCGGGGGCGGTTCTAGAATCGTGATCATGATCCGCAGGGGAATCTCCGTCGCGGCGGCGCTGGCCGCCTTCTTGCTGTTGTCGACCGCTCCGGCCGGGGCGGTGAAGCCGCCCAAGCGGCCTTTGCCGCCGACCGCACCGACGTCGAAGGTCGTCCACGCGGACGACCGGGCGTACATCTCCGACGACGCGGGGCGGGAGATGCTGTTGCGGGGCATCAACAGCAACTCGCTGGTCGAGTACCCGGACAACTTCCAGCAGACGATCCCGATGGGTCCGGCCGACTTCGCCGAGATGGCCGCGCTCGGCTTCAACTTCCTGCGCCTGCCGATCAACTGGAGCCTGCTCGAGCCGCAGCCCGACCAGTTCTCGGCCTCGTATCTGAAACAGATCAAGGCGATCGTCGACGGGGCTGGGGCCCAGGGCATCAACGTGCTGGTCGACTTCCATCAGGACCGCTACAACAAGAACCTGCGCCCGCCGGACGAGGCGGACGGCGCGCCGGACTGGGCGACCGATACCGACGGCAAGGAGTGCACCTACGGGGCCTTCTTCACCTCGCCCTGCTCGGTCGCCGCCTACGACCACTTCTACAAGAACGACGTGGTCGCCGGCAAGCCGCCTCAGACCCACTACCTGGAAGCGATGACCAAGGTCTCGAAATACCTGCGGGGCGAGACCGGCCTGCTCGGCCTCGAGATCATGAACGAGCCGACCCCCGGCTCGACCAACTCCCCGGCTTTCGAGCGTCAGCTGCTCTGGCCGTTCTACAACCGGATGATCGACGGCCTCCGTGCATCCGGGGACAGGAACCCGATCTGGTTTGAGCCGAACATGCTGCGCGACGTCACCGACGTCGACCTCGGCAAGCCGACCGAGCCTTTCTCAGACGACGGCAATCTCGTCTACGCGCCGCATATCTACACGGGCACCTTCAACGACGGCGGCCCCGACAAATTGCGCGCCTCCTACGAGGCCGCCGTGCAGGAAGCCAAGATCTACGACGCGCCTTTCGTCGACGGAGAATGGGGTGGGGGCACCGACGAGAAGGCCGAGTCGATGCGAGCCCTAAAGCTGGAGCTGCAGAACGAGTACCGGGTCGGCAGCGCGTTCTGGATGTGGAAGCAGAAGTCCGGCTTCTACAACTGGCAGACCGTGAACGAGGACGGCAGCCTGCGTGACGACTCGATGCGGGCCCAGATGCTCTCGCAGCCCCACGCCGATCGGATCCCCGGCCAGGTCGCCTCGACCGGTTACGCGGACGGCGTCCTGACCACGGTCAAGAAGGGCCGCGCCGGTACCGCCAGGTTCTGGTCCGGCACGGTCGTCTACAAGGGTGCCGAGACGCTGATCGACAAGCCGCTGATCCGAGTCTTCGTGGACGGCAAACGAGTCAAGCCGACCCTTCAGGCCAAGGCTTTCAAGACCGACAAGGTGAACATCCGGGGTTTCCGCGTCCTGGCCAAGATCCCCAAGGGCCAGCACACGATCACGCTGAAGCCGGCCAAGCCGGTCTGGGTGAAGGCGAAGCGGGTCAAGGGACACTGGAAGAAGGTCCGCCGCAACGGCAAGGTCAAGAAGCGCTGGGTCAAGGGGTACCGGATCCCCGGTCGCTGGCGCTGAGCCCACCCCGCTACTCTCAAGGTATGGAGCGAGACCACCTGGTTCGGGACGACTTCCCGAAGGCCCACGGAACCGAAGGCTTCGACGTCGACTCGGTCGGCGCCCATCTGGCTGCGGTCGCGGCCCACGTTGCCGCGCTGGAAGCTCGGATCACCGCCCTGGAGGTGGAGCGCGACACGCTGAGAAGGCAGCTGGACGATGCCCGCGACCACGAGGAAGGCCCCAGCGGCCTGCCTGACCCGGGCCCGGACCCGCTCGACGACCTCGGCAGCGAGGTCGAGAAGGCACCGGTCGAACAGTTGCCCGCCGACCCGGAACCTGACGAGGGCGCCGGCGCCGCCCCCGGCGAGGACGAGGTCGCGGCCCGCCTGCTCGTCTCGAAGCTGGCGATGGAAGGCAAGGGCCGCGACACGATCGTGATGCAGCTGGTGGCCGAACACGAGGTCGACGATCCGGCCGCCCTGGTCGACGACGTCCTCGCCCACCTCGCCTGACCGTCAGCTTCTCACCAGATCCAGGGTGCGGTCGAACCTGATCTTCTCCCGGAAGGCCTGGTCGTGACTGGCCACGACCAGGGCGCCGTTCCATCCCCCCAAGGCATCCTCGAGCGCTTCCAGCGCCTCGATGTCGAGGTGGTTGCTGGGCTCGTCGAGCAGCAGGAGCCCGGCCGGGACGGCAGCCAGCAGCGCCAGCTCGGCGCGAGTCGTCTCGCCCGGTGAGAGCGTCTCGGGCCGGGCCGCGGCCAGCTCCGGGCCGAGTCGCATCGCGGCGAGGGCCGAGCGGGACGCCGTCTCGTCGAGACCGGATTCGGCCCGGAATCCCGTGACCAGGGTCGGGTACCCGGCGAAGCAGCCACGATGCTGGCCGAGCTGGAAGGAACGCACGTGTCCCGGGCGGTGTATCTCACCCGCGACGGCCTCACTCCGTCCGGCCAGCGCCTCGATCAGGGTCGATTTGCCGGTGCCGTTCTCGCCCGAGAGCAGGATCCGCTCACCAGGCTTGATCGAGAGGTCCAACGGCACGGAACGCCATGATCCGCGGGCGAGCACCGCGGATCGCATCGAGACCACGGCCGGGGCATGCACCGGCTGGTCCCTGTCCAGCAGGAGCTTCGAGAGATCCTCGCGCCACGGCTTCCCGGGCAGGTCTAGCTGTTCGATCCGCTTCGCGATGCCGGAGGCCGCGGTGTTCTTCTGGGCCGATTCGACTGCCATGTGCCGGATGAACTTGTCTTGCTCCTCGGCCCTGGTCTTGCGCTTCGCCTTGCGCTCACCGACTTCGGCCTGCCGCCGGATCCGCCGCTCCATCGTGACCAGCCGCCTGCGTTCCGCGATTGCCCTCTCGTAGACAGCCTCCTCGTTTTCGCGGCTGGCCTCACGCTCGTCCAGATAGCTTTGCCAGCCGCCGCGGACCCGGTGGCCACGGCCGCGTTCGAGCTCGAACACATCCTCGGCGAACCGATCCAACAGCCGCCGGTCGTGGCTGGCGAAGACGAAGCCGTGGCCGGCGCCGTCAAGACGTCGACCGAGCATCTCGAGCCCGTCGGCATCGAGATGGTTGCTCGGTTCGTCGAGCAAGACGAGGTCGAGACGGGCGAGCTCCAGCGCGGCCAGCCGGACCCGGGCCATCTGGCCGCCGGAGAGCGTGCGGCAGGGGCGGTCGAGCCACCCGGACGAGATGCCGGATGATTCGAGCGCCGGAGCGAGGCGGGCTTCGAGGTCACCGCCACCCAGCGCCGACCATCGTTCAACCGCCGCGGCCTGTGCTTCGAGCACTTCCAGCTCGCCTTGCGCGAGCCGCTCGGTGAGGCGGTCCATCTTCCGTGCGGCCGGGCCGACGCCGATCAGCTCGCTCAGCTCGTCCCGAACCGTGCCCGGACCACCACCGGTGACCTGGGGCAGGTAGGCGATCCGGACCCCTGGGGTGCGCTTCACGGTACCGGTGGTGGGGTCCTCGGCCCCGGCCAGCAGCCGGAGCAGGGTGGACTTACCGCTGCCGTTCGGGCCGACCAGGGCGATCCGGTCGCCCTCGTGGACGATCAGGTCGATGCTTGTGAGGATCTGGCGGTCGCCGAAGGAACGGCTGACCGCGGTTGCAGTGATGAATGACTCAGACATGGGACTCCGTGCGGGTTTCGGTTTGCGGGAGCACAGCGCCGCACCGGCCGGAGCCGGTCGCGAGAGGGGCTGTGTCTCAGGAGATCCGCATGGAGCGCCCGCAACGCGGGCAGAAGCAACGTAGCACACGAACGTCTGTTCGGTTCCCTAATATTGTGGGAAGTGAGTCGTTCCGAACGCATCCTGATTACCGGCGCCCGCGAGCACAACCTCAAGGGCATCGACCTCGACCTGCCACGCGACGCGTTGATCGTGGTCACCGGGCTGTCCGGTTCGGGCAAGTCGAGCCTCGCCTTCGACACGATCTACGCCGAAGGCCAGCGCCGCTACGTCGAATCGCTCTCGGCCTATGCGAGGCAGTTCCTCGGGCTGATGGAGAAACCGGACGTGGACTCGATCGAGGGCCTCTCGCCGGCGATCTCGATCGACCAGAAGACCACCTCGCGCAACCCGCGTTCGACGGTCGGCACGGTCACCGAGATCTACGACTACCTGCGCCTGCTCTGGGCCCGGATCGGTCATCCACATTGCCCGAACTGCGGCAAGCCGATCACCGGCCAGACCCAGGAGCAGATCACCGACCAGCTGATGACCATGGAGGAGGGCAAGCGCTTCATGGTCCTGGCCCCGGTCGTCCGCGGACGGAAGGGCGAGTACGGCAAGCTCTTCGAGCAGTTCCGGGCCGACGGCTACTCACGGGTCGAGGTCGACGGTGAGATGCGGATGCTGGACGAGGAGATCGTCCTCGACAAGAAGTACAAGCACGACATCTCGCTGGTGGTCGACCGGCTGGTCATGAAACCGGACCTCAGGCGCCGGCTCTCCGAGTCGGTCGAAGCGGCCGCCTCACTGGCCGAGGGACTGGTCGAGATCGAAGTGATAAACGGCGAGCGCCAGACCTTCTCCGAGAACTTCGCCTGCCTCGAATGCGGCACCTCGATGCCGGAGCTGGAACCGCGGATCTTCTCCTTCAACGCGCCACACGGCGCCTGCTCGGCCTGCACCGGCCTCGGCTTCAAGAAAGTGATCGATCCGGAGCTGGTCGTGCCCGACCCGACCCTGTCGGTGGCCGAAGGAGCGCTGCAGCCCTGGCGCTCGGGCTATTCCGGCTACTGGCGGCGCCTCAACAAGTCGGTGGCCGAGACCTACGGCATCGACATCGACACCCCTTGGCAGGAGCTGACCCAGAAGGAACGGGACGTCTTCCTCTACGGCACCGGCAGCGAACGCCACACGATCCGGACCAAGAGCCGAGCCGGCCGGCAGCGCAGCTACCAGGTCAAGTTCGAAGGCCTGGTCAATAACCTGGAACGGCGCTACCAGGAGTCCGATTCGGAAGCGGTCCGGGACAAGATCGAGGGCTACATGGCCGAGCATCCTTGCCCGAGCTGCCACGGGGCGCGGCTTCGTCCGGAGAGCCTGGCGGTGACGGTCGGCGGCCTCTCGATCCGGGATTTCACCGACATGTCCGCCACCGCGGCCCGCGAGTGGATCGGGAACCTGGACCTGACCACCACCGAGCGGGCGATCGCCCGGCTGATCGTGCGCGAGGTCGAGGAGCGGCTTTCCTTCCTGGTCAACGTCGGCATCGGTTATCTCTCACTGGCCCGCTCAGCCCGTACCCTCTCCGGAGGCGAGGCGCAGCGGATCCGGCTGGCGACCCAGATCGGTTCCAGCCTGGTCGGGGTCATGTACGTGCTGGACGAGCCTTCGATCGGCCTTCACCAGCGCGACAACGAGAAACTGATCGCCACCCTCGAACGGCTGCGCGACCTCGGCAACACGGTGATCGTGGTCGAGCACGACGAGGGCACGATGCGGGCCGCCGACTACCTGGTCGACCTCGGGCCCGGGGCCGGAGAGCACGGGGGAGACGTGGTCGCGGCCGGGACCCCCACCGAGGTTTCGGCCAACCCCGACTCGCTGACCGGCGCGTACCTGGTCGGCAGCGAGCGGATCGACGTGCCGGAGGTCCGGCGCCCCTGGGAAGAGGCCTTGGTCGTCAAAGGCGCCCGGCAGCACAACCTGACCGG
>MKST01000011.1:18404-48807 GCA_001897355.1 Solirubrobacterales bacterium 67-14 | reverse complement strand
CCGGCGGTGGCCAACCGCCTGCACCGGGCCAAGCTGCGGCCGGGGCCGCATGACGGCATCGACGGCATCGACAAGATCGACAAGATCATCAACATCGACCAGTCGCCGATCGGCCGCACGCCGCGTTCCAACCCGGCCACCTACACCGGCGTCTTCGACCAGATCCGCCAGCTCTTCGCGGCCACCCAGGAATCCCGCGCCCGCGGTTACAAGCCGGGCCGGTTCAGCTTCAACGTCAAGGGCGGGCGCTGCGAGGTCTGCAAGGGCGATGGCCAGATCAAGATCGAGATGCACTTCCTGCCCGACGTCTACGTTCCCTGCGAACAGTGCCACGGCCACCGCTACAACCGCGAGACCCTCGAGGTGCGGTTCAAGGGCAAGTCGATCGCCGACGTGCTGGAGATGTCGATCGAGGAGGCGCTGCCGTTCTTCGAGTCGATCCCCAAGGTCGCCCGTCGGCTGAAGACGCTGAACGACGTCGGGCTCGGCTACGTCCGGCTGGGACAGCCGGCGACCACGCTCTCCGGCGGCGAGGCCCAGCGGATCAAGCTGGCGGCCGAACTTTCCAAGATCGCGACCGGCAACACGCTCTACATCCTCGACGAGCCGACCACCGGGCTCCACTTCGGTGATGTGCGTCGGCTGCTCGAAGTACTCGGGCGGCTGGTCGACGCCGGCAACACGGTGGTCGTGATCGAGCATGATCTCGACGTGATCAAGTCGGCCGACTGGATCGTCGACCTCGGCCCCGAGGGCGGCGACGGCGGCGGCCACATCGTTGCCACCGGCACCCCGGAGGAAGTGGCCGCGGTCAAGGGCTCCTACACTGGGGATTTCCTGCGCGATGTTCTGGAGCCGGTAGCTTTGGCGGCATGAAAGCCGCCCAGGTAACCGCTTACGGCGAAGCGCCGCAACCGATCGAAATCGAGGCTCCGGGGGAGCCGGGCCCTTATGGGGCATCGGTGGCCGGACCAGCCGAGATCGTCGAGGTGCTGGTCGCCGGGCTCAATCCGGTCGACCTGGCGATCGCCTCCGGAAAGTTCGACGCCGGCGCACCGCCGCTGCCTTACGTGCCGGGGATCGAGGGGATCGGCCGGATGGCCGACGGCGAGGTCGTCTGGTTCGAGGGCGCCCACTTCCCCTGGGGCTCCATGGCAGAACGCGCGGTGATCACCGAGGGCAGCGGCATCACCCTGCCGGCCGGCATCGAGCCGGAGAAGGCGATCGCCTTCGGGACCGCCGGCATGGCCGCCTGGCTTTCGGTCGATTGGCGCGGCCAGCTCAAGGACGGTGAGACCGTCCTGATCCTGGGGGCCAGCGGTTCGGTCGGTCAGGTCGCGGTCCAGGCCGCTCGGATGCTGGGCGCCGGCCGGGTGGTCGGGATGGCCCGCAGCCAAGCGGGGCGGGAGAAGGTGCTGGCGCTCGGCGCGGATGCCGCCATCGGTTCGGATGGCGACCTGGGTGAGATCAGGGACCGGATCTTCGAGGCCACCGAAGGCGGTCAGGACCTGGTCATCGACGGCCTCTGGGGCAAGCCGGCCGCGGCCGCGCTGCAGGCCATGAAACCGCAGGGGCGCCTGGTCCAGGTCGGCAATTCGGCCGGGATCGAGTCACCGGTCGTGGCCGGGCCACTGCGCGGCGGCGCGGTATCGATCCTCGGCTTCCGCAACTTCTGGGCGCCGCGTGACGTACGGGTAGCGACCTTCGAGCGGATGTGCTCACTGGCCGGCTCGGGCGACCTGAAACTCGAAGTCGAAGTGCTGCCGCTCGAAGACGTGACCGAGGCCTGGGACCGTCAGTCGAAGAGCCCGGGCCACAAGCTGGCCCTCAAACCCGGCGGAGGCTGATGTCTGCGCAGGCTTCGCAGACTTCGTCGGGAATGATCCCGGCCCGCATCAGCAGGGCGAAGATCTGGCAGCCGACGCAGAAGGCGAAGACCGATTCGAGGGTCGCGAAAACCGCCATGATCCCGAAGGCACCTGCAGTCGGTCCGGTCTGCGCCGGACCTCCAATGTCAACCCGCCCCTTCCCCGGGAATTCAAGGATGGTGGGAAGGGGCTCTGCCTACGCCAGACGAACCTCAGCCGGTGTTGCCATTCGACGGAGCCGGCCCATCCATCAGTGGACTATCTGGGCCGGCGGGTGCCTGTGGCCGTCCGGCGCAGACCGGACGGCGTGCAGATGTTTGCAGCCTTCTCATTGACGGGGTTCGGGAATGTGAAGATCGAGGCGATGAGCCGAGATTAGCGAACCCCGGTCTTTATCGACTCATAAACTCAAGAATTAGGCGGAGGGTGCCTGATTGGCTTCGAAGGCGTCCTTGACCAGCAGCGATGCGCCGATCACGCCGCCTTCGTCGCCGAGGGCCGCGACCTTGACCTCCGGCGGGTTCTCCTTATTGAGCAGGTAGGGTTTCATCCCGTCGATGATCTCCGGCACCAGGGTGTCGGCGAAGCGTACGCCGAGCCCACCGCCGATCACCACCGCTTCGGGGTCGAGCAGGTTGATCGCCGACCCGATCCCGGCCGACAGCGCGGCGACCGCGCGGTTCAGCAGATCCTCGGCCAACTCGTCACCGTCTTCGAGCGCACGCTGCCAGATCGCGCTGGTGAGGTGGGTCTTCTCGTGCTTCTTCATCAGCTTGAAGAGCTTCGTCTTGCGGCCCTTCTTGACTTCGCGGCGCGCCTTCACCTCCATCGCCTTGCGGCCCGCGTAGGCCTCGACGGTGCCGTTCAGGCCGTTCAGGCCCTTGGCGCCGCCGCGGCGGACCAGGGTGTGGCCGATTTCACCGGCCCGGCCGCGACCGAGCCAGGGTTCGCCGTTGATGATGATCCCGCCACCGACGCCGGTTCCCCAGAAGACCCCGAGCAGACTCGAGTGTTCGGCGCCGGCCCCGAGCTCGTACTCGGCCCGGGTGCCGACCTGCACGTCGTTGCCGACCCGGACCTCGGTCCCGAGTTCCTCCCGCAGGGCCATGCCGAGTTGGAAGGTGCCGTCCCAGCCAGGCAGGTTGCCGGCGCCGCTGACCGCGCCGGTCTCGGTGTTCACCGAGCCGGGCGACCCGACCCCGACCGCCAGCAGACGATGGGCTTCGGTCCCGGCGTCGATCGCGGCTTCCTGCATGGTCACCGCCATCGCCCGGACCACATCGGCGGGGCCGCCCTTGTCCGGGGTGGGGCGACGCCGGTAGGCGACCACCTTGTGGTCGGCATCGAGCACGGCAGCGGCGATCTTCGTGCCGCCGAGGTCGATGCCACCGATCAGGGCAGCCGTACGTCGGGTGCTGCGGTCGGGCGTGCCACCAGGCGGGGTGATCGGAGGAAGGTCCGCGGGCTGGCCGGCCGGTGGCTGCTGCTCCTGTAGCTGCTCGTCGGGCGTGGTCGGCGAAAGCGGGTCCAGGTCCAGCGGCCCCGGCTCTGGGTCGCCCTTGCGGCGGGCCTTGCGGGCCTGTTTGGCGGCCTTCTTGTCGGCCTTGCGCTTCGCCTTGTCGGCCTTGCGCTGGCGCTTCGACGCTTCGCGTCGCTCCTTCATCTGGGCTTTCGGGTCCGGCCCCGGTTGCTCGTGGGTCGCCTGCTGCTGGGCGGCCAGCCTTTCGGCCACGGTCTGCGGCTCAGGCGAGTGCTGGGCCAAGGGTCCCGGGCCGGGCGGGGTCTGTGGGGCGGGTTGTTCGGGCTCGGCCTGAGGGGCGGCACGCTCGGACGCGGCGACGAGGGCTTCGGCCGGGGTGGCCGGCGTTTCGGTCACTTCGATCTGCTCGTCACGGATGTCTTCCTCGAGCACGCCGGCGGGCTCGACCTCGGCCGTCTCCTCTGGTTCACCCACCGATGCATCCGGCGGGGTCGCGGCGGCTTCCTGGGTGGTGTCCTCCGCGCCGGGAACCGCGGCTTCGGGCACCTCTGTCTCGGCTGCTGATTCGTCCGGATTGTCGACCTTACGCCTGAGCATCGGAAAACCCCTTCTTCGCCGTCATGGCCGCACCCTATCCACCTCTGCCAAGGTATTGGCATGAGCGACCAGCGTGGGTGGAAAATGTGGTGGCAGAAGCGCCGCTGGTACGAGCGCCCGCACCGGCCCCTGAGGCGGCTGCGCCTCGACCGGGAAATGGCCCGTCGCGGCTCCTACGCGAGGCATCCGATCGAGGGCGACGTGCTTGGCGCGCTGCGCTCGGGGCGGCTTGAGATCGGCCAGGGCTGCCATTTCGAGCCGGGTTGCTGGCTGACCATGTCCGAACACGCCAGGGTCACACTCGGTGACGACGTCTGGCTCAACCGGAACGTGATGCTGGCCGCCGAGAAC
The DNA here is from genome assembly GCA_001897355.1 of Solirubrobacterales bacterium 67-14. Taxonomy (GTDB): domain Bacteria; phylum Actinomycetota; class Thermoleophilia; order Solirubrobacterales; family 70-9; genus 67-14. The sequence continues at coordinate 44,511 of MKST01000011.1, read as the reverse complement.
GAGGTGACGATCGGCGATCACGTGATGTTCGCGAACGGATGCTTCATCGGCGACGCCAGCCACCGGTTCAACGACCCGGACCTCCCGATCACCTGGCAGGGCTTCACCAGCAAGGGTCCGGTCCGGATCGGGTCGAACTGCTGGTTCGGGGTCAACGTCGTCGTAACTTCGGGCGTGACGATCGGAGACCACTGCGTAATCGGAGCCAACTCTGTAGTCACCACCGACCTCCCGGCAAGATCAATCGCCGCCGGCTCCCCCGCCAAGGTAATCAAAGAAGTCGAGTTCCTCGACCCGCTTGATCGTCCATGGTGACGCAGGTCATGCGTCGATCCGACACAAAACCTGCGGCGCCGTGAACCTGCCGGAGGGTTTGAGTAGCCGTGGGGTCGGGTGAGCGTCGTCCGGGACGCTCAAGGGGGAGGGCGGCTGAATGCCGCCCGCGACCGTCCCGGCGATGCTTACCCGACCCCGCGGCGTACCCTCAAGGCCGTGCGTCACGCCAAAGGCTCCCAGTCCCAGGAGGAGTTGGACTCGAAGTAGGAGTGTGACTCGAGGTCTTCGCGGTTGAGACGCTTCCGCAGCGTGTCCAGGGTTTCCGGGTCGACGCTGTAGACGTGTTCGGGGCCGGGGAACGATTTCTCTCGCACCTCGCTCACATAGGCCTCGACGCCGCTGCGCATTTCCGCCCGCACGTTCGCGAACCGCTTGGCGAACTTGGCCATGAAGCCCTCGTTCAGGCCGATCAGGTCGAAGAGCACGAGCACCTGGGCGTCGGTCGCGTTGCCGGCCCCGATGCCGATCGTGATCGCCTCGATCTTGGCGGCGATCATCTCGGCCACCGCTTCCGGCACCGCCTCGAACACCACGGCGAAGCAGCCGGCCTGGTCGAGAGCGATAGCGTCCTCGGCCACCTTGATCGCCCGGTCGGCGGTCCGCCCCTGGGCCTTGAAACCACCGAGTGCGGTGGCCGTCTGAGGGGTGAGACCGACGTGGCCTACTACCGGGATGCCCGCCTTCACGATCGCCGCCGCCCGCGCGGCCGAGGTGCCGCCGCCTTCGAGCTTGATCGCGTCGCAACCGGCTTCCTTGACCATCTTCTGGGCACTGGCGATCGCCAGTTCATCGGAGGCCTCGTAGGAACCGAAGGGGAGGTCGCCGACCAGGAAGGCCGTCTTCAAGCCGCGGCGAACCGCCTTGGCCAGCATCACCATCTCGTCCATGCCCACGGGCACGGTGCTGTCGTAACCGAGGATCGTGTCGGCGGCGGAGTCGCCGACCAGAACCATGTCGACGCCGACCTCGTCCGCCACCTGGGCGGAGGGGAAGTCGTACGCGGTGACCATGACGATCGGCTCTCCATCCGCCTTCATCTCCTGGAGGCGGGTAATGGACATGCGGGGGCGGTCCTGTTCGGGTCGGGATGCTGAACTCATCGGTCGCTCCTTTTCAGGGATTTGGGTTCGATCAGGATGTTGTCGATCAGCCGGGTGCCATCCACCTTGGCGGCGACGGCGACCAGGATCGGATCGGGTCCGTTCCCGTCGGCGGGATCGAGGGTGCCCGGATAGCGGGCTTCGAAGTATTCGGGGGTGATGCCGGCCTGCTCCAGACGGCGGCGGCCGGCCTCCAGCGCTGCGTCGAGGCCGTCCTCGGCGAAGACAGATTCCGTCTCGAGCAGGGACGACCAGATCGCGGTGGCCCGCTCGCGGGCCTCGGGGGAGAGATAGGCGTTGCGCGAGCTCATCGCCAGTCCGTCCCGTTCGCGCACGGTCGGCAGGATCACGATCTCCGTCCGGAACTCCAAGTCTTCTGCCATGCGGCGGATCACGGTCGCCTGCTGGGCGTCTTTCTGGCCGAAATAGGCGTAGTCGGGGTCGACCGCGTTGAGCAGCTTGGCGACGATCGTGGTGACGCCGGCGAAGTGGCCGGGGCCGCGGCTGGTCTCGCTGCCGCAGAGCACCTCGGTCAGGCCCTCGACCTCGACCTTGGTCGCGAAGCCGGCGGGGTAGATCCCATCTGGCTGGGGCGCGTACACATAGTCGACGCCGGAGCTCTCGGCGATCGCCAGGTCGCGTTCCTCGTCCCGGGGGTAGGTGCTGAGATCTTCCCCCGGGCGGAACTGGGTCGGGTTGACGAAGAGGCTCATCACCACCACGTCACATTCTTCGCGGGCGGCCTTGAGCAGCGAGTTGTGGCCCTCGTGGAGGTAGCCCATGGTCGGGACCAGGCCAACGGTCTTGTCCTGGCCACGCAGCGCGTCGCGCAGCGTGTGCATCTCGGACGGGTCGCGGAGCACCTTCATCTGGCGCTGCCTTCGATCGCGGGTCGGCCGGCGATCTGCCTGGTCCGCTCGGCGAGGGCGTCGTAAAACACCAGCAGGTCGGGCCGCGATTCGCCCAGGGCGCGCCGATGGGCGTCGACGGTGGCCTCGTCACCGCGGGCGATCGGCCCGGTCAACGCTTCCGGACCGCGAGAGAGCCAGTTGTCGAGACTGCGCCGGACCAGCGGCTCGAGCACCCGGCGCGGATCCTCCACCTCGATCTCGGCGAGCAGCTCGGCCGCGGTCTGCTCCAGGGCGACCAGGAAATTCGAGGCGATGCTGGCCGCCGCGTGGTAGGCGGCCCGATCGGCTTCCGCGACTTCGAACGCCTCCAGGCCGGCGATCTCGGCGATCTGGCCGGCCGCTTCAAGCGCTTCCGGGGTGGAACCGGCCACCGCGGCGGGGCAGCCGCGCAGGTCGGTTTCGCCGTCGGGCACGGTCTGAAGCGGGTGAACCGAGAAGGCGCCGGCGGCTCCGGCACCGGTGAGCGCGTCGAGCCCGGTCGCCCCGCTGGTGTGGCCGATCAGGGCGGGCGGACGGCCGGCCGCGCCGATCTGCTCCGCCAACGGGGAGATCGCGGCATCGGGGACGCAGAGCAGCACCAACTTGCCCTCGAGGTCGTCGAGCCGGTCGCCCCGCCCCCGCAGCTCGACCGCGAAGCCGGCGGCGCGCGTGGCGGCAGCCATCGACCGGCCAACCCGGCCCGGGCCGACGATCAACGGCACGCGTAGTGCTGCGTCTGAAGCTTTCATGTTGCCGTTCCAGTTCCCTTTCGGCGATACCAGACGGATCGAGTTGGTCGTTTGCTGCGCTCCTGCTTTTGGTCCACCCCCGGCATCCCGGGTAGCGGCCACTGGCAATTATAGGCTGCCGCCATGTCGGGCGACCCGGAAAAGCGTCACACAACCGGAGGAACCCTGGCCCGAGGGGCGGATGAGACCGAATCCGCCGGGCGTGATCTGGCCGCTCGGCTGGAGCCAGGTGACCTGGTCCTGGTCAGCGGTGAAGTGGGGGCCGGCAAGTCGACCCTGATCCGGGCGGCGATGCGCGAACTCGGGGTAAGTGGCGCGATCCCTTCACCGACCTTCACGATCGGCCGCCTCTACGAGGGCGAATCGCAGCGGATGCCGGTCGCCCACCTCGATCTTTACCGGCTCGGTGGCCTCGAGGCCGAGGATCCGGGCCTGCTGGCCGAATACTTCGGTGGCGACCGGGTGAGTTTCGTCGAATGGCCTGGCGGGGCGGCCGAAGATTTAAGCGAAATGGCCACCCGGGTGGTCCGGGTGGCCATCGAGCACGTCGATGCGGAAAGCCGCAGAATCAAGGTGTAAAGATGAACGGCCTACTGGCCGTTCATCGCGTCTTCGACCTGCTTCTGGAGATCGTCGAGCTGCTTCTGGGCGTCATCGACCTGCTTCTGCGCGTCGGCGTCATCGAGCTTCTGCTGCGCGTCGTCGAGCTGCTTCTGGGCCTGCTTGTTGGCATCGTCGAGTTGCTGGTTCGCCTTGTCCAGCGCCTCTTGGGCCTTGTTGTTCGCATCCTCGATCTTCTGGTTGGCGTTGTCGACGGCGTCGTTGACCTTGTCCGAATCCGAATCGCCGCAGCCGGTCGCGAATGCGCCGAGCCCCGCTACTGCGAGAATTGCCAACGTCGTGCCGAGTTTTCTGTCCTTGATCATCAATGCGCCTCCAGGTTTGTTTGCCGCGGTTGACTCCCTCTGCGTCGGGCCAGGTTACCGGTGGCGACCATGAAGGTGCTCGGTTTCGACACCGCCACCGACGACACGGTCGTAGCGGCCTCGGACGGTGGGCGGCCGGTCTTCGAGGGGACGGTCCCACCAAACGAGGGGCGACCCCTCCACAGCCAGGCTCTGCTGGCGATGGCCGGCGAAGCAGCCGATGCGCTCGGGGGGTGGGAAGAGGTCGGGCGGATCGTGGTCGGGGCCGGCCCCGGCACCTTCACCGGGATCCGGATCGGGGTGGCCACCGCGGCCGGGCTGGCCGCCTCCTCCGGCATCACGGTGGTCGGGGTCTCGACTCTCTCCGCCCTGGCCCTGGGCATCGGTGAGCTCACTGGGGCCGACCGGGTGATGCCGCTGGTCGACGCCCGCCGCGGCGAGGTCTTCGGTTGCCTCCACGACGGTGAGGGCAGGCCGATCGGCGAGAGTTTCGTCTGTGGCCCGGAGGAGCTGGTCGAGCGCCTGTCGGATGCGGACCGTGCCGGTCCGGTGCCGGTTGTCGCCGGATCCGGCGCGGTACGATTCCGAGACGAATTGCTCCGAGCCGGGTTAGAAACAGAGCCGGCCGGATCGTCGGTCCACCGGCTGGCCGGCCGCTCCATCTGCGAACTGGGAGCGACCGCCGAAAGGACCGGAACGGAAACCCTCAAACCCCTCTACCTGCGAGTGCCCGATGCCCAACTCTGGCTCGAACGAGACGGCAAGACGAATTGAAGCCCCTCCGGCAAACGGGGTCGGCGTGCGTCCGCTCGCCTACGCCGACCTGCCGCTGGTGATCTCGATCGAGCGCCGCTCCTTCCCCAGCCCCTGGTCGGTGGGGATGTTCGCGCTCGAGATGTCGAAGCCCGACACGATCGCGCTGGCCGCGGTGGACGAGGTGCGGGTCGCCGGCTACCTCGTGCTTTCCCGCTTCGACCGTGCCTGGCACCTGATGAACATCGCCGTCGCCCCGGAACAGCGTCGCCGGGGCATCGCCTCGTTGCTGATCGAAGCCGCCTTCGAGCGGATCGACCGGGACGAACCGGTCACCCTGGAGGTGCGCCCGACCAACCGCTCCGCAATCGAGCTCTACTCGGGTCTCGGCTTCCGTTCCTTCGGGTTGCGCAAGGGCTACTACCCGGACAACGGGGAGGACGCCCTGATCATGTGGAAGGGCGACCCCGCCACGGCCGGCGTCCCCGTCTGAGATGCCCCTGCTGGCGATCGAGACCTCCTGCGACGACACCTGCGCCGCCGTCCTCGACGGGCCGACGGTGCTTTCCAACGTGATCTCTTCCCAAGCCGACCACGAGCGCTACGGCGGGGTGGTGCCCGAGGTCGCGTCGCGGCACCATCTCGAACTGGCGATCCCGGTGGTCGAGGCGGCGCTTAGCGACGCCGGCGCTGGTTTCGACGACCTCGAGGCGGTCGCGGTCACGGCCGGGCCGGGCCTGATCGGGGCGCTGCTGGTCGGGCTCAGCACGGCCAAGGCGATCGCCGCCCCGCGGCGGTTGCCGCTGATCCCGGTCGACCACCTGCGCGGCCACGTGGCCGCCAACTTCCTCGAACCCGAACCCCTCGAGCCGCCGTTCCTCTGCCTGGTCGCCTCGGGCGGCCACACCTTCCTGGCCGCGGTCCGCGACCACGGCGGCTTCGAGGTGCTGGGGGAGACCCTGGACGACGCGGCCGGCGAGGCGATCGACAAGGCCGCCCGGATGCTCGGGCTCGGTTTCCCCGGCGGCCCGGAACTGGAGCGGCTGGCAGCGGACGGCGATCCTGACGCTTTCACCTTCCCGGTCGCGATGAGCCGGGATCCCGGCTTGGACTTCAGCTTCAGCGGGCTCAAGACCGCGCTGGTCTACATCTGCCGCGACCTGGGGGAGGCCGGCACTGCCGAGCGGGCAGCCGACCTCGCCGCCGGCTTCCAGGCAGCCGTGGTCGGCCAGCTGACCACCAAGCTACGCCGCGCGCTCGACCAGGAGCCGTGGCCGGCGGTCGCTTTGGGCGGCGGGGTGGCGGCGAACGGTCCCCTGCGCCGGGCGGTGGCGCAGCTCTGTGCCGAGCGGTCCCTCCCGTTCAAGGAAGTGAGCCGCGAGCTCTGCACCGACAACGCGGCGATGATCGGCAGCGCGGCCCGCTTCACCGAACCAATCGCCTACCCGGACTACCTCCGCTTCGACGCCTTCGCGACCGGCCCCCGGGGCGGCGGCTGATGGCCGGGGACGAATCTCTAACGGTCACCTTCCTCTCCCGCCCGGGCTGCCACCTCTGCGAGGAGGCGCTGGCTGAACTCGGGGCGCACCTGCGGGGACGAAGGGAAAACGGCCTCTCGATCGAGATCGAGGAGATCGACATCGAGACCGACGACGATCTCCACCGGCTCTACCTGGAACGGATTCCGGTGATCAAGCTGGGCGACCAGATCATCTCCGAAATCTGGTTCGAAGCTGACGCATTCGACGAGGCTCTGGAGGGTCTCACGGGGGAACCGGGCTGAGGACGAGTACGCTGGTAGCCCGATGCCCCCGTCGTCCAAATCCCGTACCGACAATCCGCTGCTGGTTGGCGAGGGCGAAAGGCTGGCGCTGGGAGTCGCCGCGCGGCTCTCGCGTTACCTGCAGGTGCTGATCCAGGCGCGCAAGATGGGCCGGGAGACGATCTCCTCCCAGGAGCTCTCCGAGTACACCCACATCAACCCGACCCAGATCCGTCGCGACCTCTCCGGTTTCGGCAAGTTCGGCAAGCGCGGGGTGGGCTACCGGATCGATTACCTGATCGACGAGATCCGCAAGATCATGCGGACCGCCGGCCAGCACAACATCGCCCTCTTCGGGGCGGGCAAGCTCGGCCAGGCGATCGCCGGCTCGGACGTCTTCGCGGACCACGGCTTCACGATCGTCTCGCTCTTCGACGTCGACCCGGAGATGATCGGCAAACAGGTCGGCCAGCTCACGGTCCGTGACTTCGCGGAACTGGGCGACGCGGTCGAGGAGGAAGCGATCGTGGTCGGGGTGCTGGCCGTGCCTTCGGCCGCCGCTCAGGAAGTCGCTGACGGTCTGGTCGAGGCCGGGGTCACGGTGATCTTCAACTACACGGAGCAGCTGCTCCAGGTGCCGCCGGAGGTGACCGTCCACACCTCCAGCCCGGCCGTCGACCTGCTCTACGCCCTCTACTTCTATCTGTCCTGACTTGTCCGACCACGGCCTGCTGGAAATGGATGCGGTGCGGGAGGTCTTCGATGCCTCGACCGATTTCACGATCGGCCTCGAGGAGGAATTCGCGATCATCGACCCTTCCAGCCTCGAGCTGGTCGACCGCTACCCCGAGCTCTATGCCGCGGCGCAGGAGGATCCCGTGCTGGCCGAGTCGGCCGCCGGCGAACTGATCGCCTCGGAGATCGAGATCCGCTCGGGTCGCTCCGAGTCGATGGCCGAGGCGAACGAGAAGCAGGCCGAGAAGCGTCGGCACCTCTTTGCCCTGGCGGCCGACCACGAGGTCGCGCTGGCTTCGCTCGGCACCCATCCCTGGGCCAATTACCTGGACCAGGAGATCATCGACACGCCGCATTACCAGCGGCTGAAGGAGGATCTCGGCTGGGTGGCGCGGCGCAACAACACCTGGAGCCTCCACGTCCACGTCGGGATCCAGGGTGCCGACCGGGCGGTGGCGGTCTGCGACTGGCTGCGCGAGATGCTGCCGATCCTGCTGGCCGCCTCGGCCAACTCGATCTTCCTCGACCGCCAGGACACCGGCCTCGCCTCGGTCCGGACGGAGATCTTCACCCGGACCTTCCCCCGTTGCGGCGTGCCGGGCACCTTCCGGAACTGGGACGAGTACGCCGGCTTCATCGACGACCTGACCCAGTTCGGCTCGGTGGTCGAGGCGACCCAGCTCTGGTGGAGCGTGCGCCCGCACCATGCCTTCGGCACGGTCGAGGTGAGGATCTGCGATGCCCAGACCACCGGCCCGGAATCAACCGCCCTGGCCGGCCTGATCGCCGCGATCGTCGCCCAGACGGCGGTCGACCTCGACGAGGGCCGGAGCAAGGGGGATCCGCTCCGGGGCCGCCAGGTCGAGGAAAACCTCTGGCGGGCGATCCGCTTCGGCATGGAAGGCAAGATGATCGACTTCCGGGGGCGCCGAGAGATCGAGACCCGCCGGATGCTCGAGGAGGTGCTCGCGTGGACGGAACCGGTCCGCGGCGACCTCGGCATCGAAGTCGACCTGCCGGAGCTGAACGGCGCCCAGCGCATGCGCCGGGAGTTCGAGGCCGGCAAGCCGATCGAAGCGATCTACCGCGACTCCGTGGCGGAGACCGCTGAGACTTTCTCTAGAGTGGAGCCATGACTGACGATCCGCAGAACGCCCCGGAAGACCCGAACGGCCCGCCCGAACTGACCGACGAGGAACGGGCGATGCTCGAGGCTCAGATGAAGGAGATCCGGGTCGAGGACCTGCTCACCCAGACCGTGGCCAGCGTGCTCAACCTTTCGGCCCGCCGGATCGTCAAGGAAGACGAAGTCGACCTCGACCAGGCGCGGATCGGGATCGAAGCGGTCCGGGCGATCGTCGCCCTGCTGCCGGCCGAGGTCGGCCAGGCGATCGCCGAACCGCTGAGCCAGGTCCAGCTGCTCTACGCGCAGAAGAGCGGCGAGGCCGGGGGAGAGCCCGGGACGGGCGGGGCATCCGGCGCCGGCGGAGACGGGGCGCCCCAGGGCGGTGACGGACCGCAGCAACCGCCGTCGGCCGGTCAGGGTCCTTCGAAGCTCTGGACGCCCGGCGGCAACTAGCCCGCCGGTCGGCGGCCGGTTCGGCGAACCGGCCGTCTAGGCCGTGTAGCCGGATTCCCGGCCGCTGGTCTCGACGACCACGGTCCGGTCCCGGCCGCCGTCCTTGGCCAGGTAGAGCGCCTGGTCGGCCCGCGCGACCAGTTCACGCACGGTCTCCGACCCGTCCCACTCGGCGATGCCGGCCGAGCAGGTGATGCCGGATTCGTCATCTTCCTGTGGCTCGGGCAGCCCGGTGCGGAGCCGTTCCACGATCACCTTCGCACCCGCGAGGTCGGTGTTCGGCAGGGTGATCACGAACTCTTCGCCCCCGTAACGGGCGATGTGGTCCTCGATCCGGGTCCTTTCCTCCCAGTCCAGGGCGACCTTGCGGAGGAAATCGTCGCCGGCCTGGTGGCCGTGGGCGTCGTTGTAGGCCTTGAAGTGGTCGAGGTCGAGCATCGCGAGGCTGAGCGGCTGCCGGTGCCGCCGGGCCTGGCCGACCGCCCGCTGGACCATGCGTTCCCAGCCGCGTCGGTTGTCGATCCCGGTCAGGGGGTCGGTCAGGGCCAGCTCCTCGATGATCCGGCCCCGCTCCTCGGCCAGGTTCCGCTCCCGGCGCATCCGGGTCACCAGGTCCTGGATCACGACGCCCAGCACCGTCGCCAGGACCGCGAGCACGATGTCCTGGCGCCAGACCGGGGACATGTCGAGCCCGTCGGCGACCGTCAGATGGACGATGATCACGGCTCCGGCCACGCAGCCGATCATCGCGGCCAGGGCGCGCCGGGAGCCGTAGACCGCGACGGCGAGGATCGGGATCAGCAGCAACGGGCCGATCCCGGCGTCGAGGCCGTCGGTACCGGCCCGGACCAGGATCGCCCCGGCCAGGGCCCCGAACGGTCCCAGTAGCCAGAACCATGGATGGGACCAAGCGAGGCAGACGCAGCCGAGCGCCAGCACCCATCCCCCCAGGTACAGAGGCCAGTCGATATCCGGCGCAGAGACCAGGGTCACGGCGAAGCAGATCGCGGTTATCGCGATGAACGCAAGCCCGTAATGGAGCAGATTCCCACGGTATTCAGCCACGCTTTGGAAACCCCGATGGGTAGCGTGTATGCCGAACGGACGGATTCTCAGGCTTTCGTACTTGACGGTTCTCCCGTTCCTCACCTATAGTGGGCCACGCACTGGCGGCAGGACATGCCAATCGGCGATCAGGGTTCCTGCACCCGCCGATATTATCGGGAGCCTGGTGGCTAAAGACCGTTCAAAAGAAATTCTCAAGGAAATCCGGAACCTAAGGGAGGAACTCTCCGCCCGACTCGATGCACTCGAGGCGCGGAGCGGGGTAAACAATCTGCCCGATGGGAACTCGGTGCTCCCTGATTCGACGCTCCCGGGGGCATCCCTGCCTGGCGTTCCGGTCAACAGTCCCGGCATCCCGGCGGCTGCCCCGGAACCGGTCAGCGACAATTTCGAGCTGCCGTCCGGCGGTGATGTCCGCGTCGTCGTACGTCCGCTCCACGACCTCAGCCTCGCCCGCGTCGTCGAAGACGCCCTGGCGAACACCGAAGGGGTGGAAGAGGCGTCGCTCCGCGAGCTCCGCGGCGATTCCGCCACCATCGACACGAAGGTCGGGGAAGGGGTCTCGCTGATCTCTTCGCTCCGGCGCAAACTGCCGGTGGCATTTGACGTGACCGAGTCTTCGAGTGACTCCGTGACGATCGCGCTGGCCCAACCGATGGGCGGACGCGAGAGCGGCGTGGCCGCTCCCACAGGCCTGTGAACAGGAGCGGCGGGGTCTTTGGCGCGCTGATCTTCGTGATCGGCATCCTGCTGGCCTTCGCGGTGATGTTCGGCTTCTTCCTGATCGTTCCGTTCTTCATCTTCCTGGCCGGGGTCATCGTGATGCTGGTCAGCGACCGCCGGGACCGCGGCGGCAACGGCGGTGGCAGCACCACGACTGTGGAAACCGTCGAAACGACCGAAGTCGTGCGCGAGGTCAAGTCCTGATGGCGACGGCCGCCGTCGCGCAAAAACTCCTGGTCCGCGACTCGACCAGCGGGGTCAGCGAGCGCATGGTCACGCTCAGCGCCGCCGTGGCGCACCTGTTGCCGGTCGAGATCTGCCGTCGGTACCACATCGTCCCGATCGAATTCGACCGCGGCCTGATCACGATGGCCGGGCCGGTGTCATTCAATCCGGCCGCCGACCGCGCGGTTCGCGAACAGACCGGCTACGAGACCCGCTGGCTGTTCGCCGACCAGACCGAGCTCGACCTGGCGATCGACCGGCTCTTCGCCGGCAACGGCCGGCCCGCGGGAACCGAGTTCTCGGCCGACGACCTGCTCAAGCACGGCCTCGCCGTGCCGCCGCGGCTCGGTGAGAGCCTGGCCAGCCAGGGACTGGTGACCGAAGAGCAGCTGGCGGCCGCGGTGGCCGAGCAAAACCGCACCGGAAGCCGGATCGGTGAGGTGCTGGTCCACGGCGGCGCGCTTGAGGAAACCGAACTGCTGCGAGTGCTTTCCGAGCAGCTCGACATGCCGACCGTCGACCTCAGCGACTTCGACGCCGAACGGGCCCCCCGGGACGTGCTCCCCGACGAGATGTGCCACCGGCTCCACTGCGTGCCGATCGCTATTGACGGCGAGAGCATCTACCTGGCGGTCGCCGACCGACTCGACGAAGGTGAAGCCGAGGTAGAGAGCTACACCGGGCGCAAGGTCCAGCAGTTCCTCGCGACCAGCAACGACATTTCCCGCCTGCAACGCCGGATCAACCGGGAGCGCTACACGGAAACCGCGACGCTCGGCCTGCGTGAGCGCTTCCCCGACAGCTCGGCGCATCAGGTCCTCAGCGGTGGCCAGAAAGTATTCCTCGGGCTCCTGCTCCTGGTTTTCCTCGGGTTCCTGATCTGGAAGCCGATCCCGACCATGGTCGTCCTCTTCGCGACCCTGGCGATCTTCTACACGTTGACTTCGGCCTACAAGCTGATCGCCGGTTACGCTGCGCTCGGTCACCGTTACCTGGTCGACACCGGCCCCGAGACCCTGGCTGCGATGGACGAGCGGACCCTGCCCGTCTACACCGTGCTGGTCCCCGTCTACAAAGAGGCTGCGGTCATCCCTTACCTGGTTGCCGGCATCGAGTCGCTCGATTACCCGAAGACCAAACTCGACGTCCGGCTGCTCTGCGAGGAGGACGACGAGGAGACGATCCAGGCGATCATGGACATGGACCTGCCGCCGCACTTCAACGCGATCGTGGTCCCGCCTTCGCAGCCGCAGACCAAGCCCAAGGCCTGCAACTTCGGGCTGCTCGGAGCCAAGGGCGAGTACGTCGTCATCTACGACGCCGAGGACCGGCCCGACCCGCTGCAGCTGAAGAAGGCCGTCCACATGTTCGAGAACGTCGACGACTCGATCGTCTGCATCCAGGCCAAGCTCAACTTCTTCAACCAGCAGACCAACATCCTCACCCGCTGGTTCTCGATCGAGTACTCGATGCTCTTCGACTTGGTCCTGCCCGGGCTGGACGCGCGTCGCGACCCGATCCCGCTGGGCGGCACCTCGAACCACATCAAGCGCGACGAGCTGGTCGAAGTCGGCGGCTGGGATCCCTACAACGTGACCGAGGACGCCGACCTCGGCGTGCGCCTCCACCAGGCCGGATACCGCACCACGATGATGGATTCGACCACTTACGAAGAGGCGAACACCAACCTCCCGAACTGGATCCGCCAGCGTTCCCGCTGGATCAAGGGCTACCTGCAGACCTGGCTGGTCTACATGCGCAACCCGTTCCGGTTCCTCTCCAACGTCGGGCTCAAGGGATTCCTTTCCTTCCAGCTCCTGATCGGGGGCACCTTCATGTTCCTGATCAACCCGATCTTCTGGTTCCTGACCACGGTCTTCGCCCTGACCCAGCTCGGAATCATCGAGGACTTCTTCCCCGGCTGGGTCTATTTCCTCGCCGCGGCACAGCTATTCTTCGGTAACTTCGTCTTCGTCTACCTCGGCTTGGCCGCCTCGGTCCGGCGCGGTGACTACAGCCTGGCGCCGTACGCGCTGTTCCTGCCCTTCTATTGGGGCCTGATGTCGGTGGCGGCCTGGAAGGGCTTCGGCCAGTTGCTGACCAACCCGTTCTACTGGGAGAAGACCGAGCACGGTCTCGACCTCGGTGGCGGCGCCGAGCACGCCCATACGGCCACGCCGAAGAAGGCAGGAGTCGCCTGATGGCCGACGAGCGCGTAGAGATCGACCCGACAGTCGAGGATCGCGGCGGCACCGCCGTGCGGGAAGAGGTCCGGACCCGACGGATCACCCGCGACTACGTCGACCCCGAAGTCCGGGCCCACATCAGCGAGGTGCCCCCGGAGCCGCGCCCGTTCAGTCCTGAAGCGCCGCGGGCCGGCTGGGAGAGCGGGCTCATCTTCGCCTTCTTCGCCGTCGCCTACGGCGTGATCGGCTACTTCTTGCTGACCGACGCGCGGATCGTCGACTTCATCTCCCTCCAGCATCTCAACGAGGGCTACATGACGGCCTGGAACGACCCGCCGCGACTGGCGGCGATCGGCCTGGACCCGGCCTCGCTGATCTCGGTGATCTACATACCGTTCGCGATCATCAAGCCGTTTGCGACCTCACTGGTCGCGCTGCCCGTGATGACCGCGATCGCCGCCGGGCTGCTGATGGCATCGCTCAACTCGCTGATGCGCAACTGCGAGATCAACCTGGTCTTCCGGGTCGTGCTCCTGCTGCTCTTCGGCCTCAACCCGATGTTCGTCTTTTACGCCTGCAACGGCGATCCGGTCGTGGTCGGCGTGTTCCTGCTCGGGGTCGCGCTCGCCTCGCTCGTCTCCTGGGGCATAACCGACCAGACCCGGCACCTCGCGGCCGCCGGCCTGGCGATGGGGCTCGCCGTGATGGTCGACTACGGCTATCTCCTGGTCGCCGCCGGGTTCGCGATCGCCTTCATGCTGATCAGCGCCTCGAAGCGGGACGACGGCCTCAAGACCCGCTCGACCCTGCTGCTCTTCCTCACCCCGGTGGTCTACGCGCTGCTCTTCTGGTGCCTGATGAACTGGGTCCTGCTCGGCGACCCGTTCGACTGGGTCACCGCCCAGGACGGCGTGATCCAGGTCAACACGACCGGCGCCCTGCAGGCGATCACGACCGACTTCGGCGACAGCCTGGGCGACCTCTTCGATGTCACGCTCGGCATCGCGCCGCTGGCGCTCCTGGCCGGGATCCTGGCGATCGTCGGATCGTTCCTGAAGAAGGACGCGACCGGTTGGGGCCTGCTGATCGTCGGCCTCTGCATTGCCGCGGCGCCGGTCATCCGCGCGGTCGCCGCCGACCAGGCCAACCTGCTCGACCTCTCCTACGGCATTTCACTGGCGGTCTTCGCAGTAGCCGCGACCGCCTGGTTCGGCAAGGACGGTTGGGGCGTGGTCGGCGCCGTGATCATGGCCGTCGGCCTCATCGCGGCGATCCCGCTCAGCTGGAACGCGATGCAGGACTACCGTTTCCAGAACCAGGCCGAGGCGTTCACCCGTTGGGTCGATTCGGGGGACAGCCAGGAAGGGACCAGCTCGCTCGGCGATTACAAGGTCGGCATCGACCCCGAACTGGCGATGGCCAACTACATCAACAACGAGATTCCGCAGGAGAAACGCTCGATCCTGGTTGACCAGAACTTCAGCTACGGGGTGATGCTGACCTCGGGGCGGCCCCAGAACTTCTACGACCGGGTCGACGAAGGCGAAGAGAAGTGGCAGGCGACGATCGACAATCCTTGGGGCAAGGACGGCCAGCGAGACGTCGACTACCTGCTGATCACGACCAGCCGGGCCGGTGACCAGATCGCCAAGAAGTGGCCCACCGCGGTCCAAGGGGGAGAGGCCGGCCTGACACCGGTTTTCCGCACCGCGCGCTACGTGCTGGTCGAAGTTTCCGAGGCCGCGCCGCCGAGCGGTGAGCGCGACCAGGAGTCGAACGCGCCACGGACGACGCCGAACCCGGTCACCCCGACCTCGCCGGTCAGCCCGAACGGCCCCAGCCTGACCACTCCTTCGCAGACCCAGACTGACGTGACCCCGGTCTCGCCGACCTCCCCGTCCGGCAACGGGACGGGCACCAACACGGTCGAACCCAACAACGGTTCCTCCTCGGCGCCGACCCTGGAGGGTGAGTAGTGCCCGAAAGCAGATTCCGGCGCTGGATCCTCGCGATCGCCTTCACGGCCCTGCTCGGGCTGCTGGTTGCCGCCTGCGGCTCCGGTGACAGCGACAACGACAACTCGGGGGACAAGCCCGCCAAGACGACGACGGGCGCGACCGGGGCCACCGGCAACGCAGCCAACGCAACCACGGGCCAGACCCAGCCCGGGACCGGTTCGGCGGTCACGGCCGGTACCGATCCGGTCGCTTCGGGCCGGCTGTTCTCGGCCGACAGCCCCTGGAACACGACCGCCGAGGGACTGCCGGTCGCCGACAACTCCGACCGCATGCTCCAGCTCGCGACCCAGCGTCGCGCCGCCAAGGAGAAGCCCGGGGTGGAGGGCGTCGATACCTTTACCCGGGAGATCGTCGACGACGGCATCTTCGTCAACTCCAAGGCCTGGGCGCCGCTGATCGTGGCCGCCAACACCAACGGTTCGGTCCCGACCAAGTTCGTCTGCCGCCAGTCCAAGTGCAGCTCACCGGACCCCAAGGTTCCCTCGTCCCTTTCGATCCCCGCCAACACGACCCCAGACCCGCGTTACGACGGTTGGCTCAGCGTGATCGACCGCGAGAACGGCATGGGCTATGACTTCTGGCGTGCCCGCCGGGAAGGTGACGGCACGATCTCCTACCAGTTCGGCAAGGCCTGGACGCTCGACGGGCCCGGTTTCAGCAGGCCGGTCGGAGTCGACGCCGAGCGGGCGGTCGGCGCTCGCGGATCGGGCCTGCCGCTGTTCGCCGGCGTGATCGGCCCGAACGAGCTCGAAAGCGGCGAGATCAACCACGCGCTGGCGATCTCGGTGCCCGGCCTGGCCCGCCGCAACTTCGTCCAGCCGGCCTCGGTCACCGACGGCGTCGGCGACCGCAAGTCGCTGCCGGCCGGAGCGCGGATCCGGCTGCGGGCCGATGTCTCGATCAACGAGAAGAAGCTGCGAACGCTCAAGGGCCCGCGTCGCCGTTCCGCCGACGCGATCTTGACCGCGCTCCGCACCTACGGGGCGATCGTGGTCGACCGGGCCGCCGTGCCCAGCCTCTACGCGCCGCTCGGCACTTCTTCGAAGCTGCTCCGCGGCGATGAGCTCGACTGGCTCGACCTCGACGATTTCGAAGTGATCTCGCTGCCGCAGATCTACAAGGATCCGCCGCTCAGCAAGGTCGGCCTCGAAGGGCCGGAGACCGGAGGCCAGAATTCACAGGTCCAGTCCGGCAGCGCCGCGTCTGGCAACGATGTCGGAGGTGGGCTGTGAGACAGGCATTGAAGAAGAAGGGCACGATCCTCGCCTGCGCTTCGGCCGGCCTGCTCCTGCTGGTCGCGGGCTGTGGCGTGAACCCGGACGAAGCGCCGGAATCTGCGGGTCACACCGGCCCCGACGCCCGCTTCGTGCCGGCTCAGAGCGGCAAGGCCGCCAAGGAAACCAAGGCGACGCCGCGCGAATCCGGAACCATCCGGGTCGCGGGCAAGGCCCAGGGCTCGCTCACCCCGGACTTGATCAAGGCCTACAGCCGCGGCGGTGGCACGACCAGCGTGACCGTGAACGACGAGAACGAGAACCAGGCTTTCCGGCAGTTCTGCGCCGGCCAGGCCGACATCGTCGATTCGGCCCGGCCGATCTCCGCTGCCGAGTACCAGAAGTGCATCGCCAACGGGATCCAGCCGGTCCAGTTCCAGGTCGCCTCCGACGCGGCCGTGCTGGCGATCAAGAACGAGACCGACGTCGGTACCGACTGCCTCAGCTTCGACGAGGTACGGAACATCTTCCGCGCTGGTTCGACCATCAACAGCTGGACACAGGTCGGATACGGCCATGACCTCGGCGGTGACGCGAACGAGCCGCGCATGAAGGTCGCCGGTCCGGACGAGAACTCGAACGTCTTCGGATTCTTCGGCCAGTACGTGCTCGGCGACCCCGAGCCGACCATGCTCTCGGTGCGCAGCGACTACCAGGCCTTCCCGACCGACGCCGGCGTGCGCCGGGCCGTCGTCGGCAGCAACCGTGACTTCCGGGCGGCCGCCCAGTTCGAACGCTCACGCCAGGTCTACCAGGGAATCCTCGATTCTCTGGCCGAGAACCGCCGGGCGGTCCGTGACGCCCGGGCCGAGGTCGCCAAGGGCATCGCCGACGAGCGCCCGGCGGAGGACCGGGCCCGGGACCGCGCCAAGCTCGCGCAGGCCAAGAAGAACCTGAAGAACCTCGAGAAGTCACTGCCGGCGGCCCGTCGTTACACGGCCCAGAACCGGGCTGCGCTGCGGCGCCTGGCCGAGGTCCGCGGCACGCTCGGCCTCTTCCGGTTCTCCTACTACGAGGCTTTCGAAGAGCAGCTGCGGCCGATGGAGATCAGCGCCTCGAACGATTTCTCCAAGCCGGAATGCATCTTCCCCTCGCAGGCCACGGTCACCAACGCGACCTACCCGCTGGCCCGTCAGCTGCTGCTGACCATCAACTACAAGAACATGAAGGACCCGGACATCAACGAGTTCCTGGTCCAGAGCCTTTCCCGTTCCCAGCAGGAGGCCGAGAAGGCCGCCCTGGTGCCGCTCCCGGATGAGACCCAGGAAACCGAGCTGGCCTGGCTCAACGGCAGCACCGAGCCCGACATCATCTTCTACGAGTCCGGTGCCGGTACCTCGGCCGGGACCAAGCAGGAAGCTGACTCGGCCAGTGGCGAGTAAGCCACGAGGCCGCCGGAAACCAGCAGCTGCGCCGCTACTTGCCCTTGAACGGCGGTTTAACGCCGGGTGAGATCATGAATCCAGTGTTTCGCCGCATCGCAACAACCCTCGTGCTCTTCGGTCTGGGACTTTCCCTCGCCGCGATGCCGGCTGCCTCCTCGGCCGCCAAGAAGAAGCATCGGGGCCCCTGCTCGAGCCTGCCGATCAACATCAAGATGAGCACCCACGACCCGACCGCGCTGCTCGAGGACGGGTTCGCCTGGATCTACGTGAATCCGAAGGGCGCCAAGATCTACAGCCTGCAGGTCAAGGTGAAGCACGGCAAACGCACCTATGCCAAGGGGCGGGTGGTCAGCGAGAACGGCAAGGGCATCGCCCAGGGCCGGACGACGCTGGTCCGGATGAAGGTGGTCCAGCGGATGCAGGCCGGCCGCTACTCGGTATCGGTCGTTTCGCGCAAGGCGGGTTGCCACCGGCCGGTCAAGAAGCGGCGCCACTGGCACTTCGTCAAGCCCACCCTCGCCCTGAAGGCGATCCCGGTCAGCACCAGGATCGGTGACAACGTGGGCCAGGTCCGCTTCGTGCTGCGCCCGGTCCGCCGGACTCAAGTCGGGCGTACCCGGGTTTCCCTGGTCGGCCCCGGTGGCGGCGTGGTCAGCCAGACGGTGGTTTCCTCGGTCGGGACCAAACAGGTGCTGGTCGAGCTGCCGATCAAGGGCAAGCTGAAGGCCCGCAAGTACCGGGTCCGCTTGACCGGCCTCGACAGTGCATCCGGCGAGTACAAGACTTCGGTGCAGGCCTGGCGCTTCGCCAAGGGCGGCGGCAACGCCAAACCGGTCGCCACCACGGGTCAGCTCACCCAGAAGGTCGTGGTCGATTGGTCCCAGGGCAAGTGGGAAGACCGTCAGGTCGGCGGTTTCATCGCCCCCGGCATCGGCTATGGAGAGGTCGTCTGCAGCCCCTACCAGCAATGGGTCCGCTTCTACCCGTCGAACTCCGGACGCGAGTCGGCGATGATGACCTGGACCTACAAGGACTGGGGCACCTGGAGCGAGAAAGCGGTGCGTGAGGCCAAGTATTCCTCCGGCACGGGACCCGACTTCCGCGAGGGAATGAACAAGTTCGGGCCAGCCGAGAAGAACTCGACCGGCAGTTTCCAGGGGATCATCTCCGACCGCGGGGTGATCGACGGCCCGGGCGGCAGCGCCGGTCTGGCCCCGCCGACCACCCTCGACCTGAACTGGGCCTGGGACTTCAACAACCCGAAGAGTTCGAAGTGCCACGTCCAGGCGACCTTCCGCACCCAGACCGACCAGATCACCGATCCCTTGGCCCGTTCGGTCCAGATCGTCTGGCGCGGTGAAGCGAACGCCACCGACGCGAACACGGTCAGCAACGTCGACTTCCCCGACCTCGGCAACGTCCAGGCGATCTGCCAGGCCGGCCCGAACGGCTACCGGCGCCTGATCGTCGATTCCGCGATCGGCGGCAGCGTCTACACCCGGGAAGGCTCGGACGATTCCAAGGTCACCCAGGGGGTCGGGCCGCTGGTCATGCGCCTGCCCAACAACGGCATGCTCTTCATCCAGATGGACAATGGCGACCGGCTGATCGTCTCTTCCCGCTGGAAGGTCAACGACCCGGTGGCAGCCAACAACTGGTGCGTAATCTCAGCCCAGGTCTACAGCCCCTCGTAGAAGGTCCCCAGCCGGGGTAATATGGCTGCATGGGTTCAAGTCCCGACAGTTCGGATTCTGCCGCGATCGACGACCTTCGGGCTTCGGTAGGTCGGGTCAGCCTGGAAGTCCAGGCCTTGGCCGACCGGGTCCAGGATCTGGTGACCGCGGTCGAGGCGCTGGCGCCGCGCCAGCCGGCCACCGAGGTGCCGCCCGCCGCGCCGGCCGGCTCGGATGGGGAGTTGACGGTCAGCGTCAGCCCGCTCCCCGAGCTGGCGATGGCAGCGGTCGCCGAAACCGCCCTGCGCGGGCTCGCATCGGTGCGGAAGGTCGTTTCCGTCGAGCGGTCGAACGACCAGGCGACCTTCGTCCTCGAAACCGGGGAAAAGGGCGACCTGGTCGCCGAGATGCGGCGGGCAATGCCGGTTCCGATCACCGTCGACACGGCACCGGACGGCTCTTTGAAGGTGGTTCTGGAATGGGCCTGGGGCAGGTCCACCGCCAGCGCCGGCTGAATTGATGCAAGTTGGCTGAACGGATTCCGCGTGACCAGAGCCTGAGCCGTATCTACGGAGCAGGCGCGCTCTTTGCGGCGGCCTACGGAAACGTCGGATCGTCGATCTACTACGCGCTCGGCGTCACCGCCGCCTTCGCCCTCGGCCTGACCCCGATCGCCTTCATGATCGCCGGCCTGATCTTCGTCTGTACCGCGGCGACCTACGCCGAGGCCACGGTCATGTACCCGGAGGCCGGCGGCTCCTCCTCCTTCGGTCGCCACGCATTCAACGAGCTGGTCAGCTTCATCGCGGCCTGGGCCCAGATGCTGAACTACACGATCACGGTCGCGATCTCGGCCTACTTCGTGCCGCATTACCTGGCGGTCTTCTGGCCGGAGCTCGGTCATGCCCCAGGCGACATCATCGGCGGCGCCGCGGTGATCATCTTCCTCGCCTGGCTGAACGTCCGGGGCGGGCAGGAGTCGGCCCGGCTCAACATCATCCTGGCGGTGGCCGACCTGGCCACCCAGGTCGTGCTGGTCGGGATCGGCATGTTCCTCGTCTTCAACACCGACGTGCTGGTCTCGAACGTCCACTTAGGGGTAGCCCCGACCTGGCCCGACTTCGCGCTCGGCATCGCGGTCGGCATGATCGCCTACACGGGCATCGAGACCATCTCGAACATGTCGGAGGAGGCCAAGGACGCCGCCCGTTCGGTCCCGCAGGGGGTCGCCCTCGTGGTGGTCGCCGTCCTGGCGCTCTACCTGTTCATCCCGATCGTCGCCCTTTCGGCGATGCCGGTCGAGATGAACCATGCCGGCAACTACGTGACCGAACTGGGCACGACTTTCGCCGATGATCCGATCCTCGGCATCGTCGAGAACCTCGGGCTGTCCGGGGGGCTGACCGACATCCTCCGGGTGTATGTGGGCGTACTGGCCGCGGTGATCCTGGTCATCGCGACGAACGCCGGCCTGATCGGCGTTTCGCGGCTGAGCTACTCGATGGGCCAGTACCGCCAGCTGCCGGAAGTGATCCGCCAGATCCATCCGACCTACCGCACGCCGTACATAGCGATCATCTTCTTCGCGGTGTTGGCGATCCTCACGCTGCTGCCCGGCCAAGCTTCCTTCCTCGCCACGATGTACTCGTTCGGCGCCATGCTCTCGTTCACGATCGCGCATGCGGCCGTGATCCGGCTCCGCCAGAAACAGCCGGACCGGGAACGCCACTGGATGCCGAAGGGAAACTTCCGGTTTCGTGGCTCCCTGATCCCGGTAACCGCCGTGTTCGGTGGCCTCGGAACTTTCCTCGCCTGGCTGGTCGTGATGGCGCTCAACCCGGTCACCCTGGCCGTGGGGCTGGTCTGGCTGGCCCTGGGCCTGGGTGGGTACGTGGTCTACCGTCGCCACCAAGAACTGCCGCTGACCAGCACCGTCAAGGTGCTGTTGCCGGAGCCGCTCGGGGTGGAGGAGATCGAGTACAAGTCGGTGATCGTCGCCTTCCCGGCCGACCAGCCCTTCTCGGAGGAAGTGATGGCGACCGCCGCCAAGTTGACCTCCGACCGTCGGCGTGGCATCCACATAACCGCCCTGCTCACCGTGCCCACCCATCTGCCTCTCGAAAGCTCGATGGCCAAGGAGGAGAAGGAGGCGCAGAGCAAGATCGAGCGGGCCAAGCTGATCGCCGGGCTGCGGGTTTCGGGCCGGGTCGAGCGGGTCCGGCCGGGCCAGGAGGGCTACTTCCTCGCCCGCCAGGCGCGAACTTCGAAGGCGGCGGCGATCGTGATCGGTTTGAACTCCCGGCGCGGGGTGCCGCAGTACGGGAAAACGTTGGAGACCGTGTTGCGGGAGCGGCCTTGCCGGGTGATCGTGGTTTCCGAGGATCCGGGGGGCAGCGACCGCCACCCGATCCGGGAGCCGGCGCACGCATGAGGCGCGGCGGTGCCTACGACCGTTCGATCCGGGCCTTCTCCGCGGTCTACGTCGTGATCGGCGTGGTTGTCCTGGCCATGACGATCTCCCGTGGTGGCGGGCCGACCTCGGTCGGCTTCCTGATCGGGCTCGCCTTCGTCGGGGTCGGCGTCGGGCGTTACCTGGTGCAGCGCAAGGTCGCCGCTGAGGAGGACGATCCGCAGTGAAGATGCGGGACGTGAAGATCCCCGAGAAGGCCCCGCAGTCGGGGGCGCTCTGGCTGCTGATCGTCACCTACGCGGCGGTCGGATTCTCGATCTATTTCTCTCTCGGCGTGGTCGCCAAACGGGGTCTCGGGCTCACCCCGCTGATCTTCGTCGCGACCGGTTTCCTTTTCGTGATCACGATCTTCACCTACTTCGAAGGTGGCGCGATGCTGCGCGAACGCGGCGGCTCGTCGGCCTTCGCCCGGCATGCCTTCAACGAGCTGGTCGCCTTCGTGGCCGGCTGGGTGATCCTGCTCGACTACCTGATCGTGATCGCCCTGGCGGTGCTCTCGGTGCCGCACTACCTGCGGCCGATCACCGGAGACATCCACCACACGGTCTGGGTGCCGGTGATCATCGCCGCGGTCCTGGTCTACATCACGGCCCTCAACCTGCTCGACATCCCGGCCCGCCGCCGGCCCCGCTTCCTCCTGGTCCTGGCCGGGATCGACCTGCTGACCCAGGTGCTGGTGATCGTGGCCGGCCTCTTCGTGGTGATGGACCCGGAGGCCTTGACCCGCCACGTCGACCTGTTCACCAGCCCGGGAGTCCGCGACGTGATCTACGCGTCGGTGCTGGCGATGCTGGCCTACGCCGGCATCGAGGCCGTCTCCAACCTGGCGCCCGACCTCGACCTCAACCCGCGGCAGTTCACCCGGGTCGTGACCCGCGCGGTCTGGATCGTGCCGTTGCTCTACGCGCTGATGGCCGCGGTGGCCCTGATGGCGGTCCCGGTCTATGTCGGGCCGAACGGCCCGGTGACCCAGCTGGGGAGTATCTACATCGAGGCGCCGGTACTCGGGGTGGTCGAGGCATTTCACCCCCACTGGCTTTCGAAGGGACTGCAGTGGCTGGTCGCCCTGGTCGCGGCGGGAACCCTGATCTGGGCGGCAAACACGGCCATGTTGGGGGTCTCCCGGCACACCTACACGCTGGCCGTGAACCGGCAGATCCCGAGTTGGCTGGGGCAGCTGGGACGGCGCTACGAGATTCCCTACAAGGCGATCATCCTTTGCGCCCTGGCCGTGTTCGCGCTCGCCATGATCAGGGACGTCGAGGTGCTGGCCGGCATCTACGCCTTCGGGGCGACGCTGGCGATCACCATCGCCCACCTCTCGGTGCTGCGCCTGAGGCGCACGATGCCCGACGCCGAACGACCTTTCCGGGCTCCGTTCAACCTGCGGATCGGCGGGGTGGAGCGGCCGCTCAGCGCGGTGATCGGGGCGATCCTCAGTTCGCTTGCCCTGGTTTCGGTGCTGCTCTTCCACGATTCGGCCCGCTGGGTCGGCCTGGGCTGGCTGGCGATCGGCCTGGTCGGGTACGTGATCTACCGCAAGGTGATCGAGCAGGTCAGCCTGACCAAGCAGGTCTCGGTCGACGCCCGGGCCCTGACCCGGCCCCGGGTCTCGATCGACTTCCACAACATCCTGGTCCCGATCTTCGGCACCCGGATCGACGACGACATCGTCTCGACCGCGGGGCGGATGGCCGCCGAGGGTGACCCGGAGCAGAGCGATGCCCATGCGGTCATGACCATCCTCTACCTGATCGAGATCCCGCTCAACCGGGCGATCAAGGATCCCCTGCCGGAAGAGGTCGCCGACGCGGCCCAGCGGGCGACCAAGCGGGCCAAGGAAGTGGCGGACGAGTATGAGGACGTCGAGGTCAGGGTCGAGATCGAAAGGGTGCGAAAGAAGGGCACCGGGATCGTGTTCGCGGCCCGCCGGCTCGGGGTCGACGCGATCGTGATGGGCGCCGAGCCACCCAGCCCGATCAAGGGCGGCGCCCGGCTCGGCGGGATCGGCGACTACCGGCCAGAGGAAATCGGCCCGATCACCGCCTACGTCCTGAAACGCGCCCCCTGCCGGGTCCTGCTCACGGCTCCGGGCGACTAGGATGCTCCAATGTTTGTTTTGATCGTTGGTTGCGGGAGGGTTGGCTCGAGTGTGGCCCGCTCGATGCTGGCCGATGGCCACACCGTTTCCTGCCTTGACCAGGATCCCGAATCGCATGCCCGGCTCGAGGTCGGCCTCGACAATTCCTGGGAGGAAGCAGGGGGCCAGTTCACGGTTGGCACCGCCCTGGAAACCCAGGCTCTGGAAGAGGCGGGGATCATCGAGGCCGATGCTTTCGTCGCCGCGACCAACGGTGACAACACCAACATCGTGATCTCACAGATCGCCCAGCGCCGCTACGAGGTCGACACGGTGATCGCCCGCATCCTCGATCCGCTGCGGGCCGAGTGGTACCGGGAGCAGGGCCTGAAGACGATCTGCCCGACCAAGGTCGCGATCGAGATGCTGGAGGACAAGCTGCGGGGGGTCGCTTAGATGTACGTGATCGTGGCCGGGGCCGGCAAGGTCGGCGTCAATCTGACCCGCGAGTTGATCGGGCAGGGTCATGAGGTGACCTTGATCGAGAACCGCCGCCAGCGCTATGTCGGCGTCGAGCAGCTGCTCGAGCACAACGTCCTCTACGGCGACGCGTCCGAGCTCTGGGTGCTGGAACGGGCCGGGATCGAACGGGCCGACATGGTGATCGCGGTGACCGGCGACGACGAGGACAACATCCTGATCTGCCAGGTGGCGAAGGAGAAGTACGGGATCGACCGGATCATCGCCCGGGTCAACAACCCGAGCAACCGGGCCCACTTCGACCTGCTCGGGATCAAGCCGGTCGTCTCGGCGACCGAGCTGATCCTGCGCCTGCTCGAGCACGAGGTGCCGCACCACAACCTCGTGCACCTGCTCGACCTCGAGGAAGAGGAGATCGAGATCATCGAGATCCGCCTCGGTGCGAAATCCCCGGTGGTCGGCCGATCGGTGGGGGAGATCAACACCCCGGACAACTCGCTGGTTATCGCGGTGATCCGCGACGGCCGCGGCGTCGTCCCCAATGCCTCGACCGTCTTCGAGGAAGGCGACGACATTCTCGCCGTGCTCGACCCCGAGCGCGAGGAAGAGCTGAAGCGGATCTTCACCGACGCCTGAGGCAAGAAAAAGCCCGGTCATCCGACCGGGCTGAAAGGCTGCGGGGCAGGGACTCGAACCCCGATTTCACGGACCAGAACCGCACGAATTACCATTATTCTACCCCGCAGCGGGCGCACGTAAGAATAACGACGCGGCCCTGCAGATGCACTCCGAAAGCCTTCCGGCGGGCGATTTGCCCCGCATTTCCCGGGTTTTCGGCCGACCGCAGGGTCTGTTACCTTGATTTTCGTGCCCACCACCAGATCCAACATTTTCAGGCTGCTCGGAACCACCCTCGCGGTCGCGGCCCTCGGCTTTGGAATCTCCGCCTGCGGCGGGGGAGACGACGAGGAAACACCAGCACCGACCGCGACCACGACGACGACCGAGCAGACGGTGGCCCTGACCAAGGACGACCTGATCAGCCAGGGCGACGACGTCTGCGCCGAGGCCAACGCGGCCTTGGGGTCGATCGCGGGTTCGACCGCCGACGAGACCACCAAGTCCTCCCAGGTGGCCGACATCTACGACGGCATCGCCCAGCAGCTCGGTGATTTCGGCACGCCGACCGACGGTGATCCGCCGACCGATGTGATCGCCGCCGCCCAGGATCTGGCTGACGGCAGCGGCTCGACCACGGAATTCACTACCGCGGCCCAGGAGTACGGCTTCACCGACTGCGCCCAGGCGCCGGAGGCCACCAGCTACCCATCCGACTCGAGCAGCACCGAAAGCTCGACCGGCACCGCACCCTCCGAGACCTACACCCCGCCGTCCACGGAAACCGCCCCCGAAACGACTACCCCGGCCCCGACGACCCCGACCGCCCCGTCGACCGGCGGCGGAGTCGCCCCGACCCCTCCGACCACCGGCGGCGGAAGCTCAACCGGCGGCTCTTCGGGCGGAACCAGCAGCGGCGGCATCGGCCCGGGCTAGTCGCGTCAGCGGTCCGGAGAGCTAGTCCAGGAGCCGTAGAGGCGGGCGTAAAGGCCGGCGGCGGCGATCAGCTCTTCGTGACTGCCTGATTCTGCGATCTGGCCGTGTTCGAGGACGATGATGCGATCGGCGCGGCGGATGGTG
>MKST01000011.1:8288-18396 GCA_001897355.1 Solirubrobacterales bacterium 67-14 | reverse complement strand
CACCTTTTCGGTGCGGGTGTCAACCGCCGAGGTGGCTTCATCGAGGATCAGGATCCTCGGTTCGGCCAGGATCACCCGGGCGAAGGCGACTAGCTGACGCTGGCCGGAGGAAAGCTGGACGCCGCGCTCACCGACCTCGGTTTCCAGGCCGTCGCTCAGCCGCTCGATGAACGGGGTGGCGCCGACCGCGTCGGCGGCGGCCGCGATCTCCTCGATCGAGGCGTCGGGGCGGCCGAAGGCGATGTTCTCGGCGATCGAGCCGGAGAAGAGGAAACCTTCCTGCGGGACGATCCCCATCTGTCGCCTCAGCGCCCGCTGTTTGTAGTCGGAGAGCGGGCGGCCGTCGATCAGGATCCGGCCCTGCTGCGGGTCGTGGAACCTGGTGATCAGCTTGGCCAGGGTGGACTTCCCCGCCCCGGTGCTGCCGACCAGGGCCACCGTTTCCCCAGGGGCGATCTCGAGGTCGATGTCCCGGGTGGCCCAGCTCCCGTTGTCCTCGTAGCTGAATGACACGTCCTCGAAGGTGATCCTGCCCTCGAGCCGGGGCGGCTTGATCGCCTGCGGGGAGTCGACGATCTCGGCCTCGGTGTCGAGCAGGGTGAAGATCTTGTCCAGGGCCGCCATCCCTTGCTGGTAGGTGGCGTAGAGCTGCGCGAGTTGCTGAATCGGATCAAAGAAGAGCTGCAGGTAGCCGACGACGGAGACGACCACGCCGATCATGATGTTGCCCTCGATCGCCTGCCAGCCGCCGAAGAGCAGGATCGCCGCGGTGCCGACCGCGGTCAACAGCTCGGTCGCCGGGAAATAGCTGGCGTTGAGGTAGACCGTCTTCATGTTGGCCTGGCGGTTGGCCTCGTTCAGCTCGGTCATCCGGCTGATGTGGCGATCCTCCTGGCCGAAAGCCCGAACCACCCGCACCCCGCTCAGGGTCTCCTGCAGGTGCGCGGTGACATGGGCGATCCGCTCGCGGGTCTCGCGGAAGGCGCCGGCCGAGTACTTGCGGAAGACCAGGCTGGTGATCAGCAGCAGCGGCAGCACCGCGAAAGTGACCAGGGCTAGCCGCCAGTCCAGCAGCAGCATGATCGCGACCACGCCGACCAGGGTCAGCAGGTTGGCGAACAGGGTCACGATGCCTTCGCTGATCAGCTGGTTCAACGCCTCGATGTCATTGGTCATGCGGGAGATCAGCGCGCCCGGCCGGTTGCGGTTGAAGAAGCCGATCGACATGCGCTGGATGTGCTTGAAGACCTGCTCGCGCAGATCCTGCAGCACCCGGATGCCGACCCAGCCGACCAGCCAGGTCTGGAGCCAGGAGGTGACCGCGTTGACGATCACCGCGATCACGAAGATCGCGATGGTGAGGTTCAGGGCCGAGATGTCGGCGGCCTGGATGCCGGTGTCGATCGCCCGCCCGGCCAGGTAGGGCGGCGCCAGGGCACTGGCGGTCGAGGCCAGTACGGCCAGCACCATGAAGATGATCCGGACCCGGTAGGGGCGCAGCAGCCCCATCGTCCAGCGGATCTTGCGGCCACGGCCGGCGACGATCTCGCGATGTTCCGGGGCCATCGCCTTGTCCGCCCTGGCTCCGTTGTCCCCGCGTTCCGGACTCACGCCAGCACCTCCTCGTCCTCGGGCACGAAGAGCGGATCGTCACCGGAGCCGCCGGTCAGCTCCCGGAACAGGGGAGAACGTTCGGTGAGCTCGGCGATCGTCCCGCGGTCGCGAATCCGCCCTTGGTCCATCAGCACGACCTCATCGGCCAGCGAGACCGTGGAGAGGCGATGGCCGATCACGAAGGTGGTGCGCCCGGCCATCACCTCGGCCAGCCCGGACCGGATCTGTTGCTCGGTGGTCGCGTCGAGCGAGGAGGTGGCGTCGTCGAGGATCAGGATCCGCGGGTCGGCCAGGAGCGCTCGAGCGATCGCCACGCGCTGGCGCTGGCCGCCGGAAAGGGTCAGGCCGCGTTCGCCGACCACCGTCTCGTAGCCGTCCGGCAATGCTTCGATGAACTCGGCCGCCTGGGCGAGCCGGGCCGCCCGCTCGACCTCGTCGCGGGTTGCGTCGGGCCGGGCATAGGAGATGTTCTCGGCGATCGTGTCGCTGAAGAGGAAATTGTCGTCGGAGACGTAGGCGATCTCGTGGCGCAGGGAGGGGAGGTCGACCTCTCGCAGGTCGGCACCGTCGATCGAGACGCTGCCTTCGGTCGGGTCGTAGAGGCGGGCCAGCAGCGCCGCCAGGCTGGTCTTGCCGGATCCGGAAGGGCCGACCAGGGCGATCCGGGATCCGGCCGGGACGTCGAGGTTGATCTCGTCGAGCGCTTCGGGGGCTTCCGGGCCGTAGCTGAGCGAGACCGAGTCGAACGTGACCGCTCCACCGCCCTCGGGCAGGGGCTCCGCGTCCGGCTTCGAGAAGAGTTCCGGCTCGCGGTCCAGCACCTCGAAGAGCCGGTTGCCGGCGGCGATTGCCCGCTGGCCCATGCCGAGGGCCATGCCGACCGTGCGGAGCGGCCCGGCCAGCATCAGCATGTAGGTGTAGAAAGCGGTGAACTGGCCGAGGTCGAGGTTGCCGTTGAGCACGGCATGGCCACCGATCAAAAGCACCAGGGCCGTGCCGAGCTGGGGCAGGGCACCGATCAACGGGGTGAAGAAGGCCTGGATCCGGGTCGTACGGATGCTCTGGTCGAAGAGCCGGTCGACCGCGCCCTGGAAACGCTCGAACTGATGGTCCTCGCGGGCGAAAGCCTTGACCACGCGGATCCCGGAGACGCTTTCCTCGGCCTGGGCGGTCAGCTCGGCGACCCGCTGCTGGACCTCCTGCATCGCCGGCCGCGACTGGCGGGTGTAGCGCAGGGCGGTGAAGACGATCAACGGGGCGGGCGCCAGCGCGAACAGGGCGAGCCAGGGATTGATCGCCAGCATCACCACGCCGGCCAGGGCGACGGTGAGCAGGCTCTGGCTGAAGAAGATCAGGCCGTAGCCGAGGAAGAAGCGGATCGCCTGCAGGTCGACCGTGGCCCGACTCATCAGCTGGCCGGTCTGGTTGCGGTCGAAGAAGCCCAGTTCGAGGCGCATCAAGTGGGCGTAGACCTCCTGCCGCAGATCGAACTCGACCGCCAGCGAAACCTTGCCGGCGATCACCCGGCGGATCACGGTCAAGACCAGGCGCAGGATCGCGGCGACGAGGATCGCCCCGGCGAACCAGAAAAGCTGGCTTTCATCGCTGTCCTGGACCGCGTTCACCGCCTGGCCGACCAGCCAGGGGATCAGCACGGTCATGCCCATCGCGGCCCAGGCGAAGATCATCGAGCCCCACAGCTCGCGTCGGTGGGGCCGGAGGAATCCCAAGAGTCTCCGGAAGGTGGGCATCCCCTTTACTATACAAAATGAAGTATTGGGCCGGGAATTGGCTGTCCGGTGCGGTGACATTGAAGTTCCCGCCACATAGCGCTCGTTTCTTCAATCTCATTGCGACCTTGGCGCCTGCTCCGCTCTAGAGTTCCCCGGGTGGAAAAGGCCGCGGTTGAACTCCTGATCTGCCCGCATTGTGGGGGCGAGCTGCGTGAGAACGGTGGTTCCCTGATCTGTTCCCGGGGCCACACGATGAACATCGCCCGGCAGGGTTACGTCAGCCTGCTGGGCCGCGATTCCGGCACCCATACGGCCGATTCGGCCGAGATGGTCGCCGCCCGGCAGCGTTTCCTCGCGGCCGGTCACTTCCAGCCGCTGGTCGACGCCTTGGCCGAAGCGGCCCGGGGAGTCGAACCAGAGATCGAAGGAGCGGTGGTCGACCTCGGCTGCGGAACCGGCCAGTACCTGGCGGCGGTCCTCGATCGGCTCCCCAGCCGGATCGGGATCGGGGTGGACAACTCCAAGTTCGCGGCCCGCCGGACCGCCAGGTCACACCAGCGGGCGAGCGCGATCGTGGCCGATATCTGGGACGAGATCCCGGTCCGGGACGACGCGGCCGCTCTGATGCTGAACGTCTTTTCGCCCCGCAACGGCGAGGAGATGGATCGGATCCTCGCCCCGGGAGGGAGACTGGTCGTGGTCACCCCTCAGCCCGGCCACCTAGCCGAGTTGATCGAGCGCTTCGGGATGATTTCGGTCGACCCCGACAAGGAGGAACGGCTGGAACGCTCGCTCGGGCCGTTGGCCGAGGGAATGGAGAGCCGTGAGCTTCGATGGAGGATGGAGCTCGAGCCCGACTCGGTCCGGGATCTCGTCGAGATGGGACCCAGTGCTGGCAGAATGGACAAAGATGACATGGATCAGCAAATCCAGGGCCTCGGGTCGGAGACCGCGGTGACCGCCGCGGTGACCGTCACCACAACGAGCAGTGAGGAGACCGCATGAGCATCGACCGCAAGGGCGTCACCGACTTCACCCGGGAAGCCCATGCCCACAGCATCCGCTGCCTCGACTTCGAGGACGAGCAGTCCTTCGAAGAAGCTACCCGCGGCCTGATCGCCCCCGTGCCCGAAGGGCAGGTCCTGAAGGAGAACGGCGAGTTCGTCTTCGATCCGCACAAGCTCGCCTTCGCCGGGGGTGAGGCCGAGCAGCCGGACACGGTCAATCCCAGCCTCTGGCGGCAGGCCCGCCTCTGCGCGATCGGCGGGCTGTTCGAAGTCTGCGACCGGATCTACCAGGTGCGAGGCATGGACATCTCCAACATCACCTTCATCGAAGGCGACGCCGGCGTGATCGTGGTCGACCCGCTGATCTCGACCGAGGTCGCCGCCGCCGCGCTCGCGCTCTACCGGGAGCACCGTGGCGATCGTGAAGTCGTGGCGGTGATCCACTCGCACAGCCACGTCGACCACTTCGGCGGGGTCAAGGGCGTGGTCGACGAGCAGGACGTGAAGGACGGCAAGGTGCCGGTGATCGCCCCCGAGGGCTTCCTCGAGGCGGCGGTCTCCGAGAACGTGGCGGCGGGCAACGTGATGACCCGCCGCTCCATGTACCAGTTCGGCATCCTGCTGCCGCCCGATCCTCAGGGAACGGTCGGCTGCGGGCTGGGGATCGGCACCTCGCTCGGCACGATCACCCTGATCCCCCCGAGCGACGAGATCACGGTCACCGGCGAGACCCGGACGATCGACGGCCTCACCTTCGAGTTCATGCTCACACCGGACACCGAGGCGCCGGCCGAGATGCATTGGTACATTCCCGAGCTCAAGGCGCTCACCACGGCCGAGAACTGCTCGCACACGATGCACAACACCTACCCGATCCGCGGCGCCCAGGTACGGGATCCCCTGGCCTGGTCGATGTACCTGAACGACACGATCGACCGTTGGGCGGACGAGGCGGATGTGATGTACGGCATGCACCACTGGCCGGTCTGGGGCAGCGGCCGGGTGCGGGAGATGATCGAGAAGGCCCGCGACGCCTACCGCTACATCCACGACGAGACCCTGCGCCTGGCCAACCACGGCCTGACCCCGCGGGAGATCGCCGAAGAGGTCGAACTGCCCGACTCGCTGGCCAAGCACTGGCATGTACGCAGCTACTACGGCACGATCAGCCACAACGTCAAGGCCACCTACACGCGCTACCTCGGCTGGTATGACGGCAACCCGGCCAACCTCGAGCCGATGGTCCCGGTCGAGTCGGCCAAGCGCTACGTCGAGTTCATGGGCGGGGCGGAGAACGTGGTCTCGAAGGCCCGCGAATCGTTCGAGCAGGGCGAGTACCGTTGGGTTGCCGAGGTGGTCGGCCACGTCGTCTTCGCCGATCCCTCTCACCAGGAGGCGCGGCAGCTGCAGGCCGACGCCTTCGAGCAGCTCGGCTACCGGACCGAGTCCACTACTTGGCGAAACGCCTACCTGATGGGCGCCCAGGAACTCCGTCACGGAACCCCGAGCTACCCGATCGGCAGCACCGCCAGCCTCGACCTGATCGAAGGCATGACCCTGCCGATGATCTTCAACTTCTTCGCGGTCAAGATCCATGGAGTGAACGCCGCCGACCTCGAACTCGACCTCAACCTGGACATCACCGACACCGGTGAGAAGGCGATCCTGCGGCTCTCGAACGGCACCCTCAGCCACTCACTGGTGGACTGGGACAAGGAGGCGCCGACGCTCGCGATCACCCGGGGCCTGCTCAACCGGCTGGTCGCCGGCGAGACTCGGCTCGAGGACGCGGTCGCGGCCGGCGAGCTCGAGCCGGGGCCGGGGCTCGAGGTCTTCCGCCGGCTCGGCGAGCACCTCGACGAGTTCGACCTCTGGTTCCCGGTCATCGAACCCTGAGACGCTCGATCTTCTGGGAGCGATTACCCACCGAATGCGTGGGCAATCGCCCCCAATTGCCTCGCCGAGTGAGATGATCGAGTCATGAGCGAAGGATGCGGTCACCTCGGTGAGATCAAGGTCACCCGGCTGCCGGAGTCGGTCGACGGCTGTGAAGAGTGCCTCCGTGACGGCAGCCCGTGGCTCCACCTCAGGCTCTGCCTGGTCTGCGGGCGCGTCGGCTGCTGCGACAGTTCACCCAACCAGCACGCGACCCGGCATTTTCAGGAAACCGGACACCCGCTGATCCGCTCGCTGGAGCCGGGCGAGGAGTGGTCATGGTGCTTCGTCGACGAACTGCCGATGGCGATCGAAGGCATCGAAGGCGAAACCCGAATCCCGCCTTCGCCGCTGGCCGGCTGATCGTCCAAAACACCGTTTTCTCAAGATTTCCTGAGAAATCGGTTCCGTCCCGTCACGGGCGGGTAAGTTGAAAGCATGATGCCTGAGATCGTTAGTGGTGAATCATCCGCGAACGTTTCGGCGTTCGAAACCCAGGAAGTGGCTCACCGGGTTCTGTTGGTCGCCGATGAGGTCTTCCGTGGCAGCGATTTGGCGAGAGAGCTCCGCTCGCACCTCGACTCGATCGAGAACACCGAGATCTTCGTGATCTCGACCGCAACGGCCCACTCGGCGGTCGACCAGGAGCTGGGCGATGTCGACCGGCCCGCCCGCGAGGCCCGCGAACGGCTCGACCAGATCCTCGGCGAGTTGAGAAAGCAAGGGTTCCGGGCAAGCGGCGAGGTCGGTGACGCGGACCCGATGGTCGCGGTCGGTGACGGGCTGGTCGAGTTCCGGGCCGACGAGATCGTCGTGGTCACGCACATCGACAGTGAGCGCGAGCACGCCGAACGGGGGATCTGGGATCGCCTGAGCACCGATTTCCACCCACCGGCAACGCTGCTCAAGGTCGCCCATCCCGATGCCGACGGCGCTTCCTCGGGGGTGCTGGAAGCGGAGCACGCGCCGGCCCATGAGAAGACCGAGGAGGAAGTGATCCGCGAGACTCGCAATTTCCCGCCGCTCAGGAGGCTCGACGTGGCCGGCATCCTGGTCGGCTTCGTCGGAACGGTGGCGCTGGGGATGCTCGCGGTAGCGGTGGGCAACCAGGATCCGGGCGAACTCTCGGGTGGGGCCGCGGTGGTCTTGCTGATCGCGATCGGTGCCTTCCTGCTCAACGTCGCCAACATCATCGGCCTGCTCTTCTTCGAAAGCGTCCGCTACACCGGGATCTGGGAGAAGTTCTTCGCCCGCACTTCGATCGTCTTCACCACAATCGGAGTTGCGGTTGCCCTGTTCATCTGGCTGACCTGAACCACAAGGAGCAGAATCCCGTCTCATGACGACGCGGGTCGCAGTTATCGGTGCGGGAGTAGTTGGCCTGGCCGCCGCCTGGGCGCTGGAACGGCGCGGCTTCGCCTGCCTGGTCTTCGAGCGCGGTGCGCCCGGCGGCGGCCAGTCGGCCGGTGAGTCGCGCATCTTCCGGCACGCCCACAACGACCCGCGCCAGTTCGAACTGGCGGTGCGGGCGCGGCGCGACTGGGCCGAGTGGGAAACGGAGTTCGGGGTTCAGCTGATCTCGTCCGACGGGGCGATGGTGATCGGCTCGGAGGCGATCGCTCGGCTCGAGAAGTACGCCGACGAGCCGTCCCTCCGGGTGCGCGAGCTCGATCCACGGCAGGTCCGCGAGGCACTGCCGATCCTGGCCGACTTCGAAGGACCGGCCCTGATCGACGAGTCGGCGGGAGCGATCTTGACCCGGCTCACGATCGCCAACCTGATCGACTCCGTCGGCCTGAACCTCGTGCCGGAAAGGGTCGAGTCGGTGACCGCCAGGCCGGAAGGCGGGGTGGAGGTGGTCAGCAGTTTCGGCGCCCGCGTGTTCGATGCTGTCGTGGTGGCCGCGGGAACCGGCACCGCCGAGCTCGCCGCGACCGCCGGGGTAACGATCCCCTCTTCGCCCCAGGCGCACATGCGCCTGACGTTGCCGCTCGAATCCGGACTGCGCGAGCCGCGGCTGGCCTGCATCCAAGATTCCTCCAAGGCTTTTGGCGAAGCGTCCGCCTACGGCTCCCCGGTCCGAGGCAACCGCTCCTATGCGGTCGGCCTGTCCCTGAGCACCGAGCTCGACTCCGAGGCCGATGGCAAGGACCCTCTGACCGAGCTCACGGAGCAGACCCGGGCCTACGTCGAAAGGGCGTTTCCCGGGCTGGACGGGAACGGGGCGGTCTCCTTCCAACGCTGGGTCACCGAACTGCCTTGGGCCGCGGACGGGCTGGCAATCTGGCAACAGGGGGACGCCTACTTCATCGCCGGGCACAACCTCTTCAAGCTGGCCCCGGCCCTGGGCAAGACGCTCGCCGACTCGGTCGTCGCGGGGGAGGTGGAATCGGGCTTCGCGCCCGAGGACCGTCTCGGCGAGGCGATTCTCAAGACCCGCTAGACGGCCTTTCCGGCCCTTTAACCGAACCGACCGGCCAAGGGGGGAAGGCCGGTCGGTTCGTGTTTTGGGGGGATTTGGGGAGGGGTCAGGCTGCGGCCGGAAGGCGGTCGCCCATCCGGTCAAGAATCCTTCTCAGCATCCGGGACACATGCATTTGGGAGTGGCCGATCTTTTCGGCGATCTCGGACTGGGTGAGTTCGTCACGGAAACGAAGCCGGACCACCATGCGCTCTTCGTTGCTGAGCCCGCTCATGGCGTCACGGAGCATGATCCGGTTCTCGGCGTCATTGAAGTGGCTGTCTTCGCGGCCGAGCCACTCGGTCGGCGAGCCAGAATCCTCGTCGGTCGGGCCGGGGCTCTGGTCGAGCGAGACGGGATGGCGGTTGTGGCCGGCCTCGAAGGCCTCCATGATCTCCTCTTCGGGGCAACCCATCTCAACCGCGATTTCGGAGACGGACGGCTCGCGGTTGAGTCGGCTGGTCAGGTCGGCGACGACGATGTCGATCTGGCCGATCCGGTCATAGAGGCTGCGCGGCAGGCGCATCGAGGAGGTGCGGTCGCGGAAGTGCCGTTTGAGCTCGCCCGTGATGGTCGGCGAGGCAAAGGCGATGAAGGGAACCTTCCGCGCCGGGTCGAAGCGGTTGACCGCGTTGACCAGCCCGAGGCTCGCTACCTGGACCAGGTCGTCGAGCGACTCTGCCTGGCTGCGGTAGCGGACCGCAACGCTCTTGGCGAACGCGAGGTAGCGATTGACCAACTCTTCGCGAGCCTGCGGGTCGCTGTCACGGCGAGCCCAGAGGTCTTCCTCCTCGGCGAGTCCGATGATTGACGTTTTCGTAGCTGTCATTTCCACCCTGTCTAGAACCTTGCTGTGCATCGTTCAGCCTCACTTTCCGGAGGAGTGCCCCTCCTGAGTGCTGCCTGGAACTCTCACTTGGAGAGTTGTGCAGTGGTGCCTGATCGTTCGCTGAAACGCTAAGCACAGGCGGGTGAACTGTCCAGTATCCGAAACCTAAAGAAAGTCTTAAGTTTCCGATGAACGTTCGAATTATGGCTTCAGAATTGGGTTTTGGGCTTCCGTTTTTGGCGCAACAGCTGGAAAACAGGATGTTTTACGAAAAAGACGACAAAGTCTGCAAACGTTGCGTTAATACCCTGCGTCCGGGCGAAAAAACCTGGTCCGGATGGCTAGCGGGGCGTGTGGCGGTGGTGGAGCATCAGCGAGTTCCCGTCCGGATCGGCGAAGAGCGCCATGTAACAGACCCCCGTGTCGAAGGTCTCGCCGAAGAAGCTGACGCCCTTCGCCTCGAGCTCGGCCCGGGCCGCCTCGATGTCGTCGACATGCAGGGCCAGGTGAGAGCATTTCTCGGGTGAGA
>MKST01000011.1:6184-8197 GCA_001897355.1 Solirubrobacterales bacterium 67-14 | reverse complement strand
GAGCGTGTCGACGCTGTCGCCGGCAGCGAACTGCAGCGGCAGCACGCCCATGCCGACCAGGTTGCTGCGGTGGATGCGCTCGTAGCTCTCGGCGATCACCGCACGGATGCCCTGCAGGCTCGGCCCCTTGGCAGCCCAGTCGCGGCTCGAGCCGCTGCCGTACTCCTTGCCCGCGAGCACCACCAGCGGCGTGCCGTCGCGCCGGTACTTCTCGGCCGCCTCGAAGATGGTGGTCACCTCGCCGGTGGGCAGATAGGTGGTGAAGCCGCCCTCGGTGCCCGGCGCGAGCCGGTTGCGGATGCGCACGTTGGCGAAGGTGCCGGGCACCATCACCTCGTGGTTGCCGCGCCGCGAGCCGTAGCTGTTGAAGTCGCGCGCCGTCACGCCGTGGGCGAGGAGGTAGCGCCCGGCGGGCGAGTCCTTGCCTATGCTCCCGGCCGGCGAGATGTGGTCGGTGGTGACGCTGTCGCCGAGCACCGCGATGGCGCGCGCGCCGCGGATCTCCGCCACGCGCGCGGGCGCCTCGCGCGGCATGTCGTCGAAGTAGGGCGGCCGGCGCACGTAGGTGGATCCCTCCTCCCAGGCGTAGCGCTCGCCGCCGGCCACCTCGAGGGCGCGCCAGCGCTCGTCGCCGTCGTAGACCTTGCCATAGGCGTCGCGGTACATCTGCGAGGAGATCGCGTCGCGCATCACCGCCTCGATCTCCTCGCGGCTCGGCCAGACCTCGGCCAGCATCACCGGGCGGCCGTCGCTGCCGATGCCCAGCGGCTCGCCGGCGAGGTCGATGTCGATGCGCCCGGCCAGCGCGAAGGCCACCACCAGCGGCGGCGACATCAGGTAGTTGGCGCGCACCTCGGAGTGGATGCGCCCCTCGAAGTTGCGGTTGCCGGACAGCACCGAGGCCACCACCAGCCCGCCTTCGCGGATCGCCTCGGAGACCTCCGGGGGCAGCGGCCCCGAGTTGCCGATGCAGGTGGTGCAGCCGTAGCCCACGATGTCGAAGCCGAGCGCATCCAGGTCGCGCTGCAGGCCCGATCGCGCGTAGTAGTCGGCCACCACGCGCGAGCCCGGCGCGAGCGAGGTCTTGACCCAGGGCTTGCGGGCGAGGCCGCGCTCGCGGGCCTTCCTCGCCAGCAGCCCGGCGGCGACCATCACCGAAGGGTTCGAGGTATTGGTGCAGCTGGTGATCGCGGCGATCGCCACCGCGCCGTGCGTGAGGGCGGCGGTGCTCTGGCCCTGGGCGCCTGCCTTGCCTGCACCCGCTGCCGTTCCCGTACGGGCTGCCGCGTCCGCACCGGCCGCCGCGGCGGCCGGCGGCCGGCCCGTGCCCGCCGGGGCTGCGCCGGCCGGCAGCAGCGAAGGCAGCGCCTGCTCGAAAGCGGCGCGTGCGCGCACCAGCGGGATGCGGTCCTGCGGCCGTCGCGGGCCGGCGATGCTGGGCTCGACGCCGGCGAGGTCGAGCCGCAGCACGGCGCTGAATTCGGGCTCGGGGCCGCCTGCGTCGTGGAACAGGCCCTGCGCCCTCATGTAGGCCTCGACCAGCTCGATGCGCTCCTCGGGCCGGCCGGTGAAGCGCAGGTAGTCGAGCGTGACCTGGTCGACCGGGAACATGGTCGCGGTGGCGCCGTACTCCGGCGTCATGTTGCCGATGGTG
Source organism: Solirubrobacterales bacterium 67-14 (assembly GCA_001897355.1). Taxonomy (GTDB): domain Bacteria; phylum Actinomycetota; class Thermoleophilia; order Solirubrobacterales; family 70-9; genus 67-14. The sequence goes on along the minus strand of MKST01000011.1, from coordinate 6,543 downwards.
GCGCGATCGGCCAGCGCGAGGCTCGCCACGCCGGGGCCGAAGAACTCCACGAAGGTGCCGACCACCCCCTTCCTGCGCAGCATCTCGGCCACCGTGAGCACCAGGTCGGTGGCGGTGGCGCCGGGCGGCAGCCGGCCTTCCAGCCGCACGCCGATGACCTGCGGGATGAGCATGGTGATCGGCTGCCCGAGCATGGTGGCCTCGGCCTCGATGCCGCCCACGCCCCAGCCGAGCACGCCCAGCCCGTTGACCATCGGCGTGTGGCTGTCGGTGCCCACCACGCTGTCGGGGTAGGCCAGCGGCAGCCTGCTCGCCCCGAGGGGGGTCGGCTCGCCGGCGCCGAACACCACGCGCGCCAG
>MKST01000011.1:2711-5959 GCA_001897355.1 Solirubrobacterales bacterium 67-14 | reverse complement strand
CCGGCACGCCGGTGAAGTCCTGCAGCAGCACGCGCGCCGGCGTGAACGAGATCTCGCGCGCCGGCACGGCATCGCCGCGCCAGCGCGCCAGCGCGAGCACGTCGTCGCGCGTGACCGAGACGCCGTCCTCGGTGCGCAGCAGGTTCTCGAGCAGGATGCGCAGCGAGTACGGCAGGCGCGAGACGTCGACGCCTGCGCGGGCGAGGGCGTCGAGCCGGTAGATCTCGTATTCGCGCCGGCCGACCCGCAGGGTCGAGCGTGCGCCGAAGCTGTCGTTCACGTGCGGCACCTCCCGTCGAAGAGGCGAGGCGCCGCGCCGGGCCCTACCGCGGCGCTCTCGCGGGCGCGACGAAGCCGATCCGGTCGTACACCTGCGCCAGCGTGGCGCTCGCGACCTCGCGCGCGCGCTCGCTGCCGATGCGCAGCAGCCGATCGAGCTCGGCCCGGTCATCGAGCAGCTTCATTGTACGGTCGCGCAGCGGCGTGACGAAGTCCACCACCACGCCCGCGAGGTCATCCTTGAGCGCGCCGTATCCCTTGCCCTGGTAGTCGGCGACGATGTCGGGGATGGCGCGCCCGGTGAGCGCGCCGTAGATGCGCAGCAGGTTGGCGACGCCGGGCTTGGCGTCCTCGTCGAAGATCACCTCGCGTCCCGAATCGGTCACCGCGGAGCGGATCTTCTTCGCCGAGCGCGCGGGCTCGGCGAGCAGCTCGAGGATGCCGGCCGGCGAGGAGGCCGACTTGCTCATCTTGATCTGCGGGTCCTGCAGGTCGCGGATCTTCGCGGTGTCCTCGACGATGTACGCGTCGGGCACGGTGAAGGTGGGGCCGAAGCGCCGGTTGAAGCGCTCGCCGAGATCGCGCGCGAGCTCCAGGTGCTGGCGCTGGTCCTCGCCGACCGGCACCTGCTGCGCCTGGTACAGCAGGATGTCGGCGGCCATCAGGATCGGGTAGGTGAACAGGCCCACGCTGGTGCGGTCGACGCTGCCGCGCACCGACTTGTCCTTGAACTGGGTCATGCGGCTGGCCTCGCCGAAGCCGGTGAGGCAGCCGAGCACCCACGCGAGCTGCGCGTGCTCGGCCACGTGCGACTGCACGAACAGGGTCGAGCGCTGCGGATCGACGCCGGCCGCGAGCAGCTGCGCGGCCGAACGCATGGTGCGCTCGCGCAGCAGCGCCGGGTCGTGCTCGACCGTGATGGCGTGCAGGTCGACGATGCAGTAGAAGGGGTCGTGGTCGTCCTGCAGCGACACCCACTGGCGCAGCGCGCCGAGGTAGTTGCCGAAGTGGAACGAGTCGGCCGTGGGCTGGATGCCCGAGAACACGCGCGGACGCGCGGCGGAAGGGGAGGGTGCGGTGGTCATGGGCGCATTTTGCCACCGTCGTCCCCGGCGGCCGCGGGTGGCGGGCCCCCGGCCGGCGGATGGTGGGGCCCAGGCCGGTTCCCGGCGGGGCCGGATGGTAGCATGGGCCATGCAGCCTGAAACCCGCGCACTGCCGAGGATCAACCTCGCCCTGCAGGGCGGCGGTTCGCACGGGGCCTTCACGTGGGGCGTGCTCGATCGCCTGCTCGAAGACGGCCGCCTCGCCTTCGAGGGGCTGTCGGGCGCCAGCGCCGGCGCCATCAACGCCGTCGTGCTGGCTCACGGCTGGCACGAGGGCGGGCGCGAGGGCGCGCGCGCCGCGCTGGCGCGCTTCTGGGAATCGGTCGGCCAGGTGTCCGGCGTCTTCGGCAGCATGCCGCTCGGCCCGTGGGCGCAATGGCTCACGCGCACCCTCTCGCCGTACCAGTTCAACCCGGCCAACCTGAACCCGCTGCGCACGCTGCTCGAGCAGCAGATCGACTTCGAGCGGCTGCGCCGCAACGGGCCGTTGCGCCTGTTCGTGTCGGCCACCAACGTGCGGACCAACCACGTGCGGATCTTCCATGGCCGCGAGATCGGCATCGACGTGGTGATGGCCTCGGCCTGCCTGCCGACGGTCTTCCAGGCGGTGGAGATCGACGGCGAGGCGTACTGGGACGGCGGCTACCTGGCCGATCCGCCGCTGTTCCCGTTCTTCTACGAGTGCGAGAGCCGCGACCTGCTGGTGGTGATGGTCAATCCCCTGGTGCGCGAGGCGACCCCGAGCGCGCCGATCGACATCCTCGACCGGATCAACGAGATCTCGTTCAATGCCTCGCTGATCGCCGAGATGCGCGCCATCGCCTTCGTGCACAAGCTGCTCGACGAAGGCTGGCTCAAGCGCGAGTTCCAGTCGAAGCTGCGCAACGTGCTGGTGCACCTGGTGCGCGCCGACGGAGCCGACGGATCGCTTGCCGGGCTGGGCTCCGACAGCAAGTTCCACACCGCCACGCCCTTCCTGCTCGACCTGCGCGAGCGCGGCCGGCTGGCCGCCGACGCCTGGCTGTCGAAGAGCCTGCGCCACGTCGGGCACCGCTCGTCGATCGACGTGCGTCGCACCTTCCTCGAAGGGCGCTCGTGACCGCCGCCGCGCGTGCGCCGCGCGTTCGCGAGGACGAGATCGAGTTCACCGCGATCCGCGCCCAGGGCGCGGGCGGCCAGAACGTCAACAAGGTCTCCAACGCGGTGCAGCTGCGCTACTGCATCCACGCCGGCTCGCTGCCCGAGCGTCTCAAGCAGCGGCTGCTGGCCCTGGAAGACCGGCGCATCTCGGGCGACGGCATCGTCGTCATCAAGGCCCAGCGCTTCCGCAGCCTGGAGAAGAACCGCGCCGATGCGATCGCCCGCCTGCAGGCGCTGCTCGATCTGGCTGCCTACGAAGCGCCGGCGCGGCGCCCGACGCAGCCGACGCGGGCGGCGCGTGCCAGGCGGGTCGACGAGAAGGTGCAGCGCGGCCAGGTCAAGGTGCTGCGGCGCCGGGTGTCGGAGTAAGGGGGGCGGAGCAGGGAGCCGGCAGGGCACCGGAGCGGGGCTGCGGTGGCGCCCCGGCGCAAGAGTCGCGACAATAGCGGTTGGCACGATCGCCGCCGCAACGCATGGGAGGATCACGCATTGGCAAAACCGAACTACGCATACGCGAAACGACAGCGCGAGCTGGCCAAGAAACAGAAGAAGGAAGAAAAGCTCAAGCGCAAGGCGGAACAGCCCGAGGAGACCGGCTCGGAAGCGCCCGCCGACGGGCAGCCCGGCGAAGCCGGCGGCGAGGCACCGGACGAGGCGCCTCCGCGCGAGTGATACCGCTTCGCATTCGATAAACAAGACATGACCCTCATCCACGGACTTCGA
>MKST01000011.1:1839-2550 GCA_001897355.1 Solirubrobacterales bacterium 67-14 | reverse complement strand
CGGATACGAGCCGATGTTTCCTGCGAGGGTCCTCGGCGTGGCCAGGGTGATGGCATCCGGCAGGCCCGTTCCGGATATCGCCCCGGCGACGCCGTACGCATAGGTACCGGCAGTGATGTCTATGAAGATGTTGGCGGAGAACTGCGCCAGCGTTTCCGTCCAGTTGTTCTCGGCCAGGACGAGTTTCGTTCCGCTGACCGCGAGGTCGAGCGAATAGGGTGCGAAGTTCGTGATCGCCGCCTGGACCGAGAAGTCGCCGTTGACCGACGCAGAGTCCTGGTTGAGCGTGGCCCGGAAATTGCTGAACGTGAAGGTCGCCCCGAGAGTTTGCGACGGCGTGACGGAAGAGCCGGTGTAGGACAAGTTCGAGAAAGAGAAAGTACCGTCGTACCGTATGCCGTCCGAGTCCACGCAATTGGTGAAGGTGATGGAGCCGGTATCGCCGGAAGTCAGCGTGCCGCTGTCGTCGGCATCGTTCGCGGTCAGGGAAATCATCCCTCCCAACGGGCACGGCTCGCTATCGGATACGATTGCCTTGCCCACGACCCCTCCGCTCCCCGCGCTCCCGCCTCCAAGGTTCAGCAGCCTGCGCACCGCGAACTCGGCGAGATTCAATCGCACGCCGTTCGAAGGGCCGCCGACGGACTTCATCGCCGACGTTGCGGCGGAACCGGTCGAATACAGCGCGTCGGCGACCGAATATGCCCGGCT
>MKST01000011.1:624-1812 GCA_001897355.1 Solirubrobacterales bacterium 67-14 | reverse complement strand
CGCCGCCTCCACATCCGCCCAGCGCGAGTGCAGCAGCGGAAACAACGATCCGCAAGCCATTTCGAATCCGCGAACTCTCTTTCGCTCGCATCTTTCCATCCCCCTTTTCTATTGGCTTCGCTTTTTGTCCGGCCGGAAAAACCCCCGAGGGATAATAGTATTCGTACCTACATTTCGTCTACGGCTTTCATCTTCGTGCGCGAGTGCGCGCTGGCGGCGGCGATCGAAGACGACCGGATCAGGATCCGCGAGCGTGAGCCGGCCGGCGAACGCGGCGCGCCGCTGTCCGATCGAACGCGAAGGGGGGCGGGGGCGTTCTGCCCGCTACAGCCGCGACAGGCGCTCGAGCGCCTGTTCGAGCGTCTGCTCGGTCTTGGCGAAGCAGAAGCGCACCACCCGGTTCTGCACCGGCTGCTCGTAGAAAGCCGACAGCGGGATTGCGGCCACGCCGATCTCCGTGGTGAGCCAGCGGGCGAAGCCGGCCTCGTCGAGGTCGGAGATCGCGCTGTAGTCGACCAGCTGGAAGAAGGTGCCCTCGCAGGGCAGCAGGCGAAAGCGCGTGGCCGCCAGGCCGCCGCGGAAGAGGTCGCGCTTGCGCTGGTAGAAAGCGGGCAGGCCGCGCCACGGCGCGGGGTCTTCCATGTATTCGGCGATGCCGTACTGCATCGGCGCGTTGGCGGTGAACACGTTGAACTGGTGCACCTTGCGGAACTCGGCCATGAGCGGCGCGGGTGCGGCGCAGTAGCCGATCTTCCAGCCCGTGGCGTGGAAGGTCTTGCCGAACGAGGAGACGACAAAGGAGCGCGCGGCCAGCGCCGGGCGGCGGCTCACCGACTGGTGCGCCTCGCCGTCGTAGACCATGTGCTCGTAGACCTCGTCGGAGATGACCAGCAGGTCGTGCTCGAGCGCGATCGCCTCCAGCTCGCGCAGATCGGCCTCGCGCAGGATGGTGCCGCTCGGGTTGTGCGGCGAATTGACCATGATGGCGCGCGTTCGCGGCGTGACGGCGGCGCGCACCGCGGCCCAGGGCACGCGGAAGCCGGCGTCCATGGGCACCGCGACCGCCGTGCCGCCGGCCAGCTCGATGCTCGGGATGTAGCTGTCGTACACCGGCTCGAGGACGATCACCTCGTCGCCCGGTCGCACGACGGCGAGCACCGCGGTGAAGATGGCCTGCGTGGCGCCGGC
>MKST01000011.1:0-608 GCA_001897355.1 Solirubrobacterales bacterium 67-14 | reverse complement strand
TGCGCTGGCGCAGGGGCGCCACGCCGGCCATGGGCGGGTACTGGTTGCGGCCGGCGCGCATGGCGCCGGCCACCGCATCGACCAGGCGCGGGTCGCAATCGAAGTCGGGAAAGCCCTGCCCGAGGTTGACCGCCCCGCGCTCGGCGGCCAGGGCCGACATCACCGTGAAGATGGTGGTGCCGACCTTGGGCAGCCTGGTTCCGATCGACGGTGCGGCAAGGCCGTGCGCTGCGTTCATGGCGAAGCTCCTCGATCGGCGGGTGCCGCCGGGCTGCCGCCGCGGCCCTACCTGACCGGGTAGACCTCGACGCGCCGGGCCTCGCGGTCGTCGGCGCCGCCGGTGGCTTCCTGCGGCTTGACCATCACGATGCGCTCGGTGGCCACACCGGCACCGATCAACGCGTCGCGCGTGGCCGCCGCCCGGTTCCTCGCCAGCGCGGCGTTGGCGGCGGCATCGCCCTGCTTGTCGTGGAAGCCGGAGATGCCGAGCCGGGCCGAGGGTTCGGTCCTGGCCCACTCGATGATCGCGGCCAGCTGTGCCGGGGCATCGGCCGCCAGCGCGTACTTCGCGGTCTCGAAATACAGGCGCACGCCCTGCGGATAGCCCG
>MKST01000010.1:22635-58673 GCA_001897355.1 Solirubrobacterales bacterium 67-14 | reverse complement strand
CCGGCTGCCCAGCGGCTCCTTCGAGTCGTTGAGGTGAAGGGCTTTCAGGCGCCGCTTGCCCAGCTTCTTGTCGGATTCCTTCAGCATCCGGTCGATCCCGTCGTAGGTGGAGACGTCGTATCCGGCCGCGAAGAGATGGCATGAGTCGAGGCAGAGCCCGAGCCGCTTGCCGCCGCCCGCCGCTTCGACCAGGTCGGCGATCTCGTCGAAGGTATTGCCGACGATTCCCTGGTGGCCGGCCATCTGTTCGATCAGCAGCGGGCAACTCTCGCTTTCCGAGAGCGCTTCCTTGATCAGCTTGCCGCCGCGCTTGATCGCCGCGCCCGGATCCTCCTGCTTGCGGGAACCGGGGTGGAGGACGACCCCATCGGCCCCGATCGCGTCTCCGACCCGCAGCGCGTGAACCAGGGCGGTGCGGGATTTCTTGGCCAGGTCGCGGTCCGGGGTCACCGTGTTGATCAGATAGATCGCGTGGATGATCACGCTTTCGATCGGGCTTTCCTTCATCGCCTCGCGGAACTCGGTGAAGTCGTCGTCGCCGTAGCTGGTCGGCTTCCAGGCCCGTGGGCTCTGGTTGAAGATCTGGATCGACCGGCAGCCGATCTCGGTCCCGCGGGGCACGGCCTTCGCCAGACCCCCGGCTGTGGAAACATGGGCGCCAATGAGCATCGAGAACAGCAACCTCCGGGTTCGATTCGCACCTTCTCCCACCGGCGCCTTGCACATCGGGGGAGCTAGGACCGCACTGTACAACTGGCTGGCCGCCCGCCACGGGGAGGGCACCTTCGTCCTGCGGATCGAGGACACCGACCTCGAACGCTCGACCCCGGAAAACGTGGCCCAGATCCTCGATGCGCTGCGCTGGCTCGAACTGGACTGGGACGAGGGGCCGTACTCCCAGGTCGGCCGGGCCGAGGAGCACGCTGCCGCCCTCCAGAAGCTGCTCGATTCCGGGGCCGCCTACCGGGATTCGGCCACCGCCGATGACGTCAAGGCCTGGAAGGCCGAGCACGGGGCAGACCGCGGCTATCGCGGCACGCCCTCCGCCGACGGCTCCGGGGCGATCCGGCTGCGGGTCCCGGACGAGGGCGACACCGTGGTCGACGACCTGATCCGGGGCGAGGTCCGGTTCCCCAACCGCAGCTACGACGACTTCGTCATCGCCCGCGGCGACGGTTCCGTGCTCTACAACTTCGCGGTCGCGGTCGATGACGCCGACATGGGCATCACCGAGGTGATCCGCGGCGACGACCACCTTTCCAACACCCCGAAGCAGCTGCTGGTCTTCGAGGCGCTGGGCATCGAGCCGCCGCGTTACGGGCACGTGCCCCTGCTCCACGGCCCCGACGGCAAGAAGCTCTCGAAGCGCCACGGGGCCGCTTCGGTCCAGGAACTCCGTGACGCCGGCTACCTGCCGGCCGCGATCCGCAACTACGTCGCCCTGCTCGGCTGGGGGCCGGGGGACGACGAGACCCTGCTCTCGACCGACGAGTTGGTCGCACGCTTCCGGCCGGAGGATGTGGGCACCTCGTCAGCGGTCTTCGACGAGAAGAAGCTGCGCTGGATGAACGGCCGCTACATGCGGGAAATGCCGATCGACGAGTACACGGAGGCGGTGCGCGTCTTCGTCGAGGCCGAGACCGCCGGGCGACCGCTGAACGAGGAGCGCTTCTCCTTCGGCTGCGAGATCGTCCAGGAGAAAGCGCAGACCTTGCAGGAGGTCTGGCCGCTGATCCGGTTCCTCTTCGAACCGCCGGTCCAGGACGAGAAGGCCTGGCGCAAGGTCATGAAGGGCGACGCGGCGCGGGCGCTGACCGAGGTCGAGGCGGCCTTGATCGAGCTGCCCGATGGGGGTGAGGGACCGAACGGCGACGGGTTCACGATCGATTCGGTCCAGTCCGCGGTCGAACCGCTGCCCGAGAAGCTCGGCCTCGGCCCGGGCAAGGTCTTCCAACCGATCCGGGTCGCGATCACCGGGACCACGATCTCCCCGGGGATCTTCGAATCCGTGGCTGCGCTGGGCCGGGAAGAGACTCTGGCCCGGATCGAATCGGCCAGCTCCCGGCTTCGCGACGCAGTCGAAACCGACTCCGAGTAGTCGACCACAAGCCAACCGAAGCCGCCCTGACCACCCACATTCCACTCTGGGGTCGATCACCCACGTTTTCGGTGGGTGAACGCCCCCGGAACCGGGTTGAGGCTCGATCTACGGTGAATTACCTATTTTCTGACCGGGTTACTCTGCTTTCTGCCGTCGGATGCGGTAGAAATGACTCGTGATCTCGGTTACCTCGAAATCCCGATACGCGGTCGTGGCACTGGTCGAACTGGCCGGCTCCGGGGACCGGCCGATGCCGGTCAAGGAGCTGGCCGAGCGCCGCAACATTCCCGACCAGTTCCTCGAGCAGCTCTTCTCGACCCTGCGCCGGGCCGGGCTCCTGAGCAGCCGCCGCGGCAGCAAGGGCGGCTACATCCTCGCCCGCCCGGCCGCCGAGATAACCGTGCTCGAAGTCGTCCAGGCGCTCGACGGCAAGGTCGGCCAGGAGGCCGACGAGGCCGGTGGGATCTGGGCCGAAGGAGTGAGGTCGCTGCGCGGGGTCTTCGGCGAGACCACGATCCAGGATCTGTACGAGCGGGAAGCCGAGGACGCAGCGGCAAGGATGTACTTCATTTGATCGCGCCGCAGGCATCGGCGACCGTGGGCGGCACGCCGCTGGTCTGGCTGGCCCGGATCGCGGACGGGCTCGACGCCCAGGTTTGCGCCAAGCTCGAGTACTTCAACCCGGGCGGTTCGGTCAAGGACCGGATCGGCGCGGCGATGGTCGGCGCGGCCGAGGCGAAGGGCGAGCTGGTCCGTGGCGAGTCGACCATCGTCGAACCGACCAGCGGCAACACCGGCATCGCCCTGGCCATGATCTGCGCCGCCCGCGGCTACCAGCTGGTGCTGACCATGCCGGAAGGCATGAGCCGGGAAAGGACCAAGCTGCTGCGGGCCTACGGGGCGGAGGTCCAGGAAACCTCGTCGATGGGCGGCATGGACGAGGCGGTGGAGCTCGCCCAGCGGATCGCCGAGGAACGGCACGGCTTCATGCCGCTGCAGTTCTCGAACTCGGCCAATCCTGAGGCCCACTACCGCTCGACCGGTCCCGAGATCTGGACCGACACCGACGGGGAGGTCGATGCCTTCGTCTGCGGGGTCGGCACCGGCGGCACGGTCACCGGGGTTGCCCGCTACTTGAAAGAGCAGGGTTCCGACGCCCGCATCTACGCGGTCGAGCCGGCCTCGTCGCCTGTCCTCTCCGGCGGCCGGATGGGCCCGCACCGGATCCAGGGGATCGGCGCCGGCTTCGTGCCCGAGGTGCTGGAGATGGACCTGATCGACGAGGTGATCCCGGTCAGCGACGACGACGCGCTCCGCACGGCTCGTCACCTGGCGGCGCGGGAAGGCATCCTCGGCGGGATCTCGGCCGGGGCGAACGTCCACGCCGCGCTCGGCCTGGCTTCCCGGCCCGAACTGGCCGGGGGCCGCATCGTCACGGTGATCTGCGACAGCGGGGACCGTTACATGTCACTGCCGTTTTTCGCCACCTGAGCCGAGGGCAATAGGCTTTGCCGGTGGCCGACGACCTGATCAGCCGAACCTTCCGGGGGCTCAGTTCCCACATCTCCGCCGCTCGCGGCCGCGACCCGGCGACCGCAAACGTCTCCAGCCTGGAGATCCTCTTGACCTGGCCTGGGGTACAGGCCATCCTGGCCTACCGCCTGGCCAACCGCCTGCGTCGCTCCGGGGTGCCGCTGCTGCCGTTCGCGGTCTCGTATCTGAGCCGGGTGATCACCGGGATCGAGATCCACCCCGACGCGGAGATCGGGCCGGGGATCTTCATCGACCACGGCTCCGGCGTGGTGATCGGGGAAACGGCCGAGATCGGCGAGAACGTGACCCTCTACCAGGGGGTCACCCTCGGAGGCACGGGATTCCAGTCGGGCAAGCGCCACCCGACGGTCGGCGACAACGTGACGATCGGTTCCGGGGCAAAGCTGCTCGGGCCGATCACGGTCGGGCACGGGGCGAAGATCGGGGCCAACACCGTCGTGGTCGAGGATGTGCCGCCCTGCTCGACCGTGGTCGGCAACCCGGGACACCCCGTGCGGGTGGACGGCCGCAAGGTCGAAGGCCCGGACGCCGACTGGATCCACCTGCCGGACCCGCTCCAGGACGCGGTGAAGTCGCTCTCGGCCCGGATCAAGGAACTCGAGAAGCAGGTCGCCGAGCTTTCCGGCTCCGAACAGCCGGATGTGGAAGAGCCCGACGGCGAGCCGAAAAAAGGTCGCTCCTCGGCCGGAGGCTGAGGAGCCCCCACAGGCATCCCGCGGCCGACGGATGAGCTCGCCGGCCCCGCCGCGTCGATGGGTATCCTCGACTGGTGGAAGCACTCAGCAACTATGAGGGCGGCGTACCCGACTCACCCGGTCCCGAAGAGGCCGGGCCCGGTGCGCCGGCCCACCTGTTCGCCGACGGCCTGAACCCGCCCCAGCGGGAAGCGGTCGAGTACGGCGACGGGCCGCTGCTGGTCATCGCCGGGGCCGGATCGGGCAAGACCAGGGTGCTGACCCATCGGATCGTCCATCTGCTGGCCACCAGGCAGGCCAGGCCGGGGGAGATCCTCGCGATCACCTTCACCAACCGGGCGGCGACCGAGATGCGCGAGAGGGTGGAGGAGCTGATCGGTTCCAAGGCCCGGTCTATGTGGGTGACCACCTTCCACTCGGCCTGTGGCCGGATGCTGCGCGGCGACGCCGAGAAACTCGGTTACGCACGGGCCTTCACGATCTACGACGAGGCCGACTCGATCCGCATGATCAAGCGGGTCATGGAAGAACTCGACGTCGACCCGAAGCGCTTCCCCGCCCGGGCGATCAAGAACGCGATCTCCGGCGCCAAGAACGAACTGATCGACCCCGAGGACTACAAGCAGCGGGGCGGCTCCTACTTCGAGGACACGGCGGCCGGCGTCTACGCGCTCTACGAGCAGCGGATGCTCGAATCGAACGCGATGGACTTCGACGACCTGCTGGTCCGCATGGTCAACGTGCTGGAGCTCTTCCCCGAGGTGCGGGAGCGCTGGCGGCGGGCCTTCCGCTACGTGCTGGTCGACGAGTACCAGGACACCAACCACGCCCAGTACCGGCTGCTGCAGCTGCTCTGCGGCGAGCACCGCAACCTGACCGTGGTCGGTGACGAAGACCAGTCGATCTACGGCTTCCGGCACGCCGACATCCGCAACATCCTCGACTTCGAGCAGGACTTCCCCGACGCAAAAGTGGTCAAGCTCGAGCAGAACTACCGCTCGACCCAGACCATCCTTTCGGCCGCCAACGCGGTGGTCGAGAACAACCGCGACCGCCGCCCGAAGGAACTCTGGACCGACCTCGGCAAGGGCGAAGAGATCGAGGTGGTCCGCCTCGGGGACGAGCACGAAGAGGCCCGCTGGGTCGCCGGTGAGATCGAGCGGCTGGTCGAGGAGGAAGGGATCTCACCCCTCGACGTGGCGGTCTTCTACCGGATGAACGCGATGAGCCGGGTGCTGGAAGACACGCTGGTCCGTTTCGGCACCGCCTACCGGGTGATCGGTGGCACCCGGTTCTACGACCGAGCCGAGATCAAGGACGCGATCGCATACCTGCAGTACATCGCCAACCCACGCGATTCGGTCGCCTTCTCCCGCATCGTCAACTCACCGAAGCGCGGGATCGGCAACACCACGCAGGGTCGGCTGCTCGCTTACGCCAACACGACCGGGGACGACATCTGGGACGTCGCCGGCCAGGTCGAGAACGTGCCGGGCGTGGGAACGGCTGCGGTGCGCGCGGTGGGCGAGTTCCAGCGCACCATGAAGGGGTTGAAGGAAGACGCCGAAGGCCGGCCGCTGGCCGACCTGCTGGAGAGGGTGCTGACCGAGACCGGATACTTCGAGGCGCTGGAATCGGAGCGGACGATCGAGGCGGAGGGGCGGGTCGAGAACCTGCGCGAACTGATCGGGGTGGCGGGTGAGTTCGACACGAATCGGGCGCTGGAAGGCGATAGCGAGGTGCCGCCGCTGGACGAGTTCCTGCAGCAGATCTCGCTCTACTCGGAGCAGGACAAGCTGACCGAGAAGGAAGAGCTGCTGACCCTGATGACCCTGCACAACGCCAAGGGGCTCGAGTACGACACGGTCTTCGTCATCGGCTGCGAAGACGGCGTCTTCCCCCACCAGCGTGCGCTCGACGAAGGCCAGGAAGAGGAAGAGCGAAGGCTCTGTTACGTCGGCATCACCCGGGCTCGCAAGCGCCTGTACCTGACCAGCGCCCGGACCCGGCGCATGTTCGGCGGCCGGGCCGAATCGACCATGCCTTCGCGCTTCCTCGACGAGTTGCCCGCCACGCTGGTCCACCAGCAAGGGTCGGCGATCGGCCAGGGTGGCTTGACCAGCGGCTATTCCGGCACCAGCTACGGCAGTCCCGGCCGGGCCCGCAGCCATCAGGCTCCGGGAAGGAGCCGTTCGGGGCCGGGCCGGGCGGCCAGCCCGATCGAGCCCGGCACCGCGGTCCAGTTCGCGGTCGGCGATGATGTGACCCACGCCTCTTTCGGCCAGGGCGTCGTGATCGGATCCGAACCGAACGGGGTGATCATCGTCCGCTTCAAGGGTGACGGGAGCGAACGGAAACTGATGGCCGAGTATGCGCCGATCCAGAAAAGGTAGAGGCGTCCGGCTCTCGTGGAAACTGAAATGACGACGGAAGGTTCGGGCGGTTGAGCGCAAAGATCATTGACGGCAAGCAGGTTTCGGTCGAGGTCCGCGAGCGGGTCGCGGAACAGGTCGAGCAGTTCATCGCCGGCGGCGGCCATCAGCCGGTGCTGGCCACCGTCCTGGTCGGTGACGACCCTGCCTCGCACATCTACGTCGCCAACAAGCACAAGGCCTGCGAAGCGGCCGGGATCGGTTCCGTGCACCACGAGCTGCCGGCCGAGACCAGCCAGGAAGACCTGGTGACCCTGGTCAAGGCCCTGGGCGACGACGACGATGTGGACGGGATCCTGGTTCAGCTGCCCCCGCCGGATCACATCGACCCGGACGCGGTGATCGAGGCGATCAACCCGGCCAAGGACGTCGACGGGCTGACCGCGACCAATGCCGGCTTGCTGGCCGGCGGCCGGCCCGGTCTCGTGCCCTGCACACCGGCCGGGGTGATCGAGCTGCTCGACCACGCCGGGATCGGGCTCGAAGGGGCGGAGGCGGTGATCGTCGGCCGCTCGAACCTGGTCGGCCGGCCGATGATCAGCCTGCTGCTGGGACGGAACGCGACGGTCACCTGTGCCCATTCCCGAACCCGCGACCTGGCCGAGGTGACCCGGCGAGCCGACATCCTGGTCGTCGCGGTCGGAGTCCCCGAACTGGTCAAGCGCGATGGGATCAAGCCCGGCGCGACGGTGATCGACGTCGGCATGAACCGGACCGAGGGCGGCCTCAAGGGCGATGTCGACTTCGAAGCCGCGGCCGAAGTCGCCGGAGCGATCACCCCCGTCCCGGGCGGGGTCGGCCCGATGACCATCGCCATGCTGATGGCCAACACCCTGACCGCCGCCAAGGCCCGTACCCGATGAAGCTCTCGAGGGTCCATCCGTTGGAGTGGCTTGTCGGGCTGATCGGGCTGGCGATGGTGGAAGGGCTGATCTGGCCCTGGAACGGAGGAGAGTCCGCGTTTGCGTCGCCCGACTTCCTGCACGTGCTGGTTCTCCTGGTCGCGGTGGCCGGGATCGTCTTGCCGTTCTCGGTCGCGATGAGCGCTCGGACCAACGTCCCGGTCGTCTACGAGACGATGCTGTGGATCTTCACCCTGCTGGTCGCGCTGATCCTCGTTCTCAGGAATCTGGTCCAGGCCGACGTCGTCTTCGAGTCCGGCTATCTGGCCCTCGGTGGCACCCTCGTCATGAGCTTTGCGCTCTGGCGGAGCGTCGCCCGTGAACGGTGACCGACCGGCCTGACACCCCGATCGGCTCGTCCATAGACTCAGCCCCGTGATTGAGCGCGAACAGGTTCTGCACGTCGCCCGGCTCTCCCGGCTGCGGCTGAGCGAAGAAGAGATCGACACCCTGACCGGGGAGCTTTCCTCGGTCCTCGACCACGTCGACAAGCTGGCCGAGGTGGACATCGAAGGGGTTGAACCGACTTCGCATGTGGTGCCGCTGGAGAACGTGCTGCGTGACGACGAGCCTCGTCCCAGCCTCGATCGCGACGTCGCCCTTTCGCAGGCTCCCGACGCCCACGACGGTGCTTTCCGGGTGCCCTCGCCGCAGGCGGAGGCCTGAGCATGGGCAACAACACGGAACTGCTCGCCGCCAGCGGCGCCGAAACCGCCGCCCAGATCGCCGCCGGGGAAGTCTCGGCCGCCGAGGTGCTCGATTTCTGGCTGGCCCGCGCTGCCGGGGACGGGTTGAACGGCTACCTGTGGCAGGCCGATCGTGACTCGGCCCTGTCCGGCGTGGCCGACTCCGGCGGACCGCTGGCCGGGGCGCCGATCGCGATCAAGGACATCTTCTGCACCGAGGGCGTACCGACCACGGCCGCTTCGAAGATCCTCAGCGGCTACGTCCCGCCTTACACCGCGACCGCGGTCGGCCACCTGCGGGCGGCCGGGATGCCGATGCTCGGCAAGACCAACATGGACGAGTTCGCAATGGGTTCCTCGAACGAGAATTCGGCCTTCGGCGCCTGTCTCAACCCCTGGGACACCGGCCGGGTGCCGGGCGGCTCCTCCGGTGGCTCCGCCGCCGTGGTCGCCGGCGGGCTCGCCCCCTGGTCGCTCGGCACCGACACCGGCGGGTCGATCCGCCAGCCGGCCGGCTTCTGCGGGATCGTCGGCCTGAAGCCCACCTACGGTGCGATCTCCCGCTTCGGCATGATCGCCTTCGCCTCCTCGCTGGATCAGTGCGGGCCACTGACCCGCGACGTGACCGACGCCGCTCTGCTGCTCGCGGCGCTCCAGGGCCGAGACGAGATGGACTCGACCTCGGTCGGCATCGAAGGTGGCATCGAGGCGCCGAGCGCCGAGCGGCTCGACGGCCTCACCTTCGGCGTGCCGAGGGATTTGATGCGCGAAGGCATCGAGGCGGGAGTGCTGGCCCGCTTCGAAGACACGCTGATCCGGATCGCCGAGCTGGGTGGCGAGATCGTCGACATCGAATTGCCGCACGCCGAGCACGCGATCTCGGCCTACTACGTGCTCGCCCCGGCCGAGGCATCGACCAACCTTTCCCGCTACGACGGGGTCCGCTATGGCCTGAGGGCCAGCGACGAGGATCTGCTCTCGATGTACGAGGTGACCCGCGAGGAGGGTTTCGGCCCCGAGGTCAAGCGCCGCATCATGCTCGGTACCTACGCGCTCTCCTCCGGCTACTACGACGCGTACTACGGCGGTGCCCAGAGGGTCCGGACTCGGATCGTGGAGGATTTCCAGGACGCCTTCGGGCAGGTCGACTTCGTGGTGACTCCGACCTCGCCGACCGTCGCCTTCGAGCTGGGTGAGAAGACGGCCGATCCTTGGAGCATGTACCTGAGCGACATCTTCACCGTGCCGATCTCGCTGGCCGGGGTACCGGCGATCTCGATCCCGGCCGGTCTGGCCGAACCGGAGGGGGGAGGCCCGGAGCTGCCGGTCGGCTTCCAGATCGCCGCACCGGCCTTCGCCGAGCAGAAGCTGCTGGAAGCCGCTCATGCGCTGGAGGGAGCGATCGGCTTCGATGGCTCGGCCGCGCTGGAAGGGGGTCTGGCGTGAGCACCGAGTACGAGGCGGTGATCGGGCTGGAGATCCACGTCCAGCTCTCGACCAAGACCAAGATGTTCTGCGGCTGCGAACTCTCCTTCGGCGACGACGCGAACGTCCACACCTGCCCGGTCTGCCTTGCCCTGCCGGGGGTGCTGCCGGCCCCCAACCGGACCGCGTTCGAGTACGCCCTGAAGATCGGGGCGGCGCTCGATTGCGAGCTCTCGTCGTTCAACAGCTTCGACCGCAAGAACTACTTCTACCCGGACAACCCCAAGGCCTACCAGATCACCCAGGCCGTCAACCCCTTCGCCGTCAACGGCAAGCTGGGGGAGGTCCGCATCCACCACGCCCACCTGGAGGAAGACGCCGCCAAGACGATCCACACCGGCGGCGCCGGCCGGATCCAAGGGTCCGATGCCTCGCTGGTCGACTTCAACCGCGGCGGCACCCCCCTGGTCGAGATCGTGACCGAGCCCGACCTGCACTCCGGTGCCCAGGTCCGCGAATGGGGCCAGCTGCTCAGGGCGACGATCAAGCAGCTCGGGGTCTCTGACGTGAACATGGAGGAGGGCTCGCTGCGCTGCGACGCCAACGTCTCGATAAGGCCGGCCGGGAGCTCGGAACTCGGCACCAAGACCGAGATGAAGAACATGAACTCCTTCCGCTTCATCGAGCGCGGCATCGACGCCGAGATCGCCCGTCAGAAGGCCTTGGTCGAGGCCGGCGAGCCGGTGGTCCAGGAGACGCTTCACTTCGATCCCTCGACCGGCGAGCTCCATTCGCTGCGCTCGAAGGAGGAGGCCCACGACTACCGGTACCTGCCGGAGCCGGACCTGGTGCCGGTCGTGCCGACCCAGGCGATGCTGGACGAAGCCAGGAACTCGCTGCCGGAGTTGCCAGCCGCCCGGGCCGCCCGCTACGAGGAGATCGGAGTCAGCGAACAGGCGGCGCTGCTGCTTTCGTTCGAGACCGACTGGGCCGAGTACTTCGAGGGCGTCCTCGCCGCGAAGAAGGGCGTCGATCCGCGTGTGGCCGCCAACTGGGTCACCGGTGAGCTCAGTGCTGAGCTGCGCAAACAAGACGAGCAGCCGCTGGCCGAGACCAAGGTCGAGCCGGCCGCGCTGGCGACCCTGATCGGCCTGGTCGCCGAAAAGAAGATCTCGCATGGTGCCGGCAAGACGGTGCTGGAGGAGATGGTCGCCTCGGGCGCCGATCCGGAAACCGTCGTCGCGGACAAGGGGCTCGAGCAGATCTCGGATTCAGGCGAGCTCGAGAAGATCGTGATCCAGGCGATCGAAGACAACCCGAAGCCCTCCGAGCAGGTCCGCTCGGGCAACGAGAAGGCGATCGGCGCCCTGGTCGGCGCCGTGATGAAGGCCACCCAGGGGCGAGCCGACGGCGGCGAAGTCAACCGCCTGCTGCGCCAGCACCTAGGTCTCTGAAGTCTCCGGAGGCCGAAATAAGGATAGTTGGCAATAATTGCCAACTATCCTTATTTCGGCGTGAAGATCAGCGCCGCGGGACGACCACTCGGAAGCGGCGGACGACCTTCTTTTTGCTCATGTGGCCGGTCTGGTCTACCGCCCATGCCTTGAGCGTGTGCTTGCCGGGCCGTAGGCGCTTGATCGAGATCTTCGAGGCGCAGTTGACCTTCTTCTGCCCGTCGAGCTTGCAGACGAAACCGAGCAGGGTTGCGGCCGACCCCTTGAACTTGAAGGTGACCGCGCGCTTGCGGACCACCTTCGGCGGGGACTTGACCAGCTTGATCGTCGGCGCCGGCGAACCGCCGGCGGTCACGTAGAGCGACTTGGCGGCGTTCGAGAAGTAGGGACCGAAGATGAAGCCGCAGGTGTTCGGCAGGTCGTCGCAGTAGCCGTAGCTGACGACCGAGTTCAGGTAGTTGCCGAGCGTGATCCAGCCGCCGCCGCTCGCGCCCTGCTGCATCAGGCAAGGATTGCCCGACATCGGGTACGGGGTGATGTTGCCGCTCGAGTTGTCGAAGCCGGAGAAGGCGACCTGGCAACCGCGCAGGACCTCGCCGTTGTAGAGGTTGGAGGGCTGCGAGGGGTAGCCGTAGATCGTGTACTCGCGGCCCTTGGTCTTGCTCAGGGCCGGATTCAGGTCGAAGGCGATCTGGCGGGAACCGAGTGCTTTCTGGACCGGTTGCGAAAGTCCGATGACGGCGATGTCGTAGCTGTTGGTGCCGCTGTTGATCCACTGGTCGGGCACCTTGCCGCTGGCGGCGTCGATCACGTCCAGCGGTGCCTTGAAGGGGGCGGTCCCGTTCTCGTAGCCGGGGATGAAGACCAGCTTGTCGACGTACCGGTGTTCGGTCTGGTCGAACAAGCAGTGGCCGGCCGTGAAGACCACGTTCTGTTCGGCCGAATCGACCACGGTGCCGGAGCAGCTGTAGACCGCGTCGCCGAGCTTGAAGAAGATCTTCCCCTGGATTCGCTGGGGGAAGTCCGTCACGTTGCCGGGGGTGAAGTCGCCGGTCGCGGCGGAGGCGGTGGCATCGGCGCTGAAGTCGGGCAGGTCGAAGCTCGCGGCCGGTGGCTGGTTGTCGGCCGGCTTGGCCGAAAGCAGCCGTTCCCGGGTCCAGAACCGGTCGGTCGAGGCGGATTGGCGGAAAACGACCGAACTGACCCCCGAACCGTCCACCTTCGACACCTTGGGCGGCGGCGCACCCTGGTTGACGATGCTGGCGGCGAGGGCCGTGGACGAGAACGTGAAGAGGAAGACAGCCAGGATGGCGGCGAGGACGGCTGCCCCGACGATTTCTCCCTTGGCCCTGCTTGCTTTACCCATGGGCCCATTAGAACAGATCAGCCGGTCTTCTGTTGCGGAATTTCGGCTGAATGCGTGATCGGATTCGCGGCTGGAGGTTTCGCCTGTCTTCGGCTCAACCCGCCGCCTATACTCGGCGCCATGGCTTGGAACATCGTCATCGTCGGCGGCGGCTTCGCGGGAGCGAATGTCGCTCGCCACCTCGAGAAGGTACTGCCCCGGCAGTCGGCCCGGCTGACGCTCGTAAACGACGTCAACTTCCTGCTCTACACGCCGCTTCTGCCGGAGGCTGCGGCCGGCACCTTGGAACCTCGCCACGTGGTGACGCCACTGCGGGAGATCCTCCACCGCACCAACCTGCGGCTGGGCGTGGTCGACGACCATGACCGGGAGGCCCGCGAAGTCACGCTCCGCAGCCACATGGGCCAGACCGAACAGATTCCCTACGACCACCTCGTGCTCGCGCCCGGCTCGATTTCCCGTTTCCTGCCGGTGCCGGGCCTGAGCGAGCACGCGGTCGGCTTCAAGAGCCTGGCCGACGCGATCTTCCTCCGCAACCACCTGATCGAGACCCTTGAGATGGCCAATGCCACGGACGACGCCGAGTTGAGGGAAGAGCTGCTGACCTATGTCTTCGTCGGTGGCGGGTACGCCGGTCTCGAAGCGCTGGCCGAGCTCCAGGACTTCGCCGCTGACGCGATGAGGGACTATCCCAAGGCCCGGCTGCACGGGATGCGCTGGGTGCTGGTCGAGGCGGCCGATCGGGTCCTGCCGGAAATCGACCAGGAACTGGCCGACTACGCGGTCGACGAGCTGCGCGGACGTGGCATCGACATCAAGATGGGAACCACCCTGAACGAGGTCACCGAGACCACGGCCACGATCTCGACCGGCGAGGTGATCCCGACCCGGACCGTGGTCTGGACCGCGGGCGTCGTGCCCAACCCGAGCCTGGCCACCTTCGGCGTGCCGCTCGACGAACGCGGCCGGGTCAAGGTGGACGGCAGCATGGCGGTTGAGGACAACCAGGGCATCTGGTCGCTGGGCGATTCGGCTGCCGTGCCCAACCCCAAGGGCGGGGCCTGCCCGCCGACCGCCCAGCATGCGGTCCGCCAGGCGCCGGTGGTTGCGGCCAACATCGCCGCCGCGATCGGCCTCGGCGAACCAAAGACCTTCGATTACAAGGGCAACGCCTCCTTCGTCAACCTCGGTCGCTACAAGGCGGTCGGCAAGATCGGCGACCGCACCTTCCGCGGGTTCAAGGCTTGGTGGATGGCCCGCTCGTACCACATGAGCCAGATCCCGGGCGCATCACGCAAGGCGCGCGCGGTGATCGACTGGACCGCCAGCCTGCCCTTTTCGCGCGACATCTCCGAGGTCGGCTCGATCGGCCGCCCCGGCGTGCTCAGCCCGGACCGTTACAAGCACGGCGGCTCGCACCGCCCGGTCGAGGGCGACCTTCCCGCGGCCGGCCGCGACCGGGCCGGGGCGGAGGCCGAGGCGGAAGAGCGGCCAGACCCGGACTTCGTCGACTAGACGAGGCGTCTAGGCGCCCGGGGTCGCGACGAAGGTCGTGTCCATGCCCCGGGCCGCATGGTTCGGGAGCGAACACCACAGGCGGTAGACGCCGGGTGTCGTGGTGAGGCGGATACGGTCGGTCGCCCCCGGATTCGCGTCCGGCGTGGCCAACTCTTCGCCGCCATCGACCGGTTGGACGTGGAGGTTGTGATCGTCCTCGCCCTGGTTGTTCAACTCGATGATCGTGTCGCCGGCCTCGACCGTTTTCGCCGAAAGCGTGAAACCGAACTCCCAGGCCCTGACCCCGAGACGCGCCGGGGCCGGCGGCGTCACGTTGCGACAGACCTTCAGCTTGACCTTCCGGTACTTCACCACGCGCTTCTTCCGCCCGTGTCGCCTGACCCAGCGGACCCGTTTCTTCCAACGCCATCTCCAGCTGCAGGCCACGGTCGAAGAGGTGGCGTCCGCGGTTGATGTCCCGACCCCGCGACTGATGGTTTGAGCGTCGCCGGCGACGGCCGATCCGTCGTTGGCGGGCACGATGAAAGCCAGACCCAGGGCCAAGGCGCCCGCCAGGGCGAGCCGCGCCCTCATTTGAGCAGCACCGGTCGGGCGAATTTCGACGCGCCGGGGATGATCGGGGTGGCGTCGTGTCCGAGCCACTGCTCGAGCAGCGAGCAGTACATCGCCCGGAAATCGGAGGTGTGACGCAGGTTGTCATCCTCGTCGAGATCGGTCAGGCCCGGGAATTCGCCGACCATCTTTCCGCTCGCGCGGCTGCCGATGACCAGCGACACCCCGGCCGCGCCGTGATCGGTGCCGGCCGATCCGTTCTCTTCCGGCCGCCGCCCGAACTCGGACCAGACCTGGGTCAGCACCCGATCCTGCAGCCCCCTCGCCTCGAGGTCACGCTGGAAGGCAAGGATCGAGTCGGCGGTCGCCTTGATGCCGCTTTCGAACTCTTCGGCCTGGGCCGAGTGGGTGTCGTAGGAGCCATCGGCGCTGACCGACACGCAGCGGAGCGGCATGCCCGCACCGAGCAGTGCCGCCAGCCCGGAAAGCTGCTGGCCCAGGCGGGCGCCCTCCGGGTAGGCGACCGGTGCCTCGAACTCGCCGAACGAGGCCAGCCGGTCGCGGATGATGTTGGTCGAGCGGATCGCGCGACGGCTGTCCCGCAGGGCGGGAGAGTTTGACTTCATCGAGCCCATCCGGCGGAAGCTGCCGAACATCTCGTCGCTCACCGGCTCGCCGACCCAGGACCAGAGGTCATAGTCGGTGACTCCTTCGACGGCCGCCACCGGCTTGTCCTTGGTGGCCAGGGCCGGGGCGAGCGAACTGCTGAGCGAAAGACCCTGGAGGGGATTGTTCTGGCTTCCGACCAAGTCCAGATAACGCCCCATCCAGCCGGTGCGCCCCTCGGTGTCGAGATCGCCGACCTCCCAGAAATGCCGGGACGTGAAGTGCGATTGGTTGGGGTCGTCGTAGCCGACCGCCGGGAACACGGTCACCTTGCCTTCGGCGTGAAGCTGCGCCAGCGCGGCTGCGGAAGGGTGCCAGTGGAGGCTCGGATCCTCGGTGAAGGGGATGCCCGCGCCCTCGGCCAGGGCGAGGACGGGCCTCAGTTCGTGATAGCGGGCATGGCCGACCGGGGCCAGCAGCGACAGGGTGTCGGCCCCGCCGTCGAGGAAGATGGAAACGATGATCCGGTCCGACTGGGCCGCTTCGGCGATGCCGTCCTCGAACAGCGGCAGCGGCGTCTTCCCGGCGGCGTAGACGGCCAGCGCGAGCCCGGCCGCGCCGGCGATGAATCCACGCCGGGTCAGCCCGGTGCCGGCTGGGACCGGCATTCCCGGCTCGATCTGCGGCAGCCCTTTGCCGGCCTGCGCGGCGGCCGAGCGAAGGAGCCGGGAGCGGGTGTAGTTGTCGCAGCAGCGGGCGCGGGTCATGAGAGTTGGAAATCCGGGCAGGAGGCGATCAGCTGGAGCAGGGCGTTCTGGCGCATCGCCAGGTAGGGGCGTCGCTGCCACTCGTCGGTGATGTGGCCGGGGATCCGGTCCGACATCGCGACGAGTTCGTGCTGGTGGTCGGAGTGGAGTGGCGGCCAGCCGAGGGCAGAAAGGGCGCGGTTCATCGCGGCTCGGGTCGATTCCGTCTCGCGGTAGGAATCGTTCCAGGCGTCGTGGTGGCGCGAGTCCAGGGCGTAGGTGACCATCAGCCAGCGGGCCCGCACGGTCGATGTGTCGAGCCAGCGATCGTCATCCCAGCCGGCCACGTTCGGTGGCAGGAAGAGCTGCTGGCCGGCGGAGTCCCCGAGCCAGGTCCACGCGTCCGAGTTGATCGGCAGCTTCAGGGCCCGGAGCAGGCTGGCGTTGAACACGGCGGGTGGCTTGACCATGGCCGGCCCCCGGTAGAAATCCGGATGCTGCAGGATCGCTTCGACCACCGGCAGGATCTTGCGGCCCTTCTTCAGGTACAGATGGATCAGCGCCCGCCGGGTGCCCTTCGAAGGGGCGGCCGGCACGAAGTAGCTCCAGAGCTTGTCGACGAAGAAGCTCGCGTGGAGCTTGTGGGTGACGCAGAGCCGGCAGACGTCCCGCCAGTCCCATTTGCCCTTCTTGCCGAAGATCTTCTTGCTGTCCTCGTCGTGGAACTCGGGATCGAAACGGAAGTTCACCGCCCCGAGGTCATCGTCCCAGTCGTACCGCCAGCCGGTCAGGGCGCGGGCCGCCTCGCGGATGTCGTCCTCCATGTACGCGCCCCGGTCGGCCCCGAGCGTGAACAGCTCCATCAGCTCGCGGGCGTAGTTCTCGTTCGGCGACCACTTGTTGTTCTCGCCGCCGTTCAGCCACTGCAGCATCGCCGGGTCCTTGGTGACCTTCACGACGAGGTCGTCGAAGGTGCCGTTCACCCCGGCTCGCAGGGTCCAGTATTGGTCGATCATCTGGCGTTGCTGGGACACGCCGGCGTTTGAGGTGGCGAACCAGTCGTGGAAGACCAGGGCCATGCGCTCCCGGAACGGCTGGTTGGTGCGGACCATGCGATCCAACCACCAGAGATGGTCATGCCCCCAGGAATCGAAGGGGGCCAAGGGCAGCCCGTCGCCGTCGACCGGTTCCGGGCCGATCAGCTTGGCCTTGCCCTGCGGCCGGGTCAGAGAGCGAACCGCCTTCTTCATTCCCAGTTTGGCCAGCTTCTCCGCCTGGCCCGGGGCAGGACCGAAGCCGGCCCGGTTGAGCAGACGCATCGCCTCGAGGCGTCCGAACTTACCGTGGTAGACGTCGAAGGGCTGGGGCTTCCAGGGCGCGCGCGGCTTCTGCGGCCTCGGCAACGGCCGGGGGCCGGGATCCTTGCGCGGCGCTCGCTCGCCCCGGCGGCGACGGATCACCTTAGTCCTCAGGCGCACCACGCCCTCGTCCGAATCGACCCAGCGTTTGCGTCGGTAGACCCGACCTTTCTTTTTCCTGCCAGCCTTGACTGCCATTCCCTGTCCTCACATTGTTCACCAGCCGTCAAGCGGAACCTGCGTCATGCGTCAAACCGGGCCGTGGACAGGCACAATGTCGGTGTGGGCTACGAGTACGTGTTCATCGCCTTGCTCTTCGGTATCGCGACCGGGATCATCGGCCGGGCCAAGGGCGGCTCCTTCTTCATCTGGCTGATCATCGGCTCGATCCTGCCCGGCCTCGGCCTGATCGCCGTCTTCATGACTCGCAACGAGGTCAACGAGCCGGAAAGGCAGTGCCCCAACTGCCACAACATCGTCAAGCTCTACGTCCAGGTCTGCCCCCGCTGCGGCTACGACCTGTACCTCCCGAAGCCCGAAGAAACCCGAATGCCACCTCGGTAGGAAGCTGCGGTTCACGGGTGGTGCCTGTTGCTTTGGGTCTCGGAGGTTGTGCTTTTTCCTTGGTGCGGGACTACGCAGTCGGAAAAACCACAACCCCCGAGATGTCTACGAACCGGTAGCCCTCATGGCTGCAGGAGAAGTCGAGCTGACCACGATCCGAGGAGCTGGTGTGGCACGAGGCGGGTTGAGCTTGGAGGTCCGGCGAAGACCGGACCGACTGCAGGTGGCTACCTGAGCCAGGTGCGGACTATGGCGTTGGCGAAGCCCATTCCGTAGCGGAAGACGGCGGGCTTCTTGGAGTGTCCGTGGAGGCGTTGTTCGACCGTCACCGGGACCTCTACCGCGGGGACTCCGCGCTTGATCGCCTCGATCAGGAACTCGGAAGTGTGGAACTGCTCCTGCTTCAGGACCAGGGTGGGGAGGACCGCGGTGCGGACCGCCCGGTAGCCGTTCGAGCAATCGGTCACGTGGGTGCGGGTGATGAAGGAGACCAGGCGGTTGAAGAAGACGATGCCGAGCTCCCGGGCGAAGTGGTTCTGCTCGGCGTGGCCGAGCACGCGGGAACCATGGGCGACGTCGGCCTTGCCGTCGAGCACCGGCTGGACCAGGTTCGGCATCTCGGCCGGCAGGTGCTGGCCGTCGGCGTCGAGCGTGACCACGATCGCCGCTTCCGAGTCCACCATCAGCCGGTAGCCGGTGCGGAGGGCCGCACCGCCGCCGCGGTTGACGACATGGCGTGAAACCACGGCCCCGTGTGCGGCGGCGACCTCCTCGGTGCCGTCCCTCGAGCCGTCATCCACCACCAGGGTCGCGGTGGGGAGGCCGCAGACCTCGTCCGGGATCTGGTCGAGCACGTAGCCGAGGTTGTCGGCCTCGTTGTAAGCCGGGATCACCACGCCGACCTTGCCCTTGAACTGCTTGCGGTGCTCGGCCGTCCGGAACTGCTCGGACGAGATCCCCTCGAGCACCGCCTGTAGCTGTCGTGCGTTGCGGGCGCCGACCGAAAGCGCCCGGAGCGCCATCAGGAAGAGGATGAAGATCGCGATGACCGCGAGCCCGAGGATGCGGCCGCCGTTGCCCTTCTCGAAGGAGAGGGCGGAGAGCAGGCGGTCGGTCAGCTCGGTGCCGGAAACGATCGCCAGCCCGAGGCCGGCCAGCAGCAGCAGGATCACGTCGGCGTTGCGCAACTCGCGGCGGCGGACGATCGCGAAGCCGATGATCAGGACCGCGATCACGAGACCGGTGGCCCGGAGGGCGGTGAGCTGGGCAGGGAATATCGAGGCGAGGATCATGGGGTTTCGGTTTCGGCGTTCGCGCCTGGTTCGGTCGGGCCGGGCACCCGGTTGACCAGGGCGTCGAGCGCGACCGCCGCCAAGGGCAGGACGAGCATCATCAGGATCTCATTTCTGCGGGCGGGAGCGAGGGTGATCGCCGCGACTGCAGTGACCGTGGCAATCGGCAGGCCGACGGCGATCGCCTCCCAGCGCCTGCGCCAGGCGAGCAGGACAAGCCCGATCAGCCCGGCCAGGGCCAGCAGCACCTGGATCACCCGGCCGAGCGGGGAGGACATCGCGTCCCCGACCCCGGAACTCCACATCCGCCAGACCTTGCGGAAGGTCATGCCGACATAGCCGAGTGGGTGGTCGCCGAAATACTTCTTGAGGTTCTCCTTGCCGAGCCGGCCGAGCGCGTCGTCGCGATTCAGGTCGGGAAGGTCGTGTTCGGCTTTGTACTGGTTGGCGACCCGGTCGAAGAGCGGTACCGGGTCGACCGCTTCCAGGGCGGCCGAACCGGGGTCGAGCCGGCGGCCGGTCTGCTGATAGAGCAGTTCGGCCTTGACCTGCTGGTACTCGCCGTCGCCCGGGTAGTAGGTGCCGGTGAAGAGCGCCTTGCCGCTGCCGGTCGAAAGCGGGACCAGCCGGTCGAGCTCGTGGTAGTTGTGGATCGTCCAGGGGACGATCGGCACCAGCACCGCGAGCACGAAGATCGCGGCCGAGGCCAGTGAGTTGGCCGGGCCGGCCTTGATCCAGGCCCGGATCAACAGGAAGACGGTGAAGGCGACGCAGACCGAGAGGTACTCGGGCCGGATCAGGACGGTGAGGCCGAAACCGAGACCGGGGAGGAGCCAGGGCCAGATGCGGGCGAAGCCGGTCGCGCCCGGGGTGTTCATCCGCCGGTCGGCCCAGAGGAAGGCGAGTACCGAGAACGGCAGCATGAAGAAGGCCGGCGGTTCGCTCATCAGGGCGCCGGTCGAGTGGATGAAGGGGGGATAGAAGGCCACCAGGCCGGCCGCGACCAGCGGTCCGGCTGCCTGCCGAAGCCCGGAAACCTCGCCGACGGCGGACTTTTCAGACTTATTTGCCGAAAACTCCGCCGTCGAGGAAACCCGGCGGCGGGGCGGGCCGAGCAGCCGGGCGGTGAGCAGGAAGGCGAGGATGATCGCGGCGGTGCCGAACAGCGCCTCGACCCCGCGGGCGACGCCGTCTCGCACCCCGCCGGTCAGGTAGTAGGCGCCGGCGTAGATCAGCGGGGCCCCGGGCGACCAGTCGCTCGGGGTCTTGAACTCGGGCCCGCCAGAGGATCCCTTCTCGTAGCCGAAGGTGCCGTCGACGTAGAGCGCTTCGGCCAGGGCGCGGTAGGCCAGGGCATCGTCGCCGGGGTCCGCCAAGGGGTTGACTACCACCCAGGCGCGGACCAGGAAACCGGCGCAGACGATCACGGCAAGGGCGATCATCGCCCCGCGTCCGTAACGGGTGAAATAACTCTTCAGAACCTGCATCCGGGCCGGTCAGGCTATGGGAACCGGACGCAGTCGGTTGGCGACGGCGTCGCGCGCAAGGCGGAAAGCAAGCGAGAAGCCGAGTCCGGTCAGGCAGGCGATCACCGGCCAGAAGGCCAGGGTCCGGCGGGGGGAGGCGACGAATACGGCGCCGATCACGGTCACGCCGGCGGCCAGGGCGAAGATCAGCCAGAACTCCGGCCGACGCCGGAAGGCGAGCAGCAAGAGACCGACCAGGGCCCCGGCGACGAGGCTCATGTGGAAGGCCCGGCCGGCCGCGGTCCCGGTCAGGTCGGTGCGCCCGCGCCACCAGATCCGGGCCGACTTGCCGGCGAAATAGCCGAGCAGGCCGGCCGGGTCCTCACGCAGGGCACGCAGGTAGTTCTCGCGTCCGATCCGGGCCAGTGCCAGGTCCGCCGGCACGCCCGGCATGCGTTCGGCGGCGAGCAGGGCCAGCACCCGTTCCGGGGTGATCGATTCCGGACCCTCGCCGCTGGCCGCGTTCTGGGCCTGGATCCGCCGGGAAAGCTCGGGATGGTGGGCCAGCACATCCGGCATCACCTCGAGCGGGTCGCCGGCCGAAGCCAGGTAGCTGCCGGTGAAAAGGGTCTGGCCACCGCCGGTCGACAGCGGAACCAGACGGCCCGACTGGTCGAGGTTGCGGGTCATCCACGGCGTGATCACCAAAAGCAAGGCGACCAGCATCAACCCTCCGGAAGCGAGGACCGGCCCGAACCCGCGGGACCGGCAGATCACCGTCATCACCCCGATCAGCACCAGCGAGATCAACAGGTACTCGGGACGAACCATCGCGGTCAGGCCGAGCAACGCGCCGGGCAGGAGCCAGTCGAGGGCGAGCAGCGCCCGAGGGCGGCCCGGCCGGCCGAGTTTGTCCCGCGCCCGGAGCATCGCCAGCAGGGCGCCGGTGAGAAGGGTGCCGGCCAGTGCCTCGGTCAGCAGCATGCCCGCGTCGGCGATCAGGCAGGGGTAGAAGGCGACCGCGGCGGCGGCCACGAACCCGGCCACGCCGGGGTCCTCGGGCGGGGCCAGGCGCCTGGCCAGGAGCCAGGCAAAGGGAATCGCGAGGGTGGTGACCAGGGCGAGCAGGATCCGGGCCAGGCGGACGTCGTCGTTGCCGGCGAGGTCGAAGACCCCGGCCACCGCCAGCGGCAGGCCCGGGCTGTAGTTGGTGGCGGGCTGCGGGTGGGCCGGCGTGTCCGGCCCCCGCTGGGCGAAGACGCCGTCCTCGTGGAGCCCGCGGGCGATTCGTTCGTAGGCGGCCGAATCGGGAAGGTTGTCGGCGGACCCATGCCAGGCCGCATCCATTCTCAAAGCCAATCCGGCGATGACGACGAGGACGAGGGCTAGCAGTCGCACTCAGGCAATCCTAGTGCGTGAAAGTTCCGGTAATCTCGGCCCTTATGCGAATTCTGATTCTTGGTGGTGACGGTTACCTCGGTTGGCCCACGGCGATGCGTTTCTCGGACCGCGGCCACGACGTAATGATCGTCGACAACTTTGCCCGTCGCCGCTGGCACCTGGACCAGTCGACGGATTCGCTGACTCCGATCTCGAGCCTCCAGGACCGGCTCGACGCCTGGGAGCGGGTTTCGGGCCGCCGGATCGAGGCCCGGGTCGGCTGCATCGAGGACGGCGAGTTCCTCGACAAGGTCGTCTCCGACTTCCTGCCCGAGGCGGTCATCCACTACGGCGAGCAGCCTTCCGCGCCGTACTCGATGCGCTCGCGCCAGACCGCGGTCGAAACCCAGCAGACCAACGTCATCGGCACCCTCAACCTGCTCTTCTCGATGCGCGAGCACGTCCCGGACGCGCACTTGATCAAGCTCGGCACGATGGGCGAGTACGGCACGCCCAACATCGACATCGAAGAGGGCTTCATCGAGATCGAGCACAACGGCCGCAAGGACACCCTGCCCTTCCCGAAGCTGCCGGCCTCGCTCTACCACGCTTCCAAGGTCCACGACTCGACCAACATCCACCTCGCGACCCGGTTCTGGGGGCTGCGGGCGACCGACCTCAACCAGGGCGTCGTCTACGGCATCGAGACCGACGAGACCGCGCTCGACCCGGCCTTGGCTACCCGCTTCGACTACGACGAGACCTTCGGCACCGTGCTCAACCGGTTCTGCGTCCAGGCCGTGATCGGCCACCCGCTGACCGTCTACGGGGCCGGCGGCCA
This sequence comes from Solirubrobacterales bacterium 67-14, assembly GCA_001897355.1. Taxonomy (GTDB): domain Bacteria; phylum Actinomycetota; class Thermoleophilia; order Solirubrobacterales; family 70-9; genus 67-14. The sequence goes on along the minus strand of MKST01000010.1, from coordinate 35,735 downwards.
GACCCGTGGCTACCTGAACATCCGCGACACCCTGCGCTGCGTCGAGCTGGCCACGCTCAACCCCGCCGAGCGCGGCGAGTTCCGGGTCTTCAACCAGTTCACCGAGCGCTTCACGGTCTCCGAGCTGGCCGAGCTGGTCCAACGGAGCGCCGCCGAAGTCGGCCATGAGGTCTCGATCGAGACCTTCCCGAACCCGCGAGTCGAGCTGGAAAGCCACTACTTCAACCCGAAGCACGAGAAACTGCTCGAGCTCGGCCTGGAGCCGCATCACCTCGGAGAGGAACTGGTCCGTTCGGTGCTTTCGACCATCGATCAGCACAAGGATCGGGTGATCCCGAGGGCGATCACGCCAAAGACCAAGTGGAACCCTGGGGAGCTCGAAGGCGGCGCGCTTTCACCCCAGCAGAAGACCTGAAGCGCCCTCCGCTGATTCGTTAGGATCACTGGTCTGATGAGAGCCGCAGACGCATTGTTCAAATCCCTCGAAGTCGAAGGTGTTGACCACATCTTCGGCATTCCCGGTGGCGCGAACCTGCCCACCTATGACGCGCTGGTCGACGCCGATCTGCGGCACGTACAGGCCCGCCACGAGCAGGCCGCCGGCCACGCCGCCGAGGGTTACGCCCACGCCTCGGGCAAGGTCGGGGTCGCCTTCGGCACCTCCGGCCCGGGGGCGACCAACCTGGTCACGGCGATCGCCGACGCGATGATGGATTCGGTCCCGACGGTCTTCATCACCGGCCAGGTCCGGACCGACCTGATCGGCACCGACGGCTTCCAGGAAGCGGACATTGTCGGCATCACGATGCCGATCGTCAAGCACTCGCTGCTCTGCACCGAACCGGAGCACATCCCCGAGTACGTCCACGAGGCATTCCACATCGCTTCCACCGGTCGCCCGGGGCCGGTCCTGGTCGACATCCCCCAGGATCTGGCCCGGGCCGAGATCGATTACCAGGAGCGGACCGAACCGGTCGACCTCTCCGGCTACAAGCCGACCGTCGAGGGCAACCTGAAACAGATCCGCCTCGCCGCCAAGGCGATGGCCAACGCCCGGCGCCCGGTGATCTACAGCGGCGGCGGCGTCAACCTCGGCGACGCCTCGGCGGAACTGCGTGAGCTCTGCGCTTCGGACAAGTTCCCGGTCACCTCGACCCTGATGGGACTGGGCTGCTTCCCGGCCGACGACGAACAGTGGCTCGGCATGCTCGGCATGCACGGCACCCGCACCGCCAACTACGCGATGGATGAAGCGGACCTGATCATCGCGATCGGCGCCCGCTTCGACGACCGGATCACCGGCAAGCTCTCCGAGTTCGCCCCTTCGGCCAAGTTCATCCACATCGACATCGACCCGGCTGAGATCTCGAAGAACGTCCCGGCCCACATCCCGATCGTCGGTGACGTCAAGCTGGTCCTGCCGAAGCTGACCCGCGAGTACCAGACGCTCCAGACCGACTCCTCCCGGCTCGACGGCTGGTGGAGCCGGATCAAGGCCTGGCAGGGCGAGTACCCGCTGACCTATGAACCGGGCGGACCGGGTGAGATCAAGCCCCAACTGATGGTCCAGAAGCTGCACGAGCTGACCGGCGGCGACGCGATCGTCGCCTCCGATGTCGGTCAGCACCAGATGTGGGCGGCCCAGTACTACGGCTTCAACCAGCCGCGCCGCTGGATCAACTCCGGCGGGCTCGGCACGATGGGCTTCGGCCTGCCGGCCGCGATCGGGGCCAAGGTCGCCCGCCCGGACGACCAGGTCATCTGCATCTCCGGCGACGGCAGCCTGATCATGAACATCCAGGAGATGGCGACCGCGGTCAACGAAGAGGTCCCGGTCAAGGTCTTCCTGATGAACAACGGCTTCATGGGCATGGTCCGCCAGTGGCAGGAACTGTTCTGGTCGGAGCGTTACAGCGGGGTCGAGAACGGCCCCAGCCCGGACTGGGTCAAGTTGACGGAGGCCTTCGGAGCCCAGGGCCTGCGCTGCGAGGACAGTGCCGATCTCGAAGAGATGATCGTCGCCACCCTCGACGCGGACGGGCCGGCGCTGCTCGACGTGAGGGTCAGCCCGCGAGAGAACTGCTACCCGATGATTCCCGCAGGGAACGCGGCAAGGGACATGGTGGGCTGATGGCTTCCACGGACATGGTCAGGCTCGAGGATCTCCACACCGGCAATTCCCGGCTTTCCGGTCGCAAGCACGTGCTTTCGATCATGGTCGAGAACCGGGCCGGCGTGCTGGCCCGGGTCGCCGGCCTCTTTTCGCGGCGCGGGTTCAACATCGACACCCTGGCGGTCGGCCCGACCGAGGACCCGGAGGTCTCGCGGATCACGCTGACCATCGACGGGGCGGTCCATCCGATCGACCAGGTGACCAAGCAGCTCCACAAGCTGATCAACGTGCTGAAGATCCGCGACATGGAGCCGGACGAGACGGTGGCCCGCGAGATGGCGCTGTTCAAGGTCTCGGCCGCGGTCGAGAACCGGGCGGAGATCGTGCAGTTCGCGGAGATCTTCCGAGCCAAGATCGTCGACGTCTCCCGTCGTGCACTGATCGTCGAGGTGACCGGATCCCACGACAAGATCGAGGCCTTCGAGAGCATGCTGCGGCCACACGGCCTGCTGGAGATGGTCCGCACCGGCGAAGTCGCGCTGGCCCGCGGCGGCGACTGATGCCGGCGCCCGCCGACCGGGCGTTGCTGGAAGAAGAGCTGCGCGAAGCGCTGGCCGAAGCGGCGTCCCGGGCCGCCCAGACGCTGGTTTCGGTCACGGTGCCGTTCGACTGTGACGACCCGTCAGCGACGGTTTTCGCCTCCCGGCGGGCCGGTGAGCCTTTCTTCTGTTGGGAGCAGCCCGACCGGGACCTGAGACTGGCTGCGCTGGGACGGATCCACGAGATCACCGCGCGGGGTCCGAACCGCTTCGTCACGGTGGCGGCCGACTGCGCCAACCTCTCCGGGGAAGCAGTGCTGCGCGGCTCGGGCGGGTTTACCACCGGCCCGGTCTGGACCGGTGGCTTCGCTTTCCACGACGACGGCACCGCCGGGGCGGCCGACCCGGACCCGGCCTGGTCTTCGTTCGAGCCGGCCTCGATGATCCTGCCGGAGCTGGCGATCCAGTCTTCCGAAGGCGGCACCTTCCTCACCGTCAACCTGATGGCCGGCCCGGGCAGCGACGGCGAAGCCCTGCTCGCGGCGGCCATGGCCAGGGTCGCCGGCCTGGTCAGCGGAGAGATGCCGATGATCGACCCGCACCCGACCGTGGCGCCCTCGATCGAAAGCGTCCGCAGCCCCGAGTCCTACGAAGGTTCGGTCGCAGAAGCGGTCGAGCGGATCCGCTCCGGCGAGATCGAGAAGGTCGTCCTGGCCCGGGAAGTCGTGGTCCGGGCGGGCTCGGCCCATGATCCGGCCGCGATCTACGACGCGCTCAGGCAGGGTTTCCCGTCCTGCTTCAACTTCTGCGCCGGGACCGGAGAAGCGGTCTTCATCGGGGCCAGCCCGGAGCTGCTGGTCCGCTGCGTCGGCCGTGGCGTCGCCACCGTCGGCCTGGCCGGATCGACCCGTCGCAGCAGCGACCCCGCGGTCGACGACCACCTCGCCCAACAGCTGCTCTCCAGCCGCAAGGACCGGGGCGAGCAGGCCGTCGTGGTGCGAAGAATCGTCAAGACCCTGAGCAAGCTGAGCGTCTGGGTCGAGGCGGCCGAGGAACCGGAGATCATCAAGGTCGCGAACATCCAGCATCTCGGCACCCCGGTCTACGCCCAGCTCGCCCAGCCCCGCACCGCGATCGAGCTGGCCGGGCTGCTCCATCCGACCCCGGCGGTCGGCGGCGAACCCTGGAAGAAGGCCAGCAAGGTGATGGCCGAGGTCGAGCAGATGGACCGGGGTTGGTACGCCGGCCCGGTCGGCTGGATGGATGGTTCCGGCGACGGCGAGTTCTGCGTGGCGCTGCGCAGCGCGCTGATCCGCGACCGCGAAGCCCACCTCTTCGCCGGGGTCGGGGTGGTCGCCGATTCCGACCCGGCCGCGGAACTGGCCGAGACCGAGATCAAGCTCAGCGCCCTGTTGCCCCTGCTGAGCTGAAGTCAGCCCGCGACCGGGACTTCGATCACCGAGACGGGATCGCCGTCGGCCCGGAAGGCGGCTTCCAGCGCGCCGAGGTCCGGGGCGCGGTGGAAAGGCAGCCCGTAGAGGCGGGCGGCGTCTTCGATCGAGTGTCCGGACGGGGTCCGCATCAATGCCTCGAACTCGTCGGCCGCCATCGCCTCGCGTTGCGGGAGCCGCTCGAAGATGCCGCCACCCTCGTTGTTGAGCACGACGATCCTGGCCGACAGCTCAAGGCCACGGGCCAAGGCGAGGCTGCCCACGTCATGGAAGAAACCGAGGTCACCGGTGACGATCGTGGTCGGCCTGCGGCTGGCCCGGGCGGCGCCAAGGCCAGAGGCGAGCAGCCCGTCGATCCCGTTCGCACCACGGTTGGCCAGGAAGAGCAGGTCGCGATCGAGGGCCGGCACCGATTCCTCCTGGTCGCGGATCGCCAGGCTGGAAGCGGTGTACACGAGTCCACCGTCGGCCTGCAGCTCGGCGAGGCGAGCGTGGACGGCCCCGGCGGTCAAGCCCTGGTCCGAGTCCCAGCCCTGCTCGATCTCGCGGCGTTCCTTCTTCTCGACCTCCAGCCAGCGGCTCCAGTAACCGTTGCCGGCCGGGCCTTCGACCCGCTGCTCGGCGGTGTTCTCGATCTGGTGGAGCAGGGTCGCCGGGTCGCAGCGCACGATCAGGTCGGCGGTCCGGACCGGCTCGTTCCAGCCATAGGTCGGGTCGATGACGACCTCGGCCGGGTCCGTCTCGGCCATCCAGAGGCGCAGCTGCTTGGAGGTCGGGAACTCGCCCAGCCGGATGATCAGGTCGGGGGCGAGCGACTGCTCCCGTCGGCGGGCGATCCGCTCATACGAGGTGATCACGGCGCCCCTGTCATGCGGCCCCAGCCGGAACTGGGAGGTGGGCTCGGCCAGGACCGGTGCCCGGCAGGCATTGGCCAGGCGGGCCAGCGGCTCGCGGAGCGAAGGATCGGTCTGGCGGCCGGCCAGGATCAGGATCTTCTCGGCTGCCTGGATCATCGCCACGAGCCGGTTGACCGTGGCGCGGTCGGCGCCGCAGGTCGCCTTCTCGACCGCGGTCAGGGGGCCGTTCGGGCGACCCTCCAAGGCGAGGCGACGGGTCGCGGTGACGGCGCCTTCCCGGTCGACGGGAGCCAGGGGATCCCGCAGGGGGAAGTTGAGGTGCACCGGCCCCGGCCGGGGATCGCCGTCCGCGGCCGCGTAGGCGCGGCAGGCGACCGAGCGGAAGTGGAGCAGGCCGTCATCGTCGGCGTCGTGGCTTCCCACCTCGGCGAACCAGCGGACCGCGTCACCGAAGAGCTTGATCTGGTCGATCGTCTGGCCCGCCCCGATGTCCCGCAGCTCCGGTGGCCGGTCGGCGGTGAGCACGATCAGGGGGATCGCGGAAAGATCGGCCTCGGCCACCGCCGGGTGGTAGTTGGCGGCAGCGGTACCGGAGGTGCAGACCAGCGCGACCGGACGACCGGAAGCCTGGGCGGCTCCCAGCGCGTAGAAGGCGGCCGAGCGTTCGTCGAGCGCCACCTCGACCTCGATCCCTTCCTGGCGCCAGAGAGCGACGGCAAGCGGCGTGGAACGAGAACCAGGGGAGACCACGGCCAACTCGACCCCGCTGCGCGCGAGTTCCTCGGCAAAAGCCGTGCAAAGCGCCATGTTCGTACTGGACGAGTCCACTTCGGGTCAGAGCCTAGACGGCCCGTCCCCGGTCGGCTCAGCCGAGGCGGCAGCGGGTGAGGGCTGTCTCGTCCAGCTCTACCCCGATCCCGGGCCCGTCGGACGGCGGGTCGAGCCGGGGGCCGTCGGTCAGCGCTCCGCCGAAGGCGATGGTCTCGGCGAAGAGCCGCTCGGTCGCCAAGCCGTGGGCCACCTCGGGCCAGGGCAGATTCGGATCGAGGGTCTGTGCCACATGGGCGGCAGCGGCAATGCCGACCGGCCCGTCGAGGGCGCTGGAGAGGTAGGTGGGGAGGTGGCCTCCGAGGGCGGCATCGAGGCTGCCGATCTTGCTCAGCTTCACGGTCACCGCGGCGCAGGCGCCCTCGACCCGCGCGTCGGCTGCCTCGGAAGGGTCGTTGACCGACTCGTCGGCGACCAGGGGGATCTCGGTGGCCCGGCTCAAGGCCGCCAGATCGGCCAGGCCGGTGACCGGCTCCTCGACCAGTTCCAGATCGAGTGGCTCCAACTCTCGCAACAGGCGGGCGGCGCGCTCGCCCCAACTGCCGTTCGCGTCGATCCTGAGCTTCGCCTCCGGCCCGAGCTCCGAGCGGACGACGGTTGCCAGCTCCACCGCCTCGTCCGGTCCGGCCTTCAGCTTGAAGACGTCGAAGCCGTCGGCGGCCCAGGCCTCACACTGGGAGACGACATCCTCGGCATCGCCGGCGGTGATCGTCGCGTTGCATCTGAGCGTCCTCGGCGTGGCGGCCGGGTCGAGGTACCGCCAAAGGGGGATCTCCTCGCGTTTGGCGACGAGGTCGGCGACCGCCATGCTCACCGCGCAGCGAGCCGGGGGCGAGGTGGGGAAGAGGCCGGGATTCTCGGCCCACTCGTTCAGTTCGGCGACCACCCGATCGAGACCGTCCCCGCTTCGCAGGGTCATCGGCACACCCTCGCCCAATCCGCTCAGGCCGTTCTCGTCGCGCAGCCGGAGCAGTACGGACTGCCGCCGGTCGAGGCTTCCGGTGGCGGTCACATACGGGCGGCGGAAGCTCAGCGCAAAGGGGATGACCTCGACGCTGAGCGGGCCGACCTCCATCTCAGCCCCCGAGGACCAGCCCGATCGCGGTCAGGACCGAGGTGGAGCCCAGCACCGCACCGGTGGCGGCAAGCGCCTGGTTCAGCGAAGGCCCGTCGGTGCGGCCGGTCACCGTCGCGATCGGGCCGCGGGCCATCGGGATGCCGGCCAGGCCGAGCAGGGCCAGCCAGGGACCGTCGTTGAGCACGATCGTCAGCCCGAGCACGAAGAACGCGCCCAGCATCAGGAAGACGTAGAGCCGACGGGTCTTCTCCCGACCGATCCGCACGGCCAAGGTGTTCTTGTCGGCCCGCCGGTCGGAATCGATGTCACGGACGTTGTTGACGACCAGGATCGCGGTCGAGAGCAGACCGACCGCGACCGATAGCCCGAAAGGAAGCCAGGCCAGCTCCTCGAGCTGGATGAAGTACGAGCCGTTGACTGCGACCAGCCCGAAGAAGACGAAGACGAAGATCTCGCCCAGCCCCGCGTAGCCGTACGGTTTCGGCCCCCCCGTGTAGAGGAACCCGGCGGCGATCGAGACCGCACCCACCGCGAGGATGATCCAGTCCGATTGCGAGGCGATGTAGATGCCGAGCAGAGCGGCCAGGCCGAAGGCGATCCAGGTCGCGGTCAGTACCCGCTGGGGGGTGATCAGGCCGGCCGAGGTGACTCGCACCGGCCCGAGCCGGTCGGCCGAGTCGGCGCCCCGGCGCGCATCCGAATAATCGTTCGCCAGGTTGGTGCCGATCTGGATCAGGATGCTGGCGACGAGCGCAGCGACGAAAAGCGACCAGCTAGGCAGCTTGTCGGCCACGAAGACGGCCGCGGCGGTACCGACCAGCACCGGCGCGATCGCCGCCGGCAGGGTGCGCGGCCGGGCCGCGTTAAGCCAGATCCTCACGGACGCTTCGGGAACTTGTCGAACTCGGGCGGGCGACCCTCCTGGAAGGCGTTGCGCCCCTCCTGGCCTTCCTCCGACATGTAGAAGAGCAGGGTGGCGTCATGCGAGAGCTGCTGAAGGCCGGTCACCCCGTCCTCGTCGGCGTTGAAGCTCGACTTGAGCAGCCGCAGGGAGAGAGGGGAGAGGTGCGACATCTCGCGGCACCAGGCGACGGTTTCCTTCTCCAGGTCCTCGACCGGGACGACCGCGTTGACCAGGCCCATCTGCTCGGCCTCGTCGGCGGTGTAATGACGGCAGAGGAACCAGACTTCCTTGGCCCGTTTCACGCCGATGTTGCGGGAGAGCAGGCTGGCCCCGAAACCACCGTCGAAGCTACCGACCCGAGGGCCGGTCTGACCGAACTTGGCGTTGTCGCCGGCGATCGTCATGTCGCAGACGAGATGCAGGATGTGGCCGCCGCCGACCGCGTAGCCGGCGACCATCGCCACCACCGGTTTCGGCAGGCGCCGGATCTGAACGTGGAGGTCGCCGACGTCGAGCCGGCCGACACCCTGGTTGGCGACGTCGTCGTCCCCGATGTAACCGTCGTCGCCGCGGATCCGCTGGTCGCCGCCCGAGCAGAAGGCCTCGGTGCCCTGGCCGGTGAAGATGATCGACCCCACTTCGAGGTCGTCACGGGCCTGGTTGAAGGCGTGCCTGAGCTCGGCCAAGGTCTGGGGGCGGAAGGCGTTGCGTACCTCGGGCCGGTTGATCGTGATCTTGGCGATACCCTCAGCCTTCTCGTAGAGGATGTCGGAGTAATCTCCGGCCGAATGCCACTCGATCGGCTCGTAAAGCGTTTCCTCGGGGGGCGCGTTGCGGTGTCGTTCAGGCAAGTGCGGTACTCCGTTCGTCTGGTCGCGACCGTGAAGGCTCGCGGATCGCAAGAATTGAGAGCTCCACGATAAACGAGGTCAATTGAAACTCGACAACTGGCTGGCCCAGAGAGCGCAAAGCTGTCCCGACCGGATCGCCCTGATCTCGGACGGCGAGTCGATGACCTACGCCGAGCTCGAAGAAGAGGCGGTCCACGCCGCCCGTCGCCTCTCTGCCTGGGGGGTGCGCCGTGGGGCGACGGTGGCGATGAACATGGACCCTGGCCGGGAGAAGATCATCCTGGTCCACGCGCTGATGAAGACCGGCGCCGTGCTGCTGCCGATCAGCCCGAAGCTTTCACCCGAGGAGCGCAGCCGTGCCCTCGATGCCTGTGACGTCACGGTTGACCTGGACGATCCCGGCAAGCTCACGCAGACCGAAGCCGACATGCCGCTGCTCGGTGAACACGACATGTCAGACCCCCACTGCCGGATCCTGACCAGCGGTTCGACCGGCCATCCGCGCCCGGTCTCGCTCACCTACGGCAACCACCTGTTCAGCGCGATGGGGTCGGCCTTCAACATCGGTGTCGACCCCTCCGACCGCTGGCTCTGCAACCTGCCGACCAGTCACATCTCCGGGCTCTCGATCGTCATGCGATCGGTGATCTACGGCACCGCGATGGTGCTCCAGGACCGTTTTGACCCGGGCTCGGTCGCCGACGCGATCGAGCGGGACGGCGTCAACGTGATCTCGATGGTTTCGACCATGCTGCTGCGGCTGCTCGACGAGGGGGTCGACCTGAGCACGCCGCGGGCGATCCTGGTCGGTGGCGGGCCGGTCCCGCAGAGCGCCCTGGCCGAGGCGCTCGACCGCGGCGCCCGGGTCATCCAGACCTACGGCCTGACCGAGACCTGCTCCCAGATCACCACCCTCGAGGTCTCCGAAGCCCGACGCAAGGTCGGCTCGGTCGGTCGGCCGCTGCTCACCTCGCATTTGCGGATCCAGGACCGCGAGATCCTCGTCCAGGGGCCGACCGTCTCGGCCGGTGCGCTCGACGCCGACGGCTGGCTCCACACCGGGGATGTCGGCTGGATCGACGACGACGGCTTCCTCTACGTCCAGGGCCGGACCGACGACATGATCGTCACCGGCGGCGAGAACGTGATGCCGGCCGAGGTCGAAGACGTGCTGGTCCAGCACCCCGAGATCATCGAGGCCGCGGTGATCGGCCGGCCCGACCCCGAGTGGCAGCAGGCGGTCACCGCTTTCCTCGTCGCCCGGGACGGGATGGAGGTCGATCTCGAAACGGTGCGCAACCACTGCGAAGGGAAGCTGGCGCCGTACAAGATCCCGAAGCAGGTCGAAGTGGTGGACGAACTCCCGAAGACCGCCTCCGGAAAACTTCATCGTGCCATCCTTCGGGATCCAACCCGTTTCGCTCAGTAGTCGTTCACTGATGGTTTCGCTGTACGGGTCGGATCGTGAGAACCCGTCGCAGCTTGGCTACCCATAGCATGGTGTCCATGAGCACCCAAGACATCTTCTACGACAAGGACGGCGACCTCTCGAAGCTCGAGGGCAAGACCGTCGCCATCCTCGGTTTCGGCTCCCAGGGCCACGCGCATGCCCTGAACCTCAAGGACTCGGGTGTGAACGTGGTAGTCGGCCTCCGCGAAGGCTCGGCCAGCCGCGAACAGGCTTCCGCCGCCGGCCTCGAAGTCCTCTCGGTCGCCGACGCGGCCAGCAAGGGCGACATCGTGATGATCCTGCTGCCCGACGAGAAGCAGGCCGAGATCTGGGAGAACGAGATCAAGGACGGGATCGCCGAAGGCAACCTGCTCATGTTCGCCCACGGCTTCGCGATCCGCTTCGACCAGATCGTGCCCCCGGCCGGCGTCGACGTCGGCATGGTCGCCCCCAAGGGCCCCGGACACATGGTCCGCCGTCAGTTCGAGGAAGGCTCCGGAGTTCCCTGCCTCATGGCCGTCGAACAGGACGCCACCGGGGACGCCCACGACCTCGTGCTCGCCTATGCGATCGGGATCGGTGGCGGCCGCGCCGGCATCATCGAGACCACCTTCAAGGACGAATGCGAGACCGACCTCTTCGGTGAACAGGCCGTGCTCTGCGGCGGCGCCACCGAACTGGTCCGGGCGGGCTTCGACACCCTGGTCGAGGCCGGATACGACCCGCGCCTCGCCTACTTCGAGTGCCTGCACGAGCTCAAGCTGATCGTCGACCTGATGTACGAGAAGGGCATCCAGGGCATGCGCTACTCGATCTCCAACACCGCCGAGTACGGCGACCTGACCCGCGGCAAGCGGGTGATCGGCGAGGAATCCCGCGCCGCGATGAAGCAGATCCTCGGTGAGATCCAGTCCGGCGAGTTCGCCAAGGAGTTCATCGCCGAGAACCAGGCCGGCAACGAGAACTTCGACCGCATGCGCCAGGAAGGCAAGGACCACAAGGTCGAGATCGTCGGCAAGCAGCTCCGCGACATGATGCCCTGGATCAACCAGGAGTTCTAGACCGAGCTCGAATCCACTTCGAAGAGGCGGCCACGGCCGCCTCTTCGCGTTTCTCGGGTTTTTCTGCTCATTTACAGGAAAACGCCGATTTAGCGGATAGTTTCTTCTTGGCCCCGGTTGTGGGGGAAGACCAGTCCAAGGAGTCCAGATGACCGATACACCAACGCCATCGCCTGATGACCAGGTGGCAGCAGCGGCAGTCGCTGCGGGAGGTTCAGCCGATCTCGTCGCTGGAAGCGGCTATCCGGTGGATGTCGACGCGCAGCTTCTGCCCGAGTATTCGCGGTTCATGCCGCTGATCAAGTGGCTGATCCTGATCCCGCACTACGTGGTCCTGTTCTTCCTCGGGATCGGTGCGGCCTTCGTCGCCCTGATCGCCTTCTTCGCGACCCTGTTCACCGCGCGGTACCCGGAAGGCATGTGGAACTACATGGTGGGCGTCCACCGCTGGGCGCTGCGGGTCACCGCGTACCACATGCTGGTCAGCGACACTTACCCGCCGTTCACCCTCGAAGAGACCGCCGACGACACCGTTCAGCTCCAGGCGAGGTACCCGGAACACGTTGCCCGCTGGCGGCCCTTCTTCGCCGGTCTGATCTGCATCCCGTATGCGATCGTCGCCTCACTGATCTACTTCGTCGCCGGCATCTGCTCATTCATCGCCTTCTTCACGATCCTCTTCACCAAGAAGGTTCCCGAAGGGCTTTTCAACGTGATCCACAACGGATTCACCTGGAACATGCGAGCCAGCTTCTACAGCTACTGGCTGAGCACTGAATACCCGCCCTTCGAGTGGGACGAAGACTGATCCGTCTCGTCGATTCTCGGCGACCTGTTACGTAGAAAGGGCGGCCTCCGGGCCGCCCTTTTTGATCCGTCTCGAGGCCTTCCCCTCGCGAGAGCCGACTTTCTGCCGGTGTCAGCCGGCGATTCGGGCTACTGGGCCGGGGGAGGCGGAACCTCGCCCTGGGACTCGGGGGCCGGGTCCAGGGTCGGGCCGTTGCCCCCGAGGTCGCCGGCTTCGAGCAGATCCTGCTCCGAAGGCGCGACCTCGACCGGGTTTTCGTCGCCTACCGGCGGGTACTCGTCCCGCATCAGGTAGATGTACGCGTTGGCGCGGGTCGTCCAGCCCATCAGGTACGCGATCGCGTTGTGGATCGCCGCCGGCTGGTAGCCGCGGAAGACGATGGTCAGCCAGGAAATGGTGGCCACCGCGGTCAGCGCGGCGCTCATCGCGTAGGCGAGGATCAGCAGGGGGATCGCGAGGATCAGGCGGAACAGATCCTTGAGCCGGCTCTGGCGGGCGGCCGGAGGGCGGAAATTGACGCGGATCGGGTAGGAACTGTCCTCACTGAGGCCGAACGGGGGCCAGGCGTCGGTCTGGAGATTCACGAAGCCGTTGACCCGCTGGGTGAAGCGGAGCACCCCGCCGACGAAGTTGTACATGCCTTCCGGGAAACGGCCGATGAACAGGATCGCGAACCAGGCGATGATGATGACGACCAGCTGGGCGATCGCGTAGATCGAACTGACGATCAGCCACGGGATCGCGACGATCAACCGGAAGAAGGTGGTCAGCCGATTCCGTTCGCGCAGGTAGTCGGCTTCATATGTGACGGGATACAAGGGTTCTCCTCCGTGGGGAATTGGCAAGATTCGGGGCGCTGTCCAGCCTAACTGCACCTTCGGACCGAGTCCAGAGCCACATTGACCCCCGCCGGGTGGTCGAAGGCCCCGGATCAATATCCTCATCCGAGATGACTGATTTTGCCAAGATCCCGGATGACCTAAAGCCCGCCGACGGCCGCTTCGGCTGCGGCCCCTCGAAGGTGCGACCCGAGGCCCTCGAGTCGCTCGGGCAGCGGTCCGATCTGATGGGCACGTCGCACCGGCAGAAACCGGTCAAGGATCTCGTCGGTCGTGTCCGGAGCGGCCTCGGAGAGCTCTTTTCGCTTCCCGACGGGTACG
>MKST01000010.1:6737-22600 GCA_001897355.1 Solirubrobacterales bacterium 67-14 | reverse complement strand
CCCCTGGTCTATGGCGAGTTCTCCCGCAAGTTTTCCCAGGTGACGGCAGGCGCTCCGTTCCTGTCTGACCCGGTGCTGATCGAAGCGGAGCCGGGCAGCGCCCCGGCCCCCGAAGGCCGTGACGGCGTCGACGTGATCGGCTGGGCCCACAACGAGACCTCGACCGGGGTGATGGTCCCCGTCGAGCGCCCGGCCGGTGCCGGTGACGCCCTGGTGCTCATCGACGCCACCTCAGGCGCCGGCGGCCTTCCGGTCGACCTGCAGGAATCCGATGTCTACTACTTCGCGCCGCAGAAGGCATTCGGTTCCGACGGCGGTCTCTGGCTGGCGGCTCTCAGTCCCGCGGCAATATCCCGGATCGAGGAGCTCGACGGATCGTCCGACCGGTGGCAGCCGCCATTCCTGTCCCTGAAGACGGCCCTGGACAACTCCCGCAAGGACCAGACCTACAACACCCCGGCGCTCGCGACCCTTTACCTGCTTGCCGAGCAGCTCGATTGGATGCTCGCGGGCGGCGGACTCGACTTCTGCGTCGAGCGGACCCGTGCTTCTTCCTCGCACCTTTACGGGTGGGCCGAGGCCAGCGATTTCGCGGATCCATTCGTGGCAGACGCCTCCCACCGTTCGCTGGTCGTCGGAACGATCGACTTCGACGACTCGATCGACGCGGCCGCCGTCGCGGCCACGTTGCGAGCCAACGGCATCGTCGACGTCGAGCCTTACCGCAAGCTCGGCCGCAACCAGCTGAGGGTCGCGATGTTCCCGGCGGTCGATCCCTCCGACGTCGAGGCGCTCACGGCCTGCGTCGACTGGGTGATCGCGAACGCCGGGGTCACCGCGTGAAAATCTTGATCGAAGCCGGCTCAGTCGAACCGGCCAACTAGGAGGCAGATTTGTCCGAACGAGCAAAGGTGCTGGTCAAGGAGAAGATCGCCGACAGCGGCGTCGACCAGCTGAAAGAGAACTTCGACGTCGAGCTCGGCGTCGACTGGGATGACGCCCAGCTGGCCGAACGGATCGGCGAGTTCGACGCCATCCTGATCCGCTCGGCGACCAAGCTGACGCCGGAGCTGATCGGCAAGGCCGACAACATGAAGGTGATCGGCCGGGCCGGCACCGGGGTCGACAACGTCGACATCCCGGCCGCGACCAAGCGCGGGATCATCGTCGCCAACGCGCCCGAGTCGAACTCGGTCGCCGCGGCGGAGCACACCCTGGCCCTGGCCCTGGCGCTGTTCCGCAACGTGCCGCAAGCTCACAAGTCACTGGTCGAGGGCCGCTGGGACCGGGCCAAGTACAAGGGCGCCGAGCTCTACGGCAAGACCCTGGGCGTGATCGGCTTCGGCCGGATCGGCCAGCTGGTCGCCAAGCGGGCTCAGGCCTTCGACATGGAGGTCCTGGCCTTCGACAAGTTCGTCTCGGCCGAGCGTTTCAAGGATCTCGGCGTGGAGGGAGTCGATTCCCCGGACGAGATCTACAAGCGGGCCGACCTGATCACGATCCATCTGCCGAAGACCCCGGAGACAGTCGACTGGATCGACGCCGAGGCGATCGCGAAGTTCAAGCCCGGCATGCGGATCGTCAACTGCGCCCGCGGTGAGCTGGTCAACCTGGACGCACTGATCGAAGGTCTGGACTCGGGCCAGGTCGGGGGCGCCGCTCTCGACGTCTTCCCCGACGAGCCGTTCACCGAGCATCCGATCTTCGCCCGCGAAGACGTGGTCGTGACCCCGCACCTCGGCGCTTCGACCGCCGAGGCCCAGGACCGGGCGGGCACCGACACCGCCGAGCAGGTCACCGCCGCCTTGACCGGTGGCGTGGTCACCAACGCGGTCAACATCCCCGCGGTCAGCCCCGCCGCCATGGAGGCAGTTGCCCCCTACGTGCCGCTCTGCCAGACCCTCGGCCAACTCGCGGTCGGCCTGACCCCCGGTTCGATCGACCGGGTCGAGGTCGAGTTCCGCGGCGGGATCGCCGACAACGACACCCGTCTGCTCGGCATCGCCGTCCAGGCCGGCCTGCTCTCCGGCCACACCGAAGAGGCGGTCAACCTGGTCAATGCCCCGCAGATGGCCGAGGAACGCGGCATCGAAGTGATCGAGATCAAGGACTCGACCGCCGACGAGTTCACCGATCTGGTCCGGGTCACGATCCAGTCCGGATCGGACGTGGTCACGGTCGGCGGCACCACGGTCGGCCCGAAGAACACCCCTTACCTCGTTTCGATCTGGGGTCAGAGCTTCTACCTGCCCTTCGCCGAACACATGGCGGTCTTCCGCTACACGGATCAGCCGGGCATGATCGGCAAGGTCGGTTCGCTGTTCGGCGAGGAAGGCGTCAACATCGGTTCGGCCGCGGTCGGGGCCGAGGCCGGCAGCGACAACGCGGTGATGGTCGTGACCGCGGACGCCCCGGTCTCCAGCGAGACGATCGAGACGATCAAGGCGGTCGACGGCTTCTCGGCCGGTTACGCAATCGAGCTCTAGAGACGCATTTGTTGATTCACGCCGGGGTCTTGCGCTACGCTAAGGCCTCGGTATGAATCACCGTTTCAACAGCCCGGCCCTTCTTCTCCTTCTCCCCCTCTGGGGGGATTGATCGCCGGGCGGCGCGATAGCCGCGAGCTGAAAGCAAGATTCGAGTTACTTAGTTAGAAGGAGAAGCACATGTCCAACCAGGACAACACCGACGTAAACCGCGTCCACATTTTCGACACCACCCTGAGGGACGGCGAGCAGTCGCCCGGCATCTCGCTGAACGCGTCCGAGAAGATCGAGATCGCGCAGCAGCTGGCCCGGCTCGGGGTCGACGTGATCGAAGCCGGCTTCCCGATCGCCTCGCCCGGCGACTTCGAAGCGGTCGAACGGATCGCCCGCGAGGTGCACGGCCCGACCATCTGCGCCCTGGCCCGCGCCCAGGCACCCGACGTCGACGCGGCCTGGAACGCGATCAAGGATTCCGAGCGGCCTCGGATCCACACCTTCATCTCGACCTCCGACATCCACATCGAACACCAGATGCGGAACACCCGCGAGGACGTGCTGAAGGGCGCCCGCGCCTCGGTCGCCCAGGCGAAGGCCTACTGCGAGGACGTCGAGTTCTCGACCATGGACGCAACCCGCAGCGACGTCGAGTTCACGGCCGAGGTCTGTGCGATCGCGGTCGAGGAAGGCGCCACCGTGGTCAACATCCCCGACACGGTCGGTTACACGACTCCCGCCGAGTACACGAAGTTCTTCGAGGACCTGATCAGTTTCGCGCCCTCGCTGAAGGACGTGCGGCTCTCGGTCCACTGCCACGACGACCTGGGGCTGGCCGTCGCCAACTCCTACGCCGGCGTGCTGGCCGGTGCCCGACAGGTCGAGTGTGCGATCAACGGGATCGGCGAACGGGCCGGCAACTGCTCGCTGGAGGAGATCGCGATGCTGATCAAGGTGCGCGAGGACGTCCACGGGCTGCACACAGGCATCAACACGAAGGAGCTGGCCCGGACCAGCCGCATGGTCTCAAGGGCCACCGGCTACGTCGTCCAGCCGAACAAGGCCGTGGTCGGCAAGAACGCCTTCGCGCACGAGTCGGGGATCCACCAGGACGGGGTTCTGAAGGAGCGCGAGACCTTCGAGATCATGGACGCGACCGAGGTCGGCTTCGACTCGAACCAGCTGGTCCTGGGCAAGCACTCGGGCCGGCACGCCCTCAAGGACGCCCTGGAGCAGATGGGCTTCGCGGTCGACGGAGAGGCCCTGAACCAGGCCTTCAAGCGATTCAAGGACGTCGCCGACAAGAAGAAGCAGGTCACGGCGCTGGACCTGGAGGCGATCGTCTCCGACGAGATGCGCGAACGGCCACAGTCACATGACCTGGACTGGTTCGAGGTGCAGGCCTCGAGTGACAGCGAGCCGGTGGCCAAGGTCCGGGTCAAGCTGCCCGAAGGTGAGATCGCCGAAGGAAGCAGCGGCGGCGACGGGCCGGTCGAGGCGATCTTCTCCGCGATCCTGGACGCCACGGGGGCGGCGGCTGAGCTGCGCGAGTACCATGTCGGCGCGGTGACCGGGGGAGAAGACGCCCTCGGCGAGGTGACCGTGGTCCTGCGGGCTGACGGCCGCACGGCTTCAGGCCAGGGCGTTTCCACCGACATCATCGAAGCTTCCGGACGGGCCTATGTCCGGGCGCTCAGCAACCTGCTGGACGGGTCGGCGATAGCCGAAGCCGAAGAAGCCACCGCAGACGCGGTCAAAGAACACACTCCCTGACCGACTGGAGTGGTCACGCCGTGGGGCCGGGTAGGCGTCACCGGGACGGAGCGAACGGGCGGCATTCAGCCGCCCTCCTCCTGAGTGTCCCGGAGACGCCTACCCGGCCCCACGGCTACCCGAATCGGCTCGACTGCTCTTGCTGCCATGAGGGCAATCCAGTTCGTAGGCATCTCGGGGGTTCTGGTTTTTCCGACTGCGTAGTCCCGCACCAAGGAAAAAGCAGAACCCCCGAGCCCAAAGCAACAGGCACCCGTCTCCAGGTAAAGGTTGGGTAATGGGTGATCGCGGTCACAGACTTGGCCTATTTCCCTCTGTACCTTCTATTTGCAGGGTTTTCCTGCCACATGAACCGCAACATAAGTGAGAAGTGATACCCATGATGGGCAAAGCTATTTTCAGCCTGCTCAGCGCCTCTGCTCCGGTCGACCACAGGAAGCCGAAGCAGCCCCGGAACGACCGGTAGGCGCAAAGGGATCGGAAGATCCCGAACGCTTCGAAAGCCCCGCCAGAGAAGGCGGGGCTTTCTCGTTTAAGGATGGTGGTAGCCGAATAATTCGGCAAATTAGGTCAGCCTATACAGTTGTACGTGATAACGTACACACATCATGTCGCAGGCAACCGTGACCGAACCCGCAACACCGGAGAAGATCCCGGCCGTTCCCGAGAACGCCGTCGGCGCCCGGGTCAAGGCGCTGCGGGAGGCGATGGGCTTCTCGCTGCGGGACCTGTCCGACCGCAGCGGGGTCAGCCCGACCATGCTCTCGCAGGTCGAGCGGGGCAGCACCAGCCCGACCCTGGCCGTGGCCGAGAAGATCGCGTCCGGCCTGGACCTGAGCCTTTCCCAGCTGCTGCGTCTCGACGAGGCCCAGCACGTGGTGGTCAGCCGCTCCGGCGACCACCTGGTCCGCAACCGCGGCGGCCACCGGATCGAGGAGTTGACCCCGCCGCTGCCGGGTCAGCGGGCGGATGTCTCCTCGCACAGCCTGGAGCCCGGAACCAGCACCGGCGGGACCGGTGACGCCCCGATGCACGAACCGGGCAGCCGCGAGACGGCCGTGGTGCTGAGCGGGGAAGTCGTGCTCGTCTTCGAAGGCGAGCGCCATCCACTTTCAACCGGGGACAGCGTCACCTTCGATGCCGATCTGCCCCACCATTTCGAGAACCAAAGCGATGGGCCGGTTGAGTTCATCGCTGTGATCGCGGCCGGATTGCGCCGCGGATAGGAAGGAGATCAGATGCCGAAGACCATGTTCGAGAAGATCTGGGAAGCCCACGAGGTCAAGGAGAACCTGCTCTACATCGATCTCCACCTCGTCCATGAGGTGACCTCGCCGCAGGCTTTCGAGGGCCTGCGCATGACCGGACGCAAGCTGCGCCGGCCGGACAAGACCGTCGCCACGGCCGACCACAACGTGCCGACCGACGGCACCCCGGTGGCGGCCATGATCAAGGACGCGCTCTCGCGCAAGCAGGTCGAGACCCTGGAGCAGAACGCCGCCGACTTCGGCGTCCCGGTCTACAGCCTCGGTTCCGAGACCCAGGGCATCGTGCACGTGATCGGCCCGGAGCTGGGTCTGACCCAGCCCGGCATGACGATCGTCTGTGGCGACTCCCACACCTCGACCCACGGTGCCTTCGGCGCCCTGGCCTTCGGCATCGGCACCTCCGAGGTCGAGCACGTCATGGCCACCCAGACCCTGGTCCAGAACAAGCCGAAGACCATGCGGATCAACTACAAGGGCAGGCTCGGCGAGGGCGTCACGTCCAAGGACCTGATCCTGGCCACGATCGGCAAGCTCGGCACCTCCGGCATGACCGGCTACGTGGTCGAGTACGCCGGCGAGGCGATCGAGGCGCTGACCATGGAGCAGCGCATGACGATCTGCAACATGACCATCGAGGGCGGCGGCAAGGCCGGCATGATCGCGCCGGACGAGACCACCTTCGAGTACATGCGCGGCAAGCCCGGGGTGCCCGAGGACTTCGAGGCGGCGGTCGAGCGCTGGAAGCAGCTGCCGACCGAGGAAGGCGCGACCTTCGACACCGAGGTCGACATCGACGCCACCGCGATCTCGCCGATGGTCACCTGGGGCACCACCCCGGGCATGGTGATCCAGGTCACCGACCCGGTTCCGGACCCGGAGAAGATGGATTCCCCGGCCGACAAGGAAGCGGCCGAGCGGGCCCTGCAGTACATGGGCCTGGAGGCCGGGACGCCGATGGAGGAGATCCGCCCGGAGCGGGTCTTCATCGGCTCCTGCACCAACTCGCGGATCTCCGACCTGCGTGAGGCGGCCGGCGCGATCAAGGGCCGCAAGGTGGCCGACAGCGTGCGGGCGATGGTCGTCCCGGGCTCGGCCCTGGTCAAGACCCAGGCCGAGGAGGAAGGCCTCGACAAGGTCTTCGAAGAGGCCGGGTTCGAGTGGCGCGGTGCGGGCTGCTCGATGTGCCTCGGCATGAACCCCGACATCCTGATCGAGGGCGAGCGCTGCGCCTCGACCTCGAACCGGAACTTCGAAGGCCGCCAGGGCAAGGGCGGCCGGACCCACCTCGTCAGCCCGACCATGGCCACCGCGGCGGCCATCGAAGGCCACTTCGTCGACATCAGGAACTGGAGCTAAGAAAATGGAACCGATCAGCACAATCGAAGGCGAAGTCGCCTTCCTGGACCGCAGCGACGTCGACACCGACCAGATCATCCCCAAGCAGTTCCTCAAGCGGGTCGAGCGGACCGGCTACGGCGAGTTTCTCTTCTACGACTGGATGCGCGACGGCGAGATCGAGCTCGAGCCGCATCCGATCCTGGTCTCCGGGCGGAATTTCGGCTCCGGCTCGTCACGTGAACACGCGGTCTGGGCGCTGCATCAATTCGGCTTCCAGGCCGTGATCGCCCCGTCTTTTTCGGACATCTTCTATTCCAACAGCACCAAGAACGGCTTCCTGCCGGTGGCCCTGCCGGAAGATGTTTGCCGGGAGATCGCGACGGCCGGCGAGGCAAAGATCGACCTCGAGAACCAGACCGTGAGCTGGGACGGGGGAGAGGCCTCCTTCGAGATCGACGGCGAGATCAAGCGGCGGCTGCTCGGTGGGCTGGACGACATCGCGCTCACCCTCCAGACCGAGGACGCGATCGAAGCCTTCGAGGCCGGTCCCGGCGGGACCTACGGTCCGGTTACGACCTCTCTGTAAGGGCGTGAGCAGATGAGCGACAGCGAAACCCGTCCGGCGGACTGGGAGGCTGACAAGTACTCCCGGGTCGCCACCCCGCAGCGCGAGTGGTCTGGCGCGGTGCTCGACCGGCTGGCGCTGAACGGCGACGAGACCGTGGTCGACGCCGGCTGCGGATCCGGCAACGTGACCGAAGACCTGCTGGCCAAACTCCCGGACGGCCGCGTGATCGGCGTCGACGGCTCGCCCAGCATGGTCGAGGAGGCGGCCGCGCGGCTCGGCGACGATCCGCGGACGACCTTCATCTGCCAGGACCTGGCATCGCTGAAGCTCGACGAGCAGGTCGACCACGTCTTCTCGAACGCGACCTTCCACTGGATCGGCGACCACGACCGGCTGTTCCGCTCGCTGGCCGCGGCGACGAAACCCGGCGGCAGCCTGGTCGCGCAATGCGGCGGCCGCGGCAACGTTGCTGAAGTGATCGCCGCGCTCGGTGTGGTCAACCGGGAAGAGCCTTTTGCCGAGATCTTCGGCGAGTACGTCGACCCATGGAACTTCGCCGGGCCGGAGGAAACCGAGATCCGGCTGGTCGAAGCCGGCTACGAGGAGGTCGAGTGCTGGCTGGAGGAACGGATCGCCCATCCTGAGGATCCACGTGGCTTCTTCGAGGCCTCCTTCCTGGCTCCGGCCCGGCAGGTCCTGGACCCGCAGCAGCTCACCGAGTACACCGACCGTCTCCTGAGGGAGATGGGGCAGCCGAGCAGCTTCAACTATGTTCGCCTGAACATGACCGCGAAAAGGAAGAACGAGAATGAGTGAAACGAAGCGCATCGTCGTGCTGGCCGGCGACGGGATCGGCCCGGAGATCGTCGGCGCGACCCGGCAGGTACTCGATGCGGTCGGTGATTTCGAGTACACCGAGCACCTGATCGGCGGCGCCTCGATCGACGAGCACGGCGTCGCCCTGACCGACGAGGTGATCGCGGCCTGCAAGGACTCCGACGCGGTGCTGCTCGGCGCGGTCGGCGGCCCCAAGTGGGACGAGGCGGTCGCCAATGACCCGACCGCGCCCCGGCCCGAACAGGGTCTGCTCGGGATCCGCAAGGCACTCGGCCTCTACGCCAACCTGCGCCCGGTCAAGCCCTCGCCGGCCCTGATCGACGCCAGTCCCCTGAAGAAGGAACTGATCGACGGCACCGACCTGCTGGTCGTCCGCGAACTGACCGGCGGCATCTACTTCGGCGCTTCCGGCCGCCGCGAGGAGAACGGCGGCACCGCCTACGACGAGTGCGCCTACTCGGTGCCGGAGATCCAGCGGATCACCCGGGCCGCCTTCGAGGCCGCCCGCCAACGTTCCGACAGCCCCAGGGTGCTCTCGGTCGACAAGGCCAACGTGCTCGAGACCTCGCGCCTCTGGCGCGAAACGGTCAAGGAAGTCGCGGAGGAATACCCGGATGTTCAGCTCGACCATCTGCTGGTCGATTTCGCTGCGATGAAGCTGGTTTCGGCCCCGGCCGAGATCGACGTGATCGTGACCGAGAACCTGTTCGGCGACATCCTCAGTGACGAGGCGGCGATGCTGACCGGCTCGCTCGGCATGCTGCCCTCGGCCTCGATCGGTGCCGAAGGCGAGCCCGGGCTCTTCGAGCCGGTCCACGGGTCGGCCCCGGACATCGCCGGCCAGGGCGTCGCCAACCCGCTGGCGACCATGCTCTCCGCGGCGATGATGCTGCGCTACGGCCTCGGTGACGGAGCCGCCGCCGACCGGATCGAAACCGCGGTCGACGCGGTGCTGGCCAAGGGCATGCGGACGCCTGACATCTACGAGGGCGGCGCCGGCGAAACCCGGGTCGGAACGGAAGAGGTGACCGCCGCGGTCCTGGCCGAGCTTGGCTAGACCCAGGGGGCGTGGCTAGAATGTCCGGGTACGCACAGTCGATCTGGCGTACCATCAACGGGAGAGAAACGACCAAGGAGCAATCTGTTGGAAAAGGCTGAGTACATCTGGCACAGCGGCAAATTCGTCCCCTGGGACGAGGCGCAGGTGCACGTACTGAGCCACGGCCTCCACTACGGCACCGGCGTTTTCGAGGGCATCCGCTGCTACGACGGCGAGAAGGGGCCGGCCGTCTTCCGGCATGCGGAGCACCTCCAGCGTTTCGAGGATTCGGCCCGCATGTACTTCCTCGACCTCCCCTTCACGAAGGAAGAGATCGGCGAAGCGACCCGTGAGTTGATCCGCAAGAACGGCCTGCGCGACTGTTACATCCGCCCGCTGGCCTTCCGCGGTTACGGCGAGATGGGGCTCTACGCGAAGTCGGCCCCGGTCGAGATAATCATCGCGGTCTGGCCCTGGGGCGCCTACCTCGGTGACGACGGCCTCAAACACGGCATCCGGGCCAAGGTTTCCTCCTGGCGCCGGGTTTCGTCGACCAGCCTGATTCCGCACGCCAAGGCCTCGGGCCAGTACCTGAACTCGATCCTCGCCAAGACCGAGTCGGCCAAGGCCGGCTACGAAGAAGCGATCCTGCTCGACGAGCGCGGCATGGTCTGTGAAGGCTCGGGCGAGAACATCTTCATGGTCAAGGACGGCAAGGTCTTCACCCCGCCGCAGGTCGCTTCGATCCTCGACGGGATCACCCGCAAGTCCGTGATGCAGATCCTCGAAGACAAGGGCTACCCGGTGGTCGAGCGTGACATCGCTCGCTCCGAGCTCTACCTGGCCGACGAGGTCTTCATGTGCGGCACCGCCGCCGAGGTCGTCCCGGTTCGGGAGATCGACGACCACCTGCTCGGCGAGCCGGGCGAGGTGACCCGCCTGGCCCAGGACGGTTACGCGGACGCGATCTACGGCCGTTCGCCGGAGTACGCGGAATGGCTCGATCTGGTCGGTGAACCGGCCGCGAAAACGGAACCCAGTACAGTCTGAGGCCGATGCTTCACTCCTTCAGCGAAATCAGGATCGCCCGAATTACGGGGGCTGCGGGGCGCTGACCCCGCGGCAGCGCGGCGATGCGCCGTGTTCGGTCCTGCCCGGACCCCTTCGTCCCGGGCCTCCTGATTTCCTGAAAGGCAGTATCCGATGACAGCAGTGAAGCTTTACGACACGACCCTCCGCGACGGCATGCAGGGGCAGGGCATGTCCCTTTCCGCCGCCGAAAAGGTGCGGGTCGTCCATGCCCTCGACCAGCTCGGGGTGCAGTTCATCGAGGCCGGATTCCCCGCCTCGAACCCGAAGGAGGCCGAGCTCTTCGAGCTGCTGGCCGGCGAGGAACTCCGGCAGGCGGCGATCTGCGCCTTCGGCATGACCCGTCGGCGCGGGGTAGAAGCCGACCAGGACGAGGCCCTCAAGCTGCTCGCCTCGACCTTCGCGCCCGTGGTGACCCTGGTCGGCAAGACCTGGTCGCTCCATCTCGAGAAAGTGACCAAGGTGTCCCGCGAGGAGAACCTGGCCATGATCGGCGAGTCGATCGCCTATCTGCGCGGCGAGGACAAACGGGTGATGTACGACGCCGAGCATTTCTTCGACGCCTGGGACGACGACCCCGACTACGCGGTCGAGTGCCTCAAGGCTGCCGACCAGGCCGGAGCGGAGGTGCTGGTGCTCTGCGACACCAACGGCGCGCACCTGCCGGCCCAGATCGGCACCGTCGTCTCGCAGGTGAGCGAGGCGCTGCCGGAGGCGGAGCTCGGCATCCACTGCCACAACGACCTCGAGTGCGGGGTCGCCAACGCCTTGGCCGCGGTCGATGCCGGTGCCCGCCAGGTCCAGGGCACGGTCAACGGCTACGGAGAGCGCTGCGGCAACTCGAACCTGATCTCGATCCTGCCCTCGCTGCAGCTGAAGATGGGCTACGAGGTCGTACCACCCGAGAACCTGAAAGAACTCTCGTCGGTCTCCCATTTCGTGGCCGACCTGCTCAACGTGGCCGTGGACCCCGACCAGGCCTATGTCGGCCGCAACGCTTTCGCCCACAAGGGCGGCATGCACGTGGCCGGGATCGCCGCCGACGCCCGGACCTTCGAACACATGGACCCGGGAGCGGTCGGCAACAGCCGCTCGGTGCTGCCGTCGGAACTCTCCGGCAAGGCGACCGTGGTCGCGAGGGCGGAGGAGATCGGGCTCGAGCTCGACGACGAAGCCGCCCGGGAAGCGGTCGAAACCCTGAAGCAGAAGGAGCACGACGGGTACCACTACGAAGCCGCCGAAGCCTCCTTCGACCTCCTGCTGCGCCGGGAGGCCGGACAGTACAGGCCGCTCTTCACCTTCGAGTCCTTCAAGGTCCAGACCGAGCTGCGGGCCGGTGAAGCGGTCGAGACCGAGGCGATCGTGAAGATCCGGGTCGGCGAAGAGCGATACGTCGAGGTGGCCGAGGGCAATGGTCCGGTCAACGCCCTGGACCGGGCGCTGCGACAGGCGATCACCCGTCACTACCCGGAGCTCGACGACATCGAACTGACCGGCTACCGGGTGCGGATCCTCGACACCGCCCACGGCACCGGCGCCGGCACCCGGGTGCTGCTCGATTCCCGCCGTGGCGATGGCGGCGACTCATGGGGTTCGATCGGCGTCTCGGAGAACATCATCGAGGCTTCCTGGGAGGCCCTGGTCGATTCGCTGGCTTACGCCTTCCAGAACGGCAACTCCGGGGCGGCCAGTGGCTGAGGAACTGCCACCGCTGGATCTCGCCCGGCCCGAGATCGGGCCGGAGGAGGAGCGGCTGGTGCTGGAAGTGCTGCGCTCAGGGCGGCTTTCGCTCGGTCCGATGCTCGAACGTTTCGAGCGTGATTTCGCCGCCTGGCTGGGGGTCGAGGACGCGGTCGCGGTCTCCAGCGGCACCGCGGCCCTGCACCTCGGGGTGCGGGCGCTCGGCTGGGGGCATGGGGACGAGGTCGTACTCAGCCCCTTCACCTTCGTCGCCAGCGCCAACTGCCTGCTCTACGCCGGGGTGAAGCCGGTCTTCGCCGACATCGACCCGGTCGGCCTCAACCTCGACCCGGCCGCGGCCGAGGCGGCGGTCTCCGAGGCGACCGTCGGCCTGCTGCCGATCGACATCTTCGGCCAGCCGGCCGACCTGCCCGCCTTCGAACGGATCGCGGCCAAGCGAAGCCTCGGGATCCTCCAGGATTCCTGCCAGGCGCTGGGTGCGATCGATTCGGAGGGCCGCAAGGTCGGCAGCCGCGGCAACGTCGCCACTTTCGCCTTCTACGCGAACAAGCAGATGACCACCGGCGAGGGCGGCATGATCATCCCGGCCGATGCCGCCATGGCCGAGGTGCTGCGCAGCGAGCGCAACCAGGGCCGGGCGATAGACATGGACTGGCTCGACCACGACCGGGTCGGTTTCAACTACCGGATGTCGGACGTGACGGCGGCGATCGGGGTCGCCCAGGTTGCCCGTCTGGACGAGTTGCTGGCCGGCCGGGCGAGGGCTGCCCGGCTGTACCTCGACCGGCTCGGACCATTGACCGCGGCCGCCGGTGGCGTGGGGATCGAACTCCCGGCGGCGGACGAGCCGCCGGCCCGGCGCAGCTGGTTCGTCTTCCCGGTGCGGCTGCCCGAAGGTGCCGACCGGGACGGCGTGATCCGCGCCCTGGGCGAACAGGGGATTCCGGCCAAGGCCTACCTGCCCTCGATCCACCTCTTCCCGCACCTGACCGGCTTCGGATACCGGGAGGGCCAGTTCCCGGTCGCTGAATCGGTCGCCGCCCGTTCTCTGGCCCTGCCCTTCCACGCCGGCTTGGACGAGGGTGACGTCGACCGGGTCGCTTCCGCCCTCGGTGCCGCGCTCGCCGCAGGCTGAGCCGGGCCGGGTCATAATCAGCGCCGTGGCAAGGCACACCGACAAGTCGACCTCCCGTTTTCGCGAGCCCCCGGATCCCCGCTTCTGGCGGCTCAACCGCTCGATCGATTTCGACCGGCACCTGGCGCCCTATGACGTGGCCCAGTCGCGGGCCCACGCCAAGGCGCTGAACCGGATCGGAGTGATCGCCGACGACGAGATCAAGGTGATCGACGAGGGGCTGGCCGCCATCGCCGGCGAGCTCGAAGCCGGTGAGTTCGCCTTCGAACCCGGGGACGAGGACATCCACATGGCGGTCGAGCGGCGGCTCGGCGAGCTGATCGGCGAACTGGCCGGCAAGCTCCACACCGGGCGCTCGCGCAACGACCAGGTGGCAACCGACATCTGCATGGCGGTCATGGACGCGGCGAACGGGGCAGGGGAGCGGATCGCCGCCGCGATGCGTGAGCTGCTGCGGCTGGCCGACGCCCACAAGGACTGGACCATGCCCGGCTACACCCACCTTCAGCGGGCCCAGCCGGTCTACCTCGGCCACCACCTGCTCTCCTGGTTCTGGATGCTCTCGCGGGATTTCGACCGCTTCGCTGCGGCCCGCCGTGCCGCCGCCGTGATGCCGCTCGGTGCCGGTGCCCTGGCCGGGGTCAACTGGGAGATCGATCGCCGCGCGGTCGCCGCCGACCTCGGCTTCGATTCGGTCACCGTCAACTCGCTCGACTCGACCTCGAACCGCGACATGGTGCTCGACTATCTGTCGGCCGGCTCGATCTGCCTGACCCACCTCTCCCGGATCGGCTCCGAGCTGGTGATCTGGTCCAGCACCGAGTTCTCCTTCTGCCAACTCAGCGAACCGTTCACCTCCGGCTCGAGCATCATGCCCCAGAAGCAGAATCCCGACTCGGCCGAGCTGCTGCGGGCCAAGGCACCGCGGGTGATCGGTGATTTCACCACTCTCCTCGGGGTGCTCCACGCCTTGCCGCTGACCTACGGCAAGGACATGCAGGAGGACAAGGAGCCTTTCTTCGACGCGGTCGAGACCGTCGAGGGCACCCTCGAGATGACCGCGGGTATCTTCGAAGGGATCGAGTTCGACCGGGAGCGCCTCCAGGCGGCGGCCGGCGACGAGATGCTGGCCGCGACCGAGATCGCCGACCTGCTGGTCCGGCGCGGCGTGCCCTTCCGCGAAGCGCACGGGATCGTCGGTGACCTGGTCCGGCAATGCGTGGCCGAAGGCCGCAACCTCTCCGATCTCAACCGCGAGGAACTGGCCGAACGCTCGGCCGAACTCGACGACGAGTACTACGAAGTCTTGAAGCAGGGCAGCTGGCTCGAGTCGAAGCGCAGCGAGGGCGGGACTTCGAGCGCCAGCCTGGCCGCCCAGATCGAACTCGCCAAGGCGCGGCTGGCGGAGATCGCCTAGCCCGATCAGCCGGGTGAGGCGCCGCCGGTCGGCGCGACGCCGCCGCCGGTCGAAGGCGTGGTCGGCGTCGTGGGGGTAGTCGCCTCTGGTGTCGGGGCCGTGGTCTCGGGCGGTGCAGTCGGCGTGGTCGGCGGCGTGGCTTCCGGGGTCGTGGTCTCGGGCGCGGTGTAGGTGGGCGTGCTGGAGGTGCCCGGGTCCGAGTAGTCGCCGGAATCGGTCGAGTCGGTCGAGTCGCTGGAACCGTCGTCGCCGTTGGCGGCGGCTTCGGCTTCCCGTTCGGCCGCGCGGTTCTCCTCGATCGACTTCCAGGCCTCGACGACCCGGGCCCAGATGATCGCCGGGTAGGTGCCACCGTCGACCGGGCTGCCACCGTACTCGGTGGTCATCTGTACGTAGCCCTCGGGGTATCCGACCCAGACGCAGGCGGTGATCTCGGTGATCGCGCCGCAGAACCAGGCGTTGGTGTTGTCCTCGGTGGTACCGGTCTTGCCCCACTGGGAGTCGTCGCCGACGTAGGCGTTCTTGCCGGTGCCCTGGGTCACTACTTCGTGCAGGATGCCCTTGGCGGTGGTCGCCACATCCGGCTCGATCACGCCCTTGCTCAGGACCTCGTTGTCGCCGCCCTTGATCGTCTTGCCGTCCTCATCGGTGACCTTGGTGTAGGCGACCGGCGCGTCGCCCGGATCGGGGGCGAGGGTGCCGCTGACCCGGCGGCCGTCGTTGGCCAGCGTCGAGAAGGCGTAGGTCCAGCCGAGCGGCGTGACCTCGGAGGTGCCGAGCACCATGGCCGGGTTGGTCTCGATCTTGTCCGAGTAGCCCATCGAGTGGATCGTCCGGGCGATCGCCTTCGGGCCGCCGTTGATCGCTTCGATGCCGAGCTGGGCGTAGACCGAGTTGTCCGAATTGATCGTCGCGCTCACGAGATCACTCGAACCGGCGTAGGAATCACCGTAGTTGTGCACCTCGTAGGGCTCGGAATGCCACTTCCACTTGCCGGTCTTCTTGTCCTTGATCCGCCACTTGCGGGTGAAGACCTGGGGGGCGGACTCGAAGACGGTGTAGGGCGAGATCCCCTGCTTGAGCGCGGTGGTGAGGATGAACGGCTTGATCGTCGAGCCCGGCTGCCGGTAACCCTGCGTGGCCAGGTTGAACGGGGTCGTCTTGTAGTCGCTGCCGCCGACCATCGCGTCCACGGTGGCGTCCTTGTTGTTGATGATG
>MKST01000010.1:5000-6683 GCA_001897355.1 Solirubrobacterales bacterium 67-14 | reverse complement strand
CGGCCGGCGCCGTAGCGGTCGACCAGTTGCTGGCGCAGCCAGGAGGTGAAGTAGGGCGCCTTGGAGTCGAGGCTGGGCGGGTCGATGTCATCCCCGGCCGGGATCGCTTCCTTGACCGACTCGTCGTACTGCTCCTGGGTGATGTAGCCCTGGCCAAGCATCTTGTCGAGCACGGTGTTGCGCCGCAGGATGGTCGCATCCGGGTCGTTCTTGGGGTCGTAGCCGTAGGGGTTCTGGATGATCCCGGCCAGCATCGCCGCCTCGGCCGGGGTGAGCAGCGAGGCGCAGGGCTCCTCGTCCGTGCCACAGGAAGGGTGGGCGTAACCGAAGTAGGTGCGGGCGGCGGCTTCGATCCCGTAGGCGCCGTTGCCGAAGTAGACCGTGTTGAGGTATTCGGTGAGGATCTTGTCCTTGGTCCACTGCTGCTCGACGTGGTAGGCGATCGCCATCTCGCGCACCTTCTGCAGCGGCGAGCGGTCGTTCTGCGCTTCCAAGGCCTGCTTGACCAGCTGCTGGGTGATCGTCGAGGCGCCCTGTTTGGCGCTGCGGGAGAGCACGTCCTGGACCAAGGCGCGTCCAAGCCCTTGGAAGTCGATGCCACGGTGCTCGTAGAAGCGGGCGTCCTCGATCGAGACCACCGCGTTCTTCATGTTCGGCGAGATCTGGTCGGCGTCGAGCAGCATCTGGTTCTCGTTGTTCGAGAGGGTGCCGATGTACTGGCCCTGACTGTCGACCACGACCGAGTTCTTGGCGGTCCTGAACTGCGCGTAGTTCTCGATTGCCGGCAGATCCTGGGACACGGCCATGACCATGCCGAAGAAGGCCGAGCAGAAGCCGAGCACGCCGAGGCCGAGCACGATGAAGAGGATGCGGAGCTTCTTGATCTTCGGCTTCGGGGGCTTGGGGGGAGGGACCGGCAGGGTGAGCACTCCGGGCGGCAGGCCGTTGCCGTTTCCATTGCCGTTCCCGTTACCGCTGTTGCCGCCGGCGCCCGGGGCCGTCGGGATCGAGAGCGGCTGTCCGTTGCCGTTGCCGCCGGTCGGGTTCGCCTTGGCCGACTTGCCTTTGCGGCCCCGGAGTTTGGGTAGGCCGATGCGCAGCGACGGCTTGCGCGAAGGCTTGGCCTTGCGGCGAGTGGACCCGGAAGCGGAACCGGGCGCGCGCAGAACGCTTTCGCCGGCGCTCTGGGCGCCGGATTCACTTGACGCACCATTGGCGCGCCCGTTCTGCCGGGAGGATGAGCCCGACGGGTGCTCTGTCTTTCGGGGAGCCATCAGATGGCGAAAAGTGGGTAAGCGCCTTGGCGAAACCGGCCGTGAGGTGCGCTACAAGCCTTCAAAGAACAACGCGGTCACGACCAAGTAGCGCTGCTCAGTCTAGCATTCGACCCCGCGTGTCTAACGTCACTCAAGAACCCAGCGAACCCTCCGCACAGGCAATCGCCCAGGCCGAGGCTTTGACCGCTACGGCGGTCGAAGCCCTGCCGGACGGCCGGCTGGCCCGGCAACTCGACCAGGGACGGCCGCTGCGCATCAAACTCGGCATCGATCCGACCGCGCCGGACATCCACCTCGGCCACACGGTCGTCCTGAACAAACTGCGTGAGTTCCAGGAAGCCGGGCATCGGGTCGTGCTGATCATCGGCGACTACACGGCCCGGGTCGGTGACCCCAGCGGCCGCTC
>MKST01000009.1 GCA_001897355.1 Solirubrobacterales bacterium 67-14 | reverse complement strand
GAGCGCGCCTGGGCGCTGCGCACCGAGGCCTTCGGCGACTCCACCGACATGTGCTCGCTGGTCAACGCCAAGTCGGGAGGCTGCGCGGAGGACTGCGGCTTCTGCGCCCAGTCGCGCTACGCCGACGCCGACACGGTGATGCACGCGATGATGGAGCCCGGGCAGATCCTCGAGCACGCCAAGGCCGCCGAGGCCGCGGGCGCCCACCGCTTCTGCATGGTCACCCAGGGCCAGGGGCTGTCGAAGAGGGACTTCGCCAAGATCCTCGAAGGCGCCGAACTGGTCGCCGAGCAGACCAACCTGAAGCGCTGCGCCTCGATCGGCCACATGTCGGCCGAGCGGGCCAGGGCCTTGAAGGAGGCCGGGATCCAGCGCGTCCACCACAACGTCGAGTCGGCGCGCTCCTACTACCCCGAGGTCTCGACCACGGTCCGCTACGAGGGCCGCCTGCGGACGATCAGGGCGGTCAAGGAGGCGGGGCTGGAGACCTGCGTCGGCGGGATCCTGAACCTCGGCGAGACCGAGGAGCAGCGGGTGGAGATGGCCTTCGAGCTCTCCGAGATCAACCCGACCAGCGTGCCGATCAACCTGCTGATCCCCAAGGAGGGGACCAAGTTCGGCGACAGGGAGGTGATGGAGCCGATCGAGGTGGTGAAGTGGATCGCGATCTTCCGCCTGATCATCCCCGGCGCCCTCTTCCGCCTCTGCGGCGGCCGGGTCGAGAACCTGGGCGACCTGCACGGCCTCGCGGTCAAGGCGGGCCTCAACGGCGTGATGATGGGGAACTTCCTCACCACCCTGGGGGCGGAGCCCGCCGAGGACCGGGCGATGTTCGAGGAGCTGGGGCTGAACGTGGCGAGGCAGCCCGACAACGGCTCCAACCCGCGTCCCGACAACCGCTCGGGCTGGCTCGCCGGCGAGTCCCCCAGGACCCCGATGGA
>MKST01000008.1:90986-91216 GCA_001897355.1 Solirubrobacterales bacterium 67-14 | reverse complement strand
GCTTGGCCGCGAGGTTCGGGCGAGCCGCCGGAGGAAGGCTCAGGCGCCGATCCGCTCGGTGGGATCGTCGATTCCCGCCAGCACGGCCAGCGGGTCGACGTCGGCGGCGAAAAAGGTCCAACTGCCGTCGGGGGCCTGCTCGACCAGGCCGCTTTCGCTCAGGGTGGTCAGCGCGGAACTGACCTTGGGGCGGCGGGCTCCGATCATCGCGGCCAGGTTGCGGTGGGAGA
>MKST01000008.1:37392-90968 GCA_001897355.1 Solirubrobacterales bacterium 67-14 | reverse complement strand
CGCCACGGGCGTCTCCGACGCCCCAGCGTTCGGCCAGATAGCGGAAGGTCAGCAGCAGCCGATGGTCGATCCGGGGCAGCTGGCAGAGGGCGACGTGAAAGCCGAGCCAGCGGGAGCGGGCCACGACCCGGTCCATCAGGACGGTCAGGATGCTGGGGAAATCCTGGGCCGCGAGGTGGAATTGCTCGTCGATCATCGCCACGTGGCCGGTCGAGAGCAGGGCCCACTCGTCGGTCACTCCCATCGCGTCCAGCGCCTGGGGCACGACCCAAGGCCGCACCAGGTCGCCGGGGCCGAGCAGTTCGACCGACGGCCGGCTGGAGACTTCAACCTCGCGCGTGAATGCGCCTTCGAGGATCAGGTAGCCGAGAAAGAGCGGGCTGGAGGGGTTTCGCCCGGCCTCCTCCCAAGGCCCCGGTTCGACCCTGTGCACCTCGACCGTCAGCTTTTCGCGGGCGTCGTCCAGCACCCGGCGCTCGATCCCGCGGGCAAGCGAAGGCTCCGCGTCAAGCAGCCGGACCGTCCCTTGGGGTTCGCCGAACATGCCTTGACCCTAACCCTCGGCGTGGATATCGGGAGATCGGCTAGTTTCCAGCCATGGGTGATTCCTCAGAGGAGCTCAAAAGGGAGTTCGACGAGTTCGCGCAGACCGAGGCGTCGCTCGACTCCGGCCTCGAGTCTGCGCCCCGGTCGGGTGGGGTCCCACCGTGGGTCAAGTGGGTCGTGCTCGGCGATCTCGTGATCATCGCCGTGGTCCTGCTGGTCGTATTCGCCAGCTGAACCCGGTCGCCCGTCCAGGGACCGGGCCGGCTGGATTTCCGCGCGGCTCAGCGCCGGGCGTTGGTGATCGCAGCGGCGTAGTCGAGCGGTCTGATCGGGTCGACCGGCATCGGCGTGGCCTGGTCGCGGTCACGTCGCAGACCGTCGATCACCACGGTGAGCATCCGTCGCCAGAGGTCGGCGGAGACCCGCCCGGTCAGGTCGTTGAGCCGGGCCAGCATGATCTCGACCAGAGGCACGTCGAGCACGTCGAAGTCCTCCCGCAGGTCGCCGTTCGCCTTGGCGCCCTCGATCATGCGGCCGACGATCGGGGCGAGGCGCTGACGGGGCATGTCCATCATCTCCGAAGTCGCGCCGGGGCCGAGCACGATCTCGCGGAAGGCGAGGTCCTCGCCCTGCCGGCGTGAGGCCTCACTCAGGAAACGGACCAGCCCCTGCCAGGGGTCTTCCATCGCCGCGCACTCTTCGGCCAGCTCGACGAATGAGTCGATCTTGGCGGTGAACAGTTCGGTGACCAGCATCTCGCGTTCGGGAAAACGCCGGTAGACGGTTCCGACCCCGACCCCGGCTTCAGCCGCGACCGCGTCGAGGCTGGCCTCGAGCCCGTCCCGTGCGAAGACCACGGCGGCCGCATCGAGGATGCGTTCGCGGTTGCGTCGGGCATCGGCCCGGAGGGGACGCTGGTCTTTCGGGTCGTCGGCCATGGAAGGAAATTCTACAAAGCGGAGTGAATTCCTCCGCTTCTATGCTACCCTCCTCGCCATAAGTTGAGAAGTTCCCTCCACTTACGAACCGAAAGCTGAACACATGAACCGCAACAAAGAGAAAAACCAGGTGGGGCAGAGCCCTCACCACAACCGCCGCTGGAAGATCCTCGCCTTCCTCTCTCTGGCCCAGCTGATGGTGGTGCTGGACGCGACGATCGTCAACATCGCCCTGCCCTCGGCCCAGGCCGACCTCGGTTTCGGCGATGCCGACCGGCAGTGGATCATCACCGCATACGCCCTCGCCTTCGGCAGCCTGCTGCTGCTCGGCGGCCGGCTGGCCGATTACTTGGGGCGCAAGCGCACCCTGATCGTCGGACTGTTCGGCTTCGCCGGAGCCTCGGCGATCGGTGGCCTCGCCCCGAGCTTCGAAGTACTGGTCGGCGCCCGTGCCCTGCAGGGCATGTTCGGCGCACTGCTCGCGCCATCCGCGCTTTCGACCCTGACCACCACCTTCACCGAACCCTCGGAAAGGGCCAAGGCTTTCGGCGTCTACGGCGCACTGGCCGGCGGGGGAGGTGCGGTCGGATTGTTGCTCGGCGGCCTCTTGACCGAGTACCTCGACTGGCGCTGGACCATGTTCGTCAACGTCGCCTTTGCGATCCCGGCCGGCATCGGTTTGGCCGCCCTGCTGGTCAACGACCCACGGCGGGACGAGGTACGGGTCGACATCCCCGGGGCGATCGCCGCTTCGACCGGCCTGTTCGGGATCGTCTTCGGCTTCTCCCGGGCCGAAGCCGACGGCTGGACCGCGGCCGTCACGCTGGCCAGCCTCGCGGCCGGCGTCGCTCTGCTGGCCCTGTTCATCTTGATCGAGCGCCGCAGCGACGCGCCCCTCTTGCCACTGCGCGTCGTGGCCGACCGCAACCGGGCCGGCTCCTACCTCGCGGTGGGCGTGGCCGGGGCGAGCATGTTCGGGGTCTTCCTGTTCCTCACCTACTACCTGCAGCAGACCCTCGGCATGAGCCCGATCGAGACCGGCCTGGCCTTCCTGCCGATGATCGCCTTCCTGATGGTCGGTTCGATCAGCTCGAGCACGAAACTGATGCCCCGCTTCGGCCCGCGGCCGCTGGTCCCGACCGGGATGGTCCTGGCCGCAGCCGGGATGGTCTGGCTGACCGGGGTCGGGGTCGACTCGACCTATGCCGGTGCGGTCCTGCCCGGCCTGGCCCTGGTCGGGGCGGGGTTCGGGCTGATCATCGCCCCTTCGATGGCGAGTGCCACCCTTGGCGTCGCGGTCAGCGACTCCGGGGTTGCCTCGGCCATGGTCAACACCTCGCAGCAGGTGGGCGGTTCGGTCGGCACGGCCCTGCTCTCGACGATCTCGGCCTCTGCCGTCACCGCCTTCGCATCGGGCAAGGTGCCAGGGCCGGAGTTGGCCGCCCAGGCCGCGGTCCATGGGTACACGACCGCGTTCTGGGTCGCGGCCGCAGTGCTCGCCGCCGGTGCCGTGGTAACGGCGATCACGCTGAGAAGCGGCGCCCCGCAGGCCGAAGGGGACCAGGCCGAGGGAGAAGGATCGCTCGCCATGGCCCACTGATCGCCGCCGGCGGGCTTCCCGGGTGACCTCGGTGGTTTCACGGACCACCGAGGTCACCCGGAACGATTCACTCGTTGGTCGGGTCCGAGGCTCCGTCAAGCAGCTCGAGCTCTTCCCGGCTGAGCGAAAGCCCCGCACCGGCGACCAGGGGCTCGAGTTGCTCGGGATTGCGGGCGCTGGCGACCGGGGCGGTGACGGTCGGCTGGGCGAGCAGCCAGGCGATCGCGACCGCCGCGTGCTCGACTCCCCGCTGCCTCGAAACCTCGTCCAAGGCGCCAAGCACACGGTGGCCATGGCCGTTCAGGTAGGCGGCGGATGCCGGCCCGCGGGGACTCTTGTCGAAGTCGGATTCATCGCGGTACTTGCCGGTGAGGAACCCTCTGGCCAGTGAGAAGTAGGGCATGACGCCGAGCCCCTCCCGTTCGGCGATCTCGCGCCGGCCCCCGTTTTCGAACTCGTCCCGCTCGACCAGGTTGTAATGGGGCTGCAGCGCCACCCAGCGGGCCAGGCCTTCGCGATCCTGGATCTCGAGGGCTTGCTCGATCCGATCCGGCTCGTAGTTGGAGCCGGCCACGTAGCGGACCTTGCCCTCCCGCACCAGCTGGTCGAAGGCGGCAAGCGTTTCTTCGAGGGGCGCGTCGGTGTCGTCGAAGTGGGCGTAGTAGAGATCGATGTGGTCGGTCTTCAGTCGCTCGAGCGAGTCCTCGCAGGCCGCGGCGACGTTCTCCGCCGAAAGTCCCTTGCGCTCGGGATGTTGCGAGACCTTGGTCGCGACCACGATCTCGTCGCGGTTGCCGCGGCTCTCCATCCAGTTGCCGATGATCGTCTCCGACTCACCGCCTGCGTTGCCGGAAACCCAGGCCGAGTAGGAGTCGGCCGTGTCGATGAAGTTGCCGCCCGCCTCGGCATAGGCGTCGAGCACCTCGAACGATTGCGCTTCGTCTGCGGTGAAGCCGAAGACGTTGCCGCCGAGGTTGAGGGGGAAGACGCTGAGTTCGGAACTGCCGATCGTGACCATGCCGAAACTATGGCAGTCGACCGTCACCGCGAATGGCGTTCGGTCCTTTCCCGGCTGCCGGTCGGGAGGGAACGGCTGGAACGCTGGGCGGACGGCGACTTGCGGCCGAAGACCCACTCGTATTCCTCGTCGAGCACCGACTGCTGTCGCTCGTTCCGGGGGCGGCTGCTGCGGCTGAATATGTAGGTGAAGGGGAACATGCTGGCCTTTCTCTGGTCCGGGTCGTCTCGGTCTGTCGTCACTCCCGGTTAGTGACCGGCTAAAACGCTACACAGGTTAGCGTGACCTGTCAAGTTGATTTACCGGTCACGCAAGGGTAGGATGTGCAGCATGGACACCGCCTTCCTCGAAGAGTTGATCGAGTACAAGGTCGCGCCGGAGCCGCTGATCGCGATTCAGGGGTTGCTCAACACCCACGACTACGAGCGGGATGAGGAACTGCTGGGCGACCCGGCGGCGGCCGCGGATTGGCTCGCCGGGGCCGGGTTGCTGAAGAAGGGCGGCACGGTCACCGAGGAGGAGTACCGGGACCTGCTCTGGCTCCGGCAAACGTTGCGCGAGATCCTCGAGGCGCAATCCCACGCGGACCTGGACAAGGAGGCGGTCAACGCCCTGCGTCAGCTCTCGGACAAGTATCCGGCCGGTTACGACGTGAGCGAGGAGGGGCTGGTGACGCTCTGCTTGAAGCCGGTCGATACCACGGAGGAGCTGATCGGCCAGCTGGTCGGGATCGTCGGCATGGCCCAGGATCTCGATTGGTGGAAGCGGCTCAAGATCTGCGCCGCCGACGATTGCCGTTGGGCCTTCTACGACTCGTCGAAGAACCGCGGCGGAACCTGGTGCCGGATGGAAGTCTGCGGAAACCGCACCAAGAACCGCCGCTACAGAAGCAAGAACTGAGAGGGCCCGACCAGCGATGGCCAAACACCGCATCTACACGATGAGCTTCGGCAGCGTCTACCCGCATTACATCGCCAAGGCGGAGAAGAAGGGGCGGAGCAAACGTGAGGTCGACAAGATCATCCGCTGGCTCACCGGTTACAGCCAACGGCAGTTGAGGACGCGGATCGACAACGGGACCGACCTCGAGACCTTCTTCGCCGACGCCCCGGAACTCAACCCGAACCGGGAACTGATCACCGGGCTGATCTGCGGGGTCAGGGTCGAGGAGATCGAGGATCCGCTGATGAGGGAGGTCCGCTACCTCGACAAGCTGATCGACGAGCTCGCCCGGGGCAGGTCGATGGAAAAGATCCTCCGTACGCCGTCCTGACCGTTCGGCTGGGTCGACGCTCAGGCGAAGAAGAAGACCACGCCGAGCACGGCGTAGAGGGCGAGCAGCTGGAGCCCTTCGAACCAGTTCGATTCGCCTTCTTGTACGACGTAGTAGGCGGCCATGATCGCGATGACCAGGCTGGCCATCTCGTATCCGTTGAAGACCAGCGCCATCGGATTCGGGCCGAGGAAGAAGGAGGCGATCACCAGCACCGGCATCACGACCAGGGCGAGCTGGGTGGCCGAGCCGATCGCGATCTGCACCGAGAGGTCCATCTTGTTCCGCATCGCGTACATGATCGAGACCCAGCTCTCGGCGGCGTTGCCGACGATCGCCACGATGATGATGCCGACGAAGAACTCGGAGAGCCCGAGCGAAACCGAAACCTCCTCGAGCGAGCCGACCAGGATGTCGGCCATCACCCCGACCGCGACGCCGGCCAGGGCGAGCATCCCAACCGCCTTGCCGACGCTCCAGCCGAGCGGGGAACCGTGGTCCTCGCTGGCTGGATTGAACAGTCGCTTGTGGGTCCTCAGGGAGAAGAGCAGACCGGCGGCGTAGGTGAGCAGCAGGATCCCCGAGGCGACGATCGAGATCGCGTTGACGTCATGTCCGAAGTCGGTGATCTCCTCGTTGACCGCGGGCAAGCCGCCGCCGTGGACCAGAACGAAAATCGCCGGCAGCACAAGGGTGGCAACGGCGAGAAAGAGCATCAGCGCCTGCGAGGAGACCGCGGTCTGGTTGAAGGTCTGCCTTTCCCGTTTCCAGCCCCCCGCGAGCATGCCGATGCCCATGATCAAGAGGATGTTCCCGAGCACGGCACCGACGATCGAGGCCTTGACGACCTCCTGGAGCCCGGCCCCGAGGGCAAAGAGGGCGATGATCAACTCGGGCGCATTGCCGAAGGTCACGTTGAGGAGGCCGCCCAGACCGGGGCCGGATTTCGCAGCCAGCTCTTCGGTCGCGACGCCCATCAGCGCCGCGGTCGGAATCACGCCCAGCGCCGCGGTGACGAAGATCAGCGTCGCGTCCGCATGGACGAGAGCATCAAGGACGATCGCGACCGGGATGAAAGGAACCAGCCAGTAAGGCCAGATGAACCACTCCGGCATCGACCCCCGCTTCTTCGCCTCTCCCATGGATTCGGACACGGCCCAATCGTTTCATGGACGCCGGATCGGGTGGCCGAGGGGCGAGTTTCCCGGCTTCGGGGCTTAGAGGGTCATGGACATCGTCGAAGACAATCCAGCGAAAGCCTCACCGGCCAAGGTCGAGGTGAGGGCAAAATG
The DNA here is from genome assembly GCA_001897355.1 of Solirubrobacterales bacterium 67-14. Lineage (GTDB taxonomy): Bacteria > Actinomycetota > Thermoleophilia > Solirubrobacterales > 70-9 > 67-14. Next base: position 84,301 of record MKST01000008.1, on the reverse strand, counting down.
AAGAAGGGCAGGGGACAAGGTCACCGTGTCGGGCCGCCCAAGAGCCAAAGACATAGGTCTCGGATCGCCATCCCGGAGGGCTTGGCCACCGCGGCCTACCAACTCTCGGGTGAGCTCGGGATATCCAGGGAAGACGCCTTGCTGGAACTGGCGAATCGCGGCGCCGCACTCTATTCCCAGAAGCTGCTCGAACGCCAGCTCAAGAATGGCTCAACGGAGCGGAGCAACGATGGCGGTTGGTCAAGACCAGCCCTGTTCGAAGGCGAATCAGAGGTACCGGGGGAGGGACTCGAACCCCCGACACGCGGATTATGATGGCGCGTGGCTAGTTCGGTCCGACTTGGCATGGTCGAACTTTCCGATGTATAGAGCGGATTTCCTCTGATAGAGGCTCAGCGGCTTCGGTAGAGTGGTGTGGGTCTGATTGCCAGTTTGTTGCCAGTAAGTCGCGCTCGCAAAAATGTTTTGCTCAAAGTTGCAGAAAATGCCGAAATTAACCCCATATTGAAGGTATGGAGAAAACTTATAAACCCACGACAGCAGCAAACGAGGGCGTTTCCCTCGTAGTAATTGACGCAACTGAAATTTCTCGGATCGTTAAAGAGGCGCTTCAGGACATCTCGGAAGAGGTGCTCGGGCTGAGTGAACCGACGCCATATCTCACCGCCGAGCAGGCCGCGACATATTTGGGGTGCGACCGGCAACGAATCTACGACCTTCGTTCCCAGGGGCGACTTGAGTGCCGTAAGGAAGGAACGCGATTGCTGACCAAGTATGAGTGGCTCGACGCCGTTCTAGAGGACGGCTTCTGATGGGTGCGGCGGCTCCGATGGTGAGGACGAAAACGCCGGGCGTCTATCGTCGCGGCTCTCGTTATGTTGCCGTTTACCGCGATGCCGATGGCAAACAGCGAAAAGCGTCGGCCAGGACCTTGGACGATGCACGACGGCTGAAGCGCGAGAGGGAAGTCGAGGCCAGCGCAGGGGGTGGCGCGAAAGCGCAGAACGAAACCTTCCACTCCTACGCATTGAGTTGGATGGAGACGTTTCGCGGGAAGCGCACCCAAGTGCGCGACAGAACACGAAACGACTACGTGAGGCACATGGAGCGCTACGCGCTCAGATTTTTCTCCCCTCGCTTGAAGCTTCGTGATCTGACCCCCGGCCACGTAGATGCCTTCGTCCAGTGGCTTCTCGATGGCAAAGGAGGCTCGGAACTCAAGAGTGCAACGGTAAGTCGGGTGCTGGTGCCGCTCAGGCACTGTCTAGATGCCGCAAGGCGGGACAACCTAATAGTCGCTAATCCGGCTGATGGCGTCAGCATCCCGGCGCAGATCGCGGTGGAAGACCGCGACCCGAAAGCGATGACGAGGGACGAACTGCGCCGGATACTGGAAAACGTGAAACCGGAGTGGCGCCTACTCTTCGAAGTATTTGCCTCCACGGGGGCCAGGTGGTCCGAAGTTGTCGCTTGGGAGAAACGCGACTTTGATGCCGAGCGTCGTGTCCTGATGGTTCGGAGAACTCTTCACGCAGACGGTGAGCATCCGGTAAAGACAGAAGCCTCGCAGCGAGATATATCCCTATCCCCTGCCTTAGCTGAGAAGTTGGAGAGACACTGTGAGCGACTTGACGATCACTCCTACATTTTCTCGAACGACGGAGCGGCACTTCGCTATCCGCAAATGAGGGCCGAGGTTCTGAAGCCCGCTGCGGCTGCCGCTGGCTGCGAGTGGGTTGGGTTTCACAATTTTCGACATACCGCCGCTTCGATGATGTTCGAGAAGACGAAGAACATCCTGGAAGTTCAGAGACTTCTTGGCCATAGCAGCGCTTCGTTCACGATGAGGACTTACGTCCACCTACTTTCAAAGGACGATGGAGTCTTCTTGGAGCTTGACCTCGGCGAAGCGGCGGGACTAGCGTGAAAAAGTCAGATTGCACTCAAAGTCCCATCGCACATCGAATCCTGACCGGTCGCCTAGCTCTACTCCGTGAAGTTCCGCCGCAAAAGCGCGTTCAGAACTGACCACGGTTTGCGCCCATTGGGCTAACTTTGCGAGCACCCGACTCGTTTTTCTCTCAGTGGATCGAACGAGGTATACCAGCTCCCAGTTGGGACATTCACCAACCATGGCCCTGTCCGCATAGATAAGTCCAGTCGAGTCGGGGCGGATCTCGAAGAGGTAGGACTTGAAGTAAGTCCCGTTCGCAACCTCTTGGCTGAGGCTCACCCGTGCCATCAGCGACCCAGGGTCAGGCTGGAATTGCTCTTCAACTTTGTTTCGATGTAGGCACTCGATACCCCTTTCGACGAACATTTGGGGTTCTACGAACCGGCTTTGGATTGTCTCTTGTTTTCTATTCTGGTTTGACATAGCTACTTCACTGTGCCATCAGATTTGCAAACGGAACGGTCTTTTCGCTTAAGACGTCTTTGCGCCCGTTGGCAGTCCGTCGAAGACCGGTTCCCAAACGCAATGCTCATGGATTCCAGCGCCTCTTTCGTCAGTCCGATTTGGTCTAGGAAAGCCTTGAGAAAACGAGAATGCTCTCCTGGCAGGATCCAGCTCAGCTAGTCGACTCGAGATGTAGCGCGAGCAGTAGACCGCGTCCCTGTATCGAGCGCGCTCGATTCTCTGGATCGGTCCGAAGCCACTCTCCAGGACCAAGTCCCGCCATTCATCGAGTCCATCCTCGAACCACGTCATCCAGAAAATCCCGTGATAGTGCAGCGTGCCGTTCTTCTGGCGTTGTAACACCCAGCCGTACTCGGTCAGTCGCGAGCGGTATCGCATTCTGTGAATCAGGCTCCTGAGGCATCGATGAGCCTCCGACTCGTCAGGTGCGGAAGCGGCCGGGAAAGTGAGGGTGATGAATGCGGGGAACAGGCTGTCAGGGACCTGCTCGATTCCGGCAACAAATCGATCTCGAAGCTCCCAAGATTTCCTCAGCGCGCATGGTCCGCAATATCGCCACCTCTTGCAAGAGACCTGGATACGACTTCGGTGCGATTCACAACGAAGCGTTAGCCGGTTCCGACAGACCCAGGGCGATTTGTTTTTGCACTTGTTCGTTAAGGCGGCCCCCTTGCGGGGACCGCCATCAAGTAAACGGCTCATGATTTCGCGGCGTCCTCGTCTTCGGCTGGTGAGCACTCTGATGCCCAATGCTCGACGACGGCAACTGACACGCCCACGAGCGCCCCTACGCGACTCGTCGAGCGAACCACTTCGAAGACACGACCGGACTTGGAAGCGAGACCATCGAAATACCTCGGCCCGTCGGGTTTTGACGCCCCAAGCCTTACTTCGATTGCAACCTCACTCTCAGCTGGAGGTGAGGTCCCTCCTGGAGATCGATTCGACTTGGCCGCATTCACCGACCAACCCCATCCTCAACGACTGACTCGATTGACAGCTTATGTGCTCGACCCTTGGCTCCATATCGCGTGAGATCTATCTCTCGCACTCGAAGGTTTAGGACAACGTCATCGAACTCGTCTAAATGAGCCAGCTGCGAAATCAGCTCCACTTTGCCCACCAACCGAAACGTCTCGGTGCCCCCGAGGACGGTTACTAACGCTGACGCCGGGAACGGATCTCTCGCCGGCAACTCTTTTACTTCTAACAGCTTTCCTTCTAGTTTCAACATTGGAAAATCCTTTCTTTGGTTTCCCCGATATTGCGCCCGCGCACGACATTTCGCTCGGATTTCGTCTATATCCCGAATCGATGACTCACTCAACTTGCGCCCTCGCGTGGCCGAGGCACGCTCCGTCGCGTGTTTCGCTCGCCGCGATCGGCACGCCGTCGGCTTCCGTCATGTCGCGGGTCTAAAGTAGGCACCTATGGACGGCTTGCGCCTATTTCCCGAGGCTGAGGGATCGGTTGACTACGGAACGCGGTTGTGGGAGCAACTCCGACCCATCGCGCCTGGGGATCCGCTGGTGCTCGACTTGTTTGCTGGTTGCGGGGGCCTGGCATTGGGTTTCGAGTCGGCAGGCTTTAGAACACACGGATTCGAGATGGATGCGCACTACGCCGCCACCTACCGTCTCAACCTGGAAGGTGAGTGCACCGAAGAATTTCTAACGCCTGACTCTGAACTCCCCGAGAGCGCCACAGTGATTATTGGGGGACCCCCGTGTCAGCCGTTCAGCGTCAGAGGCGCTCAAAAGGGGGGCGGAGATTCGCGAGATGGCTTCCCGACCTTCCTCTCGGCAGTAAGTCGGATTCGACCCAAGCTCGCGCTGATTGAGAATGTGCGAGGGATGCTATATCGAAACCGCCCCTATCTGGATGATGTCGTTTCGGAGCTTGAGGAGATGGGTTACGAGGTCGATTTCAAGCTTCTCAACGCGAAAGACTTCGGTGTCCCTCAGAATCGGGAGCGGGTGATCATCGTGGCGCACCTTGGAGGATGGAAATGGCCTTCTCCGGACACAGGCAAACTAGTTTCTGCGGGAGAGGCTCTCGGTGAAATGGCATTCGAGGCACCAGAGGAATCGAAGTTTCTCACCCCTAGCATGGATCAGTACGTCGCTGAGTACGAGCGCAAGTCAGGTTGTGCTCGGCCTCGCGATCTCCATCTTGACCGTCCGGCCCGGACATTGACTTGCCGCAACCTTGCGGGGTCCACTTCGGACATGCAACGAATTCGACTCCCAGACGGACGCCGACGTCGATTGCTCCTTAGAGAGGCTGCGCGACTTCAGAGCTTTCCCGATTGGTTCGAGTTCACCGGGGGAGAGCAGAGCGCGTTCTACCAAGTGGGTAACTCGGTAGCTCCGCTATTTGCCTTGAAGTTGGCTACTTCGGCGCGCGAATACCTGGACCTCTTGCCTCAGTCTTCGGAGCTGAGTTCGGTTCCCACAGCTGAAGAACTCCCCGGATGACACACAGACTATCGAGCACTTCAACTGGCAGATCCGAGAGTTCGTCCAATTTTAGGAGTAAGCCACCAGAAATTCAGGCCCTAATTAACGAGGCACTTGATATTCTTGATGCCTTTGGCATCCCGATGACCGACACTGCGCGACGGAGAGAGTGCATGGCAATGGCATTCCTCGCGGTGGCGGGAGTAAGCTCTTCATCGGACTGGGGACAGGCAAAGGATTTTGAGCAGGATCGGGCGCCGACTTCTCGCGACATTATTGAATACCGAAATGCCCACTTCGGCGAGAGCGGCTCATCAGGCAGCTACGACGACGTCAGAAGGAAGGATCTCAAGCCATTGCTTGCGTCGAGTATCATCGTCAATAGCCTGCCGGGAAGCGCCCATAATTCGCCCAGCCGCGGGTACTCAATTCATCCTGAGTTTGCGAAGGTAGTTCGAACCTTTGGCACTAGTGAATGGCAGGTCTCACTCGCAAACGTTCTGGACAACTACGAGACACTTAGGGAGCAGCTGAGTGCCGATAGGCAGATGCAACGAATACCAATAACGCTTGCCCCAGGAGTCGACCTTGAGTTTGGACCCGGCGCACATAACGAACTCCAGAAGGCTGTGGTCGAGGAATTTTTTCCGAGATACGGATACGGTGCGGAGATTCTCTACCTGGGAGATGCGGAAGACAAGGACGCCCATTTAGATAAGGATCGGCTTCACGAACTGGGATTTTTTTCGCTTGATCACAAACAACTCCCTGATGTCGTGGGGTATTCAGCAGACAAGCAATGGATTTATGTGGTTGAAGCGGTAACCAGCTTCGGACCGTTGAACGCGTACAGGCACGTTGAGCTTCGCAAGCTGCTTGCCGAAGTTAACGCTGAAGGGGTCATTTATGTGACCGCATTTCCCAGTCGGGACAAAGTGTTCCGTCAGTACGTTCCGGAGATTTCGTGGGAGACAGAAGTCTGGATAGCTTCGGAGCCAGATCACCTAATCCACTTTGACGGGAAGAGGTTTCTCGGGCCATACGGCGATTGATCTCGTTCGTGCCCCGCCTCGACCAGATTCGCGGCGGGATCCACTACGTCCGCGAGATCTTCCGGTTGCCAGATGCGTTGCCAGATTTCGGGCGGACGAAGTCCTTGTTCGTCAACTTGGCTCCGCTATTGAGAAAAGGAAGTACCGGGGGAGGGACTTGAACCCCCGACACGCGGATTATGATTCCGCTGCTCTAACCAGCTGAGCTACCCCGGCAGGGGACCGGTGAGTTTAGAGGATGCGGGATGGATTCCGACTGCTGGTCAGAGCAGGTCGCGGCGGCGCCAGAGGAGCATGCCGGCGGTCGTGAAGACGGCGGAAAGGGCGGTCATGATCCAGAGCGGGGTGGCGTCCAGGGGGACGGCCGGGACGGCCGGGATGTGGGAGAAGGGGGAGAGGTCGACGATCCAGTCCGGCAGGTCGCCGAAGGAGGCGATCGACCAGACCACCACGAAGGCGACCAAGAGGCCCCAGGCGGCGCCCGAGGCGCGGGAGGAGATGCCGAAGAGCAGCACGGCCAGGCTGGCGGTCAGCCAGATCGCGGGGGCCTGGGCGAAGCCGGAGGCGACCAGGGTGCCCAGCTCCCCGAAGTCACCCGTCACCACGCCGAGGCCGAGGCCCAGGCCGAGCCCCAGCAGAGCCATCATCATGGCGCTCGCCACATAGGCGATCAGCACGTGGCCGAGCGCCCATCGCACCTTGCCCAGCGGGCCGGCCATCAGCAGCGCCGCGCGGTCGTGGGTCTCCTCGGAATGGGGCCGGAGTACGCCGCCGATCGCGAAACCGGAGGCCATCAGGGCCAGCACCGTGAAGATCGAAGCGAAATAGGAATCGACGATGTTGTCCGAGGCGCTGGCGAAGGCGGCGGTCAGGGACGTGCTGGACTCGAGGATGCCCTCGATGTTGTTGCCGACCGCGCCGATCGCGAAGCCGTAGACGAACAGCAGGTAGGTCCAGCCGATGATCGAGCCGCGCTGGACCCGAAGCGAGAAACCGAGCGGGTGGAGCAGCGAAGGATGGGCCCGGGCGGGGCCGGGGCGGGGCTGGATCAGGCCGCTGCCGATGTCGCGTCGCTCGAGCAGCCAGAGGGCGAAGGCCACGGTGAGGATCGTCGTCCCGACCGGGAGGATCAGGGGCCACCACTGATCGTCGTAAAAAGGCTTGGTCTTCTCGGCCCAGCCGAGCGGTGAAAGCCAGGCCAGCGCGTCTGGGCCGGTGTCGCCGAGCGCCCGCAGGAAATAGGCGAGGCCGATCACGATTCCGACCAGGCCGCGGGCCGTCCGCGCCTTCGCGGTGACCTGGACGCAGATCGCCGTGGTGCCGGTGAAGACCAGGCCGACCCCGAGGATCGCGGCGACCAGCAGCAGCGACGAATCGGCCTCGTAACCGGTCGCCAGGAAGACGACATACCAGCCGACCGCAGCGAGCAGGAGGGCGCCGGCGGTGATGACCACCGTCGCGGTCAGGGTGGCGAGGCGGCCACTGCCGGCGGCCAGCAGCAGCTCGCTGCGGCCGTCTTCCTCCTCGGCCCGGGTGTGGCGGACCACCACGAACATGGCGAAGATCGCGCTGATCACCGAGACCACCGGCAAGGTCTCCCAGGCAGTCGCTCCGCCCAGGCTCCGCAGGCCGTCGGTCGGCCCGACCATCGCGACCAGGGCCGGGTTGCCGGTCACGCTCTGGTAGAGCGAGTTCAGGTCGGCCTGGGTTCCGTAGAGGCCTGAATAGCTGGCGACGTAGAGGCCGACCCAACCGATCAGTCCGAGCACGCAGAGCGGTAGGAGCAGCCGGTCGCGCTTCAGCGCAAACCGGAGCGCATCGCCGGTCCCGGTGAAAGGGCTGCCGCTTGCCGGGGAAGCCGTCGGGCGGCTCATTTCGGTTCGTAGACCTGGAGGAAGAGTTGCTCCAGGCTGGCGGGCTGGTTCGGGTCCGAGGTCTCATGCGAGAGCCGGCGCAGGTCTTCGATCGAACCGGACTCGACCGTCTTGCCCGAGTTGATGATGGTCAGGGTGTCGGCCAGATGCTCGACCTGACCGAGGATGTGGCTGGAAAGCAGGATCGTGTGGCCCTCGCCGGTGATCTCCTTCACGCATTCCTGGAAGACGGCCTCCTTCAGCGGGTCGAGCCCGGAAGTCGGCTCGTCGAAGATGAAGAGTTCCGCGTCGGTCGCGAGGGCGGCGATCAGCGCCACCTTCTGCCGGTTGCCCTTCGAGTACGTCGACGCCTTCTTGGTCAGGTCCAACTCGAAACGGTCGATCAGGTCCTGCCGCCTTTTCGGGTCGAGCCCGCCGCGGAGCGAACCGAGCATGTCGATCGTCTCGCCACCGGTCAAGTTCGGCCAGAGGTTCACGTCGCCGGGCACGTAGGCGAGGCGCCGGTGCAGGGTGACCGCGTTCTTCCACGGATCCTGGCCGAAAAGCCGGGCGCTGCCGCCGCTCGCCTTGATCAACCCCAACAGAACCCGGATCGTGGTCGATTTGCCGGAGCCGTTCGGGCCGAGGAAGCCATGGACCTGTCCCTGTTCGACGGTGAGGTCGAGCCCGTCCAGCGCCCGGGTGCTGCCGAAATCCTTGACCAGACCATCGACCTCGATCACCGCGCTCATGCGCGAAAACTACCGCAGGTCGACATGGTGGAAACTGGGCAGCAGGCGATCGCGGAGCTGGGCTGCCGCTTCCGAGTCGGGGTCGCCGCGGGTCAGCAGGAAGACCTCGGTGGCATCGAAGGTGGCGAGTTCGTCCTCGACCGCCTGGACCAGGTCCTCGTCGCCGACCGAGGCGGTGGTGTCGACCCCGGCCAGGGTGAGGGACGCGACCGAGACGACCAGGTCGCGCTGGGCCCGGTCACGGGCGTTCTCCAGATCGGTCGCCCAGCGCCTGAGGAATGTGTTGGCGGCCGGAGTGAGCAGCCGGATCTCGGAGTCGTTCTCGTCGAAGCCGAGCCGCACCTCGTCGGCAACCCGTTGGATCGCGCGGGCATCCTCGATCGGGAAGGTAGTGACGACCAGCAGCCGGCGGGCCCGTGCCGGGTCGGGTGTGTGACCGATCGGGTCGCGGGGGATGACCAGCATCGCCACCACCGCCAGGGCGACCAGGGAAAGGCCGGCGATCGAGATGCCGAGGCCGGGGCCGCCCAGCGCGAAGCCGATCGCGGCCGGCACGATCAGGGCGATCAGGATCAACGGCGGATGGCATGACTTCATGGCTTGACGGTACCCGCCTGGCACGATCGCACCCGGCTGCCGGGGCGGCCGGGAACGGCCGCTGGTTAGATTTTTGACATGTCCGAAGAACTCCAGCAGGCCGTCCGTACCGTCGTCCACGACTGCATGGGGGTGCGGCCCGGTGAGGAGGTGCTGGTCGTCGCCAACCCCGCCACCCGGGAACTCGGCGACGCGCTCAGAGACGAGGCGGAGGCAGCAGGGGCCGAGGCGGTACTGGCCGTGATGACCGAGCGCGACTCCCATGCCGGTGAGCCGCCGAAGACGATCGCCGAGGCGATGGTCGCCGCCGACGTGCTGCTGGCGCCGACGGTCCAGTCGCTCTCGCATACCGCGGCCCGCAAGCAGGCCAGCGAGTCCGGGACCCGGACCGCGACCCTGCCCGGCGCGACCGTCGAGATGCTGGCCCGGGTGATGAGTGACGACATGGAGAAGCTCCGCCAGCGTGGCCACCGGGTGGCCGAGCTGCTCGACCGCGGCACCGAGGCGCGGCTGACCTGCGACCACGGCAGCGACCTGCGGCTCGGGCTCGAGGGCCGGGTCGCGATCCCCGACGCCGGCGAGCTGACCGCGACCGGCGCCTTCGGCAACCTGCCCTGCGGCGAAGGCTTCATCGCGCCCGCCACAGCCGAAGGGATACTGGTGGTCGACGGGTCGATCGCCGGGGTCGGCAAGGTCTCGGAACCGGTACGCCTGACCATCGAGGACGGCCACCTGGTCGACGCGACGGGGGCAGAGGGCGCGAAGCTGATGGAGCTCCTGACCGTTCACGGGCCGGATGGCACCAACGTGGCCGAACTGGGCATCGGCACCAACGAGAAGGCGATCCTGACCGGCAACATCCTCGAGGACGAGAAGATCCTCGGCACCGCCCATGTCGCCTTCGGGGCTTCGGCCGCGATCGGCGGCAAGGTCCAGGTACCGGTCCATCTCGACGTCGTCTCGATGCGGCCGGAAGTGACGGTCGACGGCACCCCGCTGGTGCTCGAAGGCAGGCTGCTGGTCTGATGCCCGGTGTCGGGCTCAACATGCGGGACCGGCGATGAGCCTGCTGGCCGTGCCCAACGTTTCCGAGGGCCGTGACTTCGCCCGGCTCGACCGGCTGGAAGTGGCACTCGGCAAGGAGATCACACTGCTCGACCGCCACGCCGACCTCGACCACCACCGGGCGGTGTTCACCCTGGCCGGGCCGGCCGAGAGCCTGGCCGAGGCATTGAGCGGGCTGGCCGGCGCGGCCACGGTCGAGATCGACATGACCGCCTGGCAAGGGCTGCACCCGGCGATCGGGGCGCTCGACGTCTGCCCGGTGGTCTGGCTGAGCGAGAAGCGCCGCAAGATGGCCGGCGAGGTCGCGAAAGAGGTCGGCGCAGCGATCGGGGCGATGGGGGTTCCGGTCTTCCTCTACGGGGATCTCGCCAGCGGCCCCGACCGCCGCGAGCGTGCCTATTTCCGGGCCGGCGGGATCGACGCCCTCTGGCAGCGCATGACCTCCGGCGCGCTCAAACCCGACTTCGGGCCCGGCCAGCCCCATCCGACCGCGGGGGCGACCCTGGTCACCGCCCGCGCCCCGCTGGCCGCATTCAACCTCGAACTGGCGACCGACGACCTCCGCGTCGCCCGGGAGATCGCGGCGGCGATCAGGGAGAGTCCCGACGAAGGCATCCCGGGGGTTCGGGCCATCGGGCTGGCCCTCTCGACCGGTCGGGCGCAGGTCTCCACCAACGTCCACGACCCGATCGGCACCCCGCTCAGCGAGATCATCGGGGCGGTGCAAGAAGAGGCGGCGCTGCGCGGCACCGCGGTGGTCGAGGCGGAGTTGATCGGCCTGATCCCCGAGGCCGCGCTCGAGGACTATCCCGAGGACGTCCCGATCCGCGATTTCGACCCCTCCTTCCACGTCATCGAACGCCGCCTGAAGCCGCGCGGGGAGTCCGGCTGAGATCCGGGCTGAGGGTCGGGGTCCGATAAGTTTCGCCCGTGGCACAGACCAAGAAGAAGCGCAGCCGGAAGAAGCGCGGCACCCAGGCCGGCAACATCGATACTTCCCGTCGATCGCGACCCCGAACCCGGGCCGAAGCCAAGAGCCAGGCCCGCTCGGGTGGCGGCGGCCGTAGCCGTTCGATGCAGAAGGGCGATGCGCCGCCGACCTGGAAGGGTGCGACCTTCCGCGGGCTGATCGCTTCCGGCATCTTCGTGGTGCTGCTGATCCTCCTGTTCGGCCGGCCGCTCGGCACCTCGCTGATCATCGGCGCCGTGATGCTGATCTTCTACATCCCGGCCGGCTACTACATGGACCTTTTCCTCTGGCGTCGACGCGAGCGCCAACGCATCCGGGCCAAGAGCAAGGGCTGAGATGGCCGGGCTCGAGGTCATCCAAACCACGGTCGGGCCGGTCGCCGAAAACTCGTACCTGATCTTCAAGGAAGGGACCGGCAAGGCGCTGTTGATCGACCCCGGGGACGAGGCAGAGCGTCTGCTCGCGCCATTGGCCGAGCGGGGTCTCGAGCTGGAGGCGATCCTGCTCACCCACTGCCATTTCGACCACATCGGGGCGGTGGCGCCGATCGCCAAACAGACCGGGGCACCGGTCTACTGCCCGGAGATCGAGGTGCCGATCCTCGCCGACGTGATGGCCTATGTGCCCTGGCCGGGCATCGGCCCCTACGAAAGCTGGGATGCCGAACACACCGTGGCCGGCGGCGAGCACCTCTCCCTGGCCGGTATGGAGATCGACGTGCTGTTCACCCCCGGGCACAGCCCCGGACATGTCACCTACTCGATCCCGGAGGCGGCCCTGCTGCTCTCCGGCGATGTGCTCTTCCAGGGCTCGGTCGGCCGGGTCGACCTGCCCGGCGGCGATTGGGAGACCCTGCTCGAATCGATCCGCATGCTGGTCAACGGCTTTCCCGAGGAGACCCGCGTGCTGCCCGGCCACATGGGCGTGACCTCGCTCGGCGCGGAGCTGGCGACCAATCCTTTCCTGACCGAGATCCCGAGGTGAGTTGACCGATGGCCGAGAAGTTCAAGGCTCCCCGCGGCACCTTCGACATCCTGCCCGACCAGGGCGCCCAGCGCGAGCGGCTGCTCACGGCGGCCCGCGAGATCTTCGGGCTGGCCGGATACCGGCTGATCGCCACCCCGATTTTCGAGGACACCGCCCTGTTCGAGCGCGGGGTCGGCAAGTCGACCGACATCGTCCGCAAGGAGATGTTCACCTTCGAGGACAAGGGCGAACGGTCACTGACTTTGCGGCCGGAAGGCACCGCGCCGATCTGCCGGGCCTACGTCGAGCACGGCATGCACAAGTGGCCGCAGCCGGTGAAGCTCTCCTACGCGGGGCCGTTCTTCCGTCACGAACGGCCGCAGGCCGGCCGCTACCGGCAGTTCCACCAGATCGGGGCCGAGGCGATCGGCACCGACTCGCCGCTGGCCGACGTCGAGGTGATCACGCTGCTCAGCGACCTGATCGAGGATCTCGGGGTTCCCGGGGTCGAGCTCAGGCTCGGCAGCCTCGGCTCCCTCGATGCCCGGGCCGCCTACCTGGAAGAACTGAAGTCGCACTTGCGCTCCCGCGAAGGGGAACTCTCCGGCGACGTACGGGAGCGGATCGAGATCAATCCGCTACGGGCCTTCGACTCGGATCACGAGGGAACCCAGGCGGTGATGGCCGAGGCGCCGCACCTGCTCGATTTCCTGAGCCCCGAAGACGCGGAGCACTTCGAGGCGGTCAAGTCGCTCCTGGGGGCGGCCTCGGTCGAGTTCACGATCGACCCGACCCTGGTCCGCGGGCTGGACTACTACACCCGCACGATCTTCTCGTTTGTCTGCGACCAGCTCGGCGCCCAGTCCGAGATCGGCGGTGGCGGCCGCTACGACGGGTTGATCGAGCAGCTTGGCGGCCCGGCCACCCCGGCGGTCGGCTGGGCGGCCGGGATCGAAAGGATTCTGCTCGCCCTCGACGAGGAAGTCACCTCGGCCGGGATGGACCTCTTCGTCGTGGTGCCCGACCCGGAGTTGACCACCAAGGCGGTGGCGATCGTCTCCGAGCTCCGGCACCATGGCCTGGCCGTCGAGATGGACCTGGCCGGCCGCAGCGTCAAGGGCCAGTTCAAACAGGCCGACCGGGTCGGCGCCGCACACACCCTGATCCTCGAGCCGGGCGGGACCGCATCGCTCAAGGACATGGAGACCGGTGACCAGCGGACGGTCGATCCCAAGGATGTTGCCGGGCTGATCCGCCCCTGAGGCTCCACGTTCGTCCTTGACAGCCTGAGACGCTCCGCATACCTTCTGCTCAAGGGCCACACCTGGGGAGGCCCGTTCGAACACAGGAGGGTATTTGCGATGAGAGCGTTTACGGCGGGGGCTTTCGCTCTCCTGGTTCTGCTCGTCGTACCGGCGGCGGCGAATGCGACCACCATCGACGTCAACACGACCGACGACACCTGGGGCGGCTCACCGGCAACCTGTTCGCTGCGGGAGGCGATCACCGCGGCCAACACCGACTCGTCTTACGACGGCTGCTCCCAGGGCTCGGGGGCCGACGAGATACGGCTGCCGGCCGGCACCTACAAGATCACGATCGCCGGGACCGGTGAGGACAACAACGCGACCGGCGACTTCGACATCCGGGGGAGCAACGCGCTGAGCATCGTGCCGTCGACCGACGATGCCGCGGTCAAGATCGACGGGAACGGGCTGGACCGGGTCTTCGATCAAGCGACCATGGCCTCCTTCTCGATCAGGAACCTGTGGATCACCGGTGGCGACCTGGCCGGGCAGATCGCCGACGGGGGAGGGATCCTCAACACGAGCGGCCCGCTCTCGGTGGACGGCAGCACGATCTCGGGCAACCACAGCGAGCACGAGGCCGGTGGCATCGCGGTCTACTCGAGCATGACCATGATCAACAGCACGGTCTCCGGCAACCGGGCGGACGGCAACGGCGGTGGCCTCTACCTGCCGGGCGCGGCCACGGCGACGGTGCGCAGCTCGACCATCGCCATGAACGTGGCCGATGCCGACGGCAACGGAAACGGTCGCGGGGGCGGCTTCGCCGATGCGGCGGCCAGCTCGATCAACTTCACGAACGTGATCAACGCCGGCAACGAGGGCAAGCCGGCGATCCCGCCCGGCCAGGCGACGGACTGCTCGGCGGGCCCGACCTTCTTCCCGCGCTACACGCTCCAGACCCAGCCGCTCGGTCCGCTCGACTGCCTGGTCGGATTCGATCCCGGCACCAACCAGGTGGTGGACGACGCGAAGCTCGGGCAGTTGGCCGACAACGGCGGGCCGACTCCGACTCACGCGCTGCTGGTCGGATCCCCGGCGATCGGGGCAGGCGGCACGACCGCTCCCGACCAGTGCCCGGCCACAGACCAGAACGGCCGCGCGCGGCCGGCCGACTCCTGCGACATCGGCGCGGTCCAGTTCTTCGAGCCGCCGCAGCCGCCCGACGAGCCGCTGCCCGGCGTGAAGAACCCGACCGACACGATCGCCACTTTCGACGGCAAGCGGCTCCACATCCGGCTCAAGTGCCCGGCCCGCTTCCGGCCCAAGTGCCGCTCGGTCGCGGTGCCGATGACCAAGAAGAAGCGCGGCAAGCCGATGGGCAAGGCGAAGAAGGTAGTGACCAAGTCGAACAAGTGGAAGCGGATCACTTTCCTGATCAAGCCCGCCTTCCGGGCCCGGGTCGAAAAGATGACCTACGTCGATGCGAAGCGCCTCGTCGTCCGCCAGAAGATCCGTTCGAAGCGGGTCTTCCGCAAGCGGGCCAAGAAGCCGAGCACGATCTTCCACGTCTACAAGGTGAGGGTGAAGTTGTGAGGACGGGCGGGTCGAGGATGGGCCCGGCCGTTTCTTGAAAGACTGCGGGGCCATGCCTGAGCCCCGCCCGAAAGCTTCCGAGAGTCCTGCCCTCGCCCCGAATTCGTACCGTGACACCTGGTGCGGCCAGGTGCTCGGCGACAAGGTCGGCAGCGAGGTCCGTCTCTCCGGCTGGGTCCACCGGCGCCGCGACCACGGCGGCCTGATCTTCATCGACCTGCGTGACCGCACCGGCCTGGTCCAGCTCGTCTTCAACCCGGACGAGGCCGGGGGAGCCCATGAGCTCGGTCACGGGCTGCGCTCCGAGTACGTGATCAGCGTCTCGGGCGAGGTCGTGACCCGCTCCGAGGAGACGGTCAACCCGGAGATGCAGACCGGCGAGTTCGAGGTGCGGGTGAAGGAGGCCGAGATACTGGCCGAGGCGGAGACGCCGCCCTTCGAGATCGAGGGCTTCCACGGCGAAGTCGGCGAGGAGACCAGGCTCAAGTATCGCTACCTGGACCTGCGCCGCGAACAGATGCAAGGCGCGATCGAGCTGCGCCACCGGCTGACCACGGCGATGCGATCCTTCCTCGACTCCGAGGGCTTCCTCGAGATCGAGACACCGATCCTCACCCTTTCGACCCCGGAAGGCGCCCGTGACTTCCTGGTTCCGTCGAGGCTCCAACGCGGATCTTTCTACGCGCTGCCGCAGTCGCCGCAACTCTTCAAGCAGCTGCTGATGATGTCCGGGTTCGAGCGGTATTTCCAGATCGCCCGCTGCTTCCGCGACGAGGACCTGCGGGCCGACCGCCAGCCCGACTTCACCCAGCTCGACATCGAGATGAGCTTCGTCGACGGCGAGGACGTGATCGCCGTCAACGAGCGCCTGATCAGACATGTGCTGGCCGAGATGGGGGTAGAAGCCGAAATCCCCTTCCAGCGCATGTGCTACGACGAGGCGATCGGCCGCTTCGGCTCCGACAAGCCGGACCTGCGCTACGGCTACGAGCTGACCGACCTGACCGAGATCCTCCGCGGCACCGAGTTCAAGGCCTTCGGCGGGGTGATCGAAGGCGGCGGCCAGGTCAAGGGCATCAACTTCGGTCAGCGCGAACTGTCGCGCGCCCAGCTCGACGGCCTGATCGACGACGCCAAGGAGCTCGGGGCGAAGGGGCTGGTCTGGGCCTTCCGCGAGGGCGACGGCTGGCGCGCCCCGATCGCCAAGTTCCTTTCCGAGAATGAGCTGAAGAGCCTCAACGAGGCGATGGGGGCCGAGGAAGGCGATCTGATGCTGGTCGCCGCCGATCAGCCCGCGATGGTGGCCCACATCCTCGGCGGCCTCCGCACCCGGCTGGCCGAACGCTGGGACCTGAGCCCGGCCGACGCGGGCAACCGCTTCTGCTGGATCGTCGACTGGCCGCTCTTCGAGTGGAACGAGGACGAGGACCGCTGGGACGCGCTGCACCATCCCTTCACCGCGCCGCAGGGCGAGTTCGACCCGGAGAACCCCGGTGAGGCCCGGGCCGAGGCCTATGACCTGGTCTGGAACGGGGTCGAGATCGGCGGCGGTTCGATCCGTATCAACAAGCCGGAACTGCAGTCGCAGATCTTCGCGGCGCTCGGCATCTCCGCCGAAGAGGCCGAGGAGCGTTTCGGCTTCCTGCTCGACGCGCTCAAGTACGGTGCCCCGCCGCATGGCGGCATCGCCTACGGGGTGGACCGGTTCGCGGCGCTGCTGGCCGGCTTCGAATCGATCCGCGACGTGATCGCCTTCCCCAAGACCGCCTCCGGCGGCGACCCGCTGACCGGCGCCCCGGCCCCGGTCGACGACATCCAGCTGCGCGACGTCGGCATCGAACTCCGTAAGAAGAAGCTGCCCGGCCAGAGCTAGGATTAGCCTCATGAGCCTCTTCGATCGCTTCAAGGAAAAGGTGAAATCGATCGGGGACGGCTCGGGACGGATCCATATCGGCGATCCTCGATTCGACGACTGGGAGGTCGTGCACGAATTCGAGGATCTCGCCACGGCACTGGCCTGGCGCGACCGGCTCCGCGAGGCCGGCATGGAAGCCGAGCTGACCTCGGACTGGGAGCTGGACCACTTCAACCGCGGCGACATCCAGCTGCAGGTTCCGCCCGGCCACTGGTCGGAGGCCGAGGAGTTCGTGTCGGGCCTGGACCTGGAGTGATAGGTTGGAGATGAGGCTCGAACCTGTTCGTTAGCCGTCTCAATATTTGACCCAACATCAACGGCAAGGGAGCCGATTTCAACGTCCCCCGCGGGACAGCGATAGGCACCCACCTATTTATTTAGGTGTCAATGTCGGAGGCGGCGACGGCAGGTTGGGGCCTCTTTTTTTGTGCAGGTTTGACCGCGACCGGACCCCCGGTTACGGTTTGTAGGCGGTACGGGGACCAACTACGAACGGGGAAAACCATGGGACGCAAGACCGGGCTGGCAGGAGTAGTCGTCGCAGTGGCGCTGATGGTCGGCATGACCGGCATCGCGTCGGCCGATCAGCAGAAGTTCTATGACGACTGGTCGACCATCCCGACGAATCCCACGGGAATCGCAGTCGACCAGGCCGGCACCGCCTTCTTGGCGACCTTCGACATCATCCACGACTCCGCGGTCTATGGGTTTTCAGCCAACCCGGATCCGGTGGACAGCTCGGATGTCGGTTTCCTCAAGACCTCGACCCTGATTCCGAGCCACACGCTCAGCCAGGCCAACGACATCGAACTCGACCGGTCGGGCAACATCTATCTGGCGCTCGGAGACCACGTCGAGAAGTACCAGCCGGACGGTACCGAACTCACCTGGGGGACCTACGGCACCGGCGACGGTGAATTCCAGGACGTGTACTCACTGGCGATCGGGCCGGACGGAAACGTCTGGACGGCGGACCGCATAGGTCATCGTGTCCAACAGTTCACTCCGAACGGCGTTTTCGCGACGAGTTTCACCGTCGCCGGAACCACCCAGATTTCCGGGCTCGACATCGACAAGGCAGGACAGATTTACCTCCTGGACCTGGATGCCCGGAACCTCCGTACCTACAGCCCGGATGGAACGCAACTCGACACAGTAGGGGAGGACGGGTCGGGGGCGGGTGACCTCGTCGCGCCGATGGATGTCGACATCGGTGAGAAGGGAATGGTCTACGTGCCGGATCGCGACCTCGACACGGTCATGGTCTACGAACCGGACGGCAGTTACGCGTATCAGCTGGGATCCGAAGGCTTCGGGCCGGGCCAGTTCCAGTATCCGTACCGAATCTCGGTCGACCGGTCCGGCACCGTGTTCGTGGCCGACCGGGACACGAGAAGGATCACGGTCTTCGCGTTCTCGCCCCGGGTGATCGGCGGCAACGCCCGGGACTTCGGGAGCGTCTACCTCGGCAACCGGGCTCCGACCCAGATCGTCCAGATGCAGAACGACAACTACGTGCTGCCGATGTACGTCGGGGGCGTCGGGCTCTCCACGGGCACCGACTTCTCCATCCCCGGCGCCAACCTGGAGTGTGACGACGTGATCCTGCTGCCCGGCCACGTCTGCGGGGTCGGAGTGGGCTTCACCCCGGCAGCGGCCGGGTCCAGAACCGCGACGCTGAACCTGGACAACGGTTGGCGGACGGTCGCCCTGTCCGGGACCGGGGTGGCGAGCCCGACCGGACCGACCGGGCCCGCCGGGCCGACCGGTGGCGAGGGACCCACCGGACCGACCGGAAGCGACGGGCCCACCGGGGGCGAAGGTCCGACCGGACCGACCGGGAGCGAGGGGCCGACCGGACCGACCGGGCCCAAGGGGCCGACCGGACCGAGCGGCAGCGCCGCGACCCCCAGGGTCAACAAGCTCGCCAACGTGGTCCGGGTCGGATCCAGGCCGCTCGCGATGGTCAAGGTGACTTGCCCGAAGAAGGCATGCACCATCTGGCAGCGCAGCGGCAAGGCGCGGTCGAGAGGGCTGGTCAGGGTGGCCCGGGTCAGCGGGCCGAAGCGGATCGGGGCCGGCAAGGTGGCCCGCTTCAAGGTCGCGGTTCCCGCGTCGGTCCGGAACCGGTTGACCAGGCGCCGCTCCGGCACCGTGAACGTCTACCTCGCGGTCCAGTCGGACCAGGGGAACTCGATCCGCCGGAACGTCAGGATCGGGATCAGGCGCTGAGACGGGCCGATCGATGGCCGGGCCGTCGGGTCAGGCAGCAGGGGCGACCGGGGTGAAGTCGAACTCCACTCCGGTCGCCTTCTCCGACTCCTGCCAGAGCCGGTCCGCGACCTCGCGGTTGAGGGCGAGCTTGCGTGGCGCCACGATCACCGGCCTGCCGCGGCGCTCGCCCCGGCCGTCCGGGCCGATGTAGGAGCCGCCGGCGAGGTCTGGGTCGGTGGCGGCTCGCAGGATGGGCAGCGCTCCGGCTTCGGCGCCCTGGGCGACGACCAGGTCGTTCAGCTTGAGGAAGGGCTTGGAAAGCAGGCCCATCAGACCGCTGTCGAGGTCGTTGCCGCCGCTGGTCAGGTTGGTCGCCGATACTCCGGGGTGGGCGGCCATGCTCTTGATGTCCAGACCTGCCTGGTTGATCAGCGTCTGCAGGTCGAGTGCGAAGACCAGGTTGGCCAACTTCGATTGGCCGTAGGCGAGCCAACGCCGATAGCTCTTCCGGCCGTGCAGGTCGTCGAAGTTCAACTTGCCCATTCGGGCGGCGATCGAGGAAACGGTGACCACCCGGGAGTCCTGGGTGCGCTTCAGGGAATCGAACAGCAGCCCGGTCAGGGCGAAATGGCCGAGATGGTTGGTGCCGAACTGGAGCTCGAAGCCGTCTTCGGTCTCCAGCCGGGGCGGGGCCATCACGCCGGCGTTGTTGACCAGCAGGTCGAGCCCGTCCGGATGGTCGATGGCAAATGACTCGGCGAACGCCCTGATCGAGGCGAGCGAGGCCAGGTCGAGCGGGCGCACCTCGATCTGCGCATCCTCGCCGACGTCACCGAGCTCCCGACGGATCTCGGCCAGCGCCTGCTCGCCCTTCTCCTGGTTGCGGCAGGCGAGGATCACCCGGGCACCGCGGCGGGCCAGCTCCCGGCACTCGATCAACCCGATGCCGCTGTTGCCGCCGGTCACGATCGCCGTGCGGCCGGTCAGATCCGGCATGTCGTCTGCTGTCCACCCCTTGCTCATGCCGGGCAGGCTATCCGCTCGGGGATTCGAACACTTAACCTTCAAGGGGTGGAACCCCTGTTGTCCGAATATGTAGCCGACCGCTCGCGTGAAGCGGATCCGCCGCCCGGTGCCTTCACCGGGGCGGCCGGTGGTGCCGCCTGCGGTGACTTGGCTCGGATTTCACTGACCGTGGCCGGCGGGAAGGTCACCGCGGCGGTCTTCGGCACCGAGGGCTGCGCTGCCACCCGGGCGGCCTGTGCCTGCGTCTGCGAGCTGGTCGAAGGTGAGGCGGTACTGGAGGCCGCCCGGATCGGCGCCGACCGGATCGACGCGGAGCTGGGCGGACTCAGCCCGGCCCGCCGCCACGCGGCGATGCTGGCCGGCGACGCGCTCCACCGGGCGCTCTCCGCCGTCGCTTCCTCCGGCGAGACGCTCTCTGCCGCGGTCGAAGGCCGGGTGCTGGTCGCGGTTTCCGGCGGAGTCGACAGCGCCGTCGCCGCCCTGCGCGAACGGGAACGAGGGGCCGATGTCGTCGCCGTCACGGTCAAGCTCTGGGCCGATCCGGACACCGACGGCACCAAGGCCTGCTGCTCCCCGGAGGCGGTGCTGGGAGCCCGCGCGCTCACCCATGACCTCGACATCCCGCACTTCACCTTGGACCTGGAAGGCCCCTTCCGCGAGCGGGTGGTCGGCGAGTTCTTGCGCGGTTACGGCGAAGGTCGAACCCCGAACCCCTGCGTGCTCTGCAACGGCGAGGTGCGGATCGCCGCGATGGTCGACCTGGCCGACCGGATCGGGGCGGCGTGCCTGGTCACCGGCCACTACGCCCGGGTGGTCGAGGACGAAGGCGGGTCGCTGATCGGCGCCGGCAGCGACCCGGCCAAGGACCAGAGCTACATGCTCGCCGCGCTACCGCCCGAGGTCGTCGCCAAGCTTCGCTTCCCGCTGGCCGACCTCGCCAAGGCCGAGGTCCGTGAGATCGCCGAGCGGGGTGGGCTTTCCGTAGCCAAGAAGCCGGAGAGCCAGGATCTCTGCTTCCTGGCCGGCCAGTCGAAGAAGGACTTTCTGGAGCGGCACGGCGGGCTGGAGGACCGGCCTGGCCCGGTGGTCGACGAGCAGGGCCAGCGGTTGGGCGAGCACCCGGGCCACCATCACTTCACGGTCGGCCAGCGACGCGGCCTGGGGGTGGCGGCCACCGAGCCCCTCTACGTGCTCGGCACCGACGCCGCGACGAACACGGTCCGGGTCGGGGGCAGGCAGAGGCTCGCGACCGACCGGGTGCGGCTGCGCAACGCCGTCATGCACCGCGATGGCGCCCGGGTCGACCGGGTGCGGCTCCGCTACCACACCGACCCGGTGCCGGCCCGGGTCTCGGCCTCGGCGGGTCGGCACGAACGGCTCGAGGTCGAACTCGACCGTCCCTTCGATGGTCCTGCCCCGGGCCAGGCCGCCGTGCTGATGAGCGGTGACGTGGTGGTCGGCCACGCGACCATCGCCTCGCAGAACCGGGCGCCGGTTTCACAAAGTAGGGTGCCGGTTCCATGAAGTCGGCGGAGATCCGGGAGACATATCTGTCCTTTTTCGAGGAGCGGGGCCACCGGCGCATGGCCTCGGCCTCGCTGGTGCCCGCCCCGGAGGACACCTCGACCCTGCTCACCGTGGCCGGGATGCAGCCCTTCAAGCCGTACTTCCTGGGCCGTGAGACCCCGCCCGCGACCCGGCTCACCTCGAGTCAGAGCTGCTTCCGCACCCCGGACATCGAAGAGGTCGGCAAGACCCTGCGGCATCTCACCTTCTTCGAGATGCTCGGCAACTTCAGCTTCGGCGACTACTTCAAGGAAGAAGCGATCCCCTTCGGCTGGCAGCTCTCGACCGAGGGCTTCGGCTTCGACCCGGAAAAGATCTGGATCACCGTCTTCGGCGGCGACGAAGAACTCGGCCTCGGCCCGGACGAGGAGGCGATCGAGATCTGGAAGGGACTGGGGGTCCCCGACGAGCAGATCGTGCAGCTTCCGCGCTCGGAGAACTTCTGGCAGGGCGGGCCGACCGGCCCCTGCGGCCCCTGCTCCGAGATGTACCTCGACCGCGGGCTCGAGTTCGGCTCCGAGGACGACCGTCCCGGGGACGACAGCGACCGCTTCCTCGAGTACTGGAACCACGTCTTCATGACCTACGACCTCGGCGAGGACAACAGCCTCACCCCGCTGCCGCAGCGGAACATCGATACGGGCATGGGCCTCGAGCGGATGGCCGCGATCCTGCAGGGTGTCGACTCGGTCTACGACACCGACCTCTTCCAGCCGTTGATCTCGCTGGCCGAGGAGAAGTCCGGCCTGGCCTACGGCGAGGACGAAGCGACGACCCGCGCGATGCGGATCATCAGCGACCACTCCCGCGGCATGACCTTCCTGCTGGCGGCTGGGGTCGTGCCGTCCAACGAAGACCGTGGGTACGTCTTGCGCCGGGTGATGCGGCGGGCGATCCAGCAGGGCAAGGCGCTCGGGCTGGAAGGCAACTGGCTCGGCGAGTTCACCGATCGCACGATCGAGATGATGGGCGATGCCCATCCCCAGGTAGCCGCCGAAAGGGAGCGGATCGACCGCTGGGTCCGGGCCGAGGAGGAGAGCTTCGGCCGCACCCTGGACCGTGGCACCGCGCTGCTCGAGGAGATCGTCGCCCAGGCTTTGGCCGACAAGAACTCGTGGATCAGCGCCGACGATGCCTTTCGGCTCCACGACACCTTCGGCTTCCCCTATGACCTGACCCGCGAGATGGTCGAGGAGCGGGGGCTCTCGGTCGACGACCAGGGATTCGAAGCGCTGATGGAACAGCAGCGGAACCAATCCCGCAGCAACGCGAGCGGGGCGGAGGGAGCCGACCGGCACGAACGGATCCTCGCCTTCGCCGGCCAGGGCACGGAGTCCGAGTTCGTCGGCTACGAGTTTCTGCGGGCCGAGACCGGCGTCGGTGCCCTCGAGCAGGTCGACGGCACCGCCCTCGCCAAGCTCGAACATAGTCCTTTCTACGCCGAGGGCGGCGGCCAGGTGGCCGACGCCGGCCGGCTGATCTGGGACGGCGGCGAGGTCGCCGTGAGCGACGTGATCCGGGTCGGCGACGATCAGGTGATCGAGCTGAAGGCGGCCGGCAACGGCGAGACGGCCTGGCCCCCGGCCGGGGCGACGGTTGAAGCGGTGGTCGATCGGGAAGCCCGTTTCAGGACGATGCGCAACCACACCGCCACCCACCTGCTCCACGCCGCTTTGCGCGAGCGGCTCGGCAGCCACGTGCACCAGGCCGGATCCTCGGTCCGGCCCGACAAGCTGCGCTTCGATTTCTCCCACGGCGAAGCGATGACCCCCGAAGACATCGCCTGGGTCGAGGATCGCGTGAACGGCTGGATCAAGGACGGCGAACCGGTTCGCTGGATGGTCATGGAGAAGCCCGAGGCCGAGAAGCTCGGGGCGATGGCTCTGTTCGGCGAGAAGTACGGCGACCTGGTCCGGGTGGTCGAGGTGGAGAACGTCTCCCGCGAACTCTGCGGCGGCACCCACGTCGAAAACACGGCCGAGATCGGCATCTTCAAGATCGTCCACGAGAGCTCCTCCGCGGCCAACGTCCGCCGGGTCGAGGCGATCACCGGCCCGGATGCGATCGACTGGTTCCGGAATCGCTCGGCCGAGCTCGAAGAGGTCGGCCACCTGCTCGGTGACGCCCGTGACCCGCTGCGGGCTGCCCGCGACGCCTCCGAGAGGCTGGCCGCAGCCGGCGAAGTCGAGAAGAAGACAGCCCGCGAGCAAAAGGGGCAACTCGCCTCCGATCTGGCCGGGCGGACCGAGGAAGTCGGCGGGCTCAGCGTGGTCCTGGCCGAGGTGCCGCTCGGCAACCCGAAGGAGATCCTCCAGGTCGCCAAGCAGGTCCAAGGCAGTTCCGGGGCGACCGCGGTGCTGGCCGGGGTAGACCCGGATTCCGGCAAGGTCGGGATGGTCGCCCTGCTCACGTCAGATCACGCCACCAAGGCTTCGGCCCGCGAGTTGATCGCCGCGGCCGCACCGAAGATCGGCGGCGGCGGGGGCGGCAGCGACGAGATGGCCCAGGCCGGCGGCAAGAACCCTGACGGGGTCGCCGAGGCGCTGGCCGCCGCCCGCGAGTACCTGGAGTCCCGCTAGATGGCTGTTATCGGGAGCTGATGCGCATCCTGGCACTCGACTACGGGACGGCCAGGATCGGCTGCGCGATTTCCGATCCGACCGGAACCCTGGCCACCCCGATCGCGGCGATCGAACCGCCCGAGGTGGCGGAGGTTGCCCGGCTCGCGGAGGAGCGCGAGGCCGAGAAGATCGTGGTCGGGCTGCCGGTCTCGCTTTCCGGTGAGGACTCCGGCCAGACCGAACTGACCCGATCCTTCGCCGCCGAGCTCGGTGAGACCGTCAAGGTGCCGGTCGAGACCTGGGACGAACGCTTCACCACCCGCATGGCGGCGCAGACCCGTCGCGATACCGGCGCCGGCTCGGCCGAAGACTCGATCGCCGCCGCCCACCTGCTGGAGAGCTACCTGCAGGCGGCGGTCAGCCGGGTGGTGCCGGAGGAGGACGGGCGATGACCGACCGCTGGTTTGACGACCTGCCCGAGCACGACCCGAACGACCCCGAAGCGGTCGAAAGGGCACTCCGCCGCCAGGAACGGGCCAATCGACGTCAGGCCGGCGGCGGCAAGACGCTCAGGAGCCCGAAGAAGCCGAGGACTCGCCGGGGGGACGGGGGACGCTCCAACGGCCCTCACAAAGGTCGCATCGCGATCGTGGCCGTCGGCGCGGTCGGCCTGATCGTCGTCGTCTGGTTCCTCTTCGCCCTGTTCCAGCCGTTCAAGGGCGACGGCGACGGCGAGCTCTTCCCGGTCAACGTGCCGGCGGGAGACAGCGTCGGCCAGATCGGAGACCTGCTGGCCGAGAAGGACATCATCTCCAACTCGACCCTGTTCGAGATCCGGGCGACGCTTTCCGGCAAACGCGGCGACCTCAACCATGGGGTCCACAAGTTCCGCGAGAACATGTCCTACTCGGC
Source organism: Solirubrobacterales bacterium 67-14 (assembly GCA_001897355.1). GTDB lineage: Bacteria > Actinomycetota > Thermoleophilia > Solirubrobacterales > 70-9 > 67-14. Next base: position 59,131 of record MKST01000008.1, on the reverse strand, counting down.
CGCGATCGACGAGTTGACCAAGACCACTTCGAAAAAGACGATCAGGGTCACGATTCCCGAAGGGCTCAGCCGGTCGGAGACCGCGGACGTCGTCAAGTCGGCCGGGATCCCGGGTGACTACATGGCGGCCACGGTCAAGGTCAAGGGCTTCGATCCGAACCAGTACGGCGCCCAGGGCCGGGCGAAGAACCTCGAGGGCTTCCTCTTCCCGGCAACCTATGAGCTGAAGCCGACCGCCGACGTCGAGGACCTGGTCGCCGAGCAGCTCCAGGCCTTCAAGGACAACATCGCCGGGGTCAACATGAAGTACGCGAAGTCGAAGAACCTGACCGTGTACGACGTGCTGACCATCGCCTCGATGATCGAGCGGGAAGTTTCGGTGCCGAAAGAACGCAAGCTGGTCTCGGCCGTGATCTACAACCGGCTGAAGAAGGGCGAGCCGCTCGGGATCGACGCGACGATCCGCTTCGCGCTCGACAACTGGACCGAACCGCTGACCGAATCGGACCTGGCCACCGACTCGCCGTACAACACGCGCACCAACCAGGGTCTGCCGCCGGGGCCGATCGGCAACCCGGGGCTGGCTTCGATCCAGGCGGCCGCCCACCCGGCCGATTCCGACGTCTGGCTCTACGTGGTCAAGCCCGGCACCTGCGGCGAGCATGCCTTCTCATCCTCGCTGGAAGAGCACAACCGGAACGTCGAGAAATACCAGGAAGCCCAGGCGGCGGCCGGCGGCTCGCCGACCGATTGCTGATGGCCAGGCTCGCCGTCCTCGGTCACCCGGTTTCCCATTCGCGCTCCCCGGCGATGCAGAACGCCGCGCTGGCCGCGGCCGGATTGGCGGACTGGCAGTACGAGGCGATCGATGTGGATCCCGAGGCATTTGCCGATCTGGTCCGGGGCCTGCCCGGGCAGGGGTTCGCGGGGGTCAACGTCACCGTCCCGCACAAGGAGGCGGCACTCGCGGTCGCCGACGAGGCGAGCCCGGCCGCAGCCGCGATCGGGGCGGCCAACACCCTGACCTTCGTCGAAGGCCGGATCCTGGCCGAGAACACCGACGCGCCCGGATTGGTCGACGCCCTCGGTGAGGAGGCCGGCGGGCTGGCGGGCCGGCCCGCTCTCGCGCTGGGGGCGGGCGGGGCCGGGAGGGCCGTGGTCTGGGCTCTGGCCGAAGCCGGCATGGACGTGATGCTCTGGAACCGCACCCGTTCCAAGGCCGAGTCCCTGGCCGCCGAGCTGGGGGTCGAGGTGATTCCCCACGAGCAGCACGGCGGGATCGACCCGGGCCGCTTCGAGGTGATCGTCAACGCCTCGGCCGCGGGACTGGGCGGGGGAGACGGGCTGGCCGACCTGCCCCTGGACCCGGGGGGCTTCCGGCCGGGTCAGACCGTGGTCGACATGGTCTACGGAGAAGGCCCGGGAACGCTGATAGAAGCGGCCGAAAGGGCCGGCGCCGCGACGGTCGACGGTCTGGAGATCCTGGTCCGACAGGGAGCCCGTTCCTTCGAGATCTGGACCGGAAGGCAGCCAGACCTCGAGGTGATGCGCCGGGCCGCCCGCGCCTAGTCCACGGTGGGTCAGGGCCCGGTGTCGATGACCGCGCTGGGTTTCGCTTCCGGCGCGCTTATCCGGTACTTGCCCGGGCCCGGCGGGAGGATCAGGTCGAAGACCGCCGGGGCATACGGGTCCGCATAGCCGGTCAGGCCGAGCCCCTCGATCTCGACCATCGACCCGTCCTGCGACTTCACGGTCAGCACCATCCGCGATCCCGGCCGGGCCTCGATTTCGACGGCTTTTCCGACCCCGATCCGAATCGACTCGTACCGCGCGCTGCCCGCTTCGGCCTTGGCCGCGACGGCCTCTTCCTCTGCTTCGCCGCCGGCCGTCTCGCCTTCGCCACCCGCACCGCTTTTCTGATCGGTCCCGGTCGCTCCGGTGACGCCGGTCGCACCGGTCGTGGTGGACTGCTCCGGGGAAGGGTCGTTCCGGTCGGGCTTGGGGAGGGCGATCGCCAGGACCGAGGAGATCCCCAGCAAAATCAGCATTACGATCAGCAGTCGACGGGCAGCCATATGCAGGGGTCCGACCCCGGGTTGGTTGAGACAGCGTCGTGCATGCAGTTGTCAATAGCCTAGAAGCCTCAATGAGTTTTCGATTCACAACCGCGGGCGAGTCCCACGGGCCCGGCCTGGTGACGATCGTCGAGGGGCTGCCGGCCGGCCTGAAACTGGACCGCGAGACCCTTGACAGCGACATGGCCCGCCGCCAGCTCGGCCACGGCCGTGGCGGCCGCATGAAGATCGAGACCGACCGGGTCGAGATCCGGGCCGGGGTCCGGCACGGCCGGACGATGGGCGGGCCGGTCGCGGCGCTGGTCGCGAACAAGGACTACAAGAACTGGGACGAACGGATGAACCCGTGGCCGATCGAGGGCGAGATCCCACCGGTCACCATGCCGCGCCCCGGCCACGCCGACCTGGTCGGGATGTGGAAGTACAAGCACGATGACCTCAGGCCGATCCTCGAACGGGCCAGCGCCCGCGAGACGGCCGCCCGGGTAGCGGCCGGCGCGATCGCCCGCGCCTTCCTGACCGCGGTCGGGGTCACCGTGCGCAGCCACGTCACCCAGATCGGGTCTGTGGTCGCACCGGAGCGTGAGGACCTCACCGTCGAAGACTTCGAAGGGGTGGACGAAGACCCGGTCCGTTGCCTCGATCCCGAGACCTCGGCCGCGATGGTCGAGGAGATCAACGTCCTGCGCAAGAAGAACGAAAGCCTCGGCGGCACCTTCGAGGTGCGGGTCTTCGGCCTGGTGCCGGGACTCGGCGGACACATCTCCTGGGAGGACCGGCTCGACGGCCGCCTCGCCCAGGCGATCTGCTCGATCCAGTCGATCAAGGGGGTTTCGATCGGCCAGGCCTGGGACGTGGCCGGTCGGCCCGGCTCGCAGGCCCACGACGAGATCTTCTACTCCGAAGAGCGCGGCTACTACCGTGAGACCAACCACGCGGGCGGCCTCGAAGGTGGCATGACCAACGGCATGCCGCTCTCGGTCCGGGCCGCGATCAAGCCGATCTCGACCATGACCAAGCCGCTGCGGTCGGTCGACACCGTGACCAAGGAGCCGGCCAAGGCCCACAAGGAACGGACCGACTCGACCGTGGTCCCGGCCGCGGCCGTGGTCGGCGAAGCGATGATCTGCCTGGCCCTGGTCAAGACCTACCGTGAGAAATTCGGCGGCGACCACATCGATGACGTGCTGGCCGCGATCGACGCCTACAAAGAGCGAATCGGCTGGCGATGATCTGCCTGGTCGGGTTCATGGGCGCCGGCAAGTCGACGGCCCTGGTCGAACTCGCCGCCCACGGCCTCCACTCGGTTGACGCCGATTCCCTGATCGAGGAGCGGGCCGGCCGCCCGATCGCGCAGATCTTCGAGGAGGACGGCGAAGCCGCCTTCCGGGCACTCGAGAACGAGATCGTGGCCGGCGCGCTGGCCGATCCTTCGATCGACGTGCTCGCCCTGGGTGGCGGTGCGGTCGAGTCAGAAGCGATCCGCGAAGAGCTGGCGGTCGACGGCCACACGGTCGTCTGGCTGGAGATCAGTGCCGATGCCGCCTGGCGCCGGGTCCGCAACTCGAAACGGCCGCTGGCCCGGGACGAATCCGCCTTCCGGGCATTATTCGAGCGACGCCAGCTTCTCTACGACTCGGTCGCCGATGCGATCCTGCCCGGGGTTGCCCGGCGGATCTGGGACCGCGCCTACGAAGCGGTTCATGGCCTCGAGGAACTGCCCGAGGGAACGCGCATGTTCTGGGCGGAAAGCTCTGGTGGCGAGTACCCGGTCTACGTCGGGCGGGAACTGCTCGGCTCGTCCCTGTTCGAGCAGGGTTCCGCCGCCATGCCCGGCAGCGGCCGTTCCTTCTGCTTCACCGACGGCGCGGTCGGCCCGCTTTATTCCGACCGGCTCGGCGACATCGCCGGAACTTTCACGGTGCCGCCTGGCGAGACCGCCAAGACGATGGCCCAGTTCGATCACTCGCTGCGCGAAATGGCCCAGGCCGGGGTGACCCGCTCCGACCGGCTGATCGCCCTCGGCGGTGGCGTGGTCGGCGACCTCGGCGGATTCGTTGCCCACTCCTATCAGCGTGGCATCCCGGTGGTCCAGGTGCCGACCACCCTGGTCGCCCAGGTCGATTCCGCCTATGGCGGCAAGACCGGGGTGGACCTGCCCGAAGGCAAGAACTACGTCGGCGCCTTCCACTTGCCTTCGGCCGTGATCAGCGACGTTGACGTCCTCTCCACCTTGCCCGGAGCCGAACTGACCGCGGGGATGGCTGAAGTCGTCAAGACCGCCCTGCTGGCCGGCGGCGGGCTCTGGGACGAGGTGGCGGCGCTCGAGCCCGGGGAGATCCTGACCCGGGCCGACCTGATCTTCGCCTGCGCCCGGTACAAATGCGCCGTAGTCGCGGCCGACGAGCGGGACACCGGCCTGCGAGCCCAGCTCAATCTCGGCCACACGGTCGGCCACGCGATCGAATCGGTCACTTCCTATGAGCGGTACCGGCACGGCGAAGCGATCGCTCTGGGCCTGCTGGCCGCACTCCGGCTTTCCGGGGCGGACGGGCTGCGCGAACAGGTGCGCGAATGGAACCTGCGCCAGGGCCTCCCGGTCGAACTCGACCCGGCGGTGGATCCGGCCGCAGTGGTCGAAGCGGTCCAGTTCGACAAGAAGAAGACCTCTCGCGGGGTAGGCTTCGTGCTGTTGAACGTGCCCGGAGAACCCCTGATCGACCGGCCGGTCGAAGACGCGGCGCTCCTCGCCTCGGTCGAGGAGCTGCTGCGATGAGTCGCGCGACCAACCGGATCGCCGTCCTCCACGGAGTCAACTTCGACGTGCTGGAGAAACGGGATCCGGATCTCTACGGCGGTCTCAGCCTGTCCGAGCTCGAGTACCGGATCGGCGGCTGGGCCGGCGAGTTCGGGCTCGAGCCGATCTTCTTCCAGTCGAACTCGGAGGCCGAGTTCTGCGGCTACCTTCACCGGGTCTCGCAGACCGCCGACGGGGCGGTCGTCAACGCCGGTGCCTGGACCCACTACAGCCGGGCGATCGGCGACGCTTTGGCGGTTGATCCGGTCCCCACCGTTGAAGTGCACCTTTCCGACGTCGAGAACCGGGAGGACTGGCGCAAGGTGTCGGTCTTCGACGGACTGGTCGAGGCGAAGATCTCAGGCCAGGGAGTCGACGGGTACCGGGAGGCGCTGAAACTGCTGGCCGACCGGCTCGGGGTCTAGATGGGTGACCGCGCCACCCGTCTTGCCGGAGCGCTCGCGAGCGCCGGTCCCGACGGCTCCCCGCTCGACGGCCTGCTCGTCACCAACCTGGTCAACGTCGAGTACCTGACCGGGTTCACCGGCACCAACGGAGCCTGTCTGATCACCGCGGAGAAACGGGTCTTCCTGACCGACTTCCGCTACGCCGAGCGGGCCGCGGAGATCGAGGGCTGGGAGGTCGAGATCGTCTCCGGCCAGTGGCTCTTCGGCCTGGCCGGCCGTCTCGAGGGCAGGGTCGGTTTCGAGGACGATCAGGTGACCGTCCGCACCGCCAACGAGCTGCGCGGTGCCGCCGAAGGAGCGGAACTGGTCGAGGCCGGCGGGCTGGTCGAGAAACTGCGCCGGGTCAAGGATGCCGACGAGGTCGAGAAGGTCGCGGCAGCGGCGGTGATGACCGACGAGCTTTACGGACTGCTGATCGAACGCGGCCTGGCCGGGCAGACCGAAGCCGAGGTCGATGCCTGGCTGGCCGGTTGGATGCGCGAGCAGGGAGCGGAACCGTCCTTCCCGCCGATCGTGGCCTCCGGCCCGAACGGCGCCTCGCCCCACGCCGAGCCCGGTCCCCGGCGGATCGGCCCCGGTGAGCTGGTCACGGTCGACATGGGCATCAAGCTGGACGGTTACTGCTCCGACTGCACCCGCACCTTCGCCACCGGCACCGAGGCCGACCTTGACTCGCTCTCACGGGAGATCTACGAGGTCACCTTGCGGGCAAACGAGGCCGGGCTCGCCGCCGTGAAAGCAGGCGCGGCGGGGGACGAGGTCGACGAGGTCGCACGAGCGGTGATCCGCGACGCCGGCTACGGCGAGAACTTCGGCCACGGCCTCGGTCACGGGGTCGGTCTCGAGATCCACGAGGCGCCGCGGCTCGGCCCGAGCAGCAAAGACGAGTTGATGGTCGGCGAAGTGGTCACGGTCGAACCGGGCATCTACGTCTCGGGGGCGACCGGGGTCCGGATCGAGGACATGGTCCTGACCGGCGAGAACGGCGTCGCCCGAACCTTCAGCTCGGTCACCAAGAACCTCCTCTTCGTGTGAGCACGCATCTTTTGTGACGATCCTCTATAGTGTGATCGCCGTCACACAGACGACGTTGCTTCTGTCACGAGTGGGGAGGGAACTCCAGAGCAATATGGCGAGGGAGTTTTTGAGGAGAGAGGTGCAGACGAAAAGACCGGCCTGAGGGGGCCGGTCTTTTCATTGCATTGACGTGCCCTCGTCATGCAACGAAAACGGGCCCCCGAGGGGGCCCGTTTCCTTGACGCTCGTTGCTTTGCCTACAGGCCGGTGGAACCGTCCCAGCCGTTGGCGAAGCAGTAGCCGTCCGGATCGGCGCACTTGTCGATCGTTCCATCGTCGTAGAACGTCTCGATGTGGTCGTTCGCGTCGGCTGCGGCCCGCGGGTAACCGTGCGGGTCGCCTCCGTAGCCCCATTCGGGACGCGGCGGCACGTTCTCCAGCGGGGGCATCTTCGAGCCCTGCTTGCTGCCGTTGAAGTAGCCCTCGGGGCCACCGTCGTAGTAGACCATGTAGCTGTCACCCGCGGTGGTCGGGAAGGTCGACACCGGAGGCAGCGCCTCGTAGTCGAGATCCCAGGTACGCGACGGCAGCAGGGTCGGCGAGTACCGGACCGCACCGATCGTCCGTGCCTCTACCTCGGCCGCGTAGTTGGTGACCTGGTGGTCACCGAGCGCGAGCTGAAGCAGAACCTCGTGCGGGTTGGTGTTCTCCAGCGGGTGGTCGGTCATGTTGTGCGCGAAACCGTTGCCCTCGCCACGGTCCCAGAGCAGCTGCATCAGTGAGAGCAGCAGCGGGCGGGACGACTGGTCGGGGTAGTTCGCGTACAGGCCGACCCCTGGGAGCTTGAAGTACTCGTCCGAGTCCACCGAGCGGCGGAGCAGGGTCGAGTAGTTGATCCCGGGAACGCCGAGTACGCCACGGTCGACATCGGGGGAGAGCGCGGTCAGCGCGCCGCCCATGATGCCGCCCTGGCTGATCCCGTAGTAGTAGCCACGGGTGTTCACGCCGGCGCTCGTGTCGATCGCCGGACCGGGCGTGATCGGCGTGGTGCCGTTGTGGTCGACGGTGAACGCCGGATCCGCGGCGAAACCGTCCGGGTGGATCAGCGCACGTTGCAGGTACATGAAGTTCACGAACCCCTGCTGCATGCGGTCGACTGCCTTGTTGAAGTTGCTCATGTCCTTGAGCGCGCTGAGGATGGTGCCGAGGTCCAGGGTGGAGAAACCATCCCAGTTGGCAGCGCACCAGACCGTGTTGGTCCGGTTCGCGGCCGTTTCGGTGGCACCGACCTGGTTCAGCGTGCCGAGCAGGCCGTGACCGTAGGTTCCGGTGTGACCCGGGATCACGGTGCCGGTGTTGACCACCGACGACGGGATCAGGCAGCGGAACGGAACGTCCATCTTGTAGCTGCTGTTCCAGGTCAGGTTGCCGCTCGCGTCGAAGCTGAACTTCGCGCCAGGAGGACACCCGTTCTGGTCCAGGTAGCAGGGAACGTTACGGATGTAGCCGACCACGGTGCGCTGGACGGTGGTCCCATTCGGTACGGGTGAAGTGACGGGATCACCGGCAACGAAGCCGCTCTTGCCGGGGTAGTTTTCCCCGCACTGAGTCGAGGCGGTGTCGCTGTAGTCGCAGTAGGCCAGGACGTCAACGTCCGGGCTGGTGCTGCCAGCCGCGATCTTGCCGTCGGCGAGGTTGTCGTCACCGAGACGGTGGAACGCATCGTCGCGGATCGTGGTCGCGCGGCCGGTCACGCTCTTCTCGGAGGCGACCGTGAAGTCCCAGGCCATGTAGAGGCTGGAACGGTCGACTCCGGCCTTGTTGACCAGGTCGTTGATCACCGAGTCCATGTGGCTCCGGCGGTTTTCCACGACGTCCTGCTGGGTTGGCAGGTTGTCGCGGTAGACCCGGAAACCGAGCGGCGACTCGATCGCCTTGTTGCTCGCGTCCTTCAGGTTGCGGAAGGCGACGATGTACCGGTGGCCGAACGCGAAGTTCTTGGCCGGTCGGATGATCAGGTTGACCGGACCGGTGTTGGACGGGTTGGCGTTGATTCCCCCCGGATCGCTGTCGGTCGGGTCAACCGTGGTCGGGTTCGAGTCGAGCTCGGCCCAGATCGGCTGACGCTCGCCGGTGTCCGCATCGACGACGATCACGGGCTGATCGGCCCGCTTGTAGTCGCTGATGTCGTCGATCGGCACGAGGCCGGTGTTGTTGAACGCGGCGGGCGTGTCGAGGCCCGGGATCTTGATCAGGATCTCGTTGCCGGGGCTGAAGCCGTCGGCCCGGTTGATGTCCGTGACGTCGAGATTGGTCGGGTTGGCGTTGCCGGTGTTCTTCGGCGTCGAGTTGGCGGCCAGGTTCAGGCGCTTGCCGGTCGGGGTCGAAGAGTCAGCCTTGGTGTAGTAGTCGTTCGGCCAGGGCTGCAGGCACTGGGCGGCGTCGAGGAAGTCACAGTGTTCCGGGTCGTTGCCGACGTCGACGGTGACGTAGTTGGGCGGGGTCTCGCAGTTGCTGTTGCCGGCCCACTTGGCGAGCGTCTTCTTCTTTGAAGCCTTCGCCTTCTTCATCTTCTTGCCGACTTTGCGCTTGTACTTCGCGGTGACCTTGACGGTCTTCTTCCCACAGGTGCCCAAGGAAGTCTTGCCCTTGCTGGTCAGGGCCAGAGAGATGGTCTTCTTGCCCTTCTTCTTGAACTTGACCTTCTTCGACTTGAAGGTGCCGTTCTTGCCGGCGCCGATCGCCGAAAGGTTGACGGTGGCCTTGCCGGTCGACTTCACCTTGACCGTCAGCTTCTTCTTCTTGAGCAGCTGCTGCTGGTTGGCGGTGGTGACCTTGACGACGGTCACCTTGGCCGGCTTGGCCTTTTTCTTCTTGCCTGCCTCGGCCTGGCTGTTGGCAAAGGCTGCCGTCAGCGCGAAGGCCATGAACAGGGCGAACGCGAGTGCCGCGACGCGGCGCACGTTCGTGATTCCCAGTTGCTGGTTCATCTCTCCGTTTGACTCCCTCTCGTTGCTCTTGCCGGTTGGACGTCCGGCTGAGTTTGGGCCCGATCGAATGCGACCGGTCGTGTGACTTGTATCACGGATACTAGACCGGATCAGCCCTGGAAGTTGCGCCGTTCGGACAGCGTGTTTTTGAACATTTGCGTACTGAAATCGGTTACGGGCCGGTCCACCCGTTGGCGTAGCAGTAGCCACCGGTCGAGCAGGCTGGGATCGCTCCCGTGTCGAGGAAGCTCACGCCCTGGGTGATCGCATCGGCCGAGGCGCGCGGGTAGCTGTGGGGATCTCCGCCGTATCCCCATTCGGTCCTCGGCGGGACGTTCTGGGTCGGGGGTGTCGCGGTTCCCGGGCCCTTGGTTCCGTCGTAGCCGACGGGTCCGCCGTCGTAGTAGACCATCAGGCTGCCACCCGAGAAGGGGAAGTCCCCGATCTTCGGGATACCCATGAACGGGTCGCTGTCCCAATGCCGTCCGGGGTGGAGACCCGGCGAGTAGACGCCGGCACCGATCGTCCGCGCCTCGACCTCCGCGGCGGCGTTCGAGACCTGGTGGTCGCCGAATGCGACTCGCATCAGGACGTCGTGGGGTGGGGTGTTCGGCAACGGATCGTCGGTCATGTTGAGCGCGTAGCCGTTGGCTTCGCCCCGGTCCCAGAGCAGCTGCACCAGGGAGAGCAGAACCGGCAGCTCCGATTTATCGGTGTAGTTCGCGTACAGCCCGACGAGGGGCAGCTTGAAGTAGTTGTCGGAGTCGACGCTTCGCCTCAGCAAAGTCGAGTAGTTCATGCCCGGCACGTCGAGGACGCCCCGGTCGGCGTCTGGCGTCAGGGCTATCAGGGCGCCGCCCATGATGCCGCCCTGGCTGATGCCGAGGTACTTCAGGCGATTGTTCGGGAACCCGGAGGTGTCGATGACCGAGACGCTGTTGTCGGTCAGCGGGTTGTTGTCCGTGTCCAGTTTGAATGCGGACTTGGAAGCGAGCCCTTCGGGGTGGAGCATCGCCCGCCCCAGCATCATGAAATTGACCAGCCCCTGTTGCATGCGGTCGGCCAGCTTGTTGAAGTTGGACATGTCGGTGAGTGCGGTCAGGACGGTCGGGATGTCGTAGGACGAGAAGCCGTCCCAGTTGGTCGCGCACCAGATGCTGTTGCCCGCGTTGGCGGTCGAGTTGGCGGCGTTGATCTGGTCCAGGGAACCGAGCAGACCGTGGCCGTAGATGCCGGGTGTGGCCGGCGAGACCGGTGAGTTGTTGATCGCGCCCGGCTGGGTCGAGCGCGGGATCGCGCATCGGAAGGGAACGTTCATGGTGTTGCCGGGGATCGGGGTGATCTCGTCTTCGGAATTGAAGGCGAACTTCGACCCGGGAATGCAGAGCGGCAGGTCGAGATAGCAGGGGATCCCGGTCAGCACACCATCCACATAGCGGATGACCTGACTGCCGTCGGGTTGGCTCGGGGGCGCCAGTACGGGCAGGCCCGGGATGTCTCCGGTGTCGACTTCGCATCCCAGTTGGATGGGCAGCAGCGGTTCCGCATCGCAGGTGCCGGTGATCACGACGTTCGGGGAGTCGCCCTGGATCACTCGGTCGGCCAGGTCGGTGTCGCCCAGGCTCTCGAAGGCGTCATCGCGCATTTCCAACGCTCGGCCGGTGACGCTTTGCTGGCTCGCCACGGTGAAGTCCCAGGCGGTGTAGAGGCTGGGCCGGTCAACGCCGGCCTTCTCGACGAGGTCGTCGATGATCGATTCCATGTGGGGCCGCCTCGATTCCACCGCTTCCTGTTCGGTTGGCAGCCCATCCCGGTAGACCCGGAACCCGATCGGCGCTTCGATCGGCTGGTCGTCTGCATCACGCAGGTTCCGCAGGGCGACGATGTAGCGATGGCCGTACTCGAAGTTCCTGGCCGGGCGGATGATCAGGTTGACCGGTCCGGTGTTGTCGGGGTCGGTGTTGACTCCGCCCGGGGAGTCGTCGGTGGGGTCGACCGTGGTCGGGTTCGAGTCGAGCTCGGCCCAGATCGGCTGGCGTTCGCCGGTCGCGGCGTCGATCACGATCGCGGCCTGTTCGGGGTCGTCGTACCGGTGGAGGTCGGTGATCGGGACCAGGCCGCTGTTCTCGAATGCGGCCGGGGTTTCGAGGCCGGGCACCTTGATCGTGATCAGGTTTCCGGGGCTGAAGCCGTCACCGCGGTTGATGTCGGTGGTGTCGACGTGGACCCCGAGTGTGTTGGCCGGTGCCGACTCCCGCTGGATGTCCAGCTTCCGGCCGGTCGGGGTGTCGGCGTCGACCGTGAAGTAGTCGTTGGGGAAAGGCTGGAGGCAGACTGAGTTGTCGAGGAAGTCACAGCGGTCCGGGTTCTCCAGTGGCACCGCGACCGTTTCGTCCGTCGGGCCGGTCGGCTCGGTCGGACCAGTCGGGCCGGTCGGCTCGGTCGGGCCGGTAGGACCGGTTGGTTCCGTGGGGCCGGTGGGACCCGTCGGTGAAGTCGGGCCCGTGGGGCCGGTAGGTTCGGTCGGACCGGTAGGGCCGGTCGGCTGTGTGGGGCCGGTGGGACCCGTCGGTTCCGTGGGGCCGACGGGGCCCGTCGGTCCGGTCCGGCGGCAGGCTCGCGAGGCCTCGGCGAGTCGACGGGAGACCCGGACCTTGACCAGCGCACGTCGATTCCGGCCCCGCGCGCGGATGCCGATCCATTTCCGGCCGCAACGCGCGAACCGGCGCTTGCCTGAGGCGGTGAGACGGACCGCGAACTTGCGAGCGACCCCGGCGCGAAGCCGAAACCGCTTGGCGCGGAAGTGTCGGAACGACCCGGCGTGTCGCACCCGGATCCGAACCTGCAGAGTCTTCGAGGAGCGGATCCGCAGGACCAGGCGGCCGGATTTCGCGACCGCGTTGCGCGACCGGCTGACGACCCGGATGCCGATCCGAGGAGAGACGCGGTGTGGTTTGGCCGCGTTCGCGTGATCCGTTGCAATGCCGGCCCGATCGAGGCCGGGCGCGTCAACGGCCCCTGTGAAAGACGCTGCTCCCGCGAAGGCAAGCAGCACGACGACGAGTTTCATCTCTCCGGTTCTCCCTATTCAACGATTTGACAGGCGGGCCATCAGCCCCACCTGTCAACCGTCATGCCCCGGCCGGAGAGATTTCAAACAGGCGTCACCGCGAGAGGTCGACCTCCGGCTCGAGCGCCTCGGCGAAGGCGACCATCAGCTCGACCGTCGCCTCGACGTCGGCCAGGTCGACCATCTCGACCGGCGAGTGCATGTAACGCAGTGGGATCGAGACCAGGCCGGTCGGGATGCCGGTGCGGGAGATCTGGAGGGAATCGGCGTCGGTGTGGGTCGAGTTGCCGCTGGCGCCGACCGAGTAGTCGATCCCGGCCTTTTCCGCGGTGTCGCGGAGCAGTTCGTAGACCTTGGGCGAGAGGGTGGAGCCGCGGCCGATCACCGGCCCGGAGCCGAAGGGGTGGCTGCCGACTTCCTTCTCGTCGATCCCGGGCGCGTCGGTCGCATGGGTGACGTCGATCGCGACGGCTAGGTCAGGGCGGACGGTGAAGGCGGCCGTGCGGGAGCCGAACAGGCCGATCTCCTCTTGGACCGCGGCGACCCCGGCGAAGCGGATCTTGGCCTTGGCGTTCTCGTGGATCCGGCGGGTCGCTTCCAGCGCGACATAGGAACCGAGCCGGTTGTCCATCGAGCGGGAGACGAGCCGGCCACCGGCCACGGCGAGTGGTTCGCAGTCGATCACGACGGGGTCCCCGACGCTGACCATCTTCTCTGCGTCCTCACGGTCGTCGGCCCCGATGTCGATGTGCATCTCCTTCAGCTGGACGACCTTCTTGCGCTGCTCCGGCTCGAGCAGATGAATCGGCTTGCGCCCCGCGACGCCCGGCACCGGGCCTTCGTTTCCGCTCACGGTGACCCGTTGGCCGACCAGTATCTGGGGATCCCAGCCGCCGATCGGCGCGAAGTAGAGGAAGCCCTTCTCGTCGATGTGGGTTACGACCAGCCCGATCTCGTCGATGTGGCCGACCACGGCCAGGAGCGGGGCCTCGTCGTTGTCGTCAGAGGAGGGGATCGTCGCGACGCTGGAGCCGAGCCCGTCGGTCGTGATCTCGGCGAAGCCGGCCGCCTTGCGCCAGACCTCGGCGGCGGGAGCCTCGTAGCCGGAGGGGCCGGGGGTGCGGAGCAGTTCGTCGAGCAGCGCGGGTGTCGTCGTCATGAAGCCATTATGCCTAGACTCTTTTGCCGTGATTAGCACCAGCGATTTTCGTAACGGATCCCATATCGAGGTCGACGGCAAGATCATGCGGATCATCGAGTTCCAGCATGTGAAGCCGGGCAAGGGCGGCGCCTTCGTCCGCACGAAGCTGCGTCGGATCGAGGACGGCGGGGTCATCGACAAGACCTTCCGGGCCGGCGAGAAGTTTCGCCCGGTGCGGACCGAGTCGCGCAAGATGCAGTACCTCTACGAATCCGGCGATTCCGTCGTGTTCATGGACAACCGGAGCTACGACCAGATCGAGATCCCGGCCGACATCGCCGCCGACGCACTGCGCTGGATCCAGCCGAACGACGAGGTCGAGATCCTCTTCGTCGACGAGAACCCGTCCGATGTCCAGGTCGCGAGCTCGATCGAGGCGAAGGTCGTCAAGACTGAACCGGGTCTCAAGGGCGACACCGCTTCGGGTGGCGGCACGAAGCCGGCCACTCTGGAATCCGGGGTCGAGGTCCAGGTTCCGCTCTTCATCAATGAGGGCGAGGTCATCAAGGTGAACACGGAGACCGCCGAATACATGTCCCGGGCCTGAACCTCCCCAAGAAGCCCAACCAGAACTAAAGCCCCGTCTGACAGACCGCCGACCAGCCTCACGGCCGGCGAATAACCAAGACCCACTCCCGGTGGGTCGGATTTCCGGCGTCAGAACCGAGAAACCGACCCACCGCCAGAGGACACCTCCGAGCCTCAACCTCGGCGGGTCGGATTTCCGGTGAGTGTGCCGATTTTCCGACCCACCGGGGATGGGTACGGTTTCCGCATGGAGATGTTTCAGCGTGACTTGACGCTCGATCCTCGTCCCAGGGGGTTTCACCTGGTCACGAGCGAGATCGAGCGGGGTATTCCGGAACTCGAATCCTTCCGGATCGGGCTGGTGCACCTGATGATCCGGCACACCTCCGCCTCGTTGACACTCAACGAGAACGCGTCGCCGGACGTCCGACGGGATTTCGGTTCATGGATTGATGCGGCGGTGCCGGAACGACCGACCGAATTCGACTGGACGCACACCCTGGAGGGGGCCGACGATATGCCGGCCCACATCAAAGGATCGGTGACCGGGTTCGATCTGACGCTCCCGGTGCGAAACGGCCGACTCCATCTCGGCACCTGGCAAGGGATCTACCTGTGCGAACACAGGGATCACGGCGGCGCCCGGTCGCTTACCGCGACCGCCTGGGGCGAGACCGGCTGAAGCTCGACGACGCCTTCGTCTTCGAGCAGCTTCCTTAGCTTCATCGCGAATCCCGCCCTGTTCCCGAAAATCATCTTCTCGTCGATCCGGACCACGACATTCCCGGCCGCCGCTAGGTCGAGCATCTTCTGGTAGTCGCGGTGTCGATCGGCGCGGCTCAGGTGGTAGGGGTGGCCGTCGCTTTCCAGGATCACCGAGGAGCCCTTCCATTGGAAATCGACTTCGTGGCCGCATCGCATGTCGTTGATCAGGGGCGGGGGAGCCCCGATGTCTCGACAGACATCCGCCACCTCGTTCTCGAATTCCGACCTGGATCGGAGCTTGCCCGGATTCCACTGTTCGAGCACCTTCTTGAGCTTCGCGATGCCCTTCCGGCCCCGGCACTCGCTGACCGCCCGGCTAAGTTCGGCCAGGTCGAGCAGGTTGCCGGCGACTCCTCGCCTGATCGCGAGGTCAAGACTTTTCGGAGGCTCCCGCTCGGCCAGGTTGATGATCGTGCGGATCGCTGAGGTGACCGGGATCCCGTGGCGGATCGTGATCTCTTGGCGGTTCAGCGATCTCGTCCGATGAATGACCAGGCCCGGGTGAATGGCTCGACTGGCATGGGCGGGAGGGGGACGATGAGGATCCGGGCTGGAGCTTCGAATGACTTCTAGCTTGCGGTCTGGCGGGAGCAGGCCGAGGAGGCTGGCCGCGGCGCGGTGGGAAAGCACCGCGTTCGGGCCACCCGCCATGACGGCGGCCCGCTGCCTGCCGAGGGGTGTCAGCCGATCGTGTCCGACCGCGTAAACCCCCGCGTAGAGCTTTCTGAGGGACCGGTTCTTGACCCGGGAATCGACCTGATGACCACTCGCGCCGGCCGCGATCAACTGCCGACGGTTGACCACACCGTCCTGTTTCGTGGCGAAGGCGAAGATCAGTTCGGTGAGATCGACGTTGCTCATCCCTCCAAGTTGCTCGAAAAAAGCTCACAGGTGGCTCTACAGGTGCAACGATTTGCAACAAGCGGATCGATCCGAACCAGGTTTTCGTTCCCACGGGTCGGATTTCCGGCGAGGGGACCGGAAACCCGACCCACCGAGGCACCGAGATCTGGCGTCATCGGACGGTGGGTCGGATTGTCGGTATTGATGCCGGAAATCCGACCCACTGGGGTTGGGGAGGTTGGTTCCGGATCGGATATCGGGCGTGGTTCGGGGCGGGGGATTGCTTTCTGGTTCGAACCAATATTCTTGGTTGATGCGTCGCTCCAATCAGCGTCGGGATGCGGTCTTCGCCTGTTATCAGCAGGAAGTGACCGACCGGCCCCTTTCCGTCCTGCTCGCCGATGCGAAGCCGTTCACGATCGAGTTGGCCGAAGGGGTCGAAGCCCATCGCGACGAGCTCGACGAAGTGATCGCCGAGTATGCGCAGGGCTGGGACCTGAAGCGGATTGCGCCGCTGGAAAAGAACATCATGCGGGTCGCGCTCTACGAGATGAACTATCGCGACGACGTGCCCTTTGAAGTCGCGATCGACGAAGCGGTCGAAACCGCCAAGAAGTTCTGTGGGGCCGAAGCGCCCGGCTTCGTCAACGGCATCCTCGGGGCGGCCGCGCGGGCGATGAAGGAAGACCAGGAATCGAATGGGGAGGCGGCGTGAGCAGGCTCGAGGAGATCCGCGACAGGCTGGACGAAATCACGGCGGCGCTGCGCGACGAGAACGTGTCCGACACCGATGCCTCCGGGCTGGCGGACGAAGCGGCAAAGCTCACCGCGGAAGCTGCTCGGGAGGCTGCCGCGGCGGTCGAGCGGGCCGACCGGCAGGGCTGACCTGATGAGCCACGCGTGCCGGGGCGGGGGACCGACTTGAGCTACCCGGAAGACCTCCGACGCCTAGTCGACGAACATCTCGAAACGATCCGTTTCAGCCACGGTGCCGGCCCGGACGGTGCCGACACGACCGGGCTTGACGGAGCGATGCGTTACTCGCTGCTGGCCGGCGGCAAGCGTATCCGGCCGGTGCTCTGCCTGGCGACGGCCAAGGCAATCGGTCTCAGGCCGGAAGACTTGCTCGGGGCTGCTGCGGCCCTGGAGATGGTCCACACCTACTCGCTGGTCCACGACGACTTGCCGGCCATGGACGACGACGACCTGCGACGCGGCCAGCCGACCTCCCACGTGAAATACGGCGAGGCGATCGCGATCCTGGCCGGGGACGGACTCTTCGCGGAGGCGATCGGGGCGCTCTCGGCGGTCCCGGCGTCGCCCGACCGGGTGCTGGAAGCAGTCGCCCTGCTGAGTGCGGCGACCGGAGTGGAAGGAATGGTCGGCGGCCAGTACATCGACGTCTCGGCCCAGAAGCTCGACGCCGAGGGGCTCCGCCACCTCCACTCACTCAAGACGGGTCGCCTGATCCGGGCGAGCGTCGAGGTCCCCTTGGCCCTGGGCGGGCTCGACCAGGAAGGACGTGAGCCGTACTGGCGCTTCGCCTCGCTGGTCGGCTTGCTGTTCCAGATCGTCGACGACATCCTCGATGTGACCGGCAGCGACGAAGAACTCGGCAAGCCACACGGCAGCGACGAGCGCCACGGAAAGGTCACTTATGTCAGCCTGTATGGATTGGATCAGGCCCGGTCGCTGGCCGCGGAAACATACGACCAGGCCCTCGCCGCCCTCGCCGGGGCCGGCGGGCAAACCGAAGACTTGAAGCGAATCGCCGACTACATTTACTTGAGACAACAGTGAGCGAACTCAACGACGACAAGACGCCGCTGCTGCCGGGGATCGATTCGCCGGCTGACCTCAAAGGCCTGAGCGACGAACAGCTCCAGCAGGTCGCGAGCGAGACCCGCGCCTACATCATCGACGTGATCGGTGAGATCGGCGGCCATTTCGGGGCCAACCTCGGCACCTGCGAGATCGCGGTCGCCCTGCACAGCCTGCTCGAGTCACCGCGCGACAAGGTGCTCTGGGACGTCGGCCACCAGGCCTATCCGCACAAGGTGCTGACCGGCCGGCGTGAGCAGCTCCCGACCATCCGCCAGTACGACGGCCTCGCGCCGTTCTGCTCGATCCCCGAGTCGGAGCACGACATCATGGGGGCCGGCCACGCCTCGACCTCGATCTCCTACGCGGTCGGGCTGAAGGAGGCGATGCGCAAGGGAATCGGCGAGGACGGCAAGGTCGTCGCCGTGATCGGTGACGGTGCCCTGACCGGCGGCGTGGCCTATGAGGCGATGCATGCGGCCGGCGGCCTGCAGACACCGATGGTGATCCTGCTCAACGACAACGGAATGTCGATCTCGCCCAACGTCGGGGCGCTCTCCAGCTATTTCCAGCGGGCCCGCCTGAAGCCCGGCCTGTTCCACGCCAGGGAAGAAGTCGAAGACCGGCTGACCAGGCTCCCGCTCGGGCTCGGCAAACGAATCGAGCGGCTCGGCCCAGAACTGAAATCGGCGATCAAGGCCTACTGGGCGCCCGGACTGCTCTTCGAGGAACTCGACCTCGCCTACATGGGCGTGATCGACGGCCATGACGTGGGTGCCATGCGACGAGCACTGAACGAAGCCTTCGCGGCCGACCGCCCGGTCGTCGTCCACGTTCACACGGTCAAGGGCCGCGGGTTCGCTCCGGCCGAGGAAGGCGGCCAGGCCGGCCAGGAGAAATGGCATGCCGCCAAGCCCGGCTCGATCGTCGACGGTGCCCCGGCCGACTCTAAGCCGAAGCTGGTCCCGGTCCAGGAATCCGACGCGCCGGCCTCGATCGCCCCCGAGATCCTCGAGAAGCCAGAACCGAAGACGGCGCCGCCGCAGTACACGGCGGTCTTCGCCGACGCCCTGGTTTCCGAGGCAGAACGCGACCCGAGGGTGATCGGCATCACCGCCGCGATGGCCGGCGGGGCGGGCCTCCAGAAACTCGCCGACGAACGGCCGGGCCAGTACTACGACGTCGGCATCGCCGAGCAGAACGCGGTCCTGATGGCCAGTGGCATCGCCCTCCAGGGCGGCAAACCGGTCTGCGGGATCTACTCGACCTTCCTCCAGCGGGCCTACGACCAGATCGTCCATGATGTCTGCCTGCAGCACCTTGACGTGACCTTCGCCATGGACCGGGCCGGTCTGGTCGGGGACGACGGCCCGACCCATCACGGCGCCTTCGACATCGCCTACTTCCGGTCACTGCCGAACGTGGTGGCGATGGCGCCACGCGATGAGGAGATGTTGGTCCACATGCTCCACACAGCGATCGAACACGACGGCCCGGCGGCGCTCCGCTACCCGCGTGGCGCGGCGGTCGGTGTCGACCTGCCGGCGCGGCCCGAACTGCTGCCGATCGGCACCGGCGAGACGCTCCGCAATGGGGAAGGGATCGCTCTGCTGGGTTACGGCTCCGGAGTCGGGGTCGCGCTTGGTGCCGCCGACATACTCGAAGGGTCAGGGGTCCGGCCGACCGTGGCCGATGCCCGTTTCGTGAAGCCCCTCGACACCGAGCTGGTCGAGCGCCTGGCGGTCAGCCACGACCTGATCGTGACGATCGAGGAAGGCGTGCTCCAGGGCGGCTTCGGCTCGGCGGTGATCGAGCATCTCGAGGACAACTTCGCCAACCCGGGCGAGCGGGCCCGGGTTCTGAGGGTCGGCCTGCCGGACCGCTTCGTCACGCACGGCAAGCCGGACCTGCTGCACAAGGAAGTCGGATTTACTCCCGAGGCGGTCGCCGAGAAGGTGCTCGCCGCGGTCGAGTCCGGCGTCGCCCCCCGGCACTGAAGTTCTTCATCCTCGCGTGACGCGGGGAGTAACCGATCGGTTGCCGGCGAGTACTGAGACTTATCGTCGCTCTACGAAATCGGGAGACTTGCAATGGATGAGCAGGTGCTGCACGCGTTGAACGGTCTGATGATGCGCCACGATGACCTACGCTCGTTCGTCGTCGCCTACGTGGTCGCGGCGCCGTATTTCATCTGCGGCCTGGTCGCGGTTACATTCCTCTTGGGCAAGCGGCCGTCTCGCCGTGGCGCGGTGACCGCCGGCCTCGGCGCCGTCGCGGCCGTCTCGGTGGCGCAGATCGTGACCGCGCTCGTCGATCGAGCCCGGCCCTTCGTTGCCGACCCGCTCGTCCACGTGTTCATCCACCATGGCCCGGATCGCAGTTTCCCGTCCGACAGCGCCTCGGCGGCTTTTGCGATCGCCACCGCGCTGCTGATCTACAAGCCGCGCCTGGGCTGGGTCATGCTGGCCCTGGCGGTGGCCCTTGGCGTAGGGCGCATCGCCGTCGGTATGCACTACCCGACCGACATCTTGGCGGGCGTCCTGCTCGGCGCCGGGGTATCCACCCTGTTGCGGACGCGGCCGCCGCGTCTTGCGATCGAACGGTTGGCGGAGCTGCTGGGTCGCGCCGTCCCCTGGCCGAGCCTTCGGCGGTAGCAGCGCGCCGGCCGGCCCTTACTCGGTCAGGTCGAGTTAGAAACGATCCGTAGGACCGCTGATCCGTACTTCTCCATGAAGGACGGTCCGACCCCCGATATCCCCAGTAGCGAGTCCTCATCCAGCGGTTTCGCGGTGGCGATCGCGGTCAGGGTGCGGTTCGAAGCGACGTGGTAGGCGGGCCGGTCGCCGGCCGCTTCGAGGCGCCAGCGCCGCAGCTCCTCGTAGAGCGCTTCGTCGCCCGGGACCAGCTCGGGCGGCGGCCCGGCCGCCTTGCGTGACGAGGACCTAGACTTGCGTATCTCGATCGAGTCCGGGTCCGGCAGCCACTCGATCGGGTCGCAGACGTCGCAGCAGCGTCCGGTGGGCGCGCCCGGCGTATCGTCGCCGAAATGGTCCAGCAACTGCCGGCGTCGGCAGCTGGCGGAAAAGCTGAACGATTCGACTGCCCGGTAGGCAACCCAGCCCCGGTCCTCGGCGACCCGGCAGGCGCTTCGCACCGGTCCCTGGCCGGTCTCCGGGCCGGGTGTGATCAGCAGACGGCCGCCGGGCGCCGGGTCGACCCTGAGCGCTCCCGCACGTTCCGCCACCGCAAGCCGGATTCGCTCCTCGTCGGTTCGCGGCGCCCCGATCGTCACCGAGCCGGGATTGCCGTCCTCGTCCCGACCGGCGGCGCGGCGGGCGTCGTCGACGTAGGCCAGAACCTCGGCCGGGTCGACCTTGCGCTGCTCGTTGAAGCGGACCAGGCGGCCGAGGTCGGCCCGCATTGCCAGCAGCACGGCCCGGGCGGGTTCGCCGTCGCGGCCGGCCCTGCCGGCCTCCTGATAGTAAGCCTCGACGCTGGAGGGGATCGCCCAGTGCCAGACCGAGCGGACGTTGGCCTTGTCGATCCCCATGCCGAAGGCGTTGGTGGCGACCACGACCTCGGCGTCGCCCTCCATGAAGCGGTGCTGGGCCGAGGCCCGCTCGTCCGGTGGCATGCCGGCGTGATAGCCGACCGCCGAGAGGCCGGCGGCGCGAAGGTCCTCGGCCACTTCCTCGGTGCTCTTGCGGGTGCCGCAGTAGACGATCGCCGGCCGGTTGTCCGGATCGGAGAGGCCGAGTTCGAGCAGCGCCTGCTTGCGGGCCTTCGACCCCTTGCCTTCGAGGGCGATCGTGTCGAAGCTCAGGTTCGGACGGTCGAAGCCGGAGTGGATCTCAGCGGGGTCGTCCATGCCCATCCGTTCCGCGATCTCGGCCACGACCTGTGGCGTCGCGGTCGCGGTGCAGGCCATCACCGGCGGCCGTCCCAGCCGTTCGGCGACCCGCGGCAGTCGCAGGTAGTCGGGCCTGAAGTCATGGCCCCACTCGGAGAGGCAATGTGCTTCGTCGATCGCCATCAGGTCGATCTCCCGCGAACCGATCAGGTTGAGGAAGGCGGAGGAGCCGAAGCGCTCGGGCGAGCAGTAGGCGATACGGGCGGAACCGTCTTGGATCGCCTGCCAGGAAGCGGTCGAATCCTCCTCGGAGAG
>MKST01000008.1:18346-37375 GCA_001897355.1 Solirubrobacterales bacterium 67-14 | reverse complement strand
CATCAGGGCGATCAACGGGCTGACCACCAGGGTCAGCGACGGGGAGGCCAGCCCCGGCAACTGGTAGCAGAGGCTCTTGCCGCCGCCGGTCGGCATCACGATCAGGCTGTCATGGCCTTCGAGCGCCGCCTGGACCGCGTCCCGTTGACCGGGCCGGAACTGGTCGTAGCCCATGTGGGCGAGCAGGGCGTCCGGGTCTGGCGGACCCTCGTAGGTGCGGGTCGGAACCGTGTCGACGAGCTCGATTCCTTCCAGCCCCTGGAGCGCGAGCGCCGCTTCCTCCTGCTCGTCGGCGATCAGCACGGTCTGACCGGCGGATTCGGCCGGGGTCGGCTTGCGTCCGCCGGCCCGGGACGATCCGGGGCCGGGGTCGGCAGAGGCCGCCGAGTCATCGCCTACGGAGCCTCCACCGGGTGCGGGGGGCCTCGCTCCGACCAGGGCGGCGATCCGCGCGGTCAGGGTCCGCGACTCGTCCTGGGCGGCCTGATCTAGCTGGCGCCACGATTCGCGAAGGGCGTCGAGCCGCCGGTCGACCGCTTCGTCGCGGACGCCTGATTCGGCCTCGCGCTCGAGGTCGGCGATCAAGCCGGAGGCCTCGGCCTCGAAATCAGCGGATGTCAGGGCGGTCGGAGTCACTGGTCCAGACTAAAGACAGCATCTGACGCCGAAAACTCGCCCCACCCGGCGGTGGGTCGGATTTCCGGCGCCGGGACCGGTTATCCGACCCACCGCCACGCGGCGTTGCAAGGAAAGAGCCCCGCTGGGAAGGCGGGGCTCTTGGTGTTGCTTAGGGAGGAGAGAGATTCAATGATCTCTATATGTGTTTTTGATCGATGGGAGGTAGGTGGGCTCTCTATGCGCCGCGGGCGCTATACCGCGTTGAAGCGGTAAGTGCCAAGTGAGCGGCCCCGAACCCAACCAGGAAGATTGTCGTCAGGGTGTCCTGTCCGGTGATTCCGGCGAGGACGCCGATGGAAAAGATTGCGATGCCGATCGCCCAGTCGAGCCCGGCGTGGGCCGAGAGCGAAAGCGGACGCTTCGGGCTCGCGCCGGCGAGTGAAACGCCCATCAGGGAGGCACCGAGGAAGAAGGTCAGATAGCCGATCCCGACGTTGAAGGTCAGCAGGTAGGGGGCGATCATCAGCAGCGGGGCCGTGGCCAGCACCAGTGCGTCGTGAACGCTGATTCCTATAGGTCGCGCGGTCATCGTCATCGGTCTCCTGAGAGCAAAGTAGTCAGCTACTTACTTTTCGTGTGTGAGTCGGGTCACAGTTGACATGAATTCATGTCGAAAAGGCCGGTTTCGGGTCGCGGAGTCGGGATCGGCGGCCTTGGCGGTACGGTTCATGCCCGATGGCCAAGCGCTCCCGACTTGACCTGCTCCTGGCCGAGCGGGGCACATTCACCTCCCGCACCGCCGCCGCGAAGGCGATCCGGGCCGGCCAGGTCAAACTCGGCAAGGACGGGCCGATCGCGCTCCGGCCGAGTCAGGAAGTCACCCCGGACCAGGAGATCGAAGTCCTGGGCGGGCAGAAATACGTTTCGCGCGGTGGGATCAAGCTGGAAAACGGGCTCGACACGCTCGGCGTCGATCCCGCCGGGAAACTGTGCCTCGACGTCGGCGCCTCGACCGGCGGCTTCACCGACTGCCTGCTCCAGCGAGGCGCCAAACACGTGATCGCCCTCGACGTCGCCTACGGGCAGATCGACGCGGGGATGCGCTCGAGGTCCGACGTGACCGTGATCGAACGCTTGAACGCCCGCGACCTCTTGCCGATGGATCTCGAATACCGGCCCGAGCTGGCGGTCATCGACGTCTCGTTCATCTCGCTGGTCAAGGTGCTCCCGGCGGTCGTCAACGTGATGGCCGACGAGGCGGTGATCCTGGCCATGGTCAAGCCCCAATTCGAGCTAGGACGCGCCCGGGTCGGGAGGGGAGGCGTGGTCCGTGGCCAGGAAGACCGTCGGGAAGCGGTCGCCGGCGTGGCCGACTTCGCCCTGGAACTGGGACTCAGCCTGGACGGGATCGCCCCGACCGGGCTGCCGGGGCCGAAGGGCAACCTGGAGACCTTCATCCAGCTGGGCCGGCATTCCGGCGGGGGCGAGGGGGAAGGACCGCCCGGACCCAGGCGTGGGGCTGACAGCGGCGCCGCTCTCTGCGAAGGTGTCAACCTGTGAGTCGTCCTACCGCACTGCTCTTCACCCACTCGCACGCGGCCGGCATGGACCGGGCGGTCGAGGTCGCCCGGGCGGCGGCCGAGCGCCACGGCTGGGATCTGGTTCCCAGCAAGGAGGCCGATGGGATCGAAGCCTCGCTTTACGTCGTGCTGGGCGGCGACGGCACCATCCTGCACGCGCTGCGGTCCTCGCTGGGCAGCCGGACCCCGGTCTTCGGCATCAACTTCGGCCGGGTCGGGTTTCTGGCCGGGGTCGAAGCGGACCAGATCGAACTCGGCCTCGACCGCGCCTTCGCCGGCGAGTACGAGGTGCTCGAGCTGCCCGGACTGGCGGTCACGGCCAACGGCGAAACTCAGATCGCCCTCAACGACGTGGGCTTCAGCCGTCGGCCCCGGGGCGGGGTGGCGGAGCTGAGCTACCGGATCGCCGGCGAGGAAGTCGGCCACGTGCGTTGTGACGGGCTGGTCGCTTCGACCGCGACCGGGTCGACCGGCTACAACCTCGCCAACCACGGCCCGATCCTCGCCTGGGGCGTAGATGGCTACGTGGTGAGCTACATCGCGCCCCACACCTTGACCGCCCGGGCCTTGGTGGTGGCTCCCGGCGACGTGCTCCACGTGATGAACCACCGCAGCCGGGACGCGGTGGACATCGCCGTCGACGGGGTGCAGATAGGTGAGCTGAACCCGTCGGCGGAGGCCGAGGTCAGCTACCGGCCGAACCTGGCCAAGCTGGCCCAACTCCCCGGCTCGAACTTCTACCACCGCATACGAGAGAAGTTCGGCCACCTCGCGGTTTAGGCCACTACGAACATTTGTTCGTCCGATGGGCTCGTTAGAAGTTCTGGCAATGCTGCGAGAACTTCGAATCGAGAACCTGCTGCTGATCGAGCGAGCCGAGCTGAGGCTGGGGCCGGGACTGAACGTGCTCACCGGTGAGACCGGGGCCGGCAAGACCGTGCTGGCCCACTCGCTGGACCTGCTGATGGGCGGCAAGGCGAAGAAGGGCATCGTCAGGGCCGGAGCGCCCGAGGCCTGGGTCGAAGGGGTATTCGACCTGCCGCCGGAGTGGAACCAGGACGAGGAACTGGCCGAGTTGCTCGACCGGATCCCGGCCGGCAGCGAGGACGTGGTGCTCGGGCGCCGGGTTTCCGAATCGGGTCGCACCTCGGCCTTCCTCGGGGGGCGGAGCGCCTCGGCGGCGGACCTCCAATTGCTGGCGACCCGGCTGATCGCCTTCTACGGACAGCACGAACACCGGCGGCTGACGATCGGCTCGGCCCAGCTGGCGATGGTCGACGGGTCGGCGGGGTTGGGGCAGCAGCAGCGACTGGGCGAGTACCGCGAGGTTTGGCGGCGGCACCGTGGGCTCGAGCGGGAGCTGGAAGAGCTGCGCGGCCGGGACATGGCCCGAGAGAGGGATCTCGACCTCCATCGATTCGAGCTCGACGAGATCGAAGCGGCCGCTCTGGTCGAAGGCGAGAAGGAAACCCTGGCCGAGGAGCGGGATCGCCTGCGTCACGCCGAGGGGCTGAGGGAAGCGGCGGCCGGGGCCGGGATCCGATTGCGGGGTGACGAAGACGCGGACGGCGCGGTCGGGCTGCTGGCCGGCGCGAGGGACTCGCTGAATGGCCTGCGCGGCGTCGATGCCGGTCTGGACGAACTGGCGGGCCGGGTGGAAAGCCTCGCCTTGGAGGTCGAGGACGTGGGGCAGGAGCTGGGCCGGTACTTGGAATCGGTCGAGGCCGACCCGGAACGGCTGGCCGGGCTGGAAGAACGGCTCGACCTGATCGACCGCCTGGAGCGCAAACACGGCGGGTCGGTCGAGTCGGTGCTGGCCCATGCGGACTGGTGCCGGGAAGAGATCGCGCGGCTCGAGGGCGGTGAGACCCGCGAGGCGGAACTCCGCGACCAGATCGCTGCTGCCGCCGCCGAACTGGAGAAATCCTCCGCGGCGTTGAGCGAGGCGCGAAGGAAGGCGGCCGGTGAACTGGCGGCATCGGTGACGGCGGACCTCGAAGACCTGGCCATGCCAGGGGCCGAACTGACGATCGACTTGCCACCGACGACCGATGGCCCGGGGCCATCCGGGGCGGAGTCGGCCGAGTTCATGCTCGCGCCGAACCCGGGCATCCCGGCGCAGCCGTTGCGGGATACCGCCTCGGGAGGCGAGCTTTCCCGGGTCATGCTCGCCCTGGCGGCCAGCGGGGCCGGGGACCGGCGGACGCTCGTCTTCGACGAGATCGACGCCGGGATCGGCGGCAACACGGCGGCCGCGGTCGGCGAGCGGCTGCGCGGCGTGGCCGATGGCCGGCAGGTGATCGCGATCACCCACCTGCCACAGGTGGCCAGCCGGGCCGCGACCCATTTCAGCGTCGAGAAGGCGGCGGGCGAGGGCACCGTCGCGGCCACAGTGACGGCGCTCGACGAGGAGGCCGTGGTGGCGGAGATCCGCCGGATGATGGGTGCCGCGGAAGGGGACGAGACCGCCACCCGTCACGCGAGGGAACTGGTCGCCGCCAACCGGTGACGACGGCGTTCGGCGCCGGATCCGCGGCCGCGGCCGGCGGCGGGTCAATCGTGCTGAACGACGGGTCCTTGGGGCAGGTTGCCTTACCCTTGGGCTGTGAACACGATCACGAGAAGGCTGCGGGGGCGGCCCGCTGGCGGCATGTCGGAAGCCGACAACGACGGGACGCCGCGCAGCCAGGGGCGGATCCGTCTTGGAAAGAAGACCAAGGATCTGGTCAAGACCCTGAACGTCGGCGACATCGCCGTGATCGGCCACTGCAACATCGACCGGATCGCGGCCGAGGACCTGGTCGCGAGCGGCGTCAAGGTCGTGCTCAACAACGATCCGTCCTCGGATGGCCGGTATCCCAACCGGGGTCCGCTGATCCTGGTCGGCGCCGGGGTCAGGCTGGTCGACTTTCCCGACAGTGACCTTTTCGAACTGCTGGTCGAAAACGAGCAGGTGACCATCGAGGGCAGCGAGATCAGGCGTGACGGAACGACGATTGCGACCGGCGTCGAGCAGCTGGAACCGGGCCTGGTCGAACAGTTCGAACGGCAACAGGCCGAGATCCACCACGCCCTGGCCGACTTTGCCGAGAACACGGTCACCCACATCCAGGAGGAAAGCGAACTGCTTTCCGGGGCGATCGAGCTGCCGGAGACCCGGACCACCTTCCGCGACCGTCACGTGCTGATCGTGGTCCGCGGACCGAACTACAAGCGCGACCTGCGGACGCTCAGGGCGTACATCCGGGACGTGAAACCGATCCTGATCGGGGTCGACGGCGGCGCCGACGCGATCCGGGAAGCCGGCTACCGCCCCGACATGATCCTCGGGGACATGGACTCGGTCACCGACCAGACCCTCAAGTCCGGTCCGGAGGTGGTGGTCCACGCCTACGCCGACGGCCGGGCGCCCGGGGCCGAACGGATGGTCGAGCTCGGCGTCGAACACATCGCGCTGCCATTTGTGGGAACGAGTCAAGACGTGGCGATGCTGATGGCCTACGAAAAGGGCGCCTCCCTGATCGTCACCGTCGGGGCCCACTTCAACCTGATCGAGTTCCTCGACAAGGACCGGGCCGGGATGTCATCGACCTTCCTCACCCGTCTCAGGATCGGCGAGGTGCTGGTCGACGCCAAGGGCGTGAGCCGCCTCTACAACCCGGGCCTCACCGTCGGCCCGCTGATGCTCTTCCTCGGTGCTTTCCTGGTCCTGGCCGCGATCGTGGTGCTCAGTTCTCCGGCCCTGGCCGACCTCTTCGACCTGATCTGGCTGAAGATCAAGATCTGGCTCGGCTTCTGACTTCGTCCAGTCGGCCGCTGGCTCTAAGGTTCCCGGGATGGGTTACAGCGCTCGCTATCACGCGGCCTCGCTTGCGGCGGTCTTCCTCGCCCTGGCGATCGGCATCCTGATCGGCTCCCAATGGGGCAGCGACGTGCTGAACAACACCCGCGAGGACCTCGAATCGAGCCTGACCAGTGACCTCAACGACGCCCGCGGCGAGATCGACGACCTCCACCAGGAACTCGGCCAGGCGGATGAATTCGGCAACGCCGTCTACCCGCTCTTGACCGAGAACCGGCTACGCGACCGCAAGGTCGGGCTGATCGGCCTGGGTTCGCTGCCCTCGAACGTGACCAACTCGGTCGAGTCGGCGCTGGAGCCGGCCGGGGCGGAACTGGTCGCGGTCGGGGCGATCCGCCAGCCACCGGCGGTGGACGACCTGGCGGGCGAACTCCAAGGCACCCGGTTCCGGCAGATCGAAACCAGCGACGAGGACCTCGCCGCCTACGGCCGCACGATCGGTCGGCAACTGATCGGCGGTGGCCGCATCCTGACCCTGACCCGCAGTGAGCTGATGTCGCAGTCGAGCGGCCAGTTCGCCGGGCTTGACGGCCTGATCATCTACCGGGCCGAACCGGAGGATCTCGAGCCCGAGGCAAAGGAGCAGGCCGAGAAGCTGGACCGGGCGATCATCGAAGGCGCCGCCTCGACCCGAGCCCGCTTGGTCGGGATCGAAACGACCGGCACCGACCCGTCCACGGTCGGGTTCCTGCGGGACCGCAACCTGACCACGGTCGACAATCTCGACCAGCCGGCTGGGAAGGTCAGCGTGGTCTACGCGCTGAACGGGACCGAGGGAGCTTTCGGCGTCAAGGACGACGCCTCGCGCGTCCTGCCCGAGCTGCTGAACCCGGTTGCGATCGGAAGCCAGGAGGGTTCGGCGAACGGGAGCGGGGGCGGCGGCAAGGCCGGAGATGGCCAAGGCAACGCCAACGGTCCGGGTGGGGCTGAATCGTAACCTGGCTCGGCTTTCCCGTCGCGATCCTGATCGGCCTGTTGGTCGTCCCCGCCGGCGTCCGCGGACTGCTGGGAGCAGGGCTCACCCGGGTCAACTACCAGGACGAGAAGCTGGCCTTCCCGCTGGGCGCGGTCCTGGTCACGGCCTCGCTCGTCGCGCTGGCGCCGCTCGCGGTCCTGAACGAACGAGCCGGCCTCGACCTGCTCGAACCCGACCTGCGCCGCTGGATCATCTACTTCGTCGGCGTCGCCTTCCTCGGGCTGCTCGACGACTCGCTCGGCCTCGGCCACGCCGAGGGGACGCCCCGCGGCTGGCGCGGCCACGCCCGGGCCGTGATGCGGGGCGAGCTCTCGACCGGGGCGGTCAAGGCGATCGGGGCGCTCGCCCTGGCCGCCTACGTGGTCACCGGCACGGGCAACGAGTGGCCCTCGTACATCGCCGACGTCGCGTTGCTGATCCTCACCACCAACCTCTTCAACCTGCTCGACCTGCGGGGCGGCCGGGTGGAGAAGGTCCTCTTCCTGGTCGTGGCCGGAATCTGCCTCGGCGGCTGGACCCTGATCCCGGTCGAGCTGACCGGGATCTTCCTCGGGCCGTTCTTGGTCGGGGCCTGGTTCACGCTGCGTGACCGGGCGATGCTCGGCGACACCGGCTCCAACCTGGCCGGGGCCCTGGCCGGCGTCGTGCTGCTGACCGGGCTGGACGAAACCGGACGGCTGATCGCGCTTGCCGCAGTGATTCTTCTCACGATTTACGGAGAGTTCCGCTCGATCTCGAAAACCGTCGACAAGCTGCCGCCGCTGCGGTTTATAGACTCACTCGGGAGAGTCAAGTGAGCGACCAGTATCAAGGAGAAACCCGATTCATCTTCGTCACCGGCGGAGTGCTTTCGGCTCTCGGCAAAGGCATAGCCTCCGCCTCGATCGGTCGCCTTCTCGTATCGCGCGGCTTCCGGGTCCAGATCCAGAAGTTCGATCCGTACCTCAACGTCGACCCGGGCACGATGAGCCCCTTCCAGCACGGCGAGGTCTTCGTCACCGAAGACGGGGCGGAAACCGACCTCGACCTCGGCCATTACGAGCGTTTCACCGACGAGAACACCTCTCGCGCCTCGAACGTGACCGCCGGCGCGGTCTACAACTCGGTGATCAAGCGGGAGCGCCGCGGCGACTACCTCGGCGGCACCGTCCAGGTGATCCCGCACATCACCGACGAGATCAAGAACCGGATCCTGATCGTCGCCGAAACCAAGCAGGTCGATTTCGTGATCACCGAGATCGGCGGCACGGTCGGCGACATCGAGTCGCTCGCCTTCCTCGAGGCGATCCGCCAGCTCTACACCGACCTCGGCCCGCGCCGGGCGATGTTCATCCACCTGACCCTGGTCCCGTACATCGTCCACGCCGGCGAGATGAAGACCAAGCCGACCCAGCACTCGGTCAACGAGCTGCGCCGCATCGGCATCCAGCCCGACGCGCTGATCTGCCGCTCGGTCTCCGGGCTCGACCGCGACATCCGCAAGAAGATCGCCCAGTTCGCCTCGCTGCCGACCGACTCGGTCATTTCCGGTCAGGACGTCGACAACGTCTACAAGATCCCGCTGATGTATCGGGCAGAAGGCCTCGACGATTTCATCCTCGAGCACTTCCACATGGAGGACGCACCGCCGCCCGACCTGACCGAGTGGGAAGCCATGCTGCGACTGGCCGAGAACACCGAAGGTACGGTCAAGATCGCCTTGGTCGGCAAGTACATCCAGCTGGCCGACTCCTACAAGTCGGTGATCGAAGCGCTGGAGCACGGCGGCATCCACAACGGGGTCGACGTCGACATCGACCTGGTCGACTCCGAAGACTTTGATATTTCTCGCCTGGAGGGTGCCGACGGGATCCTGATCCCCGGCGGATTCGGAGAGCGCGGGGTGGAAGGAAAGGTCGAGGCGGCGAGATACGCCCGTGAAAACGGGATTCCCTATCTCGGAATCTGCCTCGGCATGCAGATCGCGGTGATCGAGTTCGCTCGCCACGTCGCCGGGATGGACGGCGCGAACTCGGCCGAGTTCGATCCCGAGACCCCGTTCCCGGTGGTCGACCTGCTGCCGGAGCAGAAGGAAGTCTCGGACATGGGCGGGACGATGCGGCTTGGCGCCGACCCGGTCAAGCTCCACGAAGGCACCCGGGCCCTGGACATCTTCGGCGAAGCGGTGATCTACAAACGCCACCGGCATCGTTACGAGGTCAACAACCTGCTGCGGGCCCGGCTCGAGGACCAGGGCCTGATCTGCTCCGGCACCTCGCCCGACGAGCGGCTGGTCGAGGTCGTCGAGCTCGACGACCATCCTTTCTATGTTGCTTCGCAGTTCCATCCCGAGTTCAACTCGCGGCCGAACCGGCCCGAGCCGCTGTTCCGGGAGTTCATGAAGGCGGCCGCCAAGGCCGCGACAGAAAAGCCCGCCACGAGCGGCGACGGCGAGTCAGAAGATTCGCCCGTAACGGTCGAGACCCAGGAGGCCTAAAACCATGCCGTTTCTGTTCTGGATCCTTGTGGCACTGATCGGTGCCGGCATCTACCTGCTTCGTCACAAGGACAAGCGCGGATCGGTCGCGGTGACGACCGTGCTGCTGATGTTCTGGCTCGGGATCGCGATCGGGATCGCCTCGATCTTCGGCGCGGCCTTCCACATCTTCGATGGCAAGGAGACCGCCGAAAACATCGGCTTCGTGCCTTGGAACAAGACCGGCACCTACGCCTTCCAGTACGAGAACGCGATGGGCGACCTGGCGATCGGCGTGGTCGGCCTGCTCTGCTTCTGGATTCGCGACCGCAAGTTCTGGCTGGCCGCGGTGATCTTCGCGGTGATCCTGTTCTGGGGCGATGCGATCGGCCACATCTACCAGCTCGAGAAGTACGATAATCATGCGGCCGACAACAGCGGCTTCGTGCTCTGGCTCGACCTGCTGAACCCGGCCATCTTGATCGTCTTGTACTGGCTCTCGGGCCGGAAAAACCCCGCTCTGAGCGAATCGGGATCTTCGTGAGATGATGCGGCTCGGATGAGCCGCTTCGTTCGCCTCTGCGAAACAGCCAGCCCGACCGGGGAGGAACGCGCGGTCGCGGACCTGGTCCGGAGCGAGCTCGAATCGCTGGGGCTCGAAGTCTCCGAGGACGATGCGGCCGGCCCGACCGGGGCGGGTGCAGGCAACCTGCTGGCGCGGATTCCCGGCCGGCCCCGGGACGACGGCTCGGATCCCGGCTACCTGATGTTCTGCGCCCACATCGACACGGTGCCACACGACGGGCCGATCGAGGTGGTGCTCGACGAGCAGGGGGTCTACCGGTCGGCCGGGGACACCATCCTCGGAGCCGACAACAAGGCTGCGGTGGCGGTCCTGATCGAGATGGCCGCGCGGGCCGTCAAGGAGCCACCAGCGATCGGGTTGGAGCTGCTCTTCACCGTGGCCGAGGAGCAGGGACTGCTCGGCGCCAAGGCATTCGATCACTCCCTGCTTCGCTCGGAGGCCGGATTCGTGCTCGACCACGCGACCGACATCGGCGAGGTGATCACCGCCGCCCCGACCCACATCGGCATCAACGCCGAGTTCAAGGGAGTGGAGGCGCACGCCGGCCTGGTCCCGGAGTCGGGTCGCTCGGCGATCGCGGCGGCTGCACGCGCGATCTCTGAGATGGAACTGGGCCGGCTCGATGAGGAGACGACCGCCAACGTCGGGGTGATCCGGGGCGGCAGTTCCGGCAACGTGATCCCCGGTTTCTGCCGGGTGGTCGGCGAGGCCCGTTCGGTCGATCCTGTCCGGGTGACCGAGGTGATCGCGGCGATGACCGATGCGATGGTCTGGGCCGGATCCGAAGGCGGGGTCGAGGTAGACGTCACCACCGAGAAGCACTTCACCGGCTATCGGGTTCCCGACGACTCGCGGGCGATGGGATTCGCCGAGGCGGCGCTCAGGGCCAACGGTTTCGAGCCGAAGCGGATCACCACCGGCGGCGGTTCCGACGCCAGCGTCTTCCGTGAACGGGGCATGGACTGCCTGCTCCTGGCCAACGGCACCTACGCCAATCACACCGCCGAGGAGTCGGTGCCGCGCGAGAACCTGCAGGCGATGCTGGCGATCTGCGAGGAGATCGCGGCCCAAGCAGGGCAGGTTTGATGCTCAAGCTGAGAAGGGGAACCGTCGTCTCCGTCGATCCGCTCGAGGTGGAGCTCGATGGCTCGCCACGGCGCCGCCGGGCCTGGGCCGACGAGTCGCTGGTCGGCCCGAGCGAAGTCGGTGACGAGGTGGTCGTCAACGTTGAGGCGCTAGACCTCGGGCTGGGGTCGGGCGGGTTCGATGTGATCCACGTGAACCTGACCCGCGGGCTGGCCGGGGGAGGTTCGGCCGGCGAGCACGTGATGAAGCTGAACTACACCTCGCTGCAGCATCCGGTCGGCACGATCGAGCGCGAAGCCGGTGCGGCACGCCAGCCGGCGGTTCCGGTCTTGGCGATCGGGCTCCATGGCCATCTCGCCCCGGCCGCCTGGGCGGCCGGCAAAGCCGGGGTGGGACGGGTCGGCTACATCCAGACCGGCGGCGGCGCCCTGCCCGGTTCGCTTTCCCGGGACGTCGCCGGGCTGCTCGACCGTGGGCTGCTGGCCGGCCATGTCACCGCCGGGCCGGCCTACGGGGGCGGGGAGGAGGCGATCACCCTGGTCGGCGCGATCGACGCTGCCGAGTCGCTCGGCTGGGACGCGGTGATCGCCGGGCCGGGACCGGGGATACTCGGCTCCGCCACCGCCTTCGGCCACGGTGGCATGGCTGCTCTCGACGTGGTCCACGCCGCGCTGGCCCTCAAGGCCCCCACGGTCCTTTCGCCCAGGCTTTCGGCCGGCGACCCGCGGCCCCGCCACCAGGGACTGAGCCACCACAGCCGGGCCGTACTCGAACTCGCCCTGGGCCCGGTCGACCTGCCGATGCCGACCGAGTTCATGGATCTGGTGCCGGCCGGCCTGGAAGGAGTGGTGCCGGTCGAGGTCGACCTGGCGGGCTACGGTGAATCGGGCCTGCCGCGGCGCACCATGGGACGCGACCTCGAGGAGGACAGGCCGTTCTTCGCCGGCCCACTGGCGGCCGGGAAGCACCTCGCCGCTTTGACGTGATTCGGGCCAACCGGGCGGCGGTTTCCTTGCGTGGCAAGGGATGGCGGCGGCCAGGGAGAAAAGCGCTGACATGCCCCCGGCCACCGTCACCTCCGAAGCCGCCGTCCCCGCGATCGACGGCGCCCGCTTCGAGAGCCTGCTGCTCGAGTTCCTCGCCTATCTGGAACTGGAACGGGGGCTCTCGCGCAACACGCTGAACGCCTATCGGACCGACCTGCTCCAGTACGGCGACTACCTGCGCGAGCACGGGATCGACCCGCTCGAGATCGATGCGGCCGGAATGTCCGAGTACGTCGCCGACCTGACCGAAGGCAACGGCGACGGCAACCGGCTCGCCCCGTCGACCGTGCATCGCAAGACGGCGGCGCTTCGCTCCTTCTACAAGCACCTACGCCGTGAGGACCTGGTCGCCGACGATCCGACCGCCGGGCTGGTCACGCCGCGCCGCTCGAAGAAACTGCCGAAGGTGCTCAACCAGGCCGAGGTGACCCGCCTGCTGGCCACTCCGGCCGGAGATTCGCCCCAGGCCTACCGGGACCGGGCGATCCTCGAGGTGATGTACGCCTGCGGGCTGCGGGCCTCCGAGGTGATCGGCCTGGAGATGACCGATGTCGACACCTACGAGGGGATGCTCCGGGCCCGGGGCAAGGGCAGCAAGGAACGGATCGTGCCGCTCGGCCGCCAGGCGATCAACGCCCTGGAGGGCTATCTCAGGTCCGGCCGTCCGGAACTGGTCAAGGGGCGCTCGGAGAAGGCTCTCTTCCTCAACTTCCGGGGCCGTCGCCTGACCAGGCAGGGGCTTTACAAGATCGTCCAGGGCCACGCCAAGAGCGCCGGCCTCGAGGACCGGATGAGCCCGCACACGCTGCGTCACTCCTTCGCCACCCACTTGCTGGCCGGGGGCTGCGACCTGCGGGCGGTCCAGGAGATGCTCGGCCACGCCGACGTCGCCACCACCCAGATGTACACCCACCTCACGGGCCAGCAGCTCCGCGACGTCTACTACGCCACCCACCCCCGGGCCCAGGCCAGCTAGGAAGCCGATCTCCCGGTGGGTCGGATTTCCGGCCCAGGCACCGGAAATCCGACCCACCGCTCGTCGCGGGGCTCTGATAGAACCGGCTGATGCCTGAGCTTCCCGAAGTCGAGACGATCCGTCGTCAGCTTGAGCCCGACCTGAACGGGCGGATCATCGAAGTGGTCGAGGTGCTCGACCCCTACTTCACGAAGCCCGAGTCGCCGGCGAACTTCGAGCGGGCCGTGAACGGCCGGGAGATCGTCGACGTCGGCCGGCGGGGCAAGTACCTGATGCTCGAACTCGATGACGGCATGACCGTCGTGATCCACCTGCGCATGACCGGCTCCCTCGTGCTCCTCGCCCCGGACGGCAGCGAAAACCCCGGTGACGCCCGCATCTACGCGACTGAGCAGGGCGAGAAGCACCTCAAGGCCCGCTTCACCCTCGACGACGGCGGTGAGCTCCGCTTCGCCGACCCCCGCCGGTTCGGCCGCGGCTTTGTCGCGAATGCCGAAGACCTGGACGCCTACTTCGCCTCCCGGCTCGGGGTCGAGCCGCTTTCGGACGAGTTCACGGTCGAGGCGATGGCCGCGATGACCGCCGGGCGCACCGGGCCCTTGAAGTCGTTTCTGCTCGACCAGAAGGGCGTGGTCGGGGTCGGCAACATCTACGCCGACGAGGCGCTCTTCCGGGCCGGCCTCCATCCACTTTCGCCCGGCGGTTCGATGAAGCCAGAGCACCACGTGGCGCTGCGCGACGGGGTGGTCGAAGCCCTGGAACGGGGACTTGATCTGGGTGGCGCCTCGATCGACGATTATCGCGACGCCAAGGGCGAGAAAGGTGGCATGCAGAACGAGTTCCTGGTCCACCGTCGCGAGGGCGAGGAATGCGTCAACTGCGGCGGGGAGATCCAGAGGATCGTGGTCGGTGGCCGCTCGACCTACTTCTGCCCCGACTGCCAGAAGCGACTGCGCCGCCGCCCCAGGCGACGGTAAGTGCCCGCGCCGGTGGTCGTCCGGTTCGGGCGACATCATTAACCGGTTAGATATGTCGCGGACTTTCAAGACAGAGGCGGTGGTGCTGAGGACCATCCGGTACGGCGAGGCCGACCGGATCCTCCACCTGTACACGCGTGAATACGGCCGGCTCGGGGCGATCGCGAAGGGTGTGCGTAAGCCCAGGTCGAGGTTCGGCGGCCGGCTCGAGCCGTTCTTCCGTCTGGCCCTGGTCCTGCACCGCAGCCGCGGCGACCTCCACACCGTCACCTCGGCCGAGACGATCGAGGGCTATCCGCAGCTGCGGGCGAGCGGCCACGGGATCGCCGCGGCGGCCGATGCCTGCGGCGGCGTGCTGAGGCTGCTAGACGGGGTGGAGGAGCCGAACCAGCCGGCCTACAACCTGCTCTGCCGGTACCTGGAGCTGGTCGACGCCGACCCGGAGGGTCCGGTCGCCTCCGGGGCCGGGATGGTCGCCTTCCGGCTCAAGCTGGCCCTGGCGGCAGGATTCGCCCCTGAGCTCTCCGGCTGCGCTCGCTGCGGTGAGACCGACCACATGACCGCCTTCTCCGGCGCAGCCGGCGGGGTCGTCTGCCCGACCTGCGAGGCCGGCTCCTTTCCCTTCTCGGAAGAGGCCCACACCTTCATGGTCCAGTCGCTGGGCCGGCCGATCGCCGAGGTGCCGGCCGCCAGCCAGGCCGCGATCCGGCAGGCCGGGAGGGCGATCGGCGAGACCCTCGAGCACCACGCGCAGGTGCGGCTGCCCCGGCCCGAGGAAAGGCTGGCCGCATGAGCGGCGACGGATTCGAGCAGATCACCCGGGAACGAGAAGGCCAGTTCCTGAGCGAAAGGGCGGTGCCCTCCTATCCGGCCGACCGGGCCGTGCCGGAGCCGGACAGCGAGTGGCGGACCCCCTTCCAGCGCGACCGCGACCGGATCGTGCACAGCAAGTCGTTCCGGCGGCTGATGCACAAGACCCAGGTCTTCATCGCCCCCGAAGGCGACCACTACCGGACCCGGCTGACTCACACCATCGAGGCGACGGGGATCGCCCGCACCGTCGCCCGGGCATTGCGGCTGAACGAAGACCTGACCGAGGCGATCGGCCTCGGCCACGACCTCGGCCACGCCCCCTTCGGCCACATCGGCGAACAGGCCCTCGACGAGGCGAGCCGCGCCCACGGCGGCCCCGGCTTCAAACACAGCGAGCACTCTCTGCGCCTGGTCGACGTGCTGGAGCGGGAGGGCCGGGGACTCAACCTGAACCAGCCGGTGCGCGAGGGCATCCTCAAGCACACCGGCCCGCTCAAGAGCGCCTCCTTGGAGGGCCAGATCGTACGGCTGGTCGACCGGGTCGCCTACATCAACCACGACATCGACGACGCACTCCGGGCCGGCATCCTGCGGGCCGAGGACCTGCCCCGGGATGAGATCGCGCTGCTCGGCCCGACCGGGGCGAGCCGGATCGACTCTCTGGTCAAGGACGTGATCGGCCAGTCGCAGGAAGGAGACGAGATCCGGCAGTCCGAGCACATGGGTATGGCGATGCTGCGGCTGCGCAAGTTCATGTTCGACAACGTCTACCTGGGCGAAGCGGCCCGGCGCGACCACGACCGCGTCCACGGCGTGATCCGGGCGCTCTTCGACCACTACCTCGAGCGGATCGACCAGGTGCCGGATTTCGACCCGGCCGCGGACCCGGTCCAGCGGGTCACCGACCTGCTGGCCGGCATGACCGACCGGTACTGCATCGCCCACTACACGGCGATCTACGTACCGGAGGGCTCCCGCTTCTGAGCGGGGGTCGTTAGGGATTTACGTAGACTCGACTGGGCATGGCCAAGTTCACCTCTGACACGATCGAGAAGGTTCGCGCTGCCGCGGACATGGTCGAGATCGTCTCTGCCCAGACCGACCTGAAACGGGCCGGAGGGGGTCGGTACATGGGGCTCTGCCCCTTCCACGAGGAACGCTCGCCCTCGTTCTCGGTCAACGCGACCGACAAGCTGTACCACTGCTTCGGCTGCGGGGTCGGGGGTGACCTCTTCGAGTTCGTGATGAGCACCCAGAACCTCGACTTCCCCGATGCGGTCGAGAGCCTGGCCGAGCGGTACGGGGTCGAGGTGACCCGTGAACAGGAGGATCCGCGAGCCGAGCAGCGCCGCCAGCAGAAAGCCCGGCTGACCGAGCTGATGGACCGGGCCGCCGGCTTCTACGCAAACTTCTTCCAGACCGCCGACGAAGCCGGCAAGGCCCGGGAGTACCTGGCCGGGCGCGGCCTCAGCGCCGAGCTGCTCAAGGACTTCGGGGTCGGCTATGCCCCCTCGGCCTGGGACACCCTGCTCATGCGCAGCCAGCGGGCCGGGTTCAAGGTCGCCGAGCTGGAACGGGCCGGGCTCGCTCAGAAGGGGAGGGGCGGGGGCTTCTACGACCGGTTCCGGGAACGGATCACCTTCCCGATCCGTGACGCCCGCGGCCGCACGCTCGGTTTCGGCGCCCGGGCGATGCGCGACCAGCAGGGTGCGAAATACATCAACACGGCCGAGAACGAGCTCTTCCACAAGAGCGAGATCCTCTACGGGATCGACCGGGCGAGGCCGGCCATGGCAAAGGCCGACCGGGCGATCCTGGTCGAGGGATACACCGACGTGATCGCCCTCCACCAGGTCGGGCTTACCGAGTCGGTCGGGATCATGGGCACAGCCTTGACCGAGCAGCAGGTGGCGCAGCTCTCGGCCGTGGTCAACACGGTGGTGCTGGCCCTCGACGCCGACGCGGCCGGGCAGAAGGCGATGCTTCGTGCCCAGGAGGTGGCGGCCGGACGGCGTCTCGAGATCCTGGTCGCCGCGATGCCGGAAGGAGTGGACCCGGCCGAGATGGTGATCGCGGAAGGAGGAGCGGACCGATTCCGCGAACTGGTCGAAGGTGCGATCGAGCTGGCCGAGTTCCAGGTCGACCTGATCCTTGCCGGGGTCGACACGACCTCCCCCCGTGACCGTGACCGCGGCCTGGCCGAAGCGGCACCGGTCCTGGCTCAGCTGCCACCCGGCGCGACCCGGCAGGAACTGGTCCGTCGGGTCACCGAGCGCCTGCAGATCGATTCGAGCGTGGTCCTGGCGAGGGTCGAAGAACCTGCCGAAAAATCTCAAGTGAGAGCTCTGGCTGATGTGGAGACACAGCCAGTCAAACCGACGGTCCTCTCCCGTCGTGAGCGGACCGAGCGCTGGCTCCTGGCCATGTGTGTCGCACAGCCAGACGAGGGCCGCCAGTGGCTGGAGAAGCTCGACGCACGGCATCTCAGCTCGCCGCTCATGGAGCGAACGGTCGAGTGGCTGAAGGGCCATCTCGACGATCCTGCCGCGGGGCTCGACCCTCAGGACCGGGAGCTGCAGAAGATGGTTGCGGCCCTGGTCGCCAGGGCCGACCCCGACTTGGTCGGGACCGGTTCGATCCGCCGTAATTA
Source organism: Solirubrobacterales bacterium 67-14 (assembly GCA_001897355.1). Taxonomy (GTDB): domain Bacteria; phylum Actinomycetota; class Thermoleophilia; order Solirubrobacterales; family 70-9; genus 67-14. Next base: position 19,750 of record MKST01000008.1, on the reverse strand, counting down.
CACGGAACTCGAGTTGGCGGCCCTGGAAGACGAGATCGCCGAAGCGGCCAGGTCCGGCGACGCGGCCGGCAGGGTCGAGCTGCAGCGTCGCCGCTCGGAGTTGGTCGAGCAGCTGCGCAAGGCTGCGGCCGACGAACCGGCCGCCTGAACCATCCCTCCATTCGGTAATCTGATCGTCCGCGATCGGGGGTAGCTCAATCGGTAGAGCATCTGACTGTTAATCAGAGGGTTGGCGGTTCGAGTCCGCCCCCCCGAGTGACCTGAGCCCGCCCGGACCCCGGCGCGGGCTCAGTCGTTTCCGGGCCTGCTCCGCGACTCGATCGGCCTCTCAGCCGGCGGCAACCAACGCTTCGACCAGCTCCGCACCGCGGGCCGGGCCGTCATGTTGCCGGTGCCAGGTCGCGATCTGGCCGGCCCTGATCCGGTAGAGCGGCTCGCCGAGGACCTCGGCCACCGCCCAGTTCAACGAACGCGGGCCGGTCAGGCTCCAGCGGACCGAGCGGCCGACCTCGGCCCAGGTGATCCGGGCCGCGGTCTCGTTCATGTCGCCGGCCGCCGGGCAGGTCAGAACCGGCACTCCTTCGGCCAGGGCACGGGCGACGGTGCCGTGCCCGCCGTGGCAGATCACCAGGGCCGACCGCGGCATCAGTTGCGAGTAGCTCAGCCAGTCGACCAGCACCGCGTTGGACGGAACTTCGATCGGGTGGCTCGGAACCACGCGGTTGGTCGTCGCCACCACCCGCACCGGTTCGTCGCCCAGCGCGGCCAGGGCGGAGCGGACCAGGTGGTTGTCCGGGTCCTGGGAGGTGCTCGGCGCGACCAGCACCAGCGGGTCGTCGCCCGGCGGCAGTTCGATGTTGTCGAAGGGGGTCTCGAAGGGCATCGGCCCGGTCACGTGGACGCCCTCGGGCCAGTCACGCGGGTACTCGAGCTGCGGGTAGGTCGCGACCATGGCGAGGTCCGGGCTGGTGCCGCCATGGAAGCGCTCGGTCGGCGGCAGGCCGACCAGGGCGCGCTGGGCGTTGAGGTCGTCCCGGCCACGTTCCAGGCCGTAGCGAAGGGCCCTCTCGGTGAACCGCCAGAAGCGTCTGCCGGCCCCGGTCCGCGGCGGCAGGGCGCCGACCGAAAAGAACGGCATGCCGTGGTCCTGCACCGGATAGATGTGAGGGATCAGGGTGCCCCAGGCACAACCGTAGGCCTCGGCGGCCAGGGCCGGGGCGACCGTGAGGATGTCGTTTACGACCACCTCGGGCCGGAACTCCTCCAGGAGCGGCATCAGGGCGACGGCCGCCTGCCCGGCCCCGGGCGAACCCGAGGTCGGGGGAGGAAAGACCTGGTACTGGTCGGCGCTGACGAAGCGAAGGCCGGCTCCTTCGACCGTCTCTTCCCACTGCGGCCAGGTCT
>MKST01000008.1:0-17976 GCA_001897355.1 Solirubrobacterales bacterium 67-14 | reverse complement strand
GTTGACGATCAGCCCCTTGCCGTGCTCCTCGCCGGCCTTCTTCAACATGCCGATCGATTCGCGGGTGGCGACCATCAGCGCCCGCAGGTTGACCGCGAGCTGCAGGTCGAGATGCTTGGTCTGGATCTGGTCGATCGGCTGGCCGATCCCGATCCCGGCGTTGTTGACCAGGCAGTCGAGCCGGCCCCACTGGCGCTTGTGCTCGGCGACCAGTTCGACCACGGCGTCTTCGGAGGTGACGTCGGCGACTACCGCTTCGACCTTGAGGTCATCGTTGGCGAGGCCCTCCGCCGCCTTCAGCAGCTTGTCCTCGCGCCGGCCGGAGATCGTCACCGCATAGCCGCTCTCCGCCAGGCGCCTTGCGATCGCCAGTCCGATGCCCCCGGAACCACCCGTCACCAATGCCGCTCGCTTTGCCACTCTCGCTCCGTTTCGTAGGATGAAAACCAGCGGGAGCCTATGCCAGAAAGAGGACCGACGGATGGCGAGGATGCATCCTTTGCCACAAACGGCCAGAATGGTGGCGCTTGACCGATGTTTTCGTCCGAGATCTACGAGGTGAGCCATGAGTGAGGAGAAGTCAGACAACGAGCTGCTCAGTGCTTTCGCCAAGGAAGCCAGGCAACGTTGCGACGTGATCTCGGCCGGCCTTGACACCGGCACGTCCGACTTCGAGACCCTCCGTCAGGAGGCCCATGCGCTCCACGGCACCGCCTCGACCCTCGGCCTGCGACGGCTCGGCGAACTGGCCGGGCTGATGGAGTCCGACCTTTCCGACGCCGCCAAAGCCGGCGAGATCCGCCCCAACCGGGCCAGCCAGATATCCGAGGCCGCCGAGGCCCTGGCGTCCGGGGTGAAGGCGGCCGCAGACGGGGAGGAAGAGCCGCCCGACGTAGGCCGCAGCCTCTCCCAGCTCTTCGCCCTCTGAGCGAATGGGCTCGTGATGCGACACGTTCCACGAGTTAGAAGCTAGGAGACGAACGGTTGCTCTCCTCAATTCGACTCAAGAATTTCAGGGCTTTCACCGATACGTCCCCGATTGGCTTGGCCCCGCTGACGATCATCGTCGGCCCAAACAACGCGGGGAAGTCGTCGCTCCTCAATTCCTTGCTCTTACTCAAGCAATCAGTAGCAGATGAGTCATCGAGCGAGCCACTGACAGTGAGCGGACCCACGGTTGATCTTGGAAGTTTTGATGACATCGTGCGTGGTGGCACGCAACATCGAGATCGACAAATATCAATCGATTTGGAAGTAGACAAGTCATGGGCCGAGGACTCAATTCTTCAGATTGAAGGACTTGAGCCAACGCGACACATCATCGGTAATCGGCTCAGCCTAAGCTTCGGATTTGATCCTGCCGCAAACAGGATTGATCTGACGAAGAGTGGATTTTTCAACGGGCGGTCTGCGGCTCTGGAAGCAAGGCGAGACAGCCGGTCCGGAAACTTGGTTCTCAGAATTCCTGGTTTTTCCCGGACACAGATTCAGGCGCTTCAGCCCGACCTGGATCGCATCATTCTCTCCCTTGACGTCCGCGACGTCGATGCTTACTCGGGGTTCGGTGACCAGCTAGGCAGTTCTTTGTTACACGCCAGGTACGAAGCACTCCAGCAGAGATCAAACTGGCTTTCCTTGCTTTCTGGAATCGAGCACATTGATCCGCTTCGCGATCCCATCCCTCGATTTACGGTACTCGGACGCACTGCATCATCAGCGGAGGGTGTAGGGACGGGTGGAGAAGAGCTTCTTCGTATTCTGAGATCAAGCCGGTCGGGTAAGAACAATCCGCTTGTCCGAGCAATGGATTACTGGGTTAGTGAGCGTTTTGGGCTGTTAGATCGACTCAGGCTCGTCGACGTCGATGAAGCGGGACGGATAATTTCGCTCCTGGGAGACGAAGCCGAAGGAATGCCGGGAATCAACGTAGCGAATATGGGTGAAGGGATCTCCCAGCTGCTGCCGATTGTTGCTTCCATTCTCCTTCTCCCGAAACGCGGAACTCTACTTATCGAGCAGCCCGAAATTCACCTACACCCCGCCGCTCAGGCAGATTTGGGGGATCTTTTTGTCTGGGCTGCGGACGCCTCGAGCAGTACACCAAGGCAGCTTCTGGTCGAGACCCATAGCGAACATCTCCTGCTCCGGGTTCGTCGCCGAATCGCAGAGGGTGAAATCGATCCCAAGCTGGTTTCTGTCCTTTATGTAGAAAAGCCACGAAAAGTGGCAAGGGTGAGGCAGCTCAAGATCGACGAGCGAGGCAGCTTCGAGGAATGGCCAGAGGGGTTCTTCGAGGAAGGATACGAGGAGGCGCTGCAGCTAGCTCGGGCCGCAGCGCGGCAATAGAACACTATGGTCGACCTAACGGTCGATGTGCAAGTGTTCATGAGTGGAACCGGAAAGGGGGATCCTAGACATTTCGAGGTGAGCCATAGGCTTCTCCAGAAGATCAAGGAAACTGAAGGAGCCCAGATCGTCGTTGACGACGAAGGGCACCTTCTCCACAAATTCCAAACATGCAGTGTTAGGGGAGTCGGATCTAGGTTGCTCCAAGAATTTCTTGATCAGAACAAGGTCAAGTTTGTCAAGAGAGCACGGGTTCCGCGCGCGATACGAAATCGGCTCAAAGACCAGAAATTCGTGGGTGAAGACTTAAACCACGTGGTGCGAACCGCTGCAGCTAGTGACTCAAGATTGCTCGTTGCGCACGATCCGCACTTCCTAGCGAAGCAAGTCCGGAAAATCCTAAAGAGTGAATTTGGGATTGAGGTAATTTCCGCGGTGGAAGGAATTGAGCATCTGACCCGAAGCTAGATTTGAGAACTGCGGGACTTGATCCCATTTGTTCTGGAAAACTGGGGCATCCCGGGCCGGTAGCTCAGTTGGTTAGAGCAGCGGACTCATAATCCGTAGGTCGAAGGTTCGAGTCCTTCCCGGCCCATCGCCTTCGAGGTTCAGCGAGAGCGGACTTTTCGGCAAATAAGTCTGAAAACTCCGCTGTCGGTGCCTCCACCCGACTCGGTTAGAGGCCGGTGCCCGTCAGTTGCCGGCGTCGGTGGTGCTGCTGCCTGGTGGGAAGTTCAGTTTGGCCAGCTCTTTCTCCAGCCACGGGGCCATGGTTACCGCGTAGGTGGCGGAGACGTGGTAGCTGTCGCGGTAGACCAGGGCGTTGCCGATCACGGCCGGGCAGCGGCCGTTGCTGCAAAGAATCGGCATCGGGTCGATGATCTGGATGCCGGTCGCCTCGGCCGCGTCCACGTCGAAGCCGAACTGGGGGCGTCGCTTGGGCTTGAAGGCGCAGGTCTTGAGGTTGTGGAGGTTTTCCGCCACGCACTCGTGGGGCAGCCGGGGCTTGACTGGTGCCTGGGCCTGGTCGCGGATCAGGATCACCTTCTTCGCGTCCCGCTTGAGATCCCGGAAAGTCTTTTTCATGCCATCGACCAGATACGGCTCGCTGGCCAGGCGACTCAGTTTCTTGCCGTGGACGGTGAGGCTGTAGACCGCCTGAGTCGAGGTCGCGACCACGACCAGGTCGGGATCCTCCTCCTTGATCCGATCGAGCGAGTTCTGACGCCACTCGTCGCAGTACTTGTTGCGCTTGACCTCGGCGATCACGCAGTTGGCGCGGGAGAGGCCGATGATCTTCCAGCCGCGTTCCTTGCCGATCGCGTCCAGGGTCGGCATGTACATCATCGAGTGCGAGTCGCCGAAAAGGACGACCGTCACGTCGCCGTCCGGGTCGCCGTAGGCGCACTCTCCCGACTCGGTGCGCGGGCCGAGCAGCAGGCAGCCGTCCGAGTACATCTGGCCACGGTCCTCGCGGGCATGGAGCGGGTTCGGCTTGATCGAGTCGACCGAGTTGACCAGCGGCACGTGGCCGTTCTTGATCACCGCTGCGCCGGCCACCTGGTCCTGGTCGAGGATGTGGACGTTGATCCGGTTTGAGCCGAGCCAGAGGCCGAAGACTGCTGCGACCACCGAACAGGCGCCGCCGATCAGCAAGGCGCGGTTCGGCCGCAGCTTGAGGATCTTCGCCCGCCGCACCGGGTCTTCCAGCAGCGTGTGGCTGATCTGGGTCGGGATCCAGGAAAGCAGGGTCGCGACGACCAGCCATTTCCAGGTCAGGTTGTCGAAGATGCCGAGGGCGAAGACGACGAAAGGCCAATGCCAGAGGTACCAGGAGTAGGAGATGTTGCCGACGTACTGGAACGGCCGGGTCGAGAGGATCCAGGTGGTGACGCCCGTCCCCGAGGCGCCGGCGATCAGGAGGGCGATCGTGGCCAGTACCGGATAGAGGCCATTCGAGCCGGGAAATGGGGTGGAGGCCGACATCGTGTAGGTCGCCCAGATCAGCACCCCGACCGCGCCGGCCCCGATCACGGTCGCCAGCCAGCCCGGCATGTTGATCTTCTTCGGCAGGATCATCGCCAGCACGGCGCCGAAGGCGAGCTGCCAGGCCCGGGCCACGGTCGAGAAGAAAGCCGCCTCGGGGTTCACCTGGGTGAAGTGGATGCTGTAGATCAGCGAGGCGATCGCGACCGGCACCGTGATCAGCAGGATGATGCCCTTCAGGCGCCGCTTGAACTTCGCGGCGAGCGCACCGGCGGTCAGCAGGAGCAGCGGCCAGACGACATAGAACTGCTCTTCGACAGAGAGCGACCAGTAGTGCTGGACCGGGCTGTGGATGCCATCGGCCGCGGCGAAATAATCGACCCCCTGGATGATGAAATGCCAGTTGACGAAGTAGAGCGCGGCCGCGAAGACATCGCCGCCGATCTCGACCTGGCGGGCCAGCGAGAAGATGAACAGGGTGCCGATGGCGATGAAGACGAGCACCAGGGCGGCCATCGGCAGGAGGCGCTTGGCGCGCCGGGCGTAGAAGTTGCGGATCGAGACCTTGCCGGTCTTCTCGATCTCCCGGACGACGAGGCCGGTGATCAGGAAGCCGGAGAGGACGTAGAACACATCGACCCCGATGAAGCCGCCCTTGGCCCAGGGGATCGCGGCGTGGCATGCAAGCACGAGGGTGACCGCGATCGCGCGGATTCCCTGGATGTCGGGCCGGAAGTTCGAGCCCGCTTCTTTTGCCGTGGGGGAGCCGCTTTCTCTGGCGGCGACCTCGGCACCGCCAAGAGCCATCGGCGCAGGCTACCGGTTCCCGAAGCAGGAATGCCCTCCGACCGCGGTGTTTGACTTAGGTCCATGCTGCAGGTCATCGCCTACGCCGTGATCGCGTCCGCAGCCCTTCCGATCGGCGCCCTGGCGGGTGCCAGATTGAGGATCCCGAAGCCGGTGCTGGCGATGATGCTCGGATTCGCCTCGGGGGCCCTGGTCTCCGCGGTCGCCTTCGAACTGTTCGACGAAGCCTTCGAGCACGGCGGAGCCGGCAGGGCCGGAGTTTCCTTCCTGCTCGGGGCGACCGTGTTCGTGGTCGTCGACAGTTGGCTTGCCCGCAGGACCGAGGCCCGCGCCAGGTCCGGTGCGAGCGTCGGCTTCGCGCTGCTGGCGGGCGTCACCCTGGACGGCGTGCCGGAGAACCTGGCGATGGGCGTCTCGCTGGTCGAGGGAGGCGGGGCCGTCGCGCTCCTGGTCGCGATCTTCGTCTCCAACTTCCCCGAGGCTCTTCGGGGCGGAGAAGATGAAGGAAGCCGGGATCAGTGCCAGAAACGCGGTGCTGATCTGGCTGGTTGCCGCGGTACTGCTGGCGATCGCCGTCGTCGTCGGCTATCTCGCGCTCGACGGGGCCAGTGGCAAGACACTCTCGCTGCCCCTTGCCTTCGCGGCCGGGGCCGTGCTGGCTTCGCTGGCCGACACGGTGATGCCGGAGGCCTACGCCGAGGGTGGGATCAACGTCGCCTACGCGACCGCGCTCGGGTTCCTGCTCTCGTACCTGCTGTCGGCCGGCTGAGCCGCCTCCGACCCGATCGTCGTCGGCTCAGGCCTTGATCCAGAGGGCGTCGTCACCGAGCGGGATACGTTTGACCTTGCCTTCGTCGAGCAACTCCACGAGTCCGGGTTCCGCGTCGCTGCGGCTGAACTCCTGCATGTCACCGGACATCACGGCAGCGACCTCGGCCGTGGTCAGCCCGGCCGGGTACGGGCCGAGCGCTTCGAGCGGATTCTCGGCCGGGTCCATCCGCTTCATGTCGGGGTTGAGGTTGGCGACGATCACGTCATAGGCCTCGATCGTCTGGAAGCCGGCCGCTTCCAAGCGCTGGTCCCCGAACTCGAAGATGACCGAAGGGGCGGTGTAACGCACCCCGGCCGGCGAATCGGCGGTCTTGCCCTGAAGGTGGCCGGGAGTTCCCTCGGCCGAGCGGGCGTGGCTCCAATCTGCCTGATAGGCCTCCTGGACCTCGGGACGGTCGAGGGCGGCCATGATCACCCCGGGCTCGATCCCCGGCACGGTCTCGAGCGCCTCGGCGAGCTGCGTTTCGTCGTCGAGCAGCAGCGGGGTGTTGAAATTGAGTAGCTGGAGGGTCCGCAGGACCCGCCACTCCGAGCCCGGATAGAGCAGCCGGGCCGCGGTGATCACCTGGCAGCTGCGGCTGGTCGTGGACACCCGGGACTTCGGCTCGATCGCGAAAGGCATCCCGTAGCGGCGACGGAAGTCGAAGAGGAAGCCCGCCAGCTCCCCGGCCTCGTAGGGGGGAGGGTTGTCCGGATCGGAAAGGCCGATCACCGCCAGATGCCACTCGATCTGGTCGCGGTAACGCCACTCGAGCGTTCGCAGAGCCGGGTTGGCCGAATAGCCGAATGGACAGGACGGGTCATTGAAGAGGAGGGCCTTGATCTGCGCCATGTGCCGAAGCCTAGAGAGTGCGGGCCATCGGCCAGTCCTTTTCCGCCGGCAGCGGGTTAAACTCCCCGTAGTGGAAAGGCGGCACCAGATTTCCTTTGCTCGCACGGCCGGTCTCTTGACCGTCGCCGTGGCCTGGGCGCTGCTCCTCACCTTGACCGGTTCGCCCGAGGCGATTCTCTTCACGGTCCCCGTCTTCCTCCTCGCAGCACCGCTCGCTTTCGGCCGCTACATCGGCGAGGAACTGATCGAGGCTCTGCGCGCGAAGCCGGTCCGCCGGCTGGCCCGTCCGATCCGGATCGCCCACAGCAGCCGTGGGGCCACCTTGGCGAGCCATCTCGCTGCCGGCCACATCTTCGGCCGAGCTCCGCCCGTCACCGCCGGCTGAGCCGCCCGCTCCCGGGCCGGCTCGCACGATCCGACCCGACCCCGCGGCAAGGTGCCGCGCCGACCCGCATCCAGCGGTTATGGAGTGAACATGAAGCGTGTCCTGGGCTTCCTCGCCCTGCTCATATTGGTCGCCATCCCGGCGTCTGCATCCGCCCACCAAGGCAACCCGAACTTCCGGTCCGAGATCACCTCGGTCCAGCCCAAACCACTGGGTGAAGGCCTCCAGATCGAGATCGTCAACTTCGACGACAACGTGCGCTTGGCCAACCACAGTGGAAAGACGGTGCTGATCAAGGGCTACCAGGGTGAGCCCTACGCACGGATCCTGGCCGACGGAACCGTGGAAGTGAACCTGAACTCACCCGCCTATTACCTGAACGACGACCGCTACGGCAACGTCGAGGTCCCTGCCCGCGCCAACGCGAAGGCGACCCCCGAGTGGAAGCAGGTCGCCGACGACGGCGAGTTCAGCTGGCACGACCATCGTTCCCACTACATGAGCCCGACGACCCCGCCACAGGTCAAGGACGAGTCGAAGGAGACGAAGATCTTCGACTACAAGATCCCGATCGAAGTGGGCGGGCAGCCGGCCAAGATCAACGGAACGTTGACCTGGGTCGGGAACGGTTCGAAGCCACAGGTGATCCCGTTCGTGATCCTCGGCTTGGCGATCATCGCCGCGCTCGGCTTCTGGATCGTGCGACGGCGCCGTGACGGCGACGATCAGAAACCGATGCCAGATGACGAAGGCCCATCGTCGGGTACCGGCGGTACGGCCGAAGGGCGCGAGGAGAAGGAAGCCTGGTGAGGCGCGGCCTTCTCACAAGCCTGCTTTTCCTCGCCTGCCTGCTCGGCCTGGCCGGGTCGGCCTCCGCTCACGCCGTGTTGGAGGGTTCCAACCCGGCCCGCGGCGCCCAGCTGGAGGCGGCGCCCGCGCACGTCGACTTCACCTTCAACGAGCCGGTCGAGGCTTCGCTGGGCGCGGTCCGGGTGTTCAACACCGACGGCGAACAGGTCCAGACTGACGACCTCGAACGTCCCGGTGACAACGCCGATTCGGTCGGTGCCGGTCTTCCCGCCGATCTTCCCGACGGGCTCTACACGGCGACCTATCACGTGATTTCCGCGGACTCCCATCCGGTCTCCGGTGGGATCACGTTCACGGTCGGCAAGCCCGGCAAGGGCGAGGCGGGGTTCGTGCAGGGCAAGACGATCTCCGAGCTGCTGGCCGAAAGCGAGTCCGGCAAGGTGACCGAGGTCGCCTTCTGGGCCGATCGCTGGGTCGGGTACATGGCGATAGCGCTGGCGATCGGGGCTCTGTTCTGGATGCTTCTCGCCTGGAATCCGGTCACTGCCGGGAACGGTGAAATCGACCGCCGGCCGGTGGACAGGCGATTCACGCGCCTGGTCCTGGCGGCGGCACTGGCCGGGCTGCTCGCCTCGCTGCTCGCGATCGGCTTCCAGGGCGCGGTCGGGGCCGGGACCAGTTTCTGGAAGGCCTTCGGGTCGGGGATACCCGATGAGGTGATCCACACCCGGTTCGGGACGGTGATGCTGGTCCGCTCGGCCGCCTGGTTGGCGCTGATCGCCGTGGTCCTGGCCGGCCGTGGACGCTTCACCAAGGTCGGGGCGGTTCCGCTGCTTGCCGTGGTGGCGGGACTGGTCTTGGCCGCGTCACCGGCCTTCGCCGGGCACGCCTCGACCCGCGATCCGAGCTGGCTGCTGGTGCCCAGCGACATGATCCACGTCGCTTCGATGGCGATCTGGACCGGGGGGCTCGCGGCGATGCTCTGGCTCCTGCCGGCCGGCACCAGGCAGCTCGAGGACCCCGCCGAGAGAACCGGGCTGCTGACCGGGATCACGCTCCGCTTCTCGGCGGTCGCGCTGGCCGCGGTGGCGCTGATCGCGGTGTCCGGGTCGATCCAGGCGATCATCGAGGTCGGGTCCATCCCCGACCTGGTGGACACCCAGTTCGGCCGGGCGGTGCTGATCAAGATCGTCCTCTTCGCCATCCTGGTCGGGATCGGCGCGACCCACCGAACCCGACTCATACCGAAGCTGCTCGCCAGGTTCGAGAACTCGCAGTCCCCGGGGGCTCCGGGCAACCGGTTCCGTCAGCTGCTCAGGCTCGAGGTCGTCTTGGTCGTCGCCGTCCTCGGCGTCACCGCCGCCCTGGTCAGCTATCCACCGCCGGACGCGATCCAGTCCGGGCCCGTTTCCGGCTCGGTGGTGGTCGAGGGCAAGCAGGTCGAGTACACGGTCGACCCCGCCCGGGTCGGCAGCAACGAGGTCCACATCTACGTCTTCGACGACCAGACCGGGGCGCCGCAGCCGGTGCGGTCGATGGACGTTTCCTTCTCGCTGCCGTCCCAGGACATCGCCCCGATCGACGCCAAGGTCAGGCGGGCCGGCCCCGGTCACTTCGTGGCCCCGTCGGCGATGCTCGGCGTCAAGGGCCAGTGGCTGGCCGACGTCGCGATCCGCCTCTCCCGCTTCGACGAGCCGATCGCCGAGTTCAAGGTGGACGTCCGGTGAGCGCCTGGCTGACCGGATTCCTGCTGGCCCTGGCACCGTTGCTGGTGCTGGTGGTGCTGCTTGTGCTGGGCCGGTATCCGGGCGAGGCGACGATCGAACGCACTCGCCGGGCACTGGCGCTGCTGCTCAGGCCGGCCCGCTCGGGGATCCGGCCCGATCTCGAACCGAACGGCTATCCCATCCAGGCGAGGGGTGGGACCCTTATCGCCGCCTCGCTGGCCGGTCGCGCTCCTCCACTCGCTCTGAGATTTCCAACCGTTATCTCAGAGTGAGTCTGGCGGCCGATGCCGCCCGAAAGGAACACATGAATCTCAAACAGAAGATCGTCGCCACGCTGGCGGCCTTGATCGCCCTGGCCCTCCCGGCCATGGCTTCCGCGCACGTGACCGTGAGCCCCGAGGAGGCTCCGGCCGAGGGCTACGCCACGCTGACCTTCACGGTGCCGCACGGTTGCGACGGCGCGGCCACCAACAGCCTGCAGGTGAAGATGCCCGACCAGGTCGTCTCGGCCACCCCAGGGGTGGTTCCCGGGTGGAACATCAAGACCAAGGAAGGCAAGCTGGCGAATCCGGTGATGCAGGAGGGCGAGAAGGTGACCTCGGGCGTGCGTGAAGTCACCTGGTCCGGCGGTCCCCTCCCTGACGGGCAGCTCCAGCAGTTCGTGCTCAGCGTGTCCTTCGCCGGCGAGGAAGGCGAAGCGGCCGAGTTCAAGGCGATCCAAGGCTGTGTCAACGGCTCGCAGACCGCCTGGATCCAGGAGACCCCGGCCAGCGGTGAGGAGCCGGAGCATCCGGCCCCGACCGTGATGCTCGGCGCCGCGGAAGCGGGCCACGACCACATGGCCTCGGACGACCAGGCCGGTGAAACCACGTCGGCTTCCTCGGATGATGACGACGACTCGGGCAACGGCCTGGCGATCATCGCTCTGATCGTCGGGGCGCTCGGCCTGGTCGCCGGTTCGGCGGCGCTGTTCACCAGTCGCCGAAAGGTAAGCTGACCGAATGAGAAAAGCCGGTCTGCTGCTGGCGTTTCTGGCTGCGCTCCTGGCCGCCCCGGTGTTTCCGGGCGCGGCCGGGGCGCATGTCGAAATGACCCCGTCGGAGGTTCCGGCCGGCAAGCCGGCCAACCTCAGCTTCGAGATCCCGCACGGCTGCGACGGCGCCGCCACGACCTCGATCCTGGTGCAGATACCCAAGGGCGCCGAGAACGTCACCGCCACCGCGGTCAAGGGCTGGAAGGCGACCACCGCTCCGGACACCCTGACCTGGTCCGGCGGCCCCCTGCCGGACCACGAGACGGCGGCATTCCCGTTTCGAGCGACCCTTTACGGCAAGAAAGGTGAGGCTTTCGCCTTCAAGGTGATCCAGAAGTGCCAGGGCGGGGCGCAGACCGCATGGATCCAGTCGGCCGCGGGTGGGGTCGAACCGGAACACCCGGCCCCGACCGTGACCCTGGCCTCGACTGCCGCCGAGCCGGCCGCCGAGGTGCAGGCAACCGACGACCAGGTGGCCGACGAGGATGCGACCCAGGTCGGCGAGCCGACCGCGACCGCGGCCGACCCCGACGACTCCTCCGACGACGACAACGGCGAGGGCAATGGCAAGACCGTGCTGCTCCTCGTCGTCGCCGGGCTGGCGATCGGTACGGTGGCCGGGATCGTGATCCGCGCCCGCCGCAGTCCGTAGGTCTAGCGGGGGCGTCGCCGCCGACCGGCCGGCCGGCGCCCCCGGCTTTCGAGCCGGTCCCGGCTCGATTCCTTCGAGGACACCTGCCTCATGCCGCGAACCTGGGAGTAGAGGATCTCCTCGGCGCAGCGCTGATGCCAGTGCGAATGCTCGGTGCCGCCCGCCTTGCCGACGTACTGCACGACCACGTGTTCGTCCCCGATCTCGATCGGCCCGCGGCAGCCCAGGCAGTTGTAGAACTTCTGCGAGATCGAGCGGATGATCCAGATCTCGTCGCCCTCGTCGGTCAGACCGGTGAGTGAGGTCTTGCGGCTCGGTTGTCCGGAGAATCTGGTCAAAAATCCCTGCTCAGGGCGAATTTGGAAGGGAAACGCGGGGTGGGGGCGAATTGATCGGCGTGAGCACAGTGACCGCCGAAACCAAGACCCTGTCAACTTACATCCAGGATCGGATCGACGAGTTTTCCCGCTCCCAGAAGGATGTCGCCCGCTACATCGTCGACCATCTCGACGAGGCGGCCTTCCTGACCGCGGAGGAGCTGGCCCGACGGGCCGGGACGTCGTCCTCGACGGTTGTCCGCTTCTCCCAGGCTCTCGGGTTCGAGGGCTATCCGGAGCTCCAGGCTTCGGCGATCGAGGAGTACCGGGCCACGGTCGGCGGTGAAGAGGGCGGGGGCATGCTCTTCTCCTTCGACCATTCCGAGTTCGAAGCCTCGCTCGGCACCGACCACGCCAACCTCGAGGAAACCGCCCGCAAGCTGGACCAGAGCCAGATCGACGAGGCGGTAGCCGCCCTTTCCGGGGCCAGCCAGGTGGTCATCGTCGGTACCGACCAGATGGCCTTCTTCGCCAGCTACCTGCGCCACACCCTCAGCCTGCTCGACATCCGGGCCGAGATCGTCACCTCTACCGCCGGGCCTTCGCTGCAGCGGCTGGGGCGGGTCGACGAGGACACGCTGCTGATCACCCTTTCCTCCGGCCGTTCGCATGCGCTGCTGGCCCGGGCCATGAAACTGGCCGGCCACCGGGGCGCCCGCACCCTGGCGATCGCCGACGCAACCCTTTCCGACGCGGTCAAGAAGGCAGACCTGAGCCTTTACTACTCGTCGAACAGCCCATCTTTCCTGCGTTCGAACACGGCCCTGATGGCACTCGTCCACGCGCTCGCCTACGGCGTCTACTCACAGAGCGAGGACGAACACAGCGAGCGGATCCGCGCCTACAAGCTGAAGTAGCCGGAAACGGCTCGCCGCCGTGACGTTTTGTCAAAACCCCTCGTGATTTGAGACGTTTATCGACGGAGCGCCCCGGGCCCTTCGCTCTCTATATTTGAGGGGATGGCTGAAGAAGCGACTTTCCGAGTTAAGACGGGCCTGGCCGAGATGCTCAAGGGCGGCGTGATCATGGACGTGGTCGACGCCGACCAGGCGAAAATTGCCGAGGATGCGGGGGCATGCGCGGTCATGGCCCTCGAGCGGGTGCCGGCCGACATTCGCAAGGACGGCGGCGTCGCCCGCATGTCCAACCCGAAGATGATCAAGGAGATCCAGGACGCGGTCTCGATCCCGGTCATGGCCAAGGTCCGGATCGGTCATTTCGTCGAAGCCCAGGTGCTGCAGTCGCTCTCGATCGATTTCATCGACGAGTCCGAGGTGCTGACCCCGGCCGACGAGACCAACCACGTCGACAAGTTCGAGTTCGATGCGCCGTTCGTCTGCGGTGCGACCAACCTCGGCGAGGCGCTGCGCCGGATCGGCGAAGGCGCGGCGATGATCCGCTCGAAGGGCGAGGCCGGCACCGGCAACGTGGTCGAGGCGGTCCGCCACATGCGCGAGATCGTCGGCGGCATCAAGCGGCTGACCACGCTCAGCCCGACCGAGCTGCCGACCGCCGCCAAGGATCTCCAGGCTCCCCTGGAGCTGGTCCGCGAGGTCGCGAACAGCGGCTGGTTGCCGGTTCCCGTCTTCTGCGCCGGTGGCATCGCCACCCCGGCCGATGCGGCCCTGATGATGCAGCTCGGCGCCGAAGGCAACTTCGTCGGCTCCGGCATCTTCAAGTCCGACGACCCGGAACGTCGCGCCAAGGCGATCGTCGAGGCGACCACGCACTTCAACGATGCCGACCGCATCGCCGCCGCCTCGGAGCAGCTGGGTGAGGCCATGCCCGGCATCGAGATGGCCGCTCTCGGCGAAGAAGGCCGCCTCGCCGGACGCGGCTGGTGACTCCAAGGTCACTGCGATGAAGAGCCCCCGGATCGGCGTGCTCGCCGTCCAGGGGGGCTTCCAGCGCCACGTCGAGCATCTGAGTGAGGCCGGGGCGGACCCGGTCGAAGTCAGGTTGCCCGCGGACCTGGACGGCCTGGATGGCCTGATCCTGCCCGGCGGGGAGAGCACGACGATCGTCATGGGGATCGAGAACGCCGGGCTCGCCCCGGCGATCCTCGCCCATCACGAGGCGGGGAAATCCGTGCTCGGCACCTGCGCCGGGATGATCGTCGCCGGCCGTGAGCACCTCGGCCTGATCGACATCACCACTAAACGGAATGCCTTCGGCCGTCAGCTGGCCAGCTTCGAAGACGACATCGAGGTCGAAGGCATCGTCGAAGGGAAGATCCGCGCGGTCTTCATCCGTGCGCCCTGGGTCGAGTCGACCGGAGAGGGGGTGGAGGTGCTGGCCGAGGTCAGGAACCACCCGGTCGCAGTCCGCCAAGGCAACGTAACCGCACTCTCCTTCCACCCGGAACTGACCCCCGACAACCGAATCCATTCCTGGTTCGTGAAGTCCTGCGGGACCTGACGTCCGAACCGCCACCAAGCGGAGCCGGTCCATCCGTCATTTATCTCTGTGGGCCGGCGGGTTGTACTTGGAGGGCGGGTCGGACCCCGCCCGACTTGCAGTTAGTTTGGCAGGGGTGAACCTGCCAGGACGAAGAACCAGGCCACGAACGCTACGAAGGCGATCACCACCGAACCGATGATCACCACTTCGATCAGCGAGGGCGGGTCGCCCGTCTTCTCGCTGTCGCGGAGGCTTTTCATCCAGCCCATGCGGATCGGCCCGACGTCACGGGCGCCGGTCAGGCGGATGTAGACCTCGTTCAGGCGACCGAGGATCCAGGCGACCAGCAGGATCGACGCGACCGCCCCGAACAACACGATCAGATACGGCCCGAGGCTGGGGAACTGGCTGTCGGTGAACTGCGATCCGATCCACAGCCAGACCAGTGGAATCACCGACCAGAGCGAAAGCGCAGCGAGCAGCATGATGCCGGCCACCACTCCGGCGGCGAGGGTCCGGCTCACCTTGTGTTTGCCCTCGGGAATCATCGGTCGCCTTAGTTCATAGAATCACAACATGTCCGGTCACTCGAAATGGTCTTCGATCAAACACAAGAAGGGCGCTGCCGACGCCAAGCGCGGGCAGCTGTTCACCAAGCTCGCCAGGGCGATCACGATCGCCGCCCGTGAGGGCGGGGGCGATCCCGACGGCAACCCGGCCCTGGCCACCGCCATCCAGAAGGCCAGGGCACAGTCGATGCCGAAGGCCAACATCGAGAAGGCGATCGATCGCGGCACCGGTGAGGGCGACGACGCGGTCGTCGTCGAACGGATCCAGTTCGAGGGCTACGGCCCCGGCGGCGCGGCAATCCTGGTCGACGCCTTGACCGACAACCGCAACCGGACCAGCGCCGAGGTACGGCATGCCTTCACCAAGCACAACGGCAGCCTCGGCGAGCCCGGCTCGGTCGCCTGGATGTTTGAGACCTACGGCGTGGTCGTCGTCGACGGCGAGTCGAACAGCGAGGACGACCTGATGGGCGCGATCGACGCCGGCGCCAGCGACGTCCTCGAAGAAGACGGCAAGCTGCGCGTGCTGGCCGAACCGACCGACCTGACCGCGGTCCGGCAGGCAATCGAATCGGACGGAATCGAAATCGAATCGGCCGGGCTAGAGGTGATCCCCAAGAACACGGTCGAGATCGAGGAATCCGACGCCGGCACTCTGATCAAGCTGCTCGAAGCGATCGAAGACCAAGACGACGTGAACGAAGTCCACGCCAACTTCGACATTCCCGAGGAGATCCTCGAAAAGCTCGCCTAGGCTCGCCGCGCGGCGCCAGGAACCACCAGCCGCCCGCTGGCATCCACGCTAACTCGGAAAAAGGCGTCCGATGGGGGGCGTTGAATACCCCTATATGAGAGTGGTTATGGGGATAGATCCCGGGACGGCCAATCTCGGGTTTGGCGTGGTCAGGGTCGAGGGCGGACACATGATGGCCCTCGACGGGGGTGTCATCGAGACGGAGTCGGGCGATCCGATCGAGCAGCGTCTGAGCGAGATCCACTCGGCCCTCTCACGGCTGATCGAGTGGCATCAGCCGGCCGCGCTGGCAATCGAAGACCTCTATTTCGGCAAGAACGTCGGATCGGCGATGAAGGTGGGCCAGGCCTCGGGCGTCTCGATGCTGGCCGCCGCCCAATGCGACGTGCCCTGTTACACCTACACGCCGCAGGCGATCAAGACCGCGGTCTGCGGCTCTGGCAACGCCGCCAAACGCCAGGTCCAGAAGATGGTCGCAACCCTGCTCAACCTGAACGAAGTGCCGCAGCCTGACCATGCGGCCGATGCTTTGGCCGTGGCGATCTGCCACGGTGGAACCGCGGGCCGGAGGGAAGCGACCGAGGCCGCCCTGGCCGGATCCGCTTCGGCGCTGCGGGTGGCGAGTTGATCGCCACCGTTCGAGGCGAGGTGCTGGTGCGGCGTCCCGATCACGTCGTGATCGAGGCTGCCGGCGTCGGCTATCGGCTGGCGGTGAGCTCGGAGACCCTTCGCAGCGTCCCCGCCGCCGGCCAGCAGACTTTCCTGCACGCGGAAACGATCAGTCGGGACGACAGCCTGCTGCTCTACGGGTTCTCCTCCGAGGAGGAGCGGGATCTTTTCAACATGCTGATCGGGGTGAGCGGAATCGGCCCCAAGGTCGCGATCGCCGCCCTCTCCGGCGGGCCGCACCGCGAGTTGACCCGGGCGATCGTCGCC
The DNA here is from genome assembly GCA_001897355.1 of Solirubrobacterales bacterium 67-14. Taxonomy (GTDB): domain Bacteria; phylum Actinomycetota; class Thermoleophilia; order Solirubrobacterales; family 70-9; genus 67-14. The sequence goes on along the minus strand of MKST01000008.1, from coordinate 1,531 downwards.
GGGGACGCGAAACGCTTCCAGGCGGTGCCGGGGATCGGCAAACGGACCGCCGAGCGGATCATCCTCGAGCTCAAGGACAAGGTCGCGATCGTGGCCGAAGAGGCGGGGGAGACCGCGGCTCCCGCCGCGAACGACGCTCGCTCGTTGGCCCGCGACGGCCTGATCAACCTCGGTTACGCGCCGCTGGAGGCCGAACAGTTGCTCGACGGCGTCGGCGAGGGGGATGACCCACAGGAGCTGATCGGCGCCGCCCTGAAGCGCGCGGCCGCCTCCGGCCGGGGCGAGTGAGAGCCTGTGAGCGTTGAGCGAACGTACACCGAGACGTTGCCATGAGTGACCTGCCCGAATTCGGTGGCAAACGCATCGACCTGGGAGTCGAGGCGGACCTGCCCGAGGGTGCGGAACCGCGGGTGCATGACGCCCGGGCCGACCAACCAGACCGTGAGCTCGACCAGTCGCTCAGACCGAAGGGCTTGGAGGACTTCGTCAACCAGAAGCAGGTGACCGACCAGCTCGCGGTCTTCATCGAGGCGGCCCGCCGGCGCGGGGAGCCGCTCGACCACGTCCTGTTGGCCGGGCCGCCGGGCCTCGGCAAGACCTCGCTGGCCAACATCGTCGCGGCCGAGATGGGGGTGCCGCTGATCCAGACCGCCGGGCCCGCCTTGGAGCGGAAGGGCGACGTCGCCGCCTTCCTGACTTCATTGGAGCCCGGCAGCGTCTTCTTCATCGACGAGATCCACCGCCTCGGCCGGGCGGTAGAGGAAACGCTCTACCCGGCGATGGAAGACGGCGAGCTGCCGGTGGTGCTGGGCCAGGGCGCCGGCGCGCAGACCGTGACCCTGCCGCTGCCGCCGTTCACGCTGATCGGGGCGACCACCCGCAGCGGGCTCTTGACCACACCGCTCCGGGATCGCTTCGGCGTCTCCCACCGACTCGAGTACTACACGCCGGGCGACCTGGCGAAGATCGTGGTCCGCTCGGCCGGCATCCTCGGGGTCGAGATCGACGCCGGTGGCGCGCTGGCGATCGCGGAACGCTCTCGCGGCACCCCGCGGGTCGCCAACCGGCTGCTCAAGCGGGTGCGCGACTTCGCCGAAGTGAAGGGTTCCGGCGCGGTCGACGCGGCGATGGCCGACTCCGCGCTGGAGATGCTCGAGGTCGACAAGGCCGGCCTCGACCGGGCCGACCGCGCCCTGCTGGACCTGATCGCAACCCGCTTCGGCGGCGGGCCGGTCGGCCTCTCGACCATCGCGGTGGCGATCGGCGAGGAGCAGGACACCATCGAGGACGTCCTCGAGCCCTACCTGCTCCAGATGGGAATGCTCAAGCGGACGCCGCGCGGCCGCGTGCTCACCCCCTCAGCCTTCGAGCATCTCGGTCTGCCGGTCCCAAGTGGCCACCAGTCCCTCTTCTAGCGGAGCCCCTCCCAACCCTGGCGCCAGCTCGGGATCTCGGGCTGCCAGCCGAACTCGTCCTTGAACTTCGCGTTCGAAGCGCCATGGCCCCGTAGCGCCTGGTTGGCGATCTGCTT
>MKST01000007.1:449706-544718 GCA_001897355.1 Solirubrobacterales bacterium 67-14 | reverse complement strand
CTGCGAGTCGACGAGTCGATTCGATCGACGGCGACGACCGATCCCGTGACCGGGCTCCTGAACCGGGTGGGCCTGATGGCCGAATGCGAACGGGTGGTCACGCTCTGTCGGCGATTCGGTCATCCACTGACGATCGTCCACATCGACCTCGACTCCTTCAAGGAAATAAACGACCGGGAGGGCCACTCCCAGGGCGATCGGATCTTGCGGCAATGCGCCGAGAATTGGGCCGGGGTAGTCCCCGACAGCGATGTTCTGGCCCGCATAGGTGGGGACGAGTTTCTGCTGGTGTTAGCCGGCAGCGATTCGGATGATGCACGACAGATGATGGGAGTTCTCAAGGAAGTTTCTCCCGTCGACTGGTCATACGGGGTTGCACAACTCGCCCCTGGTGAAGAGCTCCAGGCCTGCGTCGATCGTGCCGACGCGGAGCTCTACACCGACAAGAGCGCCTCCAGGCGCTCTTGATATCTGCACGGCATCCGGTCTGCGCCGGATGCCAAAAGGAACCCGCCGGCCCACAGAATCAATAGATAGATGGGCCGGCTCTGCCGGTACCATCTCGTCATGGGAGAGAGTTCGTCGAAGACTCGACGAGAGTTGTTGGTTGAGGGGTCGAAGGTGGCGGCCGGGTTGGCTGCCGCCGGGGCGCTTGCGCCGAGCGGTCCGCTCGGCATCGGCCAGGCGCTTGCCGACCCGCACGGCAAGCTGCGCCGGCCCGGTTTCAACCTCGCCTTCAAGTCGCTGGAGCGCGAGACCCATCTGCCCCGGATCGACCTCGACGGCAAGCTGCCGAAATGGCTGACCGGCACTCTGCTCCGCAACGGCCCCGCGCTCTTCGAGATCGGCGAGGAGAAGTTCAACCACTGGTTCGACGGTCTGGCGATGCTTCACGCCTTCTCCTTCCACGGCGGCAAGGTCAGCTACCGCAACCGCTTCCTGCGTTCCAGCCAGTACTGGGCCTGGCAGCGGGAGGGGCGGATCAAGTTCTCCGAGCTGGCCACCGACCCGGCCCCCGACCCCTGCCGCCAGATCTTCTCCGGCGTCTCGACCCTGCCGGTGCTGGGGCGGATCCCGAATGCGAACGTCTCGATCGAGAAGCTGGCCGGCCAGTTCCGGGCCCACACCGAGATCCCGATCCCGGTCCGCTTCAACCCGAAGTTCCTCAACACGATGGGCATCGGCGATGCCGAGCAGATGCAGGGCCGCCTCGGTACCGCGCACCCGCACTTCGATCCCGAAACCCGGGAGCGCTTCAGCTACGAGGTCGAACTGGTGCCGCCCAGCGGCCTGCGGATCGTCTCCGAGAAGAACGGCAGGCGGCGCGAGCTCGCCTTCGTCCCGCAATCGATGCCCGGCTACCTCCACTCCTTCGGCCTGACCCGCCGCTACGTGGTGATCGTCGCCCAGCCCTACCGGTTCAACCTGGCGAAGTTCCTCAGCCCCGACCGCGGCCCGATCATCACCAACTTCGAGTGGCAGGGAGAGGAACCGACGCAGATCATCCTGGTCGACCGCAAGCGTGGCGGGGTGGCCCGCACGGTCGAGACCGACCCCTTCTTCGCCTTCCACCACATCAACGCCTACCAGCGGGACGGCAAGGTGGTCATCGACGTCTGTGCCCACAAGGACGCCGGGGTGATCGACGCGCTCTACCTGAAGAAGATCCGGGCCGGGAACAAGGTGCCGCAGGCCCGCTACCGGCGCTTCGAGATCAAGATCTCGAACGGCAAGATGACTCAGCGGGACCTGATCGAGACCTACATCGAACTGCCTCAGAAGAACTACGACCGGGTCAACGGGCGGCACTACCGGTACGCCTACGGGGTCGGGCTGCGAAAGGGCTCGAGCGGTTTCATCGACCAGCTGGTCAAGGCCGACGTGAAGAAGGGCGAGTCACGGATCTGGCGGGAATGGGGCGTCTATCCGGGCGAGCCGGTCTTCGTGCCAAGGCCCGGGGCGAAATCCGAAGATGACGGTGTGCTGCTCTCGGTCGTGCTCGACGGGCGCAGGCGGAAATCGGGTCTGCTGGTCCTCGACGCCCGAAATATGGAGGAAATCGCCCGGGCTTCGGTGCCACATCACATCCCCTTCGGTTTTCACGGGCTGTATGCTTCGTGAACAGGGGCGTTTCCTCTTAGTTGCAAGGGGATAGACTGGCCCCAGGCTCTGGAGGAGTAGTGGAACCCGTTCCAGCCAACAAGAGCACAGGCAGCCTGCCAATGGCGATCGGCCTGACGGCCCTCGTCCTCATCGTGCCCTGCCTGGCCGCGGTCGGCCTCCGGATGAGCGGTGTGGTCACCTCCCCGGCACTCCTGATCTTGGTCCCGGTGGCGATCTCGGTGCTCTTCTCGCACGGCATCTCGGAGTTCTGGAAACGACGCCGGGCCGGCAGCGCGCTGCTGTTCGAGGATCTGATGCTCTGGGGGTGGCTGCGTCGGCGCCGTTTCGAGAAGCTGCTCTCGCGGACCGAGGAGTTCGTCGGCCCAGAGGCCGGCCGAGGGCTGACCCCGGACCAGCGCGCGAAGGAACTCGAACGGCTGGTCGGCGCGCTCGAAGCCCGCGACCCCCGAACCCACGGGCACTCGAAACGGGTTGCGCGCCACGCGACGACGATTGCCCGGAGCATGAAACTGGGCAAGGTCGAGGTGGCCCGGATCCGTACCGCGGCCCTGCTCCACGACGTCGGCAAGATCGAGGTGCCCTGGGAAATACTCGAGAAGCCGGGTGCCCTGACCGACGAGGAATTCGCGGAGATCAAGAAGCACCCGGGGGCTGGTGCCCGGCTGGTCGAAGGCATGGGCGACCCGGAGCTGACCGCGACCGTGCGGCACCACCACGAGCGGATCGACGGCGGCGGGTACCCGGACGGGATCGCCCGGGATGAAATCCCGGTCGGCGCCCGGATCATCGCCGTGGCCGACACTTTCGACGCGCTCACCTCGGCCCGCTCATACCGTCAACCCCGTTCGCACGAAGAGGCCCTGGTCGTGCTGAGGGAAGAGGCCGGGGCCCAGTTAGACGCCGATGCGGTGCGGGCCTTTGACGGTCGCTACTCGAGCCGGCGCCCGGTCGCCCTGATGGCCGCGTTGCTCGGGGTCGGCCGGCAGGCCGGCCAGTCGATGATCAGCTTTGGCACCGGCGCGACCCAGGTGGCCGCGGTCGGGGCCGCGGCGGCAGTGATCGGCACTGCCCCGGCGGTCCAGGTCGGCCATCAGAACCAGACCTCACGGCAACCGGCGATCGTGCGGGAGGCCGGCGCCACCGGGCCTGGCACGGCCACCGCCGGCGAGCTCCCCGGCACGGCCACGGTCGCGGACGAGTCGACGCCCGGAAGGTCGAGGCGCGGCTCGGCCAGGATCGAGGACAACCCCAACCGGACGGGCGGCGGCAAGAGCCAGGGCCAGAATCCCGGTGATGGAGGACAGACCTCCCCCGGTGACACCGGCGGGGAAACAGGCGGATCGTCGGATGGCTCCGATGGGAGTTCCGGTGCCTCCGGCGGTAGCGGCGGCGGCTCGAGCGGCGGCTCATCCGGCTCCGGCAGCTCCGGCAGCGGTTCGACGACCACGACCAACCCGGTCAAGACCGTGACCGACACGGTGCAGAAGCCGGTTCAGCAGGTAACCCAGTCGGTCACCGATGCGATCCCGACCCTGCCCGGGAAGGATCCGGTCTCGCAGACCGTGAACAACACGGTCGGCGGGGTCAAGGACACGATCGGCAAGCTGACCGGCAAGCCCTGAAGTCCGCCGTGTGAACGGCTACCAGTGGTGGCCGACGAAGACCGGCTCCGGCACCAGCGCCACCCCGAAGACCGATTCCACTCGGTCGGCTATCCCGTGGGCGAAGGCGACCAGTTCCCCGGTGCTGCCCCCACCGCGGTTGACGATCGCGAGGGTGTGGTTGCGGGAAAGCCCGATCGGTCCTTCACCGAAGCCGCGGCTGAAGCCGGCCCTCTCGATCAGCCAGGCGGCCGAGGTCTTCGCCATCCCTTCGGGGGCCGGATACGAAGGTGGTACGTCGTCGGGACCGAGGATCTCCTCGGCCCGGGCGGCCAGGTCGGCCATCTCGGCCAGATCCAGCAGCGGATTGGTGAAGAAGGAACCGGCGCTGACCGAATCCGGATCGGCCGGATCGACGACCATGCTCTTCGAGCGGCGCAGTTCCAGCACCGTTTCCCGGGCGACCGGGAGCGGCACCCGCTCACCCGTCTCGATCCCGAGCGAACCGGCCAGCTGGGCGTAGGCGATCGGTGCCGAGGTGGCCGAGGGGTCGAGGATGAACTCGACCCCCAGCACCAGGAAACGGGAATTGCCCTTGAATCGGCTCGAGCGGTAGCCGAACCCGCATTGGTCGGCGGTCAGGGTTTTCACTTCCCCGGACTCGCGGTCGAGCACGAGGACCGACGCGATCACCGAGGAGACTTCCTGGCCGTAGGCGCCGACGTTCTGGATCGGGGTGGCGCCGACGGTCCCCGGGATGCCGGACAGGCACTCGATGCCGGACAGGCCGGAATCGACCGTACGCGCGACCAGTTCATCCCAGGTCTCACCGGCCGCGACGGTGATCGAGACGCGGCCGTCCTCGAGCTCGCGTTCCTCGATGCCGCTGGTCCGGATCCAGATCGTGGTCCCCGGCACGCCCTGGTCGGCGATCACGACATTCGAACCACCGGCCAGGAAGAAGAGGGGCTCCCGCTCCGCGTCGGCGGCCTGGACCAGCTTGACCAGCTCCGCCGTCTCGTCGACCTTGACCAGCCGTTCGGCCGGTCCCCCCAGCTTCAGGGTGGTCAGCGGGGCGAGCTCGATGTTTTCTCCGGCAGCGGCCACGGCCACGATGCTGCCACAAGGAAGGGGCCGCGTGAGCGGCCCCTTCCCCGGGGGATCTGTTGGGGGGACAGATCACTCGTCCGCGGAAGCGACGATCTCCAACTCTTTGAAGACCTTGCCCGAGGCCGTGTACTTGATCACGGCTTCGGTCACTTCCACGCCTTTGGCCAGGTCTTCGACGGAGCAGTCGCCGCCGCAGCCTTCACCGCGACCGCCGTGACCGTCCCGGTCCTCGCCCGACTCGTCCTCGAACGTACCGCCGGAACCGCGGAAGTTTTCGGCCTCGGCTTCGTCACCCGATTCCCCATCGGTGCTTTCGTCGTCGGTGCTGGCCTCTTCCGACTCGCACTTGACCCTGGTCTGATCGGTGACCGAGCCGGTCAGCTCACCGCCCGCGTAGAGGGTCAGCGTCAACTCGCCGGTCTCCTCGTCGTAGGCAGAGATCACGCCGGCCTTCTCCTTGAGGTCACTGACTCCGTCGTCATCCGAATCCTTGTCGCGAGGGTTCGTGCCCGCCCGCCATTCCGCCCGGTTGCGGAGCCCGTCCTTGTCCTGATCGAGCTTGCGCTGGTCCCGCTTCAGCGAGAGCTTGTGGGTTCGCTCCCAGCGGTCCGGGATCTTGTCCTTGTTGCGATCCTTGGCCGAGGCGGTAGCCGGCAGCGAGACCGCGAACAGCGCGAGGACGGCAGTCGCGAGGACGGCGATCCTCTCTCTCCTTTTGGTCTTCATGTCTTCCCTTTCGAGTGTTTGCTTGCGCTACTGGCCCGAAGACCCGGGGGAGCCGGGAAAGTCACGCGGACGGCTTGGATCCGGGCTGCCGGAGGAGTCCGATTCGCGGGGGACGCTGCTGGCAGCGGCGGGGCCCGGACCGCTGCTGCGGAGCGGACCGTCACCGGAGGGTGGGACCTCAGAATCGCCGTTCCGACCGGAACCGCTGCCGCCGGTAGACGACAACCGGTCACCGGGGCCATCGCCTCGCGACTCGCGACCGGACCCGTCGCCCCCGGAATCGCCGGTCGGCCTGCCTTCGGTGACCGACCCCTCCGAGGAGGCCGGCTCGGATCCGTCGGCCCGGCTTGATTCGTCGCCGGTTTTCTCGCTCCGGATTCCGCTCCCGCTGCTACGCCCGACGACGGCTATGGCCCCGGGTCGCGATGAGTCGTCCGGCTGCTGCCCGGACTTGCTGCTCTGGTCACCGTCATCGGAGTCCGCGGAGCTGGCCGGTTGGACGTCCGAGACCACCTGGTACGCGTTCGCCGACGAGAAAGGCGCGGCCTGGGCTGTGCCGGAGCTTTCACGATGGGGGTGAGAGTCGTGCTTCTCGACCGCGATGCCGCCGGCGATCGTGCTGCCCGCGACCACGGCCACCGCGGCCAACTTGGCCGCGCCACCGCCGCCGATCGCGCCGATCAGGCCGGTCGCCGTGGCCCCGCCACCGGCCGCGCCGGTCGCGAACAGGCCCGGGCTCTCGGCCAGCCAGGCGACCAGCGGCAGCGGGATCATCGCGCCACAGGCGTTGCGGAGGGTGAGTCGGGCCCGGTAGATCAACTGCTTGGTGGCACCGGTGCTGAGTTCGAGTTCGGCGGCGATCTCCTCGTGGGAGAAACCGCTGAGCTCATGGTCGACCAGCGCTCTTCGCTGGGCGGGCGGAAGGTCAGCAACCGCGGCGAGCACCGCGGCGAAGCGTTCCCGCTGCTCGACCACGTCATCGGGCGTTCCGCCGTGCCCGGGAGATTCGACGAGGTCCAAATGGCGGTGTTTGCGGTTGTCTCGCACATCGTTGAGGGCCGTGTTGCGGACCACCGCGTAAAGCCAGGGACGGGGATCGATCTCGCGGTCGCCGCCGAGCGAACGGTGGGCCTTGACCAGCGATTCCTGGACCACGTCTTCGGCCCGGTCACGGCCGGCGATCGAACCGGCGTATCCGACCAGGGCGTTGCGGTAGCGCCGGACCAGCTCGTCGAAGGCTGGTTCGACTCCGCGGCGGAAGAGCTTGAGCAGCCGCTCGTCTGACTGGAGGCGCAGGCTGCGCCGCGCTAGGGGCCGCACTCGATCTGCTTTCTCTTCCGTCATGAGGTCTGGTCAGGCTAGGCGGTGATCCTGAGAATTACGTGAGAATCCAAACCTTCAACCCGAGCCGGCGCGGGAAGTCACGCGATAATCGAACCGTGGTCGTCTCCACAGTTTCAAGACAGCTGATCAGAGCGAGGGATCTCGCCGACTCCCGCTACTCGGAGCCGCTCGAGGTTGAGGATCTGGCTCGGGCAGCCAACCTCTCCCGGGCCCATTTCAGTGGACAGTTCAAACGGGCCTACGGCATGACCCCGACCGCGTACCGGAAGGAGCATCCCCCAGCCGCGGCCCAGGCGATGATTCCTGCCTGCATCACCCGGGTCTATGGCCGGCCGCAATACCGGACGTTTCGAGAAGACAGCCCCTCCGGCAGTTCCTAGGATCGGCCGCGACGATCATCGATTGAAAGGAACCGAAAATGGAGATCAAGTTCAACCAGCTGTGGGTACGTGACCAGGAGGAGGCACTCGAGTTCTGGACGAAGAAGGTCGGCCTCGAAGTGAAGTCGGATGTGACGATGGCCGAGATGGGTGACTTCCGCTGGCTCGTGGTAGGTCCTCCCAATCAGGACAACGGCATCGTGCTGATGGCGATCCCGGGCGAGCCCGTGATGGATGCCGCGACCAAGGCGCAGGTCGAGGAGCTGATGTCCAAGGGCTTCGCCGGCACGGTGTTCTTGACCACCGATGACTGCCGAGCTTCGTTTGACGAGTTGAAGGGACGTGGCGTCGAGTTCACCTCGGAACCGGAGGAGACTCCATACGGGATCGATTGTGGCTTCCGTGACCCGTCGGGCAACAGCGCCCGCTTGACCGAGGTCAACTGGAAGATCTGAGCAGCCTGGACGGGACTCGCCGGGCCGGCGCTATGCTGGCCCGGTGAGCAAGAAAGTCGTGGTGCTGGGAGCAGGTTTCGGCGGGCTCGAGTTGAGCGCGATGCTCGCCGAGGAACTGGGGGACCGGATCGAGGTCACGGTGATCGACCGGGGCGACGCTTTCTCCTTCGGCTACTCGAAGCTGGACATGATGTTCCGCGGCGCCAGCCTCGATTCGGTCGGCCTGCCCTATGCGACGATCGCCAAGCCCGGCGTGACCGTGCTGAAGGAAGAGATCACCGCGATCGACCCCGAGGCGCGGACCGTCACCACCGACCGGGGCAGCCACCAGGCCGATGTCCTGGTCATCGCCCTCGGGGCCGACTTCGACTTCGACGCGACCCCGGGGCTGGCCGAGTACGGGACCGAGTTCTACTCCTTCGCCGGGGCCGCGGCGGCGGCCGGACCGATCGCCGACTTCAACTCCGGCCACGCCGTGATCGGCGTCTGCGGGGCGCCGTTCAAGTGTCCGCCGGCCCCCAGCGAATGCGCCCTGATGCTGAGCGACGAGCTGACCCGGCGCGGGGTCCGCGACCGGTGCGAGATCACCTTCGTGATGCCGCTGGGCAGCCCGGTCCCACCTTCGCCGGAGACCTCGGCCGCGCTGATGGCCGAGTTCGACTCGCGCGGCATCACCTTCGTCGGCGGCAAGCGGCCGGCTCGGCTCGAACCGGGCAAGGTCGCATTGGACGACGGAACCGAGCTGCCCTTCGACCTCTTCCTCGGGGTGCCGAAACACCGGGCGCCCGCCGTGGTGATCGAGAGCGGCATGACCGAGGACGGTTTCGTGACGGTCGATTCCGCCACCCTCAAGACGAAGTACGAGGACGTGTACGCGGTCGGTGACGTGGCCACGGCCGGGGTGCCGAAGGCCGGTGTCTTCGCCGAAGGCGCGGCGAAAGTCGTGGCCCGCGAACTGATCGCCGAGATTCGGGGCGAGCCCGTGCCGGAGCCATATGACGGCCGCGGCTCCTGCTACATCGAGTTCGGCGAGGACCGCATCGCCCGGGTTGACATCGACTTCCTCTCCGGCCCCGAAAAGACCGGTGAGTTCAACCCGCCCTCCCTCGCCCTGCGGGATGAGAAGGACGAGTTCGGCGCCTCCCGCAAGGCCCGCTGGTTCGGCCTCTGATGCCGATCGCCGCCGCAGAGATCGCCGAGTGGGCCGCCGAGAGCGGAGTTCTCAGCCAATAGGTCTGACAACTCCGCTCTCGGCGCGTGGCCTTTGTGCCCTTCGGTTACTTGACGCGGAAGGCGCCGCGCATCAACGGGTGGATGCGGCAGAAGAAGGTGTAAGTGCCCTTGGGCAGATCCTTCGGGGTCGACCACTGCGTGTAGCCGACCGTCGGCGCCCCGCCCGTCCCCATCTGGCCCGACTCGAACTGGAACTTGCCGTCCGGGATCGGGTAGGAGATGCCGGTCGACTTGTTGCAAGGGGTCGCGCAGGAGGTCAGCGAATGCCAGATCTCGTTGTTGATGTCGTAGTCCGAGAGCTTGAACGTGAACGACTGGCCCTGTTTGACCACCGGGGGCCGGCCGAGTTCACCGGGCAGGCGGAAATCGGCGCCGTTGTAGACGAAGTCGCTGATCGTGAACGGGCCGCCGGTCTCCGCGCCGTCGGGCAGCTTGGTCGGGTCGGGGCCGACCACCGGCGTCTCGCCGCCGTAGTCCTCGTTCTCAGCGAGGTGGGGGTGGTTGAGCACGCCTTCGTTGTCGACCTTGGTCCCGTACGGGTCCGGGGCGTTGGCGGTCGCTGAATCGATCGGGCCGGACTTGGCTGCGATCGCGGTGTCACGGGCCCAGTAGACGATGTTGATGCCCATCGATTCGGGCCAGGAGGCACGCTTGGTCTCGTAGGTCGTCTGGAGTTCCAGCTTGTCGCCGGCCTTGACCTTGACCCGCCAGTCCTCGCCGGTGCTGATCATCGCCATGTCCCAGGAGATCGGGCCGCGGGGATCGAAGTAGTGAGCCGTCGACTCGAACAGGTGGACCCGGTTGCCCTCGTCGACCCGGGGCTGGGTGCTCCGGCAGGCCGCGTCGCGATCACGCTCGGCCTTGTCCTTGGCCTCGACCTTGTCCAGCGCCTTCTTGTTGGTCGTCTTCAGGCGGTTGACCTTTGCGATCGTCTTCGAGTTGGCCTTCTTCTGGCGCTTGATCTTGCGCAGCTGGCGCTTCGCCTTCGCCTTGTTCTTTCTGTGTTTCAGGCTTCGGGCGATCTTCTTGCGCTTCTTGCTCAGCTTCTTGTTGCGCTTCTTGATCTTGCTGATCCGGGCCTTCAACTTCGAGTGCTTGGCCCGCAGGGGCGACAGCTGGTCGTCGTAGGAGATCCGGTCCGGACAGGTCGGGCCCTGGTAGGTCGCGCCGTTCCGCCGCAGGTAGAGATCGGTCCGGAGGCCGCCGGTGTGGACGTGGCCGGTCGTACCCAGCAGTACGCCGTCGGCAGGAATGTTCTTGACGTTCTTCTGGTTCCCCGACGGGTACGGGTTGGTCGCATCTGCCGGATAGGTGAACTCGCCGTCGGCGCCACCGCTGTCGCGCCAGACGTCGAAGACCGGGTAGATGCTGCCGTTCTCGACGTCCATCCAGATCGGACGGGCCCGCACGATGTCATCGGCTTCGGCCGCCGAGTCGGGGATGAAGTCGATCGTGTACTCGAAGTAGAGCTGCATCGCTTCCGGCGTGAGGTTGTGGATCATGTCGTTGAGGATCCAGACCTCATTGGTCTTGTACCGGTAGCCGAAGCCCTGGGGCAGAGTGAGGATCGTCTTCTCTTCGCCCGTCGCGTAGAACTGCTCGTTGGTGGACGTGTTGATCCAGACGCCGTGGTGGAACATCACCTTGCTGGACTTCGGGATGCTGCCGTCCTTGTAGACGAGGTCAGGCTTGATCCGGGTGATCCAACCGTTCACGTTGGGCCGGGAATTGCCGGAGATCGGCCGGAAAGCGATCCGATTCTGGCCGGGCGTCACGTTGACCGGACCGAGGCGGTAGGTCGTCCGCTGCACGCCACCGGGCAGCGATTCGGTGTACAGCACCTGCGCGCGGGCGCCGTCGGCGACTGCCATGAGCATCAGGGCCGCGGCCAGCAGGATGCCTGCCACGGTGACGATACGACCACGTGAAATGAACGATTCGGAACTACCGACTCTCATTAACCTCTCCCGGTTCCCTCGGACAAAGACGTACATCAAGTTACTCCAATAACCGGAAACAGGCGTGCGGGTTGCGCTGCCGGCACGGAGGATCCAGGCCTCAGGGGCCTGTCACCAAGTATCTACGAAGCGGTGCGGCGGCCGTTCCGCGACCCTCGCGGGCGCGGCGGCCAGGGTCGCGGCGATCACCGACCTGGTCTCGGCCGGGTCGATCACGTCGTCGACCTCGAAGAGCTGGGCTGCGTTCATCGCCCGCGCATTCTGTTCGGCCATCGCGGTCATCTCGCGGACCCGCCGTTCCCTCTCCTCCTCGTCCTCGATCGCTTCGAGCTCCTTCCGCATCGCCAGGCGCACCGCCCCCTCCAGGCCCATCGGCCCGAGGTGGGCGCTGGGCCAGGTGACGGTCAGGAGCGGCTCGTGCAGGCTGCCCCCGACCATGGCCTGTGCCCCGAGCCCGTAGGCCCGCCTCAGCACCACCGCGATCAGCGGCACCGTCAGGGCCGCCCCGGCGACCAGCAGCCGGGAGGTGTGCCGGACCAACGCCGTCTCCTCATGGGTCGGGCCGACCATGAACCCTGGTGTGTCGACCAACGAGATGACCGGCAGGCCGAAGGTCTCGCAGAGCTGCAGGAAGCGGGCTGCCTTGTCGGCCGAGTCGCTGGTGATCGTGCCGGCCATGTGGCGGGAGTCGTTGGCGATCAGGCCGACCGGCCGACCTTCGATCCGAGCCAGGGCGGTGACCAGTTCCGGGGCGAACTTCTCGCGCAGGAAGGTGGTCGACCCGGGATCGGTGATCGTCTCGACCACCGGTCGCACGTCGAAGGCGCGGCGCTCGCGTTCGGGGACCATCTCTCGCAGCACGGTCTGGTCGGCTTCGTCACCGGGGGTCCATCCGGTCCGGCCCTGGAAGTAGCCGATCAGCTGCTTCGCCGCCGCGACCGCTTCCGCTTCGTCGGCCACCACCAGGTCGAGCACGCCGTTCGGCTCCTGCACCGAGACCGGCCCCACGGCGTCCGGCTCGACCTCCCCGAGTCCGCCCCCGGCGATCATCGCCGGGCCGCCCATGCCGAGGGAGGAATCCTCGGTCGCCACGACCAGGTCCGCGCAGCCGGCGATCACCGCGTTGCCGGCGAAGCAGCGGCCCTTGACGACCGCGATTCGCGGAACCACGCCGGAGAGCTTCGCCCAGAGCGCGAAGGCGCGGACCTGCAAGGCGGAAACCACCGGGAAGTCGGTGTCGCCAGGCCGGCCCCCGCCGCCTTCGGCGAAGAAGATCGTCGGCAGCTTCATCTTCTCGATCAGCTCGAAGAGGCGATCCTTCTTGAGGTGGCCGATCGCCCCCTGGGTGCCGGCCAGGACCGTGTAGTCGTAGGAGAGCACCGCGCAGCTCGAGCCCTCTCCGAAGAGGTCGCCGTTGACCCGGGCGGTGCCGGCGAGCAGGCCGTCACCGGGCGTGCGGCTGACCAGGTCGTCGGTCTCGAAGCGGGCGCGCTGGGCGGCGATCGCGTGGCGGCCGTACTCGACGAAGCTGCCGGGGTCGACCAGGTCGGCGAGGTTTTCACGGGCGGTGCGGCCACCGCGCTGGTGGCGGCGCTCGACCGCCTCCGGCCGGGCCTCGTCCTCGGTCAGCGCCCGGCGCCGTTTCAGCTCGGTCAGGTCGGGCCGCTCTTCGGGGGTCTGCGACATTCCCGAAAACTGTCACATCGAGAAGAGGGATGCGGGGCCGCCACCCGACGGAGCCCTCCCGACCATCCATTGCTTCTCTGGGAGGGCGGGTTTCTGTTGCGTCTGGCGAAGACCAGGCCGCTTGCATGGTTATTTGATATGCGTCATGATGTGCCCCTGTATGGGAGGGATCGGTTCCAGAATTGCGTTGGGGCTGGCGGCCGCAGTTGCCGTCTTCGGAGTCATGGCCGGCTCCGCCAACGCGGCTGCGACGATCCAGTCCGACCCGACCGCCTACGCATTCCTGCCCGGCCCCTACACCCAGGGACTCGGCGAGGAGGCGATCTTCGACAACTCGGCTTCGACCTCCTACCACGACATCAGGGCCAATCAAGTCGGCCCCGACGGCAATCCACTCTTTTACGCCGACGCCGCCCCGGGCGGGACGGTCAAGGTCGTCGAGGGAACCCAGTACCTCAAGTCGGGCACATACCCCTTCTACTGCGTGCTGCACGGGCTCAGCATGAGTGGCGAGTTGACCATCGACGGCTCGACCGGGACCATCGTGGCCCGGCCTGCGGTCAAGGTCTCCTTCGCCAAGCAGAAGCTGAAGCAGGTTCGCAAGTCGGGCATCCGGGTCAAGGTGAAGGCCGTCAGTGCGGCCAAGAACGTGACCCTCAACGCCTACAAGGGCAAGGCCGGCCTCGGCATGAAGCAGCACTTGAACTTCAAGGCCGGTCAGACGAAGACGGTGACCATCCCGCTGTCCAAGGCCGGCCGCAAGGCGATCAAGAAGGGCAAGTCGGCCAAGATCAAGGTCAAGGCCTCGGTCCTGTTCGGCAAGCCTTCGACCGCTACCCGCAAGGTCAAGTAGGGCGCATGAAGCTCGGCAAGGCCTCGGTCCTGATCCTCGCTCTTGCCGCGTTGTTCATCCTGCCCCAGAGCGCCTCGGCCCTGCTGCCGCACAGCTCGACGAAGTACCTCGGCAATGGCGTCGAGCGGATCACCTACCGGGTCGGCCCGCTGACCGTGACCCCAGGGCAGAACCGGATCGCCTTCCGGCCGATGTCGGGGGTCGAGAAGCCGGCCGTGGATGGCTGGATCACCCGGATCAAGCCCAATCTCGTGAACGAGGACGGGACGGTGCCGCTTTCGAGCAAGGTGATGTTCCACCACGGCGTCTGGATCAACCTGTCGCGCCGGGACGCGACCTCGGGCGGCCAGGAGCGCTTCTTCGCGACCGGTGAGGAAAAGACCATCACCCAGTTCCCGGCCGGGTACGGCTACCAGTACAAGGCCTCGGATTTCTGGCTGCTCAACCACATGATCCACAACCTCACGCCGCAAGCGATGACCCTCTACGCGACCTACACGATCGACTTCATCCCGGCCGATTCGCCGGCCGCCGAGGGCATCAAGCCGGTCACGCCGATCTGGATGGACGTCGACAACGGCAGCATCTACCCGGTCTTCGACGTCTGGCGCGGCAGCGGGGGCAAGGACGGCAAGTTCACCTACCCGGACGACGCGAAGAACCCCTACCCGAACGGGGTCGAGAAGAACAAGTGGACCGTGGACCGCGACGGCGTCCTGCTCGCCACGGCCGGCCACGTCCACGCCGGCGGCCTCTGGACCGACCTGTACCTGCAGCGTCCCGGCGCGAAATACCAGGGACCGAAATGCAAGAAGCCCGGGAAACCCGCGGTGCCGCATCCGGTGAACGACGGCCGTAGGAAAGATCGGCGACAGGTCAACGGCTACTTCAAAGCGCTACGCAAGTACAAAGCCAAGATGAAGAAGTACCGCGCCTGCGCCAAGAAGCAACCGAGGGTCAAGGGCGACAAGGTCCATCTCTATCGCTCGCGGGTGAAGTACTTCGAGCCGGCCGGCCCGGTCTCCTGGGACATGGCGATGTACGGCTCGCCCGCGAACTGGAAGGTCGAGGTCAAGAAGGGCGACGTGCTTTCGACCAACGCGACCTATGACTCCAAGCGCGCGTCCTGGCCCGAGTCGATGGGGATCATGGTCGTCTACATGGCCGAGGGCGAGCACGGCCGCAACCCGTACAAGGCCCGCGTCGACTACAAGGGCAAGCCGGTACACGGCCACTACAGCGAGAACGACGACCACGGAGGCGGCCTGCCGGTGGTCGGTCGCGACCCGACCAAGCTGCCCGACGGGGCGAGTGTCGGGGCGAACCCCTTCGTGATCAGCGACTTCGTCTACAACGGCGCCGACTTCCGCCTGCCCGGCGAAGCGGGCAGGCCACCGGTCGTGAAGAAGGGCAAGAGCCTGACCTTCCAGCTCTCCGACTATGACGTCGGGCAACAGATCTGGCACTCACTGACCTCTTGCAAGACGCCCTGTAACAAGTCGACCGGCATCGCCTACCCGATCGCCGACGGCAAGTTCCAGTTCGAGTCGGGCCAGCTCGGCGACCTGCCCGGCGAAGGCGAAGCCGACGCCCCGACCGTCGGCCGCACCACCTGGTCGACCCCGAAGAACCTGCCCAAAGGCACCTACACCTTCTTCTGCCGCATCCACCCGCTGATGCGCGGCGCCTTCCGAGTCAAGTAGATACGCCAGCTCCTGCGCGTCTGTGGGGGCGATCGGCCGCGTCTTTGGTGGCACATCGCCCCCGGAAGGCGAGTTGGTCGTTGTGAGAGCATCCGCCTGTGGCTGACTACGGGCATGACCTCGAGTTCGGGATCTTCGTGACGCCGGTTGCCGACCAGGCATCCGGGGTGGTCGAACTGGCCAAGGAGGCGGATGTGCTCGGGCTCGACTACGTCACCTTCCAAGACCACCCGTACCAGGCGAAGTTCCTCGACTCTTGGACCCTGCTCGCCTCGCTGGCGGGCGAGACCAGCAACGTCCGGCTGGCGCTCAATGTCGCCAACCTGCCGCTCCGGCCGCCGGCCGTGCTGGCCCGGAGCGTGGCCAGCCTGGACGTGATCAGTGGCGGCCGGGCCGAACTGGGGCTCGGAGCCGGCGCCTTCTGGGAAGCGATCGAAGCGATGGGTGGCCGCCGGCTCACACCCGGCCAAGGGGTCGACCAGCTGACCGAGGCGATCGAGGTGATCCGCGCATTCTGGAACATGGAAGGCCGCTCGATCCGCTTTGAGGGCGAGTACTACACGGTGAATGGAGCCCATCCGGGGCCGGCCCCGGTCCACCCGATCGGCATCTGGCTCGGCGCCTACAAGCCCCGCATGCTCGCCCTGACCGGAGCGAAGGCGAACGGCTGGGTTCCCTCGGTCGGATACGCCGACCCGCCCGAACTGCCGGCGATGAACGACCGGATCGACGAGGCGGCCCGCGCGGCCGGCCGCGACCCGGGCGAGATCCGGCGCATGTACAACCTGCTCGCCGACCCCGGCTCGGACAGCGGATGGCCCCGCGGCGAGCCCGGCGACTGGCCGGAACAACTGGCCGAGCTCACCCTGGAGGTGGGCATGAGCAGCTACATCCTCTCGGTCGGCGACGCCAGCCAACTCAGGGTCTTCGCCGAGGAGGTCGCGCCGGCGACGCGGGAGCTGGTCGAGGCCGCCCGGGCCCGTGGCACCGGTGGGACGGGGGACCACCCAGAAGCGGAAGAGGCGCCTCCCGAGGGGGCGGTTGAGCAACCGGGTGGGACGGCCGGGGTGCGGGGTGGGGCGGGCACGCCGTTCGCCTCCGTCGCCACGCCGGACGGTCCGAGGCTGAGCAGCGAACAGGTCTGGGACGACGAAACCAGGCCGAGCGGACCGGCCCGCGACCCGGACCGGCTCTACTCGCCGGACGAGCAGGCGGCCGGCAAGCACCTGATCGACGTCCACGATGCGCTGCGGCAGGAACTGGAGCAGCTGCGCGGCCTGGTCGCACAGGTCGAGCAGGGCAAGGTCGAAGCGGACGAGGTCCGCTCGTACATCAACCGCATGACCATCCGCCAGAACAACTGGACCTTGGGCGTCTACTGCGAGTCCTACTGCCGGGTGGTCACCGGCCACCACACGCTCGAGGACCGCAGCGTCTTCCCGCACCTGCGACGCAGCGTTCCCGAGCTGACCCCGGTGCTGGACCGGCTGGGCGACGAGCACGAGGTGATCACCGAGCTGCTCGACCGGCTCGACGAGGCTCTGGTCGCCCTGGTCGCGGGCGAGTCCGGCGGGATGGGGGAGGTCCGGCAGGCGGTCGACCTGCTGACCGACGCGCTCAGATCCCACTTTTCCTACGAGGAACGGGAGCTGATCGAACCGCTGGCCCGGGTCGGCTTCTACTGAGCCCCGGCCCCCGCCTCGAAACGTTCGATCGCCTCATACTCGGCGCCTTCCGGACTCAGGTGCGAGGCGTAGAGGGTGACCGCCTCCGACTCGAAGGCGATCGAGGGGCTGACCGGCAGCCGCAGGCCCGAGGGGTCGAAGCCGCGGCCGGTCCGGCCGCAGGTCAAGTGGGCGCGGTACGGCCGCGACTCCTTCCAGCCGAGCGATTCCCCGAGCGCCCTCGCGATCCGGGCCTGCAATGCCTTCAACTCGCCGCGGTCGTCGTGGATGTCGAGGGCGAGGCTGCGGGGGCGGCGCCGGGGCAGCCAGACCGGGGCGCCCAGCGAGAGGCCACCGACCGGCCCTTCGGTCTCGGCGATCGCGGTCGCGACCTGGTCGATCTCGTACTCGTCCCGCTGCCCGAGGAAGGCGAGCGTGATGTGAGAGTTGCGGGCCGGTACGACCCGCAGGCCCTGGGTGCTGCGAGCCAGGTGTCGGGCCCAGGCCTCGGCCTCGGCTCGCACCTCCGCCGGCGGGTCCAGAGCCACGAAGACCCTCGTGCCTGGCTGGCGGCCGCCCTTCATCCCTGCCCCTGGTTCTCGTTCTCGACCAGCCTGCCCCAGCGCCCGTCGGGCACGGCTGCCGGCTCGGTTTCGGCAAGGAACGCGGCGATGGCCGAGGCCAACCCTTCCGGATCCTCGAGGTTCGGGAAGTGGGCCGCCCGCGGCAGCGTCTCGAAGCTGCTGTGGGCGATCGTCGCGTGGGAGTTGGCCCCGTGCTCGATCGGGATCGTGTGGTCGCGCTCGCCCCAGACGATCAGGGTCGGCGTGGTCTCCAGCAGGTGCAGGCGGTCGGTGGCGCTGACCTTCTGGCCGCGGATGTCGATCACCGACCGCAAGGTCTCGAGGAAGGCCCGTCGGGCGCCCGGCGGTGAAAGCGGCTTCAGGGCCCGGGCGATCGCCTCGGTCTGGCGGCCGAGGTCGCTGCCCGCTCGCTTCAGCAGCCAGGTGGTCAGCCCGAGCGCCCCGATCACCAGGCGGTTGGCGGCCAGGCCCAGCCCGATCCCCGCCCCGGGCAGGGCCGCGCCCCGGAGCATCGGGCTGACCTCCCGCCCGAGGCCGCCGCTGGAGATCAGGATCAGCCGCTCGGTACGTTGGGGGAACTGGTAGAAGAACTGCATCGCGACGCCGCCGCCGAGCGAGTGGCCGGCGATCGTCGCCCGCTCGATCCCGATCGCGGTCAGCAGGTCGCGGATGCTGGCCGCGTGGGCACCGAGCGAGTAATCGCCGCGCGGGGTCGAGGATTCGCCGTGGCCGATCAGGTCCGGTGCGATCACGGTGTAGTCGCCGGCCAGCCGGTCGGCAACCTTGGCCCAGTGCCGGGAGGAGTTGATCATCCCGTGGATCAGCACCAACGGCGGGCCATCACCGGTCTGGCGGTAGATGACACGGTGGCCGTGAAGGATGATCTGACGGGCTTCGAAATCCCCGTTCACGTCATCCACACTAGCGAGCGGGGATGACCTCCCCGGAGGGTCAGCCGGCGGCTTCGATCTCCCATTCGAGCTTGAAGCGGCCGAACCCGGAAAGGAAGCCGGCCGGGTCGAAGGCGCTGGCAGGCGCCAGCGCACCGCTGCCGCCGACCTCGCCACGAGCAGCGCGGATCGCCCCCTCGGTGATCATGGCCGCGGTCAGCCCGTAGACGTCGGTGCCCTTCATCACGCCCCGCCGCGAGCGGCGGGTCGAGGTCACCTCGCAGGCCACCGTGAAGTGGGCCGCCCGGCGGCCCTCCTCATCGGCTCCCTCCGGCAGGGCGGTGACGGCCTTCGACATCAACTGCCGGAGCGGTGTCCGCATCGCCAGGCCGAGGGTCCGGCTGACTGCCGGCAAGATCAACTGCCCGGCTGACCCCGGTGCGAACGAGGCCACCGTCAGGCCGGTTTCGACGGAGCGGGGCGAAAGGTGACTCGGCACCGTTATGTGCTCGGCGGCCGGGTAATGCATCATCTTCTGTAGGCCAAGTTCGCCCCCGAAGTCGAAGTCGGGTCGGCCGACCGCCTGCGAGGCGGGCCGCAGCGCGTGCTCCCGCCACTCCACATCGCCGCCCTTGATCATCTCCATGCCCGAGCGGATCGTGCCCCGGCTCGGCTGGAACGGCGCGTGGTAAGCGAGCCGGACCTTGTCGATCGTTTCGCCCTCGTCCAGTTCGGCCGCGGTCAGCGCCGCCAGCATGTCGCCGGGCACGTAGTCGAACCCCATCGCCGGGATGATCGGCGACCCGGCCTGCAGCGCCTTCGGTCCGTAGACCTCGAAGGCCCGCCGGATGAAGTCCTGCTCGCCGGTCGTGTCGAGGTACGGGGAGCCGGCCTCGACCGCGGCGGCCAGGACCGGCTCGCCGTGAAGCGAGAAAGGCCCGGCGCAGGCGATCACCGCGCCACTGCGGGAGAACAGTTCGCGCAGCCCGCGGGCATCGGTGTTGGCCACCGCCCGTACCTCGGGCTTCGGACCCGGGCCGTGAAGGTCGTCGGCGACCGCTTCCAGCTTCTCCTGGTTGCGCCCGGCGAGGACGAACGGGACCTCCCTCGCTGCCAGCTCGGCCGCGATCAGCTTGCCGGTGTAGCCGGTTGCCCCGTAGACGGTGATCGGTCCCGTTTCATCGCTCATGCCCCGGATTCTGACAGCCAGGCCGCTTCACTTCCGACCCTCGGCGGTAGGCTCAGGTTCCGTGAGCTACGAGACGATCCTCTACTCGACCGACGGCCCGGTCGCGACGATCACCCTGAACCGGCCGGAGCGCCTCAACACGATCGTGCCGCCGATGCCGGACGAGGTCGAGGCGGCGGTGGGGGAGGCGACCCGCGACCCGGAGGCCAAGGTGATCGTGCTGCGCGGGGCCGGCCGCTCCTTCTGCGCCGGGTACGACTTCGGCGGCGGCTTCGAGCACTGGGACGAGTACCTCGCGACCGACGGCGAGTGGGATCCGGGCAAGGACTTCGCGATGGCGACCGCCCCCGAGCTCTCGCCAACCCAGAAGTTCATGAGCATCTGGCGGACGCCGAAGCCGGTGATCGCCCAGGTCCACGGCTACTGCGTCGGCGGCGGCAGCGACTTCGCTCTCTGCGCCGACCTGATCGTGGCCAGCGAGGACGCGGTGATCGGCACCCCCTACAGCCGCATGTGGGGCGCCTACCTCTCCGGCATGTGGGTCTACCGGCTCGGCCTGGCCCGGACCAAGTTCCACGCCCTGACCGGCCGGCCGCTGAACGGGAAGCAGGCGGCCGAGGTCGAGCTGATCAACCAGGCCGTCCCCTTCGAGCAGCTCGAAGCGACCGTGGCCGGGCTGGCCGCCGACCTGGTCGAGATCCCGTCCTCCCAGCTCGCCGCGATGAAGCTCGTGGTCAACCAGGCCTACGAGAACATGGGCCTGGCCTCGACCCAGACCCTCGGCCCGATCCTGGACGGTTTGATGCGCAACACCCCGGACGCCCTTGAGTTCATCGACAAGGCCGAGCGCGGCGGGGTGGGCGAGGTGATCCGCGAGCGGGACGGCCATTTCGGCGACTACTCGGAAGCCCCGCCGGAGCTGCAGCCCGACCCGAGCCACGTGATCGAACCCTGATGCCGCGCTCCCGGGCCCGCCGCAACGTCAACGACACCTTCGGGGCTTCGACCCTCGAGCTCTTCTTCGACCTGGTCTTCGTCTTCGCGATAACCCAGGTCTCGCACCTGCTGCTGGAGCACCTCGACTGGCGCGGCGCACTCGAATCGGCGATGGTCCTGCTGGTCGTCTGGTGGGCCTGGCAATACACCACGTGGGCGACCAACGAACTCGACCCGGACCGCATGCCGGTGCGCTTTCTACTGCTGGTGATCATGATGGCCAGCCTGCTCATGGCGGTCGCCATCCCCGAAGCCTTCGGGGACAAGGGGTTGCTCTTCGCGCTCACCTACGTGTTCATCCAGGTTGGCCGCCAGAGCTTCCTCACCTTCACCGCCGAGCCGCACACCATCGCCCGGGCTCGCGGCCTCCACATCCTCCACTGGTTCTGCTTCGCCGGGATCTTCTGGATCGGCGGCGCCCTGACCGATGGCGACACCCGCATCCTGCTCTGGCTTCTCGCCCTCGCGATCGATTACGGCGGTCCCCTGATCACCTACTACGTGCCCTGGCTGAAGAAGGTCAGCACCACCGCCTGGCAGGTATCGAGCGGCCATTTCGCCGAGCGTTTCCAGCTCTTCACGATCATCGCCCTCGGTGAGACCATCGTGCTCACCGGCGCGACCACTTCCGGGCTCGACTTCGACCTCACGACCGCCTTGGCCTTCGCCGCGGCCTTCGTCAGTACCGCCTGCCTCTGGTGGCTCTACTTCAACTACATGGCGACGACCCTCGAGCGGGTGCTCGACGAGGCCGAAGACCGGACCGCTATCGGCCGCGACATCTTCACCTACGGCCACATCGGCATCATCGCCGGGATCATCCTCTGCGCGGTCGGTGACGAGCTGGTGCTCGCCCACCCGACTGAGTACCTCCACGCGCCAGAGCTGATCGCGGTCGTGGCGGGGCCGACCGTGTACCTGCTGGCTTTCATCCCGACCCGCTGGCGGCTCACCCACGGCCTGCCCTGGCGACGGATCAGCGGCGCGGCCGCCTGTGTCCTGATCGGCCTCTTCGCCTACCTGGTCGAGCCGGCTGCCCTGGTCACCGGTGGCCTGCTCGTGCTGGCGCTGGTCGGCGTGATCGCCCACGAGTACTTCTTCCGCTGGCACCGGCGGGACGCGGAGGATGTCGACGAGGCACGCGCGGCGCAGATGGGAAATGCTGCCGCCGGATAGATTTCCGGGGACATGCCGGAACCAGTAGAAAGGCGATCAGGCCAGCGCTACATGCCTGGCCTGGACGGCCTCCGAGCGATCGCCGTCCTGGCCGTGATCGCCTACCACCTGCAGGTGGGCTTCGCGCCGGGCGGATTGCTGGGGGTCGGCGTCTTCTTCACGCTCTCCGGCTACCTGATCACCGACATCCTGCTCGAAGGATGGGTGACCCGGAAGCTCAGCCTGAAGAACTTCTGGCTGGCCCGCGCCCGGCGGCTTCTGCCCGCCCTCTTCACGATGCTGGCGGTGGTGCTGATCTGGGTCTGGATCGGCAACCCGGACCTGCTCGACAACCTCCGCGGGGAAACCGTCGCCTCGATCTTCTTCGTCGAGAACTGGTGGGCGATCGGCCAGGGCATGTCCTACTTCGACCGCTTCGGGGCTCCCTCCGTCTTCAGCCATCTCTGGTCGCTGGCGGTCGAGGAGCAGTTCTACATCATCTGGCCCTGGCTGCTGTTGCTCTTGGTGAAGATCTCCCCCCACCACGATCGCGGCAAGAAGGCGCGCCGCGAGCGGATCCGGCCCAACCTGGCCTTGGTCACGCTCGGCCTCGGCATCGTCTCGGCGGTCCTGATGGCGGTGCTCTACACGCCGGGCTTCGACACGACCCGGGTCTACGAGGGCACCGACACCCGCGCCTTCGCCCTGCTCTTCGGGGCGGCCCTGGCCATGGTCTGGCCGAGCCGGAGGCTGGACCGGAACCTGCCACCCAAGGCCCGCCGCAACATGGATCTGCTCGGGGTCGGGGCGCTGCTGGTCATCTTCATCCTGATCTGGCAGACCTCCGAGTTCTCGCCCTTCCTCTACCGGGGCGGGATGGTCATCCTCGCGATCGCGACCACGATCGTGGTCGCGGTGCTGGCCCATCCAGCCACCCGGCTCGGGCCGATCATCGGCTGCCGGCCACTCCGCTGGATCGGGGTCCGTTCCTACGCGATCTATCTCTGGCAGCTGCCGATCATCATCCTGACCACCCCTTCCGATTCGCACGGCTTCCACTGGCTTCGGGCCCCGGTCCAGGTTGGCGCCACCTTCCTGGTCGCCGCACTTTCGTGGAAGTTCATCGAGGACCCGGTCCGCAAGGGCGCGATCGGCCGGCTCTGGAAGCGGTTCCGGGCCGGCGAGTTCAAATGGAAGAAGTTCGGGCCGGAAGGCAAGGGCCTGACCGTCGCCGGAGGCCTGGTGGTGTTGCTTCTGCTGCTGGCGATGGTCGGAATCGCGCCTTCGAGCCCGATCGCCCCGATCGCCGAGACCGGTGGGGCCGGCCAGGAGGCGGTCAAGGAGATTGCCACCGCCGCGCCGGTGGCCAAGACGGTGATCAGCCAGAAGGACCGGAACGAGTTCCCGAAGAGCCTCTGCGACTCGGTCGCCTACATCGGCGATTCGACCTCGGTCGGCCTGTACGGGCCGGAAGCCGACAACTACCTGCCCGACAAGAACGATCAGCTCGACGCCCGGCTCGAGGCGGTCGGGGTGTATGAACAGCACATCGACATTTCAGGCGCCCGCTCCTCCTACGAGGAAGTGAACGGGCAGCCCAACGCCGTCGAGGCGGCTCAGGCGATCGCCGACTCCGGTTTCAAGGGCTGCTGGATCTTCGCGATGGGGACCAACGACACCGCCAACGTCGCGGTCGGCTCAACCGTGGGCATGCGGGAGCGGATCGACAGTCTGATGAATGTGGCCGACGGCAACCCGGCCCTGTGGATCAACGTCCGCACCCTCAACCCCGGCAACCCGGCCTACTCCGAGGAGAACATGCAGGCCTGGGACGACGAGCTGCTGAACGCCTGCAAGGACTATCCGAACATGCGGATCTACGACTGGGCGAACAAGGTCCAGGACAAGTGGTTCATCGAAGACGGCATCCACTTCACCTCCGAGGGTTACAAGGTGCGCGCCCAGGCGATCGCGAACGCCGTGCCGAAGGCCTTCGGCATCTGGTCCAGCTTCTGGAACCAGACCGGCTGCATGGTCGAATAGCCGCGCCGCGCTCTTGCCCCGCTCTGATCAGTCTTCGTCCCGGTCGGTCCGGGGCACGACCATCACCGCCGAGGCGGCGTGGTTGACCACATCCGAGGAGACCGAGCCGAGCAGGACGCGCCGCACCGGTCCGTAGCCGCGGGAGCCGAGGCAGAGCAGGTCGAGCCCTTCCGACGCCTCGGCCAGCCGGATCGGCGCCGTCCCCTCGAGCAGTACGCGTTCCGTCCCGAGGCGCTCGGGGACGATCGGTTCGGCTTCGTCCAGGTAGTTCTCGGCGGCTTCCCGCGTCGCCTCCGCCATCTCGGCCAGCGGGTAGGTCACGCCCCAGCGCCCCCACTCGTCGGCGTAACCGGCCGCGACCGCGATCAGCTTCAATACCGCCCCGTCGGGGGCCAGCTCGGTCGCGACTTCGGTCGCGAGCTTCGACTCGCGCGAGCCGTCGATACCGACCCCGATCCGGGCCAGCTCGGGCCGGTCCCGGAAACCGGCCGGCGGGACCGCGACCGCGCTCGCCCCTCCGGACATCAGCTGTCGCGCCTTGCGTCCGGCGCGGACATGGCCCGGCTTGGCCCGGGAGCTGCTCCCGATCACGACCAGGTCGGCTCCGATCCGGTCGGCGACCGACTGCAGGCCATGGGCGGCGGAGGAGGACTGCTCGAGCTCGATCGCCGGCCCGCCTTCGCCGGCGACGCCCTCCAGGCAGGCCCGGGCCTTGGCCACCAGTTCGGTGTGGCCATCGGCCGGCAGGGCCGGTGCGAAGCTGCCGCCGACCGGGTTCGGCACGACCGAGGCAAGGACCAACTCCGCTCCGGTCCGTTCGGCGACCAGGCGCGCGAGGGCTAGGGCATCATCTGCGTGCTCACCGCCGTCATGGCCGACCAGCACGCGCTTGAAAGTAGCCATGTACCCAATGATCTCGCCCGACTCGCGTCAGCGCAAGCGGGGAATCTACGGATTCAACCTTCTGGCGGCGTGAGTCGATCAGCGGGTCAGGCGCTTGTAGGTGATGCGGTGCGGCCGGTCGGCCTCGGCGCCGAGGCGGTTGCGGCGGTTCTCCTCGTACGCCTCGAGGTTGCCTTCGAACCAGACCACCTGCGAATCGCCCTCGAAGGCGAGGATGTGGGTGGCGACCCGGTCCAGGAACCAGCGATCGTGCGAGATCACCACGGCGCAGCCGGCGAAGTTCAGCAGCGCCTCTTCGAGCGCCCGCAAGGTGTCGACATCGAGGTCGTTGGTCGGCTCGTCGAGCAGCAGCAGGTTGCCGCCGGTCTTCAGCAGCTTGGCCAGGTGGACCCGGTTGCGTTCGCCGCCGGAGAGCACCCCCACCTTGCGCTGCTGGTCCGAACCCTTGAAGTTGAAGCCGCCGACGTAGGCGCGCGAGTTCATCTTGTTGGCGCCGACGGTGATGTTCTCGTCCCCGTCCGAGATCTCTTCCCAGACCGTCTTCTCGGGGTCGAGAGCGTCGCGCGACTGGTCGACGTAGGCCAGCTGGACGGTGTCGCCGAGTCGGATCTCGCCACCGTCCGGCTCTTCGTCCCCGACGATCATCCGGAACAGGGTCGTCTTGCCGGCCCCGTTCGGGCCGATGATCCCGACGATGCCGGCCGGCGGCAGCTTGAAGGTGAGATCCTCGATCAGCAGCTTCTCGCCGAAGGCCTTGTTCAAGTGCTCGGCGTCGATCACCACGTTGCCGAGCCGGTCGCCGGCCGGGATGTGGATCTGGACCTGGTCCAGCTTGACGTTCTTCTCCTCGGCCAGCAGCTCTTCGTAGCGGGCGAGGCGGGCCTTCGACTTCTTGCGCCGGCCCTTCGGGTTCTCCCGCACCCATTCGAGCTCGGAGGCGATCGTCTTCGCCCGGGCCGATTCCTGCTTCTCCTCCTGGGCGAGGCGAGCCTGCTTCTGTTCGAGCCAGGAGCTGTAGTTGCCTTCGAAGGGGATGCCGCGGCCACGGTCCAGCTCGAGGATCCAGCCGGCCACGTTGTCGAGGAAGTACCGATCGTGGGTCACGGCGACGACGGTGCCCGGATACTCCTCCAGATGGCGTTCCAGCCAGGCGACCGACTCGGCGTCGAGGTGGTTGGTCGGCTCGTCGAGCAGCAGCAGGTCGGGCTTGGAGAGCAGCAGGCGGCAGAGCGCCACGCGGCGCTTCTCGCCGCCCGAGAGATTCGCGACTTCGGCGTCGCCGGGCGGCAGGCGCAGGGCATCCATCGCCGTGTCCAGCATCTGATCGAGGCTCCAGGCGTCGACCGCGTCGATCTTCGCCTGCAGCTTCGCGAACTCGTCCGCGGTCTCGTCCGAGTAGTTGGCGGCCAGTTCGTTGAAGCGATCCAGCAGGTCCTTGATCTCGCGGACCCCATCTTCGACGTTGCCGCGCACGTCCTTGGACTCGTCGAGCTGCGGCTCCTGTTCGAGCATCCCCACCGTGGCCCCGTCGCGCAGCTTGGCCTCGCCCTTGAACTCGGTGTCGGTCCCGGCCATGATCCTCAGCAGCGAGGACTTGCCGGCGCCGTTCGGCCCGAGGATGCCGATCTTGGCTCCCGGCAGGAAGTTCAGCGAGATGTCTTTGAGGACCTCCTTGTCGGGTGGGTGGACCCGGGAGACCTGGTACATGGTGAAGATGTAGTCAGCCATTGGCGAAGAGGTTAGCCATCCGGGCACCGCGAGTCCGACCGACCACGTTCCTAGAGTTGTCGTGAGCCCATGAAGGGGGACCTGAACTTCTATCTCCAGGCGATCGTGGCGGTGGTGGTCATCACCGATCCGGTCACCCGAGGCATCTTCTTCCGCCAGCTGACCGCCGGCGAACCCGAGCGTCGCGGTGAGTTCGTCCGCCGGATCACGGTCGCCGTGGCGATCGTACTGTTCGGCGCCGCCCTGGTCGGCAGGGAACTGCTCGACCTGATGGGGATCGACCTGGGAGCTTTCGGGATCGCCGGGGGAATCATCGTCACCCTGATGGGGTTCGAGATGCTGTTCGGCGGGGAACCGAGCCGCGCCCAGGGTGGCAAGGAAGCCAGGGAGCTTCCCGAGTCATTCGACGGCAGCGTCATAGTGCCGTACGCGATCCCCTTCGTCGCCGGTCCTGGCGCGATCACCACGGTGATCACGATCGCATCGTCGACCTCGGACGGAACGGGCACGATTGCCGCCCTGGTCGCGGTCGCGGTAGCCGTGGTCATGCTGCCGATCGGGCATCTGCTGGTTGCCCGGCACCTGAACCTCTCCGAGCAGGCGGAACAGATCGCGACCAAGGTCGGTGGGCTGCTGATCGCCACGATCGGGATCCAGTTGATGCTCGGCGGCATCACCCGTTATTTCGAGCTCTGAACCCGTGGTTGGCGGAACTCGAGAGTAGCCATGGCATAATTATGAATTGAAGAAATACGAAAGTTGTGAAATACTCGAGCCATGGGTCAACCGCTTCACGAGGCCAAGGCCGAGTTGTTCCGCAACCTTGGGCACCCGGTCCGGGTACGGGCTCTCGAGCTGCTGCTGGAAGGCCCGCGACCCGTGCACGAGCTGCTCACCGAGATCGACGTCGAGCCATCCAACTTGTCTCAGCAGCTGGCGGTGCTGCGTCGTGCGGGCCTGGTCAACTCGCGCCGTGAGGGCTCGACCGTGCTCTACACCTTGAGCAGTCCCGAGGTCGCCGAGATGATGGATGCGGCAAGGGCCGTGCTGACCAATGTGATTTCCGGACAGCAGTCCTTGCTGGCCGAGCTCGCGTCCGAAGCAGGCTCCTGAGCTTCCGGCGGTTTCCGTGCTTGATGCGTTCACGACGCGCCTGCGTGCGCTCCTGCCCCCGAGCTCCGACTGGGACGCGGTCAAACGATCCCCGCGTCGCGACCTGCTGGCCGGGCTCACCGTCGCCGTCGTCGCGTTGCCGCTGGCGCTCGCCTTCGGTGCCACTTCCGGACTGGGCGCGGAGGCGGGCATCGCGACAGCCGTGGTGGCGGGCGCGGTAGCGGCGATCTTCGGAGGTTCCAACCTGCAGGTATCCGGGCCCACGGGGGCGATGACCGTGGTGTTGGTTCCGGTCGTCCACCAGTTCGGGGCGACGGGTGTTCTATTCGTCGGCTTCCTCGCCGGCCTCGCCCTGCTCGCCTTGTCCGCAGCGGGGGTCGGCCGGTACGTTCGCTTCTTGCCGGCACCCGTGGTTGAAGGCTTCACCGCGGGCATCGCGGTGGTCATCGCGCTGCAGCAGGTTCCATCCGCCCTCGGGGTTGAGGCGAGCGACCAAGAACGGGTCTGGGCCGTGGCGTTCGAGGCCGTCAAGGAGTTCCTGGCTGATCCGGCGCTGGCCCCGCCGCTGGTCGCCATCGCTGTTTGCGCACTCATGCTGGTCGGGGCGAGATGGCGCACGGTCTTTCCGTTCTCGCTCGTCGGGGTCATTCTGGCGACCGTCGTGTCGGTGGCCTTCGGAATGGACCTGGCCCCGATCGGCGACCTGCCGGCCGGGCTTCCCGCCCCCTCGCTTGGCTTTCTGGATGCCGGTGCCGTGACCACTCTGCTCCCGGCCGTCGTGGCGGTCACCGCGCTGGCCGCGCTCGAGAGCTTGCTGTCGGCGACGGTCGCCGACGGGATGAGCGTCGGCGAACAACATGACCCCGACCGCGAGCTGTTCGGACAAGGGCTGGCGAACCTTGCCGCACCGGTGTTCGGCGGCATCCCCGCCACCGCCGCCATCGCACGGACCGCGGTCAACGTGCGGGCGGGGGCCGGTTCGAAGCTGGCGGCGTTTACGCACGCCGCGGTCCTGCTCGTGATCGTCCTGGTGGCAGCACCACTCGTATCCGAGATTCCTCTCGCCGCCCTGGCGGGGGTCCTGCTCGCAACGACGATCCGCATGGTCGAAGTGAGTTCGCTCAAGGCGATGGCCCGGGCGACGCGAGGCGACGCGACCGTACTCATCCTCACCTTCGCGATCACCGTGGTCTTCGACCTGGTCGCTGCGGTCGTCGTCGGACTGGGCGTGGCGATCGTGATCGCGCTCAGGTCCGTTGCCAAGAGCGCCAGTCTCGAAGAGGTCCCGCTCGACCACGCCGACCACTCCCGTGAGGAGAGGGAGTTGTTCGGTCAGCACATCGTCGCCTACCGGCTCGACGGTCCCTTGTTCTTCGCCGCCGCTCATCAGTTCCTGCTCGAGCTGACCGAGGTCGCCGACGTGCGGGTGGTGATCCTCCGGATGGCTCGCGTCTCGACCATGGACGTGACCGGCGCGCAGGTGCTGGGCGACGCGATCGACCGTCTGGAGAAACGTGGAATCGTCGTCCTCGTATCCGGGATCAATCCAGGGCACGACGAGGTGCTCGCCGCGATCGGTGCGGCCGAACACCTGAAGGCCAACGGGAGGGTGTTCGCCGATACGCCGTCGGCGATCGCTTTCGCCCGCAAGGTCGCTCTCGCGGCCCCGGCGTACTGAGCGCACGGCCGGCTTCGACACGGATCTCTGATCGGCAGGTCGCGGAATTTGCGGCCGTTTTCTGGCCAAACGGCATCGAATTCGTATAAACGGGTTTTCAGAGAGCATGGGAACTCACAAACCATCACCTTCGATGCTCGTGGCCATACTCGCTCTCGTACTCGCCCTTGGCGGTGGTGCCTACGCGGCGACCAAGCTGCCTCGAAACTCCGTCGGCACCGCTCAGCTCCGCAACGGCGCGGTGGGCGCGGCCAAGATCCGCAACAACTCGATCAACTCGGCCAAGGTCAGGGACCGGTCCCTGACCGCGCGAGACTTCCGGGCTGGCTCCCTGCCGCGGGGCGCCCGGGGGCCACAGGGTCAGCGCGGCGCGACCGGACCGGCGGGGCCGGTCGAAGGGACCCCGGCCGGTGGCGATCTGGCGGGGACCTATCCGAACCCGACTCTGGCCGAGATGCCCGCCGGGCGAGCCAAGTCCTCGGTGGCTCAGACCTTCGCCACGGGGACCGCGACCCCGGTCGAGCTCGACACCGAGATCTTCGACCAAGGCGGCACATACACGGCGCCGGATGACCAGATCGTGGTGAACAAACGGGGCACCTGGATGATCACCGCCCAGATCGGCTGGGCCGGCAACACGACGGGGTCGCGTCAGCTGCAGATCCGGGCCGGCAGCCAGCTCGTCGCGATGAGCCAGGCCTCACCGGGAACCGAAGGCGTGATCAGGCAGACCGCCACCGGCATAGCGCGCTTGAACCCGGGCGACGCGATCTCCCTGATCGCCCAGCAGAACAGTGGCGGCGACCTCGCGACCCAGGTCAACTCCGGGATGCCGGGCGGCGCCTCGCTCACGGTCGCCTGGATCGGCCCCTGACGGTCACTCCCGCATCTGGGTTGAAGTTATCCGCACATGAAGCGGATAACTTCAACCCAGATGCCTGAAAGTTGCGCTGCGCTCAGGCAGCGGGCTTCTCGTAGACCGTGACCACCGCGGCGCCGCCGAGGCCGATGTTGTGCTGGAGGGCCTTGTCGGCGCCTTCGACCTGGCGGGCATCGGCCTTGCCGCGGAGCTGCCAGGTCAGTTCGGAGCACTGGGCGAGGCCGGTCGCGCCGAGCGGATGGCCCTTCGAGATCAGGCCGCCGGAAGGGTTGACCACGGTCGAGCCGCCATAGGTGGTGGCCTCCGCTTCGACCAGCTCGTGGCCATGGCCTTTCTCGGCCAGGCCGAGCGCCTCATAGGTGATCAGCTCGTTGGCCGAGAAGCAGTCGTGCAGCTCGACCACGTCGACCTCGTCGATCCTGGCGCCGGCCTCACCGAGGGCCTGCTCGGCGGCCAGGCGGCTCATCTCGTAGCCGACCAGGCTGATCGCCGAGTCGTCGTCGAAGGTCGCGCGGGTGTCGGTGACCAGTGCCTGACCGGTGATCTCGATCGCCCGATCCCAGAGGTCGTGTTCGTCGACGAACTTCTCCGAGGCGACGATCGCCGCACCGGAGCCGTCCGAGGTGGGGGAGCACTGCAGCTTGGTCAGCGGCGCGTAGATCTCCGGCGCGGCTTGGATCTGCTCCAGCGTGTACTCGTCCTGGAACTGGGCGTACGGGTTGTTGACCGAATGCTTGTGGTTCTTGTAGCCGATCCAGGCGAAGTGCTCCGGCTTGCTGCCGTATTTCTCCATGTGCTCGCGTCCGGCCGCACCGAAGATCTGGGGAGCAGGAGGGGCGTCTTCCCAGGGCCGGATCTGGGTGAGTTCGATGAAGTGCTTGTCCAGCGGCTGCGTGCGGTCGGTGTACTTGGCACCGAGCGAGCCCTTCTCCATCTTCTCGAAGCCGAGCGCCAGGGCACAGTCGGCGAGGCCACCCTTGACCGACTGGCGGGCCAGGTAGAGGGCGGAGGAGCCGGTCGAGCAGTTGTTGTTCACGTTGACGATCGGGATGCCGGAAAGCCCGAGTCCGTAGACCGCCCGCTCGCCCGAGGTCGACTCGCCGTAGCAGTAGCCGACGTAGGCACTCTCGACGTCGTCATAGGAGATGCCCGCGTCTTCCAGGGCCTTCTGGCCGGCTTCGACCGCCCAGTCCGGGTAGTCGCCCTCCTTGGTCCCGGGCTTGTCGAACTTGGTCATGCCGACCCCGATCACGAAAGTGCGGTTCATCTCTTCCTGCTCCTCGGTTGGTTGCCTACGTCGCGAGGCTATGCGGTCGCGACGGCGTCCTCGGCATGGAATTGTGTCAGGAGTTCCGCTTCGCGGTCCTGTTTCGGGTAGGCGAAGAAGACCAGCACCGCGCCGAGCGCGATCGCCACGATGCCGACCGTGTAGGCCGCGTCGCCGCCACTCAGGAAAGCGGTCTGGGCCGCGTGGACGATTTGCGGCGCATACTCCTTGTGTTGCTCGGCGACCGTGACCGCGCTGCCGAAAGATCGTTCGAGCTGGGTCTGGGTCGAGTCGCTGACGTTCTTCGCGGCGTCGGGATTGGCGGCGATCTGGGAGGCGAAGGAGCTGGCGTAGGCCGAGGTCAGGACCGAGCCGAGGATCGACTGCATGATCGCCCCGCCGAGGTCGCGTTGCAGGTCGGCCGTGCCGGAAGCCATACCGGCCCGGTGGACGGGCACCGACCCGGTCAGCGAGTTCGAGGCCGGCGTGCCGGCCAGGCCGACCCCGATCCCGACCGGGAAGTAGCCGAGGAAGACCTGCCAGTAGGAGGCGTTCTCGTCCCAGAGCAGCAACATCAGTACGAAGCCGACCAGGCAGAAGAGGAAACCGAGGAGCAGCGTGACCCGGGATCCGTGGCTCTGGACCAGCTTGGCCGAGACCGGGGCCGCGAGGACCATCGCGACGGCGGCGGGCAGGATCGCCGCCCCGGCGCCGAGGGTCGAGTACTCGAGCACGTTCTGCAGGTACTGCTGGCCGATGAACATGGCCGCCATCAGGGTGCCGAAGACGATGATGCCGGCGGCCGCGGCGACCCAGAAAGTGCGCCGGGCGGCGATCTTCAGGTCGTAGAGCGGATTGCCGACCCGCCCTTGGCGGCGCTGCTGGATGAAGAAGCCCAGGCCGGCGGCGACGCCGATCGCGGTCATCGCCGCGGTCGTCTCGCCGTAGCCCGGCATCGAGACGAAGTTGATCGCGAGGACCACCCCGCCGACCATGACGATCGAGAGCATCCCGCCGAGGTTGTCGACCGGGTCCGTGGTCTCGTTCACATGCGAAGGGATCAGCTTGATCGCCAGCAGCAGGGCGATCAGTGCCAAGGGGATCGTGATCAGGAAGACGGAACCCCAGTCGAACTGCTCGAGCAGGGCGCCGGATACCAGCGGTCCCAAGGCCGAGATCCCGCCGCCGATGCCGGACCAGAGGGCGATCGAGCGGGTCCGCGCGGCGCCCGACCAGAGGGCGGTGATCAGGGCGAGCGTGGTCGGGTAGGCCATGCCGGCCGCCAGGCCGCCGAGCACCCGGGCCAGAAAGAGGACGTCCACGCTGGGGGCGAACCCGGCCAGCAGCGAGGCGGGGATCGCCAGGCACGTGCCCAGGATCAGCATCATCTTGCGCCCGTAACGGTCGCCCAGTGCGCCGAGGTAAAGCACCGACCCGGCCAGGCCGAGCGAGTAGCCGACCGCGACCAGGTTGAGCCCGGTCTGGCTGGCGTCGAGGTCCTTGCCGATGTCCGGCAGGGCGACGTTGGCGACGGCGAGGTTCAGGTTCGCGACCCCGGCGATCAGGATGAGGGTCAGCAGGACGAGACCCTGTTTCGCGGGAACGTCCCCCTTCTTGGACGGTGCCATGGCCTGATCTTATGGCCGGGGCCGGAGGCTCTCTAGTCTCCTTTGGGTGAAAGTCGAAATCTTCTCCGACGTCGCCTGCCCCTTCTGTTACATCGGCACCCGTCAGTTCGCCGAGGCGCTCGGCGAGGTCGACGGCAGAGATGGCATCGAGGTGCGTTGGCGCAGCTTCCAGCTCGACCCGACGGCGCCGCGCCGGGCGGAAGGCGACCTCTACGACCATCTCTCGCGCAAGTTCGGGATCTCCCGGGACGAGGCCAAGGCGATGAACGAGCGCGTGGTCTCGATGGGCCACGCCGCGGGGATCGAGTTCGACTTCGAGAACGCCTTCGCGGTCAACACCTTCGACGCTCACCGCATGCTCCAGCTGGCCGGCCAGTCCGGCGTCGAGGCGTCCCTGGCCGACGCTTTCTTCGCTGCCTACTTCACCGGGTCGGCCGACCTTTCCGACCCTGCGGATCTCACGCGCCTGGCGACGGAGGCTGGGGTCGAAGCGAGCCGGGCCGAGGCCGTCGCGGGCTCGGACGAGTTCGCGACCGAGGTGCGATCGGACCAGGAGCTGGCCGGATTGCTCGGCATCACGGGCGTCCCGGCCTTCGTCTTCGACCGTTCGAGCGCGCTTTCCGGGGCCCAGCCGGTGGAGGTAATGCGGCAGGCGATCGAACGGGCAGCCGGTACCGGAAGCTGACCGACCGGGCGGAAACGGCCCAAATGCGAAATGCTGGCGTTCCCGTGACTCCCCGAGCCACAAAGCTTCAGGCTGCCTTGACCGAACCGGGCGAACCGGAGGATTCCGGTCCGCTGCGCGCGCTTCGGCTGGGCGTCCGCACCTTCATGGCCCGCGAGCGGATCGACATGTCGGCCATGGCCCGGCAGCTCGACATCAACCGGGCCACCCTCTACCGCTGGGTCGGTTCGAGGGAGCAGTTCCTGGTCGAGATGATCTGGCACATGACGATTCGCAGCCTCGAGCGGCTCGAGCGGGACTCGACTGCGAAAGGCCCGGATCGGATCATCGAAGTCACCATCGGCTTCGCCGACGAAGTGATCGAGAACCCCGGCATGAAGCACTGGCTCGCGACCGAGGGGGAGTCGGCGATGTCGCTCTTGACTCGTTCGGGGGCCGGGTACCAGCCGCGACTGATCGCCTGGATCGAGGATTCGATCGACCGGCAGGTCGAGGCCGGCGCGATGGTCCTGCCCGCGGGCGTCCAGTCCTACGATCTCGCCTACGTGATCGAGCGCATGGCGGCGGGCTACATATACCTCGACCTGATCACCGGCGAGCAGCCCGACGCCCGACGCGCCGAACCACTGCTCAACATGCTCCTCCGCGCCGCCGAACCGGCCTGAATCGCAGCGAGATCGGGATAGTTGGCAATAGTTGCCAACTATCCCTACTTGGGCGGGTCCGCCGGGCTCAGGCCCGGGTGCGGTCCAGCCAGTCGACGATGATCCGGCCGATCTGCTCGCCTTGGTCCTCCTGGAGGAAGTGGCCGGCGTTCTCGATCACGGTCAGCGGCTCGGCCTTCGGGAAGAGCATCTGGACGGTCCGGCCGACCGGGTCGAGCGGCAGGGCCGGGTCGCTGTCGCCCCAGAGCAGGAGCGAAGGCCGGTCGTCCTGGAGCAGGTACTGGGCCGCGGCCTGGCCTTCGGCGGCACCGACATCGTCGGGCGTGACCGGGATCATCGGCGGGAAGGTGCGGATGCCCGCCTTGTGGTCGGCGTCCGGGAAGGGCGCCTCGTAGGCGGCGACCACCTCGTCGGGGAGCTCGGTCGCGCAACCGCCGCGGATCGGCATCTCGACCTTCACGTCCCGATGCGAAGCGATGAAGTCGCGGAAATGGTTCCAGTCATCGGACATCTTCTGGTACCCGGTGAAGAGGCCGGTGTCCATCGCGACCAGGCGCGAGAAGCGTTCCGGAACCTCGATCGATGCGGTGCGCAGGCTGATCGGACCGCCCCAGTCGTGACAGACCAGGGTTAGCCCGGTCAGGTCGAGTTGCTCGAGCAGGTCGACCAGGGCGGCGGTGTGGCGGTCGTAGCTGTACCACTCGTCGTCGACCGGTTTGTCGGAGCGGCCGAAACCGGGCAGGTCGGGGACGATGCAGCGGTAGCCGGCCTCCAGCAGCGGGTCCATCACCTTGCGCCAGAGGAATCCCCAGGTCGGTTCGCCGTGCACGAGCAGGACCGGTTCACCCTCGCCTTCGTCGATGTGGGCCAGGCGCATGCCCTCCCATTCCCGGTAAACCGGCTCCCAGGGGAAGCCGGGAAGGTTCGCGAATCGTTCTTCGGGCGTGCGCACGATCTCCATGCG
Source organism: Solirubrobacterales bacterium 67-14 (assembly GCA_001897355.1). GTDB lineage: Bacteria > Actinomycetota > Thermoleophilia > Solirubrobacterales > 70-9 > 67-14. Next base: position 509,513 of record MKST01000007.1, on the reverse strand, counting down.
CGCAGCCTAGCGCGTATAAGCTGATGCGTGTCAACTTTTTGGATTTGTTGACACCTTGGATAAGTTTCACCGACATGGCTGAAAAGAAGAGCGGTGCCCTCGTCCTGGTAGCAATGATCTTCGCCGTGTCGATGACCTTCATCGACCAGACGATCGTCTCGATTTCGGTTCCCAACATCCAGCAGCATCTGGGGCTTTCCGAAACCGGGGTGCAGTGGATCGTCAGCGGTTACCTGTTGGCGATGGCGGCGATCTTCGCGCTCGGCGGCAAGCTGGCCGACGTGGTCGGCCACCGGACCATGCTGGTGGTCGGGATCCTGATCTTCACCGTCTGCTCGGCCCTCTGCGGGGCAACGCCGGAGACCGACATCGCCGAGGCCTGGATCATCGCTTTCCGCCTGATCCAGGGCGCCGGCGCCGCGATCATGTTCCCCGCCGCTCTGGCCATCACGATCTCCGCCTTCCCGATCGACAAGCGCGGCCGGGCGCTGGCGGTCTTCTTCGGCATCACCGGCGCCCTCACCTCGGTCGGGCCGATCGCGGGTGGCTACCTGACCGAGTGGACCTGGCGCTCCATCTTCTGGATCAACATCCCGATCGCGATCATCTCGCTGGTCCTGATCTGGCTCTCGAAGCCCCGGAACAAGAAGAACCCGCAGCCGCTCGACATCCGCGGCGCGGTCATCATCGCGCTCGGCATGGGCCTTTCGGTGCTCGGCTTCCAGCAGTCGGCGATCTGGGGCTGGGACAACCCCCTGACCTGGATCTGCATCGTGGCCGGCATCGTCATCCTGGTCGCTTTCTTCGTCTTCGAGAACCGCCAGGAGTTCCCGCTGATGCGAGTCTCGATCTTCCGCGAACGGGCCTTCACGGCTGACAACCTGGCGCTCTTCTTCCTTTCGATCGCCTTCGTCCCGCTCTTCTTCTTCGCCAGCATGTACTCCCAGATCGCACTCGGCTGGGACGCCTCGGACGCCGGCCTCTTCCTGCTCGTCTTCTTCGGTGGCTTCGTGGTCGGCTCACAGTGGGGTGGCCGCATCCTCGACAGCAAGGGAGCCAAACCGGCCGCCATCGTCGGCGCCATCCTCGGCGCGGTCGGTTTCTTCCTCTGGGCGGGCCAGATGACCGACATCGATGCCGGCCTCGGTGGCCAGTGGATCTACATGGTGATGGCCGGTGCCGGGGTCGGGCTGATGCTCGGCCCGGTCAGCACCGACGCGATCAACCGGGCGCCCAACACCAGCTACGGCGAGGCCACCGGCATCACCCAGACCGTCCGCAACTACGCCGCCGCCTTCGGCCTGGCCGTGCTCGGCACCATCCTCACCACTCAGAACCGGGCCAACGTCGAGGACAAACTCGGCCAGCTCGGCCTGCCCAAGGCCAAGGCTGACGAGATCGCCCACGCGATGACCTCGGCCGGCGGCGGCAACTCCGACGCGCTTTCCGGGCACGCCTCGAGCGGGTCGGTGGAGCAGGTCTACCACGCCCTCCAGGACGCCTTCGCCCACTCGACCCAGACCGTCTTCTACGTGATGGCCGGAGTCATGGTGGCCTGCTACGTGGTCGCCCACTTCGGCATGGTCGGCGGCAAGATGAAGGAGATCGTCATCGACGGCGACGAGGCGCCGACCGAGGTGGCAGGCGATACGGTGCCGGACCCGGGCGATGTCTCGACCGAGGCGCCGGCCGAAGCTTCCTGATCCCGCCGCCGCTCAGCGCGGCGCGAACGGATCTTGGTCTTCTTCCGCTGCCTTGACCCGCCCCAGGGCGAGCAGCTCGCGGTAGAGCACCGCTGCGCCGATCGCGGCGATCGGCATGGTCAGGGCGTTGCTGACGAAGCTCCCGACCACCTTGCCGACCTGGCTGGTTCCGAGCGGGATCGAGATGAGCAGTGACAGCCCCAGCAGCAGTGTGCTGATCAGGCCGAGGACCAGGATGTAGCCGAAGACCCGCCAGGCGTTTCCCCGGACCAGTTCGAAGCTGCGTCCGAACGACTCGAAGACCGTGGTGCGCTCGGTCACCACGGTCTGGGTCGCGACCGACCAAAAGGTGATCAGTACGAAGCAGGGAACGATGAAGGCGATCAACCCGGCCATGGCGCCGGCCCCCGTCAAGAGGGTGACCCAGATGAGCCGGGCGAGGACCGGCTTGACCACGGTCCAGAGTTCACCCGCCCCCTCGGATTTGCCGGGGATGCAGACGAGGGCGGTGATCATGCCGCCGTAGGTGACTCCGAGCAGGCAGAGGATGCCGAGCGAAAGCGCGAACCCGGCGGCGCCGGTGACGTCGAGCAGCACCGAGAGCGCACTGAGCAGTGAGAAGACCACGGTCAGCTGCAAGACCAGGGAACTGTTCTCCTCGAAGGTGGTGAGAACCGCTTGGATCGTTTTGCCGACTTCTAGCCTTGCCTGGGGCATGGGCGCGAACCCTACCCGCCGACGGTCGCCTATAGTTTCCGGACCCTGGGCCACCAGAGAATCGCCCGGACGCACCGGCATGGCACACGCGCGACGTGCAGCGCACGCCGGGCCGAACGGGAACGAACCGGACCCACCCCGGCATGGAAACCTCCGAGAACAAACTCAAATTCACGCCGTACAACCTTGCGGTGCTGCTCGCCGCGCTTTTCCTCGGGTTGGGTGCGGGGGCGCTCGCCTACCGCCAGTACCGGGTCGACAAGAACGACGCGAAGGCCGCCAAGGGTGGCGGCGGCAACCCCAACGCCTTGGCCCCGATCGTCGGCACCGAGAAGGGCAACGGCGATCCGGGCAAGGAGTACGACGCCCAGTTCAGCACCAAGTCGATGTGGCCGAAGTTCAACCCGGACCGCCACTACTACGTGACCCGCTGTGTCCCGGGCCGGGTCATGGTCGAGGTTCGCTCGGATCCCGACGTCAAGGTCAAGGTGTGGGCCAACCCGGCCCAGTCCGGCCGCTACGGCGCCGAGGCCCGGCCCATGCCCGGCCAGGACTTCGATGTGAAGATCATGCGGGATGGCGGCACCGAGTCGTACGAGGTCCGCTGCCTGCCGTCGAACTTCCCCGAGTGGCGGTACAAGCGGATGAAGAAGCCGCCGAAGGGCATGTTCATGACCGCTTCGTACCTCACTCCGGGCAAGGTCGGCCGGGTCTGGCTGGTCGTATGGGACCAGGACGGCACGCCGCGCTGGTGGTACACGCCGCCTTACAACACGCTCGGCGGGCAGGTGCTCGCCGACGGCACGGTCCAGTTCCCGCGTGGTTTCGGGGACGGCTTCGGCCAGGATGTCCGCACCGCGACCGACATCCGCAGCCTCAGCGGCAAATTGATCAAGACCGTCCGTTTCAAGGGCGCCCCCACCGACGCGCACGAGTACGTGCTGCTGCCGAACGGCAACCGGATCGTGATGAGCTACGACCCGCGCTACGGGGTCGATCTCCGCCCGGTCGGCGGCCGGGCCAACCGCGGTGTGCTCGACGGTGCCTTCCAGGTGCAGACTCCGGACGGCAAGGTCCTCTATTCCTGGAACTCGGGAGATCACGTTCCGATGGAGGACATCCCGCAGCGCTGGTGGATCCGCGAGTGGAACAACCCGCACTACGACCAGAACGGCAGGATCCGCTACGACCATTTCCACCTCAACTCGATCGAGCCCTGGCGCGACGAGTACGTGATCTCGACCCGTCACACCGACTCGGTCTGGGGCATCGACAAGAAGACCGGCAAGATCGTCTGGAAGTTCGGCGGGGTCAAGACGCCGGAATCACTCAAGGTGGTCGGCGACGACCCGTACGGCAACTACCCGATCTCCGGTAACCACGACGCCCGCATGGATGGCGACGTGCTGAGCGTCCACGACAACGGCACCCACATCGCGGGTCGGGCACCGCGGGCGCTTCGCTACCGGATCGACCTCGAGAACCGCACCGCCACCTTCATCGGAGCCTTCACCGACAAGGCCGCCGCGCCGAGCAGCCATTGCTGCGGTTCGTTCAGACAATTCGGCACTGGCTGGCTCGTTTCCTGGGGCGACAATCCCTGGGTCGACGGCTTCAACTCCGACGGTCAGCTGGCCTTCCGTCTCGGCCTGCCGGTTCCCTCCTACCGGGCGGTGCCGGTCCCCTCCACGGTCTCGGAGGCCGACCTCGACGCGGGCCTCGACGCGATGGAGCCCGATCCGCCGATCAGCAACCAGCCGATGACCCCGCTGCAGTTCAACGACAAGCACAACCTGGAAGACAAGACGGTCCCGAGCCGCAAGCTCGGCCCGATCCCAGAAGACAAGCAAGAAGACCTCGGCCCTACGGGCTAGGGGCAGGGGCGGTCCGCTCGGGGGTCGGGGATGAACTCGGTGACCGAGACCAGGGCCCGTTCCATCGCGCGTGGCCCGATTTCGTTCGGCCCGTGGAACGGCTGCTCGAACACGTAGACCAGGTAGATCGAACAGATCAGCAGCAGCGTGACCGGGAGGACGAACATCACCTGGCCCCGGATCGGTTCTCGACCCTTGAGTACGGTGGCGAAGACGATCAGCATGAACCCGCCGCCGACCATGAAGACCCAGAACATGGTCGGTAGGTAGGTGTCGGACTTGAGCAGTCGCGTCGCCCGCGCCTTCTGAAGGTCGCTGACCCTTTCGAGCGAGCTCGAGAGGGCGGAATTGTCGGCGCTGTTGCGACCCAGCTTCCCGAAGGACTGGAAGAGCCGGTCGGTGGCGGCCGTGGCCAGCTCAGAGCGGTTGCCACGTGACATCGCCGGCCACTCGTCCTCGATCACCGCCCGGGAGTAGCAGATCAGTTCGTGCCCGATCCGGTCCCGGCTCTCGGCATCGAAAAGGGTGGCGGCGCGGGAAAGCGAACTGACCGAGTCGGCCTCGGTGCCTGAAGCGGTCTCGGCGGTCTGGTAGCCGTCGAGCGCGTAGGCCAGGACGAAGCCGATCACCAGCGCGTAGAGCACGCCGGCGAAGGCGAAGACCGGTTCCCGCCGCTCCTCGCTGCCGCGCAGGCTCGCGGGGACGAGGCGCCGCACCAGCAGGATCGAGACTCCGGTGATCACGCAGCCAAGGGCCAGGATCACGATGCAGGTCAGGGCGGTGCTCATCGTTCGTCCTCCATCAGCAGCGAAGGAGGCACGTCGATCACCCGGCCGAGCACCAGCTTCCCGTCCTCCACCCGGTAGGCGCCGTAGAAGGTAAGGGTGGTGTCCCCGTTGGCGTCGATCGAGTAGCTGCCCAGGGGAGAGGCTCGCTCGGAAGTGTCGAAGAAGGCGTTTCGGGTGTTGATTCGGAGGGCGTCGATCGGTTCGGTCGCGATGTTGCCGCGGGCCCCGCGCCGGATCGAATCGATCACGACCCGACCGGCTTCGTAGGCGAAGACGGCCATCGGCTCCGCCGGCCGTCCATACCGCTGCCGGAACCCGCGCAGGAACGACTCGCCGCTCTGGGCGTAGTTGCCGGCCGGCAACTGTGGGGCGGTCACGTAGGTGTCGAGACCGGTGTCTCCGATCGATTCCAGGAAGGTCGTGAGCGAGAGTCCGTCACCACCGAAGAGCTTGATGAAGTTGTTGTCGCGGTGGACGGTCTCGAACAGGCCCTGCGCGAGGTCGAGGTTCGAGCCGGCGAAGAGCAAAGCGTCGGCCCCGGAGGCGGTCACCCGTCGGGCGACTTGGCCGACCCGGGCCTCGCTGGTCAGGGTTGCGCTGGCGGCGACATCGATCCGGGTGCTTTCGGCGGCCCTCTCGAAGCGGTAGGCGAGCCCCTGTCCGTAGGTCTCGCCGTCGTCGACCACGAACACCTCGTTGACGCTTTCCTCGTCCATGAACAGCGCGAGCGCGGCGGCCTGGACGTTGTCGTTCGGAACGACCCGGCCGAAGGTCCGGATCCCGGTCGGGCGGATCCTTTCACCGAGCTCGGGGGTCGGCATGGTCAGCTTCACCGCGGTCGAGCTGGAGCTGACCTGCAGCATCCCGGCCCGGTTCAGTATCGGCATCGCGATCTCGGTCGCCCTCGAGTCGAAGTCGCCGATGTAGGCGACCGCGGACGGGTCGGCGGCGGCCCGGCGGGCGTTCCGGCGCACCAGCGAGGCGACCCAGTTGCCGCGCTCGTCGGAATCGTTCAGGCCCACGATCTCGATCTTCGCCGAGTCGATGCGTCCGCCTTCGCCTTCGTTCGCGATCTCGACCGCTCGCAGCATGTCCTCGCCACCCCGGTCGCCCTTGAGCGGCTGGCTGACGTAGATCCGCAGGGTGCGGTCGGTCGAAGACTCGCTGGTGCCGGCGCAGCCGGCGGCCATCAGCGCCGCCAGGGCGAGGATCAGCGCAGCCGCTATCGCGGACGTGGACGGGACACTCGACTTCAAGATGGCCGCACTATTGCATCTTCGCCCTGGTCGTGTAGTATCTTGATCTATTGACTAGACAAACTCATGAATGTCTACGTCTACTCCGCTGGGCGGTGGGCTAGACGGCCCAGCTGGACGCAAGCAAGGGGGCCGGGTCGAGAGACCCGGCCCCTGACCTTCACTCCCCTCAGACACAGGACGACCAGATGAATCAGACCTCTCTCCACCCAGGTTTCAACCCGAACGTCATCGCGATCGTCGGCAACCAGCGCCCGGACAGCCGCACCCTGCGGCTCGCCTCCGGGGTCGCCGACGGGCTGGCCGCGCAGTTGGGGGAGACGCCGGCGGTGGCGATCGACCTGGTCAACCTGCCGCTGGAGGACGGCGCCTTCAGCCCCGAGCTGAACGAGCTGGTGCGGACCGCCCAGGTCGTGATCGCGGCCAGCCCGACCGTGATGGGCAGCTACTCCGGCCTGCTCAAGCTCTTTCTCGACGGCCTGCCCGAGGCCGCCCTGCTGGAAAAGACGGGCATCCCGCTGATGATCGCCCGCCAGGCCCGGCACGCGATGGCCGCGGACGTCCACCTTCGCCCGGCTCTGCTCGAGCTAGGGGCGACGTGCTCCACGCCTTCGCTGGTCGCGCTCGAAGCGGAGCTGGCTTCGCTCGGCGCCGAAGGCCTGGTCACCGCCTGGCTGGAGCGCAGCGGCAACTGGCTCGCGGGGATTCCCGCTTGATGGACGAAAACGGGATGGGGCCGGACCTCGAGACGAGGTTCGCCGGGCTGACCAACCGCCTGCCCGCCGGCTCCGCGGCGGTCACGATCCGGGGCTCTGCCGACGCCGAATCCCTGACCCTGGCTGCCGACTCGCTCACGGTGCTATCGAGTGAGCCTCCCCTGCTCGCGGTCAGCGTCGATTCCGGTGCCCCGGTCACCGAGATCCCCGAGTCGGCCCGCTTCACGGTCCAGTTCGGGGAGGGCGGGGCCGGCCGGTTCGAATGTGCTCTCGAGAACACGGTGCCGGCCGGCGATCACCGACTGCTGATCGGCAGGGTGGAGGCGATGGAGGATCCCGAGCCGGGTGGCCACCGGCCGCTGCTCTTCAATCGCAGCGGCTCCTCGCTGCTGGTCGGGCATCTGCCCAGCAAGGTGCCGCTGGTCGACATCTCCCCCGGTGGAGCACCGCCGAAAGTGGCACGTGAGGCGCCGTCGGAACCGGTGGCGACGATCGCCATCGTCGGCGGTGGCGCTTCCGGCACCCTGACCGCGGTCCAGCTGCTCCGACGTTCGGCTCCCGGGCTGCGGGTCGTGCTGGTCGAGAAGTCGGAGCGGGTAGGACCGGGCGTCGCGTACGGCACCGAGGACGAGCAGCACCGGCTGAACGTGCCGGCCGGTCAGATGATCGGCCTGCCGGACCGGCCCTACGACTTCCTCGAATGGGTCCGCCGGGAAGCGCCCGAGACGCAGCCCCAGGAGTACCTCGCCCGCCGGGTCTTCGGCCGCTACCTGGTCGACCTGCTCGACCGCACGATCCGCGAATCGGCCGGCGTAGCCTTCGAGCGGATCCGGGCCGAGGCGATCGGCATCGACGCGGGCGAGCCTGGCGGCCTCGTCACCCTGGAACTCGACGACGGCCGGGAAGTCCGGGCCGACCGGGTCGTGCTCGCCCTTGGCAACGGCCGGCCCTCCGAACTGCCCGGCATCGATCCTGCCTTGGCCGCGTCGGAGCGGTATGTGGCCGACCCCTGGAGCCCCGGTGCGATCGAGCAGGCGCTCACCGACGAGGCCGTGCTGTTGATCGGCACCGGCCTGACCACGGTTGACATGGCGATCTCGCTCGGTGGCCCGGGCGGCCCGGAGATGCAGGCTGTATCCCGGCATGGCCTCTTGCCGCGGGCCCATGGGGACACGATGCCGGTGCGGGGCCGCCCCGTCGCCCTGCCGGACGATCGATGTTCGCTGACCGAGCTCACTTCCCGCCTCCTGACCGAGATCGCCGTCGCCGGGGCGAGGGGAGAGGACTGGCGCGTCGCCTTCGATTCCCTGCGCCCGATCACCAACGACCTCTGGCGGTCACTCGACCGTCGTGACCAGAAGCGCTTCCTCTCCGACCTGAGCCGGATCTGGGGCGTCCACCGGCACCGGATGGCGCCGCGGGTCGCCTTGCGGCTGGAGCGGCTCAAGGTCAACCGCCGGCTCCGGGTGCGGGCCGCCTCGATCATTCGGGCCGAACTGGAGGAGGAGCGAGTGGCGGTCCAACTCCGGATGAGCAACTCGGAGACCGAGGAGCGCCTGCTGGTCGACCGCGTGATCAACTGCACCGGCCCGACCTGGGATCCGCGCCGGCTGGACCAGCCGCTGGTCGGCCGGTTGCTGGAGGGCGGGCTGCTTCGCGCGGATGCGCTCGGGATCGGCTTCGACGTCGACGATGATGGGGCCCTGATCGGCAGCGACGCGGTCACCTCCGAGCGGATCTTCGCGATCGGCCCGCCACGCAACGGCGTCCTGCTCGAGACGACGGCCGTGCCCGAGATCGGCCAGCAGGCGGAGTTGCTCGCCGACCTGCTGCTCAGCGGGCTCGCCCGGACGCTCGGTCGGGCCCGGGAACTATCCGTCGCCTGAGCTCAGCGGCGAATCAGCAGGCGGGCGCTGGTGGCCCGCTTGGCCGCGTTCGCCGACTTCACCCGGAAATGGAACTTTGCCTTCCGGCGCGGCGATTTCCGCTTTACCCGGACCCGGATGTTCTTGGTCTTGGTCGCGCCTGCCTTGATCGAGCCGAGCTTCAGGCAGCGCCAGCGGACCAGGATGCCGACGCCGGGGCCGGTCAGGCAGACCCGGACCCCGTTTGCCTTCGACTTGCCCACGTTCTTGACCCTGGTCTTGAACGTGGTCTTCTTGCCGGCCTTCACCCGGTGCTGCTTCGGGGTGACCGAGAGCCTGAGCTTCGCCGGGCCGGGAGTCGGATCGGGGTCAGGGTCAGGGTCCGGATCCGGCTGGGACTGGGTACGGGTCAGGGTGATGGCGCTCGGCCCCAGGTTCAGGTTGTTCAGGTTGTCGAGGATGCCGGCGAGGTCGAGTCCTCCGAGGTCGATGTCACCGGGAAGAGAACCACCGAGGCCTCCCTCGAGGAGGGTGGGCAAGTAGCTCATCAGCATCTGGCAGGGGTCGATCAGCCCCAAGATCTTGGTCCGGCCGGAGAACGGCCCGAGTTGCGACCACTCGGCGGTGATCGCACCGGTGCCGGTCGGGCCGTCGACGAAGCGGCTGCCGGTGGAAAGTGAATTCGCCTCGGTCGTGAAGTGGACGTCCATCGGTGAAAAACCGCAGGTCAGGTTGCTCAGCAACGGCTTGATCAGGGTGCCGATGTTGAGCCCGCCGGTCGAGCCGCCAGCGACCTGGCCGATCAGGTCGTCGATGTCCACCCCGGCCAGGTCGAGGGCCGCCGCGACGTCGACCGAGATCCAGATCCCGGCCTTGGCGTCCAATTCGAGCCGGCCGGTGGCCGCGTCGAAGGTTCCGGTGGCGGGGCTCTCGATGCCCATGAAGCCGCGCAGCTTCACCGGGTCGTCGATGCCCAGTTCCGGCAGCTTGAAGCTGCCCTTCGGAATCGTCACGTTGCCGTTCTCGTCGATCGTGCCTTCGAGGCTGGCCCCGCTCGCGATCGTGTCCAGCGGCAGGTCGGCGAGGCCGCCGATCTGGATATTGCTCTTGTCGAACTCGATCTTGAACGGCTCGTCGGCCGCGGCTGACGAGGGCAAGGCGGAGACCGCGAGGCAGGCGCCCAAGACCGCTGCGAGCAGCAGCAGAACCCGGATCGGGCGCAACGACTTCGTATCGGTGACCGGCAAGACTCTCCCTTCTTGAAGCGGGATTCCCTCCGCAGCCCACGACTGGCGGCCCCCGCTGATGATCAGACTATACCCGCGACCTTCGGTGAACGGGGGAACTGGGCCCGGCCGACACTCGATGCTCCCTAAGCTTCATTCAACCCCCGACCGGCAAGGAGAATCGATGGCCAACGCCCAGTTCGAGAAGGAGACCGACGAGAAAGGTGCGTTCGTCCGCCAGGAGAACGTGTTCCGTGACCGGGTCACGGCGGACGGTTCATCCGGGTTCAAGGCCGAACCGGGCCGGTACCACCTCTATGTCTGCTACGCCTGCCCATGGGCTTCGCGCGCGATCATCTTCCGGGCTCTGAAGGGGTTGGAGGACGTGATCTCGATGACCGCGGTCGATCCGGTCCGCGACGAAAAGGGCTGGAAGTTCTTCCCCGATGACCCCGACCCGATCAACGGCTTCGAGTACCTGAGTGAGGCCTACCGGCTGACCGACCCGGACTTCGACGAGCGGGTCACGGTTCCGGTGCTCTGGGACAAGCAGACCAACCGGGCCGTCAACAACGAGAGCAGTGAGATCATCCGCATGCTCAACAGCGAGTTCAACGAGTGGGCGGGGAACCCGGAGCTGGACCTCTATCCCGAATCGCTCCGGCCCGAGATCGACGAGCTGAACGAACGGATCTACGGCTCGATCAACAACGGCGTCTACCGGGCCGGCTTCGCGACCACCCAGGAAGCCTACGAGGAGGCCTTCGTCGAGCTCTTCGAAGCACTGGACGAGATGGACGACCGGCTGGCCGAGCACCGTTTCCTGACCGGTGACCAGATCACCGAGGCGGATTGGCGCTTCTTCGTCACCCTGGTCCGCTTCGACGCGGTCTACGTCGGCCACTTCAAGTGCAACCAGCGGCGGATCGCCGATTACGACAACCTGGCCGGCTACCTGCGCGACCTCTACCAGCAGCCCGGCATCGCCGACACCGTGAACATCGACCACATCAAGCGGCACTACTACATCACCCACCCGAAGATCAACCCGACCCAGATCGTCCCGATGGGCCCGGTCCTCGACTTCGAAAGCGACCCCGGCCGCAGCCATCTTTAACCACATGTCATCCGGTCTTCGCCGGATGACCACAGGAACCCGCCGGCCCAGGTCGGTGAGGTTGAAGATTCGAGCGCTATGTGGCGGAAACTTCAACCTCACCGTGTGGGGCGTCCCGTTTGCGGGCTTGAAGCGCTGAGCTAGAACCCTGCGCGGCAGCTCCACAGCAGGGTCTGGGAGGCCGGCGTCGATCTTTCATGACTTTGTTGGTCAAGTTTGATAAGTTACCGCGCCTAATGTCGAGTAACTCCATCAAGATTGACGGAAAGCTTCCGGGGCAAGACACCCCGGCCACCGTTGCGACCGGTGCTACGGCCGGTCCACAGGCATTCCCCTCGCCCGGAGGGCCGGCGCGGAACGACACTCCCGCAGGCACCGGCCCCGGCCGTGTGGGCCAGGGCGACCTCTCTCTGGGGGATGCGGAAGTCGACGGGCGGGGAGGCCAGGGCATTGGGGGCCGTGAGGCCTTCGAGGCCACCCCGCCCGCGGCTGACGCCGCGACCGAACCGTCGGTGAAGGCAGGCCCGACCGGCACCCGCCGCAAACCCCGGGTTCCCCGCTGGGCGAAGCAGGCGGCCGTCCAGCTCTCGGCGATCGCGGTGCTGATCGGAATCTGGTGGGCGATCGCCGCGGCCGAGATCTGGCCGCCGTTGCTGCTGCCCGGGCCGCAGGACGTCTTCCATCAGCTCTTCGTGATCACCGGCTACCACGACGGCATCCGCGGCTACTCGAATTACTTCCTGCAAGAGCACCTCTGGCACAGCATGTCGCGTCTCTTCCAGGGCGCTGGCTACGCGATCCTGCTCGGCGTCCCGATCGGGATCCTGCTCGCCGTGGTCACCCCGCTGCGCTGGATCTTCGGCCCGGCGATCGACTTCCTCCGGAACCTGCCGCCGCTGGCTTACTTCAGCCTGCTGGTGATCTGGTTCGGCATCGATGACACGCCGAAGGTCACGCTGCTCTTCCTCGCCGCCTTCCCGCCGATCGTGATCGCGACCGCAGATGCGGTCCGGAGCGTCCCGGCCGACCGGATCAACGCGGTCCGCATGCTCGGCGCGAACCGGTTCCAGTCCATCCTCCACGTCACCGTGCCCTCGGTCCTGCCGGAGGTCATGACCGGGATCAGGCTCGCGGTCGGGATTTCGTTCACCACCATCGTCGCCGCCGAAACGATCAACGGCGTGCCCGGCATCGGCGGCATGGTCTCCGACGCCCAGCGCTTCAACGCAACCGACGTGGTGATGCTGGGGATCATCGTGATCGGTATCTGCGGCCTGGCCATCGACGGCCTGATCCGGCTGACCGACCGCCTGCTCGTCCCCTGGCGGGGCCACTGAGCCAGGCACCTCGTACTTCGCCGGCCGCGGCCGGCCCCTCAACCCTCTTCCTCCAAACACAACCAAGCAACCAAGAAACGACTGATGCGAAAAGCGATGTCTCGACCGAACCCGGGAGGTTCGAAAAGCAAATGAACGCAACCCACCCCAACCCCTCAATCCGCAACCTTCGCTGGCTGTTGGTGCTGGCCATGGTCCTCGCCGCCTTCGGGCTGGTCGCCTGTGGCTCCGACGATTCCAGCTCGGACACCGGTGACTCGGACGCGACCGCCGCTGCCGACACCACCCAGACCAGCAACGCCTCGACCGTCTCGACCGAAGCACCCGCCGAGATCCGGATCGGCTACCAGCTGATCCCGAACGGCGACCTGATCGTCAAGGGCGAAGGCTGGCTCGAAGATGCCTTCCCCGACAGCAACATCAAGTGGGTCAAGTTCGACTCAGGTGGTGACGTCAACACGGCGATCGCGGCCGGCAGCATCGACCTCGGTCTGGCCGGTTCGGCGGCGGTGGCCAACGGCGCCTCCAAGGACATCGGCTACAAGGTGCCGTGGATCCACGACGTGATCGGTGACGCCGAATCGCTGGCCGTCACCCCGGACTCGGGCATCACCGACGTCGAGGGCCTGAAGGGCAAGACGATCGCCGCGCCGCTGGCCTCGACCACCCACTACAGCCTCCTGACCGCGATCAAGAACGCCGGGCTCCAGCCCAGCGACGTCAAGATCGTCGACCTCGAACCCGACGCGATCCTCGCCGCCTGGACCCGGGGCGATATCGACGGCGCCTACGTCTGGAACCCGACCCTGGCCGAACTGGTCAAGGACGGGGGCAAGATCATCGTCTCCAGCGCCGAGCTCGCCAAGCAAGGCGCTTTGACCGCCGACCTCGCGGTCGTGACGAACGACTTCGCCGACCAGTACCCGGACGCGGTCCAGACCTGGGTCGACACCCAGAACAAGGCGGTCGAGCTCTACAAGTCAGATCCGCAGGCGGCCGCGAAGGTAATCGGCAAGGAGCTCAGCATCCCGCCCCAGGAAGCGCTCGCGCAGAGCAAGGGACTCGAGTTCCTGAACGCCAAGGAACAGTCCGCGCCGGATTATCTCGGCACGGTCGCAGCCCCGGGCAAGCTGTCGGATGCGCTGCAGTCGACGGCCGAGTTCCTGGCCGAGCTCGGCCAGCTCGAGGGCCAGGCCCAGCCGCAGCTCTTCAAGGAGGCGCTGGCGCCGCAGTACGTGAACGCGGTGACGGGCGGTTGAGCCCGAGCGTCAAAGAAGCGGTCGGTGCCGGGACCTCTCGGGGTCCCGGCACCGTCGGCCGCATCTCGCTGGCCGGCATCGTCCACAGCTACGGCCGTGAGGACGCCCCGGTGATCGACGGCCTCAGCCTGGCGATCGAGCCGGGTGAGTTCGTCTGTCTGGTCGGGCCGTCCGGCTGTGGCAAGACGACGCTGCTGAAGCTGATCGCCGGCTTCGAGTTCCCCGAGGGCGGCCAGGTGGTGGTCGACGGGGCCACCGTGGACCGGCCCGGCGGCGACCGGGCGGTGGTCTTCCAGCACTCGAACCTCTTTCCCTGGCTTTCGGTCCGGGGCAACGTCGAACTGGGGCCGAAGCTGGCCGGAACCGGCCGGGCCGAGCGCCGCGAGATCTCCGACCGGCTGCTTGAAATGGTCGGCCTGGGTGACGCGGCGGAGAAGAAGATCTGGGAACTCTCGGGCGGCATGCAGCAGCGCTGCTCGATCGCCCGGGCGCTGGCCACGGACCCCTCGATCATCCTCATGGATGAGCCTTTCGGCGCGCTCGACGCGATCACCAGGGAGCGTCTCCAAGATGAGATCTTGGAGATCTGGCGGGAGAGCCGGTCGACCATCGTCTTCGTCACCCACGGCGTCGACGAGGCGCTCTATCTGGGGACCAGGGTGGTGGTGATGGGTGGCCAGCCCGGCCGCATCCTGCTCGACCTGCCGATCGGATCCTTCGGAGCCGAGACCGGCGGCGACGTGCGCCGGTCGATCCGCGACTCGACGGCATTCCTCGATCTCAAGCGCAAAGTGCGCGATACGATCGGCAACCCAGGAAAGGAAGAGGATTGAGCTACCCGGAGAACCGTCCCGAACCGCGCTGGCACTGGTTCCTGCCCACCTCGGGCGACGGTCGCAACGTGACCAACGTGATCGATCAGCTCGGCCAGACGGCGATGTCGCGGCCAGCCGATGTCGAGTACCTGTCGGAGGTCGCCAAGGCGGCCGAACGGGCCGGCTTCGAAGCCGTCCTGACCCCGACCGGGTCCGGCTGCGAAGACGCCTGGGTCACCTGTGCCGCGGTCGCCCAGCACACCGAGAAGCTCAAGTTCATCGTCGCCTTCCGGCCCGACGCGATCGCGCCGGCCTGGGCCGCCCACCAGGCCGCGACCTTCCAGCGGCTGACCGGTGGCCGGCTGCTGCTCAACGTGGTCACCGGCGGCGACCCGGTCGAACAGAGATCGTTCGGCGACCACCTCGACAAGGAGACGAGATACCGCCGGACCGGCGAGTTCCTCGAGATCGTCAAACGCTCCTGGTCGGGCGAGGTCTACGACCACGAAGGCGAGTTCTTCCGCCTCGAGGGCGCCGGGTTGCGGCTCGGCCTGGAGGAGGTCGGCCCGCCACGGGTCTACTTCGGGGGCGCCTCACCGCCGGCACTCGAAGTCGCCGCCAGGCATGCCGACACCTGGCTGACCTGGGGCGAGCCGGTCGAAACCGTGGCCGAGCGCCTTGCGCCCGTCAAGGAAAGGGCCGAAGCGGCCGGTCGCGTGATCAGCTGCGGACTGCGGATTCACGTGATCAGCCGGGACACCGAGGAGGAGGCCTGGCTGGAGGCGGACCGGATCCTGGAGGCGATCGACCCCGAGCAGGTCGCGGCGGCGCGGGAGAAGTTCGCCCGGATGGAATCGACCGCCCAGGCTCGTATGACCGACCTCAGCCACCCCGCCGAGGCCGACGGGCTCGACCGCGACGCGCTGGTCATCGCCCCCAACCTCTGGGCCGGGGTCGGCCTGGTCAGGGAAGGAGCCGGCACGGCCCTGGTCGGCAGCCACCAACAGGTGGCCGAGCGGCTGCTCGAGTATCGGGACATAGGAATCGACGAGTTCATCCTCTCCGGCTACCCGCATCTGGAGGAAGCCCTCAACTTCGGCGAGAACGTGCGCCCGCTGCTGGATGCCGCCACCCTCACCGTGTGATCCGTTGCACTTTTGTCGCGTTCGTTGCAGATCTGTAACAAGTTGGCGAGAACAGGCTGGAAACGCCGCTGGCATCCGTAGCCTCCGAGCGAACGTATGTTCGTATAGCGAGGTGGTAGAGATGGCGGGAAGCGAGCCAAGGGCGAGCGGCGATGAAGACGAGGTGACCGAGCTCGATTACGAGTTGGCCGAGGAGATCGCCCGCTTCATCGCCGACCGGGCGTTCCTGTTCGAGGGCCACGAGCACCGGGCCTGGGCATTGACCGATTTCCAAACCTGGGCGAGCCTGGCCAGCTGCGAAGCGGAGTTGTCCCTCCTGCCGCGCCGGCCCGGAAGGGAAGGGGAGGCCGGATAGGCGCCGTGGCGATCAGTCGGCTGACCGGCGGGCGACGGCCCTAGGTGCCCGAGCTGCGCCGTCTGGCCGGTTTCGCTGCCGCCGAACCGCGGCTGACCGCTTCCTCCCTGATCTGCCGGTGGCTGATCGGGATCCGGTGAACCTCTTCGTCGGTCAGCTTCGGCAGCTTGGGAATCCGGAGTTTCTTGAGATTCTTCAGCACCACGTCCATGTCGTGGATCGATTCATCCGTCAGGTAGCGGACCAGTCGAAGCCGATACTCCTCGTTGCCGGAGAGGTCCACCTCGAGTGCCTTGCCAAAGGCGACCATCGCCCTGATCTGAAGGGTTCTCTTCTCGTGGAGCATCTCGCGGAGGGTCGACGCGGCGTATCCGTTGCGGTCCGTGTCCCTCGCCTGCTCGACCAGGAGGTCGATGCTCATACCGCGCTCCGAGGCCAGGCGTTTGAGTTCCTTGGCGAGGGAGGTCCGGGCGGTCACCCCACAGATGCAAGATGTCCCGGGCAGCCACGTCAATACTCAAAACGCCCATGTACGTAACGCCTACTAAGCAACTGGGAGTCTCGCAGTTGGACAAGGCTCGGTCAGATTACCCTGAGCGAACGAGAGAATTGACAACGTCGTGTCGTACTAGTACGTTTTGACTACCTGCAATTCGCAGGTTCGTCTGTTGACCGTCGGCATCGACTCCGGATTTCTCTTCCGGTCTCGGAGGTAGGGCGATGCTGCCGGTCACAGATGAAATCTGCAACGCCCGGCTTCGGAAAGCGGATCGGATCACTGAGAGTTGCCACACGGTGAAGCAGAATTCGCTCCAGAAAGTAGCGACAGGCCACCGACCTTGATGCTTGTCCTAGCCTCCGCCAAACTGCATCGACGGCCGGCGGTTGCGCTCACCGCAGAGCGTAAGGAAAAGTCCGGTCCGGATCCCACCCAAAGACAGGATTGAAGATGAGCAAAGCCGCTGGTCTCAAACAGGACGAACCCGCCGTCGACGTCAAGCTGATGAAGGCGCTCGGGCACCCTGTTCGGCAACGGATCCTGCAGGAGCTCACTCGTTCCGAGGAGGCCAGTCCGAGTCAGATCGCCCAGGCAATCGACGAGCCGCTGACCAACGTGGGCTATCACGCCCGGGTTTTGGTCAAGTGCGACGCGATCGAGCTGGTCCGTGCCGAGGTGTCTGGCAGTTCGGTCGAGCACTTCTACCGGGCGAAGGTCCGGGCCGTGGTGGACGAGGACAACTGGCGAAACATCCCCGACAACGTTCGAGAATCTCTGTTGGACCAAACTTTCCAGCAGATCTGGAGCAACGTGCGTTCGGCCTCCGAGGGCGACGGTCTCAAGGACCTGCGCACCGCAGCCGCCTGGTCTCCGTTGAAGTTGGACGACGAGGCATTCGCTGAACTAAGCCGGATGGTGGGTGAATTCACGGAAGAGGCACTCGCGCTGCAGATCGGCGCCGAGCAACGGCTCGCCGAGCTGGACGAGGAGGAGCGCGAGGCCAGGACGAACCTGGTCGAGCTCGACCTGATGCTCTACCCCATCCCCGAGTTGCCGACCCCTTCGAAGAGGCCTCGGCAATAGCAGCCAGGCAAGCCTCGGTAGCCTCGACGAAATCTCTCGCGGTTCGGTCAAGACTTGCTGAGTCGCACCCAATTCGACCCCCGGATTGGCCGCTGAATTTGGCAAAAGAATGCTTGAGCGGTCAAAACGTTTGCTCCGTGTGTCACCATCTGTTCTGAAACTCCTCCGCCGTCCGCGGCTTCGAGGAGCGTCGGAGCAAGTATGGGAAGCAATTTTTGGAGAGTCTGGAGCGAAGATGGGCAAAGGCGTGAAATCTGAGCAGGATCGGACCACGGTCGACGTGAAGCTCATGAAGGCGCTCGGGCATCCGATCCGGCAGAGGATCCTTCACGTGCTCACCGAGCATGAGGAGTCGAGTCCGAGTGAGGTCGCGCGGATCATCGGTGAATCGGTGAACACGGTCAGCTACCACTTCAGGATCCTCAAGAAGTGCGATGCGATCGAGCTGGTAAGGAAGGAGATCGTGGGCACCACGGTCATCCATCTGTACCGGGCCAAGGTCCGGGCGGTGGCCGACGAGGAGAACTGGCGTCACATGCCGGAGCCGGTCCGGGAGACTTTGCTCGACGAAACGCTTCAGCAAATTTGGAGCAACGTGCGGGCGGCATCCGATGACGAGGGCCTCAAGGACCTCCGCACCGCGATCGCCTGGAACGTCGTGTCGCTGGACGAGGAAGGGTTCACGGAGGCAAGCCGGAAGGTCGCCTCCTTCGTGTACGAGATAATGGCCTTGGAGAGCGGCGCCGAGCAGCGGCTTGCGGCGCTTGACCCGGAGGAGCGGGAGAGCAAGACACGGCTGGTGGAGATCGACACGATGCTCTACCCCATCAAGAAAGTGCCGGCTCCGCGTGACAATTCGCGGCAATCGCAGTCGGGGTCAGGCTCGACTGGCTCGAAGTCGACCTGAAGGGTCCGCAGGTCCATCATCATCGCCCGGCTGGCCGTGGCCGGGCTGACGGCGCCGGTCAGGTGGTGGATCGCCTCCATCGCGATCAGCGACCCGATCGCGCCTGAAGCCGGGCCGAGTGTGGCCGCGTTGGCCGGGTTGTCGGTCCGGTGGCGGATCAGCGTCTCGTAACCCGGATAGTCCCGTCTGAAGGCGCGTTCCTGGCATTCATGGCACGGAGTCTTTCCGGGAATGACTACCGGTCCGATCCGAATCGTCGGCGGGATCTGGCCGGCACTTATCCACGGAGTTCCTGTCGCGAGGCAGGCACGATTTACGATCCTCAAGGCTTCATACGGGGGATGGTCCGCGGTCATCACCAGGAAGTCCGCTTCGGTCGCGAGTTCCGCGACTTCGGCCGAGGTTTCGACGCGTTTCTCGACGGTATCGACCTCGAGGCCGGGGTTGACCGCGGTCAGTGATCGCCTTGCCGCGCGGGTTTTCTGGCATCCGATATCCGACTTGCGAAAGAGCAGTTGTCGGTTCAGGTTGCTGAGGTCGACCGTGTCGTCGTCGACCAGCGTGAGCCGCCCGACCCCGGCCAGCATGAGCCCGGTGGCGGCCCACGAGCCAAGCCCACCGCAACCGAGCACGACCACGTGAGATCGTCCCAGCCGGGCCTGCATCTCCCACGCGCTCTGGTCCGCGGGCGCGACATCCGCGAGGTAGATCAGCTGCCGGTCGAATCGCTCGGCCTCTTCCTCGGTGAGTAGTTCCCGTCCCCGGTCGCGTTCCAGAAGACCCGTCTCCTCCAGGTTGGCCAGCGACCGGGCGACCGTCTCGGTTGCGAATCCTTCCTCTCGCAGGCGGTCGCAGATCTCCACCTCGCTTATGAAGCCCGTCCGTAGAAGCTTCAGGAGCATCAGATCCCGAGCTTCCGGCCGGTCGATCTCGTACTGCTCTTCCAGTCCGTCGTGGAGGAGCTGGACGTTGCCGTCGCCGGTGGGCAGGCAGTCGACCGATCGCTTCAGCCGAACACGGTCAAGTGACCGTCCGGGCGTCCCCAGACGGTCACCCCCGTTCATCAGAACCCCTTCTGGAATGAGGGGCGCGGCGCGATCGGCTTCTCGACTTTGCGGAGCTTCATGTGTGTTCACCTCCTCTCCTCTGCTTGGTTGCAAGGCTTTGCGATGAAGATCCCCTTGTTGTGGCGCCTCTGATCGAGCGGCTGCTCGAGCACGCCGGAGTAGTCGTGTCCATAGACCGCGACGCATTCCAGGCCGGCGGCATTCAGGGCGGCTATGGCGTCGGGTTCGCTGACGTGCCGTTGGCGATGGATCGTGCTGAGATGCTGTCCATCGGGCGAGGTGAACTCCATGACGGCCATCGCCAGGTCGCCGGGCTCGGCTTCGCCCCTCACTTGGCCGGTCCAGGTGGTGGTGACTCCGCCTGCGGGCTTCACCTCGGTCTGGGCGAAGAAGGTTTCGTAGCTATGGAGGGTGTTCAGGTCGAACAGCGCCAGTCCGGTTGGGGCGAGGTTCCTGGCCACGCCATCTAACGCCGCCTGGAAGCCACCTTCCGCAGCGCTGTAGTTCATCGCTTCGCCGAGGCTCAGCACGAGATCGAACTCGCCGAGCACGCGGAGGTCGGCGATGTCTGCCTCGAGGGTCTCGATTTGGGCGCCGGCCTTGCGTTTGAGCTGCGCGAGCATTCCCGGGGAGAGATCGACCGCAGTTGCCCGCCAGCCACGCCTCAGGAGCGGCAAGGTGCTCTTCCCGGTGCCGCAGCCCAGGTCAAGGAGGCGGTTCCCCGTCAGTCCTTCCTTCTCCAACGCGGGGATGAGCCGGTCGAACCATTCCTCGTAGAGGTGGTGTTCGGTCAGCTCGTCGTAGTGGGTGGAAAGGAGGTCATAGGCCTCCCGAGTTGGGGCATGATCTTGTTCGTACGAAGTGCTCATACCGGTAAAGATCCGTTGAGGGCCGAGAACCGTTACATCGAACGAATCTTGGGATTGGGAGCAGGCTCGTGTTTTGGCTCTGAGAGTGGCGAAGAGGTATGCGAAAAATTCGTTGGATGCGGAAGACGTGGCCCAGGAGGCGCTGGTACAGGCTTGGCGGAGCCGGTCGAAGCTCCGCGACCCAGACCGGTGGGCCGAGTGGTTGGGGCAGATCACGAAGAACAAGGCGCTGCGGAGGCTGGAACGCCAGCTTCCGACCCCGGTGGAAGAGTTCGAGGATCGTGGCGAGGAGGACTACCGGCTTCATGATCTGGTCGAGGGAGCGGAGCTGCAAGCAGCACTTTTTTCGCTCAGCGAAGCTGATCAGGAGATCTTGGGGCTCCGCTACGTAGAGGACCTGACCCAGCCTCAGGTGGCCGTGCGGCTTGGAATCAGCGAGACGGCGGCGAAAGTCCGGCTCAGCCGAGCCAGAAGGAAGTTGGCCAAGCGACTCTCGGAAGTCTGACCCAACGAAAACCACGGGGCAAGTCAAGAAAAATTGTGCGTCTTGACAAATATTGATCGGTGTGTTCTAATAGCGCAGCACTCCATGAACGGCCAGATACTCGATCAGCTCTTGTAAGCCTCGTTTGTGGACTTGCAGATCGAGGGAGCCAGGACCATCGGGTAGCCGGCACGACGTGGATGCACCCCTGAAGAGAGGGGGAGGAAGAGGAGAAATGCCCACGGAAGCGGTGCGTTTCTCAAATCTGGTCCAAAGGACCACGGAAGAGAGGAATCTCTTGAACAGAATCAAGAAGTACTCTGGAGCATTCGCGCTTCTGATCGCAGTTCTTGCGGTTGGAGGATTCGGTGCCAGCACTGCATCGGCCGCGTCGATCACCGTGAAGGCTGAAGTCTCGATCGACAATGGGGCACCTTGTACCTCCGGTGCGTTTGCGGTGGACGACTCAGGGTCGACTACGATCAATAACGCGTTGATCGGTACGATCGCGTGCCCGGTCGGAAACGTCCGCATCGTGGGCTCGGACAGCTTTACTGCCACGCTGGACAACTCCACCGGAACGGGCACTCTGTCCCCGGACGGCGGTTCGGCCCGCATTCGGGCAACGGTTCTCTCCATTCCGGTTTGCACCGGCACGCTGACCAGCTCGGTGCCGTTCACCCAGACGGTTTCGACGCCGAAGCAGCGGTGGGAGTCCACCGCCACCTTCCCGGCAGACGGCTTCTTCACTCCGGGCTCGCCCAACGCCTGCCCAACGACATCGCCGTCGACCGTGAGTCTGAATCTCCAGGAGCAGTAGGGCTTCACCGTGTTCAGAGGTCTCACAAGCACCTGCCTACTCGGTTCACCGAGAAAGCAGGTACGTGAGGCCGGTGCCCTCAGGGGTTTGGCCGAGTTCGCCAAACCCCTGACGGCACGATTTCAAGGCAGAACTTACTAATAGTTATCTACAAACAGAGGGATTTGGATGTCCAAATTAGGGAGTACATCTACCAATTTAGGGGCGCTCGTCACATCTTGGATGATCGCAGCGACTTCAATCTTTTTACTAGGCCTCGTCGTTTCCGGTCCGGAGCCCGCGTGGGCTGCGCCACCAGAGAGCGTCCAGGCTGACGAGGTAGCACAACTTGGATGGGGGGGATCGGCGCCAAATCAGCAGCTTAGCCTCACCCAAGGCATAGGCAGTGGCGTAAAGTCGGCCGGTGACGTAAACCAGGACGGTCAGGCAGACCTCCTCGCTTTGCAAGACCAGAGACTATACGTCCTTTTTGGCAGAAATTCGTCTAACGTCAGCGTTGGCAGTATGAGCGCGGCGCAGGGGTACGTGATTAAGGCGCCGGGCACGATTGCCAGCTTCTCCGAGGTCGGCGACCAGAATGGAGACGGAATTCCAGACCAACTGCTGGGGCTGTCCGACTCGGACGAGGCCATGCTCGTGTACGGGATTCAAGATCCAAGCTCCCTCGGCACATGCGGATCGACGACCAAGTGCCTGGATGCCACGACACTGTCGACGACTCAGGGCTACGTCATAACCTCGACGGCAGCTCAAAGTGAGGGAAATGCAACTTTTGGAGCAAATGTAACTGACATAGGTGACTTCAACTCGGATGGTGTTAATGACTTCGCTGTAGGCGACTATCTAGGTACAGACTCGATGGCAGGTGCTATCTATGTCGTCTTCGGGGACGCTTCACGTTCGCTCAGCACATTGGACGTCGACGGCGCCGCCCCAGCAGATGTCCTGACGATCACCGGAACCGACGCGATGTCGCTGCTCGGCTTTTTGACGAGTGGAGTAGGGGATGTCAACGACGACGGAGTCGACGACCTTTACGCCAACGCTCCGGCGTTGTTCGGCGGTCCATCCGCGGCATCGTTTGTCATTTTCGGTGGGTCTGACGTTCCGAACCCATTGTCGTTGTCGAGTCTGACTGGGGAGCAAGGTGTCCAGTTCAGCCCGGGAGCGGGACTGTTGGTCCAAGCCCAGAACGGCGGCGACGTGGATGGCGATGGCATTGCCGACATGCTGATCGGCGCGACGGGACTGTTTTCCCCGGACGGGTTTGGCTCGGTCTTGTACGGCCGGTCGGACTGGTCGGGTGCGGCAACTTCGATGTTGTTCCCGGCCTTGGCGCAGGGGTACGCCCTGACTACCGATGAGTCCGGCAACGGTTTCGGGAACTCGACCGCCGATATCGGTGACCTCAACAACGATGGAGTCCCAGATCAGGTTTACGGAGCGCCGAGTTCGTCCGTGGGCAACGGAACGAACTCGGGCTTGGTGGACCTTCTATTCGGTCAGCGTCCGGCAGCATCGAACGAGATCACGGTCGGACCGGGTATGGCCAACGACATCGGGCTTGCTCTGGCCGGAGACAGTCCGGGCGCGAAGCTTGGGTCCGGGGTGGCTCCGATGGGCGACGTCGACGCGGACGGATTGCCTGATTTTGCCGTGTCCGCTCCATTCGGTTCGGCGTTCGGTCAAGGTCAAGCCGGAGCCATCTACATCGTGCGCGGCAGTAGTCTCGTCGCGCAGGCGAAAACCGGCAAGGCCAGCGGCGTCACCGACAAGACGGCCAGCCTGAACGGGGTTGTCAGTAGTAACCGGCGTGACGTAGAAGCCAAGTTCGAGTACGGAACTTCCACCGACTATGGGTCGGAGAGTTCCCCTCAGGCAATAGCCGGTAGCGGTTCTTCCGATTCCGCTGATGCCGACCTCACCGGCCTGGATCCGGAGACGATCTATCACTACCGCCTGGTCGTGACGAACGATCTCGGTTTGACCCGTTACGGGGGTGACCGCACCTTCACCACGGGCGCGACGCTTCCGTCGCAGGGTTGCGAGGCGGACAACACGAAGCCGGGTTGCCCTGGCTACAAGTACTGCGAAGACAGCACCCATGCTGGCGAGGCGGCATGCCAGACACCTGTAGCCAGGCTCAGTGGGCTGATCGTCAGTACTTTGACGGCCAAGGTCAAGCGCGGCAAGAAGACGGTGGTCCGGGTCACGGTAGTGAATACCGGCGGGGCCGCTGCCAGTGGTCTGCGGGTCTGCGCGTCGGGTCCGAAGAAGCTGGTCAAGGTGAGTAAGCCGTGTGTCACGGTTGGCCAACTTACCGCCGGTGCGACCAAGACCGCGAAGTTCAAGGTTCTGGTCAAGAAGCGGGCCAAGCGTGGCAAGAAGGCCGTGATCAAGCTCACGGCTTCCGCGACCGGGCTCGACAAGCGGAGCGCCAAGACGAAGCTCAAGGTCAAGTAAGGGCTTTTTGGGAGCTGATCTGGAGGAGAGGCCGGTCTGGATGCGTCACAGCGCCAGACCGGCCTCCCCGGATTCACCCGGTTGGGTCTCGAGAACTCGATGGAGCTGAAGGAACCACTGAAACGTTGAAGCGCCAGGGAACCAATACGGCGCGTGATTGGGCGGACAACCGCCCCGAGGGAAGGAAAAGTATGGAACTACTAGAGCAGGGAACAAACCAACGGCGAATCGGGAAGCTCTCGGCCTTCGTATTGGCTATCGCAATGATGACGTTGGCTCTGGCAGGCGCGTCGGCACAGAGCGCGTCTGCGGATCAGAACGTCAACTTCAAGCTGGATACAGGCGTGATCAAGATGTCGGATACCTGGGCGAAGATCGTAGACCCGAGCCTCGATCCTCCGGACAACCCGGCGACGCTGGCGGCAAACGTAGCTGAGGATGGCACTCTTACCGCTGCGAAAGAAGACTTCACCTTCCCGGTGAAGCGAATCACCAACCTGGCAACCGGAAACTCATTGTTGCCAATGGTTGACGCCAAGATCGAGATCGCAGCCGCTGACAACATCACAGGCAACCTCGATATGGACTCAGGTGTGGTATCCCTGAATCTCCCGGCCGAAGCCGTGATAACTGTGTATCCCGCCGGATCTCCCGCATCGGTCGCCCGGTGCAAGGTGTCGGGGATGACCTTCGCTTTCGCGACCAGCGGTCAGCTTCAGGATCCTGGAGATCCTTCAGCCTCGCCCCCGCGGCCTGCGCATGACTACGACGCTGCCGCATTCGCGCCGCCTTCGGGCGCGGGAGCGATGCTTGCCACATGGGCTTCCCTCCCGAACTCGGAGATCTTGGGCGGTTCACTTGCCTCAATTGTGTGCCCGGCGGTTGACGGGCTGATCGGCGGACCGGGCGGTCTTTGGCTTGAAGGGACTGCCCTGCCGGGCGAAAAGCCTGGGCCCGACGTTCCGACGGTAGCTCCGAACATCACTGCCAACCCCGCCAGCAGCACTGACCAGGTCACTGCCACTTTTAGCTTCGAGAAGGGGGACGGTGAGACCCAGCCGGTCGACGGCTTCGAGTGCAGCCTGGACAGCGGAACTCCTGAGCCTTGCAATTCGGGCACTAAGGAGTACGCGAACCTCACCGTCGGAGAGCACAGCTTCTCCGTCAAGGCGACCAACTCCGCCGGCAGCGGCCCAGCTGCCAGTTACAGCTGGACCATCACCGGGACCTCGAAGTGCCCGGATGGCACGACCGGCACCTACCCGGATTGCGTGAAGCCCAAGGCGAAGCTGGGGACGCTCAAGGTCCAGCCCAAGAAGAAGACCGTCAAGCGCGGCAAGAAGGCCGTGGTCAAGGTCAAGGTGAAGAACGCCGGCAATGCCGCTGCGACCGGGGTGAAGGTCTGCGTCAAGGCACCGAAGAAGCTGGTCAAGGTCAAGAAGTGCGTGAGCTTGGGCCAGGTTGCCGCCGGTAAGTCCAAGACCGCCAAGTTCAAGGTCAAGGCGAAGCGCAAGAAGGGCCAGGCCGTTTTGAAATTTACGGCGACGTCAAATAACGCGGGCAAGAAGGCCGGTAAGGCTAAGGTCCGTATCAAGTAACAGGCGAACGCCGAGGTTCGGTCAAGGAGGACACGTGCTCCCCAGGCCCCTCGATGATCGAGGGGCCTGGGGAGATAATCGTGAAGGCCGATCGACCCTGGGGTAGTCAGAAGGAACTCGAACAGGAATGGAGAGAGAGATGAGCAGGGTCAGATCGAGACTCGCGATGGCGCTGGTAGCGCTCGTCGCGGTCCTAAGCCTCGGTGTCCTCGAGGCATCGGCGGTGGCGAAGCCGGCCGCGGAGCCGGATTTGTACGCGCAGCTTAGACAGCAGCGGTCCAATCAGATCAAGAAGTGCAAGCAGCCTGTGGCCAAGGCGAACAAGCAAGTCCACAAGGCCAAGAAGCAGCTTCGCAAGGCGAAAAAGGCCCGCAAAAAAGCGATCAAGGCTCGCGGTAAGGCGAGACGGGCACACAGCAAAGTGAAGATTCGTTCCGCCTCGAAGCGGGTCCGCAAGACCAAGACCAAGGTACGCAAGGCGAAGGTCAGGATCCGCAAGTCCAGCAAGCGGGTCCGCAAGGCCAAGGTCAGGAGCAAGACCTGCATCAAGCGGGCCAACCTGACTTACGACAATGAGCTCAAGAAGCTTGCCCCGGAGGCCAACGCGCCGGCCGCGTATGAAGCTCGTGGCAGTGTCGGTGAGGCATATGTCGAGGGTGCGACGCCCGGTTCGGAGCTGATGCTGGTTGACGGCAACGAGCAGGTTGTTACGACTGGTACCGCTGACTCGTACGGCTCGAAGATCTTCTATGACATCCAGCCGGGCACCGGTTACTCGGTTCGCACCAAGGTGGACGAGAAGACCGTGCAGGGCACCGATAAGTTCGAGATCCTCAAGCCGGACGAGAATCCGCCGCAATCGTTCTACGATGGGAAGACCCTGAAGCAGGGTCTCAATTACGTGACCATGCGCGACGGCACCGAACTGGCGATGACGGTTCGCCTGCCGATGGGTGCGGAGTCGCTCGCCGACGGCCCGTTCCCGACCTTCATCGAGTACTCGGGCTATCAGACCGCGGCCCCGCATGATCTGCTCAGCGCGATCATCAGCCAGGTCGCTGGTGGCGGCAGTGGTCCCAGCGACGATCTGGCGCCGGTGACCTCGACCGCGGTCGGTTCGGTGGTCGGTCCGTTGCTCAACTTCGCCACGGTGAGCGTGCAGATGCGTGGCTCCGGCTGTTCCGGTGGCGCGTTCGACCTGTTCGGTCTGCCGACCACCTACGACGGCTACGACGCGGTCGAGACAGTCGCCGCGCAGCCTTGGGTGAAGGGCGGCAAGGTCGGTATGGGCGGCATCTCGTTCTCCGGGATCAGCGAGCTCTTCACGGCGGGCACCAACCCGCCTCATTTGGCGGCGGTCTCACCGCTGTCGGTGACCGACGACGTCTACCAGGGCACCGGCTTCCCGGGCGGCATCTTCAACAAGGGATTCGCCTACAGCTGGATCTCAGAGCGCGCCCAGGACGCCAAGCCGGCGCCTGAGTTCGGTCAGCCCTGGGCCAAGGCAATGGCGACGACCGGTGACCCGGACGTGGCCGAGCCGCTGCGCAGCGAGCAAAAGCAGCATTGCCTGGACAACCAGAAGCTGCGTCTGCAGACGCGCGACTACGACGAGGAGATCAAGAACAACCCGTACCGGACCCCGCAGCTGTTCAAGTACCGGGCGCCGGGTTATTGGGTCAATCGGATCGATGTGCCGGTGTATTGGGTCGGCCAGTTCCAGGACGAGCAGACCGGCGGCCATTGGCCGGAGGCGATCGCGAACCTGCCCGAGTCCAATAAGCGGGCTTGGATCACCTTGCAGAACGGCGTCCATGTCGATTCACTCGGTCCGAGCACGATCACGCGCTGGGCCGAGTTCATGAACCTCTACGTGGCCGACCGGATCCCGGTGATCCCGTCGTTCGTGCTGCCGCTCGGCGGGGAGCTCTACAAGTTCCTGGCCGATGCCGGTTCCTTGCCGCTGCAGCAGTCGCGTTTTGCGGACATGGCTGACACGCCGGCCAATGTCGCACAGGCGAAGTCGATCTTCGATCAGGATCCGCGGGTCCGGATCCTGATGGACAACGGCGCCGCGGTGGATGGCGATCCGGGTGCGATCGGGGCAGCCTGGGAGACCAGCTTCACCAACTGGCCGGTCCCCTCGCTCACTCCGACCAGCTACTACCTCGGTCCGGACGGCGACCTCAGCAAGAACCCGGAGCCAGCAGGTCAGGACAGCTACGTATCCGACCCGTCGGCAAGGCCCGCAAGGACCCTCGGCGCGAACGCCCAAGGTGATTCGTGGCTGGCCCAGCCACCGTATGACTGGAAGCCGGTCGCTTCCGGGAAGGGACTCGGCTGGACCACTCCGGCGCTGACCCAGGACACCTTCATCGCTGGTTCGTCCTCGCTTGACCTGTATCTCAAGTCGAGCAAGGCCGACACCGACCTGCAGGTCACGTTGACCGAGGTCCGACCCGACGGCAAGGAGACATACGTCCAGAACGGATGGCTCCGCGCCTCGCACCGCAAGGTCGACCCGGCCCTGTCCACCCCGAACGATCCGGTTCAGGACCACCTCGAGGCCGACTCCCAGCCGTTGGAAGCCGGGAAGTTCAACCTGACCAGGATCCAGATCTTCCCTGTCGCCCACGTGTTCAGGGCCGGCTCGAAGATCAGGATCAACGTCCAGGCACCGGGCGGCGACCGGACGATCTGGGACTTCGACACGATCGAAAAGGGTGACACCACCAACACGATCGGATACGGCGACGCAACACCATCGAAGCTGGTGCTGCCGGTGATCCCGGGCCAGACCGCCCAGGGCACCCCGCTGCCGCCGCCGACCGCGCTGCGTGGCCAGCCCAGCCG
This sequence comes from Solirubrobacterales bacterium 67-14, assembly GCA_001897355.1. Taxonomy (GTDB): domain Bacteria; phylum Actinomycetota; class Thermoleophilia; order Solirubrobacterales; family 70-9; genus 67-14. The sequence continues at coordinate 480,697 of MKST01000007.1, read as the reverse complement.
GGAATACGAGCCGGCATCGAACGGAGGTTGATGACTGGAACCTAAGCACAGGGGCCACAGCTGGGACCGGGACGATTCCCGGTCCCAGTCAGGAAGCCTTGGACCCCGGATGTCAGGTCCGGGGACCGGGCGGCCCGGGCTACTTCCCGTTTCCCTGCGGGAACCGGGCCGGCATGCGGACAGCCCGTGATCCCATCTGCGGATTGTTCGCTCGCGATGCGCCACGGCCACCTGCCAGGCCCGGCGCGTCACGTGGCCGGGACAATCTCCAGTCCCGTGTCACAAGGAAGCCGGCGCGGCCCCTGCCCCTCGGGGGGCCGCGCCCGCTTCCCATCTCCTGCGCACCGCAACTCCTGAGGAAACGCTGCGTTCATCTAGCTAGACCTTTGCCGTATAGTCCGCGGACGGCAGGGAGTGGGAGATGGACTCCCACGGGGGCCAGGAGGCGCTCCCAGACAAAAAATTGGGATGGATGGGATGGAGGAACGCAGTATGCGTCGTATTCGGGTGTACCTGGCCGCATTGGCCACAGTCATTGCAGGGCTGGCCTTGCTCGGTGGCATGGCCACGACCGCAAGCGCCAAGCCGAAGAAGCTGAAGACCGCGCCGAAGATCACATCGACCGCGGACTACACGGCTCGCGGCAGCGTCGGCGACGCCTACGTGAAGGATGCGGAGCCGGGCACCAAGCTGCTCCTCGTTAACGCGAAGGACAAGATCGTCCGTACCGGCAAGGCCGATTCGTACGGCTCGAAGATCTTCTACGACGTCACCCCCGGTGCCTACTTCACGGTTCGCACCCCGAAGGGCAAGGGAGCCCAGGGCACCAAGAAGTTCAAGGTGATGAGGCCGGGCGCCAACCCCCCGGAATCCTTCTACCAGGACGACGCCCACAAGCTCCACGCCGGGCTCAACTTCGTGACCATGCGCGACGGCACCGAACTGGCGATGACGGTCCGGCTGCCCTCCGGCAAGACCCTGGACGACGGTCCCTTCCCGACCTACATCGAGTACTCGGGCTATCAGACCGCCGCCCCGCATGACCTGCTTTCCTCTGTCCTCGGCGGTGGGGGCAGCGACCCGCTCACCCCCGCCACCTCCACTGCGGTCGGTTCCCTGATCGGGCCGCTGCTCGACTTCGCGACCGTGAGCGTGCAGATGCGCGGCTCCGGCTGCTCCGGCGGTGCTTTCGACCTGTTCGGTTGGCCGACCACCTATGACGGCTATGACGCGGTCGAGACCGTCGCCGCCCAGGACTGGGCGCAAGGCCATCGGGTCAGCATGGGCGGCATCTCGTTCTCCGGCATCTCGCAGCTGTTCACGGCCGGCACCCGCCCGCCGCACCTGGCTGCCGTCTCGCCGCTCTCGGTGACCGACGACGTCTACTACGGAACCGGCTTCCCGGGTGGCATCTTCAACAACGGCTTCGCTTACAGCTGGATCAGCGAGCGGGCCGAGGATGCCAAGCCCGCCCCGGAGGGTGGCCAGACCTGGGCCAAGATCATGACCACGACCGGTGACCCGGACGTGGCCGAGCCACTGCGCGGCGAGCAGATCGCACACTGCGTCAAGAACCAGGAGATGCGGCTCCAGACCCGTAACTACAACGGCCTGATCGAGACCAACCCGTACCGCACGCCGAAGCTGTTCCAGAAGCGTTCGCCGGGCGCCTGGGTGAAGAAGATCGACGTGCCGATCTTCTGGGTCGGTGCCTTCCAGGACGAGCAGACCGGCGGCCACTGGCCCGAGGCTGTCAAGAACCTGCCGAAGAAGAACAAGGACGTCTGGGTCACCATGCAGAACGGGGTCCACGTCGACTCGCTCGGCCCGAGCACGATCACCCGCTGGGCTGAGTTCATGAACCTGTTCACCGGCAACGGCCGGATCCCGAAGATCTCGCCGCTGGTGGTCAACGCCAGTTCGCTGCTTTACAAGGAGATCGCCTCGGCCGGCGCCCTGCCGATCGAGCAGAGCCGCTACGCGAGCATGAACAACACGCCGCCCAACGTGGCGACGGCCAAGGCCGACTTCCGCAAGGACCCGCGGATCCGGATCCTGATGGACAACGGCGCGGCCGTACCGGGTGATCCGGGCGCGATCGGCGCTAAGTGGGAGGCCGACTTCAACAGCTGGCCGATCAATTCCACCAAGCCGACCAAGTACTTCCTCGGCAAGGGCGGAACCCTGGGCCGGAAGAAGGCGAAGAAGGGCGGCTCGGTCAGCTACAAGTCCGACCCGTCGGCCCGTCCGGCCAAGACCCTCGGCGAGAACGCCCAGGGTGATTCCTGGCTGGCTCAGCCGCCGTACAACTGGCAGCCGGTCGCCGCCGGCAAGGGGCTCGGCTTCATCACCCCGGCCCTGACCAAGGACGTCTTCATCGCCGGTCCGTCCAGCGTCGACCTCTACCTGAAGTCGAGCAAGCGGAACACCGACATCCAGGTCACCCTGACCGAGGTGCGGCCCGACGGCAAGGAGACCTACGTCCAGAACGGCTGGCTCCGGGCTTCACACCGTGCTCTCAACAAGAAGGCCTCGACCGCCTACGACCCGGTCCAGACCTGGTTGAAGAAGGACGGCAAGCCGCTGAAGAAGGGCAAGTTCAACTACGAGCGGATCCAGATCTACCCGGCCGCCCACGTGTTCCGGGCCGGCTCGAAGATCCGGATCAACATCCAGGCGCCCGGCGGTGACCGGACGATCTGGGACTTCGACACGATCGAGAAGGGCAAGACCAGGAACACGATCGGCCTCGGTGGAGTGATCCCGTCGAAGCTGGTGCTGCCGGTGATCCCGGGCGAAGACGCCCAGGGCACCCCGTTGCCCGGCCCGACCGACCTCCGCGGAGAGCCGAGCCGCACGTACGCCCCCGCCAGTAACGCCGGCTGACGCCGCCGTTACTCCACCTGCATGCCGCCCGGTCTTCGCCGGGCGGCAACAGGAACCCGCCCGGCCAGGGCCATCAAGGGTTTGATGGCCGGGCTCCGTTTTGAAGGGCCGCCCACGGGCGGCCCTTTTTCGTTGCCCGGACACGGTCCGGAAACATCCTGTTTGTGAGTCGCCCTTTCGGGGAATCAGTGGTTCACCCTCGAAACAGGCATGCGGGGTCATGCCACGACCTAAGAATTACCGGGAGGTTTCTCGCAGATGAGAAAGATTCGTGTGTCCCTGGCCAGCTTGGCCGCCATCGTCCTCGGCCTCGCCCTTCTGGGCGGTTTCGCCACCACCGCCAGCGCCGCCCACAAGAAACTGAAGAAGGCGCCGAAGATCACCTCGAAGGCCAGCTACACGGCCCGCGGCAGCGTCGGGGACGCCTACGTCAAGGGAGCCAACCCAGGGCAGAAGCTGCTGCTGGTGAACAAGAAGAACCGGATCGTCCGCAAGGGCAAGGCCGACCGCTTCGGCTCGAAGATCTTCTATGACGTGAAGCCCGGTGCCGTCTTCACGGTCCGGACCCCTACGGGGAAGGGCTCGCAGGGGACCAGCAAGTTCAGGGTGCTGAAGCCCGGCGACAATCCCTCCCAGACTTGGTACGAGAGCAAGCCCGACCTCAAGGCCGGCCTCAACTACATCACCACCCGGGATGGCACCGAACTGGCGGTCACGGTCCGGCTCCCGTACGGCAAGACCTCCCTCTCGCAGGGTCCGTTCCCGACCTACATCGAGTACTCGGGCTATCAGACTGCCGCCCCGCATGATGCCCTGCTCGGGCTGGTCGCGGGCCTCCCCTCCAGCAACCTGCCCGGCCCGCTCGGTGACCTGGTGAACACCATCACCGGTTCCCTGCCCGGCAGCCCGGTGCCGGACCCGAACCTGACCCCGGCCAGTTCGACCGCCGTCGGTTCGATGATCGGCCCGCTGCTCGACTTCGCCACGGTCAGCGTCCAGATGCGTGGCTCCGGATGTTCGGGTGGCGCCTTCGACCTGTTCGGTTGGCCGACCACCTACGACGGATACGACGCGATCGAGACCGTCGCGGCCCAGGACTGGGTCAAGGGCGGCAAGGTCAGTATGGGCGGTATCTCCTTCTCGGGGATCACACAGCTCTTCACCGCCGGCACCCGGCCCCCGCACCTCTCGGCGGTGGCGCCGCTCTCGGTGACCGACGACGTCTACTACGGGACGGGTTTCCCGGGTGGCATCTTCAACAACGGTTTCGCCTACAGCTGGATCACCGAGCGGGCCGAGGACGCCAAGCCGGCCCCCGAGGGCGGCCAGCCCTGGGCGAAGGCGATGACCACCACTGGTGATCCGCAGGTTCAGGAGCCGCTCCACAGCGAGCAGATCCAGCACTGCGTCGACAACCAGAAGATGCGACTGCAGACCCGCGACTACAACAAGCAGATCGAACAGAACCCATATCGCACGCCGAAGCTGTTCCAGAAACGCTCACCGGGCGCCTGGGTGAAGAAGATCGACGTGCCGATCTTCTGGGTCGGTGCCTTCCAGGACGAGCAGACCGGCGGCCACTGGCCGGAAGCGGTCAGGGACCTGCCGAAATCCAACCGTGACGTCTGGGTCACCATGCAGAACGGCGTCCACGTCGACTCGCTCGGCCCGAGCACGATCACCCGCTGGGCAGAGTTCATGAACCTGTTCACCGGTGACGGCCGCGTTCCGCGGATCAACCCCGTGGTAATCGCCGCCGGCCCGCTGCTCTACCAGTTGATCGCTGAATCCCCGGCCCTGCCGATCCAGCAGACCAGGTTCGCGACGATGCTGGATACGCCCCAGAACGTGGCCAAGGCAAAGGCCGAGTTCCGCAAGGATCCGCGGATCCGGATCATGATGGACAACGGGGCGGCGATCCCGGGCCAGCCCGGCGCGATCGGGGCTGCCTGGGAGACCCAGTTCACCGACTGGCCGGTTCCCGGCCTCAAGCCGACCAAGTACTTCCTCGGCAAGGGCGGCATCCTGTCGTCGACCAAGGCGGCCAAGGGAACCACGGTGAAATACAGGTCCGATCCATCCGCCCGTCCGGCCAGGACCCTCGGCGAGAACGCCCAGAGCGACTCGTGGAAGGCCCAGCCGGCCTATGACTGGAAGCCGTTGGCCGCGGACAAGGGGCTCGGCTTCATCACCCCGGCCCTGGACAAGGATCTCTTCATCGCCGGCCCGTCCAGCCTGGACCTCTATCTCAAGTCCAACATGAAGAACACCGACATCCAGGTCACCCTGACCGAGGTGCGGCCCGACGGCAAGGAGACCTACGTCCAGAACGGCTGGCTCCGGGCTTCTCACCGTAAGGTGGACAAGTCGAAGTCGATCTCCTACGACCCGGTCCAGACCTGGCTGAAGAAGGACCGCAAGTCACTCAAGAAGCGCAAGTTCAACTACGAGCGGATCCAGATCTTCCCGGTGGCGCATGTCTTCCGGGCCGGCTCGAGGATCCGCCTGAACATCCAGGCCCCGGGCGGCGACCGGACGATCTGGAACTTCGACACGATCGAGAAGGGCAAGACGGTCAACAAGATCGGCCTGGGCGGCGTGATCCCGTCGAAGCTGGTGTTGCCGGTGATCCCGGGCCAGGACGCCCAGGGAACCTCGCTGCCCCCGGCAACCGCGCTCCGCGGGGAACCGAGCCGGACGTACGTGCCGGCCAGCAACGGCGGCTAAGCCCGAAACGCAACGAACTCGAAGGGCCGCCCGCGGGCGGCCCTTTTGCGTGCACTCCGGAAACATTCCAGTTGCTCAAGAAACTTCGAGTACTCGATTGGGTTATAGTAATCGCGGACTCGCGGAGGATGGGTCCGCGATCGACCAACTAGGGAACCAACTGGAGGAGAAAATGGGCAGGACGAGAAGCGGCCTTGCGGCCTTGTTGCTGACCTTCGTCGGCTTGTTCGGAGTGAGCATGGTCCTGACCATGCCGGCCGACGCGGCGAAGAAGCAGAACCATCCGCAGAAGAAGCCGCAGAAGAAGGCGAACAAGAAGCCGAAGAAGAAGCTTCCGAAGGCGCCGCCGATCAAGGCAAAGGCTCCCTACTCGGCCCGGGGCAACGTGGGCGACGCGACCGTCACCGGTGCGAAGCCAGGGACCATGCTCCTCCTGGTCAACAAGAAGAACCGGATCGTCAAGAAGGGCAAGGCCGACAAGTTCGGATCGAAGATCTTCTACGACGTGAAGCAGGGCGCGAAGTTCACGGTCCGCACCCGCAAGAGCAAGAAGAAGTCGATCGGCACCAAGCCGTTCAAGGTCCTCAAGCCCGGTGCCAACCCACCCCAGTCCTTCTACGACAAGAAGGTCCTCCACGAGGGACTCAACTACGTGACGATGCGCGACGGCACCGAACTGGCGATGACGGTCCGCCTGCCGATGGGCGCCACCTCGTTCGCGGATGGACCGTTCCCGACCTTCATCGAGTACTCCGGTTACCAGACCGCGGCCCCGCATGGCCTTCTCAACGCGATCATCAATCAGGTTGGCGGTGGCGGCAGCGGCCCCAGTGACGACCTCGCTCCGGCGACCTCGACCGCGGTCGGCTCGGTGGTCGGCCCGCTGCTCAAGTTCGCGACGGTGAGCGTGCAGATGCGTGGTTCCGGCTGCTCCGGCGGTGCCTTCGACCTGTTCGGCCTTCCGACCACCTACGATGGCTACGACGCGGTCGAGACGGTTGCGGCGCAGCCTTGGGTCAAGGGACACAAGGTCGGCATGGGCGGCATCTCGTTCTCCGGGATCAGCCAGCTCTTCACGGCTGGCACCAACCCGCCGCACCTGGCCGCGGTCTCACCACTCTCGGTCACCGACGATGTCTACTCGGCGACCGGCTTCCCGGGAGGCATCTTCAACAACGGGTTCGCCTACAGCTGGATCACCGAACGCATGCATGACGCGGAACCGGCGCCGGAGGGCGGCCAGCCCTGGGCGAAGATCATGAGTTCGACCGGCGATCCGCTGGACACGGACCCGATCTCGCGGGAATCGAACAAGCAGCACTGCCTCGACAACCAGAAGCTGAGGCTGCAGACCCGGGATGCGAACAAGCAGATCAAGGACAACCCGTTCCGGACCCCGCTGCTGTTCGAGAATCGCTCACCGGGCAAGTGGGTGAAGAACATCAAGGTCCCGATCTTCTGGGTCGGCCAGTTCGAGGATGAGCAAACCGGCGGCCATTGGCCCGAGTCGATCGCCAACCTGCCCAAGACCAACAAGCGGGCCTGGGTCACCCTCCAGAACGGCGTTCACGTCGACTCGCTCGGTCCGAGCATCATCACGCGCTGGGCTGAGTTCATGAACCTGTATGTCGCCGACCGGATCCCGGTGGTCCCGTCGTTCGTGCTGCCGCTGGGCGGCGAGCTCTACAAGTTCCTGGCCGATGCCGGATCGCTGCCGCTCCAGCAGACTCGGTTCGCCGACATGGCGGATACGCCGGCCAACGTGGCCGCCGCCAAGGCGACCTTCGAGAAGGATCCGCGGATCCGGATCCTGATGGACAACGGGGCTGCCGTTCCGGGAGACCCGGGCGCGATCGGGGCGAAGTGGGAGGCCGACTTCAACAGCTGGCCGATCCCTTCGATCAAGCCGACCTCGTACTACCTCGGCAAGGGTGGCACCCTGACGACGAGCAAGCCGTCGTCTGGTTCTGACAGCTACAAGTCCGACCCGTCGGCCCGTCCGGCCAAGACCCTCGGCGAGAACGCCCAGGGCGATTCCTGGCTGGCTCAGCCGCCGTACAACTGGCAGCCGGTCGCCGCCGGCAAGGGCCTCGGGTACATCACCCAGCCGCTGTCGAAGGATGTCTTCGCCGCCGGCCCGGCCAGCCTGGATCTGTACCTGAAGTCCAGCATGAAGGACACGGACATCCAGGTCACCCTGACCGAGGTGCGGCCCGACGGCAAGGAGACCTACGTCCAGAACGGCTGGCTCAGGGCCTCGCACCGGGCGATCGACAAGAAGAAGTCGAGCGCCTTCGATCCCGTCCAGACCCACCTCAAGCAGGATGCGGCCTGGCTGAAGAAGGGCAAGTACAACTACGAGCGGATCCAGATCTTCCCGTTCGGCCATGTCTTCCGGGCCGGCTCGAAGATCCGGATCAACATCCAGGCGCCCGGCGGTGACCGGACGATCTGGGACTTCGACACGATCGAGAAGGGCAAGACCAAGAACACGATCGGCCTCGGCGGCGCCGTGCCGTCGAAGCTGGTCCTGCCGGTGGTCCCGGGGCAGACATCGGAAGGCAATCCGCTGCCGCCCCCGACCGCGCTGCGCGGCCAGCCCAGCCGGGACTACGTGGCTGCTTCGAACGGCGGCTGAACGGATCTGACGATCCCATGGCGATCCCGCCAGGCCGAGTCAGGATCGGCCGGCGGGATCGCTTCGATCAGTGCCCGCGTGTGTGGATGGGCCGGTCGGGAAAGCACCTCCCCGGCCGGTCCCTCCTCGACGATGCGCCCCTGCTCCATGACCGCGACCCGGTCGCCGATCTCCGCCGCGAGGCAGAGGTCGTGGGTGATGAACAGGCAGGCGGTGTCATGGGTCACCTCCTTCAGCACCCGCAGCATGTGCGATTCGGTCATCAGGTCGAGGCCGGCCAGCGGCTCGTCGCAGATCAGCAGGTCCGGCCCGGTTACGATCGCCCGGGCAACCGAGACCCGCTGGCGTTGACCGCCGGAAAGCTCGCCGGGCTGTTTCTCGCCGAAATCAGCAGGAAGGCCGACCCGCTGAAGGGCCTCTCGAGCCAGCCCTTCCCTCTGCCTACGGCTGACCGACCGCTGCGAGTCGAGCGGTGAGGAAACCGACGAGAGGAGGCGCCGTCGAGGATTGAGCGCGGTAGCCGAATCCTGCATAACGAAGCCGATCCGGCCTCGGACCGCCGCCAGTTCCTTGGCCCCGAGACCGGTTAGTTCGACCCCGTCGAAGCGGATGCTCCCGTGGGTCGGATCGACCAGCCGGACGATCGACCGGGCCAGGGTGGTCTTGCCGGAACCCGATTCGCCGACCAGGGCCAGCACCTCGCCGGCCCCGATCTCGAGATCGAGATTGGCGATTGCCGTGACCTCTGGCTCCGACCGGCGCGAGGCCTCGAACGCGACGGTCAGGGCGGATACCTCAAGCAGTGACAAGGCCCCGCCTCCGGTGACGGTTCTGCTCGACCAGTTGCCGGGTGTACGGCTCGGTGGGATCGGCAAGAAGCTGGTCCGTCGGCCCGTACTCGACCAGGCTTCCCTGCCGCATGATCAGGACCCGGTCCGCCAACTGGGCGATCACGGCCAGGTCGTGGGTGATCAGCAGGATCGACATTCCCCTGGAATTCCGCAGCCGGCTCATCAGGGACATCAGCGACGCCTGCAGGCGCAGGTCGAGGGCGGTGGTCGGCTCGTCGGCGATCAGCACGCGGGGCTCGGCGGCGAGCGCGAGCGCGAAGGCGACGCGCTGGCGCATGCCGCCCGAGAGCTCGTGTGGGAATGAGGTGAGCACGCGGTCCGGGTCGTCGAATCCGACTTCGGTCAGCAGCTCGGCAGCCCGCTCGCCCTGCTCGCCGCCCCCGACCTGTCCGAGCGTCTCGGAAAGCAGGTCCCCGACCCGCCGGACCGGGGTGAGCGAAGCCATTGACTCTTGGGTCACCATCGACATTCCCCGGCCTCGCAATCGGGCCAGGCGGTTGAAGTCACCGGCCTCGATCGTTTCGCCGTCGAAGGTGATCCGACCGGTGGCCGCGGCCGCAGTGCCGTTCCCACCCAGGCCGATCAGGCTGGCGGCCGCCTGGGTCTTGCCGGCGCCGGATTCCCCGGCGATCGCCAGGATCTCGCCCTTGCCCACGGAAAGATCCAAATTCCGCACCACATGGGCACGGTCCCGACCCAGCCACAGGTTGAGGCCGTTCACGACAAGGATCGGTTCGCTTCTTTCGGACATTGGTCTCCGGGGAGCCTACGACGGCCCGGGGTGGGATGAAGAACGGCACAGTCTCTAATATGGGTGCCGACAGGCAATGGGAGGAGTTGCAGGGGTGAAGCGTTCGGTCCGTCTGGCTCTCGGGATGATCTGCCTAATACTCGCGGTGGCGATCTTTGCGCCCCTGCTCGTTTCCGTGCTCGGCCTGCCCGGCCCGAACTTCCGCGACACCTCGGCGCTCTCGCCCGTCTTTGGAACCCCGGCCGGTCCCGAGGCCGGTCATCCCCTCGGCGTAGACGGTCTGGGGCGGGACGTGCTCAGTCGCACCATCTACGGCGCCAGGGTGGCGATGCTGGTCGCCGTGCCGGCCGCGCTGCTGACCATCCTGATCGGCGCCTCGCTCGGCCTGCTGGCCGGCTTCCGCGGTGGCACCCTCGGCTGGATCATCTCGAGGCTGGCCGAAGCATTCCTGATCATCCCCTACCTGGTCCTGGCCGCAGGCATCGCCTCCAGTTGCTCGGTCGGTCAAGGCTGTGTCGGCGGCGCCCTGAAACCAGGTATCCCGCTGGTCGTCGTGGTGATCGTGGCGGCGAGCTGGCCGATCGTCACCTGGGTCGTCCGTAGCCAGGTCGCGACCCTGAGGCGGGCCGACTTCGTGCAGGCTGCCCAGGCGGCCGGAATCCCTACCCGGCGGATCCTCGTCGCCGACGTCCTGCCGAACCTCTCGGGAACCCTGGCTGTCTTCCTGGCGATCCTGATCCCGCAGGCCGTGATGGCCGAAGCGGCGCTTACCTTCCTCGGGGTTGGGGTGGAGACGACGACGCCCAGCTGGGGCGCCATGATCTCGGCCGGTGCCGCTTCCTTCCCAGACGCCTGGTGGTATCTGGTCGCACCCGGGGTGGCGCTACTGATCACGGTCGTCTCCTTCACGGTCGTGGCCGACGCCTTGCGGACGGAGGAACCGACGACGGAGCGGCGTGTCCGCCAGGTGGTACTGAGCCGGTGAAGAAGTACGTCGTGACATCGCTGGCCTGTCTGGCCGCATGCACGTTCGCGGCGGCCGGATGCGGCGACGGATCCTCTGGCTCAGGTCCCGAAGACTTTGCCCCGCGATACCAGCCCACCTCTGACGCGGTGCGTGGCGGACGGCTCCGAGTCCTGGGAAACGGGGATTTCGGACCGCTTGACCCCGGCCAGGCGATCAACCAGTCGACCTTCATCTTGGTCTTCGCAACCCAGCGGGCGCCGCTCGCGATCTCGTCCGAGTCGAGCTCAGCCCTGATGCCGGACCTGGCCGACGGGATGCCCGAGGTCGATGCCGATCACCGAGTGATGCGGGTCCGGCTCCGCGACGACGTGCGCTTCTCGCCGCCGGTCAACCGCCGGGTTCGCAGCGACGACGTCAGGTACGCGATCGAGCGGTCACTGATGCCCGGGGTGGCCAACGGCGAGATCGTGACCTATCTCGACGGCCTGGTAGGCCTGGGGCGGGCCCGGAAGGGGGCACGGCTGCATCCTCATCGGGCCCCGGTCATTGCCGGGATCAGCTGCCCCTCGCCGAACCTGATCGTCTTCAGGTTCAAGGGATCGGTGCCGCCGCTCGCCCAAGCTGCGCTCACTCTCCCGGTCACGGCGCCGGTGCCACGCGCCTACGCCCGACCCTATGACCGCTCGATTCCGTCGGCGTACGGTGACCACGTTGTCGCAAGCGGTCCCTACATGGTCGCCGAGGACGCGTCGGGCAAGCTGACCGGGTACAAACCAGGGGCCTCCATATCCCTCGTCCGCAACCCCAACTGGGAGCCGGCCAGCGATTTCCGCCCGGCCTACCTGGACGAGATCGATCTGGAGAGCGGTTACACGAACCCGCTGGCCGCGTCGCGTCAGATCCTTTCGGGGACGTCGATGGTGAGCGGCGACATCCCGCCGCCGCCACTCGCCTTGGAAAGCGCCGCGACCGAGTATCCACAGCAGCTCATGATCGCGCCTTCGAGCGCGGCCCTCTATTCGAGCCTGAACACCCAGGTGCCGCCGTTCGACGACCCGAACGTGCGGCGGGCGGTGATCGCCGCAACAGACCGCAACGCCATGCGGCTGGCCATCGGCGGGAAGACGGTCGGCAACCTTGCCACTCATTTCCTGCCCCCGGAGGTCGCTGGTTTCGAAGAGGCAGGCGGCGTGGCCGGGCCAGGTTTCGACTTCCTCGGCGCTCCGGAGGGAGACCCCGCGCTGGCCGCCCGGTACATGCGGCGAGCCGGCTATCCGTCCGGCCGCTATGACGGCGACGCGCGGCCCGTGATGGTGACCGACACGACCACCCAGGGGAAGCGTTTCGCCGAGATCCTGCGCCAGGCGATCGAGTCGCTCGGTATCGACGTGGACGAAGTCCAGGTTTCGCGGGACACGATGTACTCCACCTATTGCAACGTGCCGGCCAAGCGGGTCGCGGTCTGTCCTGACGTCGGCTGGGTAGGCCAGTTCGGGGACGGCCAGACCGTGCTCGACCCGACCTTCAACGGCGCGGCGATCATGCCCGTGAACAACTCGAACTGGTCGCTACTCGACGTGCCGGCGGTCAACCGTGCGATCGATCGGGCCAAGCAGGTGACCGGAGAGGAAGCGAGAGCGCAAAGCTGGGGCCGCATCGACCGGCAGATAACGGGCCTGGCGCCGGCAGTCCCGATCGTCTGGCTGAACATCTCCTACCTCAGCTCTGCCAACGTCAACCTGGTCCTGGAACGCTCCGCGACGACCCCCGCGTTGCCGATGATCTCCCTGAAGGGAGGTTGAGGTGTCGGCACGGTTCATATTGGGGCGGCTGGCCTGGGCAGTCTTCTTCGCTTTTTTCGCGGTGCTCCTGGTCTTCCTCATCTTCCAGGTGCTGCCCTCCGGTGACCCGGCCACGCTCCGGATCGGACGGTTCGCGACCCCCGACCAGATCGCGAGGGTCCGGTCGGAGATGGGACTCGACCGGCCGGTGTACGTCCAGTTCGGGATCTACGTCCGTGACCTCTTGCTGCATTTTGACCTCGGTGAAAGCGCCCGGTCGGGCACCGAGGTCCGGAGCCTGATCGCCGACCGGTTGCCGGTCACCGCGCTGCTGGTCTTCGGGGCTGCGCTGGTCTGGTTCGCCGCCGGGGTACTGGGCGGGGTGATCGGGGCGAGCTACAGCCGCACCGCCGGGGACCGCCTGGCCGGCGGTCTGTCGCTACTGCTGATCTCGGCACCGATCTTCTGGACCGGCTACGTCGCGATCTTCGTGCTGGGCGCCGGCGTCGGCCTCCTGCCGGTACTGCCCGGGATCGGGGGGTGGGAGGATGCGCAGGGAGCCGCCGGCAAGCTCGCGGCGATGATCCTCCCGGTGCTGGTCCTCGGACTCACCTCGGCCGCCATCTACTATCGCCTGACCCGGTCGGCCATGAGGAGTGAATTCCGGGCGCCCTACGTGTTCGCCGCAAGGGCCAGAGGGCTCGGTGAACAGACCGTCGTCTGGCGGCATGCCGCCCGCACCGGGCTCACCCCGATCCTCGGTCTGGCCGGCCTTGACCTCGGCTTGATTCTGGCCGGCAACGTGATCCTGGTCGAAACGGTGTTCAACCTGCCCGGGGCCGGATCAGCGGTCACTTCTTCGATCAACCAATCTGACCTGCCAGTGATTGAAGGCCTCGTGCTCGTTGCCGCGCTCGTTATGGTCCTGCTCAACCTCGTCACCGACCTCGCCTTCCGGGCCGCCGATCCGCGGCCCGATCGGACCTGAGCGTCCGCGCTCATCGGTACCGCAACATCTCTTCCGCTGGCGGGTTCTGAAATAATCAAGAACTGTCGAGTGGTGGCTGGTCCCAACGCGTGAGGTAAAGAGCCCGCGCCCGGCCCCGGTTTTCTCGGCGAGAAGGGATGCATGGCCAAAAGTGCCTCGAAGGCGGCTGCCGCTGAGCGGCAAGCGACCGTTGACGTCAACGTGCTGAAGGCGTTGGGACATCCCCTGCGCCAGAGGATTCTCCAGGTCCTCTACGATCGGGTGGCCAGCCCCAGCCAGGTGGCGAAGGAGATCGACGAACCGCTGAGTAACGTCAGCTATCACTTCAAGATCCTGGTCAAGTGCGAGGCGGTGGAACTGGTCAGGACCGAGCCGGTCCGGGGCGCACTCGAGCACTTCTACCGGCACACGATGCTGCCGGCACTCAGTGCCCCCGAGTGGGAGAGCCTGCCCCAGGGCATGCGCGACCGGATCTTTGACCAGACGCTGAAGCAAGCTTGGGACCACGTTGCGGAAGCGGGCGCAGAGGGCTTCAAGGATCCCCGGGCCAGCGTCGTCTGGAATCCCCTCGATCTCGACGACGAGGCGTTCCGGCAGTTAGGGGCCGAACTCGAGCGCCTGATCGGATTCGGTCTGGCACTTCAAGAACAGTCGCGTGCCAGGTCCGCCCCGGAAGAGCTCGAGAAGACCGAGCTCACCCTGCTGCACTTTCATCGCGCCTGAAAAACACGCCCGTCCTGGGCGCTTTCCCCTAAACCCCGTTTGTAGAGCTTTTTGGCTCTGCAACTGAACTCTGCAACATTCCATGAACAAGTGGTTTGATCAAAGACACCTTTTTACTTGACAAACCCTGAGCGTTCTGGGTATCTTGCCGAAAAGGCCCGGCAGGACGGGCTGGGAGAAATGTCACCTAGGCAGGGAGTGCGCCTTGAGGCGCCACGTGCGGGAGACCAGAACGAGGCGGAGATACCGCCCGATTGGAGGGGATGTGAGTTACAGAACGTTCGAAAGTGGCACATGGGGAGGCGCGCGAGGTCGCGTCCTTGCCTTGTGCATCTCGCTGGCCACCATCATTGGCGCGCTGGCGGTAGTCAACATCGCTTCGGCCTCAGCGGCCGACCGCGCGCTGAGCTTCTCGCTCGACCGCGGGATCATCAACCTCGGCTCGACGACCGGCGTAAAGATCATCGACCCGGACCTCAGCCCGCCGGACAATCCGGCGACCCTGACGGCGCCGCTCGGCGACGACGGCAACTTCTCGGCGCCGAAGTCGGCCTTTACCTTCCCCAAGAAGACGATCACGAATCTGGCCACCGGCAATTCGTTCCTCCCGTACGTGGACGCGAAGATCGAGATCTCGGCGACCGCCAACGTGACCGGCACCTTCGACGATGCCTCGGGTGCGGCGACGATGACGGTCCCGGCTCAGGCGATCATCACCGTCTACGCGGCAGGTGAATCGGCCGCTGCCGCCAAGTGCAAGGTCAGCGGGTTCAGTCTCGACATGGAAACCAACGGCACCCTGACGGACCCGGCCACGACCCCGCCGACGGACTACGACTCGGCAGCATTCGACCCGACGACCCATGCGGGTGCGATGGTCGATGAGTGGGAAGGCCTGCCCAACTCGACCATCATGGGCGGAGAGATGGCCGCCATCGTCTGTCCCGCGGTCGACGGCCTGATCGGCGGCGAGGGTGGCCTCTGGCTGTCCGGCGCTGCCACGATCGGTGGCGAGGTCGTGCCGACCCCGCCGATCAAGGAACCGACGATCACCACAGACGTTCCGTCGGAGACCAACGCCACCAACGCGAGCTTCCAGTACGACGCTGGCGAGGGTGAGACGCAGCAGGTAACCAAGTTCCAGTGCCGCCTGGATTCGACCGAAGAGTCGGCCTGGGAGGCCTGTGACTCGGGTACCAAGGACTACACCGGCCTCGCGGCCGGAGCCCACAAGTTCGAGGTCAGGGCTGGTAACAACCTGGGCTACGGCCCGGCTGGCAGCTACAGCTGGACCGTCACCGGCGGCAACCAGACCTGCCCCGACGGGACGACCGGTACTCCGCCGAACTGCGTGAAGCCTGGTGTCAAGGCGAAGCTCGCTGCTCTCAAGGTCGCCCCGAAGAACAAGGCGGTCAAGCGCGGCAAGAAGGTCACGATCACCGTCAAGGTGAAGAACTCGGGCAAGGCGGCTGCCAAGGGCGCCAAGGTATGCGTGACCGCACCGAAGAAGCTCGTCCAGGTGAAGAAGTGCGTCAGCCTCGGGCAGGTCGGTGCTGGTGCGACCAAGACCGCGAAGTTCAAGGTCAAGGTCAAGAAGAAGGCCAAGAAGGGCAAGAAGGCCGTCCTGAAGTTCAAGGCGACCACGTCCAACGCCGGGGCCAAGTCCGGCAAGGCCACGATCAAGATCAAGTAGGGAGACGGGGCTGCCCGGCGCAATGCCGCCTGGCAGCCCCTTCCTCTTTCCAAAAGGGATCAAGGAGGGAATTTCAATGAGTAGTACAAGACAGACTCTAAAACGCTGCCTG
The DNA here is from genome assembly GCA_001897355.1 of Solirubrobacterales bacterium 67-14. GTDB lineage: Bacteria > Actinomycetota > Thermoleophilia > Solirubrobacterales > 70-9 > 67-14. The sequence continues at coordinate 464,580 of MKST01000007.1, read as the reverse complement.
ATAGCGGTGGCGATGACCATTGCCGGGTTGCTGGCGATGCAGGGGATGGCGCAGGCCGCGCCGACAGCCGCCCCTGACATCGTTTCGCACCCGGCCGACCCCAACTCGACCGAAACGGTATCCACCTTCACTTACACGGTCGGTGCGGGCGAGACCTCGACCGCTTCACCGCTCCGGTTCTACTGCCGGGTCTACGACCAGGCGGTCACACCCGTCGAGAATGGCCTTTGGTCGGCCTGCGGGACCTCGACCGATCCGCAGCCGTTGACCAAGGCGTACACCCTGGAAAACGGCAACTGGAAGTTCGAAGTCGCGGCCCGCGAGACCACCAACATCAACACCCAGGGCCCGATCGCCTCCTACACCTGGACCCAGAGTGGCGTCCCAGGACCGACCGAGCCACCGATCATCGTCACCGTTCCGGACGACCCGAACATCACCAATAAGACAAGCTCGTTCAAGGTGGAGCCAAACCCGGCCGAGACCTTGACCGTGGATTCGTTCCGGTGCCGGGTCGACAGTGGCACGGGTGGTTGGAGCCCTTGGTACAGCTGCGGTAGCCCGTCCGCACCGTACACCCTCAATCTGAGCTTGCCCAACGGCGCCCATCGCTTCCAGGCGGTTGCCGTCAGCGGAGCGATCCAGGGCACCGGGATAGCCAACTACAGCTGGAATCAGGCTCTGCCGGCGCCGACGGCGCCACCGGTGATCCAGACCCAGCCGACCAGTCCGGTCACCACCGCTGGGGCCAACGTCGTCAAGTCGATCATCGACCCCGCCGACACGAACCTGGCTTCGGGAATGCAGTGTCGGCTCGATGACGCCGCCTGGTTTAGCTGTTCCTCAGGCGGCAATATCTCGAACTACCCGACGAACGGCGATCACACCTTCTCGGTCAAGGCCATCGGTCCGGGCGGCGAGGGACCGGTTGCGTCCGCGACGTGGACGGTAGACGTGCCGGAGGTCCTTAACGGTGCGATCGACATCGACGATGTCGCGAGCGTGCGCTTGGACGGTGCCTCCGCCAACTCGCAAATCGGTGCCCCGGCGCCGGCCACACCGGCCAGCCTGTCTGCCGGTGATGTGAACGGTGATGGCCGTAACGACCTCGCCATCGCGGACGGCACAGACAGCACGATGCAGATCCTCTTCAGCACGAACGGCTTGAAGAGTGGGACGATGTCGCCCGTTGGCCCCGACAAGGGCTTCCGGATCACAGACCCCTCCGGGGGTAACGACACTCCCGGAGTCACGAGCATCGGTGACCAGAACGGAGACGGCCGGGATGACCTGCTGGTCGGGCCGAACGGCAACGGCAACGTTGGCGACGCATACGTCGTGTACGGAGTCGCGGACGCTTCCTCGTTCCCGGCCTGCAGCTCGGGTGCGGGGCGCTGCCTCGATCCGTCGACGATGGACGCTGACCAGGGATACAAGATCTCCAACGACGTACCAGATCTGATCTCTATGGCATCCACCGATTTCGATGGCGACGGCGTCAAGGACCTTGCCTTCGCGGCGAATGACGGCAGCAACGCTTCCATGCTCATCCTGAAGGGTGGCGAGCGCACCGGTACCGTCGATCTCCAGGCCGCGGTCGGTACCGACGCGATCAAGGTTCTCGGACCGTCTGCCACCCAGTTCGGGTTCATCATCGATGGGCTAGATGACGTCAACGGCGACGGCAAGAACGAGATCGCCATCCTCGGCGGCCTCTTCGCCGGCAGTGGTGAGTATGTGGTCACCGGCCGTTCGCTCGAAGGTGTGAGCGATCCGATCGATCTGAACACCGTGGAGCCGGAGGATGGCTTCTACATCGCTCTGGCTCCGCTCGGGTTCGCCACCGTCAGGAACATCGGTGACATGAACGGTGACGGCCGGGATGACCTCGGGGTTGGCTACATCAACGCCGCTTCTGCGACCGCTGGTGAGTTGTCGGTCGTCTACATGCCCGAGCTGCCGACCTCGGATCCGATCCTCGCCGGCATCGACATGGAAGAGGGCGGAGGTTACGTGTTCAACCCCGGTGGGGCGCCCGCCGCGCTCGGCCTCTACGCGCTGGCGTCGATGGGTGACGTATACGGCAACGGCCTCGATGCCATGATGGTCGGTGCTACGGCGACTCCCGCCAACGGGCTCGATCAGACGGGCGCGCTGTACCTGCTCAAGGGGCAGGAGCCGGGTGTCGAATCGCCGATCGGCCTCGGGCCGCAGTTCACCTCTGACCTGGGCGTTGCCATCGTCAGTGGCAAGGTCCGCCAGAGCGAGTTCGGCAACCTGCCGACCGTGCTGGGCGACATCGACGGCGACGGTTTGACCGACTACGCGGTCAGTGCGCCTTCCGAGGCGAACAACGGACTCACCAAGTCCGGCTCGGTGTACATCATCTCGGGCAAGAATCTCTTTGCCCGGGCGGCTACCGGTAGTTCGACGGTGGTCAATGACACCAAGGCGACGGTCAACGGCCAGGTCGGTACCAACGGCCGGGCGACCGATTACCAGTTCGAGTACGGAACCTCGGACGATTACGGTTCGTCGACCGACAGCCAGTCACTGGCGGCCGGTGGATCGGAACCGGTGAGTGCCGACCTGGGTGGTCTCACCCCCGACACGGAGTACCACTACCGGTTGGTCGTGACCAACGAGCTCGGCTTCGTCCAGAAGGGTCAGGACAAGACCTTCAAGACGGCGAAGACCGCGCCGAAGCAAGGTTGTGAGGCTGACGCGACCCTGCCGGGCTGCAGCAAGTACGAGTACTGCAAGGACCCGGCCAACGCGGGCAAGGCCGAGTGCCAGGCTCCGAAGGCGAAGCTCAGCGGCCTGATCGTGAGCGTCGCTCAGTCCAAGGTCAAGCGTGGCAAGAAGACCACGGCCAAGGCGACCATCGTCAACACCGGTACCGCAGCCGCGGCCGGGACGAAGGTCTGCCTCTCCGCACCGAAGAAGATGGTCGCTGGCGCCAAGTGCGTCAACGTCGGTTCGCTCGGAGCGGGTGTGAGCAAGACGGTCAAGTTCAAGGTCAAGGTCAAGAAGAAGGCCAAGAAGGGCAAGAAGGTCGCCCTGAAGTTCAAGGCCTCGGCCAATGGTCTCGGCAGCAAGACCGGAAAGGCGAGCATCAAGGTCGGCTGATAGCGAGACACACCAAGTTTGCCCTGGCAAGAGGCCAGGGTGAAAAGTCAGGCGCCCGCCGCATTCATCCCTGCGGCGGGCGTCTGGAGGTTTCCTCCGGAAAGGAATCCATCGCAGCCGGTCAGGCGGAGGCGGTAACCCCACCCGGACAAGTCGGGGCGTGATTCACGGCTCCCTTTGTGGACACGACCCGAATATCGATGCGCGGTATATCCCTGTACGACGCATCGATGCTGCGGGACGACATTGCCCTCCGACTCCCATGGAGGCCATGAAGCCTAGCAGCGGTAGTGCCGGAGCTCGCAGTCAGGCCGGCACTCCGGGGTAGGGCGGACCGAGAGCCTGACCCTTGGCCGCCCTATGGAGTTTGGTGAGGCACCGGTGTTGGGCCGGGCCTCACCAGCCCCGCCCCGGCGGGTCTCACGGTCCGCGGACAGTTGTCAAACTGGTACGTGATGGCGAAAAAGCGCAAGCCGAAGAAGCGGGTTTCGCGAGAGAAGACTTCGACCTCGAGCTATACCGACGCCGAAGGGAACACACTCGTGCTGCGAGATTCGCTCAGCGACGGATCGATCGCCAAGGTCAGCGAGCAGATCGAGAACCAGGCCTACTCGGTGGACGACATCTGGCAACGCCGGACCGAACTGGTCTTCGAGCGCCTCGTGGTCTCCTGGGAGATCGCCGGCCTGCCCCTGGAGGACCAGAAGATGCTGCTCGGCCGCTACCGAATGGCAGATCCCGATACCCGTCGCTGGGTGAGGGAAACCATCGACCAGCACGTTCGCCGGTACATCCCCGAACTCGCCTGAGCTCAGCTTCAGTGGCCCGTCAGGGCTTGAGGCGGTGGCCGGTAGAGAAGAGGAACTGGGCCCAGGCGAGCAGGGCGATCGTGATCGCCCCGACCACGCCGAGCGAGAGCCAAGCGGAGACGTCGGCGGCGCCGAGGAAGCCGTAGCGCATCGCCTCGACCACGTAGAAGAGCGGATTCAGGTGCGAGATCTGCTCCCAGGGGCTGCCCAGGCGACTGACCGAGTAGAAGACCCCGCCGAGGAAGATCAGCGGCAGGATCACGATGTTGTTGATGAATGACTGGTTGTCCCAGGATTGGGCGTAGATGCCGACGATGATCCCGAGGGCGCCGAAGGCGCCGATCGCGAGAACGACCGAAAGCAGAAGGATCAGCGGCTGCTCGAGGGGCGAACCGGTGATCGGCAGGGCCAGGGCGGTCAGCACGACACCGATCATCAGCGATCGCATCGCACCTCCGGCGAGGTAGCCGAGGTGGACCTGCCAGGCGCTCATCGGGGCGGAGAGGATGTCGTCCAGGTAGCGGTCGTTGCGGGCCTGGAAGATCGTGCTCGAGTTGTTCGAGTAGGCCGACTGGGCCATCGCCATCGCGATCAGGCCGGGCACGATGAAGACCCGGTACTCGAAGCCGTTCACCTCGGCGATGCTGTCGCCGAGCGAAAGCCCGAACACGATCATGAAGAGCAGCGAGGAGATGACCGGCGCGAGGATGGTCTGCTTCCAGAGCTTCAGCACGCGGTGGCACTCCCGCCTGGTCAGCCAGGCGAGCCCGCGCCACGGATGCGGCTCGACTTCAACCGGGGGCAGCGGGTTCAAGCGCCCGGCCCCGAACCTTCATCCGAATCGGCCGTGGAGGTCGCCTCGCGCACGATCTCGATCACGGCCGAGTCGTCGAGCTCGCCACGACCGGTCTCGACCAGCCGGTCGAGCGCCGCGCGGGCAACGTCGAAGGCGCGGATCGGGGTTCCGGTCTCGACCGCCATCTTCTCCACGATCCCCGCATCCTTGGCGTGGAGCTCGGTCTTGAAGCCCGGCTCGAAAGTCGAATTCACCATGCGCTCGCCGTGGACCTGGAGGCAGCGGCTGTCAGCGAAGCCGCCCGTCACCGCTTCCCGCATCACGGCGGGCGAGACCAGGCCGCTGCGTTCGGCCAGCACCATCGCCTCGGCGATCGCCATCAGGTTGCTACCGACCAGCAGCTGGTTGCAGGCCTTGACCATCTGGCCCGCCCCGGCCGGGCCGGCGTGGGTGATCCGGCCGCCCACGACTTCAAGCAGCGGGAGGGCACGGGCGAAGTCCGCCTCGGAGCCACCGGCCATGACCGAGAGGCTGCCCTCGATCGCGCCTTTCTCGCCACCGGAGACGGGAGCGTCGACGAAGCCGATCCCGCGCCCGGCCAGGTCGGTGGCAATCTCCGCGGTGCGGCCCGGGTCGATCGTGCTCATGTCCACCACCAGGCCCTGGAAGTCCGGGGCGGAAGTGATGCCGTGATCGCCGAGGATGACGGTCTCGACATCGGGGGTGTCGGGCAGATTGAGGAAGACGATCTCGGAGGCGGTCGCCACTTCGGCGGGCGTGTCGCACCAAGCGGCACCGGCCCCGATCACGTCTTCCGCCTTTGACCGGGTGCGGGTGTTGACCGCCAACTCGTGGCCCGCCTCGATCAAGTTGAGGGCGCAGGGCCGCCCCATGATCCCCAACCCGATGTATCCGACTTTGCTCATTCGACTTCCTCCAACTGGTTGATCGCGATGCGCCCGCCGGCCACGGTGCGGAGATAGACCTCTTCCAGCGTCTCTACCCCGTACGACTGCTTCAGTCCCTCGGCCGAATCGCGGGCGACGATGTGGCCGCCGCTGATCAGGGCGATCTCGTCGCAGAGCGCTTCCGCTTCTTCGAGGTAGTGGGTGGTGAGCAGGATCGTGGTGCCCTGTTCGTGGAGGGCACGGATGTAACGCCACAGTTCATGTCGCAGCTCGAGGTCGACGCCGGCGGTCGGCTCGTCGAGAATGACCAGCCGGGGTCGGTGGAGGAGCGCCCGGGCCAGCAGCAGTCGTCGCCGCATGCCGCCGGAAAGCTTCGGCGCCTCGACGTCGCGCTTGGCCCGCAGGTCGAAGGCATCGATCATCTGCTCGGCCCGCTCCGAGGCCTCGGCGCCGTCCATCCCGTAGTAGCCGCCGTGGTAGAGCAGCGTTTCGTAGACGGTCAGGAACTTGTCCAGGTTCGGCTCCTGCTCGGCGATCCCGATCATCCGGCGGGCCGCCATCGTGCCGCCGGGTTGGCCGAACACCGAGATCTCGCCGCCGCTCAAGCGGATCAGGTTGCAGACCGCCCCGATCAGGGTCGTCTTGCCGGCTCCGTTCGGCCCGAGCAGCCCGAAGAAGCTGCCGGCCGGGATCTCCAGGTCGAGATCCTCCAGGGCCAGGGTGCCATCTGCGTAGCGCTTGGTCAGGCCACGGATCGAAAGGGCCGCCGGGACCGGACCGGCCGGGTTCGCCGCCGTCGTTGTCGTTGGCTGCTTCATCCGTCACCATGCAACCATGAGCGCACTCTCGGGGGTCATCGTGGCTGACTTCAGCCGGGTACTGGCCGGTCCTCTGGCCGCGATGACGCTGGGCGATCTCGGGGCGAGCGTGATCAAGGTCGAACCACCCGGGGGGGACGAGACCAGATCGTGGCTGCCGCCGGTCGACTCAGAGGGTAGATCCACCTATTTCCACACGGCGAACCGGAACAAGCGATCGGTGGCCCTTGACCTGAAGGACGAAGCGGACCGGGCGCTGGCCTTCGAGCTGGCGATGCGGGCCGATGTCCTGATCGAGAACTTCCGGCCCGGCACCATGGCCCGTTTCGGCCTCGACTGGGAAACCGTCCACGCCGCCCACCCGGCCCTGATCTACTGCTCGATCACCGGCTTCGGGGAAGGCGCGGGGGCCGCGATGCCCGGCTACGACCCGCTGATCCAGGCGCTCAGCGGCATGATGTCGATCACCGGCCCGCCGGACGGGGAAGCGAGCAAGGTCGGGGTCGCCCTGGTCGACGTGATCGCCGGCCTCAACGCCGCCACCGGCATCCTCGCCGCGCTCCACGATCGCGACTGCCGGCGGGAGGGTCAGCGGGTCGAGGTCAGCCTGCTTTCTACCGCCCTCGCCGCACTCGCCAACCAGAGCTCGGCCTTCCTCCACACCGGCAACTCCCCCTCCCGCCTCGGCAACGTCCATCCCAGCATCGAGCCCTTCGCGACCTATGCCACCGCGACCGGGCCGATCATGATCTGCGCCGGGAACGACCGCCAGTTCCGGCAGCTCGCGGTGACGATCGGCGCCCCCGGGTTGGCTGAGGACCCCCGCTTCGCCAGCAATCTCGACCGGGTCGAGAACCGGGGCTCCCTGCGGACGGAACTGGAACAGCGCCTCAGCCTGGATTCGGTCGAGTACTGGTCCGAGGCATTGAACGACGCCGGCGTGCCGGCCGGCCCGGTCAACGAGATCGGCGGTGGCTTCGAGCTGGCCGACCGCTTGGGGCTGGACCCCGTGACCGAGTTCGAAGGGATCAGGACGACCTCATCCCCGATCCGCCTTTCGGGCAGCCCGGCCGAGACGCGGCTTCCGCCGCCGGCCCTGGACCAGCAAGGCGAGGAGATCAGGAACTGGCTCAAGACCCCGCAGAAGGAAGGCGCCTGAAAGGCAGGGAGCCATCAGCTCCTGCCACACTTGTGGTGTGGACCTGAAGCTGCTCGAAGAAACCATGGCCGGCCTCGGCCAGCCTTCCTACCGGACCGGCCAGGTCTGGGAGTGGCTTGCCCGCGGAGCCGGGTCATTCGATGAGATGACCAACCTGCCGACCTCGCTGCGGGAAGAGCTCGGCAGCCAGCTGCCGATCTCGACCCTGGCGATGGACGCCACCGCCAAGTCGGTCGACGGCACCGAGAAGGCCCTCTTCCTGACTGCCGACGGCCGCCCGGTCGAGGCGGTTCTGATGCGCTACCGCGACGGCCGCCGCTCGCTCTGCCTCTCCAGCCAGTCCGGATGCCCGCTCACCTGCACTTTCTGCGCGACGGGCACGATGAAGTTCGGCCGCAACCTCACCGAGTCCGAGATCCTCGACCAGGCGCTCCATTTCCGCCGGATCGAGCCGGTCAACCACGCGGTCTTCATGGGGATGGGCGAGCCGATGATGAACCTCGACAACGTGCTCGCGGTCTGCGAGCGGCTGCCCGAGGTCGGGATCGCCAACTCCCACACCACGGTCTCGACGGTCGGCTGGCTGCCCGGGATCCAACGGATGACCACCGAGGGCCCGGCGGTCCGGCTCGCGCTCTCCCTGCACGCCCCGAACGACCGGTTGCGCTCGGAGATCATGCCCGTCAACGACCGCTACCCGATGGAGGACGTGGTCGCCGCCTGCCGTGAGTGGCGGCACACCCGCAAGCGCAAGGTCTTCATCGAGTACCTGATGCTGGACGGTGTCAACGACAGCGAGGAACTGGCCCACGAGCTGGCGGACCTCCTCCTGCCCAAGAACGACTTCAAGGTCAACCTGATCCCCTACAACCCCAGCGGCACGGGCTACCAGGGGTCACCGCGGGAAACGATCGACCACTTCCGCGAGACCCTGATGTCCCGCGGAATCCACGCCACGGTAAGGCTGACCCGAGGCCGCGACATAGACGCCGCCTGCGGTCAACTCGCCGCCAAAGCCGCCGCCTGACCCGCCTTCGATCCTGCGGCTCTAGGCGTTGGCGCCTGAGGTGAAGCGTTCGCGGCTGAGCTCGAGTACCTCGAGGGCGGACTCGAGGGGGTACCAGCCGTCTACTTCGACGATCTTGCCCTCGGGCTGCTTGTAAACCGCGAAGAAGTGGGAGATCTCTTCCTTGAGCTGGTTCGAGAGCTGGTCCAGCGACTCGATGTAGTTCCAGTTCGGGTCGTCGGCGGGGACGCAGAGGATCTTGTCGTCGAGCTCGCCGTCGTCGGTCATGCGGAAGAGGCCGAGCGGGATCGACGGGATGATGCAGCCCGGGAAGGTCGGCTCCGAAACGCAGACCATCGCGTCGAGCGGGTCGCCGTCCGCGCCGAGCGTGTTCGGCACCATGCCGTAGTCGACCGGGTAGACCATCGAGGAAAAAAGGAAACGGTCGAGCTTGATCGCGCCCAGCTCGGCGTCCCATTCGTACTTGTTTCGGGAGCCCTTCGGGACTTCCACCAGAACGTTCAGGATCTCAGACATATCCGGGGAATCCTACCTGTGGGGCACCATTTCGGGCTTGCCGCCTCAGCCTCCGAGCAGCACGTGCTGACGAGCGTCCTCGACCGGGCGCCATGGCTGGTCCCAGTCGCAGATGCCCTTGACCAGGCGATCGGCCTCTTCCGGGCCCCAACTGCCGATCTCGTAGGGCACCACCGGTGGCGGGTCGTCGAGCAGCGGCTGGACGATCCGCCAGGTCTCCTCGACCATGCTGAACTGGGTGAAGAGGTCGTAGCGCCCGTGGATCGCGTCGTCGAGCAGGCGCTCGTAGGGCTCCGGCTCGGTGCCCGGCTCCTTCTCGAACAGCACGTCCAGGTCGGCCTCCTCGAAATCCTCGACCCCGGCCGCCTTGGCGACGAAGGCCATCCGGGCGCCCGGCAGCGGGTCGATACGGACCACCATCTGGTTGCGCGGCGGCTTGTGCGACTTCATCCCGACCCCAGTGTGGGGCGGGCGTTTGAAGACCACCCGGACCTCGGTGTGCTTGACCGGCAGGTTCTTGCCGGTGCGCAGGTAGAAGGGCACGCCGGACCAGCGCCAGTTGTCGATCGCCAGCTCCATCGCCGCGTAGGTTTCGACCTGGGAATCGTCGGCGACATCCGGGATGTCCCGGTAACCGTTGTACTGCCCGCGCACGCATTTCTCCGGGTCGGCGGAGCGGATCGCCTCGAAGAGCTCCAGCTTCTTGGCCCGGATCGAGTCGTGCTGGTTCGCGTTCGGTGCTTCCATCGCCAGGAGGGCGAGCACCTGCAGCATATGGTTCTGGACCACGTCGCGGATCGCCCCGACCCCTTCGTAGAAGCGCCCCCGGTCCTCGACCCCGAAGTTCTCGCTCATCGTCATCTGCACATAGGAGACGTAGTTGCGGTTCCAGACCGGCTCCAGCAGGGCGTTCGCGAAGCGGAGGTAGGTGATGTCCATCACCGGCTCCTTGCCGAGGTAATGGTCGATCCGCAGGATCTGGTCCTCGCGGAGCACGCGGGTGAGATCCTTCTGCAGCTCCTGGGCGGAGTCGTAGTCGTGGCCGAAAGGCTTTTCGAGGATCACGCGGGCGTTCTTGGTCAACCCGGCGGCAGCCAAGCCGTGAACCACTTCGGAGAAGAGCGGGGGCGGGATCTCCAGATAGAAAAGCGGACGTTCGTAATCGGCGAGTTCCTCGTCCAGCGACTGATAGAGCGACTCGTCGTCGAAGTTGCCGTTGACGAACCGCATGCGTTCGGCCAGACGCTTGAACGTGGCCGCGTCGAACTCTTCGACGGTGCCGCGAATCGACTCTTCGGCGCACTGGCGCATGGTTTCGTGGTGCCAGTCCTGGTTGCGTCCCACACCGATGATCGGACAGTCGAGCTTGCCCCTCATCTCCAGCCGGTAAAGCGCCCGGAAGGTCATCTTCTTGGCCAGGTCCCCGGTGATGCCGAAGATGACCAGTGCGTCCGTCGCTTCCCTCTCCTTGGATTTGCTCATGATCCGCAGCGTACCCGGACCACGCCTTCTAATATGACGGCATGGAAATCGGGATCGTCGGGCTTGGTCGTATGGGGGCGAACATCGCCCGGAGATTGATGCGGGATGGACACCGGTGCGTGGTCTATGACGTGAACCCGGAGGCGGCGAAGGAACTCGCCGGCGAGGGTGCCGACCCGGCGGCCGACCTGGCCGAGCTCGCCTCGAAGCTGAGCGCACCGCGCGCGGTCTGGATCATGGTCCCCGCCGGGGAGATCACCCGCAGCACGATCCGCGCGGTCGCCGCGGAGCTCGAGCCGGGCGATGCGATCGTCGACGGCGGCAACACCTACTACCGCGACGACATCCACTTCGCCGAGGAACTGGGCGAAAAGGGGATCGACCATCTCGACTGCGGCACCTCTGGTGGCGTGTTCGGCCTCGAGCGCGGCTACTGCCTGATGATCGGCGGGCCCGAAGCGGCCTATCAGCGGATCGAGCCGATCTTCGCCACCCTCGCCCCCGGGGTGGAAGAGGCCGAGCGGACCCCCGGCCTGAGCGGCGACCCCTCGCCGGCGGAGAACGGCTACCTGTACTGCGGTCCGGCCGGCGCCGGCCACTTCGTGAAGATGGTCCACAACGGGATCGAGTACGGCATGATGGCGGCGATCGCGGAGGGATTGAACGTGATCAAGAGCGCCGACGCCGGCAAGCACCTGCGCGACGGGGACGCCGAGACCGCGCCGATGGAGAACCCCGAGTACTACCAGTACGAGATCGACGTGGCCGAAGTTGCCGAGGTCTGGCGCCGCGGCAGCGTGGTCGGCTCCTGGCTGCTCGACCTGACCGCAGCCGCCCTGGCCGAGTCGCCGCAGCTGGAAGAGTTCTCCGGTCGCGTTTCGGATTCGGGCGAGGGCCGCTGGACCTCGATCGCCGCGATCGACGAGGGGGTGCCGACCCCGGTCCTGACCGCCGCCCTCCACGAACGCTTCTACTCGCGCGGCCTGGGTGACTTCGGCGACAAGGTGCTCTCGGCCATGCGCAAGCAGTTCGGCGGCCACGACGAGAAGCCCGCGGAGGGCAAGGACGGCTAATTGGTCTCCCGGGTCGTCGCAGATGCGGAAGCGGCCGCAATCGAGGCGGCCCGGATCGTCGAGATGGTCGCCGACGCGGCGATCGCCGATCGGGGCCGTTTCAACTTCGCGGTCAGCGGCGGCAAGACTCCGTGGCGGATGCTGGAGCTGTTGGCCGAGAGCAGCCTCAACTGGAGCCGGACCTCGCTCTTCCAGGTCGACGAACGGATCGCCCCGACCGGGAGCACGCAACGCAACCTCACCCACCTGGTCCTCACCCTGCCGTTGATCTGCCAGGCCGCGATCCGGCCGATGCCGGTCGGAGCCGATGACCTGGCGACGGCCGCCAGCGGCTATGAGTACTCGCTGCCGGACCGGTTCGACCTGGTCCATCTCGGGCTGGGGCCGGACGGGCACACCGCCTCCCTGATCCCCGACGATCAGATCCTCGAGGTGACCGACCGGCAGGTCGCGATCACCGCCGGCGACTACCAGGGCACCCGCCGCATGTCGCTGACCTACAAGGCGATCGATCGGGCCCGCCAGATCCTCTTCCTGGTCACCGGCGAAGGCAAGGAAGAGGCGCTCTCGAAACTGACCGCCGGGGATCCGAGCATCCCGGCCGGTCGGATCGAGAACCCGAACGTCACCCTGGTCACCGACATCGAGCTTTCCGAGACAGCAGACGCGACTTGACCAAGATTCGTGACATGGGGGCCGAGCGCTACGGCTTCGCGCTGATCCTGATCCTGGCCTCGATGGTCTTCATCATGGCCACGCCCGACGGCAAGTGGGCGAACGTGATCTCGCTGAACCTCCAGGCGTTCGCGCTCTTCGCCTCGACCCGGGCAGCCCAGCCGCGGATGGCCCTCCGGGTGACGGTCGGGGTGATCATCGGGCTGGCCATCTTCGCCGCCTGGACTCAGGCCGCGTTCACCAACTCCGTCAACGACGACTTCGTCAGGCTCTCCACCTTTTCCCTCGTCGTGATCGCCACCCCGGTGATCGGCTGGGGGCTGGTCCGCCAGGTCAAGGAGCGGGGGAGGATCACCACCCACACGATGATGGGCGTGCTCTGCATCTACCTGCTGATGTGCCTCGCCTTCGCCTCCGCCTTCGGGGCGATCGCCGCGGTCAGCGGCGACCCGTTCTTCCAGCAAGGGGTCGCGGACGGCACCACCAACAACTACCTCTACTACAGCATCACCACGATCACCACCGTCGGCATGGGCGACTTTTCCGCCGCGACCAACCTGGGACGGTCATTGACCGCGGCCGAGGCCCTGATCGGGCAGATCTATGTGATCACGGTTGTCGCCGTGATCGTCGGCAACCTCGGAAGGTCACGCGCGAATGGATGAAATCCTCCTCGGTCTGAGCCTTGTCGTGATCCTCTCGGTGCTGGCCCGGCTCTCGGCCACCTGGATGCGGGTGCCGCCGATCGTGCCGCTCCTGATCGTCGGCATGGCGGTCGGCATCTCGGGGCTGGGCCTGATCGACCCGGTGAAGCTGCTCGGGCCGTCGCTCTCGCCGGCGGTCGAGATCGCCGTCGGCATCATCCTCTTCGAAGGCGCCCTCGGCCTCAAACGGGAGGAGCTCGCCTCCGGGGTGAGGGGCGCGGTGACCCGCCTGATCACGATCGGGGTGGTCATCACCTGGTTCGTGGCCACGGTTTCGATCGCCCTGCTGCTCGACGTGCCGCACGAAGTCTCGATCCTGATCGGGGCCACCGTGATCGTCTCGGGGCCGACCGTGGTCCTGCCGATCCTCGACTTCATCGGGCCGACCCAGAAGGTGCGACGGGTACTCAAGTGGGAAGGGATCCTGATCGACCCGATCGGCGCGATCATCGCCGTGGTCGTCTTCGGCTCCTTCGAGAACGGGGTCGGCGGCGAGTTCGACCTGGTCGAGCTGCTGGTCTCCCTGGGGGTCGGCGGCCTGGTCGGCGCGGCCGGCGCGATGCTGATGTTCCCGATCCTCGGCACCAAACGACTGGCCGGCCGCGACAAGGTGGCCGCGACCCTGATGATGGTGGTCGTCTGCTTCGCGGTCGCGGATGCGATCCTCGCCGACTCCGGGCTGGTCGCGACGATCGCGATGGGCGTCGCCCTGGCCAACCAGCGCCGGGTCCGGATCGACCAGGTGGCGGAGTTCAAGGAAACCCTGGTGCCGATCCTGGTCGGGATCCTCTTCGTGCTGCTCGCCGCCAACGTCGACATCGACCAGGTGATCGATCTCGGCTGGCAGGGGTTGGTCGTGATCGCGATCCTGATCTTCGTCGCCCGACCCCTGGCCGCACTGGCTTTGGTCGGGCTCCCCTTCACCTGGAAGGAAAAAGTGTTCTTCGCCTCGATGGCTCCGCGCGGGATCGTCGCCGCGTCAACGGCCTCCGCCTTCGGGCTGGAGTTGACCGAACGGGACGTTCCCGGAGCCGAGTACATCATCCCGGTCACTTTCATGATCATCATCGGCACCGTGCTCTACTACTCGCTGGTCTCCCCTTGGCTGGCCAGGCTGCTCGGGCTGGCCGGCGAGCACCGGCCCGCGCTGCTGATGATCGGGGCGCCGCCCTGGGCGCTCACGGTCGGTGAGGGCCTGACCCGGGCCGGGGCGGACGTGACCGTCTGGACCGAGGATCCCGACGAGGCCAGGGCCGCGGCCGAGCGCGGCTTACCTTCCTTCGGCGGCCCGCTCGACCCGGAAGACAACTCGGCCGATTCACCGCTGGAGGATGTCGCCGCGTTCGCCGTGGTCAGTGACGACGACAGCCTCAACCAGCTGCTCTCCTTCCAACTGGCCGAGCTCTACGAGGCGAATCAGGTTTACCGGCGCCGTTCGCCCTCTGACGCGGCGCCGATCGTCAACTCCGAGGCACTGGAACTGTTCCACGACGGCGACACCGAGACCGAGGTCCAGCGGCGGCTATCGGCCGGCGAGCCGGTCTCCGTGGTCGGCCCCCTGGCCGAGGTGCCCGAAGGCGCGATCCCGCTCGCCGCGGTGATCCCGCAGTCCGGCACGATGCCGGCCAAGATCCACCTCACCACCGAAGAAAAACCCGTCAAACAAGACGGCCGCGCAACCCTGCTGGTACTCGACGCCCCGTCCTAACCCCGCCACCGTCGCCCCGGGTAAGGAAGACCGCTCCGGAGGCACGGCTTTCAGCCGCGCCACCGTCGCC
>MKST01000007.1:431629-449676 GCA_001897355.1 Solirubrobacterales bacterium 67-14 | reverse complement strand
GGCACGGCTTTCAGCCGCGCCACCGTCGCCCCGGGTAAGGAAGACCGCTCCGGAGGCACGGCTTTCAGCCGCGCCACCGTCGCTGGAAGGGCAGTCGCCAGCGGTGGGGAGCGATCAGGTCGTGGATTTCGCCCGGGCCCCAGGTGCCGCGTTCGTAGGGCAGCGCCTCCGGGGGTTCTTCCAGCATGGGAGCGGCCGTGTTCCAGAGCTCCTCGATGCCTTCGGCCGTGGTGAAGAGGGTGTGGTCGCCGCCCATCGCGTCACGGATCAGGCGCTCGTAGGCCTCCAGCGTGTCTTCCTGGTTCTCGATCTCGCTGAGCGAGAACTGCATGCTCAGCTTGTCCACGAACATGCCCGGCCCGGGGCGCTTGCCGTAGTAGGAAAGCGAGATTCGTGAGGACTCGTCGAGGTCGAAAGTGAGGTGGTCCGGACCCTTGCGGCCGACCCCCGAACCTTCGGGGAACATGCTCTTCGGCGGCTCGCGGAAGGCGATCGAGATGATCCGGGCACCCTCGGCCATCGCCTTGCCGGTCCGCAGGTAGAAGGGCACTCCGGACCAGCGCCAGTTGTCGATCCGGCACTTCAGCGCGATGAAGGTCTCGGTGTCCGAATCGGCCGAGACCCCGGGCGCGTCGCGGTAACCGCGATACCGACCGCGGACCACATCCTCCGGCCGGATCCCCTTCATCGAGCGGAAGACCTTGTCCTTCTCGACCGTGATCGCGGCCGGCGCGAGCTCGACCGGCGGTTCCATCGCGACGAAGGCCAGCACCTGGAAGAGATGGGTGACGACCATGTCCCGGAAGGCGCCGGTCTGGTCGTAAAAACTGCCGCGACCTTCCACGGTCAGGGTCTCCGGCACGTCGATCTGGATGTGGTCGATGAAATTGCGACTCCAGATCGGTTCGAAGAGTCCGTTGGCGAAGCGCAGCGCGAGGATGTTCAGCGCCGCTTCCTTGCCGAGGAAGTGATCGATGCGGAAGACCTGTTCCTCGTCGAAGACCTCGTGAACCATCGCGTTGAGCCGCTGGGCCGAGGCAAGATCGGTGCCGAAAGGCTTCTCCATGATGATCCGCGAACGTTCGACCAGGCCTGCCTCGCCCAGGGTCTTGATCACCGAGGCCGCCGCGGCGGGCGGCACGCTCAGGTAGTGGAGCCGGCGGCACTCCTCGCCGATGTCGGCTTCGGCCTGGGAAACGGCATCGGCCAGGCCTTCCGGGCCGGTGGTGCCATCGACCCAGGAGAGCCGGCGTTCGAAGCGGTCCCAGTCGGCTTCGTCGACCCGGCCCCGGCCGAAGGATTCGCAGGCCTTCCGGGCCAACCGCCGGAACTCGGCGTTGCCCATCGCCTCCAACGAGGTTCCGACCACGCGGCAATCCGAGAGGTGCCCGGCCCGGTCGAGGTGGAAGAGGCCGGGCAGGAGCTTGCGGCGGGCGAGATCCCCGGAGGCCCCGAACAGCACGACCACATGTGGCTCCGGCGGGGCCAGGGTGGCGGGGGCGACGTCTTGGGGTCCGATATCGGCCATGCTCGAATCTACCCGTCCGTAGACAGCCCCGAACCTTCGATCCGGTTGAACCGCTTCGACTCCCGCAGCTCCTGGCGTCGCCTGGCCACGTCCCGCTTGGTTTCCCCTTGGCGGAAGATCGAGATCGGCACCCGGCGGAAGTAGTCGACCCACTGGTCGCAGATCTGGCCCATCTCGACCTTGCCCCGGTCCTTGCCGCGCATCGCCGCGACCCGGCCCAGCTTGGTGGTCCGCGAGTAGCCGGTCAGGCGCTGGATCTCGGTCGGATCCTTCGCCTTGACCGTGATCGTGACCGGACCGGCCTTCTTGACATCGATCACGCCGGCCGGCCAGTACTGGCCGTTGCTGCCGGTCTCGAGGTTGGCCAGGCGCTGGCCGTCGATCGCCGGCTTGAAGATGCGTTTGAAGCCGGTGTCGGTAGTCAGGGTGAAGCCGCGCGGGGTGAAGTACTGCATCGAGAGCCACCACTGGCCCGGGGTGAGGTTCAGCGTCATGGTGGCCGAATCGCCGGCCTCGAGGTCGGGCGAGGTATGCCACTTGTCGCGCAGCGCGACCACGGTGGGCGGCAGGACCGTCGCGGTGCCGTCGACCTCGGTCGAGAAGTACTTGCCCCCGCCGTACGAGCAGTCGGCCAGGCGGGCGGGCATCGTGGCCTCGCCCAGGATCGGCCGGTTGACCGCCTCACCGACCCGTTTCCAGAGGATGTACGAGTTGGTGCGGCCGGCCACCTTGAAGAAAGGTGGCGCCTGGCTCTGGAAGGCGGCCGAGGTCGTGATCACGTAGTCGAAGTTCTGCAGGCTCTCGCCGTCGAAGGAATCGAAGTCGATCACGCCCTGTCCGGTGTCTCCCTGGAAGGGCTTTTTCGGGTTCTCGACCACGTCGGGGTCGGGGAACTCGGCCAGCGGCACCGAGACCTTCGCCCCCGTCAGGTAATAGGGCGCGAAGCGGTCCTGGTCGGCGTAGAGGACACGCTTGCCCTTCACCTTCTTCTTGAAGGCTCCGAGCTCCTCCGCGTGGCCGGGCGGGGAGACCGAGGCGTCGCGCAGCACGATCAGGCTGGAAGCGCCGGCGCCGACCACGAAGAGGGCGGCGAGCGTGACCCAGGCGCCGAAGTCCATGCCCTGGCTCGGTTTCCAGCCACCCTTCGGGCCGCTGAGCAGGGCGGTGAGGATCACCACCATGGTGACCGGGGCTCCGATCACCAGGGCCTTGGCCAGCGAGTAGTCCCCGACCCAGGGCAGCGAGACCAGGTAGAGCGCCGCGCAGGCCAGGAAGGCCAGCGGGTAGGGCGAGCGCGGCTGCCCCCGCCACCACCAGAGGGCGACCAGCAGGGAGAGCACCGAGATCGCCCCGAGCAGGGCCGGCACCGGAGTGTCCAGGTTGCCGGCCAGGCGGTAGTCCGAGGTCAGCCATATCCCCAGACCTTCGAGGGCCGAGACCGGGCCGAAGGCGTTGCTGGTCGCGACCTCGGAGAAGGCATCGCCGAAACCGAAGGGGCCGAGGAAGGCAAGGACGGCGATCAGTCCCAGGCCCAGCAGCACCGTGATCGCCACCGCAGGCCGGCGCAGCCAGCCCCATACCGCGGCCGGCCTCAGGCGAGCCCGGAAGCCGGGGTCGGCGAGCAGCCAGGCGAGCAGGGCGGCAGCCGGCCAGGCCAGGCCAGGGAAGCTGTACGTGAAGACGATGCCCAGCAGCAGCACGATCAGCGGGAAGGCGGCCAGCACCCTTCGCTCCGCGGGGAGGGGGCTGAGGCGTGGCAGCGCGATCACGAAGGCGAGCAGGAACATCGCCGCGGCGAGTTCCTTGAACGCGGCCTGCGCGTAGTAGGAGACCATCAGGTAGGGCAAGCCGACCAGCAGAGCGGCCAGCAGCCGGCGCCAGCGCCCGAGCGGTTCGACCGCGGCCCAGGCGGTCATCACGGTCAGTACCGCGATCGCCATCACCTGGCCGATGAAGACTCGGCCCAGGGCGAAGTCCGGGATCGACGAGAGGGCCGCGGTCAGCCCATGCGGGCCGAGCGGGTAGCCGTCACTGGGCTCGGTGCCGAAGCCGGAGCGCAGCCATTCGGCCCAGGCCAGGTGGAGGCCCAGGTCGTTGTTGTAGCCCATCCCCAAAAGTCCCCAGTGGGCGCTGATCCAGAATGGGATCGTGAGCAGCACCGCGGCGATCAGGCCGACGAGCCAGAACAGGGGGGAGGCGGGCAGGTCGGTCCGGCGGGGGCGGCGCAGCACCCAGAGGCTGGCCGCGGCCAGCACGACCAATCCGGCGATCAGGGCCGCCCGGGTGCCCGGGATCCGGGCCAACAGGCCCTCGACCGCCATCAGGGCGGCGAACCCGACCGCGGGTTCGATCCCCCACCATTTCTCCTGCCCGCAGGCCCGGGTGATCGCGCGGCCGATCACCAGGGACGCGCCCACGATCAGGAGCATGGGGAGCCAGCTATAAAACATTCCTGCCCGAAATCCTTTCGGCTAGTACTTGTCTGCGGCCCTGAGCAATACGTCGCTCAGGTCTTCACCGCGCAGCGGGTGTTCATGGCCGGCGGCTACCACCTGCGGCTTCATCGCCGCCAATTTCCGCAGCGACTCCTTCGCCATCTGGTGGTTCCAGGCCCAGGCCGGGTGCGGCACCGACGCCTCGCCCTCCGGCAGCGGCTTGAGCCGGGCCGAGTCGACGAAGTAAACGGTGTCGCTGACCACGGCGACCCGGTCCGATTCACGCCAGAGGCCGATCAGCCCCGGCGCGTGCCCGGGGAAATGGACCACCTCGAACCCGGCGATCTCCTCGCCTTCCTCGACCGTGCCGGCGATCTCGACCGCGCCACCGTCCCAGCGGCGCAACAGGAACGGGTAGATCCACCGCACCGGGGCGAACTCGAGTTCCTTCAGGTTCATGTACGGCGCGATCGAGGCCGGCGAGGTGGCGTCGGCGACCTCGTCGGGATGGCAGTAGACGGGTACGTCGAGCCCGGGGGCGGTGCCGCGGTGGTCGGCGTGGGCATGGCCCAGGACCACCTTGTCGATCCCGCCCCACTCCTCGATCACGCGGCGGTTCTCCTTGGTCATCGAACTGGTCGCCGCGTCGAACTGGACGATCTCGCCATCCGGGCCCTCGATGAAGTAGATGTTCATCGCCTTCTTGATGTCACCGGCCAGCAGCCAGACCCCGTCGGCTACTTCCTCGAGTCCCTTCGGTACCGCTCGCGCTCTGTTCATCTACATGCTCCCGGTGTCATGTTGCGAGTCATTTCCATACGCTGCCTTCTGTGCCGGCCAACTGGAGAATCCTGATGATCGTGATCTGCGTCTTTCTAGTCGCCTCGGTCACGATCGGCACGATTCAGATGCTTTCCACCCCGACCGAGATCTTCGGGACCAGCTTTGAAGGTTTGCCAAAGCAGGAGTTTCCCAGATAGGTCCAGAGGCTGTGGGTAGGATGCCGTTGACCGCCCACGACGATCGGAGCACGATGTCCCTGTTCAAGCGCATAGTTGTCGGTACAGACGGTTCGGATTCGGCCCGGGAGGCGATCCGGCAGGCTGCAGCGCTGGCCCAGATGTCGGGTGCGTCGCTTGACGTGGTCAGCGCCTACGAGCCGGTTCCGACCCGCCGCTCGCAGGAAGCGGCATCCGGCGCCCCGGCCGACGTCGCCCACGAGTTCGGCCCGCGCGAAGACGTCAACTTCGCGCTCGACGGCGCCGCCTCGATCGCGGCCGACTTCGAGGTCGAGATCGCCCGGCACCCGATGGACGGCGACCCGGCCGACGCGATCCTCAAGGTCGCCGAGGAGGTCGATGCGGACCTGATCGTGGTCGGCAACAAGGGCATGACCGGTGCTCGTCGTTTTCTGCTCGGCTCGGTCCCGAACAAGGTTTCGCACCACGCGCCTTGCAGCGTCTTCATCGCCCGCACCACCTGAGCACGGGCCCGGATCAGTCGGTCGTGACGGCAGGGTTGGTTGCCCGGCCGAGGTCGACGATGCCTGCCCCGAAGCCGGAGGCGGGGTTGCCGGCCGCGTAGGAGGGCAGGCGGGCGGTTCCTTCGAGCCTGGCGGCGACCCGTCCCGGTCCGCTCCGGTTGCCGAGCACGCCGGAGGCGATCACCGCTGCCGCCGCCCCGGCCACATGGGCGGCCGACATCGAGGTGCCGATCCAGGTCGGCTGGATCTTGAACCAGCCCGGATCGTGGGCGACCATGCCCAGTTGGAGGATCGGCCGGTTGCGCGAGGCGTGAGGACAGCCATCGCGGTCGCGGCCCCCACCCGGGGCCGAGATGTCCACCGCGGTGCTCTCGAACGAGTAGGTCGCGACGCAGCCGGACTCGGTGGTGCCGCCGACCGAGATCACCTCGGGTGAGGTGGCGGGCATGGAGGGGCAGCCCTCGTTGGGGATGTTGCCGGCCGAGCCGACCATCACGACGCCCTTGCGCCAGGCCTGCCGGAGCGCCTCTTCCAGCGGCGGCACTTCGACCCCGCAGGTGAAGTTCAGGGACATGACGATCACCCGGGCACCGTGGTTGGTCGCCCAGCGCACGCCCGAGATGATGTCGGCCGTGTCCCCGTCGCCGTTCGAATCGAGCACCCTCACCGGCATCAGTTTCGAGCGGTAGGCGATCCCGGTCAGGCCGCGCCGGTTGTCGGTCTGCTCGCCGATCGTCATCGCGATGTGGGTTCCGTGTCCGAAAAGATCCAGGGGGATCCGGTCGTTGTCGACGAAGTCACGGCCCGGCAGGAAACGGTTCCGGGCGACGTCCGGTGCGCGCCGGAAACGGCGTCCCATGCGGCGATAGGCGATGCCGCTGTCGACCACGGCGATCTTGACCCCGGCGGCGCCGGGTCGTCCCGCCCGCCGCAGGTTCTGCCAGGCCCGGACCACGTTCATGCCTCCACGGGACTGGGGGCGGCCGGACGGCCGCGAGGCGTGGCAGAGGCTGAGGCAGGACAGGAAGTTCCACTGCTTGCCGCGCCAGCCGCCCCAGCTGCCGCGCCGTCCGGGGTTGACCCCGGGGTCGTTCGGCAGCCAGCCGGAGGAACTGGCGATGTAGTTCGGGATCGCGTACCTGACCCCGGCCGTGTCTTCGATCCGGTCGGCCACCGCCGCGGGATCGGACGATTCGGGGATCTGAACGGTCTGGGGCTCCGAAGAGCCGGCGTAGCCGACCAGCACCTCGCCGGCCACCGCGGTCGAGCCGTCGCCCAGCACGGTCGTCTCCTGTCCGCTGACCGTCTGCGTGGTCGGGCCGTTGCTCGGCGTGGCCTCGGCCAGTGAGGCCTCGTCGGCCGGGGCGGCGGCGGGCAGCAGAAAAGCGGCCACGCAGATGGTGGCCAGCAGGGCGCCGAAAAGGGCGGGGCTGAGGTAGGTGGATCGGGTCAAGGAAAGTGGCGGGGAGTTTCCCGGTACCTGGATAACACCGCGGAACCCTCGGGGT
Organism: Solirubrobacterales bacterium 67-14; assembly: GCA_001897355.1. Taxonomy (GTDB): domain Bacteria; phylum Actinomycetota; class Thermoleophilia; order Solirubrobacterales; family 70-9; genus 67-14. Next base: position 442,722 of record MKST01000007.1, on the reverse strand, counting down.
TGCTGGGTCCCATCGCCGAAGCCCTTCCTCAGCGCCGGCCCGGGGGGCGGCGCTGCGTCCTCGCCCTGCCCCATGACTTACCCTGATCCGGTGGTTTCCGAACCGGAGAACGTCCCTTTCTCGCCCCAGCCAGGGGACGAGGAGATGATGCTGCTCGCGATCGAGGCGGCGCGGGCAGCCGAGGATCACGATGACGTGCCGATCGGCGCGGTTGTCGCCCGTCACGGCGAGCCGTTGGCGGTGGCCGGCAACCGCCGCGAACTCGATCGGGATCCAACCGCCCACGCCGAGCTGATCGCGATCCGCGAGGCGGCGGCCGCCCTGGGTGGCTGGCGCTTGCCGGAAACCACGCTCTACGTGACCTTGGAGCCCTGCGCCATGTGTGCCGGGGCGATCGTCCTCGCCCGCATCCCCCGAGTCGTCTTCGGCACCACCGACCCGAAGGCAGGCGCTGCCGGTTCGATCATGAACGTCCTCGACGACCCGGCGCTCAACCACCGGCCCCAGGTCGAGTCAGGCCTCCTCGCCAGCGAGTGTGGAGACTTGCTCCGAGAATTCTTCGCCGCCCGTCGCTAGGCGGGGAAACTACGGAGGGGGTGGGATTCGAACCCACGGTACGCCGAAACGCACAACAGTTTTCGAGACTGCCCGATTCAACCACTCTCGCACCCCTCCGGGGTGGACTCAAAGGCTAGCGATTTGTGACGCATGAGGGCGCCTCCAACAGCGTTGGTCGGGTACCCTTCGCTGTCCCCGGAGAGGTGTCCGAGCGGCTTAAGGAGCGCGATTGGAAATCGCGTGGGCGGGATCTCTCGCCTCGTGGGTTCGAATCCCACCCTCTCCGTAATCCGGGCCGCGGCCGTCCACTGCGGTGAGGTTGAAGTTTGGAGCGCTATATGGCGGAAACTTCAACCTCACCGCTCTGGAGCGGCTGGTTCAGGCGTCGAAGCGGCGATGGATTCCGAGTACGTTGCCGTCGGGATCCTTGAAGTAGGCCTGGTAGCAGACCGGGCTCTCGATCTTGTCGGTGACGAACTCGACGCCGGCGCCTTCGAGCTCCGCCTTGGCCGAGTCGAAATCATCGACCTGGAGGACGATGCTGGCCCCACCGTTCTGGAACGGCATGCCGAAGGCCGAGGGGTCCATCACGGCGATGGTCAGGTTGCCGGTCTCGAACTCGAAGGCGGGCATGTCACCCCACTGCTTGCTTTCCTCGAGGCCGAGCGTTTCGCGGTAGAAGGTCCGGGCCTTCTCGATGTCCTGGGTTTGAAGGGTTACGAAATCGGTTCCGGTGACGGCCACTTTCACTCCTGTCGTTGAGGGGACTCTTCCGATCGTAGCCGGGGCGAGTCCGGGCGGCCAAGCAGATACGAGCAGACACCGGTCAGGGTGATCGTCGCGACCACGATCAGCAGCGGGCCGGAATCCTCGGTGAAGGAGCCGACCAGCCCGCCGGCGAGGCCGCCGACCAGGGCAGCGGGCCAGATCGGCCCGGCCCATGGCTTGAACATCTCCCGGTTGCGGATCGCGTAGGCGGCGGCGAGCAGGCAGGTCAGGGTGACCACCGGCATGTCACCGTTCCAGAGCTGTTGCCAGGCCAGCGTGGTGCGACGGCGGACGTCATCGAGGAAGCCGGATTCACCACCGGAAAGCACCGAGCTGTAGTGGCCCTGGCCACCGGCTGTGGCCAGGTCGAGGACGGCCAGCAGGGCCAGGCCGATGACCGGAGCGGCGACAAGGATCGCGCCACGCCGCCAGGTCAGCTTGCCGGGCAGCATCATCAACGCCGCGACCGCGGTCGCGGAAGCGACGATGATCGCCGCACCGACCCCGGCCCCGAGCCGCCCCGAGCCGAGGACCATGCCCAGGGCGAGCCCGAACCCGAGCACGATCAGAGCGTTCTTCCTCGACTTCGGCCGCCCGGTCAGCGCCGCGCCGAGCCCGGCCAGGAGCAGCACCATCAGGGCCGGTTTCAGTTCGTTGCCGATCCCGTAGAAGCGAGAGCCGTAACCCGGGTTGGGGCCGAGGATGGATCTCGTGATCAAGTGCGAGCCAAGCACCAGGTCGACCGTGATCACGGTCAGGCCGACCACCGCCGGGACCAACGTCGCCCGGGGCCAGCCGAGGAAACGGTCGGAAAGGAAGCCGAACAGCAGGGCGAGGCCCGCGATCAGGCTGTACTCCACCTCGGCCGAAGGGTTGCCGAGCGCGGCCGGGACCAGGATCACGGTCGGGATCCAGAGGACCGCGAGCCCGCCGATCCGGCGCACCCGGCGGGAAACCTTCTCGCGACCGGCGATCGCCCCGGCGGCCAAGTAGAGGATCAGCCAGCCGACGAAGACGAAGGCCAGTGCCGCGTTGCGACGCGGCCCGAGCTCGTCCAGGCGGTCACGGAACGGCGTCAGCTCTTCCGGCTGGCGCTTCCCCTCGGCCCGGAAGGGCTTGCCGGTCATCGCGTCGGGGATCGTCAGCCCGAGATGGTCGAGGATGGTCGGGGCGATATCGATCCCGGCGACCAGGTTGGGCAGGTTGGTGGTGTCCGAGGTCAGTCCCTTGCCCTCGGTCTCGACCGGATCGCCGGCGTTTTCGTCGAGGCCGGCGGCCGCGATCGGCAAGAGCGGCAGGATCGGTGCCAGCGGCGGGGTCTGGGTGGCGATCACCAGTTGTCCGGGGCGGCGCATGTGGAGGATCTGGCGGAGTTCCCGCAGCCCGGGCCGGCCGGGAGTGGTCGCGACAACGACCAGGCGGTACCGGTGCGACTGACGGATCGCCCTGCGAGCCGTGTCGGTGGTGTCGGCCAGGGCGAGCGAGGAGACGTACCCGAGGCGGTTGGTCGCCGGGATCACCGTTTCCTGGAGCTTGGTCGCATCGCCCACATAGGCGGCACCGCCGGGGATCGAACTGGCCAGGAGACCCGGTTCGATCGTCTGAGGGGCGGTCTCGGCCCGGTCCAGGATCGCGTCCCAGCCCTCGACCACGCCGCCACCGCCGACCATGCGGGCGAGCCCGACCGGCGGCACCTCGGAGGGGTCGTAGGTAGAACGGGAGACCCGGGTTCCCTGGCTGATGTCGAGCAGCGCCTGCTCGCGCCGATAGGAGCCCTGGGTGGCGGAGGTCAGTCCGACCGAGAGCTGGGGGATCTCGGCGAAGCCGTCGGCGATCTCCTGGCTGTAGGAGGGTGGGGTCGAGGCATCCTGGGGGATCAGGACCAGGATCGCCGTGTTGTCGTCGCGGCTCGCGGCATCGTCCGCTGCGGCGGTGGCAGGGAGGGTCAGGGCCAGGGTGGCCAGGCAGATGATCGCCGCGAGAGCTGCGGCGGCGGGGCGGAACACGCGCCCAGTCTTTCAGAGCTTCGGCAGTCCCGGTCGGGATGGGGCAGGCCGGTAGGGTGGCTGCATGAGCAATGAACCGGAGCAGTCACCGTCGGCAAGAATCGGAGCGCTGGCCCAGGAGTTGATGGAGCAGGTCGAGCGGGACACGCCCGGCGCGCGACTCGACCAGCTGGTGATCTCGGCCGTCCTCAGCGAGGACGCGGGGATAGACGAGCAGACCATGCACGTCCAGCTCGTGTCCGACTCCTCCGACCCGCTCTCGGTGGTCGGCCTCCTGACCGTAGCTCTCGAACTTGCCAAGGGACAGCTGACCGGCGGCGAATAGCCTAAGTCGGGCGGTGCGCTCGCTCAAGTCTGCGGTGATTCGCGAGAGCCGACTTTCTGCCGGATAGCGGCAGTTTCTCGGTTCTCGCGGTATTTACTCGGTGTCGCATGCAAAGAAAAGGCCCCGGTTTCCCGGGGCCTTTGAAAGTCCTGCTGCCTTGCGGCTTAGCGCGAGTAATGCTCGACGATCAGGCGCTCTTCGATCGGGGCGGCGATGTCGCTCCGGTCGGGCAGGCGGTTGACCGTGCCCTTGAGGCCGTCGTGGTCGGCCAGCAGCCAGGCCGGGGTCGGGCCGGCCGACTCGGTCGACTGACGCGCCATCGCCTCGATCGCGGTGCCGGGCTTGACGGCGATCTCGTCGCCGGCTGAAACCTCGTAGGACGGGCGGTCGAGGCGCTTGCCGTTCACCTGGATGTGCTGGTGGACGACGAACTGGCGGGCCTGGGCGCGGGTCGAAGCGAGGCCGAGGCGGTAGACCACGTTGTCGAGGCGCGACTCGAGGTGGCGCATCAGGTTCTCGCCGGCCATGCCCTCTTCGCGGTTGGCACGGTCGAAGAGCTTGGCGAACTGCTTCTCACGCAGGCCGTACATCGCCTTGGCGCGCTGCTTGGCCCGCATCCGGACCGAGAACTCGGAAGCGCGGCGCCGGCCGCGGCCGTGCTGGCCGGGCGGGTAGGGGCGGCGCTCCATGGCGCTCTTGCCGCCGAGGGCGCGTTCGCCCTTGAGTCCGAGATCTACGCCTTCACGGCGCGAAAGTTTTTCTTTTGGTCCTGTGTATCTACCCATAGTGCGGCGAATGAGCCTACCGGATCGGGAGATTTCCCGCTTCGAGCGGAGCCTCGCCGGGTGATCGCGTACAAAGCCGACTCATCTCGTTGGGTTTTGTTAGGGTGCCCGAATTAGTGTTACCTAATAGGTATGCCTAATTCATCTCGTCCCCTCAAGCACCGGAGTATCCCGTGAATCGTCGCTCGCAGTTCCTGCTTTCCCTCCTCGCCGTCCTGATCGGCATCTTTTCCCTTTCCGCAGCGGCATCGGCCGCCCCGACCGAACTGCTTCGCTACTACGGCGATGGATCCAGCGCCACCGGCGCGGCGCTCGGCAACGCCAAAAAATGCGACGTGAACGGCGACGGATACGACGACGCGGTGGTCGGCGCCTGGTTCTGGGACAAGGCACCGCTCTCGAACATCGGCGCCGCCTACGTGATCCTCGGCAGCGAGGACCCCAAGGGCGGGAGCCTCAACAGCCCGGCCGCCGCCAATGCGGTCCGGATCGATGGCCCCGAGCTGGCAAATGCCTTCGTCGGCTTCGCGGTCGGCTGCCTCGGTGACGTAAACGGCGACGGCTTCGATGACGTCGGCATCAGCCACTACACCGCCCAAAAGGCCTATGTGGTCTTCGGGGCGGAAGATTTCTCCGGTGTCGACCTCGGCCTGCTCGGCAGCCGGGGATTCGAGGTGCGGGGCGACGCCTCGAGTGGCAACGTCGGCTACTCGCTGGCCCCGGTCGGTGACCTCGACGACGATGGGCTCGACGAGTTCGGCGTGGCCGAGGTCGTCGCCGACACCCAGGGCCGCACCAACAACGGTCGCATCTGGGTGATCTCCGGCCAGGACGACATCGCCGACGTCGACCTGACCGATCCGGCCACCGGCCAGATCAAGCTGACCGTGGATGGCGCCTACGCCGAGGAGCGGCTCGGCGTCCTCTCCGAGGTCGGTGACGTGAACGGCGACGGCAAGGACGACTTCCTGGTCGGCTCCTACACCTCGACCCCCTGGGGCGCGGGCGTGGCGGTGCCCGGCTCGGCCGCCGTGGTCTGGGGCGGAACCAGCGGCGAGGTCGATCTCGCCAACCTGGGTGCCAACGGATTCCGGATCTTCGGGCCGACCCGCGGCCGGGACCGTCTCGGCATCTCGGTGTCCGGGGCCGGTGACCTCAACGACGACGGCAAGGCCGACCTGCTGATCGGTGGCGACGGCGTCTACAACGCGGCCACCGGCAACCGCAACGGCAGCGCCTTCGTGGTCTTCGGTGCGGCTTCCAACGCCACCGTCTACACCTCGGCCCCGGCCAACGACTCGATCGCCGCCGACCCGGACGAGGCCAGCGTCTTCACCTGCGCCGACGATCCCGGCACCGGCAGCTGCACCGACCCGGAAGACCTCCAGCCTCGCGGCTACCGGATCGTCGGTGCCGTCGACCGCGACTCGACCGCATACTCGGTGGCCGGCATCGGGGATGTCAGTGGTGACGGCATCCCCGACTTCGCGATCGGCGCCTACGGCTATGACCCGGTCGACCCGGCCAGCCCGCCGGCCACGATGAGCGGCGCCGGCGCGGTCTGGGTCGTCTACGGCAAGACCGATACGGAGACCCAAGACCTCGCGTCGCTGACCGAAGCGGAGGGATTCCGGATCGACGGCCTTGCCGCCGGCGACCGGATGGGCCGTCAGGTCGGCGCCTTCGGTGACTTCGACGGCAACGGTGTGAACGACTTCTTCGCCGGTGGCGACTTCGCCGCTCGTCCGCTCGCTCCCGAGACCCCGCTCAGCCAGGCCGGCGAAGTGATCATCGGCCTGAACGGCGCGCTGGCCACCGAGAGCGAGATCACGGCCTCACCGACCGGCAGCGCCGCGCCCGGCCAGGAGTTCACGCTGACCGCGACCGCCAACCGCCGCGCCGCCGCGGCGGCCGCGGTCGAAGACGGCACCTTCGAGTTCACGATCGACGGTCAGACGATCGAGGGCTGCGATGCGGTTCCGACCGACCCGGCCGGCGCGCAATGCGAAGTCGAACCACAGACCCGCGGCCAACATGAGTTCGGGGTCCGCTACTCCGGCGTGGCCGGCGAGCATCTCGCCTCGGAGGCGTCGGCCGAACCGATCGCCCTGACCGATGGCACCGCGACCGCCATCTCGGCCGACCGGACCTCGGTCCGGGTCGGTGAAACCGTGACCGTCACTTCGACTGTCACGGCCGCCCATGGCGGCCAGGTCGCCGACGGCGAAGTCGAACTGTCAGGCGAAGGCTGCGACGGCTGTGGCCGCCGGCCTGTAGCGGCCGGCACCACCACCCATGCCTTGACCTTCGCCGAGCCGGGCACCTATGTGGTCTCCGGCAGCTACGCCGGCGGCGCCTGGCTGACGGCCTCGAGCGCAGCCCCGGTGACGATCGAGGTGAGCGCGGTGCCGAACTGCGCGGCGGTCAAGCCGACCGTGAAGCGTCCCCGCTTCTCGAAGAAGGGCCGGATCCTAAAACTGCGGATCGCTTCGTCCTCGGTTGCCCAGGTGAAGCTGCGGCCGACGATCAAGTTCCGTCGCAACGGCCGGGCCGGTTCGATCGTCCTGGCCGCGAAGACGGTCCGGAGTGGCAAGGCGAAGACGGTCAGCTTCAGGCTGAACGCCCGTCAGGCCAAGCGGCTTCCTCGCCGGGTGAGCGTGGTGGTCAACCTCCGGGCGAAGCCGGAAGGTAGCGACTGCGTTGCCACGTTCGGCCCGAAGGCCAAGCGCAACCTCGGTCAGGCCAAGACCGGCCGGGGTCGATGAAGGCGGGGTCTATCAAGGGCCGGCTGGCGCTGGCCTTCGCCGCCCTGGCATTGGTGGCGTCGTCCGTGGCCGGGGGCAGCCCGGCCACGGCGGCGACCGCCGCACCCCGTACCCCTGCTCCGGCTTCGTCGCTGAAACTTGCCGCCCCGTCCCTGGGGATCACGAAAGTGACCCCGGGCAAGGCGGCTTTGGTCGGCCTTCGGTGCGCCGGCCGTCAGAACTGCATCGGGCAGGTGCGGCTGGCGGCCGGTGCCAAGGCCGGTCCCTGGCGCTCGCTGAAGCTGGCGGCCGGCAAGCGCCGGGTGGCCAGGGTCGCTCCCGGGCCGGCGTTGATAAAGCGTCTCGCCAGGCTGAAGAACTCACCCGGCAGGCTGACGTTCCTTACCCGCAACCGCAGCCGGGCCAAGCTTTCCCTGCGTCTGCGCTACAAGCCGAAGCAGTCGACCGGACCGACCGGACCGACCGGACCGACCGGTCCGACCGGGCCGACCGGTGAGACGACCCCGACGGGGCCGACCGGACCGACCGGGGAAACGGGGCCAACCGGCCCGGCAGGCTCTGACGCCTACCTGAACCGGAACTGGACCCCCACCGTCTACGACAGCTGCCCCGCCTGGCTTCATGCCAGTTACTCGGTGGTCGGCCCGGACGGCAAGCTCTACCCGACCTGGCATCCCCCGGTGGTGACCAACCCGGAAACCGGTGAGCAGTGCTCCTTCGGCCACGAACACGGAGATGACCCCCGAACCTCCGACATCTACGACTGGGCCGCCGAGCACCTGGCCTCGCCCGACTACCCCGATCGGGCCGGGATCCCCTTTGGCTACGTCAGTGAAGAGCTGGCGGAGTACAACGAAAGCCAGGAAGGCGGGTCGCCGTACCCGAACCGGAGTGAAGACAACGCCGGCCACAAGGTTTTCGTCGCCAATGACGTCAAGCTGACCCGACCGGCCAGCGGCGACACCCCGCGCGGCTACATCCGCTTCACCGACGACCAAGGGGTCAGCCAGATCCTGACCTGCGACTACCTGATCAAGGCTCACCAGGGCAGCCATTCGGCCGACGCGACGACCAACAACGCCCACGAGCTGATCTACGCCGTCCGCTGCAACGACGGGACCGAGCTGCTCACCCAGACCTTCACCCTGTTCGGAAACGCGAACGAGTTCAACCGCTCCTGCGCCCCCTCCCAGGTCGTGACCACCTCCGGCAGCACCTTGCCGGATGGCTACGGCGGCTTCCGCCGGATTCCGGACCGGGCCTGCGTCGACCAGTACGTGCTGGTCTCGCCGGACAATCCGAGCACCTACAGCGACCTCTGGTCGATGTGGGAGATCTGGCAGTCGGCCAACCTGATCCGCAAACCCGACGGCACCGTGCTGGCCGACTACAACCCACGCTTCGGCGTCCGCAACCCGAGTCGCTTCTACGACGCGGCGGCGACCGGCAACATCGCTCGTCTGCTCGACGTCTCCTGGGAGACCGACCCGGCCGACGACGGCCGAGTCAACGCCTGGCCTTGGACCACGGTCAGCGGGCTCGAACCGTTCGCATATCAGGATCCCCGTTCGCCTTTCAGCGGCTCTCAGCGGGATTTCAGGATCCAGAGGACCAAGGTGGAGAACGCCGGCGGGCCGACCCGCTGGTACACCGACCCCTTCGGCGGGAACGCCACCACTGAGTGGTTCCCCGGCGCGGTCTGCCAGCTGATTTCCAACACCGACAACTCCGGTCAGCCGGAGCCGGAAGCGCAGGAATTCGACATCAGCCAGGACTTCGGCCAGGGCAAGGCCGTACACGCGCCGAACTGAGTCTTATAGTCGGGGTATGGAGTCGCTCAAGGGACGTCTGCTGGTAGCCGCACCGAGCCTTTTCGATTTCTTCCGCCGCTCGGTGGTGCTGGTCGTCGAGCACACCGAGCAGGGCGCCTTCGGGGTCATCCTCAACCGCCGGGCCGACACCGAGGTCGCGGAATTGGTGCCGGACCTCGAGCCCCTGGTCGAAAGGGGCGCGCCACTCTGGGTCGGCGGCCCGGTCGGACCCGACTCGATCGTCGTGCTGGGCGACTTCGACGACCCGGCCCACTCGGCCGGCGTGGTCGAGGGCAGCATCGGGGTGGTCGATCCCGACGGTGATGCCGAGTTTTCCCGAGCCCGCGTCTTCGTCGGGCACGCCGGCTGGGGGCCAGGCCAGCTCGAGGGAGAGGTGGAACGAGATTCCTGGATCGTCTCGGATTTCGATCCCGAGGACGTGTTCTCCGAAGGCGACCTCTGGGCCGATGTGGTGCGCCGGCCGGGTGGTGACTTCGCCCTGCTCGCGACCATGCCGGACGATCCGACGCTGAACTGAACCTGGTGCCGACCCTCGCAGAATGGACGTACCGTTCAGTGTTTGAATATGTGGGACACCGGGAATATGGAACGATAACGACAGGCACGTCTGCCGCAATGTGGAGCGGTAAGCGTTCCCAATCGGGCCCATCGGGCACGGGACGCCAACCCGAACTAAGAGGAGCAAGGATGAACACTCTGTTAAGCAGATCAATGACCGCTGCGGTTGTGGCGGCGGCCGCGTTGATGCTGGCCTGGCTGATCCCCGGCCATGCGAATGCGGCAACCGCCGACTACCCGAGCGGAAACGCGAGCAATTTCGCGACCAGTAACGGCGGCTGGACGGGCCAGGCCGAGTACGGCGGTGTATGCGTGCCGGCGGTGACCTGTCCCCAACTGTCGGGCAACTATCAATCGAGCGGCGGTGAGGGCGGGTCCGGCGACGGCTACATACGGACCGATTCGGGTTCGTTGACGGTGATCTCACTGCTGTCGACATCGACCTACACCTGGACCAGCCCGGCCTTCACCTACAACGGGGTAGGCGGCAAGGAACCGGACGACCTCGGATTCTCGGTCGGCATCAACCCGGGAGTGACCGAGCTGCTGAACCTCGGGGCCACGGTCGAAGTTTCGGCCCGGGCGGTCGCCGTCTCGGGCGGTGGTGACCAGACCCTGATCGACGCCGTCTCGCCCGGTACGACCACCGGCTGGAAGACGCTCACGGGCCAGGCCGGGCCGGGTGCGCTGGAGGTCGGCAAGCAGTACCGGATCGAACTCTCGGTGGCGATCGGTGGCGTTGCCGCCGTCTTGCCCGCCGGCTCGGTCGGGTTCGATGACGTGCTGCTGAAGGCAACCCGAGACGACTCCGGCGGCAACGGCGGGAATGGAGGCAACGGCGGAAACGGGGGCAACGGTGGAAACGGGAACGGTGCGGCCCTGCCCCCGCCCAAGGTCATCCCGCCCGGGGTCGCCTACCTGTACCGGAACAAGCTCTTCGTCCGGGTCCAGTGCCCGCGGCGATTCAAGCCCCGGTGCCGGATCAACTTCGTCGCCCTGACCAAGAAACGTCACGGCAAGAAGCTGACCGCGGTGCGACGGGCCGGCATCCGGCACGGGCGGGCTGCCCGCAAGGTGCTCGGCGTGAGGCGTCCCTTCCGGGCCAAGGTCAGGCGTATGGCCAAGGCCAAGAAGCGGGTTCTCGTACGGCAGAGGATCTGGACCACGCGCGGCCCCAAGCGCAGCCGGAAGCACGCCGTGCGTTACCAGCGGCTGCGGGTCGTCATCCGCACTCGCAAGTAGCGCCGCAGACCAGTCGATTGACACGGGCCGGGCCTGAGTAGGCTTGGCCCGTGTCTTTCTCTTCGCCGCAGCGTCAGCCGCTTTCCCGCACCGACCTCGATCCGGATCCGATCGCTCAGTTCGCAGGATGGTTCAAAACGGCCGGGGAGGTGGTGCCGTTGCCCGAGGCAATGACCCTGGCCACGGTCGACGGAGAAGGCCGGCCCGATGCCCGGATGGTGCTGCTCAAGGGTTTCGGGCCTGACGGCTTCCGC
>MKST01000007.1:409085-431524 GCA_001897355.1 Solirubrobacterales bacterium 67-14 | reverse complement strand
GAGCCGGGACCGGGCCAGCCAGATCGGCGCCTGGGCCTCCCCGCAGAGCCGGCCTTTGCCGGATGAAAGGGAGTCGCTGGAGTCCCTGGCGGCGGAGGCCACGGAGCGCTTCGGTGACGGAGATGTGCCGCGTCCCCCGCATTGGGGCGGCTTCGTGATCGAGCCGCGATCGATCGAGTTCTGGCAGGGCCGCGGAGCCCGGCTGCACGACCGTTTTCGCTACGAACGACGGCCCGACGGCAGCTGGGCGGTCACCCGCCTGGCGCCCTGACCGCTTTGCACGACGGCTGGCAGCGGACTGGACAGGCCGGCCCGAACCCCGTTAGCCTGAAAGGCTCAGGGTTGATGTCCGTTTTCTCGCGCACAGTCGGGCTGGCCGTCCTGGCCGCCGCAGCAATGCTGTTGATTTCTTCCAGTTCGGCGGCCACGAGCCGTTCCGGGGGAGGAATCACCCTGCCCGGACCGACCACCTCGCCGAAGATCGGCAAGATCCTGCCGCTGGCCCGGCGCGAGCTCTCACGCAACGTGGTCGAGCGCCGCGGCAACAACATCCCCCGCTACCGCAAGGGCAAGGGAAAGATCGCGCCGTACAGCATCGCCAACCAGTGGTGCGCCGCTTTCTCGACCTGGATCTGGAACAAGAGCGGCTTCAAGGCCTATCTGGGCACGAAGATCCTCTGGCCTTCGCATGACGGGACGATGGTCGGCGTCCAGGTGCGGGACCTGACCAACTGGGCCACCCAGAACGGCTACTTCTCCTACCGGGCCAAGCCGGGCTACCTGGTCGCCTACGGGACCAGCCACATCGGGATCGTCGAGAAGATCGACCGGACCAGCGGCCAGGCCGTCGGTTCGATCGAGGGCAACATCAGCAATAAGGTCGCGCGGGTGACCGTGCCGATGGACCGGGTCACCGGCTACATCAGCCCGGTCAAGCTGACCCCGATCCAACTCGACAAGAGCGCCGCCTACGCCGACATGGCCGTCCCGCCCGCGGTGCTTCGCCGGCTCGACAAGAGCCAGTTCTTCCAGCCCTGACCGGGCCGACCTGCCGCCGTCGGTTCAGCCGGCGGTCAGGTGGTCCATGATCGACACGCAGCCGGAGATCTTCGGCTGTGAGTCCGGATGCGCGGCCGCGGAGCCGAGCAGTTCACCGGTCCAGCAACCCGCCCAGTCGACCTTTACGTCGTAGCGGGCGGTCTTCCCGTCGGCGCTGGTGGCGCAGATCCAGCCGCTGCCGGCCGGCCGGCAGTCGCCCGCTGAGGCGCCGCCGATCGAGCTTTCGAGTGCCCCGTGGGTGGTGCCGAGATATGGCGTGGGGGCGAAGAGAACGATCAGTGAAATGGTGAGCAGGAGCAGGGCGAGGGCGAATCCGCCAACCAACAACACCCTGGCCCGGTGGCCCCGGTACGGGCTGGCCCGCCGTTTCGACCACTTCCGGTCGAGTCGCTCGAGGCGACGCTCGCTCCGGGTCTTGTACTCGGGTAGTCCGCTGAAGTCTTCGCTCAGGCCATCCATCGCGCGAGCAGCCTAAACCGGCCCATCCGTACCGGCCAAAAAATACCTGCTCTTGAACAGAAAACTGCTGTTACCGCGCGAGCCCGGTCAAGACCGTCGCCTTCGCCCGGGCCCGGGCCGGTGGCTTCAGTCACGGACCTCCGGCGATTCGACCACGAAGATGTTGTTGCCGTCCGGGTCGCGGAGGCCGAACATCAGCGGCGCGCCGGGCGCCTGCATCGGCTCGGGGTCGAGGTCTACGCCGCCGATCTCGCTCAACCGGCGATGCTCGCCGAGCACGTCGTCGGATTCGACGCCGATCGTGCTTCCGCCCGGTTCGTCCCGCATCGGCGGGTTGAGGGCAAGCCGGGCACCGGAACCGGGCGGTGCGACTTCGAGCCAGCGCATATCGCCGGCCTCGCCGAAGCTGACGTCGCTGCGAACTTCGAATCCGAGCTTCTCGGTGTAGAAGGCGGCCGCATCGTCCTGGTCGGAAACGGTGAACATGGCTACGCCCAGGTTCTTGATCGTGGTGGGACTGTCTGGCATGGGTTTCTCCTCTCTGGCCAAGGTCAACCCGATCTTACGCTCGGCCAAACCCCGGATGGGCACGTCCGCTTCGCTTGAACAGCTCGCCGGCTCCTGAGCTCGGGGTCAGGGCAAGTCGATCAGGGTGATACAGCCGGAGGTTTCCGGGTCCTCGATCGCCCAGTTTCCTTCCCCCTTGTTGCGGATCGCCGTGGCCTCCCAGCAACCCATCCAGTTGACGTCGGTCCGGTACCGGCGATCGCCGCTTATCTGATCGTCGTAGCTCCAACAGATCCAGTCGTCGCCGGCCTCTTGACATCGCTTGTTCTCGGTGAAAAGCCGATCGACCGAGTTCTGCAGGTCTTTTCCGTCGACGCCGATGAGCAGCGCCGGGCGGGCCGCGAACAATCCGACCAGGAAGACCAGGGCGATGCCGATCGCGACTGTTCGTTTCGATATCTCCAGCACCTGGAACGCACCGAGAATCCAGGCGAGACCGAAGGTCACGAATCCCGCCCCGAAGTAGGCCCAGTGTCTCCGCCATGCCATCAGGACCATTGCCGGGATCACGGCCACGCAATACGCAATCGCGAGCCCGTAGACGAGAGTGGTGAGAACCAGCCAACCCAGATCTGCGAACACGGAACCTCCCTGTCGGTTACCTCGACCGGACCGGATGGGCACGGCTGGTTTCGAACCAGCGACCTCTCGCGTGTGAAGCGAGCGCTCTCCCGCTGAGCTACGCGCCCGGGAACGGGCATTGTAGATGCACGATGGGGGATGCCGCTCTCCGCCGGGGCGCCGGACCCGGCTATGATCCGTCCCGGACCGTGCTAGGCGGGGAGTCAGCGGTGCCCTGTCACTTGCAATCCGCTTTAGCAAGGCCGAATGCCGTTCTGAGGGTCTGGCCATCGGGGTCAGTGCACCGAGGGAGGTGTTGACGGTCAGGTCCCGCGCGACGCAAGCCCGTGAACCAGGTCAGGTCCGGAAGGAAGCAGCCTTAAGCGGAAACTACGGGTGCCGCGGGTCAGCCTAACCCGAGCCGAACTTGATGAAAACGCCCGATGGCTTCGTTTCGAAGGCGGTTGCACGGTCCGTTATTTTCCTTTCATGGCTCGAGAATGGAAGGTCTATCTGGCAGGGGAAATCCACTCGGACTGGCGGGACCGCGTCGAGCAGGCCTGCGAGGGGCTGCCGATCGTCTTCACCGCTCCGGTCACCGATCACCCGGCCTCCGACGCGGCCGGCACCGGCACCCTTGGTGACGAAGAGAAGAAGTTCTGGGCCGACCACAAGGGAGCCGGGGTCAACTCGATCCGCACCCAGACCTTCATCGAGGAAGCCGACGCTGTCGTGGTGAGATTTGGTGACAAGTACCGCCAGTGGAACGCCGCCTTCGACGCCGGGTTCGCCTCTGCGCTCGGCAAGCCGGTGATCACCCAGCACGACGAGGAGTTCGACCACGCCCTGAAGGAAGTCGACGCCGCCGCCCGGGCGACCGCGCGCACGCCGGAGCAGGTCGCGGCGGTCCTGCGGTACGTGATCACGGGCGAGTTGCCCGCCTGAGAATCACTCAAGACAGACGTCTGCCCTGAATATTTCAGGGCAGCCTTCGTTCTCATGGTCTGGACGGGCTCAATCGAAGGTGACGATGTCACCGAGTTCGATGCAGCCGTCGATCCGGGCGCTTGGGTCGTCGACCCGGACGCCTTTCCAGCAACCCATCCAGTCGACCCAGACCCGGTAGGCGCCGACCCCTTCAACCGGGCAGATCCACTCACCGCTGCTGCTTTGGCATCGTTCGCTGGTCGATCCTCCGTTGACTGAGGAAGCCAGACTGGAATCGGATACTCCCAGCAGCACCGCGGGTCTGGTCACCAGGACGAGCAGGCAGAGGAAAGCGAGTGTGACCACCATGGCAGCCACGATTCCCGCGATCTTCACTGCGGTCCACATCGTCAAGGCTCGGAGAGCGGGGCGTAACCGGTCCAGCCACAGTCCGAGTAGAGCTTCCAGGAGCGGTTGGCGGCGACCAGCCTCGAACCCTCCGGGGCCTGCGAAGAGACTCGTGTCTCATCACCGGGATCGAGGATGAAGTGCTCGATCGTGAACGGACGGGCGGGCGTCAGGAAGAGGCCGCCGAATCCGGCGCCGATGGCTGCGGTCGAGACCACCTCCGACGGCCTGATGTCCAGCCAGAAGGCGAGTCTCGGCACCGCACGGTGGTTCGGCACGGAGATCGGCAGGCAACGCACCTCCTCGGTTCCCGGCTTGTAGAAGGCACCGCTGTCGACCAGCTTCTCGAGGTCCTTCTCGACCAGGGCCTGGTCGCTCAGGTCCTGGTCGACCGTGCTGAGCAGGTCGTATTGGTTGGGCAGCCAGATCAGCCAGAGGGCGACCGTGACCGCGGCCGCGACCTGCCAGATCCGGCGCAGCTTGTGGCCCGGTTCCAGGAGGCGCCAGCCGAGCACGGCGGCCGCGGTGAAGACGAAGAGGATCGCCGCGGCCAGCATCGTGTAGCGGGGGATGATCGCCAGGCCGGAGGCGCCCATCAGAGCGAAGGCGACCAGGGCGAGCGCGGCGGCGACGATGCCGATCGCCGCCCGTTTCGGCATCGCCCAGGCGGTCAGGATCACCCCGAAGAAAGCACCGACCATGCCGGGCCACTGCATCACCTCGCCGAGCCGGCGCGGGCCGTAGACGATTACGTCCAATGGCCCGGTGTCCCGTTCCAGGGTCTCGACCGTCTCGCGGGTGCCGGTGAACGAGTAGAGCGGATTCGAGGTGGTGATCAGGTCGAAGAGCACCCAGATCACCGGTCCGGCCGCGGTCAGGCAGGCCATCAGGATCAGGTCCCGGTCGATGCCGGACTCACGCAGCCGGAGCTTGATCCGCGGCTGAATCTGGACGTCCAAGGCGAGCCAAAGGAAATAGAAGCCGGCGAAGAGCCAGGCCTCCGGCCGCAGCAGCCCGGCGAGGGCGAGCAGGGCCAGGACCGGCCATCCGGCTTTCGGCCTTCTGGTCTCGATCAGCAGTGCCGCGAGGCAGAGCACCATGTAGGGGATGTCGATGTAGGCCCGCAACCCGTTCGAGAGGACCGGGGCGGAGGTCATCACCAGGAAGGCGGCGAGGAAGCCGATCGGGCGGTCGAACCACTCCTTCCCCAACCGGTAGACCAGCCAGGCCAGAAGGCCGAGGCTGACGTAGGCGAGGACGACGGCGACCGTGATCGAACCGTCGCCCAGCGGCGAGAAGACCGCCCCCAGCAGGTCGTAGAGGGGATGCGGGGTGGGGGCGAGCGGGGCACCGTAGTCGGGGCTCAGGCCATCGGCGATCTCCCGACCCCAGAGCAGGTAGTAGATCGTGTCGTAGTTGGGGAAGCCCTTCGGGAAGATCGCCAGCAGGACCGCCGAGACGACGGCGATGAAAGCAAGCGGCGGCCCCCAGGACCGGAGTCTGTTCGGCATCGCCATCGGCCGTAAAGCCTGTCACATGAGAGGGGTACACTGGCTTCTCTCTCGATGAGTGAATCGACCTCCCTATACCGCCGCCACCGCCCCCACTCCTTCGACCAGGTGGTCGGCCAGCAGCACGTCGTGCGAACCCTGTCCAACGCGATCACCCAGGACAAGGTCCATCACGCCTACCTATTCGTCGGTTCGCGCGGGACCGGCAAGACCTCGATGGCGAAGATCCTCGCCGCCTCGCTGAACTGCGCCAACGGCGGGCCGACCCTGACCCCCTGCGGAACCTGCGAGTCCTGCCTCTCGATCGCCGCCGGCAACTCGGTCGACGTGATCGAGATGGACGCCGCCTCGAACCGCTCGGTGGACGACATCCGTGAACTGCGCGACCGGGTCGCCTTCGCCCCGACCGCCGGCCGCTGGAAGGTCTACATCCTCGACGAGGCCCACATGCTGACCAAGGAAGCCTGGAACGCCTTCCTCAAGACGCTGGAGGAGCCGCCGCCGAACACAGTCTTCATCCTCGCCACCACCGAGGCGCACAAGGTGATGCCGACGATCGCCGATCGCTGCCAGCGCTTCGACTTCCAGCGACCCTCGATCGAGCAGCTCTCCGAGGTGCTGGCCCGGGTGTCCCAGGCCGAGTCGATCGCGATCGACCCGCCGGCGATCTCGATGATCAGCCGCTCCGCCTCGGGCAGCTTCCGTGACGCGCTCGGCACACTCGACCAGCTGGTCTCCTACAGCGGCAACCAGGTCGCCCTCGACGACGTGCTCGAGGTGCTCGGCGCGGCCGACGCCGACCTGCTCTTCAGCGTGGTCGACAAGGTGACCGAGGCCGACGCGGCCGGGGTGCTGACCGCGGTCGAGCAGGTCGCCCGCTCGGGCCGCGACCCGGCCCGCTTCGCCCGGGACCTGCTCGGGCACCTGCGGGTGCTGCTGGTCACCCAGACCACCGGTCAGATCCCCGAGGCCTTCGCGGTCACCGCCGCCGACCCGGACCGGCTGGTCCGTCAAGCCCAGGCGATCGGCCCGGCCAACCTGATCCGCACCATCGACGAGCTCTCCGCCGCGCTCGGCCTGATCCGCGACGGCGACGAGGCCCGGCTGGCAGTCGAGGTCGCCCTGCTCAAGGCGGCCCGCCCCGACTTCGACCCCTCCAGCGAGGGACTGGCCCGCCGCCTCGAACGCCTCGAGTCCGGAATCCAGCCTGCCCCTCAACCACCCATACCTGAAGCTGGTGGTGGGGCGGCCTCCGTTGGGGATCCTGTCGGCCGGACTTCGCCGGGAGTTCCGACAGGACCCCCAACGGAGCCCGCCTCCAACGCTCAATCAGACACGTTCACCGAGACTTCGGAAGCAGGGTCCGTAGGGGATGTTCCGGGAACTCCCGGCGAAGTCCGGCCCGGGACATCCCCCACGGACCCTGCCCCAACGCCCGTGGAGACCACCCCGGAGCCGTTCGATCTCGGGAAGCTGGAGCAGGTTTGGCCGGCGGTGCTCGATTCGGTGGCCGCTTCCGGTTCGGGCATGGTCGCCTCCTATTTCGACGGGACCAGGCCGATGAAGTTGGAAGACTCGAAGTTGACCGTGGGCTTCCCCGCTGGTGCGGCTTTCAACCGGAAGAACGCCGAGCGTCCCGAATGCCTTCAGCAGCTGGGGGCGGCGGTCACCGCGGTCACCGGCGACCAGTTCCGGCTCGAATACGACAGTCTTGAAGGCGGCCAGCAGGCTGCCGACCCGGAATCGGAAGTCATGGACGAGGAAGATTTCGTCGCCAGGGTCAAATCGGAATTCAACGCAGAGGAGGTCATCTGATGGCACGCAAGGGAATGGGCGGCATGCCCGGTGGTATGGACATGAATGCCCTGCTCAAGCAGGCGCAGCAGATGCAGAACGACATGATGCAGGCCCAGGAAGCGCTCAAGGACGAGGTCGTCGAAGCGAGCGCCGGCGGCGGCATGGTCAAGGTGAAGATCAGCGGTGACCTGGTCGTCCAGGACGTGGCGATCGATCCCGATGCGGTCGACCCCGAGGATGTCGAGATGCTGGCCGAGATGGTTCAGGCCGCGATCAACGAAGCGATCCGTTCCGCCCAGCAGCTGGCCGAGTCGAAGATGCCCCAGATGCCGAATATGCCCGGCATGCCCGGGCTCGGTGGATGAGCGACGGTCCAGCCCCACTCGCTCGGCTGACCGCCGAGCTCTCGCAGCTGCCGGGGATCGGCCGTCGCACCGCGCAGCGGCTCGCCTTCCACATCCTGCGCTCGGACGATTCCGACGCCCGCAGCCTCGCCCAGGCGATCATCGAGGTGAAGGAGAAGGTCGGTCTCTGCGAGATCTGCTTCAACCTGGCCGAGGGCCCACGCTGCCGGATCTGTGAGGACTCCTCGCGCGACGAATCGCTGATCTGCGTGGTCGAGGAGCCGGCCGACGTGATCCCGATCGAGCGCACGCATGAGTTCCGCGGCCGCTACCACGTGCTCGGCGGGGCGCTTTCGCCGATCGACGGCATCGACGCCGAGGATCTGCGGATCGCCGAGCTGCGCCGCCGGGTCGAGGCGGGCGGGATCAGCGAGGTGATCCTCGCCACCAACCCGACCACGACCGGCGAGGCGACCGCTTCCCACATCGCCGACCTGCTTCGCGAGCAGACCAGGGTGACCCGTCTCGCCGCCGGCCTCCCGGTCGGCGCCGACCTCGAGCATGCGGACGAGGTGACATTGGGTCGCGCGATGGTTGGTAGAGCGGCCCTTTAGACGAGTACTCCTCGTCTTGCGAGGGCGGTCTTCAGGGGCTCTGGGTCGATGAACTCATCCAGGTCGACCGGCTTTTCGATGATCCCCTGGTCGAGCAGGAAGCCGTGTTGCTGGCGCAGGTCGGCGACCTTGTCCATGCGCAGGTCGACGCCGAGCTGACGGCTCACCCTCGGCCCGTAGGCGGCGTCGAGCAGGTCTTCGTGGATGCCGGCGTCAAGGGCGACGAGGCGACGCGCTTCGGCTTCCTCGTCGATCGCCCACTCGGCCGCCGCGAGGATCTGGACCAGCACGCTGGTCACCAGGCCAGGATCGCGATCGAGCAGGCCGCCGCTGACCGTCACGGCCAGGAGCGAGCGGTTGTTGAGGTCACGCGGCAGGGCTCGTCCTGGCTCGATCGTCGAGAGGCCCAACGTGGCGGCCAGGATCGCCGCGGTGGAACCTTCCGCCGCGATAGCGTCGACCTCACCCCGGATCAGCGCCTGCGCCTCTTCCGTCTGGCCCGAGGAAACCTGGAAGGCGACTCCCTCACGGGGGCCGTCCGCGATCGGATCCCCGGGCCTGGGACGAGCGTCGAAGTAAGAGCCTTCGATCGGAACCGCGACCAGTTCCACTTCGTTCAGGGTGAGCCCGGCCGATGCGAGCAGGTTGCTGATCGTCCTCAGGGCGGTCGCCCGCGGGATGTCGACCACGGCGTTCCTGCGGACCGGGACCGCGATCCGTCGGCCGAGCAGGTCCGCGGCGGTCCGGAAGCCGGAGTCGGGCAGAGCGAGGACGGGGTGGACGCTCGAAGTGCGGGAAAGGCCGATCAGCCTGACGTCGTTGCCACGCGAGCGGGCGATCAACGGCGCGACGTTGCCGCCCTGGCGGAAGGCCCGTGGCGAGGTCCGCTCGCGACGAAAGCGCTGGACATCGGGGTCCGAGGAAGCGGCGAGCGCCCGCACCTCGATCCCACACCTGGACATCTCCTCGTGGATCCAACCCTTCCTCAGGGCGACGCCGAAAGCGGTGGGGGACGGGGCATGGGTGTACCAGATGTGCTCGCTCATACGAAGCATTGTAGTGAAACTTGACCAACTTACTCATAAATACTGAGTAAACGAGAGGTGACGCAGGTTTAGACACGTATTCCATCCAAACCTGCGTCACCTCGGACCATTCCGGGTTCGAGTAGCCGCGGGGTCGGGTAGGCGTCGTCCGGGACGCTCAAGGGGGAGGGCGGCTGAATGCCGCCCGCGACCGTCCCGGCGATGCCTACCCGACCCCGCGGCGTGACCTCAGCTGCGTCGGTGGCGGAGCAGGGCCATCTGGCGGGCTTTGGCGAGGAGCTTGCCGTCGCGGCTCCAGAGCTCGGCGTCCTCGGAGAAGTGGCCTTCCACGCCTTCCTCGGCGGTCAGGCGGATCAGGTTCCAGTCCGGCGGCCCCGGCTCGGGGATGGTGCGGGGGAAGTGGACCGTGTACTCGAGGGTGGGGGCGAAGGGAAGCTCTTCGAAGACGACGAAGGGGGCCGGGTACCAGACGTCCAGCACCGCGGCCGCCAGGACCGGGTCGACCGGCTGCTCGTCGCGCAGGCGGATCCAGCCCATCGTCTCGGCCTTGTCTCCGGCTTCGCCCGGGACGCCCTTGATGAACTTGGCCCGGTAGCGGCCGAAGACCGCGACCGGGGCCTGTTCGGTGTCCATCTCTTCCAGCTCCTCGGGAGCGGGAGCCTCCGGCATCTGCGACTTGTCGAAATTGGGCCCGTCTCGCTCACCGGAGAAGACGGCCATGGCCTGTGCCTTGACCTCGTCATCTTGGACCATGCGGGCGGAGAGAAAGACGGTGACCCGGCCGGCGTGCTCCACGGTCACCTCGATCTTCGCCGGTTCTGCGGTCGGCGGGCGGAGGAAGTGCACGTTGAGCGATCGGGGCGGGAGCTTGCTCTCCGGCTCGAGCGAGTCGACCTCCGCGGTCAGCGCCCTCAACATGAGTGCCGCCACGTAGCCGCCGTTCGGGCCTCGCCCGACCCACCAGCGGTCGCTCAGGTTGATCGCGTACCGACCGTCCCCCAGTGGTTCGGCGGCGGTGTCCGTTTCGAAATCGGTCGACATCAGATCGGACCCGGATTCTGCCTGACCTCACCGGTCGGCGCGCTGAGGGTGATGGTTCGCCCAGTGCCCTTCAATCCGTATGCTCAGGAGTGATGCCAGAACGAGATGACATCGTCGTGATGAAGTTCGGCGGCACTTCGGTCGCCGGCCCGGAAGAAATCAAGCGTGCCGCCCGTCGGATGGTCGCTGCCCGCGAGGCCGGCAACAGCGTGGTCGCGGTGCTTTCCGCCCGCGGCAAGACGACCGACGAGCTGGTCGCCTCGGCCTACGAGATCTCCGACCGCCCCGACCCGCGCGAGATGGACATGCTGCTCTCCACCGGCGAGCGTATTTCCTGCGCACTGGCGGCGATGGCGATCAACGACATGGGCCACAACGCAGTCTCCCTGACCGGCTCCCAGGCCGGCATCGTGACCGATTCCTCCCATACGAAGGCGAAGATCATCGACGTCCGGGCCGACCGGATCCGCGAAGGCCTGGAAGAGGACAAGATCGTGCTGGTCGCCGGCTTCCAGGGTGTCTCCACCGACAGCCGCGACGTGACCACCCTCGGCCGTGGCGGCTCCGACACCACCGCGGTCGCCTTGGCTGCCGCGCTCGGTGCTTCGGTCTGCGAGATCTACACCGACGTCACTGGCGTCTTCAGCGCCGACCCGCGGATCGTCCCCAACGCCCGCAAACTGCCGGTCGTCTCCTTCGAGGAGATGCTGGACATGGCTTCCTCCGGAGCCGGCGTCCTGCAGCTCCGCTCGGTTGAGTACGCCCGCAACTACAACATCCCGATCCACTGCCGCAGCAGCTTCGAGGACCTGCCCGGTACCCTCGTACTTCCCGAAAGCGAAACCATGGAACGACCGATCATCACAGCCGTCACCCACTCGACCGACGAGGCCCGCGTCACCGTCATCGGGGTCAAGGACGAGCCCGGAATCGCCGGCCGCATCTTCGCCGCGCTGGCCGAGGCGAACGTCAACGTCGACGTGATCATCCAGAACGAGCCGGTCCACGAGGGCGCCCTCGCCGACCTCTCCTTCACCGTCGAGACCGGCGACGTGGTCCCCGCGACCGACGCGATCGCCGGCCTCGGGGAGATCTGCCGTGAGGTCCGCACCGACGAGAAGATCGGCAAGGTCTCGATCGTCGGCGCCGGCATGCGCACCCACCCAGGCGTGGCCGCGAAGGTCTTCGAGGTGCTGGGCGAGAAGGCGATCAACATCGAGATGATCTCGACCTCCTCGATCCGGATTTCCTGCGTGATCCAGGCCGATCAGGTGCCAGAGGCGGTGCGCTCGCTCCACGATGCCTTCGATCTCGGTGAGGACCAGATCCTGACCGAGGCCCCGACCGGTGAGCACCACCAGGTAGCCCCCTCCTGATCATGTCTCAATCCGGTTACAGGGTCGGCGTCCTCGGCGCCACCGGAGCGGTCGGTTCGACCATCCTCGAGATCCTCCACGAACGGGACTTCCCGGCCAGCGAAGTAGTCGCCTTCGCCTCCGAGCGCTCGGCCGGCAAGAAGGTTCCCTTCGGCGACGGCGAGCTCACCTGCGTGGTCCCCGACGATGAGACCATCCAGGGGATCGACATCCTGATCTCCTCGGCCGGCGGCTCGGTCAGCGCCGAATGGGCACCGAAGTTCGCCGCGGCCGGCGCGGTGGTGGTCGACAACACTTCTTACTGGCGCATGCACGAGGACGTGCCTCTCGTGGTCGCCGAGGTCAACCCGGAAGCTGCCCAGGAACACGATATCGGGATCATCGCCAACCCCAACTGCACCACGATGGTGATGATGCTGGCCCTGGCCCCGATCCATCGTGAGGCCGGGCTCGAGCGTCTGGTGCTGTCCAGCTACCAGGCGGTTTCCGGGACCGGCCAGAAGGCGATCGCCGAGCTGGCCGCACAGTCCAGCCAGGCCCTGGCCGACGAGGAGATCGACGATCCCAAGGTCTACCCGCACCAGATCGCCTTCAACGTGATCCCCCAGGTCGAGACCTTCAAGGACGGCGACGACTACACCACCGAGGAACGCAAGGTGATGGCCGAGACCCGCAAGATCCTCGGCCTCGGCGACGAGGTCAAGATCTCCGCCACCTGCGCCCGGGTCCCCGTCTTCACCGGCCATTCGGAGTCACTCAACATCGAGACCCGCGAAGACCTCAGCCCGGACCGGGTCCGCGAGATCCTGGCCGCGGCCGAGAACGTGGTCGTGGTGGACAACCCGGCGGCGGGCGAGTACCCGACCGCGCTCGACGCGGCGGGCCGCGACGAGACCCTGGTCGGCCGCATCCGCCGCGATCCGGGCCAAGAGCGCACCCTCAACCTCTGGCTGGCCGGCGACAACCTGCGCAAGGGCGCCGCGACCAACGCGGTCCAGGTCGCCGAACTCCTGATCGAGAACGACTGGTTGTAACCCAGGTCAGGACAAGATCGTCGTTTGTCCACGATATTCGTGGGTGAACGTAGCTCTTGTGGTGCGGGTTAGTCGCCGAAGTCTTCGGCGATGTCGGCGATCCGGTCGTAGAGCGCCTGGAAGAACTCGCTGCGAGGAACGACGGCGTGGACGCGGCCCTCGGTGGCGATCGGCACCACCATCACCCGGTGGTGGAGGAAGGTCTCGGCCAGCTGGGTGTCGGCGTAGTCGTCCTCGACCAGGACCGGGTCCGTGGTCAGGTACGCCTTGACCGGCTCTTCCTGGCTGCCGATCCGGCGTTCGATCGTCTCGTCGAGCGAGCGGCGGATCATGCGGGCGCTCATCAGCGTGCCGACGTATCCGGGGAAGACGGCGGTCATGAATTCTCGCTCGCCGAAGAGGCCGGCGTAGTTGCCGTGCTCGTCGACCACGGGAAGGGCCGGGAGGCCGGACTCGATCACCAGCCGGGCCGCGTATCCGACCGGGTCGGTGGTCTGCAGGGGCTTGACTTCCCTGATGACCGATCTGACTATGTTGTCTGCCAAATCACCACCTCGGTCAACTTAGCCGTTTCATGGGACATCTAGCCGTACCGCAGCAGGATGTAGGCGGTTGCCAGCAGGGTCGAGGCGAAGGTGACCGGCAACCCGATCTTGAGGAAGGACCAGAAACCGATCGGCCGTCCGGCCCGTTCGGCCAGGCCCAGGGCGGCTACGTTGGCCGCCGCCGAGATCAGGGTCAGGTTGCCGCCGAAACAGGCGCCCAGTGAAAGCGCCCACCAGTGGGCGGTGTCACCGGAGTGGCCGCCGGCTTCCTGGATCTGGGTGACCACCGGGATCATCGCCGCGGTCAGGGGGATGTTGTCGACGATGCCGCCCACGAAGGACGCGGTCCAGACGATGCCCACCAGTTCCGCGTTCCGGTTGCCGTTGGTGACGTCGGTGATCGTCTCGGCGACGTGGTCGATCGCCCCGGTCACCTCGAGCGCACCGACCATCACGAACAGGCCGATGAAGAAGAAGAGGGTGGTCCACTCGATCTTCTCCAGCGCCTCCTCGACCGGGACCCGGGTCACCATCAGGCAGACCGCAGCACCGGTCAGGGCTACCGTGGCGGGTTCGATGTGGAGGTACTGGTGGAGGAAGAAAAGGACGATCGTGCCGAGCAGCACCGGCAGAGTGCGTTTGAGTTCCGCTTCGTCCCGAATCGATGCCCGCGCATCCAGTTCCATCACATATCTTCGATTCTCCTCGGCAACCTGGATCCGGTTGCGGAACACGAAGTAGAGGGCGACCGTGATCACCCCGAGGATCGAGATCGCGGCCGGCGCGGTGTTTAGCAGGAAGTCGTTGAAGTTCAGGCCGGCTGCGTTGCCGATCATGATGTTGGGGGGGTCGCCGATCAGGGTCGCCGCACCGCCGATGTTGGCCGAGACCACCTCGATCAGGATCAGGGGGATCGGGTCGATGTCGAGGGTGTCGGCGAGCAGGAAGGTGATCGGGACGATCAGCAGGATCGTCGTCAGGTTGTCGAGGAAACCGGCCAGCACGGTCACGGTCGCGGCCATCATCACGATCAGCGCGAAGGGGTTGCCCCTCGAGATCTGGCCGGCCTTGACCGCGATGTAGTCGTAGATCCCGCTCTGACTGGTCAGGTAGACCAGGATCATCATGCCGGCCAGCAAACCGAGCGTGGCGAACTCGACCGACTCGATCGCCAGTTCCTCGTTGTACTCGCCGACGAAGAGGACGACTATCGCGGCTCCGAGCAGGGCGACCTTGGTGCGATGAACCCGCTCGCTCGCGATAAGCGCGAGGGCGATGAGGAATGTCGCGACTGCCAGTGCCAGAGGCCGAGTCTATGGACTGGCGCGGCGAAACGCGGCGCGGCCGTTTTCAGGCCTGCAGCGCCCGGCCCAGCTGCTCGACCGTGATCACCCCGGCCAGCTGCCCCTGCTCGTCGGTGACCATCAGGGCTCCGAACCGGCGCAGCTGCGGGTTGCCGAGCAGGCTGTCCAGCCCGGCCGTGCGTTTGACGGCGAAGCCCGGGTCCCGCTCGGTCAGCGAGCCGACCGGGGTGGTGGCCCGTTCGACTTCGGGGACCGCTTCGACCTGGTCCCGGACCGCCATCCCGATGAATGACCCGTCCCGGTCGACGACCGGAAACCAGGACCAGCCAAAGCGGAGGAAGTACTGCTCGAGGGCGCTCGCGCAATCGAGGTCGGCGGGGACGGCGACCGGTTCCGGGTCCATCACTTCCGCGACCGTGACCCCTTCCAGCCTCTCACTGATCGTGCTGCGGCTGGCCGAGCGGGCGGCGCCGTTGACCAGGAACCCGATCATCGCCAGCCAGAGCCCGCTGAAGATGTTGCCGTTGATCGCCCAGAGGATGCCGAGGCCGATGAAGAGGAAGCCGAAGATCCGGCCGAGGGCGGCTGCGAACCTGGTCGCGGCGCTGCGTTTGCCGGTGACCTTCCAGGCGATCGAGCGGACGATCCGCCCGCCGTCCATCGGGAAGGCCGGCAGCAGGTTGAAGCCGAGCACCAGGATGTTGACCGCGGCCAGCCAGGCGACCATGGTGATCGGGCCGGTCGTTTCGGCGGTCAAGCGCATCTCGAGCGCGTCGCGGAAGTTGTCGGTCCCCGCCGCCTGGACGCCGATCACGCAGAGGATGATCGCGATCAGCAGCGTGACCACGGGCCCGGCGATCGCCACCTTGAACTCGGTGCCGGGGTTCGGGGACTCCTGGTCCATCTCGGCCACGCCGCCGAACAGCCAGAGCCGGATCGTGCGGATCCCGATGCCGTTGCGGCGTGCCGCGAAGGCGTGGCCCAGCTCATGCAGCAGGATCGAGCCGAAGAAACCGACCGCGCTGGCCAGGGCCAGAAGATAGGACTGGGTGCTGCCCGGCTCGTCGAGGATGTCGCCGTAGAAGCCGGAAAGCCAGACGATCACGATGAAGAGGAAAAAGAACCAGGACCAGTCCACGGCGATCCTGATTCCCGCCACTCGGAAAAGCGTTATGGAGTTGCCGCCACCGAACACGCCCACATCGTATGGACATGCGTCACGGGGCATCCCCTGGTGAACGGATATCTTGCGGATCGATGTCTGCCGAGACCCCGATGAAGCTAGCGGCACCGCACGGTGAAGCCGACCAGCAATGGCTGGCTGGGCTGTTGTGCGAGTTGGAGGGCATCGACCGGCCTTCCGCTTCGGCCGGTGAGCGCGAAGCAGCCGAGTGGCTGGTCGGCGAGTACGCGAAGCTGGGTGTCTCGGCCCGGATCGAGACCGAGCAGGCCCACGGCACATACTGGTGGCCGATCGGGATCGGCACCGCGCTCGGCGTGGCAGGGGGGCTGGCCGGACGCCGAGGCAACCGCTTGGCGGGAGCCCTGCTCGGGGCCGTCGGTGCGGGCGTGATCGCCAGCGATTTCCCGCCGCGCCCTCGTTACATGCGTAAGTTGCTACCCAAACGCGAAACCTTCAACGTGGTTTGCGAACTGGGAGATCCCGAGGCCGAGCGGACGGTGGTGCTGGTCTCCCACCACGACGCCGCAAATGCCGGGTTGGTCTTCCACCCCGGCATCCCCGACCTGGTCTCGCGGACCGGGGCGTTCCAGCATCTCGACACCTCGCCGATGCTGATGGCACCGGTGATCGGCGGCCCCATCCTCGCCGCCGTGGCGGGTCTGGCCGGTAGCCGAAAGCTCGCGACCGCCGCCGCGGTCCTCTCGGCCGGTTCGACCGCCGCGATGGCCGACATCGGCCTGCGCAGCGTCGTGCCGGGCGCCAACGACAACGGCACCGCAGTGATCGCCCTGCTCGAGCTGGCCCGGCGTTTCCTTGCGGATCCGCCCGAGGGGATTCGCCTGATCCTGCTCTCGGCCGGGTCCGAGGAATCCTTCAGCGAGGGCATGAAGGCTTTCGGCGAACGGCACTTTCCGGATCTGCCGGTCGATTCGACTTTCTTCATCAATATGGACACGATCGGCTCACCCTTCCTCACGGTGCTGCGGGGCGAGGGGTTCCTGAAGATGTTCGAGTACCCGCAGGAAGCCTTGATCCTGGCTGACCGGACCGCCGAGGAGGAGGGCATCGACCTGATGCCGAACTTGCGGATCAGGAACGGGACCGACGGCCTGGAAGCCCTGGCCGCCGGCTACCCCGTGGTTTCGATCTGTTCATGCACAGAGCATAAGCAGCCGGCGAACTATCACTGGCCGAACGACATTGCCGAGAACGTGGACTTCGACACGGTCGAGTCGGGGATCCGCCTGGCCGAGGCCATGACCCGCCGCCTCTCGCGGGACTGGGTCAGCCTGCCGGCGGCTGATCGCGTTGCATCTGTGTAAGGAAACGCTTGGCCCAGCGTGCCTCGTCGAGACCGGTCAGTTCTCGGCCGACCAGAACCGGGAAGAAGATGGGGCCGACCAGAATGGCACTGGCCTCCTCCAAGGTGATGGAAATCTCGTCTCCGAGTGCGCGCTTGATCACTCGTTGTGCGCTCTCTCCTAGGACATCTCGAGAGGCGAGCAGCTTGGCTATCTCGGCGTCCTGCTGAGCTTCTCCTACCAGCGCCCGATAGGCAGCTCCGGCGGGGGAGTGTGCCAGGAACCTGATCAGGGCCTCTAGATACGCGGTTATTTCGGCCAGGGGAGTCGCCGAAGTCTCGATATTGAGTTCCTCTTCGGCGTCAGTCCAGGACGCCTCAAAGAGGATCTCCGCTTTGGTCGACCACCACCGATAGATGGTCTGCCTTGAGACCCCGGCCCTTTCAGCGATCCCCTTGAGGGTCATTGCGGCGTACCCCTGCTCCACGAGAAGGTCGTCGACCGCGTGCAGAATTGCCGCTCTCGCGGCTTCGCTCCGTGGTCTTCCAACCCGGGCCCGGGCAGTGCTCATTGCTCCCATCCTACATCTAACTAGACACGGTGACTCGAAAAGTCGCGGGCGTTGGCGTGGCTCAGCCGCAGGTGTGGGTGGCGTGGAAAGTTGACCCCACTATTTATGGACAGGGTGTATCGATATTGTGGTACGGTTAGTGAACACGATGTCTCGTAATTCTCGGTCGAGAGTTGCCGATGACGTCGAGCTTCACTCACAAAAGGCCCACAGGGTCGGAAGGAGAAACACCATGCGCGTATTCATGACTGGAGCAACTGGATGGATTGGTTCCGCCACGGTCGAAGACCTGCTCTCGGCTGGGCACGAGGTGGTCGGGCTGGCCCGATCAGATGAGTCGGCCGAGTCACTGGAAGCAACGGGTGCTACCGCCCTGCGCGGTGACCTGGACGATCTGGACTCTTTGCGGACAGGTGCCGCACAGGCCGATGCAGTCGTTCATTTGGCCAACAAACACGACTGGGACGACCCAAAATCAAGTGACGCCACCGAGCGGGCGGCCGTCGAGGCGATGATCGAAGTCCTCGAGGGCACCGGCAAGGCGTTCTCAATCGCCAACGGACTTTCTGGCATCGTCGAGGGCCGTCCGGTGCTGGAGACCGACGCTTCCCCCGCCGTAGGTCCTGCCTCGGACCGGGGCGGGAGCGAGAACCTTGCCTTGGACCACGCCTCGCGTGGCGTGCGCGCCATCGTGACTCGATTCGCCCCCTCAGTGCATGGCCGCGGTGACTGGGGGTTCGTCAATTGGCTGGTCGCTGCCGCTCGCAAGCACGGTGTCTCCGGCTACATCGGCGACGGATCGAACTCCTGGTCGGCGATTCACCGCTCCGACACCGCCCGAATGATCCGGCTCGGCCTCGAGCGAGCTCCCGCCGGCACCCGGCTGCATGCGGTGGCCGAAGAATCCGTCCCCACCAAGGTCATCGCCGAGTCAATCGGCCAGGCGCTCGACGTCCCTGTGACTTCGATATCCCCCGAGAAGGCCAGCGAGCATTTTGGCATCGTCAGTCACTTCTTCGGGCAGACCTTGACCGGCTCGGCCGCCCGGACCCGATCCGTGCTGGGCTGGAAGGCGACTGGCCCGACCCTGATCGAAGACATCGCGTCCGGCGCGTACACCGACGAAACGAGCGGAGCGTAGAGGCGCCCCCAAACCGACCGGGACGATCCGAGAGCAGACCGCCAGGGTCTTGCTCTGCTGCTGGGTGATTGACAGGCGGGCTGGGAATCAGCCTTCTTCGGGGTCGCCCCAGCGGTTGTCGCCGTAGTCCCGTTCGCGCTGATCCTTGACCGCTTTGCCGTCCGGCCCGTAGCCGGCCTCGGTCAGCATCCGGCGGATGTCGACGATCTGCTGGCGGTCGATGTCCTTGCCGTGCGGCACGTGAAAGGTCTCGGTCTCCGGCCCGACCGTCACCTTGAGGTGGCCGTTGTGCTCCTCGGTCACCGTGCCGATCGCGTTCAGCAGCGACTCGACCTTGCGCCACTCGATCGTGTGCTTCTGGTGGTCGAAGAGATCGGCGAGGGTACTGCTGTGATGGTTGCTCAGCCCGTGGTCGGCCATCTGGTTCCTTTCGCGGTTGGTCAAGGATGAATATCAGCCCGCCACCTGCGAACCTTTGCCGGGTGAAGCGCGAACTGGAAGATGGTTACGAGCTCGACGACGATCCGGGCCGGGTCGAGCTCGACGTCGTCTGCGAGTTCCTTTCGGTCGAGGCCTACTGGTCGAAGGGGAGGCCCCGGGAACTGATCGAGAAGACCTTCCACGAGGCGACAAGGGTGGTCGGGCTCTACGCGCCGGACGGGCCGATGGTCGGCTACTGCCGGGCCAACTCGGACGAGGTCGTCTTCGCCTACCTCTGTGACGTCTTCGTGCTGGCGGAACACCGGGGGCGCGGACTCGGCAAGGAACTGGTGCGGGAGATGGTCGACGGCAGCCCGCTGAAAGACCTGCGCTGGCTGCTCGGCACCGCTGACGCCCACGATATGTACCGCGAGCTCGGCTTCCGCAAGCCCTCCTTCCGGATCATGGAACGCCCCGGTTCCAAATTCGCCGACGACCCACCGTCGGAGTAGCCGAACCGGCGCTCGACTCAGGCCGGGGGTGTGGCGCGGTCGATGATCGCCTTGAAGTCGGTGCCGGCGGCGAGGGTTCCGAAGGCGTGGCCGTAGTCGCCTTGCCCGGTGCCGTCCCCGAGGCGTGAGGCGCAGAAGGCGTCGGCGACCGCCGGGTCGCCGTGGCGGACCAGCATCGAGGCCTGGAAGGCGAGGCCCATGCTTTCGACCACCCGGCGGGCCCGGACCTCGAGGGTCTCCGGGTCGTCGGCGATCGACTTCTGGACCTTCGCGACGAAGGCATCGAGCCGCGGGTCGGCGCCGGCGGCTTCGCCGACCTCGGCAAAGAAGGCTTCGTAGGAAGCCGGGCTCTTGACCATGGCCCGGAGCGCGTCGAGGCACTGGACGTTGCCGGAGCCCTCCCAGATCGACATCAGCGGGCTCTCACGGAACATCCGGGCCATCGGGAAATCCTCGACGTAGCCGTTGCCGCCGAAGCACTCCAGCGCCTCGACCGCATGCCACGGCGCCCGCTTGCAGATCCAGTACTTGAGGACCGGGGTGGCGAGCCGCTGCAGCAGGGCGGCGCCCTCGTCGCCGGCGGCCGCTTCGTCATAGGCTCGAGCCAGGCGCATCACCGAGGCGGTTGCCGCCTCCGATTCGAGGCTGAGGTCGGCCAGCACGTTCTGCATCAGCGGCTGGTCGATCAGCTTGCGCCCGAAGGCCGAGCGGCCCTGAGTGTGATGGACCGCCAAGGCGACCGCGTTCCGCATCCCGGCCGAGGAACCGATCGCGCAGTCGAGCCGGGTGTGGCTGACCATCTCGATGATCGTGCGGATGCCGCGGCCGTCCTCGCCGACCATGCGGGCCCAGGCGCCCCGGAACTCGACCTCGGAAGAGGCGTTCGACTTGTTGCCGAGCTTGTCCTTGAGCCGCTGGATGTGGAACCGGTTGCGCTCGCCGTCCGGGGTGAAACGCGGCAAGAGGAAGCAGGAGACACCGGCCTCGGTCTGGGCGAGGACCAGGAAGGCGTCGCACATCGGGGCCGAGCAGAACCACTTGTGGCCGGTGATCTCGTACTCGCCGCCGGGGCCGCCCCCGTTCAGCGGGACGGCGCTGGTCGTGTTGGCCCGCACGTCCGAGCCACCCTGCTTCTCGGTCATCGCCATGCCGGCCAGGCAGCCGGGCTTCTGGTCGGCCGGACGGAGCTTGCCGTCGTACTGGAGCGAGGTGAAGCGGGGCTCCCACTCGGCGGCGATCTCCGGCTGGTTACGCAGCGACGGGATCACCGAGAAGGTCATCGAGATCGGGCAGCCCACGCCGGCCTCGACCTGCGCCAGCTGGCTGAACAGGGCCGCCCGGGCCACGTTGGCGCCGACCCCCGGCTCGCGCCAGGGCAGGGCGTGCAGGTCATGCTCGATGCCAAGGCTCATCAGCTGATGCCAGGCCGGATGGAACTCGACCTCGTCGATCCGGTTGCCGAAACGGTCGAACGGCTTGAGGCGGGGCGGGAACAGGTTCGCCTCGCGGCCGGCCAGCATGGTGTCCGACTGGCCGCAGATCTCGCCCAGGCCACGGATCCGGTCCTCGGCCCAGCCGGCCCCTTCGCGTCTGACCGCTTCCTGGAGCGGCAGGTCGATCTCGTAGAGGTTGACATCCTCCAGCGCGGTCGCCTGGTTGAAGACGGTGTGGGTCGCGTGCGGCGTGGCTTCGACGGTTTCAGGCATGCCCCTATGGTCGCACAGGCCCGGTCCCGTGGGGCACGGGGAAATACCCATTCACACCTCGACCGGTTCCGCTCTATAGCATCGCTTCTCGCAAGAGCCTCAGCCGAATATCGAAGGGAAGTACCAGTCGTGTCGAAGATCAAAGTGACCAACCCGATCGTCGAGCTCGATGGCGACGAGATGACTCGCATCATCTGGTCGTTCATCAAGGAGCAGCTGATCCTCCCTTACTTGGATGTCGACCTGAAGTACTACGACCTGGGGATCGAGAGTCGCGATGACACCAATGACCAGATCACCGTCGATGCCGCCAACGCGATCAAGGAGTACGGGGTAGGCGTCAAGTGCGCGACGATCACCCCGGACGAGGCCCGGGTCGAGGAGTTCGGCCTGAAGGAGATGTACCGCTCGCCGAACGGCACGATCCGCAACATCCTCGGCGGCGTGATCTTCCGCGAGCCGATCGTGATCTCGAACGTGCCGCGGCTGGTCCCCGGCTGGACCAAGCCGATCATCATCGGCCGTCACGCCTTCGGCGACCAGTACCGGGCGACCGACCTGGTCGTCCCCGGAGAGGGGACGCTGACCATGACCTTCACCCCGAAGGACGGCGCCGAGCCGATCGAGATGCACGTCCACGACTTCCCCGGCGGCGGCGTCGCGATGGCGATGTACAACCACGACGACTCGATCCGCGACTTCGCCCGCGCCTCCTTCCGCTACGGCCTCGACCGCGGCTTCCCGGTCTACATGTCGACCAAGAACACGATCATGAAGCGCTACGACGGCCGCTTCAAGGATCTCTTCCAGGAGATCTTCGACGCCGAGTTCAAGGCTGACTTCGACGCCGCCGGGCTCACCTACGAGCACCGCCTGATCGACGACATGGTCGCCTCCGCCCTGAAGTGGGAGGGCGGCTACGTCTGGGCCTGCAAGAACTACGACGGCGACGTCCAGTCGGACACGGTCGCCCAGGGCTACGGCTCGCTCGGCCTGATGACCTCGGTCCTGA
>MKST01000007.1:124227-409076 GCA_001897355.1 Solirubrobacterales bacterium 67-14 | reverse complement strand
CCACTATCGCGAGCACCAGAAGGGCAACCCGACCTCGACCAACCCGATCGCTTCGATCTTCGCCTGGACCCGCGGCCTCTCGGCCCGTGGCCGGATGGACGAGACCCCCGAGGTCAGCGAGTTCGGCCAGACCCTGGAAAGGGTTTGCATCGAGACCGTCGAGAGCGGCAAGATGACCAAGGACCTGGCCCGGCTGATCGATGCCGACCACCCCTGGCAGACGACTCAGGAATTCCTCGCTTCGATCGACGAGAACCTTCAGAAGGCGATGGCGTAAACCGCCCGCCACCAGAAACCAAGGAGAAGAACGTGAGTTCAACCGTCAAAGTAACCGTGACCGGCGCCGCCGGCCAGATCGGTTACGCCCTGCTCTTCCGGATCGCCAGTGGCCAGATGCTCGGCCCCGACACCAAGGTCCACCTCAACCTGCTCGAGATCCCGGCCGCCGTCAAGGCCGCCGAAGGCACCGCCATGGAGCTCGACGACTGCGCCTTCCCGCTGCTCGAGCAGATCAGCATCACCGACGATCCCAAGGAGGCCTTCGAGGGCGCCAACATCGGCCTGCTGGTCGGTGCCCGTCCCCGCGGCCCGGGAATGGAGCGGGCCGACCTGCTCGAGGCCAACGGTGGCATCTTCAAGCCCCAGGGCGAGGCGATCAACGCCGGTGCCGCCGATGACATCAAGGTGCTGGTGGTCGGCAACCCGGCCAACACCAACGCCCTGATCGCCGCCTCCGCCGCGCCCGACGTGCCGAAGGAGCGTTTCACCGCGATGATGCGCCTCGACCACAACCGGGCGATCGCTCAGCTCGCGAACAAGCTGGGCCGGTCGGTTTCCGACATCAAGCGGATGACCGTCTGGGGCAACCACTCGGCCACCCAGTACCCGGACATCAGCAACGCCCTGGTCGACGGCGCCCCGGCACCCGCCCAGGTGGACGACGAGGTCTGGGTGCGCGAAGAGTTCATCCCCCGGGTCGCCAAGCGCGGCGCCGAGGTGATCGACGCCCGCGGCGCCTCCAGCGCTGCCTCGGCCGCCAACGCCGCGATCGACCACATCCACGACTGGGTGCTCGGCACACCGGAAGGCGACTGGGTTTCGATGGGCATCCCGTCGGACGGCTCCTACGGCGTGCCGGAAGGAATCATCGCCGGCTTCCCGGTCACCTGTTCCGGCGGCGAGTACTCGATCGTCCAGGGCCTCGAGATCGACGAGTTCTCCCGCGAGAAGATCGACGCCAACGCGAACGAGCTGCAGGAAGAGCGAGACGCGGTCGCGGACCTCGGTCTGGTCTAGAACCTGAAGTCCACTCGCCAGTTCGCCGAAGGCCCGGGCGTCATGTCCCGGGCCTTCGTGGTTAAAGTTTGAGCCAATGAGGGAGATGGCAAAGAAACTGCGGCGACCGTCGTACGCCGAAGTGATGTCGACTATCGCGGTTTTCATCGCACTGGGAGGCGCTTCCTATGCGGCGATCCAAATCCCGAAGAACTCGGTTGGGAACCAGCAACTGAAGAATCACGCGGTTTCCGCCAAGAAGATCAAGAAGGGCTCCGTCAACAGCAGCAAGGTCAAGGACGGCACCCTGCTGGCCAAAGACTTCAGAAAGGGACAGCTGCCTCGCGGTGCCGCCGGCCGGGCCGGAAAGGACGGCGCGAGGGGGGCTAAGGGTCCGAAAGGCGATCGGGGAGAAGCCGGTGCCACGGGACCCGCCGGAGAAGTCGGAGCGACCGGTGCGCAAGGCGAACGCGGAGCGACAGGCTCGCAGGGCGAACGCGGAGCCACTGGCGCGGAGGGCGAACGCGGAGCCACCGGTGTCACGGGAGCTGACGGGCGGGATGGTGCGACGGGCGCGCAAGGTGAACGAGGTGCGACCGGTGCCGCGGGAGATGACGGAGAAGACGGCGCGACGGGCGCGCAGGGCGAACGCGGAGCGACCGGCCTGGAGGGACCGACCGGCGCCACGGGAGCAGCTGGGCGGGACGGCGCGACCGGGCCTACGGGACTTGTCGGGACCATCGGTCCGATCGGCCCGACCGGACCGCAAGGCGAGCGGGGTGCCACTGGACTAGACGGAGCGACCGGAGCGACCGGATCGGCCGGACCTACCGGACCTACGGGCTTCACCGGGAGCAACGGGCCGATCGGCCCGACGGGACCGCAAGGCGAGCGGGGAGCGACCGGACCCACGGGAACTGCCGGGCCCGACGGTCTGACTGGCCCAACCGGACCGACTGGCCCGGCCGGTCTCAACTCGACCTCGATCCTCACCGGACGAATGAACTCAGTCTCCGAAGCCATGGAACTGAGTCCGCTGACCGGAGATCACGACGGAACCCCGTACCACGATCAGGCATACACGCTTTCCCCCGGGGTGCCGATCACCCTGGGGAATCTGTCGGTCAGGGTGTCTGTCGCCCCGACCAGTCGGCCGCGCACCTTCTACGTACTCAATGGCACCACTCCCGTGCTCACCTGCGCGGTAGCCATCGGTGACACCACATGCACCGACGGCAGCACGGTCACCGTTCAGCCCGGAAGCCTGCTCGCTTTCGAGGCTTACAGCACCGGCAGCAACCCGACGACCGATGTGATGTTCGGTCTGACGGCTGGTTCCTGAAAAACCAGCCGATGAACGTCGGACCGGAGGCCGGTAGCCTGCGGTCCGTGAGTGAGAAGCTCAAAGTCGTGATCCTGCGGGACCTCCTGCCGGCGGGTCGAAGAAGTCTGGAAGAGCACTTTGAGGTTACGGTGCTGGGCCTGGAGGCTAACCGGCAGCAGATGCTCAGCGGCGTGGCAGGCGCAGACGGGCTGGTCACCGACCTGACCTTCGCGGTTGACGGCGAGCTGCTCGATGCGGCCGGTCCGCAGCTCAAGGTCGTCGCCAATTTCGGGGTCGGCTATGACAACGTCGACCTCGACGCCTGCGTAGAACGGGACGTCATCGTCACCAACACGCCCGATGTCCTGACCAACGCGACGGCGGAGCTGGCCCTCGCCCTGGCGATGGCGGCCGCGCGCGACCTGCCCGGCGCGGAGCGCGACCTGCGCGAAGGCCGCTGGGGCGGCTGGGATCCCGGCCAGTGGCGCGGTTTCGAGCTATCCGACGCGACGATCGGCGTGGTCGGTGCCGGCCGGATCGGGGGCCGCTTCCTCGAGTTGGTTTCCGGCTTCGGCGGAGAACGGCTCTACACCGCCCGCGCATCCAAGCCCGACCTCGAGGCCAGGCTAGATGCCCGGTGGGTCGAGCTGGACGAGCTGCTGACGGAATCTGACCTGATCAGCCTCCATGCTCCGGGAGGCCCGGAGACCCATCACATGATCGACGAGCGGGCGATCGGCCTGCTCAAGCCGACCGCGGTCCTGGTCAATACCGGCCGGGGCACCCTGGTCGACTCGGAGGCGCTCGCCCGGGCACTGGACGAGGGCCGGATCGGGGCCGCCGGGCTCGATGTCTTCGAAGGCGAGCCGGAGGTACCGCAGCCGCTGCTCGAGGCACCCCGGGTGGCGCTTGCCCCCCACATCGGTTCGGCCACCTACCGTGCCCGCGACGCGATGTCCCGCACCGTAGCCGCGAACGTCATCGCGGTGCTCTCCGGCGCGAACCCGCCGAACCGCGTCGTCTGACCCGCCCGTAGGCTCGGCGCATAAAAAAGGGTCCGACCCTCTCCCGGGCCGGACCCTCCCTGAACCGCCTGCCGCTGGTTCGGGATCTGGACGTGAAACTAGTGTCGGACCTTCAGGGTCTTGACCTTGGCCTTGCCATGCGCCGTGGTCACCTTGACCTTGACCCGCTTGACGCTGCCCTTGCGGATCGCCCGGGCGACCTTGCGGTTGACCTTGGCCTTGCCCTTGCCGGCCTTGTTCAGGCGGAAGGTGCCCTTGCCGATCAGGTGGTTCTTGCCGGGCAGGGCGACCGCGACCTTGCCGGACCGGGTCGAGGACTTGAAACCGACCACCAGCTTGCGACCGCTCAGCTTGACCTTGTAGATCGAAGGTGCGGCGTAGTGGGTCGAGCCCGAACCGGAGCCGCGGGTCACCTTGACCGAGGCGTCGTCGGAAAGCACGGCGCCCGAATCCTGCTCGGTCGAAGAGCTGACCGTGGCGGTGTTGACGTAGGTCTTCTCGCCGACCGGGGTCGAGGAACCGGTGCGGGCCTCCAGGCACAGCAGGTAGAGCGTGCCGGTCAGGGGATGCGAGGTCGGGTTCCAGACGTAGAAGACCCGGGCCTTCGGCTGCGGGTCGTTGCCGAGCGGCACCAGGCCGTCGTCGAACTCCCAGCCACCGACGATGCCCTTGGCGTTCTCACCGCAGATCAGCGACTCGGTCGCCTGCGCACCGGCACCGACCGAAATCGGCTTGGTGACCTTGGTGAAGACCAGCTCGGAGCTGGCGCCGTTCACCTCGGTGGTCTTGTTCTGGAGGCAGCGGATGCTCGCCTTGATGGTCGTGGTCCCGCCACTGACCTTGACGGTCAGCTTGCGGCCGGTATCACCGACCGGGGCGTTGGCCAGGATCAGGGCGCGGCCACCGGAGACCTCGATGCCGGGGGCGACCGGAGTCGAGCCGACCGGGCATTCCAGACTGATGTCATGGGTGCCGGGGGTCAGGGCCACGGTCTGGGTGACCGGTGAACCGACCGTCAGGCCGCGGCCCTCGGACGTCTTGCCGGGCAGGCAGACGGCGAACAGCTTGAGCTGGGCCTGTCCGGTCGCATGGTTTGTCACCTTGGTGCTGTAGCTGCCGGTCGAATCCGACTCCAGCTTGTGGACCTCGATCGAGTTGGCGTCACCGGTGCCCTGGTCGATGTGGTCGATCCGGACCGCGGCGTCGGAGATGATGTCGCCCGGATTGCAGACGGCCGACTCGGTCACGGTCGTGCCCGGCTGCATCGAGATCTGCTTCTCGACCTTGTAGATCGTCAGCTGCTCGTTCTGGGTGGAAATCGTGGTGCTCGGCAGGGTCGTCTTGACCTTGACGTGGTAGCTCACGGACTGCCCCGGGGTCAGTGTGCCCGCCTCGCACTTGACCTGCTGGCCGGTGTAAGTGCAGGGCGAGTCGACCGAGACGATGTCTAGCCCGGACGGCACGTTGTCGGAGACGACAACGTGCTCCGAGTTGCCGGTGCCCTCGTTCTTGACCGAGATGGTGAAGACCACGTAATCACCCTCGACGACCTCTGGGTTGTCGGCGATCTTCGTGACCTTCAGCTTCGGCTTGCCGGGCGGGGGCGGAGTGTCTCCCGGCAGGCAGCCGGCGAACGGCGCGTGATGGGTCTCGCGGTTCGACTCGAAGCTCTTCGCGATGACCTGGCCGATGTTGTGGCCGACGTTGTAGGCGTTGACATGTGCCTTGGGGGCGAGGATGGTGCCGCCGAAGGCCGAGCCGGTGTTCAGGCCGATGTTGGTCGCGTCGGGGAAGTTCCAGAGCGTGTGGCTGTTCTGGGTCGCGGTGGCCGAGTCCTGGGCCTGGTTCCAGCTGCCGCCGATGCCGTTGCGGAAGTACATGTTGCCGTCGATCTGGACGTTGGCGCCGGAAACGTTGATCAGGACCGTCGCGCCGACCGGTACCTCGACCAGGATCGCCGCGTTGCCGGTGAGCATCGCCGGGGTGACCGAAAACACGTTCAGGTTGGAGTCGGTCCCCTTGAGGTAGAGGGCGTTGCCGCCGAGGGCGATCCCGGCGGGGTTCGGCATGCCGCTGGTGTTGATCACCGAGGCAGAACCGTTTGCGGCCTGTGAAGCCCAATTGGTCGACTTCGCCGTCAGGTCGGTGAAAGCGGTGGAGAAGTTGATCGGTGCCGAGGCGAGCTGCGAACCGCCGCCGTTGTAGTTGATGTATCCGGTCAGGCCCGGGGTCCAGGCGCTGCCGGCCTGGAGGTTGAACGAGCCCGAGGTACCGTTGACGACCAGGGAGGGGAAGGTCTTGGCAACGGAGAGGTGGGTGCCGACCGTCATGCCGGAAGCGGACAGATTGCCGCCGTAGGCGATCGCGCCTTCCGATTCGGCCCCGCGTGAACCGTTGGTCTGGATGAACTCGGTGTATCCGGTGGCGGCACCAAGCGGGTTGGCCAGGCAGTTGGCCGACGGTGTGGTCGCCCCGGCTGCCGGGGTGAGGATCAGGGCCGCGAGCGTGAAGGCGGCGGCAACTACGACTGCCCTGAGGGCATGAACGGTCCGGTGGTTCATTGAGGTCCTTGCGTTATCGGTTTGAGGCCAAATCAGAGTCGCTCCCTACAACCCCGATCTGAAACGGCAACGCAGCAACCTTGAGGTGCTGACATGCGGTGGATCCGGACCCCCCGTCCATCACCGCCGGGCAAGGCCGACTCCGAAGAGTCGAAGATGCCGACCAGACTGGCTATGTCACTGCATCAAATAACCTCGGATTAAGGGGAAAGTTTCACTTTTCTAAGCGGAAGCTCAGTCGGAATGCCGGAAATTCAGGATTTCCGGTCGGCCTTGCGCGACCGCGGAACGGTGCGGAAGACGTGATCCCAGAACGGGGATGAAACGCCGTACCCGTAGTTGTGGTCCTGGAAATGGTGGCGCATGTGGTGTTCGCGGACCCGCTTGCCGAGTTTCGACTTCGGCACGAAGTGATGCAGGTAGTAGTGCATGTAGTCGTAGACCAGGTAGCCGAGCAGGAAGCCGGCGAAGGCCGCGTAGCCGCTCGGCGAGCCGAAAATCAGCATGAAGGCGGTGAAGAAGATCAGCGCGAGCGGGATGCTGGCCGCCGGCGGCATGACCAGGCGCATCTTGTCGTTCGGGTGGTCGTGGTGGACGCCGTGGATGATGAAGTTGATCTTGTCGCCACCCTTGAACTTCGGCGTCCAATGGAACAGCAGCCGGTGCAGCCAGTACTCGGAAAGGGTCCAGATCGCCAGTCCGGCGACGAAGAGGCCGACCGTCCCGAGGGCCGAGAGGCCACGGTCGACACTGAGCCAGATCAGGACGACGATGACCGGCACGAAGATCAGCGCCGGCACGACCGGATGGACCCGAGAGAAGAAATTGAGGACGCGGTTCTCGAAAAGGTCGGGTGAAGCTGCGAGTCTTTCCGTACGTTCCGAAGATCCCATAACGACTTTCAATGGTAGCGTGATTGGCCACCCTAACTCCCAGGAGACCGCCCCAGACGATGAGTAACACCGCCGCAGCAGTTCAAGATTTCAAGGTTGCCGATCTTTCCCTGGCCGATTACGGCCGCAAGGAGATCCGCCTGGCAGAGCATGAGATGCCCGGTTTGATGGCGACCCGGCGGGAGTTCGCCGACTCGAAGCCGCTGGCCGGGGCAAGGATCACCGGCTCGCTCCACATGACCATCCAGACCGCCGTGCTGATCGAGACCCTGGTCGAACTCGGTGCCGACGTGCGCTGGGCCAGCTGCAACATCTTCTCGACCCAGGACCACGCCGCCGCCGCGATCGCGGTCGGCCCGAACGGCACCCCGGAAGACCCGCAGGGCATCCCGGTCTACGCCTGGAAGGGCGAGACCCTGGAGGAGTACTGGTGGTGCACCGAACAGGCCCTGACCTGGCCCGAGGCCGGCGCCGACGGCTCGGCCGGCCCGAACATGATCCTCGACGACGGCGGTGACGCCACCCTGCTGATCCACAAGGGCGTCGAGTTCGAAAAGGCCGGCGCCGTGCCGGACCCGGCCGGCGCGGATTCGGAGGAGTTCCGGATCGTGCTGCAGACCCTGACCGACTCGCTTGCCGCAGACAGCAGCAAGTGGACCGAGATCGCCAAGGGCATCAAGGGCGTCACCGAGGAGACCACCACCGGCGTCCACCGCCTCTACGAGATGATGGAGAAGGGAGAACTGCTCTTCCCCGCGATCAACGTCAACGACTCGGTCACCAAGTCCAAGTTCGACAACCTCTACGGCTGCCGACACTCGCTGATCGACGGCATCAACCGTGCCACGGACGTGATGATCGCCGGCAAGGCCGCGGTGGTCTGCGGCTTCGGCGACGTCGGCAAGGGCTGCGCCGAATCGCTCCGCGGCCAGGGCGCCCGGGTGATCATCACCGAGATCGACCCGATCTGCGCCCTCCAGGCCTCGATGCAGGGCTATGAGGTGCGTCGCCTCGACGACGTGGTCGGCTCGGCTGACATCTTCGTCACCACCACCGGCAACAAGGACATCATCACCGCCGCCCACATGGCGAAGATGAAGCACCAGGCGATCGTCGGCAACATCGGCCACTTCGACAACGAGATCGACATGGTCGGCCTGGAGGCCACGCCCGGCATCGAGAAGATCGAGATCAAGCCGCAGGTCCACGAGTACCGCTTCGCGGACGGCCACTCGATCATCGTCCTCTCCGAAGGCCGCCTGCTCAACCTCGGCAACGCGACCGGCCACCCGAGCTTCGTGATGTCGAACTCGTTCACCAACCAGGTGATCGCCCAGATCGAGCTCTACGCGAAGGCCGACGACTACGAACTCGGCGTCTTCGTCCTGCCCAAGCACCTCGACGAAAAGGTCGCCCGCCTCCACCTGGAAGCGGTAGGAGCCGACCTGACCGAACTAACCCCGGAACAGGCCTCCTACATCGGCGTCAAAGTAGAAGGCCCATACAAGCCCGAGCACTACCGGTACTAGGACTCACGCTCTGTGGTCACGCCGCGGGGTCGGGTAGGCATCACCGGGACGGAGCGAACGGGCGGCATTCAGCCGCCCTCCTCCTGAGTGTCCCGGAGACGCCTACCCAACCCCGTGGCTACCCGAACCTGATCGGCTCGACTTCTCCTGCTGCCGGTAGGGCTCTTCGGTCTGTGGGTTGCCGGTGTCTGTGTGGGGTCCGACTGGGACTGTGCACACCAAGGACCCCACACAGACACCGGCCCAAGAGCAACAGGCACCAGTCAGTCGACTAGCTGATGCAGTTCTTTCGCTTCTTCTTCGGCGGGAAGGGGAGATCCGCGATGGCGGCGGTTTCCAGGTAGCGGTTCTCCATTTTCTTGCCGCTGGCCGCCAGCAGAGCCGCGCCCGTCTTGCGCAGCTGGGCCCGTGGCCCGTCCTTGCGCACCCAGGGCGCAAGCGTGATGAACTGCCGCTTCGGCCCGGCGTAGCGCTTGTATGAGGAGACGTCCTCGGGCCGCAGCTTGCGGTTGCCGACGTAATTGCACTTCTTCTTGGCCGTAAGGCCACGCTGGGTGATCGCGGTCTGGCCGTCGAAGGGGAGGTCACCGAGGTTGCCGACCATGTGCGGGGTGACGTTGTAGGTGAATTTCACGCCGGGGTCGACGACCGAGCGCCAGGTCGAGCCCATCCAGTCGAGTGGCTGCCAGTAGGTGCCCTTCGGGCTCGCCCACTCGCCCGGGTTGGCCTCGTCCTGCATGACCAGGTTGGTGCCCAGGTGGCTGAGGCAGCGCATGTAGGTGATCGAAACATC
This sequence comes from Solirubrobacterales bacterium 67-14, assembly GCA_001897355.1. GTDB lineage: Bacteria > Actinomycetota > Thermoleophilia > Solirubrobacterales > 70-9 > 67-14. The sequence goes on along the minus strand of MKST01000007.1, from coordinate 399,676 downwards.
CGCGCAGGGTGCGCCCCCGGAGATCGGGCTGCCGAGGTCGTAGCCGAACTGGAAAGCGGGCAGGCTGGTCGCGAACCCGACCTTGGCTTTGGTGCCCGGCAGGCGGTACGGCTTCAGGTTGGCGATCGCGTCGGCACCGGACTTCGGGCCGGCGGTCAGGCCGAGCCCGACCTCGATCGCGGTCAGCGGGACCTTGAGGTTGCTGGCCACGACGTTACGGAGCGGTCTGGGGCCTTCCTGCCGGACCAGCTTCGGCCCCCACATGAAGGCCTCGTTGTAGACCTCGGGGCTGGTTGCCACGTAGACGCTCTTCGGCTTCGGCAGGTCCGGGTCGCGGAACAGGCTGATCTCGGCCGGGTCCTGCGACTCGCGGAAACGTGGCTGGGTGTTCGAGCCGACGATGTAGACCTTGTAGCGCCGGGCCATGTCCGAGAACACCTGCATCCAGCCGCGCGCGTCGGTGTCGGCGGCGGCGACCAGGCCCCGGGCGAAGGGGTTCGGGATCGAGTACCGGGACTGGTACTCCGTGCTGGGCCCGGCGTAGGCGGCGGTGATCCGGTTGAGGCCGACGATTGCCCGGCAGGGCGGGGCGGCGTCGGTGCATTCGGTCACCTCCGCCGGCTTGGCGAAGGCTTCCCGGGCGCCGGCACCGCGCGACCCGGTGCCGAGGGTCATCAGGCCGATGTCCTCGTTGAAGGCGACCACGTTGGGCCGACCCTTGGCCTTGTACGGCACGACCCACTTGCGGATCATGCACTCGATCTTCTTGCGGAAGCTGGCGTAGGTCTTGATGTGGCGGGCTTCCTGCTTGAACTGCATGGCGAAGACCCGGGGGCCGCCTTTGGCGTCCTTCCTCTTCAACATCGCCCGGGCCGGTCGGCGGGTGTCGCGGGCGAAGGTAGAACGGCAGGCCTTGGCCGAAGGCGCCTTCGGGATCGCCTCCAGCCCAGGGGCGACCTTCTTCACGTTGGCCCGGGCCATCAGCGGGTCGTTGGTGATCAGCGCGTCGACCCCGAGGGCTGTCGCTTCCCTGATCCCGGCCGCGTCGTCGACCGTCCACGGCACGACCTGGAGGCCGGCGTGATGGGCGTCGGAGACGAACTGCTGGTCGATCGGCCACTGCGGGGAGACCCAATCGATCCCGTTGTCGACCGCGCTGCTGATCCCGACCGAGTTGATCACACCCAGCGTCAGGTACGAGGTGGTGGGGGCGGGGTCGATCTCGTGGAACTTGACCAGGTTCTTCGGTAGGAACGACTGGATCATCAGCTGCGAGCTCGGAACCCCCGAACCCTTTATCGCGTTGGCGATGATCGCCGCGTACTCGTAGGTCGGGTCCCAGTCGTTGTCGGTCGGCAGGTTCTTGATCTCGATGTTGGCCGAGGCTCCGGTCTTCTTGAGCAGGTTGAGCAGCTGGGCCAGGGTCGGGATCTGGGTGCGGCGCTTGTCGCCGGCCGGAAGGTCGACCGCCGCATCGTCGATGCCGATCACGTCGATCTCGCAGTTCTCCAGCTCGGCCAGGGTCTTGTCCTTGACCGGCCCGGCGCAGTTGGTGGTCCGGTCGAGCGAGTCGTCATGGATGACCACCGGCACCTTGTCGGCGGTCAGCTTGACGTCGGCCTCCAGGGTGAAGCCGCGGGCGGCGGATTGGCGAAAGGCCGGCAGCGAGTTCTCCGGCATCGTGCCCTTGCCGTTCTCGACCGCGCCGCCACGATGGGCCTGGATCCACGGCGAAGCCGAAGCCTCCGCCGTGCCGAACCCGAACGCAACCACGACCAAGGCGATGATGGAAATCGAACCCCTGACCTTCAAAAGAACCCCCTCCACTCGACGTACTCCTCCTAGGCAAGGATAGCCGCCGGCATCGCCTCGATCGGAGCCGGCCCATCCATTCGTTGTTTCTGTGGGTCGGCGGGTTTCTCGTGGAGGGCGGGTCGGACCCCGCCCGACTTCCTTATGTCTGGGTCGGACCCCGCCCGACTCCTTATGCCGCTCCGCAAAATGGGGGGTTGTTGCAGAGTTGTGAATCAAGAATCCTGCGATTTGCGGAAACGCCGCCGACCCGATCCTTCCGGTCTTGCTTGGATGCCCGGCAGTGGCTCGGCCGAAGAAGAAATCCCCCTCCTGCGAAGATTGTTATTTCCGCCAGAAGATGCTCTGCGCGCTGGACCTCGAAGAGCCCTGCGGCACCTTCCGCGAAAGCCGCCCGGAGGGCCTCGTCCCGCCCCGTCAGCCGATGCTCCTCCTCCGCCCCCCACGCTGGGCCGATCGGGAAGTTGGTCCTAAACGCAAAGCTGGTACCGACCCGGCGTTTGGCTGACCCCGGTCCTGTAGGCCGGAGTAGCATCCGGCTGATGAATGGATTCGGTAGCTGGCCATGAAGCTCACCGTTCTCGGCAAGTCCCCTGCCTGGCAGGACGCAGACGGTGCCTGTAGCGGCTATCTGGTCACCGAAGGCGATACCGCGGTCCTGCTCGATTGCGGCAACGGCGTGTTCGGCAAGCTGCGCAAGTACCACGACTACGTCGACCTCGACGCGGTCGTGATCTCGCATCTCCACGCCGATCATTTCGCCGACTTGATCCCCTTCGGCTTCGCGCTCCGCTTCGCCCCGCGCCAGCAGCCGGTGCCGATCGATCCCTGGCCGGGAACGGATGCGCCGGCCCGGCCGAAGCTCTTCGGCCCGCCCGGCTCGCATCAGTTCCTCGATGACCTCGACGGCTCCTGGAACCTCGGCCGCCACTTCGAGCAAGCCTTCGAGCCGCATGAGTACGACCCGGCTGGTTCGATCGAGGTCGGCCCGCTGACCATCAGCTTCCGCGAAGTCCCCCACTACGTCACGACCTTCGCCATGTCGGTGACCGGGTCGGGCGAGGGCCGGATCGTCTACGGGGCGGACTGCTGCCCGAACCAGGCCTTGGTCGAGTTCGCCGAGGGGGCGGACCTGCTGATCGCCGAGGCGACCCTGCCACGCCCGGAGCGCACCGGCATCCGCGGGCACCTGACCCCCTCCGAGGCGGGGGAACACGCCGAGCGGGCCGGTGCGAAACAGCTGATGTTGACCCACATCTCCGACGAGCTCGACCCCGAGTGGGCGCTCGGCCAGGCCAGTTCGACCTACGGCGGGCCGATCCAGGTCGCCAGCGAAGGCCTCGAGATCGAGGTTTGACCCATCCCGCGATTTGAGCCGGCGAGCAACCCTTATTAAGCTTCGAAGCCATGTCTGAACGTGACCTCTTCGCCAACTTCGCCCGCATGCGACGGGAAATGGACGAGATGCTGAGCGGCACCTGGGGCCGCACCACTTACATCAGCCGGAGGGCGAGCGGTTTCTCGCCCAACGTCGACGTCTACTACAGCGGCGATCCGCAGCGCGCGGTGGTCAAGTGTGACCTCTCGGGGATCGACCTGGCCTCGGTCGGGATCGAGGTCAGCGGGCGGCAGCTCACGATCGTCGGCGAGCGTCCGGTCCAGGAAACCGAGGGTCGGGTCTACCAGCAGGTCGAGATTCCGACCGGCCCCTTCCGCCACGTGGTCGAACTTCAGGTCGACGTCGATTCGGAACGGGCGACCGCCACCTATGACGACGGCGTGCTCAGGGTCGAGCTGCCGCTCCGCGAGGAAGGCGAAGTGACCCGGAAGGTGCCGGTCGACCGAACCCGCAAAGGGCGTGTGATCGATGGCTGACACCGGCGAAAGCGTGCCGGTGCTCGAAGTCGTCAGTGGCAGCGACGAAGAGGTCGAGGAAGCACTGAGGGAGCAGCAGGACCTGCCGGAGGCGATGCCGGTGCTGCCCTTGCGCGACACGGTCGCCTACCCGGACACCCTCGCTCCGCTCGGGGTCGGCCAGGAACGCTCGATCAAGCTGGTCGACGACGTACTGGCCGGCAACCGGATGCTGGTCATGGTCGCCTCGCGCGACCCGGAGGAAGACACCCCGAGCCCCGACCAGCTCCATGACGTCGGCGTGGTCGGCGTGGTCACTCGGATGTTGAAGGTTCCGGACGGCACGATCCGGATCCTGGTCCAGGGCAGCCAGCGGGTGCGGCTCGGCGATTACGTGACCGAGCAGCCCTACCTGGTCGCCCGCATCACCGAGATGCCGGACATCGTCGAGGAGACGCCGGAGCTCGAGGCGCTGACCCGCAACGTCCAGAAGACCTTCTCCGACATCATCGAGCAGATCCCCTACCTGCCCGAGGAGCTGCAGCTGGCGGTCACGAACGTCGATGAGCCTTCCGCCCTTTCGCATCTGATCGCCGGCGCGCTGCGCGTGCCGACCGAGGAGAAGCAGATGCTGCTCGAAGAGGTCGACGTCGCCAAGCGGCTGCGGATGCTTTCCGAGATCCTCGCCCGCGAGCTGGAAGTGATCCAGCTCGGGACGCAGATCCAGTCCGAGGTCCAGTCCTCGATCGACAAGGGTCAGCGGGAGTACTTCCTGCGCGAGCAGCTCAAGGCGATCCAGGCCGAACTCGGCGAGGAAGACGAGCAGGCCGCCGAGATCAACGAGCTGCGCGAGCGGATCGAGGCGGCGAAGCTGCCCGATCACGCCCACCAGGCCGCGGAGCGGGAACTCGCCCGGCTCGAGAAGCTGCCCCCGGCCGCCGCCGAGCACGGGGTGATCCGTACCTACCTGGAGTGGCTGGTCGACCTGCCCTGGTCGAAGGAGACCGAGGACAACCTGGACATCGAGCATGCCCGCGAGGTGCTCGACGCCGATCACTACGACATGGAGAAGATCAAGGACCGCATCCTCGAGTACCTCGCGGTCCGCAAGCTGAACCCGGACTCGCCCGGGCCGATTCTCTGCTTCGTCGGGCCGCCGGGGGTGGGCAAGACCAGCCTCGGCCAGTCGATCGCCCGGGCGCTGGGCCGTGAGTTCGAACGGATCTCGGTCGGCGGCGTCCGCGACGAGGCGGAGATCCGCGGCCACCGCCGCACCTACATCGGGGCGATGCCCGGAACGATTGTCCGGGCTCTGCGCGACGCCGGTTCGAAGAACCCCGTTTTCATGATCGACGAGATCGACAAGATGGGCTCCGACTTCCGTGGCGATCCCTCCTCGGCCATGCTCGAAGTGCTCGATCCAGCCCAGAACGAGACTTTCCGCGACCACTACCTGGACATGCCCTTCGACCTGTCCGATGTCATGTTCATCGCCACCGCCAATGTGCTCGACACGATCCCCGGCCCGCTGCTGGACCGCATGGAGATCATCCACCTGCCCGGTTACACGGTCGACGAGAAGCGCCACATCGCCCGCCGCTACCTGGTGCCGCGCCAGATCAAGGCGAACGGGCTGAAGCCCTCCCAGATCTCCTTCACCGACCCGGCGCTGACCGCGATCATCGAGGAGTACACCCGCGAGTCCGGGGTGCGGAACCTGGAGCGGGAGATCGGCACCGTCTGCCGCAAGGTCGCGCGGACCGTCGCCGAGAAGGGCGGCAAGGCGAAGAAGGTCAAGGTCTCGGGCAAGAAGGTCCGGGAACTGCTCGGGCGCCGCCGCGTGTTCTCCGAAACCCGACGCCGGACCAGGGTGCCGGGGGTCTCGACCGGCCTGGCCTGGACCCCGACCGGCGGCGACGTCCTCTTCATCGAGGCGACCGCGATGCCCGGCAACGGCAAGCTGGTGATCACCGGCCAGCTCGGTGACGTGATGCGGGAATCGGCGCAGGCAGCGCTCTCGTACGTGCGAGCCAACGCGCGTGACCTCGCCCCGGGGCTCGACGAAAAATGGTTTGCCAGCCACGACCTCCACATCCACGTGCCGGCCGGGGCGGTCCCCAAGGACGGGCCATCGGCCGGTGTCGCGATCACGGTCGCCCTGGTTTCGCTGATCACCGGCCGGCCGGTGCGCAACGACGTCGCGATGACCGGTGAGGTGACCCTGACCGGGCAGGTGTTGCCGATCGGCGGGGTCAAGGAGAAGTCACTGGCCGCCCAGCGGGCAGGGATAAAGATCGTGATCCTGCCGAGCCGCAACGAGGGCGATGTCGAGGAGATCCCCGCACACGAACGGGCGGTCGTCGAGTTTCGCTACGCCGACAAGGTCGGTGACGCACTGGCCGTCGCGCTGGAAGGCAATCTCAAGGTTTGACCGGCGACCGCCCGGGTGGCGACGCCGGTTTTGTTGTTTGAACCGGGGTACCGGTATTCTCGAAAAGCACAACCATCGGACGAGCGAGGAGCACATGGGTACAGAAAACATCTCGGGCAGGGCCTCCAGGGCCTATTCAACGGCGCGTGACAACCAGCATGTGCGCCGCCTGATCGAGGACGAAGAGCTTCGCGCCAGCCTGATCGCCGCCGCATTGGCGGGCCGCAAGGCGCTGCAGCGGATCCAGTCGAACCGCTCTTCCGCGGTCGAGTCGGTGACCCAGGACAAGCGGGTCAAGAAGGAGCTCCAGAGCGCCGCCGATTCTCTGCGTGACGCGGCCGACCGCCTCAAGGCGCCGGCCAAGAAGAAGCGCCACCCGATCCGCAAGCTGCTCTTCGTCGGGATCATCACCGGCGGCCTGGTCCTCGCGTTCAGCGAATCGGCCCGCAAGAGCCTGCTCGACGCGATCTTCGGCGCCGAAGAGGAATTCGTCTACACCTCGACGACTTCAACCGAGAGCGCCCAGACCAACGGAACTCCCGTAGGCGAGTAGCCGGTAGGACACCCCCGACCCGAACCCTGCAGAATTGGTCGGTCCTCTGCTGCCCGACGGTTAGCGCGGTTCGCGAGAACCAACTTTCAGCGGGTCGTGCACAGGGGCCTCCAGCCGTTCGCTGCCGAGGAGTAAAGCCGGGAATGGCCGCGATCGTACTCACGTACTTGAGCTGCCGTTTCCGGCTGTCGACGAAGGTCAGCGGGCGGCTGGTGGTTCCTGGGCGCGTTGCCCGAATCTCTATAGACTCCCGAACCCTTTGGCTCGCAGGGATGACATAAGAAATGTGGCCATCGTCGCGCATGTCGACCATGGCAAAACCACGCTCGTTGACGCGATGCTCTGGCAGTCCGGTGCTTTCCGGCAGGGGCAGGACGTAAACGAACGGGTCATGGACTCGATGGACCTCGAGCGCGAGAAGGGCATCACGATCCTCGCCAAGAACACCGCGGTCCGTTACGGCGACGTCAAGCTGAACATCATCGACACCCCCGGCCACGCCGACTTCGGTGGCGAGGTCGAACGCGGCCTGACCATGGTCGACGGGGTCGTGCTGCTGGTCGACGCGTCGGAAGGCCCGTTACCGCAGACCCGCTTCGTGCTGGGCAAGGCGCTGGAAGCCGGTCTGCCGGTGATCCTCGTGGTCAACAAGGTAGACCGCCCGGACGCGCGGATCGGCGAGGTCGTGGACGAGGTCTACGAGCTCTTCATGGACCTCGGCGCGGACGGTGAGCAGATCGAGTTCCCGATCGTCTACACCAACGGCAAGGACGGCTGGGCCTCGCTGGAGGAAGGGGTCGAAGGGGAGGACCTGAAGCCGCTCTTGGACCTGATGGTCGAGCACATCCCCGCCCCCGAATACGAGGAGGGGCATCCGCTCCAGGCCTGGGTGACCAATCTCGACGCCTCGCCTTACCTCGGCCGACTGGCCCTCTGCCGGGTGATGCAGGGCACGATCAAGGCCGGCGCGCCGGTCTCCTGGTGCCGGGCCGATGGCAGCGTCGAACGGGCCAATGTGTCCGAGCTCTTCGTGACCGAGGCGCTGGAGCGGGTTTCCGCCAAGGAGGCCGGGCCGGGCGAGATCATCGCGGTGGCCGGGATCCCGGAGGTGACGATCGGCGAAACGCTTTCCGACCCCGATGATCCCCGGCCGATGCCGGTGATCGAGGTCGACGAACCTTCGCTCTCGATCGTGGTCGGGATCAACACCTCGCCCCTGGCCGGCCGAGAGGGGGACAAGGTGACGGCCCGTCAGATCCAGAGCCGGCTCGACCAGGAGCTGCTCGGCAACGTGGCGATCCGCGTGCTGCCGACCGAGCGCCCCGACGCCTGGGAGGTTCAGGGCCGGGGCGAGCTGCAGCTGGTGGTGCTGCTGGAGATGATGCGTCGCGAGGGCTTCGAACTGACCGCCGGCCAGCCCCGGGTACTGACCCGGGAGGAGGGCGGCGAGACCCTCGAGCCGATGGAAAGGCTGGTCATCGACGTGCCGGAGGAGCATGTCGGCCAGGTCACCCAGCTGCTGGCTGCCCGCAAGGGGCGGATGGAGAACATGGTCGCCCAGTCCGATTCCTGGACTCGCCTGGATTACGTGATCCCGGCCCGCGGCCTGGTCGGTTTCCGGACCGAGTTCCTGACCGAGACCCGTGGCACCGGCATCCTCCATCACATCTTCGAGGGCTGGGAGCCGTGGGCGGGGGAGATCACGACCCGAGCGACCGGCTCGCTGGTCGCCGACCGCCAGGGTGCGACCGCCAGCTTCGCGCTCTTCGGCCTGCAGGAACGCGGGGCGATGTTCGTCGGGCCGGGTGAGGACGTCTACGAGGGCATGATCGTCGGCGAGCACGCCCGGGCCAATGACCTCGACGTCAACGCGGTCAAGGAGAAGCAGCTGACCAACATGCGCTCCTCCACCTCGGACGTCCTGGTCCGCCTGACCCCGCCGAAGCCGCTCACGTTGGAGTCGGCGATCGAGTTCCTGCGCTCCGACGAATGCGTCGAGATCACCCCGGAATCGATCCGGCTGCGCAAGGTCGAGCTCGACAAGAACGACCGGGTCAAAGCGGCCCGGAAGATCAAGAACCTCTCCCGCTAGATGCAAGGCGGCGAGGCCTAGGGCCTCACCGCCTCCCCTGCTTCTGTCAGTCCCTGCCGTGCATCCCTCCCTGGCATGCGGACTGCCTCTATAACCGAGCAGCGGGGAAAGGGTTGCGGTCTGAATCAGGCCCGCGTTAAAACTTTTTCGGGCGTATCCGGGGCCGAAATCCGGAGCCGGTCAGACCCCGAGCTTCTCCCGGGCCGTGCGGACCTGCTCCAGCGCGTCGTCGTGTGACATCCCCAGGCTGAGCAACAGGTCGGTCGCCGCCGAGCGTACCTGGCCGACGATCACGCTGACCGAGAGGTTTGAGGTTTCCTCCAAGGCGGCGGTCGCTTTCGCCGCGGCCCGGAGGGCGGCTTCACGTGCGGTCGAGCGGGCCGGCGCGCCGCCGAGGTGGCTGTCCAGCCTGGACACCGAGGTCGCCAGGTCCCGGATCGCGTCGGCCACCACCGGCGGGATGTGCTCGTCGAGGTCGATCGCCCGCTGGCAGCCGCGGGCCAGCACCCGCGTGTTGCGGATCATCAGGTCGATCGGCTCGGCTGCCGCGGCCAGGCGGTCGACCCGGCCCCGGAATCGTCGGCGGGTGGGGGCGAGGGAGATCGTCTCCTGACTCGCCTCGACTGCGATCTTCATCTCCCGGACCGCGGGGTCGAGGCCCCGGGCCCGTTCGAGCGCGGCGACGATCTCCTCGTGGCTGTCGTGGTCGAGTGCGTCGGCGATGTCCACCAGGGTCCCCGAGAGCCGCGAGAGTAGCGGCTGGAGGTGGCGGCGCACCAGGCGCACCGGCTCGACGGGCGTGATCGCGTTGGCGGTCAGGGCGACGCCGCCGCCGATCAGCGCATCGACGAAACGATGGGTGGTGTCGACCAGGTCGGGGGCCGGCAGGGTGGCGACCAGCACCCCCGAGACCGCGGCCTGGTTGACCAGCATCACCCCACCGCCCGAGAGCACCGCGGCCGACATCGCCAGGCCGATGACCAGCATCAGCTGCCAGGTGCCGGTGCCCAGCGCCAGCACGATCAAGTCGGCTATCGCGATGCCCAGCGCGACGCCGACCGCGACCTCGTAGGCGCGCCGGCCGCGGCGCTCGATTGCCAGCCCGAGCACGAGGACGACCGAGATCGGAGCGAAGAACGGCTCGTAGTGGCCGACGATCCGGGTCGCGATCAGCCAGGCGGCTCCGGCCGCCACGCAGATCTGGACGATCCTGAGCGACGCGAATCGGAGGGTCGAAAGACGCTGATCGAGAAGCGATCTCACGGCCCCACTATCCCAGCGACGCCCGATGTCCGCTGGGCGAGGACCGCCAGTTCAAGCGGGTGGCGAGACGATCAGGCGGTTGCCCGAGGGATCGACCAGTTCCCGCGGTCCGCCTTCGGCCTTCGGGTCGAAGAGCTCGAAGTGCTTCATGCCCGCCGTGCCCTCCGGCGCCTGGGGCGCGCGGATGCCCTGCCAGACGTTGACCGCGATCCGGTGGGGGAAGCTGCCTCCCAGCGAAAGGTCGGCGAAGCCGATCGCGTCGCCGTTCATGTTCGGGGTGAAGCCGACTTCCTGGTAGAAGGACCGGGCCGCGTCGAGGTCACCGACGTAGAGGTGGATGTGGCCGATCCTGCAGCCCGCCGGCAGCGGCCCGCTGATCTCCTCGTCGGCCTTGAACGAAAAGACCTCTTCCAGGTCGAGCGGCTCGGTCATCGCGTGGTGTCGGCCTTCGGAATCGAGGATCTGTGGGCGGCCGCCGACGATGCTGACCTCGTCCACCCGGTCGATCGTCTCGAAGACGATCTCGACGTTGATCCCATCCGGATCGTCGAGGTAGGTCGCCCAGTGGGTGACGTGGTCGGTCGGTGCGTTCGGGTAGCGCGCCGCGAAAAGCCGTCCCAGGACACGGGCGAACTCGGCTTCTGAGGGGGTGTGGATCGCCAGGTGGTAGAGGGCCGAGTAGCCGCGCTGCACCGGCTGCGTGGCACCGGGGTGGAGCACGACCAGCTCGACCTTCGCCTCGCCTTCGACGACCCCCAGCCGGACAGCCCCGTCTTCTTCCGAGCCCAGCACGGTCATCCCGATCAGGTCGCGCCAGAAGACCAGCGACCGTTCGAGGTCGGTCACATCGAGGTGAACCGCCCCGTAGGCGAGTGCGTCAGACGCGATGCTCTGGACTGGCCGGGGTCTCATGGACGGAACTATGACAACCATCGAGGTTGAAGTTAAGCGCTCTATGTGGCGGTAACTTCAACCTCGCCGCCCCGAAGGGCTGCTCAGCTCAGCTTGGGAGACTTCCAGGGTTCGGCGAGCTTGCCGGCGATCAACTCCGGCAGGCCCTCGATCGGGACCCTGACCTGTTCGAGGCTGTCGCGGTCGCGGAGGGTGACCTGGCCGTCGTCCTTGGTGTCGAAGTCGACCGTGATGCCCCAGGGGGTGCCGATCTCGTCCTGACGGCGGTAGCGCTTGCCGATCGAGCCGCCTGTGTCGTACTCGGTCTGGATGCCGGCCTTGCGCAGCGCGGCGTTGATTTCCTGCGCCGTCTCCGGCATCCCTTCCTTGTTGAATAGCGGCATGACGGCGACCTTGATCGGGGCGAGCCGGGGGTGGAGCTGGAGCACCGTGCGCTTGCGGCCCTCGACCTCTTCCTCGCGGTAGGAGTCGACCAGGAAGGCGAGGGCGGCGCGGTCGGCGCCGGCGGCCGGCTCGATCACATGGGGGATGTATCGCTCGCCGGACTGCTGGTCGAAGTACTCGAGCTTCTCGCCGGAGTGCTCCTGGTGCTGGGTCAGGTCGAAGTTGCCGCGGTGGGCGATGCCTTCGAGCTCGGACCAACCGATCGGGAAGAGATATTCCACGTCCGAGGTCTTCGAGGAGTAGTGCGAAAGCTCGTCGGACTCGTGGGGGCGGATCATCAGGAAGTCGGGGCGGATGCCCAGCTCGAGGTACCAGTTGTGCCGGATCTCGACCCATTCCGCCCACCACTTGTCGGCGTCGGCCGGCGGCACGAAGAACTCCATCTCCATCTGCTCGAACTCGCGGGTCCGGAAGATGAAGTTGCCCGGGGTGATCTCGTTGCGGAAGGACTTGCCGACCTGGGCGATGCCGAAGGGCGGCTTCTTGCGGGCGAAGTTGAGGACGTTCTTGAAGTTGATGAAGATGCCCTGGGCGGTCTCGGGCCGCAGGTAGACCGCGTTGCCGTCGTCGGCAACCGGGCCCATGTGGGTCTCGAACATCAAGTTGAAGTTGCGGGGAGGGGAGAGCTCGCCACCGCATTCGGGGCAGACGATCGGGTCGTCGTAGTTCCCGCCCTTCTCGACGTTCGCCTCGCGTAGGTGATCCTCCCGCCAGCGCCGCTTGCACTCGCCGAGGCACTGGACCAGCGGGTCGGTGAAGCCGGCCAGATGGCCGGAGGCCTCCCAGACCTTGGGGTGCTGGAGGATCGCCGAGTCGAGAGCGACGATGTCGTCACGCTCGACCAGCATCGACTTCCACCACTCGTTCTTGACGTTGTTCTTGAGCAGCACCCCGTAGTGGCCGTAGTCATAGGTCGAACCGAGGCCGCCGTAGATCTCCGAAGAGGGGAAGACGAAACCGCGGCGCTTAGCCAGCGCAACGATCTCTTCCATGGTCACTTCGGTGTTCTTGTCGGTGGCGTAATCGCTCATGGCCTAGAGGTTATGGACAATCGTTCCGAAAAGCCGGGACGGGTATCGGGACGCAAAGAGCTGCGCGCTGCGATAATCAGACCCGCGATGCCGATTTACGAATACCGCTGCGAAAACGGCCACACATTTGAAGTCATGCAGTCGATCATCGAGGATGCCCTGACGGAATGCATCGAGTGCGGGGCGCCGGTCCGGAAGGTGCTGCATTCGCCCGCGATCCACTTCAAGGGCTCGGGCTTCCACAACACCGATTACGGCACCCGCAAGTCGAACAAGGCCAAGGCTGCGGCCGAGGCTGGCAAGAAGGACTCCGGCAACTCGGACTCTGGCTCCTCGTCCAATTCTTCGGACTCGTCCTCCGGCTCCGGAGACTCCGGTTCCAAAGCCTCCCCGGGCTCTTCGAACTCAGATTAGGGACTTCGCGATTCCAGGTGTACCGTGGTGTACACTTGATGAATGGTTGAGATCGGCATTCGGGAACTCAGGAGCGACCTGAGCAACCACATAAAGAAAGCGGCGCAGGGTGAGGTGGTCGTGATCACAATCGGCGGCGAACCCAAAGCGAAACTGGTTCCGCTTCCCTCGGGACCGGTCGCACTGACCATGGAGGAGGCCTACGATTCGGGCCGAGTAATCCGGGCCCCTCGTCGAGGTGAGGCGCCTCCACCACCACCGAAGGAGAAACTGGTGCTGGATAGACCCGGCGAAGAGATAATCAGCGATCTCCGAGAGGAGCGCATCTGATGTTGGTCCTGGACTCATCGGCCTTGATCAAGCGCTACTCCCGAGAGCCCTTTTCCGAGTGGGTTGACCAGATCATGCAGCAGGATCAGCACTGGGCCGGATCGGCCCTGCTGGCCGCCGAAACGGCCATCGGCATCGCGCGTCGGGAACAGGATCCGCTCGACCTCGCCGCCATCGACGCCAGGCTGAGTCGAGATCTCGAATTCTTCGACTTGGTTCCCGTGGACGCCGATTGTCTGACTACGGCGATAGATCTCGGACGGGGATACGGACTTCGGTCGTTGGATGCGATCCACCTGGCCGGCGCGTCGAAGCTACCCGGCGAGTTTGACTTCGTCACCTTCGACCAGCGGCAACGCAATGCGGCCGAGGCACTCGGCCTGAACGTGCTGGCCCCGCCGGCCTGAGGTCTGGTGGCGCTAGTGAGATGGGGAAAAGTTGGCAACTATTGCCAACTTTTCCCATCTCATTGGTAAAGGGCTCAGTTCTCGAGGGCGTTGGCGGCGCGCTGGCGTTCTGACTCGGGGATCTCCAGGCTGCCGCCGGGTCCCGCTCCCGAAGGGATCAGGACATCCGGTTTGGAGGAGCCGGCGAAGACGGTCGAGAGGGCGAGCTGGGGCAGGGTGAAGAACCCCATGTCCGAGACGAAGGCCTTGGGTGCGGTCCAGCCGATGATCGGGCCCTTGATGAAGTTGTAGGGGAGGCGCAGCGGGTCGGTCAGGCGCTGCTTGATCCCGTTCATGACCAGCTGCTGGGCGGCGGCCCGGTCGAGGTCGTCGTAACCCTCCGAGTAAGCGCTGGGCTGGTTGCCTGGGCAGGGGCTCGGCTTGCGGGTCCGGGCGTAAGCCAGGGCGGTCTCGCCATCCAGCGTATTCGTGCCCTGCTTCAGGTCGATCGACCAGCCACCGTTCTTCTTGCCGCCGGAGATGTCGGCGCAGAGCCGCAGCGGTACGTCCACCTTGACCCCGCCGATCGCGTCGATGAAGTCCTCGAAGCCGGTGAAGTTGAGGATCACGACGTGGTCGATCGAGATCCCGAGGAAATCCTCGACCGTCTTGACCTGCAGCGCGGCGCCGCCGAAGGCGTAGGCGGCATTGATCTTCTGGGTGTCCTGGCCGGGGATCGCCGCGTAGCTGTCACGGGGGATGCCCAGCTTCTTGAACTTGCCGCCGCCGGCCCGGACCACCATCAGGGTGTCCGCCCGGGCGCCGGCGCAGCCGTCGTGGGGCGCTTCGCCTTCGGCCTGCTGGTCGTAGCAACGCTGTTCCTGGGCGGCACCGGGCTCGAGCGTGTCCGGTGGGCGGGAGTCGGTGCCGATGATCAAGACGTTCTGTGGGCTGGTCAGAATCCAGGGGCTGCCACCGAGCGCGTCCTTGGCGTCCCCGGAGAGCTTCATCGACTGGAGCTGGGCGGAAATACCGAAGGCCAGGAAGCTGATCACCAGCCAGCCGAAACAGGCGATCAGGATCCACTTGAGCCAGCGTCTGCGACCGCCGCCGCGCCGGCCGGAGCCACCCCGGCCGAAGGGGCTTCTCGACCCGGAAGATCTGGCCCGGCGCCCGACGCCAGGTGTGCCGGAGCTGTGGACTTCGTAGGGTAGATCCTGCCGGTCGGATCTGGCCGCCCTCTGGCGATCCGCCGCCCGCTTCTCTTTTCCGCTCAGGGACTCGAGATCCGGCTTGCGGAAGCGTGAGAACAGGCCCCGGCGCGAGCGATAGACGTTGTATTCGGGCCGGTCTCGATCGGGCCTGTTACCTGAGGAAGGCATGAAGAGTTAAGAATGGTGGCTGATGGCAGAAGTTGAATCGATCGGGGCTGATCTTGGTGGGACAAAGCTTGCCGTCGGCGTGCTCGATGGGCGGCCTGAAGCCCTGTGGAAGGAAGAGGTCCCTTCCAAAGGTTATTCGCAGGAAGCAGTCGTGGACCTGCTCGCGCAGCAGATCAACAAGGCCCACCAGGCCCGCCCCGCCGCTGCCAGCGTCGGCGTCGGCGTTCCCGCGCAGATCGATTTCCAAGGGGGAATCGCGATCGCTTCGAACAATCTCGACGTCGCGAATCTCCCGGTTCGGGACCTGCTCTCCGAGAAGGTCGGGATCCCGGTCGCGATCGACAACGATGGCAACCTGGCGATGCTCGCCGAAGCCTTGTACGGGGCTGCCCGGGGCGCGAAGCATGCCCTCCTGCTCACTCTCGGCACTGGAATCGGCGGGGGTATCTGGATGAACGGTGAGCTGTACCGCGGCGCGACCGGAGCCGGGGCCGAGCTCGGACACTTCGTGATCGAGATCGATGGCGAGCCCTGTCCGGGAAACTGCCCCAACCGGGGCTGCATCGAAGCCATGGCTTCCGGGACCGCGATCGGCCGGCTCGGCCGTGAAGCCGCAGAAGAGAACCCCGACTCGGAGCTCGGCCGCCGCTTGGCCGAGAACGGCAGCGTCGACGCCAAGGACGTGGAGGCGGCGGCGCTGGCCGGCGATGCGGCCGCGCTCGCTGCGGTCGAGCGTTCCGGGCACTTCCTGGGACAGGCACTGGTCGGGCTGGCCAACATCTTCCAGCCGGAAGTGATCGTGCTCGGAGGAGGGGCCATCGCCTTCGGGGAGATGCTGATCGCACCGGCCCGGGCCGAGGTGGAGAAGTTCGCCCTCGACCCGATGAACAAGGCCCGCGTCGTCGCGGCCGAGCTCGGCCCGGCCGCCGGCATGATCGGGGCCGCCGCCTTCGGCAACATGGGCGACGTCAGCAAACGGGTGCGTGAGGCGCTCGTGATGGCTGACTTCGTGGCCTGCGAAGACACCCGCCGCACCGGCCGGCTGCTAGAGAGACTCGAGATCCGGCCCAAACCGAGGCTGGTCTCGAACCACGAGGGCAACGAGGCCTCGCGCGCCGTCGAGCTGGTCAAGCGGATGGAGCGGGGCGACCGGATAGCGCTGGTCTCCGACGCCGGGATGCCGGCCGTCTCCGACCCGGGCTACCGGCTGATCCGCGCCTGCATCGATCGCGGCGTCGAGGTCGAGGTGTTGCCCGGACCCTCCGTGATCCCGGTCGCCCTGGTCGCTTCGGGCCTGCCAACCGACCGCTGGCGTTTCGAGGGTTTCCTGCCGAAACGGGCCGGCGAGATGGAAAGGGTGCTGAACTCGGCCGAGACGGTGATCGCCTTCGAATCCCCGCGGCGGATCTCGAACTCGCTGCGGGCCCTGGCCCAGCTGGCACCGGACCGCCAAGCCGCCGTCTGCCGCGAGATGACAAAGCTCCACGAGGAGGTCTCCCGCGGCACGCTGACCGAACTCGCGATGCGCTTCCAGGGGGAGGTCAAAGGCGAGATCGTGCTGGTGATCGCCCCTGCCGCGGCGGCCGAGCACGGCCAGGACATCGCCTTCGCGGTCGAGGCGCTGAAGCGGCTGGTCAAGTCGGGCGCCAGACCCAGGGCGGCGGCGACCGTGGTCGCCTCGTTGACCGGCACCAGGGCCAACGACCTGTACAAGGCCCTGACCGGCCGGGAACCGCGGCGTTGAGCCCCGCATCCGGCAGTGGTCACCGGGTCGCCTACGCGACCTGCGAGCCCCGCTTGGAACCGTGGCAGGACGACCTGCTCTCGGCCGAGCTGTTGGCCGGCCGCGGGATCGAGGTCGAGTTCGTCGCCTGGGACGATCCCGCCGCCGACTGGCCTGCCTTCGACCTGGTCGTGGTCCGTTCGACCTGGGATTACACGAGGCGAGCCGAGGAGTTCCTCGCCTGGGCCGACTCGGTCGGGCCCGAGCGGCTGCGGAACGTCCCGGCGCTGCTGCGCTGGAATACCGACAAGCGCTACCTGGCCGAGCTCGACGGGGCCGGCCTTCCGGTGCCGCCCACCGCCCTGGTCGCACCGGGCGGCCCGGCCCCGCCCTTCGGCGGCAAGGTCGTGATCAAGCCGGTCGCCGGGGCCGGTGCCCGGGACACCGGGGTCTTCCACGAGGGCAACGCCGGGGAAGGACTGGCTCTGCTCGAAAAGCTGGGAACCCAGGACGAGATCGCGATGATCCAGCCCTACATCCCCTGGATCGACGAACGTGGTGAGACTGCCGCGATCTTCTTCGGCGGCCGGTTCGCCTACGCCTTGAAGAAGAAGGCGTTCCTGCCGGACTCCGGGATCGCGCCGGTGCGTCCGGGAACGACCGTGGCCGAAAGCATGTTCGACGAGGACCTGATGAGCCTGGCCGAAGCGAGCGAGGCCGAGGTCGAGTTGGGAGCGAAGACGGTGGCCTGGCTGGCCCGCCGCTTCGGCAGCATGCCGCTCTACGCCCGCATCGACATGGTCTCCTCGCCGGAGGGAGAACCGGTCCTGATGGAGGTCGAGGCGACCGAGCCCTGCCTCTACCTGGAACTGGCCGAGGATCTCGAAACAACTGGGGCCGAGCTGTTCGCCGCCGCGGTGGAAGCGACCTCGGCCTGACCCGCCCTATGCTGGACGGACCTTGAGTTTCTACGTAACCACACCGATCTTCTACGGCAACGGCGATCCCCATCTCGGCCACGCCTATTCGACCATGGCTGCCGACATCCTCGCCCGCCACATGCGCCAGCGCGGGGAGGACGTCTTCTTCCTGACCGGCACCGACGAGCACGGCGAGCCGATCGCCCAGGCGGCCGAAAAGCAGGGCATCAGCCCGCAAGAGCTGGTCGACCGCAGCGCCGACCGGTTCCGCGACATGGTCTCCCGGGTCGACGCCACGAATGACTTCTTCATCCGCACCACCGACCGGGGGCACATCGAGCGGGTCCAGGCAGTGGTCAACCGGGTCAAGGAGAACGGCTACGTGTACGAGGGCACCTACGAGGGCTGGTACTGCCCCCGCTGTGCCGACTTCAAATCCGAGAACGAGATCGGCCCCGGCGAGACCTGCCTGATCCACGAGATCCCGCTTCAGCGGGAGAAGGAACAGAACTGGTTCTTCAAGCTTTCGGCCTTCCAAGGTGACCTGGAGCGGCTCTACGAGGAGAACCCGGGCATGATCCAGCCCGACTTCCGCCGCAACGAGGCGCTCTCGTTCATCCGCAGTGGGCTGAACGACGTCTCGCTTTCCCGTTCGCAGATCTCCTGGGGGGTGCCGCTGAGCTGGGATCCGGACCAGGTCATGTACGTCTGGTTCGACGCGCTGCTCAACTACTACACCGCACTCGGCTACGCCCGCGAGAACGAGGACCTGACCGAGCGGTTCTGGCCCGCCTCTTGGCACATCATCGCCAAGGACATCCTCAAGTTCCACACCGTCTATTGGCCGGCCTTCCTGATGGCCGCTGGGATCGAGGTGCCGCAGCGGATCTTCATCCACGGCTTCCTGCTGATGGGCGACAAGAAGATGTCGAAGTCGCTCGGCAACGTGCTCGATCCCTTCGAGGTGATCGAAAAGTTCGGGGCCGACGCGCTCCGCTTCTACTGCTTCCGCGAGGTCAGCTTCGGCCAGGACGGATCGATCTCGACCGAGGGCTTCGAGACCCGCTACGAAACCGAGCTGGCCAACGATTTCGGCAACCTCGCCTCCCGCACCCTGGCGATGATCGACCGCTACCGGGACAGGCTCCAGCCCGAAGCCGACCCCGACCCGCTGCTGGCCGCCGACTTCGAAGGCATCGTCGCCCGAGTCTCGGCCCTGCTCGACGAGGCTCAGCTCAGCCAGGCCCTGGAAGAGATCTGGGTGCTGGTCCGTCGTCTCAATCGTTACGTCGAGGAGTCCCAGCCCTGGGTGCTGGCCAAGGACGAGGCGGATGCCGAACGGCTCGACCAGGTGCTCTACAGCCTGGCCGAGGGACTGCGCGTGCTCGCCTTGCTGCTCCACCCGTACCTGCCGAACTCGACCGGCATCCTGCTCGGCGCGCTCGGGCAGTCCGACCTCAACCTGGCTGATTACGGCAGCCGCCCCGGGGGCACCGTGGTCGAGAAGCTAGACCCTCTCTTCCCCAAACTCTAGGATCGGAACATGAACAAAGTCAGAATTGCTCTCGCAGGGATTGCAATCGTGGCCCTTGGTGCCGGCGTCTCTTTGACCACCGTCGCCTCGGTTTCGGCTGCCGACCAGCCGCTCAAGGTCAAGGTCTTGACCGTGGACGGCAAGCAGCGGCTCAAGGTGAAGCGCAAGCTGGCCGTCGCGGTCGGATGCACCAAGAACTGTGCGGTGGTCGTCAACATGAAACTGGTGATGCCGAACGAGGTGCTGAAGGCCACCGTCAAGGGCGGCATCAAGGCCTACACGGCCAAATCCCCCTCGATGATCCTCAACCGCGCGGCGCTCAACTACCTGAAACTGACCTGGCCGCGGTCGCGTTTCGCGATCAAGGTCACCGCGACCGACGTCTCGACTGGCAAGAAGACGGTCAAGAACAAGGTCTTCAAGTTCCGCCGGTAGTCGAATTTGATCGATTCCCATTCACATGTCTCGCGCTGCCCCGATCCACCGGAAACGGTGATCGGGGCTGCCCGCGAGGCCGGCGTCGAGAAGATCCTCACGGTCGGCCTCGACGAGACCAGCAACCGCGAGCAGATCGCCCTGGCGAACGCCTTCGAGGGGCTCTACGCGGCGGTCGGCCGCCATCCCAACGACGCCGACGGCTTCGACGAGGCGGCTGCCGCCGACATCGAGGAGTTGGCCGCCGACCCGAAGGTGGTGGCGATCGGTGAGACCGGGCTGGATTTCTTCCGCGACACCGCTGACCCGGACAATCAGCGGCTCGCCTTCATCAAACAGGCCGACGTCGCCGCCCGGTTGGAGATGCCGCTGATCATCCACTGCCGTGACCAACAGGGCAAGGACGATGCGGTCTCCGAGATCTTCGCGACCCTTGAGGAGTTCCCCGACCTGACCGTGATCCTCCACTGCTTCTCGACCCCGGAGTGGGTCGAGCAGGCGGCCGAGCGTGACTGGTACTGCTCCTTCTCCGGCAACATCACCTATCCCGCCAACGAGGACCTGCGCAGCGCCGTGGCCCGGGTGCCAGATGAACGCATCATGGTCGAGACGGACGCCCCCTACCTCACGCCGCAGTCCCGTCGTCGGGATCGCAACCAGCCCGCCTTCGTGGTCGAAACGGCCGAGAAGGTGGCGGAGCTCAGGGGCATCGGTTACGCGGAACTGGACCAGCTGGTCAGCGCCAACGCAGCCCGCGTCTACGGATGGTGAAACTCGGCCAGAACTTCCTGGCCGACCCCAATCTGCTGGAGGCGATCGTGCGGGACGCGGCGCTCTCGCCGGATGATGTGGTGCTGGAGGTCGGGGCCGGGGAGGGCGTGCTGACCGAGCGGCTGGCCGAGGTCGCCCGGCAGGTCCATGTGATCGAGATCGACCGCGGCCTCGAACCCGGCCTGGTCGAGGTGATGGCACGGCCGAACGTGAACATGGTCTGGGCCGACGCGGTCAGGTACGACCTTTCCCAGCTCGACCCCGCCCCGACCGCGATGGTTGCCAACCTGCCCTACGCGGTGGCGACCCCGGTCATCCTGCAGACCGCCTTTGAGCTGCCCGGGATCGCCAGCTGGAACGTGATGGTCCAGAAGGAGATCGGCGACCGCTTGCGGGCCGGCCCCGGCAGCAAGACCTACGGGGCGCCATCGGTCCTGATCCAGCTGGCCGGCGAGGTGCGTCAGGTCCGCAAGGTGAGCCGCACCGTCTTCCGGCCGCAGCCCCGGGTCGACTCGGCGATCATCGCCATCCGCCGCACCGGTCCCGGGCCGGATGCCGCCACCCGGAGGCTGGTCCGGGCCGGTTTCGCCCACCGCCGCAAGGCGATGGCCCGGTCGGTCGACATGGTCCACCCCGGCTCGCTCAAGGCGGTCCGGGCCGGGCTGGAGGCGGCCGGGCTGGACCCTGGCATCCGGGCCGAAGCCTTGGCGCCCGAGCAGTTCGCAAAGCTTTCCGGGATGATCGACCTCGCTGCCGATGACAGAACTTGATCTCCCCCTCGAGCTGAGCGCGCCGGCCAAACTCAACCTCTGCCTGTACCTCGGGCCGAGGCGGAAGGACGGGCTGCACGAACTCACCTCGATCTTCGAGCCTCTCACCCTGAACGACAGGATCACGGTGTCAGCCGGGGGAGAACAGGCGCTCGTGGACCAGGTCATCTGTCCCGGGGTGCCGGGCGAGAACCTGGTCAACCAGGTGATCAGGATGATGCGTTCCGAGGGCTGGTCACCGCCTTTGCTGAAGGTCGAGATCGAAAAGCGGATTCCCGTTAAGGCCGGCCTCGGAGGGGGCAGCGCAGATGCCGCCGCGATCCTGCGCCTCGGGGTCGGGGAGGTCGAGGACCTGGCTGGTCTCGCTCTGCTCCTGGGGGCCGATGTGCCGTCCCAGCTCAACCCGAAGCCGTTGCTGGTCGAGGGTGTCGGGCAGAGACTGACCACCCTGCCGGTCCCGGCCGAGCACTGGGTCGTGCTGCTGCCGTTTGAAACTGGGCTTTCGACCCGGGCCGTGTTCGATGAGGCCGACCGGATGAAGCTTGGCCGCAGCCAGGAGGAGATCGACGAGATTTCCGGGCGTCTCTGGGCCGTCGCGACCAACGCCGTTTCGCCGCTCGCCTATCCCGCGCTGCTGGTCAATGACCTGGAGCCGGCGGCGATCTCGCTCAAACCGGAGATCGGGCTCGGCAAGGAACGGCTCCGATCGGCCGGCGCCTTGTTCACCGGGATGACCGGCACCGGACCGACCGTCTTCGGATTGTTCTCCGACCGGGAGTCGGCCGAGTCGGCTGCGGACGCGGTCGGACCGGAAGCGATCGTCTGCCAGGGCGGCGTGACCTGAGGCCGGATCGATGATCAAGGTTCCCGAAACCAGACGGGGGAAGCGGCTGGCCCTGACCGGCATCGCGGCTGCCGCCATCGTCGTCTTCCTGCTCTACAGGAAGTTCTTCCCCGAACTCGACCTGCAGCAGCTGCTCGACGATTTCGCCAACTTCCTCGGTGCCTGGACCTACCTGGTGGTCGGGCTGCTCGCCTTCCTCGAGACCGGCGCCTTCGTCGGGCTGCTGGTACCGGGCGAGACGGCGATGCTGATCGGCGGTGCGGTCGCCGGCCAGGGAGTGATCAACGTCTACCTGCTGATCGCGATCGCCTGGCTCATGGCCTTCCTCGGGGATTCGACCAGCTTCTACCTCGGGCATCGCCTGGGCCGTGAGTTCATCCTCAAACACGGGCCCCGGTTCGGGATCTCCCACGAGCGTTACGAACAGGTCGAGGACTACTTCGAGAAGCACGGTGGCAAGACCGTGCTGATCGGCCGGTTCATCGGCCTGGTGCGTGCCCTTTCGCCCTTCGTGGCCGGCAGCTCCGGCATGAGGTACCGGGCCTTCGCGCCCTACTCGATCCTCGGGTCCGGCCTGCAGATCACCCTTCACATCCTGGCCGGATACTTCTTCGCCCGCAGCATCGAGGCGGCGGCCGAGGTGGTCGGGATCGCGGCCCTGGTGATCGGCACCCTGATCGTCGTCTCGGTCGTTTCCTACCTGGCCTGGAAGTACCTGCGCGAACCCGGCAATCGGCGGCGGACCGTCATCTGGATGGACGGGCACTGGGTCACTGGCTGGATCGTCCGGCTCGCGCGCCGTTACGAAACCCAGCTGCGCTGGCTCCAGGACCGGCTCACCCCGGGTGGCACTTTCGGGCTGGAGATCACCACTCTCTTCGCGATCATCGCGGTCGGCTCATTCGTTCTCTTCGCCTACGTCGGGATCCTGCTCGACGACCCGGGCCCGACCCCGGGTGACCTGCGGGCCTTCGATTTCATCGACCTGATCCGGACCGGCTGGCTGACCTCGATCGCCAAGGCGGTGACCGTACTCGGGTCGCAGGTGGTGTTGCTGCCCCTGGTCGCGGTGACCGCCTGCGTGCTCGCCCTGAAACAGCGCTGGTCCGAAACGCTGGTGCTGGTCCTGGCCTGGGTCGCGATCGGTTTCGGGATCGACTGGATCAAGGACTGGGTCGGACGGCCGCGCCCGGATGACGGACTGGTCGAGGTCGGTGGGTACTCGTACCCGTCCGGGCACGCCGCCCATTCGGTCTTCTACATCTGGCTATCGGTGACCGTCGCGGTGCGGCTCCGCCCCGACATGACCCGTAAGGCGGCGCTGGTTTCCGGAGGGATCGCGCTCGCCGCCCTGGTCGGTTTGAGCCGCGTATATCTGCAGGTCCACTACCTGAGTGACGTCTTCGGCGGATGGGCGCTGGGTGCCCTTTGCTTCTCATTCTTCGCGGTCTGGGCACTGTTGTTGGGCCAGTTGCGCAAAAATTAAGCCGATGGTGATTGCCGTCTCCACCAATATCTGGTATTTCGGCGCCGCCGGCCTCGTGAGTCTCGCCGCTTTCATCGGCCTGATCCTCGTTCCGGCGGTGGCTTCCTATGGGCGCTGGCACGAGCGATTCGCGGCCGGTTTCCTGTCGCTGATCATCTTCGGTGGGCTGGTCACCATCGGCGTGGTTGCCGGTCTGGCCTGGGTGCTGATATCGAACGGCATCAGCCCCATCAACCCCTTCACAGGCGCTTGAGTCCGGGCGCCAAAGCCAAGGCGTCGGCACCAGCAAGATTGGCCAGCCCGGTCCTGGCGGGCCGCGGCCTCCCGGGGCTGGCCCGGGCGGCGGCCGACGTGCTCGGGGTGCCGGTCGCCTTCCTCGACCGTTCGGGCATCGTGCTGGCCGTGGCCGGCGCCACCCAGGCCCAGGAAGCAAAGTTGACCGCCAAGGAAAAGGGTGTCGAGACGATCGAGCTGTCGCTCGGTGACACCACCGTCGGCGAGGCCCGCTACCTGGGGGATGGGGTGGACAACGACCTGCTCGAGGTGATGTCCGCCCTCGCCGCGCTCGAGGTGGAACGGGCCCGATCCGACGAGTGGGGCAACGAAGGCGCTGTCTCGGAGTTCATCAGGGCGCTGCTCGACGGCTCGATGACCGGCACCGATGACATCGTCGCCCGGGCCGGTGAGATCGGCTGCGACCTCTCCCGCGGGGGCGGGGTGTTGATGGTGCGGGCCCACGCCGGCTCGGCCCAGGAGGGCGACTGGCGCTCGCGCGTGCTCGACATGGCCCTGCGGACGATCCGGGCCATCGCCTCGGGGGCGATCGCCGGCATGGGTGAATCCGAAGAGGGTGCGGTGGTCGGGATCCTCGTGCCGACCAACGAGGAGGACCGGTTGGCCAAGGTCGAGGACACGCTCGACCGCGAGCTGCCGCGCTCACTCCCCGGTCTGACCGTGACGATCTCACGCTCGCGCCTGGCCACCGGCCCAGACCAGATCGAACGCGCTGCCCGCGAGGCTCAGCTGGCCCTGAACGTGGGCGAGGCCGAGGGCCGCTCGCCGATCGCCTTCGAGGACACCGGTGCGTACCGCCTCCTCCTCGGGACCAGCAAAGAGGAACTGATGAGCTTCTACTCGGAGACCGTCGAACCCCTGGTCGCCTACGACGAGCAGTACGAGACCGACCTGGTCGCCACGGTCGAGACCTACCTGGACAGCGACGCCAACGTGCCGGCCACCGCGAAGGAGATGTTCACCCACCGGCACACGATCCGCTACCGCCTGGAACGGGTCCGCGACCTCTCCGGGCACGACGCCACCGCCACCGAAGGCCGCGAGCGCCTCGGTCTGGGGATCAAGGCAATGCGAGTCCTCGGCATCGCCTCCCCCCGAGGACGCTCCAAAGAACGCTCCTAACCCGGTCCCGCGGCGTGGCCACGAGGGCCACGCCGCGGGGTCAGGCTTCGATGCTTGCTACTTGACCTTGCCCTTGCGGGTGATGGTCAGGTTGGTCTTCTTTTCCGGATCCCAGCCACGGACGGTCACCTTGGCGCCGGTCTTCTTCAGGCCCTTGACGGTGACCTTCTTGACCCGCTTCTTGCCGCGCTTGCGGACGACCTTGCGCTTCTTCTTGTCCTTGAAGGCCTTGCGGGCCTTGGCAGTCAGCTTGAAGGTGACGGTCGCCTGCTTGTTGCCGGTGACCGTGACGCCCGTCTTCTTCGCGATCGTGACGCCCTTGAGCGGCTTCTTCGTGCCCTTGATCTGGACGTTGACCGAGCGGCACAGGTTCACGCCGCGGCAGTCGAGGTTGAGCTTGAGCTGCTTGCCCTTGACCGTCGCCTTCTTGGCCGGCTTCGGTGAGCCATCCGGGGCGACCGAACCGATCGACTTGTAGTCGTCGGCGAGTTCGTAGCCCTTGGGCAGCACCTTCGGCAGCGGCGACTTGACCAAGCCGTCCAGCGCACCCGGTTCCTCACGGACCGGCAGGCGCACCTCGACGTTGCTGACCGTCACGTCCTGCTGGTCGTTCGACGGGCGCACATAGGCCAGAGAGGTCTGGGTCGGGTCCGGGTCGCCGTCCCGCGGCAGCAGCTGCAGCCGGGCCCGGCTGCCCTGGTCGAAGTGGTAGACGTTGCCGTGCAGCTGGATCACCTGGCGGCCACTGGCGTCCGGGCGGTACACGCCACGGGCGATGATCCGCTCCTTGCCGCTCTTGATCTCGAGCAGCCGGGCGGCGATCTGCGAGGCCCCGCCGTTCGCCACCGAGACGTCGGCGATCACGGTCGGGGCGCCACCGAGAGTGAAGCCACCAGCCGGGGTGACCGGGAAGTCATAGGTGACGATTCCGGGCTCCTCGGTCTCCCCCTGCTGGGTGCAGCCGTCGAAGATGGTCGTGAACTTGGCGGCGATGGTGGAGTTGCCACCGTCCTTGGAGATCACCTGCTTGGCCGGGTCCGAGACGCGGATCTCGCCCGGCGCGAAGTCGGCCCAGTTGTCGGCCGTGTAGGGGCCGCCCGAGGGGTCCGAGTAGGGGCAGACCTGTGACTTGGTCATCACGCCGTCAAACGGCTTGTCGCCCTGGCCGAGCAGGTAGTACTTGAACCACTGCTCGACGATCTGGTAGCCCATCTCCTTGTCTTCGTCGCGACCCTGACTGTATTCCGGCTTGACCGGAGCCCGAGGATGGCCGATGTCGGCGAAGAGCAGGCCGACGGTCGAGTCCGGGTACTCGTGCTTGGTCCGGTTGTAGAAGCGCAGCGCTTCGTCGATCGGGAAGAGGTCGTCGGTGAGGCCCTCGGCGATCACCATCGGCGCTGGTTCCTCACCGTGGTCGATGTAGTACGAGGAGTGGTGGGTGGTCATCTCGGAGACCATGGTCTGACCGACCGCGTTGTCGTACGGTTCGCCGGCCGACATCTGGTTGCGCCAGCTGACGACGTCGAAGAGCGGATCGAGGTCGGTGCCGTTCTGGCCGCTGAAGGAGTCACCGGCGCCGAACAGCAGGTTGATGATCGCCGCCTTCATGACCCCGTACGGCGCCTTGCCGTCCGGGCCCAGGTAGGGGTTGTCGACGGTGTAGTCGTAGGTGCGGCCGTTGGGGACCAGCGAGTAGGCGAAGTCGGTGGGCGGCACGATCGGGGCCGCGACCGCGATCGCCATGTCCTTGCCGCCGGGGCTCTTCCAGTCGGCGAGGTTGCCGTTCGGCAGCATGATCCGGTCCTTCAGCGCGCCCAGGGTCATCGACTTGGCGCCACCGTAGGAGGCGCCGACCGTGCCGATCTTCTTCGGCTCGATCAGGCCCTCGTCGGCGAGGATGCTGACCAGGTACTGCGCGTCGCGGACCTCGTAGCGGCTGTCCATCAGGTGGATGAAGCCCTTGTTGCAGGCGCCTGGGGTGACCGCGTTGAGGGCCTGGATCGCGTCGGGCTTGCCGCAGGACTTCTTGAAGCCACGCTCGGTCATCGAGAAGGCGGCCATGCCGGAGTCGGTGAACCGCTTCAGGTCACCGTCGAAGCCTTCCTTGCCGCCACCGAAGCCGTGGAAGTACATGGCGAGTGGGTAGGGGCCGTCGCCGAACTCCTGCGGATTGGGGAAGGCGACGTTGACATCGATCGGGGTTCCGTCGTAGCTCGGAACTGTGTTCGCCGGCGCATTCGAGTCGGATCCACCCGGGCCTGCGCACAGGATCCGCCCGTCAGGCTGCGCCTGCTGGGTGCAGGGGATCTTGCCCCCGAAGATCGAAGTGGGCGGCGCCGCGCTCGCCTGCGCGGCGAAGGCGAACATGAAAAGTGCAGCGAGTGCTACGACGAACTTACGCATGTGGTCCCTGGTTCTCCCTATTGAAGTTAGCGCCGCTCCCTGCGGCTCCCTTTGAAACACGGGCACGGGCCGGTCGGCTCGCCCCCTGACCCGCGCAGGTTACCACTGCTTAACAGCAGTCGGGCGAGTCTTCGCTCGCCCGGGCGGGCGGGACTTGCGCGAACCCGCCCCTCCCACTCGAAGAAAAGGATGGTTGGGAGGGGCTCCGTTTGAGGTAGCACTGACGTTTGGGCCGGCACCAGATCCACCGGTGCCGACCCAAACGCTCGTACCTACTTGACTTTGCCGTTCCGCTTCACGGTCACGAAGCCGGACTTCTTGCCGCCGATCAGGACCTGGGTCCGCAGCGACTTGAGTCCCTTCACCTTCACGACCTTGATCCGCTTCTTGCCGCGCTTGCGCACGACCTTGCGCTTCTTGCTGTCCTTGAACAGCTTGCGGGCCTTGGCGGTCAGCTTGAACTTGACCGCGACGGTCTTGCCGGCCGGGGCGGTCACGTTGCCCTTGGTGGCGAGCACGACGCCCTTACCCTTCTTGCCCTTCTTCGGGGCGCCCTTGAAGGACACCTTGGCGTCGGCGCAAGAGTCGTTCGAGCCGGCGCAGGAGACGCGGGCGGTCAGGACCTTGCCCTTGACCGTGGCCTTGACCACCTTGATCTTGCCGATCACCGGGTTCGGGTTCGGCGTGCAGTCGCCGCCACCGGGGCCGCTCGTGCCGTCGGGGCACGGGAACGTCTCGGACACGAACTCGGCGATCGACTGCGAGCCGATCGACTCGTTGCCCGGGGCCAACTCGACACTGGGACGACCCGGCATGACCCGCTTGGCCGGAGCCTTGACCAGGCCGTTCAGGGCGCCGGGGGATTCCCGAACCGGAACCCTCAGCTGGGCGTCTTCAACCGTGATCGCCGGCTCGCCGGTCGTCGGACGGCTGAAGTTGGACAGCACCGCACTCGGGTTGGCGTTGCCGCCGTCGAAGGGCAACAGCTCCAGGCGGAGCTTGTGACCCTCGTCCACGTGCCAGCCGTTCGGGTTGAGCTGGAAGACCTGGAAGCCAGTGCCGTTCAGGCGCCAGACCCCACGGTTCACCAGGGTCTTCTTGGAGCCGTCTGCGGTGACGTCGACCAGCCGCGCCGCCACCTGAGGCGGGTTGTCTCCGCTGTAGGTGAACTTGGCGATCACGGTCGGTGAACCCATCACCGTGTAGCCGCCGGCCGGGGCCGCGTCGGACTCGACATCCGCGGTTCCGGCCTCGACTGCGCCGGAAGGCGTGGCGCAGGCCACACCCGAAGGAGCCGGGTTGAAGGCGGCTCCAGCCGCCCGGTCGCCGCCATTCGGCTGAATGGTCTGGCTGGCGTCATCGTTGATGACGATTTCGCCCGGCGACTGTTGGACCCAGTTGCTGGTCACGTACGGGCCGCCATCGGTCTCGGTGTTCGGGCAGACCTGAGTCCAGGTCGTGACGTTCGAGGCCGGCTGGGAGCCGGCGCCCTTCATGTAGTAGTCCATCCACTCGTCTTGCACGGCCGCCCGAGCGCTGGTGACCTCGGAGCCATTCTGACCGCGCATGTGGCCGAAGGAGCCGAAGTACAGGCCGATCGGGGAGTTCGGGTACTGGGCCCGCGTCCGGTTGTAGTACCGGGTTGCCTCGTTGGCCGGGAACAGGTCGTCGGTGAACCCGGAACTGATCAGCAGCGGGGCCGGGGCCTGGCTGTGGTCGATGTAGTAGGAAGAGTGGTGCTGCGTCACTTCGTCCAGCATCTGGGTGGCGCCTGCCTTGCCCTCGTATGGCTCACCGGCGTCCATGAATGCCTTCCAGCCGGCGAGGTCGGCTTCCGGCTGTTCACCGGCCGGAGTGTAGTAACCCGGGGCGCCGAGCCCGCTGAGGTAGAGGCCGTTTACGTAGGACTGCTTCATCACGCCGAACGGGCCGTAGTAGGAGGCATCCTTGATGTAGTCGATGTTGCTGCCGTTCGGGACCAGCGAGTAAGCCAGATCGGTCCAAGGGATGTCCGGCAGGGCGACGGCGAGGCTCATCGGGGTGCCTTCGGGGCTGGTCCAGTCGACGTAGCTGCCGTCGGGCTGCATGATGCGGTCCTTCAGCGCGGCCAATGCCATCGACATGCCACCGCCGTAGCTGCCGCCGGTCGCGGCGATCTTGGTCGGCTGGACCAGGTCCTCGTCGACCAGGACGCCGGCGAAGTACTGGGCGTCATGAACTTCGTAACGGGTGTCGTCCAGACGGACGAAGCCCTTGGTGGCGCAGATCGGGTCGGCCGCCTTCGCGTTGTCGGTACCGCAGGACTCATGGAAGCCGCGATTGGTCTGGGAGAAGACCGCGTAGCCCTTGTTCAGCCAATGCTGCATGCCCGTGAAGTTGATCTTGCCGCCGCCCTATCCGTGGAAGATGTAGACCAGCGGGTAGGGGCCGACGCCGAACTCGCCCTCGTCGGGGAAAGCGACGTTGACGTCGATCGGCACCTCGTCAAAAGACTTCACCGTGCTGCGGGTGTCCTGGGGCGGATCCTGGGCCGACGGGTTGTAGACCCCGGTGCCGCACCAGGTTTGGCCTTCGTAGCTGCCGGAACCCTGCGTGGTGCAGGACAGGGCGCCGTCGAAGACGGAAGTGGGGGGCGTCGCCTGAGCGGTGGCGACGACGAAAAGGCTGCCCAGAAGGGCAAAAAGCACTGCAAGCTTGCGCATCGGTTCTCCGGTTCTCTCCTGTTGTTCCCTGCCTCGGGCCGTTCCCGGGGCCGGGTCACTCTATAGAACGCCCTGGTACGCGACAAGTTGCGACCTGCGGGTACCGCCGGTGTTCGCCGAAGTGCGGTCTGGGAACGCTGCTAGCGACGGCGGGCGAGCTTCGCCACTCGCCGCACCGACTTGCCCTTGATGCCGCCGGGCTTCACCCTGACCTTCACGGCGAGCTTCCGGCCCTTGATGTTCCGGACCACCTTGCGGCCTCGTTTGGTCAACCGGGTCGAGATCAGCCGGCCCTTGCCTGGCTTGACCCGGACCTTCGCGAAGCGTGCGAGGACGCCGCGGCTTCTGCGCTTTGCCCCGGTCACGGTGATCCTCGATTTCGGGCAGACGGTCGCGGCCTTGGGGCACTTGACCCTGATCCACAGCCGCTTGCCCTTGACCGTCACCTTGCCGATGACGAGCCGTTTCCGGTGCACGCCCGGGTTCTTGACCGGCGGCTTGTAGTCGTCGATCGGAATCTGAGCGTCGACGTCATATCCGGGCGCGAGCTTCACTCCAGGCCGGTCCGGCAGCACCTTGGCGGCAGGTTTGGTGACCAGGCCGCCGGCCGCACCAGGCTGGTCGGCAACCGGGATCCGCAGGTCGAGGTCGGTGATGGTCGCGTCGACCTGTCCGTCGGACGGGCGACCGTAATTGGCAACCATGCCGGCCGGGACGGAAGCGTCCTTCGGCAGCAGTTCCAGCCGCAGCACGTGACCCGCTTCGACCTTCCAGCCATTGGCATGGAGCTGGAAGACCTGGAAGCCGTCACCTTGCGGGCGCCAGAGGCCACGGGCGATCAGGGTCTTCGTCATCCCGTCGGCCGAAACGTCGACCAGCCGGGCCGCGATCTGCGAGTTCACGCCTTCCTGCCGGATCTTCGCGACCACGGTCGGGGCGCCGAGCACCGTGAAGCCGCCGGCCGGGGCGGGGTCGAGTTCGTAGTCGGCCGTGCCGGTCTCCTTCGCGCCCAAAGCGGTCGCGCAGGCCTGGCCGGTCGGTGCCGGGTTGAAGATGCCGCCGACCAGGGGGTCGCCGCCGCTCGCGGACACGGTCTGGGCGGCAGGTGAGATCAGCCGGATCTCTCCTGGTGAGATCGAGGCCCAATCGCCGGCGACATACGGGGTGCCCGCCGGGGCGCTGGCCGGGCAGGTCTGAAGCAGGGCTCGCACGTTCCCGGCCGGTTCCGCTCCTTCGTCCTTCAGGTAGTAGTCGACCCACTCGTTCTCGAGGTTCGCCTGATACTCGCTTACGTCGGACTTGCTCATGCCCCGCATGTGGCCGGAATTCGGCCCGAAGAGCAGGCCGATCTTCGCGTTCGGGTACTGGGCCCGGGTCCGGTTGTAGAAGCGGGTCGCCTCGTCGACCGGGAAGAGGTCGTCGGTGAACCCCGAGTAGATCAGGAGCGGGGCCGGGGCCTGGCTGTGGTTGATGTAGTACGACGAGTGGTGGCTGGTGATCTCGTCCAGCATCGCCTGGGCCTGATCACTTCCCTCGTAAGGCTCGCCGGCGTCGAGCAGGCTCTTCCAGCCGGTCAGGTCCGCACCAGGGTCGCCGCCGGAAGCGACGTAATTACCGGTCGCGAGCCCGAGCGTGTAGAGCAGGTTCACCCAGGATTCCTTCATCACGCCGAAGCGCCCGTAGTAGGAAGCGTCTTCGATGTAGTCGAGGTTGTTGCCGTTCGGGACCAGCGAGTAAGCCAGGTCGGTCCAGGGGATGCTGGGCAGGGCCACGGCCAGGCTCATGTCGGTGCCGCCGGGGCTTTTCCACGGGGTCAGGGTGCCGTCAGGCAGCATCACCCGGTTCTTCAGGGCGGCCAGCGCCATCGAGAGACCGCCGCCGTAGGAACCGCCGGTCGTGGCGATGCGGGTGGGCGAGATCAAACCGTCATCGACCAGGAGCCCGGCCAGGTACTGGGCATCCCGCACCTCGTAGCGGGTGTCGAGCAGATGGATGTAGCCGTTTTCGCAGGCCGCGCCCCCGACGGTGCGGGCGGCGACACTGCCACAGGATTCGTGGAAGCCACGATCGGTCATCGAGAAGACCGCGTAGCCGCGAGCGAGCCAGCGCTGCATGCTGGTGAAGCCCGACTTCATCCCACCCCAGCCGTGGAAGATCATCACCACCGGGTAGTTGCCGTCCGGGCCGGAACCAGGCGCCGGTGGCAGGGCGAAGTTGACGTCGATCGGGGTGCCGTCCCAGGAGGCGACCGTGCTGCCGAGCCCGGGCAGGGAGGTATCCGACCCGCACCAGCGCTGGCCGGAGTACTCGCTGTTCGGCAGCGGGGAAGGAATCGTCGGCTGAGTGGTGCAGCTGACGGAGCCGTCGAAGGCATCGGTGACGGCTGCCTGGGCTTCGACGCCCGAGGCGAAGAAGGTCATGGCGACAACAGCGACTGCAACTACGAGCTTTCGCATCGATTCCCTCCGGGAGTTTCCCTAAATGCCTGGACTGAGACTGACGTCAGGCATATAGCCGATCGGCCGGATTGTCAAACACCGAGGCGCGCGAGGCAAAGCCCCGAAGTACACCAGGCAGAGCCCCTCCCAACCATCATCTAGTGCGAGTGGGAGGAGCGGGTTGAACTTGGAGGCGGAGCGAAGCTCGCCGACTTGCAGTTAAACGAACTCCGGGAGGAGGACTCGAACCTCCACTGCCGGTACCAAAAACCGGTGTGCTACCGATTACACCATCCCGGAAGGGCTGCGGACTCTACCCGCCGACGGCGCGAATAGGCTCTGGCCATGACCTACGAAGAGGATGTAGAGAAAGAAGTGAAGCGGAGCACCGGTGTGTTCACCGGGGTCGGCGTGCTGATGATCCTGCTTGGGGCATTCGCCGTCCTGATCCCGAACATCGCCTCCTGGGGTATGACCGTGCTGATCGGCTGGATTCTCGTGATCGGGGCCGCCTTCCTCTTCGCCTGGTCGTTCACCGCGCCTGGCGCGCTCAATGTGATCGCCCGGATCGCCTGGTCGATCCTGACCCTCGCGGCCGGTCTCTTCCTGCTGATAAATCCGGACAAGGGCGCCAAGGCGTTGACCCTGATCCTGATCATCTACTTCCTCGCGGCCGGCGTGGTCCGGCTCGCCGCGGCCTTTGCCCAGCGCGGCATCCCGGGGGCGGGCTGGCTCGGCCTCAACGGCGTCCTCTCGCTGATCATCGGCCTGATCTTCCTGGTCGACTACCCCGAGTCGGCCGACTGGGCGATCGGCCTGCTGGTCGGGATCGACCTGATCTTCTCCGGCTGGACCCTGATCCTCCTCTCCCAGGAAGCCAAGGCCGAAGCCCTCGACACCTGAGCGACACGGTTCGGGCCGCTTGGTTCGATTTGCAAGCGTTATAGCCGAGCAACTCGAACCAAACGGCATCCTGGAGTCCTTCACAGCGCGGGTGACTCGGACAACCACCGACGGAGCCGGCCCAACCATTCTTGAATCCCGTGGGCTGGCGGGTTGAACTTGGAGGCGGGGCGCAGCGAAGCGGAGCTCGCCGACTTAGAATGTCTCCCGTGACCGGGCCCCCCGTAACAGCGCTGATCATGGCGGCCGGTCAGGGTACCCGCATGCGGTCGGCCCTGCCTAAGGTGCTTCACCCCGTCTGCGGCCGTCCGATGATCGCCTGGCCGGTGCTGGCCGCGCGTGAGGCCGGCGCCGACCGGGTCGCGGTGATCGTCTCGCCCGAACGCGACCTTTCCGACGCCCTGCCGGAGGGGGTCGAGACGGTCGAGCAGCACGAGTCGGACGGGACCGGCGGCGCGGTCCGTTCCGCGCTGGCGATCGTCGAGGATTCGGCCCGGGTACTCGTCCTCTCCGGTGACGTCCCGCTGATCTCCGCCGAGGTGATCAACGGCCTGCTCGCTTCGCAGGAGGAGTCGGGCGCCTCGGCGACGGTGATGACCGCGATCCTCGACGACCCGGGCTCCTACGGGCGAATCGTCCGCGGTGGCGACGGCACGATCCGCAAGATCGTCGAGGCCAAGGCCGAGGGCGACGCGACCCGGGAAGAACTGGCGATCCGCGAGATCAACTCCGGCACCTATGTCTTCAACGGCAAGTCCCTGGCTTCCGCGCTGGGCGAGCTCTCCAGCGACAACGCCCAGGGCGAGTACTACCTGACCGACGTGATCGCGGTGATGCGCTCCCGCGGCGAGCTGGTAACCGCCCATGTCTCGAAAGACCCGGCGATCAACCTCGGGGTCAACAACCGGGCCGACCTCGCCGTGGTCGAGGCGGAGGCCCGCCAGCGGATCCTGCGCCAGCACATGCTCGACGGCGTGACCATCGTCGATCCGGCCACCACCTGGATCGACGCCGGCGTGACGATCGGTCAGGACGCGCGGATCGAACCCGGCACCTTGCTGCGCGGCGCGACCGAGATCGGCGAGGAAGCGGTGATCGGGCCGCACTCGACGATCGTCGACTCAGGGATCGGCAAGGGCTGCCAGGTGGTCCATTCGTACCTGAACCTCTGCGAGCTGGCCGAAGGCTGCTCGGTCGGGCCGTTCGCCTATCTGCGTCCGGGTGCCAAGCTCGAGGATGGGGCCAAGGCGGGCACCTTCGTCGAGATCAAGAACTCCACGGTCGGTGAAGGTTCGAAGGTGCCGCACCTCTCGTATATAGGCGACGCCGAGATCGGCACTGGCTCCAACCTGGGTGCCGGCACGATCACCGCCAACTACGACGGCGCCCGCAAGCACCGCACGAAGATCGGCTCCGACGTGAAACTCGGGGTCGACACGATGCTGGTCGCACCGGTAGAAGTAGGCGATGGTGCGTACACTGGCGCCGGCGCGGTGATCCGCGACAACATTCCGCCCGGAGCTCTCTCCGTGAGCGAGAACGACCAGAGGAACGTTGATGATTACGCCGAGCGGCTCGCCGCCCGCGAGGCAGAAGGGGAAAGCAGTCAGTGACCATTACCGAAGCTTCAGCCACCACGATCCCGCACGATTATTCGAAGCGGGCGATGGTGTTCGGCGGTCGCTCCTCCCAGGACCTCGCCGCGAAGATCGCCGGCAAGCTCTCGCTCTCGGTCGGTGACGTAACCCTCAAGACCTTCTCCGACGGCGAGATCTACGGCCGCTACGAGGAGTCGATCCGCGGCGCCGACGTCTTCCTGGTCCAGTCGACCTGCGCCAACGTCGAGACGGGCATGACCCCGAACGACGCCCTGATGGAGCTGATGATCATGGCCGACGCCGCCCAGGGCGCCTCGGCCCACCGGATCATCGCGGTGATGCCCTGGTTCGGTTACGCCCGTCAGGACAAGAAGTCCGCCCCGCGCGAGCCGATCACCTCCCGGGTCGTCGCTCGCTCGCTGGAGGCGGTCGGCATCGACCGGGTCCTGACCATGGACCTCCACGCCGGCCAGATCCAAGGTTTCTTCACGATCCCGGTCGATCACATGACCGCCCAGCCGATGCTGACCCAGTGGTTCGCCGACCAGTACGAGCCGGAGGAGCTGGTGATCGTCTCGCCGGATGCCGGTCGCGCCAAGGCCGCCCGCAATTTCGCCCGCAAGGTCGGGACCGAGTGGGCGATCATGGAGAAGGAACGGCCCAAGCAGCAGGTCGCCGAGATCGGCTACGTGGTCGGTGACGTCAAGGACAAGATCGCGATCATCTCCGACGACATGATCGACACCGCCGGCACGCTCTGCGCCGCCGCCCGCACCGTCCTCGACGAGGGCGCCAAGAGCGTCATCGCCTGCGCCACCCACGGGGTCTTCTCCGGCCCGGCCTTCGAGCGCCTTCCCTACGAGAACTCGGGCCTGGAGAAGATCGTCGTCACCGACACGATCCCGCTCCGTCCCGGCGCCCCGGACAACATCACCGTGCTCTCCACGGCCGGCACCCTGGCCGACTCGATCCGCCGGATCTTCACCGACGACTCGGTGAGCGAGATCTTCGCCGGCGAAAACCAGCTTTTTTAATAAGTAGTCGGCGAGCTCGCTTCGCTCGCCCCGCCTCCAAGTTCCACCCGTCCGATCACGGAAGAAACTGATGGATGATCGGACTCCGCCGGTCTAGCTGCGGATGCCGCGGAGGACGAGGTCGGCGAAGCGGTGGGCTTGGTCTGATCCGACCGAACTGAACTCCCGGAGGGCGAAGAAGAGGAGGCGGAGGTCTTCGGGGGAGGCTTCGTCGGCTATTTGTCCCGACTCCCTTGCTCGGTCGAACATCGCAGTCAGAGAGTCGGTCGCTTGCTGCCGAGCGGTGCGGACCTCGTCGCTGACGATCGCGGCCTGATCCCAGGCTGACTGGGTGAGGGCATCGCGGAGGCAGTCGTCGACCGTCTCGTGAACCGCCCCTTTCAACGCCTGCCACGCATCGGGCCGGGCGGTGGCTTCGTCGAACCTCCGGCTGAGCGCCTTCGACCGCTCGATGACCAGCGCACCGATCAGATCTTCCTTGTTGCCGACCTGTCGGTAGATGCTGCCGACGCCGATCCCCAGCGCCTCGGCCAAGGCCGGCATCGGCGCGTCGAGGCCTTCCCGGGCGAACAGCCGGTCGGCCGCCTCGAGCGTCCGGTCGCGCTTCTCCGCCTGGGAAAGTTCCGCCCACCCTTGTGCCGGAATGGTCATTCCGCTATCTTAGCCACATGCCAGACCTGAGATCGAAAACCGTCACCCACGGACGCAACATGGCTGGGGCCCGGGCGCTTCTGCGCGCCTCCGGTGTGGCCCGCGAAGACTTCGGCAAGCCGATCGTGGCGGTCGCCAACTCCTACACCCAGTTCGTCCCCGGCCACACCCACCTGAAGCCGGTCGGCGAGGTCGTCTCCGAGGCGATCAAGGCAGCCGGCGGCGTGCCGCTGGAGTTCAACACGATCGCGGTCGACGACGGCATCGCGATGGGCCACGGCGGCATGCTCTACTCGCTGCCCTCACGCGACCTGATCTCGGACAGCGTCGAATACATGGTCAACGCCCACTGCGCCGACGCGATGGTCTGCATCTCGAACTGCGACAAGATCACCCCGGGCATGCTGAACGCCGCCCTCAGGCTCAACATCCCGGCCGTCTTCGTCTCCGGCGGGCCGATGGAGGGGGGAACGGCGACCCTGGTAGACGGCACCGTCCGCAAGCGGGTCAACCTGATCTCGGCGATCGCCGACGCCGTCGCCGACGAGGTCAGCGACGAGGACATCGCGATCATCGAGGAGAACGCCTGCCCGACCTGCGGCTCCTGCTCCGGCATGTTCACCGCCAACTCGATGAACTGCCTGACCGAGGCGCTCGGCCTCTCCCTGCCCGGCAACGGCTCGACCCTGGCCACCCACACCGCCCGCAAGGAGCTTTACGAGGCGGCCGGCCGGACCGCGGTCGAGATCGCGAACCGCTACTACGGCGAGGACGACGAGTCGGTCCTACCCCGCTCGGTCGCCACCCGCGACGCCTTCGAGAACGCGATGACCCTGGACATCGCGATGGGCGGCTCGACCAACACCGTGCTGCATCTGCTGGCCGCGGCCCGCGAGGCCGGGGTCGACTTCGAAATGTCCGACATCGACGAGCTCTCGAAGCGGGTGCCCTGCATCTGCAAGGTCGCCCCGAACGGGCATTTCCTGATGGAAGACGTTCACCGGGCCGGCGGCATCCCCGCGATCCTCGGCGAGCTGCGCCGCGGCGGGCTGCTCAACGAAGGCGTCCACACGGTCCACTCGCCGGACATCGACACCTGGCTCGGCAGCTGGGACGTGCGCGGCCCTAAGCCCTCTGAGGTCGCGCTCGACCTCTTCCACGCCGCCCCGGGCTGTGTGCGATCGGCCCGGGCCTTCTCGCAGTCCGAGCGCTGGGAGTCCCTCGACCTCGACGCGGCCGAGGGCTGCATCCACGACGTCGAGCATGCCTACTCGAAGGACGGCGGGCTGGCGATCCTCTACGGCAACATCGCCGAGCGCGGCTGCGTGGTGAAGACCGCGGGGGTCGACGAGTCGATCCTCAAGTTCAACGGCCCGGCCTTCGTGGTCGAATCCCAGGACGACGCGGTGG
Organism: Solirubrobacterales bacterium 67-14; assembly: GCA_001897355.1. Lineage (GTDB taxonomy): Bacteria > Actinomycetota > Thermoleophilia > Solirubrobacterales > 70-9 > 67-14. The sequence goes on along the minus strand of MKST01000007.1, from coordinate 361,734 downwards.
ACGCGATCCTCAGCGGCCGGGTCAAGTCCGGTGACGTCGTGGTGATCCGCTACGAGGGTCCGCGCGGCGGCCCCGGCATGCAGGAGATGCTCTACCCGACCTCCTACCTGAAGGGGCTCGGGCTGGGCAAGGAGTGCGCGCTCTTGACCGACGGACGCTTCTCCGGGGGCACCTCCGGACTCTCGATCGGCCACGTCTCACCCGAGGCGGCGGCCGGGGGCGCGATCGCCCTGGTCGAGACCGGCGACGAGATCGCGATCGACATCCCCAACCGAACCATTTCGCTCGAAGTCGACGACGAGGTGCTGGCCACTCGCCGGGAAGCGATCGAAGCCTCGGGCGGCTACCAGCCGATCGACCGCGACCGGGTCGTCTCACCGGCGCTACGGGCCTACGCGATGATGGCGACCTCGGCCGACACCGGCGCGGTCCGCGACGTCGAAGGGGTTGAAAGAATAAGTAAGTCGGGCGGGGTCCAACCCGCCCTCCATGACTAACCCGCCAGCCCATCGAAGAAACTAATGGTTGGGCTGGCTCCGCTGGGTGGCAATACCGGCGCGACCTCTTACGTCTCGTAGGGTTGGGTTGTGCTGCGAATAGGTCACAAGGGGGCCGATGCGTTGGTCCCGGGCAACACCGTCGCTTCTTTCGAGCGGGCGGTCGAAGTCGGGGTGGACGCGATCGAGTTCGACGTGCTCTGGACCGAGGATGGCCATCCCTCGATCGCGCCCGACCGGCGCAGCGAACTCGTGGTGGCCCACGACTGGGAAGCCGCCGCCGCGGCCGACGCGAAAGAGGAGAGGCTGACCCTGGATGCGGCTCTGGAGGCCTTCACCGGGCCGCCGCTAGACCAGGTCGTGATCAACCTCGACATCAAGCTGCCTGGCCGCGACGACGAAGTGTTCGAAGCGGTCCGGGCGCATGGGTTGCTCGAGCGGGCCACGATCTCGACCATGGAGGTCTCGACCCTTAGGCGGCTCGGCGACCTGAAACGGCAGGAAGGAATCGAGCGGGGGCTGGGGCTCGGCTGGACCGTGCCCAAGGTGACCAAGGACTGGCTCGGGATGCCGAAAGTGATCCGGCCCGCCCTGGCCATGGGCCTGGCCTCGGTGCGGGTGCGGACGCCCAGCCGGGTCCGGCGCGGGTTGTCCGGGCTCGCCGTCGACTCGGTCTGGGCCTTCCAGGGGGTGGTGACGCCTCGGCTGGTAGAGACGATCCACGACGCCGGCAAACGCCTGAACGTCTGGACCGTGGACGACCCCGGCCGAATCGCCGCGCTCGCGGCCCTCGGGGTCGACGGGATCTGCTCGAACGATCCGCGCCTGCTGAACTGATCGGCCAACCGCGGGTGAAACGCCCGGACTCAGGCGGCCGGCTGGTGCTCCGGGCAGTCGACCCGGAGGTCGGCGTCGGCCAGGGGGATGTCGAGCAGCCCGCAGTGATGCGGGGTTTCGCCGGGGTGGGCGTCGCGCTCGAAGAAGCGGCAGGTCGAGCACATCCGTGCGACGGTGATCGCCCCTTCACGCTGCAGGCCGGCAATCAGGCTCAGCAGGGTCCGCAGGGTCACCTCCTTGTCCTCGCTCGGCAGCTCGGAGAGCTGATCGATCGTGCGGTCCTGCCAGCCGGCCAGAGCGCCGGCGACCTCGCGGCCCTCGATGGTCAGGATCAGCGGTGACCTCCGGCTCTCGGTCTCGCGATCGACCAGGCCCTTTCGGCGCAGGGCGCCGACCGCGTCGGAGATGGTCGGGTGGGTCACGTCGAGTTGCTCGGCCAGCGCGCCGACCCGCCGCAGTCGCGGCGGGTCGGTGGCGAGCCTCAAGAGAACCTGGAGCTGGGTCGGGGTAAGGCTTTGTTCCTTGGCCGCATCCCAGAGCTGCACGCGGAGCGCCTGCCCCACTCGTTCGAGGGCATCGGCGATTCGTCGGTCGAGGTCGTTTTCGTTCACCAGACCTCAGGAGCATATGGCTGCGCCCAGAGGCACACGTGCAGCACCACGGCTTTGAACCAGGCCGTATGCATGGCTTCTACGGTGGCCTCGTCGTGGCCGCCGGCGCTCAGGAACTGTCTCATGGTGGCGGTGATCGGAAAGATGAAAGCGATCATGTAACGCAGTGCCACGTAGGAGGGGGCCGACGCGCCGTCGGTCCGGTTCTTCTTGGCGGTGGTGTGGCGCAGGGCGATCTCGTTCTGGTAATCGCGCCAGGCCGCGTCGCGCGGGCGTGCACAGACGTCGCGGACCCACTGGGCGAAGCGGGCCCTGACCCGTTCCAGGTACTCGCCGTCCGGCAGCCCGTCCGCTCCGGCGAAGTAGGCGACCAGGTGGTCATGCGAGCCCACGTACCCGTACCAGAGCTCGAGCACGTCGTCCACCTGGTCGGCGAGCACTTCGCCGGCCAGCTTCAGGTGACGGTCGTCCTCCGCGTCCCAGAGCAGGGCCGCCTCCAACAGTTCGACGTCACGCTCGGATACGGGGGAGGACCCGAGGTCCTGGTCGCCGTACGCGTAGCCGGGGATAGTCGTTGCTTCCATCATCGCCTCCAACAGTAGGAATCCTACGAACAAAGAACACAATAGTAGGACTCCTACGATTAAGCAATGCCACTGCCCGAACCCGGGGCGACCAGGCCGTTCTCGTAGGCGGCGATCACCGCCTGGACCCGGTCCCTGACCCCGAGCTTCTGGAGCACCCGGGTGACATGGGTCTTGACGGTCGCCTCGCTGAGGAAGAGCTCCCCCGCGATCTCGGCGTTCGAGAGGCCGCGGGCGATCAGGGTGAGCACCTCCAACTCCCGGTCGGTCAGCTCCTCGAAAGCGGCCGGACGGCCGCCGCCCGGGGCCGGGCGTCTTACGAAATCCTCGATCAGCCGCCGGGTGATCGCCGGTGCGAGCAGCGAATCCCCCCGGGCGATCGTGCGGATTGCCGCGGACAGTTCGTCGCGCGGCACGTCCTTGAGCAGGAAGCCGCTGGCACCGGCCCGCATCGCTTCGTAGACGTACTCGTTGAGGTCGAAGGTGGTGAGCATCAGCACCCGGGGCGGGTCTGGCCGGGCCTGCAGCCGGCGGGTCGCCTCGATCCCGTCCATCACCGGCATGCGGACATCCATCAGCACGACGTCCGGCTTCGACTCGTCGACCTGCTCGAGGACGGCGGCACCGTTCTCGGCCTCGCCGGCGACTTCGATGTCCTCCTGCCGGTCGAGGATCGCGATGAAGCCGGCCCGGACCAGGGCCATGTCATCGGCGACCAGTACTCGCACGCTCATGCCGGCCCGAGGGGCAGCCGCGCGTGGACTGCGAACCCTCCCTCCGTGCGCCGCTCGGCCTGCAGCTGGCCGCCGTAGAGCGCGACCCTCTCCCGCATCCCGGTCAGCCCGTGGCCGTCGCCGGAGCCATTGGTGCCGGTCCCGTCGCCATCGTCGGAGACCTCGAGCTCGATCTCATCGGGGAGGTAGCGCACCATGACCGCGGTGCGATCCGCACCGGAATGCCTGAGCGCGTTGGTCAATGCCTCCTGCACCACCCGGTAGACCGAGAGCGCGACCCCGGGGTCCACGGCGGACGGGGTTCCTTCCACCCTGAGGTCGACCTCCAGCCCGGCCGACCGGACCTGGGTGATCAAGGCTTCCAGCTCGCCCAGGCCCGGCTGCGGCTCGAGCGCCGCCGGGGCACCGTCGTCGCGCAGCAGGCCGAGCAGGCGGCGCAACTCGACCAGGGCCTGGCGGCTCGCCGCCTGGATCGAGCGAAAGGCCTCACCGGCCCGCTCCGGGTCATCCGGCAGCAAGGTCTCGCCGGCCTCGGCCTGGACCGCGATGATGCTGACCGAGTGGGCGACGATGTCGTGGAGTTCACGGGCGAGTCGGCCACGTTCCTCGTTGACCAGTCGCGTTCGTTCCATTTCCAGTTCGGCCGCCCGGCGGGTGAGTTCGTCCGTGCGGCGCAACCGGGTGCCGATCGCGAAGCCGACCGACCAGGTGAAAATCAACACCACGGCCTGGAAGAGGTAGTTGTCCAAGTTGCTGATGCTCGGGACCGCCATCGTGATCGCGGTCACCCCGAGGACCGCCAGCGGCAGCCCGGCGATGGCATGCGTCGGGCGACGGCCGTAGGCGGCGACGGCGTAGGTGATCAGGACGATCGGTATGAACTGTCCGAAGAAGAAGGCGACCGGGACGACCAGATAGACCTGCACCAGGCCGGCGGTGAGCATGATCGCGAGGCTTTCGAGCGGACGGGAGCGGCGCAGGGACAGCATCGACGTGGTCAGCACGGAAAGCAGTGCCACGAGCAGCCGGTCATCGGTCGGCACGATGCCCCCATCGCCGTCGGAGAAGCCGAGCCAGACATCGATCTGTCCGACCACGACGAAGATCGCGGCCAGCGAGATGTCCAAAGTCCTCTGGCTGATCCGGGGCAGCCCCCGCGCGGCAGTGAGCCGACTCATGTCCCGATCTTATTGCGGTATCGGCCCTCCGCATACCGCTCAAAGTCTCGATGCGATCCGACTTTCGGATGATCCTCGGGCCTCTGAATCAGACCTTCGGCGGGGCCGGGAATAGCACCCGCGGCCGACGCGCGGGCAGAGGGCCGGACCTAGCATCGGGTCATATGTTCCGATTCATCCCCTTGCTGGTCGTTTGCATCACCTCGTTGCTCTTGGCCGGGCAGGCCGAAGCGGCCCAGATCACATACAGCGGTGGCGCCGACGGCCAGGTCGTCTACTCGGCTGAAACTGGTGAGGCGCTGAACGTCAACGTCGGCTTCGCGGCGAACTGCGGCGTGGACGGCGAAGGCAACTACCTCGACTGCGTCACCTTCTACGGAGACGCGGTCACCTGGACACCCGGTGGCAACTGCCAGGTACAGTCGCAGGGAGACGTCTGGTGCCTGCTGGACGGCGACCACTCAGGAGTGAAGGTGGACGGGGGCGACGGCGCCGACGACGTCTCGGTGCTGGAATCCGACCTCGACAGCTTTCCCGCCGACGCCGGATATCCGATCACGGTCTCGGGTGGCGCCGGGGACGACCGATTGGACGGCGGCTCCGGCCCCGACGAGATCCACGGCGGGCCGGGTGCCGACACGATCGGCGGGCGCGGCGGGGACGACCTGATCTACGGCGACGAAGGCAACGACGTGATCTACGGCGACGGTGCGACCAACGGCAACGAGGGGACGGCCGGCGGTGACGACCGGATCCACGGTGGCCCCGGGAACGACACCTTGACCGGTGACACCCCGAACGGTGGTGCGGTCATCGGCAAGGACACGCTCGACGGCGGCCCGGGGCGGGACACGGTCAAGGACGACTGGTATCGCTTCGACGGTGCCGGTGGCGACGAGGATCCTCCTCCGTCTGTGACCTTCGACGGCAAGGCCAACGATGGCCGTCCCGGGGAGGGGGACAACGTGACTGGCGTCGAGCGGATCGAGAGCGGTGTGCCGCACAGCGGCAAAGCAACCACCTTGGTCGGTGACAACGGGCCGAACGATTTCCTGCTGCTCTTCACCAACGGCAACGTCAAGGGCCAGGGTGGTGCCGACGACATCGAAGGCTCCGACTACCCCGACTGGCTCGACGGCGGGTCCGGCCCGGACCACCTCTACGGCGGCTTCGGTGACGACGTGATCACCGGCGGCCCGGGGCGGGACACGATCCTCGGTGACCGCGACCCGGCCTGCGAGGTCGGGCCGATCTTCGGTTCCTGCACGATCGGGACGGGCAACGACACGATCTACGCCCGCGACGGGGTCGCCGACAGCATCGACTGCGGCCCCGGGGCCGACGTCGCCTATGTCGACCGGGCCGACACCACCCGCCGCTGCGAAAAGGTCAAGGTCGGGGCAGCGCCGGGAGGGCCCGCACCGAAGGTCGGCCTCTCCAAGCAGAAGCTCGGTCAGATCGCCCGTCGGCGGGTGGTCGTGATCCGTTGCCGGCTGCCGCGCGCAGGGACCTGCGCGGTCCGGGCCACGATCCCCGCGTCGGCGGCGCGGCGGTTGGGCCTGAAGGTGAGGGGGACGGCGAAGCCGTTTGCGCTGGGACGTGCCCGGCACCGCTACCGCCGGGCCGGCCAGGCTGCCCTGAAGATCCGGCTCAGCCGGCCGGTCGCCCAGGCGCTGGGCCGCACGAGTTCACTTGCGATCCGGATCGAAGCCACCGCCACGTACCGGACCGGGAAGCGCAAGACGACCCGGAAGTTCACGGTCTGGAAATGAAGCGGACTGCCATCCTGGCCGGCGTGATCCTCTGCGGTGCGGCCGCCCTCGTGCCCGGCACGGCCGGGGCCAAACTGAAGCTCCAGCCCGGTGCCTACGCCCACCCGGGTGGGCACTTGTTGCTGAAGGTCGAGGCAAGGCCAGGCCCCGGGCCGCGCGGCCGGCTGACCGTGGCGCTCTCGGCCGACCGTCGCCTCGGGCGTCACGACCTGGTCCTGAAAAAGAACCTGAAAGCGCCCGCGACGGGGCGGCATCGCACTTTCCGGCTGAAGGTCCCCGACCGGGCGTCGACCGGAAGCTACCGGCTGCTGGCCTGCCACCGGAAGCGCTGCCAGGTCGGTGGCAAGGTCAAGGTCACGGACCCGTCGATCGGCACCCTGGAGTTGACCAACCGGGCGGTCCAGGCAAACCGGTTGTCGAAGTCCCGGGCGATCGTCTACCGGGTCTGGGCGGTGCTCGGCAACCACCGGCTGCCGCGCAAGTACCAGGGCGACGTCGACGCGACCGACCATGGGGCGCTGCTCGACGCGATCGCCGCCCGGTCCTGGATGAAGCCCATCGACCGGCGGCAGATCGCCCGCTTACTGCTGCCGCCGACCGCCTGGGTGGGTGCGAACGGCAAGGCCCGGGCCTCACGCGCCGACGCTTCCGCGACCGCCTCGCGCGAGGTCTCCGGCTACACGACCTGCGAGCAGCAGGCGACGACCGAGCACTGGAGCGTGCTGACCGGCAAGTACGTGCGGATCTGGTGGTGGCGCGAGCACGGCGCCAACCGCAAGGCCGCGGCCGGGCTGGTCCGGGCCGCCGACCGGACCATCTGGGACGCCTACCGAAAGCTGATGGGGGTCACGCCACCTTCGGACGCCGGCAGGAAGTGTGACGGGGGCGACGGCCACTACGACATCTACCTCCTGCCGAAGAGCGTCATCCCCGACACGTCGACCTTTCGCGCGGTCACCTTGCCGTTCGCGCCGCCCTGCTCGGGTTCGCCCGCCTTCACCGAGTTCAACACCCACGGCGGCGGTGATCCGCCGACCCGCTTCGAGCTCGCCACGAGATCTTCCACGCCTTCCAGTTCGCCTTCCCGATCCAGGGTGACTGCGGCGCCGAGAAGGAGCACAACTGGTTCGACGAGGCCTCCGCGGTCTGGGCCTCGTCCTGGCTCTACCCGCATGAGGAACGACCCTTCGAGAAGACGCCCGATGAAGTGCTCAACTGGGTCGACTTCGGGATGTGCTCGCTCGACACCTTCGACTACGGCGCTTTCGCTTTCGTGCTGGACATCCAGAACCGGTACGGGATCGGCACGGTGCCGGCGATCTACCGCGCCTATGCCAATGCCGCGACCAGCCTTCAGGGGATCGACGCAGCCCTGCCCGGAGGCTTCGACAAGGCCTGGCGGCAGTTCGAGCTGGACGCGTTCAACGCTTCGCCAACGGGGAGCAAGCTCGAGAAGTGGTACGGGATGAAAAGCAAGCCCCTGCCGACCAACGGGACAGATTGTGCCAGTCCGAAACAGGACAAGATCGGCTTGGAAAAGGGTGAGCACGCGCGCCGGATCGCCTGGAATCTGTACAAGAGAAAGTCGCTGACGACGGACTACGACGACAACACCTTCAAGCCCGGGTCAAGCAGGTCAGGGTCCTGAACCACACGATCGGCAACGGGCGCACGGACGTCCAGCTCTTGATCCACATGAAGAGCGGCCACTGGGAGATCAAGGATCTGACGGACAAGCCCGACACCACCTACTGCCTGGCCAAGCAGGGAATCGACCGCATGGTGTTCGTGGTCGGCGACCACTCGATCGATGATTCATTGAAAAACACCCCCAGCGGCTTGATTCCGGACCCCAACGGGCCGCAGCAGACCTATGACATGACCTTGATGATGGATGTCAGCGATTCCTGCGCCCACTACTTCAAGGTGACCGGGATCAGCGGCAACCTCGACTACACGGCCAACTACACGGTCGGGAGCCCGGTCGCCTGCACGGTCAGCAGCTCGGAGCACAAGACGGCGTCGATCGACCCGGGCGGTCACGCGGGACCCACCGATGGCAGCTACGAACCCGGCAGCTTCGTCTTGAACCTGCCGGTCCTGTGGTCGGGTTCCCTGGACTACTCCGGGTCTGGCAGCGACTGCCCGACCCCGCCGACCTGCCATTTCGACCTGAACGAGCCGGGCGGCCCGATCGCCACGGCGATCGGCGAGGACGACGCCGAGTCCCTGGAGGCCCAGGTCGTCGCGCCGAAGCCGGACCTTCTCAGTGGTTGCGGCAGCGCCTTCAAGGACTCCTACTGGAGCGGCGACGTCGGGCTCATCTCGACCTCGGTGCCGACCTCTACCCTGACCTCGGGCAAGCCGTTCTCACTCACCTGGCAGGCGACGGCGAGCGGCGCCGGGCGAAGCACGACCCGGAAGCTGACCGCGACCGTGGTCCCGACCACCGAGTCCGGCAAGCCCCTCAAGGAATCGCACATCACCTGGGGCAAATTGGACTAGGCCAGAGCCTCGTCCGCCTGCTTACCTCTTGAAGTGATTCGCGTTCAGCTCGATGAAGCGCTGCCACTCCGGCGGGACCATGTCCTCCGGGGTGATCGCGTCGACCGGGCAGGCCTCGACGCAGGCATCGCAGTCGATGCATTCGTCGGGATCGATGAAGAGCTGGTCAACCGACTCGTATTCCGGCTCCTCGGGAGTGGGGTGGATGCAGTCGACCGGACAGACCTCGACGCAGGAATTGTCCTTGACACCGATGCAGGGTTCGTTGATTACGTACGCCATTGAGCTACTCGCAGAGTCGAAGAAAGAGATTTATACAGTATCAAGTGTGTAAAATTGTCGCATGAACGGATCCCAGCGTCCGACCGACCCGCTGCTGGCCAGCCTCGCGGCCGGCGTGGCCTTTCTCGTGGCTGCCGCCGCAACGGTGATCGTGGGTGAACTGGCGGGCTGGGACCGGGCCGCCTGGACCGGGCTTCACCTGGCCCTGCTCGGTGGTGTCTCCCAGCTGGTGATCGGGGTCAGCCAGTTCTTCGTCACCGCGTTCCTGGCGACCTCGCCACCCTCACGGCGGGTGACCGTCAGCGAAGTTGCCGGTTGGAGCGTCGGCTCGGTCGCGGTCGCGGTCGGCGTCGCGGCCGGTTCCGACCCGCTGGTCATCGCCGGCGCCGCGGTGCTGCTCGCGACCTTGGCGCTCTACTTGGTCGTGCTGAGGAACCTGGCTCGCGGCTCGCTCCAGAAGGCGCCCTGGGCCAGCCGCTGGTACCGGGCCAGCACGGCCTGGCTGGTCGGCGGGATCGTGGCCGGGGTCATGCTCGCCACCGGGGTCGCCTGGTCTCATGGCTCCCTGCTCGGTGCCCATCTCGCTTTCAACCTGGGTGGCTGGCTGGGCGGCGCGATCGTCGGCACCCTGCACACCTTCTTTCCTTCGCTGACCCGTACCCAGCTTCGCTTTCCCCGCCTGCAGCCGGCGACCTTCCTGCTCTGGAGCCTCGGCGTGGCCGGGCTCGCCGCGGGATATGGCTTCGGCCAGGGGACGGTCACGGTCGTCGCTTGGGCGCTGCTGTTCGGGGCAGCCTGCGCCCTGGCGGTGAACCTCGTCTCCTCGGCGTTCCGTGCGCCCCGCGGCCTGCCGCTTTCGGCCCGTCTGGTCGCCTGGTCACAACCGTTCCTCCCGGTCGGAGTCGCCTTCGCCCTGGTCGCGGCGCTCGACCAGCCCCTGACCCCGCTGGTCGGGTCCGACCGGGCAGTGCTCGCGGTCCTGCTGGTCGCCGGCTGGATCGGACTGACCGTGGCCGGCTCGATCCTGCACCTGGTCTCGGTCGTGGTCCGGGTCCGGGACTTCAGCCGCCCGGTGCCGGCCCCGAACCCGGTCCGGGACGGCGTCCTGGTCGGGGTCGCGGTCGGCGGGGTCGCCCTGCTCGCACTGGCCCTGGCCACCTCGATCGATCCCCTGCGCTGGCCGGCCACCGCGCTGCTCTTGCTTGCCGCGCTGGCCCTGGCGACGATTGCGCTGCGCTCGGTGATCCTCGCCTTCCGCCTCGGCCCCGGAGGCCACCTTGGTTGACCTGCCTCGTAAGTCACATGGGGTGCTCGGCCAGCCGACCCGGGCTCGCCTGTTCGAGATGCTGGAGGACCTCGGGCATCCGGCCGCCACGGTCGAGCTGGCCCAGAAACTGGGGATGCATCCGAACGGAGTCCGCAACCACCTCGAAGTGATGCAGGAGGCAGGCCTGGTCGAACGGCGCCGCAGCCGCCGCGGCCGGGGCCGCCCCCGGGACGAGTGGGCCATTTCAGCTTCGGCCGAGCCCGGGGGGAGCCCGCCTACCGCGTATGCGGAACTGGCTCGTTGGCTCGCCCGGGCCTGCCCGACCGGTGGGGAGCGTCTGGAAGAGCTCGAGTCGGTGGGCCGGGAGCTGGGTCGCGAGGTGGGGCGAAACACCGATCGCGAAAGCTGGGGTGACGCCCCCGATGCGATCGCCGCCGCGCTGACCACGCTCGGCTTCCAGCCGCGGCTGACCGACCGGAGCGAAGGCGGCTTCGGCTGCGAACTCGGGAACTGCCCCTATCGGGAAGCGGTCCGTGAGAACCAGCCGGCGATCTGCGGCCTGCACCGCGGCATGACGGCCGGCCTCCTGGAGGCGATCGACCCCGAGTTGAAGCTGAGCGAATTCACGCCCCGGGATCCGGACCAGGCCGGTTGCGTGGTCGTCGTCGCGGCCGGTGGCTGATCCAGGTCGGCTCTAGATCGAGCCGGCGGCCGGGGTCGCGCCGCGCTTGAGGCGGACGGCGCTCTGCAGCTCTTCCTCGGTGAAGCCGCCGACCGCTTCCTGGCCGGCCACGTAGCGGTAGAGGGCGACGCCGAAGATGGTCGCCAGCGACTGCTGGATCAGGGCGGCCACGACCAGGACCAGGACGCCGATCGCGATCAGGATCGCGCCACCGAATCCGGTCGTGGTCCAGAGTGCCACCCCGGCCACGATGAAGAGGATCGCGGGCAGGAAGCCGAGCAGGAAGACGATGCCGCCGATCGCGATGGTGCCGGCGATCTGCTCGCCCCAGCGGCTCTTGACCAGATGGGCGCAGCGCTTGATCGTCTGGATCGGGCCGGTGCCCTCGAGGGCGATCACCGGCACGGCGAGGAAGGTGAGGATGCCCCAGGCGGCGCCGGCCAAGCCGCCGACGATCGCGCCGGCGATCCCGAAGCGCTCCTGGATCGCCCGGATGATCGTCATCACGACGGTAGCGACGAAGGCCCAGCCGGCAACCGCGCCCATGCGGCTCGAAGCCAGGGCCATGCCGTCGCCGAAGCTCGGGGACTCGCCGTGCATCTGGCGGTCCGCGTTGTGGGCGAGGCCGACCGCGAAGTAGTACGTGGTGAAAGCGCAGAGGTAGGTGCCGACCGCGACCAGGATCGCGCCGAGCACCGGCATGTCGTCTTCGAAGAAGTAGAGGCCGGGGCCGATCAGCACGATCGCGAGCAGCAGCGCGATCAACCCGCCGACCAGCGGGAACCGCACCAGTCCGGGCGAATCGGAGAGGACCCGCCAACTCTTCTTGGTCAACTGCCAACCAGCCTTGATCCGCTTCATGAGGAGAATCTAACGCTTAATCCCCGGAACCTGGAAAATCCCTCTCTCCTCGAAATAAGCCCACTCCTCCCGGCCGAGTTCGGTCGCCGGTGGGTCGGCGTAGACCCACTCGCGCATGATCCGATGCCAGTTGCGTTTGGCCCGCAGCCGGCCGAGCACGGCGAGCACACCGATCTCCATGCGTCGGCCCATCAGCTCGTCGGCCGGGATCGACTCGCGACGCATCAGGTCGAAGTACTCGGAGCGGGGGTCATGGGTCGATTCGATCACCTTCATCACCCGGTTTCCGTCGATCTCGATCTCCCGGTCCTCCATGTACCAACCGCCGATCGACTTGACGTGGTTCATCAGGTGCTCCGCGTCGAGGTTCGAGGGCTTCTTGACGAAGCCAAGCGTGTGGAGGGCGTCGCGCAACCCCTCCGGGTCGTTCCGGACCGCGGCGTCGACCGCGAGCTGTTCGAGCTCGATCTGCTCCTTGTCGAGCTTCTTGGTCATGCCGAAGTCGAGGAAGGCGACCCGGCCGTCCTTCATCAGCAGATAGTTGCCGGGGTGGGGGTCGGCGTTGAAGTGCTGTAGGTGGTAGATCGAGCCGAAGCTGCCGCGGAAGAGGATCTCCCCGAAGCGGCTCCGTTCCTCTTGGTCCAGTTCGAGAATCTCTTCGAAGCCGATCCCCTCGACGAACTCGGTGACCAGCACCCGGCGGCGCGAGAGCCGGGTGATCACGTCCGGTACGTAGATGAACGGGTGGCCGCGATAGGCGCGGGCGAAGGCGCGCTGGTTCTGGGCCTCGTACTCGTAGTCGAGTTCCTCCAGCACCCGCTCCCGGAGCTCTCGGGTCACCTCGCGGGCATCGAGTCCCGGCGCCAGTGCGCGGGCCATCCGCACCAGCATGCCGGCGTTCTTCAGGTCGGCCTCGAGTGCCTCGGCGATGCCGGGGTACTGGATCTTGACCGCCACCTCGCGACCGTCGATCAGGCGACCGCGGTGGACCTGCCCGATCGAGGCGGCGGCGAACGCTTCATGTTCGATCGAGTCGAAGAGCTGCTCGATCGGCTCGCCGTCGAACTCCTCCTTCATCACCTCGACCACCTCGTCCCAGGGCATGGAAGGAGCTTCGGAGCGCAGCTTGGCGAGTTGCTCCTGGTAGACCTCCCGGTACTCCTCGGGGATGAAGTCGATGTCGATGAAGGAGGCGAACTGGCCGATCTTCATCGCTGCGCCCTTCATCTGGCCCAGCGTCGCGACCATCTTCGCGGCCGTCTCGGCGTGCCGCTCATCCAACTTTTCCTGGCTCGAGTCACCGCCGCGAAAAAGGCTTGAGGCCTTGGTTCCCGCGTACTTGGCACCCTGTGAACCGATCGCCGTGCCCAGCTTGGCCGAACGGCGGAGGCGTCCTTTGGGAATCTTCGAATCGTCCGCCACGCCTCAAGCGTACGGGTTTCCCTATCCTGTTCTGTCCAATGTCTTCAGAACGCGCAACTCTTAACGCCACAACCCGTACCGATTTCGGCACCCGAACCTCCAAACGCCTCCGCCGCGAAGGCAAGGTTCCCGGGGTCGTCTACTCGGGCGGCAAGGAAGCGACCTCTTTCCAGGTCGAAAGCCGCGACGCCCGGGTCATCCTAGGTGAAGGGCATGCGCTGTTCGATCTCGCGATCGAGGGTTCGGAGGCGGTTCCGGTCGTGGTCAAGGAGCAGCAGCACCACCCGGTGCGCGGCGACCTCCAGCACCTCGACCTGCAGCAGGTCGACCTCAACCAGGCGATCCAAGCCGAGGTTCTGGTCGAGCTGACCGGTGACGACGTCAGCCCCGGCGTCAAGCAGGGCGGCGTGCTCGAGCACGTCACCCGTGAAGTCACGGTCGAAGCGCTGCCGACCGACATCCCGGACTCGATCGCCCTCGACGTTTCCGAGATGGAGATCAACGACACCCTCACGCTCGAGGATCTGGTTGCCCCGGAAGGCGTCACGCTGATCGCCGACGATCCTGCCGAGGTCACCATTGTCACGCTCTCCCCGCCGCGGGTCGAGGAGGAGCCCGAAGAGGATCTCGAAGCCGAGCCGGAAGTGGTCGGCGAAGGCGAGGAAGGTGGCGAAGAGGCCGCCGACGAGGGCGACTCGGGCGAAGACTCCTCCGACGAGGAGTAGGTCCTGTCCTTCCTGCGTAGGTCAGACCCCGAAGACGGGTCCGATGCCCCGATCCTGATCGTCGGGCTGGGCAACCCCGGCCGCGAGTACGAGCGCAGTCGCCACAACGCCGGTTTCATGGTCGCTGCCCTTCTGGCCGAGCGCTGGGATCTGCCACGGGCCAAGGACAAGTTCAACGCCCGGATCACCGAGGGGCGGATCCGCCCCGGCGGTCCGCGGGTCGTGCTGATGACCCCGCTCACCTACATGAACGAGTCCGGCAAGTCGGCCGGCCCGGCCCGGGGCTCGAAGAAGATCCCGCTCGACCGGGTGATCGCGGTCTATGACGAGATCGACCTGCCCTTCGGCGAGATCCGCAACCGGCTCGGCGGCGGCGCGGCCGGGCACAACGGGGTCAAGAGCCTGAAACAGGGCTTCGGTTCGGCCGACTTCTGGCGGGTCCGGATCGGGGTCGACCGGCCCGACAGCACCGATCCCGACCGGGTCGCCGGGTACGTGCTGGGGAAGTTCTCCGAGAGCCGCGAGCAGGTCGAAAACCTGATCGACGACGCGGCCCGGGAAACCGAAAGACTTGTCGAGCGAATCGCCGCCGGGGAAACCGGCGAGAACTGAAAGGTTGAGGACCAATGAGCCTGAGCACCTATGAAGTCGACGACCGGGGCGTCGCCCTGATCCAGCTCGACCGGCCGAAGGCGCTGAACGCGATCAACACCGAGATGCTGGTCGAGCTGATCGAGCATGTCGCCGTCGCCCGCGGTGACGAGAATGTCAAGGTGCTGGTCTTCTCCTCGACCGACTACATGGCCTTCTCGGCCGGCGCGGACATCAAGGAGGACATCGACGACGAGGCCAAGGTGAACAAGATGCAGCTGTTCGCCGATCTCTACGACGCGGTGGTCCAGTTCCCCAAGCCGACGATCGCCGCCTGCCATGGCTACACGGTCGGCGGCGGAGCGGAGATCGCGGTCGCCTGCGACATCCGGATCGGCGGCGCGAATCTGCAGATGCGCTTCCCCGGCGCTGCGCTCGGGGTGCCGGTCGGTCCGGCCCGCCTGGTCACCCTCTGCGGCCTCAGCCACGCCAAGTACTTGCTGCTCTCCTCGAACACGGTCAAGGTCGACGAGGCGCTGCGGATCGGCCTGGTCAACCAGGTCGCACCGGGCGCCGCGACCGAGAACGCCGCCCTGGAGCTGGCCGGCCGCATCGCCGCCCACGACCCGGCCGGGGTCGCCCGCCTCAAGCGGATGCTCCACCAGTGGGATGACATCGAAGGCCGCTCGGCGGCCGAGGGCAAGGGCCAGGTGGAGTGGCAGGCTTCAGGGCCTGGTCTTCACTGACGCCAATCCTTCATGTTGGCTTCATGTCGGTGGCTACGACATCGACTAGGGTCGGCGAAGTAAATCTCTCAACTCTCGAAAACCGATCGACAATCCGTTCGGTTGCAAGCAGGGGGTCGGTCTTGCGGTTGATCAAGGTGTTGCTCGCGGCGGTCGTTGTGGTCACCGGACTCGGGTCCGTCGCGGCTTCGGCGTCTCCGCAGGGGCCTTGGCTGCCCGCGGTTGATCTCTCGGCGGCCGGCCAGAACTCTGACCAGCCTCAGGTCGCGTTCGGGGACGATGGCACCGCGATTGCGGTGTGGGTCCGCAACGACGGGACCAGCAACATCGTTCAGGCCGCGATCCGACCACCAGGCGGTGCTTTCGGTGCCGGGGTCGATCTCTCCCAGGCCGGCGAGAATGCCGGTTCGCCTCAGGTCGCGTTCGCCCCGAACGGCACCGCGACCGTCATCTGGTCGCGCTTGAACGGCACCCACTACATCGTCCAGGCGGCGACCCGCCCGCCGGGCGGCGCCTTCGGCAATCCGGTGGATCTCTCGGCGACGGGCCAGAGCGCCCTCAACGCCCAGATCGCAGTCGCGGCCGACGGTACCGCGACCGTTGTTTGGTGGCGCTCCGACGGGACCAACAGGATCATTCAGGCGGCGACCCGGCCGCCGGGTGGCGCCTTCGGCGATCCGGTCGCCCTTTCGGCGGCCGGCCAGACCGCCTATTCGCCATAGATAACGATCGCGCGGGACGGCACTGCGACCGCGGTCTGGCTGCGCGACAACGGGACCAACTACATCATCCAGTCGGCCTCGACCGCCCAACCGACTCCACTCCTCCAGGTCAGCCGGACCGGCACCGGCTCCGGGAGCGTGAGCTCCAGCCCGGCCGGGATCGCCTGTGGCGAGGATTGCGCCGAGACCTACCCCTCGTTCACGAAGGTGACGCTCACTGCTTCTCCGAGCTCCGGTTCCGCCTTCACGGGCTGGTCGGGTGGCGGCTGTTCCGGAACGGGGAGTTGCGAGGTGACGTTGATCGACCCGACTCAGGTGACGGCTGAGTTCAAGCAGACGAAGGCGAAGCTCGGTCCGTTGAAGATCACCCCGAAGGCGAAGAAGGTCCGGGCCGGGAAGGCGCAGCGGGTGAAGGTCAAGGTGACCAACGTCGGTGACGGCACCGCTCGGAACGTCAAGGTCTGTGTGAAGGCGCCGAAGAAGCTGGTCAAGGTCAAGAAGAAGTGCGTGAAGCTAGGCAGCGTCGCTGCCGGCAGAACCAAGACCGCGACCTTCAGAGTCAAGCTGACCAGGAAAGCCAAGATTGGCAAAAAGGTCAAGCTCACCTTCTCCGCCACCGCCCACGGAATCGCCAAACGAAGTGGGAAAGCGGTGCTCACCCGCCGGACTGGAAGGAACGTCAGTTGATCACGAAATCGATGAAGGTGCTGTTCGCGGTGTTTGCTCTTCTGGCCGGCTTTGGGTCTGCCACGGCTTGGGCGGCTTCCCAAGGGCCGTGGGTGTTTCCTGCGGTTGACCTCTCCGCGACTGGACGGGATGCCTACAACCCTCAAGTCGCGGTCGCTCCGGATGGCACCGCGATCGTGGTCTGGCGCCGCTCGAACGGGGCCGACAGCATCATTCAGGCGGCGATCCGCCCTCCTGGTGGCACCTTCGGCGCCCCGGTGGATTTGTCCGCGACCGGCCAAGGGGCCTACAACCCCGGGGTCGCGGTAAGTTCGGACGGTACCGCGACCGTGGTTTGGGACCGTTCGAACGGAACCAACAACATGGTTCAGGCGGTCACCCGCCCACCGGGTGGTTCCTTCGGCGCACCGGTCGATCTGTCGGTCGCGGGACAGGATGCCGACGACCCCGATATCGGGGTCGCTTCGGACGGCACCGCGACCGTCGTCTGGCGTCGCTACGACGGATCCCACTTCGTCGTCCAGGCGACGACTCGTCAGCCCGGGGGCTCTTTCGGCACTCCGGTCGATCTGTCCGCCGCGGACCAGGGTGCTTACGCCCCTCATGTCGCGGTCGCTCCGGATGGTGCCACGGCTGTGGTCTGGTCCCGTTACGACGGGACCAGTGACATCGTGCAGGCGGCGACTCGGCCTCCAAACGGTTCGTTTGGCGCTCCGGTCGATTTGTCCGCGACCGGTCGGGATGCCGACGAGCCCCAGGTCTCACTCGTGTCGGGTGGCGCCGCGACCGTGACCTGGCTCCGCTCCAACGGGACCAACACGGTGATCCAGGCAGCGAGCCGGCCCGCGGGCGGCTCCTTTGGTGCTCCTGCAGATCTCTCCGCAGCAGGCCGAGATGCGTACGGCCCCCAGGTCGCGGTCGCTGCGGACGGTACCGCGACCGTGGTCTGGATCCGGCCCAATGGGACCAACAACATCGCGCAAGCGGTGACCCGGCCTTCGGGTGGATCGTTTGGTACTCCGGTCGACCTGTCCGCGACCGGCGGCGATTCATACGACCCCCACGTCGCGGTCAGTCCGGACGGTACCGCAACGGCGATCTGGGACCGCTTCAACGGGACCGACTACATCGTTCAGGCAGCGACCCGTCCGCCGGGTGGATCTTTCGGTCCCCCGGTAGATCTGTCGGCCGCAGGTCAAGATGCCGGCGCTCCCCGGGCCGTGTCCGCGTTGGACGGCAGCATGACCGCGGTCTGGGTCCGTTCCAACGGGGCCGATGAGATCATCCAGTCCCTGTCGACCCTGCAGCCGACGCTGCTCCTCCAGGTCAAACGGGCCGGCGATGGCGCTGGGACGGTCAAGTCCAGCCCGGCCGGGATCGACTGCGGCGACGACTGCGCCGAGAACCTTCCCTCGTTCACCAAGGTGACCTTGACCGCCACGCCGAGTCCCGGTTCTGTCTTCGTGGGCTGGTCGGGCGGCGGCTGTTCCGGAACGGGGAGTTGCGAGGTGACGTTGATCGACCCGACCCAGGTGACGGCCGAGTTCAAGCAGACGAAGGCGAAGCTTGGTCCATTGAAGATCAAGCCGAAGGCGAAGAAGCTGAAGGCCGGCAAGTCCCGGGTGATCAAGGTCAAGGTGGTCAACGTCGGCGACGGCGAGGCGCAGAACGCCAAGGTTTGCGTGAAGGCGCCGAAGAAGCTGGTCAAGGTCAAGAAGAAGTGCGTGAAGCTCGGCAGCGTCGCTGCCGGCAGAACCAAGACCGCGACCTTCAAGGTCAAGCTGACCAAGAAAGCCAAGGTAGGCAAGAAGGTCAAGCTCACCTTCTCCGCCACCGCTCAGGGCATCGCCAAACGGACCGGAAGCGCGATCCTCAGGCGGAAGCGCTAGAGGCGGGCCGGATCCCGCCCGACCCCTTAGGCGTAGCGGGCTAGGAGCGGGGCCATTTCCAGATCCTTCGCGATGGCCAAACCTGATTTGCGCAGTTCCGCGGTGCGTTCTGGGCCTTCTGGATCGTCAAGCCTGGTGAGGGCTTCGGCCAGGGCGAGTTGGGCGCGGGCGAGGAACGGCTGGGCGTTCATCGCCTCGCACTCGACGACCGCGTTCTCCAAGGCGGTCGCGGCTTCCCGGTCGCGCTCTTGGAGCAGGTACATCTCTCCGAAGAGCAGGCTGTAGGGCCCGAAGGTCGGCGCCCCGGGGCCGAAGATCGTCCAGCGATCCTCAAGGTCCTCCATCAGGTCGGTCACCACCCGGGCCCGGTCGGGGTCGGTGAACTCGGAAAGGAACATGACCGCGACGCCGCAGAAGACCGGCTTGATCAGCGGCATCCGGTTGATCGACCTCAGAGCTTCGAAATCGACCGTTTCCAGTTGCTCGACTGCGCGATCCCGGTCGCCGGCCTGCCAGTAACCGAGGGCGAGGCCGACCTCCCAGGCCGGCCAGGTGTTCCAACTGGCCGAGACCTCGGCTTCGAGTTCGAGAATCGGCACCACCTCGCCGAGCTTGCCCCGCTGGGCATAGTCCATGTAGTGGAGCGCGTCGATCATCGCGATCCGGGCCGAGTGGGGCATGTGCTCTCCGGCCAGCGCCTCCTCGGTCAGCTTCTCGCCCTGCTTCCAGCGGCCTTCGAGGAAGCAGCGGGCCGCCTGCAGGGAGAAGTTCGTGTTCCGGACCTGGGGCAGGGTCTCGGCCAGGGCTTCGTGCCGGGCGATGTCGGCGGCCGAGTCCGGGCCGCGCCCGTTCTTGGTCAACATGACCGCCCGCAGGGCCAGCGCCTCGGCCAGATCCTCGCGGTCCTCGGATTCCTCGGCGATCCGGACCACCCGGTCCGCGGCGCCGATCCGGTACTCGGTAGTGGTGCTCTGCAGCAGGTAGTAGTGCAGCGAAACGGCCACCTTGAAGAAGGTCTCGTCATCGAGGCGTTCGGCCATCGCGATCGCTTCGGCGCTCATCTCGGTCGCGTCGTCGTCAGGGTCGCCGCTGAAGAACTTGAGATGGCTGAGGTTGGCCATCGTCTCCGCCCGTAGCGGGCCGTCCCCCTCGGGCAGCATCTCCATCGCTTCGCTGAGCAGCGAGATCGGGGTGTCGCGGACGTTGTCGAAGGCTTCCCAGCTGCCCCAACTGACCCCGTTCGCGGCTCGTGCGAAAAGCTCGGGCAGGCCGGATTCGCGGGCCGCTTCGGTCGCCTGGACGAAGGAAGCGACCGATTGCGGCAGCAGAGCCATGCGCCACTCGGCCTCAGCCTGGTAGATCAGCAACTCGGCCAGCAGTCCGTGGTCGACCGGCTCGTCGGCCCGGCAGGCGGCGATCGCGCCGTCATAGAACTGGACCGCTTCGTCGTAGGCGAGGCGGTCCTCGGCCTGGCGGGCGGCGAGGCTCGCGTAGTTGATCGCACGGTCGGCCTCGGCCGGGCCGGCCTGGGTGAAATGCCAGGCGAGCGCCGGCAGGTCGTCATCCTGCTGACGGCCGTGGCGGTTCTGGTTGCGATGCTCGATCGCCTCGCCGATCCGGCGGTGGATCGCGGCCCGGCGGGTCAGGCTGAAGCTGTCGCCCAAGGCGCTGCGGACCAGGGCGTGGACGAACGAGTACCGGCCCGGGATGGAGGTCGACTCGTCCAGCAGCCCCGCCTCGACGGCGGCGTCGAGCAGTTCGATGATCCGGTCCTCGTCCTCGTTCGTGGTCCGCTCGAGGATGTTCAGTTCGAAGTCACGCCCGATCAGCGCCGCCCGGCCGAGCAACTCGGACCCGCCATCGGGCAGGCGGGCGACCCGCTGGGAGATGATCTCCCTGATCTCGGGCGGGACGGCCGACGGATGGTCCGCTCCCGACTCTTCCAGGTTGCGGACCAGCTGCTCGATGAAGAACGGGTTGCCGCCGGTCTGGTCGCGGATGACCGGGGCCAGGCTTTCGTCGAGGCGGCCGGAGATCAGGTTCCGCACCTCGTCCGTGTCGAGGGCTTCGATCTGGACCCGCGTCGTCGGCAGCCGGCGCTGAAGCTGGCTGAGGGTCTCCGGCAGGTGGCTCTTCGACGGCAGCTCGGTGTCACGGTAGATGCCGAGCGCGAGGATGCTCCGCAGCGGGTTGTCGCCGGCCATCGAGGCGAGCAGGCGCAGGGTCGAGCGGTCGGCCCAGTGCAGGTCGTCGAGGATGATCAACATCGGCCGTCTCGCCGAGAAACGGCCGATCATCCGCATCACCGCACCGAACAGGGCCTGCCGTTCAGACTCGAGGTCGGAAGTCGGTCCGGGCGCGGGCAGGTCCATGCGACGGGTCAGCTCCGGCAAGAGCCGCGAGAGGGTCGGGCCGTCACCACCGACGATGTCGGCCGGGTCGATGTCACCGAGCTGACGCACCGCCGACTGCAGCAGGCCGCCCCAGATCCGGAAGGGCCGGACCTCATCGGGGTCAGACCGGCCGTAGAGGACCGTGATGTCATCCCGGCTGGCCGCCAGCTCGGCCGCGAGCCGCGTCTTGCCGACCCCGCCTTCGCCGGCCAGCAGCGCGATCCGCAGCTCGCCGGCCGCGGCCAGGTCCAGCTCGGCCTTGAGCTGGCCGAGGATCTTGTCGCGACCGACCAGGCCACCGGCCTCGATCCGGGGGTCGATTTCCAGGCCGATCTTCTTCGGGGTGGTGGCCGAGCGCCGAGTAGGCACGGGCGGGGAGGGTGCCGGCCAGTTTTCCTGGGCGCCGGTCTGTTCGTGGGCGTTCAGCAGCCGTTCGTAGATGGCCGTGAGTTCGGGGGCGGGAAAGGTGCCGAGCTCGTCCCGGAGCAGCACCCGCAGCTCCTCATATGCCCGCAGCGCCTCGGCGACGTTGCCCTGCGCTTCAAGCAGCTCGATCAGCGCGGCCCGGGCCGACTCGCGAAAAGGCGAAGCCTCGACCGCGTTGCGGGCCGACCGTTCGGCCCTCGCCTGCTCGGCCGGGCCGAGCCTGGCCCCGATCCGGGCGACGGTCTCAAGCGATTTGAGCCTGAGCTCCTCGAAATAGAACCGGTGTTCCTCGATCCAGCGTGCCTCCAGGCCCGGCAGCAGGCCGCCCTCGAAGATCCGGGCCGCCTCCTGCGCGTCGTCCCAGCCGGCGGTCAGCCGTTCGGCGCTGGCCTCCCGGTCACCGGCCAGGTCCTGGGCCGCGCTGAGCTTCTGCTGCGCCACTTCGTAGTCGATCCAGGCGTCTTCGCCCAGCTCGAGCGAGAGCTCGGACCGGCCTTCGAGGCGGCCTTTGCCCAGCGCCTTGCGCAGACGGGAGAGCGGCGGGGCGAGCAGCGCCTCGCCGCCGCTGGGCAGGCCCTCGTCGGCCCAGAGTGCTTCGACCAACTCGTCCCGCCGGACCGGCCGGGACCGGTTCAGCACCAGGTACGCGAAGATCAGCCGTCCCTGACGGCCCGGTAGGTCACCCTCCAGCTGGTTGCCGTCCCATTGAACGGTGAGCCTGCCACAAACCGTAATCGCGGGATTCGCCACCGCGGCAACCTATAAGAACGGAGCGAGGTGACGCTTGAGGATCGCCTGCATGTCGAGCCTCTTCGCGACTTCCTTGCCCTCATGTCGCAGCTCGAGGCGCCGTTCCCGGCCGTCTGGGTCGCCCATCTCTTCGAAGGCCGCGGCCAGGGCGAGCCGGGTCCGGGCCAGATATGGCACCGCGTCCATCGCCTCGCAACTGACCAAGGCCCGTTCCAGCGAGGTCGCCGCCTCGCGATGGTCGCCGGTCAGCAGGTGGAGTTCGCCCAGGTGCATGTCGACCGGCCCGAGCGTAGAGCCGATCCGAGCGATCATGATCCACTCGCCGCTGTACGGCCCCAGCAGCTCGATCAGCTTGGCTGCCCCTTCGACGTCCGCGAGCTCGCCGGCCAGCAGGTTGCCGACCGCACAGAACGGAAGCAGGGTGGCGTTGAAATCCTTGGTGTTGTCGAGGCCGGAATAGCCCATCTCGGCGACCTTCTTCCGGACCTCGTCGAGTTGTCCGGCCTGGGCCTTGGCGAGCAACAGCCCGAGCCGCCAGGTCGGCCACATCTCCCAGCCCTTCGCCCCCGCCTCGAACAGCTCGAGCCGGCCCAGGTGCTCGGCCAGGGCACCCTGCTGCGCTCGGACCATGAACCGGAGTGCGTCCTCCAGCAGCAGGGCTGCGCCACGCGGCATCCGCTCACCTTCGAGTTCCCTGACCAGATCCTCGCCATCCTGCCAGTCACCGGTCAGGAACCAGGAGCAGGCCCGCATCGCCTTCGAGATCATCCGGATCTGAGGCAGGGTCTCGCTCATCGCGTAGTGGCGGCTGCGATCGGCTTCCGCTTCCGCCCCGCGGCCGAGGTTGATCAGCGAAAGCGACCGGGAAACGAGCGCCTGGCCGACCAGTTCGGGGTCGTCGAGCTGCTCGGCCAACTCCATCATCCGTTCCGAGGCGGGCAGCCGGCTGTCGCGGTTGGGCGGTTCCCAACGCAGGAAAGCGGACCCCTGGACCACCGCGAACTCGGCCTCGGGCGCGTCCATCCGCCCGATCATGTCGATTGCCCGGCCGGCGAGCTCGCGGGCTTCCGCCGCCTTGCCGCTGCCGTAGTAGAGCCCGTGGGCCAGCATCGCCATCAGCTCGGCCCGCAGCGGGCTGTCGGTCGGCGGCAGGCTGTCCAGCGCCTGTCGCATCAACATCAGCTGCTCCGCCATGTCGGCGTCGAAGGCATCCCAGCCGCCCCAACGGCTGCCGATCGCGGCCTCCGCGGCCAATTCCGGCAGGCCGGAATCGCGGGCGGCCTTGGCCGCTTCGAGGAACGTGTCACCGGCCTCCTGCAGGGCGCCGTTCTTCCACTTCGCCTTGGCCTGGCTTAGCAGCAGCCTGGCCAGCAGGCCGAGGTCGACCGGTTCGTCGGCCCGCGCGGCGTCGATCGCACCCTCGTAGAAATCGACTGCTTCGTCGTAGGCGAGCCGGCCCTCGGCCTGCTCGGCCGCCTGGGTGGCCCAATGCACCGCCCGGTCGGCCTCGGCCGGTCCCGCCTGGGCGAAATGCCAGGCCTTCTCGCCGACCCGGCGTTCGGGCCGGCTGCTGGTCTGTCGTTCGATCGCCTCGCCGATGTCACGGTGGGTCATCGCCCGGCGGGTCAGTCCCAGCTCCTCCTCCAGGGTGCTGCGCAGCAGGGCATGGACGAACGAGTAGCGGCCGGGCACGGTGGGGGATTCGTCGAGCAGCCCGGCGGTGACCGCCTCGTCAAGCAGGTCGATCACCTCGTCTTCGTCCCAACTGGTCGTGGCCATCAGGATCGAGAGGTCGAACTCACGGCCGATCAGGGCAGCCCGGCGCAGCAGGTCCGGTCCACCCTCCGGCAAGTGGTTGACCCGCTGGGAGACGATCTCGCGTACTTCGGCCGGGATGTCGCCCGGGTCATCGATCCCGGTTTCCTCGAGGTGCCGGACCAGCTGTTCGATCAGGAAAGGGTTGCCGCCGGTCTGGTCGTGGAGCGAGGCGGCCAGGTTCGATTCGAGCCGATCGCCGACCAACTGGTCGACGTCATCCTTCTCCAGCGCCTCGACCTCGAGCTTCAGGGTCGGCAGTCGCCGTTGGAGGTTGATCAGCGTCTCCGGCAGGAGGCTGTCCTCCGGCAGTTCGGTGTCGCGGTAGATGCCGAGGGCCAGCACTCCGCCAGGCGGGTTGTCGCCGGCCAGGCTGGCCAGCAGCATCAGGGTCGAACGGTCGGCCCAGTGCAGGTCGTCGAGCACGATCAGCATCGGCTTGCGGGCGGTGAGCCGGCCGATCATCCGCATCACCGCGCCGAACAGGGCGCGGCGTTCGGATTCGAGGTCACCGGCCGGGCCGGGTGGTGGCAGCTCCATGCTGCGAACCAGTTCCGGCAGGATCCGGGCCAGGGTCGGCCCGTCGCCGCCGACAATCTCGGCCGGCGGGATGTCCCCGGCCTGGCGCATCGCCGAGCGCAGCAGTCCGGACCAGATCCGGAAGGGGTTTATCTCGTCCGCCTCAGAACGGCCGAAGAGCACCGTGACGTCGTCCCGGCCGGCCGCCAGCTCGGCCGCGATCCGGGTCTTGCCGATCCCGCCCTCGCCAGCCAGCAGCGCGATCCGCAAGTCGCCGGCCACCGCCAGGTCGAGCTCTTCGTTCAACTGCCGCAGGATCTGATCCCGGCCGACCAGTCCGATCTCGGCGATCCGGGGGTCGATCAGGCGGCCGATCTGGTCCGGGGTGGCGAGCCGTTCGGCCGGTACCTCCGCCGAGGACTCGGCTTCTTCGCCGGTCACGGCCGGCCGGACGGACGCGGGGCCGCCGTTCTCGTGGGCGTTCAGCAGTCGCTCGTGGATCTGGTTCAGCTCCGGGGCGGGGAAGGTGCCGAGCTCATCCCGCAGCAGCACCCGGAAATCTTCGTAGGCCCGCAGCGCTTCGGCGATGTTGCCCTGGGCTTCCATGACCTCGATCAGGGCGGTGCGGGACGACTCCCGGAACGGTGCCGCCTCGATCGCGATGCGGGCCGACCGTTCGCCGCGGGCCCTCTCGGCTTCGCCCAGCCGGCCACCGGCCCGCGCGATCGCCTCGAGAGCCTGCAGCCGCAGATCCTCGAGCTGGTTGCGGTACTCGTCGATCCACCCGGATTCGAGGCCGGGGAGCAGGCCACCGGAGAGGATCCTCTCCGCCTCCACCGCTTCGGTGAACGCCGCCCTGAACTCGCCCTCCACCTCGGCCTGACGGGCCTTCTCGATTCCTTCCTGGGCGGCTTCCCAGTCGATCCACGCGTCGTCGCCGAGCACCAGGCTCAGTTCCGAACGGCCTTCCAGCCGTCCCGGGCCCAGCACCTTGCGGAGCCGGGAAAGCGGCGGCGCGAGCAGCGATTCACCGCCGCTCGGCAGCCCCTCGTCCGCCCAAAGCGCCTCGACCAGTTCATCCCGCCGGACCGGCCGGTTCCGGTTCAGGGTCAGGTAGGCGAAGAGAAGACGGCCCTGGCGTCCGGGCAGGGATTCCCCGACTTCATTGCCGTCCCAGCTCACGGTCAACCGCCCGCAGAGCGTGATCCGGGGGTCAGCCGGGGTTGCCGAGGTCGTATCCCCGGTTTCGGTCATCGCAAGGTGCCTGTCATTTCGCCGCAATCCGCGAGCAAGGTACCCCCGGGATTCTGCCAGCCATGTCAACGACTTCGCTCATAAACCTCCTGCCCGCGGCGGCCCGCATGGCGCCGAAAACCCCTCAAGAAGTGGCCTCCGCGCTCGCCGACGCCCGCCAGACCGGCCGCAAGGTCGTGGTTTTCTCGACCGGCCACGGCATCCCCCCGATCGGTGACACCTCCGAGCGGATCCTGCTCGACATGAGTGCCTTCGACGGCGTCGAAGTGGATCCCGTGACCAGGGTCGCGCGGATCGGCGGCGCCACTCGGTGGAGCGACCTGCTCGCGGCCGCCAACCTCCACGGCCTGACGGCGCCCTGCGGGTCGGCCAGCTCGGTCGGCGTGACGGGCTACATGATGGGCGGGGGCATCGGCTTCATGTCGCGCCACCTCGGGCTCGGCAGCAGCGCGATCCGGGCCGCGGAACTGGTCACGCTGGACGGCCACATCCGCCGGATCGACGCGCATTCCGACCCCGATCTTTTCTGGGCTCTGCGTGGTGGCGGGGGCGGCTTCGGCGTGGTCACCAGCCTCGAGCTCAATCTGACTCCGATGCCGCGGATGGCCGGCGGCGTGCTCGGCTGGGGCATCGAGGACGCGGATCGCGTGCTCAAGGCCTGGTCGGCCTGGACCACCAACCTGCCCGAAGACGTCACCTCCGCGGTTCGCCTGGTCCAAGTGCCTGAGGGTCCGGCCCTGACGGTGGTCGTGGTGACCGCGCCCCGTGAGGAAGACGACCTGCAGGCCGTGCTGGCTCCCTTGACCGACCTCCAGCCGGTCTTGAACACCGTCCGCGACACCGATCCGGAGGCCTTCATGAAGGAGTACTCCGACCCCGAGATCGACCCCGAAGAGGCGCCGCATGCCTATGAGCACGTGCTGCTGGACCAGCTCCCGGCCGAAGCCTGCCAGCTGGTCGCCGAGTTCGCCCAGCCGGAAGGTGGCTGCGGCGCGATGATGGTCGAGCTGCGTCACCTCGGCGGCGCTCTGGGCCGGCCCTCGAACCTCGGTGGGGCGATGGACCGGATCGACGGTGAGTTCTCGCTATTCGTGCTCGGCCCGATGGAGGCCGTCCCGGCGATGGCCCATGCCGTGGACATCCTCTCCGACTACGGACGGGGCCGGACCTACTTCAACTTCATGCCGAGGAGGACCGGTCGCCGGACCGCCTACCGGCAGGAGACGATCGACCGCCTGGCCGACCTCTACGAGGCGATCGACCCGGACTGCGTGATCGACCACCCCCACCCGATTTCCCGCACCGCCAGCGTCGCCGACGAAACCGCCCAGGCTCCGGCCGCGGCACCCATCCCCGGCTGACAGCAGCCCGGCGGGGCAACCACGCAGAACAGCACCTATGGTGTACGTTACGTACACCGAGGGGTTCCAAGGGCGATCACTCACGTAATCGGTGGGTGATCGCCCCCGGATTTGTTGTTTGATTGATGGCCGTGTCTTTGCGCCCGACCATCGACCTGCTGCTCGAGGACGAGCAGATCACCCGGCTCTCGGCCGAGGTGCGGGAAGCCGTGGAGAAGGGCGAAGGCCGGGTGGTGCGGGCCGAGGTTTCGGCCAGTCTGCGCCCGGCCCTGGTCGCCGCGCTGCTCGAAGACGACCTCGGGCTGGAGGACCGGCCGGCCCTGGTCGTCACCCCGGACGACCGCTCGGCCCGGGAGATGACCGCGGCCCTGGCCGCCTATCTCGGCGACCGGATCGTCCGCTCCTATCCCTCCCGGGGGACCGGCTACGCCTCCCAGGTGACGCCGCCGCCCCACCTGACCGGCCTGCGGATTGACGCGCTCGACTCGTTCACCCGGGAAGAGGCGACGCCCCCGGTGGTGGTCGCGTCGGCGATCGCCCTGGCCGAATCGGTTCCCGACGCTTCGCTCCGGCCGGCCGGCTTCCGGCTCACGGTCGGCGAGGAGCGCGAACCGACGCAGATCGCCGCCGACCTGGTCGCGGCCGGCTACGAAAGGGTCGACCAGGTCCAGGAGCGCGGGCAGTTCGCGGCTCGCGGCGGCATCCTCGACGTCTTCTCGGCGACCGAGGACCGGGCCACCCGGGTCGATTTCTTCGGCGACGAGATCGAGTCGATGCGCTGGTTCTCCACCTTTACCCAGCGTTCACTGGGCCAGGCGCAGTCGATCGAGCTGGCGCCGGCCGCGGAGCTTGACGTCGACCATCGCGAGCTGGCCGAGCTGGCGATCGCCGAGGCCCGCGAGAACGAAACCGATGTCGACCTGACCGAGGCTCTGCCGCTCGACCGCTTCCGGGCGCCGTTGGACCTGATCCCGACCAACGCGGCGGTGATCCTCACCGCTGACGAGGAGATCGAGCCGGCCCTCAAGGACCACTGGGAAGACGTGACCACGGCGATGCACGCCGACGATGCTCGTCATCTGTACGAGGACGTGGCCGGCCCGCTGAACGAGCGAGCCGCCCTGATCCTCTCCCGTCCAGGTGAGGGCGAAGGCGCGCTTCGGGCGATGAGCGCCGAAACCCCGGCCCGCAACCTGAAGGAGGCGGAGGTCGAGCTGCGCAAGCTGGTCGAGGCCGGCTACCGCACCGCCGTTGTCTTCGATTCGAGGGGCGAAGCCGAACGGGCCCGCTACGGCTTCGACCGACTCGAGACGAAGATCGTCGACCAGGGATCGATCTCGGCCGAGCCGGGGGTCAGCCTGGTCGAAGCGAGGCTGGGCGAGGGCTTCGTCTTGCCCCGGGCCAAGCTCGCCGTACTGCCTTTTCGCCGGCTGCTCAATCGCCGCCGCCGGGCCGACGAGCGGGCACCGGAAGCGGTGCGCGGCCGGCTCACCTTCTCCGAGCTGAGGGTCGGCGACTACGTGGTCCACGAGGACCACGGGGTCGCCCGCTTCGCCGGTTTCGAGACCCGTGAGGTCGGTGGCATCACCCGTGACTACCTCTACCTCGAGTACAAGGGCGAGGATCGGGTCTACGTCCCGACCGATCAGTTCGCCAAGCTCTCCCGCTACTCGGGCGGGGCCGGCAGCCCGACCCTTTCGGCCCTGGGCGGCAAGAAGTGGCTCAACATGCGGGCCCGGGCCCGGGACGCGGCCTCGGAGATCGCCGGCGAGCTGGTCAATCTCTACGCCGAACGCAAGACCCGCAAGGGCCACGCCTTCGGCCCGGATTCGGAATGGCAGATGGAGCTGGAGGCGAACTTCCCCTGGCGCGAGACAGCCGACCAGGTCGAGGCGATAGAAGCGGTCAAGGCCGACATGGAATCGGAACAGCCGATGGACCGCCTGGTCTGCGGCGACGTCGGCTACGGCAAGACGGAGGTCGCGATCCGGGCCGCCGTCAAGGCCGCCTCGGACGGCAAGCAGGTGATGATCCTCGCCCCGACCACGATCCTCGCCCAGCAGCACCTCGGCACCTTCCGCGAACGCCTGGCCGACCTGCCCTTCCGGGTCGACGGGGTCAGTCGCCTGCGGAAGCCGGCCGAGGTCAAACAGATCGTGAAGGAGTGGGGGGAGGGCAAGGTCGACGTGCTGATCGGCACCCACCGGCTGCTGTCGCGGGACGTCCGGGCCAAGGACCTGGGGCTGATCGTGGTCGACGAGGAGCAGCGCTTCGGGGTAAAACAGAAGGAGCTGCTGCGGCAGATGAAGCTGAAGGTCGACGTGCTCTCGATGTCGGCGACGCCGATCCCACGGACCCTGCAGATGTCGATGTCCGGGCTGCGGGACATCTCGGTGATCGAGACCCCGCCGGAGGGGCGACGCCCGGTCCGGACCTACGTCGGCCCCTGGGACGAGCAACTGGTCGAACGGGCAATCCGCCGTGAGATCGCCCGCGAAGGCCAGGTCTTCTTCCTCCACAACCGGGTCGAATCGCTCGGCCAGACGGCCGAGAGCCTGCGGGCGCTGGTGCCCGAGGTGCGGATCCAGGTCGCCCACGGCCAGATGGAGGACACCGAACTCGAAGCCGCGATGCTGAACTTCCTGCGCGGCGACGCCGACGTGCTGGTCGCGACCACGATCATCGAGTCGGGAATCGACATCCCGGCCGCCAACACCCTGATCGTCGACCGGGCCGACCACCTCGGCCTGGCCCAGGCGTACCAGATCCGCGGACGGGTCGGACGGTCCCGCGAACGCGCTTTCGCCTACCTGCTCTATCCCTCGGAGGAGTCGCTCACCCAGGAGGCTTCGACCCGGCTGGCCACCCTGGCCGACCACACCGAGCTCGGCTCCGGATTCCGCATCGCGATGCGCGACCTCGACATCCGCGGCGCCGGCAACCTGCTCGGTGACGAGCAGTCCGGCCACGTCGCCGCGGTCGGCTTCGAGCTCTACTGCCAGCTGATCGACGAGGCGGTCGCCGAGCTGGCCGGTCGCGACGAATCGGCCGCCGAAGCGGAGCCGGTCCGCTTCGACATCGGGATCGACGCGTACCTGCCGGCGGCGTACGTGCCCTTCGAAGCAGCGAAGATCGACCTCCACCGCCGGATCGCCGCCGCCCGCCGGCCTGGGGAACTCCGCCAGATCACCGACGAGCTGGTCGACCGCTTCGGGCCGGTGCCGGAAGAGGTCGCCAACCTGCTCTCGCTCCAGCAGGCCCGCATCGACCTCGGCGCGGCCGGTGCCGAGCAGGTCCAGTTCCGGGGCGGGAAGCTGACCGTCACCGGGGTCGAGCTCGATTCGGAGCAGACCGCGAAGGTGCGCGAGGCGGTGCCGGGCGCGGTCTACGAATGGCGCTCCCACGAACTTTCCGTGCGGGTCGACGACGATCCCGCCAGACGGCTCGCAACCGTGTCCGAACTGGGCCGCGCACTCGGCGATGTCAGTATGCTCCGCCAGTCGTAATTTTCGCGGTTAGCCACAAGACCTTTCGAGGAGGAGTCACTGCATGAGCGGCGCACGCAAGTTCGGTTTGATTGTTTTCGGGGCCATCCTGGTGGTTCTGTTCGCGGGCATCGCGATTGCACAGGGCGTTTCCAAGCCCGGCGTCGACAGTGGCGACATCATCACCGTCCATGACGTGCCGGACGGCAAGGGCAACATCACCGAGGATCAGTACAAGCGTGCGTTCCTGCAGACCTGGAAGGGCGGTGGCCTCAAGACCGCGCCCAAGGCCGGCGATGCGCAGTACGACCAGGTCAAGGAAGCGGCGATCAACGACCTGCTCGACCAGGCTTGGCTGACCGGTCAGGCGGCCGACATGGGCGTCACCGCGACCCAGCGCGAGGTCGCGGCCGAGCTGGCGACCATCAAGAAGCAACAGTTCAAGACCGAGAAGGCCTTCCAGGACTTCCTCAAGACCAGCGGCTTCAGCACTGAGGACGTCACGGCCCGGGTCAAGCTCCAGGTGCTCAGCCGCAAGATCCAGGACCAGATCCAGAAGTCGGTCACCACGGTCCCGGACTCGGAGATCGAGGATTACTACGAGTCCTCGAAGGAGAGCTTCACCACTCCCGAGACCCGTGACATCCGCCTGATCGTCACCGACAAGAAGGCCGACGCCGAGAAGGCGGTCAAGGAACTGGGTGACGACCCCTCCGATGAAGATTTCGCCAAGGTCGCGAAGAAGCTTTCGGTCCACTCCAGCAAGGCCGAGGGTGGCAAGACGGTCGCCACCGACGGTGCCTTCCCCGACCCGGCCGGAGCCGACATCATGAAGGCCGACGCCGGCACGATCGAAGGGCCGATCGAGGCGGGCAAGCAGTACTACGTCTTCCGGGTGACCAAGGTCACCCCCAAGGAGACCAAGTCGCTCGACGACGTCCGCGACCAGATCACGCAGCAGCTGCTGCCGACCCTGCAGCAGCAGGCGATGAGCGATTTCGTGGCCGACTACAACTCGAAGTGGCGCTCACGCACCTTCTGCTCGGATGACTACGTGGTTTCGCGCTGCGACAACTACGAGGGCGATGGTCGCCTCGATGCGGCGGACCCGAAGTGCTACAAGCCCGGCGCCGGCAAGAACGCGGACCTGGCCTGCCCGGCTCCGATCGCTCTGCCGAAGCCGATGACGCCGGGTGGCAACGCCTCCGCCAGCGCCTTGCTCGGCCAGACCCAGAGCCTGCCGCAGCGGCCGGTTCAGCCTTCCGACGCGAATGCCGACACCGGCGCGACGGGTGCCGGCGGGGTCGATCTGAGCCAGCTCGGCGCCGCGGCCGGTCAGTAAGGCACAGATGGACGCCGGCGAACTCGCCGGGGCGCTGGAAAGGCTCGACCGGGTAACGCGCGATCTCCGCGAGAAATGCCCGTGGGACCGGGAGCAGGACGCCCGCTCGATCGTGCCCCATACGGTCGAGGAAGCGTACGAGCTGGCCGAGGCGGCGCGTGAAGGGGATGACGCCGCGATGCGCGACGAACTCGGCGACGTGCTCTTCCAGGTCGTCTTCCTCTCGTTGCTGCTCGAGGAGCGAGGGGAAGGAGACCTGGCCCAGATCGCCACGCAGCTCACCGACAAGCTGATCCGGCGCCACCCCCACGTCTACCCGCCGGAAGAAAGCGGCCGGGCCGAGGGCATCGAGACGGCCGATGACGTACGGCGCCAATGGGACGAGATCAAGCGTGACGTCGAGGGCCGTAAGTCCGAGAAGGACTGGAAGAAGCCCGCTCTGCCGGCCCTGGTCTACGCGAACAAGGTCCAGTGGAAGCTGGATCCGGAGGAACGCCCGGCCAACGCCGGGGCGGCCAACCCGGGGCGTGACCAGGCCGAAGCCGAGGTGGGGCGGATGCTCTGGCAGGCGGTTGCCGAGGCCAGGCGGGCCGGGGTCGACCCGGAGCTGGCCCTGAGGGCCGAGGCCGAAAGGCACGCGGAGACGCTTCAAAAGTAGACTGGGCGGCGAAATGAGCACCATCGAAGCCGTCCACGCACGCCAGATCCTCGACTCCCGGGGCAACCCCACGATCGAGGTCGAGGTAACCCTCGAAAACGAGTTCACCGGCCGCGCCGCGGTTCCCTCCGGGGCATCGACCGGCGAGTTCGAGGCGGTCGAGCTGCGCGACGGCGGCGAGGCTTACCTCGGTAAGGCCGTGACCCAGGCGGTCGCCAACGTCAACGGCGAGATCCGCGAGGCGCTGCTCGGCTTCGACGTGACCGACCAGGCCGGCCTCGACAAGCTGATGATCGAGCTCGACGGCACCGACAACAAGGGCCGGCTCGGCGCCAACGCCATCCTCGGTGTCTCACTGGCCGCCGCCCACGCCGCCGCGGCGATGGAGAAGCGCCCGCTTTACAGCTATCTCGGCGACCTCTACGGCGAAGACGAGCCGTCGCTGCTGCCGGTGCCGATGATGAACGTGCTGAACGGCGGTGCCCACGCCGACAACTCGGTCGACTTCCAGGAGTTCATGGTCATGCCGGCCGGCACCGGGAGCTTCTCCGAATGCCTGCGGGTCGGCACCGAGGTCTTCCATTCGCTGAAGAAGATCCTCTCCGGCCATGGCCTGGCCACGGCGGTTGGTGACGAGGGCGGATTCGCCCCGGACCTCTCTTCGAACGAGGCGGCCCTCGAGATGCTGATCGAAGGCATCGAGGCGGCCGGCTACAAGCCGGGCGAGGAGGTCTTCATCGCCCTCGATCCGGCCACCTCGGAGATCTACTCGGACGGGGTCTACCGCCTCGAGCACGAGGACCGCGACCTCAGCCCGGAGCAGATGGCCGATTACTGGCAGTCCGCGGCCGAGCGCTTCCCGATCGTCTCGATCGAGGACGGCATGGACGAAGAGGACTGGGACGGCTGGAAGCTCCTCACCGAGAAGCTCGGCGACTCGGTCCAGCTGGTCGGTGACGACCTCTTCGTGACCAACCCGGCCCGCCTGAAGCGGGGCATCGAGCTCGGGGTCGGCAACTCGATCCTGGTCAAGGTCAACCAGATCGGCACCTTGACGGAGACCCTGGAGGCGATCCGCATGGCCGCCGACGCCGGCTACACCGCGGTGATCTCCCACCGTTCCGGCGAGACCGAGGACACCACGATCGCCGACCTCGCGGTCGCGACCGGCGCCGGCCAGATCAAGACCGGCGCCCCGTCGCGTTCGGACCGCGTGGCCAAGTACAACCGCCTGCTCCGGATCGAAGAGGAACTGGGCGAAAAAGCCCGGTTCGGCGGTACTTCTGTCTTCAAACGTCAGGGTTGAAGGGTTTGACCGTCCGGCCTAGAAGGGTCGGACGTGTCAGCACGCGCGCAAAGCTACGCCGGTGCCCGCCGGACGCCGCGGCGGCGGCCGGCCGCGAGGCGGAATGCCGGTCGGCCCGGCGCCGGCCGGATCCAGTGGGACCGTTTCGGACGCATCGTCTTCGCGATCGTGATCGTGCTGCTGGTCGCGGCGATGGCCAAGCCGATCTGGAACGCGGTCCACACCTACCGGCTGGCCGGGCAGGCCAAGGTTCGGCTTCACGAAGCCCAGGCCGAGAACGCGATGCTGGAACGGCAGGTAAAAAAGGCCCGCAGCGAAACCACCCTGCAGCGCGAGGCCCGTCGTCAGGGCATGATCAAGCCCGACGAAGAAGCCTGGGTCGTGAACGGCGTCAAGTAGCCGTGTCGGCGGGGGCCTCGTTTGAGCTTCGCTGACTTCACCTCTGGCCTGGTCCACCTCACGCTGGTGGCGGCGTTCACCGGGTTCACCGCCTTCCGGCTGCGATCCCGGCTGGTACCCGGCTGGGACGGCTCCCCAGCCCGGCTGGTCGAGGCCGTCACGGCGGTCGGCCTGCTCCTGCTGGCCTCCGAACTGCTCGGGCTGTTCGGCTGGCTGGACGTCTTCCCGCTGGTCATCCTGCTCGGGTTGGCCGCCTTGGCGAGTTGGCTGTGGCTGGCGCCCCGCCCGGCCGGCAAGGGTGACCCGGTCCCTCCGGCTCCGGCCGTTTCCACCGGAGCCCAGGCGCTGGCCTTCCTGGCCGCTTTCGCGGTCTTCGCCCAGTGGGGTGCCTTCACCTCCTACAACCTCGACCACGGCATCACCAACTTCGATTCGGTCTGGTACCACATGCCGTTCGCGGCCGAGATCGCCCGGACCGGCTCGGTCACCGGCTTCTTCCACCCGGAGACCGTCTTCACCAACTGGTTCTACCCGCAGAACTCGGAGCTGATCCACGCCGTCGGGATGGTCCTGACCGGCCGTGACTTCGTCTCTGTCTTCATCAATCTGGGCTGGCTGGGTCTCGGCCTGCTGGCCGGCTGGTGCGTCGGGCGGCCTTACGGCCGTCCCCACCTGACCATGCTCGGGGTCGCGGTCCTGATGGCCATCCACACCCTGGTCGTCCGCGAGCCGGGCACCGGCAAGAACGACGTGATGGCGGCCGCCCTGGTCCTCGCCGCGGTGGCGATCATGCTGAACCGTTCGGCCGGGAAGCCCGACCCGCCCGGCCGGGTCGGGCCCGACTGGGTGATGGCCGCCGCCGGCCTCGCGGTCGGGCTGGCCGCCGGGACCAAGGTGACCGCCCTGGCCCCGGCTTTCCTGGTCACCTGCGCGGTGGTCTACGCGACGGTGCCCGGTCGCCGGCTCCGAGCCACCGGGGTCTGGCTGGCCGCCGCCTTTGCCGGCGGCGGCTGGTGGTACCTGAGGAACCTGGTCGCGGCCGGCAACCCGCTGCCGCAGATCACCCGGGTCGGTCCGATCGAACTGCCCTCGCCGGATCGGCTGCAGGTTGGTCGCCCCGACTTCTCGGTCGCCCACTATCTGACCGACCGCGGCATCTGGAGCGACTACTTCGTGCCGGGCCTCGACCAGGGCTTCGGCCACGTCTGGCCCCTGCTCTTCGCCCTGGTGGTCGGTGGCCTGGTCCTGGTCATGCTCACCGCCCACGGCCGCCTGACCCGTGCCCACGGCGCGGTCGCGTTGCTGGCGATCGTCGCCTACCTGTTCACCCCGCTCAGCGCCGCCGGGCCGGAAGGTGACCCGAGCGCCTTCGCGATCAACCTGCGCTTCCTGGTCCCGGCGCTCGGCCTGGCGGTGGTCCTGGTCCCGCTCGCCTCCTGGTTCGACCGTGGCTGGCGCCGGGTCGTCCTCGGCCTCCTCCTGGTCGTCCTCTTCGTCGGCACCAGTTCCACCGACCCGGTACTTTCAGCCCCGGGCCGGAATTTCGGCCTCGCCCTGGCCCTGCTCTTCGTCGCCCTGCCCTTCGCCTTCTGGCTGCTCAGGGAGCGCCTCTCGCGCCGCCTCGGTCTCCCACCCCTGGCGGTCGGGCTGGGACTGGCGCTGGTCGTCTTCGCCGTCTTCGCCTGGCCGATCCAGAGGAGCTACTTCGAGAACCGCTACCAGGACTTCGAGCTGGCCGAAGGGTCCGGGCTGACCGGCCCCTACCGTTGGGCGGAGGGCATCACCGACTCGAAGATCGCCCTGGCCGGCACGATGGCCGGTTTCAAGCAGTACGGGTTCTGGGGCCCGGACCTCTCGAACGAGGTGGTCTATCTCGGCCGCGACGCGCCCCACGGTGGCTTCGACGCGATCGGGACCTGCGAGGAGTTTGCCCGCGCGGTCAACGCGGCCGACCCGGACTATCTGGTCACCGCCCCGTACCTCAACTTCGACGATTACGACCTGCCCAAGGACTCGCCGGAGTTCGGTTGGGCGGCCAACGACCCGGCGGCCCTTGAGCGGATCTCCTCGCATTACTACTCACAGTCCTTCGCCTGGCTCGGGGTCTGGAAGGTGAAAGGGCCGATGGACCCGGCCCTCTGCTCGCGGCTGGATCCCAGCGACGATTTCATTCCGGGCCGCGACCAGGGTTGACCGGCGGCCGAGATGGTCGGCCTGCCATCATTCCCGCGTGGCCTACCCTCTCGAGAACGCCCTCTTCAACTGGGAAGCCGGCATCGACCGGCTGCGTGAACTGGAACGCTCCGGTGAGCTCCGCGGCGATGACGTCACGATCCCGGTCCGAGAGGAGCTCCGGCGCCGCCTGGGCGCCACCTTCACCGCCGCGGACCTGGCCGACCTCTACGGCCAGGGAACCGACTGGGCGCTACTCCTCCCCGGGGTGAACCCGGGCCTCGCCGACGTGCAGGAACTGATCGACGCGGCTTTCTGGCTCCACCTCCAGGCCGCCGGTGATTTCGCCGGCGGGCGAGTGGTCCTCGACCTGGAAGTCGAGTCTTAGATTTCGAGTCCTAGGACTCTTCGGCGGGTTCTTCGCCGGCCCGGCGAATCACGATCTGGTCGGCCTCGACGGTGACGGTCACGTCCCGCTTGCCGGCCCAGTTCTCGCTGTAAGCCTGGATGTCCTGGATCGCGGGGTCGAGCCAGAGGCCATAGCCCTCGTCACCATGCTCGAAGGTGCCTTCGAGCTTGTTGCTCGCGCCACGTCCGCGACGCCCTCGGCGTCCGCGGCGGCGGCGACGGGGACGGCCTTCGGCTTCGGACCCGTCCGACTCGGTGTCTTCGGAGTCGGTCGAGTCGGAATCCGTGTCCGCGTCCGCGTCGTCGGAGTCGTCGCCGGCGGCTTCGCGCTCGGCGGCCTCGGCAGCGGCCTTGTCGGCTGCTTCCTCCTCGGCCTTGGCCCGGGCGGCTTCTTCTTCGGCGGCAGCAGCTTCGATCTCGGCTTCGATCTCGTCGCGGAGATCGACCTCGGTCGTACCGTCTGCTTCGTCGTCCGGTGCAAGGTCGTGTTGGCGACGGAACTCACGGAGTTCGGACGCGCTCACTTCGAGCTGATGGGCGATCCAGGCGTCGGTGCGTCCTTGGCGGACCCAAGCCCGAATCTGGTTAAGTTGGGGGCGTAGTGATCGGCGAGCCATAGAGGCTCCCGAGTCTATCTTCCCCGCTTGGGACGGCGCTCTCCGGGGTAGTGTTGAGCCAGTCCGTCGCCCCGTCGGAGGGAATACCTATTATTAGGTATCGAACCGACCAAATGGATTCGAATGGAGTCTGATGCTGGTACTGACCAGAAAAAAGGAACAGAGCATCATCATCGGCGAGAACGTGGAGATCATGGTTCTCGGCGTTTCCGGTGACAAGGTGCGTCTGGGCATCACCGCTCCGCGGGAAGTCGACGTCTTCCGCAAGGAAGTCATCGATGAACGCGGTGGCGCGCAGGTTGAGGCCGAAAAGGCCTGAAGGCAGGAACCCGGGGGCATGGGGAGCCCTCGGAGTTCACCCCGACGCCCCTAAGACATGACCAGGAGCAGCGCCTCGAACATGGCGATGGTCACGACGACCACTGTCACGATGAGGCAAACGGCCAAGACGCTGAAGCGCACCTTGCCCTGCTGCTGGGAACGCGACACCCGCCGGGCACGCGAGCGGTTCACGGCGCGGTTGCGGAGCTGTTCGCGCCGACGCTGCTCGAGAACCTTCTGCTGTTCGAATGCCGCTTCGAACTGATTTACGCTTTGACGCATTCTCATAGTGGTTCGGCCCGGACAGAAGCGCGCTTCCGAAAGCAGACCGTCCGGTCACGGTAGCAAATGATTGGCCGATCTCAAGTCTTCGCTCACAAATCTGTGAGGGAGATCACAGAACCAGCCGGTCAGCACGCCGACCAGAGGCCGCGGCCGGCCTGCCGAGCCTCGTCCTCGAGCCGGCCGAACTGGTCTGCCCTCGAGGTGTTCGGCGGCACCTCCAAGGTGGTCGCGTAGCCACGCCTCAGCAGTTCGGCCTGGAGCAGAGTGGATCCGGAGTAGACGTAGGCGAGCAGGCGGCCGTACCGGTCACGCTGCTCCCGGTCGAAGACCAGCCTCACCGTGGGGCTCTCCACGAGCTGCCGCTCGTTGAAGGCCTTCGCCTCCTCGCCGAAGCACTCGACCGGGGCGTCGGGTTTGACCGATTCCGGCGTGTCGATACCGATGTAGCGGACGTACTCGTCCTTGCCGTCGACCCAGACCTTCGCGGTGTCGCCGTCGACCACCCGGTCGACCTTCGCAAAAACGGAGGACCCCGCTTTCGCGGGGCCCTCCTTCGAATCTTTCTGACTGAACCAGGCCACGGCCGCCATGCCGAGCAGGATCACCAGCCAAATCACATACCGCCGCATGTGATCCGGAAACATGTCCCCGAACTGGACCGGGGGTGTCGGAATGTTCCCCTGTTTCAAACGCCCTCTACGGGGTGCGCTTCACGTTGGCGAGCAGGGTCTCCTTGATCTGGGCGATGATCTCGAGAGCCTCGTTCCACTCGCGCTGCCACACGTTGCGGCCGAAGATCACGCCGGACCCTCCAGCTTCCATGACAGACTTGGTGTGGCCGAGTACGGTCGCGTCGTCGGTCTTGGAACCACCGGAGAGGACGACCAGCGAACGGCCGGCCGACTCGACGCACTGGCGCATCGCCTCTTCGGCGGTCACGTCGAACTCGTTGTACGGCGGCTGGGCGTTCTTGTCGTTCTCGGGGTCGATCTTCGGGTAGTTCAGCTTGACCACGTCGGCGCCCATCTCCATCGCCATGCGGGCCGCGTAATCGATCGCGTAGAAGGATCCGGCGCCGCCCTTGGCGTCGATCGCCTCGCCACGCGGGTAGGACCAGACGACCAGCGGCATGCCGAAGCGGTCACA
Organism: Solirubrobacterales bacterium 67-14; assembly: GCA_001897355.1. GTDB lineage: Bacteria > Actinomycetota > Thermoleophilia > Solirubrobacterales > 70-9 > 67-14. The sequence goes on along the minus strand of MKST01000007.1, from coordinate 322,485 downwards.
GTCCTGGCGGACCTGGCGCAGCTGGGCGAGGTCCTCGTCCTGGCGGGGCGAGCCGACGTAGAGCGTGTAGCCGATCGCGTCGGCACCGAGCCGGACCGCATCCTCGACCGTGGCGTTGCAGGCGGAGAATGCGTGGGCGGAAGACGGGATGTCGGTCTTGCCGTTGACCTTGAGGATCAGCGGCACCTCACCGGCGTAGTCGGGGTAGTACTTCTCGGCCATGCCGATCTGGCAGGCGAGGGCCGAGTAACCGGCTTCGGCGGCGAGCTTGAATTGGTACTCCGGATCCTTCGAGGCCGGGTTGGGGAAGAAGTCGCGCGGCCCGTGCTCGATGCCCTGGTCGATCGGCAGCAGCATCAGGGTCCCGTTACCCGGGCCGAACTCGAAGAGCAGCCGGTGAAGCCTGGCGCGCTTGCCGGGGGGCAGCGTCGCGAGCAGTGACTTCTGTTCGGTCAGGGTGTTGGCTTCCATTTGCTTCTCGGTCCTCCTGGGGATCTGGGAAAAAACTCTTGCAGGGCAGTATGTCAGTGCCGGAGCGGAGAAGGCGGCTCAAAGGTTCTATCCTCGGAGGGAAGGATGAGCGAAACGGAACTCAGCGTCGTCTGCAAGTCTTGCGGGGCCGAAGTCAGCCCCTACGTGACCGAGTGCCCGTACTGCGGGGCCCGAGTCCGCAAGCGGGCACCCGACCTCGAACGGGGCGGTGACGGGGCGCTCGAGCCGAAGCAGTCGCGCCGGGAGCGCCGGCGCGAGGAGAAGGCCCGGCAGAAGGCCGCCAGGGAACCCCGTTTCACGGTCAGCGCCTCGCTCGCCGCCCGGCCCTGGGCTTCGATCGCATTGATCCTGATTCCCGCAGTCGCGCTGGTCGTGCGGATCGCTATCGGCAACGCGCTCGAGGACTTCGGCGGGGTGATCGTGCCCTTCGACAGCGAGTGGTGGCGGCTGGTCACGGCTCCCTTCGCTTACCTCAGCGTCGGTTACCTGTTCGCGGTCGACCTCGCCATCGCCCTCTTCGGCCCGGGCCTCGAACGCCGCTTCGGCACCCTTCCGGCCTTCCTGCTGCTGCTTGCCTGCGGCGTCCTCGGCACCCTCGCGGCCTCGGCGGTAGCCGACCAGCGAGATGTCGTGACCGTGATCGCCGGCGGCAACGGCATCGCCCTCGGCGCGATCGCCGCCTGGTTCATGCTCGCCCGCTTCGAATCACGGGTGAACGGGGAGGGCTTCGAAGCCGCCGGTGCCTTGGTCGCTGCGGCGGTGATCCTGCTGCTGCCGGTGCTCGTCCCGACCGCCGACTTCTGGGGCGGCCTGGCCGGCGGACTGGTCGGATTGCTGGCCGGTTTCACCGCGACCCGGTTCCACTCACCGCGTTAGTCTGGCCCGGTGGCTGACGAGATCATCTCCGACGAGGAACTGGCCGCCGCGGTCGAGCGGTTGAGCGACCCCGGGCGTTTCCGCGAGGCCGAGCAGCTCGTTTCCCGTGTGGCCCCAGGTCTGCCGTCGGTGCTGGTCACGGCGCTCGGCAGCGGCGGCTGGTTCGGCGAGTCGCACCAGTCGGAAACGCTGAAGGCGGCCACGATTCCGGACGAGGACCAGCGGCTCACCGCGATCCGCGCGCTGCTCACCGAGGAAACCCAGATGGGGATGATGGTCGGCGTCGCGGTCGGCTGGGCGCTTCGCCAGGAACTTGAAAACAGGGGCGCACCCGGCGCCTCGGAAAACGAAAACGAGGAGAGCTGAAATGGAGATTCGCTACCACGGCCATTCCTGCTTCGAACTGTCCCACGGCGACACGAACCTGATCGTCGACCCGTTCCTGGCCCCGAACAACCCGATTGCCGACGTGACCGCCGATGATGTCTCGGTCACCCACCTGGCCCTGACCCACGGCCACGCCGACCACGTCGCCGACGCGGTCGCCGTCGCGACGAAGAACAAGCCCCAGTGTGTGGCGATGGTCGAGGTCGCGAACTGGCTCGAGATGCAGGGCGTCGAGAACGTCTCCGACCCCAACCTCGGCGGCACCGTGCGATTCGAGGACGACGACCTTTCGATCAAGCTCGTACAGGCCTGGCACACCAACACCCTGCCCGGGTCGGAAGAGCGTCCCTTCAGCGCCGAGCTCGGCACCCCGATCGGAACCCCTTCCGGCCTGATCATCGAGATGGGTGGGCTGACTATCTATGACGCCGGTGACACCTGCCTGTTCGGTGACATGGAACTGATCGGCAAGCGCCACGGGGTCGATGTCGCCCTGCTGCCGATCGGCGGCCACTACACGATGGACCGGGAGGACGCCGCCTACGCCGCTGAGCTGATCGGCGCCAAGCGAGTCGTGCCGATCCATTACGACACCTTCCCCCCGATCAAGACCGACGCGCAGGCGTTTGCCGCCGACTGCCAGGCAAACGGCATCGAAGCGATCGTCCTCGACCCGGGCCAGACGGCGGAACTCTAGAGACGCCACAAACCAGAGCCCCTCCCAACCATCAGTTAATGAGATTGGGAGGGGCGGGTTGAACCTGGAGGCCCGGCGCAGACCGGGCCGACTGCTTATTTCCCGACGACCGTGCTGTTCTGGGGTGTGGACGGCGAGCTCGGCGCGGGAGCCGGGGTCGGGGTCACCGGCACCACCGGGGTGGACGGGTCGGTGACCACCGGGGTGGACGGGGTCGAGCCCGGGGTCTGCGGCGAGGTCACCGGATCGGTCGTACCCTCGCTCGGCACCGTGGCCGGGCTCTCGTTCACGATCTCGTCCGGCGGGTAGGTGGGCCGGCCTTCGAGGCCGTCGCCATCATCCGAGGAGGCCGGCTCGGCCGGGGTCACCGGCTCACTCGGCATCGTCGCCGTGTCATCCGGATGTTCATCGGTCACCGGGGGAGCCGTGGTGTCGGTGCTCTCGTCCGGCGTGGTCGGCTCGGCGGGGGGCGTCGTCGGGGTTTCGGCATCTGCCTTCTCGAGTTCCGGATCGGCGATCACCGCAGTCCGGTCGGCGGGGGCCACGGCGTGGGCCGGGTTGACCGGGTCGGTCGAGGCGAGCGCCTTGGTGGTGGCGGCGTTGCCATCGGTGACCCGCTCGGTCGAAACCTTGTCCTTGACCTTGACCGCACCGGCGGTGATCACCGCGGCGGTGACGACACCGGCCAGGGCCTTGGCGCCGACCGCACTGGTCACGGCCCCGATGCCCGAGGCAGCAGTACCGGCGCTGATTGCCGCACCGCCGGCGGCACCGGCAGCTCCTGCTCCGGCCGCACCCGCACCGGCGCCGGCGCCGGCGGCACCAGTTCCGGCGGCACTCGTGCCGGCCGCGCCGCCACCGAGCCCGAGCTTGGCCGCGATCGCACCCTTGAGGGCGACCAGCGGACCGACCGGCATCAGTGCGGCGAGCGCCTTGTTGTCGCTTCGAAGCTGTTTGCGGAAGGCCTGGCATTCCTCACAGTCACGGACGTGACGGCGGACCGGGCCGGAAGCCTTGGCCAGGCCTTCGGCGGCCTCGGCCAGCTCGACCCGGACTTCGCCGCAGGTGAGCATGCGGGCCTGGCTGGCCTCGGCCAGCGAGATCCGCGCCCGGACCAGCAGCGACTTGACCGAGGGCACGGTCGTGTCCATCGCCTCGGCGATCTCCTCGTAGGAGAGCGCGTCGATCTCCCGCAGCAGCAGGGCAGCGCGCTGGGTCTCGGGGAGCTTGGTCACGTCCTGCAGCAGTTGACGGAACTCTTCCCGGTTGTGGACCTTCTCCGCGGTCGAGGCGGCGTCCACCATCGGGACCATGTCCATCGACTCCTGGGCGACGGCCCGGGGCTTGCGCAGATGGTTCAAAGAGCGGTTGCGGGCGATCCGGTAGAGCCAAGGGCGGAGGTTGATCTCCCGGTTGTCGGCCATCATCGCCTTGTAGGCGTTGACGAAGACTTCCTGGAGGACATCCTCGGCGTCCTCGGTCGAGCCGATCATCTGCCGGCAGAAGCCGAGCAGGCGGGCCTGGTACCGGTCGACGATCGTGTCGAAGGCTCCCGAGTTGCCGGCCCGCACCATGGCGACCAGCTTTTCGTCGCCTTGAAGCTTCAGCAGGGGCGACTTCCTGGCGAGAAGGCCTCGTCGTGCCGCGTGATTTAGTGCTGATGCTTCCAAGGGACTCCTTTGACTGGGGACCTCGCGGCCCGGGTTTCCTCCTGTGCTTACGAAAACACGGTACCCAGGCAAATGTAGCGGTCTCTAAACGCGAATCTTCCAGTTTCTAAAGATCGGAACGCTTCTTCCATGGTACGCCTCTTTCCCCGCTTCCGGCCTGAGGATCTAGGCTTGAGAGGCCCGGATGGCGGAACGGTAGACGCAGCGGCCTTAAAAGCCGCAGTCCTTATGGGGCGTGCGGGTTCGAATCCCGCTCCGGGTATTTCCCCGTTCACCTGAACGGTGTGATGCGGCCACTGCCCCAGAGGGCTAGGCTTGCGGCATATTGGCGCGTCAGATCAGAAGGGGAGCAGAGCATTGACCAAAGAGCGGCCGCATCTCGGTTGGGTTCGATTCATCACGATCCTGACCGGTTTCGTGACCGTTCTGGCGATCCTCTCCACCTGGGTCGACCGCCAGGTGTTCGACACCCAGGAGTGGGGTGACACCTCCCTGAAGCTGCTTCAGAACCCCGAGATCCAGAAACAGGTTGCGACCTACGCGGTCGACGAGCTCTACGCGAACGTCGACGTGCAGGGCGAACTGAAGAAGAACCTGGACGACATCAACTCGAACCTCGGCGACACGCTGGCCGGGCCGCTGGCCGGCCTGGGCAGGCAGGGTGCCGACTCTCTCGCCCTCAGGGCACTGAGCAACGACAAGGTCCAGTCGGCTTGGAAGTCGGCCAACATCGCCGCCCACACGACCCTGATCAACATCATCGAGGACAAGGGGAAGTTCACCAGTACCTCCAACGGCCAGGTCGAACTAAAGCTCCAACCACTGATCATCGAGATCGCCGACCAGGTCGGCCTGGGTGACCAGGCCCGCGACAAGATCCCCGATTCGGTCGGCAACGTGAAGATCGTCGATTCCGACGAACTGGCCCAGGTGCAGACAGTCGCGAAGCTGATCCACGGGCTCGCGCTCGTGACCGCGCTGCTGGCGCTGCTGCTGATCGTGCTGGCGGTCTACCTCTCACCGGGCTACCGCTGGCTGACCCTGCTCTGGCTCGCGGTAGGCCTGATCCTCGCCGCGCTGATCGTGCTGATCGTCCGCTCGGTCGCCGGCAACGTGGCCATACCCGAACTGGCCGACCCGGACATCCAACCTGCCGCCCACGCGGCCTGGAACATCGCCACCGAACTGCTCAAGTCGGTCGCCTGGACGGTGCTCTGGTTCGCGGTCGCCCTGCTGGTCGTGGCCTGGGTGATCTCGCCGGTCAAGGCGTCCGGGAAGGTCCGCGAGTTCCTCGCCGTCCCCTTCGGTCAGTATCCGGCCGCGACCTTCAGCCTGCTGGGCTTGCTCGCCTTCATCTTCTTGATCATGGGTGCGGGCGACGGCCGGGAATTCCTGATCCGGCTCATGGTGGTGATCATGGCCGGGGCGGGTTTCTGGTTCTTCCGCCGTCAGGTCATGCTCGAGTACCCGGACGCCGACTACTCGGGCCTTCGCGACTTCGGCGACCGCACCCGCGACCGGGCCAAGGAGGCCTGGGCGGGCCGGCCGAAGAACATCTCGATGCCGAAGATCGGCGGCAAGGGGGATGACGAAGGCGAAGGAGGCTCTGAGGCGCCGACCGCCGTCCATTCGCCGCAGGCCGAAGCCGACACTGCGGTCCTGCCGACTCAGCCGGCTGCGCCTGCGGCCGGCGAGAGCCGGCTCGACCAGCTCGAGAAGCTGGGCCGGCTGAAGGAATCGGGCGTGCTAGACGATGAAGAATTCGCGGCCGAGAAGAAGCGGATCCTGGGCGGCGACTGAGCGGCAGGACCAGGCGGCGGACTGGCTCAGCCGGCCGAAGCGGCGACGCTGATCGCGCAGCCGTAGAGGATGTCGTGTTCGGATACCTCGATCTCGAGCAGGTCGAACTTCCGCATGATCTCGATCAGGATCACCACCCCGGCGACGATCGCCTGGGCCCGGTCGGGATGGAGGCCCGGAACCTGCTTGCGTTCCTCCAGGGGCATCGAGGCCAGCCGTGAGAGCCACCATTGGACGGTCCGCAGCGGCAGGCGGTGACCTTCGACGGCTTTGGGGTCGTAGGGGACCAGTTCGAGGTCGATCGCGGCCAGCGAGGAGGGGGTGCCGGCGACGGCGATCGCCCGGTCGACCGTGGGGATGTCGATACCTTCCAGCGAGGCCTGGACCAGCTTGTCGATGTCCTTGGCCAGGGCCTCCAGCTCGGCTGAGGTGGGCGGGTCACCGGTCAGGATTCGTTCGGTGTGGCGAACCACCCCGGCCTGCAATGAAGTGTGGAAGGCCGGGTCGGGGCCACGGCCGACGATCATCTCGGTCGAGCCGCCGCCGATGTCGATGACCAGCAGGGTCTCGTCGGCACGGCGGCCGGCAGTGGTGCCGAGGTAGGTGTAGTTCGCTTCCTGGTCGCCGTCGATCACTCGGCACCGAAGGTCGAAGCGTTCCCTCAACTCGGCCACGAAGGCATCCCCGTTCTCGGCGTCACGGACCGCGCTGGTCGCGATCACCATTACCTCGCGGGCTTCCTCACCGTGGATCAGCGGCAGGTACTCGGCGATCGTGCCGCAGACGGCCTCGATCCCTTCGCCGGAAAGCTGCCCGGAATAGTCGACCCCGCGGCCGAGCCGGGTGACGCGGCTTTCGCGGTAGATCTCGTCGACCTGGTTGCCTTCGACATCGGCGATCAGCAGCCGGGTCGAGTTGGTGCCGATGTCGATCACCGCAACTCGAACCGACGACTCGCTCTTGGGAAGGGTGGCGGCCAAGGTTCAAGGATATTGGCCGCGGCTATGCTCGGTCGTAACCAAACCGTAGAAGGGTGAAAGATGGCGGACAGACTTGAAGGTGCGGTGGCTCTGGTGACCGGCGCAAGCAGCGGGATCGGCGAGGCGACGGCCCGGGCCCTGGCCGCCCAGGGAGCGAAGGTGGCGCTGGTCGCGCGGCGGACCGAACGGATCGAGAAGCTCGCCCAGGAGATCGCCGGCCGTGGCCATACGGCCCTCGCGGTCGAGGCCGACGTGACCGACCAGCGGCAGGCGATCGCCGCGGTCGAGCGGGCCGCCGGGGATTTCGGGCGGCTCGACATCGTGGTCAACAACGCCGGCGTGATGCTGCTCGGCCCGATCCACGGCGCCCCGACCGAGGAGTGGGATCGGATGATCGACGTCAACCTCAAGGGCCTGCTCTACACCACGCACGCCGCCCTGCCCTACCTCTTCAAGGCGCAGGAGGATTCGCCCCGCGGGGTCGCCGACGTGGTCAACATCTCTTCGGTCGCCGGCCGGGTAGCCACCGCCGGGGCCGGGGTCTACAACCTGACCAAGCACGGGGTCGGCGCGGTCAGCGAGGCGCTTCGCCAGGAGGCGAGCCGCCACGGGGTCAGGGTCACGATCATCGAGCCCGGCTTCGTCGAGACCGAGCTGCAGGGTCACAACCGACCCGAGGTCCACGAGAAGCTGAAGGAGCGGACCGCAAAGGTCGAGCCGCTCCAGGCCCATGACATCGCCGACGCAATCGAGTACGCGGTGACCCGCCCGGCCCACGTCTCCCTGAACGAACTGCTGATCCGCCCGACCACCCAGCCCTAGGCAGGTTTGACCGTCGCAAAAACGCCGTTTACCCGCAAATAGTCAGGGCAAACGGCGTTCTTGACGCGACCTCAGAAGAGCGGGCCGGTGATCATCAGGCCGAGGTCGTTGCCGTACTGCTGGAACAGCACGAAGGCAATCAAGGCCGCGCCGAGCAGGGCGATATCCTTCTGGAAGTGGATCTGGTCGCCCTGCCTGGCCTGGGGGTCTTCGACCTTCCAGTAAGCGTGCATCACGAAGGCGGTCGGCAGCAGGAAGAGCGCGATCAGGAGCGCCCCGGCGTCAGCCCAGATCCCGAGCAGGACCATCGCGGATCCGAGCAGCAACTGAATCCCGGTCAAGGGAACCAGCAGGTTCGGTGCGGGCAGCCCCATCTGGGCGCCGTAGCCGGCCAACATCTCACGGTTCTTGATGTGCCCGATGCCCGAACTGATGAACAGAACCACGAAGAGAATGCGCCCGACAAGCAGAACAACGTCCATGATGAACCTCCTTGTGAAGTAAGAGTTGCTTAGGCAACTACCCTATGAGGTTACTCCTCAACCCGTGCGCGCTCGGCGATTCGAATCCTTTTCGGCGTCTGGCAGAGACACATCCAACTGGCGGTTCGCCGCGATCCTTGATAAAACATGACGCGCATCAACTTTTGATCTTGTTGGCTTCAAGGAAGGTGGGGATATGCGGGACTGGGCGGAAATTCGGTGGAACAGGAATTGGCTTGGGCCCTGGCTGCTCGGATCGTTGATGATTTGCGTCTTCGCATTGGTTGCTGCGATCTCAACGGTGGAGACAGCTCAGGCCAAGAAGCCGAAGTCGGCTAGCACCAGGCCCAACATCGTCCTGATCCAGGTTGACGACGCGGTCCGCAGCGACATCTCCTACCTTCCCAACGTGCGGGAGGTGATCCAGAGGGGCGGAACAAACTTCACCAATTACAACGCGCCATATCCCCTTTGCGGACCGGCGCGGGCCTCGCTGCTTACCGGCCAACTCGCCCACAACAACAAGATGATGGGTAATTTCCGCGAGAGCCACGGCGGGCACTTCGTCTTCCGCAACCTCGAAGGCAAGCTCAACCAGTCCAACTCGCTCGGTCCGTGGATGCGGAAGGCCAGCTACCGGACGGCCCTGGTCGGCAAGTACCTGAACGAGTACGGGGTTGCCGAGCAGTCCGAAGTTCCGCCGGGCTGGGACCGCTGGGTCGCGATGCTCGACAACTCGACCTACGACTACTTCAACTTCGGCCTCAACGTGGATGGCAAGATCCGCTTTCACGGCGACGAGGGCTACGCCCGCGAACACATCAAGCTGGGCACGATCGGCTACGCCCGGCCCCAGACCAGCTTCGCCCAGCTGATGAAGGACTTCCTCACGGCCTACCGGCCGTGGGACTTCTTCGGCACCCAGTTCTACAAGCAGTACTCGGCCACGATCACGGGGACCTACGCGGTCCGGTTCGTGCGCAACCAGTCCAACCGCAGGAAGCCGTTCTTCCTCTACTACGCCCCACCACAGCCGCATGCCGAGGATGCCAACCACCTCCAGGGTATCCGCCAGGGAGCCCCCGGTCCGGACCCGCGGCCCTCGAAGCAGTTCCGGGACACCTACGACGAGGAGCCGCTGATCCGCACCCCCTCGTTCAACGAGGCCGATGTCTCGGACAAGGCGAGCAACGTCAGCGACCTACCGTTGCTCACCGATGAAGACATCGCGACGATCCAGGACAACTACCGCGGCCGGCTCGGGGCGCTTCGTCAAGTCGACAACCAGGTCGGCCGGATCGTCAAGGTGCTGAAGAAGAAGGGGGAGTTCAAGAACACCTATTTCGTCTTCGTCTCCGACAATGGCTACCTGCAGGGCGAGCACCGTCTCTCAGCCTCGAAGTTCCTTCCCTTCGAGAACTCGGTCCGGATCCCGGCGATGATCTCGGGCCCCGGCATCAAGGCAGGCCGCGAGGTCACCGGACCGGCCATGGATGTCGATCTCACTGCGACCCTGCTTGACATCGCCGGCGCCAAACCGGGCCGGACCATGGACGGCATCTCGCTGCTGAAGGCGGCAAAGGGCAAGCAGGGTCTGCCGCAGCGCGACATCCCGCTCGAAGCACTGAAACCATTGTTCGAGTATTCGACTCCGCTCACCGCTTACGACGTCCCCTACTACGGGGTCAAGACCGACCGATACAAGTACGTGAACTGGTCGTTCGGTGACAAAGAGCTCTACGACTTAAGGAACGATCCGGACGAGATGGAGAACCTGGCCGGCGACCCGTCAAAGGCCGACCTGCTGGTCGAGCTTGAAGCCGAGGCGAGCCGGCTGCGTGGCTGTGTCGGTACCTCCCAATGCAGGTAGAGCGCGCCTGACCGCCAACTCAATCATGGCCCGGCGGGGCGATGAAATCGCTCTGGCGGACCAGCAGCAGGCCGCCGATCGCGCCGACCAGCGCGATCGCGCAGGTGACCAGGAAGAGCGTGTTCATCCCGCCGACGAAGGCGAAGTGAGCCGCCTCGCGGACCTGGTCGATCTGCTGCGCGCCGATCGAGTGGGGGATGTGGGAGATCGCCGTCTCGGTTTGGCCGGCGGTCACCGCGGCCGAGATCTGGTCGCTGTGGGAGGCGGCCTTGGTGCCGCTCAACTGCTCGGCCAGCAGGTTGCCGACCCGGCTCTGGAAGATCGCCCCGAGCCCGGCCACGCCGGCGGCGATGCCGACCTGGCGGAAAGTGGCGTTGATCCCCGAGGCCATGCCGGAGCGGCGCTGCTCGACCACGCCGATCGCGGTCGAGGCCAAGGGCGGGTTGACGAAACCGGAGCCGATGCCGGCGACGACGAAGCCGAGGATCAGCGCGGTCCAGCCCGAGTTCACGTCGATCCCGTGCAGCAGGAAGATGCCGACCGCGACCCCGAGCAGACCGCCGCTCAGCAGGTAGCGGACCTGGACCTTGGTGGTCAGGCGTCCGGCGATCGGCCCGGCCAGCAGCATCATGCCGGTGATCGGCAGGAACCTCAGACCGGCTTGGAGCGGGGTGTAGCCGAGCACGCCGCCTTGGATGTAGAAGGTGAGGAAGAGGAAGAGGGCGAAGGGCGAGGCCGACATGCAGAAGGCGACCACGCAGGCCCCGACGAAGGCCGGCCGGCGAAACAGGGAGAGGTCGAAGAGCGGGTGTTCCTTGTGCAGCTCGACCGTCCCGAAGGCGAGCAGCAGCAGGGCCGAGAGGACCAGCGAGCCGATGATCTCGAAGCTGCCCCAGCCCTTGTCGTTGCCGTGGACCAGCGAGTAGATCAGCAGGAAGAGGGCGGCGGTGAAGAGGACCGCGCCGAGCCAGTCGATCCCGGCCGGGTGCGGATCCTTCGATTCGTCCACGTTGCGCATGGTGAGCAGCAGCGCGATCGCCCCGATCGGCACGTTGACGAAGAAGATCGCCTCCCAGCCGAAGGCGTCGGTGAGCAGGCCGCCGACCAGCGGGCCGATCGCCACCGCGGCGCCGGTGGTCGCGCCGATGATCCCGAAGGCCGTCCCGCGTTCATGGCCGTGGAAGGTCTGGCCGACGATCGCCAGCGAGGTCGAGAACATCATGCCGCCGCCGATCCCCTGGACCGCCCGCATCAGGTTCAGCATCAGCGAGGATTCGGAGAGCGCGCAGGCCAGCGAGGCGAGCGAGAAGATGATCAGGCCGCCGGCGAAGACCCGCTTGCGGCCGATCAGGTCGGCCAGGGAGCCGGACACCAGCAGCGAGGAGGCGAGGGTGAGCGTGTAGGCGTTGACCACCCACTCCAAGCTCGTGAACGACGCTTTCAGATCCGTACCGATGTCCGGCAGCGCGACGTTGACGATGGTGACGTCGATCAGCAGCATGAAGATGCCGGTGATCACGGCGACGAGAGACAACCACTTGCGATCCACGTCGGTGAGACTAACTACTCGCTTCCCCCGGCTCGCCCAACATCCGCACAGTCCCGGCTCCCGGAACCCCAGGAATCCCCGAGAAAACTAGCCTCTCCCCACCGACATTGAGATTTCGGCCAAATAGCGCTCGAATTCTCAACCTCATTGCCGGCAAACCTCCAGCCGCCCTTTCGGTGTTAGAATTAGCGGTCCGCCGCGGGGTGGAGCAGTCAGGTAGCTCGTCGGGCTCATAACCCGAAGGTCGCAGGTTCGAATCCTGCCCCCGCTATCCCAGATACAAAGCCAGAAGCGCCACCTTTGCGGGGGGCGTTTTTTGTCAGGGGGCGCCCCGTGCGGAGCTATTACTGCCGAAAGATGAGTCGGGAGTTGTGGACGTTTTCGGTGGGAGTGTGTTCGGTGACGACGTTGACCTCGCAGGTGCCGGGCAGCTCGAACCAACCGAGTTCCTGGTGAATCGTTTTCGTCCTTGAACCGGTGAGATTGGCACGCGGCTCTTTGAACTCGACCGCTTGTCCGTCGACCTCGAAACGGAACGTGAACGCACTGCCTGGCCCGTGCCACGGGTTGTTGCGTTCTCTCATGTCCGTCGTCCTGTTCGCGCGATCCTCGACATATCTCACGCTGATCTTCCCCGGGGGTAACGATAAACGGGTCTCTCCCGGTACCGGAACTTCAGCCAACGTCTTTTTGGCGAGTCCGAACAGTCCCATGATGGGGCGTAAATCTACAGCGGGTGCGGCGCAGCCAGTTCCGGTTTTTCAAGACGTTCGGAGAAGGTTCTACGGTTGTGGCTCGGACTGCCGCTTCGCCACCTGGAGGGCGGCGGTGAGGGTTTCTCCGAGGAGGTCGACCAGTTGCTCTGGTGGGGTTCCGGTTTCCCTGGCTTCGTCGAGGACGGTTCCGAAAAAGCCTAGGTAGCCCTTGAGGGCTACTCGGGCGAGGGTGGGGGGATCCTCGGTGCCGAGTTGGTTGAGGGAGACGGCGGCGACGACGATCTCTACGAAATGTTCGATCGCGGCCCGGAGCTCGGGGTCGGTGGAACCTCGGGCCAGCTGGTAGATGACCCAGGCGTCGCTCGGCTCCATGGCATGGGCGACCATGCGGGCGTTGTTGATGACGAGACGTTCCGCCAGCGGGATCGACTCGTCGGTGACCCAGTCGTCGGTCAGGGTGTGGCCGGCCTGTTCGGCGACCGCCATGACGATGTCGCTTCTGCCGTCCGGGAAGTAGTGGTAGAGCAGGTTCCGGGTCACGTCGGCTTTGGCGGCGACCTCGTCGAGGCTGAAGTCGGCGAAGCCCTGCTTGGCCACGATAGGCATGGCCGCGGCGATCAACTGGGCTCGTCGGGCGTCCTTGGACAGGCGGCGGGGGCCGCGGCCGGCGGCCGGGGCGGCTGGATTCTCGGTTGAGGTGACTGGCACTGACACGATCGTACTACCCGCTCCAGACTATTTACGAAATATCAACTTGACAAAATCTCAATAAGGATTATAGGCTGCCTGTCGAGAGCTTCAGGAATCGAGGAGAGGGAAGGCATGCAGAACCATCGTCCACCTGAGACGGCAGGCACCGGGAACAAGCGGGCTTGGGGAGAAACGCTTCGCAACCGGTGGGAAGGCCGGGCCAGACGCCTGTTCGTCGTGGCCTTCGTCGGCTTTGCGGGCCTGGGGTTGCTGGCGGCTGCTTCGGCGAGCGCCGGACTCAACTTCCTCTCTCACAAGATCGCCGTGCAGACGGACAAGAAGTACGGCCACGACTGCTTCTGGGCGCCCCCGAAGGGGATGGACTACGCCAACCTGCCCAACGCGATCCCGATCCAGAAACCGAACCTCTTCCCGGATGTCGGCTCGACCTATTTCGTCGCCCAGTACAAGCTGCCGGAAGGGGCAAGCCTGACCTTCCACGGCAAGTTCGGCCACCAGCGCTACATGTCCTGGACGATGTTCGGACGCCCGGGTGAGCTGGGCCAGATCGCCTCGGCGGACCGCCTGCGTGACATCTACATCAAGCCGGACAAGGGCTCGGTCAACCCCTTCAGGACCAATCGCAAGCGCAACGCCGGGCCGCGGAAGTACACGTTCCACGTGGTTTCCGGCCCGATCCCCGCGCACCGGGCGCCGAACACGATCTACACGCAGACGACCGACCCGACCACCCGCCTGGGCATGAGCATCCGGAACTACCTGCCGGACCGCGGCCGGGACGGAACCGGCGATGCCGGACTGCCGAAGCTCGTCCTCAACCTGGCCGACGGAACGAAGCTGCGGGGCCAGCAGGCCTGCGCGATGCTGGACCCGATCAAGGACGCGAGCAAGTCGACCTTCCCGGCCGCCGTGTGGAAGGCGCTCGTCGCGGCGTCCTCCGATCCGGTCAACGCACCCGCCCTCAACCCGCCCAGGTGGGAGAAGTTCTGGAATGCCCTCTACACCGTCGCCGGGATCTTCATCGAAGACCCGGCCGAGCGCGCGGCCAAGTATCCGCCCACGGAGAGCGGCGGCTTCCAGGCCAACCCAGACACCAGCTACCTGCTGACCCCGACCAGCCTCAAGTACGGCTCACTGCTCACCGTCTCCGGCAAGATGCCCACCTTCCCGAAGACCCTGCCCGCCTCGAAACGCTGGACTCCGCGCAAGTACCAGGTCCGCTACTGGTCCCTGTGCACCGGCTCCTCGGCCGTGACCGGCCTGGGCTACGACTGCGTCTACGACCAGCAGGTACCCCTCTCAAAGGGGCGCCGGTACACGCTGGTCATCGGACAGGCGAAGGACCGGCCGCCGAACGCGCGTCCGGCCTGCGGCTACCGCTGGATCAACTTCGGCAAGGGCGAGAACTACCCGGACCCGGCCTCCCGTGACTACGTCGGCACCATGTACATGCGATTCATGGCGGCCGACCCCGGTTGGAAGCAAGCGCCGCAGCGCGTCAAGACACCCGGCACCGAAAAGCAGGTCATGGGCCCGTACTTCCCGAGATCGAAGTACTGGACGAAGTCGGAGTTCCGGAAACTCGGGTGCAAGGCCAAATGAAGGCCCGAACCGCACTCGGCGTCGTAGCGGTGGCCATGCTCGCGGCCGTCGCGGCCCTGCCGTCGGCGGCGACGGCGGGCAAAGGAGACATGGTCAACGGGCGCTTCAGCACCTGCTTCTGGAATTACGGTGCTTTCGGGGTCAACGACTTCAACATCGCCTACCCGGATGCCGGCGCCACCTACTGGGCCGCGGGCTTCCGCCGCCCGCCCGGCTCGAAGCTGACTCTGAGCGGCCGGTTCCCGCACTCGCGCTACATGGCGATCCAGACCTACGACATCCTCGGCCGCGGGGTCGATGGCCTCGCCGACTACCAGATCAATCCGGATCGGGGCTCGGTCAATCCGTTTCGCCGCGGCGCCGCCCGCACGGCCCGCAAGCGCGGCTACAAGGTGGACGTCGTCGATGCGAAGAATCCCGGCTTTCCGTTGCAGGCCTTCGACGGCGAGTCGCGACGCAATTCCATTTACGTGATCCCCGACGCCGGACCGATCACCGAGAAGGTCGGCTCGGACTCCTATGAACTAAACCTCCTGATGCTGCGTGTCTACGTACCGGACAAGGGGAAGAACCTGACCGGCGGGGTCGGCCTCCCGAAACCCACCTTGACCCTCGCGGACGGCACCGTCCTCAAGGGCCAGGCACTATGCGACGCCGTCGACTCGGAATCCAAGGCCATCGGCCACACACGGGTTCCGGACCCGGGCGCGCTGCTGATCAGCACCGACACCTACCGGGCGATGCGCTACCCGAACGAGCTCACGTCCCCAGTCAACGTCTTCGGCGGCCTGATGTCGGTTCCGCGTGAGGTCCCCGCCTGGTTCCCGGCCGTGCGCCGGGGAGATTGGCGGGGCCAGTACGACCGGCGCTATCTGCTGCAGCTCTGGACGGGTGACGACGCTCCCGGGGCGGTCATGCCACCGCCGCCCCGTGGCGCCTCAGGCGGATTTTTCCCGAACGTCCACAACGCGTACGTCCGCACCGCCCTCAATCGTCACTTCGGCAAGGTCGCGGTGTTCCGGGGCAAGCTCCCGACCTCGCCCCGGACGCTGAAGGGCAACCGGAAGATGGGCACCGGCCAGGTCCGCTACACGAGCTTCTGCATGAACGAAGCCCCGCAGAGCACCAAGGTCACCGACTGCGCATATGACGAGCAGATCCCGACCAACCGCAAGGGCAACTACACGATCGTGGTCAGCCGGGCCGCCGATCGTCCAGCGACCGCGCGCTACTCCTGCGGCAAGGCCTGGATCCAGTGGAGCAAGAGCGGGGATGGCGACCTGGACCATGATTTCGGCTGGTTCCAGATCAGGAACATGCTGCCCTCGCGAAGCTTCAAGCACGCGATCCAGCTGACGTCGACCCCGGGCGACGAGGCCAAGGTCATGGGACCGTACCTGCCGAAGCTCAAGTACTACGCGAATGCCAAGGCCTTCAAGCGAAGCGCCGCGGGCCGCTGCGCCAAGCTGCGCTGACGCCGATCGGCCGTGGGTTCAGAGCGTCACGCCGGAGCGGGTGACGACCCTCTTCCATGGTCCCCGCGGCACGGCGGCCTGGTCGACGAAGCGCCACGAGACGCGGTCTCGTTGGCCGTTCAGTTCGGCGAAGCCGAGGCAGCCGTTCAAGGCGGGGGAGACGTCCATGCCCGCGTTGTTGAAGCGCTTCTGCCGGGGCCGCGCGTCGCGTCTGCCGAAGACGTAGCGGGCGTCGTGGTAGAGCTTGCCGTGGGAAGGGCCGGCATCCTCGATCTGGCCGTAGCAGGTGCGTCCGTTTGGGCCGGTGATCGCCACCCAGCGATCCTTCATGTACGAGAAGGAGCGGTCGCGGCAATGGCCGCGGTACCTGGGACGGCCGGCCCACGGGATCACCCGGCATCGACGGGCGAAACCGATCGGGTCGTTGAGGTCGTCATAGGGGAGATCCAGATAGAAGGGGTTCTCACGGGGCCTCGGCACCCGGCTCGGGAAGAAGCCGTTGCGGGCCGTGCGCCGTTCGGTCCGGCAGGTCCCGCGGCGGCGGTTGGCGATCCCGTCGCAGCCGCCGTAACGCGCCCCCGGGCAGCCCTTGGCCCGGGCCGGAACCCGACCGCGCGAGATGCCCGACCAGTGGTAGGCCCACTGGCTGTCATAAGTGGAGCAGACCTGACTGCCGTCGGGCAGGCGCGGGTCGAACACCTCGCCGACCCAGAAGGTGGTTGCGACGATGCCGGTATGGCGGGGATAGCTGGCCTCCGCACCCGGCGCCAACGCGAAAAGCGCGATGGTCAGGAGCATCCAGAACGACCTCATCCCCGTCCATCCTGACAGGATCCTCGGCATGCGATTCACCCAGGCCGAGCTGGAGGCGTACCGGGACGAGGAAGTCGATGACCTGGTCGGCCCCGATCTCAAGTTGCTCTTCGTCGGCATCAACCCGGGCCTCTGGACGGCGGCGGTGCAGACCCACTTCGCCCATCCGACCAACCGCTTCTATCAGGCGCTCGCGCAGGCCGGGATCACCGAGCATGAGGTCGACCGGGTGGCCGGGATGACCGATGCCGACCGGGCGGCCCTGGTCAGCCGGGGGATCGGGATCACCAACCTGGTGCGGCGGGCCACTGCCCGGGCCAGCGAGCTCTCCCACGAGGAGCTGCGTTCCGGCGGGGAGGAGCTCCTGCGGTTCGTGGCCGAGCATCAGCCGGCTGTGGTCGCGATCGCCGGCATCACCGCCTACCGTCAGGCCTTCGACGATCGGACCGCCGTGCTCGGTCGGCAGCCGGACACCCTGGACGCGGCCCGCTGGTCTGGCGCTGCGCTCTGGGTGGTCCCCAACCCGAGCGGGCTGAACGCTCACGAGACGGTGGCGACTCTCGCCGCCGCCTACGCCGCCCCGGCCCGGGAGGCAGGTGTACTCGTCGGCTGAGCGGGCAATCCAACCCGACGGGGAGCGCTCTATACGATGGCGCGATGAAGCTTTTCTGCCAGCCTGGTGCCTGCTCTACCTCTGATCACATCGTCCTCGAGTGGGCCGGCGGCCCTTATGAAGTGAAACTCATAACGAGGGAGTTCAAACAGACTCCGGAGTACCTGGAACTCAATCCTGCCGGGGTCGTGCCGACCCTGGTCGATGGCGATTTCGTCCTGACCCAGAACCCGGCGATCTATGGGTACATCGGTGACAAGAACCCGGACAGCGGACTTTTCGGCGACGGTTCGGTAGAGCAGAGAGCTGAGGCGAACCGCTGGATCTCCTACGTGAGCTCGGACCTTCATCCGGTCTTCAAGCCGCTCTTCAACTCGGGTCGCTACGGCGGGAGTGGGGATTGCGAGGCGCCGGTCCGCGACGCGGCGATCGCCAACATCGAGCGGACCCTCGAGTTCGCCGAGCAGCGGCTCGCCGACCGCGAGTGGCTGGCCGGGTTCCGTTCACCGGCCGACGCGTACATGTACATCACCCTGCGCTGGGCGACGAACCTCAAGGTCGAGCTCAAACCGAACCTGGCCGCGTACCTGAAGCGGATCGAAGCGGACGAGCAGGTGCGGAAGGTCCTCGCCGACGAGGGGCTCGACCCGGTCACCAGCGGGTAGCCCGCCGCTTCACCCTGACTTCATCTGCCCGGCGGGAGGCTTCCGGTATCCCGTTTCCGTCCCAGGAGCAGATGATGTCCGAACCGATGTCCGCCTCTGCGCTTCGCTTCACCCTCGCTCTCGGGGTACTCGTCGCGGCGGCCCTGGTCCCGGCTGCGGCCGCATCCCTGCCGGCCGCGGCGGTTGCGGCAAAGCCGCCGGACATGATCCGGGTCGGCGGGCCGAGCGCTCCTCGGGACGCGAAACAAGCCGTGATCGGATCACGCCGCGACCTGCGGGGGTGGAGGTTCACCGTCACCAATCGTCGTGGCCGGACCGTCCTGCGAGGTCGGTTGCGGCGAGCGGCCGGCAGCCCGGCGCCTTGGCGGCGAGCGGCGATCGCCGACCTTTCGGCGGTCCGCAGGCCAGGACGCTACCGGCTCTGGGTGGGCCGCCTGCATTCCCGGGCTTGGGTCGTGAAACGGAGGCCGGAGCGGGCTCCGATCAGGACGATCCTGCGCTTCTTCGAGGCCAACGCCGACGGGAATGAGTCCTCGCCAGCACACGGCCCGGCCCACCTGAACGACGCCATGGTCGCGGGCGGTCTCCACGCCGGCCAGAAATTCGATCTCACCGGCGGCTGGATGGACGCCGGCGACATGCTCAAGTTCACCAACACGACCGCCTACGCCGCGGCCGCGCTCCAGCTGGCGGCGACGCTCGACCCCGCCGAGGCGCAGGCCCTGTGGGATCGCGCCGACGTGGGCATCCGCTACCTGCTGAAGACCCATCCGGCCCCCGACCTGTTCATCGCCCAGGTCGGTGACGCCCGCGACCACGAGTTGGGATTTCGCGATCCCGCGGACGATGACGGCTCGGGCCTACCCGGGATCGGAACCCGGCTCGCCTACCCGAACATGGGCGGCGACCTGGGCGGCGTGGTCGCACTGGCCCTCGGCCTGGCCGCCGCGCGAGCGGAAGGCGAGCACCGGGACGACCTGCTCAACCAGGCGGGCGACTGGTATGCGGCAGGGCGGGCGGTCGGCGGCCCTGCACCCCAGTTGCCCGACCCCGTCGGTGACTTCTATGTCGGCTACAGCGGCGAGCAAGCGTTGGCCGCCGGGGCTGCGGCTCTCTACCGCGTTACCGGCGATCCGGCTCTGCTCGACGACGCCGTCAGCTTCCTGGCTTCGATCGAGCCCGACGGTCGTCTGGGCTGGGACTCGCTCGGCGGTATCGCCGCCTGGCTGCTCTGTGACTTGCCGAGCGGGTCCGGCGAATCCGTCGTCGCGGCCCGGGCGGCCGGCTGCCGGGCACTGCTGGGCCAGGCTCGGGCCGCTCGCGACCAGGCCCGGCGTGGCGTCTTCGGTACGCCCGGAGCGTTCACCTGGGGGCAGACGGCGGAGAACGCCGGCGGAGGCGTACTGGCGGCACTCGCGGCGCGCGCGAAGGGGGGAGCCGGCCACCGCAAGGTCGCGGCCCACGCTCGCGACTGGCTACTCGGCCGCAATCCGTGGGGTGCCAGCTTCGTCGCCGGTTTTGGACCGCGGCCGCCCCGCCGTATCCACCACTGGCTCTCGCTCCGCGGGCCGGGCCGGCCGGCCGGCGCGGTGGTCGGCGGCCCGGCGCCACTCGCCGACATCCGAGGGCAGGAGGTCGGGACCTTCCGTCCGGGTCGGTTCGACACAGCCGGCTTCGCCTACGAGGACCGGGTCGCCGACTACGTCACCTCCGAACCGGCGCTCGACTACGCGGCGAGCTCGATCTTGCTGCTGGCCGCCGCCGCACCGGACCGCTGACCCGGGACCATGCTCGACGCGGGAAGGCGCGGATATGCTCGGAGGATGCGGATCCTCGTGGTCGAGGATGAGGAGGAACTGGCGATCGCGGTTGCCGAGCGGCTGCGCTCGGATGCGTTCGGGGTCGATGTCGCCGGGACGGTCGCCGAGGCGCGCTTCCACGCCGATCTCCATCCCTACGACGCGATCGTCCTCGACCGCCGTCTGCCCGACGGCGAGGGCGGCGAGCTCTGCGGGTCATGGCGTCGCGCCGGCGTCGAGACGCCGATCCTGATGCTGAGTGCGATGGACGAGACGGGCGACGTGATCGACGGTTTCGGCGTCGGCGCCGACGACTACCTGACCAAGCCCTTCGCGACCGAGGAGCTGGTTGCGCGGGTCCACGCGCTGCTGCGACGCCGGCCGGTCCGCCGGCGCGACGTGATCGAGCTGGGACAGCTCCAGATCGAACCAGCCAGCCGCCGGGTCCGCCGTGACGGGGTGATCGTTCCGCTCACCACCAAGGAGTTTGCGCTACTCGCCTTCCTGGCCGACCGGGCGGGGGAGGTCGTGGACCGGTTCGACATCCTCGAGCACTGCTGGGATACCGCCTATGAACCAGGGTCGAACGTGATCGACGTCCACGTCGCGGCGCTCCGCCGCAAGCTGGGCGCCACGGTGATCGAGACGGTGCGTGGGGCCGGCTACCGGCTGGTGGACGGCTCGTGACCGCAACCGAGCTGGGTCGGCTGCGGCGGCGACTGACCGCCTCCTACGCGGCGGTCACCGTTGTGGTTCTGCTGGTGCTGGTCGTCTTGTTCGTGATCGAGGCGGGGGACCGGCGGCAGGAACGGCAGGACCGTCTGGTCGAGCGGACCGCGCTCTCGGCCAGCGGCTTCGCCTACCCGGAGGGTGACCCCAGCCACCTGGTGGTGGATCGCCAGCCGGACGGCTACTTCGGGCCGGCCCGGCGGCCAGGTGCACCGGTCGCGGTGATCGATCCCCGCGGCCGGATCATCGCCGGCGCCGACGACCTGCTCGATCCGCCCGCTGCCCGCCGGGCCTACGAGCGGGTCCGCAAGGGCGGACAGCTGCAGCTGGCCACCGACCGGACCGGAGGCCAGCGTGTGCGCGTGGCCGTGAGCCCGGTCGAAGGGACCGACAGCGTGATCGCCGCGATCGCCGCGGTCGAGCCGCTCGCGGAGGCCACCGACGACCTGTCTACCTCGCTCTGGGTGGCGGGGGCCGCGCTGGTCATTTGGCTGGTCACGGTCGTGGTCGGGTGGTTGCTGGTCGGCCGGGCGCTCCGTCCCGCGACCGTGGTCGCGAACCGCGAGGAGGCGTTCCTGGCCGACGCCGCCCATGAGCTGCGAACGCCGGTCGCGGTGATCCGGGCGCGGGCCGAGCAGGCGCTCCGCGAGATCGGCGCATCGCCTCCGCCGGAGGCCCCGGTCGGGGCGCTGCGGGCGATCGAGCAGGCGGCCGAACGCGCCTCGGGGACGATCGCCGACATGCTCGAGCTGGCTCGGCTCGACTCCCGACGTGGCGGGTTCGAGCGCGAACCGCTGCGATTCGACCTGCTACTGGAACGGCTGGTCGACGAGTACCGCGAGAGCGCCGAGGCCGCCGGTGCGGAGCTGCGGCTGTCGGCGGCCGGCGAAGCGGTCGTCCTGGCGGACGACCGGCTGCTCGCGCGCGCGGTCGCCAACCTGATCGAGAACGCGATCCGCTACGGCGCGGTCGGTGGCGAGATCGACATCGCCCTGACGCTCCGCGAGGGCGTGGCGACGGTCGAGGTGCGTGACCGCGGCCCCGGGGTGCCACCAGCCCAGCGGGTGGCGATCTTCGACCGTTTCCACCGGGCCAGCGGCACCGCGGGCGGCTCCGGTCTCGGCCTGCCGATCGCGCGGCTGGTCGCCGAGGCACATGACGGAAGCCTGGAGATCCTGCCGGCCGCCGAGGACGAGCCTGGCGCCTGCTTCCGGCTGAGCATTCCCCTGGCCGAGGGATGACCGGCGGCCCAGGCTACCCGCCCTTCATGGTCGCTTCATCCGGCCCCTGCGACATTCCCTTGCAACAATCGACCGCCGGCACCGATCCCCGGAGCCGGCCCGACCACCACCGAGGTCCGTCCATGCGCACATCGTCCGTCCTTCGCTCGCTGGTTTTCCTCTTCACCGGCCCGCTGCTGCTCGCCTGCCTCGCTCCCGGCGCATCGGCCAAGGTGGCTCCCGACCTGTCGGTCCCCGCCGGCAAGGTCCATGCCACGAGCACCGGCGTCGCCGGCTGGGCCACCGTTCGCCACCGGGGAAAGACAGGTGCCACGGCCGTCGTACTGCGTGCCCAGCGGGCGGGCCGCGGGGTGCTCCTGCAGAAGGTCGCCGTACCTGCCCGGCGCCGTTCCGGGAAGAAGGTCATCCGGTTCCGGGCCGCCACCAGCAAGCTGTCGGCCGGAAGCTACGGATTGCGGGTCTGCGTCGATCCGGGCAAGAAGGTCCGCGAGCGGCGTGAGGGTAACAACTGCCGCCGTGTGGGCAAACTCGTGGTCCCGGCGGGCGATCCCGGCACCGGTTCGGGCCGTGACCAGCCGGTGCCGCCACCCTGTGACACGCCGAACTGCGCCCCGGTGAGCATCCCGGCCCGTGAGCAGCCGTTCCAGATCGACGATGCGCTCGGTCATTACTGGGCTTTCGTGCCAACCGACTACAACGCAGACACGCCGACCCGTCTGCTGGTCTGGCTACACGGCTGTGGCGGTCAAAGCGAAGGCGACCTCTGGGTGGTCGGGGACTACTACGACGACATGAACTACATCGCGATCGCCCCGGACGGGGCCGAGCGTAAGTGCTGGAGCATGAGCAGCGGGCCGCGCCGGGTCCGGACCGCGGTCGCCGATGCGATCGCCCGGTTCCAGATCGACCCGCGCCGGGTCGTGATCGGCGGCTACTCGTCGGGAGGCGACCTCTCGTACCGCACGGCCTTCTACAACGCGAACTCGTTCGCCGGCCTGCTGGCGATCAATACCGCGCCGTTTCGCGACACTGAATCATCGGCCGGCGACTCGATCGCGGCGGCCGCCTGGAAATTCCCGATCGTGCATGTCGCTCACACCGGTGACACCACCTATCCGATCGGCACCGTGACCGGCGAGATCCAGAAGCTGAAGGACGCCGGATTCCCGGTCACCTTCATCCAGCGGCCGGGCACCCATTACGACCCGAACCCGGGCGAGGAACATTATGTCCCCGGACAGCCCAGCACCGACGAGGAAGTCCAGTCGCAACTCGTCCCGCACATGAAGGATGACTGGTCCAGTCCGGCCGCCACCACACAGCGGGGCATCTCGGCTTCGGTGGCCGGGCACCGCGCGATAAAGCCGACCAAGGTCGGGAACTGGACGGTGGGGGAGGGTGAGACCGCCAAGCTCAAGGTCAAGCTCAAGTGCCAGCGCGGCTACGGCCGCTGCGTCTTCCGAGTTGGCGTGATCCAGTCGACCGCGAGACGCGGAACCGACTTCACCGCCAGGACGAAACCGGTCCGGTCGAAGCTGAAGATCCGCCGGCCCGGCCGTTCGATGGTCGCGACCATCACTTTCACGGCCCTCGACGATTCGATCTGCGAAGCGAGCGAAACGGCGCGGGTGCGGGTGATCAAGCGGACGAGTAAGAAAGTGGCGGGCAAGAGGTCGCGCCGGGACTTTGGCAAAGTCAAGATCGTGGACGACGACTGCGGTCCTCAGCCCGAGCCGGACCCGGATCCGGACCCCGATCCGACGCCGGAATTCCCACCCGATTCGGGTGATCCGACCGTGACCACCACGCCGCTCACCAACGGCACGCTCGCCGAGTGCTCAACCCCGCAGTGGATCGGCACGGAAGTAACGGAAGGCCGGTTCAACATCGGTTGCGAAGCGAAGGCAACCTGTCCGGTCACGGCACAGGTATGCAGCGTAAGTTCCGAGTCAAACCACGCCCTCGAGATCCGGACCGAAGGCGAGCAGGTGTCACTCAACTCGAGGGTTTCGGTTTTCAGCTCGAGTGGTTCAAGGATCTGGTTCCGGGACCAGTCCTCGAGCGGCGAGGGTTTCGCTCGCAACGAAGATCCAGGAGTGAATATCCAAGGTGGACAGTCCGCCCGGGTCGAATGCAATGGTGTCCGGCTCGCCCCGACCACACCCAATCGCTCGAAGATCAGCTGCAGCCTGACCGTCGAAAAGCTCTACTGACCCACATCCCCCTTGCCAGGCCAAGTTTACCGCATGCGCAAAGCGCTCATGAGCTTCTGAGTTTTGCCCCATACTGCTCGATCGCGTTGAAACGGATGCGGGATTGACCGGGTCAATTCCGGGGAAGGTAGAGACCCAGTCTTCGAAAAGGGAGCAGCAAGTGTCGCGATACGCAGTAAATTCGAAGCCCGAAGAGGGCGACGGCGTCATGGCCAACGACCGCTGGAGCTGAGCGGGGCCGACCCCGCCTTCGGGCAGTTCCGCGCCGTGAGGTCTTATCGGCGATCACGCACAGGTGCGCGAAGGGTGAGGGTGCGGGTCTGGGTGACCTTCCTGCCACCGAGGGTGGTGTAGGTGACTCGGGCCTTCACCTTCGCCTTGCCGGTCTTGGCGAGTGAACGTTTCGCCTTGCCCTTCGGACGAATCGTCAGGCGGGCCTTGCCCGCCTTCTTCAGTTTCTTGCTCGACTTCTTGACGCCCTTGCCGGCGGTCACCAGCCGACCGGGCGAGGAAATACGGGCGACCAGGCTGGCCGTGCCCTTCGACTTCTTCAACTTCAGCTTGCCCAGCTTCAGGGTTGCGTTCTTCGAGGCGGGGATCGTGACCAGGACGCTTCGCGTCGCGTCGGACACGCCGGCGTCGCCTTCCGGGTTGGAGAGGACGAGCTTGAAATTCTCGGCTTTCTCGGCGATTCCGTCATCGGTCGCGCTCACGCTGAACTGCACGCTAAGTTGCTTGGGGTCCAACTGGAACTTCCTCGTCGGGAACCAAAAGTCCTTGCGCGTCGTGGCGCTGCCCGATTCCGCGCTCGCGGTGAGTGTGGCTGGACCGTACGGGTTGGGTCCGTCCCTGAAGACGTCGGCGAGCCCGGTTTTCCCTTCGGGCAACTCGAGCGTCGGTTTGGCGAAGCCGGTGACGGTCGCCGGCCGGGTGGTCAGGTTGAGCGACCAGTCGTTGATGTATCCGTATCCCCCCGGATGGTCGTCGACCACGTAGAGGCTCCACTTGCCGCCTTCGCGGCCGGCGAAGACCTCGTCCAGACGCCCTTCCTGGGGCGTCGGGGCGGGGGAGGGCCACCGGTCGACATCGGGTGACGGATTGACTCCGTAGTTCGCGGCGGCCCGGTAATTGCTCGGGATCACGTCGCTCGGGGAGCAGTCGGCGCCGGGACCGCTTCCGAGCAGGGTCGGATGCAGGTCCGAGAAGGACCAGTTCATGTCGTAGAGCGGGTCGGTTCCGCAGGTATCGGACATGACCACGGCGGCATCGCCCTTGTCGTCGGCGAGCAGCATGTCCACGTCTTCGGGTGACTGGTGGCCGAACCCGTGGATCTCCACCTCGACGTCGGAAACCACCTGGCCCGGCGGTGTCTCGAAGGTCTTGGTCGAGGGATAGGGGCCGGCCGTCCCGTCGGTATCGAACTCGGGGATGCTGATCTCGGCGCTGGTCATCTCGAAGGTGATGCTCCAGCTATTGATCGTCCCCGCATCGCCGGCCGCGTCGTCGACCGCGTAGAGCCGCCAGGTCCCGGTCGGGTCCGAGCCGTTGAAGACGCTGAGGGTGGACGACGGCGAGGCCGGGGCAGGGTCGGGGAAGACATCGGGGTTGGTGCTGGCGAAGTTGGACGGCTTGTAGGTCCCGGAACTGCAGGTCGCGGTCGCGGGGAGCTCGGAGGCGGCCGCATCGCTGAACTGGAAAGACATGTCGGAGGTGGCCTGGCTACCGCAGTTGTCGGACATCAGGATCACCCCTTTGCCCTGAGGGGAGACGACCATCAGGTCGATGTCGCCGGTGAAGGTGTGGCTGACATTGATCTGGACGGTCATGCTGGACAGCTTGCCACCGGCGCTGCCGAGGGTGAAGTTCGGCGGGTACGGCTGGCCTTGACCCACATCGGGAAGGGTGATCGGTGACCCTGGATAGGGGCCGAGCGTGTAAGCGGTGGCAGACGATGCCAGGCTTGCCGAGGCAACGATCGCGAGCACGGACGCCAAGGCGATTCGGATCGATCGAAGCAACATGCTTGGCGCGCCTCCCTGGTAGAGCTCTGGTCTGGAAAGACCCTAAGCGATCCGCCGAGTTGTTCGCCACCTTTTCGCAGGGACGGCGCGGCGAAGCTCAGCCGGTCGCGCGGCGGAAGACCGTGACCGCGTCGGCAAGCGATGAGGTGACATAGACGAAGCGGCCGTCGGGGCTGATCGCGATTCCGGCCGCTCCGGCCAGGCGGCGACCGGTGCCACAGCCATCGCTGGCCGGCGAGACGCAGCCGGCCCGGCCGGCGAGCTGGCGGAAGCCGCCGTTTCCATTGCGGGCCAGGCTGACCACGGCCCAGGACTCGAAGGAGGCCAGGTAGATGTTCCGGCCGTCCGGTGAGACCGTGACCGCCTCCGGTACTTCCATTCCGTTGCCCGCCCGGCAGGTGGGCTTAGCGGTCGGGCCGAGGCAACGGCGAGGGCCGGCCGGCTGCTCGATCCCTCCGGTGACGACGTCGAAGGCCGTGACGGAACTGCTGATCGCGGAGACGGCGTACACGCTGTTGCCATCCGGGGAGGCCTCGACCGCGTTTGCGCCGAGTACGGAACGGCCCAGGACGCAACCGGCCGGGGCCGGGATCGAGATGCAGCCCTGCGCCGACTGGGTCAGGCTGCCCGAATCGTCACGGACGAAGGCGGTGACCGCGCTCGAAGCGGCCCCCGCCGCGAAGACGCGGCTGCCGTCGGGGGAGACGGCCAGGCTTTCGACCGCGCCGATGCCGGCCGCCGTGCCGCAGCCGGCGGTGGCCGCCGCGGTCAGGCATCCCCGCTCGTCGGCAGGCTGCGTGAGCCCGCCCGATCCGTCGCGCTCGAAGGTCGCGATCGCACTGCCGTGGAAGGCGCCGGCATAGACGCTTCTGCCGTCGGGGCTCACGGCGACGGTGTCGGCACCGTCGAGCCCTCGCCCGGCCCGACAGCCCGCGATCGAGAGTTCGCTGACGCAACCCGCGCCGCCCGGCAGCTGGGCGAGAGCGCCGGTGTGGGAGTTGCGGGAGAAGGCGGTGACCGAATCACTGTCGACCGATGCCGCGTAAACATTGGTGCCGTCCGGGCTGACCGCGACCGAGGCTGGCCCTTCGAGGCCTACCGCCGGTCCGCAGCCCAGCGAAACATCGGCGGAGATGCAGCCCGCCTCGCCTTCGGGCTGACTGAGGACGCCGGTCTTCCGGTCGCGGGTGAAGACCGCGATCGCGTCGCTCCCGGACGAGGCGACGTAGGCATTCTTCCCGTCGGGGCTGATCGCGATGCCACGCGAGCCGAGGAACGGCCCGGGCTCCTTCAGTGCCCTGGCGCTCATGCAGCGGCGCGCCCTGGCCGACTCGTCGAGCACGCATCCGGCCGGTCCGCGAAGTTGTTTCAGGGCGCCGTCGAGCCGCGGCTTCGGTTTCGCCCCCCGGCGCCGGACAGGCACCCTGGTCCAAGCCTTCGATGGGCCGCCGCTGCAGAGCGCCGACTGGCCGGTGTAGACGAAGCGGCTGGAGCAGCCCTCGTCGTCGACCACGGTCAGACGCACCACGAAGGAACCCGGCTGCCGGTAGCGGTGGGTGACCTTGGGCCGAGAGGTGACCTTGCGGCGGCCATCGCCGAACTGCCAGCGGTAGCGGGTGATCCGGCCGTCCGGGTCATACGATCCCTCGGCCTTGAGGGTTATCTTCCGCCCGGTGATGCCGCCCCGAACGGAGTCGAGCGCGGCGATCGGGCTCTGATCGGGGCTGACCGCCACCCCATGCGGGCCCGGCGAAGAGGGCTGTGGCGTCCGGGACTGCCCGCTCAGCCGACCCGTCCGGCCGATCGTCAGCCAGCGGACCTGGTCGGCCCCGGCGATCGCGACGTAGAGCGAGCGTCCGTCCGGCGCCACCGCGACCCCCTCGGGGCGTTCGCCGACCGGGATCGAGGCCGGTCGCAGCGGCTTCAGGTTGCCGCTGCGCTGGTTGATGCGGAACTGCGAAACCGAGTCGCGGCCGCTGTTCGGCGTGTAGAGGAACTTCCCGTCAGCGGTGATCGCGACCCCCGAAGCGCCCAACCCGGCCTTGACCTTGGCCGGGTCCTTGCGTTTCAGCGCACCGTTGCCGAGGATCGTGAACTGGAAGATGTTGCCGCCGAGGGTGGCGACGTAGAGCGAGCGTCCGTCCGGGGCGGCGGCCAATCCGCTCGGGGCGGCGGGCACTACCACCTTGCTCCGCGGCTTCTGGCTCAGGGCTCCGGTCTCGCGGTCGACCGCGAACTGCCCGACTGAGTTGTCGGCGAGGTTGGTCACGTAGGCCGAGCGTCCGTTCGGGGCCATGGCGAGGCCGGACTCGCCGGAGCCGGAGACGATCGCCGCCGGGCTCTTGGGGGCGAGGGTGCCGTCGGCCGCGATGTCGTACTGGGTGACGCTGCCCGCCTCCTGGTTGCCGGCGTAGGCAGAGCGGCCATCCGGGCTGACCACCACGCCATGCGCGCCGAACCCGGCCGCGACCGCGGGAGGGTCGAGCGGGGCGAGCCGGCCGGAAGGTTCGACCCGGAAGGCGAAGAGCTGGCCGGTCCCGGCCGCGGTCGCGTAGGCGAAACGGCCGTCGGGCGTGAAGGCGACGTGCTGCGGGCCATCCCCGGTTTCGACCGTCGCGGGATCGAGCGGCAGTGGCTGCCCCTGGGCCCCGAGATCGAACTGGCCCAGCGTGCCGGGGCCGGCCGAGAGCCCGTTGGCGACGTAGAGAGAGCGGGCTTCCGCTGGAGTGATCTGGGTCAGGCAGGCGAGGAAGATGAGCACGGCAACCGCCGCGATGGCCAGCAGTGCCGCGTGGCCTGTGTTTTTTCTGCTGAATTGGATCCCGGACATGCCTCTCCCTTGGTCGATGTCCCTACCGTAACAAAAATATGACGCACGTCAACTTTTAGCATGTACCGGGCCTTGGGAAGCGCCGTCCAACGGCGATAACCTGCCTGCGTGAGCCAACCCCAGGACATTCTCAGCCCGATCACCGACGCGGCGATCTTCCTGACGGTCTGCGTCGACCCGGGTGGGGAGGAGACCGTGAAGGATCTCCTGGCCGACGTCCCCGGGCTGAAACGTTCGGTCGGTTTCCGGATCCCCGAAGGTGGGCTTGCCTGCGTGGTCGGGATCGGCTCTGGCCTTTGGGACAGGATGCTCGGTCCCCCGAAGCCGGCCGGGCTCCACCCCTTCAAGGAGCTCCGCGGCGAGACCCATGCCGCGCCCTCGACCCCCGGTGATCTCTTCTTCCACATCCGGGCGACCCGGATGGACATGTGCTTCGAGTTGGCGCAGCTGCTGAACGATCGGCTCGAAGGCGTGGCCCGGGTCGTCGACGAGGTCCACGGGTTCAAGTCATTCGACGAACGTGACCTGCTCGGTTTCGTCGACGGCACCGAGAACCCGGAGCCCTACGAGGCGCCGGCGGCCGCCCTGGTCGGCGAGGAGGAGCCGGGTTTCGAGGGCGGCAGCTACCTGATCGTCCAGAAATACCTTCACGACCTCACCGCCTGGAACCGGCTGACGGTCGAGGACCAGGAGCAAGCCTTCGGCCGGACCAAGCTCGATGACGTCGAGTTCCCCGACGAAGACAAGGCCTCCAACTCCCACCTCGTGCTCAACGTGATCGAGGACGAGAACGGGGAGGAGCGTCAGATCATGCGCTTCAACATGCCCTTCGGCCGGGTCGGCGAAGCCGAGTTCGGCACCTATTTCATCGGCTATGCCGGGGATGTCGGGGTGACCGAATTGATGCTGGAGCGCATGTTCATCGGCGTCCCGCCGGGCAACCACGACCGCATCCTCGACTTCTCCACGGCGATCACGGGCAGCCTCTTCTTCGTCCCTTCGGCCGAGTTCCTCGATGGTCTCGAGGATGCCGGAGCCCCGGCCGATCCAGCAGATGCGAGTGATCCTCCGGCCCCGGCAGAGGGCGGTGAACCCGACGCCGGTTCACTCGGGATCGGCAACGCGCGAACGTAACCACTAACCTGCCCACAGGTTTCGTCCCAGGAAGGGAAACGTCGTGAGGGGAGAATCGAGCGTGTCGTCATCCAGCCGGGCTGGGCACCACTGGCTACTCGCACTACTCATGGTGCTGGCCGGCCTGCTCCTGGCTTCGGGTCGGGCGGAAGCTTCGGTGAACGGCTGGACCAGGGCGCTCAACATCTCGCCGCAGATCGCCAGCGACGATTCGCGCTACGTCGCCTTCCAGCGGAGGAACGCGGTGCCGGTGGTGATCGACACCTGGACCGGGAGGTCCCGAATGATCAGCAAGGCCAAGCACTGTCAGCCGCGTGACATCGGGGCGGGGCGGGTTCTGATGATCTGCCCCCACACGAAACGAAGGTCCGACGACACCGGCTTTCGGGCCAAGACCGCGTCGGTCAAGGGTGGGAAGGCGACGGAGCTGTTCAAGACCCGCAAGATCTATGACGCCTACGAGATCGGCCGTTACTGGGTCGCGATTTCGACCTACACCTCGTACTCCACGGGGCCGATCTACGACGCGTACCTGAACTGGCGCACCGGGTTCATCAAGGAGATGGACCAGTACAACGTCAAGAGCGCGATCGATCTGGACCGGAAGGCGATCCGCTGGACCGACGTCAAGTGGTTCACCCCGCGATTCAAGGGATACCCGAACCCGTTCTTCCCGGAGCCGGTGCTCTGCCGCGGGAAGGACGTGGTGATCTCCGACTGGAAGGGCGAGTTGCGGCTCTGGTGGGATTCTCGAAGCTCGGTCAGGATCGGTCGCGGAAACCTCTTCCCGGAGGGGTGCTCGTGGCTCGAGGCGATGCGGATCGGACGCAACTGGGTCACCTGGAAGAACGGGCCGGTGATGCATGGCTACGACTTCCGGACCCACCGCCGGTTCGATCGGCGCTTTACGCCCGGTACCAAGATCACGCCGGTTCGCGACGGCGTGGTCGTCGCCCGGGAGACCCACCGCTACGGCAAGTACTTCAAGACCTACATGGTCAAGTTCTTCCGTCTCGGAGGCCGGTCGTGAAGCGGTTCGCGCTGATCTCCGCGCTGATCCCGGCCTTGGCCGGCCTGGCCGCCTTGGCGATGCTGCCCCCGGCGGCGCAAGCGGCCGGACGGCCCGGGATCACGGCGATCAACATCTCCCCGCAGATCGCCAGTGACAACGATCGGTACGTCGCCTTCCAACGCCGCAATGGGATGCCGGTCGTGCTCGATACGTGGCGGGGAACCTTCAAGGTGTTGCGGGGCGCCTGGCACTGCCATCCCCGGGACATCGGGGGCGGCCGGGTCCTGATGATCTGCCCGCACTCCCGCCCGACGAAGAAGAACTCCGGCTTCCACGCCCGCACCGGTTCCGTGCGCGGCGGCAAGACGATCCCGCTGGTCAAGTCACGGGAGATCTCGGACGCGTTCGAGATCGGCAGCTACTGGGTGCCGGTCGAACTGCCGAAAGAAGTCTACGGGCCGTTCAGGTTCGCCTTCCTCAACTGGCGGACCGGTGCCCTGAAGAAGTACCGCCCAACCCACTGGTGGGCTTTCGGTGCGATGGACCTGGACCATCCCCGGCTGGGTCGGGCCGACATCCAGACCTTCACTCCCGAGGTCGGCGGGTCGCTTTCGCCAGACTCGACCGTCTCGGTCTGCCGGGGCAGGGACGTCGTGATCACCGACTGGCGTGGGGAACTCCGGCTCTGGCGGGACAGGAATCACTCGGTGCTGCTCGGCAAGGGCCACCTGTTCTATGACGTGTGCCAGTGGCACCAGTCGATGCGGATCGGCCGGGAATGGGTCACCTGGAGCCGCGGCGGCGCACTCCACGCCTACAACTTCCGGACCGGTGAGCGTTTCGACCGGCGGTACAAGCCCGGTTCGAGGATCACCCCGATCCGCGATGGCGTCGTGGTCGCGGTCAAGCGCAAGCGGTACGGGAAGTACTACACCTCGTACTGGGTCAGACTGATCAGACTCTGAGCGCCTAGGGCTGTTGTCCGGTCGGCTCGCGGGAAGCCCGGACCCCGATCAGGCGCAGTTCCTCGCGGGCGGACTCGGCGATCGCGTCGGCTCCACCCGAGGCTGCCAGGCCCAAGGCCTCCCGCAATGCCTCGGCGGCTTCGGCCCGCCGGTGCGAGCGGCGCAGCGCCGAGCCGAGGGCGAGCAGCAGGTGGGCACGCTCCAGGCGGGGCGGCCCCTGAGGTGCCGGCGGTACCAGCTCGAGACCCTTGCGCAGCAGCAGGATCGCGTCTTCTCCAGGTGAGACGGCCGCCATCGCGCGGTGCGCCCGGGCCCTCGCCACCGGCACCCCGGCCCGGGCCGTCGCCTCCATCGCCGCCCCGGCCAGAGCCCAGGCGCTGTCACGGTCGCCCGCCATCATCGCCGCATGCGATGCCTCGGATCGCCACGGGAACAGCGAGGGGTTGTCCATGTCGATCTCGATCAGCAGTTCGCCCGCCCGGCGCAGGTCGGCCAGGGCGCTCTCGAACTCTCCCTGCGCAATGCGCAGACGGCCCCGGGCGAGCAGCACCCCCGCCAGCTGGTTCGAGCGCTCCAGGTCGTCGTAGGTGTCGAGCAACGCCAGCGCGGCCGTGGCCGCCTCCAGGTCACCGCGTTCGACCTCGACCTGGATCTGACAGGCGACGGCCATCGGCAGGAAGGCCTGCCAGCCTTCGGCCCGGGCGTCCACCGCGGCTCGGGCGTCCGCGGCCGCCTCGCCGATCTGGCCTCGCTTCAGCAGCGGCCAGGCCCGGCAGTAGCGGGCCATCGCGAAAGCGGTCGAAGAGCCCCGGCGCTGAGCATCGGCGAGCACCGCATCACAGACCTCAAGCTCCCGCTCCAGTTCGCCGGCGGCCAGCAGAGCCCCGGTGACCAGGGACCAGGTGACCCCGTCGCTCGACTCCCCGGCCAGAAGCTCACCATCGCCCCACGCCCGCTCGGCGAGTTCCGCCACCTCGCTCGGAGACGACCCGGAGAACCCGCGTTGCTGCGCCATCTGGGCCATCAACTGGCGTTGCCCCAACGAGGGAGTCGACTCCTCGGAGGGCATCTCTGGCTCGCTCACCCCGACCGCGTGGGCGCGTTCGATCCGGTCGGCGCTGGCGGCCATCCACCAGGCCGCCCGGAGCGCCCTTCCGAGTTCCGATTCGGGGTCTTTCACCTCGCTGAGACCGGACTCGCAGGCCCGGGCGGCTTCGGCCAGGTTGCCGCTGACCGCGAGTGCGCGGCCGAGGTCGAGCAGCATGCTCGCCCGGTCCGGCCCGGGCCGTGAAAGTTCGACCGCGGCCCGTAGGTGGTCGCTGGCGGAGGCACGCCCGAGTGAGCTCTCAAGTCGCCCCAACTCAGCCAGGATGACGGCCCGCTGATCGGCCGGCGGGGGTTCCTCCAGGGCCCGGGTCAGGTAGCCGGCGGCCGCTTCGGTGCTGCCTTGGGCGGCGGCGAGTTTGGCCGCCCGGGAGAGTCGCTCGACGACCCAAGGGTCGCCGACCCGGGCGGCGGCCAACAGATGCGGTGCGAGCAGGGACGACTCGCAGCCGTCCCGGTCCAGGATGCGGGCCGCCTCGAGGTGCGACTCGGCCCGGGTGAACGAAGGCATCGCGTCGAGGATCGCGGAGGCGACCAGCGGGTGCGCGAATCGGAGCGGCAGCCCGGGCCTGAAGATCTCGTCGGCGACCAGTTCGCTGTGGGCCCGCGTGGCCACGTTGGATTCGAGTTCGGCCAGGGATGCCGCCTGTGGCAAGGTCGCCCCGTCGCCCATCACCGCCGCTGCCTGGGCCAGCATCGAGGCCGCGGGGCTGGCGGAATGGAGCCGCAGCAGGACCCGGCGGGAGATCGCCGGGGGCGCCAGGCCGGCCACCTCCTCCGCGGTGACCGGCTGGCCCCGTCCGTTGGCCAGCCGGATCTGCCGCAGCAGTTCACCGAGGTAGAACGGGTTGCCACCGCTCGCGGCGACACAGGCCTCGATCAGGTCCGGTGAGCTGTCGGGGGCCAGCGAGCCGCGGGCCAGCAGGGTCGCCGCCTCGGAGCCCAGCGGGCTGAGCTCGATCCGCTCGGTCGCCGGTTCAGCGATGAGACGGTCCAAGGGGCGCAGGTCAGGGTCCGGCACGGTCGGCCAATGGGTGACGATGAGTGCGATCGGCAACCGCGAGAGGCGGCGGGAGACATACGAGATCAGGTTGAGCGAGGGCTCATCGGCCCAGTTCGCATCGTCGACCACGATCGCCAGCGATTGTCGGGAGGCCAAGGTCTCGAGCTGATGGAAGAGCGTGTGGACGGGTGAAACAAGGCTGTCGTCGTCGACATGCCTCGGCTCGGGAATCGCGTCCTCACCCAGCAGCTGTCGGGCCAATCCCCACGGCATCGTGTGCTCCAACTCCTCGCCGCGGGCCGAGAGGACTTTCAGCCCTCGCTCACGCGCCCGCTCGCGAGCCAGTTCGGCCAGGCGCGACTTGCCCAGCCCCGCGCCGCCTGAGATCAGCAGCAGATGTCCGCGGCCGAGGCAGGCCTCGCCCAGGGCGAACTCGATCCGCTCGATCTCCCCTTCGCGTTCGAGCAGGAACTCCGGGCCGTCCCGATCGTTCCAATGTGCCCGTGTATCCATCGCTATCGCTGCGATCATCGCGCAGAACGGCGGCCAATACAACCGAACCTGGGGATTCCCCTATTGCGGTCCGCGGTTCAGCGGCCTTTGCGCTTGGCGGTGAAGTTCACCGAGGCGAAGCAGCGGTCGGGGCCGTAGTAGGTGAAGAGGCCACGAGTGACCTTGCTGCCGGCGATTCGCAGGCGGAGGCTAGTCGTGTAGAGCTCGGCGCGGTCGACGGATTGCACGATGCCGTTGCGGGGGATCTTCGCCGACGGGTGGCTGTACGTATTGGTGGTGTAGGTGAAGTTGTCCGGAAAACCGCCGCAGCGGGTGATCATCGTGCCGCGCCAGCCGACGATCTTGCCGCGGCGAATCGTGAACCAGACGTTGCCCGACTTGCTGCGGTAGCTGCCGGCGACGGGCCGGCGCGGCGGCCGCACCCGGGTGATCCGGATGGTCCGGACCGCCTTGGCACTGCCGTCGGTGATCACGATTCGCAGCCGGGTCCGTTTCTGGCGGCCGGCGAGCCGGACCTTGATGCTGGCCGAGCTGCTGCTGTCATCGCTGAGTTTCGGGACACGGGCCGGAGCCCCCCGGATGCCCTTGCCGCTGCCTTTGATCCTGAGCACCCCGGTCGAGACCTTGCCCGTGTTGCGGAAGTCGACTCCGATCGTGGTCGGGACGCCCCGGACCAGGCGCAGGTTGCCGAGCTTCTGGCCGAGCAGGTCGACCCTGGTTATCTTCAGGCTCGCCGAGTGACGGGTGTCTTTCAGAGGGCCGACGAAGGCGTCATAGGTCGATCCAGCCGGACCCCCTCCGAACGAGTCGTCGAGGAAGACCGCCACACAGTCCCAGGGACGTGACGGGGTCGGGAAGTAGTCGGGGTTGTACCCGCCGAACTGGTACGAGGAGCCGGAGTAGTCGGACGTGTCCTGGTTCTGCAACGCGGCAAGCTTGCAGACGGTGCCTTCGCGGTGGCCGAAACCCAGGTTCAGTTCAGCGTCCGGGTCGCCGATCGGCTGTCCGGCCAGTTCGATCTTGGCGTCGACGAAATAGCTCGGCTCGGAAGTGTCCTGGCCGTAGGTTTCGATGCCGATCGTGACCTTGCTCAGCTGCCGGCCCGGAGCCGTGCTGGTCGGCATTCCAGAAGCGCGGTTGGCGGTGGTGAGAGCTGCGTCCTGCCGGACCAGCACGCTGGCTCCGGCCCGTTCGGATCCCAGGCATGCGAAAGCCGCCACGACCGATGCCACGGCGAGTGCAAAAGCGACGTTGAATCCCCTGCGGATAGTCACTGTCTATGCAACCAATACGCGCCTGGCTGCTCCCGTAAACCGGGCGAGAAGGATCGAGCGGGCCGAAAGCGGCGCCATGTGGCCACTCTCGCCCGCTCGAACTTCAACGGTTGGCTGCCTATCTCAGCCGAGGTAGAAGCGGTCCGCGTTCATCACCTTGGTCCAGGCGGCGATGAAGTCACCGACGAACTTGTCGCCTCCGTCCTCGCAGGCGTAGACCTCGGCCAACGCACGGAGCTCGGAATTCGATCCGAAGACCAGATCGACCCGGCTGCCCGTCCACTTGACCTCGCCGGTCGCCCGGTCGCGGCCCTCGTAGGACTTGGACTGGCCGTTGCGGCCGTCGGCCGACTTCCACTCGATCGACTGGTCGAGCAGGTTGACGAAGAAGTCATTCGTCAGGGTCTCCGGCTTGTCGGTCAGGACGCCCTCGGATGAGTCACCGCTGTTCGCGCCCAGCACCCGGAGCCCGCCGACCAGCACGGTCATCTCCGGGGCGGTCAGGCCGAGCAGGCTGGCCTTGTCGAGCAGCAGGTACTCGCCCGGCAGCGACTGGTCTCCACTCAGGTAGTTGCGGAAGCCATCGGCCTTCGGCTCGAGGTAGGCGAACGAGTCGACGTCGGTCTGCTCCTGGGTCGCGTCGCCACGGCCCGGGGTGAATGGCACCGCCACCTCGTGCCCGGCCTTCTTCGCGGCCTCCTCGACCGCGGCGCTGCCGGCCAGGACCACCAGGTCGGCGAAGGAGACCTGCTTGGTCTCGTTGGCGTCGTTGAACTCGGCCTGGATCTTCTCCAGGGCCTGGGTCACCTCGGCCAGGCTGGCCGGGTCGTTGGCGGCCCAGTTCTTCTGCGGCTCGAGCCGGATGCGGCCGCCGTCGGCGCCGCCCCGCATGTCGCTGCCGCGGAATGAGGAAGCGGCTGCCCAGGCGGCCGAGACCAGCTGCGAGAGCGAAAGGCCCGAGCCGAGGATCTTCTCCTTCAGCGCGGCGATGTCGACCTCGTCGACCAGCTCGTGCTCGACCGCCGGGATCGGGTCCTGCCAGATCAGCTCCTCCTCCGGGATCTCCGGGCCGAGGTAGCGGGTCTTCGGGCCCATGTCGCGGTGGGTCAGCTTGAACCAGGCACGGGCGTAGGCGTCCGAGAAAGCCTCCGGGTCCTCGAGGAAGCGACGGGAGATCTTCTCGTAGATCGGGTCGAACCGAAGCGAGAGGTCGGTGGTCAGCATGCGCGGCTCACGGCGCTTGCTGGGATCGTGAGCCTCGGGGACCATGTCGGCGCCGGCGCCGTTCTTCGGGCGCCACTGCTTGGCCCCGGCCGGGCTCTCGGTCAGTTCCCAGTCGTAGGCGAAGAGGATGTGGAAGAACTCGTTGTCCCAGCGGGTCGGGTGGTAGGTCCAGGTGACTTCGAGACCACTGCCGATCGTGTCGTCCCCGGAGCCGCTGCCGTAGGTGTTCTTCCAGCCGAGCCCCTGCTCTTCGAGCGGGGCGGCTTCTGGCTCGGGGCCGACGTACGGCTCCGGGTCGGCGGCCCCGTGGGTCTTGCCGAAGGTGTGTCCGCCGGCGATCAGGGCGACTGTCTCCTCGTCGTTCATCGCCATGCGGGCGAAGGTCTCGCGGATGTCATGGGCCGCCTTGAGCGGGTCCGGCTCGCCGTTCGGGCCTTCCGGGTTGACGTAGATCAGGCCCATCTGGACGGCGGCCAGCGGGTTGTCCAGGTCACGTTCGCCGGTGTAGCGCTTGTCCCCGAGCCACTCGGTTTCGGGGCCCCAATAGACGTCCTCGTCCGGCTCCCACTCGTCGACGCGGCCGCCGGCGAAGCCGAAGGTCTTGAAGCCCATCGACTCCATCGCGACGTTTCCGGCCAGGACCATGAGGTCCCCCCAGGAGAGCTTGCGGCCGTACTTCTGCTTGACCGGCCAGAGCACGCGGCGGGCCTTGTCGAGGTTGACGTTGTCGGGCCAGCTGTTGAGCGGCGCGAAACGCTGCTGGCCATGGCCGGCGCCGCCCCGCCCGTCGGCGACCCGGTAGGTGCCGGCGCTGTGCCAGGCCATGCGGACGATCAGCGGGCCGTAATGCCCGAAGTCGGCCGGCCACCAGTCCTGCGGGGTGGTCAGGGTCGTCTCGATATCCCGCTTGACCTGGTCCAGGTCGAGGCTCTCGAACTCGGTCGCGTAGTCGAAGTCCTCCCCGTAGGGATTGACCTCGGCCGAGTTCCGGGCGAGGATCTTCAGGTTGAGGCGGTTGGGCCACCAGTCGATGTTGCCGCCGCTCTCGGTCGGGTAGGGGAAGCGGTCGTGGGCGACCGGGCAGCCGGCCGCGCTCTCTTCGTTTACTTCGCCGATCACGGCGTCGGGCTGGTCAGACACGGGATTCCTTTCGAGGGGATTGGTCGGGGTTGGGTTTGGCCGCGCAGTCGGGACAGAGGCCCCGGTACACGACCTCGGCCTCGTCGATCACGTAGCCGTGGTCTTCGGAGGCCGTAAGACAGGGTGCGTGGCCGACCGCGCAGTCGACGTCGGCGATCGCGCCGCAGGAACGGCAGACGATGTGGTGGTGGTTGTCACCGACCCGCGACTCGTAACGCGCAACCGAGCCGGGGGGCTGGATGTGACGGATCAACCCGGCGCTGGTGAAGGCCCGCAGCACGTCGTAGACGGCCTGATGGGAGACCTCGGGCAGATCCTGGCGCACCGCCTCGATGATCGAGTTCGTGTCGGCATGCGGATTCTCATAGACCGCGCCCAAGACCGCCAGGCGGGGACGGGTGACGCGCAACTCGGCGTCGCGCAGCAGGCTTTCGTACTCGGTTGTGGAGGGCACCACGGATAGTTATAGCGCTTTTCTTGAACCAGTCAAGTAAAGAACTTATGTAAAGCCGCAAACCTGCTCCCAAACTGGAAATTCGTGCAAGTGTGAACAGTGTTTGGTAAGGTCGCAGCCGAATGGGGGCTTCATTCAGGCACAAGGGTGGATTGGCGATGGCTGCGCTGGTGGTCGTGCTGGCCCTTTTTGCGCTGCCTTCCGCGGCAAACGCGGACCCTGACACCACGCCGCCGCTGGCACCGGCAGAGCCCGACGGGCCGCTGCTCGTTCATTCCGGTGACGACGCGACGTTCACCTTCGACGACACGGCCGGGGGCGACGTCGACCACTTCAAGTGCGTACTGACCAAGGCACCCGACGCTCCCTCCGAAACGGTCGTGGACACCGCGGACCCCTGCTCCTCGCCCCAGACCTTCACGGCGCTGCCGGATGCCACCTACTCCTTCACGATCCAGGCGGTCGACGCCGCGGGCAACGAGAGCGATCCATCCGGGATCGTCTTCATCGTCGGTGATGCGGCACCGCCGGCCGGCACCAGCTTCAGCTTCAACGGACCGGCTCACGGTTCAGCCCAGCAGGGCCCGATGACCGGATTCAGCGGGACCATGGACACGACTTACATCGGCAGCGGCCTCTACTTCGCCCTGCACAACTACCGTCAGCGGTACGAGGTCGATATCTGGCGGGTCCACCCTGACCTGTCATTGAGTTCGCAAGCGAACTTCGAGGAGTACTTCTCCGGACTCTGCTTCGGCTGCACGAACGTCGCCTGGAGCGATTCGACCCCGCCGATCATCGCTTACTACCAAGTCACCAAGTCGGGCAGCCTGCCCAGCGCCGAAGGTCAGTACCGCATCAAGGCAGGCCAGACCGCCGTGATCAAGTCGGGCAAGTCGGACATCGTCGACGTACGCAACTTCACGATCGACTCGACCGCGCCCGACACGGCGATCGACTCCAGTCCGGCGCCAGGCAACGACACGACGCCGAACTTCAGCTTCAGCGGCACCGACCCCAACCCGGTTGATGGCAAGGGCTCCGGGATCGACCACTTCGAATGCCGGGTCAACGGTGGCGCCTGGAATACCTGTGCCTCTGGCGATCCGCTCGCCGACCCGGCCCCGGAGGGCCGGAGCACTTTCGAGGTCCGGGCGGTCGACAAGGCGGGAAATGCCGATCCGACGCCGGCCAGCACGACTTTCATCGTCGATCTGACCCCGCCGGACATCACGATCACCAAGCCGGTCAACAAGGACCGGTACCTGCTGCATCACGGCCCGAACCCGGTCTACAGCTGCATCGATCCACTGGTCGGGGTGCCGCCGGCCACTCCGGCCGCTTCCGGTGTCGCCAGCTGCACCGCGACCCCGATCAACGACGAGGATCTCGGCCCGCACTTCTTCGAGGTCAGCTCGACCGACCACGCCGGCAACAGTTCCTCGAAGAAGGTCGCCTACACGATCGACCCGCCCGACTACGGCGGCTTCGTGATGGAGAGCCACCCGCTCGCCTATTACCGTTTCAACGAGGCGCTCGGCTCCGATCAGATGCTCGACAGCTCGGGCAACCACCACGACGGCGTCTACCAGAACGGAATCGCCCTGCGGCGCGATGGCGCTACCGCCTGCGAGCGGCGCCCGCATCCGCCGCGGGCCTGTGAGCTGGCCAACCCGGCCGAGAACAAGGCCGCCTACTTCCCGGCGCGTGACGGCCACGGATACGTGAACGGGATCACCGCGCCGACGGCCGCCTACACGATGGAAGCCTGGGTCAAGCCCCGTGACGGCGCCGACATGATGGTGATGAGCCACGGGGGCGGCGGCCAGCTCTTCATCCACGACGGCAAGCTCGCCTTCCGCCAGGTCCAGGACACGATCTACTCGAACGGTGCGGTGCCGGCCGGCGTCTGGAGCCACGTCGCGGCGAGCTGGGACGGCCACAACACCCGGCTCTACGTGAACGGGGTCCAGGTCGGCTACTCGAACTCGGCGAACAAGCCACCTTCGGGCACCGCCACCTTCTACGTCGGCTACGGCGAGATGGCCCCC
The DNA here is from genome assembly GCA_001897355.1 of Solirubrobacterales bacterium 67-14. Classification (GTDB taxonomy): domain Bacteria; phylum Actinomycetota; class Thermoleophilia; order Solirubrobacterales; family 70-9; genus 67-14. The sequence goes on along the minus strand of MKST01000007.1, from coordinate 281,558 downwards.
TGGTTCCACGGTGACATGGACGAGGCTGCCTACTACGCGTCCGCGGTCAGCGCCCACCTGCTCCGCGACCACTGGAAGGTCGGGGTCGCCAAGGACAACCCGTCGCTGGTCGCCGGCAACTCGCCGTTCAACACCGAGGGCCCGTTCACCGACCCGGCCGCGCCGAAGAACGGTGGGCTCTACGCCCCGGGCAAGGTCCCGGACGCGAGCTTCACCTGTTCCGACCCGGACGATCTCCCGGGGAACTCCGACATCGCCGGCTGCACGGCGACGGTGGACGGCACTCCGATCCTCAGCGGCGACCCGCTGCCTGACTCCCTCGGACCGCACACCTTCGTCGTGACCGCGGTCGACGAGGGCGGCAACACCTACGTCCATCCGCACAGCTACACGGTCAAGGGCTTCAAGGATCTCGTGGGCGCCGACACCCCGCTCGCCTACTACCGGCTCGGGGACCTTTCCGGCGCGATGGTCGACTCTTCCGGCAACGGCCACCACGGCGAGTACAAGAACGCCCAGGAGTCGGGGCCGGTCGGCATCTCCGGTGACGGCGACCACGCCCGCAAGTTCTTCGGCTCGAGCGGCTACGGATACGTCAACGGCATCGCTGCACCGCGCTTCCAGTCGACCCTGGAAGCCTGGGTCAACCCGGCCGACGCCCGCACCGAAGCGATCGTCGGCCACGGCGATGCCGGCGAGATCTACATCAAGGACGGCCGCTTCGTCTTCCGTCGCATGGACACCACGGTGACCGCCTCGGTCCCGGTCGTGGTCGGTGCGTGGCAGCAGGTGGTCGGCACCTGGGACGGGGTCGACATCCGGATCTACGTGAACGGCGTCGAGGCCGGCAAGGCCGAATCCACGAAGCGACCCAGTTCCGTTTCGACCTTCTACGTCGGCTTCGGCGAGCTCGCACCCTGGTTCAACGGCTCGATCGACGAGGTCGCGTACTACCCGGTCGCCCTGAACGCGAACCGGGTCTACCAGCACTTCCTCGCCGACCCGCCGCCGGAAGACAACGCGACGGTCGGCAGCACCTCGACCGGCGAGCCCGGGACCAGCGAGCCCGGTGACCCCGGCAGCGGTGACGATCCCGACAAGCCGATCTCCGACGATCAGGGCAAGGGCGATCCCGGTGACGGCAACGCCGACCCCGGCGCCGGCAAGGGTGACGGCACCGTCGAGCCGATCTCAGCCGAGGCCGGCGGGACGATGAGCCTCGAGGTCTCCCGCGTCTCCGCCAACCGCAAGAAGGTCAAAGCCTTCTTCACCTGCGGCAACGGCAGCGACTGCGCCGGCAAGGCCAGCGGCACCCTGAAGCTCGGCAAGAAGAAGTTCGCGCTCTCCGGCAAGTCCTTCGCGGCCGCCGCCGGCAAGTCCGGTGCGGTCACCTTCAAGCTCAACCGCAAGCAGAAGAGAGTCGCGAAGAAGGCGAAGTGGATCAACGTCAAGGTCGTCCTCAAGTCGACCGACGGCAAGATCCTCGGCCGCGGCTGAAGCATCGGCGTCTTCCGCAGTTGCCGGTCGGTTAGTGTCGGGCAAAGGCGATGAAAGGAAAAGATGACCGTACGCCTGAACCCGTACCTGAACTTCCGTGACGACGCCCGCGAGGCGATGACCTTCTACCAGTCGGTGCTCGGCGGTGAGCTGAACATCAACACTTTCGGGGACTTCCACGCCAGTGAGGATCCGGCCGAGCTGGACAAGGTGATGCATGCCCATCTGGTCACCGCGGAAGGCTTCGATCTGATGGGAGCCGACACCCCGAACGCGATGGAGTTCAACGGCCAGGCCGGGGTCGCCGTCTCACTCAGTGGAGATGACGAGGAAAAACTGACCGGCTGGTGGGAGGGACTGAGCGAAGGCGGCACCATAGTGATGCCTTTCGCCGAAGCTCCCTGGGGCGCGAAGTTCGGCATGGTCATCGACCGCTTCGGGACCAGCTGGCTGGTCAACTGCGGCGACGAAGCGGGCTAGCCGGCCGGTCCGGCGTCGAGTACCGCCGGACCGTGGCACCTACAGCGTGGTGCCGACCTCGGCTTCGAGTTCGGGTTCGGTCATTCCGTCCGGTCCCTCGTCGCCCTCGGGTGCCTTGGCTGGCTCGAGCACCACGAAGGCGACTACCAGGGCGGCCAGAACCAGCCCGACCGCGACCAGGAAGGCCACGTGGTAGCCACTGGTCAAGGCCTCGGCGGTCGGAATCTTGCCCGGGGCGGTCAAGTCCTCGGTCCTGGTCGCGGCGATCGTGGCCAGCACCGCGAGGCCGATCGCCCCGCCGACCTGGGCGGTCGTGTTGACCAGGCCCGAGGCCAGCCCCGCGTCTTCCTTGGTCGCTCCTGACATTGCCAGCGTCATCAGCGACGGGAAGCTGACGCCGACCCCGGTGCCGAGCAGGAGGGTGGAGGGCAGGACGTCGACCAGATAGCTGCCGTCGACCGGGACACGCGTGAAGAGGGCGAGGCCCGCGGCGATCAGGACCAGCCCCGGGATCAGGCACTTGCGGGCGCCGAAGCGCATGATCAGCGGTTCCGAGAACTTGACCGAGAGGGTGCCCATGACCAGGGTGGTGGGGAGGAAGGCGAGGCCGGTCTCGAGGGCGTCGTAGCCGAGCACCTTCTGGATGTAGAGCACGCCGAGGAAGAACATGCCGAACATGCCGGCCACGGTCAGAGCCTGCACGGCGTTGGCGCCGGAGACGTTGCGGGACCTGAAGATCCGCAGGGGGATCAGCGGATTGCCGGTGGTCGACTCGCGGATGATGAAGCCGACCAGCAGCAGGAACGACCCGAGCGAGCAGAGCAGGGTGGTGGGGTCGGTCCAACCGTCCTTGGCGGCCGGCTCGACGATCGTGAAGACACCGAGCATCAGCGACGAAGTGATCAGGACCGCGCCGAGGATGTCGGCACCATGGGCGAAGCCGAGCCCACGATCGCGCTCGAGGTGCCGCAGCGAGTAGTAGCCGGTGGCGATGCCGATCGGGATGTTGATGAAGAAGATCCAGTGCCAGGAGAGGAGCTGGGTGAGAACGCCACCGGCCAGCAGGCCGACCGAGCCGCCGGCCGAAGCGACGAAGGCGTAGACCCCGATCGCCTTGGCCTGCTCGCTCGGCTCGGGGAACATGGTCACGATCATCCCGAGCACCACGGCCGCGGTGAGCGCCCCGCCAACCCCGGCCAGGAAGCGGAAGGCGACCAGCATCACGTCACTCTGGGCGAAGCCACAGAGCAGGGAGGAGATCGTGAAGACGGTGAGACCGACCAGGAACACGTCGCGACGCGAGATCAGGTCGCCGAGCCGCCCCGAGAGCAAGAGCAGGCCCCCGAAGGCGATCAGGTACGAGTTGACCACCCAGGCGAGGCTCGAGTCAGAGAAGTCGAGGTCCGTCTGGATCGAGGGCAGCGCTACGTTCACGACGGTCGCGTCGAGCACGATCATCAGGACGCCGGCGCAGAGCACGTAGAGCGCGGTCCAACGGCTGCGATCGGGATTCGCGGCGGGACTGGAAGGGGCCGAGATGACTGGGTTTTCGGACTGGTCGGTCAAGCGATCCAGGGTAACAATCGGGGCCGTCCGGCCAGTGGGGTTAACCGCACAATCTTCAAGTGCCGATGAAGGTCTGGAAGAGCAGGAAGAGATTGAGGGCGATGATTATCGCCGCGAAGACCGAGGCGAAAGCCGTGGTCAGCATGTGGTTCTCGAAACCTTTGCCCATGACGTCACGGCGGGCCGTGAGCATGATGAGCGGCACCAGGGCGAAGGGGATGCCGAACGAGAGCACCACCTGGCTGATCACCAGGGAACGGGTCGGGTCGAGGCCGATCGCGAGGATGATCAGGGCCGGCGCCATGGTGATGGCGCGTCGCAGGAAGAGTGGGATCGTCCGGTTGATGAAGCCTTGCATCACGACCTGGCCGGCGAAGGTGCCGACACTCGAGGCGGCTATCCCCGAGGCGAGCAGGGCCAGGCCGAAGGCCAGCGCAGCGGTTGGGCTGACCAGGTCCTTCAAGCCCTGGTAGGCACCCTCGATCGTGTCGATGCCGGTGCCGCCCATGACCGCTGCGGCGATCGCCAGCATCGACATGTTGATGAATCCGGCGATGCCCATGGCCAGTCCCACGTCGATTTTCTGGAAGTTGATCAGCGAATGCCGCTCCTCGTCGTTGTGCGGGTGGATCCGGTCCTGGGTCAGGGCAGAATGCAGGTAGATCACGTGGGGCATGACCGTGGCGCCGATGATTCCGACCGCCAGCAGCAGGCTGTCGGTGCCGGCCAGGTGGGGCACGAAGCCTTCCACCACCCCTGAGGCGTCGGGGCCGATCTTGAAAGCCTCGTAGAGGAAGCCGGCGAGGATGATCCCGAGCAGGCCGATGATCGCCGTCTCGAAGCGGCGGTAACCCCGGTTGCGCAGGGCAAGCACCACGAAGGCGACGGCGCTGCCGATCAGGCCACCCACGAAGAGCGGCGTGCCGAACAGCAGGTTCAGCGCGATCGCGGCACCGACGATCTCGGCCAGGTCGGTCGCCATCGCGATGATCTCGGCCTGGACCCAGAGGCCCCAGGTGACCGGCCGGGAAAAGTTCTCGCGGCAGAGCTCGGCCAGGTTGCGGCCGGTCGCGATACCCATCTTGGCCGAGAGGAACTGGATCAGCATCGCCATCAGGTTCGCGGCGAGAACGGTCCAGAGCAGCATGTATCCGTACTCGGCACCCGCCGCCACGTTGGTCGCGAAGTTGCCCGGGTCGACGTAGGCGACGGCGGCGACGAAGGCGGCGCCGAAAAGCGAGAGGAAGTAGCGGAGGCGGCCTTTGGAGCGGAGCTGCTCCAGTTGCGTCGGGCTCGGCATGACCAGCGAGCCGTCGACGGCTACGTCTCTCTTGTCAACCGGAGCGTTCAACCCCGGAGATACTAGCGGCTTGTAAAAGATTTTGAGCCACAACTAAATATTGCTCGTGTTCGACCGGTGCGGCTAGGGCCGGCTCATGCGAGATCGCCGTCCCCCTTGAATATTTATTGGTCGTCCGTTTATTATTAGGGCATGAGCGAAAACGGCAGCAACGGACAGGCTGACTTCAAGACCGAAGACGAAGCCCTTCAGGTCCTTCTCGACGCCGACATCGACAAGGTGATGTCGGGCCTCGACCGGATCATCGAGGCGGCGCCCTCCTACGAGAAGCTGTTCATGCGCTGGCAGCGGCAGCACTGGTCAACCGAGGATTTCGACTTCACCGTCGACGCTGAGCAGTGGAACGACCCGGACCTGATGACCGAGGAGGAGAGGAAGTTCATGCTCTTCGGCTTCTCCCAGTTCTTCCTCGGCGAGGAGAGGGTGACGATCGAGCTGCTGCCCTTCGCGATTGCCGCGCCCTCGCATGAGGCGAAGGCCTTCCTGACCACACAGATCTCCGACGAGGCCAAGCACATGGTCTTCTTCGACCGCTTCTACCGCGAGGTGCTGGGGATGAAAGCTGAGGACATCGGCGGCATGCTCGAGACCCAGCGGCCGAATGTGAACAAGGACTGGGAGAAGCTGTTCGACGGGATCCTGCACGACTGCGCCGAGCGACTCCGGCTCGACCCGACCGACTTCCCCGCCCTGGTCCGCGGGGTCACCGTCTACATGATCGTGATCGAGGGCACCCTCGCCCTGACCGGGGCCCGTTTCATCGTCAAGTCCCTGAAGGAACGCGAGTGGCTGCCTGGGTTCACCTCCGGCTTCACCGCGGTCAACCGGGATGAGTCGCGCCACGTCGGCTTCGGGGTCAAGTTCCTCGCCGACGCGATCAAGGCCGACCAGGCCAACGCGCTGATCATCCAGGACACGCTGAAGGAATGTCTGCCGATCGCGCCGCTGGTCTTCGCCCCCTCTTGGGTCGATGACCCCTACAACTTCGAGACGCCCTTCTACCACTCGTCCGTCGTCTTCGAGTACGCGATGAAGGCGCTCGCGAAGAAGCTGGCCGCGATGGGCCTGGACCCGGCGATGCTGGCCGGCGACCCGGCCTGACCCGTTGGAGGCCTCGGCTCAAAAGAAAGCCCGTGGCCCCGGGCGCCCTTCATCCGGGGCCCGAGAACGGGTTCTCGACGCCGCCTACGAAACCCTGCTCGAGGAGGGATACGCCGGGCTCACCTACGCCAAGGTGGCGGTCCGGGCCGGTGAGAACAAGTCCCTGATCTCGTATTACTTCGGCTCCAAGCAGGGGCTGGTGACCGCGGTGGCCGACCGGATCGGCGAGCAGATCACGGCCGCGGTGCTGGCCGAGCTCGAAGACGTCGACACGGTCGAGAGGATCGCCGGCGGGATGATCGCCGGGCTCTGGAAGGTGATGGACGCCGACACCCGGGTCGCCCGGCTCTATTTCGACCTGAGTGCGGTCTCGGTGGTCGACGACGAGATCCGCCGGGCGCTCCACGAAGTCAAGGGCCGCTGGCGAGAGGTGGTCTCCGGTTACCTGGCCGAGGCCAGAGTCCCCCCGTCAGAGGTGCCGGCGGTCTCGACCTACCTCATGGCCGGCGTGGAAGGCCTGGCGATCGAGCGCCTGGAGGGCTACGAAGCGGGACGCCTCGAAGCGGCAAAGGATCTCTTCATCCGTTCGGCCGGCGCGATCGACCGCCCCGATTGACCTTGACACAGGCCGGCAAAGCGAAGAAAGTCGGAGAGAAGTTTTCGCGGGGTTCCAATCGGGGAAGAGGTTTCACATAGTGAGAAGGTTTTCGTTTCGTCCGGTAGTCGTTCTCGTGTTGTCCGTCTCTGCCGTCCTGGGGTTTGTCGTCGCCTCCGCTTCCGCGATGACCGTTTCCTCGACCGGCGAGAGCGGCTGCTCGCTGCGCGCCGCGATCCAGGCCGTGGCTGACGACAACAGCGGCACGTCCTGTGGGGACGTGGTCAGTGGCGGACCCACCCCGATCAACCTTGCGGCCAACACCTACACCCCGACCAACGGCCAGATCCTGGTGCCCGCCGGCGTGAATGTCGAGATCAACGGGGACAACGTCAACAATCCGTTGACCACGGTGATCGACGGAACCGGCGGTGTCGCGGGGCGCGTCTTCGAGATCGCGAACGGAGCCACCGTGAAGATGTCCGGGCTCACGGTCACCGGGGGCCATGCCTTCGACGGTGGCCCGGCGACCAGCCTCTACTCTGCCTACTCCGGTCAAAACGGCGGCGGGATCTTCAACCAGGGCAGCCTGACCCTCGACCATGTGGTCGTCACGGCGAACCACGCCGGCGATGGTGGAGACGGCTGGAACGGAGGGATCGAGGAATCCGGCGGAGGCGCCGGCTACGGTGGCGGCGGGGGCGGCATCTACAACGCGGACAACGCCTCGCTTGCGATCAACGACTCGGTGATCTCCGACAACGTCGCCGGTCAAGGCGGCGACGGCGGTGATGGCGGCGCCGGTGTCAACGCCTCCGGGCACAACGCATCGGGTCGCTCCGGCGGCGACGGTGGCCCCGGTGGCAGCGGCGGAGGCATCTTCAACTCGAACTTCGGTTCGCTTTCGATCGACAGGACCACCATCAAGCACAACTTCTCCGGTCGCGGTGGCAACGGCGGTGCCGGGCATCAGGGGGCCGGCGGCAACGGCACCTTCACCTCCGGCGGCAACGGCGGCTCCGGCGGCGATGGCGGCGACAACGGCAAGGCGTACTGCAGCGGGTGCTCCAACACGTTCACCGATGAGGCGCGCGGTGGCGGTGGCGTCTACAACCTCGGATCGGCGACGCTCACCAATTCCACGGTCAGCGGCAACGGCACCGGAGCCGGCGGCCTCGGCGGGCCTTCCGGCCCGGGCGGCCAGGACACCAGCGGCACTTTCAGGGCCAGCGGCAGCGCCGGCAACGGCGGCGGGGGTGGTCGTGGCGGAGGGCTGTTGAACGGCTCTTGGCACCAGGGTGAGATGACCCTGATCAACCTGACCATCACCGGCAACCAGACCGGTGATGGCGGGACCGGCGGTGGTGGTCCGTTGGGTGCGTCCAGCCTCGGCGGCGGCCCGGGCGGCTTCGGCGGGGACGGCGGTGGGATCTGGGCCCAGGGCTCCCACGACCACTCGACCACGGTGACCCACCTGACGATCGCGAAGAACTTCCTCGGCAGCAAGGGACTGGGCGGTGGCGGACAGGATGCCGGTATCCCCGGTGGTCGCGGCATCGGCGCCGGCATCGCGGCCGGCGGGCGCTACAACCCGGGTGGATCGGGGATCTATATGAAGCGGACCCTGGTCGTCTCGAACGGCAACTCGGCCCTCGGCGACAAGAACTGCATCCAGTACCAGAATATCGACAACTACCACGAGTTCTCTGACCAGGGCAACAACCTGAGTTACCCCAACGACGGAAGCCTCTGCTTCGGCCTGACCAACGTCGATCCCCAACTCGGGCTGCTCGGCGACCACGGCGGCCCGACCGAGACCATGGTCCCGGCCCCTGGCAGCGCTGCGATCGGCGGCGTGCCGCTGGCTTCCTGCGACATCCCCAACGACCAGCGGGGCGAACCGCGACCCGGCGCGGACGGTGCTTCCTGCGACATCGGCGCGGTCGAGACCGGGGCGGGTGACGCGCTGACTCCGACCACCATCCAGGTTGTTTCCTCCGCCCAGCCTTCCAAGGCCGGCCAGCAGGTCACTTTCACGGCGACCGTTTCACCGCCGCCGAGCAGCGGCACTGTCGCGTTCAAGGATGGCGGCGCCACGATCAGCGGCTGTGCGGCCGCGGCTCTGAAACAGGGCGGCAAATTCACCTGCCCGGTCACCTACGGTTCGCCCGGCACGCACTCGATCGTTGCTTCCTACTCCGGCAACACGCTGTTCGGCGCTTCGACCTCGGCGGCCTTGACCCAGACTGTCAACCCGGGGTCGGTGACCCAACCGAAGACCGCCAAGATCAGCAAGGTCAAGGTCACCGGACCGTCCAGCACCAGGAAGGGCGGCAGCCCCACCTTCAAGGCTCGGATCACCAACAGCGGCAACGCGGCCGCTTCCGGAGTGACGCTGAAGGTGACCGGCGGCGGGGCGAACCTGTCGAAGAAGGTCGGCGGAGTGCCCGCCGGCAGCTCGAAGGTGGTCAAGATCCGGGTCAAGCTGAAGAAAGTCGGGCAGAAGACGCTCGCCTTCAAAGCGAGCTCCGCCAACGCGGGCGGCGCTTCCGCCACCAAGTCCGTGACGGTCCGCCCACGTCGTCGTCACCACCCGCGGCACCACTAGCTTCGACGTCGGGCCCAAAGCGGCCCACAGCCTAGTTTTCAGACCTATTTGCCGATAACTCGGCTGTCGGCGCCTGGACCGTCGGCCGGGGGCGATTTCGAACTGTGCTAAGTTACAACCAAATGGTTGTAGGTTTGCCGACAAAGCCAGACGCCGCCGGACCGGAATTCGACGAGGATCAGGTTGACCTGATCTTCCACGCGCTCTCCGACCGCACCCGCCGCGACATCATGGGCAAGGTCAGCCAGAGCGAGCAGTCGATCTCCGACCTGGCCCGGCAGTACGAAGTCAGCTTCGCCGCGATCCAGAAGCACGTGAGCGTGCTCGAGAAGGCTTCACTCGTGACCAAACGGGTAGACGGAAGGCAGAAGCTGGTTCAGAACAACCCGGAAACCCTGCGGCGGGCGACCGAACTGCTGGCCGAGTACGAACGCATCTGGACCCAGCGGATCAACGCGATCGGCCAGATCCTCGGCGAAGAACGGCAGGTCGGCGACCGCAAACGAGCAGAGGAAAGGAAACGCAGATGACCGTCATCAGCACCACCCCCGACCGGGAGAAACTCGAAATGACCGTGGTCGCCGAATTCGATGCGTCCGTGGATCAGGTCTGGCAGGTGTGGGAAGACCCGCGCAAGTTGGAGAAGTGGTGGGGGCCACCGACCTGGCCGGCCACCTTCACCACCTTCGAATTCACCGAGGGCGGCAAGGCCGAGTACCACATGACCGGACCGGAGGGAGAAAAGGCCCCGGGCTATTGGCGCTTCGAAGCGATCGAGGAGAACCGCCGGATCCGATTGTTGGACGGCTTCGCCACCGAGGACGGCAGCCCGAATGACCAGATGCCGAACATGGTCATGGAAATGACCCTCGACGAAGCGGGCGGGAAGACGAAGATGACCACCGTCACCAAGTTCAACTCGCTCGAGGAGCTCGAACAACTGCTCGAGATGGGCATGGACGAGGGCATGACCCTGGCGATGGGCCAGATCGACGATCTGCTGTAGCCGTGCTGGCGGCCGGGGCGGCGATACGCTCCGGCCATGAGCATTCTCGACAGCTTCTCCCTGGACGGAAAGGTCGCGATCGTCACCGGAGCCTCGTCGGGGCTCGGCGTGGCCTTCGCCAAAGGTTTGGCGGAGGCCGGCGCCGACGTCGCGATCTGCGCCCGGCGGGTCGAGAAGCTGGAGGCGACCCGGGAGGCGATCGAGGCGATGGGCCACCGCGTGATCGCGGTCAACGCCGACGTCGCCAAACCGGAGGATTGCGAGCGGGTGGTCGAGGAGACCGTCGCCAACCTGGGCGGGGTCGACGTCCTGGTCAACAACGCCGGCGTGGCCACCGCCGTGCCGGCGACCCGCGAGACCCCGGAGCAGTTCAGCCAGGTGATCGATGTGAATCTGAACGGCTCCTATTACATGGCCCAGGCCTGCGGCCGGGTGATGGGCAAGAGCGGCGGCGGCAGCATCGTCAACATCGGCAGCGTGCTCGGCTCGACCACCGCGCACCTGCCGCAAGCCGCCTACTCCTCATCGAAGGCGGCGATCATCGGCCTGACCCGTGACCTCGCCCAGCAGTGGACCGGCCGCAAGAACATTCGTGTGAACGCCCTCGCTCCCGGTTTCTTCGAATCGGAGATGACCGACCAGTACCCGGAGGGCTACCTGGAACAGATGATGTTCCGCGTCCCGGCCGGCCGCAAGGGCGAGGCCGAGGAGCTGGTCAGGGCGGCGGTCTTCCTCGCTTCCGACGCCTCTTCTTACGTGACCGGCGCCCTGCTACCGGTCGACGGCGGCCTGCTCGTCAACTGACCTGGCCTGCGGTGAGGTTGAAATTCCGGCCATATAGCGCTCGAAACTTCAAGGTCAGTGGCTAACCGGGGCGGAGGCCGGCCAGGATCAAGTCGAGGTGGCGGCGCCACTCGCCGCCGCCCGGGCCGAAGTACATGGTCGAGGTGATCCCGCACATCAGCATCGGAAAGTCGTCGAAGGAGAAATCGGGCCGGATCGCCCCGGCTTTCACCGCGCGCTCGATGATCCGGGTGGCGGGGCCGGCGAAGGCGGCCTTCTCTTCCTCGATCCCTTCCCACTCGAGATCCTCGACGCCCATGATCGCCATCTGGAAGCCGGCGTCGCCTTCGACCGCGTTCGCCGACTCGGTGAACAGGGTGGCCACCGCCTCGGCCGGGTCCTCGATCTCCTCGGCTGCGAGGGCGATCTCGGTGAATTGCTGGAATCGGGACCGCACCAACTCGGTGACCAGGTCCTGCTTGGTCGGGAAGTGGCGGTAGACGGTGCCGATGCCGACCCCGGCGTGGGCCGCGATCTGCTCGATCTGCACGTCCTCGCCCTCACGCGCGAAGAGTTCGCGAGCGGCGACCATGATCTTCTCCCGATTGCGGCGGGCGTCGGCCCTGAGCGTTTTTTCCACGATGCCTATCCTTGACAAACGGAATCTTAGTTCCGTATAGTGCCCGAATCAACATGAATCGAGATTCCGCTTTCAAAGCTTACCCCAGTCGTCAGGAGTACACGTGTCAACACCGGATCTGAGCACGCCAAGGGCCAAGAACCTGGCCCTTCTGCTGCTCGCCCTCACCCAGTTCGTCGTGGTGATCGACGCCTCGATCACCAACGTCGCCCTGCCCTCGATCGGCAAGGCGCTCGATATCGACCAGGACAGCCTCTCCTGGGTCGTCAACAGCTACACCCTCGTCTTCGGTGGCTTCCTGCTGCTCGGTGGCCGCCTGGCCGACTTCCTCGGGCGGCGCCGCATGTTCATGATCGGCATGTCGCTGTTCGGGATCGCCTCGCTGGCCGGTGGCCTGGCCCAGTCCGAGGCCTGGCTGATCACCGCCCGGGCGGTGCAGGGGCTCGGCGCGGCAATCGCCTCGCCGGCGGCGCTCTCGATCGTCACCACCACCTTCGCCGAAGGATCCGAACGCAACCGAGCGCTCGGCATCTGGGGTGCGGTGGCCGGAGCCGGCGGCGCGGCCGGCGTTTTGCTCGGCGGCGTGCTGACCGAGTGGGCCGGTTGGGAGTGGGTGCTGTTCGTCAACGTTCCGATCGCCGCCTTCGTCGTCTGGCAGGCGCCGCAGCGGCTGCTCGAATCGCGTGAAGAGGACGAGTCGGAGCGCACGCTTGACATCCCGGGCGCGATCACGATCACGGCCGGCCTGGCGATCCTGGTCTACGCCCTGGTCGACGCCGCGAACGCCGGCTGGACCTCGACCGAGACCCTGGTCCGGGGCGGGGTCGGCCTGGCCCTGATCGTCGCTTTCGTGGTGATCGAACTGCGGACCCGCAAGCCGCTGGTGCCGTTCTCGATCTTCCGCATGCGCACCCTGCGCGGCGCCAACGTGGTCGGGATCCTGACCGGCATGTCGCTGTTCTCGATGTTCTTCCTGATCACCCTCTACCTGCAGCAGGTGCTGGGACTCGACGCGCTCGAGGCCGGCCTGGCCTATCTGCCGCTGGCGATCGCGATCATCCTCGCCGCGGGAGTAGCCGGTCAGCTGGTGACCCGGTTGGGCTTCAAGCCGATCATGACCACCGGGCTGCTCTTCGTCGCGGTGGCGCTCGGCTGGTTCACCCAGATCAGCGCCGACGGTTCCTTCTGGGTCGATGTCCTGGGACCCTCGGTCCTGGCCGGCATCGGCCTCGGGCTGACCTTCGTCCCCGTGACCATCGCCGCGATGTCGGGCACCAAGCGCGAGGAGGCCGGCCTGGCCTCTGGCCTGATCAACACCTCACAGCAGGTAGGTGGCGCGCTCGGCCTAGCGATCCTCGCCTCGATCGCGAACTCCTCGACCAGCGACTCGTTCGCGTCGGGGGCGAGCCAGGCGGTCGCCTTGACCGACGGCTTCGCCGACGCCTTCATGGTCGGGGCGTTCTTCGCCCTGGCCGGGGCGATCCTCGCCGCGACCCTGATCTCCAGCAAGGACAGTCGCGAGCACGCCGAGGCGGCACAGGCCGACGGGGCCGACGAGGCGAAGGCCGCCCTGGAATCCGCTTGACCTAGCGGGTCAGCTTCACGGTCCGGGTCGCGCTGCGAGAGCCCTGAACGGCTTTCAGCGTGACCCGGACCCCGGCCAGCTTGCGCCAGGCCGACTTCACCTTCGCGGTCGGCTTGAGCTTGATCGCCAAGTCGCCGGCCTTGGCCGCTTTCTTGGATCCGCTCGCCACGACCATCGGGCCGCGCGGCTTCTTGGCCAGCTTCAGCTTCTTGGCGGCCGTCTTCGAGACGGTGGCCTTGACCGTCACCTTGCCGCTGGCCGGTGCCGTCACCTTCACCGTCGCCCCCTTGCGGAAGCCGGCCCGGGTGGTGCCGCTCACGCCGGTGATCCGCAGCTTCGCGGCTGGCGGGCTGGCGAGGTCGAAGGGCGCCCACTCGACCTGGCTGCCTCCGGGCACAACCAGCTTCGGCGAAAGGGTGCAGGTGCCGCCGTTGTCGGTCGGCGCCGGTGAAACATAGATCCCGGCCGGGCCGGACCAGGCGATCTGCTTGCCGTCGGGGGAGTAGCGGGGCCGCGCCCGATCGGCTGTTTTCGCGACCAGCCCGTCATAGGCACAGACAGGGTTGAGCGCCCCGCCGGGCGAGTCGAAGTCGACCAGCAGGAAGTCCCGTCGTTTTCCGCCGTCGGGTTGGCCGGTGAGGGACTGCTCCATGATCATGCGGTTCCGGGTCGGGTCATAGTCGAAGCTGTCGATGTCCCAATTCGGGTCGTTGAGGCTGATCCAGGGTTCCATGACCGGGTCCGAAGGGCTTCGCCAGATATTGATCTGGTTGCTGATCACGCCGCTGAGCCGGGGCTGGTCCTGGGGCAGGAACCGGGGTTCGACCAGGTCGGTGGTGGCGCCGTAGACACCCTCGTTCAGGGTCGGGCCGTCGGAATCGATCAGTCTGGTCCTGACCGAGAAAGTGGCGTTGCTGCAATCGTTGCCGCGGATGTAGGTGGCAGCCAGCCAGGTGCCGTCGGGTGAGGCGGCGAGCCGGAACGGTGAAATCGCGCCGCAGATCCCCATGTCGTTGAAGAGCCAGGGACCGGACAGATTCTTGCCGTCCTTGTCGATCAGGTAATGGAAGGGACTGCCGTCGGCCTTTTGGTAGTAGGCGATCCGCCCCTTGCCGTCGACCGCGATCGGACCTTTCTTGAGTCCGTTGCTGACCAGCTTGCCGGCGGCGGAACCGTTGGCTCGCGCGGCCGCGACGTCACCCGACTGGTCCAGGTAGACGAGGCTCGCACCCTCGGCACCGCCGGCAAAGGCAAGCACACCCATCCCGATCAGCAAAACCACCAGCAAACGCTTCATCGATCCCCGCTTTCGATCGGTCCCATTGCGCTGAGTGTACGGGCAGGGGTGGACCTGTACCAGGGCAGAGGATAGGATTTCTTCGACTGCTCGGTATCCGACCGGGCGCCGATCAGCTCAGGGGGAAAGTTGAGCTTCGTCAAGTCCAGCATCGCTGCTCTCGTGGTACTCGCCGCACTCTGGTCGGCCGCACCGGCCGCCGCCCTCGATTTCATCCAGCCGGCGGGTAGTCCCTACGGCACAGGCGCGCTGACCTCGAACTCGGTCTTGACCGGCGACCTGAACGGCGACGGGCGAGATGACGTCGTCACGGCCAACGCCGAATACTCGTTCTCCGTCTTCCTCGCCGGGCCGAACGGGGCCCTCGCGCCCGCCGCCGGCAGCCCGTTCTCGACCGGTTCCGACTACGCGCTCTCGGGCACGCTGATCGACTTCAACGGTGACGGGAATCTCGACGTGGCGATCGCGTCCAACAACAAGGTGCGGATCTTTCCCGGCACCGGTACCGGGAGCTTCGGCGCGGCCCTGCCGGCCATCACCACGCCGGTCAACGGTCAGGCGATCACCGGCGGCCATTTCAACAGTGACTCCCATCCTGACCTGGCGGTGGTCGGCTCGGGCACCGACTCGGTCCACATCATCTTTGGCGACGGTGCCGGCGGCACGAGCAGTGAAACGACGATCTCGGTCGGAGACAGCCCCGTGAGCATCGTCGCTGTCGACTTCGACGGTGACGGCCTCGACGATTTCGCGACTGCCAACCTGAACGTCGTCGCTGGCTCCCCGCCGATGCCGGGGGCCGTCACCGTAGTTATCAACGCGGGCGTTGTCACGTCCTCCTATGGCGGCTACTTCCAGCCGCAGGGGATCTCGGCCGGGGACTACAACGGCGACGGCCACCAGGACTTCGCAGTGGTCAGCCGTGACGACCAGCAGCTCCTGATCAAGCTCGGAAACGGCTCCGGCGGCTTCACGGACTCGCCGACGGTTCCGATGATCAACAGCCAGTGGGGCAACTCGGTCGCCAGCGCCGACTTCGACGGCGACGGGTACGAGGATCTGCTGGTCGGCATGGCCAGCAACCTCTCCGACCCGCTGATCTACAGCGCCCCCGTCTTCCTCGGCTCCTCGGCCGGCAACCTGACCGCCTCGCCTGACGGGCCGTGGATCACGACCAGCCCGGCCTATCCCTGGGAGGTCGCGACCGGCGACCTCAACGACGACGGCCATCCCGACTGGGTCTCCGGTGACCAGGGCGGCCGGATCTCGGTCCTCATGAACGAGGCACCGGCGCTGACGGCGAACCCGACCACGCTGAACTTCCCCGACGTTCACGCGGGCGAGACTTCCAGCTCGATGAACGTAACCCTGACCAACACCGGGATCGGACCGGTCGAAGTCGATGAAGGCGGAGTGTCGATCACCGGGACCGACGCCGGTGACTTCCAGATCTATGCCGAGGGTTGCGATTCCCAGATCCTGAACAGTGGCGACACCTGTGCGGTGGACGTGGTGTTCTCCCCGAGCACGACCGGTGCGAAGAGCGCCACCCTCAACATCGCCCACGACGCCACCGGCTCCCCGACCACCGTCGCTCTGAGCGGTACCGGGACGGCCAACCCAGGCATCGACATCGATCCGACCAGTCACGATTTCGGTAACACCAGGATCACGTTGGAATCGGATTCGCAGACGTTCACGGTCACGAGCTCGGGCACGACCCCGCTGGACATCGACACCGTGACTCTGACGGGCGCGAATGCCGATCAGTTCGAGATCGACAGCGAGAACTGCACCACGGCACCCCCGATCGCCTCAGGGGGCGATTGCGAGGTGGTGGTGCACTTCGCACCGACGACCGTGGGCGCGAAATCCGCCAGCCTCAGCCTCACCACGAACGTGCCGGGTAGCCCGCAGACGGTCGGGCTGAGCGGTACCGGCACGCCCTTCGGCTATCCGTCCTGGGAACCGCTCCAAACCGACTTCGGCCCGGTGCCGCTCGGTACTGGGCCTTCGAATCCCGAGGTATTCGAGATGACCGTGATGGGGGTGAGTCCCCTCTATGTGGACGACATCTTCATCGCCCCCAACCAGCTGAACGCCGAGGATTTCTCCATCGTCTCGGACGATTGCAAGGGTGAGACGATCCAGCCCGGCGACACCTGCCAGGTTGCCGTTGACTTCGAGCCCTCGGCGACCGGTCATCGGAGTGCCCGCCTCCGCTACTACGCGGATATCTACACGGGGATCCTCTTGCTGGAGGGCGAAGGAACCGACCCGAGCTGGGGCGTCACCCCTGGTGCCCACGACTTCGGCACCCGGTTGACCGACGAGGGTCCCGGTGCCCCCCAGACGTTCACCCTGACCAGCATGGGCACCACGGATCTCGAGACCGGTTCGGTCTCGCTTACCGGTGCCGCCGCCGATCAGTTCCAGATCACATCGGACGATTGTTCGAACAAGTCCATCGCTCCGAACGACACCTGCGACATCTCGGTGGCCTTCGCCCCGACGACCGCGGGTGAGAAGGTCGCGGACCTCCACATCGAGACGAATGCGGCGGGCGGCCCGGCGAACGCCCAGGTCACCGGTTCCGGTCAGGATCCGGTGCCGCCGCCGGACCCCTGTGAGCCGGTGGCGATCAAGAAGGTTGCCTATTTCAGCCCGTCCGTGAAGAAGCGATCGAACATTCCAGGGGTCCGTGCGCGAGTGACGACCGCCGGGCCCGCGGTGGTGCGGGTCTCCTCGAAGGTGATCTACCACCTGAAGGGCAAACAGGGCCAGATCAAGTACCCGCAGCGGCAGCTCACGGTGACCGGCGAATGGGCCAACTACAAGGTCGCGATCCCGAAGAAGCTCCGTAAGAAGCTGAAGCCGAAGAAGCAGGTCCGCTTCGTGGTCAGCTACGCCAGCAAGGCGAAGGATCCGGAATGCACCAAGTTCGGCCCGAAGAAGACCCGCAACCTGACCACCCGCATCGTCTGGGTCATCCCGAACGGCTGAATCACCCGGACCGGGTGATGGGATCTCCCGCCCGGCCAGGAGAATCGAGCAACACATGAATTTGAAACTGCTGATGACCCTGGCCGCGGCCCAGTTTCTGATGGTCCTCGACCAGGCGGTGATGAACGTCTCGATTTCGCAGCTGGTCGCGGATTTCGACACGACGGTCACGACGATCCAGGCGATCATCGCCTTCTACGCCCTGGTCATGGCCGGGCTGATGCTGATCGGTGGCAAGCTCGGTGACATCCACGGGCGCAAGCGGATCTTCAAGATCGGCCTGGTCGTCTACGCGGCCGGGTCGGCCCTGACCGCCGCTTCATGGAACGTCGCTTCGCTCGCCCTGGGCTGGTCGGTGCTGGAAGGGATAGGGGCGGCGATGGTGCTGCCCGCGATGGTGGCGTTGGTCGCCGGCAACTTCGAGGGCAAAAACCGCGCCGTGGCCTATGGCGTGCTCGGCGGCATGGCCGGGGTCGGGATCGCGGTCGGCCCGATCCTGGGCGGTTGGATGACCACCGACTTCACCTGGCGCTACGTGTTCGTCGGCGAGGTCGTCGTCGCGGCCGGGATCTTGATCGGCACCCGCTGGATGCTGGAACCTCCGGCCGAAGGCAGGCGACCGCGCCTCGACCTGGTCGGCGGTGCCCTCTCGGCCTTGGGCCTCGCGATGATCGTCCTGGGCGTTCTCGAGGCCAGCACCTGGGGCTGGCTCAAACCGATGAACTCGCCGGTCGAGGTCTTCGGCTTCTCCCTGACCCCGTTCGTGATCATCGGCGGGCTGATCCTGCTCGGCCTCTTCGTCAGTTGGCAGCGCCACCGCGAGGAGCGGGGCGAAGACCCATTGGTCCACCTGGCGCTCTTCCGGATCGTTCCGCTGCGCTCCGGCCTCTCGATGATGCTGGCCCAGAACTTGATCCTGATGGGGATCTTCTTCACGATCCCGCTCTACCTCCAGGTCGTGCTCGGCTTCGACGCGCTGGAAACCGGCGTGCGGATGCTGCCGACCTCGGTCGGTCTCTTCGCCACCTCGCTGGTCGGCTCGGCCCTCGCCTCCCGTTTCGCTCCCCGGCCGCTGGTCCGGATCGGCCTGGTCATCGTCTTCGTCGCCGCGCTGCTGCTGGTCGGGACGATCGAACCTTCCCTCGACAACGCGGACTTCCTGGTCGCGATGGGCGTGCTCGGGGTCGGCATGGGACTGATCGTCTCCCAGCTCGGGAACGTGGCCCAGTCGGCGGTCGGCGACAGCGACCGCAGCGAGGCCGGTGGCCTCCAGTACACCGCCCAGCAGCTCGGTTCCTCGCTCGGCACCGCGGTGCTAGGGGCGATCCTGATCACCGGGCTGCTGACCGCCTTCAGCGACAACGTGGCCGGCCACGCCGAGATCTCCCAGCAGACCAAGGCCCAAGTCGAGCAGCGGCTGAGCTCCGGCGGCAGCTTCGTGCCGGCCGACCAGGTCCGCCAGGCGGCTGAGCAGGCCGGCGTCGACGAGGAAGAGACGACGGCGATCGTCGACGGCTACGAGGATGCCCAGCTGCAGTCGCTCAAGCTGGCCCTGCTGATCGCGGCGCTGCTGGCCATCCCCTCATTTTGGTCGGCCCGCAACCTGCCCGGCCGCGTGCTCGGCGCCGGTGAAGGCGAGGCCGAACCGGCTCAGTCGACGTAGTCAGGCCAGCCGGGCGGGAAGAGCTCGCGGTAGGGACGGGCCTCGTCCACGACCCGGGCGACCGAGGGCCGCTCCATCAACCGGCTGAAGTAGGCGGTCAGGGCGGGGAGGCGTTCCTCGTCCCAGCGCTCGACCGCGAGCGCATAGTGGAGGGACGGCGCGGCCGAGCAGTCGGCGATCGTGAACTCTGGGCCGGCTGCCCACCGCTCGGTGAGCAGCGTGTCCAAGAAGGCATAGGACCGCTGGAGGTCTTCCCGGGCCTCGGCCACGCCGAAGGCGTCGCTTTCGCCGTCGGGGCGGAGGTTGTCGAGCACGATCTTCTGCATCGGCGTCATCACGTAGCCGTCGAAGATCCGGTCTCGCAGGCGGGCTGTTATCGCGGCGTCACGGTCCGCGGGCACCATCGGCCGCGCATCGCCGAAGCGGTCGAGGTACTCGATCACCAGGCTTGACTCGTACATGGTGACCCCGGCCTCGTCGTCGATCAGGACGGGCATCTTGACCATCGGATAGAGCTCGGCCAGCCGGGCCCAGTCATCTTCGGACTCGACCGGGATCGCCTCGAAAGGCACGTCACGCTCGTAGAGAGCGATCAGTGCCTTCCAGCAGTACGAGGCGAAGGGATGTTGGTGCAGGCTCAGGGTCATCGCGGGTCGGCTCCAGGGGTCGGGGATTTGCTCAACCTACACGGGACCCGCAGCCTTGCGCCAGGTTTTTCCCGCGTCAGGCCGCAGTGAGACCGCTACCTTCCGGCCCGAGCAGGGTTACAAAACTTGACACGGATCAAGTTTTGGTTATCCTCCCGCGAGGAGAGCCACACCGGGAGTGGAGAGGATGAGGATGAACCGTCGTTTTTTTGAAGGTACAGTCGCCAAACTCGTTGCCGGCGGGAGCCTGGCCCTGGCCTTCTTCGCTCTGCTGATGATGGTCGGCGGCCTGCACGAGAAAGCCTGGTCGGCAGCCCGCAAGTCACATGCCAACTTCGGCAACCGGCCCAACATCGTCTTGATCCAGACCGACGACCTGGTTCGAGGAGACATCAAGTATCTGCCCAACGTCAAGCGATACCTCCAGCGGGGCGGCACGACCTTCACCGACTACAACGCGCCGTATCCGCTCTGCGGCCCGGCCCGGGCGGCGCTCCTTACCGGCCAGCTCTCCCACAACAACAAGGTGCTGGCCAACTTCCGGAGCAACGACGGGGGTTACTACCGGCTACGCGACCTGCCCGGCAAGCTGAACCAGCGCAACACCCTCGGCCCGTGGATGAAGAAAGCCGGATACCGGACCGGCTTCGTCGGCAAGTACCTGAACGAGTACTCGACCCTGGACCTGACCGAGGTTCCCCCCGGATGGGACAGCTGGAAGGCGCTGCTCGACCAGTCGACTTACGACTACTACAACTACGGAATGAACCTCAACGGCAAGGTCCGCTACTGGGGTGACCCGGACTACGCCAAGGCTCAGATCAAGTTGGGGACGCTTGGGACCGAGAACACGCCGGAATCGTTCGCGGAACTGCTCGCGACCTTCCATCAGGCCTTTGATCCCTGGGACTACTTCGGTTGGCAGCGGGCCAAGGACTACACGATGGACGTCAACGGCAAGATGGCCAATGACTTCGTCAAGAGTTCGGTCAAGTCGCGCAAGCCCTTCTTCCTCTACTACGCGACGCCCGGCCCACACGCCGAGGACACCAACAACATTCAGGGCCTCAGGCCCGGTGCCCCCCAGCCCGACCCCCGGCCGCCCAAACGCTATGAGCACACCTTCGACAAGGTCGAACTTCCTCGACCACCGGCCTTCAACGAGGCCGACGTCTCCGACAAGGCGGCCAACGTCCGGGATCTGCCGGCGCTCACCGACGATCAGATCGAAAGGGTGCAGGCCAGCTTCCGCGGGCGCCTGGGGGCGGCGAGGTCAATCGACGACCAGGTCGGCAAGATCGTGAAGAGCCTGAAGCGGGCCCATGAGTTGAACAACACGGTGATCATCTTCACCTCGGACAACGGCTACCTGCAGGGTGAGCACCGGCTCGCGTCTTCGAAGTTCCTGCCCTTCGAGAACTCGATCCGGGTGCCGTTGCTGATGAGGGGCCCCGGCATCAAGGCCGGTCGCAAGGTCGACTCCACCACCATGGATGTCGACCTGACCCCGACCATCCTCAAGGCGGCCAAGGCGAAGCCGGGCCGGCTGATGGACGGTACCTCGCTGCTGGCCGCGGCCCGCAAGAAAGGCAAGCTGCCCAAGCGGGACCTGCCGATCGAAGCCGATCGACCGGTCTTCAAGTTCACGACCCCGCTGACCAAGTTCGATCTTCCCTTCTACGGGGTCAAGACCAACCGCTACAAGTACGTCCACTGGTCGTTCGGTGACATCGAGCTCTACGACATGAAGAAGGATCCGAACGAACTCCAGAACATCGCCAGCAACCCCGACATGGCCGGGGTGGTCAGCAAGCTCGAAGCCAAGGCGGTGCAGCTCAGCAAGTGCAAGGGCAAGCAGTGCCGGTGATCGACCCGACTCCGGAACAGTTCAAGGCACTGGCCGGATCCGATGACGAATCGCCGATCGTGATGGTCAACCTGGTCCGCTTCAAGGACCAGGCGACCGGCATCGACGAAGGCAAGACCGGGGCGGAGGCTTACGCCACCTACGGCGAGAAGATCGCGCCCTACCTGGCCGAGGTCGGCGGCGAGGTGCTGACCGCGACCAGCAGCGTCGAGTCGATCATCGGCCCCGACCAGCCCGAGTGGGACGCGGTGATCCTGGTCCGGTACCCGTCGCGCAAGGCCTTCATCAGCATGGTCAGCAACCCCGGCTACCAGAAGGAACACGAGCATCGGGCAGCCGGCCTCGAAGAGGCCCGGCTGATCCTCTCCGACCTGAATTTCCACGGGGCGGCTTGAGCGAGGGCGCCAACCCGCTGAGCGGCGTGGTCGAGGCGGGTGCCTACTGGCCGAAGCCCTGGTCCGGGGAAGACGGTGGCCCGCGTCGGCTGTGCAAGCCGGAGGGCCAACCCGGTCTGGACATCCAGCCGGGGGAGGACCTGAAGCTCGAAGTCTTCCGCGACAGCTTCGCCGCGGACATGCTGATCCGCCGCGAGGAAGGCGAGCTATACGCGCTGCGGCACGACATGCCGAAGGGCGACCCACTGGCCGGCGACTGCGAAGGCTGGGTCGAGAAGCTCGACCCGGAGACCCTCCGGCCCTTGACCGTCACGGCCCGCTTCCCGGCCGGGCGCTACTGGCCGGGCGGGATCGCCGCCCACGCCAACGGTGACATCTACATGGTCTTCGGCTGCTGGGCCCGCCGCTTCAGCAAGGATCTGGAACTCAAGGCCGAGCGGCGGCTGCCGGTCAACCGCCCCTACAACTCCTTCGTCATCCTCGACACCGGCGAGCTGGTCACCAAGGACTGCGACGCCCCCCGCGGCGAGGCATCCTCGACCTTCTCGGTGCTGGATCCCGAGACCCTCGAATCGGTGGTGCCGGAGGTGGAGATTCCCGAAGGTTCGATCGCCCGGCTCGCCTCGGACGGCAAGTCGGTGGTCTGCGTCGGGACCGAGTCCGTGCTGCGACTCACCCTTGACCGCGACGCGGGAGAGCTGGTGGTCGACGACGAGTGGCGCCCGCACTACGGCCGGCCCGGCCAGACCTTCGGCTGGGACCCGGTCGTCTCGGACAGCCACGTCTTCTGGATGGACAACGGCCAGAACGAGGTCGACTGGAGCATGCGCGGCACCGGCACGGCACCGACCCCGGTGCGGCTCTGGTGGTGCCGGCTGGACGACCAGGACTCGCTGAAGTCGGTCGAGATCAGCGGCCTGCCGCACGGCACCGAGTCGAACCCGCCCGCCTGGGATCCGGAGCGCGGGGTGGTCGTGGCCTACGACGCCGGCAACGCCGTGCTCCACGCCTGGAAGCTGGTCGGCGAAGAGCTCGAGTCGCTCTGGCACCGCGACGACTTCGCCCACGCCGGCCATCTGATCGTCTTCCCCGACACCCGCGAGCTGGTGGTCCAGGACTTTCGCGATCTCGAGTTCACCCGGCGGCCCGGTTTCCGTCGCCTCTTCCGTCGCGCCGTTCAGTCGCTCGGCCGCCACGCCCTGGTCCGCCGCTACCCGGTGATCGGCAGGGACAGTCTGGTCGTGCTCGACCTCGACACCGGCGAGGAGAAGGGCCGGGTGACGGTGCCCTCGCCAAGCCAGTCATTCCTCTTCCCGGCCCCAGGGTTCAACCGCGACCTCTACTACCTCTCGATGACCTCGATGGCCCGCGTCACCGTCGAGTAACCCCGTCCAGTGGCGTCGCCGCCGCGGCGGCCGCCGGCTGAGTCCGGTGGCCTAGCGCCGGCTCCTCTTCGGCTTCGCCTGCTTGGCCTTCTTCTTCTTGACCGGCTTGAAGAACTTCTTCGGCCACTTGAACTTCTGGTAGGTACCGCCGAGCGGGTCGCGCATGATCGTGGCCACGCCCGGGGCCGGGAGCCGCAGCTGCTTCTTCAGCTTGATCGTCCGGTACTTCCAGCCTTCCGGCAGGGCCATCTGCGGGTTCGTGCCGAGCGAGTCGAGGTTCTTCGCCCGCAGGGTCTTGTCGACGTTGGTCGTGTAAGCCTGGAGCGCGTACTTCTTGCCCTCGGGTGAGACCAGCCAGTGGACCTTGTGGCCCTTGTTGTAGACCCAGGTGGTGGTCCGCGCGATCTTCATCTCGGTGTAGGGCTCGGGGGAGAGGCTGGGGACGGTGAGCACCGCGACGTGGCGCACCTCGAGGCCGCTGAGGGTGAGCGGCTCGTCGGCCTTGCCGCCGGCGATCGTGTCGATCACCCAACGACGCGGGCCATTCGGCACGGCGGTCAGCGATCCGGTCTGAGTCTTGACCTCGTCGTAGTCGACCGCTGCCCACTGGTCGGCCGGGCAGTCGTTGAGGCCGACCGTGTTGTAGATGTCGACCGTGTAGTCGGGCGGGTCGGGACGGGTGACGGTGAAGATTTCGCAGTAGCGCTGGTTGTAGAGCCCCGTGAGGGTTCCCGTCTTGGCCGAAGCGGCCGGCGGCGCCAATGCGATCACGGCCGTGGCGGCGATCAGGAATGCGATGAGCTTCTTCACTTCGTCTCCTTCCCTGCGGACAGTCATCCAATGATAGCTGACGCGCGTCAACTTGTGTGAGATTCCGCGATATGAACACACCGCCTGGCCGAAAACGACGAATCGGAGCTCCGGACGCATCGAGGTTGAAGTTTCCGCCACATAGCGCTCCAAACTTCAACCTCACCGCATCCTGGTCCGGGTCGGTCTGGCACGAAGTAGGTTGAGGGCATGTCGATCGAACCGACCCGAATTGATTCTGAACTGGCCGAGTACGTGCGGGAGCACGCTTCCGGGCGAGACGAGGCGCTCAGGCTGGTCGAGGACGAGACCGCGGCAATGGGTGATCTCCAGACCATGCAGACGGCGCCCGAGCAGGCCGCCTTTCTCGAGATGCTGGTCAAGCTCGGGCGAGGACGACGGGCGATCGAGGTCGGGACCTTCACCGGCTACGGGGCGATCCGCATCGCCCGTGGCCTGGCCGACGATGGCACCCTGCTCTGCTGCGAGCTCGATCCCGAACGGGCCGAGGTCGCGCGCCGCAACGTCGACCGGGCCGGGGTGGGCGAGAAGGTCGAGTTCCGGGTCGGCCCGGCGATCGAGACGATCCGCGCGCTGCCCGAGGAGCCGACCTATGACTTCGCCTACGTCGACGCCGACAAGACCGGCTACCCCGATTACTACGAAGCGCTGCTACCCCGGATGAGCCCGGGTGGCCTGATCACCTTCGACAACGTCCTCATGGGTGGCCGGATCCTCGACGCCGACCCGGATGAGGGCACCGCTGCGATGCAGGGGCTGAACGACCTGCTGGTCGACGACGCCCGGGTCGACTCGGTGATGCTCGGCATGGCCGACGGCCTGAGCCTCGCCCGGGTTCCCTGACGGCTGACGACAGCTCTTCACAAGAGCTGAGTGAGATTGTGAGGAGGCCCGGCGACCTGGTTCAGATGGAGATGCCTGGGTAGGCGATCCATATGGACCCCGGAGTCGTGATCTCGATAATCGCCATCCTCATCGTCGCTGCGATCGCCTGGCGGGTTTGGGGCTGAAACCTGCCGTTCTCCTGAGTTCGTTGTCAGAAATCGGGCGTTTCCCCGACCCCTGGTTCAGTCGAACAAGGAGGACGCCCGTGAGCGGTCACATCACAGCCCCAGTCAGCATCGACCAGTACCTGAGTGAGCCCCTGAGGCTCGGCGAGCCGACCGCTTCCGGCCCACTCACCATCCATTCCGTCTTCGGTCCGGAACCCGGGGTGCCGTATGTGTCGCTCAAGCAGGCGATCGAGCGGGGCAATCTGACCGTCAAGGAACTGCCCGGTGGCGCCTCTGTCCGTGACCTCGTGGTCGAGAACAGCGGTCGCCACAACGTGCTCGTCTTCGAAGGCGAGGAGGTGCTAGGCGCTCAGCAGAACCGGACCTTCGACATCTCGGTCCTGGTCCCGTCCGGTGCCCGCCTGACCGTGCCGGTCAGCTGCGTCGAGGCCGGTCGTTGGGACGGCCGCCGCCACCGAGAGAGCTTCGCGGCGGCTCCCCAGACCGCCGACCCAGGAATGCGAAGCGACAAGGTTCGGCAATCGACCCGAAACCGGATAGCGGGCCTGGAGACCCGAGCCGACCAGGCCGCGGTCTGGGGCAGGGTCGAGGAGCGCTCCCAGACGCTGGGGGTCAGCTCGCCGACCGCCTCGATGCACGATGTGTACGAGTCGAGACGGGCTCGTCTGGCTGAGATCACGGCCGGGATCGAACCATGCGAAGGCCAGATCGGGATGGTCGCCGTGGCCGGGGGAGAGATCATCGCCTTCGACCTGATCAGCCGGCCGGAAGTGTTCGAACAGATGTTCCAGCCGCTGCTTCAGGGATACGCGCTCGATGCGCTCGTCTCTGGCAATCATGTCGAAGCTGGTGAATCCGGACCCAACGAGATCGACGCGGGCCAGGTCGACGAAGAGCTCGTAGCGAGGTTCGTCGAAGCCGCCGGCGTCTGCCGCATCCTCGAGGGAGACGGGATCGGGCTCGGGCGGGATTTTCGTTTCGAGTCGGCCGATCTGCTCGGCGCCGGACTGGTCTCCGGTGATGAGCTGGTTCAGCTCTCGGTCTTCCCGGCCGAGCGCCGCGGCGATCATGACGCCGAGCTTCGCGAGTCGCGCCAGACCCGGATCGCCCGTCCGTCACGGCGCCGCGGCCGGCCTGCGTAGGCTAGCCCCATGAAGGAGTTTCGGGCGGTTGTTTCGAGGCTGGCCCACTGAGGTAGTTGTTATCTGCAGGTCTGTATATAACTGATACCCTGCGGCGGCAGGGGTGATCCGAGCGGGAGGACGAATGCGTCGATTCAATTGGCTGTTGGCCGTGCTGTTCGCGGGGATGGCTGCCGGCAGCGCGACGGCCGCGACCGTGACCGATGACGTGGCCAAATCCGACCGGCTGCATGAGCTGACGGTTGATACCGACGCCTTCACCGAGCCGACCAAGCTCCACGTCTTCCTGCCGACCGGCTACGACTCCGACCGTGGCAAGCGCTGGCCGGTCACCTACGCCTTGGCCGGTATGCAGAACAACTACAACTCCTTCGCCAACATCCTTCACGGTGAGGAACTGACCAGCGGCTATCCCTCGATCGTCGTCTCCCCGGACGGCAACAGCGGGTTCTGGAGCGACTGGTACAACGCCGGAGCCGGCGGTCCGCCGATGTACGAGACGTTCGTGATCGACCAGCTGATCGAGCTGATCGACGCCCGCTACCGGACGATCGCCGACCGGGGGCACCGGGCGATCTTCGGCATCTCGATGGGCGGCTACGGTGCGACCTCGCTCGCCGCCCGGCACCCCGACCTGTTCGGCTCGGTGGCGACCCTCTCTGGCGCGGTTGACAGCAACAACCCGCTGATCGGAACCACCATGTCCCTCGCCTCCACCTTCGACGGCGGGGCGATGGATGCGATCAACGGACCCCGGGCAACCCAGGAGATCCGCTGGCATGGCACCAACCCGACCGACCTCGCTTCGAACCTGCGTGGGACGGACATCCAGGTCCGTACCGCCAACGGTGTGCTCAACCCGGAGATCGGCGAGGGCGACCATCCCGAAGACGCGCTCTCGTGCGTAGTCGAGAACGGGGTCTACCAGGGCAGCACCAGCTTCAACGCCAAGCTCGACGAGCTCGGGGTCGACCATCTCTGGAAGGACTACGGCAACGGCTGCCACACCTTCGAGAACTTCACCCGCGAGGTGATCGACACGCTCAAGGTCTTCACCAACAACTTCGCCCACCCGGCAGCCGATCCGCAGAAGTTCGACTTCAAGACGATCGAACCCGACTTCGGGATCTGGGGCTGGCGGGTCAAAGCCGACCCGAAACGGGCGCTGGAGTTCATGACGGTCGAAGGCAGTGAAACGGCTCTGTCGCTGACCGGCTCCGGTACGACTTCGGTGACCAGCCCGCCGAACTACAAGGGACTGAAAGCCGTGGACGTCAACGGCAAGAAGGCAAAGCCAGACGGCAAGGGAAGGGTCAGCTTCGAGGTCGACCTCGGCGAGCCGCATTCGGTCCAGCAGTACACGCTCGGTGCCAGCACGAAGTTCGTGACCA
Source organism: Solirubrobacterales bacterium 67-14 (assembly GCA_001897355.1). Taxonomy (GTDB): domain Bacteria; phylum Actinomycetota; class Thermoleophilia; order Solirubrobacterales; family 70-9; genus 67-14. The sequence goes on along the minus strand of MKST01000007.1, from coordinate 253,703 downwards.
GGCAGGTCTCGTTCAAGCCGCATGCGCTGGTGAAGGTCACCCTCGCGAAGCGGAAAGGCAAGCGGGTGAAGGTCTGCGCCCGGGCGCTCGGCGGCGTCGTGCCGAAGGCGAAGCTCAAGGCCGGCAAGCTGAAGGGCACCATGAAGATCGGGTCGAAGGCAAAGTGCCGCACGCTCAAGCCGGCCCGTGGGCGCAAGGCGGCCGGCAAGCCGAAACGGATCGTGATCAGCGGCCACGACACCTACGGCCACCCGGTCAAGGCGAAAGTAAAGATTCGCCGCTGAGCGCCGGCGGGGAGCGTGAGGCGGTCCGTCAGGGCCGCTTTCTATGGTCCTGCCATGAGCGAAGCGACCCCACCCACTGACGTGTTCCTGCCGGTCGAGCTTCCGGAGGGGGTGACGGTCGGCCACTGGAGCGACACCGATCGCTGGACCGGCTGCACGGTGATCCTCGGGCCCGAGGACTCGGTCAGCTCCGGCGAGATCCGCGGCGGCGGCCCGGGCACACGGGAGTTTGAACTGCTCTCCCCGGCGACCTCGACCCCCGGCGCCCACGCGGTGATGCTCTCCGGCGGCAGCGCCTTCGGTCTCGGCGCCGCGAACGGGGTGGTCGACTGGATGCGCGAGCGGGGTCGAGGCTTCCCGACCCCGGTCGGGCCGGTGCCGCTGGTCACGGCAGCGGTCTGCTTCGACCTGCCGATGGGCGATTTCGCCTGGCCGGCCCCGGAAGACGCCTACGCCGCCTGCGAGGCGGCCGGCGACACGGTCGAACGGGGCTGTGTCGGGGCCGGCACCGGTGCGACCGCCGGCAAGGTGCAGCCGGACGGCGGCTGGACCAAGACGGGGCTCGGCGCGGCGACGATCAAGGTCGGCGGCGCGACCATGACCGCGATCGCCGTGGCCAACCCGTACGGCGAGGTGATCGACGCCGACGGCAGCATCCTCGCCGGCTACTGGCAGGAGGGGGCGTTCCGCCGCACGGTCGACGTGATGCGCGAGGGTGACACCCAGATACCGCTCGGGGAGAACACCACGCTCTGCTGCATCGTCACCGACGCGAAGCTGACCAAGGCCGAGGCCCACAACGTCTCCCGCGCCGCCGCGCCGGGTTTCGCCCGGGCGCTCTCCCCGGCGGCCACCGCGGTCGACGGGGACCTGGCGATATGCCTCTCCACCGGAAAAGTCGAGGTCGATCCTTTCCTGTTCACGATTTTCGCCGGCGAGGTCGTGAGCGAGGCGATCCGGGACGCGGCCCGCCAGGCGACCGACGCCGGCGACGTGCCCTGCGCTGCCACTCGCCTGGCCGGGTAGGTACCGGTCCGGGGGAGCTTTCTTCTGGCTGAATTCTTGTGGTGATATTCCCACACAGTACTCTCAGTATATATTTATGGGAATATCACCACATACGCATAGGAATTGATAATGTGTGGATATGTCCACAAAGCGAAATAACCTCGTGTGGAGAATCCGGACCGAACGGGATCTTGGCCGGGCTATCTCGGGGATCCGGCATCAAAGGGGAATGAGTCAGGCCGAGCTTGCCGAAGCGGCAGGTATCGAACGTACCTATCTGTCGCGGCTCGAAGGCAGCCACTCGACCATCGCGATCGACCGGGCTCTGAGGGCGCTACGCCGGATGGGAGCCGAAGTGACGGTGAACCTTCCCGCAGAGGACGGTGAGTAGTGGCTTCCCGCGGGAAGGAGCGCCTGACCGTATGGCTGGACGACAGGCCGATCGCGAGCCTCACCAGGGGAGAAAAGCCCGGCCACGTCAACTGCGCCTATGCCGACGAAGCATTCAACGGCTGGGCCATGAATACTCCGTTGATCTCTTGCTCGCTTCCGTTGGTGACGGGACCGCAGGAAGCGACCCCCTTCTTCCGCGGGCTCTTGCCGGAAGGCAATGCGCTGCGGATACTCGCTGAGAAGGCGAACGTCGTCGTAACCGATACCTTCGGGATGCTCCAGCGATACGGAAAGGACGTTGCCGGAGCACTCGTGGTCGCCTCTGAGCCTCCGGACGCTTCGCTCTACAAATCCGATTCCCTCGATGAAGGACACCTGGCGGAAGTGATCAGAGACCTGGACGAGAACCCACTCGGGATTGTCGACGACAGCGAACTCTCACTGGCCGGCATGCAGGACAAAGTGCTTCTGGTGAAGGACAGCAGCGGCTGGGCCCGGCCGCGCCGGGGCATGCCGTCAACCCACATCCTCAAGGTCAATGATCTGGCCCACGCGAGGTTGGTTCGCTCAGAAGGAGAGTGTCTGGACCTGGCCAGGAGCGTGGGCCTCACGACAGTCGAAAACGAGATCCAAGCATTCAGCGGGCGGGATTGCATAATCGTCTCCAGGTATGACCGGACGCGGGAGGAAGGCCGGGTGCGACGTCTCCACCAGGAGGACATCTGCCAAGCGCTCGGCGTTGATCCGATGGTAGGCGAGCGAGTCAAGTATGAATCGCACGGCGGGCCCGGGCTGAAGGACGTTGCGAAACTGCTCGACGACTACGCGGATGATGCCCAGCGAGAACTTGACCGGCTGGTTGAGGCGGTCACCTTCACGGTTCTCATCGGCAACGCGGACCAGCACGGAAAGAACCTGAGTTTGCTTCATGGCCCGGATGGCGAGGTCTCGCTGGCTCCCCTGTACGACACTGTTCCGACCGTGCTTTGGCCGGAGCTCAGAAGCAGCGGCGCGATGAGCATCGGCGCCCAGCCAGTCCTGGCCGACGTAACCATCGCCGCAATCGGACGGGAAGCAAAGCGTTGGAAACATTCCGAGAGTCGCGCGATCGACGTCGCGACCCAGCTGGTTCACGCTGTCACGGACGCACTCGCCGAGGATGTGATTCCCGATGGCTCCCCGGTGCGTCGGTACGTTGAGTCGAGGGCTGCGGACCTCACCTCCAGCTGACCGGGGGCGAGTTTCGGCCGCCGTCCCCTTAGCGGGTCATGGCGAAGAAAACGCAAAAAGAAGAACCAACCGAAGAACTCGAACCGGCCCCGGAGGAAGAGGTGACCGAGGCCGAGCTGGCTGCCTGCGCCCTGGTCGTCGAGCTGCTCCGTTCGGGCCGGGTCATCACCTACGTCGGTGACATCCTGGTCGAAAGGGTGGACGAGGTCGAGTACCCGGGCGAGCCGGAGGAGGCGGTCGTGATCAGGCGGTTCTGCCAGCTGGTCGTGCCCGGGCTGGCCGAGGAAGAAATGCCCGAGACGCTCTGGAACGCGGCCGAGCTGGTCGAGGCGATCCGCGACCAGATCGTCACCGACTTCCAGCTCGAACTCGACGCCGAGGACCGCCGCAACTAGGGGCGGCCCTCGGACGCGGAGCTAGTGCCGGCCAGCGAACTTCTGCCGGTAAAGCCCCTTGCCCTGGAAGCGATACGGCTCGTGGCCGTAGACCCGGTAGGCCGACATGTAGAAGAGGATGCCGACCCAGACGTGGGGCATGTCTTGGACCGGGGCCGCGAAGCCGTCTTCGAAACGCTGCCAGGCCTCGCCGAAGTGCCCAGTCGGGGTGGTCTGCTCGTCGGCCATATAGGCGACATGGCGCTTCATCGCCCGTTCCTGGCGAGCGGTCGGGTTTGACCACTGGTAGGAGAGCCCGAGTACGCCCTTGGTCTCGTAGGAGCCCTTGGCTCCGGCCAGGGCCGAGCCGACACCCTGGTTGACCTGGCGGGCCATGGCCTCCATCGCCGGGTCGGTGCGCGGCCTGATCTGGGTGGGCCAGAGCAGCCAGCCCTTTTCCTTGAAAGACGCCGTGCTGGTCGAACCGGCTTGCTGGCGGTAGCTCAGCGTTTCCGGATCGAAGAGCTCACGCTCGATCGCCGCCCGGAGTTCGGCCAGGCGCGAGCGCCAGCCGTCGACCCGGGCCGAGGCGTCACCGGCCAGCTTCGCGGCGGCGATCGCCGAGCGCAGCGCCAGCACCGTTGTCTGGGCGCCGTGGATGGTCTGGGTCTGGTTGAAGTTGTCGTCCTCGTGCGCCTTGCACTGAAGGCCGTTATCGGGGTCCTTGCAAGAGGCGAGGAAGTCGGCCGCGCGCATGATCGACGGGTAGACCTCACGGATGTAGGTCTTCTTCTCCTTGCCCTTGAGGAAGTGGGCGTGCCGGTAGAGGGTCCAGAGACCGAGCCCGGTTTCATCGATCTCCCAGGGGATAGGCAGGCCGTCGATCCCGTCGGCGTAGACCCCTTCCGCCCAGTTGCCATCCGGCCGCGAGTCGCTCGGGTTCTCCGGGCTGGCCTGGATCCGGGTGTAGAAACGGTTGTGGCGGGTGACCGCGTCGGTGAAGCCGTTCCAGTCGAGTGCCTCGTTGAAGAAGGCGCCGTCACGGATCCAGTCCTCGCCGTAGGGCCCCTGGGTTGCGGAGGAGGCGACGATCGCTCCGGTTTGCGCGACCATGGCGAGCCGCAGGCTGATCAGGGCCCGCTTCGAGACCTCGGTGATTCTTTGACCGGCGTCCTTCGGCAACCTGGTCTGGCCCAGCCAATGCTTCCATTGCCGCGCGTTCTTGCGCAGGTCCTTGGCGAAGCCCCGCTTCCGGGCCTGGGCCAGGGACTTGGCGGCCCCGGTCCGGGTTTCGTCGGCGGCCACGATGAACCGCGACCGGGCGTAGCCCTTGCGGTTGAACTCGAGTTTCGAGGTCAACGCGCCGACCGTCTGTCCGTCCGCTTTGGCTGCGCCGCCGAGCCGGTAGGGGCTTGACTCGAGCTGGTGGTACGGGTCGGCTGGTCCGTTCGGGTCGGCCCCCGGGTCGAAGCCATCGGCCCCGATCTGATAAGCGGAGTCCTTGCCGTTGAAGCCCATCGCCAGCGCGACCGAACTCTGCTTGCCGGTGGCCTCGTCGACCCCCTGCCACCAGTTGAGGATCGCGTGCGACTTTCCGTTGTAGACGGCATGCTGATCTGAGAGCCAGGTCAGGCACCAGTCCACGAGCGGGACTTTGGCCTTGCGAGTGGCGACCGGGTTGAAGTTCTCGTAGGCGACCAACTCGGCGCTCTTCACGGCTGAGCCGGACTTGCGTCGCACCACGAACTGCCGCTGGAAGCTGTCACCGGAAACCAGGTCGAAGGAGAGCACGACCAGGCCCAGAGCCTTCGGGGAGACGTACCGGTTGACCGGCACCGCGGTGTCCGGCGAGTCATACCGCTGCGAGTGCTTCCAGTCGCGCAGCCAGGAGAACCCGATCCCGTCCTTGGTGCGGTAACGGATCCCAGCGAAGACGCCTTCGTTCGGGTAGAGGTTCTTCACGTTGCCGGCCGCGTCCCGTTCAACCGCCTGGTACTTGACCTGGTTGTTGTAGCTCGGGTTCGGCCACTTGAAGACGGTGATCGTGCCGGCCTGGTTCTCGTTCACGGTCACGCGGCGTTTGGCGTCACCGGCCTGGGCGGAGATGTCGGTCGGGCCGTAGTTCTCGTACCCCGCATCGGAATGGATGCATTGTGAGGCCGACTGCCCCGGCGCCGGCTCGGCCGCCGAGGCCGTTGTTGCCGGCGTGATCGTGGCAAGCGCGAAGGCGAACAGGAAGGCAAGGCGACGAATGGTCACTTTCCGCACCTCCTGGCCGAGAAGGTGAGCGTGAATTTCTTCAGTTTCTGAGAGAGGGTCACTCCGACTTGGTTCGCGGTCGCCTGCCAGGCGCCCTTGCCGGTCGTCAGTTTGCGTCCGTTCAGCTTCACGCAGCGGGCCTTGAACGGCTTCTTCAGAGTGTTGGTCGCCGCGTTGACCTTCCAGTTCCGGGCCTGGTTGTCGCTGACCTTGATCTTGAAGCTGCCCTTGGACTCGGTCGAGGTGATCCGGCCGTGGTCCTCGAAGCGGCCGGTCGAACTGCCGCGGGGGAAGGCGTAGAGAGTGCGGTCGGGTCGGTCGTCGAGGCCGACCACGCTCTCGTCACCGAAAGGTGAAAGGGTGGCCACGTCCGGGTCGACGGTGGTGATCATCGTGCCGGCCTTGGCCAGCAGCGGGATCTGGTCGGCGGGGGCGGGCAGGGTGCGGAAGCCACCACCGTTCTTCAGCTTCGCGGTCCCGGCACTGAGGGCACCGGTCGCCTGGTCGTAGGCAAAGGTGCGCCAGAAGTCGATCCACTTGCCCTTCGGCAGATACACCTTGCGGGTGGTCGCACCCTCGGTGATCACCGGCGCGACCAGCAGGCCGTCGCCGAACATGTACTGGTCCTCGAGCGCGCCGGCCTTGCGGTCGTTCGGGAAGGCGAGTGCCATCGCCCGCATCATCGGCAGACCGCTCTCGCGGTACTCCTTGGCCGCGCCGCTCACGTATGGGTAGAGCTGGGTGCGGACCTTCGAGTAGCGCCGCCAGTTCTCGATCCGGCCCGGGTCGGTGATCTGCGGCCGGGCCTTGCCGAGTCCGTCGGCCTGGCTTCGCATCACGCCGGAGAAGGCTCCGAACTGGACCCAGCGGTCGAGCAGCTCGGCGCTGAGTGCGGGCGCGCCGATCGAGAAGAAGCCGCCGATGTCGGATCCCCATACGCCGACCCCGGAGAGACCCATGGTCAGTCCGTTGCGGATCGCATCGCGCAGGCCGTCGTAGTCCCAGGAGGTGGAGGGGTCGCCGCCCCAGACGACAGGTGAGCAACCCGCGGAGCCGGTGTAGCCGGAGCGGGTGAAGCGGGCGACCGGCCGCTCGTGGGCGTTGGTCGTGGCCCAGGCGGTGCAGTGGTACTGCTGCGGGTAGCGGTTGTGCTCGACCATGCCGGGCGTGCCGTCGGCGGAGACCGAGTCGGGCGGGGTGTACTCGCCGAAGTCCTCCATCCAACCGTCGTAGCCGTGCTCCAGCGCCTCCTGCAGCAGTTCTCCGTAGGTGATCTGGCCGGTCTGCGAGGTGAAGTCGAACTGGCCGACGTGGTAGCTGAGGTAGTCGTACTCGTACGGGTTGCCGGCCGCATCCTCGGTCAGACCACCCTGGCCGGCCAGCTCGCCGAACAGCGGCCGGCTGGTGCAGAGCATCGGGTTGAAGTAGGTGGTGACCGCCATGCCGTTGCCGTGGACCTGGGCGGTGAAGTCGCGCTGCGCCTGCTCGCCGCCGATCTGTCCCTGGCAGGGCAGATAGTGCAGGTAGGTCTGGAGCAGCGAGGTCGGCACGTCCGAGTCCCGCAGGTTCTGCACGGTCGTAAGCGCGTCGCCCTTGGGCTGGACCCAGGGGCCGAAGAAGAACGGGGCGGAGGTGGGCTGCCTGCCGACCGCGGCGCTCATCCGCCGCAGCACGTCGGCCGGCTTCGGCCCGGCGAAGAATCGCAGCGTGATCGAACGCGGGGCGGGCCGGTCCTCGGGCTGGTTGGCCAGCCCGTCGACGGTCCGGCTGAGCTGGACGCTCCAGGCGTTCTTGCGGTCGGAGCCGAGGTGGAAGTAGCTCGGCTCGGAGTTCTCGACCAGCACCCCGTAGCCGGCGGTGGAAAGCAGCCACGGCATCGGGAAGTAGGTGTCATCGGCCCGCTGGCGCATGCCCCAGGCGGGGACGAAGTGCTCGATCGCCGGGTACTCCTCGCTCTGGTACGGGCCTTCCCCGACCCAGCTTTCGACCACGTTGCCACGCTGGTTGACCGCATTGGAGCGCTCGCCGAAGCCGAGGTAGCGCTCACCGGCGGGGGCTTTGAACGACATCCCGATCGCCTCGACCCCGTCCAGGGACCCGACAATCGAACCGGTCAGCCGGACCGATCCGTTGTGGGCCCGGTTGACCTCAACCTGGAGTTTGCGTTCGGGATCGGTGGTCTTCAGCAGCAAGACTTGGCTGTTGCCTCGCTTCGAGACCTTGATCACCCGGGTGGCGTGCTTCCACTCTCCGTCGACCTCGAAACCAAGCCGGCCGATCCGGCCGCCCCCGGCCCCGGCCGCCTCCTGGAGCACGGCCTTCTTGCGCTTGTCACGAAAACCGAAGGACCAGTTCTTGGTCCCGACCACGGCCTTCGCCGGGCCGCTTGCGACCGCGCGGTACTTGGCTTTCGCCTTCGCCTCGGCCTGATTTCCGGTTGCCGAAAACAGCGCGGTCAAAGCGACCGCGACCGTCAGCAGCGCCGCCATGCCCGGCGCCAGCCTTTCCCCTGCGATTCCCTGCATAGAGGCTGATGATAGGGGTCCGGAGGGTCGCCTGAGTCGACGGCAGGAACGATCTCTGACATTCGATCCAAGAGGGGGCGAACTCCACCGTCCAGGGACTTATGGACCTATGAACGAGGTCCCCGATTTCTGTAGCACTCAGTGCTACGCTTTAGGTATGGCCCGAATGGTGTCCATCAGAGAACTCAGGAACTCGACCACCAAGGTGATCGACGACATCGAAAACGGTACGGCGCTCACGTTGACCGTCAACAAGCGTCCGGTCGCCGACATCGTTCCTCACCAACTGACCAGGAGCCCTTGGGCGCCCTCGGACGAGCTGCGCCGGATAGTTGCCGAAACACCGGCTGACCGCGGCCTGCTTGGCGACATTGCCGCGGTGCGTGAAGCCTTGATCGAAGATGGATGACCCGGGCTATTGCTGACACTTCGATTTTCGTAGCCCAGGAGTCGGGTCGTGAACTCGGCTCGCTTCCCGACGAGATCGCCGTCTCGGTAGTCACGGCCGCCGAACTGGAACTGGGAGTTCTCCGCGCCGCAGATCCTGAGGTACGTGCCTTGAGGCTCGCCACGCTTTCTCGGGTCCGCTCCACTTTTACGCTGCTCCCGGTGGACCCCGAGGTCGGCAGCTGTTTCGCCCGACTCGCGGAAGCGGCACTTTCCGAAGGTCGAAAGCTACGACGCCATGACACCTGGATCGCCGCCACCGCTCTCAGGCACGATGCGGCGGTGGTGACCCAGGACAAGGATTTCTCGACCTTCGCCTCGGTTGAGGTGATCTTCGTTTGAGCGGCCGGCCCCGGTTCAGACCTGACGAACCACGAGCGAATCGATTCCTTCGAAATCACCCGGATTGGCGGTGAAAAGCGGCAGGCCTCTGGAGATGGCCGTGGCCGCGATCATCGCGTCAAATGAACGGGCAGCGGACTTCCGGCCTTTCCCGCGAAGATTCGCGGAGACCGTCCCGAAGGTACGTGCGGCCTGGTCATCGAATGGGATCGGATCGAAGTCGGCCTCTGCTTGAAGCAGCCGTGCTTGGCGCTCCAGCCGTTCGGATTCGTCCTTGGCGACCAGCGGGCCAACTGCGAGTTCGGCGAGGGTCACGGTCGAGATGAACGGAATTCGAGGAAGGGTGGATGGGGCGGCCTTCCCCAGCAGGATCACCACCGAGGTGTCGAGTAGCCCTTCTTCTTTGGTCATCGGACGTTCCAAAGATTCGTGTCGAGGATCTCGTCGATATCGCGGCGAAGCGATTCCGGATCCATCGCGGGGAGGTTCCGCCACCTGGCGTAGAGCGCCTCGGCGGAAAGCGGCTTTCGCACCGGTCTGAGCTCCGCCACGTCTTCGCCGTCGCGAGTTATGACGATCTGTTCGCCCTGCTGTACCCGGTCAAGCACCTTGCCACCCTGGTTTCTGAGTTCTCGCACGCTTACCCTCGCCACTGCCCGAGTGTATCACCGGTGATACAGGATCAATCTTGCCGTGGCTTGCGAAGAATTCCGCCGGGTAGCGTGGGCCCAGCCCGAACTGCGGCATTCCGCCTTTGCGGTGGGGCTTCTTTCTGCTCCCGGGTTTCGGCATGACGATGTCAGTCTTCTCGCAGATGATCTCCATGAAGGTTGCGGCGACAGTTTCGTCGTGCTTGTACTCGGGCCACATCAGGTAAACGAGCCCGATTCCGTTCCGGTCCGTCAGGGCATAGACCCGGCCCCATTCGAGCTTGTGGATGAGTCGATCGTTGATGGCGAGGCCGATCGCAGTGGCCCGTTCGTTCAGCCAGGCCTCGTCGACGTCGGGGAAATGACTGACCTCGATGCAGAAGGTGCGGGTCAGGATTTCATCGTCCATCTTGCTGTCCTCTCCGGTTCCAGGTTGGGTGGACTCAAGCCGCAAGGGCCTGGTCTCCAGGCAGGTCGTCGCCGGCGATCTCGCGGATGATCGCCATCAGAGTCGTCGGCACCGAGTCGTCGATCCCGTCACCGCCCGGGTCGATCTGGAAGAACACTCGGAAGCCGTCGATTTCCGGATGCGCGACGACCGAGTGCCAGAGAAACACACCGTCCAGTCGCACACTCATCGCTTCCTCGATCGCCTTCGCCTTCTCGATCAGCCAGGGCATGTCAGCCCCGGGAAAGTCAGCGAACTCAAGACACACCTTCTGCGGTTCATCAACATCACTCATCGGATTTCCTCTCGTGGCAGAACGGGCCGGCGACCGACCAGAACCAGGCCGGCCACCAGACCAATAAGCCCACAGCCCGGAAATCTCTCCCCCGTTGGCTTACGCCGATTCGTCCGGGGTGACCGCTTGACGGTAGTCGGCGAGTTCGGCGTTCAGTGCCTTGACCTTGCCGTCGGCCCAGAGGTAGTCACCGAGCAGGTACAGCCAGCTCGACTCGGTGGGTCGCAGCTCGGCCAGGCGTGACCCGTATTTCTCCCGCAGTATCCGGATCACGGCCTCGAACCGGTTTATCCCTTCCCAATAGGCGGCTTCGCGGAAGATCTCCTCGCCGTCGAGACGAAGGACAGTCCACCGGTCGATCTCGCCATCCGTCTGGTTGGCGTCGACTTCCAGGAAGTCCCAGTCGATTACGAGGTCGTCGCCGTCGAGGTCGGGCAGTTGCCCCGGCTCCTTCAGTTCGCTGGCCTTGGCGGCGGCCAGGAAGCGCTCCCGTGATTCCACCTGTGCCAAGTCCTCGATCGCCTGCTCGTTTCCGGCCGCGGCGGCGGCCCGCGTGTCCTCATGGGTGGGGTAGGCGACGACCATCAGCATCGTGTCGCAGCGAGGGCAGGTCACATCGAGAACCTCCCGGAAGAAGTCTTCCCCCGCACTGCATCTGCCCGACCACCCGCAGGAACATTCGATGGTCGCGTCCCGGTCGTACTCGTAGTAATTCAGGTGTCTGGCCGCCATCGGGCTCCTCTCTTGTCTTTCTGGGAAGAGAGTCACCTTGGGCCACGCAATCTGACTTCCTCCAATCGCGGCGGATAGGGTGGAGGCATGCTGAAGCGGGGGTTCGGGAGGTTGAAGGGGCGGCTGACGTTTTCGAATGTGGTCGCCGTGATCGCGCTGTTCATCGCCCTGGGCGGTGCCTCCTACGCGGCGGTCAAGATCCCCAAGAACAGCGTCGGCACCAAGCAGCTGAAGAAGAACGCGGTCAACAGCAACAAGGTGAAGAACCACTCGCTGCTGGCCAAGGACTTCAAGAAAGGCCAGATCCCCAAGGGCGCGACCGGTCCGAAGGGACCGGTGGGAGCGACCGGCGCGGCTGGGCTCAAAGGCGTTGCCGGCCCGGCCGGCCTGCCCGGGGCGGACGGGGCCACGGGCGCCACGGGACCGACCGGAGCCGACGGCATCCCGGGTGTGACCGGCGCGGAGGGACCGACCGGCCCAGCCGGCTCGGACGCGACAGGGCCACCCGCGATTCTCACCGGCAGCGGCCCGATGAACCCCACGATCTTCAACAACGGTTCGCCCTGGGATATCGCCCTGCTGCCGCTTTCCGGTCCCCTGGCCAACTCGCTCTCCATCAGTAGCACTCCGACGCTCTACAACTCCAACGGAGTGGTCCAGACAATCCCAAGGGACGGAACGGTCACCTCGTTCTCCGGCTGGTTCTACAGCCAAGGTGCGTTAGCGCTCATCGCCTCCACACTGAGATTTACCGGCAAGTTGTACTTGAGCCCCAACGGCTCGGATCCGCTGACGCCACAACCTGGCAGCTCGTGCACTTCCCAGCCCCTGACCGGCGTTATCGGCATTGGGACGATCGCAACCTTCATGTGCACCGGACTCAACATCCCGGTCACTCAAGGCTCAATCGGCTTCTTCACCCTCGAAGCGTCCGTCACCGGCGCACCCGGCGTAGCCGGCATCCCCGTCCAGGGCTCGATGTCGATCGCGATCAGCTAGCCGCGCTCGCAAGGACCTTCTTCCGGGTCAAGCCCACGATCACGATCCAGCTTCTCCACCAGCCGTTCGAATCGTTCAGCGTCGGGCCGAGACACTGATCACTGACATCTTCAGGGCAGTGTCAGATTCGCCTGTTCCGGGCTCGGGCGAAATCTTCGGAAAGAAGGGCCGCCAAGTATCCCCCGACGACGAGGGCGACCACGAGGATTCCAAGGATCGCGGCAGTGGAGCCGGTCAGCAGCCCGACCACGATCATCGCGCCGAGAACACCCAGAAGGGCTGCGAAACCGGCTTTGGTGTGGTTACTGAGCATTGCACCTTTCATGGTACGCCAATCGTCCTACGCGATCAGAAGGAGAACCACGGTCGCAGCAGCGCAACCGATCCCCAAAACGCTGCCGAGGGTAGTTGCGTCCTGAAGCCGAATATCGCGATCTTCCTTGGAGATATTCGCTGACCTCTGAATTCGGATCGTTTCGATGACGCGGCCCAGAAGCCCCGCCAGGCCGGCTGAAACTGCGAAGAACGCGGTCACGTTCGCGACGGATTCAAAGGTCTCGATGGTGGATATCAGCACCTCGGAGCTCCCTTCCCTCACGACCGCATCGGTCTTCTACATGTGAAGTCATGCTTCCCCTAGCACTCAGGCCGAAAAACTCTCCCCTCCAGGTTGTTGGTGAAGGTTCCGCCGAGGGAATCGAGCAGGTCTTGAGCGAACGGGAATCAGACAGTTCACCTCGCTGATCTCAAAGATCGAGATCGTCAATCAAGTCAGCGTCAGGATGGTTAGGAGGCAGCTTTCCGCCCAGGCTGAAGTCGAGATCCTCATCCTCGCCTTGCCTGTTGCGGCACTTCCGATCCGAATCGGCCAGGTCCTGAAGTTCATCCTCAACGCCGGCCTCGGCCGGGTCGTCTTCCGGGTCAGGCCCGCCGGTCACGGTCCAGTTCCTCGACCAGCTGTTCGAATCGTTCGGCCCGGTCTCGGTGCCGCAGGTAGCTGATCGCCGTCCCGTGGTCACACCAGACCCGAATCGTCCAGAAGAATCCCCAGACGAACAACCCGCCACCAACAACCCCGGCCGCGGACTCGTCCCCGAAGACCACGCCGAGCACGAACCCGACAGCGAGCAAGAAGAACGGCGGGATGTAGTCCTCCATCGGCAGCATCGAAAGGTGGGTCGGATCCAAGTCCTCGTTCCTGACTCAAAGCCCGCCCGGGCAATGCCAAGATCAGGGAGCAATGAGGTTCAGTGCTCTCGGGTGGTTCCAGATAGCGTGACGCTCATGCCCGGTCAAAGACTTCATTCGGGAGGAGAGAATTGACCGAAGTTGACGACATCTTCACTCCACTGCCCGATGGTCTGCGTTCCAAAGCAGACTCTCTGGGTCCGGCCCCGGAAGGGGCATACCCGGATCTGCCGGAATGGGCCCGGACACTGGTTTACCGGCACTCGCAGATGGAGATCGACCTCGATGAGCTTCGCCCCTATGCGGCAGAGTCAGGCGATAGCGGTCTGACTCTCGCCTTTGAAGGAACCTGCCTCAACCTGCTCGAAGGCGGGCAGGCACAGGTGTTCACAGCCGGTCCGAAGGCCGATGATTCTGGCGGATGGCTACGACCGCGAATCACCGATTACTGGGACGCCAGCGAACGGTCTATCGAGCAAGCAGCCCGCCAACTGGCTGGACTCGACGAGCGAGATCGTCAGGCCGCTTTGGCCGAAGTGAACGCTTCCGTGAACCAGCATGCGGCCGCGCTGACCGACCAGCAGCTCGTGCTCGCTGCCGTGAACTTCGCCGACAATCTCTACAAGTCAGCTTGTGCGATCGGTTGGTGGGACGGTGATGTGAGCGACTATCTCGAGGCCAGCGCCAAGACGTTTTCGATCGCCTTGAACGAGCGAGGCTTCAGTTTCCAATACCTGGTCGACAATGCGTGGGACGACATGAGCCGCCCGACGAGGCTTCTCCCCGGCTGGTACCAGGCTTCTGCCGTTTTGTTCACCTGCCCGCAGGTTCTGGTTTCGAATCTGGCTGAACGCGAGCCTGACTCGCCGGCCCTGACAACGCCGGGGCTGATCGATGAAGCCAGGGGATCCTGCGAAGAGGCAGTAGCTGCATGCCAACAGGACGGCCTCAACTTCGTGCATCTGGACGCGGACCTGGTCGAAGGGTCTTTCGCGCAGGCACTCGCCGATCAAGGAGCCGAAGGAGTGATCACGATGATCCGATCGGAAGCCCCTGACCCCGGCACTTCGATCAACATCATCCCTCCGGACGGCATCGAACTACCTGGCTCCTGAGCGGACTACTCGTTCGGATCTTCAGCCGATAGTCCAGCGGCCAGCGTTTGGCGCTGAACTTCTTCGGCAGCATCACGGTGAGTGCCGGAAGGGAGGGGGATTTCTGGCGGTCGTGTCAGATCCACCCGGGATCTTCGACTCAGAAGGCATCTATCAAGAGCGGTTGAGGGGCCCGGCCCTGTGATGCCGCAGCAACCGAGCGGGAGTGATCTCCCGGCAACGGTGCTAACGCCGGATTCGATGGAGGAAGCGAATGACAAGTCAAAGCGACTGGCGTGACGAATTCGAGTGCGAGGAATGCCGCAAGTGGACGGGCAAACCACCGGTCCCGATCGGCGAGGCCAGCCAGCTCCTGCGCGCGAACGGCGTCACCGAGTTCAAGCTCGTCCACGCCTGCTACCTCCGGGTCGGCCGCGACGGCAGCCACCACCACATCCCGACCACAATCCTCGAGTTACCAGACGGCACGACGACCCAGTGGATCCCGGAACTCCCCTGATGTTCCGGACAACCAAATCGGTCCTCGGGGAACTCCATCCGGTGGAGTAGGTCGTCGACTATCTCAGCGACGCCCTCGGGGATCCGAAGCCAGCTCGGGAGGCGCGCTAGAAGGGCTACTCGGGAACTTCGAGCTGACTCTCAAGCAGGTCCGTGAGTTCGTCCATCGTCAGCCAAGGTGACTTTGCGTGAATCATGCGATGGCAGTTCGCACAGACCAGGGCGAGGTCACTCAGCTTGGTCCGCGAACCTTCGTCGACTTCGCTCAGGGGGATGGTGTGGTGGCACTCGATGAAGCCGTGGCCGCGTGCACCGTATGTCGATTCGAAGTCGAAATCGCAAACCTCGCACTTAAGTCTTCCTTCTCTGTTCAGAACAGTTTCTTTCTTCTGCTCCACAAGCTTTCGATTTCTTTCGCGGGTCCGATGAACTCTGGTCAGGATCCTTCCTTCCACCGCATCCACGATTTCTGGTTCGTCGGCCAGTTCCCGGACGAACGGGAATGTTTCGAGCAGCTCGCCAAATCTCTCGACCGATTCCGGAGATTGGTCCTCTTCTTGGCCGTAGAGATCCAGAGCAGTGGCTAGATCGTCCTGCTCCAAGGGAACCTCGAAGTAAAGATCGTTCCCGTTGACCTCGTTTGCTGGAACTACGACCCGGCGCGGCCGTCCCAGCAGTTCGTAGCCCATCGCCTGCAGGATCGCTCCGACCACACCTCCTCGACCCGTGGTGACGATGTTTCGTTCGCCACTCTCCGACCAAAGTCGGTCAACTTCGGCCTGGAGATACGTGTAGTAGACCCGGCTGCCTTCGGGCTTCTGCTCGGTGCCAACCAAGACGTAACTTTCAGCGACTTCGAGAATCTCGTTTGGCTTGCCCGTGAGCGTCGGGAGGGTTTCACCTTCCATAGACGAGAGAAATCTCTGAATATCTGGGGCCGGCATAAATCATCCCTCCCAAGTTTGAGGCTCGATCGATTGAATTTCTGACTTCGTCAACGCTAGCGGCCTCCGCCGTGCCTGACCGCCGCTTCTCCCCCGTTGTCAGATCGATGCCCCCTTCTAGACTCCCGCAGCATGGGAAGAAACGGCCACCTCGTCGAATACTTGCGTCTGCGATTCAATCGCTACAACGGCCCCACCGTCCGAGTAGGACTGACAACCCGCTGAATTCGGAGTAGACCAGCCAATGTCAGCAATGTTTCGGATCAGAGACGGCGTCCTGTCCAGGATGGTCGAGGTTCCTTACGAGGCCGAGAACATCTTGCAGCAACTGCTTGCCGATTACCCCGGCCTACTGGCAGGAGATTCAGAGGAAACGGAATCCGATTGGCTCCTGATTGAGCGAGAGATAGGCATCGCGGAATCTGAGGACGGAGGAACTCGCTGGAGTCTTGACCACCTGTTCGTTGACAGGGATGCAGTCCCCACTTTGGTTGAGGTCAAACGGAGCTCGGATTCCCGAATCAGGCGGGAGGTCGTCGGCCAAATGCTCGACTACGCCGCAAACGGATCGGCAGTTTGGAGCCAGGAGAGCATCAGGGCGAGCTTCGAGTCTGCCTCTTCACGTGATGGCAAAGACCCCGAGTCAGAACTCGAGAGTTTTTTGGGTGGCGGTGAAGACCCGGACGAGTTCTGGAACAAGGTCGGAGAGAACCTCAAACTCGGCAAGCTCCGACTCGTATTTGTAGCCGACGAAATCCCACGCGAACTCAGACGGGTCATCGAGTTTCTGAACGAGCAAATGGAGTCGACCGAGGTAATCGGGATCGAGGTCAAGCAGTTCGCGGAAGAAGGGGGAGAGGCAACTACGCTGATGTCGAGCGTGATCGGCAGGACCGAAACGTCCCGGCAGGTCAAGGGTGTTTCGAGCCCGGCAGTAAGAGAGCCTTGGTCTGTCGATGAGTTTGAATCTCGGCTCAGAGATGATTATCCCCCCGATCTGGGGGCCCGAGCGGTCGAGCTTCACCGAGCGCTCGTCAGGGCAGGTGCTTCGCTCTTTCCCGGACGAGGTCCCACCGAGCCATCCATGAACTACTGGTTCAGTAGCGGGTCTCCCGCTGCAGTGAGCTTGAGCATGTACATGAACGGACTCGCGATCAATTTCGATTGGGTCCGGCCCTACAGGTCGGACTCGGAAATGGAGCGGCTGGCAGAGCTCGCCGCGCGGATACCTGGGTCGGAGCCGTACTTGGGAAAGCCTCGGCGAGGCATTTGGAACGTAAGACCTGGACTGAGATATGGAGACATCCTGGTCGACGATGATTCCCCCGAACTGATTGCTTCGCTGATGTTGGAAGCTTCAAAACCAGTCGAAAAACAAACGAAGGAATAGAGACCCTGTGGCGAGATTTATTGATCCTGACTCAAGCAGGACACTTATCGACAAAGTCGCCGACCGGTGGAAGCAGGACTGCCTGGTCGACTCCGGGTCGATCCTCTGGGGCGATCGTCCGGTGTGGACCGAGCCGAACCTGAGGGACTTTCAGTCTCGCTTCCTTGAGAACCCGATGATCGGAACCGAACTGGACTTCAGCGGCAAGATAGAAGTCCAGCTCGAAGAGGCACCTGACGACGTCCGGTGGCTAGCGGTCGAGCTGCTGATCGTCTACTTCCTCTTCGCCCGGCGCCTCATCGAAGGGCCTGCCAAGCGGGAACTACTTTTTCGAGTCGCGGGGCCTCTGGATCTGACCGAGGCACCTGCGTGGGAAGAGATCGCGGAAACAATGAACTACGGGATCGGCAATCCCGGGGTTGGCTACAACATTCACAGGGACCGGCAGATCGGATACCTGCTGGATTTCACGCTCAGATTCAAAGCCATCGAGGCTCGGGAGGACCGGGAGGCACTGCTGAATGACCCGTGGCGCCTCAGGGATTTCGCCGACGATGCCGCCGAGGGAATCCAGGTCAGAGAGATGCGCCATGTTCTGCTCCACTTGCTTCGCCCGGATGAGTTCGAGCGGATGTCGAGCCAGACCCACAAGCAGAACATCGTCAGGGCATTCGAAGGCGACCTGTTCGGAGACGAGCCCGGGCCAGAGGATCTTGACGAGCGGATCTTGAGAATTCGGGAGAAGCTGGTGGCTTTGGGCGCCCAGCCAAACGCACATCAGGGAATCCTCGACTTCTACCATCCGCCGTTGCACCAGATCTGGGATTCGAGCTCGTCACGAAGCGAAGGTACGAGTGATCTCGATCTTCTCGAATACAAGAAGCAGATGGTGCTTTACGGGCCTCCCGGCACCGGCAAGACCCATCGCACCCGGGAGCTCGCATCAAGTCTCATTCGACAGGCTGCACTCCGGAAATGGGGTGCCGGTGAATTCTTCGCCTCGCAGGATCGTGTTGAACGGGAAACCAAAGGGCGCATCCATTGGTTGCAGTTGCACGCCGCCTATAGCTACGAAGACTTCGTGCGTGGACTTCGCCTCAACGCGAACGGTGGCACCGAATACGTGGACGGTTTCCTGCCCCTCCTTGTCAGCGAAATCGAAAAAGAACCTGTGGAAACCAGGCTCCCGACCGTCCTGGTCCTCGACGAGATCAATCGCGCGGACCTCAGCCGACTCTTCGGAGAGGCATTCAGCCTGCTCGAAAACCGGGACAAGCCGCTGACCTTGCCTGGGCAAGATGACGAGGGCAATTCGACCACGCTTTCGCTGCCAGCGGACCTTTATGTGATCGGCACGATGAACCTGATCGATCAATCCGTCGAGGAGATCGATTTCGCTCTGAGGCGGCGCTTTTTCTGGCGTCCAGCTGGATTCGATCCCACGTCAATCGTCGCGGTGAACGAGTCGCGTTGGCCCGAACAAGCACCGTCGAAATACGGGTGGGATAGGGCGGTCGGAGATATGGAATTGCTCGCTGAGCGGGCATCGCTTCTCAACGAAGCGATCGAGCGTTCTCCGCATCTCGGCAGCCAGTACGTCATCGGCCATACCTATTTCTTCGACGCGTCCTTCTTTGCCGGCCACAGCCTTGAGGGCGTGAAGCAACTGACGGGCGGCGTCTTCTGGCAGAAGTCGGGCAATCCCAAGACATCGATCGAAGACCTCTGGGAATTTTCGGTGCGGCCGCTGCTCGAGCAATACCTGGCCGGGATCGACGCCGATTCCGCCAGATCCGAGATCGACAGTCTTCGGGATGTATTCCTCAGAGGGACCGCGACTTGAGCGAACCCAAGACGGAGGTCGTATTCCAGGACCTTTCGCCCAACGCGGAAGTTGATGCCGAGACGGATCAGTGGCTTGGTCGCCTCGCTGAACGCCTGTATGGCGAAGATCACGTCCTCCACCTGGCGGGTGCGGCCCGGAATGACGACGAGGACCTCCCGGCGCTTTCTCGCGACACTTTTGGCACCTGGTGGGCGGGTCGATTCATAGGCGAACTCAGGTTCGAAGATCGGGTGCTACGGATCGAGCCGAGGCTGGGAATGGACGTGATCGGCCAGTGGCTGTCATACGCCCTGAACTTGAATGTAATCCCCAAGAGTGCCACCAGAAGCGGCAAAGGACCGATGATCGCTCAACTGATCGATCGAATCTGGTCCGCCGCGGTTGCGGATGCTTCGCGGCACGGTGGTCCTCGCGTTCGCCGCACCGTCGTGAACAGAGGTCCGTATGTGCGCGACCGGTTGGATGTGGGGAAGACGGTGAAACTGAGAGCGGAGGGCAAACCGTTCGTCTCCACGGTTCGTTCCGAAAGGAGTCTTGAGAATCCGGTGTCGAAGATTCTCGTCCTCGCCGACCGAACGCTCTGTTCCATGATCGGCGAGCGTCCGGAATGGCGTCCGGATCGTTGCGAGGAAACGCTCTCCCATCTTCGTCAGGCCGTCGGATCAGCCCCTGGGATGCCTCACGAGACGGAACTCCGACGAGTCCGCTACTCCCCGATCACCCGTCCCTTTCAGTCCCTCGCATCCTTCTCGATGGAGATTGCCAAGAAGCGTGGTCACCTCGTGTCGGCTGAGCGAGACGACATATCCGGTGTACTGATCGATGTCGCCGAGCTATGGGAGCTTTTCCTCGTCCACTGCGCGCGACTCGCCTTCGGGGCAACGAGAGTGGAGCACGGAACCAGTGAGGGGGAGAGTGCTTTCCTGCTTACGTCGACCACAAAGCCCGGAGCGACGATGGGACGACTCAAGCCGGACATCCTGATTCGGGATGAGACCGGGAATGTCACCGCAGTCATCGACGCGAAATACAAGCGACTCCGAGGGAGGCAGGGCAGTCCACACGGGGTCGACCGAGGCGACCTCTACCAGCTCACCTCGTATCTGACTGGCCATCCAGAGGTCCGGCTGGGTGGATTGGCGTACCCGGAACATCCCCGAGACGAAGCGTCCGCCAATGACCACGGACCATGGGCCACCAATTTCGGGCATCGGGTGAGATTCGACCGGTACGCACCCGATGTCGACTCGGCAAAGGCGCAACTTCTTCGGATCGTCGCTCCGAATAGTCGTTTCAGGTCGACTCCGCCCGTTCGGCCCGAATTGGTTCGGACGCCTTAGGCTCATGCCCGTGAACGAAGCCCGAAAAATACGACAAGGACTTGACCTGTGGCGCTGAAAAAATCGGATCTCTACCGCTCGCTCTGGGCAAGTTGCGATCAGCTTCGAGGAGGCATGGATGCCAGCCAGTACAAGGACTACATCCTCACCCTTTTGTTCGTCAAGTACGTCTCCGATAAGGCCAAGGCCAACCCTGACAGCCTCATCGACGTTCCCGAGGGCGGCTCCTTCGATGACATGCTCGCCGCGAAGGGCGATAAGGAGATCGGCGACCGGTTCAACAAGATCATCGCCAGGCTCGCGGAGGCCAACGATCTCCGGAACGTGATCGACCAGGCGGATTTCAACGACGAGGAAAAACTCGGCAAGGGCAAGGATATGCAGGACGTGCTGTCCAAGCTCGTCACGATCTTCAACGACCTCGATTTCCAGGGTTCCCGTGCCGAGGGCGACGATCTCCTCGGTGACGCCTACGAGTACCTGATGCGGCACTTCGCGACCGAATCCGGCAAGAGCAAGGGGCAGTTCTACACCCCGGCCGAGGTGTCTCAGATCCTTGCCAAAGTCGTCGGTATAGGCAGCGAAACCCGCCAGGACCAAACCGTTTACGACCCTGCCTGCGGATCGGGTTCGTTGCTACTCAAGGCCGCCGATGAAGCGCCGCGCGGTATGACCGTATACGGACAGGAGAAAGACAACGCGACCTGGGCTTTGTCGAAGATGAACATGATCCTCCACGACAACGAGATCGCCGATATCCGCAAGGGAAACGTCCTCTCCTCACCACAGTTTCTCGATAGCTCAGGTACGGGCCTCAAAACTTTCGACTACGTCGTGATGAATCCGCCATTTTCGGAAAAAGCTTGGACTACCGGCCTGGAAAGCGAGTATGGCCGCTTCGAATACGGACGCCCGCCCGAGAAGAACGGCGACTACGCGTTTCTTCTCCACGCACTCAAGTCGATGAAAAGCAACGGCAAGGGAGCAATCATCCTGCCGCATGGCGTGCTCTTCCGTGGCAACGCCGAAGCCACGATCCGCACCCGCCTCCTGAAGCAAGGCTTCATCAAGGGCATCATCGGTCTGCCCGCCAACCTCTTCTACGGCACCGGCATCCCCGCCTGCATCGTCGTGCTCGACAAGGAAAACGCCCAGGCACGCACCGGCGTATTCATGATCGATGCCTCCAAAGGCTTCGTGAAGGACGGCAACAAGAACCGGCTCCGAAGCCAGGACATCCACAAGATCGTCGACACCTTCAACAAGCAAATCGAGATCGACCGCTACTCACGCATGGTCCCGATGAGCGAAATCGCCGATGAGAAAAACGACTTCAACCTCAACATCCCGCGCTACATCGACTCATCCGAACCAGAAGACCTCCAGGACCTCCACGCCCACATCCACGGCGGCATCCCCAACCACGACCTCGATCAACTGAGCGACTACTGGGAGTCATTCCCCGAACTACGAGACCAACTCTTCAAGCCGAACCGTCCCGGCTACAGCGACCTAGCCGTCGAAACCAACGAGGTTCAGAACACCATCCTTGAAGCGCCAGGCTTTCGCAAGCTTCGCGACCAGGCCGCTGAAATTGTCGACGATTGGTTCGCAGACCACCGCGAGACCCTCTCCAACATCAACGCCCACACCGTGCCGGGCGATCTGATTCAGCAGCTTGGCGACGACTTTCTGGCTCGATTCAAGAGCCTGCCACTCCTTGACGAGTACGACGCCTACCAGCAGCTCATGACCTACTGGCAGGAAGTAATGCACGACGACATCTTCCTCATCATGAATGACGGCTGGACCGACGCCGCCAAGCCGCGCCTGACCATAAACGACAAAGAACGCAAACTCACTGAAGAACCCGACCTCACCATCGGCACCGGCAAGAAAGCCCAGAAGTACAAGATGGATCTCATCCCGCCTCGCCTAGTCGTCGCTCGCTACTTCGCCGACGAGCAGGCCACGGTCGATGAACTCACCGCCGCTGCCGAGGAAGCCACTCGTGCTGTCGAGGAGTACGTCGAAGAACACGCCATCGAGGACGGACTACTTGCCGACGCCACGGATGACGAGAAGATCTCCAAGGCGCTCGTGACCGCGCGATTGAAAGCGGTCAAGAACGATGGCGATCCAGACGAAATCCAAGCCCTGAAACAGGCCGGCAAGCTGTACAACGCCGAAGCCGCCGCCAAGAAGGACCTCAAGAGCGCCCAGGCGGAACTCGACATCGCCACGCTAGAGAAGTACGGCGACCTGACGGAGGAAGACGTCAAGGCCCTCGTACTGGACGACAAGTGGGAGGCAACAGTTCTGCACCGAATCGCCGGCGAAGCCGAAGCACTCACCCTGAACCTCGTAGCCCGTATCCAACAGCTCGGCGAGCGGTATGCCGCTACTGTTGGCAGTCTTGATGCCGAGCTCCAGAGCCTGGAAGCGCAGGTTTCTCGACACCTCGCCGCGATGGGGGTCGAGTGATGAGCGTGTCAACCGTTCGTCTTGCTGATGTGGCGACAAAGATCGGGAGCGGAATCACTCCGCGCGGCGGTTCGGCTGTTTACAAGACGGCAGGCAGGCCGTTCATCCGCAGTCAGAACGTAGGCTGGGGTGACCTGCGCTTGGCTGACATGGCATATATCGATGAGGCGACTCACTCGAATTTTCCAGCTACAGAAATTCGTACCGGAGACGTACTTCTCAACATTACCGGTGCATCGATTGGCCGATCGGCGGTTGCCACTCCCGCGTTGAACGGCGGTAACGTCAATCAGCACGTATGCGAGATCCGACTGAATCCTGGACGAATGGATCCACGATTCTTGAACGCCTTCCTGCTGTCTCGATCGGGTCAGAGCCAGATTGACATGTTCCAAGCGGGCGGTAATCGCCAAGGATTGAATTTCCGGCAGGTTGGTTCCATCCAGGTCCCAGACCTGCCTATTGAGCAGCAGCGCGAAATCGGGTCCGTTAGCCAGAATACAGACGACTTGATCGCCACCCTCGACCGCCTTATCGCTAAGAAGCAGGCGATCAAGCAGGGCATGATGCAGCAACTCCTCACCGGCCGCACCCGCCTTCCAGGATTTAGTCGCGACTGGGTCGAGTTGCGCGCCGGAGACCTCGGAACGTTCAAAGGCGGAAGTGGGTTCGCGCCCAGGTACCAGGGTGCGGCTTCTGGCCCTATCCCGTTTTTCAAGGTTTCGGACATGAATAACGAAGGCAATGAGCTATTCATGCGCCGTGCGAACAATTACATCACCGAGTCTCAGCGAAAGTCGATGGCCGCTGCGCTCATGCCGGCGGAAGCGATCGTGTTCGCCAAGGTGGGCGCGGCGGTATTTCTGGAGCGCAAGCGAATACTGACCATACCTAGCTGTATAGACAACAACATGGCGGCCTACGTCGTCGACAAAGAGCGCGTGGATGTGCGTTTCATGCACTACCTCCTGTCCGACTTTCCGATGAGTTCGCTCGTGGCAACGGGAGCTTTGCCATCATTGAACGGTGGTCAGCTCCGTTCGATCCCGATCTCGCTGCCTTTCGAACTTGATGAGCAGCGAGCCATCGCCGTTGTCTTGGCCGACTGTGATGCGGAGATCAGAGTACACCAGGCTCGTCTGGCCAAAGCTCGCGATACTAAAACCGGCATGATGCAGCAACTCCTGACCGGCCGCATTCGCTTGCCCGTGGAGGCAGCTTCATGAACACAGGTTGGGCGATACAGGAGCTGGACAAGTTCATCGACATGACAGTGATGACGAACAACAGTCGTAGCGGTGCTGGATATGTGGCCATCTCTAACAAGTCCAGCACGGCTGCTTCAGATGCTGATGTGACCAAGCAGGCCCAGGTTGTTGAGAAGATCCTTGACCGTGTGGTGTCGTCTTGGCGAACGGAGATTGAGCTGTCTTCTACCAATCGCTGGACGAGACATCGCGAGGCGGCTATACGCGCAAAGGAAGAGCTACTCCGTGAGGAAGAAGTTCGCGAGAATCTCGGTGAGAATGCACCTGAGCTGTCCGCCGCCGATTTACACGACTGGGTCTGGAGCGGCGCTAAGTCGCTCTGGCAGTCCGGTCACTACCGTGAGGCAGTAGAGGGTGCTATCAAGAAGTTGAACGCGGAGACGCAAAACAAGGTTGGTCGCCGCGATGTGAGCGAGACAGACTTGTTCAAGCAAGCGTTCTCGCTGGACGCCCCGAAGTCCGGCAAAGCTCGCCTGCGGCGCTTGGAGGATGACGGGGGCGATACCTACAAGTCGGTTCAGCGTGGTGCCATGACCCTCGCTGAGGGTGTCTTCGCCGGCATCCGAAATCCTTTGAGTCATGAGGCAGATCAGGAGCTTTCTGAGCAGGAGGCGCTTGAGTATCTCGCGACGCTGAGTGTGCTGGCCAGGTGGGTTGATGCGGCCCAAGTGGAGGCAATCTCGTGAGTGACGTAGGGCAGATTGAACGCATGGCACAGAATCGCATCGTTGGCCTCTTTCGTGACCGGCTCGGCTACGACTATCTTGGCGACTGGCACGATGGAGATCGGATGGCAGGCGTCGAAACTGACCTGCTGACGCAAAACCTCAAGGCGCGCGGCTACGACGACAACTTGATCAACCGTGCCCTCGATCAGCTCGGCAAAGCGGCCTCGGTTGGTGCTGGGCACGACCTGTACGAGGCGAATCGGGATGTATATGAGTTGCTGCGCTATGGCGTGAAGGTGAAGCCCGGAATCGGCGAGCAGGTTAAGACGGTTTGGCTGATCGACTGGAAAAACGTTGAAGCGAATCATTTTGCCGTTGCCGAAGAGGTAACGGTCCTGGGTCAGCACACCAAGCGTCCGGATGTCGTTCTCTACGTCAACGGTCTGGCGCTCGGGGTGGTGGAGCTGAAGCGGTCGAAGGTTTCTGTGGCGGAGGGAATCAGGCAGAACATCGGAAACCAGAAGCCAGAGTTCATCCGGCCGTTCTTTTCCACAGTCCAGTTCGCTTTTGCGGGCAATGACGTTGAGGGGCTGAGGTATGGGGTAATCGGAACACCGGAGAAGTATTGGCTGGAATGGAAGGAAGACTCCGATATCGCGGAGCCGTTGGATCGGGCGTTGGTGCAGATGTGCGGGAAGAGCCGCTTTCTTGAGCTGATCCATGACTTCACCGTGTTTGACGCCGGGATCAGGAAGGCCCCCAGGCACAATCAGTATTTCGGCGTGAAAGCCGCCCAGGAGCGGATTGCCAAGCGTGAGGGCGGGATCATTTGGCATACCCAGGGTTCCGGTAAGAGCCTGACGATGGTGTGGCTAGCCAAGTGGATTCGGGAAAACCAGGACGATGCGAGGGTCCTGCTGATCACGGATCGCACCGAGCTTGACGAGCAGATCGAAGGGGTCTTTCAGGGCGTCAGCGAGGACATCTACCGCACCAAGAGCGGTGCGGACCTGCTCGACACTTTGAACAGGTCTCAAGAGTGGCTGATCTGCTCACTCGTCCACAAGTTCCGTGGTTCCGATGAAGAATCGGCTTTGGACGAGGACAGTGAGGACTTCATCGCTGAGCTGAATGCCGCGGTACCGAAAGGCTTTTCGGCCAAGGGGAATCTGTTCGTTTTCGTTGATGAGGCGCATCGCACCCAGTCAGGGAAGATGCACCGGGCTATGAAGCAGCTTCTGCCGGAGGCGATGTTCATCGGGTTCACCGGCACCCCACTGCTGAAGGCAGACAAGGCGACGAGCATCGAGACGTTCGGCTCGTTCATCCACACCTACAAATTCGATGAAGCTGTAGGTGACGGCGTGGTGCTTGACCTGCGCTACGAGGCCCGGAACATCGATCAGCACCTGACTTCCCCGCAGCAGGTCGACAAGTGGTTTGAGCTCAAGACCAAGGGCATGACTGACCTCTCTAAGGCAGAGCTGAAGAAGCGCTGGGGAACCATGCGAAAGGTCGTTTCCGCAGAGCCTCGTGCCAAACAGATCGTCCACGACATCCTGATCGACATGGGCTCAAAGCCCCGCCTGATGGACGGGCGCGGAAACGCCATGCTCGTCGGCTCGAGCATCTACCAGGCCTGCAAGTTCTACGAGATGTTCGTCTCGGCCGGATTCGAGGGGAAGTGCGCGATTGTCACCAGCTACGAGCCGAACGCGAGCGACATCTCCAAGGAAGACTCCGGTGAGGGCAAGACGGAGAAGCTTCGCCAGTACGACATCTACCGGAAAATGCTTGCTGACTACTTCGACGAGTCCGAGGACAGCGCCATGGGTAAGGTCGAATTGTTCGAGCAGGAAGTCAAAGAGCAGTTCGTGAATGACCCTGGCCAGTTGCGTCTGTTGATCGTGGTCGACAAGCTCCTGACCGGCTTTGATGCGCCATCTGCCACTTACCTGTACATCGACAAGAAGATGCGCGACCACGGGCTGTTCCAGGCGATCTGCCGGGTCAACCGCCTCGACTGTGAGGATAAGGACTACGGATACATCGTTGACTACCAGGATCTCTTCAACTCCATCGAAGACGCTGTCGATGACTACACCTCCGGTGCTCTTGACGGCTACGAGAAGAAAGACATCGAAGGTCTCCTCACCGACCGGATCGACAAAGCCGGTGAAGACCTCGACGAAGCGCTGGAACGGATCCGAGCACTGTGTGAGCCGGTCATGCCCCCGAGGGGGACACTCCAATATCAGCACTACTTCTGCGCGCAGGAGCAGGGCAATTTCAAGCAGCTGAAGGCCAACGAACCGAAGCGGGTCGAGCTTTACAAGGCGGTCGCTTCGGTCAGCCGGGCCTACGGCAACCTCGCCAACGAAATGACCGCCGCCGGATACACCGCTGAGGAAGCCCAGAAAATCAGGCAGGAGGTTGCGCACTACGTCGATGTTCGCGCCGAGGTGAAGCTTGGTGCCGGTGAGGACGTCGATTTCAAGCAGTACGAAGCCGGTATGAGGTTCCTGCTTGACACCTACATCCAGGCCGACGCGTCCGAGGTCGTCTCGGACTTTGAGGATGCTGGCCTGATCGACCTGATCGTCAAAATGGGCGCCGGAGCGATCGAGAAGCTCCCCGAGGGAATCAAGAAAGACCCCGAAGCGGTTGCGGAGACGATCACGAACAACATGCGGAAAGTGATCATCGACGAACGGCCGATGAACCCGAAGTACTACGACCGCATGAGTGAACTGCTCGACGCCCTCATCGAAGAACACCGCCAAGATGCTCTCGACTACAAGGACTACCTCGCAAGGCTGCTCGATGCCGCCAAGAAGCTCGGCACCGAAGAATCAGACACCAAGTACCCAGCCTGGGCCGATAACGGTGCCCGACGTGCGCTGGTCGAGTTCTTTGCTCCCGACGAAAGTATTGCCGTCGAAATCGATGGGGCAGTGCTGCGAAGCAAGCCGGCCGACTGGGTTGGCAACTCGATGAAAGAGCGCGTCGTCCGTAACGCGATTCGAACAGCTTTGCCCAAGGACTACGACCAGCTCGACGAGCTGTTCGAGCTCGTACGAGCCCGCGATGAGTACCGCTAACGCTTACCTCACGGTCCGTGGAATCGGCGTCGACGTCGTCTACAAGGACATCAAGAACCTCCACATCGGGGTCTACCCTCCAATCGGGCGGGTCCGGGTTGCCGCCCCGGAACGCCTCGATGACGATCAGGTACGCCTCGCCGTCATCCAGCGCCTGTCCTGGATCAAACGCCAACGTGAAAAACTCCAAGCTGCGTCGCGCCAGAGCGAACGCGAGATGATCACCGGCGAATCGCACTATGTCTGGGGCATACGGCGACGGCTGAAGGTAGTCGAGCGCCCCGGCCGCACAAACATCGAGATCGACGGAGAACGCCTGGTTCTCTACGCATCCCCCGAGGCAACTACCGAGGAACGACGTGTCGCACTCGACAGGTGGTACAGGGAGCAACTCCGCCAAGCAATCCCTGCGCTGATCGCGGAATGGGAGACGAAACTAGATGTAACCGTCCCGAAATGGACGATCCGCCGCATGAAAACCAAATGGGGCTCATGCAACCGCGAAACCCGCCACCTCTGGTTCAACCTGGAACTGGCCAAGAAGCACCCCAACTGCCTGGAATACATCGTCGTCCATGAGATGACCCACTACTTCGAACGCAGCCACACCGAACGCTTCACCAAGCTCATGGACAAGCAGCTACCGGACTGGCGCAGCCGCCGCGACCAGCTCAACGAGGCCCCCTTGACTGAAGAGGTGTGGAGATGACGGATGCCGCCGCATCATCTGTAATCGACGAGATTGTCATCAAGAACTTTCGCCGCTTTCAGGACGCAACAATTCAGTTTTCGGCGGGTCTCAACATGCTCGTGGGCGACAATGAAGCCGGCAAGTCGACGCTTCTGGAAGCAATCAGCCTCGCTCTAACCGGACGGTGGCAGGGCAAGCTCTTGTCCTCCGAGCTAACGCCGCACCTGATCAACTCTGCCGCCACCGCCGAGTATGTCGACGGTGTTTCAAACGGACGAAATCCCACCCCACCAGAAATCGTTGTCGAACTGTTCCTCGCTGAATCGGACGACACCTTCGCTCTCAAGGGCACGAACAACTCGCTGGGCGAAGATGCCCCAGGACTGCGGGTCAGTGCCGTCCTTGACCCCGACTTCACCGCCGAGTACGCGGAATATGTGGCCGAACCGAATCAGGTGATATCTGTCCCCACCGAGTACTACCGTGTTGACTGGTATGACTTCGCGGGTCGCGTCGTCAATGCTCGCGGAGTAAAGGTCGCTGCATCGACTATCGACGCTTCCAGGATCCGCCTCCAGTCCGGCGCCGACTACTACTTACAGCGAATCATCACCGAAAGCCTGGACGTCAAACAAAGGGCCGAGCTTGCTCGCGGATATCGGACGCTGCAGGAGCAATTCGTGTCTGACCCCACCATCGCGACGATCAATGCCACCCTTGATGCGAGCCAAGATCGGATCACCGACAAGCAGCTCACGATGGAAATCGTCTCGTCTCAGTCCAACCATTGGGAAAGCGTGATCGCGCCTCACCTCGATCGACTTCCGTTCCATCTTTCGGGAAGCGGAGAGCAGCACAAACTGAAGATCCTGCTAGCTCTTGCCCGAAAACTCGAAGACGCACACCTAATCCTCATCGAAGAACCCGAAAACCACCTATCGTTTTCTGCTCTGAATCAGCTAATCGAGAAGATCAGTGCAAAATGTCGCGAACGGCAGGTAATCATCTCGACGCACAGTTCGTACGTCATCAACAAGTTGGGGCTGGAGCGCCTTATGCTCCTAAACGGTGACAGAGCGGCCCGAACAACCGATCTTCCTGAAGATACACAGAACTATTTTAGAAAGCTCTCGGGATACGACACTCTCCGCTTGGTACTTGCTAAAGCTGTAATTCTCGTGGAAGGTCCATCCGACGAACTAATTATTCAACGCGCTTACCTCGCTAAGCACAATAAGCGCCCGATCGAGGACGGTATCGACGTCATCAACGTCCGAGGTCTATCAGCCAAACGTTTCCTGGATCTTGCCATTCCCCTAAGGAGGAGAGTTGCGGTTGTGACCGACAACGACGGCGACTACGCAGAGAACGTCGACACAAAGTTCGCACCCTACCAGTCTCACGATTTTATTTCTATTCACCGAAGCGATAACAACGATCTAAGAACCTTGGAGCCTCACTTAGTCGCATCGTGTGGGCTAGATCTCGTAAACGATGTTCTCGGGAGGTCGTTTGGCTCGCCTGCCGAGGCAGAGAAGTTCATGACAACCAGTGGCAACAAGACTGACGTGGCTCTAGCATTTCACGACACAACTGAAGATCTGCGGTTTCCTCAGTACATCCAGGATGCGGTTGATGGCATCGGCCAATGAGGCTGTTATTGCCGCAGCCGGTTCAGGCAAGACGGAATACCTTCTCGAGTCCGCCCTCTCGGAGCCGAACCGTCGCACACTGATCGTCACCTACACGAACGAGAACCTCCGCGAGATCAACTCGCGACTCTGGGAGAAGGTATCTGGACCGCCCCCAGGCGTTACGACCATGACATGGTTCGAGTTTCTTCTGCGAGACGGTGTGAAGCCTTACCAGTCTTACAAGACACGGTTTGGGAGGATACGCTCGATCAATTTCATCACTCAGAACCCGCCATTCGCTCGGCGCGATGACTTCGACAACTACTACCTGGACAGCAGCGACAACATATACCGCGACGCCGTCTCCGATCTCGCATTCGAGCTCAACTTAGCATCAGGCGGAAAGGTCGTGAAGCGCCTCGAGGGTATGTACGACCAGATCTTGGTGGATGAAGTCCAAGACATGGCCGGATATGACCTGGATCTGTTGCAGCTATTGCTAGTTTCGTCAATCGAGATCACAATGGTTGGTGACCCTCGTCAGTCTGTCTACCTCACCAACCGATCCAACAAGAACAGCCAGTACCGCGGAGCGAAACTCGTGGACTGGATCACCGAAAGGGTCGAAGGCGACGATTGCTTCCTCAGGCACATGGACGTGAGCTATCGCTGCACCCAAGCTATCTGCGACGTCGCGGACTCGATCTACCCTGATATGCAAAGTACTTCGTCGTTAAATGACGTCTCAGACCATCACCTGGGAGTATTCCTGGTCCATACTGACCACCTTGCCGAATACATTGAGAACTTCTCTCCTCAGGAGTTACGGTGGGACCGGCGTTCTCCCCTCGCTGGACCGCTAGCTCGAAACTTCGGGCAGGTGAAGGGCCAGGCATTTGATCGAGTGCTTATACACCCGACAGGCACGATTACAAAATATTTGGAGAATGGCGATGCGCTCGCTGACGGTACTGCCGCTAAGTTCTACGTCGCCGTGACACGCGCACGATTCAGTGTCGCCGTTGTCACCAAGAAGCACACGACAGCCAGTCAACTTCCATTTTGGAGGCCGGTCTCGTCGTGAGACTATCTCGAGAGGTGGCAAAGTCGATCACTAACGCCTAACGATTTTGGTCGTACTTTTCAACCGGCCTTGACATTGGACATAGTTGACGGATTATTCTGGTCTGAGAGGACTGAATTTCTCTGCCTAGCTCATGACTCGAAGCACGAAATCGTGCTGTTCGAGCGTCAGGTAGTCGATCAACAGCCATCCCTCGCGGCCGCATTCGTTCTGCCACGTCCATTCGGGGCTTGAGAAATAGATCCAATGGGTGTTCTGGCTGGCGCCCTTCCTGATCGTTTCGTCTCTCAGTTCGCACATCCAGTTGCGCTGATCCAGCGGTTCGCTCTGCCACGGGTGTGCCCGTTGGAGGGCGTCATCTTCCTGGCTGGCTATCAAGTCCTCTCTCGGAAACTGCTCCATGGTTGATGGGTCGGATGCATAGCGGTCTTCTGACAAGCAGGTTTGACGTCAACCGTGATCGGCTTGTCGCGGTTTGGGGATCGTCTTGAGTTTCAGCTCCACGCAGCGAGTTCGACAGGTTGACGCGCCTTGTGGTTGGTCTGTGGGCTACTGCCCGGGAGGTTGTGCGAGGTTCTTGCTGATCAGGTCTCGGTGGTCGCAGCTGATCAGACGGGATCCTGAGTCGATCGCGGCGGCGGCGTAGGTGGCGTCATAGACGGAGATCTCATGTTCGACGGCAAGGTCGGCCGCGAGCTGGATGAGTCTGGCGGTGGAAGGGAGAACGCCCCCGTCGTCATCGATACGGTCAATGACGGCGAGGAGAGTCGGAACGAGGTCCGGCTTCTGCCATGCGCGTATTGCTACGTTGACAGTTTCGTAGCGGGCCAGGTCGAGAGTGGCGACGGAGGCTTCCAGGTCTTCAATGATCTTCCGCGCCTCGCGGTGGTACCGGTCCTCGGTGTCGAAGGCGGCAAGTAAGGCGCTGGCATCGAGAAGGAGGGTGTTCACGGCTCAGGTCGTGTCCGTTTGACCTGTTCCGCCGAGCCGCCGCCGTGGGCCGAGGCTTCCCGGAGAAGCGCAGTTATCGCTGATGCGCGTGCTGCCCGGCGTTCGCGCAAGGCACGGTCAGCGAAATCCCGCATGACTCCGCTGCGAGTGCTCCCGCGCCGCCTGGCCTCTGCGTCCACTTCGGCGAGCAGGTCGTCCGGTAGCGAAACCATCACCTTTGCCATTACTCCAGTATACCTGGGTATACCGGTTGGCTTGAATCGCCATCTAGGGTCGACCTGGGTTGATCCTCGAGCGTCCATGCCTCAATAACGCATAAGCGACCCAAACTCTCCCCCCGAGTACCGGGGGGTGAGTCTGCCCCGTGTCGGAAGCAGGGTCGGCCAGCGCGCCGGCACGTTCAGCTCATTGCGCGCTCAAGGTATTCGTGCTGTTTCAGATCGAGGTAGTCGAGCAGGAGCCAGCCTTCAGTTCCGCATTCGCTCATCCAAGTTGAATCGGGGCTCCTGAAGTAGAGCCAATGGGTGTTCGGGCTTGCGCCCTCGGCGATCGCCTCGTCTCTGATCCGGGTCATCCAGTTGCGCTGGTCCAGCGACTCGCACTGCCAGGGATGCTCCTTCTGCAACTCGAGGTCATTGTCACTGTCGATTACGTCCTGTCTCGGGAACTGGTCCACGGTCTGGAGGTCGCTCAAAACGGGTTTTCTGACGGACGGATCTCTCCCAGGTTTAGGCAACTAGCGCTCGTAGATGTCGCGGCGGTGGCCGACGGTGACGATTGTGACCAGGAGGACTTCATCTCTGATCGCGTAGATGATTCGGTAGTTGCCGACTCTTACCCGGTAGCCATCGCGGCCTCTTAGTTTTCTGGCGTTGGGTGGGCGGGGGTCTTCGGCGAGGAGGGCTATGGCTCCCTGGATTCGAGGTCGAACCTGAGGGTCGAGCTTTCGTAGCGACCTCATCGCCGCTGGGCGGATCTCGATTCGGTAGCGGCTCATTCCCAGCCGAGGTCGGCTTTGGCCTGCTCCCAGGGGACGCTCTCGCCCTCTTCCCTCATGGCTAGGTCGAAAGCGATCTCGTCTTCGACTTCGTCGAGGGCTTCCATCATCCGCTCGAAACGGTCGGGGCTGACCACTACCGCCGCGTCCTTGCCGTGGCGCTGGAGGTGAACGGCCTCGTTCTGGGCCAGCTCGATGACCTCGGCCAATGATTCCCGGGCGCTGCTGATGCTGAAGCTAGCCATTTCAACGATTGTACATATAAATATAAAGTCTGTACAGAACTACTGAGGCAGGTAGGTTGGCCGTGTGAGGCACTCGGTTGGAGGTCGGGAGCGGTTGGCGGCGGTTGGGTCGCTGTTGCTTGGGGTCCTGGCGGTTGCACTGGTCATTGAATTGGCGACCGATCGGTTTCCGGCTGGGTTGGTGATCGTTTTCTTTCTTGCTCTTTCGGCTGGGTTGGTTGGGCTCGGGTTGATTGGTGGCGGGTGGGTGAGGTTGGCTTCGTTTTGTGGGGCGGGTCTGGCCTTCGGGTTCACCTTTGGGGTGCTGATCGAGTCTGGGTGGAACCTGGTTCAGGCCGGGATTGTGGTGGTTGCTTTGGCCGGGGCTTTCGGGTTGGCGCGGGAGGCGTTCAGCGTCCGGGTGCCCTTGCCGGATGCGGCCCCTCCTGAGCGGCCGGTGCTCTTCTTCAATCCCAAGTCCGGTGGGGGCAAGGCCGAGCAACTCAACTTGGCGGAGGAAGCGAGGAGCCGCGGCTTCCGCACCGTCGAGCTGACCAAGGGAGCTGATCTTGCCCAGCTGGTCCGGGCGGAAGTCGACGCCGGGGCCGACGGACTGGCGATGGCCGGCGGTGACGGTTCGCAGGCGATAGTTGCCGAGATCGCCTCCGAGCACGACTTGCCCTACGCCTGCATCCCGGCCGGGACTCGGAATCACTTCGCACTCGACCTCGGGGTGGACCGGGAGGACTGCGTCGGGGCACTCGACGCCTTCGTCGAGGCGGGGGAGCGGCGGGTCGACCTGGCCGAGGTGAACGGGCGGGTCTTCGTCAACAACGTCTCTCTAGGGATCTACGCGGAAGCCGTCCAGAAGGACGAGTACCGGGAGGCGAAGATCAAGACCCTGCTCGACACCGTGCCCCAAGTGCTCGGACCGGATGCCGAGGTGCCCGAGCTCGACTGGACCAGCCCCTCCGGCAAGAAACATCACTCCGGGGCGGCGATCCTGGTCTCCAACAACAAGTACCGGCTCGGCAAGGCGGTCGGCTCCGGCACCCGGCCGAAGATCGACGACGGCCAACTGGGGATCGCGGTGCTGGCCGATCCGGTCGCCGCGGGCCAGCGGCTCAAGAGCTTCCAGAAGCCCTGGCGGGACTGGTCGGCGGCCGAGTTCGAGGTCGGGGCGAGCGAACAGGTCGCCGCCGGCATCGACGGCGAGGCGGCGATGATCGAACCGCCGCTCGAGTTCAAGATCCGGCCGGGCGTGCTGCGGGTGCGGATCGCCCGTCAACACCCCGGCGCCTCGCCTTCGGCGGCGATCCCCGATGGGTTCTTCCCTGAGATCGTTGCCCTGGTCCGGATCGCGCTGGGCCGGCCGCCGGCCGACGGCCCGGTCGTGAACCACCACCTCCAGGAAGGCGCCCGATGATCAAGAAGGCGAAAGAAGTGCTCGGCGAACTGAACAAACTCGACCAGGCCGTCTACGCCGCCGTTGCCGCCTCGCCTACCCCTTCGCTCGATACGGGCCTGCGCCGTCTTTCGGACGCAGCCAACTACTCGCGGATCTCCGGCGGCATCTCGATCGGGCTGGCCGCGCTCGGCGGACCAAAGGGGCGCAAGGCCGCCCTGCGGGGGATGGCTTCCATTGGTGTCACCTCGGCGGTCCTGAACGCGTTGGTCAAACCGGTCGCCCGACGGGCACGGCCCGACCGGGACGGAGCCGCGGTCCCGGCCGCCCGGCACGTGAGGATGCCGCGCTCCCATTCATTCCCTTCTGGTCATTCGGCCTCCGCTTTCGCCTTCGCGGTCGGGGTCGGGCACGTGCTGCCCTGGTCGATTCCGCCACTCACCCTGCTCGCGGCCGGGGTCGCCTACAGCCGCGTCCACACCGGGGTCCACTACCCGGGCGACGTGATCATCGGCTCGCTCTCCGGCGTGATCCTCGGCGAGGCGACCAACACGCTGCTCGACCGGTACGCGGTGAAATTACCGGGCGGATCGTAGAAACTGGACTCTAAGATGAGCCGGATCCTCGCCTACACCTCGCCGGCGCGCGGGCATCTCTTTCCGCTGACGCCGATCCTCGACGAGCTCCACAGCCGTGGACATGAAGTTGCGCTACGGACTCTCTCCTCCCAGGTCGAGCTGATGAACTCCCGCGGTTTCGAGGCCGCGGCGATCGACCCGGCGATCGAGGCGATCGAGCAGGATGACTGGGACGCGCCGAACCCGCGGGCCGCGCTCAAACGCTCGGTCGCCACCTTCTGCGCCCGGGCCGAACTGGACGGAACCGACCTTCAGCGGGCGATCGAGCAGGAGCGGCCGGATGCGCTGATCGTCGATGTCCAGTGCTGGGGAGCGCTGGCCGCGGCCGACGCGTGGGGAGGGCCTTGGGCGTCGTTCTGTCCCTACCCGCTGCCGCTGCCTTCCCGTGACGCGCCACCATTCGGACCGGGTCTCCGGCCGGCCCGAGGGTCCCTCGGCCGGCTGCGTGACCGGATCCTGCGACCGCTCGTTTTCGGCACGATCGAGCGCTCGGTGGTCGAGCCGTTGAACGAGGTCCGGGCCAGGTTCGGGCTGGACGCCGTGGACGCGACCACGATGTTCACCCGTCCGCCGCGGATGCTCTACATGACCGCGGAACCATTCGAGTACCCACGCTCCGACTGGCCGGAGAACATCCGGCTGGTCGGTCCTTGCGCCTGGGACCCGCCGGCCGAGCCGCCCGAATGGCTGGCCGGCGTCGACCGGCCGCTGGTGCTCGTGACCACCTCATCCGAGCTTCAAGATGACGCCCGCCTGATCCGGACCGCTCTCGAAGCGCTCGCCGAAGAGGAGGTCGAGGTCGTCGCGACCGCGCCGGCAGCCGACGTGGCCGAGATCGATGTTCCCGCGAACGCCCGCGTGCTGCCGTTCGTGCCGCATGCCCCGCTGCTCGACCGGGCCGCCTGCGTGATCACCCACGGCGGGATGGGGGCGACGCAGAAGGCGATCGCCCGGGGCGTGCCGGTCTGCGCAGTTCCGTTCGGCCGGGACCAGCTTGAGGTCGCCCGGCGGGTCGGGGTGTGCGGGGCGGGCACGCGGCTGCCAGCCAAGAAACTCTCCCCCTCGAACCTTAGGAAACAGGTTCGAGCGGCGATGGCCTGCCGCGCTGGCGCCGAAAGGATCGCGGAAGCCTACGCCGCGACCGGAGGTCCGACCTACGCGGCCGACGTCGTTGCCGAGCTGGTCTCCTAGCGGCGGGTGGGGCGAACTTCCGGCCCCGACCACTTAGAGGGGCATGCTCGCTTGCCCTCGACTTGAACCGGGATACGCCCATGACTAGAATTCTGGTCATGAGCGAAGATCAGTCGCTTTCCTATGTGAAAGCACATCTGTCTGAGATCGTGGATCGGGTCGAGGCAACCCAGGAACGAGTGACGATCACTCGAAACGGCAAGTCGGCCGCCGTGATCGTCCATCCGGACGACCTCGAAAGTCTCGAAGAAACGCTGGCCATCATGTCCGACCCCGAACTGATGGCTGGTATTCGGGAAGCGAAGGAGGCACATGCCGCAGGTGACTATGTAACGCTCGATGAGCTGAAGAAGCAGTTCGGATACGAGGAGTGAATTGCCGGACTGGAAAGTCACCGTTGATAGTCCGGCACGGAGAGATCTCGAAGCCCTTCCGGCCAAGTATTCGTTTGCCGTGATCCATCTGCTGAGCCTCCTGGCCGAGAATCCCAAGCGTTTGGGTAAGCCGCTCCGCTTCGATCTTGAGGGGAATTGGTCGGCGCGACGAGGCCCCTACCGGGTGATCTACGCCATCGACGAATCTGCGAGAGAGGTCATTGTGCGAAAGGTCGGTCATCGCTCCGACGTTTACCGCCGGACCTGAAGCGCTCGGGTCAACCAACGTGGGGTGCGCCGCGACTCAGGTCTCGAGCGCGGCTTCGGTCTCGTCGGCTTTCTTCTTCTGCTGATCCGCCTGGGCTTGGGCCTGGACCGCCTCGGTTTCCAGCTCGAAGAGGGCGCTGCGGGCCTGCCTGGTCTGGCGGTCGGCCTTGCTCCAGTTGTCCTGGAGGTCGGATTCGATCGAATCCGTGTCGCAGTAGAGGTCGCTGATGCAGTCGTTCCACTGGTTGTACGCGTCGGTGTACGAGCCGAAAGCCTTCTCCGCCTTGACCCCGGCGGGTGAGATGCACTCGAAGTCCATCCGCTTGAAGGGGATCCGGTTGTAAGCGACCGATATCTGCCCGACCTGGGTGCTGTAATCGGCGAAGGTCAGGCCGACGTCCAGGCGGCTGCCGGTGTTGCGGAGCGCCTTGATCAGGCTTCCGAGATCCTGCTGGCAGCCGGTCGCCAGCGTCGCGGCGGATTTCGCTTGCTGGGCCAGCTTGGTCGCCTTGGCCCGTTCGTCGGCGGCTGCCTTCTTCTCCTCGTCGGTCGGGCCCGACTCACCGCAGGCCCCCAGCAACAGGCCGGCCAGGATCGCAACGATCACCACGGTCTTCTTCACGTTTCCCCTTTCGTTGGTGCTGCCCGCGCAGCCCGGACTTGACAACCAGGGGGTCGGCGGGCAAGGTCCGGATCTGACGGACGACTGGTCCGATGAGTTGCGAACGGTCAGGAGCGGTGATGTCGAAGCGGAGCGCAGTCGTGGTCGGGGCCGGGTTGGCCGGGCTCACCGCGGCATTCGAGCTGGACCGACACGGCTGGGAAGTCACGGTGCTCGAAGCGAGGGACCGGGTCGGCGGGCGAACCTGGACGCAAGCACTCGCGAACGGGGTGCCGATCGAGATGGGAGCGGAGTTCGTCCTGCCGGGCAACACCGAGCTGGTCGCGCTGGCGGCCGAGCTCGGGATCGGCACCGTCGACAAGGGCATGCGCTACGGCACCCGGGAGCCGCGGGGAGGAGCAGGGGTCGATGAGCCAACCCTGATGGCCGGCGTGTCCGTGCTGCGGGAAGCGCTGGCGCGGATCGATGCTGTCGGCGGACCGGAGCCGAGCGCGGCCGAACTGATCGAGTCCCTGGACATCGACGAGGGTGCCCGGGAGGCGATCCTCGCGCGCTGCGAGATATCGGCTGCGACCGATGCCGCCGGGGTGCCGGCCGGCGAGCTATCCGGCCTGGCCGCGATCGACGACTCTCCCTCGCCCGGGTTGGCCGGTGGCAACCAGTCACTTGCTCTACGTCTAGCCGAGCGTCTTGGCGATCGGGTGCACTTGAACGAGAAGGTCGAGTTCATCAACTGGTCGGAGACCGGGCTGGCGGTCTGCACCGAGTCGGGTGCGATCTTCGACGGCGAGGGCTGCGTGCTGGCGGTGCCGGGCACGGTTATGGGCGAGATCCAGTTCGCTCCCGCGCTGCCCGAGGCCAAGGCAGAGGCGTTCGCCGGCCTCCGCTACGGACACGCGGCGAAGCTCTTCGTGCCGCTGCTCGAACCGGCCCCGCCCGGGGCGGTCATGTGCGTGCCGGAACGGTGGTGGAGCTGGGTGCAGAGCGGGGCAGACGGCGAACCGCTACCGGCGGTCCACTGCTTCGCCGGCTCACCCCTCGCGCTCGAGACCCTGGAGATCGAGGACGGGCCAGAACGCTGGCTCCGGTCGCTCGCCGAACTGCGTCCCGAACTCGCCCTCGACCCTGACCAGGCCGTGCTCTCGACCTGGGACGACGACCCGTTCGTCAGGGCCGCCTACTCGATCTCGCCCGACGCCGATCTTACGGCCGCCCTGATCGAGCCGGTCGGGCCATTTCGCTTCGTCGGCGAACACACTGCCGGCGAGTTCTCCGCCTTGATGGAAGGCGCGGTCCGAAGCGGCCGTCGGCCGGATCTCTGGGAGTGACCTGTCACAAACCTGAGTGTCATTTCGTCTTCCGGGTAGAGCTTGAAACGTGCCGCCTCATGGTGGCTTGACGGAAGGATTTGACATGAAGGTATTGGTGGCAGGGGCTACCGGAGCGATCGGCCGGCCGTTGGTGGTCAGGCTGGTCGAACGGGGCCATGAAGTGACCGGGATGACCCGCAGCGAGTCGCGGCGCGACAAGATCGAATGGCTGGGTGCCAAGTCGGTCGTCGCCGACGCGCTCGACCCCGAGGCTGTCGCCCGGGTGGTGGCGGAGACGCAGCCTGAGGTGATCGTCCACGAGCTGACCGCGATCGGGGCGGGCACCGACTTTCGCAAGATCGACAAGTACTTCACGCTGACCAACCGGCTGCGGACCGAAGGGACCGATCATCTGCTCTCCGCCGCGAAGGCGGCCGGGGTGCGGCGCTTCGTCGCCCAGAGCTTCGCGCCGCTGGTCTACGAGCGGTCCGGCTCGCTGGTCAAGACCGAACAGGATCCGGTCGACACCCATCCGGTCGAGGCGATGAAGCAGACCAGCGAGGCGGCCAGGTATCTCGAGCAGGCCGTGACCGCAGCCGACGGCATCGAAGGCCTGGTGCTCCGCTACGGCGGCTTCTACGGCCCGGGCACGTCGATCGACGTCAACCCCGACGCCGAGCAGATCGCGGCGATCCGGGCACGCAAGTTCCCGGTCGTCGGCGGTGGCGGGGCGGTCTGGTCATTCGTCAACGTCGAGGACGCGGCCGAGGCAACGGCGATCGCGGTCGAGAAGGGCGAACCCGGGATCTACAACATCGTCGACGACAACCCGGCCCCGGTGAAAGACTGGCTGCCGAAGGTCGCCGACGCGATCGGGGCGAAGCCGCCGCGGCATCTGCCGAAGTGGCTGGGCCGGATCTTCGCCGGCGAGATGGGCGTGATGATGATGACCGAACTCCGCGGATCCTCGAACGAGAAGGCCAAACGGGAACTGGGCTGGCGACCCGAGCACCCTTCGGTCTGGGAAGCGCTCCGCAGTGCCTGACGAGTCGCTGGACACCCTGCGCGGATACGCCTTCGCGGTCGCCTACCGGATGCTGGGCAGTGTGGCCGACGCCGAGGATGTGGTCCAGGAAGGGCTGCTCCGGCTGCATCAGGCCGAAGAGGACGGCGAGCAGATCCACTCGCGGCGGGCCTACCTCTCGACCGTGGTCACCCGGCTGGCGATCGACGAGCTGCGCTCGGCCCGGGCCCGGCGCGAGGAGTACCACGGCGAGTGGCTGCCCGAGCCGGTGGTCGAGGCAGAGGCCGAGCCGGTGGCCAGCGCCACCGCCGAGCCCGGACCGGCCGAGCAGGCCGAGCTGGCGGACTCGCTCTCGGTCGCGATGATGGTGCTGCTGGAGAGCCTGAGCCCGGAACAGCGGGCCGCCTTCCTGCTCCGGGACGTCTTCGGCTACTCGTACGGCGAAGTCGCCGCGATCATCGACAAGTCCGAGCCGGCCACCCGCCAGCTCGCCGCCCGGGCCCGCAAGGCGGTCGAGGCCCGGCGGCCCCGGTTCGAGAGTTCGAGGAAGCAGCGTGACGAGCTGGCCGACCACTTCTTCGCGGCCGCATTCGGCGGTGACGTCGACCGGCTCGAGTCGCTCCTGGCCGAAGACGTCAGGCTGCACGGCGACGGTGGCGGCAAGGTGCCGGCGATCGCCCGGCCGCTCTTCGGGGCAGTGCCGGTCGCCAAGGCGCTTGCCAAGTGGAGCAAGGTGGGTCGCAAGGTCGACGCCTGGGTGGACCGGGTCGAGATCAACGGCCAACCAGGCGCGCTGTTGCGCGACCGCGAGGACCGGATCATCTCGGCGATGGTGCTCGACGTCGTCGACGGCCGGGTCGAGAACGTCTACTCGATCGTCAACCCGGACAAGATCGGCCACCTGGGCGAGGTAGCCGACTTCAAGGCCCTGATCCGCAACATCCCCCGCTGATCGCCGCCGGTCAGCGGCGGTGCTGGGACGCTTCCGGCGAGGCTTCCCAGAAGTCGTCGATCTTGGTCGCGTCTCCCCGGCCGAGCTGCACCGAGATCGCCCACATCTCGACCGGTTCGTCACCCAGGTTCCGGTGCGACCGCGGCGTCTTCGGAGCGACCCGCACCGCGGTTTCCGGCCCGATCTCGTGAACGTCGTCTCCGAGACGCATGGTCAGGGTGCCGCTGGTGACCAGGTAGATCTCCTCGATCTCGTCGTGGAAGTGGCCCGTGCCCTGCTCGAAGTCCGAGTGAGGTGGCACACGGATCAGGGTCAGCGCGACCTGCTGGCAACCCAGGTCACCGGTCAGGCGCCGGAACTCGCCGGGAACCTCGGTGCCCGCGTAGGGATCCTCGACCTCGTCGGCCCGCACGATCGAATATCCGCTCATGCCGTCCCGGTACCCGCTCGCCTTGCGGCTGTAACCCGCGGACCGGCCCGCTCTCAGCGGCCGCCGCGTTCGTGGCCGCGACCGATCAGCTTGAGGGCGACGCCCATCAGGACGAGGCCGAGGGCGGATCCGGCGGCCCAGGCGAGCAGCATGTCTGTGCTGAAGGTTTCCAGGGCGAAGAAGTCCCGGATCGGGGTGATCAGGATCGCCAGGACGAAGCCGAGGGCCATCAGTCCGCAGAGGGCGCTGACCAGCAGGCGGCGTTTGCCGGGCTCGTCCTCGAGCGCGATCACGATCGCGAGGCCGGCGGTGACCACGGTGGCGCAGGTGATGGCGCGGGAATCCTCCAGCGGCACGTCGAGCAGGTGCCGGCCGATCACCCAGGAGAGCAGGATTCCGGCCCCGGTCGCCAGGCCGACCGGGATCGAGAAGCGGGCGATCGCCTTGAGGTAACCGTCCGGTCGCCACGGTCCGGTGCTGGGGGCCAGGGCGAGGAAGAAGGCCGGGATGCCGATCGTCAGCGAAGAGGTCAGCGTGAACTGGCGTGGCAACAGCGGGAAGATCCCGGTCGGGATCGCGACGGTGGCGAGCAGGAAAGCGGTGAAGATCGCCTTCGAGATGAACAGCCTCGAGACCCGCTGGATGTTCCTGAGGATCTGGCGGCCCTCGTGGACCATGCCCGGCACCTCGCCGAAGCTGCCGTCGACCAGGACCAGGTCGGCCACCGAACGGGCCATCTGGGTGCCGTTGCCCTGGGCGATCGCCAGCCGCGACTTCTTCAGGGCCGGCACGTCGTTGACCCCGTCGCCGATCATGCCGACGTACTGGCCCGACTCCTTCAGGACGGTGACCACCCGCTCCTTGCCCTCGGGGGAGATGCGGCCGATCGCCGGTGAATCGCCGATCGCCTCGAGTAGCTCCCGGTCGGTTTCGGGCAGCGCCTCGCCGTTCAGGGCGGGGCCGGTGGTGCCGCGGGCGATGCCGGTGTCACGGGCGATCGCGCCGACCGTGGCCGGGGCATCGCCGGAAAGGATCTTCAGGGAGACCTCCTCCCGGCGGAAGAAATCGACCGTATCGGCGGCGTTCGGCCGGAGGTTCTCGGCCAGCACGACCAGGCCGAGCGGTTCGAGGTCGGCCGGCAGCTGCGGATCCCGGTCCGGATCCGGTAGCGGGCCGGGCAGGGCGGCGATCGCCAACACCCGGCGGCCCTCCGAGGCCTGCTCGGTCGCGCTCGATTGAAGGGCCGGGTCGTCACCACCGGCCAGCAGCGCTTCCGGGGCGCCGAGCGCGAGCCGATCGCCACCGATCTCCAGCGCTCCCCAGCGACGGCGGGAAGAGAAGGGAACCTGGGCGGTCGGATCCTCGGCCGTGGCCTCGCCGAGGTGGGCCTGGTGGATTGCCTCCAGGGTGCCGTTGCGGGACGGCATCGAAGCGGCGTAACGGCCGAAGGCACGGGCCAGATCCTCTTCGGACCCGCCTTCGGCGGGGATCAGTTCGACCACCCGCAGCGCCGCCTCGGTCAGGGTGCCGGTCTTGTCGGTGCAGAGGATGCTGACCGAGGCCAGCGACTCGATCGCGTTGAGCTGCTGAGAGAGGATGCCGCGGCGGGCCATCTTCGCGGCCGAGACCGCGGCGGTCAGCGAGACCAGCAGGATCAGGCCCTCGGGGACGATGTTCACGACCGCGGCGGTCATCGTCTCGACCGCCTCGGCCTGGCTCACCTCCCGCACCCCGAGCGAGATGCCGAGGCCGACCGCCAGCGGCACCATCACCGCGACCAGGATGATCAGCAGCCGGTCCATCGCCCGTTCCAGCGGGGAACGGGGGTGACGGAAGGCACGGGCGGTCTCGGCCAGCTTCGCGGCGCGGCAGTCCGGGCCGACCGCGGTGGCGACGAAACGGGCCTCGCCCTCGACCGCGAACGAACCGGACCAGACTTCGCCGCCGGCCTCGCGGCGGACCGGCTCCGATTCGCCGGTCAGGTTCGCCTCGTCGAGCTGCAGGCCGTCGGCGCTGAAGATCTCGCCGTCGGCGACCACTTGGTCGCCGGCCTTGATCAGGACCAGGTCACCGACCACCACCTCGTCGACCGGAACCTCGACCTTCCGGCCGTCGCGCATCACCTCGGCCTTGACCGCGATCAGCGCGGCGAGCTTGTCCAGGGCCAGCTTCGCCCGCACCTCCTGGCCGATCCCGATCGTCGCGTTGGCGACCAGGATCCCCATGAAGAGCGCGTCTTTGGGATTCCCGAAGAAGATCGTCAGAAGCCCGAACCCGAGCAGGATCGCGTTGAAGACCGTGAAGACGTTGCCGACCACGATCGAGCGGTAAGACCGGCTCGTCTCCGGCTTTGGCAGCGGCCCACGTGCTTCCAGCCGCCGGGCCGCTTCGGCGGCGGTGAGGCCGGTCCCGGGAGTTTCGGCGGGATCCTGCGGTTCGGGCGGTGCCTCGGAGACGGTCAACTTCGCCCGGACTCTAAATGCCGGGACCGCGGAGAACTCAGCTGAGCAGGGTGGAGAGGCGGCGGCGGTGGGTCGCGGCCAGCTCGGATGTGGGACCGAGCTCGGTGAAGTAGCCGACCATCAGCTTGCGCAGCAGGTCGCGGCGGTCGGGATCGGTGGCGGCGAGCTCGACTTCCTTCTGGAGCAGGTCGAAGGCGAACTCGTGGTCGCCCGAGTCCCATGCCTTGAAGGCCTCGGCCGGCGGCTTCTCGCCCCCGGCGAGCCGGGCACGGGCGTTCAGGCCGGCGACGACGAAGTCGGTCGCGGCGAGGGCCTCGGTCAGTTCCTC
Source organism: Solirubrobacterales bacterium 67-14 (assembly GCA_001897355.1). Lineage (GTDB taxonomy): Bacteria > Actinomycetota > Thermoleophilia > Solirubrobacterales > 70-9 > 67-14. The sequence continues at coordinate 209,291 of MKST01000007.1, read as the reverse complement.
GGCCTCGGTGGTTTCCTCCTCTGAGAGCAGGAGCCGGGCCAGGGCGGCGGTGGCTTCCGGGTTGTTCGGGTCGGCGGCGACGGCGGCCCGGAGGGCTTCCTCGTCGCCGACCTCGATCGCCGCCTTGGCGGCTTCCTCTTCCGCGCTGGGCACGATCCGGTCGAGGAAAGCCTCGATCTGGGCGGGAGGCAGAGCACCGGTGAACTCGTCGACGACCTCGCCGTTGCGGAATGCCTTGACCGCGGGGATGCCCTGGACCCGGAAGGCGGCGGCAAGCTGCTGGTTGGCGTCGACGTCGACCTTGGCCAACTCGACTTTGCCGTCCCGGCCGGCGACGGCTTGTTCGATCGCCGGGCCCAGGGTCCGGCAGGGCCCGCACCACTCGGCCCAGAAATCGACCACGACCGGTACCTCGCGGGAACGCTCGATGACCTCCTGCTTGAAGGTCGCCTCATCTACGTCTTTGACCATGGACCGAGCATAGACCCGTCGCTTCCTCGGCCTTTGACGCATGCGAACCTCCTTCGATCGGGATAGCTGACGAAGGGGAGATTCGCGGCCCGTCGTTGTCGGGTTGTTGCGGGGATATTGCGGCCGCGGACGGCGATAGGCTGGGCTGGTCCGAGGTTGTCCGAGGAGGGGTGATTCATGGGTTTCATCAGTCCGTCCGAGCCACCGTTCGAGATCGACGAATGGCGGGGGAGGTCATACCGGGAGCGGCTGAAGCCACTGGCACAGGACTGGGCGGTCAACGGGATCGGGGTGCCTCAGGCGGTCTACCTGCTCTACATCGTGAAGCTCGTCGTCTACGCCGGCGGTGGGCTGCTCCTGATCTCCGCCACCTCCGACCTCGGTGGCCTTTCGAAGATCGGCGACTGGTGGTATCAGCCGGTGGTCTTCCAGAAGGCCGTGGTCTGGACCATGCTCTGGGAGGCACTCGGCCTCGGGGCCGGTTCGCTGCCCCTGACTCTGCGTTTCTCACCGATGGTCGGTGGTTTCCTGCATTGGCTCCGGCCCGGGACGATCCGGCAACCGCCCTGGCCGGGCAAGGTGCCGCTGACCGGTGGCGACCGTCGCACGATCTTCGACGTGGTCATCTACGCAGCCTTCGTGATCTTTGCGCTGCACTTGCTGGTCGCCTCCGGCGCCACCGGGTTCGATCCGTACTGGGTCGCTGGTCTGCTGGCCATACTGGTGGCGCTCGGCCTGCGCGACAAGATCCCCTTCCTCGCCGCCCGGGCCGAGGTCTACGGGCCGTTCCTGCTGATCTTCCTCTTCCCGGCCGACCAGATGATCGTCGCCGCGCAGTTCGTCGTGTTCTGCATCTGGTGGGGCGCCGCCGCCTCGAAACTCAACCGGCACTTTCCCTTCGTGGTCACGGTGATGATCTCCAACACCCCCTGGAACCGGTCCAGATGGGCGAAGCGGAAGCTCTACCGGAACCATCCCGAGGACCTGCTGCCCTCGCGGGTCGGCGAGTTGTCGGCCCACCTGGGCACGGTGATCGAGTTCACCCTGCCGCTGATCCTGATCGCATCGTCCGGTGGGACGATCGGCACGATCGCCGTGGCCGGGATGGTGATCTTCCACCTGCATATCCTCTCGACCTTCCCCCTGGCGGTCCCCCTCGAGTGGAACGTCTTCATGATCTTCGGGGTCTTCTTCCTCTTCGGCCACTACGGGGACGTACCGCTTTCCACCCTGGACGACCCGTTGCTGATCATCTGCCTGGCGCCGATCATCGTCGGCATCCCGATCCTCGGCAACTTCCGGCCCGACCTGGTCAGCTTTCTGCCCTCGATGCGCTACTACGCCGGCAACTGGGCGACCAGCCAGTGGTACTTCAACCGGGAGAAGGGCTCCGAGGCGAAGCTCGACGAGCACATCACCAAGGCGGCGAAGACCCTGCCGGTCCAGCTCGGCAAGTTCTACGAGCCGGAGATGAACGAGGTGCTGCTGCACAAGGGGCTCGCCTTCCGCTCGATGCACTCGCATGGCCGGGCCCTGGTCGGGCTGGGCGACCGGGCGGTCGATGAGATCGAGGACTACGACGTGCGGGAGGGCGAGACGATCGCCGGCATGGTCTGCGGCTACAACTTCGGCGACGGCCACTTCCACGACCACCGGCTGCTCGCCTCGATCCAGTCCCGGGTCGGCTACGAGCCGGGTGAGCTCCGGGTCGTGACCCTGGAATCACAGCCGGCCGCCGACCCGGTCCAGCGCTACCGGATCTACGACGCGGCGGACGGCCTGATCGAGCAGGGCACGGTCAGGGTGGCCGACATGGTGGTTCGGCAGCCCTGGCTGGGCGTGGGCGAGAGCTTCCCGGTCCAGCCCGATCCGGGCACCCCGGACTGAGCGGCCGGTAGCTTCAGGACATGGCCCACGTCCACATAGTCGGCTCCGGCCCGAACGGGCTGGCCTGTGCCGCCGTGCTGGCCCGGGCCGGGGTCGAGGTCACGGTCTACGAGGCAGCCTCCACGGTCGGCGGCGGCACCCGCTCGATGGACCTGACCGGAAAGGGCCTGATCCACGACGTCTGCTCGGCCTCCCAGCCGATGGCGGTCGCCTCACCGGTCTTCCTCGAGCTCGACCTCGAAGACCACGGGCTTCGGTGGTGCTACCCCGAAGTTGATCTCGCCCATCCACTAGACGGCAGCCGGGCCGGGGTCATGGTCCGTGACCTCGAAGAGACCGTGGCCGGGCTGGGAGAAGACGGCAAGGCCTGGGCGGCCCTGTTCGGCCCGCCGGCCCGCGCCTTCCCCAGATTGAACCGAGACATCAATCGGCCGATCATCCACTTCCCTTCCCACCCGATCAGCCTGGCCCGCTTCGGGCTTCCCTCGTTGACCGCGGCGACCACCCTGGCCAAGGGCTTCAAGGGCGGGGCGGCCAAGGCGTTGTTCGGTGGGGTGGCCGCCCACTCTTTTTCGCCGCTTACCCGCCTAATGAGCTCGGCGATCGGGATGGCCCTGATCACCGCCGGCCACGCCCAGGGCTGGCCGGTCGCCCGCGGGGGTTCGCAATCGATCGCGGACGCGCTGGCCTCCGTGATCACCGGGGCGGGTGGCAAGATCGAGACCGGCCGCCTGGTGCGCTCGATCGACGAGCTGCCGGCCGGCGAGCCGGTCGTCTTCGACACCAGCCCGGCCGGAGTCGTCGGCCTGGCCGGCCACCGCCTGCCCGAAGGGGTGCGGAACGCCTATCAGCGCTACCAGTACGGGCCGGCCGCCTTCAAGCTCGACCTCGCGGTCGAGGGCGGCATCCCCTGGCTGAACGAGGCCTGCCGCCGGGCCGGGACCGTCCACGTGATCGGCTCCTTCGAGGAACTCGTCCACGCCGAGTCGGAGACCAACTTCGGCCGGATGCCGGAACGCCCCTTCCTCCTGGTCGGCCAGCAGTACCTGGCTGACCCCTCCCGCTCGAACGGGGAGATCCACCCGGTCTGGGCCTACGCGCATGTGCCGAACGGATTCACCGGCGACGCGTCCGAGGCGATGCTCGCCCAGATCGAACGCTTCGCCCCGGGCTTCCGCGAGCGGATCGTCGCCCGGGCCGAGATGGACCCGTCCGGGTTCTCGGCCTACAACGCCAACTATGTCGGCGGAGACATCGTCGCCGGTGCCAACACTCCGCGGCAGCTGATCGCCCGCCCCCGACTCGCCCTCGACCCATACAAGGCGGCCGATGGGATCTGGATCTGCTCCGCCGCCACCCCGCCCGGGGGAGGGGTCCACGGGATGGGCGGCGCCAACGCCGCCCGCTCGATCCTCCGCAGCCTCTCCGGCTGAATCAGAGAGCGCCGATTCGCTTGAGCTCGGCTTCGACGCCGTCGAGGATGCGGGCCAGGCCGCGATCGAAGCGGGCTTCGTCGTAGACGTCCTCCATCATCTCCAGCCACTGCTCTTCGAAGTCGCGGTCCGGGTCGAACATGCCCATCAGGTGCGGGTAGTCCCCGGAGCGGATGTTGTCCTCGACGAAGTCGGTGACCTCCTCCATCTCGTCGGCCTCGAGCAGGTTGATGCTCTTCACCTTGCGTTCGCGGACTGCGAAGCCGAACAGGTAATCGTCGACCTGGCTCATGATGTCGAACTTCATGGCCGGGCTTATGTCGACCCCGTCGAGGGCACCGATCGTCTGCTCCATGTGGCGCATGCCGTTGTCGGTGATCCGGAACTGGTCCTCTTCGTCGAGCAACCAGGGGCGTTTCATCCAGGCGGCCAGGCTCATCTTCGCGATCATGGTCACCCGTTCGCGCCAGCCTTCGGGCATTTCGCCGTCGGGGATCACGATCTCGCCCATCACCGCGTCATCCATCAGGGCGAGCAGGTCGTCCTTGGTGCGGACGTAGTGGTAGAGGCTCATCGTGCCGGCGTCGAGCCGCCGGGCCACCTTGCGCATCGAGACGTTGCGGATGCCGTCTTCCTCGGCGATGTCGAGTGCCGCCTGGACGATCTCCTCGCGGCTCAGCCGTCGACGCTCCGGACGGCGACCCGGCCGCTCTCGGCCATGTCCGCGGCCACCGTCACGACCTCGACCCCGGCCTCTCCCACGATCTTCCCGACTCCGTTCATTTGCCATTCGTACATTGTACTGCTATGTTGTTCGTACGATGTATGAAAATTTGAACGACACCACCACGGACGCCGGGATCAGGGCAGAGGGGCTGGGCAAGCGCTTCGGCGACTTCACCGCCCTCGAAGACCTGGATCTCGTCGTCCCCAAGGGATCGGTGCTCGGACTGCTCGGCCACAACGGCGCCGGGAAGACGACCACGATCCGAATCCTCACAACCCTCTCCGTACCCACCACGGGCAGCGCGACGGTCGCCGGCTTTGACGTGATCAGCCAGGGTGCCGAGGTCCGCAAACGGATCGGCGTCGCCGGCCAGTCGGCCACGGTCGACGGTCTGCTCACCGGCCGGGCCAATCTCGAAATGGTCGGCCGTCTCTATGGCATGTCGAAGAAAGATGCCGCCGAGCGGGCCGACGAGCTGCTCAACCGGCTCGGCCTGACCGATGCCGCCGACAAGCTGGTCAAGGAGTACTCGGGCGGAATGCGCCGCAGGGCCGACCTCGCCGCAACCCTGGTCTCGACCCCGCCGGTGCTGTTCCTCGACGAGCCGACCACCGGTCTCGACCCGGCCAGCCGCAACGACCTCTGGGAAGTGCTGCGCGAGCAGGTCGCCGAGGGCGTCACCGTGCTGCTCACCACCCAGTACCTCGAGGAAGCCGACCGGCTGGCCGACGAGATCGTGGTACTCGACCACGGCAAGGTCGCCGCGGCCGGCTCGCCCTCCCAGCTCAAGCAGCGGGTCGGCGGTGACCGCATTGAGGTCACCCTGGCCGACGCCGCCGACGCCGGACCCGCGGCAGAAGCACTGGCCGGTTTCGCCGAGAACGAGGTCCACTCCGATCCCGGGCAGGGCCTGGTCACCGCACCGGTGCGGGCCGGCACCCGACTGGTCGAGGTGGTCCGGTCTCTGGACGCGGCCGGGATCGACGTGACCGACGTCCACCGTCGCGACGCCACCCTCGATGACGTCTTCCTCTCCATCACTTCCAACCCGAAAGTCGAGGCCCACTCATGAGCGAGACGCTCATCCTCGCCCGCCGCAATCTCGAACATGTGCGGCAGATCCCCGAAAAGCTGATCGACGTAACCCTTCAGCCGCTGATGTTCGTGCTGCTCTTCGCCTTCGTCTTCGGCGGTGTGATCGCGGTTCCGGACGGCGATTACAAGGAGTACCTGATCGGTGGCATCCTGGTCCAGACCCTGGCCTTCGGCTTGATGGGCCCGGGCGTGGCGATCGCCACCGACCTCGGGGAAGGCATGATCGACCGGCTTCGCAGCCTGCCGATCCGCCGCTCCTCGTATCTGACCGGTCACATCATGGCTGAGATGGCAGCGACCTTGCTCGCGATCGCGGTACTGAGCGGGGCCGGGCTGCTGGTCGGCTGGGGGATCGAATCGTCGCTGCCGGAAGCGATCGGCGCCTACGGACTGCTCGTCCTCTTCGCCTTCGCGATGATCTGGCTCGGCACCCTGATCGGCACGATGGCCAGGAGCACCGACGTGGTCACCGGCATCGCCTTCATGACGGTCTTCCCGTTGACCTTCCTCTCGAATGCGTTCGTGCCGACCGAATCGCTGCCCGACGGGCTCCGTCAGGTCGCAGAGTGGAATCCGATCAGCTGCGTGGTCGCTGCGGTCCGGACCCTCTTCGGCAATCCGACCGCGATTCCGGGTGACGCGGCATGGCCGCTCGAGCATCCGGTCGTGGCTTCGATCGGCTGGTGCGTGCTGATCCTGGCGATCGTCGTGCCGATGACGGTCCGCGCCTTCAACCGCCGCACCACCGACTAGACCGGTGAGGTTGAGATTTCCGCCATATAGCGCTCGAAATCTCAACCTCACCGCGGGCGGCGGCGAGCGAAGCTAGAGCTGGATCGACTTGAGGGTGAGGAAGTCGTCGATCCCGTAAGGGCCGAGTTCGCGGCCGTGGCCGGAGAGCTTGCGGCCCCCGAAGGGGGCGAGCGGGTTGAAGGCCGCGCCGTTGACCTCGACCTGGCCGGTCTCGATCCGGCCGGCCACGGCGACGGCGCGCTCCTGATCCGATGACCAGACCCCGCCGGCCAGGCCGTAGTCCGAGTCGTTGGCCAGCGCAATCGCCTCTTCTTCGCTGTCGTAGGGCAGGATCGAAAGGACCGGGCCGAAGATCTCCTCGCGGGCGATCGTCATCTCCGGGGTGACCTCGGAGAAGACGGTCGGCTGGACGAAGAAGCCGGTCTCGAGGCCTTCCGGGGTTTCCGGACCGCCGGCGACCAGCTTCGCGCCCTCCTCGATTCCCTTCTCGATGTAGCCGCGGACCCGGTCACGCTGGACGGCCGAGCTCATCGGGCCGATCTGGGTCTCCGGGTCGGCCGGGTCGCCGGTCTTGATCTCGGCTAGGGCCGCGGCCGCCACCGCCTCGACCACCGGCAATGCCTCGCGGGGGACCAGCATCCGGGTCAGGGCGGAGCAGGTCTGGCCGCCGTTGATGAAGCACTTGCGGACCCCGTTGACCACCGCTGCCTCGTAATCCGCGTCGTCGAGGATCACGTTTGCCGACTTGCCGCCGAGCTCGACCGTGACCGGCTTGACCGAGGCGGCGGCCAGCTCGGAGACCCGGATCCCGGCTCGGGTGGAGCCGGTGAAGGAGACCATCTCGATGCCGGGGTGGGAGGCGATCGCCTCGCCGACCACCGGGCCGGTGCCAGGCACCATGTTGACCACGCCGCCGGGCAGGCCGACCGACTCGATCACCTCCATCAGCAGGTAGGCGGCTAGCGGAGTCGTCTCACTCGGCTTGAGGACCACCGTGTTGCCGGCGGTGATCGCAGGGGCGACCTTGGCCGCGATCTGGTGGATCGGATAGTTCCACGGGGTGATCGCGCCGACCACGCCGAGCGGCTCGCGGAGCACCTTCGAGTTGCCGATCGTCTGCTCCCACGGCATCTCCTCGATCAGGAACTCCATCGAGGTGAAGTCGATCGCCGGCAGGGCCGCCTGGATCAGCATGCCCTCGGTGACCGGGGTGCCGAGCTCCTGACTGACCAGGCCGGCGATCTCCTCGGCCCGGTCCTGCAGGCCGTGGCCGACCAGGGTGCAGAAACCGGCCCGCTCCTGGACCGAAAGCGCCTTCCATTCGGGCAGGGCCGCGCGGGCCGCCTCGACCGCGAAGTCGACGTCGACCGGGCTGCCGGCCGGGACGGTGGCCATCACCTCTTCGGTGACCGAGTTGATCACCTCGATCGTGTCGGTCGAGGAGGGTTCGCGCCACTCCCCGCCGATGAAGAGGCGGCTCGTGTGGGGAGCTTCGGTGCCGGTTTCGGTTTCGGCGGGAGCCGTGCTCGGGTTCATGCTGCTGCCTCCGTTTCCTGGCTCGCGGTTCGCGTGGCGCCGGCCTGCTCGAGGATCTTCTCGGCGGTGCGGGAGGCCAGCGACATGATGGTGATCATCGGGTTTGTGCCCGAGGGCGTCGGGAAGGCGGAGCCGTCACCGATCCAGACCCCGGGCACGTCATGCAGCTCGCCACGAGGGTCCGCCACGCTGGACTCGGGGTCGGATCCCATCCGGCAGCTGCCCATCTGATGGGCGGAGAAGAGCTTCGCCCCACCGGCCCGGAGCGGGATCCGATGGATGCGATCGACGAATGCCTCGAGGTCGTCGCCGACCCGCCAGCCCGGCATGCCGGTCGCCAGCGCGTAGATCTGGTTGGCACCGGCTGCATGGTGGAGCCTGACCTGCTGTTCGAGGCCGAAGTGCATGTTGGCGATGTCGCGGGGATCGTCCAGCGAGTAGAGCGGCATCGACTGGCCGTCGCCGTCGATCAGCACCTGGCCGCCACCACGCTCCCGGGTCAGGTTGATCGTGATCGAGCCGTTCGCGTACCCGGCCATCAGTTCGCGGTGCTGACCGGCGGTCGTGAACGGGATCGCGGAGCCACCCAGGCCGGTCGTGTACTGAGCGCCCTCGATCAGGAAACCGTAGCCGTCGTCCTCGAGGCCCTGGTCGAACTGGTCGACCACGGCGGCATGGGGCGGGCCCCACCAGGCCTTCTGATCATCCGCATAGCTCGCGAAGATCAAGGTGCAAGGGTGGAGCCGGAGATGCTTCCCGGCCGCCGGTCCGCCGATCCCGGAACGCAGCAGCAGGGCCGGTGACTCGAGCGCACCGCCGGCAACCACGACCCGGGGCGCGCGGATCGTGACCCGGCCACCTTCGGTCACTGCCTCGACCCCGGCCGCACGGCCGTTCTCGACCAGCACCCTCTCGGCCTGGCATCCGACGATGATCTCGGCGCCGTTCTCCACGGCATCTTGGAGGTAGGTCTTCAGGGTCGACTGCTTGGCACCGGACTGGTCACCCCAGCCCATCAGGCCGGCAACCAGCGGGTCGTGCTTCTCCTGGTCCCAGTTGCGGTCGGTCTTGTGCCAGCTCCAGCCGAGCTGCTGGGCTGCGTCGATCCAGGTCTTCTGGGTCTGGTTCAGCTCGGAGCACTGGTTGTTGACCTTGATCCGCTCCCAGATCGAGTCGACGTGACGGTCGAAGTCGGGGGTGTTCACATCATCCAACCCGTACTCGTCCGCCCATTCCTGACGGACCCACGGCTTCGGCTTGAGGCAGTTGGTCCAGTTGATCACCGTGCCGCCGCCGAGGCAGCTGCCGGCTTGCAGGCTGATGTTGTAATCGGCGGTGTAGCTCGGGCCGCCGCGCCAGTACATGCGAGCAAAGCCGTTCAACTCGGTCTGGTCGAAGTCGGCCTCGTTGAAGTAGCCGCCGGCTTCCAGCACGAGCACTTTGAGGCCGGCCTCGGCCAGGCGAGCGGCGATCACCCCGCCGCCGGCGCCCGAACCGACCACGACTGCGTCCGCCTCGAGCACCTCGCCGTCGGCCGGCGAGAGCGGATGGATCGGCTTCTCGACCTGGGGCGGAGGGGAGGTCGGGCCGGGGAAGCCGAACTGCTCCCAGGCGGGGTTGGGAGGCAGGCCGTAATGGAAGAAGAGAGTGAGCTGGGTCAACGCCCCGACTCCGATCGCCGCCTGGCGGCTGGCGAGCGACATGTTGGTCAGGATCTGCTCACGGGAGGCCTGGGAAAGCGCGGTGAAGCCCTGCATCGCGAGCCCGTCGAGCAACTCGGCCATGCCGGCCTGGTCGGCCTCCGGCATCTCGCTGATCGCCTGGGCGACAGCCTGGTCGGCCCCGGTGTCGGCGGCCGATCTGGCCCAGAAGCCGGTCGGGTCGTTCTCCCGCACGAGCGACGGCACGATCGTGTCGCAGACGCAGTTCAGGACGGCAAGGCGGTTCTCGTCAAGCACCTCGGTGCTCCTCTCCTCGGTTCCACCGAGAGCCTATCTCGACAGGCCGCGAAACAAGAAAGGAGCCGCCCGCTTCCGCGGACGGCTCCCGGTGGATCCTTCTGCTCTCGCTCCTGGCTAGTTGGAGCCGCAGACCTTGAGGCCGAACTCCTTGGCCTTCGCAGTCGCGCCGGCGAAGGGATCGGACTCGTCGATCGAGCCCTCCGGATCGTCCTCGACCGCCTTCAACTCCGAGTCCAGGGTGTCGACGATGTCGTTGAAATCGTCGGCGTCGTCCTCGTTCGGGTTCAGCTCGCGCAGGGACGCGATCTGGTCCTTGTACAGCGGGACGATGTCGTCGCTGATGAAGGCCGCGATGTCTTCCTTGCTGGAGTCGGCGGTCAGATCGGTGTTCTCCTGGATCTTCGTCAGCTTCTTGTTGTAGTCGGTGCAGACCTGATCGGCCTGGGCGATCAACTCGGAGTTGCTCAGCGTGCTGTCGCCGGAATCACCGGAATCGTCACTGGAGCCGCAGGCGGCAAGACCGAGGGAAAGCACGACGGCGAGAGTCGCGGCGCCGACGGCTAGGGGGTTTCTCATCAAGACCTTTCGAATGAGCGGGGACGGGACCGGGGGGATAGTAGATGATCGGTCCGGGATCGCTGGCCGCGCTCCGGACGTCCGGGTCAGCCTTGTTCAAGCAGATCCTTCAGGGCGGTGACCCTTTCGCGCCACCAGGCCTGCATCCTCTCGGCGATCTGGGCGTCGGGCAGTTTCTCGTGTTCGAGGGCGACCCGGCAACGGTCCGGACCGAGGCTTTCGAAGTTCACGACCAGCCGGGTCGAGCCGTCGCCCCAGTCGTAGCGGGCAGAAACCGGGGCGGTGGCGGTGCGGAGGGAGAGCCTCGTGTCCGGCAGCCAGCGCTCGAGCAGGGAATCCCGCTGGAATGCCTCGAAGGCCCTTTCAACTGGGACCTCGATCGTCTTCGAGGCGGTCACCGACCAGCCGTTCGCCCTTTGGCCGGGCTCGCGCAGCCCCCGTGCTCTTTCGTAGCCGACGGTGATCGATTGCGCCCACCAGCCGGGAACCCCCTGCTCGTCGGTCAGCCAGCGGGCAATTTCGGTGTGGGTTCGCTTGATCGCACCGGCCTGGTCCAGCAGCTCAAGCCACTGCTCCCAGTTCCTGCCGGTCGCTTCGACGAGCTTTTCGCTCGAGAGCGTCGGTTCGAAGTCGGACATGACCGCAGTTCATTTAACCACCAGCGACGAAGACGAAACCTGCCGACCGTCGCGGGCTCGGCCACGACGGGTTCTAACATGGGCCAATGGCAGATACCGAAGACCCAACCGTCAACGTGAGCGACGCGGAAGGCCGTTGCCGCTACGAGATCGAGTTCGAAGGCCAACTGGCCGGGCTGGCGGACTATCGACTCGACGGGGATGTGATCACTTTCACCCACACCGAGATCGACCCCGCCTTCGGCGGCCGGGGCCTCGGTACCAAGCTGATCGAGTTCGCGGTGACCGACGCCCGGTCGCGAAACCTGGCGATCGTGCCGCAATGCTCCTTCGTCCGCAAGTGGGTCGCGGAGCATCCGGAGGAAGGGTGACGGCAACCCGGGAAGAGGCGGAGGAGGCGGCCGACCGGGTTCCGGGCAGCCGGCTTTCGGCCCGCTTGTATGAACCCGTCCTCTGGCTGGGCGAGAAGACCGGATTCCGACGCTGGCGCCACAAGGTGGTGGCCCAGGTTTCCGGGTCCGTACTCGAACTGGGGGCGGGCACCGGGCTCAACCTGGGCCACTATCCGTGCGGCCTGGAACGCCTCGTCCTGGTCGAGCCCGACGTCCACAAGGCGAAGTTGCTGGCCGCCAAGCCGAGGCCGCCCGGGGTTTCCGCGGAAATCGTGCGCGCCCCCGGGGAGCTGCTGCCCTTCGAGGACGACAGCTTCGACACCGTGGTCGAGACCCTGGTGCTCTGCACGGTCGCCGACCCGGAAGCGACCGCGGCCGAGATCCGACGCGTGCTCAAGCCTGACGGCCGGTTCCTGTTCATGGAGCATGTGCGTTCCGACAAGCCCCGGCTGGGCCGTCTGCAAGACCGGTTGGAGGGGCCGTGGAAGAAGTTCGCCGACGGTTGCCACTGCAACCGGCGCACGGTGCCGATGCTGAAGGCCAGCGGCTTCGAGGTCGAGGTCGTCGCCGAACAGGACAAGTTCCCGATGCCGCCGGTCGTCCGGCCGATCGTCAGCGGCGTCGCCCGGCCGGTCGCTGACCCCGCCTCCTGAGCGATGCCGGAGCTGCCCGAGGTCGAGATCACGGCACGGCTCCTCGACCAGGCCACGCGCGGAGCGAAAGTCGAATCGGCGGTGGCGCCGGGCATCAACGCGATGAAAACGTTCAAGCCACCGCTCGACGGCTTGGCCGGCGACCAGGTCGCCGGGATCCGTCGGCGAGGCAAGCTGCTGATCGTCGATTTCGCCTCCGGTCTTTCGCTGCTGACCCACCTGATGTCGGCCGGCCGGCTCCAGCTCTTCGGCAAACGGGCCGGCCCGAAGGACCGCACCTCGCGCGTTCTGATTCGCCTGGAAGGTGACGGAGAGGCTGGACGGGAGTTGCGGCTGAGGGAGTTCGGGACCAAGCAGCGGGCCTGGGCCAAGCTGCTGCCGGCCGGCGAAATCGAGGACGACGAGGAGGTCGTGAAGCTCGGTCCCGAGGCCTGGCCCGAACCGGTGCCGGCGGAAGCCGTGTCCACCACCGACCGTCCGCTCTACTCGCTGCTGCGCGACCAACGGACCCTGGCCGGGATCGGTCGCACCTGGGCCGACGAGATCCTCTGGAGCGCCCGGCTCTCCCCCTTCAAACGCGCGGCCGACCTGGACCCGTCAGAGACCGAAAGCCTCATCCGCGCGATCCACGACCGGCTGGATGGTGCGATCTCCTTCTACGAAAGGGAGCTGAGCCTGCCGTTGCCGGACAAGCTGCCGAAACCGCTCGAGGTCCACGGCCGTGAGGGGGAGCCATGCACGCGCTGCGGGGCCGAGATCCACGCCGTTCACTACAGCGAGTACGTGCTCTGTTACTGCCCGGAAGAGCAGACCGGCGGGCAGCCGCTCAAGGATCGCCGCCTGTCCCGGCTGCTCAAGTAGACGGGACACCCGGCCCGGCCGTGGTCAGCCGTCGTAGTCGGAGTCCGGTTCCTCGGAGCTGAGGACCTCGTCGGCTTCGCCGTAGACCTCCGGGTCGGTTTGTTCTTCCTCGGGCAGGCCGGCGTCGTATTTCGGGTTCTGGCCGGCTGCTGTGTCCTCCGTCTGATGGATCAGGTCCCGCTCCGACTCCTCGAATCCTTCCGACTCGCCCTCGCCGGATTCGCGCAGCGGGCGATCGGCTTCGTTCTCGAACTCCAGCCTCTCCTCGAGGTCGCGCCACGGTGGTTTCATGGTTTCAGCGTACCCGGTGTCCGTCACCACAACCGCAAATTTGATGCCGGGGCGGTCGCGGATCGGGTCAGACCCGGTCGAACGTGTCGGGGTGTGGGCCGGTCCGGCCCTCCTCACCCCGCTCGAGACCTTCGATCGCCGTCATCTCCTCGCCGTCCAAGGTGAAGTCGAAGATCTCGAAATTGAGCTTCATGCGATCCGGGTGGACCGACTTGGGGAAGATGACATTGCCCTTCTGGATGTGCCAGCGCAGCGTGACCTGAGCCGGGCTGCGATCGAGGCGGGCGGCGATCCCGCCGATCGTCGGGTCGTCGAGCACGGCGCCCTGGGCGATCGGTGACCAGGCCTCGGTGACGATGCCGTGGTTCTCGCCCCAGGCTTTGACCGACCGGTTCTGCAGGAAGGGGTGGAGCTCGATCTGGTTGACCGCCGGGACCACGTCGGTCTGAGCGGCCAGGCGCTCCAGGTGCGGGACCTGGAAATTGGAGACGCCGATCGACTTGGCCCGGCCGTCGGCCTTGAACTCCTCGAGGACGGTCCAGGTGGCTGGGTAGTCACCGCCGAACCGGGTCGGCAGCGGCCAGTGGATCAGGAAGAGGTCCAGGTAGTCGGTGCCAAGCTCGTTGAGCGTCGTCTCGAACTCGCGGCGGGCGTCGTCGGGTTCGTGATGGGCGTTGTTGAGCTTGCTGGTGATGAAGACTTCCTCACGCGGGACGCCGGCGTCCCGGATCCCCTCGCCGACCTCCGCCTCGTTGCCGTACATCTGGGCGGTGTCGATGTGTCGATAGCCGATCTCCAAGGCCCGCCGAACCGCCTCGGCGGTATCACCGGGCTCGATCTGGAAGACCCCGAAACCAAGTTGTGGAATCGAATGCCCGTCGTTCAGGTCGATGCTTGGAACCATCACGAACCCAGGGTAGCCAACGGCCTTGTCCGGCAAACCGGGCGCACGCCCTACCCGAGTGCGGCCGGAACCAGGCCGATCCGGAACTGTTCGAGCCGCTGCCGCTGCGCCTCGGTCCGCTCGACCAGCTGGTCGAAGTCGAGTTCGCGCAGACGGGGGTCATCGAGCCGGGCCAGCGCCTTCCAGAGGGAGAGCTTCCCAGTGACGCCGGTCACGAGCATCTCCAGCTCGAGGAACTCGCCGAGGTCCGATCGCCGCAGCAGATAGCCGTTGAGCTTCATCCGGCCGAGCTTTTCGGCGGTCCAGGCCACCGCGTACTTGAGGTGGTTGGGTTTCGCGCCGATCAGGTTCCTCACCCGGATCAGGGTTTCACGATCTTCGGCGACCTCATTTCCGACCTCGATCCACATCGCCTCGCGTTCGTCGTCGGTCGCGTTGGCGGCCGCGCGCCGGGCCAGCGCGACGCCACCCGTCGCCCCGGTCAGGTGGTCGTTGAGATAGATGCCCAGTTCTCGATCTGACATATCGCCCCGGTACCGCGCCCGAACCCCGGCCAAACGCGATCGCCCGACCGGCCAAACGCGATCGTCCGAGTGGGAACGTGTTTGGCGGAGCCGTCTGTGGGCACCACGGAGGCATGACCCTTCTGTTCCGACCTGTGGGCCTGATTGCCGGTTTGATCGCCGGCATCGTGGCCCGCAAGGTATTCGACAAGGGCTGGAACTCGTTCAGCCAGACCGAACCCCCGTCACCCGAGGAAGAGTCGATCAGCGTGAGGAGGCTGGTGCTGGCGCTGCTTCTCGAAGGGGCGGTGTTCAGCTTGATCCGCGGGCTGGTCGACCATGGTGCCCGGGTCGCCTTCCGCCGCTACACCGGCGCTTGGCCCGGCGAGAGCGACGAGTAACGGGCAGCCCGCGCGGGCTCGCCCGCGATCAGAGGATCTCGAGCGCGCGTTCGACCGGCCTGGCGAGGACCGCCTTGTCGCCGTTCACGACGATCGGCCGTTGGAGCAGCTCGGGCCTTTCGGCCATCGCCGCGATGATCGTGTCTTCGTCCTCGGCGGCGAGCGCTCGGGCGCCTTCCTCACGCATGCGCAGCGCTTCGGCGGCGGTGATGCGCGCCTTGGAGAGCAGGTCGCGGATCTCGTCCTCGGTCAGCCCGGTGACGTGGTACTCGACCGTCTCGAAATCGATGCCCTCGGCTTCGAGCAACTTGAAGAGGTTGCGGCAGGTGGTGCAGGTCGGCTTCTCGTAGACGACGATGCCCACCGTTGCCTCAGTCCTCTGGTTCGACGACGACTTCGGAAAGGGCCTGGGTGTTGACGTCGAAAACGAAACCTCGCACCTTGTCGCGATGCGGAATGAACTCGGAACGACGGACCCGGCGGATCGACTGGGCGACGTCCGCCTCGACGTCGGTGAAGGACTCGATCGCGAAGGCGGGAGCGGTGCCGGTCGCTTCCTGGAGCGTGGCCCGGAAGCCGTCGTCGGTGATCGTCTGCATGCCGCAGTTGGTGTGGTGGATCAGCATGACCGAATCGGTGCCGAGCTGGCGCTGGGAGATCGCCAGCGACCGGATCATGTCGTCCGTGATCACGCCACCGGCGTTTCTCAAGACATGGGCCTCGCCGTCCTTGAGGCCGAGCGCCGCGAAGACGTCGAGCCGCGAGTCCATGCAGGTGACGATGGTCAGCTGCCGGCTCGGCTTTACGTCTAGGTCCTGATCGGGAACCCGGGCCGAGAAGGCCCGGTTGTTCTCAACGAGTTCGTCGATGATGTTCATCGGGAGATCCGCCGGGCGGAGCGCTACTGGCTCTGGACGTCTTCGAGGTCGACCACGAAGACGAGGGTCGAGTTGGCCGGGATGGTGGGCGGGCTGCCCTGGGCGCCGTAGCCGAGGTCCGGGGGGATCACCAGCACGCGGCGGCCACCGACCTTCATGCCTTCGACACCTTCGTCCCAGCCCTTGATGACCTGGCCGCCACCGAGCGGGAACTCGAACGGCTGGTTGCGATCCCAGGAGGCGTCGAATTCCTTGCCGTTGTTGTAGAGCGCGCCGACGTACTGGACCTTGACCGTGTCGCCCTGCTTGGCTTCGGCGCCGTCACCGACCACGATGTCCTTCTTGACCAGGGTCGTCGGCGGGGTCTCGGAGGTGCCGGCCAGCTTGGGCCGTTCCTTCAGGTCGTCCGAGACGTCGGCGATGACCGCTGCGGGAACCTCACCCGACGTCGCGCCACCCGAATCGTCGCCGCCACCGCGACCGATCAGGATGACTGCCACCAGAGCGGCAACCAGAACGAGCAGGCCAATGAGAACCCCGAGCTTGCGATCCATGGCGGAGATATTACGGTGACCCGGGACCGCATGCCCTGCTCGACTTGGTCACGGCCAGCCCTTACTGTCTGGCCAATGAAGTCTCTCCTCCTGCTCCCGACCGGCCCCCGGGCCCGCTGGGTCACAGTCCTCGTCTGGTTTGTCGCGATGTTCGTCGTCTTCGGGACGAACATCCCCGGCAAGTTCGCCGACGCCGAGAACAACGAGTCGATTTCCTACCTGCCGGGCGACGCCGAAGCGACCCGTGCGTTGGAAGCCCAGAAGGAGCTGGTCGGCTCGGAACAGGCGCCGATCGTGATCGTCTACCGGCGCGAAGGCGGCCTCACCCCGGCCGACCAGACCCGGATCAAGCGTGACCTGGTCACCCTCAACCGGGACGTCAAAGGGGTGAGCGAACCCTTCAAGCTGGCCGAGGAGTCAAAGGACGGCTCGGCGGTGATCGTGACTTCGTCGATCACCTCGACCGGTGAGGCCGAGGACATCCGCGAACCGGTCGAGGACGCACGCGACCTGGTCAGCGGCAGCTTCGGCGGGCTCGAGGTGGACCTGACCGGGCCGGCCGGGTATGCCTCGGACTCGATCGAGGTCTTCGAATCGATCAACGGCACCCTGTTCGCGGCCGCTTTCGCCCTCGTCTTCGTCCTGCTGATCCTGATCTACCGCTCGCCCTTCCTGCTCTGGCTGCCTCTGGTCGCGGTCGGCTTCGCGGAGATCGGCGCACGGGCGGTCGGCTACGGCCTGACCGAACTCGGCGTAACGGTGAACGGCCAGTCCTCTTCGATCCTCTCGGTCCTGGTCTTGGGCGCCGGCACCGACTATGCCCTGCTGCTGATCGCCCGATATCGGGAGGAACTGAGGCATCGTGAGAGCAGGTCCGAGTCGATGCGATACGCGCTCCGGGGAGCCGGCCCGGCGATCGTCGCCTCCGGCCTGACCGTGATCGCCGCCCTGCTCTGCCTCTCCCTGGCCGAACTCAACTCGACCGCCTCGATGGGGCCGATCGGCGCGATCGGGATCTTCATGGCGATGCTCTCGATGCTGAGCCTGCTGCCGGCGATGCTGGTGATCGCGCCGCGTTTCGTCTTCTGGCCGAAGGTGCCGCGGGTCGGGACCGGCGGGGCCGACGCCGAACACGGCCCCTGGCGACGGCTCGGCGACCGCATCGCGAAACGACCCCGGCCGGTCTGGATCACCGCCGTCCTGATCTTGCTGGTCATGTGCCTCGGGCTGTTCAGCTACAACGACGGCCTGACCTCGGCCAACGGCTACGTCAACGAGGTCGAGGCGGTCCGGGGCGAAGAGGCGATCGCCAAGTCCTTCCCCGGCGGCTCGAACGTGCCGACCGAGATCGTGGTCGGTGACCCGGCCAAGGTCGGGTCGGTCACCCGGGCGGTGGACCGGGTCGACGGGGTGGCCAGCGTCCGCACCGTGTACCGGGGCGAAGGGGGTGCGGTGCTGAACGCGGTCCTGGTCGACGAGCCCTACTCGAAACCGGCCTTCAACCTGATCCCCGAGATCCGCAAGGCGGCCCATCGGGCCGGCGGCGCGAGCACCCTGGTCGGTGGTGGCACCGCGGTCGAACACGACATCCGCGAGGCCAACCGGCACGACGTGAAGCTGATCGTGCCGATCGTGCTGCTGGTCGTCTTCCTGATCCTGATCGCCCTGCTGCGTGCCCTGGCGGCGCCGCTGATGCTGATCGCCACCGTCGTGCTCAGCTTCTTCGCCGCGCTCGGCATCGGCTTCGTGGTCTCCGACCAGGTCTTCGACTTCCCCGGCATCGATCCCTCGCTGCCGCTCTACGTGTTCGTGTTCCTGGTCGCCCTGGGAATCGACTACAACATCTTCCTCATGGCCCGGGTGCGGGAGGAGACTGCCGCCCACGGCACCCGGGAGGGCATGCTGCGCGGCCTGGCGGTGACCGGCGGAGTGATCACCTCGGCCGGGATCGTGCTGGCCGGCACCTTCTCGGTGCTGGCCGTACTGCCGCTGGTCTTCCTCGCCGAGATGGGGTTCACGGTCGCTTTCGGCGTCCTGCTCGACACCTTCCTGGTCCGTTCGGTCCTGGTCCCGGCCTTGACTCTGGACATCGGCTCGCGGATCTGGTGGCCATCCGCACTCGCCCGTGAGAAGAAAACCGGCGAGCCGGGGACGGCCGGGCGATAGTCTGGAATTCCACCGGGAAACTGGGGTTCACCGGCAAATCACAACGTTCAGGAGGACCAATGGCAGCACGCGCAACAGCCGAGTGGAAGGGCGATCTCAAAGAAGGGAACGGCACCTTCACCGCTGGTGACTCGCTCAGCGGCGAGTACTCGTTCAAGTCCCGTTTCGAGGACGGCCCCGGCGCCAACCCCGAGCAGTTGATCGCCGGTGCCCATGCCGCCTGCTATTCGATGGCGCTCTCCAACGTGCTGGCCGAAGGCGGCAACACGCCAGACTCGGTCAAGACCGACGCCAAGGTGACCCTCCGGCTGCTCGACGAGGGCCCGACCATCACCAAGATCGAACTGGTCACGGTGGCCCGGGTTCCCGGTGCCGATGACGACACCTTCCAGGCGGCGGCGGAAGCGGCCAAGGCCGGCTGCCCGGTCTCCAAGGCCCTGGCCGGCGTCCCCGAGATCACCCTCGACGCGACCCTGGAGTCCTAGAAGGCGACCGGGGGGACGAACAGCGCCTCGGGGTCGTACTCATGGCGGATAGCCTTCAGCGCTTCCGCTGAGTCGGCCCCGAAGCAGCGCTCCAGGCTGACGGTGGGGTCCGAGAAGTTGAGGAAGTCCCGTCCGTTCTCCCAAGGCTCGACCGATCCCATGACGCGCTCCAGGTCCTCTCTGGTCTTGGCCAGGGAGTGGGCGTCGGCGGCCAACCCGACCGCGAAGGCGACGAACTCGGCGTCGATGCAGTCGGCGACGCCACCGGACTCGTCGGGTTGGCGCAGCACACCGCCCAGCTGCCGGAACTCGGCGTCGAACAGGGTGGAGCCCGACTCGCCCCCGGCGGCCTCGACGAAGGCGTGGACCGCTTCGTCATCGAGCCCGTCCACCAGGGTCGAGGAACCGTGGGCGGGGGAGGGTTGCTCGGGATCGCCGTGGAGCCTCGCCACGGCGGCGACGGGCATCGGCCCCCACTGGCCGAGGACCGGCTCGGCGACGCCCTCGAGCTGGGCGACCAGCGCCTGGCCGTCACCGTCGTCGGTGGCGACCCCGTCGATCGCGACCAGGTTCTGGCCACGCAGTGGTGCGGGCAGCTGCTCGATCGGGGGCAGGTTGAGGATCCGGAAGCTGGTGGTCACCGAAAGCGGTGCGCTTCTCGTCCAGTCGAGCCAGGCCGAGAGCACCGGCTCGGCGGCCTCGACCGGCCAGTAGCTGGCGCCCCCGAAGACCTGGGAGTAGGGGAGCAGGTCGAACTCGATCGCGGTGACGAGCGCGGCCCAGCCGCCGGCACCGCGCAGCGCCCAGAAGAGGTCGGGCTCGTGATCGTCGTCGATCCTCGCGAACTCGCCGTCCGCGGTGATCACCTCGATCGCCCGGACCTTGTTGCAGATGAGGCCGTGCTCTCGTCCGTAGAAACCCAGGCCGCCACCGAGCGTGTAGCCGACCACGCCGACCGTCGGGGAGGAGCCGTGCATCGCGGCAAGTCCCTTTTCCGCAGCGGCGGTGACGACGGGATCCCAGGCCACGCCGGCCCCGACCCGGGCGAAACGCCGGTCCGAGTCGATCACCGGCATCTCGTTGATCTGCGGCTTGATCAGCAGGGCGTCTTCCAGCGGAGGCAGGGCGAGGGCCCGGTGCCCGATGGCCTGGACCGCGACCTTCAGCCCGTTGACCCGGGCCCAGCGAATCGCCCCCTGGGCCTCGGCCACGGTCTGGGGAAGGCTGATCGCGGCGGGTCGGAGATCGGCGAGGTCGAAGGCGGATCGTGCCTTGTCGTAGCCAGGATCGGATGGTCTGACGATGCTGGTGCCGGTACTCATTGGTCCACCCTAGGGCACCGGTGGGCCACCGATCAAGTGAGGTGGCCGCGCTGTCGAAGCGGCTCGAAACGACCCCTCATATCACGACCGGATCGGCCGACGTTCCGACCGCGTGTCCGGATAGTTTCAGCTGCCTTGACCTCCCCGCAGCCACAGCCCGAACCCGCCCCAGGTCCGGGCCGGAATCTTCCCGAGTGGCCGTCGGACCGGCCGCTCCGGGCTTGGCAGCGGCAGGCACTAGGTGAGCTCGCCGCCCATCCGGGGAGCAGCTTTCTCGCCTCCGCGACACCGGCCGCCGGAAAGACCACTTTCGGTCTCAGGGTGGCCTGGGAGATGCTCTCGAGTGGCCGCGTGAACCGTGTCGTCGTGGTCGCCCCGACCACCCACATCTGCAGGCAGTGGGCCGCCGACGCCGCCCGTTACGGGATCGACCTCGAGCCCAACCGGCCCAACGCCGACGGCCCCGAGACGACCGACTTCCACGGGGTGACGGTCACCTACCAGACCGTCGCGGCCGGGCCGGGCGTCCACGCCGACGCGGGCCGGAGACCGACCCTGGTCATCGCCGACGAGCCCCACCACATGGGGGATCAGGCGAGCTGGGGGGTCAGCGCCCGCCGGGCCTTCGACCACGCCACCTTCCGGCTCCTGCTCTCCGGCACCCCGTTCCGCTCCGACAACGAGGCGATCCCCTGGGTCAGCTACGACGAGGATGGGGTCAGCAGCGCCGACTTCACCTACGGCTACCCGGATGCCCTGGTCGACCGGGTCTGCCGGCCGATCACCTTCCTGCCCTACGACGGCGAGATGGAGTGGTCGAGCGACGGCAAGGTCTGGAACGCGGACTTCGACCTCGTCCTGCCGGCCGCGGAAACGGCCCGGCGGCTGCGGACCGCCCTGGCCGCGGACGGCGACTGGATGGGCGAGGTGCTGCGCGACGCCGACGCCCGGCTGAGCGAGGTGCGGGCCGCCGGCCACGCCGATGCCGGTGGCTTGGTGGTCGCCTCCGACCAAGACCACGCCCGGGCGATCGCCCGTCGGATCACCTTCATCACCGGTGAGGAACCGGAGATCGTGATGAGCGACGAGCCCGGGGCCAGCGCCAGGATCGCGGCCTTCTCGGAATCTGACCAGCGTTGGCTGGTCTCGGTCCTGATGGTTTCCGAGGGGGTGGACATTCCCCGGCTGCGGGTCGGCGTCTACGCGACCGCGGCGCGGACCGAACTCTTCTTCCGCCAGGTGGTGGGCCGCTTCATCCGCACCACCCCTGCCCCCAAACGGCAGATGAGCTACCTGCTGCTGCCGGCCGACAGCCGGCTCAAGCAACTCGCCTTCGAGATCGAGAAGGAACGGCGCCACGCGATCGAACTCGGGCCGGAGCTGGCCGATGAGCTGGAGGAGCTAGACCAGGAACTGCCCGAGCGCTCCGAGCCGGGTGAGGCCTTCACGGCGCTCAGCTCGACCGGGGCCGAGCTCGACGACGCGATCCTCGCCCAGACCACGATGCAGCTCTTCGCCACCGACGACCTCGACACGGGACCGAAAGCGGAGAAGACCCTGGCGCCGGCCCCGGCGAAGAAGAAGCCGCTCAAATCGCTCGCTCCGAAATCGGAATCCGCCTACGCGATCCGGGAGCGGCTGAGGGAGGAGCGCAAGGAACTGGTCGCCGACGTTTCCCGCAAGACCGGAGAGAGCTACCAGCAGATCAACGCCCGGATCAACCGGGAGCTCGGTGTCGCCTCGGTCAGCAAGGCGACCCGGGAGGAGCTGGAACGCGGAAACGAGTTGCTGGAACGGGACCTGCGCATCTGAGCGTGGTCGCCGGGTTCCGAACTGGAGACCCAAAAAGTTCAGTTCTCGGTATAAAACCTTGCCGGGGGTTGTAGATTCCCGGTAGCGCGTTCGGGGTAGTGCCCGTTCTTGAGCGTTAATTGGCGGACTATTAGGGAGAGGAAGTACGAAATTGATGTATGCCGCGCAAAGCCTTCCGGGACCCCTGGGAGTTTCCGCTGCGGCGCCGTTACCGGAGGGGTCCCGAACCGCCCTCCTGGTGATGGACATGCAGAACGACTTCGTCGAGCGGGGAGCGCCCCGCCAGGTGCCCGGCGCGACGGAGATCATCCCCGCCGTCGCCACGGCGGCCGAGCGGATGAGGAATCAGGGTGACCTGATCGTCTGGACCGTCCGCGCCCACTCGGCCGACGGGTCGAACGTCGAACCTTCCCGCAAGCCAAGCTTCGAGCGGAACCCTTACGCGGTGGCCGGCACCCGTGGGGCCGCCCTGGTCGACGGTCTCGAACCGAAGCCGGAGGACCTGAGCGTGGTCACCCCTTCCTACTCGGCTTTTTTCCGCACCGACCTGGACTTGAAGCTGCGCGAATCGGGGGTCTCGAAGATCGTCGGCTGCGGGGTAGACCTCTCCCGCAGCGTGCGGGCCACCCTGGTCAATGCGGTTTCGCTCGGCTACGAGTGCTCGGTGCTGGCCCCGGCCGTCGCCTGCCGCGACGACCAGGCCCTGAACGCAAACCTGGCCGACCTGGTCGACCTCGACGTGATGGTCGAGGAGTAGAACCCATGGCCCGGCGCCCGCGGGCGCCGCAGGTCAGGCTTTGGCCGAGCGACGCCAGGGCCAGCGCACCGAGCGCCGGTCCTTGAGGATGCGGTGGGCGGCGTTGTGGCCGGAGGCCGCGGTC
The DNA here is from genome assembly GCA_001897355.1 of Solirubrobacterales bacterium 67-14. Taxonomy (GTDB): domain Bacteria; phylum Actinomycetota; class Thermoleophilia; order Solirubrobacterales; family 70-9; genus 67-14. The sequence goes on along the minus strand of MKST01000007.1, from coordinate 186,111 downwards.
ACGCCCCCGCCGGGATGGGTGCCGGCGCCGCAGAGGTAGAGGCCGCCGACCGGGGTGGCGTACTGGGCCATGTCCGGGGTCGGCCGCATGAAGGCCATCTGGTTCATGCCCTGCTCGCCTTGGAAGATCGAGCCGCCCTGGAGGCCGAAGATCCTCTCCAGATCCGGCGGGGCGAGCACCTCGTACTGGTCGATCGCCTCGCGGAAGTTCGGGGCGAACCGGCTCAGCATGTCGATGCAGGTCTCGCCGTAGCGTTCGCGGTCGCCCTCCGCCCATTCCGCTTCTTCGGAAGGCCCGTACTGGGTGAACATGGTCATGATCACCCGGTCGTCGTCGGTCAGGGAGTCGTCGATCGAGGAGGGGAACTCGGCCTCGATGTAGGGCGCCGCGGCGGGACGGCCCCGGAGCGCGTCCTGCCAGGCGGCCTCGAGGTAGTCGATCGAGGGGCAGATGTTGACCCCGGCGCCGAGCAGCATCTTCTGCTCTTCCGGGGTCACGTTCGCGTACTCGGGCGCCTCGTTCAGGACGTAGTTGACCTTGACCGAGCCACCGCGGGTGCGGTAGCGCTCCATGTCGGTCCGCACGTCGTCGTCGAAGTGCCGGCCGCCGACCAGGTCGAGGATGGTCGTCCTGGGGTGGGCGCCGGAGGCAACGACCGGAGCGCGATAGCTGTCGCCGTCGGCGAGGGTCACGCCGACGACCCGGCCGCCCTCGATGTCGATCGAAGCGACCTCCGCGTCGGTGAGGATCGTCGCCCCATGAGATTGGGCCGAGCGGGCGATCGCGTTCGAGATCGCACCCATGCCGCCCACCACCTGACCCCAGACGCCGCCCATGCCGTCGAGCTCCCCCAGTGCGTGGTGGAGCAGGTTGTAGGCGGTGCCGGGGGTGCGGGGGCCGGCCCAGACCCCGACCACGCCGGTCGAGGCGATCGAGCCTTTCAGGGCATCCAACTCGAACCAGTCGTCGAGCAGGTCACCGACCGACATCGTGAAGATGCGCACCAGGTTGGCGATGTCGCGTTTGCCGAGACCCGCCATGCGGGCCCCTTCGCGGATCAGGCCCGCGATGTCACCGGGTGACTTCGAACCGAGGGCCGGGGGCTCGCGCAGCAGCATCGGCCGCAGGAACTCGGCCGTGCTTTCGAGCAGTTCCTCGAAGGCCTGGTAGTTGTCGGCATCCTTCGGTGAGAAGCGGCGGATCGACTCGACCGTCCGCTCGACCTCGTTGAAGAAGAAGATCGGCCCGTCCTCGGTCATCGCCGCGTAGGCCGGGTCGAGGGGGTAGGCCTTGTAGCCGAAGTCCTTCAGCCGCAGGTCGGAGACGACTTTCTCTTGCAGCATGGAAACCACGTAGGAGCAGCGCGAAACGCGGGCTCCGGGCCAGACCTCTTCGGTCACGCAGGCGCCGCCGAGGATCCGCCTGCGTTCGAGGACCAGGGTCTTCATGCCGGCCCGGGCGAGATAGGCCGCGGTGGTCAGGCCGTTGTGGCCGCCGCCGACCACGATCGCGTCGTACTGCGAGGGGATTCCGCCGCTCGCCGCCGGGGTCGAGGGGGCGCTACCGGGGGACATCGTGTGGGCCTCCATGGCCCGACCCTACCCCAAAGTGCGATTGACTACAAGGTCAATTCGAGCTATGGAACTATAAGTAAAGTCCCGGGTCGAAGCGGGCCGGGGAATAGACTCAGAGCCATGACGGGAGAGAGCGGTACTGCTGAAGCCACCACCAAGGTGGATCTGGAAACCTCGGCGAAGCAGCATCTGATGCTGCATTTCTCCGACATGAAATCGGCGGTCGAGGAAGGCATCACGATCATCGAGAGGGGCGAGGGGGTCCACGTCTTCGACGACGAGGGCAACCGCTACATCGACGGCCTCTCCGGCCTCTACTGCGCCTCGCTCGGCCATTCCCACGGCGACGAGATCGGCGAGGCGGCACATGAGCAGATGAAGCAGCTGCCCTACGCGACCAACTGGACGGTCGCCCATCCGCCTTCGATCGAGCTGGCCGAGAAGATCGCCTCGCTCGCCCCGGAGGGCATGAACAAGGTCTACTTCACCTCGGGCGGTTCGGAGTCGGTCGAGGCGGCCTGGAAGATGGCGGTCCAGTGGCAGCAGGCGAACGGGCACGAGCGGCGTCGCAAGGTGATCGCCCGCAAGGACGCCTACCACGGGGTGACCATGGGCGCGCTTTCCTTCACCGGGATCCCGGTCTGCCGCACCCCCTTCGACCCGCTCGGCATTCCGACCGTCCACGTCAGCAACACCAGCTCCTACCGGCATCCGGACGGTGACGACGAGGCGGCCTTCTGCCGGGCGCTGCTCGACGAGGTCGAGGAGACGATCGAGTTCGAGGATCCCTCGACGATCGCGATGATGATCGCCGAACCGGTCCAGAACGCGGGCGGCTGCTTCATGCCCCCGGCCGGCTACTGGCAGGGCCTGAGGAAGATCTGCGACGAGCACGACATCCTGCTCTGCTCGGACGAGGTGATCTGCGGCTACGGCCGGATCGGCACCTGGTTCGGCGGCCAGAAGTTCGACTATGTGCCGGACCTGGTCACCTTCGCCAAGGGCCTGACCGGCGCCCACTTCTCGATGGGCGGCGTGCTGATGAGCGACAAGGTCGCCGAGCCGTTCTTCGACGGCCGCGCCGACTACAACAACGGCTACACCTTCGGCGGCCACCCGGTCGGCTCGGCGGTCGCCCTCAAAGCACTGGAGATCCTCGAACGCGAAAACGTGCTGGCCAACGTCAACGCCAACGCGCCGGTAGCCGAGGCTTCGCTGAAGTCCCTGCTCGACATCCCGATCGTCGGCGAGGTCCGCGGCACCGGGCATTTCTGGGCGATCGAACTGGTCCGCGACCAGGCGACGAAGGAGCCCTTCAAGGGCGAGGAGTCGGAGGCGCTGTTCAAGAACGTACTCTCGGAAGCTCTCTGGGAGCGCGGCCTGCTCTGCCGCCTCGACGACCGGGCCGACCCGATCATCCAGATCGCTCCGCCCCTGGTCGCCGAAGGAGCCCTCTTCGAGGAGATCGCCGGGATCCTCCGCGAGGGCCTGGAGATCACCGCCGCAAGGGTCCACGGCCACCCGGCCCCGCAAAGCTCCAACCGCCCGATCTGATCGACAACAAGCCCGGTGGTGGCCTGACGGCCCGTCGTCGCCAAACGGCTCAGGCCAGGTGGGCGAGTGCGTCGAGGGCGATCGTGCCGTCCGGCCCGGCCACGACCGGGTTGAGTTCGATCAGGTCGAAGCCCCGGCCCTCCTCGTCGCGGTAGTCGAGCAGTAGCCGGCCTAGCTTCGAGGCGAACTCCGCCAGTCCGTCGAGGTCGACCGGTCGGCTGCCACGGCTACCTTCGAGCAGGCCGAACGCCTTGAGGCGAGGCAACGCTTCCCTCACCTGCACCGGCGAAGCCGGCAGGGGGACCACGACGCCGTCGGCCAGCTGCTCGGCCCAGATCCCGCCGAGACCGACGGTCAGCGAAGGGATCACCGCGTCACTGCGGGCGGTGACGATCAGCTCGATCCCGGTCCCGGCCATCTCCTCGACCAGGAAGAGCGGTGGCTCGGCGGATGGCTCGCCGGCCAACCCCGCTTCGAGGTGGATCTGGCCGGCGATCGACATCAGGTCTTCGGCGTGATGAAGCAATTCGGCGTCGTCCGCGATCCCGATCCGGACCGCTCCCAGCTCGGACTTGTGCCGAATGCCCGGACCGGACAGCTTCAGGGCAAGTGGGAAGGACAGGCCGGCGGCCGCGGTCAGGCAGGCGGCGGGGGAGAGGGCAGTGAGGGAAAGCGGAACGGAGACCCCGGCATCCCGGAGGATCGACTTGGTTCGATGCTCGGCAAGCCACGAGCCGTCCCCTTCGATGCCGTTTTCCGAGGTGTTTCGCGTTGCGGCGGCGATCGCTCCGAGCTGCTCCGCGACTGCGCCCCTCTCCATCCGGCCGAGCCGCTGGCTGGCCGCGGCCGCGGCAAGGGCCGCCCGCATCCCGCCGACCATGGGGATCCCGGTCTCGGCCAGTTCCCGCCGGCCGTCGGCCGAGACCAGATCGGGCAGGGTGGAGGCGAAAAGGGCCGGGCAGCCGGAACGGAGGGCTCCCTCGGCCAGGGCGCGCCGCACCGCTCCCCACTCGGATTCATGCTCGGGACGGAGGTCGGCCGGGTGGTCGTGGAAGATCAGCATCTGCTCGACCGGTTCGCAGCTGCCGACCGCCTCGACGATCTCGGCCAGGCGGTCGGTCTCGAACCAGAGCAGCGAGGTGTAGTCGAGCGGATTTCCGACCGTGGCCGCCTCGGGCAGCAGCTCCCGCAGCCGGCCCTGGGTTTCGCCGTCCAGTTCCGCCAACTGCAGGCCGATCCCCTCGGCCTGGTCGGCGGCGATGCCCGAATCGCCACCCGAGCAGGTGAGGATGGCGAGGCCGGACCGGGGCGGCCCGGGGCGCCGGGGCCGGGCCCGGGGCTCGGCCAGGACGCGGGTGATCTCCAGCAACTCGTGTGGGTCGGTGGCCCAGGCCGCACCAGCCTCTTCGACCAGGGCGCGAAACACTCTCTGGTCACCCGCGATCGCGCCGGTGTGGGCGGCTGCGGCGGCCTGGCCGGCCTGGGAGGTGCCGACCTTGAGCACGGCGACGCCGATCTCGCGCTCGGCGCAGACGGCCAGCCCCTCGGCCAGTTCGGCGCCGTCGCCGTCGGTCTCCTGGAAGAGGGCGATCGCCCGGACCCCCTCGAGTTCGGCGATCGCACCGAGCCAGTCGCCCGTGCCGAGCACCGCCTGGTTGCCGGTCGAGACCACGGTGTGAAACCGGATGCCTCGCTTCGAGCCGATCGCGTTGACCGCGACGTTGCCGGACTGGGAGATCATCGCGACGCCGCCCGCCTCGAGTCCGGCCGGGACCGAATCGCCCCAGAGCGGAGCCCGGTGACCGAGGTTGATCACGCCGTTGCCATTCGGCCCGCAGACCGGGAAGCCGGCGGCCCGGGCGAGCGAGGAAAGCTCGCTCTCCAGCCCGGTCCCGGCCGGGGTCTCGCCGAAACCGGCCGAGACCACGACGGCGCCGCCGCAGCCGGTCTCGATCGCCTCCCGGATCGCCGGATTCACGGCCGGGGCGGGCACGGCGACGACCACCGCGTCGACCGGCGAGGGCAGGTCACGGAGCGAAGGGACGCAGGGGTGGCCGTGCACGCTCTCGCGGCCCGGATTCACGCAGTAGAGGTCGCCGGGGAAGCCGGCCACGTCGAGGTTGCGGACCACGGTGTCGCCATAGGATCCGGGCCGCTCGGTCGCCCCCACGACAGCCACCGAACCAGGCCTCAGAAGCGGGGTCGGCCGGATCACTGGATCAGGGCTTCTACTCCGCGTTTTTCGAGGCCGCGGGCGATGATCAGGCGCTGGATCTCGCTGGTTCCCTCCCAGATCCGGTCGACCCGGAGCTCGCGCAGGAATCTTTCGGCGACGTTGTCGCGACGGTAGCCGCGGCCGCCGAAGATCTGGACGCAGCGGTCGGCGCAGCGCCAGGCCGCTTCGGAGACGAACAGCTTGGCCATCGAAGCCTTGTTGTGGCAGACCTTCGGGTCGGCGCCGGCGTCGATCAGCCGGGCCACCTCGAGGGTGAGCAGGCGGCCCGCCGCGGCGTCGGTCGCCGAATCGGCCAAGGGGAAGGAGACCCCCTGGTAATCGATGATCCGCGAGCCGCCCTGTTCGCGGGTGACGGCCCACTCGACCGTCTCTTCGAGCAGCCGCCACATCGAACCGATCCCGCGGGCAGCGATCCCGAGGCGCTCTTCCGCGAACCAAGCCTTCTGGACCTCATCGCCACCGCCGACCCCGCCGATCACGTCGTCCTCCTCGACCTCGACGTCCTCGAAGCGGATCGTCGGGTGACCATCCGGGTAGGAATGGGTGAAGCCCGGATCCTCGATCGTCTCGACCCCGCCCAGCGACTTGTCGACCACGAACAGGGTGGGGAGAAGCTCACCGCCCTCGTCGAGATTGGCCATCACGACCAGCACGTCGGCGACGTCGCCGGAGGTCACGAACCACTTCTCGCCGTTGATCCGGAAGCCGCCTTCGGTGCGGACCGCGGTCGTCTCGATCCCGGAGGGGTCCGAACCGGCGCCCCGTTCGGTCACCGCGTAGGCGTCTCGGGCCTCGCCGCGCAGCAGCGGCTTCAACCATTTCTCGACGTGCTTTTCCGCGGCCAGGTCCCAGACGTTGTAGCCGTTGGGGATGTGCCAGGAGATCGCGTTGGTCGAGCGGCCGAGCTGCTCTTCGACCAGAAACCATTCGGTCTTCGACCAGCCTTGGCCGCCGTTCTCGGACTTGTGGAGGCCGCCGGTCAGGCCGGCCGCGAGGGCTCTTTCCTTGACCAGCCGGATGGTCTCTTCGGGCAGCCTGCCATGCAGCAGTTCCGCCTCCTGTTCGAGCGGGATCAGCACGTCCTCGACGTAGTTGCGGGCTCTTCGCTGGAGGTCGAGCGCCTCGTCCGTCAGGCCCTGGTCTCCGGGGATTGTGGCTGTCTGGTTCATTGACTCCCTCGCCGAACTCGTTTATCCAAGCGGAATGGACTCAGAGTACATGCGATTGACTACAAGGTCAACCAGCGCTAACATCGCCTCAAGGCGACCCTGAGGAGCGAGATGAGCATGGTCAACCGCAGCGGCAACCGGAACGGAACCCTTCCTCTGAACCCGGCAGACGTGGGTCGGGCATTGCGCCCCCTGGAGACCGCCTCGATGCTGCCGCCGGCTGCCTTCGTCGACCAGGAGGTCTTCGACTGGGAGATGAAACACCTCTTCCACGACGGTTGGATCTGCCTCGGGCACATCTCCCAGGTCAGTGAGCAGGGCAAGTTCATCCGTCGGGAGATGGGCCCGGACTCGGTGGTCGTGGTCGGCGGAGAGGACGGTCATCCCCATGCCTTCCTCAACGTCTGCCGGCATCGCGGGGCGCGGGTGGTCGAGGCGTCCGACGGCCAGGTCAAGCGACGGATCCAGTGCCCGTACCACGCCTGGTCCTACGCCCTCGACGGCTCGCTCGTCGCCGCGCCGCACATGGACGGGGTCGACGATTTCGACAAGTCCTGCTACGGGTTGATCCCGGTCCGGCTGGCCACGCTCGGCGGGCTGATCCTGGTCGACCTGGGTGGCGAGGCGCCCGCGCCGGACCAGCATGTCGGCAACTTGATCGACCATCTCGAGCGCTACCGCAACGCCGAACTGCTCAGCGGCGGCCGCATCGACTACGAGGTGAACGCCAACTGGAAGGGCATCGCCGAGAACTACAACGAGTGCCTCCACTGCCCCGGAGTGCACCCGGAGCTGAACGCGCTCTCCAACTACATGAGCGGCGAGGAAATGCAGGGCGACGGCGCCTGGTGCGGCGGCTCGATGTTCCTCACCGCCGAGGATGCGGCGACCATGGGCAAGGAAGGCGGCCACGCCGGCAACCGGCCCCGGATCGAAGGCCTCTCCGAGCAGGACGAGAAGACGATCCTCTACTTCGCGCTCTTCCCGAACGCCCTGGTCTCGATGCACCCCGACTACGTGATGCTCCACACCCTCTATCCGCGAGCGCCCGGCCGGACCGAGGTGATCTGCGAGTGGTTCTTCGAAAAGCGGGCGGTCGAGGCGGAGGGCTTTGACCCCTCCGATGCGATCGAGTTCTGGGACCAGACCAACCGTCAGGACTGGTACGTCTGCGAGCTGACCCAGAAGGGCGTCGGCACGACCGGCTACACGGCGGGGCGCTACTCGGCGGAGGAGGGGACGGTGCACGAGTTCGACAACCTGGTTGCCACCAGGTACATGGAGGAGCTGAAAGAAAGGGTGGAGGCGTGAGCGACCCGCTGAAGGCGACCGGGGATCCCGTAAACGCGAACCCGGTTGCGGCGAAGCTGGGCAAGCTCGGAATGCCGGAGCCACTCTCCGCTCTCGCGGCGAAGGACTGGGATGCGATCGTGGTCGGGGCCGGGCACAACGGCCTGACCGCCGCGGCCTATCTCGCCCGGGCCGGCCAGGAGGTGCTGGTGCTCGAACGCCGCGACCAGATCGGGGGCGCCTGCACGCTGGAGGAGCCCTTCGGCGACGGCTACCTGGTCAGTCCCTGCGCCTACGTGGTCGGGCTGCTCGACAACCTGGTGATCGACGAGCTCGAGCTGCGCCGCCGCGGCCTGCGCTTCTTCACCGCCGACCCCAACCTCTGGGTGCCATTCGAAGATGGGACCGCATTCGGCCAGTTCCTAGACGACGCGAAGACTAGAGCGAACCTCGACGCGCTCGGGGTGAGCGAGGCCGACCAGAAGGGCTACTGGGCCTACGAGGAACTCTTCGACCAGACCCGGATCAAGCTGCGCAAAGGCGAGCGCGACACCTGGGTCGGGGACACCCCGACCCGGGCCCAGATCGAGGAGATCCTCGACGACCAGGAGATGGTCGACTTGGTCTTCGAGGACTCGATCGCCGAGGTGCTGAACCGCTACATCGAGGACGAGAAGCTGAAGACCGCCCTCTACGGCCAGGGCGTGATCGGAACCTGGGGCGGGCCGTACGAGCCGGGCACCGCCTCGATCAAGCTGATGCACTACCAGGGCGACCTCGAAGGCCAGGGACCGGTCTGGGGCTACGTCGAAGGTGGCATGGGCATGGTCAGCTTCGCGATCGCCGACGCCGCCCTCGAGGCCGGGGCGCAGATCGCCTGTGGGGTCGAGGTCGCCGGGATCGTCCCCGGCGAGGGCGTGATCTGCGAGGACGGCACCATGGTCCGGGCCCGCAACGTGGTCTCCAACGCCGACCCGAAACGGACCCTGGGCATGCTCGAAGCCGAGTCCGCCGAAGGCATCGACCCCACCTTCAAGAGCCGCCTGGAGGCCTGGAAGATCCGCAGCCCGGTGGTCAAGTTCAACGCGGCGCTCTCCCGGCTACCGGAATGGGCGGCCGCCCCGGGCGAGACCTGGCCGGCCCAGGCGACGATCGACGCCTGCGGGCCGATGGACGAAGCCCAGGCGGCCTTCGAGAAATGCGCGTCCGGCGAACCGGCGGTCGCCTTCGCCGAGATCTACATCCAGACCGGGTACGACCCGACTGTCGCGCCGGAGGGCAAGCACCTGATGAGCGTCTTCGGGCAGTACGCGCCCTACGAGATCAGCGGCAGCGACTGGGACGCCGCCCGCGAAGGCGTTGCGCAGCAGTTCATCGACCTGATCAGCCGCTTCGCGCCCGACTATGGTGAATGCGTGATCAGTCACGAAGTCCTCGGCCCGCCGGACATCGAATCGCGTGTCGGCCTGACCGGGGGGAACATCTTCCAGGGAGAGGTGACGCCGGACCAGATGTGGGAGGGCCGGCTCAGTTCCCGAACCCCGATCCCCGGCCTCTACATGTCCGGTGCCGCCACCCACCCGGCCGGCAGCGTGATCGCGCTCAACGGGCGCAACGCGGCCGAGGCGGTGCTGGCCGACGTCGGTTTGACGATCGGAGCGGAGGCCGCTTGAACGCGAAGGCACCGATGCCCGCGGCACCGGACGGCGCGACTGCAGGCGCGGCGAAGACCGCTCGCGACCGGATCCTCGAAGCGGCCTGCGCCGTGATCGCCGAGGAGGGGATCGACGACATGCGGATCGCCCGGGTCGCGATGCGGGCCGGAGCCTCGACCGCACTGGTCCACCACTACTTCTCGACCCGTGAGGATCTGCTCGAGGAAGCGCTGATGCATTCCTACGAGCTGGCCGCGGAGGACCGTTTCGGTCAGCCGGTCGACCCCAACGCGTCCGCGGTGGAGCAGCTCAAGGTGATGATCGACGAGTGCCTGCCGATCGAGGGTCGCCAGCATCAGGAGTGGCTGCTCTGGCTCGAACTCTGGCTGCGGGCAGCTCGCCACGAAGAATCCCGGCCGCTCGGCCGACGGCTCTATGCCAGCTATCGGGACTGGATGCTGGAGGTCATCCGTTACGGTGTGAAACGTGGGGAGTTCGAGACGGAGGATCCCGAGGCCAGTGCCGATGTTGCGATCGGCCTGCTCGACGGGCTGGGGATAAGAGCCCTGATGGAGGACCCGGACATGGACGTCGAAAGGGTGAGGGTGCTGGCAGCCACACGAATTGCCAGGGAACTCGGGATCGAGCCGGAGGCCTTGACCGAGTGACCGGGGACCGCACGACACGGGGGATTGTGCGGGATGGGTGACATAGGGCTCAATCGGCGGCAGTTGCTGCTGGCCGGGGCGGGACTGCTGGCCACGGCCTACGGGCTGAGCGGCTGCACGGTCGAGCGGCCGATCGACAAGTCGGCGGCCGGAGATGTGGTCGAGCCGAAGATCGACGGTGACCTGATGATCTTCAACTGGGCCCAGTACATGGATCCCTCGATCAAGAAGAGCTTCGCCGACAAGTACGGGGTAGCGGTGAACGAGGTCAACTTCGACAACCTCGAAGCGATGATGACCAAGCTGCGGGCGGGCGGTTCCTACGACCTGATCTTCCCCTCGACCGAGTATGTGCTCCGGCTCCGGAACGAACAACTGATCCGGCCCTTCAACCGTTCCCGGCTGAAGAACGCCGACACGCTCTCCAAGTTCTACGACGACCCTTGGTACGACCCGAACTCCGAGTTCTCGGTCCCCTACGCCTACTACACGACCGGGATCGCCTGGAACACGAACGAGGTCGACACCTTGACCGGCTCCTGGAACGACCTCTCGAACGAGCAGGCCTGGGGCCGCATCTTCATGCTCGATGACTTTCAGGAGGGGATCGGCCAGGCCAACCTGCTCAACGGCTTCTACCTCAACACCGACAAGTCGGACCAGCTGCAAACCTCGAAGGACACGTTGCTCGACCAGAAGAAGGGACTGCGCGGCTTCTCCACCAACTCGGTCCAGAACCTGGTCTCCGGGGCGGCGGCCCTGACCCAGGCCTGGAACGGCGATGTGGTCAACGCCAGGAACCAGGTCGACGACCCCTCGATCTTCGCCTACGAGACCTGCAAGGAAGGGGTGCCGGTCGGCTCCGACCTGATGTGCATCCCGATCACCTCGAAGAGCCCGGGCACGGCAATGATGTTCATGGACTGGGTGCTGAAGCCCGAGAACGCCTACAAGAACGTGATGTGGAACGGCTATCCGATGCCCGTCGCGGGCGGCCGGGAAGCGTTCGCCAAGCTGGTCAAGGACGACCCTTCGATCGACGTGAACCTCGACCAGCTGGCCGACTCGGCGATGGAGTACCGGCTCGACAGCCCCGAGGCCCGGCAGGAGTGGACCCGGATCTGGACCGAGGTGAAGGCATGAGGGGGGAGCGTTGACCAGCAAGCGCTTCTGGGACTGGTTCATCTTTCCCGGCGGGGTGTGGATCGCCTTGCTCTTCGCGGTCCCGCTCTGCCTCGTCCTTGCCCTTTCCTTCGGCCATGTCGACGACTTCGGCCGCGGGGTCTACGGCTTCACGCTCGACAACTACAAGGACGTCTTCGACCCGACCTACGTCCCGGTCCTGCTCCGCTCGGTCGGCTACGCGCTGGCCACGGTCATCCTCTGCCTGCTGGTCGGGTACCCGGTCGCCTACTTCATCGCCCGCCACGGCGGCCGCTACCGCTACGCGCTGCTGGCCGCCCTGGTCATCCCCTTCTTCGTCAACTACCTGGTCCGCACCTACGCCTGGGTCGCCCTGCTCTCCGACCAGGGGCTGGTCAACAACCTGTTGGTCGACCTCGGTCTCTCCCAGCAGCCGATCCAGTTCATCAACACGCCCTTCGCCGTGATCGGCGGGCTGGTCTACGGCTACATCATCTTCATGATCCTGCCGCTCTACGGCTCGATCGAGCGGATGGACCCCTCGGTGATCGAGGCCGGCAAGGATCTCTACGGTTCGCCCTTCCGCACCTTTCTCCACGTGACCCTGCCGGCGACCCAGGCCGGGATCCTGGCCGGCTGCGTGCTCGTCTTCCTGCCCGCGGTCGGTGACTTCGTCTCCGCTCAGCTGCTCGGCGGGCCGGACACCTACATGGTCGGCAACCTGATCCAGGACCAGTTCTTCGCCGCCTCGAACTGGCCCTTCGGCTCGGCCCTGACCGTGATCATGATGCTCTTCCTGGCGGTCTGGATGGTCTTCTACCTGCGGCGGGCGAGCCGCGGCGAGGCGGAGGTGCTGTAACGGGTGTCCGAGCCCTTCTACAAGCCGCGTTTCCTCCGGGTCTTCACCGGGCTGGTCTACCTCTACCTGTTCATCCCGATCGTCATCGTGATCGTCTTCTCGTTCAACAGCGAGAAGTCGCTCCAGGTCATGCAGGGGTTCTCCTTCCGCTGGTACTCGGACTTCTTCAACGACCCGACCCTGATGGACTCGCTGCTGACTTCGGTGCAGATCGCGGTCCTGACCATGGTGATCTCGACCATCGTCGGCACCGCTCTGGCGATCGGCCTGGTCCGGGCCCATTCCGGCACCGCCAAGGGGTTCAACATCCTGATGCTGGTGCCGCTGATCACCCCCGAGATCGTGGCCGGCATCTCGGCCCTGCTGATCTTCTCCCAGCTCGGGATCACGCTCTCGATCTGGACCATCGTGCTGGCCCACATCACCTTCTCGATCTCCTACGTGACGATCGTGGTCCGCGGCCGGCTGGCGACGATCGGGACCGAGGTCGAAGACGCGGCGCAGGACCTCGGCGCGAGCAAGTGGGAATCGGTGCGCCTGGTCCTGGTGCCCTCGCTCTGGCCGGCGATCGTCGCCGCCGGGCTGCTCGTCTTTGCGCTCTCCTTCGACGATTTCGTCCTTTCCTTCTTCACCACCGGCGAGGACGCGCAGCCGCTGCCGGTGCGGATCTGGTCGATGATCAGGTTCGGCGTCTCGCCGACCATCAACGCGGTCGGCACTTTGATGATGGTCGTCTCGATCAGCGCCGTCGCCCTGGCGGTCCTGGTTCCGAGGCTGTTCGGGCGCCGCGAGAGCGGGGTCAAGGTACTGACCGGAGCGGAGGAGTGAGATGGCCGAAGAGGCAATCCGAATCGAGAACGTGACCAAGCGGTTCGGTGATTTCACCGCGGTCGATGACGTCGACCTCTCGATCGCCCAGGGCGAGTTCTTCTCCCTGCTCGGCCCTTCCGGCTGCGGCAAGACGACCACGCTGAGGATGCTGGCCGGGTTCGAGGTGCCGACCGCGGGCAGGATCCTGCTCGAGGGCGACCCGGTCGAGGATGTGCCGCCCCACCAGCGCAACGTCAACATGGTCTTCCAGAGCTACGCCCTCTTCGAGCACCTGGACGTCCAAGGCAACGTCGCCTTCGGGCTCAAGCGCAAGAAGGTGGCGAAGGACGAGATCGTGACCCGGGTCGCCGAGGCGCTCGAGCTGGTCGACCTTTCGAGCCGGGCCGCCGCCCGACCGAACGAGCTCTCCGGCGGCCAGCGCCAGCGGGTCGCCCTGGCCCGCGCCCTGGTCAACCGCCCCCGGGTGCTGCTGCTCGACGAGCCGCTCGGCGCCCTCGACCTCAAACTCCGCCGCCAGATGCAGATCGAGCTGAAGGCGATCCAGCGCGAGGTCGGGATCACCTTCGTCTACGTCACCCACGACCAGGAAGAGGCGCTCTCGATGTCCGACCGGATCGCCGTGATGAGCGACGGTCGGGTCGCCCAATGCGGGCCGCCAGAGGAAATCTACGAGCATCCCCGCGAGGAGTTCGTGGCCGGGTTCATCGGGGTCTCGAACCTGCTCGAGGGCAAGGTTGAGCCGGGCGGGAAGGTGCGGATCGGCGACGACTGCCTGCCGGTGCCCGGACTGGACGGCGCCGGGAACGGCGACACGATCCAGATCGCGGTCCGGCCCGAGAAGGTGGCGGTGGATGAGATCGGTGCCGACGCCTACGCGATCGAGCCCGACATGTTCACGGTCGAAGGGGAGATCGAGAGCAAGGTCTACCTCGGGGTCGGCAACCAGCTCACGCTCAAGCTCGGCAACGGCAGCCGCTTGGTCGCCCTCGAACAGGCGACCTACCGGATGCGGGCCGACGAGCAGTGGGAGGTCGGCCAGAAGGTGAAGGTCGGCTGGCACCCCGAGCACTGCATGGTCCTGAGTTAGTCCGTCGGCGGGTGTTTGGTGATTGCTGGGGTGCGGCCTGTGTTCGAGGTGACCCAGCGGGAGCGGCGGATGAAGATTCGGCCCTCCTCGACGCGGTCTGACCTGCGGACCAAGAAGAAGCAGAAAAGGGCCCCGAGCAGGGCGATCCCGGCCGTCGTGTAGAAGACCGCTTCGTATCCGGCGACGTGGGCGTTCAGGACATCGTTCAGGGCGAAGCGGATCGTCTCGGGCTGGTTCGAGATGTCGATGTTGCCGAGGCCTTCCGCATTGATCTTCTGGATGAAGTCCTTCCACTCGGCGGTCTGGGCCGCGGTCGGATGGACTCCTTTGGCGGCCAGCTGCTCGTTGGTCCGGTGGATCGAGTCACTGATCAGGACGGCCGAAAGCACGGCGATGCCAACCGCCCCGCCGAGCTGCTCGCTCGTGTTGATCACCCCTGCGGCCTGGCCCTGGTCCTCGGGCGGCACCGAATCGAGCCCGGTCGGGTCGTTCACGGTCAGCACCATGCCGAGGCCGATGCCCTGCAGAATCAGCCCCGGGAGCAAGTAGACGTACTCGCGGTGGCTCACCGCAAGGGCGAAGGCGATGCCGGAGGCGGCCAGCACGAGGAACCCGGTGGCCAGGGGAACCCGGCCGCCGACCCGGTCGAACATCTTGCCCGCCAGCGGCCCGGCGAGCATGATCGGCACCGTCGCCGGGATCAGGGCGATACCGGCGGCGATCGGCGAGAGCCCGATCATCATCAGCAGGAAATAGGGCAGCAGGTAAGCCGTGCCGAGCTCGATCATCCCGGCGAGGAACTGGCTGATGTTGGAAGCGAGGAAGTTGAGGTGGCGGAAGAGCCGGAACTCGATCATCGGGCTGGTGCTGCGCTTCTCGACGAACCAGAATCCGACGAAGGCGGCCACCGCGATCCCCAGCGGGACGAGGACCTGAGCATCCCCGATCCCGAGCTGAGCCGCCTGGCTCAGCCCGTAGACGATGCCGACGATGCCGATCGAGAAGACCGTGACCCCGGGCAGGTCGAGGTTCCGGGAGGCGTGCTCGTTCAGTTTGAGCGGCTGGGTCGCGTTGAGCGTCAGCAGGACGGTGACGATCGCCAGGGGAGTGTTGACGAGGAAGACGAGCCGCCAGTCGATCGAGGCGAGGCCGCCGCCGATCACCGGGCCGAGCGCGGCTGCGAAGGCGGCGAATCCGGCCAGCAGGCCGAGTGCCTTGCCCTTCTCGTCACGAGGAAAGGTTGCACTGACGATCGCCACCGCGGTCGGCATCATCAAGGCGGCCCCGGCGCCCTGGATCGCCCGGGCGGTGATGATCCAGGGAACGTCCTGCGCGAATCCGGCCAGGGCCGACGATCCGGCAAAGATGATCGCGCCGATCAGGAAAATCTTCCGCAGGCCGAAGATGTCCCCGAGCCGACCTCCCAGCACCATGAAAGCGGCCAACGGCAGCATGTTCGCCGTGAGGATCCAGGAACCGAGGGACGGGTTCCCGCCGAGATCCTGCATCGCGTGCGGGATCGCCAGTGGCACCGAGGTCTGGTCGACCAGGATCATGGCCGAGCTGACCGTCATCGCGATCAGCGTGATCCACATCTTGCTCCGCGACGAGGTGTCTGAGGGCTGGTCGGAAGAGTCAGCCATCAGCCCATCATAAGTGGGAAATCAGCGTCCCTCGTAGGTAGCCTTGCCCGGGCCGTTCTCGAGGAACGAGTCGACCGCGTTCTTCAGGTCCTCGGTCTCGAAGAGTGCGGCGGCGTCGCGCCGGGTGACCCGGTCCGCGCCGGCCATGCCTTCGTCGCGCCAGGCCCGGACGATCCGCTTGGTCATCGCGTGGGCGAGGGTCGGCCCGTTCGCCAGGCGGCTGGTCAGCTTGCGCGCGTACTGGTCGAGCTCGTCATCCGGCCTGACCTCGTTGACCACGTTCCAGCGCTCCAGGGTCGTGGCATCGAAGAGGCCGCCGGTCATCACCAGCTGGCGGGCCCGGCCGGAGCCGGCCCGTTCGGCCAGTCGCTGAGGGCCGCCCATCGAGGGGGTCAGCCCGACCACGATCTCGACCAGCCCGAACTGGGCGGACTCGGCGGCGACGATCAGGTCGCAGGCCAGCGAAAGCTCGAAGGCGGCGGTCAGGGTCAGGCCATGGGCGGCGAAGACGACCGGGAAGGGGAGCCCCTCGACCCGGTCGACCAGCCCGAGCAGCTGCTCCCAGAGCCGGATGCCTTCGGCCTCCGAGAGTCCTTTGAACTCCTGGACGTTGACCCCGCCGGAGACGACCTTGCCCTCGGCCCGGATCAGGAGCCCTCGGGGCGGGTCGTCCTGGACCTGGTCGATCGCGGCGATCAACTCCGTGGTCATCGTACGGTCGAAGAGATTGAGCGGCGGCGAGTCGAGCGTGATCACGGCCATCGGGCCGTCCCGCTCGGTTGTGACGAGTGACATGCCGGGAACTCTATGGCCCAGCCCCGTCGAGGGCTCAGACTTTGGCGAACCCTTCGAGGATCTGCTTCAGGCCGAGCACGAAAAGCTTCTCGTCGCGTTCCGGGTCACTCTCGGAAAGGTCGAGGATCGCGTCCATCGCGGCCCGGGTCTCCTCCTGCGAGGTATCCGTTACCCCGGCCTCCCGGCGCCTGGCTTCAAGCGTTTCGTGGCTGGGATGCTCGGCCCCCAGCATCTTGTTGGCGATCAGCCGGCTCGCCGCGTAGAGCGCGTTCCCGAAGCAGTAGCTGGCGTAGTAGTGGAAGGCGTCGCCGGCCGCTTCGCCACTCACCCCGAGCCGCTCGAAGACGTTGGCGAAAAGGGCCATGCCGCCGGCCGAAAGGTCGTCGGATTGAGGGATCGCCGACATGTAAGGCGTGATCGCGTAGTGCCGGAGGAAGCCCCGCCGGGCGAACAGCCCGACCGCGGTGAGCACCTCGACCGGGTCCGCCTCGAAGGGATTGCCGACCTCGAGGGTGGTCTGCGTGAGCACCTCCGTCCAGACCAGCTCGACCGCCGCCTGGACGATTTCGGACCGCGAGCCATAGTGATGGTAGATCGCGGAAGGAGTGACGTTGAGCGCCGTCGCGAGTTGACGGATGCTCGGGTCACCACCCTGGTCGAAGAGCCGCAGCGTCTCGGTTGCGATCTCTTCCGGTTCCAGATGGGTCGTCCGACCTGCTGCCAATCGAGTCAACTGTGACTTCTCCTTTGCCTGTGCCCCGTTTCTCTCTCCGTACCCGGGGCTCGGAAAATCCATTCAGGGAAACCGAACGGCGCACAGAATCTAACCGGAAAGGAGCGGCCTCGGATTTCAGCGGGAGCGCAGCGAAAGCTCGAGGGCGAGGCGGCGGTCGGGCCGGTCGAGGTCGTCGCCAAAGAGCTCGCGTAGCCGGGCAATCCGGTAGCGGGCGGTCTGGGGGTGGATGTTCAGGCTGCGGGCCATCTCGGCCGCGTTACCGGAATTCTCCACGTAGGCGAGGGCGGTCTCGGCCATGCGGGCCTGCGCCTTGGGGGTGAGGTCGCCGACCGGGGCCATGGTCTGCTCCCGTAGCCGGGCGATCAGGTCGCGGCTCCGGTAGAGGGCGAGGTCGACCAGGTGGTCCTCCGCCCGGATCAGCCGGTCGGCCGGCAGTGCCCCGGATGTCGCCGCATCGAAGGCGACCCGGGCCAGCTGCCAGGATTCGGACAGCCGGCCTGGGGCGACGGTCGGGCCCATGGCGCTGGCCCGCCCGGCCAGCGTGGTGCTGACCTGCTGGTGACGCCCCGGCCCGCCCGGGTCGGGAATGGCAAGGCAGCCGTAACCGTCGACTGTGGCCGAGATCACGCCGATGGGGAGGACTCGGGTGACCTCGGCCAGGTCGCGTTCGTGGCAGGCAACCGCCGCCAGGCTCTTGGGGATCTGCCAGGCGGCCATCCGGGCAGCCGCCCTGAGTTCTTCGGGATTGGCCGACGGTTCGCGGAGCATCAGCGTGACCAGCTGGCGCTCCCTCCTCAGCCGTGCTCCCTGCTGCTTGAACTGTGCTTCGGCGTAGCCCTCCGTGGAGTCAGCGGAAAGCTCGTCGATGTAGACGAAGATCGATTCGGCCAGCAGGCTCAGCGTCTTGCCGTCCAGGCCCGCCTCGAGGCTGGCGGCCGCGATCCGCCGCCAGGCGATGCGGGCACCGATCCGGTAGGCGGACTGCAGCGAGTCCAGCAGGCGGCCCTGGCGGTACTCGCCACGGCCGAGGATCACGTACACCTTGCGGCTCGCGCGCCGGTCCCGGTCCGGCTCGCGGACCAGGCCCATGAACTGGCCCAGGGCCTCGTCGACCCCGCGGTGCACCGCCCGGCCGAACGAGCCTTCCAGGGGGCGGGCGTACTCGGGGATTTCGTGGCCGATCGCGTCGAGGATCTCGTCGGCGATCCCCGAGAGCTCGGGCTCGATTACGTCGGCGACTTCGGGGTCCAGGTCCCGCCAGGGTTCTTGACGCGCAGTTCTTATAAGAATATTTATAACAATTGGCGCAGATGGGTTTGATCCAAGCCAAGAAATACTAGCCTCGTCAACATAGATTTCACGCATGACCCAGCATGAAATGCCGACCTTGGACAAGGTCGTCAACCTTTTCGCCGTGGTGATCCCCTTCCTCGCCACGATCGCCGCGATCATCCTGTTCTGGAATCAGATCGTCACCCCGGCCGACCTGATCATCATGGTCGGCATGTACCTGGTCACCGCGCTGGGCATCACGGTCGGCTTCCACCGTCTGCTGACCCACCGCTCATTCCAGACCTTCAAGCCGGTCGAGTACCTGTTCGCGATCCTCGGCTCGATGGCGGTGCAGGGTCCGGTCACGACCTGGGTCGCCGACCACCGCAAGCACCACGCCCACACCGACCAGGAAGGCGACCCGCACAGCCCCCACGTCGGCCACGACGGCGGGGTCAAGGGAGTGCTGCAGGGCCTCTTCCACGCCCACGTCGGTTGGACCTTCACCGAACACGGCAAGGCCGACCAGAAGAAGTACGCGAAGGATCTCTACGAGGACCGGGGCATGAAGTTCATCAGCGACTGGTTCGTGCTCTGGGTGGTGCTCGGCCTGCTGATCCCGGCCGGGCTCGGTTATCTCGTGACCGGCACCCTGGCCGGCGCGGCCGGCGGGTTCCTCTGGGGCGGCCTGGTCCGGGTCTTCTTCGTCCACCACATCACCTGGTCGATCAACTCGGTCTGCCACTTCCTCGGCACGCGCCGCTTCGACGTGGACGACGAGTCGACCAACGTCTTCTGGCTCGCCCTGCCCTCGCTCGGCGAGGCCTGGCACCACAACCACCATGCCTTCCCCCGCTCAGCCAACCACGGCCTGAAGAAATGGGAGCTGGATCCCAGTGCCTGGGTGATCAAGGCAATGGAAAAGGTGGGCCTGGCCAAGAAGGTCGTCCGCATCACCCCGGAACGCCAGGCCGAGAAACTCGCTAAGTAACGTCCGCTTCGGCGAGGCGCTTCCACTCGGGTTTGTCTTCGCGCCAGCCTTCTTCGGTGCGGCGGTACTTCCAGTAGCCGGTGGCCGATAGCTGGCCGAGGTCCATTCCCCGTTCGTTGGCCAGGTGGCGGCGGACTTCGCGGACCATGCCGGCCTCGCCGTGGACGAAGGCCTGGCCGCGGCCTTCCGGCAGGTCCAGGGACTCGATCAGGTTGAGGATCCTCGGCTCGTCGGTGTGGCCGGCTCCGTCGCGATGGATCCAGGTGAGCCTGAGGCCGGCCGGGGTCGAGAGCCCGGCCCTCGCTTCGAGCCCACGCTGCTCGGTTTCGTCCTCGACCTCGAGGATGACGAAGGCGGGGACCCCGGCCGGCAGCCGGGGCAGGGCGGCCGCGATCGCCGGGATGGCCGCTTCGTCGCCGGCCAGCAGGTGCCAGTCGGCCTCCGGGTCCGGGGCGTAGGCGCCGCCGGGACCGACCAGCTGGAGCCGGTCGCCGGGGCGAGCGGCCTCGGCCCAGGGGCCGGCCAGGCCGGAACCGTGGGTGATGAAATCGACGGTGATCGTGCCGGCCTCCGGGTCGGCCTCGCGAACCGTGTAGGTCCGTTGCCGGTGCCACTGGTCCTTGGGCAAGTTCTGGCGGATCTCGACCGGGTCGAAGGGCGCCTCGTAGCCCGCGCCGGGCGGCGGGAGCTGCAGCTTCACGTAGTGATCGGTGAACTCCCCGACCGGGAACTCGCGCAACTCATCGGCCCCGAGCACGATGCGGATCATGTGCGGGGTGAGGTTTTCGGTCGCGAGGACTTCGGTGACGATCGGGATGCGCGGACTCAAATCAGCCTTGACGATACCGAGGCCGCCGCCTCTACCTATTCGGGGCGACGACCTTGAGGCGCGTCTTCATGCCGAGCTTCGCGTGGCTGGGCAGCGCGCACCAGAGGCGGTAGGTGCCCGGTTTCAGCGGGATCTCGATCGTCTTCTGCTGCCGGGGCGAGGTGTCATCGACGCTGGCCAGCACCGGCCCGCCGGAGCCGCGGGTGATCCGCAGGTTGTGGACGTCCTCGCCCTGGTTGTTGAACTCGAGGATCAACTTTCCGGCCTTGACGTAGGGCCGGCTGAAGGTGAGCCTGAACTCGCGGGCGACGACGCCGAGCCGCGGTGGGCCCGGAGCCTCGTAGGGGTCGCAGGCCCACCAGACCTTCTTGCGTTTGACCTTGACCACCTTGCCGTTGCGCTTGACCTTGACCCAGACGATCTTCGAGTGTCGGATCTTGGCGCAGGTCTCGCCCTTGGCGAGGGCCGCCACCTGGCCGGTGGCTGCCATCAGCGTGCCCGCTGCCATCAAGGCGCCGGCCAGGCCGATCAGCAGGAGCCGCCTCACCAGACCACCTGAGGCCGCTTGAAGGCGGAAGCGCCGGGAACGATCGGCTCCGGGTCTTGATCGAACCACTGCTCGAGCAGGCCGCAGTACAGCCCGCGGAAGTCGCTGGTGTGGCGCAGGTTGCCGAGCCGGTCGAGCCGGTCGAGGCCCGGGAACTCCCCGGCCATCTTGCCCGAGGCCCGGCTGCCGATGACCAGGCCGATCCCGGCCGCCCCGTGGTCGGTGCCGGCCGAGCCGTTCTCGGCCGGGCGGCGGCCGAACTCGCTCCAGACGTGGATCAGCACCCGGTCGGCGATGCCACGGCGTTCGAGGTCCCGCTGGAAGGCGAAGATCGCATCCGAGGTCGACTGGATGTTGCCCTTCAGGGTCGGCGCCTGGCCGGCGTGGGTGTCGTAGCCGCCCGAGCCGGTCAGCGAGGCGACCCGGATCGGCAGGCCGAGGTCGAGGTACTCGGTCAGCAGCCTGAGCCGGGCGGCCATCGGGCTGCCCGGGTAGCCGCCGTCCCCGGTCGTCTCCAAGGCCGGCAATTCCCGCCTCAGCTGGGCCGTCTGCGTGGTCGCGTCGCGCAGCTGGCGCAGCCCGGCACTGGCGGCCGGCAGCGCCCCCATCCGCTCGAAGCTGTTGAAGAGCTCGGCCTTGACCGGTTCCCCGGCGGGCGAGCTGAGTTCATAGCCGCCGACCGAGCTGAGCGCGGCGACCGGGTTGGTGGCCGTGGCCAGGGTGGGGGAGAGCGCTTTCTCCAGCGAGAGGCCCTGCATCGGGTTGTCGGGCGTGCCGGTGACGTCGAGGTAGCGCCCGAGCCAGCCGGTGCCGGCGCCGACCTTGACTTCACCGATCTCGTAGAAGTGGCGTGAAGTGAAATGGGACTGGTCCGGGCCGCTGTAACCCATCGCGGGAAAGACGGTGACCTTGCCTTCGCGGTGGAGCTGGGCCAGGTTGGCCGCGGCCGGATGCCAGCGCAGGCGCTGGTCTTCGCTGAAGGGCAGGGTCTCCGAAGCCTTCAGCGCGAGGTTCGGCCGCAGCTTGCGGTAGCGCGGGTCGCCGGTCGGCGCGAGCAGGCTCATCACGTCGAGGCCGCCGTCGAGGAATACGGACACCAGTACCCGGTCCGGAGCAGGGGCGGCGGCAATGCCCTGGTCGAGCGCCGGCAGGGCCAGCTTCGTGCCGTAGACCGCGAGCGCCAGGCCGGCGCCCCGCAGCAGCAGCGAACGACGGGTCAGCCCGGTGCCGGCCGGTTCCGGCATGCCCGATTCGATCTGCGGCAGTCCCTTGCCGGCCTCCGCCGCCGCAGCATGGAGCATCTGGCTACGGGTGAACTCGCCACAACCGCAGGCTTTGCGGAATGGGCCGCTCACATCATCACCATCCCCGAACTGACCCCGACCAGTTGCTGCAGGCCCGCCTGCCGGAGCCGGCGGAAGTTCGAGTACTCGCCCGGCTGATTAGCCAGGGCGGCGGTGCGTTCGGCGAAATCCGCCATCTCATCCAGTTCTCCCTGCTCGAGGTCGGGGTTGTTCCAGGAGGCGATCGCCTTCTCGACGGCGACCCCGGTCGTCTCGGTCGGCGGATAGGGACGGGCCAGTGCGGCGACCGCCGGTCTGATCACCGCGTTGGTCATCTCCCAGCGGGCCTGCATGCGGGCCGTGTCGAGCCAGTGGCTGTCATCCCAGCCGGCCACGTCGGGCGGGTTGAAGAGGCGTTGGCCGGCCCGCTCGCAAAGCCGGACCCAGGCGGTCGTGTCGATCCCGCGCCGACGGGCCCGCAGCATCGAGGCGAGATAGACCGCCGGCGGCTTGACCATCGGGTCGTCCTCGTAGAACTCCGGGCTGAGCAGGATCGCCTCGACCACCGGCCGGATCTTCCAGCCGGACTTGCGGTAGATGCGCTCGAGCCGCTGCCGGGTCGCCTTTTTCGGCGGCCGCGAGACGAAATAGCTCCACAGCTTCTTGACGAAGAAGGAAGGATGTTTCGGGTTCTGCACGCAGAGCCGGGGAGCGTCACGCCAGCCCCACTTGCCGGCCTTGCCGAAGACGACCTTGCGCCCGAAATCGTGGAGCTTCGGCTCGAAGTGGAAGTCGTAGACGCCAAGCTGGTCGCTGTACCGGTTGGTCCAGCCGGTCAGGGCGCGGGCCATCTGCCGGACGTCTCCTTCCGTGTAGCCGCGGCGGGCACCGAGCGAGAAGAGCTCCATCATCTCCCGGGCGTAGTTCTCGTTGGGCCGGCCGCGTCGGTTCTTCTGGCCGTCGAGGGTGATCAGCATCGCCGGGTTGACCGTGACCCGGGTGAAGAGCGTGAGGAACGAGCCGAAGCAGTTGCCGCGGAACAGGTTCGACTGGTCCAGCATCAGCCGTTGGTTGGCGACCTTCGGTCCAAGCGTGGCGAACCAGTCGTGGAAGATCAGGGCCATCCGCTCGACCAGTTGCTGGTCGGAGCGGACCATGCGGTCCAGCCACCAGAGGTGGTCGTGGCCGGCCGCGTCGGCCGGGGCGATGGCCAGGCCGTTCTGGTCGACCGGCGTCGGACCGCTCAGCCGGGCCTTCCCGGTCGGCCGGGTCAGCGAATGCACGGCTCCCCGCAGGCCCATCGCGGCCAGCTTCTTCTCCTGGCCCGGGCGCGGCCCGAAGCCGGCCCGGCAGATCAGTCTGCGGGCTTCGCGCTCCCCGAAATTCCCCTTGTAAACGGCTGGCAGCTTGGTCTCCTCCTGTGACGTATCGACTGGCCGTCGCCTAGCTGTACCGCTTCAAACCCCGATATCCGAACGAGTTGCGGCATCGTCGGCCGGACCCCGGCCGGGGGTCGGTTGCCGGTGGAGACCGGGACTACTTGCCGGTGAAGGCTTTGGAGACCAGTTCGGTGACCCGGGCGCGGTCTTCCTTGGCCACGAGCTTCGAGCTCTTGGTCGGGACGACCAGGTCGAGGAACTCCTTGCGTTCGGCCGGGGTCAGGTTGTTGTAGAGCCGCTGCGTGTGGTGGGTCAGCCAGCGGGCGCGCATCCAGACCGCGGGCCAGTCGACCCGCTTGCCGTACTCCCAGGCCCGGCCGACCAGGCCGACGGCCATCCCGGCCTTTGTCGCTTTCGAATTCTTCTTGGCCATGGACGAAGGATACGGCCCCGGAACCTTGCGGAGTGGCGCAAAGTCGCCGCAAGGGTGATCGGCGACCTTCCATCCATCGACAAACCCCAAGGAGAACCACCATGGACCTGGACATAAAGAACTTCCGCCGTTTCGCGCTCGCCTTCATCTCGATCCTCTTCTTCGGCCTGGCCGCCAACTCGGTCGCCCAGGGCCAGGTCAAGGTGGAGAACACCCTCTATCGGGTCGAGGTCCATGGGATCTACACGCACGATTGGCACGACCAGAGCGAGCTCTACCCACGCTCAGACCGGGTCTGGAGTCAGAGCAAGGGCAGCGTCACCTCGGGCTTCGACACCCGGGGCAAGGGCATCCTCTTCCGCGGGACTCGCTTCACGGGCCAGTTCCCAACCGGGATGACGAAGCCGCCCTTCCAGTTCATACCGCTCGCCAGGACGGCCACCAAGGCCAGCAACCGAGCCAAGGGCATCTCCAAGTTCAACCAGATTCCAGCTTGCGGCGGTGAGCTCGGGGAGTGCACCGGAAATGAGCCACACGGAGTGAAGACGACCCGCAAGAGCTGCCAGAAGCCGAAGGCGGTGCTGCCCTTTGCCTTCGACTACGACGAAGGGGTGAAGGACAGCATGACCTTCAATTTCGGGTGGCACAAGAGCAACTACGACTTCTGCGGCAAGAAGTACCCGTTCCCGGATTCGGTCGATGAGCTACCGAAGACGCTGCGGGTGGTCCGGGGATTGGAATTGGTCGCCGGCTTGAAACGAGGTCAGAAGCAGGCCTGGCGGATCAGCCGGGAGCACGGTGAGATCCGGGACGAATCGACCTATTGGGAGCCAAAGACGACGAAGAAGTGCCCGGCCCTGACCGGAACCGGAGTACGGCGCTGCTGGACCATCGACATGACCCTGGAGGTCCGCCGGATCAAGTGACCCGGATCAGCTGACGGAGTTGATGGTGAAGGTCCGCTCGCCCTTCGGGGTGGCGATCTTCACCGCTTCTCCGACCTTCCGATTGCGCAGCGCCTGGCCGACCGGGGATTCGGCGCTGAGCCGCCCTTCGGCCAGGTTCGCCTCGGTCGAACCGACCAGCATCCACTTGTGGTCACGGCCGGAATCATCGGTCACCTCAGCCGTGCGGCCGAAGGTGAAGACGTCACCGTCCTGCGCCACATCCACCACCACGGCGTTCTTCTCCCGCTCCCGCAGGCGCTGGATCTTGGTCTCCAAGTGGGCCTGGTCTTCCTTGGCGATGTGGTACTCGGCGTTCTCCTTCAGGTCGCCGAGCTCGCGGGCGACCTTGAGCCGCTCGGCGATCTTCTCCCGGGCCGGACCCTCGAGTTCTTCCAGTTCCTGCTTGAGCTGCGCCAGTCCGGCGGCGGTGATCGACTCGCCGGTTTCCTCGGTTTGGTCTGAATCTGTCATGCCCCCAGCCTAGTGGCGGGTTCAGCCAGGCAGCGAGACGGTGACCACCGGGGCGCTGGTCGGCTGCGGGCTGCCGCCCTTCGGCTCGGCGCTGACCATCACTGCGGAAACGCCGTCGATGTCCGGGATGCTGGCCACCGCGGAGCCTTCGCGGTCCGGCACGAACAGCGACTCGGTCGGTTCGATCACCTGGCCGCGCTGGATCCACGCCTGGTACACCTGATCCCCTTCGGGGCGTTTGAGGTGGGTGAGCTTGAGGGTGCCGGTGCCGTTCGAGGCGACCATCACCGCGTCTGCCCCGATCGTCGACTGGCCGGTGACCACTTCTCGGGTTGGGACGGAAGGCGAGTCATCGCCGGGGCCGAGCACCACGCCGAGGGCAATGCCGACCACCAGCGCGGCGGTGGCGGCGCCGAGCACCGCTGGACGCAGAAGGGAAGCCAGCCATCCCGGGCGGCGGGATCGCCGCTGGCCCACCCGCCGGGGTTCCGCGTCGGCCACGGGTTCAGGTCGGGGGGCGGGGTTCGCCTCGAGGTCCGCGTCGACCGCGGCCATCACTTTCGCCTTCAGCCCGGGTGAGGCCTCGAGCTGGGCCACGTCATCGGCCAGCACCTCGGAAGCGGGCTCGAGCCAGACGAGCTCGGCGCGGCATTCGGCACAGCCCTCGAGGTGGTGCTCGAGGCCGCTGCGTTCGGCCGGTTCGAGCGCGTCCAGCAGATAGGCCGGCAACTGCTCCTTGAAGTTCTCGTGCCCCCGGTTCATGCCACTTCTCCTTTGCCTGGACTCAGCTCAACCCTGAGTTTCTCCATCCCCAGTCTCATCCTGCCCTTGACCGTGCCGAGCGGAAGCTCGAGCAGGTCGGAAATCTCGGTTTGGCTGAAGCCGCCGTAGAAGGCCAACCCGATCACTCGTGACTGGTTTTCCGGCAACTCCGAAAGCTTTGAACGGATCTCGCGGCCCTCCTCCCGCTGCAGGGCCTGCTCCTCGGTCTTGAGGGCGGAGGCCCGGTTCTCGAGCGTCGCGTCGTCATCGTGGTCCAGTTCGGGAGTCCGGCTGGTGCGACTGCGCAGGACGTCAATCGCGCGGTTGCGGACGATCCCCAGGGCCCAGGCTCCGGCGCTGCCCCTGGCCGGGTCATATCGGCCCGCGTTCTTCCAGATCGAGAAGAAGGCCTCCTGGACCACGTCTTCGGCTCGTGAACGGTCGCCGGTGACCCTGTACGCGAGCGAGAACGCCCGCCTTTCATAGCGGTCGTAGAAGGTTTCGAATGCCTCCCTGTCACGACCGGCGACCCGGACGAGTAGATCCTCGTCCGGGTCGGAAGGATGGGCGGAAACCCGTTCGGACATGGGTGGTTGGTTCCCGCTTCCCTGCCGGCGAATCAGCCCGCGAGGAAGGGCTGGACGACCTTCAGCACCTGGGCCTCGGTCATCGTCTTGTCGAAGGCATCCGGCGCGGGCTGGTTGCCGTTCTGGAGCGCGATCGCCGCGGCATGCCGCGCTTCGACCTGGACGATGCTGCCGGCCGCCTCGAGCACGTCCTTCGAAGAGATCTTCGGGGCGGCCCCGTTGTAGGCGCTCACGCCGACGTTCTCGATCGTCTCCGCCAAGGCCGTGAAGCCGGCGGTGTCCGAGTAGGGGAAGGTGACCTTTGGCGCCTTGACCGGCTTGCCACCCAGATCCCTGATCGTCTGGCTGAGCGCCTTCACGTGGGCATCTTCGTCGGTCGAAAGAGTCTGGACCAACTCCTTGAGCTTGCCCTTGACGCCCGCCTTCTTGAGCGCCTCCGCATAAAACGCCGATTCGAGGTACTCGAGGGTCAGCGCGTAGTTGAGGATCTCGAGGTCGCCCTTCTTGCCGCCACCTGCCCCGAGGGCACCTTTGACGAAGGGGCTGATCGCGCCGAGCCCCAAGATCGCACCGGCGGCCAGGGCGCCCTTCATCAGGACGTCGCTGCGCTCGACGCCGTCGATCTCGATCGCGGCCAGTTCGGGGTTGACCATTTCCATTTCACTCGTCTTGGTCTTGATTTCACTCATCTTGATTCTTCCTTTCTGCCGGCTGGGGTCAGCCGACGATGAACGGCTGGACCGCGTTCAGGACCATGCTGGCCTGGGCCGGCTGGGCGAAAGGCCCGTCCGGGACCGGCGTCTTGCCCAGCAGGGTGTTGAGGGCGGCCGCGTGACGCCCTTCTACGCTGTGGATTGAAAGTGCGGCCGCCAGTACCTTGGGGCTCTTGATCTTGCCTGCCTGCCCCAGATATGCCGCGGCGCCGAGGTTCTCGACCGTCGAGGCCAGCCGCAGCACCTGCTGCGCGTTGTTCAGCGGGAACTCGGTCTTTGGCTTCGGTGCGGGTTTGCCGCCTGCGCCCTTGATCGCGGCGGTCAGGGCGGCAACGTGCTCGGCCTCTTGGCTGCCGAACTTGCGGATCGTCTCGAGGTCCGCACCCTTGAAGAGCCCGCTCTTGGCCACGTCCGCATAGAAGGCGGTTTCCAGGTACTCGAGCGTGAGGGCGTAGTTCATGATGCCGAGGTCGCCCTCGCCGAACTGCGCGGTGCTGTTGTCACCCATCGACGAGTCGGAACCATCCGATGAGTCCGGGGTGGTGTTTCCGCTTGAACCGGAATCATCGTCGCCGCAGGCGGCCAGGAAAGCACCGAGGGCGACCGAGCCTCCGGCCATGGCCATCAGCTGGCGTCGGGAAACTCCCCGGGAGGCAGCTTCTTCCGCCGCTGCTTCCTCGAGCTCCGTCGTCTCCGGCGCTTCGTCTCGTTTTCTTCTCAGGGTCGGCATGTCGCCTCCTCGTTGGTTGCTGCCGTTGAACCGCACTACGCGGCGAGGGGCCGATCGGATCAGTCAGCGAGAAAAGTTGAGTAACGCGGCCGGCCGACATAAGGTGGGAGGGTGACTCGTTCGACCTACCTCGCCTTGGGGGCGATGGCGTTGGGAGTGTTCATCATCGCCAACGACATCACCGCGATGAACGTTGCCCTGCCGGCGATCGAGAAGGACTTCGACACCAGCGTCACCACGGTCCAGTGGGTGGTCAACGCCTATGCCCTGGTCTTCGGCGTCCTGATCGTGACCGGCGGCCGGCTGGCCGACCTCTTCGGGCGCCGCGAGGCCTTCTTCGTCGGGGCCGGCGTCTTCCTGGTCGCCTCACTGGCCGCGGCGGTCGCCCAGACCGAGGCCTGGCTGATCGCCGCCCGGGCCGTGATGGGGATCGGCGGGGCGCTGATCTGGCCGGCGATCCTTGGCATGACCTTCGCCGAGCTGCCGGAAGACAAGGCGGGCCTGGCCGGGGGACTGATCCTCGGCGTGGCCGGGATCGGCAACGCACTGGGGCCGATGCTCGGCGGCGCGCTGACCGAGTTCGTCTCCTGGCGGGCGATCCTCTTCCTGAACATCCCGATCTGCCTGGTCGCCATCCTGGCGGTTTGGAAGCTGATCCACCAGCCGCGGCCGGAGACCGACGACCGCAAGATCGATTACGCCGGCATCGCGACCATCTCCCTCGGGCTGGTCATCTTCATGGTGGCCTTGGACCAGGTCGTCGACCTCGGCTGGGGCGACCCGCGGATCGTGATCTCGGTCTTCGTCTCGGTGGTCCTGGTCTCGCTCTTCGGCGTGATCGAGCGGCGGGCGGGGGCGCATGCGTTGGTCCCGCGGGACGTGATGAGCAATACCGCCTTCACGGCGGCCTGCCTGGCGATCCTGTTCATGTCCGCCACCTTCTTCTCGGCCCTTTTCTACATCCCCCAGTACCTGCAGAAGCTCGGTGGTCTCTCGGCCTTCGAATCCGGCCTCGGGCTGCTGCCTTTCATGGCGATCTTCGCCCTGACCTCGTTCATCGCCGGCCCGCTCTACAACCGGGTGGGCGGAAGGCTGATCGTCACCCTGGGCGCGGCCTGCATCGCGGTCGGACCGCTGCTGCTCTCCTTCGGGGTGAAAGAAAGCGGCTCGATCGGCGGCATCATCCCCGGCATGGTCGTGCTCGGGATCGGGGTCGGGCTGTTCTACTCGTCGGCGACCACGATCGGGGTGACCGCGGTGGACGAGTCCCGCTCCAGCCTGGCCGGCGGGATCATCTACATGTTCCAGGTTGCCGGCGGCTCGGTCGGCCTCGCCTTGACCACGACCCTGTTCTCCTCGGCCAGCGGCCTGGTCAGCGGCCTCCACATCGCCTTCCGCTTCAACGCGATCGCCGCCGCAGTCGGCTTCCTGATCATCTTCTTCGTGGTCGCTCCCCGGGTCCAGCCGGTCGACCAGGGCAGTCCGGCCGCGGAGCCGGCCTCGGGCTGAGCGTTCAGCCGCGCAGCTTGATCCAGCTGGCGGGATAGGCGCCGGCGGGGACCAATTCCGGGACTTCGCCGAAGTGGCGTTCCGCGACCCGGATCGCGGCGCTGCCGTCGAAGACCGGACGGACGTCGGAGATCGTGGCGATCACCCAGACCGAGGCGCCGATCTGGAAGTCGGCGGCGGTCGGGTACTCGCCATCGAGCAGCCCCTGCTCGGCCATCGCGTCGATCTCGTCGACCATCCCCGGCAACCGCTCTAGATCCTCGGCAAGCTGGACCGAACTGATGTTGTGGTACTTCCAGGTGCTGCGGGTGAACTTCATCGCGAAGTCGGTGCCGGCCGGGTCGAGCTCGTCGATCCCGTTCATGCGTCCGAGCTTCTCGGGCCGGAAGTAGAGCGCGCCCCAGGGGATGCGCCGGCCGAAGTCCTGGAGGTCACCGTCTCCCCACAGTTCCGCTTCCCGGACCTGTTCGGCGATGCCCTCCGGGTAGAGCGGGTTCTCCGGGGCCAGCTCCTCCAACCGCTTGAGGATGTTGGTCGAGCCATGGATCCGCTCCTCACCGACGGTCAGCCCCGGGACACGGGTCTTGCCCTCGCCGTACAGCTCGGCGATCTGCTCGTTGTGCTTGCCGAAGTCGAGGTTCACCCACTCGTACTCGATCCCCTTGTAATCGAGCGCCGCACCCACCGTCTTGCAGGGATGCGAAGGAGGCAGGGCATGCAGGGTGACCTTCTCGGCTATGGGCATAGCTGAAGGATAAATACGCGTAGGGTTCGCGGGGTGGAGACCACCGCCATCGCCGTTCCCCTCGAAGCTGAAGGCCACTTTGAACTGACCGGCCTCGCCCGCGGTCCCTGGCAGGAGGATGCCGCCCACGGTGGGGCTCCGGCCGGCCTGCTGGCCCGCGCCGCCGAGCTGCTCGGGGCCGAAGACGACCTGCGTCTGGCCTCGATCTCACTGGCCTTCAACGGCCCGGTCACCTTGGGCGAGCTCGAGGTTCGGGCCGAGACCGTCAAACCCGGCCGGCGCCAGCGGGTGGTCTCGGTGGCGATCGACTCCGGCGGGCGCACCCTGATCGAAGGCCGGGCGGTGCTGATCCGCCGGGGCGAGGTCGATCTGCCGGATGGAGTCAAAGTGGTCGAGCAGCCATTCGCCGGCCCGGAAAAGGGCAGGCCGATCGAGCACGAACACTGGGCGGCCGGCGAAACTGACGCCTTCCACCGCACCGCCAACACGGTGGTGGCGATCGAAGGCGGTCCCGACCGGATCGGCACTCAAGGCATGGTCTGGATCCGGCTCGACTACCCGCTGGTCGCCGGGGAGGCCCTGAGTGCCGCCCAGCGCGCGGTCGCTGCCGCCGATTTCGGCAACGGCGTCGCCCATCCGGTCGGCTGGGGCGAATACCTGTTCATCAACTGCGACCTGAACGTCTCGCTGCTCCGGGAGCCGGCCGGCGAGTGGATCGGGCTCGAGTCCCGGACCGAGGTCGACGCCAACGGCAGCGGACTGACCACCACCCGTCTGCATGATGAACATGGCCACTTCGGCAATGCCAGCCAGATCCTCTTCGTCGACCGGGCCTGACGCCCTTCAACGGCTTTGGCAATGGCTGGTTCACGCCTTTCTTCAATGACGCCGCCATCGACAGTTTCGGACGGCTGGTGATCCAGGGGATAACGAACAGCGAGGACTACTCCACCGTCGACGGGCTATTCACGAGGGTCAAGACCGATGGCTCGCTCGACCAGACCTTCGGCCAGAACGGCTTTGTCCGGGAGAGTCGCCCGGATCGGCGCATGTACATGAACACGATGCTGATCGACGACAAGGGCCGCTATCTGATGGCCGGCTCCGAACGGCAACCCGACGACAGCGATCAGGTCGCGATATCCAGGTACAACGCCGACTACTCAGAAGAGCTTCCTCCACCTCCGCCTCCTCCGTCCCGAACGGCCAAGTGCCTCGGCAAGAAGGCGACGATCACCGGCACCAGCCACCGGGACGTCCTCAAGGGAACCCGGAAGCGTGACGTGATCGCCGGCCTGGGCGGGAACGACGTGATCAAGGGGCTCGCCGGAAACGACCTGATCTGCGGTGGCCCCGGCAAAGACAAGCTGATCGGCGGCCCGGGCAAGGACTCGCTCGCTGGCGGCGCTGGCAACGATGTACTCGTCGGCGGCCCGGGCAAGGACAAGCTGCTCGGTGGCCCCGGCAAGGACAAGATCAACGGCGGCGCCGGCAAGGACCGCTGCCAGGCTGGGCCGGGCAAAGGCAGGATGATCGCCTGCGAACGACGCCGCTGACCGTCCCGCCCGGGACTGGGGTTTGTCCCGCGGGACAGGGTGCGGGCCGGCTCGACGGAATACATTTGGTGCATGGCCGCTCTGCCCGAAAAACCCGAAGCCATCCTGCTCGACGTCGAAGGCGTTCTCTACATCCAAGGCGACCCGATCGAAGGGGCATCCGAGGCGCTCGGCCGCCTGCGCGAGATGGCCGACGGGATCCGACTGGTCACCAACACCTCCTCGATCTCCCGCAAAGAAGTGATCCAACGGGTCAGGAACGCCGGCTTCGAGGTCGAGGAGGATGAGGTGCTCACCCCGGCCGCGATGGCAGTGCGCTACTGCCGCGAGAAAGGGTTCTCGAAGGTCAACCTGATGGTCGCCCGGTCGCTGCGCGAGGACCTGGAGGAGATCGACGTGGTCGGCACCGACCAGAAGGCCGACGCGATAGTGCTCGGCGACCTCGGGCCGATGTTCTCCTCGGAAACCCTCAGCCACGCCTTCCGTCAGATGATGGACGGGGCCGAGCTGATCGCCCTCCAGCACAACCGCTACTGGAAGCGGGAAGACGGCCTGGTGCTGGATGTCGGCGCCTTCTCCGCCGCCCTCGAGTACGCGGCCGAGACCGAGGCGGTCGTGGTCGGCAAGCCCTCAATCGACTTCTACCGCATGGCCCTGGCCGACGTCGGGGCCGCCGCCGACCGCACGATCATGGTCGGCGACGACATCGAAGGCGACATCGGCGGCGCCCAGAACGCCGGGATCGCCGCCGTCCAGGTCCGGACCGGCAAGTACCAGCCAGAGAAGGTGGCCGAGTCCGGAATCGAGCCATCGGTCACGATCGACAGCATCGCCGACCTCCCCGGCTTCCTCGAATAGAGGGTCGGTGAGCTACGCCAAGTCGCCTGATCAGGGTCCGAGCGCGGTGATCGGCACCACGTGGACTCCGTCTGCGCGCTTGCCTCCGCCACCCATAGCAGTGACGACGACGAGGGATGCCGGGTCTCTGTGATGCTTGGTGTCGATCTCTGAGGCGAAGTCCAAGAGACCTCTCGCCGCGTCGTCGATCACCTTCTGATCGCCAGTGAGCTTGACTTCGACGGCGACCCAGGAGTCTGGCGTTTCCACGATCGCGTCGACTTCTTTTCGGCCGTGAACTTCTCGCCAGGTTGAGATCGTGGCGCGAAGTGGCTGTGCGTACACACGCAGGTCCCGGAGCACAAGCGATTCAAACTGGAACCCGGCCGCGTTGGGGTCGGCGAGTAGGTCTTTGGAACCGACCCCGAGTGCTGCCGTGCCGATCGAAGGATCGACGAAGTAGCGGACCGGCGCATCTCGCAATTGAGTACGAGAGCGCATGTGCGGCCGCCAGGAGGGGGAGTTCTCGGTCAGCTTCAACCGATCGAGCGCGTCCAGGTACGCGCTGACCGTCTCCCTGGCTGGTTTCGGGTCGTCGCTGCCGGCGATGTCCTTGGCGAGCTCGGAGATCTTTACCGGTTGACCGACGCTGCGGGCGAGGGACGTGAGCGTTCGCCGGAGTCGTTCCGGAGCCCGACGGGTAGTGCCTAGGCTGGGGATATCCACTTCGACGATCTGCTGGAGATAGTCGGCAAGCCATTGCCTGGCAAAGGTCTCGTTTTCGCCGACGAGCGTCGGCCAACCGCCGGTCACGATTCGCGTCATGAGCTCAGGGACAGTGACCTTGGTGAGCTTGGCCCGCTGGTCTTCGCCTCGCAGTAGAGCCGCGAGTGATACCTCGCCGGTCGAGTGGCCGGACTCGAACAGGCTCATAGGCCGCATCCTCAATGTGCTGATCCGACCCGCTCCGGAGTGCAGCTCTTGGGAATCGGTCGGCGTTGCGGAACCGGTCAGGATGTAGAGGCCACGCCGTCGTAGGTCATCGACGTGGCGCCGGACGTGGTCCCAGATTTGCGGGGCACGTTGCCATTCATCGAAGAGGATCGGAATGGGTTCTTCGAAAAGCCCGCTGGGATCCAGGTCGACCTGCGCACGGGCAGCGGCGTCGGTGTCGAAACGCACCACGCTATTCGCCCGCTGGGTGGCCGTTTCTGTCTTCCCGCATCCCTTTGGCCCGTCGATCAGCACGGCACCGCTCGACGTCAGGCGCTGGTCGAGCTCTAGGTCGACGAGCCGGGGCAGATACTTGGGCATGAGTGAAGTCTACCATTTTGACAATTCCAAATCGTTATTTTTGACAAGTATGAATCGCTGTTCTTGACAGAGGAATGTCGCGGCCATGACGTTCTAGCGGAGCATGAAACGGTAGCCTCGTCGGGATGCTGGCCATTCGAGTAAACGAGTTCGGGGATCCTTCCGTTCTGGCGCTCGAGGAGGTGCCCGAACCGGTTGCGGGGCCGGGCCAGACCCTGATCGAGGTCGACACCGCCGGGGTCAACTTCGGTGACGTCCTGGTGCGGGAGGGGCAGTATTTCGGCCGCAAGGCCTTGCCGGTGATCCCCGGCTGGGAGGTCGTCGGCCGGGCACGGTCCGCCGACCCGGAAGGGGCCTTCGCGGCGGGCGACCGCGTGGTCGCCCTGCTCGACGGGCGTGGCTACGCCGAGCTGGTCGCCGCCCCGACCGGTGATGTCGTAGCCGTACCCGACCGGGTTTCCGACCAGGTCGCCCTGGCGATGGTGATCCAGGGGGCGACCGCCTGGCGGCTGCTAGAAGGACTCGCCCCGGGCGAGCGGGTGCTGGTCAGTGGCGCCGGCAGCGGCGTCACCCACCTCCTGGTCCAGCTCGCCCGCCACCGCGGCGCGGGCGAGGTCACCGTGATCGCCAGCAGCGAGGAGAAGGCCCGACAAGTAGGCGAACTCGGGGCGGAGCGGGTGGTCCGCTCTGACCAAGGCTCCGAACTCAAGGATCAACTCGCAGCCGGGCTCGAAGGCGGCAAGGTCGACCTGGTGGTCGACATGGTCGGCGGAGACACCCTGATGGCGATGCTGCGTCAGCTACGGCCGGGCGGGCGGGCGATCATCTACGGGGTCGCCGGCGGCAGCCCGGCGAAGGTCAGCACCGGGGCGATGCTGAAGAACGGCTGGAGCATCTCGGGCCTATGGCTCGGGCACCCCGGTTCGATTTCGCTGCGGGAAGCGTTGGCCGAGCTGTTCGAGCTCAACCTCGCGGGCAACCTGGCGCCGACCCTGGGCCCGGTCCTGCCGCTGGCCGAGGCGGCCGAGGCGCACCGGGCCGTCGAAGCCAGGACCGGCGTCGGCAAGGTCACCCTCGACTGTCGGCCCGCCTGACACCTGCCAGGGCGAGATCGGAAAAGTTGGCAAATATTGCCAACTTTTCCGATCTCGCCGGGGATGTCAGGGGATCTCGGTCGCGCCCTCGAAGAGCCGTTCCGGCGAGCGGTCGGTCTTCTTCGCCCGTGTACGCGGGATCTCCTCGACCAGGAACCACCGTTTCGGCGCCTTGTAGGAGGCGACCCGCTCTTTCAGGTATTCCCGCAGCGGCTCGACGGCCAGGCCACCGGCGTCATCGGCGGCGACCAGGAAGGCGACCAGTTCTTCACCCCAGCGCGGATGGGGGACTCCCACCACGACGCATTCCCTCACCCCTGGGTGCCGGCCCAGCTGCGCTTCGACCTCTTCCGGGTGGACGTTCTTGCCACCGGTGATCAACATGTTCGAAGCGCGGCCGACCAGCGAAAGGCCCCGCTCGGTCAGCCGGCCGATGTCGCCGACCGTCATGAAGCCATCGGGACCGACCGGCGAGTTCGTTTCCGGGCCGTCGACGTAGCCGTCGAACAGGTACGGGCTGCGGACGTAGACCACGCCGGTGCCGTCTTCGGTTGTGTCGCCGGACGGCCGGATCTCGATCTCGACCCCGGGGAAGGGCTGGCCGACGAAGCCGGGGTCGTCGGCGGCCTCGCCCCCGGTGTTCACGCTCACGAAGCTCAACTCCGATGCCCCGTAAAGTTCGCCAACCAGCGCCCGCGGGAAGAGGCGGCGGACGATCTCCCAGTGGTGGGGCTCCATCTTGGCTCCGGAAATGACCACTGAATGGACGCCGCCGAAAGGCCCCGCTTCGAGCCCGTCGAGGTCCAGCAACATGGTCGGGACCAGGTAGACCACCCCTCGGGATGTCTCTTCCAGCTCTCGGGCCAGCAACCCACTGTCGAACCGCTCGAAGAGCCGGACCGCGGCACCACGGTCCAGGGCGAACACCGCCCCGAAGAGGAAGTGCGAATGCTGGAGCGAGCCGGGCAGGAAGACCTGGTCCCCGGCCTCGACGCCGAACAGTTCACCGGCTGGCCCGAAGCTCGATGACCAGGACCGCTGCCGGCGGGCAAAGGGCTTGGGGCGTCCGCTGGTGCCGGAAGTGAAGCCGATGTAGAAGACCGGGTCGTCCTCCTCCGCGGCCAGGTCGGCCTCGAACCCGCTCACGTCGGCAATGGCGGCTTCCAGTTCCGGTGCGGACCAATCCTGGTGGAGGGTGCTGGCCGGCCGGCCGGCGGTTGCGGCGGCCAGGAAGGTGACCAGGAACGAGCTGTCCGAGGGACGGAGGATCCTGACCGGGCCGCGATCCGGGCTGCTTTCGAGCTCGCGTGCGACCGCTTCGACCGCTTCCTTGAATTCGCTCCAGGCCCAGGTGCGTCCGGTCTCGATCAGGGCCGGTCGCGAGGGATCGTCCCGGAAGGCCTCGAATGCGCCGGACAGCAGGGGTCTGGCCACGATCTAAAGGACCAGGCTCTCGAAGAGCTTGTCCAGTTCGGCCGCCGGGTCGCGGGTCAGGCCGGTGTGGACTTCGGAGCTCTGGATGATGGTCGAGGAGGGGGCGGTCAGCCAGCCGAAGCGGTCGGAGGGATCGAGTTCGGCCAGGGCGCCGGTGGCCGGGTCGCCCGCGATCACCCGGCTGATCGCGGCGAGACGTTGCTCGACCGGCTCGGGGTCGAGGTCCGGGGCGATCGCCGCCAGGCGCTCCCGGTCAAGTCCGGTCCTGAGCTCGAGGAAGTCGTGCTGGCGGCAGAAAAGGGCCAGGCCGACGTTGAGCCGCTCGCCCCGCTCGATGCAAGGGACGACCCGCAACACCGCGTAACTGAAGGGACGGGGCTCAGCCATCATCGCCCTCCAGCTCGGAGATGAAGCCCGCCTGCCCGGCCAGCCGCCGCTGGAGGAATAGGCGGAAGTCCTCGCGCCGCGCCGCCGGATCCTCGCCCAGCCACTCGTCGGGGACCCCTTCCAGGGCTGGATCGATCGCCGATTCGATGCCTGCGGTCAGCCGCTCGCCCGCCTCGGCCAGGGGGCCGGCGACCGGCAACAGGACATGCTCGCGCAGGACCGGGGTGGGGGAGGTCGCGGTCTCGGCCAGCGGCGTGGCGCCGTGCTGGCGGTAGAAGGCGGCGCCGTGGTCGATCAGCCAGGTCCGGCCGTGCCAGGTCAGCAGGTTTGGGTTGCGCGGGGTACGGTCGATGTTGGTGACCAGGGCGTCGAAGAAGACGATCTCGGCCGCCAGGCCAGGGTCGAAACCTTCCTCCGGCGAGAGCGTGAAGGGCAGCGACCCGGGCAGGAAGTCCATGCCCAGGTTGAGTCCAGGGCTGGCCTCGATCAGCTCCTGGATCTCCGGGTCCGGTTCGGCGTGGCCCAGCTCGGGCGCGACGTCGACGGTCACCAGTTCCGGCACCGGCAAGCCGACCCGGCTGGCGATCTCACCGGCCACCACCTCGGCGACCAGCGCCCCGGCGCCCTGGCCGGCCCCGCGGAACTTGACCACCCAGGTGCCGTCGTCATCGCCCTCGACCAGGCCGGGCAGTGAACCGCCTTCCCGCAGGGGCGTGACGTACCTGATCGCCTTGACCCGGCGCAGGCCGGTCTCGAGTTCGGGGGCGGTTGAACCGGGCATCGCTATAGCTTCGCATCCGGGTAGGCTTCAGCCGTTCTTCCCGCCTAAGAAAGGGTCTCGATGTCCACGCTTTCCAACACGGTGTCAGCTCCCCGTGTCCCCGTCCTCGCCGATCTCTTCGCCAATTCCTGGGTCAAGAATGCTGCCCTGGTGTTCGGCGGGGCGCTGTTCATGGCTCTCTTCCAGCAGATCTCGATCCCGGTGCCGCCGTCGCCGGTCCCGATCACCGGCGGAACCCTCGCCGTGATGCTGATCGGTTCTGCCCTCGGCTCCAAGCGTGGCGCCTCGGCCATCTTCCTCTACCTGATGCTGGGCCTGTTCCTGCCGGTCTACTCTGAAGGCCGAGAGGGTCTCGACGTGCTCGTGAACTCGGCTTCGAGCGGCTATTTCCTCGGCTACCTGGTTGCGGCCTACGTGGTCGGCCGCCTGGCCGAGCGGGGCGAGGACCGCAAGTTCCTGACCGCCTTCGCTTCCTTCATCTTCGCCCAGCTCATCGTCTTCGGCTTCGGCATCCCCTTCCTCAAGGTGCATATGGACTACGACTGGTCGACGGCCATCCACTACGGCTTCACCGTCTTCATCATCGGTGGCCTGGTCAAGGCCGCGATCGGCGGGGTCCTGATGCCGGCTGCCTGGAAGCTGGCCGAGAAGACCCGCTAAGAAACAATCATCCGTAAGGGATGAAGGGGGGACGGGCCGTTCGGGTGTAGCCTGAGCGCCCTCGTCCCGAATGACCTGAAAGGAACAAGTTGGTATTAGCTGACTACGGACTCGGTGAAGCGCTGCTCACCACGCTGGCGATT
Organism: Solirubrobacterales bacterium 67-14; assembly: GCA_001897355.1. GTDB lineage: Bacteria > Actinomycetota > Thermoleophilia > Solirubrobacterales > 70-9 > 67-14. The sequence continues at coordinate 147,467 of MKST01000007.1, read as the reverse complement.
TTCTTCTTCGTAATCTGGGTCTGGATCGTCATCACGATCCTGATGGACCTTTTCCGCGATCACAAGCTCTCCGGCTGGTGGAAGGCGGTCTGGTGTCTCTTCCTGATCTTCATACCGGTCCTGACATCGCTGGTCTACCTGATCGCTCGCGGCTCGGGCATGCGCGAACGCGCGATCCAGGAGCAGGCCGACGCGAAGAAACAGTTCGATGAGTACGTCCGTGAAACCGCCAGCACCACGCCGGTCGACGAGCTGCACAAGCTCGACCAGCTGCGTCAGAGTGGCGGCCTCACCGACGAGGAGTACGCGAAGATGAAGGCCAAGCTCATCAACTGAGCCACCTTCTTTCGTTTTCGAGGGGCCGGAGATCGCCAGAATTATTGGGCGATAATTTTCCGGCCCCTTTTGTTTGGGTCTGCGGGTTACTTGGCGGCTACGGTTTGGCTGACCGTGAAAGCCACCGTTATCTGGACAGTAGTCCTCCTCTCCGCGGCGATCGGGATTGTGCTCTCCCAGACCGTTTTCAACACCGATGAGGCCGCCAACTTCGCTGCTCGCCAGGATAAATCGGGAGCCAAGGCATCGGAAATGCCACTCGAGCAGGCGGACGTGTTCCCACGACCCATCCCGGACCCGCTGCTTGGCTTGAACCTGACCGCCTACTCCGACGACGGGTATGGCGATGAGGAAGTCCGTAAGGACATGAATGAACTGGCGGCGCTCGGTTCGACCACGGTCGTCCTGGTCCCGACCTGGTACATGGACGCGCCGGATTCGGACACGATTCAACGCCAGGACGGGAAGACGCCGTCTGACGACAGCCTGGTCCAGGCCATGGAGTGGGCCGGCGAGTCCGGGCTGGGCGTGGTGCTGAAGCCCCACATAGATGTTGCCGACCACACCTATCGCGGCGAGATCCACCCTCGTGACCGTGGTGAGTGGTACCGGTCGTACCGGGAATTCATCAGGCATTACGCGGACATTGCGGCCTCGCAGTCGGTCGATATGTTCGTGGTCGGAACCGAGCTCAAGACCATGTCGCCGGATACGGAGCAGTGGCGAGAGGTGATTCGCGAGGCCAGGGAGCGCTACGACGGCCCGATCTCCTATGCGGCGAACTGGGACGAAGTCGAGCAGGTGGGTTTTTGGGACGACCTCGACGCGATCGGGGCCGACGCGTACTACCCGCTCTTCTCGGGCACCGGCAGGGCCCCGACGCTTCCCGAATTGGTCAGCGCCTGGCGAGGAATCGCCTACCACCTTCGGGACATCGCCAGTCACTGGGAGCGACCCGTGGTCCTGACCGAGGTTGGCTACCCGAGCCAGGTGGGTGGCGCGAGCGAGCCCTACGACATCACTGACCAGCCTCCGGACCAGGCGCTTCAGGCCCTCGCCTATCGGGCAACCTTCAAAGCGTTGTCGGGCAGTGGCTGGCTGCGGGGAATCGAGTGGTGGAGTTGGCGCGCCGATCCTTCCCCCGAAGAACGCACGGAGATCGAATACAGTCCCGAGGGCAAGCAGGCCCAGGGGGAGCTGGCGCTTGGCCAATGGTCGTTCAAGAGCGGCCAGGGGTAGCTGGTGGCGTCGTTCTTATTGAACGATAATTTTCCGGCCCCTCAACTTTTTGTAGAAGTGTTCGGTATCGGCGTAGGGTGGAACCGTGCATCTCCACCTTCGCGTCATCGCCGTGGTTGTAGTTACGGCTGGTCTGATCGGGGCCGCGCTCTCGTTGACGGTCCTGAACACCGACGAAGGATCCAACGCGCCCAGGCCCGGGGAGCCGCTGACGGTGACGGGGGACACCGGGGCCGCCGCGGAAGGCACGACCCTCGACTACGCCCAGGCTATCCCCCTGCCGATCGACGGGCCCCTGCTCGGCGCCAACCTGACCGCCTACAGCAGCGACGGCTACTCACAGCCCGTGGTCAAACAGGACATCAAGACCCTGGCCGACCTCGGCAGCACCGCGATCACCCTGGTGCCCACCTGGTACATGCAGTCGTCCACCGCAAACCAGATCGCGCCACAGGAAGGGAAGTCACCTTCGGACGACAGCCTGATCCAGGCGATCAAGTGGATCAGGGAACAGGGCATGAAGGTGGTGTTGAAGCCGCACGTCGACGTGATCGACGATTCCTACCGGGGTGACATCCAACCGACCAACCGCAATGCCTGGTTCCGTTCCTACGGCAGCTTCATCGACCACTACGCGTCCTTCGCCTCCTCCCAATCCCTCGACCTGTTCGTGGTCGGCACCGAGCTGAAGACGATGTCCAGCGAGACCGAGCGCTGGCGGGCAGTGATCCAGACCGTCCGCGACCGGTTCATGGGCCCGGTCACCTACGCCGCGAACTGGGACGAATTCGACCAGGTCCAGTTCTGGGACGACCTCGACGCGATCGGGGTCGACGCCTACTTCCCGCTCTCCGAGGCGGGAGGTCCCGCGCCGACTCTGCGGAGTCTGACCACGGCCTGGCAGAAGATCGGCGATCAACTCAAGGCGAAGTCCGAGCAGTGGCAGCGGCCCGTGATCCTGACCGAGGTCGGCTTCCCCAGCCAGGTCGGCGCGACGGCCACGCCGTATGAGGTCACCGACCAACCGGCCGACCAGAACATCCAGGCGCTCGCCTACCGGGCGACCTTCGACGGCCTGTCCGGTTCGGACTGGCTCAAGGGGATCAGCTGGTGGAGCTGGCGGGCTGACCCCTCCCCAGAAGAGGATCAGGAGATCGAGTACACGCCGGAAGGCAAGAAAGCACAAGGGGAGCTGGCTGCGGGACAATTCACCTTCATCCAATGAGCGACGCGGCTGAAACGAAACTCTCGGTACTGGACCTCGCCCCGGTGGTCGAAGGCGCGGACCCGGCCGTCGCCCTCGCCAACTCGACCGAACTGATCCGCGCAGCCGAGCGCTTCGGTTATCACCGGCACTGGGTGGCCGAGCACCACAACATGCCCGGGATCGCCAGCTCGGCCCCGGCCGTGATCATCGCCCACCTCGCCGCCAACAGCGAGACGATCCGGGTCGGCTCGGGTGGCGTGATGCTGCCGAACCACCAACCGCTGGTCGTCGCCGAGCAGTTCGGGACCCTCGAATCACTGAACCCGGGCCGGATCGACCTCGGGATCGGGCGCGCCCCGGGCACCGACCAGGTCACCGCGGCCGCCCTGCGACGCGGGGTCGACCCGCTCACCGACGAAGACCTGCCCCGTCAACTGGGTGAACTGCTCGGCTTCTTCACCGGCGAGTGGCCCCCGGGCCACCCCTACCAATCGATCAGCGCCGTCCCCGGTGAAGGAGCGATGCCGGAGATCTGGCTGCTCGGCTCCAGCGGATACACGGCCCAGGTGGCCGGCCTGCTCGGCATGCCCTACTCCTTCGCCCACCACTTCAGCGCCGGCAACACCGAGGCTGCGGTCGAGCTCTACCGCTCGCGCTTCGAACCTTCCGAGTACCTCGACCAACCCAAGGTGATGATCGGGGTGGGGGTGATCTGCGCCGAGACCGACGCGGAGGCCCGTTGGCTGGCCGGCCCTTCGCGGCTCGCTTTCGCCCGCCTGAGGAGCGGCCGGCCCGGTCGCTTCCCGACCCCGGAAGAAGCGGAGGCGCACGATTTCACCCCGGACGAGGAAGCCGTGGTCGCTTCGGTGGCCAAGGGGCATATATTCGGCGGTCCCGAAACCGTGAAGGCCGGTCTGAACGACCTGATCGGGCGGACCGGGGCGGATGAGTTGATCATCTCGACCATGGTCTACGACCAGAAGGACCGGCTCAGGTCCTACGAACTGGTCTCGGAAATCGATCTTTAGGCTTCGCGTCTGATCCCTGAGCCGGCCCGGCCAGCGCCCCAAGCCGGCCTGCCGTCGCTTTCCAGAGCGGTTTTCCTTCATTTGCATGGTATTTCCCAGCAGCCGGCACGAGGACCGGCGGGGCGGGAAGTGCCGCTACTTTGTCCCTTCCGCTCGCCCGCTCCTTTCCGGCGAGCCCCTATGCAGACCAGACTCCCGCAAACACCCAGCGGCCACGCCCGTGGCCTCAGCGTTGCCGCGGCCCTGATCGTCGCCGCCTTCGTGATCGGCCTCGCCGCCTGGGCGCGACCGGCCGACGCCCTGACCGCCGAGCAGACCCAATCGAAGATCGACGCGATCAACGGCTCGGTCGATGGCCTCAAGGCCCACGTCGCCGATGACAACCGCAAGATCGACTCTCTGATCGGCGAGCTCTCCGGCCTCCGCGCCAAAGCCTCCGCCCTGGAAGCCGAGCTGGCCGCCAAACAGGCCGAGCTCGACAAGGTCGAAGCCGAACTCGAACGCGAACGCAAGCACCTGGCCGAGGTAAAGGCCCGCCTGCACCGCGCGATCGGGATCCTCTCCGACCAGGTCGTCGCTCTCTACGTCAACGGTTCGCCGGACGTGGAAGAGATGGTGCTTGCCTCATCCGACTTCGGGGAGCTGGTTTCCAGCGCCGGCTACGCCGACGCGATCCAGGATCGCAACGAATCGGTGGTCACCCGGGTCCAGAACCTTCGCGACCAGATCAAGGCGATGGTCGAGAAGATGAAGGTCCAGGAGAAGAAGCTCCAGAAGGCACGCGACGAGATCGCCGCCGAGACAAAGGAAGCCGAAGCGGCCCGCGACGCGGTCGAATCGCAGAAGGCCGAGTTCGAAGCCGCCAGCGCCTCCCGCAAGGCCAAGATCGAGGCGTTGGAAGCGAAGGCCGGCAAGCTCGAGGACTCGCTGCCCGACCTGACCATGGACCCGGCCTCCAGCTCGGCCCCGCGTGCCGTGCCGCCGGTATCCGGCTCCGTCGCCGTGATCAACGCCGACGGGACCGCCTCACCGCCGGCCGACGCGCCCCAGGCGGTCAAGGACGTGATCGCGGCCGGCAACGAGATCATCGACCTGCCCTACGTATGGGGCGGCGGCCACGGCTCCTTCGAATCTTCCGGCTATGACTGCTCCGGCACGGTCAGCTACGCCCTCCACGGCGGCGGTCTGATCTCCAGCCCCCTCGACTCGACCGGCCTCACCACCTGGGGCGAACCAGGCGAAGGCAACTGGATCACCGTCTACGGCAACTCCGGCCACGCCTTCATGCACGTAGCCGGCATCAGCCTCGACACCTCAGGCACCGGAGGCTCCGGCCCCAGCTGGTCCAGCGACCTCGGCTGGGAAGACACCTCAGCCTTCGTGGCCCGCCACCCCTCCGGCCTCTAGCCCCGGAGGCCCCTGGCATTCACCCGCTCAAGTCTGAGCCGCTTCCCTGTCTCGCGAGATTGAGTTTTTGGTTCTATACGAACCAATTCCTCAATTTCACTGATTCGGAGCCACCGGGTCTGGAGCCTAGCTCCGATCCGATGAAGGTTTGAGGAACCTTTGGGCGATCGCGCCGGTGAGCATCGCTACGAAGGAGATCCCGACCAGCAGGATCACTATCTCGGTGATCTGGCCGCCGATCGTGGTGGCGTTGAACTCGGAGCCGACCGTGGTCATCGAGGTGAAGGCCCAATAGATGCCGTCCCACTCGCTGAGATGCTGGTTCTTGGCTTCAAACGCGCGAAAGACCGACCCTCCCGCGACCGTGGCCAGGAGTGTGAGCAGGGCTGCGTACTGCAGGCCCTGGTTCGAGAAGACCCGGTTGGAGAGCTGGGCCAGCTTGAGCAGTCGCAACAGGCGCAGCAGGCGGATCGCCCGCAGGCTCTGAAGGCCGGCCGGAAGCACGGGAGGCGTCAGGAAGACGACGATGACCTCGACCGGGTGATGGCGGAGGTACTTGCGACGGTCGGGCACCAGGGCCAGCATCACCACGAACTCGATCGCGAAAGCGATCCAGATGCCCCAATTCAGGGTCTGTGCGATCACCTCGAGGGCGCCACCGACATGAGCCTCGCTCAGCGCGACGCTGGGGAGGGTTAGGGCCGCGGCGACCATCAGCGGCCCGTTCATGATCCGTTCGGCCTTGATCGCCCGTTCGCCTTCCACGCCGTTGTCCGGCTGCGTACCACCGGTCAGTTCGGCTCGGAACGCCTTTCGCACATGGTGTTCGTCGCGTTCCGGGCGGTCTTTGCCCGAGCTCGCCCCCGGACTGGGCTGCTGGTCGTCTGATTCGTAGCTCTCGTCGGCCATCGCAGCCGTATTCGACGCGCGCGCGAGGGCGCCTGTACCCGCAAGTCGAAAACCGGCGCAAGTTGACTTACGGAAAGTAATTCGCTAAACTAATTAGCACAGCAAACAGTCTCTCGGTCGAGCTCCCGGACGAGGTTCCGGTCGTAAGCTTCCCTTATAGACCAATAAGTAGGAATACCTAGTGTTAGAGCCAAATTCATTTAGTCATACGATTAGTCAGACGGAGCGTCAGACAAGGGAGTTAGAAGACCGTAGATCGGAAGCCGACGCGCTTCGACTCGCGATCACCCGTACCGCCCGCCGCCTTCGACAGGAGGCGGGTGGAGGACTTTCACCGACCATGGTCGCGACGCTCGCCTCGATCGAACGGCACAAGGTGCTCACCCCGGGCGAGTTGGCCCGGATCGAAGGCGTACAGCGCCCGACCATGACCCGGGCGATCAACCGGCTGGCCGACGCGGGCCTGATCGATCGCCGTGAGGATCCGGAAGACCGTCGCTCTTCGCTGCTTTCGGTCAGCGACGAGGGCCACCGGTATCTGGCCGAGCACCGCTCACGCAAGAGCGCCTGGCTGGCCAACCTGATCGAAGACATGCCGGCCGAAGACGCCGACACCCTGGCCCGGGCGGCCGAGATCCTCTCGCAGGCGCTGGAGGGCCACCGGACCGGAGAGTTCGGATTGCCCCGCGAATCCGGCATCGGCAAAGGGGAGGGGAGTTGACCGCGGCACTGCGGCGGTCCTTCGACTCCCTCAAGGTTCCCAACTTCCGCCGCTACTTCAAGGGACAGGTCGTTTCCCTCTCGGGGAACTGGATGCAGACCGTGGCCGAGGTCTGGCTGATCCTCAGCCTGACCAACTCCGGCTTCGCGGTCGGCCTCGCCACCGCCCTGCAGTTCCTGCCGATCCTGGTCCTCGGTGCCTGGGGAGGCTCGCTGGCCGACCGCTTCGCCAAGCGGAACCTGCTGATGGTGACCCAGGGGTTGATGATGATCCCGCCGCTGGTCATGCTCGGGGTCACGGCGGCCGGCGTGGTCACTCCGGCCATGGTCTTCGGCCTGATCCTCATCCGCGGCACCCTGCTCGCGGTCGACAATCCGGCCCGGCAGGCCTTCGTCATGGAAATGGTCGGCCCCGACCGCATCGTCAACGCGGTCAGCCTGAACAGCGTCATCGTGCATTCGGCCCGCGTCGCGGGGCCGGCCGTGGCGGGCATCCTGATCGCCACGGTCGGGGTCGCCCCCTGCTTCGGCCTGAACGCCGCCACCTACCTGGTCATGATCTGGGCCCTCTACGGGATGGATCCCCGCCGCCTATCCGAACCGCCCCGCACCGACAGTCGCGAACCGGGCCGGGTGCGGGCCGCCGTCCGGCATGTCCTCGACACGCCGGAACTGGCAATGCCCCTGCTGCTGATGGCGGTGGTCGGAACCCTGGGCCTGAACTTCCAGGTGATCCTGCCCCTGCTGGCCCGGCTCACCTTCGAGGGCGGCGCCTCCTCCTACGCGGTGCTGGTTTCCTCGATGGGAGCGGGCTCGGTGATCGGCGCCCTGGTCACCGGGGCGCGGGGCAAGACCGGAATGGGTGTGATCGCCGCCTCCGCACTCGCCTTCGGCGGTCTGGCGATGGCCGCCGCGCTGATGCCCAGCCTCGCCTCCGAGATCCCGATCCTCGCCCTGCTCGGCGCTTCGGCGGTGACCTTCGCGGCAGCGATCAACTCGACCATCCAGCTCGCCGTCATACCCGAGATGCGGGGCCGGGTGATGGCTCTCTACTCCGTCGTCTTCCTCGGCTCCACGCCGATCGGCGGGCCGCTGGTCGGCTTCATCTCCGAATCGGCCGACCCGCGCCTGGCCCTGGCCATGGCTTCGATCTCAGGTCTGGTCGCGGCGGCCGGCGCCTGGTGGATCAGCGGTCGAAACAGGCAGCGCCGCGAACTCAAGCCGGCCTGACCCGAACGGCCGGGCGAACGAGTAGCCTGAGCCTCTCGTGATCCACAAGGCGACCGGATACTGGATCGAAGAGGCAGGTGGGCAGCCCCGCTTCGCGCCGCTGGACGGCGAACGAGATTTCGACGTGATCGTGGTCGGCGGCGGCTTCACCGGCCTCTGGACCGCCTACCACCTGAAAAGCGCTGAGCCCGACCTCGCCGTCGGGCTGATCGAGTCACACCGGATCGGCCACGGCCCGAGCGGCCGCAACGGCGGCTTCGTCGATGCGATGTGGGTCAGCTTCGCCAGCCTGGTCGCCCGCTACGGCAGCCTGCCGGCGCTGAAGCTGGCCCGGGCCTCGGAGCGGTCGGTATCGCAGGTCGGGGAGTTCCTGGACCAGCATGGGGTCGAGGCCTGGTTTCGCAAGTCCGGCTACCTGAACGTCTCAACCGCTCCGGCCTGGGACGGCTCCTGGGACGCGAACCTGAAGGCGATGCGGGAAGCCGGCATCGTCGACGGCCCGCGTGAACTCACCCCGCAAGAAGTCCAGGAGATCTGCGCCTCACCGGCCTTCCGCGGCGGCGTCCACTACGGCGCCGCCGCCACCGTGCAGCCCGCCCGGCTCGCCTTCGGGATCCGGGCGGCATGTGAGCAGCTCGGGGTCGAGCTCTTCGAATGGAGCCCCGCGCTCAGGATCGAAGACGCCGGACCCGGGATCAAGGTGGCCGCCCCGGCCGGCCTCGCCCGGGCCGGACGGCTGGTGCTCGCCAGCGGGCCGACCCTGGCAGGGATGGGCTCGCCGCTCAAGAGCAACATCACGCTCGCCTCCAGCCACATGGTGATCACCGAGCCCGTACCGGACGTGATCGAGGAACTCGGCTGGACCGGGGGAGAGGCGATCAGCGACTGCCGCTCGCTCCTCACCTACTTCCGCACCACCCCGGACGGCCGGATCGCCTTCGGCTGGGGCGGGGGCCGGATCGCTGCCGGAGGCCGGCGCTTCGGCCGGGCCGAGCTCGACGCCGAAGTGATCGAAGGGGTGATCTCCGGGCTCAGGCGCTACTTCCCGATGCTGGCCGACCGCCGGATCGATTACGCCTGGGGCGGGCCGATCGACGCTTCCGCAACCCACCTGCCGCATGTGGTCGAGCTGCCGTCCGGCCGGGCCTTCGCCGCCTTCGGCTATACCGGCAACGGGGTCGGTCCCTCGCAGATGGTTGGCCGCTCGCTGGCCTCGCTGGCCTTGGACCGTCGCGACGAGTACTCGGAACTCGCCTTCATCGAACCGGCCTCCGCCCTGACCCGGGTGCCGCCCGAGCCTTTCCGCTGGATCGGCGGGGCGATGATCCGCGAAGCGATCGGCCGACAGGAGGAGGCTCACCTGACCGGCCGCAGCGTCGACCCGGTCAGCGCGCTGGTCGCCCGCATCCCGCAGTTGATCGGCTTCCACATCGGCCGCTGAGAAAGCCGGCCGCCCCGCTCAGTCGATCTCTTCGGGTTCGTCGTACCACTTCTTGCGCTCGCCGACCCGGTCGCGTAGCTTCCACGACCGCGATTTCGGCGCCTCGTCCATCGCCGCTTCGATCCGGTCGATCGCCGCGTCCACCCGGGAACGCTGGTCCTCGCTGAGCGGGGATTCCGCCAACCCGCCGCGCAGCCTCCCGAAATTCAACTCCAGCGTGTGCTGCAGCCCCCAATCCCTCGCGGTCAGCTCGGTGATCCAACCGATATCGATGCCTTCGCTGCCGCCGTCGGTGGGGAAGGCGGTGAGGATCGCGTAGGCATCGCCGCGATCCTTGGCGTTCAACTCGATGATCTGGAGCTTGGTCAGCAGCAGGTCGGCCGGGTCGAGCGTGTCTCCCGGGAGATCGAAGCGCTTCTTCAGGGGGAGCTTGTGGCACATCTCGAAATCGTCGATGAAGACGTCGATCTTGCGATCCGAGCCGGGATCCGAGAAGAGCAGCCGCCGGCTCCCGTTGATCGCGTTGAACTGGGAGGCAGGCTCCCAGCCGAGTTCATCGAGCAGCGACTCGACCCCGGAGCAGAACCGCTTGGTGGTGAAGAGGTCGATGTCGCCGTACTCGCGGGCCAGGACGGGCGGAAACCGGTCGCCGAGGGCGATTCGGATTGCCACGCCACCCAGCAGTTTCACTTCCAGCCCACGATCCGAGACGGCATCGAGGATCCGCCTCGCTTCGAGCTGGATCTCGGCCTCTATCGCGTCGGATCCCATCGTCGCTCCGGTCATCCGTTCACGAACTGGTGTTTGACGTCGTCTCCGCGCAGGGCCAACAGGCAGCCCGAGATCCTGCCCGTGTGGTAGTCGCTGCCCGGATTGATCGCGAGGGTGCGACCGATGCGGGTCGCCCCGGCGCTCTCGTGGACATGTCCGTGGAGGCTGAGCAGCGGCTGGTACTCCTCGATCAGTTCGCGCACCGCGGTCGACCCGACGGGGATCTGCTTCGGTTCTGATCCGGCCATGACCACTTGCAGATCTTCGTCCAGTTCCGGCGCCGTGTCCAGTTGCGAGTCATACGGCGGCACGTGCAAGTTGAATATGCAGCGGGAAATGTCCGGCGACTGGTCCGCCAGGTCGCTGACCCGGCGATAGATCTCGTCTTCGGAGATCTCCCGCGGAGAATCGAACGGGGTCGGGTTCGAGTAGCCGAGCGAAACCATCGTGTACCCGTTGAACTCGACCAGCTTCGAGTCGCATTCCTCGACTCCCTCGGACTCGACGATCGCTTCGGCGACGCCGGGCGGATCGTCGTTCCCGGGCATCACGAAGCAGCGGGCTCCCGAGCCGGCCAGGCGTTCACCGGCCAGGTCGAGCCACTGGTCGAAGGTCTTCAACATGACTTCCGCGAACCAGTCCTCGCGCTCGTCTTCGCTCATCCTCGCCACGCGGTCGACTTCCCCGGCGGTCATCCGGTGCGGGTACATGCCTTTGCCCCGGATCTGCCGCTCGAGTTCGGCGACCTGCTCTTCCCCGCTCACCGACTGGCGCTCGCCGAACAGTTCGACTTCGTAGCCGTCACCTTTTTCGACCAGGGGGATGACCGCCTTGCCGGTCAGGTCACCCCCCATCACGAGTACCTGCGAATCGTAGGACCGGGCCGCGTTGAGGAACTTCCTCCAGAGCACCTCGGTTCCGTGGATGTCGGAGGCATAGAACAGCCGGACCGGCTTTTCCCGCTTGCCGCCTTTTCCGAACAGACCCATCAGGCTCCTTTCACTTGTCTCGCCCTACCCTGAATCCCACGTGCCTACTCCGGCGGAAGCTCGCGGTGGGCGAGCGAGAGGTCGATCCCCTGGCTCTTGCGGATTGCCCGCGCGACCCAGTAGACCGCGAAGGCGACCACGTAGACCAGCAGGGCCAACTTGAGCTTGCCGGGGTTGGCGCTGAGGCTGGCCCCGGAGCCTTCGTCCCAGAGGATGATTCCGATCGCGGTGCCGAAGCCGAGCAGGGCGAGGCAACCGACCAGCGAGATCAGGGGGACGCCCAGCACCTTGCGGTTGTAGGGGGAACCCTCGACCATCGCCGGCTGCCGGAAGGGCAGGACGATGCCCGAGACCGAGGTGATCAGCAGGGTCAGCGAAAGCCCGAGCAGGACCGACACGGCGCTGAACCAGTCGGTGAAGGCGTAGATGGCGGTACTGCCGATGCTCAGGAGCAACATCACCCCGATCGCCACCAGCGGCGACCGGGATCGCGGCTCGACGTAGGAGAGCTTCTCGGGCATGATCCGGTCGAAGGACCAGGCGAACATGCTACGCGAGACCAGCAGCAGCGTCTGCGGCAGCCAGAGCAGCAGCCCCAGCGCGAAGCCGAGGATGATGACCGTCCCGAAGACGGGGCTGTTGGAGGCGATCGCCATCAGCTCCGGATAGGCGGGTGCGCCGGCGGTGAATCCGTAGGCCGCGGGATCGGCGAACCCGAGCATGCCGTTGAAGTCGTAGTCGATCAGGCCGAGGAAGGCCGGCAGGAGCAGCAGCAGGGCGACCACCACCAGCAGGACCGCGCCGGGCATCGACTTCAGGTGGGTCCCCCGCGTGACCCTGATCTCTCCGGCGAAATAGTTGCTCGAGTAGATGAAGCCGAAGATGAACCAGAAGATCGAGACCGACTTGACGGTGGCTTCGAAATCGAATCCCGACGAGGCGTAACCGGCATCGGTCGCGGACGACTTGAGGGCGCCGACCGCATCGTTCACCCCGAGGTTGGCGGCATAGTCGTTGAAAGCAGAGAGGAACCCGGCCTGGCTCTGGAACAGGCCGACCAAGATCGGCAGCAGGAAAGCCCCGGCGACGTAGATGATGAAGCCGATCGCCTGGACCTTGAAGAAGAGGCGCGTGCCGCCACGGATGAACAGCGCGGCGGAGATCAGCAGGGCCACGGTCCCGGTGATGAACAGGCCCCAATCGGTCGAGAACCAATCACCGAAGCTCAGCCATCCGTGGGAGCCGGTGAAGCCGGACATCATCCGTCCCCAGGCGCCCATTCCGTAGGCCGCGAAATAGGTCGTGTAGACACCGATGACGATCGCGAGCCAGAAGCAGTAGCTGAAGTTCCCGGCGAAGCCGATGCTGGGGTGGAGGGCACGGCTGTTGAAGACGTAGTCCCCACCGGTCCGGGGCATGATCTGGGTCAGCATCGCGTAGAGGAACGACCCCGGGAGCCCGAGCCCCGCGGCGATCAGGATGCCCAGGTACGGATTGGCGCCCGGGTAGAAAGCGAAGAACAGCCAGTAGAACGCGAAGGTGAGCGCGACACTCGACCAAAGCAGGTTGTAGAAAAGGGCGTCGCGGGTCTTGGCCTCACGAACCAGGCCGGTGGCCTTGCGCGTGAAGAGGGCGGGAGATCCGCCGCTTTCGGTACTCATGCTTCTCCTCCGTTGTCGTTGACGATTACGTCGAGGTCGCTTCTGAGCAGTTCTAGGTACGACGTGTCCCGGTCGGGCCGGGCCAGCTCGATCTCGATTTCGAAATCGAGAATTCCTTCCTCGGGGCCGAGCTCGGCCAGCACCGTGCCGTCCGGGGCGATCACGCATGACTCGCCGGTGAACCTGTGGCCGGACTGCGTCCCGATCCGGTTCGCGTAGAGGTGCGGGAGCCGGTTGTCGAGGGCCCGGGCGCGGGCGGCGAGCCGGTGGTCGCCCGCGTACGGCTCCATGTTGGCTGCGATCGTGGCGAGGATCTCGGCCCCGGCGAGCGCCATGAGGCGCGACGGCTCCGGGAACTCCATGTCGAAACAGATCTGTGGCCCGACTGGGCGGCCGGCCAGGCGAACCACGGTCATCGAGCCACCGGCCACGAACGTCGACCGTTCGCCGGGGCCGAAGAGATTCGCCTTTCGGTAGGCCGCGGCCACCTTTCCGTCGGCGTCGAAACACGCGGCCGAGTTGGCGAAGTCGCCGTCGCCGGCGTCCTCGGTGAACCCGACGATGGCGGCGGTGCCGGATTCCGCGCACGCGGCCGCGATCGATTTCATGCCCGCACCATCGAGCGTGGTCGCGACAGCCTGCGGATCCTTGGTGTCATAGCCACCGAGAAAAAGCTCGGGGAAGAGCACCAGGTCCGATTCCGGGCGGGAACCGATCACCGAGCAGGCCGTCTCGCAGTCTCGCTCCAGGTCTGCTTCGGGGCTGAGCTGGGCGAGCGAGACCTTCACCGGGGCAGTTTGGCTCCGGCGTGGAAGGCCATTGCCTCGAGCGCGATCCGTCCGCCGATCAGCGCGGTGGCCGGGGTCGGGTCGAGGCTGGGTGCCACCTCGACCACGTCCACTCCGAGCAGGCCGCCGCTGGACACCCCTCGCACCAGCTCGATTGCCTCGCGGCTGGTGAGGCCTCCCGGGCTCGGGCAGCAGGTTCCCGGTGCGTGGGCCGCGTCGAGCGAGTCGACGTCGAAGGAAAGGTAGATGCCGTCGCCGGCACCGGCCACCTCGCGCGCCTTCTCGGCGGCCCAGCTGGTGCCCTTCTCCCAGATCTCTTCCAGCCAGATCACGGTGATGCCGTTGTCCTCGCAGTACTTCAGCTCCGTCTTCGGGTTCATCCAGCCCGAGATGCCGACCAGTGCGATCTTCTCCGGATCGAACCCGGCATCCACCGCCCGGGTGATCGGGCAGCAGTGGTTGAGCAGTTCGCCGCCGACATCGGGGGCCGTGTCGAGGTGCATGTCGACCAGGACCAGTCCCGGGTCGTCGTGTGCTGCGGTCATCGCCCGCGCCGCCGGGATGGTGATCGAGTGGTCACCGCCGAAGGTGACGGGCAGGGATCCGGCCGCGATTATCTGGCTGAGGTCGGCCTGGGCGCGGGCGAAGGTCTTCTCGGCGTTGGCGAGCACGATGTCGGTGTCGCCGCAATCGACCGGATTCAGCACCTCGAGCAGGTCGAAGCCCAGCGTTGCGTTGAAGGTGAGGAACTGGCAGGAGACGTCCCTGATCCCGCGCGGACCGTAGTTGGCACCGGTGCGGCTGATGTTGGTCGCGTCGAAGGGGATCCCGTAGATGGCGGCCTTTGCCCCGTAGTCGCGGAGGGCCCCGGAATCGGCCGGTACATGTGGGAGGCGGAGAAATGAATTGCTGAGACCGGAGTGGAGCAGGCTGCTCCACATGGTCGGATCGTCCTGGCCGATCGCCTTCACGTCGGTTTCGCTCATAACTCCTCCTTCTCGACCTTGCGCAAGAAAAAACGTTTTTGCGCCCTCGGGGCTGTTCTAACAAAAACGTTTTTGCGTGTCAAGCGATTGGTTCTATGATTTGCCTGTGGGCGACGGGTCGATCGGGAAAATCGGGATCAGGGATGTGGCCGCTGCGGCTGATGTCTCGCCGACCACGGTCTCCCACGCCCTGAGCGGCAAGGGTCGCCTGCCGGACGCCACGCGGCGACGGATAGCAGCGATCGCCGAGGAGCTCGGCTACCGGCCGAACGCCAACGCGAGGAACCTCGTCTCCGGCAAGTCCGGCCTGCTCGGGATCGTCGTCTCTTCCAGCAAGGAGACCCCGTTCGGCCTGGCCGACTTCGACTACTTCATCCAGCTGCTCAGCGCCGCGACCGGCGCTGCGGTCGAACGTGGCCGGGCGCTCGTGGTCGAGGGGCTGCGGATCGGCGCCGATGCCTTCGGCCAGGTCGATGTCGACGGGGCGATCGTGGTCGACCCGGTCAGCGACGACCCGCTGCTCGATGCGCTCGATGCCGCGGGAGTTCCCGTCGTCACCACGGGCCGCCGTGACGGCCCACCTCGTGACGGCCGGGCCGATTGCTGGGTGGACAACGATCACGTGAAAGCGACCGAATCGATCCTGACCCATCTGGCGGAACACGGGGCGGACCGGATTGGGCTGATCTCGACCTCACCCGTGACCTCGTACACCCGGGATGCCATCCATGGCTACGAGCAGTGGTGTGAGAGCCGTGGGCAGGAAAGGATGATCCAGGTCGTCGAGGGGCCGATCAACGAAGGAGCGGGCGTCAGGGCGGCCGAACAGCTGCTGGAGATGAGCCGGCCGCCGGACGCGATCTATGCCACGCTCGACCAGTTGGCCCTGGGTGTCCTGCTGGCCGCCCGGGCCAAAGGCTTGAACGTTCCCGATGACTTGATGATCGCCGGCTGCACCGATTCGCAGGCCAGCGCCTGGGCCGAGCCACCGCTCACCGCCGTGACCTTGAACCCCGAGGCGATCGGGCAGGCGGCCGTGTCCTCCCTGATCGACCTGATCGACGGCAACGGCACCGTTCCGGAGCCGGTGATCATCCCGACCGGGATCATCGACCGGCAGTCGACCGCTCGCGCCGCCTGAGCGTTTGCTCGAGGGCGGGGTTGTCAGACCTATTTGCTGACAACCCCGCCTTCGGCGCTGGTCCTACTCGGAGATGTAACCGCCGGCCACGAGGTACTCGTGGGCGACGTCGGCAGGCTCCTGCTTGTCGAGGTCGACCCGGGCATCGAGCTCCTGCATCACCTTTTCGGTCAGGCCCTCCTGAACGAGTTCGATCGTCTTGGCGTAGTCCTCGCCGGCCTGGTCGATCGTCTTCTGCTTGGTCAGGAAGATCACGTTGCCGGCCGGCAACACGCCCTTGTCGTCCTCGAGGATCGTGTACTTGTCGTCACCGGTGCCGAGCTGGGCGTCGGTGGTGAACACGATCGAGAGGTCGGCCTGGCCCTTGTCGAGCACCGTGTAGCGGAGGCCGATGTCAACCGGCGTGAACGACTTGAAGTCCAGCCCGTAGTACTTCTGGAGGCCGAGCAGGCAGTCGATCCGCTGGCGGCACTCGGGCGAGCCGTAGAGCTTCAGGTCCTGGCTCTTGCCTTCGAGGTCGGAGATCTTGGTCACGCCCAGCTCCTCGGCCTTGGAGGTCAGCATGCCGACCGCATTGGCGCTGGCGAACGGGGTCGGGGTGAGGGCCGTGATCCCATCCTTGGCCAAGTCCTTCTTGGCCATCTCGTAGGCGCCGTTCACGTCACCGGGGACCTTCTCCGGCGCGGTGTTGAAGAAGGAGGTTAGGGCAGTGGAGATGTACTCGGGGTAGCCGGAGATCTCGCCCTTCTTCAGGGCGGCCAGGGCGACCGTCTCGGAACCGAGGTTGAGGTCGGTGTTGACGTTGTAGCCCGCGGCCTCCAGAGCCTGTGCGTAGATCTCGCCGAGCACGATCTGTTCGGTGAAGTTCTTCGAGCCGACGGTCAGGGTCGGGGTGTCGGCGTTGGCCGCGTTCTTTTCGATGGTCCCGCCGGAGCCGGACGAATCGTCGCTCGAGCCGTCGTCATCGGAACCGCAGGCGACCAGGCCGAGGGCCATGGCCAGCAGCGCGATCATCAGCAGGTAGCGCAATTTCTTGACAGGCATCTGTCGTTCTCTCTCCTTGACTGGTGTTGGACTGGGTAGGTCTCTCAGACAGACCGTATCCGGCTCAGCGGGCGGTCAAGCAAGATCGGCCCTAGGAGCGCTTGAGCTTGAGGCCCTTCGAGGTCATCGCCCACTGGATCCCGGCCAGGGTTCCTTCCAGGGCGAGAGCCATCAGGGCGACCAGGATCGCCCCGGCCAGCACCCCGGCGTCACCGTAGACGTTGCGGGCGATGATGAAGTCACCGAGGGTGAGGATGCCGGCCAGCGGCGCGATCGTGGCGGTGGCGATGATGTTGATCGCCGCGGTTCGAACCCCGCCCATGATCGTCGGCACCGCCAGCGGCAGTTCGACCTTACGGACGATCGCGGTCTCGGTCATGCCCATCCCGCGGGCCGCTTCGACCGACGCGCGGTCGACCTGGCTGATCCCGACGTAGGTGTTGGTCAGGATCGGCGGGATCCCCAGGATCGCCAGGGCGACGACCAGGTTGACCAGCCCGACCCCGATCGCGGCCGCCATCAGGGCGATCAGGGCCAGCTCGGGGATCGCCCGGCCCGCGTTGCCGGCCGAGACGGCAAGAAACTCGCCCTTCTGGCGGTGGCCGAGCCAGAGGCCGACCGGCATCGCCAACAGGATCGCCACGGCCAGGGCGAGCAGGGTCACCTCAAGCTGCTTGGCCGCCAGATCCAGCACCTGGCTGGTCCCGCCGACCGTGACCCCGCCGGTCTCGGCCTCCCGTCCGTCGAAGACGAAATTGAAGGCGTCGCCGAAGAGCCCGAAGGCAGCGGTGGGCAGGGTGAGCGCGGGCAGGGGAATCACACAAGCGCCTGCTTCCGCTTCCAGGGGGCGAGCAGCTTGCCGATCAGCAGCAGCACGGCGTCGAAAAGGATCGCCATGATCACGGCGATCGAGCCGGCCACGATGATCCCGGTCTTGAAGGTGATGTTCGAACCGGTGACGATCTCGGTCCCGAGCCCGCCGCCGTTGGCGAAGACGGCCAGAGTGGCGAGGGCGACCGTGCTCACGGTGGCGATCCGCAGGCCGGCAATGACCTCGGGCAGGGCCAGCGGCAGCTCGACCCGCCAGAGGACCTGCGACGGAGTCATGCCGATCCCGGTCGCCGCCTCGGTCACGTTCGCCGGCACATTGCGCAAACCGTTGGTGACGTTGCGGAAGATGATCTGCAGGTTGAAGGCGGTCAGGGCGATGATCGCGGTGAGCGCCCCGCGGCCGGTGATCGGCAGGAGCAGAAAGAAGAAGGAGATCGAGGGGATCGTGTAGAGGATCCCGGTGCCGGCCAGGAACGGGGTCTGCAGCCAGCGGTGCCGGTGGGCGAAGATCGCGAGGGCGAAGGCGATCAGGAAACCGGCCGCGACCGCGCTGCCGACCAGGACCAGGTGCTGCAGGGTGGGGTGGACGTAGCGGTCGTAGTTGTCGGCCACCCAGCCCGGGCAGAAGAGCTTGTTGTCCTGGATGCAGCCGCCACCGGAACGGTCGGTGAAGAAACCCTGGTCGACGGCGGCGAGTTGGGCCAGTCCGTGGTTGATCGTTCCGCTCATGGCCAGGCCCGCTCAGTCGTGCGGACGCTCGGCCGCGGTCAACTCGGATTCGGAGGCTTCATCGGAGGCGAGGAAGTCGGAGACGATCTCGACCGAGAGCACTCCGGCCAACCGGCCCCGCGCATCGACCACCGGCGCGTAGAGTGAACCGCTCTGTAGCAGGCTGGCGAGACCGTCGCGAAGCACGCTGTCGGCGTCGATCAGCGGATCGGCAACTGAATCGGGGGTGGCCGGCACCTGCTCGCCGTCGAGGTCGCGGGCCGAGAGCCAGCCCAGGGGCCGGTTCTCGGCGTCGACCAGCAGCGCGTGAGGCACCTCGGCCGCGGCAACCGCAGTCCGCACCGGCTCGGCCGGGTCGCCGGCCTGGGCCAGCGGCGCGGTCCAGAGGTCGACGTCGCGGACCCGCATCAGGGCCAGCCGCTTGAGCGCCCGGTCGGCCCCGACGAAGTCCTCGACGAAGTCGTCGGCCGGTTCCATCAGCAGTTCGGTCGGGGTCGCGTACTGGGCGAGATGGCCGCCCTTCTTCAGCACCGCGACCCGGTCGCCCATCTTGATCGCCTCGTCGACGTCGTGGGTGACGAAGAGGACGGTTTTCTTCAGCTCCGCCTGGAGCCGCAGGAACTCGTTCTGGAGCCGGGACCGGTTGATCGGGTCGATCGCCCCGAAGGGCTCGTCCATCAGCATCACCGGAGGGTCGACCGCCAGGGCCCGGGCCACCCCGACCCGCTGCTGCTGGCCGCCCGAGAGCTGGGCCGGGTAGCGGTCGCCGTACTCGGGATCGAGCCCGATCAGCTCCAACAGCTCGGCCGCCCGGGCCGCGATCCGCTCCTTGTCCCAACCGAGCAGGGCGGGAACGGTGCCGATGTTCTGGCTGATCGTGCGGTGGGGGAACAGGCCGATCTGCTGGATCACGTAGCCGATCTCGCGTCGCAGCCGGGCCGGGTCGCCTTCCTTGACCGACCGGCCGCCGATCAGGATGTCGCCGGAGGTCATCTCGACCGTGCGGTTGACCATCCTCAGGGCGGTGGTCTTGCCACAGCCGGAGGGGCCGACCAGCACGCAGATCTCACCGGCCGGTACCTCGAAGCTGAGCTCCTCGACCGCGACCGAGTCGGCGCCGGGGTAGCGCTTGGTCACGGAATCGAACCTGACGGGCGAAGCGGAAACGCTTTCGGCGGTCACTCGACGATCCTACGCTGGGCACCCGCGGCAAAACGGATTGCAGGCCTTCGTGCCGGACGGCGCTTTGTGTGCATGTCCTTACACTGCCCCGGAGTGCACTTCCTCAACCCCCTCAATCCCGGTCCCTCTGCGGTCCGTCGTAACAAGGCCCGTGCCGCATTGCTACTGGCATTCGCGGCTCTGGCCCCGCTGCTCGTCCTGAGCGTCGGCGGCCGTCCCGCGTCGGCTTCGACCGAGGACCAGCTGAACGACACCCAGAGCAAGATCGCCGAGCAGAACGAGAAGAAGGGGGTGCTGACCGACGAGATCGCCGGCCTCAGCGCCAAGATTGACAATTACGAGGCGCAGGTCTCGGCCCTCCGTGCGCAGGAGCATGACGCCGAACTCCGTCTGGCGGCCAAGCAGCAGGAACTCGACGTCGCCCAGGCCCAGGTCGACAAGGCCTACCACCAGCTGAAGATCCTCGCCGCCCGCCTCAAGCGCTCGCTGGGCGTGCTGAAGCAGCGCCTGATCGCGATCTACAAGGCCGGCGATTCCGGGATCTCCGACCTGATCCTGACCACCAAGAGCTACAGCGACCTGATCGAAAGCTCGAGCTACATCGAGCAGATCCAGAACCGCAACGAATCGATCGTCGGCCGGGTGCGTGACCTGCGCGACCAGCAGGAAGCAACCGTGATCCGCCTCAAGAAGGCGAAGGACACGATCGAGGCCGCCCGTGATCAGATCGCAGCCGAGGAGCAGAACCTCGCGACGGCTCGCAAGGCGGTTCAGGATCAGCAGGCCGAACTGAAATCGGTCCGCTCCGAACGCCAGGCCAAGGTCAACAGCATCAACAGCAAGGTCGACCACCTCGAGGACATCGAGTCCGACCTCCAGCAGAAGATCGCCGAGCAGGTCGCGGCCGCCTCCGGCGTGAGCGTGTTGCCCGCCGGCCCGATGACCTCGCCTTCCGCCGCCGGCCTGATCTGGCCGGTCAGCGGCACCCTGACCTCGGGTTTCGGCGCCCGCAGCTCACCCGGCGGGATCGGCTCGACCTACCACGAGGGCATCGACATCGCCGTGCCCGAAGGGACCCCGATCCGCGCCGCCAAGGGCGGCACCGTGATCATGGCCTCCTACAACGGCGGCTACGGCAACTACACCTGCATCGACCACGGCAGCGGCCTCTCCACCTGTTACGGCCACCAGTCCGGCTTCGCCGTCTCGGCCGGCCAATCGGTCGACCAGGGCCAGGTCATCGGCTACTCCGGCAACACCGGCAGCTCCACCGGACCCCACCTCCACTTCGAGGTCCGCATCAACGGCGTGGCCCAGGACCCTCTCGGCTACCTGTAGGGCTCGGGCAACGCGCCCAGGACGCACCTGCGGGTGCCGTGGCTTCGTCGACGCCGGGAAACGGCAGCTCAAGTACCTGAGCCTCGGGAGCTTGTCTTCGCGAGATTGAGTTTTTGGTCATATACGGACCACTTCTTCAACCTCGGTGGTCCAGGGCCGCCTCTGAGGCTGGCTGAGCCGCCAGAGCCGGTAGTACCGACCCGTTCACCCCCTCAATGCCCTACCTCGCCAGCGGTGGGTCGGATTTCCGGTGCCTGCGACGGAAATCCGACCCAGTGCGCACAGCCACCCTGCGGCCTGGCGTCAGCTGAACAGGCGGCTCGCTCGCTCGGCGGACCGGGCGAGGATCTCGTCGTGGCCTTCGACCACTCGGTCGCGCATCAGGATCCGGCCGTCGACGACCGTGTCCTTCACCGCATTGCCGTTGGCCGAGTAGACGAGATTCGAGGTGATGTCGCCGACCCCCAGTTCCGGAGTCGCGGGATCGAGCACGATGAAGTCGGCCGGGGCGCCGACCGTGAGCGGATCGCCGGCGGGCAGGGCGGGGCGGCCGAGGCGTCCGATCAAGTCCGAGCGATGGCCGGTGGCGATCGCGAAGGCTTCCTCGATCGGAATCGCCTCGGCATCCGCCGCCGCGTGCCGCTGGATCAAGGCGAAGGACTTGAGGTCGGCCAGCAGGTCGAGCGAGTTGTTCGAGCCGGCTCCGTCGGTGCCGAGCGCGATCGACGCCCCGGCTCGCGCGGCCTCGGGATAGGGGAAGGCACCGCCGACCGCCAGCTTCTGGTTGGCGACCGGGTTGGTGGTTACGGTCGCGCCACGGTCGGCGATCAGTTCCAGTTCCTCGCGGTTCAGCCAGACCCCATGGGCGAGGGTGGTGTTTGGGCCGAGCATCCCGAGGTCGTCGAGGTAGACGGCCGGGCGCTTGCTATGCGCATCGAGGCAGTCGTTGAGTTCGCCTTCGGTCTCGGAAAGGTGGATGTGGATCGGCAGATCCCGCTCGGCAGCCAAGCAGACCGCGTATTCGAGGCTGGCGGTGCCGACCGTGTAGATCGCATGAGGGGCGACCGCGGCGTGGACCCGGTCGCCGAAGCCGGCCAGCTCGTCGAGCTGGGCCTCCAGTTCCCGGTTGCGCTCCTCCAACGGCCGGTCGGGCGGGTCGAAGAGGGGCGGCCCGATCACCGCTCTCAGCCCGGCGTCTTCGACCGCGCGGGCGGTCGAAGCGGGCTGCCAGTACATGTCCCAGAAGCCGATCGTCCCCGAGCGGATCATCTCCAGGCAGGCGAGCCGGGTGCCCCAGTAGACGTCTTCCGCGTCCAGCTTTGCCTCGACCGGCCAGATCGCCTCTTGGAGCCAGCGCATCAGCGGCAGGTCGTCGCCGTGGCCACGGAAGAGGGTCATCGCGGCGTGGGTGTGGCCGTTGACCAGGGGCGGGCTGAGGATGCCGCCAGCGGCGTCGAGGGTCTCGGCGGCGACGTCTGCCGCGGCTGACGGGTCGAGGTCCGTTTCCGGCCCGATCGCGGTGATCACTCCGTTTTCCGCGGTCAGCGCGACCCGCTCGCCGTCGAGCACGGCGTTGGTGAGCAGCAGCTCGCGTCCTCCGCTCACGAGGTCAGCGCCTCCGGCTCGGAGGGGGCACGCCGGCGACCCTGGCGCAGAAACTCGATCGAGCCGAAGAAGGGCGCGATGCAGCCGAGCAGGGTGATGGCCAGGGCGAGACGCAGGTTGATCACCCGGTAGCGGACCGCGAGGATCGAGGCGATCGACATGCCGATCCAGAGCAGGCCGTGGGAAAGCCCGAGGATGAAGGTGAACGGCTGCGGCTTGCCGAGCACGAAGGCGCAGAGCAGAAGCCCGGTGTAGACGACCGAATGGCAGAGGCTGACCACTTCCATCCGGTGGAAGTTGACCAGCCTCCTGAAACGGTTGCCGAACCCCCCCGGGGAGAGAGGATCAGGGGGTGCGGCTGACGACCGATCCGATCCGGCCGTCGATCTTCTTGTCGGAGCTGCGGGTGCCACTCGAGCGCAAGCCTTTCACGCCGAAGCGGCTTCGTGCCATTTCGGCCACGGCCAGGGTTGCCGCGGTCAGAGAGACCGCCTGGACGTTGTCGGCTCCGCTGAGGATTGATCCGGATAGCACCACCGCAGCTGCCGCCTTGGGGGTCTTGTCCGATTTGGCGACCTTCGCCACTCTGCTTTCGATCCGTTCCATGGCTTCAAGCTAGAAGGGCCATACAGCGGTGGAGTTGAAATCCTGTGAACGG
>MKST01000007.1:0-124182 GCA_001897355.1 Solirubrobacterales bacterium 67-14 | reverse complement strand
TGAGAGTGCGTCGAGGTCGCCCCGCCAGAGTCCCAGCCGCCGTTCCGCTTCGAGCTCGGCCGGGTCGTCGCCGGCCGCGAGCCGCTCGAGCATCGCTTCGATCCCGGCCAGTCGGTCGGCCAGGTAGACGAGCTGGGCGGTCCGGTCGGCCCCGGCCACCCGCCGGCGGTGGTCGGCCCGGCGCTCGCCCCGGTCGCCGATCGCCGGATCCTGGCCCAGGGCCAGCACCAGCTCGCGCATCGCCGGACCGAAGGCCGCCTCGATCTCGGCTGGGGTGGTCGCGGTCTTCTCGACCGTGTCGTGAAGGTAGGCGGCCGCTTCAGCGGTCTCGTCGCCACCGTGTTCGGCCACGATCCGGGCGACCCGGGTCGGATGGTCGATGAACTCGCCGACGTCGTAGCGGCCCGGCTGGCCGCGGTGGGCCCGCTCGGCAAACGAGTAGGCGGCGCCGGGCAGGTGGAGCGGGGCAGCGCCGGCGACCCGGTCCGGGTGGTCCCGGTCGACGAAGGCCTTCGAGCCGGCCCGGATCTCCGGCTGGTCGAGCAGGCTGTTGAACAGCGCCGCTTCGATTGCCAGGCCTTCCTCCAGGGGGCGGCCGAAGCCGCGGAGCGCCGCTTCGAGGTCGGTACGCAGCGCCGGTTGGGGGAGGGCCGAGATCTGCGCCGCGAGTGCCAGCGCCCGCTGGAGGCAGCGCCCGCTCTCGGTGACCTCGTTGACCAGCCCGATCCGTTCGGCTTCGGCGGCCCCGACCACCCGGCCGGTGATGATCAGCTCCAGTGCCCGGGCCATGCCGATCATGCGGGGCAGGCGCTGGGTGCCGCCGTCGCCGAGCCCGACGTTCCAGCGGCGGCAGGTGACCCCGAACGAAGAGTGCTGGTCGGCGATCCGGATGTGGGCGAGGCAGGCCCATTCGAGCCCGCCGGCGTAGGCGGCGCCGTTCACCGCGGCGATCACCGGCTTGCCTATCCCGGTCCAGCGGGTCGGCCCGATGTTGCCCTCGACCGGGATCGGGTGCGCATCTAGATCCGACCCGTCGTAGAGCGGCTCGATTTCCGAATCCGGGTCGAACATCGCCACCACGGACTTGAGGTCGGCCCCGGCGCAGAACGCCTCGGTCCCGGCCCCGGTGATGACCAGTGCATTGGCCTCGTCGTCATCGCGGAACCGCCCGACGAGATCGAAGAGCAGGCGGGACTCGACCGGGCCGATCGCGTTGCGTGCCTCGGGCCGGTTGATGGTGATCAGGCGGACCCCGGGCGAAGGCTCCTCATAGAGGACCGTCTCGGCCGCGCTCGCCACGCCGTTCTCCTACTCGCCGCCGGTGGGCGGGATCACCAGCCCGGAACCGTCTGTGGTGCCGTCGGGGAGGGTTACCCCGGTATCCGGCGTGGTCACGCCCGTCTCGGGCAGGGTCACCCCGGTGTCGGGGATCGTGGTGCCGGTGTCGGTCGTGCCGGTATCGGCGGGGGTGACGCCGGCCGCGGTTTCCAAGGCCTCGATCCGGCTCTGGAGCGCGTCGATGCGGTCGCTGTCGGCGTTCTTGGTCAGCGAGATGTAAAGCGCCGCCGCGCCGACGCCGACCGCCAGGCAGGTCAGGACCAGGGCGATGATCGAGCGCTTCTTCAGCTTCTGTTCGATCTCGGCCAGCCAACCGCGCTGGCCGTCGAGACGGGTCGCCAGGTCAACCGGCTGACGTTGCTGGGCGGCCGGCATGCGGCCGTGGGATCCGGTCGTACGCGGTGGGACGCCCCGCGGCGGAACCGGCTGGCGCTGGGTTCCCGGAGCGGCCTGGGAGGCTGGTGGCCGGGCGCCGGATGGCTGGGCGGGCCGACCTTGCCCCGGTTGCGCGGGCCGGCCCGGGGCCGGGGACTGGGGGCGGCCGGCTTGGCCCGGTGCCGGAGCCTGCGGCCGACCGGAAGCCGCCGACGGATTCTGCGGCCGGCCCTGGGGGGCGTTTATCGGCACCTCGGGGGTGCCGCCTTCACCGGAAGGGGTGCGGGGCGGATTGCTCATCGCAGAGCAATCTACCCGTCCCGCTTTTTCCCAGTTCAATACTCTGTCCGGTGGCATTTATCCGTCATGCACCGGCCGGGTGCCCTCACACCACGGCTACATAAACCCAAGGAGAAAGACTTCGCATGCCTGAAGCAGTGATTGTGGACACGATCCGCACCCCGATCGGACGCGCCTTCAAGGGCTCTCTCGCCCAGCTCCGCCCCGACGAGACCGGCGCTTTCGTGATCGACCAGCTCCTCGAGCGCAACCCCGGCGTCGACCCCAAGGACGTCGAAGAAGTCTTCTGCGGCGTCGGCATGCCGCAGGGTGAGCAGGCCTACAACCTGGCTCGCATCCTGGTCCTGCTCTCGAACAAGCTGACCCAGGCCACGACCGGCGTCACCGTCTCTCGTTACTGCGCCTCCAGCCTCGACGCGATCCGTCACGCCTCGAACGCGGTCAAGAACGGCGAAGGCGACATCTACATCGCCGCCGGCGTCGAGTTCGTCTCGAAGTTCAACGCCCGTACCGAGATCGCCGGGTCCATCGCGGCCGGTGAGCACGACCAGAATGAAGCACTCATCGGCAAGGACGGCCAGCCCAACGCCTACATCGACATGGGCCTGACCGCGGTCAACGTCGCCAACGAGTACGGCGTCAGCCGCGAGACCATGGACGATTACGCCCTGCGTTCGCAGCACCTCGCCGTGAAGTCCCAGGAAGACGGCTTCTTCGACCGCGAGATCGTGCCGGTGACCCTGCCGGACGGCACCGTGGTCAGCAAGGACGACGGCCCCCGCAAGGACGGCGGCGACATGCGCGAGAAGCTCGGCAGCCTGCCCGAGGCCTTCGGTGGTGGCGGCGTCACCGCCGGCAACTCCTGCCCCCTGAACGACGGCGCGGCCGCGGTCCTGGTCATGAGTGACACCAAGGCCAAGGAGCTCGGCCTGACCCCGCGGGCGAAGATCATCACCTCCGCCACCGCCGGCAACGAGCCGGAGAAGATGGGCGTTGCCCCGATCTGGGCCGTCAAGAAGCTGCTCGATCGGGCCGGTATGAGCATCGGTGACATCGACACCGTCGAACTCAACGAGGCCTTCGCCGCCCAGGTGATCCCGATCTCCGAAGAGGTCGGCATCCCGCTGGACAAGCTCAACACCCACGGTGGCGCGATCGCTCTCGGCCACCCCTTCGGCATGACCGGCGCCCGCATCATGGGCACCCTGCTCAACGTCATGGAGACCGATGACCACCAGTTCGGCATCGAGACCATGTGCGTCGCCGGGGGTCAGGGCGAGGCGATGCTGGTCGAGCGCCTCAAGTAGCTGCGTCTCAGCGAGTCTGCTGCTCCGAAAGGGCCGCCTCATGGCGGCCCTTTCTTGTGGCGGCACCGGTTGCCCGGGCGGCGCCAGGGACCACCAGCCGTCCGTTGGCTTCGTCCGTCGCTCGACGGCTTGGGAACGCACCAAACCCCTCACTTGCCCGCTGTTCGGACGTACTGGGTCGGATTTCCGGTGCACCGGACGGAAAACCGACCCAGTGCGCATGGCCGACCCCACTCCAGCCGGCACGGCCACCTAACCCTCAGTGGCCGTCAGAACTCGAGGAAGTCTTCTAGGAAGCTTCGCTTGCTCTTTTTCTTCTTGCCCTTGTAGCCGCGGTCGTCGTGGGGATGCTGCTGCCCGGGCGGGGGAGACTGCTGGGCCTGGGGCTGTTGCGGCTGACTGTAAAAGGAGCTCTCGGCTTCGACCAGGCGCTCCAGCTCGCCCCGGTCGAGGAAGAGGCCGCCGCAGCCGGTGCATTGGTCGACGACCACCTGGTTGCGCTCGTAGGAGCGCATCTCGGATCCACACTTGGGGCAGGTCAAAGCGTCAGACATGGTTCGAACCTACCAAGCGGGCACTTCAACGGCGAACGCGTGCGGTGCGGCGGGCGCTGGCGCTGTCGTTGGCTTCGTCGGCGAGCATGACCGTCACCCGGCCTCTGGCCCCTTTCGGCACCCGGCCGAGCCGGAGACGGAGCTTGAACCGGCCGGCTTTGGCCTTCTTGCCACGCAGGGTGCCGCCCTTGCGGGCGACCACCTTGCCGTGGCGCCGGAAGACGACCTCGGCGACCAGGGCGGGTGACTTGCCAGCCTTGCCGATCCGTCCGCTGACGATCACCGAACGACCCTTCAACCGGGCCTTCACCTGCTTCAGCGATACCGCCTTGGACTTCCGCAGCCGCACCCTGCCGTGTCGGACGACCTTGCCCTTGCGGTTGCGGATGACGTACTTTGCCCCTGCTCCCAGGTCCGACCAGCGCCTGGGGTCGACCTTCAGCTGCTGGCCGGCCCCGACCCGGATCGAGGTGGTGGCGACCGTGGTCGGCAGGCCTTCGCCAACCGAGGAGAGCGTCAACTCCGCCGTGGTCGCCGGCCCGGAGTGGTTCAAGGTGACCGTGCCTCCGTCCAGCGAAGCCTTGTCCTTGTGGCCCTTCGTCGCGGTGGTCGCGATCGTTGCACCGCGGCCGGCTCGGCCGTGGTTGCCGGCCAGGTCGTACTCGACGTGGCACTTGGCGGCGCCGGTGGCGAATGAGAGTTCGGAGGAGCCAGGTTTGATCGTGAGCTTGTCGACCTGGCCCTTCTTCGTCGTCGTCTCGACCGTGGCGACGGCACGCCTCGTGTACTGCCCTTGGATGTACTTCGAGCGACTCTCACCGCGCAGCGAGGCCGTATAGGTGTGGCCGGGTTTGAGGAGATACTGGGGCTCGGGAGTGCCGCCCGCGTCCATGGTTTCGACGCTCACGCCCGAACCCGTCTTCGGTTGGCCGTCGGGACCGAGGATGTCTTTGCGATCAGCCTTGAGGCCGGCAAGTTCGGGAGTGGCCGCACTCGAGTCGAGCGTGAAGAAGAGCAGGAAGGACTTGCTCGGCAGGGTGGCGTTGTCGGACGGCATCGAATCGACCACGCCGAGCTGATCGTTACCGCCGCTCCAGGGGAAGTTGGCGCCGCTCCAGGAGCCGTTGGCGTCGATGCGGATCGTCCTCACATCGGCGAAAGTGGCCGCATCTGCCGCCGACGTCGTCGCGTTGGGGGTCGTCTCGTCAGCTGCCTGGTAAGGAAGATTCGGGTCGTACAGGCGCACCAGCGTCACCGGCGCCACTTCTCCGCCCCTTGCCGGCACGTTTTCCTTGGTCGAGTAGGCGAGGACGGCATGGCTTGCAGCAGTGCCGTCGTCCTTCGTGTGGCTGATCACGATGTAAGCGACCGAACCGGCCGAGATCACCCGGTGAAGCAGGTCACGCTCGGCCTTTACGCCGCGGGCGAGCGCATTCCGACGGGCTTCCGTAAAGGGGGCGTCCTGCTGCGCGACGTACCAGCGGACGATGTCCCGCTTCCACAGGGTTCCATCGGCGAAGTTCGAGATCTGGTAGGCGCGTTTGCGTCCCGGCTCGTAGTCGGAGGGGCGCTGCACGACCCCGTCGAAACCGAAGAATCGCATCGCCATGATCACGAAGCCACCGCAGAGCCCGTTGTAACCGGTGACGAAACCAAGGTACCTCTGGTGGTATTTCTCGGCGACCGGATCACGGCCGCACATGCCGAGCACGCAGCGGTCGACATCATCGTTGCCGAAGGTGCGCCGGAAGTCCTCCCAGTTGTAGTCGGGTGCGCCGGCGTTCATGCCTCCGTTCGTGGCGGCCGAGCCATATACGTTGCGGAAGTCGATGACGTCGAGTGGTGGGGTGGTGGTCAGCGCCTTGCCGGTTTTCACCGACTTCACGGTCAGCGGTCCCGAGGTCGCCAGGAGCGGCACCTGGAGCGTGTACTGGTCGCGGGCGCGTCCGCCGACCTCGACCGTATGCCGGTCGACGATCGGCCACTTGACGTCATGCTGGTCGACGAACTCGATCTCGCACTGGCGAGGGAGGTAGCCGGTCACCACGGCCTGCGGGCCAAGGCTGTTGATCGGGCGGTTGATGGCGCTGCCCGAGGGGCTGGTGGCGGAGTCGACCTGCATGCCGGTGATCGTGTAGCTGCGGCCGGCGGTGACGGTGGTCCCGACGTCGGTGCCCGTGGAAGGCGTCGCCCGCACACTGTAGGTGCCGCCGTTGCCGGGGGTGGAGGGATTGCCGTCGGGGTCCTCCAACACGGTGAAGGGATAGGTGCCATTGCCCGAGACAGTCACGTTCGGCGATGGGACGGCGAACGAAGCCGGTCCGACGACGCTGCCGGTCAACCCGACGTTGACCGTCCCCGAAAACCCGCCGCGGACCGTGAACTCATCCTGAACCGGCTGGTTGCCGCATCCCCGGACCAGCGTGGCAGGGCCCTGGTTGCTGAGCGAAAGGGCCGGCGATCCGAGCACGGTCTGGATCAGGTCGCCGTTCGCCGCGGTGCCGGCGTCGGGAGACGCGGCGGTGCCGTGCACCAACAGCTGGCGCGAGCCTGAGAAAGGAAGCCCGGCGCTGATCTTCATGGTCACCGGGTCACGGCCCGTCACCGTCGGCGGCGTGAACTGGACGCCCGTGATCCCGGCTGGCGCACCGCCGGTCAGGCCGGGTGTGACGGCCCCGGTGGAGCCATTGAAGCGACGGATGCTCAGGGTCGCGTTCGCGGTCGATCCCTCGTAGAGGGAAACGCTCGGCGTCTGCAGTGCCAGGGCGAACTCCGGAGGGGGCGGCACGTCGTCCTTGGCGGCGTAGATGTTGTCGATGTAGACCGGCGGGATGTCGTCCTTGAGGCGCTCGGTCGAGTCGGTGACCTGGATCCAGACCGCTGCGATGCGGGTGCTGCCGGTGATTTCCCAGGAAACGTCTCGCGTGGTCGAAGCGGAGGGAAAGGTGATCGTCTGCTGGCTCAGCAGCACGGTGCCGGGACCGTAGAAGCGCACGATCGCCGGCATGCGACCGTCGGACTCCGGGGTTGTGTTTCGCAGCTGGAAGCCGACCTTGCGGCGGGTCTCGCGGAACTCGAAGGCGGCGTTGAACACGGTCGGATTGGTCACGTCGCCCCCGCCTCCGCCCTGGCAGGCGATCTGACCGGAACGGCCGGTGATTCCGCCGCTCCGGGCCGTGACGCCACAGTTCAGTCCGAACGCGGGCAGGCCGAAAACGGTGGGCTTGGCGAACTCGACCCCCTCCGGCGAAACGTATTGGGTCGTCACCGCGGTCCCGGAGGCGACCCGCTCGAAGTCCACCTTCGTGTCCGGCTGGGCCGCGGACGCGTGGGCTGCGCTCGTCAGCAGGACCAGGACCACAAGCGTGAACACGCGGCGCATCAGCGTCTCTTCTTCAGGATGGTGAGGGTGATCGAGCGCTGCTCGTTGCCGGTGGCGACGGTCAATCGGTAACGACCGGGGGAGAGCTTGCGGCGGCCGATCCTTCCGCTCAGCGCGACCTTGTTCGTGCCGGCGGTCAGGCTGCGATAGAGCTTTCCCGCCTTGCGGAAGATCTTGCAGCGGGCCCCCTTCTTCACTCTGGCCGAGCACTTGCCCTTTTTGCGGCGTCCTTTCAGCACCCGGTCGAAGCGCAGGCTCACGGTCGCCGCCGCGGCGAGACGGACCGTTAAGGTCGTACCCTGACCGGCCTTCGGCTTGCCCTTGGCCGGAGCAACCTGGAACTTCTTGCGCGAGAGCGACACCCCCTTCAGGATCGGTTTGCCGGTCGGTCCGGTCGGTCCGGTTGGCGAGGTCGGCCCAGTCGGACTGGTCGGTCCGGTGTCATCGATGGTCACGATCTCGGTCTTGGTCGCCGAAGTGCCGTCCGTGTCCTCGACGGTGGCGGTCACGCTGTAGGTCCCGGCCTGGGCGTACTTGTGAGTCGCGATCACGCCGTCCTCGGCCGGCGTGCCGTCGCCGAAGGAGAGCGTTCCGGTTACGGTCGGACCGTCCGGGTCGTACGAACCGGTGGCATCCGCGGTCACGCTGAGCCCGTCTGTCGCGACGTCCAGCGCGGCGACCGGCGGGACGTTGTGGTCGGCCCGGTCTCGCAGGAAGATGTCCCGTTCACCGCCCGGATCGTCGTCGGCCACCAGCGTGGTCGAGGTACTGGGAAAGACCGCGTAGCGGCCTGGGCCTCCGCTGAGTTTGACCCAGCCACTCACGTTTCCACCGGGGTCGCCGTTGGTCGAGAGGTCGAGCCGGGTGGTGGTTCCGGCGCAACGGTCCCGCAACACGGCGGCCAACCCCGACGGAGGTTGCGGGTACACGGCGCTCGAGGTGAAGGCGACCAGGCATCCGTCGTCGGAAATGTCGGGATTGGACCCGGTGCGCTGGTTGTCGGTCGTCGCGTTGGTGAGGCTGACCCGTTCGGTCGTGCCCTCGCAGCGGTCACGGGTGAAGACCTTTGGGGTCGTCCCGGCATCGCTGGCTACCAGGTTCGTGGCCTCGGAAGTAAAGGCGATCACGCAGCCGTCGCCGCTGATCGAGGAGGCATAGGAGTCACCGTTGCCCTCGGCGCCACCATTGCCCACGCTGGCTTTGGTGAGCAGTCCCGTTGCCAAGTCGGAGACGAGGATCTCTTCCTGGCCGGGCGTGCTGCTGGTGAAGAGGTTGGGGGCCGTGCTCGTGAACGAGACCCATTTCCCGTCCGCCGAAATCTCGGGGCTGCCCGAGAAGCCGCTGCTGCCCGGGCTGCCGCCCGGCGTCCGGCTGACCAGCGTCACGGCGCCGCTAGCCGTGTCCGCCACGTAGACCTGGCTCCCTTCAGTGGCGAAGGCGACACGTCCGCCATCGGCGTCGATCGTAAGTTGGGTGAGGCTGTTGCCGCCGGGGGCGGGGATTTGCTTCAGGGCGCCGGTCGCTCGATTCCACACGAACAGATCCCTGACGCTGCTCGGGTCAGTGGGACTTACAAGCCGTGGTCGAGCCGGAAAGGCGACGTACTGGCCGTCGGCGCTGACGTCCGCCGGGTACCGGTAGTTCACACCGACCAGATTGCCGTCGGTGCCGACGTCGATTGCGCGCGTCTGGCCGGTCAGCCGGTCGCGCAGGAAGTAGTCGGATGTCCCGTTCGTGTCGCCCGGGACGATCCCGTCCGTACCCGACATGAAGACGACGTAACGACCGTTGGCACTGACCGAAGGCCAACCGGTCACCAACGTGCCGACAGCCCCGACCCCGACCCGCGTCCCGGCTGAATTGCGGCTTTCCAGACTCGTCGTCGGGCCCAGCGCGAGGGCCCCCGGCGTCACAACCAGAAGGACGAGAGCGACCCACCCCACCATCTTGAGTGCCTTTCGGATCACAGATCGACCCAAACAGACCAGAGCGGGCCTGGCAACCCTGAGATTATCTCCCGATCACCCCGAGAATACGGGGGCCGACCCGTCACTGAGCGCACCGACCAGCCCGGCCCGGGCGCCGCGACCGCTCAGCCCGAGCTTCGCGTAGGCATGCGAGAGATGGGTCTCGACGGTCTTCACGGTCACGAAGAGGTCCTGGGCGATCTCGACATTGGTCCGGCCCGCGGCGGCCAGGCGGCTGACCCGAAGCTCCGATGCGGTGAGCGCGTCGGCCCCGGTGCGGGCGACCCGCCGGGGTCGCCCGCCAGCCGCGCGCAACTCGTCCCGAGCCTGTTCGAGGAGCAGTTCGGCCCCGCAGCGGTTCGCCAGGTCGAGCGCGGTGCGCAGTTGCTCGCGCGCCTCGACCGGCTGACCGGCGCCGCGCAAGGCGGTGCCGAGTGCGAAGTGGCTGCGCGCCTGTTCGAGCTGTGCTTCCGATTGCTCCAGCACGGCGATCGATTCGCGCAGCACCTCGACGCCCGCTTCACTGCCCCGCAGGCGGCCGCTTGCGCGGAGCGCGATGCCCAGCGAGCGCGGCAGCCCGATCCGGCGGGCGAGCTCGAGCTCCTCGTCCGCGAGCCGGGCCGCTTCGTCCCGCTCGCCGGGTGGCAAGGCGAGCGCGAGTTCCGAGCGCCAGGCCAGCATGTTGGGGGCGAAGCCGAGCGTTCCCAGCACCTCCGCTGCGGCCCGGAGATCCTCGACTCCGGCCTCGCTTTCACCACGCGCCAGGCGCGACCGCCCCCGCACGTAACGGAGCAGCGCCCCGCCGCCGGTGGCGAGGAAGACTGGATCGATCGGAGCGTCCTCGATCAACTCGACCACGTCGCGGTTGCCGGGGCGTTCCAGCAGCGTGTCAGCGATCACGAAGACGAGCGTGGCCACCCACATCGGCACATCGGCTTGGAGGAGGAGATCGATCACGGGACGGATCTCGGCCTCGGCGGTGCGCAGGTCCCCGCGTCGGTCGGCGGCCAGCGCCCGGTATCCGGGTCCACCGGTGAGCGCCCGCATCGACCCGACCCGCCGGCCTTCCCGTTCGACGTCGTCGGCGACCTCGCAGAGACGGTCGTAACGCTCGGCGCAGAACAACGCCACGAAGACCTGGGCGGTGGCCCATCCGCCGGCGTCGCCATCGCCGAGCAGGGTGCCGTCCCGCAGCGCTCGTTCGGCGAGCGCGACCGTCTCGCCGGGGTCGGCACCGCGGGCGGCCGTCGTGCCGGCGATCGCCGCGCCGAGCGCATGTGCGCCCCATCCCGGGCCCTCGGCCAGATCGCGCACGCGGGCGAGGGCCGGTTCGAACCGGCCCATCAGCTGCGGATCGTGGCCGATCGTGGCCAGCCGCATGGCTTCGAACGCGGTCAGGACCTCGCGCTGTCCGTCACCTATCCCGTCCAGGACATCGTCTTCCACAAGCGGTCGCAGCTCGTCCCAGCGGCCCGCGGCCGACAGCGCGTCGGCGAGGGCGATCGTCGCCGTGACACGCAGCGACGGGTCAGCTGCCTCGGACAGCGCCTCACGCAGGTGGTCGATCGCGGCCGGGTCGCGGATCATCATCTCCGCGCGGCTCAACTCGAGCAGTATCTCGGCCTTTGGCGGGGCGGAGGAGCCTTCGTCGAGGGTCCGGCGCAGCAGCCGGATCGCGGACTCGGGTGCGCCGCGGGTGAGCGCCGTCCTCGCCGCCGCCAGCAGGCCGGTTGCGACCGGGTCGGAGCCGGCCGGGCGCAACGCGGCCAGATGGGCGCCGACCACCTGGGTCGGCGCCCCGGCCTCCGTCAGCAGGGCCGCGGCATCGGCATGTGCCGCATCGCGCTCGGCCAGCGATAGTCGGTCGTAGATCGATCGCCGCACGAGAGGATGGACGAAGGAGAACGGATCCTCGGTGCCGAGCACCTCCATCTGGTGCAGTCGCCGCGCCACGATGGCGGCCCGGTCGGGTTCGACGCCGGCCAGTCGCGCGGCGTCGGGTAGGGCGCCGCCGTCGCCCAGCACCGCCATCGCAGTCGCCAGCCTGGTTGCGTCCGGACCGACCTTGTTGACCCGGTGGGCGACCCGGTCGGCCAGCGTCGGCACCGATGCCTCGGCCACTCGCGCCGCGGCATCCGGTGAATGAAAGGCCGGTTCGGTCTCGGTCAGGTGCAGCGTGCGCAACAGTTCACGCAGGTAGAGCGGGTTGCCGGCGCTGGCGGTGTGGCAGGCCGCGCAGGCTTCGGCGGACGCTTCGGGTGCCTCTGCCCGGACGATCGTGGCAACGGCCTGCGCGCTCAGTGGCGCCGGCAGCACATGTTCGAGCGCGGGCACCGCACGCAGGTCGTCGATCAGGAGGGCAGGGGCGACCGGCTCCTGCGGACGGAGCGCGAGGACCAGCGCGACCGGCAGTTCGGCGATCCGGCGAGCAAGGAAGGCAAGCGCGTGGATCGATGCGTCATCGGCCCAATGCAGGTCGTCGACCAGGATCAGCACCGGCCCGGTCATGGCCAGGTTGGCGACCAGCCAGTAGATCGCGTTCAGGGCCGCGAATCGCTCGACGGTGCGATCGGCCACGATGCCGTCGGACGCCACGATGCGCTCGGCGGGCGCCGCCGCCCCGGCCAACAATTCCCGGCGATTCTCCGAGGACGCGGCCCGCAGCGTCGGCTCGAATAGCTGACGGATGCACCCGAACGCGAACTCGCTTTCCAGCTCGCTGGAGCTCGCGCCGAGCACGCGCAGTCCGTCGCGTGCGGCCTTCTCCCGTGCGGCACCGATCAGGGCGCTCTTGCCGCTGCCGGCCGCTCCCTCGATCAGCACCACCCGCCCGCTTCCGCCGGCGGAAGCGGCCAGTGCCTGCTCGATCGCGGTCAACTCGCGGTCGCGCTCGAGCAGCTCCGTGGTTCTCCCCGGTGCCGTGCGCGCCTCCATCACTGGGAGGATATGCGCGATCGACCGCGTGCAGGGCCAATTCACCGACCGCCCGGCGTTGCGCCGTTCCGGCTATCCCAGGGCTTGGTCGGCCACCAGGTCGGCCAGGGCCAGCGACGACGTCGCCGCCGGAGAAGGTGCGTTCCGCACGTGGACGTCGTCGCCGATCCGCTCGATGAGGAAGTCCTCGACCAGGTTGCCCCGTCGGTCGAGAGCCTGGGCCCGGACGCCCGAGGGTCCTGGGACGACGTCGGCGGCGGTCAGGTCGGGCAGCATCCGGGCTGCCTGCTCGGCCAGTCGAGCCGGCCGCAGCGAGTTGGCAGCCTCACCCAAGCTGGCTCGCCAGTGATGGCGCATGAGCGCCCAGGTGCCGGGCCAGCGCAGTGTCTCACCGAGGTCGCGGCGGCGCAGCTTCGAGACCCGGTAGGCATCCCGGGCGCCGGCGATCATCGCGGTCGGACCGATCAACAGCGCTCCGTCGAAGGTCCGCGTCAGGTGGGCGCCGAGGAAGGGCAGGTCCGGGTCCGGCACCGGATAGACGTTGCCGCGCACCAGGTCGGCCCGTTCGGCCCGGACCTGGAGGTAGCCACCCCGGATCGGCACGATCCGGGGTTCGGGTGAGCCCCCGCGGGCCCGTGCGAGGCGGTCCGATTGGAGGCCCGCGCAGAAGACGGCCTTGCCGCATGCGACCTGCAGGTCATCGAAGGCGGGCGTGCCCAGGTGGATCGTTCCCCCGGCCGCTTCGAAGTCCTGGGCGAAGGCGCCGGCGATCGCGGCGAAGTCGGTGACCGCGGTGGCGGGGGAGTGGAGGGCCGACAGGCCGCGCGCGGCCGGTTCGATCTCAGCGATCTCCGCTGCGTCCACCCGCGTCAGCCCATCGACCCCGTTGGCCCGGGCCCGACGTTCCAGCTCGTCGAGGCGGGGGATCTCCCTCTCGTCGGTGGCGATGATCAGCTTGCCGCTCGCCCGCCAGGGCAGGCCGTGCTCGGCGCAGTAGTCGCGCAGCCGGCCCGCACCCTCGACGCAGAGCTTCGCCCGGAGCGAACCGGGTGCGTAGTAGACCCCGGCATGAACCACCCCGGAGTTGTGCGACGACTGGTGCGCCGCCAGCCGGTCTTCGGCTTCGAGCAGACAGACCGAGGCATCCGGTTCGCGCAGCTTCAGCTCACGCGCGACCGCCAGGCCGAGAATGCCCCCGCCCACCACCGCGATATCGCATGCTGATGGCGGTCGGTCGGTCCGGCTCATGCCAGAATTATCTACCTACGCGGGAACGGCTTCCTGGTCCTGGTCGGCGATCACCGCGACCAGTTCGTTCAACTCGGCCATCAGGGCCGTCAAATCGGCCCGGGCCTGGTCGTCAGCCAGGCGGCCATCCTCGATCTTCTCGTCGACCTTGCCGATCGCCAGCTCACGCTCGACGGTCGGGGTGCCGGTGATCGTGAACGACTTGCGGATCGACTGGTTGGCCCAGATCCCGCCGAAGGGCATCGGGCTCTGGGAGACGATCGCGGCCGGCTTGCCGGCGAGCGACGAGGCCTTGTGCGGTCGCGAGGCCCAGTCGATCGCGTTCTTCAGGTAGCCGGGAGGGCCCGCGTTGAACTCGGGGGTCACGATCAGCAGGGCGTCGGCCGCGTTGATCCGCGCGCGCAGATCCTCGACCTCCGCCGCGACCGGCTCCGGGCTTTCGGCCGCCGGGTCGTGGTCGGCGTTGTAGGCCGGGACCGAGGCGAGGCCCTGATAGATCTCGAGCTCCACGCCCTCCGGGGCGAGGTCGCCCGCGGCGCGGGCGACCTGCTCCGAGAAGGAGTTCTTTCGAAGGCTGCCGACGATGGCCAGGACCTTCATCGTCACTCGCCTGCCTTGACGGCCTCGACCGTGAGGACGAGCCGGACCTTCTCGGCGACCACGGCGGCGCCGTTGTCCAGCGAGGCGCCCCAGGAGATGCCGTAGTCATTGCGGTTGACTTCGCCGTTCGCCTTGAGGCTGAGGACCGAGGCGCCGGTCATGCCGACCCCGGCACCCTCGACCTCGACGGTCAGCGTGACCTCGTTGGTTACGCCGCGCAGGGTCAGGTTGCCCTTGACCTCATAGGTTTCGCCGTCGACCTTGGTCACGCCGGTCGATACGAAGGTGCCCTTGGGATGGTTCTCGGCGTCGAAGAAGTCCGGGCTGAGGAGGTGGCCGATCAGCTGTTCCTCGGGCACGTTGACGGTGGCGACGTCGATCGAGCCTTCGATCCCGGTGATGCCTTCCTCACCGACCGTGATGTTGCCTTCGAAGCCGCCGAAGCTGCCCCGGAAGGTCGAGATGCCGAGGTGCTTGACCTCGAATCCGACCTGGGTGTGGACGGTGTCGACCGCGTAGGTGCCGGTCTCGATCTTGACTGCCTGTTCGGTGGTGCTCATTTTGTTTCCTCGTTCTCGGTGATCGCTTGAAGTTGACTGAGAAATTGTTGCGTAAGCAACTGTCTGGCGAACACCATACCAAAAATAGTTGCGTTGTCAACTACCTGCGCTACAATGTGCTCTATGGCACAGGCCTTGGCCACATCCGGACCCCTCCCGAATCCCTACGAAGGGACGACACACGAAGCCGCTTTCCAGGCGATGCGCAGCGCCTATCTGCTGATCTCGGAGCGGTTCGAAAAGGAACTGGCCGAGACGGGGCTGCCGGATCTCGGGTTCTTCGGGGTGCTGCTCGCCCTCGATCAGGCTCCCGAGCCGAGCCGCCCCCGCGACCTGCTCTGCAAGGTCAACGTGACCAAGAGCGGGCTGACCCGTCTGGTCGACCGGATCGAGAAGGCCGGGCTGCTCGAGCGCACCTACTGCCCGTCAGATCGTCGCGGCACCTTCCTGGTGATCACCGACCAGGGCCGGGAGACCCTCGCCAAGATGCTGCCGGTCCGCGAACGCGTCTTCAAGGAGAGCTTCGTCGACCTGGTCGACGAAGGCGACGCCGAGACGGTCGCCCGGACCCTCGAGGCCGTCTCACAAGGCATCTATGAATCCCTCAACGCTGACGGTTCCTGCGATTCCGAGTAGCCGCTAACGGTTCGGGTCTTCGTCCAGGAAGTCGGCTTCGGCCGGGATGATCTCGGTGGCTGCTTCTTCCAGGCTCTCGGGTTTGCGAGGGGATTCGGCGTTCGGTCGTTCGTTCTCTGGTTCGGGGTGGCGTTCCAGTGGTGGGAAGGCGTCCTCGTTGGGAACCTCCCAGGCCTGGATCTGGGGCAGCCGCCACATCAGGCTGGCCGCGACCAGTCCGAGCGCCGCGGCGAGCATCGCCACGAACCACTGCGGCGCACCGAGCATCGACATGTCGAAGAAGTCACGTAGCTGGGGCACGGCGAGGATGCCGGCGAAGAGCGCGCCGAGGCCGGCCACCATGGCCAGCATGTAGCTCTGGATCGCGATGTGCTCCCGGCCGGGGCCCCGCTCCAGCAGCAACACGAAGCAGAGGCCGAGGATGATCAAGGTCGTGGTCGCCGCGGTCCTTCCCTCCTGCAGGCTGCCGCCGAAGGCGACGTCGACCAGGAAGAAGGAAAGGATCGAGGCGAGGGCGGTGGCGATTCCGGCCGGGACCGCGAACGCGCCGAGCGCCTTGAGCAGCCGGCCGCGGTAGAGCGGCCCGTCCGAAGGGGCGAGCGCGAGCACGAAGGAGGGGATGCCGATGGTCAGGAAGGCGGCCAGGGTCAGGTGGCGCGGCAGGAAGGGGAAGGTGAACCCGGGCACCGAGACCAGCACGATCAAGGCCGCCGCGTAGACGGTCTTGGTCAGGTAGAGGCGGCCGAGCCGATGGATGTTGCGGGCGATCCGGCGGCCCTCGGCGATCGCCTCCGGCAGCCGGCTGAACTGGTCCTCGAGCAGGACCACGTCGGCGACCGACTTGCTCACCTGGCTGCCCGAGCCCATCGCGACGGCCATCCGGGCGCTCTTCAGCGCGGGCACGTCGTTGACCCCGTCGCCGATCATCGCCGTGTAGGCGCCGGCCTCGGCCAGGGCGGCGACCAGCCGCCTCTTCTGATCCGGCCGGATCCGGCAGAAGATCGTGTTGGCGGCAGCGACTTCAGCCAGGGCTTCCTCGTCCTCCGGCAGGTCCGGACCCTCGACCACCCCGGCGTCGGTCGGGATGCCGACCGCGGCGGCGACCGCGGTGACCGTGGCCCGGGCATCGCCGGAGATCAGCTTGAGGGCCACATCCTCGCTGCGCATCAGCTCCAGGGTCTCTTCGACCCCGGGCCGCAGGTTCTCGCGCAGGACGACCAGTGCGACCGGCTCCAGGCCGGTCGGATGCCCGTCGTCGCCGCTGGCCGGCAGCGGGGCGGCGGTCCGGCAGAGCGCCACGACCCGGCGGCCGGCCGAGGTCTCCTCCTCGAGCTTCCGCGCCAGGTCCTCACCGAGCGTGAGGGCGCCGGAGGCGATCATCAGGTCGGGGGCGCCGAGCACGAGGCTGTAGCGGGCGCCGCCTTCGTCGAAGGTCAGCGCGCTCCATTTCCACTCGGAGGAGAAGGCCACCTCGCCGACCACCGGCTCGGCCTCGGCCGGGAACTCCGCGGCGATCGCCTCCAGGGTCAGGTTGCGGTCGCCGGCACTGGCCGCGTACCGGCCCAGCTCCCGGGCGGCCAGCCTCGAATCGGTGACCCGGGCCGGGACCACCTCGACCACGGTCAGCTCACCGTCGGTCAGGGTGCCGGTCTTGTCGACGCAGATCGTGTCGACCGAAGCCAGCGACTCGGTCGCGCTCATCTGCTGGACCAGGGTCGCCCGCCGCGCCATCTTCACCGCGGCCACCGCGAAGGTGACGCTCATCAGCAGGACCAGTCCCTCGGGGATCAGGGTGATCAGGCCGGCGGTCGCGGTCTGGGCGGCATCGACGAGGTCGACGTTCCGCACGATCAGCGAGCCGATCAGCAGCGCGGCCAGGGGCAGCAGGATCCAGGTGCAGACGAGGATCACCTGGTTGACCTCTTCCTGGAGCGGCGAGGGCGGGTGGCGGAAGGCCTTGGCCTGGCCGGCGATCTTGCCGGCGTAGCTTTCGTCCCGCACCGCGGTCACTTCGCAGTGGCCGGAACCGGAAATCACGAAGCTGCCGGAAAGGATTTCGTCCCCCGGCGCCTTGCTGATCGGGTCGGATTCGCCGGTCAGCATCGACTCGTCGACGGTCAGCCCGCGGGAACTGGCCATCCGGCCGTCGGCGACGACCTGCTCGCCGGGCGTGAGCCGGATCAGGTCGCCGGGGACGACCTCGTCGGCCAGCAGCTCGAAGTTCTCCCCGTCCCGGATCACCTCGGCCCGCGGCGCGACCAGGACCGCCAGCCGGTCGAGGGTCTCCTTCGCCCTCAGCTCCTGGCGGATGCCGATCCAGGTGTTGACGATCGCGATCATCCCGAAGACCGCATCGGCGATCAGGCCAAGCGAGAGGATCAGGACGAAGAAGATCGCGATGATCAGGTTGAACAGGGTGAAGACGTTGCCGGCGACGATGCTCGAGGTCGACCGCGAGGAGTGGGGCTGGGCCGGGCCCAGCGCGTGCAGTCGTTCGGCCGCCTCGGCCGTGGAGAGCCCGGGGCCGGGATCGCCGGTGGGCAGGACCTGGGTCACGGTTTCGCTCACGGGGTGATTGTTACTGGTTGGGAACCCGGATCGGGTCAACGCGGTAAATCGACGAAATAATCGATCAGTCGGTCGGTCGCTTCCCGAAGCCGCCGGAAGTAGGTAGAGCGGCTCAGGTGGAGGCTGTGGGCGGCGGCGTCATGGCCGCCCTCCGCGTCCAGATATCCGCGACGGATGGTCTCCCGGAGCAAGATCTCCTGCCGGGAGTCGCCGAAGATGCGTTCCAGGGCAACCTCGATCTCGTGGCGCAAACCGTTTGCCCGCCGGCTCGGCTCGCCCCGGGCGAGCGGGTTCTGGGCCAGGGCGGCGGGGTTGTGGAAACGGCGGAGCGCGTCCCTGAGCGCGGTTTCTACCTCGGACCGGTCGGGGCCGCCGGGGCGCATCACCCCGGCGTCACGGTCGATCAGCGAGCGGACCGTTGCCAGCATGCCATCCGGCCCGTGATCGAGACGATGGCACTCGATCCTGCCCAGTGGGCGCGTCAGGTCCAGTCCCGGCAGGTGTTCGGCCCCGATCGAGCGGCTGAGCGCGACCGCTGACTCATCGGTCGGATCGACCGGCCCGTAGAAGTAGCGGGGATTGACCAGACCGGAAGCAGCCGTCGCCGCGGCGTTGAGGAGAGCGACCACGGAAGAGCCAGCGGACGTTCCGTTCCTGCCGAATACGAAGGTGTCGCGCCAGAGGATGGCTTCGCGCCCGCCCGGGCTGGCCGCGGCATGGGCCAGCCACGGGCCGAGCCAGGGATCCTGGTCGGCCCAGGCCGGGCAGTTGTCCGGGGTCACCGCGATCGCGAAGCCGGCCATCCGGCCGGCCTCGTCGCGGGCCACGACCACGCGGTCGGGTGCCTCCTCGAAGAACCGCTCCACCCAGGGCCAGAGTTCGGTCCGGCGGTCGCCGGCCAGTTCGGCGGCGCGCTCCAAGTCACCGGGCCGGACCGCGTCGGCACGGTGGATCTCGCTGCCGTCGACGCCCCATTTGACCGCCGGATCCTCGATCAACGCGGTCATCTCGGCGATCAGCTCGGGCTCGCCGGCGCGGATCCGCCGCTCCAGATGCTCGGCGACCCGGGCCCGGGTCAGTCGTTCGCCGGCCGGGTCCTGGCCCTTCGCCACCGCCTTGATCGCGGCCCGCATCCGCTCGTGAAGGGTGACCCGGGATCCGTACGGCTCACTGAACGAAAGCGCGGAGAGGCGATCGAAGGCGGCGCCGCCATCGATCCCGAGCAGCTCCTCCAGCAGTCGGGAATCGACCGACCGCGCCACGGCGGCGAGGACCAGTGCCCGGTCGGTTTCGTCGCCGTCCCCGATGTGGCGCACCAACGCCTCCGCGATCGTTCGGTCGGAATCGAGCCGGTCCGGGTCCAGGTCGGGGTCGCCGCGCAGCGCCTCGGCGGCGAGCGCGATCGCGAGCGGCTCGCCACGAGACCAGTCGAGGACACGCTCGGCAAGGTCTGGCTGGTCGATTCCTTCCAGGCTGAGGAGGGTCCGGGCCTCGGGCTCGCCCAGGGGGCCGAGCTTGACCTCACGGATCGCCGGACCCCATCCGTCTCGCCGCCAGCCGGCCTCGGGAGGCTCGCGACCGGCGATCAGCAGCCGGGTCTCCGCCGGGAGTGATGGCAAGACCCGCTCGCGCAGATGCGCGGCGAGCCGGCCGGTGCGTTCGAATGAATCGATCGAGAGCAGAGTCGGTGGTGCCGGCCCGAGATCGCCGATCGCGCGTTCGAGGGTGCCCGGTGCCGGGTCGAGCCTTCGGCAGTCGACTCGCTTCACGAGGAACCCGGCATCCGCCGCCAGCCGGCCGAAAGCGGTCAGCAGAGTGCTCTTGCCGATCCCCCCGGGGCCGTACACGTAGCCGATCCGTACCGGTGAATCCGCTTGCAGGAGTTCGCCGAGCCGATCCAACTCCCGCTCGCGGCCGACGAAGCGCCGGGTGCCGATTGTGCTCAGATGGTCAGCCAGAGTCGACATGGGACGAGGCTAACGGCCTCGTTCACGGCCGTCGAGTGAGACTGGATTGAGACTGATCCGGTTTCCCGGCGGGAGTCCGCCGCGAGAGCATGCTCCCGACAGGTCTGAAGTGAAGGAGGCGGGCAATGAGGATTGGATTTCGAGGAGCCGGGGTTGCTCTGCTCGTGGCGGCAGGAGCCCTGGCTGGTTCCGGGGCGGCGTCGGCCACGGTGATAAACGTGGACACGCTCACCGATGAGCACGGCACGGGTGCCGGATGCTCGTTGCGTGAGGCGGTCGAGGCGGCCGCGAAAGATGTCGCCTTCGGCGGCTGCCCGGCCGGTGAGCCGATGCCCACCACCGATCAGATCCGCCTCGGCCCGGGTGATCACCGGCTGACCATCGCTGACGCCTCCGGTGACGAGAACGCGAATGTGAGTGGCGACCTCGACGTGCGCGGCCCCGTCCAGATCATCGGCTCGGGCCGAGGGCAGACCGCGATTCGCACCACCGTCACCGGACGGACCATCCATTCTTTTTCGTCGAGCTTCGTCGCCCGTGACCTGACCATCGCCGGCGGCAACATCTCGGCCGAACCGGGTCAGGACAGCTGGGGCGCCGCCTTCAGGTCCGGGGGAGGCAGGACGGATTTCTACGACGTGCGCATCTACGGCGGGCACGCCGGCGCCCAGGGAGGCGCGATCTACCTCAGCGGCGCGAACATCACCTTCATCCGTGGCGCGGTGATCGAGGACAACCAGGCCCGGCTGGGCGGCGCGATCTCCAGCAACGGCACCGGGCAGCTGCGGATCTACAACTCCCTGCTGCGCGACAACCTCGCCGAGGCGGGGGCCGGGAACGATGCATACGGTGGTGCGATCCGGGTCTCGTCCGGGGTCGAGCAGGTGAGGATCGTCGGGTCGGAGCTGACCCAGAATCGGGCGATCAACACCAGCGGCGCCAACCTCGACTGGGCGTACGGCGGGGCGATCATGTCCGAGTCCCCGCTCTCGATCGAGCGCAGCCTGATCGCCGACAACAAGGTCGACGCCGCGGGCGGATCGGTGGACGACGGTGGCGGCTTCTACCTGAGGACGGTGGGTCTCGGGTCGAAGATCGTCAACTCCACCTTCTACGACAACTCGGCGGGCCTGCGTGGCGGTGCCATCCTGATGCGCGAGGGCAGCGTCGAGCTGGCCTTCTCGACCTTGGTCGGAAACGAGGCAGGAGGCCTCGGCGGCCAGATCACGACCGACGGCAACGTCGGCGGCAGTACGAAGCTGACCGCCAGCCTGATCGGGGGCGGCTTCCTGGTCGACTCCTGCGGCGGCAGCGGCTACATCTCGGGTGGCCGCAACGTCTCCAGCGGCGCCGACCCCGAATGTCAGTTCGGGGCGAACGACATCTTGAACTCGTCCATGAACCTGGTGCTGACGCCGAAGGCCCTGCAGCAGCAC
Organism: Solirubrobacterales bacterium 67-14; assembly: GCA_001897355.1. Lineage (GTDB taxonomy): Bacteria > Actinomycetota > Thermoleophilia > Solirubrobacterales > 70-9 > 67-14. The sequence continues at coordinate 103,010 of MKST01000007.1, read as the reverse complement.
GGCGGTCCGACCCGGACGATCGCGATCGAGCCGACCAGCGCCGCGATCGATGCCGTGCCGACCAGCGAATGCGGAGCGGCCGGCGAGACCGACCAGCGCGGGGAGCCGTGGCTGCGGCCTTCGGGCGCGGCCTGCGATGCCGGTGCTTTCGAACTCCAACCCGACCCGCCGGGTCCTGACCCAGATCCAGACCCGGACCCGGACCCCGATCCAGACCCGGACCCGGACCCCGGCCCGAACGGCCTGAAGTGCGCCGGCCGGAAGGTCACTCTGGTCGGCACGGCCAAGAACGACCACCTGCGGGGCACTGCCCGGCGGGACGTGATCGCCGGCCTGGGGGGCAACGACGTGATCCGCGGCCTCGGCGGCAACGACCTCGTCTGCGGCGGCAAGGGTCGCGATCGGTTGATCGGCGGCAAGGGCAACGACCGGCTGATCGGCGGGCCCGGGGCCGACCGCCTGGCCGGAGGCCGCGGTCGAGACCGGCTGGAGGGACGGGCGGGAGCCGACCGCCTGGCCGGAGGGCCGGGACGCGACGTGCTGCGCGGCGGCCCCGGACGCGACCGGCTCACGGGCGGGCCCGGGCGGGATCGGCTGATCGGCGGGCCCGGCAGGGATCGCCTCAGGCAGTGAGGTGTAGATTGGCGCGAGCACGTTGACGATCCAGACTGGGGGCGGAATGCTGGGCGACGAAGTGGCGTTGGAGCAGCTCAGGCAATGTGAGCGGGATCTCCAGGCGTACGCCGACGAGCGTGGCCTGACGCTCCGAACCGACCCCGCTTTTCCGGGCGCCCAGCCACCCGAAGAGCAGATCGGCCCGGTCAAGCACGCGGTCTGGTCGCTGGTCGGCGAGATGCCGGGCGGGGCGGTGGCTCGGCTTCGCCACCAGGCGATCTTCGGCGAGATGATCGGCGTGGATGTCGCCGGCCACCACACGGTGATGGTCACCCGGCTGCCCCAGACGGTCGGGCTGGTCCCGATGCTGAGCCTGCGCCCGGACGAGTTCGGCGCGGGCCTCTTCCAGTGGACCGGCGACGGCCGCGCCCGCCAGGAACAGACCTTCGAATCGCTCGAACTCGAGCGGCGCTACCTGATCGAGGTGGCGAAGGGGCAGGACCAGCAGTGGCTCTATCGGCTCTTCACCCCGACCTTGATCGACTGGCTGGCCTCCTCGACCCCGCCCGACTTCGCCTTCCGGCTCTCCTCGGGCAGCTTCGGCTGCGAGGCGCCGCAGTGGCGCGGGCAGTACCGGGCCGACGGCCAGGTCGACTCGGACCACCTCGACCTGCTGGCCGAGAGCGGCGGCAAGGTCGCCGGCAGGCTGCGGGACGAGGTGCTCGAACAGGTCGGCCTGGGCCATGTGCCCGCCGCCCGGAGCGGCGACGCCAACGCCGACTGGACCGGCAAGAAGAAGCGCGGCCTGCTCGGGTTCGTCTCCCGCGCCCTGGCCGGCAAGGACGATTCGGTCAGGGAGTTCACCGAGCCGCGGGGGTTCGTCCCGGTCGACCCTTCGGCCTTCCACATGGCCCATCTCGAGCTGCCGCTGCCGGCCGCGGCAGACCAGGTCTTCGAAGGCCGCCTGGCCGACGGCCGCGAGGTGAACCTGGCCTGGATGGAATACGAGAACGAGATCGACGGCCTGCGCTACTACGTTGCTCTGGTCTCGCCGATCAAGGGTCCAGGCGCCGCCGGGATGAACTTCTGGCTGGATGACCAGGAACTGCTGGCCAGCGAAGACCCGCCCGGCATCGATGCCGACCTGGCCCAGAAGGCGAGGGGCGCCGGGCTGGGACTCTCGACCGGCGGCGGAGCGATCTGCGTCTACGTCAGCTCGGACGGCTGGAGCGGGAGGATCCCCGGCCTCGACATCGACCGCATGATCGAGGCGGCCCCGGCGATCTTCAATGCCGCCGACCGCCAGGCCAGCCAGCGAGATTGAAGTTCCCGCCACATAGCGCTCCAAACTTCAACCTCACCGCAATCCGAGCTCGTATTTCGGCACAAACCGAACCAGGTGGAACAAATGCGTAATTTGTTCACTTCGGGTAGGCTGCCCGCATGTCACTGAAGCTTGGGCTGTATCTCGGGTACTGGGGCATTGGTCCCCGCGGCAAAGATGCGATCGAGGCGGTTCAGTTCGCCGAAAGCGTCGGCTACGAATCGGTCTGGGTCGCCGAGTCCTACGGGTCGGACTGCGTCAGCGTCCTCTCCTGGCTGGCCGCGCAGACCGAGAAGATCAACCTCGGCGCCGCGATCATGCAGGTACCCGCCCGGCCGCCGGCCGCCGCCGCGATGGCCGGTGCGACGATCGACTACCTCTCGAACGGCCGCTTCATGTTCGGCTTCGGGCCCTCCGGCCCGCAGGTCTCCGAAGGCTGGTACGGCGTCCCCTACGCCAAGCCCTGGGGCCGGACCAAGGAATACGTCGAGGTGGTCCGCGAGATCATCGCCCGCGAGGGCAAGCTCGACCATCAGGGCGAGCACTACCAGCTGCCCCTGCCGGATGGCCAGGGCAAGCCCTTGAAGCTCAACTTCCGCCCGCTGCGCAACGACATCCCGATCTTCATCGGCGCGATCGGCCAGCGCTCGGTCGAGATCGCGGCCGAGGTCGCCGACGGCTGGATCCCGATCTTCTTCTCGGTCGACAAGTTCGAGGAGGCCTGGGGCGAGCACATCGAGAAGGGGCTCGCCGCCGGTGGCCGCACCCGCGAGGACTTCGAGATCTCGCCCTCGGTCCAGGTCGCGATCGACGGAGACCTCGAAGCCGCCCGCAACGTGGTCCGCATGGGCCTGGTGCTCTACCTCGGCGGGATGGGCTCGAAGAAGACCAACTTCTACGTCAACCTCGCCCACCGGTTCGGCTTCGGCGAGGTCGCCGACCAGGTCCAGGAACTGTTCCAGGCCGGTGACAAGGAAGGCGCCTTCAAGGCCCTGCCCGACGAGATGGTCAACGCGGTCTCGCTGATCGGCACCGAGGAGGAAGTGGACGAGCGCCTGAGCCGCTTCCGCGAGAACGGAATCGACCGTCTGATCGCGACTCCGGTCCACCCGGAGGTCGACCAGATGAAGCACACGGTCGAACGCCTCGCCGCCCTCACGCAGGGCTGAAGACCCCCCTCTGGCTAATTCCCATAGTCTGAGTCGGCCTTGTCCATGAAGATCGGTGTACCCAGAGAATCTGCAGAAGGGGAGAACCGGGTTGCCCTGGTTCCCGAGTCGGTCAAGTCGCTCCTGAAAAAGGAGGGCGTCGAGATCGTCATCGAGTCCGGAGCCGGCGATGTCGCCGGTCATCCCGGCGCCCAATACGAGGAAGCCGGGGCGAAGGTCGGTTCGCATGCCGACGTCCTCGCCTGCGACCTGATCCTCCACGTCGCCCCGCTTTCGGGGGCGGAGATCGGTGAGTTGAAGCAGGGCCAGTACCTGATCAGCCACCTCTCGCCGCTCACTTCCGCCGAGACCAACAAGGCGCTGGCCTCGGCCGGGGTCTCGGCCCTGGCGATGGAGTTGATTCCGCGCACCACCAGGGCCCAGGCGATGGACGCGCTTTCTTCGCAGGCGACCGCTGCCGGTTATGCCGCGACCCTGATCGCGGCCCGTGAGTCCGGCCGCTTCTGGGGCATGCTGACCACCGCTGCCGGCACGATCCGCCCGGTTCGGGTGCTCGTGCTCGGGGCAGGTGTCGCCGGCCTGCAGGCGGTCGCGACGGCCAAGCGGCTCGGGGCGATCGTCACCGGCTTCGACATCCGCCGTGCCGCCTGGGAGCAGATCGCTTCGCTCGGTGGCCGTCCGTTGGAGCTGGACTTCATTCCCGATGCCGAGGGAGAGGGTGGTTATGCCCGCCCCCTCACCGACGAGGAGAATCAGCAGGTCCGTGACGCGCTCGATGAGAACGCGGCCAAGCAGGACGTGATCATCACCACGGCTGCGATCCCGGGCCGGCCGGCGCCGACCCTGATCACCGCGGCCGGTGTCGCCAACATGGGTCCCGGCTCGGTCATCCTCGATCTCGCCGCGGAAACCGGCGGCAACTGCGAACTCACCAAGCCGGGTGAGACGGTCGTGACCGACAACGGGGTCAAGGTCGTCGGCCCCCGGAACCTCGCTTCCGAGCTGCCCGGCCATGCTTCCCAGCTTTACGCCAAGAACCTCGAGAACCTGCTCGGCCTGATGATCACCGAAGAAGGCGGCCTGACCCTGAACTTCGAGGACGACATCATCGATGCCGCGACGATCACCCACGAGGGTGAGATTCGCGGAGAGAGGACCGCCCGCTGATGAACCTCGTAACCGAGATAACCATCCTCGTGCTGGCGGTGTTCGTCGGCTTCGAGGTGATCTCCAAGGTGCCGACCACCCTGCACACGCCGCTGATGTCGCAGACCAACGCGATCCACGGCATCGTCCTGCTCGGCGGCCTGATCGTGGTCGGCTACGCGGACGACTTCCTCGGCGAGCTGATCGGGTTCATCGCCATCGTCTTCGGCACGATCAACATCGTCGGCGGCTTCATGGTCACCGACCGCATGCTGGAGATGTTCGGGCCGAAAAAGAAGAAGCCCGCGCCGGCCGAAGCCCCGGCCACTGACGGCTCCGCTGCGGCCGATTCGAAGGGGGCTGGCTCGTGAGCCCGCTCCTCGCTGCGCTGGCGCCCGATTCGTCGCTGGTCGCGATCCTCTACATCGTCAGCTTCTCCCTGTTCATCTACGGGATCAAGCTGGGTACCCATCCGACCTCGGCTCGTCGCGGCAATATGGTCGCCGCGGTCGGCATGGCGATCGCCGTGATCACCACGCTCTGCCAGAAGGGCATCGGCAACTGGGACATCATCATCGGCGGCCTCCTGGTCGGCACGATCGTCGGGGCGGTCGCCTCGAAGAAGGTCAAGATGACCGAAATGCCGCAGATGGTCGCCCTCTACAACGGCCTCGGCGGCGGGGCGATCGCCCTGATCGCCTGGTCCGAGTACCGCGAGTGGGTCCATGAGGCCGAGCCGCTCAAGCAGCTCGTAGGCGGGCTCGGAGACCGCACGGTCATCATCATCCACTCGGGCCTCAGCGTGCCGCTCGAAGTAATGATCCCGACCCTCTTGGCGATGGTGATCGGCTCGATCTCGTTCTGGGGCTCGAACGTCGCTTTCGGCAAGCTGCAGGAACTGATCCCGAGCCAGCCGCTCGCGCTGCCCGGCCAGAAGATCATCAACGGCGTGCTGCTCGTCCTGCTGATCGCCGGTGGCGTCTACCTCGGCGTCAACAACGAGTACGTCAACCTGGACCAGCCGGTCTTCATCTTGATGCTGGTCGTGGCTGCTTTGCTTGGGGTTGGTGTGGTGATGCCGATCGGCGGGGCCGACATGCCGGTCGTGATCTCGCTGCTAAACGCCTTCACCGGCCTCTCCGCAGCCGCCGCCGGCATCGCCCTCGACAACACCGCCCTGATCGTGGCCGGCACCCTGGTCGGCTCCTCCGGCACGATCCTCACGCTCGAGATGGCGACCGCGATGAACCGCTCGGTGGCCAACATCCTCTTCGCCGGCTTCGGTTCGCCCGCGACCGGGGGCGGGGGAGACAAGGAAGAGCGGCCCTACCGTTCGTTGAACGCGCAGGACGCCGCGATCGCGCTCGCCTACGCTGACTCGGTCGTGATCGTGCCCGGCTACGGCCTCGCAGTCGCCCAGGCTCAACACACGGTCAAGGAGATGGCCGACGAGTTGAACAAGAAGGGCGTCACGGTCAACTACGCGATCCACCCCGTGGCGGGCCGCATGCCCGGCCACATGAACGTCCTCCTGGCCGAGGCCGACGTGCCGTACGACCAGCTCAAGGAAATGGACGAGATCAACCCCGAGCTGCCGCAGACCGACGTCTGCGTGGTGATCGGCGCCAACGACGTGACCAACCCGGCCGCCAAGACGGACGAGTCCAGCCCGATCTACGGCATGCCGATCATCGAGGTCGACGAAGCCCAGCAGGTGCTGGTCCTCAAACGCTCGATGTCCGCCGGCTTCGCCGGAATCGACAACGACCTCTTCTACAACGAGAAGACCGCAATGGTCTTCGGCGACGCCAAGCAAACCGTCCAAGACATAGTCACCGAACTCGGCAACCTCTAGCCCGGGCGGGCCCCGTGCACGACCCGCTGAGAGTTTGAGTTGTCTCGGGAGTCTGCTCTCGCGAGATTGAGTTTTTGGTCATATACGGACCACTTCCTCAATCTCGCTGGCTCAGTCCCACCTCCGAAGCCGGCCGAGCCGCCAGAGCCGGTGTTCCCGCGAGTAGATTTCCCGGGGTGGAGTGGAATCGTGTCCTGCTGGGCGACAACCTGGAGTTGATGGCTGAATTCGAGGACGGCTCGTTCCAGCTGGTCTACGCCGACCCGCCTTTCAACACCGGCAAGGCGCAGTCCCACCAGAAGGTCAGGACCTTCGCCGACGAGAACGGTGACCGAACCGGTTTCGGCGGTCGCCGCTACCGGACCGAGGCGGTGGGAGAGTCCTCGTACGCCGACAGCTTCGACGATTTCACGGACTTCCTCAGCCCGCGGCTCAGCGAGGTCCATCGGCTGCTCGACGAGTCCGGCACCCTCTATCTCCACATCGACTACCGGGAAGCTCACTACGTGAAGGTGCTGCTGGACGGCATCTTCGGCCGGGAGTGCTTCCTCAACGAGATCATCTGGGCCTACGACTACGGCGGCAAATCGAAGCGGCGCTGGCCGGCCAAGCACGACACGATCCTCGTCTACGTCAAGGATCCCGAGCGGTATTACTTCGACTCGGAATCGGTGGACCGGGAGCCGTACATGGCGCCGGGCCTGGTCACGCCGGAAAAGGCGGCGAAAGGGAAGCTGCCGACCGACGTCTGGTGGCACACGATCGTGCCGACCAATGGCGGGGAAAGGACCGGGTACCCGACTCAGAAGCCGGCCGGGATCCTGCGGCGCATGGTCACCGCCTCGAGCCGGCCGGGCGACTTATGCCTCGATCCCTTCTGCGGCTCCGGCACGCTCGGCGCAGTCTGCCAGGAGCTCGGCCGCGACTTCGTGCTGCTCGACTCCAATCCCGAGGCGGTCGAGGTGACGCGCCGGCGACTCGCCGCAGACTGAGGCCGGCGGTCAATCCCGGCCGAGACGTCGGCGAAGGTTCTCGCGAACCTCCGGCCACTCGTCGTCGATCACGCTGTAGTAGGCCGAGTCACGACGGCCGACGCCGAACGGCTTCATGTGCTTTCTCAGGATCCCCTCGAACTGGGCCGGGATCGCGGCCAGAGCGGCCCGCGAGCGCTCGTTGCGGGCATCGGTCTTGAACTCGACCCGGGCGCAGCCGAGCACCTCGAAGGCGTGGGTCATCATCAGCAGCTTCGCCTCGATGTTCGCCCCGGTCCCCCAGGCGGCCGGGTTCAGCCAGGTGTAGCCGATCTCGACCACGTCATCGGCCGGCCGGTAGTTCAGGAAGCTGCTGCTGCCGACCGCCTGGCCGCGATCGGCAGCGACGGTCACGAAGGCCTTGCGGTCGCCGTCCTCCCACCAATCGGCGCTCTGGGACACCCACTCTTCGAACCGTTCCCGACTGTCGGTCAGGTGGACCAGCCAATCCCAGATCCGCGGATCCTGGGCGGCCTGCCAGAGCTGGTCGAGGTGATCCGGCCGGATCGGTTCCATCGCGACGACCTCGCCTTCGAGGCGGACCGGTTCGATTACCGACAGTGACATTCCAACGGCCCCGGTCCCGGGGCTACTCCTTGCCGTACTCCTGCCGGGTCTTGTGGCGGTGGCGCCGCAGGATCGGGGCGGTGTAGCCGATCACCGCACCGATCAGTGCCGCGAGCAGCAGCAGCAGGACGAGCGGCGCGGAAGTATCGACCAGGAAGAGGAGCTTGAACTCGACGTGCTGCGAATTCTGGAGCACGATGATCAGCAACAGCAGGATCGCGATCCCGAAGGCCCACCATTTCCACTGGATGTCCTTCTTGGCGGTGGATGGAAGCGAGGTGGGTTGTCTGCGATCGGCCATGCCCGGACTCTATCTTCGAGCTGCGGAAGTTTCCGGGGCACCCGTTGCAGAATCGTTGCACCAGTAACCCACTTTTGAGCCTTTTCCCGCCACGATCAGGTCATGGCAACGGCGCTGAGATCCAATCGTGGCCAATCGACCATCGAGTGGGTGGGGCTGATCACCCTGATGGCCGGGCTGATGGCAGCCCTGACCGCTGCCGGAATCCAGGTGCCCGCGGCCGGCCTCGCCCACTCGGTCTCGACCAAGATCCTCTGCGCGGCCTCGCTCTCGAAGTCCTGCGCGGGCAAGGGTTCGCTGGAAAAGGCGTATGGGGATCGGTTGGCCGTGCTGGTCCGCGCCGGGACGCCGACCTTGATGTACGGCAAGGACATGCTCGGCCTGCCGGTCGACTTCCGGACCTGCCGGTCGCCGTGGTGCGCCGACAGTCCGGGGGAGGGGGAGGTGGGCGAATCGACGGCGGGGGAGCCGGTGACCTTGTTCACCCGGGCATTCGAAGGCGACAACGGAAGCACCTACGTCCAGTACTGGGCCTATTACCCGGAGAGCGCATCGCTCAGGGGCGCCCCGGTGCTCGAACGGAAGGGGTACCACAGGAACGACTGGGAATCGATGCAGATCCGGGTTGAACCGGACGGAACGGTCAGCGAAAGGGCCTCCTCGCACAACGGCTACAACCACACGCGCTCCTCGGCCAACTGGGGATCCGACATGGGTTGGGACTTCCTCACCGACGCGACCGAGGCAGTCGGACTACGCGAGGATGGGGGATGGGGCGAGTCGACCGGCCGCTACCTGATCGCCGGCGGCAGCCACGCCGGCAACGTCGATGGGGAACTGTCTGGTGGCCGCTACCCCTCCTACACGCCGGCCGGCCAGATCCGGCTGGTACCGCTGGAAACCGTCAAGGACGGACCGCTTTCACGGCCGGCCGATTTCGACCCGATCACCCCGCCCTGGAAGAAGAAGGTCTGGGCCGACGGCGAGGCCGAAGGCACCGGATAGGTCTAAGGGGCCAGCGCCCTGATCAGGGCGGCGTGGTTGTCCGGGGTGGTGATCGGGGTGATCACCGGCAGGGTGATGCCCCCTTCGACGTAGGCGTCGAGCCGCTCGCGGATCTGCTCCGGGCTGCCGAGCAGGAAGGTGTCCTCGATCAGCTCCCAGGGAGCGGCTGCCGCGGCACCCTGCCGGTCCTTGTTCGCCCAGGCCTCGACCATCGGGGCGATCTCTTCCTCGTAGCCGAGCCAGCGGAAGAAGTTGGCATAGACCGGGACCGTGATGTAGCTGGAGAACATGAACCGAGCCAGCCCTTCGACCTGCTCCTTCTCCCCCGGGATGCAGAAGAAGCGGCAGAGCAGCTCGAAGCCGTCGCCGGCCCCCTCGATGCCGCCGACCACCTTGGGCAGTCCGGCCAGAGGCAGGAAGTTGGTGAAGGCGCCATCGGCCTTGTTCACGGCCAGCTCGAGCATTTTGCCCCGCAGGGCAGCAAGCACGATCGGGGTCTCGTGGGTCGGGGCGGTCTCCAGCTTGAAACCCGTGTCGGTGCGCTCCCCAGCCAGGGCGACCCGCAGGAAGTCCACCGTCGCTTCGACCTTGGAAAGCGGCTTGACGAAGGGAATCTGGTTCCAGCCCTCGACCATGCGGTCAGAAGAGGCGCCGATCCCGAGCACGAAACGCCCTGAGGAAGCGTCGGTCAGGGCCGCGGCCTGCTGGGCGAGCAGGGCCGGACCACGCTGGAAGACGCCAACGATCCCGGTGCCGAGCCGGACCTTCTCGGTCCAGGCGGCGCTCAGGACGAGCGGGGTGAAGCCGTCCGGGCCGCCGGTCTCGCCGGTCCAGAGATCGGTGTACCCCTCGGCCTCCGCCAACTGCACGAAGTCCTTGGTGTCGGCCAGTGAGACCCCGGGCAGGGGGAGGGTCAAACCCCATCGATTGCTCGCCATGCGCCGCAGCATATCCCGGCCGTGTTGCAGAAGGCGCGTTGTGGCCGTCCCTTATAGCCTGCCCCGCATGGGTGTTATCTCGCACGATGTTCGATCCGGATCAAAGCCCGACCGCAACCTGGCCCTGGAGCTGGTTCGCGTCACCGAATCGGCGGCCCTGGCCGCCTCGCGGTGGATCGGGCGGGGTGACAAGAACTCGGCCGACGGCGCCGCCGTCGACGCCATGCGCATCCTCTTGGACACCGTCCCGATGGATGGAGTCGTGGTGATCGGCGAAGGCGAGAAGGACGAGGCCCCGATGCTCTTCAACGGTGAGAACATCGGCGACGGCAGCCCGCCGGTCGTCGACATCGCGGTCGACCCGCTGGAAGGCACGACCCTGACCGCCCGCGGCTTCGGTGGCGCCCTCGCGGTGATCGCCCTGGCCGAGCGCGGCACCATGTTCGACCCCGGCCCCTGCGTCTACATGGAGAAGATGGCCAGCGCCTCCGAATTCACCGACTTGCTGACCTTCGACGAGCCGATCGGGGAAGTGATCCGCAAGATCGGCGAACGCAAGGGCGGAGGCCCGGAAGACGTGACCCTGACCATCCTCGACCGGCCCCGGCACGAAGAGACGGTCAAGGAGATCCGCGCGGCCGGCGCGACGATCCGCTTCATCACCGACGGTGACGTCCAGGCGGCCCTGCTGGCGGTTTCCGACGACACCGGCATCGACCTGCTCTGGGGCATCGGCGGCACCCCCGAAGGGGTGCTCGCGGCGGCCGCGATCAAGTGCCTCGGCGGCGAGATCATCGGCAAGCTGTGGCCCCGCAACGACGAGGAGCGGCAGGCCGCGATCGACGCCGGCTATGACCTCGACAAGGTCCTGACCTCAAACGACCTGGTCGCCGGTGACGACGTCTTCTTCGCCGCGACCGGGGTCACCGACGGCGACCTGCTCGACGGCGTCCGCCGCCACAAAGGCTGGGCCACGACCGAGTCGCTGGTCATGCGATCCCGCTCCGGCACCGTACGCAAGGTCGGCGCCCGCCACGACCGCGCCAAGCTCCGCGAAGTGACTGGCGGCCTCTACGGCTGACCCCGTCCTGGTAGCCGGCAGCACCGGCTACATCGGCCGCCAGCTGGCCGTGAGGCTCGCGGCAGCCGAAACGCCGACCCGCTGCCTTGCCCGTGACTCCGGCAAGGCATCCGAACTGGAGGAGGCCGGCTGTGAAGTGGTTCAGGGAGACGTCCTCGAGAGGGACTCGCTGCGCTGGCCACTCTCCGGGGTGCGGGTCGCCTATTACCTCGTGCACTCGATGGGCCGCGGTGGCAGCGGCGACTTCGCCGAGACCGACCTCCGCGCGGCCACCAACTTCGCCGAGGCGGCAGCCGAAGTCGGGGTGGAGCGCATCATCTACCTCGGCGGACTCGGCGAAGGGGGCTCCCGCCACCTCCAGTCCCGCCACCAGACCGCGATGGCGTTGGGATCGACCGGGTTGGATCTCACCTATCTGCGTGCCGCCGTGGTCATCGGGTCCGGCAGCGAGTCATTTCAGACCGTCTACTGGCTGGTCCGCCGCCTGCCGGCGATGATCACGCCGCGCTGGACCACGGTGAAGACCCAGCCGATCGCGATCGCCGATGTCATCGAGTGCCTGGCCGGCAGCCTCGAGCTGGACGGCTCGCGTGAAATCGAGATCGGCGGTCCGGACGTAACGACCTACGGCGGGATGATGGACGAGATGGCGAGGGCGATGGGCCGCCGGCCGCCGCTGCGGATCGGGGTGCCGATGCTGACCCCGAAGCTCTCGTCGCTCTGGATCGGGCTGGTCACCCCGGTCGACACCGGCGTCGCCCGGCCTCTGGTCGAAGGCCTGTCAACCGAGACCGTGGTGCGTAACCCTTCCGGGATGGAGCTTTTCGACCACCGCCCGATCGCGCTCAAGGAGGCGATGGCGGCCGCCGTTGCCGAGCTCGAGAGCTAGACGGGGCGGCCGGGGTTGACGCCGCGGCGCAACACCTCAGCGGGCAGGCCGTCGAGCGAGCGCAGGAACCCTCGGGTCACAGCGATGTGAACCCGCAGCTGGGTTTGCGAGTAGATCCAAGTGCCGAGCTTGGCGAAGCGTCCCGTCCCGCGGATCCACGGATAGAAGTTCGAGACCGTCGAAGAGACTCGCAGTCGCGGTTCGGAATCGTCAGAGGGTTCGCGTTCGGCTGCGATTCGCAGATAGCCCCGGCCCCGTCCGTCGCGGGTGACCAGCAGCCCCCGCTCGATCGGCCACTCGACCGAAGCCCGGTCGCTTTCCGTGCTGAAGACGGGCCTGCGGAAGCGAAGCAGGGGAATGCGCCCCAGCAGCGCGACGGTGGGTTCCCCGCCCGAGTAGGTGACTCGGATCGCGCCCAGGGTGCGGCGACGGACGAAGTCCCAGTAGGAGCGGGCGAACAGCTCGAGAGTCGAAGGCGTCCAGACTTCACGGAAGGTCCGGCGGTCGACCGTGACCAGGGCTTCCTGTTCGCAGGTGATGCCTCCGGTGGCCGAGAGCCCGCGGCGAACCGGGTCCGGCATCAGCTCGATCCGGACACCCATCGGCTAGCGGTTCTTGCGACGGCGAAGCGGGATCACCTTGGTCTCGGTTTGGTCGGCGGCCGGTTCTTCTTCCGGCCACGGATCTCCGCTGACCAGGGAGCGGTAGGGCTCGGCCATCGGCCGCTGGGCGGCTCGCGCCTCTTCCGCCTGGGCCTGGGCCAGGAGCTGGGCCCGGCTGAGGATGCCGTAGGGCAGGCGGCCGGTGTCGTGGTACTCGTGCCGGATCGAGTTGATGACCGCGCCGGCCAGCATGGTCAGCGCGACCAGGTAGAACCAGAAGAGGGCGATCAGGATGAAGCCGATCGTCGAGCCGAACCGGTTCAGGGCCGAGACGTTGTTCAGGTAGATCGGGAACAGCCAATTGGCCAGGGCCGCGACCAGGGTCGTGAAGACCGCGCCGGGCCAGACCGCCCGCCAGGGCATGTGGCCCTTCGGCACCGCCCAGTAGATCACCCCGGCGACGATGAAGTTCAGGGTCAGCGTGACCCCCATCAGCACCGCGTTGTCGAGGTTCTGGATCTCGTTCAGCCCGAATGGGAGGTTGTCGGTCTGGCGGATCAGGGCGCCCTCGAGCGCGGGGAGGAGGACGCTGCCGAGCAGGAAGACCGTCACCACCAGGAGCATCCCCAGCGAGAAGCGCTTCTGTTCCCACCAGCCCCGGCACTGCACGTGGTAGATCCGGCAGAACGCGGTGTCCATCGAACCCCAGAACGAGGCTCCGATCCAGAGTGAGCCGATCGCCGCCGCGATGCCGAGGGTGGCCGAGTTCGAGCGGATCGCCGAGATGACGTCGTTCAGCGTGCCCTGCTCGGCGTTGGGGAAGAGCCGCTGGAGGTCGTTGAAGATGCCCTTCTCGACCCCGTCGATCTGGAGCACCTGGGAGAAGATGAAGAGGACCAGGAAGACGAAGGGGAAGATCGCCAACATCAGGTTGTAGGCGACCATGCCGGAGAGCCCGGTTACGTTCTCTCGCCAGGCTCGGATCCAGAATGCCTGCAGCCAGTGGAGGTGCTTCCACTGCTCGGATATTGGGATCGGGGCATCGTTTGGATGCTCCGGATGATTTTCGTCACAGTTGGTGCAACTCATGGGGCCAGGCCGCGTTCCTAGAGTATGGAGTGTTTCCGGAACGCAGCCCCTTGACTTTACTAAGTGAAGTGGCTATTATCCGGTCACTCGTTTGACCACTTACAGACGGCGGCGGTTTTTCCTGCTCCGATTTGCGAAATAGGAGCTATGCGGATCTTGACGAGTGATTCGCAATTTGGCTGTCACCCGAACCCTCAACTTTCGGGTAGACAGGTATTTGCCGCCTCAGGGAATACCAGATAGGGACATGATGCTTGTAGCCGAACTCCAAGAACTAGAAGAAGTAAAGACCCTCGTAAACCGGGGTCAGCAGCTCGGCGTCCTCACTTTCGGTGACGTTGCCACTGCCGTGGCTGAGGTCGATCTCGACGAATCCGACGTCGAAGACCTTTACGGTCACATCGAGAAGCAAGGGATCGAGCTGGTCGAGGATGTGGATCCGGCGCAGAAGGCTTCGGCCGAGAACGAGCGCTCCGATGGCCGTCGTGGCCGCCGGCGCAAGAAGGAGGCGCTCGACCTCAAGCCGGACATGACCACCGACTCACTGCAGCTCTTCCTCAAGGACATCGGCAAGGTTCGCCTGCTGACCGCCCAGGAAGAGGTCGATCTCGCCAAGCGGATCGAGCGCGGTGACCTCGACGCCAAGCAGAAGATGGTCGAGTCGAACCTCCGACTGGTCGTCTCGATCGCCAAGAACTACCGCAACCAGGGACTGCCCTTCCTCGACCTGATCCAGGAAGGCACGCTCGGCCTGGTCCGTGCGGCCGAGAAGTTCGATTACCGCAAGGGATTCAAGTTCTCGACCTACGCGACCTGGTGGATCCGGCAGGCGATCGCCCGTGCCCTGGCGGACAAGGCGCGGACCATCCGCATCCCGGTCCACGTCGTCGAGAAGCTCAACAAGATCGGCCGCGCCGAGCGCAAGCTGGTCACCGAGCTGGGCCGTGAGCCCACCCCGGAGGAGATCGCCGAAGTGACCGGCATCGACCCCGAGGAAGTCGACTCGATCAAGCGCTCCGCCCAGTCGCCCGTCTCGCTCGAGAAGCCGGTCGGGGACGAAGAGGAGTCCGAGTTCGGCCAGTTCATCGCCGACGAGAAGGCCGAGTCGCCCTTCGATCGGGCCGCTGACCTGCTGACCAAGGAAGCGCTGAAGGAATCGCTGGAGAACCTCTCCTACCGCGAGCGCCGCGTGCTCGAGCTCCGTTACGGGCTCGGCGGCGAGCATCCCCGCACCCTCGACGAGGTCGGGCGCACCTTCAACGTGACCCGCGAGCGGATCCGTCAGATCGAGAACCAGTCGCTGAAGAAGCTCCAGAGCCTCAACGAGGCCCAGAAGCTTCGTGAAGCCACTTGATCCTCGGGATCTGAACAAACGTCGAAAACGCCGGCCCCAGGGCCGGCGTTTTTGTTGCAAAGTTTTTGCACCTATAGAGCCACGTGTGAGCTTTTTTCCGGCAAGGTGGAGGCGTGGCTCACTCAACCCTCCAAACCCCCGCCGTCGCCCTGCTGCTGGTCACCCTCGCGGTCGCCTCGGCGACCGACCTCCGCAGCCGGGTGATCCCGAACTGGCTGGTCGCCCTCGCGGCATCGGCCGGCCTGGCACTGGCGACGGCCGGGGGCGAGGCGGGCCCGGCGCTGCTGATGGGCTGCCTGGTGGCCTCCCCGTTTCTCGCCGCCGCTCTGGTCAAGCCCGAAGGCATGGGCATGGGCGACGTCAAGCTGGCCGGGGTGATGGGGATCTGCCTCGGCCCATCGGCCTGGCTCGCAATCGCCTTCGGCCTCGCACTGGCCGGGCTCACAGGAATCCTGATCTCCCTCGGTCAGCGTCTGCCGCCCTCCCGAACGGCTCTGCCCCTCGCCCCGTTCCTGGCCCTGGGAGCGGGAGCGATGCTTGCCGCGAACGCGGGTGCGCTTCAGTAAGTGAAGCCATATGCCTATACTTGTTGAAGTGACCAGTACGGCCCGAGGCGCTCTCCCTTCACAGGGCGCCCGGCCGGCAATCGACACGGTCACTTCGAACCATGAGCGCAATCGACAACGATCAGTGCCCCGTGTGTCGCACGGCAGATGTGATCTCCGGCAAGTGGACCCTTCTCGTGATCCGCGACCTCGCCGACGAGAGCCGTCGCTTCTGCGAACTCGAACGCTCGCTCGAGGGCATCAGCCCGCGCACCCTTTCGCTCCGGCTCCGCACCCTCGAGGAGGCGGGCATCGTCGAACGGCAGACCTTCCCCGAGGTTCCGCCCCGGGTCACCTACGCCCTGACCGACAAGGGCAAGGACCTGGTGCCTCTGATCGACGACATGCGGTCCTACGGGATCCGCTGGCTGGAAGCCGAGAAGACACCGGCCTAGCTGCAAGGCATCCTGCACTCGCAGGATGCATGGTTCGGGGCGGGAACTCCGTCTCACCATGCACGATCCTGTTCTTGATGAGGCTTTGAAGCGGCTCGCAGCCGAGGCGTCGACACGGTTCACCTCGCTGGTGGCCACCGGTGACGAGATCCCCTTCGACGTCGCCGAGAACAACGGGGACAGCTCCCATTTCTACCGGTACGTCCCGCTGACCTCACGCTTCATCAGCACGCATGTCGACGAGCTCAAGTCGCTGCCTTCGTACGGTCCCGCCCGTGGCGCCGTCGCCTCGTCCGACGTCGCCGCCCCCTACCTCGAATCGCGTGGCCTGCCGGTACCCTCCGAGCCGACCCGCCGGGCCGAGGAGATGATCGCCGTCTTCATCACCTCCCTCTGGGAAGGGACGACCGAGTTCTCACTCGACATCAGCCGGGTCGAGGCGGCTCTCGCCGGGCTGGAAGTCCAGGCCCGTGACATCCGCGAGGCCGACGTACTGCTGGTGCCGCTGGTCGGCTTCGAGATGACCCCGACCGAGGTCACCCTCGCCAACGGGATCCGGATCGCCCAGGCCGACACGATCGAAGCGCCACTCGAGGCCACCTCCAGCGAAGGTACCGGCCGCACCGCCTGGCAGACCGCGTACTTCGCGATGACCGACCTCGAGAGCATCGAAGACGGCCCCCGCCAGGCGATCGGCCGCCTGAACGGCCTGATCCGTGCGCTCCGTCTCTACAAGGAAGGCTCGGTCGGCCTCGGACCCTTTGCCTTCGCCCCGGTCGGCGAATCGAACTGGCGCCGGATCGAGACCGCGGTCGCGCCGCCCCGCCCCGGCAGCTACTTCCTGATCGAGTCCGAGGTGACGAGCCTGAACGAGCTGATCGTCGCCCTGGCCAAGGAATCGCCGGCCGCCGATCGCATGGAGTTCGCCCAGAAGCGCTTCCAGTATGGCTGCGAACGGGAGAACCCGGTCGACGCGCTGAGCGACCACCTTTTGGCGATCCGCGCCTCGCTCGGTGGCGAAGGCGTGATCGACGCGCCGCTGGCCGCCCGAGCCGCCGCGCTGATCACCGGCAACGCTGACGACCTCCGTTCGCGTGAGCGGATCGAGCTCGCGCTCGACCTCGAACAGACCCTGGTCAACGGCGAGGACCTGACCTCGATCGGCGGCGAGTCGGCCACCTACATCGCCGCCTGGGTCGAAGACTCGACCCGGCACATCCTGCGCGAGGCCGTGCTCGGCCACTACGGGACGAACCTGAACGTCGCCGCCGAGGAAACGCTGATCACCAGCGGCCTGACCGCCGGCGAAGGCAGCATAGGCACGATCGGCTCGACCGCGGAATGGGACGCGATCCCCGAGCCCGAGGACGACGACCGCATCGAGGAGCCGGTCGCGGTCGAAGGGGCCGACATCCACATCTTCAAGCCCCGCGTGGTCGGCGGGACCAGCGTCGAGGGCGCGACCGAGGAGGACCCGCTCTTCGGCATCGTGCCCGAGTTCCAGCCCGAGCCGATCCCCGAGGCGCCGCTTCAGCCGATGCCCGAGATCGAGCGCGCACTCGGCATCGAGCCGGCCGGCAGCGACCCGGTCGCCCCGCCGCCGGAACCCGAGTTCACGGTTTCTGCCGCGTCATCTGCCAGCCACGGCAACGGCTTCTTCGACCAGGACACGAGCGACGACGATTCCGGCACCACCAGGCTGCTCGAACCGATGCCTCAGGAAGGTGAGATCTCGGTCACCGCCTCGACCGAGATCGGCGCCACCCTGCGCGAGGACTGGCTCTCCCAGTCCCGGCCCGGCCAGACCATGGAATGGCCTTCGCACGCGATGGACGGCCTCGACGAGGCCCGTCACACCCCGCACCCGAAGCCGAACCGGAACTTCTTCCCGGAACCCGAGACCACCGAGTGGTCGGTCTCGGAAATGCGCTTCCGGCATAAATAAGTAGTCGGCGAGCTTCGCAAGCATCTACAAGTCGGGCGGGGTCCGACCCGCCCTCCAAGTCAAAGCCGCCGGCCCACAGAAACAAATGATGGATGGGCCGGCTCCGCTTGGGGTGACTCGGGCCGACTACGAAGTGGCTTGTCTGACCCGCTCTTCTTCGTCGGTGAAGAGGAATTGGTTGATCTGGCAGAGGCCGGCGATGTCGTGGACGTCGGTGTCGAGGTAGGGGACGCGGATCACCGGTTCGCCGTTCATGGCGTCGCGCAGCTGCTCGATGTTCTTCTGGTCGCGGACCGCCAAGACGTCGTACTCGGCGAGGTTGCGGGCCAGGCGCCCCGAGAGGTCACCGTCGTCGATTTCCGCGTCGATCCGCTTCGCCAGGTCGCCGACCTTGACCTGGTGGGTGCCGAGCCGGTAGCGGACCCGGTTGACCACGACGCCACCAAAGTTCATCCCGTTCTCGACCAGCTTCGAGTGGAAGAAGACCGCCTCCTCGATCGGCTCGCCCTGGGGTCCGCAGACGATCAGGAAGCTGGTCCGGTCATCGCCCAAGAGGGCGCTGACCCGGTGGGCGCGGTCCTGGAAGCCGTCGATCATGCCGCTGAAGGCGGTGAAGAACTCCGAGAGGTCGGCCAACAGGTCGAAGCCGACGATCCGCTTCAGGACCGAAAGCACCACCCCGGTGCCGCGGCTGGCGACCCGGGCGGCCAGGCCGGTCGGCCGGATGAAGACCTGGAGCGACTTGCCCTCGATGAACTGGGTCAGGCGCTTCGGGGCGTCGAGGAAGTCGAGCGCGTTGCGGCTGGGCGGCGTGTCGAGGACGAGCAGGTCGAAGCGGCCCTCCGAATGGAGCTCGAAGAGCTTCTCCATCGCCATGTACTCCTGCGAGCCGGCCAGGGCGCCGGAGATCTGCTGGTAGATCCGGTTGTTCAGCACCCGGTCGCGAGCTTCGGCATCCTCGGCGTGGCGGGCGACCAGGGCATCGAAGGTCTCCTTGGCGTCGAGCATCATCGCCCAGAGCTCGCCGCCGGGCTCGGGATCGACACCCTGCTCCCTGAGCAGCTTCGGGTCGACCTTGCTGGCCTCGTTGCCGAGCTCCTTCAGGCCGAGTGAGTCGGCGAGGCGCTTGGCCGGGTCGATGGTCAGCACGCATACCTTCTTGCCGCGGGCGGCCATCCCGAGGGCGATCGCGGCCGAAGTAGTCGTCTTGCCGACCCCGCCGGAGCCGGCGCAGATCACGATCTCCCGGCCCGCGATGACCTGCTCGACCGAGGCCATCAGGCGATCTCCTCGGCCAGCTTGCGGGCTGCCTTCAGGTCGAGTTCGGGCTTGAAGATGTAGGGAAGGGTGGTGACCTCGGCCCGGACCATCTCCTCCAGCCGGGCGAGCTGTTCGCGCTGGGCGGCGGCGCGGGTGGCCTGCGAGGCGGCGGCCCGCCCGGCCGCCCGGACCTCCGCGTCATCGCTCTTCTTCAGTTTGCCGAACGTCTTGACGTCGGACTTCGAGAAGGCGTCGGGGTAGAGCGCGTTCATCACGACGCGGTCGATCGCGATGCCGATGTCACTGGAGAGCTCGGATTCGAGCCGGGCGGTCTCGTTGACCGGCATCTCCTCGGGCAGCGAGACGATCACGGTCCCGGTCTGCTCGTGGTCGGTGATCATCGCCTCCAGCTGCAGCGCCTGGCTGTGGATCGGCCCGACCCGGGCGATCGAGGCGAAGGTGCGCGGGGTCTGGAGGAAGCTGATGCCGTGGCCGGTGGCCGGGGCGTCGACGATCACCAGGTCGTACTTGATGCCGTGCTTGACCTTGCGGTCGAGCTGGGCCAGTTCCCAGATCTTGCCGATCGTGACCAGCTCGTTCAGGCCCGGGGTGGCCGCGGCCAGGTAGGTGAACATGCGGCTGCGGAAGAGCAGGTCGCGCATCGCCTTGACCTTGAGCTGGAGCAGGACGTACTCGCGCATCGATTCGTCCGGGTCGATCGAGATCGCCCAGAGGTCGTTGGCCAGTTCCACCTCGCGGAACCCGACCTCGGCCTGGGCGAAGAGGCGGGAGGCGTTTTCGGTTGCCGCGACCTCGCAGACGATGGTCCGCTTGCCTTCCATCGCGGCCCGGATTCCGAGCGCCATGGCGACCGTGGTCTTGCCGACACCGCCCTTGCCGGTGACAAAGAGCAGGCGTTTGTCGAGGAAATCGGGGATGAAGGTATTCAACCGGATCGGGCGACGGGGAGGAAACCGGCTTTCACATGCGAATAACGGCCCAAATGCGAATCTTGAGCCGCAAGAACCACGAACCTGAAAAGCAGGCGCCGGAAGCAGAGGCCGTTCCGGAGACGACTGCGCCCGCGGCGACCGCCGAACCGGCTGCCGAAGCGGCAGCGCCGCAGCCGGCCCCGGCCGAGCCCGCGCCCGCCGCCCCGCCGGCGGAACCGGCCGTCCAGGCCGCCCCCGCGCCCAGCGAACCGGCAACCCCCGCCGAGCCGGCGCCGGTGCCGGTCGAGGAGGAACTGGCCGAGGTCGAAGAGGCCGCCGCGGCCGAGGAAACCGAGATCAGGCTCAAGGCCGCGGATCTGCTGGCCCCGAGCCGGCGCGACTTCGAGACCCTGCCGACCCATCAGACCCCGGAGCAGCCGGTCGACATGGCGGAAGTGATCAGCTTCGCCAACCAGAAAGGCGGGGTCGCGAAGACGACCTCGACCCTGAACCTGGCCGTCGCGCTGTCGGAGATGGGCCACCGGGTCCTCTGCGTCGACCTCGACCCGCAGGGCAACCTGACCATGAGCCAGGGCATCGACCCGGACAAGTGCGAGCAGAGCATGTACGACGTGCTGGTCGACGATCTGCCGATCTCGGAAGTGATCGCCCACCGCGAGATCGACATCGCCGTCGCCTCGATCGACCTGGCCGGCGCCGAGATCGCGATGAGCACCAAGATCGGTCGCGAGCGTTCGCTGGAGCGGGCGCTGAAGGAGATCCACTCCGACTACGACTACATCTGCATCGACACGCCGCCCAGCCTCGGCCTGCTCACGATCAACGCCCTCACCGCGTCGAGCAAGGTGATCGTCCCGGTCCAGTGCGAGTACCTCTCGATGCGCGGGCTGGTTCAGCTGCAGAGCACCCTGAAGATGATCCAGGAGAACCTCAACCCGAACGTGCGGATCGAGGGAATCCTGCCGACCATGTTCGATTCCCGCACCCTGCACGCGCGGGAGGCGGTCTCCATTCTCGAGGAGAACTTCGGGGACCTCGTCTTCAAGTCCCGCATCCGCAAGGCCGTAAAGTTCGCCGAGGCGCCGGTACGAGGCGCTAGTGTCCTGAAGTACGATCCCGACAGTCGTGCGGCGTCGTACTACCGGAATTTGGCGAAGGAGGTCTTGAGTGATGGCTCGTCGTAAGCGAGCGAGTATGCGTGAAGGTCCGCTGGCGGACCTGTTCCGCTCTACCTCCGACGACCCTTCGCAGGACCCACCCGAGTTCGAACCGCGGACCGCCGACGACACAGGCGGCCCCCAGGGCGACCCGGTCGAACCGGCGGCGTCGAGGACCGCGCCCGAGCCGTCCCCCGAAGTCCACGCCGAACCCGATCCCGACGCGGCCGGCCGCTACGGCCGCCAGGATCCCCTCGAAGCACGGCAGGAAGAACCGGAGCCGACCCAGTCTGAACCGGCCCCAGCTCCGCGCTCCGAGGATCCGGGCCCGCTTTCGGCCCCCGACCCGGCGGCCGACACCAGCTCGGTGCCGGACGCTCAGGACCGGCTCAAGCGGATTTTCTCCGAGACCCCGCCCGACCCCCGGGAAGACGGACCCCGCTACGGCCGCCAGGAACCTTCATCGACCCCCGGTGCCGGAGTTCCGCATAACCCGGTGATCCGGGTGATCGGGGTCGGCGGCGGTGGCGTCAACGCGATCAACCGCATGATCGAGGCCCAGATCCCGGGTGTCGAGTTCATGGCGGTCAACACCGACCTCCAGTCCCTCCAGCTCTGCATGGCAGACCTCACCGTCCACATCGGCGGTGACGAGACCCGCGGCCTCGGGGCCGGCGCCGACCCCTCGCTCGGCTTCCGCGCCGCCTTCGACGAACAGGACCGGATCAAACGGCTGCTCAAGGGCTCCGACATGGTCTTCATCGCTGCCGGTGCCGGCGGTGGCACCGGTACCGGTGCGGCGCCGGTCATCGCCCGGCTGGCCCGGGACATCGGCGCACTTACCGTCGGCATCGTGACCAAGCCCTTCACCTTCGAGGGCAGCCGCCGGCAGAAACAGGCCGAGCAGGGCATCGAAGCATTGGCCGGCGAAGTCGACACGCTGATCGTGATCCCGAACGACCGTCTGCTCGAGGTGCTGGACCAGTCGACCCCGATGGTCGACGCCTTCCAGGTCGCCGACGACGTGCTGCGTCAGGGCGTCCAGGGCATCTCTGACCTGGTCACCCTGCCCTCGGTGATCAATCTCGACTTCGCCGACGTGCGTTCGATCATGTCCGACGCCGGCCGGGCGCTGCTCGGCATCGGCATGGGCAGCGGACCCGACCGGGCCCTGATCGCGGCCGAGAAGGCGACCAGCTCGCCCCTGCTCGAGACGCCGATGGACGGCGCCAAGTCGATCCTGCTCTCGGTCACCGGTGGTCCCGACCTCTCGCTGATCGAGGTCTCCGAGGCGGCCCGCGCGGTCGGCGAGGCAGCCCACCCGGACGCGAACATCATCTTCGGCGCCAACATCGACGACGATCTCGACGACCAGGTCTGGATCACCGTGGTCGCCACCCGCTTCGACAGCAAGGGCACTCCTGCCCGACGGGTCGAGCGGAGCGAGGGCGGCCGTCGCGAGCGAAGCAGTCGTGAGTCCCGCCCCAGCCGTGGCGAGTCGCTGCCGGCGGTCGGCGGTGGCGACATCCCCGAATTCCTGTCCTGAGCCGTGGCCGGAACCCGTGGAGCGCACGGGGTGGTCGCGGCGGGCCATCCGCTTTCGGCCGAGGCCGGCGCCCGGGCCCTCCGTGAAGGCGGCAATGCCGTCGACGCCGCGGTCGCGGCCTGCCTGGCTTCGTTCTCGCTCGAAAGCGCCCTGACCGGACTCGGGGCGGGGGGATTCATGATCGTCGGCGGCCCGGGGATCGAAACGGCCGTCCTCGACTTCTTCGTGGCCGCGCCCGGTCGGGGCGGCCACGACCTGACCGAGGAACTGGTCCCGGTCCCGGTGCACTTCGACGAGACGACCACCCAGGTGTTCAACGCCGGCGCCGCCTCCTGCGGGGTGCCTGGTACCGCGGCCGGGCTCGCCCTGGCCCTCGAGCGCTACGGCTCGGTCCCGATGGCCGAACTGGCGGCACCGGCGGCGAAGCTGGCCCGTGAAGGGGCGCCGCTCAACCGCCAGCAGGCCTATGTGCTGCGGATCCTCGAGCCGATCTACACCGCGACGCCCGAGGCCCGGGCGATCTACGCGCCGCAAGGGCGGATCCTCGGGGAGGGGGACGTTTTCCGCTACCCGGAGCTCGGCGACGCGCTCGAGCGATACGGAGATGAAGGTGCGGCGGCGCTCTGCGAGGGCGAGGTGCCGCGGCGGGTCGAGGAGTACATCGTCTCCCGCGGCGGCACCCTTTCGGTCGCGGATTTCGAAGCCTACGAGCCGGTGGTCCGTGCCCCGGTCGGCGCCCGCTACGCCGGCCGGGAACTCCTGACCAACCCGCCACCCTCGGCCGGAGGGATCCTGGTCGCCTACAGCCTCGCCCTGCTCAGCCGCATGGAAGGGAGCGGGCCGGAAGAGATCACGGAAGCGATGGCGGCCGCCAACGACGCCCGCGACGAGGATTTCGCGGTGAACCTCGGCCAGGAGGGCTTCGCCCGCAAGTTCCTCGACGACCGGCTCGGTTCGACCACCCACCTCGCCGCCATGGACTCGGACGGGCTTTGCGCCTCGGTCACCTGCTCGAACGGAACCGGGTCCGGAATGGTCGTTCCCGGCACCGGCATCCACCTCAACAACATGCTCGGCGAGGAGGACCTCAACCCGCGAGGGTTCCACCAGTCCGAGCCTGGTGTCAGGATCAGTTCGATGATGTCGCCGACCCTGATCCTTGAAGAAGGGCAGGTCCGGGCCGGTCTCGGCAGCGCCGGGTCCAACCGGATCCGCTCCGCGGTCCTGCAGACCACCCTCAACCTGCTGGCCGGGGTCGACCCCCAGGCCGCGGTCGACGCCCCGCGCATCCACCTCGAATCCGGCCTGCTGCAGGCCGAGCCAGGAGTCGACCCGGCCGCGCTGGACCGGATCGAGGCGGCCGGGCAGCGGGTCTTCCGCTGGAACGAACGCAACCTCTTCTTCGGCGGGGTCCAGATCGTGACCCGTGACCCGGCGAGCGGCCGGCTCGACGGCGCCGGCGACCCGCGCCGGGGCGGGGCGGTGGCCTATGGCTGATTACCCGGACCCGGACGACTACCCGTCGCCCGACCTGCGACCGTTCATGTCGGCCGACGTCGCGACACGCGAACTCCCCGACTTCGAGGCGGAGGGCATGCTCGAAGGGCTGGAGGGCGCCGACCGCGAAGCCCGGATCAAGCTCCTGACCGAACTCTGGATCGAGGACGGGGTGGACCTCGAGACCTTGAAGGCGGAGATCGAAGCCAACCGGCTGGCCCTGCTCCCGGCCGACCTGGTCCTCGGCCGGACCAAGGACAAGTACACACCCCAGGAGATCGCCGAACTGGCCGGACTCACCGTGGCCGACTTCCAGAACCTGATCGCCGCGATCGGGCTGCCCCGCCCGGCGCCCGGCGAACGGCGCTTCGACGACGCCGACCTGCTGGCGGCCCGCCGGCTCCGGCGCTTCCAGGAAGCCGGGATCCCGACCGACAACCTGCTTGCCGCGACCCGTCAGGTCGGCAGTTCCGCCGCCCGGATCGCCCAGGCCCACCGCGACCTCGTCGCCTCGGACATCATCGCCCCGGGGGCCGATGAGTACGAAGCCGCGATCCAGCTGCGGCAGGCCTCGCTGCAGCTCCTGCCGCTGGCCGAGCAGGCGGTCGACTACGCGCTTCGTTCCCACTTCCTCGACCAGTTGAGAAACCAGGCGATGGCGATGGCCAACCCCGGCTTCATGGGGGTCGACGAAGGGGCGGAGGTATCCGTCTGCTTCGCCGACCTGGTCGGTTTCACGCGACTGGGAGAGCGCAGCGAGCTGGAGAAGATCGGCACGGTGGCGAAACTGCTCGAATCGGTCGCGATCGAGGTCACCAATCCCGAAGTCCGCCTGGTCAAGACGATCGGCGACGCCGCGATGCTGGTCTCCGAGGACGGAGCCGCACTTTTTGACGCGGCGCTCCGCTTCATCGAGGTCGGAAACGAGGCCGGTGACGAGCTGCCCGCCCTGCGGGTCGGGGTCGCCCGCGGCGAAGCGATCCACCAGGTCGGCGACTGGTTCGGCCCGCCGGTCAACCTGGCCAGCCGGATCACCGAATCGGCCCGCCCGGACAGCGTCCTCGCCGACAAGAAGGCCGTCGACGCGGCCGGCGAAGAGGACTTCACCTACTCATGGGTGGGCCAACACAAGTTCAAGGGCCTCGACCGCCCGGTAAAGCTCTACCGAGTCCGCCGCAAGTAGCCCTGGCATCCACCCGCCCAAGCTGGAGAAGCCTCGTCAATAGGTGGGGGCGCTAGGAGTGTGGCGGCCGCAGGTAAATGAAGTGCCCGCTAGGCGGGCTTCTTGGCGCTCAGTAAGAGGTTGTAGAAGAGCTCGGCGGGGAGGTACCGCCAAATGACTGCGGCCATCCGGTCTTCTCCGGATGGCCGCATGAACCGCCTCGTCCCGGACGTCCCGGGCCAGTAGTCGGGCCTCAGGTCCCGCTCAGGTCGGCCGCCCAGTGCTGGTAAGCCCAGGTGGGGATGGGAGCCAGGCCACCCAGGCCGTTGGCGAGCACGGTGAGCTGAGTGATCCAGTACAGGACCGACCAGGGCTGATCGGCGACGACTTGAGCCTGGATCTCGGCCAGGACGTTCGCGCGAGCCTTCCCGTCCATCATCTTCTTCTGCTTCGCCAGCAACTTGTCGACCTTCGCATTCTTGTACTCCGTGAAATCCGAAAGGTTCGTCGACAAGAACGGGAAGAACAGGTTCGATGACGGATCGGGTGTGTCGGACCCCCAATCCCAGCAGGCCATGCTCCATTGGTGGGGCGGTGACTCCGGGAAGAGCTGGGCGATCAGCTCGTCGCCGCTGACCCGGTCGACGGTCAGATTGAGACCCAGCTCCTTGGCCCGGCTCTGGATCTCAGTGGCCTGGGCGACCTGCTCGGTCGTGGAGGCGATGATGTTGCCGGTCGCTCCCTGCGCCTGGGTCTGCTCGATCAGCTGTTTGGCCTTGTCCATGTTCTGCGTCATGTAGTCGGGAAGGCTGTCGTAAGCATCCTGGAAGACCGGTTTCGCAAACTGCCATTGGTTGCTCATGACCGGGCTGTTCCAAAGTTTGCCCTTGCCGGCGAAGGTCGAATCGAGCAGGCCCTTCTTGTCGATCGCGAGGCTGATGGCCTGGCGGACAAGGGGGTCGTCGAACGGCGCCTTGGCGCAGTTGAAGGCGGCCATGCGGACGTTCACCGATTCGCTTGAGATCACCTGGACCTGGCCTTCGAGCGGAGTCACCTGCTGCCCATTCAGCTGGAAGGTTCCCTGGATCGAGCCATCCAGCATTCCGGTCGCGAGCGCCTCGGCATCGGAGACGACCTGGAACTTCAGGTTCTCCACCTTCAGGGCCTTGCTCTTGTCCCAGTACCCGTCATATCGCTGCATGTTGACGGTCTGACCGCGTTTCCAGGACACGAACTTGAAGGGCCCGGTTCCGAGCGGAAGAGCGTCCGGAGATCCGATGGTCGCTCCGCTCTTCTTGAGCTTCTCGATGTTCTTCTTCGAGACGACCATGCCGACCGGTAGGCAGGGGATGTACTTCCACATCGCGTCGGGCTCTTTCAGCTTGACGATCACCTGGTTGTTCCCGTTCGTGGTGACCGATCGCACCGATGAGACAAAATCGACGAGCGCGGAACCGTTTGCCGGATCGACGTGACGCTGGATGCTGTAGGCCACGTCCTCCACCGTCATCGGCGAGCCATCCTGGAACGTGACCCCTTCGCGGATGTCGTAGATGTATGTGGTGGGGTCGGCCTGTTCCCAGTCCTCGGCGATCATCGGACTGATGCCGTTCTGCTCGTTGAGCTGGAGGATCGTGTCGTAACACTGGTACATCGGCTGGACCGACTGGTAGTCGTTGGGGCCGATCGGGTCCAGGCCCGCCGGGTCGGCGACTATCCCCCAGTTGACAGTGTCGACCGGTTTCCCTCCGCCGGCGACCCCCTTTTTGCCGGTGGCGGTGGAGCTGCCCCCGTCGTCGTCGCCGCCCCCACAACCGGCGAGCACCAGTGCGGCCAGTCCTCCGGCCGCCAAGACTTCCCGTCGGGTTGCCCCGGGCGAATGTCTGGCCGCCAGTCGTTCGAATGTGTCGAGCCTCATAACCAAGTCCTCTCCGTGGTTGACAACCGGAATCGAGTGGAATCTCCCATCGACACGCCTAGTGTAATGATAAAGTAGATCCGGCGTCAAGGCCCCCAGATTTTTTATGGCTTAATAAAGCCAAATCTAGGGCGAAAATCGCTCGGGTCGAATAGTCAGCACTTTATCGATATACTAATTCAAGTGACCGAGATTCAAGACTGTGGAGCGAGGGGTTCGGAGCGGAAATTGGCTTCGGAGTTGCTTTTGCGCGCTATGAAGGATCGCCCGGAACAGCTCGCGCTCGGTTACGCGGCCCCGTTCGTCGCTCGCCCGGGAGATCGGGTCGAGGTTCACGTCGCGGGCGACGACTGCCCTTACGAATCCTCGGTGGTTCGTCTCGACGCCGGTCCCGAGGACCGTCGCCGATCCGGCGTCTGGCCCGACGGCGAAGGCGTGGCGGCTGCTTCCGGGAGCACCTTCGGTTCCTGGCTCGAAGTCGGTCCCTCGTCGGAGTTCCGCGATCTGCGCTCGTTCAGCCTCTCTTTCTGGATCTATCCGACGCTGCTCACCCCGCGGCCCCAGGTCGTCATGGGGACGATGGACCCGGGCGTCTCTCGCGGCTGGCAGGTGACTCTCGAGGAGAGCGGCAGCATCGGGATCAGCTGGGACCTCGCCGAAAGCGACGAACAGGAGCGCTTCCGTGGCGCGCCGGTCACTCCACGCACTTGGAACCACGTCCTGCTCATCGTCGACGCCGCGAACGGCACGGTCAGGATCTCGGTTGACGACGCCGTCTCCGGGTCGCGGACCGATCGGGCGATCGGAGGCTGGGACGGAGACCGACTCGTCATCGGCGCGCCGCACGGACGAACGCGCCCGGTGTCGGCGGACGGCAACGGCTGTCTGAACGGGAAGCTGGCGGAACCGGCGATCATGCGGGCTCCAGTCGGCGAGGAAGCGACGGCGGCGCTCCGGTACGGCGACTTCGACGCGGTCGCGGCGGACCTGCTCTGTCGTCTCGACCTCAGTCGAGCGATCGGGTCCACCCGGTTCGAAGAGGTCTCCTCGCACGGGCTGCCGGTTGAGGTCTTCAACCTTCCGACGGCCGGCGTGACAGGCCCGCGATGGCACGGGAGGAGCTCCAGCTTCGTCGAGGACCCCGAGGGCTACGCCGCCCTGCATTTTCACGACGACGATCTCGACGACGCCCGCTGGCCAGTGGGCCTCGGTCTGGATCTGCCGGACGAAACGCCGTCGGGCTTGTACGCGGTCTGTCTCAAGACCGCCGATCACGAGGACCAGGTGCCGTTCGTGGTCAGCGCCGCCGGTCGCGGAAAAGAACGGACCGGGGAAGGCCTCGCGGTATTGCTGCCCACCCTTACCTATCTCGCCTATGCCGACGAGCACGAGCTGCTGTCCAACCCGGACAGCTACGGCGACTTCACCGGTCTCGAGGTCGAAGACGTGGAACTGACCTGGCGCGACGGCTACGCGATCGAGGAGGGGTACCTGAGCCTCTACGACGTGCACCGCGACGGTTCGACGGTCCCGTACGCGTCGCTGCGCCGACCGCTTCTGAACATGAGGCCCGACTACGTCTGGCCACTGATCGGCGGTCCTCACGGCGTCGGGATGGATCTACGGCTGCTGCGCTGGCTCGAAGCCCGCGGCTTCGATTACGAGGTCATCGCCGACCACGATCTCGATCGCGACGGCGAGGCGACGCTCGACGGTTTCCGGGCTGTGATAACCGGTGGCCACCCCGAATACTGGACTTCGCCGATGCTGAACGGGCTCGAGGGCTATCTCGACGCCGGCGGCAGGCTCGTCTACCTCGGGGGAAACGGCCTCTACTGGGTGACCGGCATCGACCCCGAACGTCGGTATGTCGCCGAAGTCCGGCGCGGCCAGGCGGGGAGCCGTCCCTCGAGCTCCCCTCCCGGCGAGAACCGGCTCACCACGACCCGGGAGATGGGTGGCCTGTGGCGTCATCGTGGCCGAGCCTCCCAAGAGTTGCTCGGAGTAGGCACGACCGCGACCGGCGCCGGCCGGGGACGCCCCTACAAGCGCACCCGGGCCAGTCGCGATCCCCGATTCTCATGGGTTTTCGAGGGTATCCAGGACGACGAGGTGGGCGCCGCGGGAGGGATCCTCGGCGGTGTCGCCGGCTACGAGTTCGACCGGGCGGACAGCGAGCTCGGTACGCCGCCGCACGCGACGGTCATCGCCAGCGCAACCGACTTCGCGGAGCCGTACCGCCCGATGATCGAAGACTTCACCGGGACCGGACCTCAGCTTGGCGATTCGTCGAATGGCCTGGTCCGCGCCGACATGGTCATGGCCATCGACGGCGACGGGGGCGGGGTCTTTTCCACCGGCTCGGCGGCCTGGTGCGGAAGCCTGGCAGACGAGTCCGGCGACTCGACCGACGTGGGGATCCTGACGGCGAACGTGATCCGCCGCTTCCTGTCCGTCCCACGTGGCACCAACCCCCTCGAAACGGAGGCTGAAACATGATGGCGAATCGTCTGGGCATAGATACCGGAGGGACCTTCTGCGACTTCGTGCTGCTCGACGAGCAGGGCAGCATCCGGCGGGCCAAGGTTCCTTCGACGCCCTCGGACCCCTCGGTGGCGATCCGCGAAGGTCTGCGGCAACTCGGCCTCGACGAAGCGCCTGACCAGGCGACCGTTGGTACCACCATCGCGACCAACGCGGTGATCGAACGACGCGGTCCCCGGGTGATCTACGTCGGCAACGAGGACTTCACGGATGTGCCCTTCATCGGGAGGCTCGACAAGGAGCGTCTGTACGACCTCCACTGGAAGAAGCCGCGCCCGCTCCTCAGCCGAGGGGATTGCCTCGGTGTCTCGGGGCGGATCGGGCATCACGGAGATGAGATCGACGGTGTCGGTCCGGCGGCTCTCGAGAAGCTCGAGGCCGACCTGGCCGAGCTTGTCGCAAAGGATCAAGGCGACGTCGTCATCGCGATCTGCCTGCTCTTCTCGTACCTGAACCCCGAGCATGAACGAGAGGTGGCGGAGACCGTGCGCCGGCTGCTGCCCGACGCCGCCGTTTCCGTCTCGCACGAAGTCTCTCCGGTCTGGCGCGAATACGAGCGGGCCAGCACCACGATCGCGGATGCCTTCGTGAAGCCCGTGGTCGGCGAGTACGTGGAACGGGTCGGAGAAGCTCTGGGCGTCGAGAACTGGAACCTGCTCGCGTCGAACGGGGGATTCCTGCGCTCTACCGCGGCCGAATCAAGACCGGCGCAGCTACTGCTCTCGGGGCTTGCCGGTGGCGTGACCGGCGCCCGTCACTTCGCGCACGCTGCCGGCTTCGACTCCGTTTTCACCCTGGACATGGGCGGGACCAGCTGCGACATCGGCCTGATCCAGGATGGCGTCGAGCAGTACGAGCCAGAGTTCGACGTCGCCTTCGGGATCCCGGCGACCGTCCCCTGCGTCTCAGTCCAGACGATCGGCGCCGGTGGCGGATCGATCGCCTGGATCGACAAGGGCGGGATGCTTCGGGTCGGGCCACGCAGCGCCGGTGCTGAACCGGGCCCCGTGGCCTACGGCCGCGGCGGCCTCGACCCGACGATCACGGACGCCAACCTCGTGCTCGGACGCCTGAGCCCGGAGTACTTCCTCGGCGGGGCCATGAAACTCGATCTCGAAGCGGCCCTGGCCGCCTACGAATCGCTGGGCGACCAGCTCGGCATGGAGGCCCGTCAGGCGGCGCTCGCAACCTTGATGATCGCTGACGAGGAGATGGCGAACGCGGTCCGCCTCGTCGCGGTCGATTACGGCCTCGACCCGCGAGAGTTTGCCCTCGTCGCCTTCGGCGGCGCCGGCCCTCTCCAGGCGAGGTCGGTCGCAGCCCGACTGGGGATAACGACGATCCTGGTTCCGCCCGCGCCGGGGCTCTGCTCCGCATTCGGGTCCTTGATCGCGCCGCCTCGCGTCGATCGAGTCCGGACCTACTACGCGAATTCCGAGACCCTGGACCCCGACGAGTTCATCGCGGCCGTAGCGCAACTGGCCGACGAGGCGGTTGCCGAACTGAGCCGGAGCGTCGACACCGAGGGCGCCGAGCTCGAGAGCTTTGCGTCGCTTCGCTATCTGGGTCAGAACTTCGAGCTGGAAGTCGAGATAGTCGGTGGCTCGGCCGGGTCCTGGGACGCATTGCTGGAGAGCTTCGCGGTCGAACACGAACGGCAGTACGGCTTCAGCCTGCCCGGGGAGCCGGTCGAGGTCGTGAACTTGCGGGCAACCGTACGCAAGCCCCAGGCGACCGACGATGCGACCAGCTTTCCGGACGAGGACGTCCCGAACGAGTCGCGGCGAGTGTGGCTCGGCCCCGGCGAGGCGAGCGACGTCAAGGTGTATCGCCGCTCGCAGCTCGCACCCGACGAGGAGCTGGAGGGGCCGCTGATCATCGAGGAGACCGACTCCACGACCATCGCCTTCGCCGGCGACCGGGTCCGGGTCGACGAGAGCGGCGTGCTGGTACTGACGATCCCAGGAGAGAGATGAACGAGAAGCTGGAGCTGGACAACGTAGGTCTGCACGTCCTCCACAACGCCTTCACGAACATCGCCGCGGAGATGGCGCTGGTGATGATGAAGACCTCGTACTCGACGATCTTCAACGAAGGCCTCGACTTCTCGACGGTGCTGCTCGACGCTCGGGGCAACCTGATTGCCGAGAAGAACTTCACCCCCTCGATGATGGGCGCCATTCCCAACACGGTCGCCTGGACTCTCGAGGAGTTCGGGCCGGAGTTCTTCTCGCCGGGGGACATCGTCGTCCACAACGACCCGTACCGGGGGCAGTGCCACCTCCCGGAGCACATGATGATGAAGCCGATCTTTCTCGGCGAGGAGCTTGTCGCCTTCTCCGGTGCCATCGGGCACGTGGCCGAGGTGGGAGGGAAAGCTCCGGGCAGCTTTGCCTCCGACGCGACCGACGTCTACCAGGAGGGCCTCAGGCTGCCGCCGGTGAAGCTCATGGAAGGCGGCGAGTACGCCGAACAAGTGTGGCGCATCGTCTTGGCGAACCACCGCACCCCGGTGAACACCTGGGGCGACTTCCACGCGATGATCGGCGCCCTGAACGTGGGCGAGCGACGTTTCAGCGCCTTGGCCGAACGCTACGGCACCGAAACGGTCGTCGACGGGGGGCAGCGGCTGATCGACTACTCGGAGAAGCGGCTCCGCGCCGAGGTCGTCGACCTGCCCGACGGCAAGTACGAAGCCGAGATGCAGGTCGAGGACGACGGCGTCGGGAGCGACCCGTTCACGGTCAGGGTCAAGGTCGTGATCAGGGGCGACGAGGTGATCGCCGATTTCACCGGATCGAGCCCCCAGGTCCGCGGACCGATGAACTGCACCTTCGTCGTCGCGCTCTCCGCCATCTACAACGCCGTGTTCTGCGTCACCGACCCCGAGGCGTTGATCCCGCGCAACTCCGGCTGCTACCGGCCGGTCCGGATCATCGCGCCGCCCGGCAGCGTCGTGAACGTGGTTCACCCCGGACCCTCGGTAGGCGGCAACACCGACCTTCAGCCGAAGCTGGTCGATCTGCTGCTCGCGGCGCTCTCCCAGGCCGTGCC
Source organism: Solirubrobacterales bacterium 67-14 (assembly GCA_001897355.1). Taxonomy (GTDB): domain Bacteria; phylum Actinomycetota; class Thermoleophilia; order Solirubrobacterales; family 70-9; genus 67-14. The sequence continues at coordinate 70,008 of MKST01000007.1, read as the reverse complement.
TGGGCGGGTTGCCGCATCCAGCGGGGGTTCCAGCTCGAACCTGCTCTTCGGAGGTACGCACCCCGAGACCGGCCGGTACTACTCGAACTACCACTTCGACGGGATGGGCGCCGGCGGCACCAACGAGAAAGACGGCAACGACGCCGAGGTGACCCGTCACTCCAACTGCCGCAACACGCCGATCGAAGTGTTCGAGCACCGGTATCCCCTGCTCACGCTCGAGTATGGGATGGTCACGGACTCTGGCGGCGCCGGGCGTCACCGCGGCGGACTTTCGACCACGCGGACGATGCGGGTCACCGCCCCGGAGATCACCTTCAGCGCGCTCTTCGACCGCTCGCGGATCGCCCCCACCGGTCTCTTCGGGGGTGAGGATGGCTTGGGATCGCTGCTCTTGGTGAAAAGAAGAGGCGAGGATGAGTTCAGGTCCTTCGACGAGGTCTTCGGGGTCGCGTCCCCGACCAAGTTCACCAACGTCGTTCTCTGCGAGGGCGACGAGATCCGGTATCGCACACCGGGGGGCGGCGGCTTCGGCGACCCGGCCGAACGCGACCCCGAGGCGTTGCAGGCAGATGTAGCGGACGGCTACGTGAGCCGAGAAGCAGCCGGCCGGTACGGAGCGGGGCCTGGACCCCAGGAAGGAACTGCGCGATGAAGGGTCACTGGGTGGAGTTCGATCGTCACTGGCGGGACACCGACGTGGTCAACTGCCAGGTATGCGGGCGTCTGATCCCGAGCCGGGCCTGGATGTTCGACGGTGGCAGGGGAGAGCTGCGGAGCTGCTCGCCGGACTGCGAAGAGATCTACTTTTCATACGTCGAGCCTGAGCACGGGCCGAAGGAGGCCGCCAAATGAGGATCACCGAGGTTGAAGCGATCATGCTGCGGCAGCCGGATGCCCTCGATTCGGCGATCGCCGACGGCAGCCAGGACGCGCTCATCCTGCGCTTGCACACCGACGAAGGGATCACCGGGATCGGCGAGGTCGACTCGCAACCCCATGTGATCAAGGCGATCGTGGACGCACCGGCGTCGCATGCGAACGCGACCGGGCTCGGTGCCCTGCTGGTGGGCATGGATCCACTCGAGATCGACGGAGTCTGGGATCGATTGTTCGCGGGGTCGATTTACTACGGTCGACGAGGCGCCGCGGTGCATGCCTTGAGCGGGATCGAGATCGCACTTTGGGACATCGCCGGCAAGGCGGCGGGCAAACCGATTCACCAGCTTCTGGGCCAGGTCCGTCGGGACCGGGTCAAGGCCTACGCCAGCACCTTGATGCCCGACACGCCGGCCGAAGCGGCTCGAGTGGTCGACCGCCATCTCTCGGACGGGTTCGGCGCGGTCAAGCTGGGATGGGGACCCCTGGGACGGGACGCCGATTCGGACGTCGAGCTGGTCGCGGCGTCCAGGGCCGCGGGCGGTGACGACTTCGACCTGATGATCGACGTAGGCATGGGCTGGACGGAACCCGAGGACGCGATCGGGAGGGTGCGTCGGATGGAGGAACACCGGCCCTACTGGGTCGAGGAGCCGTTCTTCCCGGACGAGTACGAGAACTACGCGCGCCTGGCGGAGGCGGTCGACGTGCCGATCGCGGCGGGTGAGCAGGAAGCGATCGCAACCGACTTCCAGCGCCTGCTGGACACCGGAATAGAGGTGGTCCAGCCGGACGTGACCCGAGCCGGAGGAATGCGGGAATGCCTCAGGGTCGCGGATCTGGCTCGGGACCGGGGACGGCGATGCGTGCTCCACGCCTGGAGCACGGGCATCATCAAGGCCGCGTCGCTTCACGTCTTGGCCGTCATGCCGGAGGCCGAGTACTTCGAGGATTGCGTCCAGACAACCGAGCTGAACGAGCGACTGGTGACCACCAGGTTCGACTTGATCGACGGATGTGTCGAGGTGCCGCGCGGCCCGGGGCTGGGCATTGAGATTGACGAAGACGTATTGGAGGAGTGCCGAGTGAAGGAGGAAGGATGACCACAGGAGAAAGAAGTGCCGGACGCCTCGCGGGGAAAGCCGGTGTAGTCACCGGTGCCGCGGCGGGGTTGGGCCGGGCCGTGTTGTTGGAGGCCTGCGCCGAGGGCGCCAGCGTGGTGGTGTTCGACCGCGACGCCGAGGCCGGTGAGGCCACGGCGCATGAGGCCAGGGAAGCGGGCGGCGCTGCCGTCTTCCAGCCCGGGGACGTCAGCTCGGAAGAGGACGTCGCCGCGGCGGTTCAGCGCAGCGTCGACGAGTTCGGGAGCTGTGACATTCTCAACAACAACGCCGGTGTGGCCCTGGAGCTCTCGATCGAGGAGACCACCGTGGAGCAGATGGATCAGCTGCTCTCGGTGAACCTGAGAGGGGCGTTTCTCGCCTGCAAGCACGCCTTGCCCGCTATGAGAGAGGCCGGCGGCGGAGCGATCGTGAACACCGGGTCGATCGTCAGCGTCGTCGGCGACCCGATCCTGCCGGTCTACGGCACGACGAAGAGCGGCCTGCTGGGACTGACTCGGTCGATCGCTGTCGCCTACGCCGAGGACGGCATCCGGTGCAACGCGGTCTGTCCCGGGGACATGCTCACGCCGATGTTGGAACGGACCTTCAACAGTGCCCCGGATCCGGCGGCCAAACGAGCCGAGATGGAGAGCCACTACCCGCTGAAGCGCATCGCGGACCCTCGCGAGGCGGCGACGGCGGTCGTCTTCCTGCTTTCCGATGACGCGTCTTTCATCACCGGATCTTCGCTGGTCGTCGACGGTGGGCTGACTGCGAACTGCTATTGAGATGAAGGTCCGTGTGACAGCGCTAGGCGAGGCGATGCTGCGTCTCTCACCACCCGGTCTGGGGCGGCTCAGGACGGGCGGCAGCTTCGACGTCCACGTGGCGGGCGCCGAGGCCAACGTCGCGGTCGCGCTGGCCTCACTCGGCGTCGGGACTCGGTACGTCACCTCGCTTCCCGACAATCCGCTCGGGGAGCGTGTCTGCCGCGACCTGCGCGCGGCGGGTGTCGATCTGGAATACGTCGAGACCGTGGACAGGGGACGACTGGGCATCTTCTTCGTCGAGTTCGGGGCCGGCGCCCGCCCGTCCGAGGTTTGGTACGACCGGGCAGATTCAACCTTCAGCCAGATGGACGGCTACCGCCCCGATTGTCTGGACGGGGTACGCCTGGCCTTGACCTCGGGGATCACCCTGGCCGTCTCCCCGACCGCGAGGCATCTGGCGGAGAGGTTCGTCGCCGACGCCGCCGCGCGCGGAGTGGGCGTCTGTCTCGACGTGAACTATCGGGAACGCCTCTCCTCGCCCGAGGAGGCTCGCGAGAGCATCGAGAGCGTGCTGCCGCAGGCGGAGATCGTCGTCTGTTCCCGCCTGGACGCCAGGCGCGTCTTCGGGATCGAAGCGGACGACACCTCGGAAGTGGCCGCGGAGTTCGGGGGACGGTTCGCTCCGAAGGCGAAGCTCGTCGTGGTGACCGACGGCGAGAATGGTTGCGTCGGCATCTGCGACGACCAGGTACTGACTCAGGAGGCCATTCCGGCCGAACCGGTCGTCGATCGGATCGGGGCCGGTGACGCTTTTCTCGCCGGTCTCGTCACGGGGTTTGTGGAAGGCCGGCCGGTGGCTGACTCGCTCCGGTTGGCGGCAGCCATGGGTGCCTTGAAATGCAGCGTCGCGGGCGACCAGGCACTCTTCGACCGGGACGAGGTCGGCGCGGTCGTCGAAGGTAAAGCGGGGTTCACTCGATGAGCGCGGCGGCCATGGCGGAGTTCCTGGAGCGGGCCGGAGTGGTGGTCGTGATCCGCTGCAGCCCGCTCGAAACGGCGACCCGCGTGGCTCGCGAGCTGGCCGACGGCGAAATCTCGGCGATCGAGTTCAGCTTGACCGAACCGGACGCGCTGCAGGCGCTGTCAGTCGCGGCCGAGGAGCTTGCCGGCCGGGTCGAGGTCGGTGCTGGCACGGTGCTCACCGCCGAGCAGGTGGATCGCGCCGTGGAGGCCGGGGCCCGGTACCTGATCTCTCCGACCGTCGAGCCGGCGGTGATCGAACGGGCGGCCGAGCTCGACGTACTGCATCTTCCCGGTGCGTTCACTCCGACCGAGGTTCACCGCGCTTCGACCCTCGGGTCGCAGATGATCAAGATTTTTCCGTCCGGCCTGGGACCGGGCCATGTGAGCGACCTGCTCGGGCCATTCCCAGATCTCAAGCTTGTTCCCACCGGCGGCATCCACGCGGGCAATGCAGCTTCATTCATCGCCGCGGGCGCAACCGCGCTCGGGGTCGGAAGCGCCCTGAGCGATCCGACCCTGGGAGAGGGAGAGATCGGATCGCGGGCGCGCGAACTCATGTATGTAGTCGATAAATCGAGGAGGTCCAAGTGACAGAGAGCATTGGCGGGTTGCTTCCGGTGATCCCGACGCCTTTCAAGGGCGGGGAGTTCGATCCCGAGAGCTTTCACCGTCTCATCGAGCACATGGACGGCGGGGTCGACGGGTACACCCTGCTCGGCAGCACGGGCGAAGCGCCCTCGCTGACGATATCCGAGCGGCGGGCCATAGCCGAGGAGGCCGTCGCGATGACCCCCGACGACATGAAGGTGATCGTCGGGGTGACCAGCACCTCGGTGTCGGACGCGGTCGAGCTGGCTCGCCACGCCGAGGAGCTCGGTGCCGCCGGGGTTCTCTGCGCCGCTCCTTTCTACTTCGAGAACACGGCGGATGGGATGCTCGACTTCATGCGCAGGATCGACGGGGCGATCGGCATCGACCTGATCCTGTACGACAACCCTGCGGCGACCAAGACGAAGCTGATGGCGGCGGACGTGGTCGAGTGGGCGGGACAGCTGGACAATCTGTCGACCGTGAAGCTGACCGATCACGACATGTCCAAGGTCGAGATCTGGCACGACGCTGGCCTTCGGGTCATCGGCGGAGACGATCCGATCCTCTTCGAGTATCTGGCCGCGGGGGTCGACGGGGCGATGCTCATCGCTCCGGCCGTCTTCCCGGCCGCCTTCCGTGAGGCCTGGGACAGGCTTGGGCGAGGCGATTGGGACGATGCCTTTGACGTGCTGGCCAACGAGGTGTTGCCGTTCACCCACGTCTTCGGGATCGGCCGTGAAGTCGCCACGACCAAGGCTCTGCTGGCTGACATCGGGATCTTCGCGTCGGGAGAGCTCAAAGCTCCCCTCGAGCCGGTCTCGATCGAGCGAGTGCAGATCCTGCGACATGCCTTTGATCTGGCCACCGCTGCGACCGAGCGGCGACTTTCGACGGCTGGGAGCGCCGCTTGACGCAGCCGGAGCATTCCAAGCCCCGCCGGGCCACGATGCGCGACGTCTCGAAGCGCGCCGGGGTATCGGTGCAGACCGTTTCCAACCTGCTCAATGGGCGCGAGCACTTGATGACCCCGGAAACCCGAGAGCGGGTCGAGCAGGCGATGGTGGTACTGGACTACCGACCCAACGCCACGGCCCGGGGGCTCAGGTCGCAGCGAACCAAGACTCTCGGTTTCCTGGTACTCGACAACGACGCCAAGTTCCTGGCCGACCCGATGACCGACATGGTGATGGCGGGGGTGGGAGACCTCGCTCGCGAGCGAGGCTACGGCGTCTTGATCCAGTCGGCGGGGTTCAAAGAGGCCGACAAGGTCCTGCTCCAGCCGCTTCACGAAAGCCGGGTCGACGGCGCCATCCTCTACCTTTCGGGCGAGCCGGACCGGCGGCACCGCCTGCTCCGGAGGGTGGTCGACATGGGCTATCCGGCGGTCGCCCTGGGCGAGTCGAGCTTCGATCTCCTGCCGTCGGTCACGGCCGCGAACGTAGAGGGGGCCCATCGCCTCGTCAATCACCTCTTGGAGAAGGGGCACCGCCGGATCGCCTTCGCTGCCGCCCGCTCTACCTGGCCTCAGGTCGAAGATCGCTACAGCGGCTATCGCGCCGCCCTGAGGGATGCCGGGATCGAGCCGGAGCGCGACTTGCAGATATTCCGCGGCCGGTGGGATGCGGCCAGTGGGGCGGAGGTCGCCGAGGCTCTGTTCGACCTGCAGGAGCCGCCGACCGCGATCGTTGCGGCCAACGACCTGCTCGCACTCGGCATCATCCATATGGCCAAGCAGCGCGGGCTGAAAGTGCCCGATGACATCGCTGTATCCGGCTTCAACAACTTCGACTTCTCGGCTTACATCAGCCCGGCTCTGACCACGGTCTCGCTTCCGGTCTACGAGATGGGCAGAGCGGCGGCCGAGCTGCTGCTGGGCCGCCTGGGCCAGCCCACCGACGCGGTCTCCGAGGAATTCGCCGTCGAGATCTTGATCCGGGATTCGACATGACCGCGTCCGAGGACAGCCGAATGGCACGAACGGCGATCGTGATCGGCGCCGGGCACAACGGCCTGGTCACGGCCAACTATCTGGCCGAAGGTGGGTTCGAGGTGACTGTGCTCGAACGTCGCGACATCGTCGGCGGCGCCTGCGTGACGGAGGAGCTGATCCCCGGCTTCCTCTGCTCCAGTTGCGCCTTCGTCGCTGGTCCCGGCTTGGAACCACGCATATGGCGCGATTTCGATCTGAGCCGTTATGGCCTTGAGCTCTACCAGGCGGATCCGCTCGCGGTCAGCATCGATCGGAGCGGCCGGAGCTTTCTCATCCACCGCGAGCTGGATCGAACTCTGGCTCAGATCCAGATGCGGTTCGGCCGCCGGGAAGCGGCGAAGTTCGTTCGGTTCGGGGCCAGGCTGGAACGGGTGGCGAGGCTCGCTCGACCGGCCCTCCTCGCCGACCCTCCGACCTTCGAGGAACTTCGTGACGAGTTCCGGCGCCGCGGGGACGGCGATCTGTTCGACGCTTTCCTGACCGGCTCGATAGCGGATCTGCTCGACGCTCATTTCGAGGCCGAGGAGCTGAAGGGGTTCTTTTTCTTCTTGTCCCTGACCTCGGTGCATGGCGGGCCGGCCAGCCCCGGCACCGCTTATGTCTACTCGCACCATTCTTGGGGGGAGTTCGATGGCCGGTTCGGCGAGTTCGGGTTTGCCCGTGGTGGCATGGGCGCGATCAGCAACGCGCTGGCGATGCGGGCTCGCGAGAAGGGGGTGCGGATCCGGACCGAGGCGCCGGTCGCGACGATCCGGGTCGAGTCAGGGCGGGCCACGGGAGTCGTGCTCGCGGACGGTGAGGAACTGGACGCCGCGGTGGTGGTGTCCAACGCCGACCCGAAGCGGACTTTCCTCGGCCTCGTCGATCGAAGCGATCTCGACTCGGCCTTCGTCGAACGGGTGGAGGGCCTCGACTACTCGGGCACGATGGGCAGGGTGCACTTCGCAGTCGATCGGCTCCCCCGGTTCAGCGACTTCAGCGGTGAGGTCCAGGCGCCGCACCGGGCCGTGACCGTCTTGGACACTGACACCGAGGCCTTCGAGCGAGCCTGCCAGGCACAGGCCCGAGGCGAGATGATCGACGACCCGCCGGTCGAGATGACGATCCAGAGCGTCCACGACGACTCGCTCACCGCACCCGGCACCCACATCATCACCACCGGCATCCAGCAGCTGCCCTTCGAGCTGGCGTCGGGCTCCTGGGATGAATCGCGCGACCGGCTCGTCGGGCAGGCCAAGGCGGCGATAGAACGCCACGCGCCCGGGTTCGAGAGTTCGATCATCGAAGCCCGGGCCCTCACGCCGCTCGACTTGGAACGCGAGTACGGGTTGACCGGCGGCAACATCTTCCATGGAGCGATGACGCCGGAGCAGCTGTTCGCCGGCCGTCCACTGCCTGGGTACGGCAGCTATCACACGCCGCTGGACGGCCTGTATCTCTGCGGTGCGGGCGCCCATCCGGGCGGCGGCGTCACCGGTGCGCCGGGCCACAACTGCGCCCGGGCCGTGCTGCTCGATCGAAACCTGCCCTTTACCGGGGCCACCGGCAGATGGGACGAGCGCGACGGTCGGTGGTACGAGAGTCTGAGCAGGCTGCTGGACCGTCCGGGCCTCGGGTACTTGGCCCTGGCGGCGGCGCGCAACCCCCGCCTGCGGAAGCTGGTCGATCGGGTGAGGTCGTCCTGATGCTGGCCCTGGCGGCGAAGCGCATCCTGCTGATGCCGGTGCTGCTGCTGGTCGCGTCGTTTGTGATCTTCTCGATGATGTACCTGGCGCCGGGCAGCCCGGAGGCGGTCCTCCTGGGCGGCAAGCAAGCGACGCCGGAAGCCTACGAGCGGGTCACCGAGGAGTATCACCTGGACGACCCGTTCTTCACCCAGTACGGCCTCTGGCTGGGCCGATTCGTGACCGGTGACTTCGGCGACTCGATCACCCTCACGGATTCGGTCGCCAACGTGGTCGGGCCGCGGATCATGCCGACCATGCAGCTGACGCTGATGGCAAGCGTCCTGATCATGTTGGTCGGCGTAGTGCTCGGGATGGTTAGTGCCCTGAAAGCCGGCGGTGCGTTGGACGTAGGCATCTCCCTGTTCGTCTTGGTTCTAGCCGCCGTTTCCCCGGCGATCATGAGCCTGATACTCATCTCAGTGGTCGCGATCGATCTCGGGTGGCTGCCGGCGCTCGGGCTCGGTGATGGCGGGTTCGATCAGATTCGACATCTGATCCTGCCGTCGATCGCGCTTGCCGCATCGGTCGTCGCACTGGTCGGCAGGACCGCCAGAATCTCGATGATTCGCACCTTGAATCAGGAATTCATCGAGACGGCGAGGAGTCGTGGACTGTCCGGCCGCTCGGTGGTCGTGAAGCATGCCTTTCGCCACGCTCTGATTCCGGTGGTGACCATCTCGGGGCTGATCGTGGGATATCTGCTCTCCGGGGCGGTAGTGGTCGAGTACGCGTTCGGGCTGAACGGCCTCGGTGGTCTCCTGGTCGATTCGGTGCAGAGCGGCGACTTCGCCGTGGTCCAGGCGATCGCGCTGATCCTCGTCTTCGCCTTTCTGGTCATCAATCTGGTCGTCGATCTGCTCTACGCCCTGATCGATCCCCGGGTCAGGCTCGCCGCGGGGAAGGCGTCGTGATCGCCTGGGCCGCCGATCGGATGTCCCGAACGGGTCGGGTCCCGTTCCGCGTACAACGTGGGGGATATCTCACCTGGAGCGCAGCCGCAGTTCTGACGCTCCTGGTCTTGGTGGCTGTCTTCGCGCCGTTGGTCGCGCCCCAGGATCCGAACAACGGCGTGCTCTCGAGTTCGCTCGCGCAGCCTTCGGGGGCTCATCTCCTCGGGGCGGACGGATCGGGTCGCGACATATTCTCGCGACTGGTCTACGGAACTCGGGCGAGCCTCGGCGGCCCGCTGGTGATCGTGCTGGTCTCGACCCTGATCGGCGGTGGGCTCGGCCTGCTGGGCGGGTTCATCGGAGGCTTCCTCGACGGCGCGCTCGGCCGTCTCTGGGACCTGATGCTCGCCTTCCCGAGCTTGCTCCTGGCGATCGTCATCGTCGCTACCTTCGGCCGGGGCCTCGTTCCGGCCGTGATCGCGATCTCGATCACGTACATCCCCTTGATGGCCCGGGTGGTCCGCGGCCTGGTCGTCTCGGAACGTCACAAGCAGTATCTGGCAGCCTGCCGGCTGCAGGGATTCGGAACCCCGAGGATCGTCTTCAACCACCTTCTGCCTAACATCTCCGGCCCGCTGATCGCCCAGCTCACGCTCAACTTCGGGTACGCGTTGCTGGACCTCGCGGCCCTCTCGTTCATCGGGCTGGGCGCCAGCCCTCCGACCTCGGACTGGGGCACCATGCTGTCCGACGGCAAGGCGACGATCCTCACCACCGCGAACCCGGTGATCTGGCCGTCGCTGGCGATCATCGTGACCGTGGTCTGCGTGAACCTGGTCGGCCAGGCGATCTCGGACCGTCTTCAGAGGAGCGTCTGATCGTCCCATGCTCCAGGTCCGGGACATGACCGTGAAGCTGCCCCGCGACGGGAATATGGCTGCGGTCGTGAATGAGGTTTCCTTCGAGGTCGGTCGCGGCGAGTTCGTGGGACTGGTCGGGGAATCGGGCTCGGGCAAGTCGATGACCGCTCGGTCGTTGATCCGACTGCTGCCGCGGGGCGCCGAACAGCGGGGCTCGCTCGAGCTGGACGGGACGGACGTACTCGCTCTTTCGCGGACCGGGCTCCGTGACCTTCGTGCTACGCGCACGGCCATGATCTTCCAGGATCCCCGGGCCCACGTGGATCCGCTCTGGCGAGTGCATGACCACATCAGCGAACCGTTGAGGCAGCAAGGGATATCGCGTCGCGAAGCCCGGCAGCGGGCGATCCAGTTGCTCACGGACGTAGGCATCGCCGACCCGGAGCGTTGTGCCGACTCGTATCCCGATCAGCTGTCCGGCGGGATGCTCCAGCGCGTGATGATCGCCGGCGCGTTGGCGGTCGAACCGGAGTTGCTGATCGCCGACGAGCCGACCACGGCGCTCGACGTGACGACTCAGGTCGAAATCATGTCGATCCTCATGGAGTTGAAGCGGGATCGTGATCTGGCGACCCTTTTCATCACTCATGACCTGGAGCTCGCATCGGTCGTCTGCGATCGAATCCTCGTCATGTACGCGGGGAAGATCGTCGAGTCCGGCGCGGCAGCCGACGTGTTCGCCCGTCAATTCCACCCCTACACGCACGGGCTGCTCCGGGCACGGCCACCGCTGTCGGGCCCTCGTTCGAAACTGGAAGCCATTCCGGGAACACCCGTTTCAGGGCTGGATGCACCGCCTGGCTGCCCATTCGCCCCTCGATGTTCGTGGGTAAAGCCTGAATGTGAGCGGGCCTCGATTGAACTGCGACCGGCCGCCCCGGGGCGCGAGTCCGCCTGCGTGCGGATCGAGGAGATTGCCGATGAGCTCGATTGAGAGTCGCAGCGCGCCGATCGTCGTGGTCAAGGATCTCAACAAACGGTTCGAGGAACGCCGGGGCATGTTCGGGCGAACGAGCACCGTGGTGGAGGCCGTCTCCGGTCTCAGCTTCTCGATCGCGGCGGGTGGTTCCGTCGCGCTGGTGGGTGAATCCGGGTCTGGCAAGACGACCACGGCGCGCATCCTGGTCGGTCTCGAGCCCCCGACTTCGGGGTCGGTCAGCGTCGACGGTCTGCAGGTGACCGGAATCCAGGGGGTGCGGATGCGGCGCAAGCTGGCCGGCCGGATCCAGATGGTTTTCCAGGATCCGTATGTTTCGCTCGATCCGCGCCAGAGCGTCCGGCGGATGCTGGACGAAGTACTGCGCGTCGGAACGGACCTGGGTCCGGAGGATCGTAAGACGAGGATCGGAGATCTGATCGAATCGGTCGGTCTGCCGGCCCGCTCGCTCACCGCGTTGCCGCGCGAATTGTCTGGCGGCCAGCGGCAGCGAGCGGCGATCGCGCGCGCCTTGGCCGTACGACCGCGGGTCCTGGTTCTGGACGAGGCGGTCTCCGCTCTCGACACGTCGGTGCAAGCGCAGATCCTGAACCTGTTGGACGAGCTGCGAGACGAGTTCTCGCTTGCCTACCTGGTGATCACCCACGATCTCGCCGTCGCCAGGCAGATCGCCGACGAGGCATTGGTGATGCGCCGTGGCGAGGTGATCGAAACGGGCCCGGTCGATGATCTCCTTCATTCCCCCAAGGAGCCTTACACACAGGCCTTGATCGATTCGATACCGCACGTAGGGATGGACCTAAGCCGGTCTGACCATCCTTGAATCTCGTGGCCGGCGGGTTCGGCTTACTTATGAGACGCCGGCTTCTTCGCCGATAGCAGCAGGTTGTAGAAGAGTTCCGCCGGCAGGTGGGGCTCCAACACGTTGTTGTCCACCTTCTGGAAGGCGATGTAGCTCTTGAAGGCGAAGTTCCGCCAGCGCAGCGGGATCGTTTCCGGGGTGGCGGTCGATTCCATCGAACGCATGCCCCAGCCCCAGACGTTGGCGACCAGTTCCTCGCCGTTCACCTTGGTATCGACGAAACCAGACCGCGGCGGGATCGCCCGCAGGTCGGCCGGGACGAAGGCGTGGACGTCGACCTCGGGTTCGAGGCTGTGCTCGTCGTCGGCCATCTCCTCTTCCGTGTGTTCGAGCGTGTCGGCACCGACCAGGCGGCGCCAGACCGGGGCGAGAAGGTTGCCGGTTCGCTTCGGCACGGCCGCGAGCCGGTCGCCGTAGCGGGAGGGTTCGCCGCAGAAGACGATCCGCCCGCCCGGTCGCAGCACCCGGAAGAACTCGGAGAAGGCCTGGTCGAGGTCGGGGATGTGGTGGAGGACGGCGTGGCCGATCACCGTGTCGAAGGATTCGTCCTCGAAGGGCAGTACCTCGGCTTCGGTGACCACGGTCTTCACCGGGAAATCAAGTTGTTTGGCGGTCCGGGCCAGGGACTTCAGCATGCCGGGTGAGATGTCGGTGGCGGTCAGGCTGCCGATCAGGCCCTGGGTGGCGAGGTTGAGCGAGAAGTATCCGGTGCCGGCCCCGATCTCGAGCGTGTCACCGAGCGTCTCCGGCATCTCTCCGAGCGCCTTCTTCAGCTTCAGCGCGACCTGATGCTGGCCGATGTCGCCGAAATCGATCCCCCACTTGGCGTCGTAGGAGTCAGCCGCCGCGTCGTGGTAGCGGGTGTTCACGTCCTTGATGTGTTCCGGCGTTGCGGTCGGGGAAGCGGGCATGGCGGACAAAGATAGGGAAGAATCGCTTTCCTTGACCGACACGTACGTACAGAGCAACCAGCCCGAAGGGGTGCCGGCCCTCGAATTGACCGGCGAGCGGACCCTGCCCGACGTGCCCGAAGAGAACTACTGGTACCGGCGCCATCTGGTCGTCTATGAATGGATCGCCGAGCGGGTCAAGGGATTGAAAGTGGTCGATCTCGCCTGCGGCGAGGGCTACGGCTCGGGCGTGCTGGGCCGCTCCGCCGCCGAGGTGATCGGGGTCGACGCCAACCCCGAAGCCTTCGAGCACGCCAGCGCCAAGTACACGAGCGAGAACGTCAGCTTCCGGCGGGAACTGGTCGAGAGCTTCAAGGAGCCGCGCGACGCGGTGGTCTTCCTTCAGACCATCGAGCATGTCCAGGATCCCGACTCCCTCGTTGCCGGCTTCGCCGAGATCGCCCCGGTCTCCTACATCTCGACCCCGAACCTGCTCACCCTCGCGCCGGAGGGCGCCGAGAAGTCGGACAACCCGTGGCACATCAAGGAGTACCGGCTGGAGGAGTACCGGGCACTGCTCGAACCGCACTTCTCCCGGGTCGAGATCCTCGGGCTCCACCACGCTCGCAAGCTGAAGGTGCACGAACTGGCGCTTTCACTGGGCTGGGATCGGGTCCACAAGGGCCTCGGTCTGAGCAAGCGGTTCTACGATCGCTTCACCCCGGCGATCGACGCCTCGGATTTCCGCCTCTCCGACAACGATCTCGAAGGTTCTCTGGACTTCCTCGCCGTCTGTCATGTCTGACGACACGACCCCCCGCGGGGCCGGCGATCTGGCGATCGTCCTGCATTCCCACATGCCCTATGTCGAGGGCTTCGGCACCTACCCCTTCGGGGAGGAGTGGCTTTTCGACGCCGTGGTTCGTTCCCACCTGCCGGTGCTCGACGTCGCCCGGGACCTGACCATGACCGTGACCCCGGTCCTGGCCGACCAGCTCGAGGCCGAGGGGGTGGAGGGGCGGTTGGCGGAGTTCCTCCGTGAGCACCGGCTGGGCGCGGCCCGGCGAGACGTCGAGACCGCCGACCCCGACCACGTGCCCGCCGCCCAGGCCGAGGTGGACCGATACGAGCGGGCGACTGCCCTGCTCGAGCGTTCGGGGGGCTCCCCACTGGCCGCCTTCGCCGCGGCCCGCGACCGGGGCGTCTCGTTGATCCCGTCGAGCGCCACCCACGCGGTCCTGCCGCTGCTGGCGACCCGGGCCGGGCTGGACGTCCAGGTCGACGCGGGGCTGGCTTCGCACCGGCGTCGCTTCGGCGATTCCTCCGGGTTCTGGCTGCCGGAATGCGCCTACCGGCCCGGCCTGGAAAATGACCTGGCCCGGCATGGCATCGATTGGTTCTGCATCGACCAGAGCCGCCACGAATCCGGCGACCAGGCGCTGGCGCCGGTCAGGACGGCCACCGGGCCGCTCGCTTTCACGATCGACTGGCCGGCGATCGCCTGGCTCTGGGACATGTCCGGCTACCCCTCCTGGCCCGGCTACCTGGACTTCCACCGGCTCTCCATGAACGGCGTGCGGATCTTCCGGATCGACGGCGGTCCCTACGAGCCCGAAGCAGCGGCGGAGCGGGTCACCGCGCAGGCCGAGGAGTTTCTCGACTCGGCCCGCCAGCGGCTCGAGGCGTACCGGGACCGGACCGGGCAAAGGGGGCTGCTCACCTTTGCGATCGACTGCGAGCTGCTCGGCCACTGGTGGTCCGAAGGCCCCGCCTGGCTCGGCCATGTGCTCCAGCTGGCCGAGGCGAAAGGGGTCCGCTTGGTCACCCTGGACACGGCCGCGGCGGAGCACCGAGAGACTTCGCGCGAGGTCGAGTTGCGGCCTTCGACCTGGGGCGAGGACAAGGATTTCCACACCTGGGACTCGCCCGCCGTGGCCGATCTCGCCTGGGCCTCCCGCAGCCTGGAGATGCGAGTTGCGGAGGCGGTCCGGCGACTGCCACGGGAGCGGGCCGAACGGGCGGTACGGGAGCTCTTGATGGTTCAATCGAGCGACTGGACCTTCCTCGACCAGAGGGGACAGGCCGGTGACTATCCCTTCGAACGGGCGGCAGGACACGCGGAAAACGCCTTCGAGGCTCTAGAATCCGGTTCAACGAACACCGGGGTACCTGTCTCGCCGCAGCTTCGCGGTCTCGCTCCGAACCTCAGTCTCACGCCTTTTTCGACCCCTTAACCGCCACCCAACATTTTGCCGCGCGTTCTGATCGTTTCCTGGGAGTACCCGCCACTGATCGAGGGTGGTCTCGCGCGGCACGTGCGGAAGCTCTCCGAAGCGCTGGTCGGGCTCGGGGTCGAAGCCCACGTCCTCACCCGCGGCGGCGAGCAGGCAACGGTCGAAGAGGAGATGGCGGGGGTCCAGATCCACCGCATCGTCGAGCCGGAACGCCCGACCGACCTCGGTGAGTTCGTGACCTGGGTGGAACGGATGAACGCCGACATGCTGGCCGCCGGGGTCGAACTGGGCGATCGTTTCGAGTTCGACCTGGTCCACGGCCACGATTGGCTGGTCGCCGGCGCCTGCGACCACCTGGCCCGCCGCTTCGACGCGCCACTGGTGACCACGATCCACGCGACCGAGTATGGCCGCCATCAGGGCTGGGTCGACAAGCATCCGCAGTCGCACATCCACGGGGTCGAGAAGTGGATCGCCAACCGTTCCGACCGGGTGATCGCCTGCTCGCATTTCATGCGCGAACAGATCGCCGACATCTTCGGCGTCGAGGAGGGGCGGATCTCGGTGATCCCGAACGGGATCGACCCGGACGACCTGCCGGCCGACGACCCCGAGGAGTTGGCCCGACTCAGGTCCCAGTTCGCGGAGCCCGACGAGAACCTGGTCCTGCTGATCGGCCGGCTGGTCTACGAGAAGGGCTTCCAGCTCGCGCTCGAGGCGATGCCGGAGGTGATCCAGGCACTGCCGAACACGCGCTTCCTGGTCGCCGGCTCCGGCACCCACGAGGCCGAGCTCCACAAACAGGCCGAGGAGCTCGGGCTGATGGAGCACGGCACCTTCCTCGGCTGGATCGGCGACGACGTGCTCCACTCGCTCTACCGCATCGCCGACCTCACCGTGGTGCCTTCGATCTACGAGCCTTTCGGCCTGGTCGCGCTCGAGGCGATGGCTTCCGAATGCCCCTGCATCGCGGCCGATACCGGCGGGTTGCGGGAGGTGGTGCCGATCGAGGGCGCCGGGCTCCGCTTCCGTGCCTCCGATCCGGAACACCTGGCCGAAGCCGCGATCCAGGTGCTCGGCGACCCAGAGCTTTCGAAGCGGATGGTCGAGGAAGGGCTTGCCCACATCCGGCTCTTCGACTGGGACGAGATCGCCCAGCAGACCCTGGATCTCTACGAAGGACTCGCAGCTCCGACCGACGTTCGCGGCTAAGATCGCCCCATGAAGAGGTCATGGGGGTCTTTGGTCCTGTCGGTAGCGGTTGTGCTGGCGCTCACGGGGTCGGCTACGGCCGCGCCGTCGGTGTCCTACACCCAGGGAGGCAGTCTCTGGCTGTCGTCTCTGAACGGCAAACAGAAGCGTAAGCTCGCCGCGAAGCCGAAGGGCAAGGTCAAGTGGATCGAGACCGCCCAGTCCGACAACGGCCGGGTGATCGCGGTCAAGCGGGATCCGGCCAAAATCGCGAACCTCAACTCGTATGTTCTCTGGGGTCCGACCGGCAAGCGCATCATCCAGGGCTCGCTGACCACCGATTCCGGCTGGACCTCGTACGTCTTGCCTCTGAGTCTCGACCTGAGTTCGAACGGCAAGGTCGTGGTCTACGGCTACCAGTACTTCACCTACAACTATCCGGTCTCGAGCATGGAGCAAGGAACAAGCGTCAAGTCCGTGACCGCTGCCTACCTCAATCCGATCAACCTCGTCGGAGAGCAGTGGCCGACCATCGTCGGCACCCGGATCGTCGCCTCGCAGCAGGACGTGTTCGCCGGTGTGCAGAAAGCGGACAAGGCTCCTTACGGGAATGACTTCAGCGGCTGGTTCAGCGTCGACGGTACGGGATACACGCTGCAGCGAACCGATGTGGCCGCGAACAAGAAGGTCGCGGTGGCCGAGCTGGAGCCTTCCGCAAGCGATTCGAACGATCCCTCGGTTCTTCTGGCTTCACGGATCAGCGGTCTCGGTGGTTCGACTCTGGCCGGTGCCTGCGTCCTGCCGTCGAAGGGCGATGCCGAGAACGCGAGCATCTCCCAGGACGGCAAGTCGATCGCCTGGGAAGACGACCGCGGGGTGGTCGTGGCCGGCGTCCCGACCTTCGGCGGCTCGGACGTCTGCAAGCTGACCCGCGGCATCAAGGTGATCGCCAAAGGCGGCACCTTCCCCTCGATCGGCCCGGCCAAGGTAAAGCTGAACAAACGCCGTTAAACGGTTCGCTGGTAGCTGCGGAAGGCGCGGGTGGCGAAGGCGGCCATGAGGGCGCCGAAGACCAGCAGCAGGCCGGTCCGGGTGAGGATCAGGTTCCAGTCGGGGCTGGAGTCGATCAGGGCCGAGCGGCCCGCCTCGATCGCCCAGTTGACCGGGTTGAACTTGGCCACGTTGGCGATCCAGTCCGGGGCGAGGGTGAGCGGGATGAATGCCGCCGCGAGGAAGGTCAGGGGCAGCAGCAGGAACTGCATCATCGCGATCAGGCTCTCCTCCTTGCGGATGATCAGCGCCAGCCCGTAGGAGAAGGCGCCGAAGCCGAAGCCGACGATGCCCGAGATCACGATCAGGATCAGCATGCCGAGCGGGCCGCCCGGGTAGCTGGCACCCATGATCGCGCCGAGGCCGAGCACGATCAGCGACTGGATCGCGATGGTCAGGAAGTTCGCCAGAAGGGCGCCGGTGATGATCGAGGATCGGATCGCGGGGGAGACCAGGAAGCGGTCGATGATGCCCCGGTTGATGTCCTCGATCATGCCCATGCCGCCCCAGCCGGCCGAGAAGAAGGCCGTCATGACGATCACGCCAGGGATGATGAACTCGTGGAAGGTCACTCCGGCGGGCCAGCCGGGGGTGTCCTCCATCGAGGTGAACAGCCCGCCGAAGAGGACCAGCCAGATGATCGGTTGAACAAGGGTCACCGCGATCCACCACGGCTGACGGATCAGCGCTCGGATGTGGCGTTGAGCCATGTGCCATGTGTCGGCGAACAGGTTCATGCCGCCACCTCCTCGGTCTGTTTCTTCTCGGCCTGCTCCATGGTGCGGCCGGCGTACTTCAGGTAGACGTCATCGAGTGACGGACGGGCCACGGTGACCGTGTCGGCGGTGATTCCCGCCGAGTCGAGCGCGGCCAGGATCGAGGGCACCGAGCGGGCTCCGTCCTCGGCCCGGGCATGGAGGGTCCTTTCGTTCAAGATCACCTCGGAGACGCCGTTCACCTCGCGCAGAGCGGTCTCGATCTCCGTCTGTTCGCGGGTCTCGCCGAGCCCGACCTGGATCGCATCGCCCTTGAGTTCTTTTTTCAGGCCATCCGGGGTTCCCTCGGCGACGATCCTGCCCTGGTCGACGATCGCCAGGTTCCGGGCCAGCATGTCGGCCTCTTCCAGATAGTGGGTGGTCAGGAGGATCGTCGTCCCCTCGTCGGCGGCGAGCGCGGAGATCTCCTCCCACATCTCGGACCGGACTTCTGGGTCGAGGCCGGTGGTCGGTTCGTCCAGGAAAAGGACGCGCGGGTTGTGGACCAGTGCCATGGCGACGGTCAGCCGTCGTTCCATGCCACCGGAGAAGCCACGAACGATGCGGTCTCCGTCGCCTGAGAGCTTGAACGAGTCGAGCAGGGAGTCGATTCGCTTCTCCAGTTCACGGCCCTTCATCCTGTACAGCTGACCCTGCAGGCGCAGGTTCTCGCGAGCGGTCGCTTCGCGGTCGGCCGTGCTGCTCTGGGCGACCACGCCGATGGTTCGGCGTACCTCGGCGGCATGTTCCAACACGTCATAGCCCATGATCGAGGCGGTTCCCGAGGTGGGGTGGGAGAGAGTGGTCAGGATCTTGACCGTGGTCGATTTTCCGGCGCCGTTCGGACCGAGCAGGCCGAAGACCGTCCCCGTCTCGACCTCAAAGGAGATGCCGTCCAGCGCCTGGACGCCTTCGCCATATTTCTTGCTGAGGTCCTTTACCTCGATGGCCACTTCAGTCATGTTTCCTCCTTCGACGATTCTCAATCCCCGGAAGGGGACTCCATCACGCCGGGCGTGCCGACCTCGGGTTCGACCGGTTCGGGCCAGTCCAGGTCCCGGGGCGCCTCCCGCATCCGGAGGATCCGGGCCGGGACCCCGCCGACCACCGCGTTGGCCGGCACGTCCTTGGTGACGACCGAGTTGGTGCCGATCACCGAGTTGTCGCCGACCTTGACCCCGCGGAGGATCGCGGCCCCGTAGCCGATCCAGACGTTGGAGCCGACCACCACGTCTTCCATGTAGATGCCCTGCTCGCGGATCGGCTTTTCGATGTCCACCACGCCGTGGTCGAAGTCGATGAACATGGTCCGGTCGGCGATCACGCATTCGGCCCCGATCTTCACCTTGCGGTAGGCCGAGATGGTGCATTCCTGCCCGAACACGGTCTTGGGCCCGATCTCGACTTCGCCTTCGTGGCAGCGGATCTTGGTCCCGTCCCCGATCCAGACCCAGCGCCCGAACTTCATCCGGGCCTTCGGCCCGGTCTGGAGCTGCAGGCCGCGGCCGAAGAAGACCGGCCCGTCGGTGGCCCAGCGGTGGCCGGACCGGGTCAGCAGGCGTCGCCAGAGGTAGCGCCAGAGCAGCAGGGCGTACTTCGGCTTGAGCATTCCCTTGCGGGCGAATGAGGAAAGTGAGTTGGCCAAACCGGGCGGGACTTTAGTCGCTGGCCGGAGCGCTTAGACTGGCCGGACCGATGAATGACGCTCCGACCACCATGAGCCCGCTGGCCGAGCGGCTGCTGGCTGGCGACAAGCGGGCCCTGGCCCGGGCGATCACCCTGATCGAATCGGACGACCCGGCCGGCTGGGAGCTGGTCCGCGAGGTCTATCCGAAGACCGGCAAGGCCCGGATCGTCGGCTTCACCGGACCGCCCGGCGTCGGCAAGAGCACCTTGATCGGCGCCCTCACCAAAGAGCTGCGGAAGGAAGACCGCCAGGTCGCGGTGCTCTCGATCGACCCGTCGAGCCCGTTCACCCAGGGGGCCCTTCTGGGCGACCGGATCCGGTTGACCGAGCACTTCCTCGACAAGGGCGTATTCATCCGCTCGATGGCTTCCCGCGGCGCCCTCGGCGGACTCTCCGAAGCCGCGCTCCAGGCCGCCCTGGTCATGGATGCCGCCGGCAAGGACGACGTGCTGATCGAGACCGTCGGGGTCGGTCAGGGCGAGATCGACATCGTCGATCATGCCGACACGATCGTGCTGGCGCTGATGCCCGGTTCCGGCGACTCGATCCAGGCGCTGAAGGCCGGGGTGATGGAGATCCCGGACGTCATCGTGGTCAACAAGTCCGACCATCCGATGACCGACACGATGATCCGCGAGGTGCGAGGCGCCCTTTCCCTGGCTCACACGCCGGGCGGCTGGCGGGTGCCGATCCTCCGCACCGAAGCGGCCCGCGGCGAGGGGATCGAGGAACTGGCGGCCAAGGTCGCCGAACATCGTGCTTTCATCGAGGCTGAGGGAACGCTGGCCGAGCGGCGGGCCCGGAATCTTTGCTCCGAAGTGCTGGGCCTGGCCACGGCCAGGCTGAGGCGGCGCCTCGAGGCCGCGATCGAGGATGATCCTCGCGTGGCGGAACTGCTGAACCGCGTGGTCAGCCGGGAACTCGACCCGGCTTCGGCTGCGGCCGAACTGCTGGAAGGAGAGATCGATGAGTGAAGAGCAGAACACGAAAACGGCTCCACAGCCCAGCCTGGATGACGTGAAGGCCTGGGAGGGCTACCGGGTCGATGACCTGACCGGCCACGGCGTGGCCCGGGTCGAAGGGCTTTTCGTCGATGGCGAATCCGGCCAGCCGACTTGGATCCTGGCCAAGCTGGGTCGCTTCGGCAAGGTCGTGCCGATCTCGATCCGGGAATGCGCCGCCGCGGCGGGCCGGGTCTGGACCCCGCATGACCGCGAAGTGATCCGCAACGCCCCGGCGGTCGACCCCGCCCTGCCCCTGAACCGCGAGCAGGAGCAGCAGGTGCTCGACTACTACGGAATCCCCGAAACGGTCGGCCGCGGAGCCGAGCTGAAAGACCGCGTCGCGGGTTCGACCACGGCGAACCCGCTCACGAATTAATTAGTCGGGCGGGGTCCGACCCGCCCTCCCAGTCAAACCCGCCGGCCCACAGAGACAAGTGATGGATGGGCCGGCTCCGGTCAGCGGTGGGTTCTAACAGCCTAGGGCGCGGGCTATCACCATCTGCTGGACCTCGTCGGTTCCTTCGCCGATCGTGAGGATCTTTGCGTCGCGGTAGAAGCGGCAGACCGGGTACTCCTCGATGAAGCCGTAGCCGCCGTGGATCTGGACCGCCTCCTCGGTGGCCCGGACCGCGAGGCGGCCGGTGATCAGCTTGGCCTGGGCGGCGGTCAGGGTGAAGTTCTCGCCCCGGTCCTTTTCGATCGCGGCCCGGTAGGTGAGCAGGCGGGCGGCCTCTAGCTGGGCCGAGATGTCGGCGATCTTGGCCTGGATCGCCTGGAACTTGGAGATCGACTGGCCGAAGGCCTGGCGTTCCTTGGCGTACTTGATCGCCTCGTCGAGGGCGCCCTGGGCGACGCCGACCGACATCGCGGCAACCCCGATCCGACCGCCGTCGAGGATCTGCAGGAACTGCTTGAAGCCCTGGCCGCGCGGACCGAGCAGGTTCGACTCCGGCACCCTGGCGCCATCGAAGGTGAGGGGATGGGTGTCGGAAGCGTTCCAGCCCATCTTGCGGTAGGGCGGGTCGACCGTGTAACCGGGGGTGCCGTTGGGCACGATGATGTTGGAGATCTCGGGTCGGCCGTTCTCGTCCTTGCCGGTGACCGCGGTGATCGTCACGCAGGCGGAGATGTCGGTGCCGGAGTTGGTGATGAACTGCTTGGCACCGTCGACCACCCACTCGTCGCCGTCGAGCTCGGCCCGGGTCTTGGTGTTGCCCGCGTCGGAGCCGGCCTCGGGCTCGGTCAGCCCGAAGGCGGCCAGCTTCTTGCCGGAGGTGAGCTCGGGCAGCCACTCGGCCTTCTGCTCGTCGGTGCCCCAGTTGTAGATCGGGGTCGTACCGAGGGAAGTATGGGCGGCCATGGTGATCGCGACCGAGGAATCGATCCGGGCCAGTTCCTCGACCGCGAGGGCGTAGGAGAGGATGTCGCCGCCGCTGCCGCCGAACTCCTCCGGGAAGGGGATGCCCATCAGTCCGAGGTCACCCAGCTTGGCGACGATCTCGTAGGGGAAGGCCTTGGTGCGGTCCAGCTCTTCGGCGACGGGCGCGACTTCGCTCACGGCGAAATCGCGGACTGTCTCCCTGAGCAGGCGCTGCTCGTCAGTCAGATCAAAGTTCATGGCGCGTACCTTAAAGATCCTTCCTTGTGTGAGATATCTCATGTAAGTCGTATGATCAGACTTACTCTTATAGGGTGAAGTACATGAACGTGGCTCTCCGAACGAGAGCCAGACCCGACCCCGAGAGGGGGAGCACCATGAAGCGCAACCCGAGAAACAGGAACCGGTTCCAGGTCAAGCCGCTGAAGATCACGGTCAGCGACGCCGAGATCATGGCCGACCTTCGTCACGGCGTCGACGGCCAGACCCGGCATCCCGGCACCGGCCGGCGGGAGAGCACCCACCGGTGAATCCCGAGCAGACGCTTGAGACCGCCCGCACGGTCGCGGCCGACCTCGCCGCGGAGCAGCCGGAGATCAGCCGGGAGCTGACGCTGAACTGGCAGGATCCGACGGCGATGGCTTCGAAGGGCATGGAGATGGCCGGCCTCGACTACATGCGGGCGGTCATGGCCAAGGAGGTGCCGCCGGCGCCGATCGCGGTGCTGATGAACATGGCCCCGGTCGAACTCGAAGAGGGCCGGGCGGTCTTCTCGGCCCTGCCCGGGGAGGAGCACTACAACCCGATCGGGGTGGTCCACGGCGGCTTCATGGCCACCCTGCTCGACTCCGTCGCCGGCTGCGCGGTCCACACGACGCTGGCGCTCGGCGAGGCGTACACGACGGTGACCCTGGAAGTGAAGAACCTGCGGCCGCTGACCCGCGAGACCGGCCTGGTCCGCGCCGAAGGAGAGGTCACCTACCGCGGCCGCCGCCAGGCCACCGCCGACGCGCGGCTCTACGCAGACGATTCCGGCAAGCTGCTGGCCACCGCCACGTCTACTTGTCTTGTCATGAGCAACTGAGGGCAGAGCGAGCCACGCCCGGTGATCCGTCACCGGCTACCCATGAGGTAATTCGGGTGGAGCCCCACCCATCCATCCGTTGCTTCTAGTGGGAGGGGCGGGTTTCTCGTGGAGGGCGGGTCGGACCCCGCCCGACTTACTTACTCAACTCGCGCGCCAGCGCGACCAGGAGGTGCACTCCAAAGCCTGTGGGGCCTTTGCCCCAGTACTCGCGGCCGGTGTCCCAGGCGGTGCCGGCGATGTCGAGGTGGGCCCAGGGCTTGCCTTCGGTGAACTCCTCGAGGAACGAGCCGGCGTAGATCGTGCCGGCCTTGCGCTGGGCCGAGGCGTTGACCAGGTCGGTGATCTCGCCCTTGGTCAGGTCCTTGTACTCGTCGTGTAGCGGCAGCCGCCAGACCAGCTCGCCGGAGCGATCGGCTGCTTCGGCCACCTGGGCGGCGAGCTCGTCGTCATTCGAGATCAGGGCGGCGTAGGTCGAGCCGAGGCCGATCAGCACGGCACCGGTCAGGGTGGCCAGGTCGATCAGCCGGTCGGCGCCTTCGCGGGCACAGTGGACCAGGGCATCGGCCAGGATCAAGCGGCCCTCGGCGTCGGTGTTGGTCACCTCGACGGTCTTGCCGTTGAGCTGAGTGATGATGTCGCCGGGCTTGAGTGCCGTGCCGGAGGGCATGTTCTCGGTCGAGGGGAGGACGGCGATGATGTCGAGGGCGAGATCGAGTTCGGCGATCGCGTTCACCGCTTCGAGCACCGCCGCACCGCCGGACATGTCCATCTTCATCTCATGCATGCCGGCCGAAGGCTTGATCGAGATGCCGCCGGTGTCGAAGGTGACCGACTTGCCGACCAGGCCGAGCTTCTCGCCGGAGCCCTTGCCCGTGTACTTGAGCGTGATCAGGCGCGGCTCGACGTCCTCGCCGCCCTTCGAGACCGCTTGCAGTCCGCCCATGCCGGCCTTGACGATCGCCGCTCGGTCCATCACCTCGACCGTGACCTTCTCGTGAGCGTCCGCGATCTCGCGGGCACGGCCGGCCAGGTACTCCGGGGTGGCCACGTTGGCGGGCAGGCTCTGGAGGTAGCGGGCCCGGTTGCCCGAGTTGGCGACGACCTCGCCGACCTTGACCATCGCGGCGATGTCCTGGTCGGTGTTGATCTCGACCGCCTTCAGGCTCGGCGGCGCCTCTTCACCGTCGCTGCCGGACTTGTAGCGGTCGAACTCGAAAGCCGAAAAACCGGCCCCTTCGACCAGGGCGGCGGCGATCGCTCCCGGCTCGATCCCTTCCGGGGCGTCGGGCAGCATCCAGGCCAGCGCCTCGCCCTTGACCTGCTTCAGCGCCTTCTGGGCGACCGCCCCGATCACCCGGGCCTTCTCCGCGGTGAAGTCTTCCTTCTTGCCGAGACCGATAACCACCACCCGTTCGGGGTGGCCCGGGTAGACGATCACCTGGGACTTGAAGTCGGCGCTGGCGTCGGCGGCGCCGGCGGTGCTGCCCAGCGGTTCGGAGAGCTCGTCTCCTTCGTAGAGGCCGACCGCCACGAGGTCGGCGTCGAGATCGGACAGGGCGACTTCGGTCGTGTAGGCCTTCATCGGCCGGAGTTTAGACAGCGGGCGGCGCGGTCAGAGGGGGGCGGCGCGGTGCGTCCCGGTATCGTCCTTGTTCCCGTTTCGTCCGCAGTTTCCCGATTTCCCCCTCGAGACTTGAAAGGCACCATGGCCCGCACCGTCATCCTGAGCACTGCCCGCACCCCCTTCGGCAAGATGGGCGGTGGACTCGCCACCGTGAACGCGGCCGAACTCGGCGGTATCGCCATCGCCGGTGCCCTCGAACGGGCCGGCATCGCCCCCGACCAGGTCCAGCAGGTCAGCTACGGCCAGGTGATCCAGGCCGGCCAGGGCCAGATCCCCTCGCGCCAGGCTCAGATCAACGGCGGCATCCCCAAGGAAGTCCCCTCGGAGACCGTGAACAAGGTTTGCGCCTCCGGCATGCGCGCGACCGGCCTGATCGACCAGGCGATCCGCGCCGGTGACATCGAGGTCGGCGTCGCCGGCGGCATGGAATCGATGTCGCTCGCCCCGTACCTGCTGCCCGGCGCCCGGGCCGGCTTCCGCATGGGTGACGTCAAGGCGATCGACTCGATGACCCACGATGGCCTGACCAACCCCTTCACCCACCTGCAGATGATCGCCGAGGCTTCCGGCGTCTCGAACGAGGTCGGGATCACCCGCGAGGAGATGGACCGCTGGTCGGCCCGCTCCCATGAGCTGGCCCAGAAGGCACAGGAAGCCGGCATCCTCGGCGAGGAGATCGTGCCGGTCACGGTCAAGGGCCGCAAGGGTGAGACCGTGGTCGACCAAGACGAGGCGATCCGCCCCGGCACGACTGCCGAGAGCCTGGCCAAGCTGCGCGCGGTCGGTGGCGACGACGCCACCCACACCGCCGGCAACGCCCCCGGCGTCAACGACGGCGCCGGCGCGCTCGTGCTCGCCTCCGAGGAGTGGGCCCAGGCCAACGGCAAGCAGCCGATGGCGACCATCGTCGGCTACGGCCAGATCGGCGACGAGTACGCCTGCCTCGCCAAGACCCCGGCTCTCGCCGCCCAGGCCGCGTTGGAGAAGCTCGGCAAGACCCCGGCCGACGTCGACCTCTGGGAAGTCAACGAAGCCTTCGCCTCGGTCACCCTGAACACGATCAAGATGCTCGGCATCGACGAGGACAAGATGAACGTGAACGGCGGCGCGGTCGCCCTCGGCCATCCGATCGGTGCCTCCGGCGCCCGCGTGGTCGGCGCTCTCGTGCGCGAGCTCCAGCGTCGCGGCGGCGGCCTCGGCTGCGCCGCTATTTGCTCAGGAGGAGGCCAGGGCGATGCGATTTTGGTTCAGGTCTGAGGTGTCGCCTCGGCCGGTACCCTCGAAGTATCGGCACCGAGGTAGAACGCAAATTTCTGGTTGATGGCTCGGGGGCGCCGGATGGTGCCTCCGAGGTCGTCATCGCCCAGGGTTACCTGGTGATCGACGAGCAGTCCGAGGTGCGGCTGCGGGAGGCCGGGGAAGCACTCACCCTGACCATCAAGAGTGGTCACGGCCTCGCGCGCGAGGAGAACGAAGTCGAGATCGACCGGGCCACCTTCGACGATCTCTGGCCGGAGACGGCGGGCCGACGGGTCGAGAAGGTCCGGCGCAAGATCGGTCTCGGCGACGGGCTGACCGCCGAACTGGACCGGTACTCCGGCGACCTGGAAGGGGTCGCGGTGGTCGAGGTCGAGTTCGGCTCGGAAGAGGAGGCGGAGGCTTTCCGGCCCCCGGCCTGGTTTGGCCGTGAACTGACCGGTGACCGTGCCTGGGCCAACCAGAACCTGGCCCTTCGGGGCAGGCCCGCCAAGGGTCTCGAGTTCCGGCTCCGGCCGGGCGAGGATCCGGCCGCCGGGATATGCCGGGTGATCACGGCCCGGGCAGCCCAGGCGGCGGCTGCGGTCCGGCAGGCAGGCACCGCCGAAGATCCGGCCGAACCGGTGCATGAGGCCCGCAAGAGCCTGAAGAAGGCCCGGTCGGCATTACGGCTGCTGCGTGCGGTAATCCCCGATTCGGGCCGCAAGGCGGCCAACGCCGCCTGGCGCGAGGCTGCCGCCCACCTCTCGGGAGCCCGGGACGCGGAAGTCAAGCTGGAGACGCTCTCCAAGGCGGTCGACCCGAGGGCGCGGACGGCCGGCAGCGGGCGGTGGCGAGGCGAACTCGAATCGGAGGCCGACGCACACCGGAACGAGTTGACCCCCGAGGGCCTGGCCGAGATCGAAGCGGCGATCGACGGCGTGGCACGGGAGTTCCGTGGCCGGGAGGTTCCGGGACCGACCGAGCAGGTCGCCGGCAACGCGGGCCGCGCCTACCGTCGTGGCCGCAAGGCGATGAAACGGGCCGGCAGGAGCAGCGCGGCCGAGGACTTCCATGCCTGGCGCAAGCGGGCCAAGGATCTCCGCTACCAGCTCGAGATCCTGGAGCCGCGGCTGCCGGCCGCTTTCGAGGCCACGCGCGAACGGGCCGAAAGGCTGGCCGACCTGCTCGGCGACCTTCACGACCTCGACGTGCTGGCCGAAGACCTGGCCGGCCGGGGTCTGGACGAACCGGATCGATCCCACCTGGAAGGGCTGATCACCGAGGCCAGGGACCATCAGATCGAGCTCTGCCTCGAACTCGGCGCCAGGACTTATGCGGACAAGCCGAAGCGGTTCACCAACCGGATCGGCGAGGCGCTCAGCGACGCTTCCTGAGCACCTTGAGCGTGGCCAGGCGACTGGCCCCGACGATGTCGGCCCGGTCGGTGGGCGTGAGGCGAAGCCGCCAGGAGCCGGGCTTGAGGCGCGCCGTCGGGAACCGATTCAGGCTGTTGCCCTCGTCCATCGAAAGAGTCGAGGCTTTGCCGGCCGCCTTCTGCCTCGAACAGGGCTTCCGTCGCGGCCCGGTGCATCTGAGCCAACGGGCGGAGACCGTGACGGGTTCCGAAGCCTTTGCGGTCAGGACCGCTTTCGCCCCCCGCCGGAGCTTCTTCTTCCTGAACTTGACGCTGCCGAGCACGGGGGCCGTCACGTCGCCGCCGATCCGGTAGACCCGCATCTCGGTCAGGCCGGTGTCTTGGCGGATCCCGGTCGCGACCATCTCCGTCCCGGTCGGGCGGCGGATGAAACCGATCCCTTCCGCCTCATACTCGTCGCCGGTGTTGCGGTCGAAGAGGTGGGTGACCTGGCCGGTCTCGGGATCGATCGCGACGATCGATTTCTCGCTGCCGTTGTCCCGCGAGGCGTAGAGGCTGCCGCGGAAGACCTTCGCCCCCTGGATTCGCGGTGTCGGTTCGCTGAGGGTGACGGTGTCGACCAGTTCGAAGTCGCTCAGCCGGTAGACGAAGAGCTTGCCGGTGTCGTTCCACTCCATCGAGTAGGCGACGCCGCGCGGCTGGTCGACCGCGATCCAGGGCACCCCGTCCCGCTGGAGGGAGGCCGGCAGCAGGTATCGCTTGCCGGTCGGATCGAGCGTCTTGGCGTCATAGAGGACCACCCAGGGTTCGGCGTATCCGGGGCCGTCCTCGATCGGGGCGTAGAGGATGCCGTCGGCGACGTCGATGTCGCCGATGTGGTTGTGACCGCTGTTGATCAGGTCGCGGGGGATCGCCGTCAGTGGGCGTTCGACGATCGCGGTCGAGGGATCTTCGACCGAGGTCCGGATCAGCCCGATGTTCCAAGAGAAGAACAGCGACGAGCCATCACTGGCGACGCCCTGGGAACGGTAGATCCCATCCATGCCATGGAACTCGACCTTGCCGGTCTCGATCCAGTCGCTCACCGGGCTAGGGCTCGCGGCCGCGGCCGACGGCCCGGCCAGCAGCATCAACAGCACGACGAATACGGCTCTTTTCATCTCCCTCGGCCTTTCTCCCTTGAATCGGACCATCGCTAACGTACCCGTTCGTGACCGCGGCAGCGTTTTTCGACCTGGACAAGACCCTGATGGCCGGCTCCTCCGGCATGCAGTTCGCCAAGGCCGCCCGGCAGCGGGGGCTGATCTCGCGGGCCCAGATCCTGCGCTGGGGTCGCGACCACCTGCGCTACCGGATCAAGGGCGCGACCGATGACGAGACGGGGGAGATCCTCAAGGTCGCACGGGAGACCCTGTCCGGCGTTTCCTACAACGAGATCTCCCGCATGTGGCCGGAGGTGCTGGCCGGCATCCTGCCCCGGATCTATCCGGAGATGCTGGCCGAGGTCCACCGCCACCAGGACGAAGGCCGGCGGACCTACATCGTCAGCGCCGCCGGTTCCGACATGGTCGAGTCACTGGCCCAGGTGCTCGGCATGGACGGCGGCATCGGCACCCGGTATGTGGTCGAGGAAGGCGCCTACACGGGCGCGCTCGACGGTCCGTTCGTCTACGGCCGGGGCAAGGTCATCGCGATCGAGGAGATCGCCGAGCAGGTAGACCTCGACCTCGAGGGGTCCTGGGCCTACTCCGATTCGGCCTCTGACCTGCCGATGCTGGAGCTGGTCGGCAACGCGGTCGCGGTGAACCCCGACGCCCCGCTGCTCGAGGTAGCCCGCCGTGAAGGCTGGAAGGTCATGCGTTTCGAACGCCTCGGCCGCAACCTGGCGATCGGGGGCACCGTGGCCGGCGCCCTCCTGGTCGGTGGCCTGGGGGGATGGCTTTCCCGCCGCAGCACCTGAGCTTCAGGGGCTGACCGCGTCGCCGCCGGTTTCGCGGATCCGGTCGAGCAGCAGCACCAGTTCTTCGTGCGACTCGGGGGGCAGGCTGCCCATGCCGAACTTGTCTTCGTTGAGGATCTTCGTCGCCTGGCCGGCCGTGTTCCGTCCGGCCACGGTCAGCCGGGCCAGGGTGGTGCGCCGATCCGAGGGGTGGGCGACCCGTTCCACGTAGCCGTCGCGTTCGAGCCGGTCGATCAGGCTGGTGACGCTGGTCGGGTGTACCTGGAGCCGCTGGCCGATCTTGCCGAGCGGCAGCGCGCCCTCCCGGGTGAAGTAGAGCAGCATCAGGACCTCGTAACGGGCGAAGGTGAGGTCGAACGGCGCCAGCAGATCGTTCAGGTGGCCCATCAGGATCTGCTGGGCGCGCATCAGGGTGGTGACCGCGGCCATGGCCGGCGCCGGCTCTTCGCCCCAGTGCTCTTCCCACTGGCGGCGGGCTTCCCGCAGCAGGTCGATCTGCTCGTTTGTGGCTTCCACCGAAGGCATCGACATAAGGATTACACAGAAAAGCTCGGATGCCCTACTATCTGACTTCCTAACTTATGGAACCCTCTTCGACCCCAGCCACCGGTACCGCCAAATCCGACGCCGCCCGCAAGGCGGAGGAGGCGGCCGAAAAAGAGTTCACGACGATGTCGGGCAAGCCGATCAAGGCCCGCTACGGGCCGGAGGATCTGGCTGGCGACGCCGAGGTCAAGATCGGCGAGCCTGGCCAGTACCCGTTCACCCGGGGCCCCTACGAGTCGATGTACCGGGGCCGCAACTGGACCATGCGCCAGTTCGCCGGCTTCGGCACGGTCGAGGAGACCAACGAACGCTTCCACTACCTGCTCGACCACGGGCAGACCGGTCTCTCCACCGCCTTCGACATGCCGACGCTGATGGGCTACGACTCCGACCACGCCCGTTCGCTGGGCGAGGTCGGCCGGGAAGGCGTCGCGGTCGACACGATCGACGACATGGAGATCCTCTTCCAGGGGATCCCGCTGGGCGAGGTCTCGACCTCGATGACGATCAACGCCCCGGCCGCGATCCTGCTCGCCTTCTACGTGCTGGTCGGCGAGCAGCAGGGCGTCTCCTCCGAGAAGCTCTCGGGCACGATCCAGACCGACATCCTCAAGGAGTACATCGCCCAGAAGGAGTGGTGCTTCCCAGTCGAGCCGGCGATGCGCCTGGTCACCGACATGGTCGAGTACTGCACCGAGCACATGCCGCGCTGGCATCCGATCTCGATCTCCGGCTACCACATCCGCGAGGCCGGGGCGACCGCCGCCCAGGAGCTCGCCTTCACCCTCAAGGACGGCTTTACGTACGTGGAAAGGGCGATCGAGCGGGGCATCGACGTCGACGCCTTCGCGCCGCGCCTTTCCTTCTTCTTCAATGCCCACATCGACTTCTTCGAGGAGATCGCCAAGTACCGTGCTGCCCGCCGGATCTGGGCCCGCGAGCTGAAGGAGACCTACGGGGCGAAGAAGCCGGAGTCGATGCGGCTGCGGTTCCACACCCAGACCGCCGGCGTGTCCCTGACCGCCCAGCAGCCGCTCAACAACATCGTCCGCACCGCGATCGAGGCGCTGGCCGGGGTGCTCGGCGGCACCCAGTCGCTGCACACCAACTCCTTCGATGAGGCGCTCGCCCTGCCGACCGAGGAAGCGGTCCGGGTGGCGCTGCGTACCCAGCAGATCATCGCCGAGGAGACCGGGGTGACCAACACCCCCGACCCGCTCGGCGGCTCGTACTTCGTCGAGTCCTTGACCGACGAGATGGAAGCCGAGGCCTATGCCTACTTCGACAAGATCGACGAGCTCGGCGGCATGGTAGAAGCGGTCCGCCAGAACTTCCCCCAGCGTGAGATCGGCGAGGCGGCCTTCGACTTCCAGCGCCGGGTCGATGACGGCGAGTTCACGATCGTCGGCGTCAACCAGTACGTGACCGAGGAAGAGGACGTGCCGCTGCTTCACATCGACCCCGCCCTCGAGACCAAACAGGTCGAGCGCCTCGCCGCGACCAAGGCGAAGCGCGATTCGGCCGAGGTCGAGACCGCACTCGCCGCGCTCAAGGAAGCCGCGGCCGGCCAGGCCAACCTGATGTACCCGATCCTCGACGCCGCCCGGGTCCACACCACCGAGGGCGAGATGATCGAGGCGATGCAGGAAGTCTTCGGCACCTACACGGAGACCCCGGTCTTCTAGGCCAGGCTAGGGTTCCCGAAGATGACCGCCGCCACCGCAGAACCGAAGACCGACCGCAAGATCCGCGTTGTCGTGGCCAAACCCGGCCTCGACGGCCACGACCGGGGGGCGAAGATCATCGCCCGCGCCCTGCGCGACTCCGGTATGGAGGTGATCTACACCGGCCTCCACCAGACCCCGGAGCAGATCGTCGAGACCGTGATCCAGGAGGACGCCGATGCGATCGGCGTCTCGATCCTCTCCGGCGCCCACATGACCCTGGTCCCGAAGATCCTCGAGCTGCTCGAGGCCGAAGGCATCGACGACGTCCTCATCACGGTCGGCGGCACGATCCCGAACAAGGACATCGACGACCTGAAGGCGATGGGCGTCTCCGGCGTCTTCACCCCCGGCGCCCCGACCGACGACATCGTCGAGTTCATCCGCAGCGGCGTCAAAGACCGCGAGCTCTAGGGTCAGCGATCCCGAGATTGAAGTTATTCGCAGATGGAGCGAATAACTTCAATCTCGACGTGGAAGGGCCCCCGAGTAGGGTTCGCGCATGGCTTCGATCGAGACTTTCACCCTGCGTGACGTCGGGCCCGAGGGCGGGCTCGACCAGGCCGAGATGGTGGCCGGACGGATCGTCGACTTCATCGGCCAGGCCGAGCGCTCGCTGGTCCTGGCGCTCTACGACGTGCGGCTGCCGGACCCCGTCGGTTCGACCGTGGCCGGCGCCTTCCGGGCGGCGGCGGAGCGTGGGGTGAAGATCCGGCTCGCCTACAACGACGTGCCCGAGGATCCCGACGCCGGGAACTTCCTGCCCGCCGTCCACCCGCCGCCCGAGACCAACCCGGAGATCCTGGCCGAGCTTCCGATCGAGACGGCCCCGATCAAGGGGATCCCCGACCTGATGCACCACAAGTACATGGTGCGCGACGAAAACGCGGTCTGGACCGGCTCGGCCAACTGGTCGGTCTACTCCTGGACCCGTCAAGAGAACGTGCTGGCGGTCATCGACCACGGTGAGGTCGCCCGGGAGTACCTGGAGGACTTCGAGGAGCTCTGGAGCACCCGCAAGGTCGAGCGCTCGGGCCACGGTGACCCCAACCCGATCCGGGTGGGCGAGGCAACCGTGCGGGCCTGGTTCACACCCGGCCACGGCGAGGAACTGGCCCAGCGGATCGCGACCAGGCTGGGGGCGGCCCGCCGCCGCATCCGGATCGCTTCACCGGTCCTCACCTCGGGCCCGATCCTCAGCACGCTGGCCGAGATCGCCGCCCGGCCCGGGCTCGACATCGCCGGGGTGCTCGACGAACCGCAGACCGACCGGGTCTACGAACAGTGGGCCACGACCGGTTCGAAGTGGAAGATCCCCTTGCTGACCCGGGTGGTCGAGACCCTGCCGTTCAACGGCAAGCGCTCGGTGCCCTGGGGGACCGGGACGGTCAGGGATTTCATGCACGCCAAGGTCACGGTCGTCGACGACACGGTCTTCCTCGGTTCCTTCAACCTCTCCCGTTCAGGGGAGGCGAACGCCGAGAACATGATCGAGATCGAACACGCCCCGACCGCTGAGGCGATGGCCGCTTTCATCGACGAGACCCGGGCGCGCTACCCGCGCAGCACCGTTCCCGACCGGAGAAGGTGATGCTGCCGCTCCGGGGCAAGGCAGCCGATGCCCTGGACGCGGCCATGGACTTCGCGGTGGTGCCCGGCTTCAGCCGCATCGGCTACGAGGCCCGTCGCCGAATGTACGGCTGGCAGATGCCCGACCTGAGGGGCCGCAGCGTGATGGTCACCGGGGCCACTTCCGGGCTGGGCGAGGCAGCCGCAATCGACCTGGCCCGCTGCGGGGCGAAAGTACATCTGGTGGCGCGGAGCGAAGAAAAGGGCCGTCGGGCCTTGGCAGCGGTCGGCGGCGATGCCGAACTCCATCTCTGCGATCTCTCCAGCGTCGCCGCGATCCGGGAGTTCGCCGCCGGCTTCATCGGATCCGGCGAGCCGCTGGACGTGCTGATCAACAACGCCGGGGTGATGCCATCAGAGCGTGAGCACACGGATGAGGGGTTCGAATTGACCTTCGCGACCAACCTGGTCGGGCCGTATCTCCTGACCGATCTGCTCTTGCCGCGGCTGCGGGACGGAAGGAATCCCCGGGTGATCGTGATGAGCTCGGGCGGCATGTATTCGAGCGGTTTCAGTTTCCGCGATCCGCAACTGGAGGGCCGCGAATACAGGCCGACCAGCTTCTACGCGCACACGAAGCGGGGCGAGGTTATGCTGGTCGACGAGTGGCAGCGTCGGGAACCGGAGGGCGGGGTGACCTTCTGCTCGATGCATCCCGGGTGGGCGGTGACCCCGGGCATGAGCGCCGCCTTGCCGGGTTTCCACCGACTGACCGGACCGATCCTCAGGGATGCCCACCAGGGTGCGGACACCGCGGTATGGCTGGCCGGGGCCACGGCCGGCGAAGCGCCCGGCGGGCAGTTCTACGAAGACCGCCGACCCCGGACGAAGGAAAGGATGCCGGGCACCGCCGGTTCGGCCGAAGACGGTGATCGGCTGCTGGACCTCCTAGCTGGTATAACCAGTGGCATCGATGCGGCGGATTGAGGAATGAAGCGGGGTTGGGTCCTGCCGGTATTGCTGGCGGCCTTCGGGCTGGCCTTCACCGCTCTGCCGGGAGTGGCCAGCGCGGCCGCGGAATGCCAGATCCTCCCCGGTGGGACCCTCGGGGACGAGGAGCCCCCACCGGTGCCCGACCGGGCCGGGTCGCCCACCGACAAGGGCCCCGGGGCGAGGGGTGACAACCCGACCGTAGGCGGCCTGCCGACCCGGGTCGACCTCCACTCGACGACGATGGGCCAGAACCGCAACTACTACTTCGCGGTCAAGGGCGGCAGGCTGTACGTGAAGCCCAACTACGAACGCACCGGCAAGACCGGCAGCTGGCAGCACGTGACGACGCCCGACTGCCTCGACGGCGACATCCAGGAGATCGACGTCGACGACGACGAACTGGTTGCGATCAACTCGGACCGCCAGATCTTCGGGATGGACAAGGCACTGGAGATCCCCTCCGAGTTCAACTGGAGCTCGCGCTGGGGCTTCCCCTTCTGGAAGGGCGACGGCTACACGGTTCCCGACGACGCCGTGGCCTGGGCCTGGACCGTGATCTCGCCACGCGAGTCGGAGTACTGGGTCGATCCGGCCGGCAACCATCACGCGGTCGGCGAAGGCAAGTGCTCCCACGTGCTCAGCCTGCGCGGGGACCGCACCAGCATCACGATGAACGACCCGTGGCTTCCCAAGGACCGCAGCTACGAGGTCGGCGGCCCCCGTCGCGGCACCTTCAAGGTGAGCAACCTCGCCGCTTCCGGCTCCGTTCTCTTCGTGATCGGCAACCACGGCGACATGTACACGCGACTCTGGGACTTCGACATCGCCGGCCTCGACAACCTCTTCTTCTCCTACTCGTACGAGGACCAGCGCGGGATCGAGGATCCGGCGGTCCAGCTGCCGGGCGCCCACTGGGTCCAGCAGCCGAAGATCAACGGCAAGATCACCAACCGGATCAGCATCACCACGATCGGCCGCGGCACCGAGCACCGCATCCTGCGGGTCGAGGGTAGAAACGCCAAGGGCGTGCCCGGCTTCTGGCAGAAGGACCTCTACGTGCTCAACCGGGGCTCGGCCGGCTGGAAGTTCGTCGCCACGCCGAAGGCCCGGGTGACCGGCAAGGCGCTCGACAACCCGCGGGGCGACACCAGCGCGAAGGGTGCGGTCAAGGCCGAAGACAGCCGCTACGTGCTCTCGGGCAGCAGCTACACCGCTGAGATCCCCGACTTCAATCTCTACCTCGGCCGGTCGGTGCTGCGCCTGTACCTCCACGACGGGGACTACATGGACCTCAACCTCTTCCTCGACGACGTGATCCGCACGACCCCGCGTGAGCGTGGCCTCGATGGTGAACCGCGCCAGCTCTACGGCACGATCGGCGTGACCGCGGCGAACCGCCGGCTCGCCGCCACGAACGAAGAGGCCCGCGAGTTCATCGAGAACGTGCTCGGCAACAAGGACTTCACCAAGACCTGGATCACCGTCACGACGTCTTCGCTCAGCATGGACGACCTGGGATTGACCTTCAACGCCAGCAACAAGCCCAGCACGCTGCCGGTCAAGGATCCGGCCTTCAAGTCACTCGCGCTGAGCCGAAAGGGCAAAAGCCTGAAGTTCTCCTTCGAGACGACGACCGAAAGCCCGGCGAGCATCGTGGTCAAGAAGACCCGGAATCAGCGGGGCAAGAAGGTGAGCCGGGTCGCCGCCCGCCTGACCCGGACCGGCACCTTCACCTGGAACCCTCGCCGGCTAGCCCGCGGCACCTACAAGGTCAAGGTCAGCTCGATGGGCCTGGGCGGGCGGCTTGACAGCCACAGCTTCAAGGTCAAGCGGACCGGCGCCGGGTTCAAGACCGGCCGATGATCGACCTGCTCACCACGGCAGCGGTCCCCGACTTCGTCCGGGAAGCCCAATCGATCCTCCGTGACCCCTCGAATTTCTCGTGGACGATGGTCACCCTGCTCGGCCTGGTGATCTACGTCTACGCGGTCGAGGTCGGTCGCGGACGCTGGGACATCGTGCTGGCCGGGATCGCCTTCCTGATGATGGACGCCTTCAACGAGATGGTGAACTCGGCGATCTTCCACCTGACGGATCGGGCTCCCCTCTGGACGGTGACCGGAGACACCAGCTATCTGATCTTGATCGGGCTCTCGATCGAGATCGTGCTGCTGTTCGCGATCAGTGGCGTGGCCTTCGTCAAGCAGTTGCCGGAGGATCCGAAACAGAAGATCCTCGGGATGCCCAACCGGTTCGCGCTGGTCGCCTTCTTCTCGATCTTCTGCGTCCTGGTCGAGATCGTCCTGGTCGAGCTGGGGATCTTCCACTGGGACTACTGGTGGTGGAACAAGCCCTTCATCCCGTTGATCGTGATCTTTGGGTACGGCACCTTCTTCGCGGTCGCGGCCTGGGTCTACGACATGGGCAAGAACACGAGCAAGCAGGTCAAGGTGGTCGGCGTCATGGCCGCGACGAACCTCGTATTAGGTCTTGCCCTCGGGCTGGTCGGCTGGCTCTGATTGACTCGTCAGTCAATATGCCGCCAATCTCGGTAAGATTGCGCGTCGCAAACAGCATCTCCGGCTCTCCGCCCTTGAATTCGGCAGAGCCCCTCGTAAGACCCCCTAAGGAGGCTTCAGTTGAAGATCTGCGTCCTGGTCAAAGATGTGCCAGACGCCGCGGTACAAAAGCGCATTGATCCCGGCACCATGCGGCTCGATCGCAGCGGCGAGAACACTCTCAACCCCTTTGATACCCACGCCATCGAAGCTGCCATGCAGCTCAAGGAAGGCGGCGAACTCCAGGTCGACGAAATCGTCGCCGTGACCATGGGCACCGACACCGCGGCCCGCGCGCTGCAGAAGGCCGTCGCCCTCGGCGCCGACCGTTCGGTCCACCTGTCCGACGCGAGCCTGGCCGGCTCCGACGTCTGCGCGACCGGCCTCGCCCTGGCCAAGGTGCTCGAGTCCGAGAGCCCGGACCTGGTCCTGCTCGGCCAGCAGTCCGACGACGGCGAGTGCTACACGATCGGCGCCGTCGTGGCCGACCACCTCAAGATGCCGTCGCTGACCCAGGTCATCGACATGAAGGTCGACGGCGACAAGATCCGCTGCGAGCGTCAGGCCGAGTACGGCTACGACACCGTGGCCCTCGCGCTGCCGGCCGTGATCTCGGTCGGTGACGCGATCAACGAGCCGCGCTACCCGAGCCTCAAGGCCATCATGGGCGCCAAGAAGAAGCCGCTGGACAGCAAGTCCGCCGGCGACGTCGGCATCGACGCCGGCCAGGTCGGCGAAGCTGGTTCGCAGACCACCGTTCTCGCCCTGAACGATCCGCCCCAGAAGGAAGCCGGCGAGATCATCGAAGACGAAGACACCGCGGAGACCGTCGAGAAGATTGTCGCGTGGCTCGAGGAAAGGAAGCTGATCTAAATGGCCGGCATTCTCGTTTACGCCCTGCATGACGACGAGGGCAACTTCAACAAGAACTCGCTCGGCGCCCTCTCCGAGGCCGCCAAGCTGGCCGGTGAGCTCGGCACCGAAGCCGCCGCGATCGTGGTCGGCGACGTTTCCGACGACGGCGCTGCCGGTCTCGGCAAGTACGGCGTGACCAAGGTCTACCGCGCGAAGAACGTTCCGGAGGGCCTCGCCCAGCCGATCGTCGACGCGATGGCCAAGGTCATCCAGGACAACGGCTACACCTACGCCCTGTTCGGCGGCGGCCTGCTCGGCTTCGAGATCGGCGCCGGCCTGACCGCGCGTCTCGGCGCCGGCGTGACCATGGAAGTGACCAAGGTCAAGGTCGACGGTGGCAAGCTCGTTTCCGAGCGCCCGATCCTGCAGGACTCGAAGATCGCCGACGTCGGCTACGTCTCCGAGCCCGGCATCATCATCGGCCGCCTCAACGCGTTCGACGTGGTCGAGGGTTCCGGCACCGCCGAAGTCGTCGACGTCGACGTCGAGCTGTCCGAGTGGTCGACCAAGGCCGAGATGATCACCCGCGGCGAGCAGCGTGGCGCCGACGTGGACATCGAAGCCGCCGACATCCTGATCGGTGGCGGTCGTGGCCTCGGCTCCGCCGACGGCTTCAAGGACTGCGAGGAACTCGCTGGTGCCTTCGACAACGGCGCCGTCGCCGCGACCCGCGCGGTCGTCGACGCCGGCTGGTACCCCTACGCCGCCCAGATCGGCCAGACCGGCAAGACGGTCGCACCGAAGCTGTACCTGGCGGTCGGCGTCTCCGGCGCCATCCAGCACAAGGTCGGCATGCAGAACTCCGAGAACATCGTCGCGATCAACAAGGACGCGAACGCTCCGATCTTCGAGTTCTCCGACCTCGGCATCGTCGGTGACCTGAACAAGATCATGCCCAAGCTCACCGAGGCCATCAAGGCCAAGAAGGGCTAGCAGCAATTCCCGGCCGGGGGAGCGTCAAAGCTCTCCCGGCCCTTAGTTTCACCCGCTTCTTTCACCCTGACTTACGAACTTTTCGTCTCTCCACCAGAGCCGTCCCGAAAGGACCAAGAGCATGCCGCCCGTAGCGCCCTCCGAATATCCGCCCCCCTTTGATTCCGAAAGCGTCATCACCGCGCCCACCGATCCCGAGGATGAGCGCATTGAAGTAGGCGTAGCGATCGTCGGTGGTGGCCCCGCCGGCCTCGCCGCCGCGGTCAAGACCCTCCAGCTGCTCGAGGACAAGCCCGAGCTGATGGAGAAGCTGGGCGAGGTGCCCGTTGCCGTGGTCGAAAAGGGCAAGGTCTGCGGCGCCCACGCCATGTCCGGCGCCAACATGCGCCCCTCCGCGATGGAGGAGCTCTTCCCCGACATGCCGCGCGACGAGTGGCCGGTCTACCGCGAGGTGACCAAGGACGCGGTCTACCTGCTGACCGAGAAGCTCGCGCTTCCGCTCAAGCCGATGCCGCCGAACTTCAAGAACCACGGCAACTACGTCACCTCCGTCTCCAAGCTCTCCCGCTTCCTGGCCGAGAAGGCCGAGGAGATGGGCGCCTACATCCTGACCGAGACCACGGCCGACAAGCTGCTGGTCGAGGACCAGATCGTCAAGGGCATCCGCTCCGGTGACCGCGGCCGCGGCCGTCAGGGCCAGGAGCTCGGCAACTTCGAGCCGGGCATGGACCTGATCGCCAAGGGCACCGTCCTCGCCGAAGGCGTGGTCGGGCACCTGACCTACGCCGCGCTCGACCACTTCGACATCAACGGTCTCGACCCGCAGCGCTTCGAGCTCGGGGTCAAGGAGATCTGGGAGGTCGAGGAACCGCTCGACACCGTCATCCACACCATGGGCTGGCCGCTCCGCAAGGCCGCCAAGTACAAGGAGTTCGGTGGTTCCTTCATCTACCCGATGGAGGACAACAAGGTCTGCATCGGCTTCGTCGCCGGCCTCGACTACACCGACGCCACCTTCTCGGTCCACGACGCCCTGCAGCAGTTCAAGCTGCATCCCTTCGTGAAGAAGATCCTCAAGGGCGGCAAGCGGGTCGGCTGGGGTGCCAAGACCATCCCGCAGGGTGGCTACTGGTCGATGCCGAAGCGCCTCTCGGTGCCCGGCATGGTGATCGCGGGCGACAACGCCGGCATGGTCAACGTGGCCGAGCTGAAGGGCGTCCACTACGCGATGCACGCCGGCATGTACGCCGCCGAGGCGATCGTCGACGCGCTCGAGAAGGACCAGGTCGATTTCTCCGCCTACGACGAGAAGGTCCACAACTCGATCATCGAGAAGGATCTCTACAAGACCCGTAACGCCAGCCAGCCGTTCACCCGTGGCTTCTTCTTCGGCGGCGCCATGGCCTCGACCATGACCCTGACCCAGGGCCACTTCCCGGGCGGCCACTGGAAGAACCACGACGACGCCACGTACAAGATGGAGATCGGCAAGGCCGGGGAGAAGTACCCGGAGCCGGATGGCGAGTACACCTTCGACAAGCTGTCCTCGGTCTTCCTCTCGGGCAACGCGACCCGCGACGACGCGCCGAACCACGTCCGGATCCAGAACGAGGTGCCGCGTGAGGTCGCCCAGACCTGGGTCTCGATGTGCCCGGCCCAGGTCTATGAGATCCCCGAGGATCAGCTCGAGTCGGACGCGCCCGTCGTGGACGTCCACGTAACCGCTTCAAACTGCGTCCAGTGCGGCGCGATCACGGCCAAGGGCGGCCGCCTGACCCTGCCGGAAGGCGGCGACGGCCCGCTGTACACCGAAACCTGATCGAGAGAGATCCGACGGGCCGGTGGAGGGACCGGCCAGCCGGGATCGAACGCCGAAGCAGCAGGCAACACCAGCATCACCAGAGCGGCGCCGGAGAGATCCGGCGCCGCTTCTTATTTGCCGTGCCGTTCGCTTCCTGAGAGATGGGTTTGGGCGTGACGGCCTGGGGTAGGTGTGAGGAGACACTCACAATTCCCACGGGAGGGATGATGAAACAAGCAGGCAGGAAGGCAGAGACGGGCACGCGGCGGCGACGGCTGCCCTCGCCGGCGTTGGTCCTATCGCTGCTGGCGCTCTTTGTGGCGCTGGGCGGCACGGCAACGGCCCTCAAGGGCAAGTGGTCGGTCAAGCGCGATGACATCGCGCCGAAGGCGGTTGGTACGAAACAGATGGCCGACCGTTCGGTGACCGCCCACAAGCTTCACAAGAACGCGGTTCGAAGCACCCAGATCAACGACAAGGCAGTCGGGCCGTGGAAGCTCAGGCTGAACTCGCAGGCGGCGGCGTGGGGTGAAGCGTCCACCACCTCGAAGATTCCCGTGGACCTGGGCGGCCCGAGCGCGAAGGTCCAGGTGCCGGAGGGCGGCCTGGTGGCGATCCAGGCCGAGGCGGCGATGCGTTCCACCGGCAACAACAGCGCCCGCGTATACCTGTACGAACCGACCTCGGTACCGAAACCGGTGGCGATCCTTCAGAGCGCGGCGAACGACTTCCAGACCCGGATCTCGACCCCCGGGAAAGGAGCCAGCAATGGCGTGACGAGCCGAGTCAGGGCCGGTTGGATCGTGATGGCGGTGTCGCCCGGAACCCACACCTTCCAGCTGCGCTACGCGACAACCGGCGGCACCGCGATCTTCAAGCTTCGCGGGCTCAGGGTGGCTGTTATCCGATAGCGGTTCTCAGGCTGCTTCGCGGAACTCCAGGTCGATGATCTCGGCTCCGTAGATGCTCGAATCGAAAGGCGATTTCTCGGCATCGAACACGGAGCTGGACATCGATCGGGGCTTCCGCGGCGGGATGGTCCACTCGTCGCAGCCCTTGAAGGCGTCGGCAAAGCGCTGCGCCTTGGTGCTGCGCGGGCGAGCCTGGTCGAATACCTCTCTGGCCATACGGACGATCCTCCTCCGGAAGGGGTTATGGAAAGCTAGTTCGCCCCGTCGGACGGAAAACCTGCCACAAATCCCGCAAATTGCGGGATTTGTGTTTGGGCTCGGGCAACGCACTCAGGAACCACCAGGCGCACGCTGACCTTCGTCGGACGCTCGACGGCTTGGGAACGCACCAAAGTGCGCCCCCGTCACCGCCTTCGCTTGCCTCCTCGGCAGCGCACACCTGGAGGCCCCTGAGCACGACCCGCCGAAGTTGGAGGCCTCTGGCATCTTGAATTGACCGGTCCTGCAGGGTTCGGGTCGGGGGTGTTCCCCAAAAACCTCCGGAATGAGGAGCGCAGCGACGGTTTTTGGGGGACACCACCGTCCCGGACCCCTCGATCAGCTTGCGAAGCGCGTTGGCTTGACCACTTCTCTAGAATGTGTCTTATGAAGGCAGATATCCATCCCGAATACACGCTCGCGAACGTTCATTGTTCGTGCGGCAACCAGTTCTACACGCGGTCGACCAAATCTGACCTGCATGTCGAGCTCTGCTCTGCCTGCCACCCCTTCTACACCGGCAAGCAGAAGCTGGTCGACACCGGCGGACGGGTCGAGCGCTTCCAGCGGCGCGCCGCCAAGCGCGCCAAGGCCAACGCGGGCAACTAGCCCGCGGCTGACCCAAAGCCCGGACTCTTCATCTCATGGAGGGCGGCAACAGCACGCCGCCGAACGGCGCCTTGACGGGCGCCGCGACTCCGGGTGCCATCTCGGCGCCGCTCGAAGCGAAGCGTGACGCCCCGGTAGGGGGCCAGGCGGTCCTCGAGGGGGTGATGATGCGCGGGGTCACCACCTGGGCGGTCTCGGTCCGCAAGCCGGACGGCGAGATCGAGACCGCGGTCGAGAAGATCGAGCCCTGGGCGCGGCGTAACCGGATCCTCCGCTGGCCGGTCATCCGCGGCATCGTCGCCCTGGCCGAGTCGCTCAAGATCGGCTTCCGGGCACTCGGCATGTCGGCCAACGCCCAGCTCGAGGAAGGGGAGGAGGAGCAGGAACTCGGCGGCATGGCCTGGGGCGTGACGATCTTCGTCTCGCTGGCCTTCGCGATCCTGCTCTTCTTCGTGATCCCGGTCGGCCTGACCAGCCTGATCAAGGACTGGCTGGACTCCTCGTTCCTGTTCTGGCTGGTCGAGGGGATCGTCCGCACCGCGATCTTCATCGGCTACATCGTGATGATCTCCCGGCTGGAGGATCTGCGCCGGGTCTTCGAGTACCACGGGGCCGAGCACAAGACGATCTCCTGTTACGAGGCCGAGGACGAACTGGTCCCGTCCCGGGCGACCCTCTACTCGCGGCTCCATCCCCGCTGCGGCACCAGCTTCCTGCTGATCGTCATGGTCGTGGCGATCTTCGTCTTCGCTCCGCTCGGCCTGCCGGCCTGGTACTGGCTGGTGATCTCCCGCATCGTCGGCGTGCCGCTGATCGCCGGGATCGCCTACGAGCTGATCAAGTGGGCCGGCCGCAACCGCGAGAAGTCCTGGGTGCGGGCCGTGATGTGGCCGGGCCTGATGCTGCAGAACCTGACCACCCGCGAGCCCGACGAATCCCAGCTCGAGGTGGCGATCGCCGCCCTGGACGCCGTCCTCGAACTGGAGAAGCCCGAGGACGACGCCTACATGGAGCCCATCGAGATAGTCGCGTGAACTTTCACCCGGGCTTGCCCGGGCGTTGGAAGATCACGACCGACAAGTTGGTCTTCCGATTTGGCCCCACCTGCGCGCCGACATCGCCGATCACCGCGCAGCCTGCCTTGTAGCGGCGGCCGCGGATACCCGCCAGGGTCGTTCCCTCGGGCAGCGATTGCCTCCTGGAAGTCAGGTTCGGGTCGAGGTAGGAGAACTCGTCACGGGCGAGTCGCATCAGGCTTGCCGGGCTGTGGCAGCGTTCGCCCGACGTCTCCATCGCGGCGGCGATCGCGCCGCCCACTCCGTCGCCGCCCTTGCCGTACAGCTCGCGCTCCAACGATCGCGGGAGCCCGCGGGAGACGACCACCTTTGAGTTGACCGTGTCGAGGATCCCGACGACGCTGCGGGAGCCGTCACCGGACGGGGCCGTGACCTGGCCGCATGGGTATCCGTCGCGGTTCGGCCCGATCACGACCTCCCAGCCTTCCCAGCCCTGGCGGTTCAACGTCTCCCGGGCCTTCTCCGCGAGCGTCCCGGGCGGGAAGCAGTCCATCGAAGCCTCGATCCGGCTGATGCTGCGGCCGAGTCGCTCGACCTTCGCCACCGCCTGCCCGTAGTCACGAGGCAACGGTTCCAGGCCAGCCTGCGAGCAGTCCGTGCCAGGGAAGACCGCTACCGTCTCGTTCTGGACGCAGGCCACCAGCCGCTCGGAGGGCAGTCCCTGCTCGGCCCGCACTTCTTCGCAGACCCGGACCGGGGGCTCGCCGCCGGCATCGAGCACGGTGACGTTCCCGCCCAGGTCGTCGGTTTCGTAACAGCCGATCGAGCTGGCGGCGAGTTCGCCGGAACCGCCGAACATGTTCGCCGCGGCGATCCCGGTGATGGCCGCAACGGCAACGGTCAGGGCAAGAGCGAGGCGGCGACGCTTGCGGCGTCGGCCCGAAGGCTCGGGGGTATTGCGTCGAGCCGCCGCTTCGAGGTTGTCTCCTAGTTCGTTGAGGAATCGAATGTTGCTCATAGCGTTGCTTCCTTGGTCATCAGATGGTTTAGGCGCTTCAGCCCGCGGTGGACCCTCTGGCGGGCCGTGGCCTCGCTGCAGTCGAGCCGGGTGGCGATCTCGCCGTAGTCGAGCTCGTCG
The DNA here is from genome assembly GCA_001897355.1 of Solirubrobacterales bacterium 67-14. Lineage (GTDB taxonomy): Bacteria > Actinomycetota > Thermoleophilia > Solirubrobacterales > 70-9 > 67-14. The sequence goes on along the minus strand of MKST01000007.1, from coordinate 25,871 downwards.
ACCACGCGGAGTTCGACCGCCTGCCGTTCGGTGACGGAGAGCCCTTTCAGGGCATCGGCCAGAGAGGCTCGGAGAGATTCGACTTCGTCCAGAGACTCGATTCGTGCGATCGAGTCGTCGTCCAGCTCGGGCACTTCGAGTCCGAGCCGGCGGACCGCTCGCAGCTCGACCTCCTGGTGCCGGTACCAATGCGAAAGCTCGCGACGGGCGATCCCGAATAGCCAGCCGGCGCCCGAACGGCCGATTCGCCGGAACCGGCGGCGCCGCTCGAAAGCTACCGCGAAGGTCTCGGCCAACAGGTCGGCTGAGACCTCCGGATCGAAGGTGCGGCGGTAGAAGAAGGCCAACAGCGGCTTCGACCAGCGGTCGTAGAGAGCCCGGAAGGCTTCAGGGTCGCGGCGCGACCTGACGATCAGCTCTTCGTCGGAATCCATGCCGGCTCATGAAGATGTCGTTTGTTCATCGATGAGTCAACGCCTTGAGCGCGGATTCTGTGACATCGCGTGAAAGGACAGCTGGACCGGCTCTGCTTAAGGCGGTCCATCCAGTCACAATGGGGTGGTGATCCAGAAGCTGGCCGAACAGATCGAGGCGCGGTTTTCCGAGCTCGAGCAGCAGATGAGCGACCCCGAGGTGATCGGGGACCGTGAGCGCTATGCCGAGGTCGGCCGCGAGTACCGCCAGATGGAGCCGGCCAACGCCCTGGTCTCCGAGTACCGGACCCTGAGCGACGACCTCGAGGGGGCGCGGGAGCTGCTCGAAGAGGGTGAGGACGAGGAGCTGGAGAAGGTGGTCCGCGAGGCTCCGGCCCGGCTCGAGGAACTCGAAGAGGAGATCCGCCTGGCCATGGTCGAACCGGACCCGAACGACGACAAGAACGTGATCGTCGAGATCCGGGCCGGCACCGGCGGCGACGAGGCCGCGCTGTTCGCCGGTGACCTCTACAAGATGCTGACCCGCTACGCCGCCGAGCGTGGCTACTCGACCGAGGTGATGTCCCAGTCGGCGGCCGAGCACGGCGGCTTCAAGGACGTGACCTTCGAGGTCCGGGGTGCCGGTGCATACTCGGTCTACAAGTACGAGGGCGGCACCCACCGAGTGCAGCGCGTCCCCGAGACCGAGTCCCAGGGCCGCATCCACACCTCGACCGCAACGGTGGCGGTGCTGCCGGAAGCCGAGGAAGTCGAAGTGGAGATCGACCAGAACGACCTCCAGATCGACGTCTACCGCTCTTCCGGGCCGGGCGGCCAGTCGGTGAACACGACCGACTCGGCGGTCCGGATCACCCACAAGCCGACCGGGATCGTGGTCTCGATGCAGGACGAGAAGTCCCAGCTCCAGAACCGTGACAAGGCGATGCGGGTGCTGCGGGCAAGGCTCTACGAACGCCAGCTGGCCGAACAGCAGGCAGCGGTCGCCGCCGAGCGGAAGGCCCAGGTCGGGACCGGCGAGCGTTCGGAGAAGATCCGCACCTACAACTTCCCCCAAGGCCGGGTCACCGACCACCGGATCAAGCTGACCGCCCACGACCTCGAAGGCACCCTGAACGGGAACCTCTCCCAGTTCACCGACGCGCTCGCGGCCGAAGAGAAGCGCCAGCGCCTCGAAGCCCAGGCGGTCTGACCGTGGCCGCCTCCGGGGCGTCCGCGAACGACGCGCTGACGGCGGCGATCGACGCCTTCACCGCGGCCGGGATCGAGACTCCGCGGCTCGACGCCGAGGTGCTGCTGGCGGAGATCGCCGGGGTCGACCGGGCCGACCTGATCGCCGACCGTGGGCTGACCCTGGAGCCCTCCGCGGCCCGTGCCTTTTCGGAGGCGGTGCGGCGTCGGCTGCGCCGCGAGCCGGTTGCCTACATCCTCGGCTCGAAGGGTTTCCGGCAGATCGAGCTGGCGGTCGACCGGCGGGTCCTGATCCCGCGCCCGGAAACCGAGATGCTGGTCGAACTGGCGCTGGAGGTGCGGCCGCGATCGGCGCTGGAAGTCGGGACCGGTTCTGGGGCGATCGCCTTGGCGCTTGCCGACGAGCTGCCCAGGTGCCGGGTCACCGCTACTGACGTCTCCGACGGCGCGATCGAGGCCGCGGTATCCAACGCGACCCGACTCGGACTGAGCGGGCGGGTCGAGTTCCTGCTGGGCTCTCTGCCGGAAGGCCCGGAGGATTTCGACCTGGTCCTCGCCAACCTGCCCTATGTGCCGGACTCGGACGGGCTGCCGCCCGAGGTCGGCCAATGGGAACCGGAAGGGGCGCTGTTCGGCGGGCCGGACGGCACCGAGGTGATCGCCGCGGTACTGAAAGCCATGAACGAGAACGGGATCGGGGCGCCGACGATCGGGCTGGAGATCGGCCAGGGCCAGGGGGAGAGAGTCTCGGTGCTGCTCCGCGAGGCGGGATGGCCGGAGACCGAGGTGCGGCTCGACCTGGCCGGGATCGACCGGGTCGTGGTCGGTCGGCGGCCCCGGCCTGACATGATCGAGGAATGAAGGTCGTCGCGACAAGCGTCAACGCGGGAGATGCCGCCCGGCAGGCCCTGGAGAGCTGCATCAGCAAGGGCGGGGTCGCCCTGTTCCCGGCCGACGGGCTCTACGGCCTCGCCTGCGATCCCCTGAACCCGAAGGCCGTGAAGCGGATCCACGAGATCAAGGGGCGCGACGACGGCAAGCCTTCCGCGGTCATGTACCTCTCACCGCTGGCGATGCGGGAACTGATCCGCGACCTCGGCCAGCGGGTGAGCGAGGCTGCGGCCCGGCTGCTGCCGGGACCGGTGACGCTGGTCGTTCCCAACCCCCGGCACCGCTATCCGCTCGCCTGCCGCGAGGACCGCTCCCGGCTCGGAATCCGGGTGATCGACGGCCCGCTGTCCGGAGTCCGCTTCCCGCTCTTCCAGACCAGCGCCAACCTCAGCGGCGAACCGGCGCCCTCGGTCTTCGAGGGCGTGGTGCCCGAGGTGCGCGAGAAGGTCGACCTGGCGATCGACGGCGGTCGCCTGACCGGGCTGCCCTCGACCGTGGTCGACCTGACCGACTACGACGAGAACGGCAACTGGGAGATCCTCCGCGAGGGGGGAATGAGCCGCGGCGATTTGATCGCCGCCCTCGGCCGCTAGCAGCCGCGCCGCGCGTAGCCACGCCAAGGGAGGCTGACCACCCGCCTGGCGTAGTTGTTCTTCTTGTTCAGCTCGAAGAGCATGTTGCCCGGATCGAGGTGCAGCACGTAGGCGAAACAGCCGCGCAGGCCGGTCACGTCGATCCACTGCTGGTCATAGGTCGAGGGGTAGATGTCGGACCAGCCGACCGAAGTGCCGAGCGTGACATTGCGAACCCTGGGATTCTGGTTGCAGGCTGGGTAGACCATGTTGGCCGGCGAGCGGGGGAAGGCCGGCCAGGTCTGCTCGAGGTCGCGGAAGCAGTAGAACTGCTTCGGCCCGGTACGGACCAGCTTGATCTTCTTGCCGTATTCGTCGATCCGCCACAACTCGAACCGGAGCGGGTTTCGAACCTTCCAGTAGGCGCCGCCCCACTGGTAGCCGACGTTGAAGAAGCGCAACCGGGCCTGGGTCGGAAAGAGCGCGTAACCGCCGCCGCGGCGCCTGATTGCCTGGGTCACGTTCATCGAGCGCGGCCGGTCGCGATGGCCTCGCAACTCCATCGGGCCGAGTCCACGGCTGCGGATGTCATTGGTCGCCCGGAGCAGCGCGCGCCCCTTGATCAGCTTGCGGTCCAGATACATCTCCGACGGCTGGCCGATCCTGAGGTCCGGGCAGAGCAGGTTCTTCGCCCGCTGCGGGTCGCGGCAGGGGTCGCTGACGCCACTCGGCTGATCGGCCGGGTAGGCGCCGATCGCCGGACTGCCGGCACTTCCGGCCAGCGTCGAGAGCACGGCCACGAGGGCTGCGCGAACCGTGAGCGAGGTCGTCTTGCGCACGGGCCGATGTTAATTGAGCTGCCGGGCCGCCCCGCCGACGGATAGATTCGCCACATGAAAATTGCGATGGGATCGGATCACGCGGGATTCGAACTGAAGGAAGCGGTCAAGTCACAGCTCGAAGCGGCCGGGCACGAAGTCGAAGACGTCGGCACCCACTCGGACGAGTCGACGGACTACCCGCCCTTCGCGGCCAAGGCAGCCGAACTGGTGGCCGGCGGCGAAGCCGAGAAGGGAGTGATCGTCTGTGGCTCCGGGGTCGGCGTCTCGATCGTTGCCAACAAGGTCGACGGAATCCGGGCGGTCAACGCCCACGACCCGGCTGAGGCCGAGATGAGCCGCCGCCACAACGACGCCAACGTGGTCACCCTCTCCGGGGCGAGGCTCAGCCCGGACGACGCGAAGCCGATCGTCGAGACCTTCCTCGAGACCGATTTCGACGGTGGCCGGCACGCCCGCCGGGTCGGCGAGATAGCCGAAGTGGAGAACGGTCGTCTCTAGCCGGGCGTTCCCGGCTCCTCCGGTCCTGACCGGGTTCGGGCCGTTTCCGTTGCTACGCTCATCCTTCCCGCCGAAGAAAGGTTTTCCCGAAAGATGAGCACCGTTTCCGAAGAGCTGCTTGACGCTGGCCTGGCCGAGGTCGACCCCGCCGTCGCGGAGGCGATCAACGGCGAACTGAACCGCCAGAGGGGCACGCTCGAGATGATCGCCTCGGAGAACTTCGTCCCCCGGGCGGTGCTCGAGGCGGCCGGATCGGTGATGACCAACAAGTACGCCGAGGGCTACCCGGGCCGTCGCTACTACGGCGGCTGCGAGCAGGTCGACGTGGTCGAGCAGCTGGCGATCGACCGGGCGATGGAGCTTTTCGGGGCCGGCCACGCAAACGTCCAGCCGCACTCCGGTGCCCAGGCCAACAACGCCGCCTACATGGCGCTGATCGAGCCGGGCGACACGATCATGGGCCTCGCCCTGGACCACGGCGGACACCTCAGTCACGGGATGAAGCTGAACGTCTCGGGCAAGCTCTACAACGTGGTGCCGTACCACGTCTCCAAGGACGACCTGCGGGTCGACATGGAGGAGGTCGCCCGGCTGGCCGAGGAGAACCGCCCCGACCTGATCGTGGCCGGCTGGTCCGCCTATCCGCGTCAGCTCGACTTCGTCGCCTTCCGCGAGATCGCCGACTCGGTCGACGCCAAGCTGATGGTCGACATGGCCCATTTCGCCGGCCTGGTCGCGGCCGGCGAGCACCCGAATCCGGTCCCTCACGCCGACGTGGTCACGACCACCATCCACAAGACGCTCGGCGGGCCCCGCAGCGGCATGATCCTCAGCAAGGAGGAGCTGAAGGCCGATATCAACCGGGCGGTCTTCCCCGGCCAGCAGGGCGGTCCCTTGATGCATGTGATCGCCGCCAAGGCGGTCGCGCTCGGGATCGCTTCGACCGACATCTTCGTCGAGCGCCAGCGCCGCACAGTCGCCAACGCCCAGGCTCTCGCGGCCGGCCTGATCGACGGCGGCATCGACGTGCTGACCGGTGGCACCGACGTCCACCTGGTCCTGGTCGACCTCACCTCGACCGGCCTCGACGGCCAGGAGGGCGAAGACCGGCTCGACCAGGTCGGGATCACGGTCAACCGCAACGCGATCCCCTTCGATCCCCGTCCACCGATGAACCCGTCGGGCCTGAGGATCGGCACCCCGGCCCTCTCCACCCGTGGCTTCCAGCCCGAGGACATGACTGAGATCGCGGCGATCATCAGCACCGCTCTCGGCCCGGACTTCGAGGCGCAGCGCGACTCGCTGGCCGCCCGAAGCCAAGCCCTGATGGACAAATACCCGCTGTACCCGGGGCTGGGCTGATCCGGGAAGGTTGCCCCGGGCGACCGGCCCCGACGGGCTCTCACGCATGAAGGTCTGGTTCGACTGCACGGCTGCCGCCCACCCGGTGGTGCTGCGGCCAGTCATCGAGCGCTTCCGGCAGCGCGGCGACGAGGTGCTGGTCACCGCCCGTGAGAACGGCGAGACGGTCGGCAACCTGGAGCGGCTCGGGATCGAGCACCTGGTGGTCGGCGAGCACGGCGGCGCCGGCAAGTTCGGCAAGGCCCGGGCGCTGGCCGGCCGCTCGGCCCGGCTCGCCCGCCCGGTTTGGAAGTTCCGCCCCGACCTGGCCGTGGCCCACGGTTCGGTCGACCTGGCCGTGCTCTCCCGCACCTTCTACATCCCTTCAGCCCAGATGCAGGACTACGAGTACGCCGGCTTGCAGCGCAAGATCGCCTGGCGGGTCGCGCGCCGGGTGCTGGTCCCCGACTCGATCCCGGTCGACCGACTCGAGAAAGCCGGTGCCAAGGAATCGAAGCTGGTCCGTTTCCCGGGTCTGAAGGAGGACTATTACCTGTTCGACTTCGAGCCCGATCCGACGGTCCCGGAGGAACTCGGCATCGAGCTGACACGAGGAATCCTGGTGATCGTCCGGCCACCCCCGGAGACCGCCGCCTACCACGCCGAGAATCCTCTGTACGACGAAGTGATCGACCGCTTGGCCGCGGCCGACGGAGTCACCGCGGTGATCATCCCCCGGACCGAGGCCCAGCGGGAACGGGCCCGGGCAAAGGGCTCGAGCAACTTGATCGTCCCCGAGCGCCCGGTCGACGCCCAGAGCCTGATCGCCTTCGCCGACCTGGTGGTCAGCGCCGGCGGCACCATGAACCGCGAGGCGGTGGCGCTGGGCACCCCGGTCTACACGACCTTCGCCGGCAAGATGGGCGGGGTGGACGAGGCCCTGATCGCCGACGGCCGCCTCAAGCTCCTCGAAAGCGCCGAAGGCCTCGAACTGGTCAAGAGAACCGACCCGACCGGCCCCAGAAACCCGAGAGATCCGGACCTCCTGGTCAAAGGAATGCTCGAAGCTTTGGCCTGAGAAGCACCGAAGCCTGGTTGGTGCTGCCGCGGACGGAGCGGGCCCATCCATCCATCGTTTCTGTGGGCCGGCGGGTTCTACTGGGAGGGCGGGTTGGACCCCGCCCGACTTACTTGTCCTCGATCATGTGCGAATCTTTCGCACATGGTCGAAGGGATCGATGCCGTCTGGGCGTTCCTCACGGCGGCTCTGGTCACCCTGCTCATGGTGCGGCCGGCTGAGCGACTGGCCCGCTGGGCGGGGGCGATCGACGAGCCCGGTCCCCGCAGCCAGCACACCGCTCCGACCCCGCGCATGTCGGGGCTGGCGATCCTGATCGGGATTCAGGTGGCGGGCTGGGTCTGGCTGCCGATCGACACCGAGACGCTGAGCATCCTGCTGGGCGCCGCCGTCGTGGCGATGATCGGCGCGCTCGACGACATTTTCGACCTGCCGCCGTGGCTGAAGCTGCTCGGCCAGCTGGGGGCGGCGACCATCCCGGTGGTCGGCGGCGTCTACCCCGCCAACCTGACCATCCCCTTCCTCGGCGGAACCGAGCTGGGCTGGGTCGCCTACCCGTTGACCGTGATCGGGATCGCCCTGGTCATGAACATCATCAACCTGATCGACGGCATCGACGGTCTGGCCGCGGGCTTCTGCGCGATCGCCTGTGCGGCGATGGCGATCATCGCGGTCTCGCTGGAACGTTACGAGGCGGGGGCGCTGGCGGCGCTGACCGCGGGCGGGGCGCTCGGCTTCCTCCGCTACGGCTTCCCGCCGGCCTCGAGCTTCATGGGGGACACCGGCTCGAACCTGCTGGGGTACATGATCGCGGTCGCCTCGGTGCAGGGTGCGCTGAAGACCAACGCGGTGATCGCCCTGGTCTTCCCGCTGGTCATCCTCGCCGTGCCGCTCTTCGACACCGCCTTCGTGGTCGCCAAGCGGCTCAAGTACCGCCAGCCGATCTTCCAGGCCGACCGCTGGCACTTCCACCACCGGATGGCCAACATCGGCTTCTCCCAACGCCGTACGCTGCTCTACCTCTACAGCTGGTCGCTGGTCCTGGCCTTGCTGGCGCTGGCGCTCCGCTTCGTGCCGTACAGCGACGACCGGGGCAACTTCAAGCCGCTCTGGACCGCGATCATGGTGGCCGTTTTGCTGGCCGCGCTGGCGGTCACCGTGTACCTCGCCTTCGTGCTGGAAATCATCAAGCGGCCACGCTGGCCGGGCGAACAAAATGGAGAAGATTGATCAAGAAAGCGCGAGGCGGCGTTTTCGGCTTGGATAAACGGATAGTGGCACCTGTCACTTTGCCGGGTCGCACCGCGCCGACCCCCCTTTCTGGGATATAGTCGCCGTCCCTTGACGACGTATGCCGCAAAGACTTCCCTCGAGGGGGACATGGGTAGCCGCAGCCTGACCGCAATCAATTTTCTGGACCTGATCGTCCTGGTCCTGGCGCTTCCCGTTTTCGTCGTTGCCGGCTTCGATCTCGCCGGATACGCCGTGGCCGCCGTGGTCTGGCTCGCCCAGCGCGGGATCCAGCTCTGGGCCGAGCACCAGGTGAAGGTCCAGCTCGCAGCCGGTGAGCGCACCCGCGCCATGGGGGCGATCGCCGGCACCTCGCTGGTCCGCCCGTGGCTGATGGCCGCCGTCGTCCTGGTCGCCTGCATCATCGACCGCGAGATCGGCCTTTACGCGGCGGCGCTGCTGGTCGTACTTTTCACCGTGAACCTCGCCGCACGCGGGCTGGCTTTCCTGCTCGGCAAGACCGACAAGCCGGAGGAAGCCGCCTGATGAGCGAAGCCGTCACCCACGAGCAGATGCCCGATACGAAGACGGGCTTCAGCACCAAGGCCAAGGTCTTCTTCGGCATCGGCATCTGGCTGGCGGTCGCGATCGCCTTCGGCCTGATCTTCGGCTCGGACGGCAAGAACGAAACCTTCAAGCCGCAGGAAGAGTTCAAGCTCGACCCGTGGATCAACATCAAGCTCGCCGGCATCGACCTCTCGATCAACCGGGCGGTGCTCTACCTGTTCCTGGCTTCGATCCTGACCATCACCGTCATGGTCTGGATCGCCCGCAAGATGCAGCAGAAGCCGAACCGGGTCCAGACCGCGATCGAGGTTGCCTACGACGTGACCAGGACGGACATCACCCGGAACAACATCGACGACGAGCGGCTCGCCACCAAGTGGTTCCCGTTCCTCGGCGCGTTGTTCTTCTTCATCTTCTTCTCGAACATGCTCGGCTACATCCCGCTGCCGACCAACACCCATGAGACGATCGACATCTTCGGGATCGGTGTTCCCGCCTTTGCGCTCTACGCCGCGACCGCGAACATCTCGATCCCGCTGATCCTGACCCTGATCGTCTGGATCTCGTACCACGTCGAGGGGATCCGGGCCAAGGGCCCGATCAAGTACTTCGCCAGTTGGCTGCCCGCCGGCCTGGAGGACATGAACCCCTTCGGCAAGGCGGCGATCTTCCTGATCGAGGTGGTCTCCCACTTCGTCCGCCTGATCTCGCTCTCCGTACGACTTTTCGCCAACGTCCTCGCCGGCCACCTGCTGCTGCTCTTCATGGGCGGCGGCCTGGCCGTCCTGCTCGGCATCGCCGCGCTCGGTGTCCTGACCTACCCGATGGCCTTCGCCTTCTACGTGTTCGAGGTCGGCATCGTGGCCACCCTGCAGGCCTTCATCTTTTCCATCCTGACCGCTATCTACATCGGCGGAGCAACCGCCGAAAGTCACTAAAAAGGAGACCCTGTAATGGATCCCAGTTCCATCGTGCCCCTCGCCGAAGTCACCGGTGACGTCACCGACGCCGGCAAGGCGATCGCCCTCGGCGTTGGCGCCGGACTCGGTTCGATCGGCGCCGGCATCGGCATCGGCTTCATCTTCGGCAAGGAGATCGAGTCGGTCGCCCGCCAGCCCGAGCTCGCTTCCGAGCTCCAGTCGATCCGCTGGCTCGGCTTCGCCCTGACCGAGGCCGTCGCCTTCTACACCTTCATCTTCGCGCTGATCGCGTTCTTCCTGTAGGCCGCCGTGGAGCCTGTTCTCTCACATATCGTGGCCGCGCTGCCGCTGGCAGCCGAAGCGGCTGAGGAAGAGGGCGGCAGCTTCCTGGTGACGCCGGGCCTGGGTCTGATGATCTGGACCCTGGTGCTCTTCGGCTTCACCTTCTGGGTGCTGAAGAAGTTCGCCTTCCCGCTGATCGGCGAGGCGCTCGACAAGCGCGCGGCGACGATCCGCGAAAGCATCGAGGCCGCCGAGAAGCAGAAGGAAGAGTCGGACAAGCTGCTGGCCGATTACCGCCAGCGCCTGACCGAGGCTCGCGAGCAGGCCGACGAGATCGTCACCAAGGCCCGCAAGGCCGCCGAGAACACCAAGTCCGAGGCGACCGCCGAGGGCCAGGCCAAGCGCGAGGAACTGGTCGATGCCGCCCGTAAGGACATCGAGGCGGAGAAGACCAGGGCGCTCGACGACATCCGCAAGGAAGTCGCCAACCTGACCATCCTGGCTACCGAGCAGGTGACCCGCAAGTCGCTCGACGACCAAGCCCACAAGGAGCTGGTCGAAGACGCGCTGCGCGAGGTCGACTTCTCGGCCCTGGCCGGCGAGGAACGGAACAACTGATGGAAGAACTGGCTCGGGTATATGCCGAGTCCCTCTTTGGCGTAGCCAAGGAGAAGGGCGAACTGGACGAGGTGCAGGCGCAGCTTGCCCAGTTCAGTGATGCCCTGGAAGGAAATCGTGAACTCGCGGTGTTCTTTTTCAGCCCCTCCTTCTCCTCGCAGGAGAAGCTCGACGGCCTCCACAAGGCGGTCGAGGGGGCGAACCCCGAGGTTCGCAACTTCCTCGAGCTGTTGATCGAGAAGCACCGGATGCCGGCCATCTTCCGCATCCGACAGAATTTCGACGAGCTCTGGAAGAAGGAAAACGACCGGATCGAAGTGACCGTCACCAGTGCGGTCGAACTCGATCCCGCGGTCGCCCAGGAAGTCGCCAGCGCGGTCGAGAAGCAGACCGGCAAGCAGGTGGACCTGACCAGCCAAGTCGACGAGAAGATCATCGGCGGGCTCGTACTTCAGGTCGGGAACATGGTTCTCGACAGCAGCATTCGCAACAACTTGGAGAAACTCCGCCAGAGCGTGGCTCAGGCGGCCTAAGGAGGATTTGGACCGAGATGCAGATCAAGCCAGACGAGATTGCCAGCATTCTGCGGCAGCGCATCGAGGGCATTGACCCCGGTAGCGCCGACCTGACCGAGGTCGGCACCGTGCTCTCGGTCGCTGACGGCATCGCCCGTATCCACGGGCTCGACAACTGCATGGCGCTGGAGATGCTCGACCTGCCCCATGGCGTTACCGGCCTGGCGCTGAACCTCGAAGCCGACAACGTCGGCGCCGTGCTGTTCGGCGAGTGGGACAAGATCGTCGAGGGCGACACCGTGAAGCGCACGGGCCGCCTGCTCGAGATCCCGGTCGGCGAGGAGTTCCTCGGCCGCATGGTCGACCCGCTCGGACGTCCGCTCGACGGCAAGGGCGACATCAAGTCGACCCAAACCCGTCCGGCCGAGTTCAAGGCTCCGGGTGTGATCTCGCGTCAGCCCGTCCGCGAGCCGCTGCAGACCGGCATCAAGTCGATCGACGGCATGATTCCGATCGGTCGTGGCCAGCGCGAGCTGATCATCGGCGACCGCCAGACCGGCAAGACCTCGGTCACGATCGACTCGATCATCAACAACAAGGACTCGGGAGTGATCTCGGTCTACGTCGCGATCGGCCAGCGGATGTCGACGATCGTCCAGGTGCGCGAGGTCCTCGAGGCCGCGGGCGCCATGGAGAACACGATCATCGTCGCCGCCCCCGCCGACGAGGCCGCCCCGATCAAGTTCATCGCGCCCTACGCCGGCACGGCGATGGCCGAGTACTTCCTCTACAAGGGCGGCCACGCGCTCTGCATCTACGACGACCTCACCAAGCACGCCTACGCGTACCGCCAGATGTCGCTGCTGCTGCGTCGTCCTCCGGGACGTGAGGCCTACCCGGGTGACGTCTTCTACCTGCACTCGCGCCTGCTCGAGCGGGCGGTCAAGCTGAGCGACGAAGAGGGTGGCGGATCGCTGACCTCGCTGCCGATCATCGAGACCCAGGCCAACGACGTCTCGGCCTACATCCCGACCAACGTGATCTCGATCACCGACGGTCAGATCTTCCTCGAGTCGGACCTCTTCAACTCGGGTGTGCGCCCGGCCATCAACGTCGGCATCTCGGTTTCGCGAGTCGGCGGTGACGCCCAGACCAAGGCGATGAAGAAGGTGGCCGGCAAGATGAAGGGCGAGCTCTCGCAGTACCGCGACCTCGCTGCCTTCGCCCAGTTCGGCTCCGAGCTCGACGCCGAGACCCAGCGCACGCTGGCCCGCGGCGAGCGCCTGGTCGAGCTGCTCAAGCAGAACGAACGCGACGCTCTCTCGGTCGCCGACCAGGTCGCTTCGATCTACTCGGGCACCGGCGGTTTCCTCGACCGGATCAAGGTCGAGCGCGTCCAGGACTTCCTGGTCGACCTGCTGGCCCGGCTCCACTCGGACAACAAGGCCCTTTTCGACCGGATCAACGAGACCGGCCTGCTGCCGGAAGAGGACGAGAAGGAGCTCTCCGACGCGATCGGCAGCTTCGTCGACGACTTCGGCCCCGACTTCGACGAGAACGGCGAACCGCTGGCCGAAGGCGAGTCCGACCGGGTCGATCACGCCCATGCGGCCGAGCCCGACTCGGCCGGCGAGGAAGTGGTCGAGAACGAGGAGGCGACCGCTGCCGCCTAGGCAGTAGACGACCTCACTCGTCGTAAGGCAAGGATCCCGAATGGCCAACCGCAAAGAAGTCACAAACCAGATCACCAGCGTCAAGAACATCCGCCAGATCACGCGCGCGATGGAGATGGTGGCTGCCGCCCGGCTGCGTCGGGCGGAGACGCGGATCGAGCACCTGCGGCCCTACGCCCAGGCGATGCGGCGCATGACCCAGCGCGCCGCCGCCGAGGCCGGGGCGGTCAACCAGCTGCCGATCCTCGAGCAGCGGGAAGACGTCAAGCGCGTCGCCCTGCTGCTGGTCACCGGTGACCGTGGACTGGCCGGTGCCTTCAACGCCAACATCCTCCGTGACGGCCTCAACCGCCGTGACGAGCTGAAGTCCGAAGGCATCGAGACCATCTTCTACGCGGTCGGCCGTCGCGGTGACGGCGCCCTGACCTTCCGCAAGGCCGAGCCGCAGAAGTCGTGGACCGGCTTCACCGATCGTCCGGCCTTCTCGGACGCCCGCGAAATCGGCGAGGCGCTTGCCTCGGCCTACGTGGACGGTGAAGTGGACCGGGTCGAGGTCATCTACAACCGTTACGTCTCGCCGCTGACCCAGTACGTGCAGCGTCTGGTCCTGCTTCCGGTCCAGGAAGCGGAAGTCATCGGCGAGGGCGCCGAGGAAGAGAGCGGGGAGGAGCTCACCGGCGAACTGGCCGAAGCCCACGCCCGAGCCTCCTGGGAGTACGAACCGGAGGCTGAGCAGCTGCTGGCCACCGTGATCCCCGATTACGTGAACACTTCGCTTTACCGCAACCTGCTCGAATCGGCAGCGTCCGAACTCGGAGCCCGGATGACGGCCATGCGCAGCGCGGCCGAGAACGCGGAAACCATGATCGACGACCTGACCCTGGAGATGAACCGGGTCCGTCAGGCCGAGATCACACAGGAAATTCTGGAAGTCGTAGGCGGCGCGGAGGCGCTCGGCTAAGCGACGTCACCGACTGAAACTGGAACTGGAGATATGTCAGAGAACAACGGCAAAAACACCGGACGAATCGAGGAAATTCAGGGCGTCGTGGTCGACGTGGTCTTCCCCGACAAACTGCCCGAGATCTACTCGGCCGTCGAGATCCAGGTCGAGGAGAGCGACACCCGCGAGGGCGCGAACCTGGTCTGCGAAGTCCAGCAGCACCTCGGCGACGACCGGGTCCGCACCGTGGCCATGGACGCGACCGACGGCCTGCGCCGCGGCGACCTCGTGGTCGACACCGGTGGACCGATCACCGTACCCGTCGGTGACGTCACCCTGGGCCGTATCTTCAACCTGCTCGGCGAGCCGATCGACGGCGGCGACGCGCTGCCCGCGGATGTCGAGCGCTGGCCGATCCACCGCCCCTCCCCCGAAGCGACCGACCTGACCCCGAACCAGGAGATCCTCGAGACCGGCATCAAGGTCGTCGACCTCCTTGCCCCGTACGTGAAGGGCGGCAAGATCGGCCTGTTCGGCGGCGCCGGCGTCGGCAAGACCGTTCTGATCCAGGAGCTGATCCACAACATCGCCCAGGAGCACGGCGGCCTCTCCGCCTTCTGCGGCGTCGGCGAGCGGACCCGTGAGGGAACCGACCTCTACCTCGAAATGACCGAGTCCGGCGTCATCGACAAGACGATGATGGTCTTCGGCCAGATGAACGAGCCGCCCGGAGCCCGTCTCCGCGTCGCCCTGTCCGGCCTGACCATGGCCGAGTACTACCGTGAGGCCGGCGGCCAGGACGTGCTGCTCTTCATCGACAACATCTTCCGGTTCACCCAGGCCGGCTCCGAGGTCTCGGCCCTGCTCGGGCGCATGCCCTCCGCCGTCGGTTACCAGCCGACTCTGGAAACCGAGATGGGCCAGCTCCAGGAGCGGATCACCTCGACCTCGCGCGGCTCGGTCACCTCGGTCCAGGCGATCTACGTCCCGGCCGACGACTACACCGACCCGGCCCCGGCCTCGGTCTTCGCCCACCTCAACGCGACCACCGCGCTTTCGCGGGCGATCTCGGAGAAGGGCATCTACCCGGCTGTCGACCCGCTCGACTCCTCCTCGACCATCCTCAAGCCGGACATCCTCGGCGAGGACCACTACAACACGGCGACCGAGGTCCAGCAGGTCCTGCAGCGCTACAGCGAGCTGCAGCAGATCATCGCCATTCTCGGCATCGACGAACTGGCCGACGAGGACAAGGTCCTGGTCTATCGCGCCCGTAAGATCGAGCGCTTCCTCTCGCAGCCGTTCTTCGTGGCCGAGCAGTTCACCGGTTCACCGGGCCAGTACGTGCCGGTTGCCGAGACGGTCCGCGGTTTCCGCATGATCCTCGACGGCGAGATGGACGAGTACCCGGAGAGCGCGTTCTACATGAAGGGCTCGATCGACCAGGTCGTCGAGCAGGGCAAGAGCTAAGGGCTTCTAGGAAGTTGTCAGGCGAAAGCACATTCACGGTTGAGGTCCTCACCCCTGAGGGTGAGGTCTTCAACGGCGAGGTGGTCCAGCTCTCGACCCGGACCGTCACCGGCGAGATCGGCATCCTGGCCCGCCACGTGCCGGTCCTCGCCGCGCTCAAGCCGACCCTGCTGCGCCTCAAGGTCTCCGATTCGGAGACCAAGGAGTGGGCCCAGTCCCATGGCATGCTGCAGGTCTTCGCCAATAACGCCCAGGTGCTGTTGGAAGAAGCGATCGAGCCTTCCCGTCTCGACACGGCGGCCCTGGAAGAGCAGAAGACCGACGCCGAAGCCCGCCTTGCCGACGATTCCACGGGCGAGGCCGCCCGCGAGGTCGCCGAGCGCGACCTCGAACGCGTCGAAGCCTTTCTTAGCATCGCGAATTCTTAAGTCACGCCGCGGGTCACCCGAACCCGCGGCTACACCAACCTGGGTGCCGGTTTCCTAATACCCTTCCCCGATGGATGAACTCCTCGGTCTTGCCGAGCAGCTGATCTCTTATGACACCTCGTCGGAAGATGGGGTGCATGAGGCTGCCGGGTTCGTCAAGGGGTGGCTGGACAGTCGTGGGGTGGAGACCGAGCAGGGTGTTTGCCGTGGGCTTCCCGTGATCACCGCGGCGCATGGGGATCCGGGTGATCCGACGGTCATCCTGCACGGCCACATCGATGTGGTTCCGGCTGAAGCCGGCCAGTTCGAAGCGCGGCTCGAAGGCGATCGCCTGGTCGGCCGTGGCGCCTATGACATGAAGGCCGCCTTGGCCGCGATGATGCTCGCCCTGCCGAACGAGGATGACCCGGTCCCCGGGGTTCGTGTGGTGCTCGGCATCGTCTCCGATGAGGAGTCCGAAGAAGCCGAGAATCGAGGCAGCAACTACCTCGTGCGGACCGCGCCGGGCGAGGGAATGGGCCTCTCTGGGGACTTTGCGATCACCGGTGAGCCGACCGACATGCATGTGGGAGTCGCGGCGAAGGGGGTTTTGGCTCTGCGACTGACCGTCGCGGGCCGGGCCGCCCACGGATCCACGCCCTGGCTGGGCGACAACGCGGTTTTGCGTGCCGTTGACATGTTCCGTGGGGTGGAATCACTACCCTTTGCGAGAGAAAGCTCCGAGCTCTTCGACCGCCCCTCGATAAATCTCGGCCGGATTTGGGGTGGCGACGCGCTCAACAAGGTTCCCGACTCTTGCGCGATAGACGTAGACATCCGCTACCTGCCACATCAGGACCCAGCCCAGATCCGCGAGCAGATCGAGGGGCTCGGCCCTGCCCGGATCGAGACGATCATCGAGTTGCCGCCGGTCAGCGGCGGCGGCACCGACTCGCCCTGGATCAGGGCGCTGACCTCGGCTGCCTCCGACCACCACGAAGGTCCGTCGCTTTCGGTCGGCCGGGACGGCGCCTCGGATGCGGTCTCGTTCATCCGGGCGGGCATTCCGGCGGTCGAGTTCGGTCCGGTCGGCTCGGGCCATCACGGCCCCGAGGAATGGGTTTCGGTCCCCTCGCTGATCGCCTACCGTTCGGCGTTGCGGGAGTTCCTCGAACGCTCGGCCAGGAGGGGGTGACCCGATGACCGATGAGCCCAAGGACTTCGACGAACAGGAAGAACGGCCGGCCGAGGATCCCGGGACCGAGGCGAAGCCGCCTGCCGGTGACGCCTCCGCCGACCCGCCGGCCGGCGAGTACGTGGAGCCGCCGACCGAAGAGCTTTTCGCCTTCGAAGCCAGGGTCGAGGAAGGCGACATTCCCGACCTCGACCCGGTCTTCCGCGCTGCCTTGCTGGAGAGTTCCGAGAGCGTAGTCTCCGACGACGCGGGCCAAGCCGAGGCGCCGGCTGCGCCCGAACCTGCGGCCGAGAGCGAACCCCCGGCCGGGCCGGCGGCCGCCCCCTCAGACTCGACCGGCGAGCACCCGGTGACCGGCGAGGAGCCGCTGACCGGTGAAGAACCCGCCACCGGCACCCACGAATGGGAGCCCCCGTCCGAGACCGACATCACCGCCGAACAGACCGCGGTGCTCCAGGCCGCGGCCCGCAGCGAGGTACACGACGCGATCGAGTACTCGCGTCGCACCGGCCGGGCCTGGGACCCGCCTCGGCCCCCGGCCGGTGGTGATTTCGACCAGCCGGCCAAACGCCCGCGCTACTGGTGGCGCTTCCTGCTCGCCGTGGTGTTGATCATCGGCTCGTTCGCCACCGCGACCCAGGCGTCGGTGATGCACATCGTCAACCAGGTCGTGAAGGACCTCCACAAGCCGGGCCAGCCCAAGCTTCCGGCCGGCATCCTCAAGGCCGACGACGGACCGCAGACGATCGCGATCATCGGCTCCGACGTCCGCACCGGTGGCGGAGACACGGAAGGAGACCCGGGCCGGTCCGACACCACCCTGCTGGTCCGGCTCGATCCCGAGACCAACCAGATCGCGATGCTCTCGATCCCCCGCGATCTGCGCGTCGAGATCCCGGGGGTCGGAATCGACAAGTTCAACGCCGCCTTCACCTACGGCGGCACGGAACTGACGTTGAAGACGATCAAATCGATCACCGGCCTGGACATCAACCACTACATAAACGTCGACTTCCAGGGCTTCGCGGACGTGATCGACGCGATCCACTGTGTATACGTGGACGTCGACCGCCACTACTTCAACGACAACGCCGGGCTGTCGGTCTCCGAGCAGTACGCGACGATCGACATCAAGGCCGGCTACCAGAAGCTCTGCGGCACCAATGCGCTCGAGTTCGCCCGTTACCGCCACACCGACTCGGACTTGGTCCGGGCCGCTCGCCAGCAGGATCTGATCGGCGAGGTGCGCAACCGGCTCAGCTTCGGTGAGCTGGTCACCCAGCGCAAGGAGCTGCTCAAGGCCTTCGTGGACAACGTGACCACGGACATCGGTCAATCCGGCGACACCAAGGATGTCTTTTCGTTGCTCAAGCTCCTGCTCGATTCGCGAGGCGCAGCCGTGACCGAAGTCACCTTCCCGGCCACCGACGCCATGATCGGCGGGATCTCCTATGTCGAGGCCACTCCGGAGGCGATCCAGGCTGCGGTCAACAAGTTCCTCGGCTTCGAGGACCAGCCCGGCCCGGTCGGTTCCATGGACGAGGGCGACGGAGCCAACAACCCGGCTCGCAAGAAAGCCGAGAAGAAACAGGAGAAGAAGGCGGCCAAGGCGCGTCAGAAGTCGACCACCCCCATTCCGAGCAAGGACGACGACCAGCTCGTCGACGCCGCCAGCAGCGGACTCTCGGTGGCGCAAGCGCTGGACAGCGAGATCACCCGAACCGACTTCCCGGTCTACTACCCCAAACGCCTGCCTTCCGGCGCGACCTACGCCGACGGCCAGAGCCGCGTCTACCACACCCGCGACCCGGACAAGAACGTGTACGGCGCATACCGCATGGTGGTGGAGGCGACGCTGGACGGCGGACTGCAGTACTTCGGCCTGCAGGGCATCCGTGGCTGGACCAATCCGCCCATTCTCGATGCCCCGCACGACGAGGTTGAGATGGGCGATCGCAAGTTCCAGGTCTATCCCGAGGGCGACAGGATCAAACTGATCTCGTGGACCGACGGCGACAATGTGTATTGGATCGCCAATTCGCTGCTGCTTGGCTTGACCAATGACCAGATGCTTGGCATGGCCCGGTCCACCCGGGCCTTCACCCCCGACAAGTGAGTGAGATGAACTTAGAAGAGAAGGCGCCGATCGGCGTCGTCGGGGTCGGCTGGGTCGGCCTCGTAACCGCTGCATGTTTCGCCGAGATGGGCCACCCGGTGGTCGCCCGCGACGTGATCCCCGAAAAGGTCGAAGCGCTGGGCCGAGGCGAGATCACCATCCACGAGCCCGGCCTGGCCGAGCTGCTGGAGAAGAACCGTGACCGCCTGACCTTCACCACCGACATGGACGAGCTGCTCTCTTCGGCGCGGCTGCTCTTCGTCTGCGTCGACACGCCGCCGACCTATTCCGGCGACGCGGACCTCTCGCGGGTCCAGTCCGTGGTCCGTGACCTGAAGGCCGATGGCGACCACGTGCTGATCATGAAGAGCACCGTGCCGGCCGGCACCGGAGCTTCGATCCGCCGTGAACTGCCGGGTCTGGCCTATGTCTCCTGCCCCGAGTTCCTGAAGGAAGGGACCGCGGTCGCCGACTTCATGAACCCCGACCGGGTCGTGGTCGGGGCCGAGCCGGAGGATGCCGCGGCAGCCGAGGAAGTAGCGGCGCTCTACCGGCCGTTGGGCGGGGAGATCGTGATGACCGATACCTCCAGCGCCGAGATGATCAAGCTCGCGTCGAACGCGTATCTCGCCACCCGCATCTCCTTCATCAACGAGATCGCCAACGTCTGCGAGGAAGTCGGCGCCGACGTGGGGGAGGTCGCCCGCGGGATGGGCATGGACGAGCGGATCGGTCCACATTTCCTCCGTCCGGGCATCGGCTTCGGCGGCTCCTGCTTCCCGAAGGACGTCAACGCCCTGAAGTTACTGGCCGGTAACTCGGGCTACCACTTCCAGCTGCTGAACTCGGTGATCGAGGTGAACGAGCTCCAGAAAAGACGGGTGGTCAGCAAACTGGCAAAGCATCTCGGTTCGCTGGTCGGCAAGCGGATCGCCCTGCTCGGCCTCGCCTTCAAGCCGGACACGGATGACATGAGGGAAGCATCGAGCCTCGTCCTCTCCGCCCGGCTGCGGGGCGAAGGTGCGGAAGTCCTTGCATATGACCCGGTCGCGATGGGTAATGCAAGGAGTCTTTTGCCCGGGGTAGAAATGAGAGAGACAGCCCAGGAGGCCCTCGAAGGTTCAGACGCGGCGGTGCTGGTCACCGAGTGGTCTGAGTTCAAGGAGATCGACTGGTCTGAGGCGGCCGCTCGGATGCGGAGGCCATTGCTCATAGACGGACGAAACTTCCTTGATGCCGACACTCTCCGTTCTGCCGGATTCCTCTACGAAGGGATCGGCAAGGCTGGGGACCGGTGACGAAAGCGGGTAAGACAGATTGCAGGCATTGGTACTGGTCGGGGGCAGGGGCACGAGACTTAGGCCCCTGACCTATGAAACGCCGAAGCCGGCCCTGACCCTGGTCGACCGGCCGTTTCTCAACTACATGACAGAGTGGCTGGGCCGCCACGGGGTCGAGGAGGTGATTCTCGCCTGCGGCTTCCTGCCGGACGAGATGAGGAGCGTGCTCGGTGACGGCGAGCCGGGCGGTCCGAAACTGAAGTACCTGGTCGAGGAAGAGACGCTCGGTACCGCCGGGGCGATCCGCTTCGCGCTCGACCATCTCGACGAGCGGTTCTTCGCCTTGAACGGCGATGTGCTCGCCGACCTCGACCTGACGGCGCTCTGGAAGCAGCACGAGGAGACCGGGGCGCGGGCGACGCTCGGCCTCTACAAGGTCGAGGATTCGAGCAGCTACGGCCTGGTCGACATCGACGAGGACGGTCAGGTGCTCCAGTTCAGCGAGAAGGATCCGGACCGGACCGGCCCGGGCCTGATCAACGCCGGCACCTACATCCTCGAGCGGGAAGCGATCGCGGAGATCCCGCCGGGGCGCGAGGTTTCGATCGAGAAGGAGTTCTACCCTTCGATCACCGGCAAGGGGCTCTACGCCCGCGAACTCGAGGGGTACTGGATGGACTTCGGGACGCCGGAGCGTTACTTCGACGCGACCTGGGACATCCTCGAAGGCCGGATCCAGACCGAGGTCGTGACCAACAGCGACGGGGTCCACATCGCACCCGACGCCGAAGTCGACCCGAACGCCACGATCGGGCCGCGGGCGGTGATCGGCCCGGGTGTGAAGGTCGGGCCCGGGGCAAGGGTCAACGGCTCGGTCCTGCTCGACCGGAGCGAGGTCGGGGCGAACGCCACCGTGGAGGCTTCGATCATCGGTCCCGGCGTAAATATTGCCGCAGGGGATACGGTAGGAGATGAAGTCCTTGGCAAGAATCAGGTCGGTGAGGTCATAAATGCTTGAGGACGTACTCGATATCCCGAACCACATTCGCGACGCGCTTTGGCGCGTCGATTCGGCCCAACTCAAAGCCCGCCCTTCGGCCGGCTTCGTGGTCTGCGGCATGGGCGGTTCCGCGATCGGGGCGGAACTGGCGCGAGGCCTGCTCGGCGACCGCCTGACCGGTCCGCTGATCGTCTCTCGTACCTACGGCCTGCCGAAGTGGGTCACCGCCGATTGGGCGGTGCTCGCTTCCAGCTACTCGGGAGACACGGAAGAGACTCTCGCCTCCTTCAAGGACGCCGGCGAGGCGGGCACCCACCGCTGGGTGGCCGGCACCGGCGGCGAACTCGGCGCCCGGGCCCGGGATGCCGGGATCGGCGTGGTCGGCCTGCCCGGGTTCTTCCAGCCGCGGATGACGGTCGGCTACATGACCGTGGTCGCCACCTACGTCGCCCATCTGGCCGGGGTGGCGCCCGACGTGCGGCGGGAACTGGAACAGGCGGCGGATTTCCTCGACTCCCGCAAGGCGGACATGGAACCGCTCGCGAGGGCATTGGCTTCGCAAATAGGCGACACTCCCGTTGTCGTGCATGGAGCAAGCCTCACAACGGCCCCGGCCAGGCGCTGGGCCAACCAGTTCAACGAGAACGCCAAGCAGCTCGCCTTCTCGGCGGAGATCCCCGAGGCGAATCACAACCTGATGGAGGCCTGGTCGAAGGGGACCGGCGGCCTCGGGGCGGTCTTCCTGACCGACTCGGGCCAGTCCGCCCGCGAACGGCGGCGGATGAAGCTCACCGCCGAGTCGATCGAGAAGACCGGTGCTCAGGTATTCGAGGTGGAAACCCTTGGCGAAACCCGTTCGGAACGGCTGTTCTGGGCGGTCATGTTCGGTGACCTGGTTTCAGTCGAAGTTGCCTCCCTGCGCGGAGTCGACCCCTTGCCGGTCGACGAGATCCAGAACTTCAAGCGGCGCCTGGGCAAGACCTGATGAGGGCGATGGTGCTGGCCGCCGGACTGGGCACCAGGCTCAGGCCAGTCACCCGAGCCGTGCCCAAGCCGATGGTCCCGGTGCTGAACCGCCCGGTCATGGAACACATCGTGCGGCTGCTGGCCGGCCACGGCTTCACCGAAGTGATCGCCAACATCCACTGGTACCCGGAGGTGATCAAGGACCACTTCGGCGACGGCTCCGGCTTCGGGATCGACCTCACCTACAGCTTCGAAGAGGAACTGCTCGGCACGGCGGGCGGGGTCCGCTTCGCCTCCCATTTCTTCGAAGACGACTTCCTGGTCATCTCCGGCGACGCGATGACCGACATCGACCTCGCCGAGATGAGGGAATTCCACCGTGCCCACGGCGGGATCGCCACCCTGGCCACTCGGCGGGTCGCCGACACCTCGGAGTTCGGCGTGGTGATCACCGACGAGGCCGGCCGCATCCAGGGCTTCCAGGAGAAGCCGGACCCGGCCGAGGCCCTCTCCGACCTCGCCAACTGCGGCATCTACATGTTCAACCGGGACATCTTCGACCACTTCCCCGGGCCGGGCAAGAGCAAACTGGCCGCCCCGGGCCACCCGGAGGGATTCGCCGACTGGGCCTACGACGTCTTCCCGCGGCTGCTCGACCTCGGCATCGGCTTCTACGCCCACGAGACCGAGGCCTACTGGAATGACATCGGCACGATCGGGGAACTGGTGCAGAGCAACTTCGACGGCCTCTCCGGCGAGGTCGACCTCGGCCTGCCGGAAAAGGAAGCCCTGCCCGGAGTCTGGGTCGAGGGCGCGGTCGAGGGGCTCGAAGGAGCCGAGATCGACGGCCCGGTCCTGATCGGCGACGGCGCCCGGATCGGCGAAGGCGCCCAACTGGTCGGCCCGCTGGTGCTCGGCGCCGGCTGCTCGATCGGCGCCGGGGCCGGCGTGCGCGAAGCGGTCCTGCTGGACCGCGCCTCCCTGGAAAGAGGAGCCTTCCTCGCCGGCGGCCTCCTGGGTCCCACCAGAGACTGACACACCTGCAAGTCGGGCGGGGTCCAACCCGCCCTCCATTTTAAACCCGCCGGCCCACGAGACAAAAGAATGGATGGGCCGGCTCTGGCAAGTGGCTGTCACACACTTGTTGCACCTGTAGAGCCACTTGTGAGGGTTTTTCGGGAATGGTTGGGGGATGGATCTTGGTCATTTCTGTGGCTGGCTGGTCCCGGCCCGCTGCCCGCTCTGCCGTCGGGTGGCGGACCCGAACGTGCTGGTCTGCGGCGAATGCGTACGTGAGCTCAACCGCTCGCCGGTCCTGCGGGGAGACCCGCCCGAAGGGGTCGACCGGATCGCCTCCTGCGCCGACCACGATGGTGTCGCGCGGGAGCTGCTTGGCGCCTTCAAGTTCCGGCACCTGACCGGGCTGGGGCCGCTGATCGCCGGTTTCATGGCCGACGCGGCCGGGCCGCAGGGCGAAGGCCAGCCGATCATGGTCCCGGTGCCGCCGGCCCGGGTCAGGACCTGGCTGCGAGGCTTCGACCCGGTCGCCCTGCTGGCGGCCGAGGTGGCCCGACTGACCGGAACGCCGTTGCCGGACGATCCGCTGCTGGCCCGGCGCGGCCACGGCCGCCAGCGAGGTCGTGGCCGGGCCGGGCGGCTCGCCGACCCGCCGGACATCCGCCCGCTAGAGGGGGCAGCACGGAAGCTCGGTGGCCGTGAGGTGCTGCTGATCGACGACGTGATGACGACCGGCTCGACCCTGGCCACGGCCGCCGGGGCGGTCCGGCAGGCCGGCGCGGCCTCGGTCTCGGCCCTGACCTTCACCCGGCGGCTCTGAGCAGCCGCCGTGGAAGCCGAATTCGGACGGCAATTCCGGAATCAGTACTAACCCCCCTTGTCAACATCCTGTGACCCGGCTACCATCGCCCAAAGGAACACAACCCCGCCAGGAGGTCCCATGCGAATCGACATTCGTGGTCGCAACGTCGAAGTCAACGACGAGTTGCGTGAGCAGGTGGCCCAGCGATTCAAGCGGCTTGGTGAGCAGGTTTCGCCGCTGGCTCGCATCGAAGTTGTTGTCTCCGAGGAGCAGAACCCGGCCATCGCCGACAAATTCGTGGCCGAGGCGACGCTTCACCTGAAGGGAGTGACGCTGCACGCCCATGAGGCGAGCCCCGAAATGACGCACACGATCCACGAAATCGCCGAGGACATGCGTCGCCAAGTCAAACGGCACCGGGAGAAACGAAGGAAGCGAAGGGAGACCCGAAAGCTTGTCAACCGCCTCCAAGGCCGCGAGGCCGGAGGCGCCCAGCCCGGAGTGTAGAACCGGGGAAAGGAGCCGACCCCAGGGTCGGAGGAAATCCAGTCGATCCGAAGGGGCCGGGAGACCGGCCCCTTCGTCTTGGACGGCCTTCGCCGGTCGCTAGGTTCGACTTGCAAGGGCTATGGCCTAGCAAATCGAACCTAGCCGGTCCGTAATCGGCCCCGTCGTTTCGGGGCGCCTTAGCTACATCCTCTAACCTTGTCTTCATGGCAATTCAGCTAATCGATCGTGCGCTCAGGATGGGGGAGGGGCGCAAGTTCAAGGCATACGAGAAAAGGGTCGATTCGATCAACCGGATCGAGCCCGAAATGAAGGAACTCGAGGATCACGAGCTGCTCGAGGAAGCCAACTCCATTCGCGAGCGGGCCGAGAACGGCGAGTCGCTGGACGACCTCCTGCCCGAGTCCTTCGCGCTGACCAGGGAAGCGGCTCTCCGGACCCTCGGGCAGCGCCACTACGACGTGCAGCTGATCGGCGGAATGGTCGTCCATGACGGCGCCATCGCCGAGATGAAGACAGGTGAGGGCAAGACCCTGACCAGCACCCTGGCAATCGTCCTCAACGCGCTCGGCGGCAAATCCGTACACGTGGTCACGGTCAACGACTACCTCTCCAAGCGCGACGCGCTCTGGATGAAGCCGATCTACGACATGCTCGGCGTCACCGTCGGCTGGATCCAGGAGAACGACGAACCGGCCGAGCGGCGCGAGAAATACGCCTGCGACGTGACCTACGGGACCAACTCCGAATTCGGCTTCGACTACCTGCGCGACAACATGGCCGGCTCACTCGAGCAAAAGGTCCAGCGTGCGCATGACTTCGCGATCGTCGACGAGGTCGACAACATCCTGATCGACGAGGCCCGGACCCCGCTGATCATCTCCGGCGCCCCCGAAGAAGCCGCCCAGACCTACTACACCTTCGCCCGTCTGGCCAAGCAGCTCGAAGGCGTCCCTGCCGAGGTCAAGCTCAAGTCGATGGGCGAGAGCAAGGACACGTCGGGAGCCGACTACGACTACGAGTATGACGAGAAGCACAAGACCGTCTCACCGACCGAGCGCGGTGTCGACAACGCCGAGAAGTTCGTCGGCGTCGACAACCTCTACATGGCCGAGAACGGCAACCTGGTCAACCACCTGATCCAGTCGCTCAAGGCCGAGTCCCTCTACAAGAAGGACAAGGACTACGCCGTGGTCGACGGCGAGGTCATGATCATCGACGAGTTTACGGGCCGCATCCTCGAAGGCCGGCGCTGGTCGGAAGGCCTCCACCAGGCGGTCGAGGCGAAGGAAGGCGTGGCGATCCGCGAGGAGAACCAGACCCTCGCCACGATCACCCTGCAGAACTACTTCCGCCTCTACGACAAGCTCTCCGGCATGACCGGCACCGCCCTGACCGAGGCGACCGAGTTCATGAAGATCTACAAGATCCCGGTGGTCGAGGTGCCGACCAACCGGCCGATCTCGCGGGACGACCAGAACGACCAGATCTTCAAGACCAAGGAAGGCAAGTGGAACGC
>MKST01000006.1:98369-110823 GCA_001897355.1 Solirubrobacterales bacterium 67-14 | reverse complement strand
CTGGCATACCTCACCAGGACCTTTCCGATCAGGCAGATCGCCTCGGCACAAGCCGCAATCGAAACAGCGAAAGCGACCCGCCGTGACGGTGTCCTGCCATCCCGTGCCGCATTGTTTGCGGCACCACTGACCGACGACGTAACGCTCGGCTCGGAACCAATCCCGGCTGAGGATATGGCTCCGACACTGGCCGCGAGAAGACAAGGTGAAGACCTTCGGCCTCTGGAGTTCGCGGCCGAGGAAGTCAGCGAGATCGCCCGGGTGATCGAAACAAGTGGTTCATCCGTGGATCTTGACCCGGTGCCGGAGAAGCGTGCCACGCGTCAGGGCGTGATCTCGTCGGCTGGCGAAGCACGAGCTATCACGCATTTCTCCTGCCACGGACTTCTTGACAACGAACACCCGGAACTCTCGGGGCTCGTGCTGGAACCCGAACCGGGTGAGCTCAGCTCGACCTTCACCGCGTCCGAAATCCTTCTCGCGAAGATCCGGTCGGAGTTGACGGTTTTGTCGGCTTGCGATACCGGTCATGGCAAGCTCGTCGAGGGCGAGGGCGCGATCGCTTTGACCCGGTCGTTCCTTGCGAGTGGTTCCCGGTCGGTGGTCGCTTCGCTTTGGAAAGTTCCCGACCTGGCAACCAAAGAACTCATGAAGCTCTTCTACTCAAACCTCATCGAGGGTGATCCTCGCGGCGAAGCCCTCCGCCAGGCACAACTAGATCTCGCCAAAGACCCACAGTTCTCGCATCCCGCCAATTGGGCTGCTTTCTCGTTGACGGGTGCTGGCGGGCCGGTCGTCAATCCCGGCTAGTTCTCTTCGCGGTTTCGCAATCGGTCTCGGTCTCTTCGGGTCTGACTGACGCGGGCCCCTGTCCTGAACACGTGAAAACGCAATCGCGTTTTCGAGGTGGCGGTGACAGGGGTGGAAGTTCGTCAACCAGATCCGAGGAGATCGAGATGCGTTCTAGCACCAACAACCATAAACCGGCTGAAACCGAGGGATCAAAGAGGCCGTCTTTGGCGGGTGAACCTGGAGGTCTTTGGGTTCCCGGTCAGGATCCGGGACGGGCTGACGGCACGAGTGTTTCCCCGACCGGGCTCTGGATTCCCCGGGAAAGCAACACCGGCCGTCTGATCATCGCTGGGGCCGGAAGCGTCCCGGCGGCTGGTGGCAAGACCCTCGAGGTCTGCGGTCCGGAAGCACTCACCGCACTCCAGGCAAAAACCCCCAACCGGTCCCGGCGCTAGCGCCGGGACCGTCTGCTGACGTGACGTACTTGATAGCAGTTCTGGCGGTGCTCGCTTCGCTTCTGGTGAGTCCGGTGTACATACTCGCCCTGGCGATGGTGTGGGTTGAGGAGTACCGCAACCGGCTAATAGTTGGTCTGGTCGCGGTGTTTGTTGTGTCGGTTGGCTGGGTCCCTGCGGGTGGCGCGCTGCTCGGACCCGGCCGGGCCGACGCGCCTCCGCCGGGTCCGGTGTCCCACTCGATCATCTACCCGATTCTCGGTGAAAACTCTCTGAACTCTAGTCAGCGATCGGCGCTAACCAGAGAGGTGAGGGAAGCAGCCGAGGAGTTTGGGGTGCGAGGCGGAACGCTCGAGATGCGTCGTGTCGAACGCAATGGCGGAATTCATGTCAGCCGGTTCGAGGTCGATCCCGAAGTTGCCAGTCAGGCGTCCGCGGCTCCGGAATTCCTCGCGCAGATCAAGTTCGACGTGCTGGCTCAGCTTCGTGGGCAGTCCTCTCACGAGATGCCGGGAAACGGCAATCCGCTCGATTTCGAGTCGGTACTGGCCAGTACAGGTAGTTCAACCCGATCAGGATTGGAGAGAACCAAATGAGCTATGACAACCACGAAAAGATCATGATCAACGGCGATCTGCTCGACGAGCTGGGCCTCGGCGGCCTGCCGCTCGATGTCAAGAATCTTTGGTTGAAGCTGATTCACGACACGCTGGAGACGCGAGTGGGCATGGCCATTGCGGGCCAGCTAAGCGATGAACAGCTCGACGAGTTCGAGGCATACTTCGAGGCGAACGACGGTGACCGGGCGTTCGCGTTCCTCGAGACCAATTTCCCGAACTACGGCGATGTCGTCAAGGAGGAGTTTCGGGCGATCACTCACGAAGTTGTCGAGGACCCGGTCGAGTTCGCCAACGAGGCCATTCTGCTGCTGGAGGGGGTGTCAGCGTGAACGGGGGAGAAAATACGAACGGGGTGAACCGATGAGTTCATCCGAAATTGTCATCTACTCCCCTGAAGTGCGATCGCTGTGTGTACGGACGCTCGCGGAAGTGGGTCAGTTGAGAGGCACGCGGACGTGGAGGATTCCGGTGGAAATGGCCGGAATCCTCGTGGCAGAGCAGCCGGGCTTGCTCCGCCACATCGATTCGCGGTTGGCGGAGTATGTTCTGCTGCTTCGGGACCATTCGTCGGACCAGGTCCAGCATGCGTCGAGATGGTTGACCGAGATTCTCTGGGCGGCTTCACGGTCGACAAGGGCTAGAGGGAAAGCCGAAGTGAGTCTCAGGGACGTCGCGATCTGCCTTCAGGATCTCTTGGACCCGGAAATCGAAGTTGAAGGCATGGAGAGAGACGGGGTGGGCGGTATCGATGTAGTTGACACCGCCGATGTCTGCTGGAACATCATCAGGGAAGTCCAGCAAGGACCCGACTCGGATCAGACCACCACGCGGTAACCGAGACCGGTCACATACTCCCGGGCCCGGGGGACGGCAACGTATATGTCAAGACATTCGAAGGCGATCGTGATCCGGAAGCCGTCCCCCGCCTGGTAGGTCTCGGTGACCATCGCGGTCAGAATCTCGGGGATGCTTGACTCCAGACACTCAGCCAGCACGGGTGGTTGGACGCGTTCATTCGCGATGACGGTCAGATCAAACCGGGGGTGCCTCAGGTACTCAAGCAACCAGGCCTCGGTCTCTTCGGGCGGCAGGACTCGCAAATGGCGTCGATGGAGCGTCCTGGGCCGGGAGGGATTGCCGGAGAAGCCGAGCTCGGCGGCTCGCTTCCTCGCCGGTTCATCACTGACCAGCTGGTAAAGGCGCTTGCCATTCGGCTCCACCCGGTTCAGCAGACAGTTCTCGAAGCTGATCGAGTCATGCGTAACCTCCCTGACGAATCCGATCTCGATCTCGCTGTATGACTCGGTGATGATCTCCACCCCGCAAAGTCGCTCGTTGAGCTGGGCATCGGCGAGGATCACATCGGGCTCGTTCGCCGAAGAGATGGCGATGCGTGAAAGCAACTTCAGGTATTCGACATCCGCTGGACGGAAGGATCTCGCGGTGCCCTCGATGAACGCGATTAGCCGTTCGGGCGAGCCACCTTCAGAGGCGGCGCTTTCCAGCGCATGGGCGGAATCGATGAGGGATTCACGCAGTTCAGGCCTGGCCAGGCCATGCTGGATCGAGGCGTAGAGTTCGGCGCCGGATCCGTCGGTAAGCGAAATGACTCTCGCCGAGAAAATGATCAGCTGCCGGAAGATCGGAGTCTGGTACCGGAGAACTGATCGCAGGCTTATTTTCTCAGTGGCGAGAGTCCGAAGTAACGAATAGTGGACGAAATGGGCCAGGCCCTGGGTGATGCTGACCATTACATCGTGTTCACGGGCGAGATCGAGGTATTGCTCCCGGGTGGCCTCCGGTTTGACCGGCTCGATCGTGATCAGGGCACCGCGGTCCCTAAACACGGACTCGATCCAGGCCAGGTGAGACTCCTCGCTTGTGTCGGTAGGACAAATCACAACGGTTTGACCGACCAGGTTCACGCCCACCCCGAACAGGGGATGGGTTCCGATAACCGAAAGCCGCCCGGCGCTGTGTTCCAGCATCCCGGCGATCGGGGCCTCCTTGGTCGAGCAGATATCGAACACCAGGGTTCCGGCCCGGAGCTTCGGGAAGTAGGTGCGGGCGACATCGTTGACGCTGGCGATCGGCACGCACAGGGCAATGACGTCAAACCCCTGAAACGAGTCTGCCTCGACTCCTTCAGCTTCTCCAGTGTCTTTGTTCGCGAGGACACCCGAAATGTTCGGACGGGAATCGTCCGAGTTCAGATCCAGCACTGAAGAGTCGATGTCCAGAACGACGATCTCCAGGTCAGGAACCTGGCTGAGAATGCTTTTGACAACCCAGGCTCCCATGCCCCGGGCGGCCCCGATCGCGAGAAGCCTCTTTGGTTCGAACACGTCAGCGGGCAGGGAGCTCACCCGCCTCGATGGCTGCTGTCACGGCGCAGTCCGGTTCGGTTTCGTGGGCGCAGTCGCGGAAACGGCAGTAGGCGGCGAGGCGCTCGATCTCACGGGCTCGCTCGTCGGTCAAGTCTGATTCGGCCGAGCCGGGGATCAGGTCGTCGGCTTCGATCGAACCGGGGGCACGGAGGCCCGGGGTGTCGATCAACAGAGCCCCGCCAGGGAGGGGGAACAGTTCGCGGCTGGTGGTGGCGTGACGGCCCCGGTCATCGGTGTCGCGGATCTCGGCGGTTTTCTGCCGCTGCCAGCCGAGCAGGGTGTTGGCCAGGGTCGACTTGCCGACCCCGGAACGGCCGAGCATCACAACGGTCTCGCCGGGTTCGAGGAAGTCGCGGACCGCGTCCACGCCGTCACCGGTCTGGGAACTGAAGACGAAGACCTTGGTTTCGGGAAAGGCCTGGCAGACACGACCTTTCAACTCGCGGGCTTCGTCGGTCAGATCGGCCTTGGAAAGCCCGATCACCGGTTCGGCGCCGGAGGATTCGGCCAGCCGGACCATCCGTTCCAGCCGGACCGGATCGTGCTCCCTATTAAGTGAGCTGATCACGATCGCCTTGTCGATGTTGGTGGCGAGGATCTGGATTCGGTCCCGGTCAGCGGCGCTGCGGCGGGCCAGAGCGCTGCGGCGGGGGAGGATCTCCTGGATCGTGCCGTCGGGTAGGGCGGCCACCCAATCGCCGACCGCCGGCATCGCGGTGGCGGGCGAGCGGTCCTGGAGCATCCGGCCGGCCGGCCGGCCGAGGAGCTCGCCTTCGGCGGTCAGCAGGTCGACGATGTGGTTGCGATGCAGCCCGACCACCCGGGCCGGTATCTGGCCGTCACGAGACTTCTCGTCCCAAGCGACCTGGTCATCCTTGTGCCAACCGATCTCGGCCAGCCTGGAATCAAGCGGCAAGCGATGCCTCGGCTTCTTGCTTGGCCTGTTCGATCAGGTCGAGCAGCTCACGTTCACGGCCCCCGCGAATCAACTCGATCGGGTCCGGCTCGCCGCCCACGATCCCTTCGAAGAAGGACTTGCGGTCCTGGTAGGTCGGCAGGGTCGACTTGGCCCATCCGCGGGTCTCGTTGAGGATCACCGCCAACCGGGCGTGGTCCTCACCATAGAGGTCGGCGATCTCGGCCTTCATGCGCTTGGCCAGGGCGGGGGAGGCCCCGGCGGTCGAGATCGCGATCGCCAGCGGGCCGCTGCGCACGATCGCCGGCAGGATGAAGTTGCAGAGCGGCGGCACGTCGACCACGTTGACCAGCATCGCCCGTTCTTCCGCGTCGTCGAACACCCGGATGTTGACCTCGGTGTCGTCGGTCGCGGCGATCACCATGAAGGTGCCTTCGAGGTCGCCTTTGCCGGCGTACTCGCGCCGTTCCCAGCGGATCGACCCTTCGGTGGCCAGCCGTTCCAGCTCGGGCGCCGCTTCAGGTGAGATCAAGGTCACTTCACCCGCACAGGCCAGTAACCCTTCGACCTTCTCGAGGCCGACTTCACCGCCGCCGACGACCAGGCATCTGCGACTTGTCAGCTTGAGGCAGGCGACGTAGAAAGGGGTATCGAGCATGTCTCGCACGCAGGTCTGGTCGCAGACCGGCTTGCGGTGCTGACAGACGCATTCCTTTCCGGGATAGGCCTGAGCGGGCATGTTCAAAGCTTAGAGCGGGGCTGCTCAGGACCTGGATTTGTTCGTCTGATCATCAACTTGCGGTGGATCGGTCAGGCCGCTTTACGCAATCCCCAAGAGTGCCGCACGGTTCTTCAACTGAGTCCCGATGGGACCAGAAATGACAGCGAGCCAGAAGGGAGACCAGCGTGATGAGCAGCGGAAAAGAATGGTTTCACGATGAAGAAAAGATGCGGCAACTCAGGCAATCGCCAAAGGCGCCGGACACGAATGCGAGCCCGAGGAGCGTCTCGGAAGACCTGATCGCCTACTCCCCGCAGATTTGCAGATTTACCGCTAGAGCAGTGGCATGGTTGTGGAAACTCGATGCTTCGCCGGACGTCCGGGACATCATTTGGGCCATGGGGACGATGATGTCAGACGAACATGGCGGCTTGCTGCGGAAAATGAACTCAAAGTTGGGGCCAAACGCCTTCTGGTTCGGCCGCACTCCGAAACCAGTGGTAGAGCAAGACAACCTGCCGGACGCGGAAACGGCTGTGGCGGTCATCCTCTGGCAGGCATCCCGCGAGACTCGTCACGACCATAGGTCAGAAGTTGATCTCGTAGACCTGATGGTCGGGCTTGACAAAATTCTCGACCCGGAGGTGACCGTCGAATCGGTTCCTAGCGAAGTCGACCCCGATATGCGCAGCACGCTGCAGACTGCCCGGGTAATCGTCGGGATGGCGACGGCTTGAACCGCCTGCTGCGTATCGTTCGTCGTTTCTTCGGCAACGGAGAGATCGAGGCGCCAGCAATCAGTGGATTCTTCGGCGAATACCGTTTTCTCAGTAACTTCTGGCCTGCCACTGTCCGATTTGAAGGACAGGTTTATCCGACAGTTGAGCACGCCTACCAAGGCGCCAAGTGTGTTGATCCGACGATGCGGGAACAAATCCGCCTCGCGAAACGGCCAGGGAAAGCGAAAAAGCTGGGGAGCAAGGTCAAACCCCGCGCGGACTGGGACGAAGTCCGTGCCGAAGTGATGAGGCATTTGGTCAGCCAGAAGTTCCAACGACACAGTGAACTCGGCGACCAGCTTCTTGCCACCGGCAACGCTGAACTAGTCGAGGAGAACTCGTGGGGTGACACCTTTTGGGGCGTATGCGAAGGGGAGGGGGAGAATCGGCTGGGGCGGATCCTGATGGAAGTGCGCCAGGAACTTCGTCTTTCCCGGGGTCGTTGACCAACTGACTCGGATGGTGGGCTGCACCGCTTGAACTCTTTTACGTCCGGGTGAACTCGAGTCAGGCCGAAGGTGTCGTTTGTTTGTGGGTGCCGATCGATTTGAGAGTCTCGGGCAGGCCCTTTGCCAAGGGGGTGGTGGGGTTCCAGCCGAGTTCCTTGGCGGCGCGGGAGGGGTCGATTGAGATTCGCTTGACCTCTCCGGGGCGGCCGCGGTCGAACTGTGGTTCGAAGGTGGTTCCGGCCCGGGGGCCGTCTCCGTTCAGGGCGTGGCCGGCCTCCCGGAGCGCGTCCAGGAGGCCGAGGATCGAGGTTTCCTCGCCGGAGCCGAGGTTGATCGGGCCTTCTACGTCGGTGCGGGAGGCGGTGAGGATGGCGTCGATCAGGTCGTCGATGTAGACGAAGTCGCGGGTCTGCTGGCCGTCGCCGAATACGGTCGGGTTCTGGCCGGCGAGCAGGAGTTCGCCGAAGATCGCGACCGCGCCGGCCTCGCCCTTCGGGCTCTGGCGGGGGCCGTAGACATTGCCGAAGCGGAGTGAAACCGAGTTGAACATGTACATGCGGCGGTAGAGGGCCAGGTACTGCTCGCCGGCCAGCTTGCTGAGTCCGTACTGGCAGAGCGGCTCGGGAGTGACCTGCTCGGTCGCGGGCAGGTCGATGCGGCCGCCCTCCCCGTAGATCGCACCGCCGGTCGAGGCGAAGACGAAACGGTCGAGGCCGATGTTCTTCGAAGCCTCGATCAGGTTGACCGTGCCGACCACGTTCACGGTCGCGTCGAAGGAGGGCTGCTCGATCGAGCGCTGCACCTCGCCCTGGGCGGCGAGATGGAAGAGCGTGCTCGGCTTGACCGCCTGCACGACTTCATCCACGAAGCCGCGATCGGTGATGTCGCCTTCGATCAGGTCGGCACCCCGGGCAAGGGCTGCCTCGAGGTTTTCGGGCTTGCCGGTAGAAAGGTCGTCAATCACGGTGACTTCGTCACCGCGCGCGATGAGCGCATCGGTCAGGTGTGAACCGATGAATCCGGCGCCACCTGTTACAAGAGTCTTCATGGGAGTGAATTAAGTCAAACAAACCTGTGACGAAACTGGGCTCTGCCCCCGATTTGCCCGAGTGTCTTTCGGCGCCCCTGCTACTCTCGCCAGCCAATGCGTCTGATCATCACCGAGAAAAACAACTCAGCCCAGAAGATCGCGGAGATCCTCTCGAACGGCGCTGCGACTGAGAAGAAGTCGTTCACCGTTCCGGTTTTCCGCTGGGAGGATGCCGATGGCGAAACCGCCGTGATCGGCACCGGCGGCCACTTCGTCGGGCGCGAGTTCCCGCAGGAGAAGGAGTACAAGCAGTGGAAGCTTGACCTGATCCCCGGCCTGATCGACGCGCCGCTCGAGACCGGCCCGATCGACGGCAAGAAGAACGTGATCAAGGCGGTCCAGAAGGAAGCGAAGAAGGCTGACAGCCTGGTGATCGGCACCGACTTCGACCGCGAAGGCGAGCTGATCGGCCTCGAAGCGCTCGAGGTTTGCCTCGACGTCAACCCGGACCTGGAACCCACACTTAAAAGGGCGCGTTACTCGGCCCTGACCAAGGAAGAGATCGAAGGCGCCTTCGCCAACCTCGACCAGCTCTCCTACCCGCTGGCCAACGCAGCCGGTGCCCGTCAGGACATCGACCTGATCTGGGGCGCCGCCTTCACCCGGGCGGTCTCGCTGATCGCCAAGGCCTACGGCGCCAACTTCCTCTCGGTCGGGCGGGTCCAGAGCCCGACCCTCGGCCTGATCGTCGAGCGGGAGCTCGAGCGTCGAGCCCATGTCGCCAAGCCATTCTGGGAGCTCTTCGCCAAGTTCGAGCATCCCACCGGCCACAGCTTCGAGGCCCATCACGCCACCGACAAGTTCTGGGACAAGGCCGAGGCCGACGCGGCGCTCAAGGGCACGGTCAGCCCGGGCGTGGTCAAGTCGGTGACCAGCCGCAAGTCCTCGAGCAAGCCGCCGACCCCGTACAACACGAACTCCTTCCAGGTCGACGCCTCGAGCCGACTCGGGATCACGCCGAAGCGCGCGATGGACCTGGCCCAGGACCTGTACGACGACGGTTTCATCTCCTACCCGCGAACCGACAACACGATCTACCCGGACTCGCTGCCGCTGGAGAAGACGATCCGCTCGCTGGTCAAGATCAAGGACTTCGCCGCCGCGGCGCCGATCCTCGAGAAGCCGCTCCATCCGACCCAAGGCAAGAAGTTCGACGCCGCCCACCCGCCGATCTACCCGACCCACGCGCTCTACCCGAGCGCCCTGGAAGGCCCGAAGGCGAGGGTCTACGAGCTGATCGTCCGCCGCTTCCTCGCCACCTTCGGCGAGCCGATGGTGACCGAGAGCACCCGGGCCGACATAGAGGCCGGTTCCGAGACCTACTTCGTGCGCGGCAAGGTCGTGCTCGACCCTGGATACGCCGGCATCTACACCTATGCCCGCTCCGCCGACGAGGAGATCCCCGCCTTGGAGGAAGGACAGCAGCTGGCGATCGAGGGTGCGCCGTGGCTGGTCGACAAGGAAACCCAGCCGCCGGCCCGGCTCTCCGAGGCGAAGCTGGTCCAACTGATGGACGAGCAGGGGCTCGGCACCAAGGCGACCCGGCCGGACATCATCCAGAAGCTCTACAACCGGCGCTACGTGCGGAACCATCCGCCGGAACCGACCGCGACCGGCATCGCCATGTACGAAGCCTTCAAAGAGTACGTGCCGGACATGGCCACCTCCGAGATGACCGCCTCCCTCGAAGGGGAGATGGACGAGATCGCCGACGAGAAGATGACCAAGGACGAGGTCGTCGACGACAGCCGCAAACTGGTCCACAAGACCTTCAAGGATCTGCTGGAAGGCGAAGAGGCCCTCTCGAAGATGATCTGGGAGGGCATGGACCAGGACCGGATCCTCGGTCCCTGCATCGTCTGCAAGGAAGCCGGCCGCACCAAGCCGGACGGCTCGCCGAACATGCTGCGGATCATCCGCGCCAAGAAGTCCGGCAAGTCCTTCGTCGGATGCTCCGGTTGGGAAGCCGACAACCCGGATTCCTGCGACCAGACCTTCCCGATGCCACAGCCGAACTTCTACGAGGTGACCCCCTTCGAGGAGAACTGCTCGGTCTGCCACCGCACGCCGCGGGTCTTCGTCAAGACCCGGGGCCGGGCCGGCCGCCCCTGGAAGCTCTGCTTCAACGACGACTGCCCGACCATGGTCGAGATGCGCGAGAAGAAGGCCGAGCGCCTGGCGGCGCAGGAAGCCAAGAAGAAGGCCGAAGCGCTCGACGCCGAGGAAGCGAAGAAGTCGGGCAAGAAACCGGCCAAGAAATCCTCGAAGAAGACCAGCACGGTCGCCGCGAAGATCGCCAACCCGCCTGACCTCGGTACCCGCCGGGTCAAGAAGGCCGGCGCCCGCGGGGCGGGCAAGCCGGGCGCGGGCGGATCCGCCAAGCGCAAGGGCTGAGGCGCGGGCGTGTTCATCACGCTCGAAGGGGTCGACGGTTCCGGCAAGACGACCCAGGCCGCGATGCTGGCCCGCGCGCTCGGTGCCAGCGCGATGACCCTGCGCGAACCAGGTGGGACCGATGCGGCCGAGCGGATCCGCCAGCTGCTCGCCGATCCGGGCACCCCGCTCGACCCGATCGCGGAACTGATGCTCTTCTGCGCCGCGCGGGCCGACCTGGTCAGCCGGGTGATCCGGCCGGCGCTGGAGATCGGCCGAATCGTGATCTGCGACCGCTTCACCGACTCGACGATCGCTTACCAGGGGGTCGCTCGGAACCTCGGCATCGTGCGGGTTCGCGAACTCTCCGAGGTGGCGACCGACGGCCTGACCCCGGACCTCACCCTTTGGCTGAAGGTCGACCCGGCCTTCGGCCTCGACCGAGCCGAGTCCGATGACCGGTTCGAGGCCGAAGGGGTCCGCTTCCAGGAACGGGTCGCCGAGGCCTACGAGGACATCGCCCGCCGCGAACCCAACCGGGTGGTCCCGATCGACGGGACCGGCAGCCCGGAAGAAGTCCACCGGCTGATCATGGCCGAAGTCGAGGCCAGGCTGCCGGCGTGAGGGCCCGCGCCGCGGCCAAGCCAGGGTGGCCCGTGTGATCACCCTCGAGGAAGCGACCGTCCATCAGCCCCGGGCCGGGGTCGAACTGAAGGCGGCCCTGGGCCAAGGCCCGTCCCATGCCTACCTCTTCCAGGGCCCTTCCGGCTCCGGCAAGGCGAAGGCCGCCCGGGCCTTCGCGGCGGAGATCCTCACCGCCGGCAGCGACCGGCCGGAGGAGACTCGCCGCCGTGCCCTGATGGATCCTTCGCCCCATCCGGACCTGGTCTGGCTCGCCCCGAAGGGGATGAGCCACGCCGTGCAGGAGATCCGCGAGCGGGTGATCCATCAAGCGCCACTCAGCCCCTTCGAGGGCTCGGCCCGGGTCTTCGTGATCGAGGCGGCCGAGGCGCTGAACGAGGAAAGCCAGAACGCGATGCTGAAAACCCTCGAGGAACCGCCCCCGCATGCCCACCTGATCCTGCTCTCGGCCGAGAGCGAAGGTGTGCTGCCGACGATCGCCTCACGCTGCCAGCTGATCGAGTTCGGGGCTCTCGCCCCGGAAGTGATCGAGGCCGAACTGGACGGGCTGGCCGGCCCGGAAGAACTCCACGCCGCGGCTAAGCTCGCGGCCGGTGACCTCGGCCGGGCCCGCTTCCTGGCCGGCCGCCGGGGCAGCGCACTGAGGGAGGCCGCGGCCGGCTTCATGACCGCCGCGCTCGAAGACGATTTCGCCGGTTCGCCCTGGCTGGAGCTGCTGAACCAGGCCAAATCGGCCGGTGAGCATTCCGGCGAGCAGGTCCAGGCCGAGTTCGACTCCGAGAAGGAAGAGGGCATCAAACACACCAAGACCGAGATGGAGGAGGCGGTCCGTCGGGCCCAGCGCAAGACCCGGACCGGCATGCTCGACCTCGGCCTCCACCTGGCGGCCGCCTGGGCCCGGGACTGGGCGACGATCATCGCCGGCGCAACCAACCTCGCCTTCAACCAGGACCGGCTCGAACTGCTCGAAGCGCAGGCCGGCCGGATCGAGCTCGGCCAGGCCCGTCAGGCGATCAGCCTGATCCAGGAGACCCGCCGCAGCTTCCAGCTCAACGTCAGCGAGGAGCTCGCCCTCGAAGCCCTCGCCTTCCGCCTGGAAAAAACCCTACGTAGCTAGGTTCGAACGGGCGCGAGGTTGAAGTTATTCGCAGATAGAGCGAATAACTTCAATCTCGAAGCTCGGACGCCTCACTCTCCTCCTCGACCCCGTCGATCGCCTGTTGCTGGGCG
>MKST01000006.1:34998-98362 GCA_001897355.1 Solirubrobacterales bacterium 67-14 | reverse complement strand
ACAGGGCGAGCAGCACCAGCAGGGTGGCCGAGAAGAGGGCGATCGTGACATCGCGGACGCCCATCGCCCTGGCCAGCCACTCGAGCAGGACCGGGAAGATCGCGCCGAGCAGCATCGCGATGCCGAGCAGGAACCAGACGATCGAGTAGCGCTCGAGCAGCTTGTCCCGGCGGATCAAGTCGAGGATCAGGGCCATGAAGGCGATCGCGAGGACGGCGCCGAGGATCCGTGCCTGGGGGGTGAGCCGTACCACCGGCTCGGTCGCCGCGTAGAGGAAGCTCACTCGCTCACCTGCCGGGGCCGGAGCTGGCCGATCAGCAGCACGATCAAGGTCTTGAAGATGTAATAGGCCGAGGTCAGGGGGCCGATGAAGGAGCGGCCGTGTTCACGGGCCAGCATGTGGACCGGCACCTCCCGCACGACCAGACCGGCCCGGACCGCCTGCTGCAGCGACTCGACCTCGGCGAACTCGGAGGAGTAACGGTCGGCGAAGAGTGTCATCGCCCGGTGATTGAGCGCCCGCATGCCGCTGGTGGTGTCGGTGAAGGTCTGGCGGGTCGAGGTGGAGACCAGCAGGCTGAAGAGCCGCTGGCCGATCCGGCGGGCGAAGGTCGACTTGTACTCGGGGACATCCGGGTTGGCGTCCTCGGCGAAACGGGAACCGACCGCCAGGTCGGCACCAGCCTCGACTTCGCTGATCAGGCGGGCGACCTCGGAAGCGGGATGCTGACCGTCGCCGTCGAGCTGTCCGCAGATCTCGTAGCCGTGCCGGAGGGCGAAGATGTATGCGGTTTGATGAGCGGCACCGACCCCCTGGTTGAAGGGCAGCGAGGCGACCAGGGCACCGGCCCGACGGGCGAGGGCGGCGGTGCGATCGGTCGAGCCGTCGTCGACCACCATGACGTCGGCCCCGGGCACATGCTCCCGGGCATCGGCGATCACGGCTTCGATCGACCTTTCCTCGTTCCAGGCCGGGATGAAGACGAGCTTCCTCACGCCGCGATTCTGGCATGAAATAGGGTCCGCGCCAATGACCAGCAATCCTGGCAACTCCGCCAGCAGCCCCGCCGCCGGTCGCCGGCGGCGGGTTCGCACGCCGCGTCGCCGCCACATCGGCATGCGCGTCTGGCTGGCCGCCGGCTTCACGCTGGTCTGTTTCCTCACCGCCGGGATCCTCTATTCGTTCATCACCGACAAGAGCCAGGACGTGCTGAATGAACGCTCGACCGAGCTCGCGGTCGGTCGCACGGTCCGACTGGCCGACCGACTCAGCGAAGCCGACGTCGACCCGAAAGCGGAGCTGGAAGCGGCCAACGGCGAGGGATACACCGCCTGGTATTTCGATGACCAGGGCAACCTGATCGCGCCCGAGAACCCGTCTGCGGTCTTCCCCGACAGCAAGGCCTACCAAGAGATGCTCGACCAGGCCTTGGAAGGAGAGCGGCCGTCGCGAGACTTGAGGGGCGGCGAGATCGCCCTGGTCGGCATCCCGGTCAACGACCTCGGGTCGATCGAGGGAGCCGTGGTCGGTCGTTACTCCCGGCCGGTCGTGATCCGCTCGGCGATCGACACGCTGCGCTCGGAAAGCCTCCGCGCCGCCCTGATCGCGATCCTGATCGGAACCCTGGTCGGGGTCGGGATCGCCTCGGTGATCACCGCTCGCCTGAAGCGGATCGCGGCCAAGGCGGACGACCTCGCCTCCGGCAACTTCGACGTGCGCCTGCCGGTCACCGGCCGCGACGAGATCGCCGACCTGGCCCGCTCGCTCGACTCGATGCGGGTCGCCCTGAAGGAGAGCTTCGGCGTGTTGACCGCCGATCGAGACAAACTCGCCGCGATCTTCGACGGCCTCGGTGACGCGGTCATGGTGATCGACGACAGCGGCGAGGTCCGCTTCCACAACTCCGCCGCCAACGCGCTGCTCGAGGGTGGCGGCCGGGCGCCCGAGGCGATGATGACCTCGGTCAAGCGGGCTGCGGCGGAAGGCTTTGCCGCCCACCCGGCGCTCCGCATGGGGGACCGCGCCTACGCGCTCCAGGCCCGTTCGCTGCCGGACGAGGGGGCGGT
Source organism: Solirubrobacterales bacterium 67-14 (assembly GCA_001897355.1). Taxonomy (GTDB): domain Bacteria; phylum Actinomycetota; class Thermoleophilia; order Solirubrobacterales; family 70-9; genus 67-14. The sequence continues at coordinate 96,295 of MKST01000006.1, read as the reverse complement.
GCTGGTCGTGGTCCGCGATCGCACCGACGAGATGCGCAAGGAGTTCGCCGAGCGTGACTTCGTCAGCAACGCCGCCCACGAACTGCGCAACCCGTTGGCTGGGATCTCGGGTGCGATCGAGGTGCTCCAGTCGGGGGCCAAGGACGACCCGCCGGCCCGCGACCACTTCCTCAACCGGCTTTCCGCCGACGCCGAACGGATGTCGCGGCTGACCCAGTCGCTGCTTACCCTGGCCCGGGTCGAAGCGCTCGGCACGGGCGAGGTCGAGGTGGTCGACATCGGCAGCGCGGTCAAGGACGTCGAGGCCGCCGTCGAGGTGCCGGTCGGCCTCGAATTGCGGACCGACGTCGAGCCCGACCTGGCCGCCAAGGGCGACCCGACCCTGCTGCGCCAGGTGCTGATCGGCCTGGTCACCAACGCCTGCAAGAACACCCCGGCCCCCGGTTCGGTGACCATCCGCGGGCGCCGGATCGGTGATAGCGAGATGCTCCTCGAAGTGATCGACACCGGCACCGGCATCCCCCAGGCGGAGATCGAAAGGGTCTTCGAACGCTTCTACCGGCGCTCTGAAACACGCCGCCAGGAGGGGTTCGGACTGGGCCTCGCGATCGCCCGCCGGATGGCCGATGTGATGGGCGGAGAGATGGGCGCAAATTCTGTTGAGGGCGAGGGCAGTACCTTTTGGGTCCGACTTCCTCTGATAGACCAGTCAGAAACACCGATCGCATGAACACGATTCCATCCATGAACGGCGCCGCTGGGCGCATCCTGATAGCCGACGACGAGCCGTCGGTCCGTGACTCCGTGGGGTATGCCCTGGCCCAGGAAGGGTTCGAGGTGACCGCCGCCGAGGATGGCACCGATGCCGAGGAACGCCTCGCCGGCGACTTCGATTTCGATCTCCTGATCCTCGACATCATGATGCCGGGCAAGTCCGGCCTCGACATCTGCCGGGAGGTCCGATCCCGCTCCTCGGTACCGATCATCATGTTGACCGCCAAAGACGCGGAGGTCGACAAGGTGGTCGGTTTGGAGGTCGGTGCCGACGATTACGTGACCAAGCCCTTCTCGGTCCGTGAGCTGCTCGGCCGGGTCCGGGCGCAGCTGCGGCGCCGTGAACTGGATCGTGCCCCGGCCCCGGAGCAGACCAAGATCGTGGCCGGTCCGGTCACCATCGACCTCGCCCGCCACGTGGTCACGATCCACGGCGAAACGGTCAGCCTGACCCGCTCCGAGTTCCAACTCCTACGCCTGCTCGCGGCCCGGCCCGGTGAGGTCTTCCGCCGCTCCCAGATCATGGAAGAGCTCTGGCAGACCGAGTTCGACGGCGACGAGCGAGCCTGTGACGTCCACATCTCCAACCTCCGTCAAAAGGTGGAAAAGGACCCCCAGCGCCCCGAGCTGGTCCTCACGGTCCGCGGAATCGGTTACAAGTTCGCCGACGGGTAGGGGTAGCCTCGGGGCATGACGGTCGTAACCGAGCTGGATCTGCCGGAGCTTGATCCGGCCGACCCTGGGCTTTCGGGGTGGCGCTGGCATGTCGAGGCGAATGGTTTGCTCGACTCTGGGAACTGGCTTGCCCAGGGGCCGCTTTCCCTGGTCGTCCTTGACCGGGAGGCCGGGGAGTTTTTCTTGCGGTCGAAATCGGCCGAGTTTCCGGGGCAGCTGATCGCCGATCTCTTCGGGGTCAAGGACGGGCCGCTGCGGGAACAGATCGACGCCAACATCATCAACCGGCGTGGCGATGACCACCGCCGGCTGAGGAGCCTGGTCAACCCGGCGCTCACCCCGCGGGCCGCGAACGGGTGGCGGCCGGCCATGCGCGAGATCCTCGAAAGCCTCTGGGTCGAACTGGAGACCGACCAGTTCGATTTCGTCTCGCGCTTCAGCCGGCCCTATCCGTCGCAGACGATCGCCCGGGTGATGGGCGCCCCCGCATCCGATGCGCAGCGGCTCCACGACTGGTCCGAGTGGATCCAGCGCCAGTTCGATCCGATCGCACTTTCCGACCCGGAGATGGTCCAGACCATGCAGGCCAAGGTCGCCGAGTTCTACGAGTGGGTGGACCCGCTGATCGAGAAACGGCGCGACCTTCCAGCCGACGACCTGATCACCACCCTGATCCGGACCGAAGAGGAGGGGGAGAGGCTCTCCGACCAGGAGCTGAGGAACCTGGTGCTGAACATCCTGGTCGGCGGGGTCGATACCACCCAGAGCCAGCTTTCCCATGCGGTCCGGCTGCTGGCCGGAAAGCCCGACCAGTGGCAGGCGCTCCGCGAGGATCCCGACGAGATGGTTGCCCGGGCGGTCAGCGAGGTGCTCCGGTTCGAGCCGATCACCGCTTTCACCGCCCGGCAGCTGACCGAGGAGGTCGAGTACCGGGACGTGAGCTTCCCGGCGGGAACCCTGCTGCTGGTCTGCTCGTTCACCGGCAACCGCGACCCCGAAGCCTTCGAAGATCCGCAAGAGTTCAACATCCTTACCGAGCGGGATCGCACCCGTCCCCTCACCTTCGGGGCCGGTATCCACTACTGCGTCGGCGCCAACCTGGCCCGGGCCGAGCTCGAGGAGGGCCTCAGGTTCCTCGCCGAGCACGTCGAGAAGATCGAGCTGAACGGGCTCACGGAACTCCAGGCAGTCAGCGGCATCTACGGGATCGATCGCATGGACGTGCGGATTCGGACATAACTGCAGTCGGGCGGGGTCCGACCCGCCCTCCCAGACAAACCCGCCCCGCCCACTCGCACCAGCTGATGGTTGGGCGGGGCTCTGCCCGAGGCGATGCCGTCGCCAGTTGGTTGACAGCGCAACCAATTGCGCTACTATGTCCGTAGGACTAACTACAGAAACTGGACTTACTAATGGATCTTCTGCTGGTTCCACTCGATGAAGCAATAGTTTTCCCCTCGGTCACGGCGACGCTCCAGATCGACGTCGGTGACGAGGAACAGGTCTTCCTGCTGCCCCGCCGCGAGGGCGAGTTCGCCCGGGTGGGCGTAATCGCCGACGTGGTCGAAAAGGGCCAGTCGCCGCGCGGCGACACGGTCGCCACCTTGGTCGGCCTGCGCCGCGGCCTGGCCGGGGTAGCCCACGCCGACGAGCTCGACCCGGAGGCGCTCCGGATCGAGGTCCAGGAGATCCACGACGGTCATCCCGAGGACGAGCACACCAAGGAACTGGTCCGTGAGTACCGGGCGATCGTCGAGGAGATCCTCGAGCTGCGGAACGCCGACAGCCGGATCACCGCCTTCCTCCGCAACGTATCCGAGCCGGGCGAGCTGGCCGACACCTCCGGCCTCAGCCCCGACCTCAGCTTCGAGCAGAAGTTCGAGCTGCTCGACACCCTCAACGTCACCGCCCGCCTCGAGAAAGCGGTCGAATTCCAGCGCGAGCGGCTGACCGAACTCCAGGTTCGCAGCAAGATCCGCGACGACGTCGAATCCGGCGCCCAGCAACAGCAGCGCGAGTACTTCCTGCGCGAGCAGATGAAGTCGATCCGCAAGGAGCTGGGCGACGACGACGCCAGCTTGATCGAGGAATACGAGGAGAAGATCGCCGAGGCCGGTATGCCGGAAGCGGTCGAGGAACAGGCCGAGAAGGAGCTCAGGCGGCTCGAACGCCAGGGCGAGCAGTCCGGTGAGAGCTCGATGATCCGCAGCTACCTCGACTGGCTGATCGCCGTGCCGTGGAGCAAGCGCTCCGAGGAGAAGCTCGACCCCGACTACACCCGCGAGGTGCTCGATGCCGACCACGCCGGGCTCGATGACGTCAAGCGACGGATCACCGAGTTCGTCGCCGTGCGCAAGCTCCGCCAGGAGCGTGAGGCCGAGGCCGACAGCCGGGCCGACGGCGCGATCCTGACCCTGGTCGGGCCGCCCGGTACCGGCAAGACCTCGATCGGCGAGTCGGTGGCCAAGGCGCTCGGCCGCGAGTTCGTCCGCATCTCGCTGGGCGGCGTCCATGACGAGGCCGAGATCCGCGGCCACCGCCGCACTTACATCGGCTCGATGCCGGGCCGGATCGTCCGGGCGCTCCGCGACGCGGAGACGATGAACCCGGTGATCCTGCTGGACGAGGTCGACAAGGTCGGCGCCGACTGGCGCGGCGACCCTTCGGCCGCCCTGCTCGAGGTGCTCGACCCGGCCCAGAACCACAGCTTCCGCGACCACTACCTCGATGTCGAGGTGGACCTCTCCCAGGTCGTCTTCCTGGCCACCGCCAACATGCTCGACACGATCCCGGCCCCGCTGCTGGACCGCATGGAGATCATCCCCTTCGACGGCTACACGGTCGAGGAGAAGCGGGCAATCGCCCGCGACTACCTCCTGCCCCGGCAGGTCAAGCGGAACGGCCTGGCCGAGGGCGAGGTCGAGGTCGAAGACGCGGTCCTGGCCGACTTGATCGCCGAGTACACCCGCGAGGCCGGCGTGCGCCAGCTCGAACGGGAGGTCGGCAAGCTGATGCGCCGGGCCGCGACCCGGATCGCCTCCGGCGAAGCCGAGACGCCGGTGAAGGTCGACGAGGAATTCCTCCGCGAGGCACTCGGCAAGCAGAAGTTCTGGCAGGAATCGGTCGAGCGGACCGCGATCCCCGGGGTCTCGACCGGCTTGGCCGTGACCGGCACCGGCGGCGACGTGCTCTTCATCGAGGCGACCGCCATGGACGGTGAGAAGGGCATGGTCCTGACCGGCCAGCTCGGCGATGTGATGAAGGAATCTGCGCGGATCGCGCTCTCATACGTGCGCTCCCACCGGGAGCAGCTCGGGATCGAGGCCGACGCCTTCGACCGCGAGTTCCACCTGCATGTGCCGGCCGGGGCGATCCCCAAGGACGGCCCGAGCGCCGGCACCGCGATGACCACGGCGCTGGTCTCCCTGCTGACCGGCCGACCGGTCAAGCACACTGTGGGCATGACCGGCGAGGTCACGCTCCAGGGTCGGGTGCTGCCGATCGGTGGGCTCAAGCAGAAGGTACTGGCCGCCCACGCGGCCGGGCTCACCGACGTGTTCCTGCCCTTCCGCAACAAGGCCGATCTCGATGACGTGCCGGAGGAGGTCCGCGAAGCGATGACCTTCCATCCGGTCTCCAGCGTCGAGGAAGTGATCGACCTGGCCCTCGAACCGGCCGGGAGCACCGCGGATGTCGCATCGATGTAACAACTGCCAGCCGGTCCCCGCTCAGATGCGGGAGACCGCGGTGGTGCTCGAGCGCCGCTGGACCATGGCGACGATCTACGCCTGTTCCAGCGGCGCCACCCGCTTCAACGAGTTCCGTCAGTCCCTGCCGGAGATCTCCCCGACCACGCTTTCCGACCGGCTAGAGCAACTCGAAGAGGCTGGCATCGTCGAACGCCACACGGTCTCGGGCCGCCCGCCCTACACCGAGTACGCCCTGACCGAGCGCGGCCGCCAGGTGGCCCTGGCGGTCGCCGCCTTGCTCGACGCCTGACCCGCGGCCGCTTCGCTGCTTTCTGCTCACCCTTCGGTTTGCTCGATGCCGGGCCGGGGACCGTTCTAGTTGAACGATCCAGGAGGCATCCGAAACATGACCAAGGCAAAACATCTGCTCGCGGTGGCCGGCGTGATCTTTCTGATCGCCGGTTCAGACGCGACCGCGTCACCGGCGAGCGACACGACCAGCCCGCCGCCGGTCGGCGCTTCGTCGACCACGCCGTTCTTCAACGCTTGGGGCACCTGTCGGAACGCGAAGCCCTTCAAGCCTCCGCGCCGGCATTGCACCTATGACCGTGGCAGGTGGTTTCGCGGAACCTTCGTGCTGAAGAGCAAGGTCGGCAAGGTGAAGATGAAGGCTTGCTTCCGGATCTTCAGCCGTCCACCGCTGGGTGGTCAGCACGGCTGCGGGACGAGCCGGATGTATCTCAAATACAAGGCCTTCCCGTTCTGGGTCCGTGGCGCCCGCCAGGCGTTCAAGGTGCGGGTCGTCTGGTACGCGAAAGCGCCGGGAGGCAACCACAAGTTCGACAAGGCCGGCTACTCCTGGATGACTGTGCGCCCCTGATCTAGCTTTTTGCCCGGGCCTGGTTCATAATCGGTCGGGCAATGACTGCGGTCACACTCTTCATAGTGGGGATTTCGCTCGGGTTCCTCTTGCCCCGGTTCCTCACCCTGAGCCTGACCGCGCTGGTTCCGCTCTATTACGTGGGTCTCCATCTCTCGCTCTGGGGAGACGGGGTCGGCGAGCAGTGGCTCTGGGCGATGGTCTTTCTCTACGCGGTCAGCTTCTTCGGGATCCTCTTCGGCGTCCTGCTCGGCGGGGGAAACCGGATGGTCCGGGACAGGGACCACCCGACCTCCGTCTGAACTCCGGTAGCCGGAAGGGCCAGACGCCGGTCCTCAGCGGCAGGCGGTGACCGTGACGGTCGCCTTCTTCGCCTTGAACGTGAACCTCAGGACCGCTCCAGCGCCTGCCTGACGCCACTTCTTCTTCGGCAGGGTCTTCTTGCCGAGCTCGACCTTGCAGACACGGAACGAACCGCCGTGGCTGCCCTTCAGGTTCGAAGTCGAAGCCTCGATCGAGTAGCTCCGGCTGCGGCTGCCCTTGATCCGGAGTTGCCAGCGGCCACGCTTCGCCTTCGAGCTGAGCTTCTCGCCGTTCATCATCGTGGTCTTGGCCGTTCCCCGGGACGGGAAGGCGAGCAGGCGTATCCGGTGGCTCCGGTCCTTCAGGTTCACGACCTGCTTGCCCCCGTAGTCGGACAGTGAATCGACGTCCGCCGGCAGCATCGGGATCACCGAGTTCGCCTTGATGAAGAGCGGCAGCCGCTCGAGCCGTGCCGCGACGGTGACCCGGCGGCCACCCTTGACCGCCTTCGCCTTGTCGGCTCCGAAAGCGCCGGAGCCCTTGGCGTAGGCCAGCCCCTTGGCGGCGTTGATCCAATCCCCCTTCGGCAGGTAGAGGCTGCGCCTGTTCGCGCCCTCCGCGACCACCGGGGCGGCGAGCAGGCTGGGACCGAACATGAATTCGTCTTCGGCCGCCACGGCCCGGCGGTCGCCCGGATGGAGCAGCAGCAGCGATCGCATCAGCGGGATCCCGGTCTTCCGGTAATGCGCGTCGGCGGCGAGGATGTACGGGTAGAGCTGGGTGTGCAGCTTGGTGTATCGGCGCCAGGTGTCGATGATCTCCGGATCCCAGACCTGGGGGCGGGTGTAAGCGGGGATCGCCAGGCCGGACTTCTTGATCCGCATCACGCCGGAGACGGCGCCGAACTGGATCCAGCGCTTGAGCAGTTCGGGGGTGAGCGGCTTGTCGTCACCGATCGTGTCGTAGCCGCCGATGTCAGAGCCCCAGCGGCTGACTCCGGAAAGGCCGATCGAGAGCGCCTGGGTGATCGCGGAGCTGAGACCGTCGAAGCCCCACTCGGTGGTCGGGTCGCCGCCCCAGACGTCGTCGGCGCACTTGGCGGCGCCAGTCCAGCCGGAGCGCTGGAAGCGCACCACCGGGCGGTTCTTGACCATCTGGTGGACGGCGCAGTGGTAGAGCTTCGGGTAGGCGTTGTGGAGGGCCGACCCGGCCGGGCCGTTGGCGGACTTCGCGTCCAGCGGGGTGTACTCGCCGAAGTCCTCCATCCAGCCGTCGTGCTTCGACTTCAACATCTTGTCGACGATGCTGCGGTAGGAGTCGACCCCTGCCTTGTTCGTGAAGTCGAACTCACCGACCGGCTGGATCGAGAAGCCGGCCGCACCGACCCCGCCGACGAAGGAGTTGAACAGGGCCGGCTGATCTGGGTCCGAGGCCTTGGCCAGCAGCCCGCCCGCGTCCCGGACCTGCGAGAAGAACGGCTCGTAGATCTCGCAGACCATCGGGTTTACGTAGGTGAGCACCGCCAGGCCGTTGCGGTGGTAGAAGGAAACCCGGTCCCGCTCGTAGTCCTCGTAGCCTCGATCGAGGCCGCAGGGCAGGTAGCGAAGCTGGGTCTCGGCGGCCGAGACCGGGGCGTCGGCCGCTTGGAGCTTGCGCAGGTCGGCGATCTGCTCGTCCATCTCGGGCGCGTTCGGCTGCCCGGTCTGGAGCCAAGGGCCGAAAGCCCAGGCCGCGGCCGGCTTGGGCTGGCGGCCGGTTGCCGCGGTGAAACGGGTGAGCGCCCGGGCCGGGGTGGGGCCAGGGAACACCTGCAGCGAGATCCTCGGCGCCTCGACCCGCGCCACGTAATCCCCGGCCGCCTTGGGCAGATCCCAGTAGCTGGTCTGGTCGTTGCGAATCAGCACGCCGTAGCCTTTGGAGGAGAGCATCCACGGCACCGGGTAGTAGGTCGAGTCGCTGCGATCGCGGAAACCGGCCGGCGGGATCGTCGCCTTGACCAAGTTCTTGCTGCCCTCGCTGAAGGGGCCATCCGAGACGTAGTTCTCGACCGAGGTTCCACGCTGGGCGACCGAGTCGGAGCGCTCACCGAAGCCGAAGAACTTCTCACCGCGGGCCGAGTCGAAGGAGATCGAGGCGCTGGTCGCCGTGCCGCCGTTCCGCTGGGCGCTGAGAATCATTGACCCCTGGTCGCCAGAGGCGGCCTTGAGCGTCGCCGAGCCGTCACCGCCGGTCTTCAGGCCGATCGTCAGTCCCTTTGCGGAACGCTTGATCCCGGTCACCCCGGTGGCCTGGATCCGCTGCTCCGAGTCGGTGAAGGAGATCCGCTTCAGCGGAATCCGCACGGACTGCCCGCCCGGCTGGACGAGCACCAGCGTCCCCTGCCGGACCGCGGCGGAAAAACCGTCAGCGATGCTCTTCGCCCGGGCTTCGGGTGCGGCGGCCAGCAACACCGCGAAGAGAAGGATGAGAGCGAAGGCGCCGGAGAGCGCGACTTCAAGGTTGAGTCGGAACAGCTTTTGCACGAAGGGGATTCTCCTTGGAGGGGGCTGAACCCGGAACACGGCCGTTTCGGAATCGTTTCGCATCAGCGAGATCGCCGACCGACCGGGACCAGCGCGGAGCGGCCTAGTTCCTGGCCGTCTTCACCCACGGCCACGACCTGGACCTTGCCGTTGGCGGACGCCACGGGGATCTCTGTTTCGAGGTTCCGCCAGTCGGCGCTGCCGGCCACGGTGAGGTGGTCGGGATCGGGGCCGGTCAGCACATCCCAGCGGGCGATGTTCCCGGCCCCGTTCCAACTGGCGAAGACGACCACCGGACCGTGCTTCCCGCGCATGCTGGTGATCGCCGGCCGCCCGTTCGGGATGCCGTCCCACTCCGACTTGCGGGCCCGGTAGGACGATGATCCCTGCCTTGCGTGGAACAGCACCTTTCCCTCCGGACTGAACTCGGTCAGCGAGGCGGAGTTGCCCCAGCCGGCCAGCACGTTCCCGTCTGGCAGCACCTCGGCCCCGCCGGTCGCGGCACTGGCCTCCCCGTCCGGGTTGCGGTACCGGGCCACCTTTACCGCGCGGCGCCCCCGGCCCTTCCCCTCGAGCTTCAGGATCAGGACGCTGGCTACCCGGCGTCCCGGTACACCCGCGTTGTCGAAGAGCGAGATCTCGCCGTTCGGCAGGCGGCGGACGTCGTGCTGGGCCGCGAACCGGGCCGCGCGGCCGACCTTGAAATCCGACCGTCCGCCGTCGCCGCGCAGCACCCAGTTGACCTGCCCGCTGGCCCGACCGACCCGGTAGATCGAACTGGTCCACCGCGAGGAAACGAGTAAGGCCTTGCCGTCCGGTTCGACCGAGTTGAGGTGGAAAGCATCCCAGGAGCCCGGTCCGTGCCGCCGCTCCCGACTCCGTCGCAAGCCGATGTTGCCGACCGCGTGCCACTCGAAGAGCACGGCCCCGGTTTTCAGGTCGATCTCTTGGACGACGCAGTCGGCCACCGGCCCGTCGGCCGGTCCGCCCACCGCTCTCAGGTCCCAGCGGACCGTCCGGTAGGCGAGTATCAGGGCGGTGCCGCGGCCGGTCAGGTGGAACTCGTGCATGTCGGCCTTGTAACCGTTGCCGGGCGTGACTTCGGCGACCTTCCGGTAGTGCCGGTTGAGGATCACGTAGGCGCCGTCGCGGTTCGGGGTGGGGGTGCGGAAGTAGGTCAGCACCGGCCGGCCGTCCAAAGTCTGCGGTTCGAAGTTGTTGAAGCCGAACGCGGTCGGCTTGAACCAGGTGACCCGGCCCAGGTTGTCGAGGATCGTCAGGCCGCTGTTGCGGAAGCCGAGGAAGTAGTCGCCCGGTGCCTCCATCGCCGAGGTCCGGGCCACCTTGATCCTGGGCAGCTTCAGGTCGGGTCGTGACCTGAGGCCTTTCTTCGGTGGCCGCAACGCATGGGATGTCTTCTTCGAGCCACCGGTGAACCGGCCGATCCGGATCCGGAAGTCGCCGTGCCGCGCCAGACGGATCTTCCGGTGGGTGCGAATCCGGACGACCTCGCCATCGGCGAACCGGCGCTTCGGCACAAGGCTGACCCCGTGGCCGTCCGAGTGCCGGACCCGGCGGGCGATCCCGTGGCGTCCGCTGACCGAGCCGACGATCTTCACCGGGCCGAGTCGGGCGGGCTTCACCCCACGGAAGCTGAAACTGGTCGTCTCCGAAGCAACCGGCGTGCCCGGCGAGGGAAAGACCGAAACCTTGCCTGACGCGGAAGGCACCCCCACGGCGCCGGTGAGCAGCAGCGCGATCAGGACGACCAGATGTACGCGTGTCCGTCGACCACAGTGCATAGCTGATCGCTGTTGATTGAACCCGCTCATCCCGACGGTTTCCAGCATAGGCCAGGTCGCCCGCCTCTCGGGCGAGCGGTGTCGGCTCAGTCCGTCGCCGGGTAGGTGATACCGAGGTCGTCCTGGACGATCGCACCGCTCGAAAGCTCGGCCGGCTCGACCCGGCCGCCGCCCATGATGTGAAGGACCTGCTCGCCGGCGGCGATCAGGTAGTCGGCGATGATCCGCCGGTGGCAACGCCACCAGACCGCCTCCGAGCACATGACGGCCAGGCGGCGGTCCTGGCCCTGCTCGCGCAGGTGCGCCAGCGAGTCACGGAACTCGTCGGAGAGCGCGTGGTCGGCGTAGTTGTGGAAGCTCTGGTTCTCCCACCAGGCGTTGACCTCTGGTGGCACGGTCTTGCTCTTCGGTCGTCGGCCCGTCAGGCCGTGTGCCCACGAGTAGCCGAGACCATTTTCTTCCAAGCTCGCCGTCAGGTTGTCCTGGTTGAACTGCGGATACCGGTTGGATCCGGGCAGCCGCCGGACGTCGACGATCGTTTCGACGGCGGACTGTTCGAGCAGCCCGACGAACTCCGCGAGGCTGCGGTCAGAGTGCCCGATCGTGAAGAGCGGGACGCTCATCCATCGTCGACGAGCCGAAGCGCCGAGCCCTTGTGGGCGGCGACGTGATCGGTCTTGTCGCTCTTGATCTCATACTGCGGGTCGTCCTTCGAGGCCCGGTGAGTGTGGCCCTTGTAGTCGAAATCCTCGGTGTGGACCTTGGTGATGTGCCCGGAGACGTGGCCCGCCTCCGAGTTCCAGGTCACATGGTCACCGACCGAAAAGCGATCAGACATCTGAAGCTCCTTTCCTCAAACCCATTCAAGCACCCGGGACTGGCCGGTCGGGAGCCGGATGGGATACAAGTCCAGCCATGGGCAAGAAGAAAAAGAAGGATTCGAAGAGCAAGAAGAAGCGTCCGTCCCTGACCGAGCTCCATCACAAGGCGGTCGGCGAGTCGCTCGACATCCTTCGTGAGAAGCCCGGCTACAAGACCCTCGAATCGGCCAAGGTCGAGTTCGGTGGCTTCGAGTACCCGCTGGACGGGGTCAACTCCACCGGCAGCCGGATGGTCGAGATCAACGCCCACGCCGGCAAGCTCGAAAGTATCGACCTGCCGAAGGTGACCGAGGACATTCTCAGGTTCGCGGCGATCAAGCAGCAGCCCGGCCGCGAGAAGGCCAAGTGCGAGATCTACTTCGTGGACCAGCGGGCCCGGGACTCGATCGCTGGCTGGATCAAGCAAGCCGCCGCCGAGCTCGGCGTCGGCCTCGAGGTGGTCGACGGTTTTCCCGAGAAGCTTCTCGGAAAGCTGACCAAGGCCCAGAAGAGCCGAACCAAGATCACCGGCAAGAAGCAGGCCCTCGAAGATCGCCTGCGCAAAGAGATCCGCAACGAGATCGAGATCCAGTACTTCCTCTCACAGGAAGCCTGAACCCACCCCCAAAGCCGACGACCGGAGTCGAACCGGTGACCCCTTCATTACGAGTTTTGATCTGGGCGTTCGGTTGGGTTCGAACGTGACCTGATTCGACTAGGTGAGGCGTACCCGACCGAAACGTGTTCCACAGCGTTCGGCTGCGGTGTTGACCGTCGCGTTGACCCCTTTCCGCGTGCACCTTGGAACCCGACTGCTTGGTCTGAGGGGATCGGCTTGGTCGTCTCCCCGCAAAATGGGCGCGTCATTTTGCTGAGGACAGGATTTCTGAAACGTGAGCGCCGGTTCGGATCCTTATTTTTGTGCCCTGACATATGGCCCCAGCCATCTAGGACTATTTTAGATTTTTGGCATCTTCTATAATAAAAGGATGGCCGCAAAATCCGACAGAGCAGGCCGGTTCATTCGGGAGCCCACCGGCAGTTACTCGGCTTTCGTGCCGAAGCCCCTACCGCCTGATCCGTCTCTCGAACTCTCAAACGACCTCAGTCTGTCTCTTTCCGAAGCTGATACGGCTTTGGGTCGATTGGATGGGATCGTGGGGGTAGTGCCGGACCCCGATCTCTTCGTTGGAATGTACGTGAGGCGAGAAGCCGTGCTCAGCTCACAGATCGAGGGTACCCAGAGTTCTCTGGGAGATCTGCTTCAAGAAGAGCTAGAGCCAGCTCCGGACGGTCTCACGGATGTCCAAGACATCGTACGGTACGTCGCGGCCATGAACTACGGCCTAGACAGGCTTGACTCTTTGCCGTTGTCCTTACGGTTGATTCGAGAGATCCACGCTGAACTCTTGGACGGCGGGAGGGGCTCTACGGCGACTCCAGGAGACTTTCGGAAGACCCAGAATTGGATTGGTCCACAAGGTGCCACGCTGTCGACCGCTACTTTCGTACCTCCATCCGTGCCGGAAATGAACAACGCGCTAGATGCTTTCGAGAAGTTCTTGCATCAACCGCAAGAACTTCCGACCTTGATAGAGGTTGGACTGGCCCACGCACAGTTTGAAACGATTCATCCCTTCCTTGATGGCAATGGACGGGTGGGCCGACTTCTCGTCACCCTTCTGCTTGTCGAGCGTGGAGTTCTCGCTCGACCCCTGCTTTACCTGAGCCACTACTTCAAACTTCACCGTCTGGAGTACTACGACCGCCTGATGGCAGTGAGGCTAGAGGGGGATTGGGAAGGGTGGATCAAGTTTTTTCTCGAGGGTGTCTCGACCACGGCGCAGGAGGCCACGCTCACCGCAAAGCGGATCTTTGAGCTGCGCGAGCGGCATCGGCAAATGATCCTCGACCAGAACATGGGTCAACACGCCCTGACTCTGCTCTCGGATCTGTTTCGACGTCCCATCATTGATGTAAAGCGAGCCGCTGAGATCATGGGCACCTCATTCGCGACCGCCAACGGGGTCGTTGCGAAGATGGAGACGATCGGAATCCTCAGGGAAACGACCGGGCAGAAGCGGTTTCGAAAGTATCGATATGAGCCGTACGTCGAACTATTCGAAGATGGAGGCGAAGATTCAACAGTCCCTGCCGAGGTAACGGGTCCGGAATAGCACGGCGCTGTCGCTCCCACCTGAGGCTCCAGGACCAAGGAGCGAAAGCCGACGACCGGAGTCGAACCGGTGACCCCTTCATTACGAGTGAAGTGCTCTACCAACTGAGCTACGTCGGCGCTGGAGGGGCATTGTAGGTGGAGACGGGCGGATGGGTTCGTCCGGTGTGGCTGACAGGATTTCCGCGTGGCGGAATCCGGCGAAAAGGGGAAGAAGCTTCCGAGCCTCGAGCGGGGGCCGGACCTTTCACGGATCCTCGCCTTCACCGACGGCGTCTTCGCGATCGCGATCACCCTGCTGGTGCTGCAGATCGAAGTGCCGGAAGGGCTGACCTCGAATAGCGGGTTCTTGAACCAGCTCGACGACATGCTGCCCGACTTCACGGCCTTCGCGATCAGCTTCATCGTGATCGGGGTCTTCTGGATCAACCATCACCGGCTGATGCGGATGGTCAAGGAGTACGACTCGCTCCTGATCGGCCTGACCATGCTCTATCTCGGCGGGATCGTCCTGCTTCCCTTCTCGACCCAGCTGATCGGGGAGTACGGCACCGACGTGACCCTGAGTGCGGTCTTCTACATCCTCAACCTGGCCCTGGTCGCGCTGGCCCAGGCGCTGATGATCAGGACCATCATCACCCACGGGCTGGGCGACCCCGACTACGGCTGGGATCTCGAGAGCTCGTTCAAATCCAGCCTGTTCATGACCGGCGTCTTCCTGGCGACCGCGCCGATCGCGCTGGTGATCGGCGCCTGGACCCCGGTCCTCTGGCTGATCCTGCTGCGATTCGATCCGTTCCAGCGCGAACGCGACTCCCGCTACAAGGACGGGTAGGCGCCAGCCGGCCGTGGCCCCACGGCTCAGCCCCGGCGCCGCGGCACGTGGACCCGGCGCTGGATCGTCTTCTTGTTGCCGGCCGCGTCGGTGACGATGACTCGCAGCACGGCGCGGCCCGCGGCGACGTTGCGACCGACCCGCAGGTTCGCCACGTGGCGGCCGGCCTTCAGCATGCCGGTCCGCTTGCGAGCGAGCAGCTTGCCGCCCCGCAGCAGGCGGGCGTCGATCTTCGCTTTCTCGCGGTTGCGGATCGTGGCCAGCACCGCGCGGCGACCGTTCCGGCGGCTCACCGTCTTGACCGAGGCCAGGCTCGCGGCGACCGAGCTGTCACCCGATTCGCCGTCGGGAGTCGTGGTGTCCGGGTCGGTGGTACTGCCCTCGGTCGGCAGGTCCTGAAGGCCGATGTCGATCGAGCCGCTGTATCCGGCCGAGTTGCTGCCGGTGAGCGGCACGATCATGTCGGAGTCGAAGATGCCGTCGTTGGCATTGGTCGTGTCGCGGGATCGCGAGCGGGCGTAGGCGGTCACGTTGTTTACGACCTGGTTGTTGATCGTCTCGGCGAAGAACAGCTGCGTGTTGAAGTTGTAGGTGGTCGAGTCGCCGCTGAAGGTGCGCACCTTGAGGTGGATGTGGATGGTGCGGCCGGAATACCAGCCGGGATAGATCGTCGTGAACTTGACCTGGCCGTTGGAATCGGTTTCCTGAAGGCCGCGCAGCCAGGTCTGGCCGGAAGTGTCGCCGCCGTTGCCGTTGGCGGAGATGTCCGAGTAGGAGCCCTGCGCATTGCAGTGCCAGATGTCGACGATCGCGCCGGAATAGGCGTCGCAGCTCTCGTCGGCGTCGAAGACGTTGACCGTGAGGGTCAGTGGCACGCCGGACTGGCCGCCGGTGATGTCGCTGCGCTTGATCAGCTCGTCGACGAAGTAGGGGCCTTCGGTCATCGACGGGGTGAGCACGCAGCTCGCCGCTTCGGCCACACCGGGGCCGAGCTCGGATTCGGCTTCTTCGCCGAGCTTGCCGATCACGCCGGTACCGGCCAGCGCGGCGCCGGCCCCGAGGGTTCCGGCCGCGGCCAGGGCCTGTCGACGGGTCAGTGCTTTGTTGTCCTGCTCGCTCATTTCATGCTCCTTGTCTGGGGACGAATCCATTCCGGCAGCCGGATCGCGAATACGAAGTTCTTGAGGGCGAGGTAGCGGGTCACGGTCGCGGCGATCGAGGCCAGGACCAGCACGCCGACCTCGACGAACCGTGAGTGGATGGGGGCCGTGCCGGCGAGGATGGCCAGCGCACCGCTGGTCAGGCCGAGGGTCAGCACGTAGACCGCGGCACCGCCGAGGTACTGGCGGACCAGCCGCTCTCGGCCCTTCAGGTCAAAAGTCCAGCTGCGGTTGGCGGCGGTGTTGGCGACCGCGGTCACGGCCAGCGCGATCGCGTTGGCGGCACCCGGTTCGATCCCGGTGCGAAGCAGCAGGTAGAGCAGCGCGTAGGCGATCGTCGAGAACACGCCGATGATCGCGAAACGGGCAATCCTGCTCGAGGCGAGCAGGCGGGCAACGCCCTTCAGGTCGATCCAGGCGGTCGAGAGGATGTCCACCCGGGAATCCGGGTCATCGATCCAGTCGACCGGCACCTCGTGGATCCGCAGGCCGCGGCGCTGGGCCAGCATCAGCAGTTCGGTGTCGAAGAACCAGCCGTCGTCCCTGACCTCCGGCAGCAGCGGTCCGATCACATCGGTGCGGATCGCCTTGAAACCACACTGGGCGTCGGTGAAACGGGCGCGCAGCATGGTCTTGAGGATCCGGTTGTAAGAGCGGGAGATGAACTCGCGCTTGGTGCCGCGACTGACGTTGGCGGAGCGGGCCAGCCGAGTGCCGATCGCCATGTCGGAATGCCCGGAAAGCAGCGGAGCCACCAGGGGAAAGAGGGCTTTGAGGTCGGTCGAGAGGTCGATGTCCATGTAACACGCGACCGGGGCGTCCGTCACGGACCAGGCTTCGCGGAGGGCGAGGCCGCGGCCCTTGCGCTCCAGCCGCAGGTAGCCGACCTCTTCGAGTTCCGTTGCGATCCGGGCGGCGATGTAGGGAGTGAGGTCGGTCGAGGCGTTGTCGACGATGGTGATCCGGGCCGGGACCGGGAACTCCTGGCGCAGAAACTCGTGGAGTCGACGGACCGAGCGTTCGATCACCCGTTCCTCGTTCAAGACCGGGAGGACGATCTCGATTGCCGGGGTGGTCGCCGCGGGAACGACGGAAGACCCGCGGACATCCGGACCGGCCGCGTGCAGGGGGAGAGAGGTTGAGCCCTTCGGTTCGGCCGGTCCGGTTGTCGGTTGGTGGGTGGTTGCGGGTGTCACGGCAACCACCTTGCCGCCTCGGGCTCAATCCACTGTTGGAGTGCCCTGAGAACTTCCTGAGTCGAGTTCGCGGGCCAGCTCGACCCTGAACACGGCACCGCCGTCGGCCGCGTTCTCGGCGCTCGCCCCGCCCCCGTGAACCGAGGCGACGGCGGCGACGACGGCCAGGCCGATCCCGGCCCCGCCGGTCTGTCGGCTGCGCGAGTCCTCCTCCCGCCAGAACCGTTCGAAGAGCTGGTCCGCGTGGTCTTCGTTGATGCCGGGCCCGTGGTCGCGAACTTCGAGCATCACCGATTTCCCGCCGCCGGCGACCGCGATCTCGACCGGGGTTCCGTCCGGGGTGTGATCGATCGCGTTGCGCAGCAGGTTCGAGACCAGCTGGCGGATCTGGTCCTCGTCGCCGGCCACCGTCACGTCGTCGCTGGCGTCGAGGGTGAACTCGCGGTCCGGGGCGATCGCCCGGGCGTCGTCACGGCACTCGCCGGCGACCTTGGCCAGGTCGACCGGCTCCCGGACCGGCTCGGGCACCTCGCCGAGGCGGGCCAGGGTGAGCAGGCCGTCGACCAGGTCGCCCATCCGGGCCGACTCCTTCTCGATCCGCGAGATCGCCCGGTCGGCCTCGGGGCCGGTCGGGATCGCGCCCATCCGGTAAAGCTCGGCGTAGCCGCGGATCGAGGCGAGCGGGGTCCTCAGCTCATGTGACGCATCGGCGAGGAACTGTCGCATCCGTTCCTCGCTCTGTTCGCGCTGGCGGACCGAGAGCTCGATCTGGTGGAGCATCTTGTTCAGGGAGATGCCGAGCCGACCGGTTTCGGTCTTCGGATCTTCGTCCTCGACCCGCCGGGACAGGTCGCCGTCGGCGATCTCGCCGGCCGTCTCGCTCATCCGCTCGAGCGGCCTCAACCCGATCCCGATCATCCACCAGGCCAGACCGGCCAGGGCGATCAGCACCGCGGCGGTCACCACCGCCTCGATCAGCAGCAGCCGGTCCAGGGTTTCCTGCATGTCGCTGGTCGGCACCGCCACGTAGGTGACGCGCCCTTCGTGGTCGGCCACCGCGCTGACCCGGAACTTCGTGTTGCCGCTGCGGGCATCGACGGTCACGATCTTCGTCGGTTCGTCGAACTGGCTGACCGGGATGTCACCGCCCAGGTCGGGCCGGGCAAAAGTGGTGCTGCCAAAGGTGAACGTCGCGGTGGCCAGCACCTTGCCCGAGGCGGATCTGAGCTGGGCAAAGGTGCCGGGCGGCAGTTGGTTCAACAGGCCGCCGGGCTGCGGGCCGTTGCCGGGCTGGTTTTGCGGATAGATCCGGTTCCCGCCCTGGCCCAGGCTGCCGAAGCGGTCGTCCCCACCGGGGAAGGCCGGGCCGACATCGATGATCCCGGCTTTCTCATGCAGCTCCGGCCCCAACGCGAGGGTAGCGCTCCGTACCTGATCGTCGACGCGGTCGGAGAGGTGGTTCTCCAGCGCGCGGTAGGAGACGAAGTCCAGGGTGAGGAGCCCCGCGGCAGCGAGGACGAGGATCCCGATCAGGAGCCGCAGCCGCAGCGACACGGTCAGTCCTTGGGTTCGCGCAGCGCGTAGCCGACGCCGCGCACGGTGACGATCAGGCCCGGGCCGTACTTGTCGAGTTTGCGACGCAGGTAGCTGACGTAGGTCTCGAGCACCCGGGCGTCGCCGGCGAAGTCGTACTCCCAGACGTGGTCGAGGATCTGCGCCCGGGAGAGGACCCGGCGCGGATTCCCCATCAGGTAGCGGAGCAGGCGGAACTCGGTGTCGGTCAGTTCGATCGGGTGGCCGTCACGGAAGACCTCGCGGGTGTCGTCGTCTAGTTCTAGGTCGAGGAAGGTCAGGCGTGGCGAGTCCGCGGCGGTGCGGCCGGCGCGGCGCAGGATCACCTTGATGCGGGCGATCAGCTCCTCGACCGAGAAGGGCTTGGTCATGTAGTCGTCGCCGCCGATCGTCAGGCCGCGGATCTTGTCGTCGGTGGTGTCGCGGGCGGTGAGGAAGAGGATCGGGATGTCGGCGCTCCGCTCGGCCAGGCGCTTGGCGACCTGGAAGCCGTCGAGGCCGGGCATCATCACGTCGAGCACGATCAGGTCGGGCCGGAACTCGGCCACCTGTTCGAGTGCCTGGTTCCCGTCGCCGGCGGTGGCCACCTCGAAGTCGTTGTATTTGAGGGCCATCGAGATAACGTCGGCGATGTTCGGTTCGTCGTCGACGACGAGAACCCGGGCGGTGGCTTGGTCGGTGCTCTGGATCACGTCTTCATCATCCCTGGGTTTACTGGGAGTTTCCTGAGAGAAGCCTGAATTTTTCTCCCAGCTTCCTCTCAGGGAACGCGCGGGTGGGGCACAGGGTCGCGACCCAAGATGTCCGCCATGGACAGAACCGCGACACCGACGACCGCCCCGATCGGGGAAAGCCGCGAACCGGGCCGCTTCGGCAGCGTCGCCCGTCGGGCCACCGACGCCCTGGCCCGTATCCGACCTGAGGTCTGGGTGCTGATTGCGGTGAGTGCCCTGCTCAATCTCTGGGCGATCGACCAGAACGGCTGGGCGAACGAGTACTACTCGGCCGCGGTCCGTTCGATGTCGGAGTCCTGGCACAACTTCCTCTACGGATCATTCGATGCGGCCGGCGTGATGACCGTCGACAAGCCGCCGCTGGCGCTCTGGGTGCAAGCCCTTTCGGTCCGTGTATTCGGGTTCAGCTCGGCGGCCATCCTGGTGCCCCAGGCGCTGATGGGCGTCGCCTCGGCGGTACTGGTCTACGACCTCACCCGGCGCTTCTTCGGCCGCCTCGCGGGCAGCGTCGCCGGATTCGTCTTCGCCCTGACCCCGATCACGGTCGCGATCTTCCGCCACAACAACCCGGACGCGCTGCTGGTCCTGCTCTCGGTCGCCGCTCTCTGGTTCGTGGTCCGGGGCTTCGAAGACGGCCGCACCCGTTGGCTGCTGCTGGCCAGCCTGATGGTCGGGCTCGGCTTCGAGACCAAGATGGGCGCCGCCCTGCTGCTCCTGCCCGGGCTTGCGCTGGCCTGGTTCTGGGTCGCACCCGGCGGCAACCGGATGCGGGCCTTCCTGCAGCTGCTGGCTGCCGGCGGCGTCGCCCTGGCCGCGGCGCTGGCCTGGCCGGTTTTCGTATCGTTGACCCCGGCCGCCTCCCGGCCCTGGATCTCCGGAACCGCGGACAACAGCATCTGGTCGCTGATCATGGACTACAACGGGGTCGGCCGTGTGGCCGGTCAGGCCGGCGGGCCCGGCGGCATGGGAGGCAGTGGCGGCATGGGCTCCGTCTTCGGCGGCGGCACCGGCTTCTTCCGGCTCCTCGGCGCCAGCCTCGGTGGCCAGATCGGCTGGCTGGTCGGGCTCGCGGTGGCCGGCCTCGGCCTCGTTGCGGCTCAGACCAGGATGCATCGGGACGACCCGCGCACCGGCTGGCTGATCGCCACCGGCGGGGTCTTCCTGACCATTGCCGTGGTCTTCAGCTTCGCCTCCGGGATCTTCCATCCCTACTATGTCGCCCAGCTGGCTCCCTTCGTGGCGGCACTCTGCGGGGCCGCGGTCGCTGCCTTGGTCTCGATCAAGGGCAACCTCCGGCCGCTGGCCATTCCGGCGGTCGCCATGGCGGTGGTCGCCGAGATCGTCGTCATGCACAACACCGATGCCGGCTACGGCTGGCTGGTGCCGATCCTGATCGCGGTGGGAGTCGCGGCCGCCGTGGTTCTGACCCGGGCCGAGGAGCAGCGACTGCGGACCTTCGCCGCCATCGGCTTGGCCGCTGCGCTGATGATCGTGTCGGCGATCTGGTCGGTCCAGACATTGGGCCATGCGACCAGCGGCACCTTTCCGGCCGGCGGCCCCGAATCACAGTCGATGGGCGGCCCTGGCGGCGGCCCCGGTGGTGCGGGAGGCCCTGGCGGCACGGGCGGAGCACCGGGCGGCATGGGCTCGTCCGGCCAATCCTTCCCGACTCCGCCTTCCGGCATGAGCCTGCCCTCCGGAATGAGCCCACCTTCGGGCATGGCCCTCCCGGGCCTGAACGGCTCCGGCCAGTCCGGTAGCAGCACTGGCTCGAGCGGGCTCCCGGGCGGAATGCCCGGCGGCACGGGCAGCAGTCCGGGCGGCTTCGGCGGTGGGCCCGGCGGCATGGGCGGCGAGGACCTGAGCGCGGCGATCGCCACCGCAGAAGCGAACGGCGGCGGCAACATCGCGGTCTCCGGCCAGCAGTCAGCGGCCGGCTCGGTGATCCAGGGGAGTGGCGACAGCGACGTGAACGTCGTGGCACTCGGCGGCTTCTCCGGTCGCGAAAGCGAAGTCGACGTCGGCTGGCTGGCCGGGCGGGTCGCCGACGGCGATGTCCGCTGGGTGCTCACCGACGGCTCAGGCGGGGGCGTGCCGGCCGACGGCCGCACCGGCTCCTCCGAGCTGATGGCCGCGGTGAGCGAGGTCTGCGAGCCGGTCGAGATGGAATCGGGCTCGACCGGGTCGGATTCGGCGAGCTCGACCTCGGCCGCGACGGCGAACCCGACCTCGGGCTCGGATTCCTCCGACTCGAACCTGATCTACGACTGCGCGGGCAAGGCTTCGGCCCTGGCCGCGCAGTGACCGGTCAGCTGCTGCTGCCGAGCCGGACCGGCGTGAGGCAGTTGACCACGCCCTGCCAGGGCAGCGTGCCGCCGTTGCCGTCGACGTTCACGTTGACCACGGTCAGCCACCAGATGTTCGGCGTGTACTTCCTGGTCAGTGGCTGATTCGGGGCCGAAGAAGAAACCAGCAGGTTGATGTACTTGCTGAGGACGCCGCCGGAGATCGCCTTCGATCCGGTCGGGCACTTGATGCCGACGAAGGTTCCCTTCCCTTCCTCGGTCAGGATCTCCTGGTCGGTGATCCGGGACGAGATCGTGACCCGGCGCACGACGGTTCGCGGCTTCGGCTTCTTCTTTTTCTTCTTGCCCGTCCTGCCCGCCGATGCCGAAGCGTCGGCCAGGCCACGTGCCCCCGCGACCTGGAGCGAGGTGGCGGGATGCGTCGCCGCGATGATCTGCGGTGCCGGGGCCGGATGGCTGTTCAGTCCGTCGCCGACCACCGGTGCGACCAGGAACAAGCAGGCACCGGCGACCGCGGCACCAATGAGTGCCGCGCGTCCCTTCCGCCTGGCGGCGGAATCTCCCTTGCCTCTCCCGGCCATGTGGGCATTCTCGCAGGCCAGGGCCCTGCGTCAAGTCGAGATCGGGTCGCCGAGCGCCATCGGATCCGCTTCGGCCAGCTCCCGCGCCCGGCGGAAGATGTCGTCCAGCATGCCTGCGCTCAGCTTCTTGGTCGAGGTGTTGAGCGGACTCGGGTGGAAGCTGCCCAGCATCGTCCAACCGCCCGGTCCGGACCAGTCGGCCGTCGGCGCCCGGAGCACGGTTTCGGCGCCGTGCCCGAACTTTGGCTTCGGCCGCGGCACCTCGCCACCCAGCCGACGGACCGTCCGCAGCATCGAATCCCAGGCGAATCCGCCCAGCGCGACGACGACCCGGACCTGATCGAGCAGCTCCAGCTCGCTCTCCAGCCACGGCGCGCAGTTGTCACGTTCCATCGGGGTCGGCCGATTCTCCGGTGGCGCGCAGCGGACGGCCGCGTTGATGAAGGTGTCGAAGAGCTCGAGCCCGTCGTCGCGGTTCACGCTCTCGGCCTGGTTGGAAAGCCCGGCCCGGTGGATGGCCGCGAAGAGCCAATCACCGGAGCGGTCACCGGTGAAGGCACGCCCGGTGCGGTTGCCTCCGTTCGCGGCGGGGGCGAGCCCGTGGATCAGGATTCGCGCTCCCGGGTCCCCGAAGCCCGGGATCGGTCGGGCCCAATACTCCTCGCCCCGGTATCGCTTCGGCGGGTTGGCGGCTGCCGCTTCCCGCCAGGCGACCAGTCGGGGGCAGATCCCGCACTCGGTCACTTTCCGCTCGAGGGCAGCGAGGCGCCCGGTTTTGTCCGTTGCGGTCATGGTCCGTACACTAGGAGGTGGAAATGGGTTTCCTTCCGAACATAGGTCCGCTCGAGCTAATCATCGTGTTAGTCATCGTCGTGATCATTTTCGGCCCGAAGCGGATTCCGGCCGCCGCCAAGTCGGTCGGCCAGGGCATGCGCAATTTCCGCCACTCGCTGGGTGGCGGTGCCGACGACGAGGAGAAGCCCAAGTCCGAGATCGACGAAAAGACCGAGACCAAGGTCTGACGCCAGGCGGCGGGGCCGGCCCTTTGGTACCGCTCAATCTCCCCAACTTTCTGACCCTTCTCCGCATCCTGGCGGTGCCGGTGGTCGTGGTCGCCCTGCTGGACGGCACCCCGAACGGGGACATGCTCGCCGCGATCGTCTTCGCCCTCGCCGCCCTCACTGACGGGCTCGACGGGTACATCGCCCGCTCGCGCGACGCGGTCACCACTTTCGGCAAGCTGATGGACCCGCTGGCCGACAAGCTGCTGATCACCGCCGCCCTGATCTCGCTGGTTTCACTCAACCGGCTGCCGGCCTGGGTGGCGATGGTGATCATCGCCCGCGAGTTCGCGATCACCGGCCTGCGCTCGATCGCCGCCGACCGCGGCGTCGTGATCGCGGCCAGCTGGATGGGCAAGGTGAAGACGGTGCTGCAGATCGCGGCGGTCTTCGCCCTGATCATCTTCAACCCGGCCCCGCTCTGGGCCGACATCCTGGTCTACCTCGCCCTTGCCGCCACCGTGATCAGCGGCTTCGACTACTTCTTCGGCCTCCGCAAGCGGATCGAAGAACAACGGGCCAAGGAAAAGGCCCACCGCGATCCGGCCTAGGCCCTACTCGGCTGGCAGTTCCAGCCACTCCTTCATCGTCAGGTGGCGGCGGCTCGGGTTCTCACCGGCGATCTCGCGGCGCATGTCGGAAACGAGCCCACACCGCTCGGCGACCACGTTGTGGCGATGGATCGTCTCGAGGTTTTCCTGGCGGGCCATGACGAAGGCGGTCTCCGAGAGGTTCGGGTAGGTCTCGACGACCTGGCGGATCATCTCCCGCACGCAGTCTTCGACGAAGCGCGGGTTGGTGTGGGCCTTGACGACGACCGACATCTCGTCGGGCCGCTTCATCAGCTCGTAGATCTCCGAACTCATCGAGCTCTCGACCAGGCGGAGCATGTCGCGCGCGTCGAGGTCGGTCGAGGAGGCCTGGGTGCAGCCGATCCAGAGCGTGCCGATGCCGCGCTGGTTGTGGGTCGCGATCGGCACCGTCTCGACGATCTCTTCGACCTGGTCATCGCTGTATCCCTTCTCGGAGAGGCGGCCGCGGGCGAGGTCGGCGACCATCTCCTGGGCACAGGGGCAGGCGGTCATGCCCTGGGCTTGGACCCCGGTGACGGTCCGGGTGATCTCCTCCGAGGCGACCGCGGTGCCGAGCAGGGTGTAGATCTCCTGGTTCTCGATCCCGGAGACCGGGGCCGGCATCTTCTCGGCGTAGCGGGCGGTGATCGAAACCTCGGCCCGGAGGCCCTTCTGCTTGACCCGGACCAGCTCAGCGATCCGGGCGGCCAGCTGCTCGGCGCGCATCGACTGGGAAGCGACCACCTCCTCGATCGCCTCGGAAACGTTCTCCTCGAAGCGGGACATGTGGACCCCGGCCTGGTCGGGCGCGAGGTCGACGTAACACTCGAGTTCGGCGTGATAGTGGCCGTCCTCACCGAGGCTGATGACCTTTTCGACACCGGTCACACCGACCCGTGAAAGGCTAACCCTGGTGGCGGGTTGTGAGGCCTGGACGTCAATGGCATTGGGAGAAAGCGCGATTTCGGGGTTCATGTTCCTCTTTGCAGCCTAGTAACCCGCCGCATTGGCCGGTTAGCAACACTCCGTATAATTCCGCAACCGCGCACGAACTCAGGGTTTCCATTAGGGCGAATCCGTTTTTTGGGGGTAGTGATGGAGTTCGAAACCGACGAATTGAAGGCATTGGCCGCTTCCGGCCGGGAGCGCGGCTACCTCACCTTTGACGCCGTCGCCGAGGCGGTTTCCGAGCTCGACGTGAACCAGGGGCAGGTGGAGGAGTTGAATTCCTGGCTGACCGAGCAGGGCATCGAGCTGATCAGCCAGGAGGAGTCCGAGCTGCGCGGTGGCGACGAGGACGGGACATCGGCGAACCTGAACGGCGGCGGCGAAATCGAGGATCCCGATGCGATCGAGCCGGACCCGATCCCGGCCGCAGCCAACCCGGCCAGCGCCACGGTGGCCGCCGGTGAGGCCGGCTCGGACGCCAACCTCGACTCCCTGCGCCTCTACCTCCGTTCGATCGGGCAGGTCGAGCTGCTCACCGCCCAGCAGGAAGTGGAGCTGGCGAAACGGATCGAACGCGGTGACATGGAGGCGAAGCGCCAGATGGTCGAGGCCAACCTGCGGCTCGTCGTCTCGATCGCCAAGGGCTATCTCGGGCGCGGCCTCAGCTTCCTCGACCTGATCCAAGAGGGTTCGCTCGGCCTGATCCGCGCGGTCGAGAAGTTCGACTACCGTCGCGGCTACAAGTTTTCGACCTACGCGACCTGGTGGATCCGCCAGGCCGTGACCCGGGCGGTGGCCGACAAGTCCCGTTCGATCCGCATCCCGGTCCACATGGTCGAGAAGCTGAACCGGGTCCATTTCGTCGAGCGCCAGCTGGTCCAGGACCTTGGCCGCGAACCGGAGGCGCAGGAGATCGCGGCGGAGCTCGACTGGTCGGTGCAGGAGGTCCGCGACGTGTGGCGGGTCTCCCAGACCCCGGTCTCGCTGGAGAAGCCGGTCGGCGAGGGCGAGGAGACCGAACTGGTCGACCTGGTCCGGGACGAGAACCAGATGGAGCCCTTCGACGAGGCCTCGCTCAACCTCCGCAGCGAAGGCGTGCGCCGGGTCCTCAACAGCCTGCCCGAGCGCGAACGCGAGGTGCTGATCATGCGCTACGGCCTCGGCGGCATGAACCCCCGCACGCTCGAAGAGTGCGGCGAAGCCTTCGGCGTCACCCGCGAAAGGGTCCGCCAGATCGAAACCTCGACGCTCCGCAAGATCAAGTCACTCCCCGAAGCCCAAGGCCTCCGCGAAGCCGGCTGATCGCACCGAACGGCACCGTCGGAATTCACTGAAGTTGAAGTTTCCGCCAAATAGCGCTCGAAACTTCAATCTCATTGCGTTCCGGGCGGATGCAAGAACGACGGCCGCCCCGGGGCGGCCGTACTGAGATGGGGGAGACAGGATTCGAACCTGTGTAGGCAGAGCCAACTGGTTTACAGCCAGTCCCCTTTAACCACTCGGGCACTCCCCCGGCTGAGCCGGTCAGTTTACGGAAGTTACTCCGGGCATACTGTGCCCGTGGAATCCAGTGCTCGCATCACCCGCGGTTTTGCCTCCGACAACTGCTCCGGGGGCCACCCGGCGATGATCGAGGCGATCGTCCGGGCCAACGAGGGGCACGCCAACCCCTACGGGGCGGATCCGGAGACCGCCCGCTTCGGCGAGTTGGTCCGGGTCGAGTTCGGCGAGGCGGCGGTCGGCTTCCCGATGCTGAACGGGACCGGGGCCAACGTCGCGGCGCTGAGGGCGATGGCGCGGCCGCACCAGGCGGTGATCTGCGCTTCGACCGCCCACATCCACATCGACGAGACGGCCGCCCCCGAGGTGATCGGCGGCCTCAAGCTGTTGACCGCCGACACCAGCGACGGCAAGCTGACCCCCGAGCTGGCCGCGACCCGGCTGGCGGACCCGGCCGACGTTCCCCATGCCGCCTGGCCGGTCGTGGTCTCGGTCGCCCAGGCCACCGAGGTCGGCACCGTCTACACCCCGGACGAGATCCGGGCTCTGGCCGACTTCGCCCACGAGCACGGGATGTTGCTCCACGTCGACGGTGCCCGCCTGGCTAACGCCGCCGCCTCGCAGGGGCTCACCCTGAACGAGGCGAGTCTCGGCGCGGGGGCCGACGTGCTCAGCCTCGGCGCGAACAAGAATGGCGCCCTGTTCGGCGAGTCGGTCGTCTTCGGCGACCCGGAACTGGCCCGGGGCTTCGAGGTGCTGCGTAAGGGCTCACTTCAGCTCGCCTCGAAGATGCGCTTCGTCTCGACCCAGCTGAACGCCCAGCTTGAAGGCGGGCTCTGGCGGGAGATAGCCGAACACTCGAACTCGATGGCTCGGCTGCTGGCCGACGGTATCGAATGGACCGAGGGCGCCGACCTCGCCCAGGCGGTACAGGCGAACATCGTCTTCGCCTCGATGCCGATCGCGGCGGCCCGCCGGCTGGTCGAAGCCTGCACGCCCAACTCGCCGCTGCTGTTCGAGGCGGGGGAGGCCGGGATCATCCGGCTGGTCTGCTCGTGGGACACCCAACCCGAGGACGTGGACCGCTTGCTCGGCCTGCTCCGTAGCGCGCAGGGGTGAAGTAAGGAAAGTTGGCAACTATTGCCAACTTTCCTTACTTCACCCCTGCGGTCAGTCGAGCAGGTTTCTTTCCGTGGCCCAGCGGGCCAGCTCGTGGCGGGTCGAGAGCTGGAGCTTGCGCAGGGTCGAGCTGGTGTGGGCCTCGACCGTCTTGACCGAGATGCCGAGCCGGCGGGCGATCTCCTTGTACATGTAGCCGCGGGCGATCAATTGGAGGACTTCCTGCTCGCGCGGGGTGAGGAGGTCGAGTTCATCGTCCTGCTCCGGGGCGGTGGCGCCGGCAAAGGCGTCGAGGACGAACCCGGCGAGTTGGGGCGAGAAGACGGCGTCGCCCTGGTCCACCCGGATGATCGCGTCGATCAGGTCGGGGCCGGAGATCGTCTTGGTCACGTAGCCCCGGGCCCCGGCCCGGATCACCGAGACCACATCCTCCGGGTCATCGGAAACCGAAAGGGCGAGGAAGCGGGGTACGGGGGAACCATCGGCGGCGGAAGCCGCGGAATCGGCGATCCGGCGGATCACCTCGACGCCACCACCGTCCGGCATGTGGACGTCGAGCAAGACCACATCCGGTGCGGTGCGGCCGATCAGCAGCACCGCATCGGAGACGCCGTCCGCCTCGCCGACCACGTCGACACCGGCCACCAGCTCGGAGCGGACCCCGGCCCGGAAGATGGCGTGGTCGTCAACGATGGCTACCCGGACCCGGTTGTCTGTGGCTTTCGTTTCGCTCATTTCGACTCCATCACCAGTTCGACTTCGGTGCCTTCACCTGGGGTCGACCGGATCTCGGCCCGGCCGCCATGGGCTTCCATCCGACCGAGGATCGAGTCTCGCACCCCGCGCCGGTCGGCGGGCACCGCTTCCGGGTCGAAGCCCGGGCCGCGGTCGTGGACGAAGACCAGGCTCCGGTCCGGGTTGATCTCGGCGTAGAGACGAACCGGCCCGGCGGCTCCGGCGTGGCGGGCGGCGTTGGTCATCGCCTCTCGGCTGGCGGCGACCAGGGCGACCGCGTCCTCGTCCAGCGGCCGGTCGCCGACCGTCACCGCGTCGATCGGCACCTGATGGCGTTCCTCGACTTCGGCCGCGACGACTTTCAAGGCTTCGGCCAGTGAGTCTGCCCGGTCGGTCTCG
The DNA here is from genome assembly GCA_001897355.1 of Solirubrobacterales bacterium 67-14. Lineage (GTDB taxonomy): Bacteria > Actinomycetota > Thermoleophilia > Solirubrobacterales > 70-9 > 67-14. Next base: position 67,896 of record MKST01000006.1, on the reverse strand, counting down.
GTCTTGCCGGAGAGCCATTCACGCAACTCGCGCTCCTGCGACCGGGCGAGGGTCGAGATCCGGCGGCTGTCCTCCGGGTTCTTCTGGATCAGGGCAAGGGTCTGGAGGACCGAGTCATGCAGGTGCGCGGCGACTTCAGCCCGTTCCTCGGAGCGGATCCTTTCGGTTCGCTCGCTGCTGAGCTCGCGGGTTGAACGAACCCAGATCGGCGCGGCGACCAGCCCGATCACGATCACCGCGACCAGCCCGGCGAGGGCGACGTCGCCGCCGGCGCTGAGGGCGCCGTTTATGTAGAGGAAAAGCACCGCACCACCGAGCAGCAGGGCGATGCCGACTCCGCCACGGAAAGGGCCGAGCAGGGAGCGGCGGGGGGCCGGCGCGCCCGGCAGGCGATTCCGGGCGGCGGCAGCCTCCTCGGCCCGTTCGGCGGCCGACTGGCTGAACTGGCGCCAGATCAGCGCGGCACCGCCCGCGGCGATGACCAGTGGCCAGACCAGTGCATCCGACCACCAGACACCGGTCTCACGGAAGATGAAGAGCAGCCCGAGAGTGACGAAGCCGGCTCCTGCACCGACCGCCCAGGAACCTTTGAACTGGCGGGGCGGCGCCGTCTCGACGACCCGGCCGCGGCTGCCCTGCCTCGGCTTCCAGCGCCGGGTGGCCGGACCCTCACCGGCCACCGGCAGCGCGACCCAGAGCAGCCCGTAGCCGATCGCCGCGACCCCACCGGTAACCACGGTCAGGACCGCTGTCACGACTCGGACCAGGGTCGGATCGACGTTCAGGCGCAGCGCGATGCCGGAGCAGACCCCGGCAACCATCCCGCCCTCGCGGTCACGTTGAAGCCGCTTGTCGGGAGCCTCGTTCAGGACTTCTCCCGTCCCCCTCCGGGCGTGTAGACCTCAGAGCAGGCTGCAGTAGCCCGTTCGCGGGCGAGACTCTGCGAGGCGTCGCCGGCTCCGTGGTCGTGCCGATCGAAGCTGCCCCCGCTTCCGAACCGCTCCCACTGGGTGTTGTCCACGACCTCGAAGGCACCGAGTTTGAACTCGCCATCGAGTCGCACCTCGCGGCGGGCCAACCGGACCGGCCCGTTTCTCGGCACGCGCAGGGCGGAAGCCTGGGAAACGTCGATGCCGTTCGACTCCTTGCCCCGGAAGGAGATGACACCCGCCTTGCCCTGGACGTCGCCGGTGACGCAGACGTCGTCCGGCACGACGATCGAGGTCAAGCCCATCCCGCTCTTGACCGGCAGCTGTATTTCGCGATGTCGTCCGAAGTCGAGTTTCCGCAGGTCGATGGTCGTGTCGCCGGCGGCCATCTTGTAGCCGTCGCCGGGGATGTCAGCCACGGTGAGGGGGGTTTCGTTGATGTCGCCGTAGCTACCCTCGACCCTGAGGTCGGCGATCGAGACGGCGGCCATGGGCAGGGTCACGGCGACCGCGGCGGTCAGCAACCAGAGCGAGAGCTGGCGGCGTCCGCGCACCCCGGCAAAGATCATGCCGCCGCCGAGGACGATCACCAGGGCGGCCATCGGCACTCCGCCGAACAGCGCGGTGATGCCGGCCGAGAAGACGAAGAGCAGGCAGAAGACGATCAGGGCAGTCAGGCCGATCGCGAACCAGAGCATGACCTTGCCGACCATCGAGGACCGGTTCTCGCGGACCAGGTTGTCCTCCACCGGGGTGTCCGGCTCGGTGGGCGTTTCTTCGGCCGCCATCTGACGTGTCTCCATCACTTCGGTGGGGGTCAGCTGGGTCGGTGATGCGGCGAAGGTGACGACCTCTGTCGACGGCTCGTCGGGCTCGGGCTCGGGCTCTGGAGGCGGGGCGGCCGAGGCCGGTGCGGACTCGGAAACAGGGCCGTCGGTGCTCCCACTGAACTTGAAGTTGCCGTTGAAGTAGAGCCAGGCGAGGCCAGCGCCGGCCGCGACCCAGAAGAGGACGCCGAAGACGGTGCCGGGCCAGAAGCCGAAGAGCCAGCCGGCGAAATTGCCAGAGTCGGCAGTGGATAGGCCGACGATGCCGACGACCACCGCGAGGCCGATCATCAGGTTGCGGCGCTTCGGGTCGACCGGCGGCAGCGGCTCGGCCGGGTCACCCTCGACCGGCATCACCACGAGCAGCACCACGTAGGCCAGCAGCCCGAGGCCACCCAGCGCGAGGCTGGCTACGAAGGCGAGCCGGGCGAAGATCGGATCGAAGTTGAAATGTTCCGCGATCCCGGCCGCGACCCCGCCTATGTAGCGGTCGTTTCGGGAGCGGGAGAGTTTCTTGGGAGGAGACTGTTCGTTCATGCCGTCAAGGCTGATCGCACGGGCGAGTTCTGTCGATTGGGAATGACCCTTAGATCGAACCAGGGTCGTCCCCTACGATCCTCTCAGTTGACTTCCCGCAACGAAACAAGCGAGCGGATCACGATCGGCGAGCTGGCCGGGCGGACCGGTATGACCGTGCGCAACATCCGGGCCCACCAGTCGCGCGGGCTGCTCGACCCGCCGACCGTGGTCGGTCGCACCGGCTACTACGGTCAGAACCACATCGACCGGATCGAACTGATCCGCGAACTGCAGGAAGAGGGTTTCAACCTGGAAGCGATTCGCCGTATCGTCGCCGGCGCCGGCGAGGACCCCGGGGAACTGCTGCGCTTCACCCGCGACGTCCGCGCACCCTACGAGGACGAGCAGCCGGAGATCATGACCCTGCGCGAGATCGCCGGGCCGTGGGGTGACGAGGATTTCGACGAGGAACGCCTGCGTCGCTCCGAGGCGCTCGGCCTGATGCGCCCACTGGGCGACGGCCGCTTCGAAGTGCTTTCCCCGAAGCTGCTGCGCGCCGGCCACGAGCTGGCCGCGATCGGGGTGCCGATGGACCATTGCCTCGACACGCTCGAAAGCTTGAAGGAACGGTCGACCGCCGTGGCCGAGGTGTTCATACGGCTGTTCGACGAGCAGGTCTGGGAGCCCTTCGACAGGGCCGGACGGCCGCGAGATCGGTGGCCCGAGGTCCGCGATTCGCTGCGCCGTCTCCGGCCACTGGCTTCGGAGGCCTTCATCGCCTCCTTCCAATTCGCGATGGAAGAAGTCTCCGAGCGGGCGATCTCGGCTGGCATCCGCCGCGAGCTCGGCGAGCCCGATCAGACCGCTCCCTGAGCGGTCAAACCGCCGATCGTGCGGTAAACGCGTCTTATCCAGTCTGGTGGCCGAGATCTCGTCGATCCCCTAGGCCGAGATTCATGAACACCGATGGCTGCGCCCGTGCACTCTGTGAACGGGTGTGTATTATGCGGCCTGCAGGGGGTTCCGGCGAGAGGCGCCGGCGAGCGGACAGGGAGCTGCCAAAAGGTCAGGACGACCGTCTCACGGCCTGATGCCGTGTTTGGACCGATAGATAGCCGGGCGAGGCCCGGTAAGGGAGGGTGTCGTCTTGATCAAGAATGCTGCGGGAGCTGGAGTCGATTGCGAACAGGGTCGTTCGCCGCTGGGCAGGCCCGTGAACGCGATGGTCTTCCTCGGCCTTGCGATATTCGCCCTGCTGGTGATCGCCGCCGCTTCGGCCGGCACCGCCCGGGCCGCGACCCCGACCATCGTCAACCAGTCCTCGACCGGCGGCCAGACCAACTGGCTGGAGAGCTTCACGACCGGCGGCGAAGGCGATGGCGGCGACAATCGCGCCCAGATCAAGATCTCGCTGCTCGTCAAGCACGATGTCGGCCGCAAGGTGACCGGGATCAAGGTCGACGACGATTACGACGGAACCGACAACACCTCTTCGAAGACGACCAAGAACGTCACGGCGCAGCAGCCGACGATGCAGGGCGGGTACGACTACTCGCGCGTCACGCTGACTTACAACGCGCCGAGCAGCGGCACGGACTTGGGGTGCAACCCGTTCGGCAACCACGATCGCCACAGCTCCAAGAGCATTCGGGTTCGGGCCGTGTTGGACAACGGGGACCAGACCGGAACTTCAAGCAGCACGATCAAGTTCGTGGCCACCGGCCAATGCCTCGCCTACGAGGACTACCCGTACATCAAGACGAGGAGCCAGAGCGCGAGCTCGATCGAAACCGGGGACTCGGTCACCTTCACTTACAACGGTGACGATCCCGACACGACCGGCCACTCAGATTTCGGCGGCATCAACTATCGGCTGCGCCGCCTGAATGACGGCAAGGTCATCAACAAGGGCAAGTCCTGCCCGGCAAACGGGGACAACGCCAACAAGACGTTGAATGTGACCTTCCCCGACCGTGGCCGCTGGGTGGTCGAGGCGGAGCTGCTGAACAACAACGACTGCGCCACGAGCGACAACGGCGGCTACTGGTTCAACCTCGGCACAGTCGACGTGAACAGCCCGGCCTCGAGCAGCCCGACCGTCTCGCTCAACACAACCCGACCGATGATCGATGGGAGCACGACGGTCACCGCGACGACCAGCGACCCCAGCGACAGCGGCCAGGGCGGCCAGGTCGAGGCGATCGAGTGGGACCTCAATCAGAACACCTCCGACGGGGTGGGCGGCTTCGAGGTCACCGCGCTCGGCGACACGACCAGCGGCATCACCACGGCGCAGAAGCAGCGCGTCATCAGCACGGCCGACATGACCCCCGGCTTGAAGACGGTACGGGCCCGGGTCACCGACAACGGTGCGCTCGGCGGTGCGGACACCATCCGCCGGACCAAGACAGCTTCGACGACCTTCCTCGTCGACACTCCGCCGGTTGCTTTGCCGGACACCCAGCGCACGATCAGCGGTGACGCGCTGCCGTTCGTCCTGGCCGGGACCGACGTCGACTCGGATTCACTCACTTACTCGATCGTCACCCCTCCCGCCCACGGCACGGTCTCCGGTTCCGGTGCGAGTCGTACCTACACGCCCGATCCCGGCTATGCGGGGACGGACTCGCTCGAGTTCAAGGTGGATGACGGCTACGGCGGTACCGCGACCGCCACGGTCGACTTCCGGGTCGACCCCGACCTCCGACCCTTCGACGGCCCGTCCGGCACCGTCGATTCCCGCGGCGGCGAGATCGAGTTCGACTCCTCCGCCACCGGCGCCACCTTCGAGTGCCAGCTCGACGACGACGCCTGGCAGACGTGCACCTCGCCCTTCGACGTGACCGACCTGCCCGACGGCGAGCACACGCTGCGCGCCCGAGTCACGGCCGGCGGGCTGACCAACCCAGACGTGCGCGAAGCCACCTGGACCGTCGACGCCTACCCCAAGGTCACCCTCGATTCCGGCCCGGCTCCGACCACCAACCAGACCAGCGCTGCCTTCGACTTCCACCTGGGCCAGGACGGTGCGACCGTGACCCCGACGGCCGAGTGCCAGATCGACGACCTCGCCTGGGTTCCCTGCGCCGGCACGATCGCCTACGACGACGTCGACGACGGGCTGCATACGTTCCGGGTCCGCGGCACCGATGCGTTCGGCAAGCAGGCGGTCGCCGACATCACCTGGGAAGTGCTCACCGACGGCGGCAGCACCGCGATCGAAGCGCCCCTGCCGGCCTCCTACACCCGGCAGACCACCGCCCAGGTCAACTTCTCGACCAATGGTCCTTCCGACCACGCCGAGTGCTCGCTCGACGGTGACGCCTGGCAGACCTGCGTCAGCCCGGCCGAGTTGACCGGTCTCGGCGAAGGCGTGCATACGCTCCGGGTGCGGTCGGTCAACCAGCTCGGCGATCCCTCGCCGCAGCCCGCCCAGATCAGCTGGACGGTCGACCGTACGATCCCGGTGGCGAAGATCACCGCCGGCCCGCAGGGTTCCGTGCCCAACGGCCCGGCGACCTTCACCTTCGAATCGAACGAGAGCTTCTCCAGCTTCGAGTGCAAGCTGGACGCCGGTGAGTACGCACCCTGCGTCTCGCCGTTCCACCTGCCGGCCGACATATCCGACGGCTACCACAGCTTCCGCGTGGCCGCGATCGACCGGGCCGGCAACCGTTCGCTCGCCCCGCAGCGCGACTTCAAGCTGCTTTCGGTCGCGCCCGCGGTCGAGTTCACCTCCGGCCCGGCCCAGGGTCAGGTGATCCGGGCGACCGCCGCCAGCTTCGGCTTCACCGCCGCGGCGGCCGTGCCGGGCTTCGAGTGCAGCGTCGACGGTGGCGACTACGCGCCTTGCGCCAGCCCGGCTGCGGTTACCGGCCTGGCCGACGGCGCCCACAGCATCTCGGTCCGTTCGATCGACGAGGTCGGCAACCGCAGCGCCGAAGCGGCGACCCGGAGCTGGACGGTGGACGCGACCCCGCCCGGCACGGCGATCACCGCCGGGCCCTCGGCCAAGAGCAAGTCGGCCGAGGCCAGCTTCAGCTTCAGCTCGTCCGAGGCGGGCAGCGGCTTCGAGTGCTCGCTCGACGACGCGGCCTTCGCCGCCTGCACCTCGCCGCAGGAGTTCGAGGGACTGTCCGACGGGAACCACCAGTTCCGGGTCCGCTCGATCGACCCGGCCGGCAACGTCGACCCGACCCCGGAGAGCCTCGCTTGGGAGATCGACACGACGGATCCGGGTCCGCCCGACCCGCCGCTGACCGACCCCGAGACGCTGCCCTGTGACTTCAGCCTCCAGCAGGAGCGCTGCGGCGACCCGTACCTGACCGGTTCGGCCCGCGCCAGTTACCGCAACAAGCGAGGCAAAGGACAGATCAAGTTCGAAGTTTCCTCTGGCGGTGCGGCGCTCTCGCGGATCCTGGTCAAGACGCCGGCCGGGCTCAAGGCCACGGCGTTCTCCGGCAAGTCCGGCCGCAAGGTCGGCCAGGTGGTCCTGACCGGATCGGCCAGCCAGACCATCGCCCTGAAGCTGCCCGACAAGGTCAAGGCGGCCAACCCGGTCGCCGGCTCGGACGGCGGTCCAAAGGTGATGCTGAAACAGCGGGCAGTGGTGATCACCAACCTGCCCGAAGGCGTGACCGGAGCGAAGATCAAGATCAAGTCGAGCCGTGGCCTGGGCATCAGCGCCTCGGTCTGCGGCACCAGGGCCTGGCGCGCCAAGTTGACTGACGCCGGCTCGACTTCCCGGCAGGTGACCGCCAAGGGAGATACCAACTGCGTCCGGAAGGGGAACCGATGAACCGCGCGACCCGCTGGCTGGCCCCGCTCGGGCTGCTGCTCGTCCTCCTGCTCGGCTTCGCCGGCCAGGCCAACGCCCAGAAGGTCGGCAACCCCGGCACCTTCAATTTCAAGATCACCGACGGTGTGATGAAGGTGAAGGACCAGGAGTTCGGCTTCGACGAGAGCCAGAACATCAACTTCAACGGCACGGTCGACGGGGCAGGCAACATCAGCATCCCGACCATCACCTTTCCCAGCTACCCGATCAGCGCCAGCGGCTTCAACCTGACCGTGAAGATCAACGTGGTCGGTCCGACCACCGGCACGATCAACCCCTTGACTGGAGCCATCTCGCTGCGGCTCAAGGTTTGGATCAAGATCGACGGGGTGCCGCTCGGCGGCGACTGCCGGATCGCGTCCTCGAGCAGCCCGATCGACGTCAACGCGCTGGTCACCGGAACATCCGGGTCGAAGACCGGCACCCCGTACAACGTCTCGACCGGCACGGCGAAGATCGTCAACGGCACCTTCGCGGTGCCCGGATCGAGCAGCTGCGGTGTGGCCGGAGGCACGGTCGACAGCACGGTCGGCATCCCGTCCGCGGCCGGCAACAATTCGGCTGATTTCGACATCAAGACCACGCCGGTCCTGGCTCGTGGCATCGTCCCGGCGCTGACCGCCAGCCCGGCCAGCGGCACCGCACCGTTCACCACGACCCTGAGCGCCGCCGGCTCGACTGCCGTTGCCGGGGCCAAGGAGTACCGCTGGGACTTCACCAACGACGGCACGATCGACCAGACCACGACGACCTCGAGCGTCAGCCACACCTACACGGTGGGTGGCACGCCGACCGCCCGGGTCGTGGTCGTCGACAACGGGGACGACACCGCCCAGACGACCCGTCAGCTCACCGTCAACGCGTATCCCGACCTCAGCCTGAGCGCCGCCCATACCGGCGACTTCAGGGTCGGCAACACCGAGACCTACCGGGTCAACCTCCAAAACGTCGGCTACGCCGCCACCAGCGGTACCACGACCGTGACCTCGACCCTGCCGGCCGGCCTCAGCTATGACTCGGTGACCGGATCCGGCTGGAGCTGCTCCGCTTCGGGCCAGGATCTGACCTGCGGCCGGGCCACAGCGATCGCGGTCGGGGCGAGCGCGCCCGAACTGGGTGTCAAGGTGAAGGTAGGCGCTGCGGCCCGGCCCGAGGTCACTCCGGCCTTCACGGTCGCTGCCGCCGGCGACAACGGCCCGGGCAACAACTCGGCCAGCGACCAGACGCATGTCATCGCGACCGACCTCAAGCTCAGCCTGAGCCACACCGCCCACGCGATTCTGGTGGGCAGCGACCCGGCCAACCTGATCAAGCTCTCGGCCGAGAACATCGGCGACGCGGCCACGGTCGGCCCGACCGTGGTCACCGACGAGCTGCCGGCCGGCCTCACCCCGCTGACCGCCACCGGCAACGACTGGTCCTGTGACATCAGCGGCCAGACCGTCACCTGCACCCGCAGCGCCGCGATCGCCCCCGACGCGAGCACCGACGAGATCGAGATCACGGTCTCGGGCTCGCTCGACCCGGGCGTGCTCGGCGTGACCGTCGACAACCAGGCGACGGTGGCCACTGCCGACGACGTCGACCCGTCGAACGACACGGCCACCGATCCGACCCTGATCCTCGACGGGCAGGACGTCGGCATCACCAAGAGCCATCCGGGCGTATTCACCGCGGGCAAGTTCAACCACTACACGCTCGCCGTGAAGAACTACGGCACCCAGCCGACCACCGGCCCGACCGTGGTCACCGACGAGCTGCCGGCCAGCCTCACCTTCAGCGCGGCCGACGGCGGGCCGGACTGGGACTGCGTCAATGACCAGGGCACGGTCACCTGCACCTACGACGATCCGCTGGCCGCCGGGGCGGAGGCGCCGCCGATCGACCTCACCGTCCAGGTCGGGGTGGACGCGATTCCAGCGGTGGCCAACACCGCCTCGGTCGCGACCGCCGACGACCCGAACCCGGCCAACGACAGCTCCACCGACGAGGCGATCGTCCAAGCGATCGACCTGACGGTCACCAAGGACCACCAGGGCGTGATCCGGGTCGGCAAGGAAACGACCTACCGGCTCGGCGTGACCAACGTCGGCGACTCGCCGACCACGGACCTGGCCACGGTCACCGACACGCTGCCGGCCGGCCTCAGCTTCGTCTCGGCCGACGGCGGTCCCGACTGGGCCTGCGCCGAAAACAGCGGCACCGTCACCTGTGACCATGCGGACGTCATCGAGGCGGGGCAGAGTGCTTCCGACATCGAGGTCAAGGTCATGGTCGGCGCAGCGGCGGCCCCGGAGGTCAGCAACGGGGCGACCGTCGCCACGCTCGATGACTTCAATCCCGCCAACGACTCCGCCACCGACACCGCCGACGTGATCGACGTCGACACCTCGGTCGCGATTCAGCGCACCGGCACCTTCCGGCCCGGGCACAACGGGACCTACCAGGTCGCCGTGCGCAACGAAGGAACCGTCGCCAGCAGCAACGAGACCGAAGTAGTGGTGACCTTGCCGCCGGGCTTGGACTTCGTCTCGGCCACCGGTGACGACTGGAACTGCATCGAGAACGAGGGAACAGTCACCTGCACCCGTCCGGGTGGGCTGGCCGGTGAAACCACCGCGCCCGCGCTCAACATCCGGGTGCTGGTCACCACCGCGGCCGTGCCCACGGCGACGACCACGGTCACCGCGACCACTGCCGGCGATCGCTACGCGGAAAATGACGCCGCTTCCGACGAAGCCGTGATCGTTGCCCCCGACCTCGCGATCGCCGCGACGCACAACGGTGCGTTCCGGGTCGGCGAGGAAGCCGCTTGGACACTTGGCGTGACGAACGGCGGCGGGGCCCCGACCAGTGGTCCGGTCACGGTTGACGCGAGCGTGCCGGCCGGGATCGACGTGACCGGCGCCGACGGCCACGGCTGGAGTTGCTCCATTCTCGGCCAGGACGTGATCTGCGTCCTTGACGCCTCGGTTCCCGCCGCGGGGTCGAGCCCTTCGATCTCACTGACCGTCAAGCCGACTCCCACCGCACTCGCCACAGGTGAGACGACGGGCACCACGACCATCGAGGCGACGGTCCAGACCGAAAACGACAGCGACTCTTCCAACGACGAGGCGACCGACGAGGCCGATCTGGTCGCGGTCGACCAGGCGCTCTCGATGAGCGGCCCGGCCCAGATCGCGGTCGGCGAACAGGCCAGCTGGGAACTCCGGGTCGAGAACACCGGCGCCGCCGCAACTCGCGGCGGGACGACCGTGATCGACACGCTCCCGGCCGGTTTCAGCGCCGGGAACTCGGGCGGCGACGGCTGGGTCTGCTCGACCGGGGCAAACCAGGTCACCTGCGAGCACAGTGCCGAGAGCGCGCCGGGTTCGCAACTCGAACCGCTGACGATCCGGGCTCGCGCCGAGGCCGCTGCGGCGAGTACCTCCACCAATCAGGCGGTCGCCCAGAGCGCCGGTGACGTGATCGCGGACAACGACTCGGCCAGCTTCGACAGCGAGGTGACCAAGGCACCGGATCTCGAGGCATCGCTCGCGGGACGCGCCGCATCCTTCCGGGTCGGCGCGGATGCCGGCTACGAACTCAAGGTCAAGAACGTCGGCAGCGCCGCGGCGGACGGGCCGACCACGGTCGGCATCGACCTCCCCGCCGGGGCCGGCTTCGTCGAATCCGACCACGGCCAGGGCTGGAGCTGCGACGATCCGTCTGGCGGCCAGGTCACCTGTGAAAACCAGGGCACGATCGGTCCCGACAAGATCTCGACGCTCGGCTTCCGCCTGACCTTCGGTACCACCACGGCAGCGAGCGTCACCGTCAAGGCGACCGCCCAAAACGACGCCGACAGCAACTCGGCCAACGACGAGTCGAGCCTGACCAGCCAGGTCAGCCGGATCGACCTCGCCTTGACCCGCAGTCGCAACGGCGAGTGGGTCCGGCCCGGGACCGGCAGCTACACGCTGCGGGTCGAGAACCGCGGGACCGCGGGAACCGTCGCCCCCGCCACGATCACCGAAACGCTGCCGCTGGGCACCACCCTCGCGGCCGCCCACGGCGAAGGCTGGGCCTGCCAGGTCTCCGGCCGGGTGCTCCGCTGCGTGGATCGCGACCCGATCGCCGCCGGGGAAAGCTCCTCGCTCGACGTCACTGTTGACATCTCTCGCCTCGCGGGCACCCCGATCAACGCCAGCTCCGCGGTCGCGACCGTGGACGACGTCGACCGGGCCAACGACACCGCCAGCGAGCGGATCGACCTGACCGACGCCACGAAGCCGGATCCCGCCCAGGCGACGATCCGTGCCGGCAAGGTCGAGGCGACCAAGAGCGGGGTAGCCACCATCTGGCTGAGTTGCCCCGAGGCCGCCGCGGTCAAGTGCCGTGGTGAGCTCCAGCTGAAGACGGACGGCAAGGTCAAGGTGAAGAAGGTCAAGCGCAAGTTCCGCAAGGCGAAACTGAAGCTCGGCCAAGCCGGCTACGCGCTGGCCGCCGGCCAGACCGCGCCGATCCAGGTCCAGCTCAGCAACAAGGGCCGCAAGGCGCTGAAGCTGAACGGCAAGCTCAAGGCCGTGGCCACGGCGGTGGGTGAGGGCGTGAGCGCCAGCAAAGCCAAGATCACGATCGCGAGGGCCCGATGAGGACCCAGACGACGGACGGCAGCGGAAAAGTGAACCAGGAATACAAGGGGAATCGAATGTTCAAGCGGATCGTCCTGGCTGCCATCGCAGCCCTGCTGCTCGGGCTCGGGGCGGCCCTGCCGGCCCAGGCCCAGGTCCCGGGCAAGAACGGCCTGATCACCTTCGCCTCCAGCCGTGACGGCAACTCCGAGATCTACATCTCAACCCGGACTGGGGTCACCACCGCCCGCCTGACCAACAACAGCGCCGCCGACACCGACCCGGCCTTCTCCCCGGACGGCAGCAAGATCGCCTTCGTCAGCGACCGCGACGGTGGCGACCGCGAGATCTACGTCATGAACGCCGACGGCACCGACCAGACCCGGATCACGAACCACGCCGGCGACGACATGGACCCGGCCTGGTCCCCGGACGGGACCAAGCTGGCGATCCGCCGCAGCGAAGCCGGCAACAACGAGGTCTTCCTGATCGACGCCGCCGACGGGGGCAATCCGGTCAACCTGACCAACAATGCGCAGAGCGACTTCCTGCCGGAGTTCTCGCCGAACGGCCAGAAGGTCGCCTTCCAGCGATACAGCGGGAGTGGGAGCGGGGTCGGTCTCTGCAACGAGGTCTACCTGATGAACGCGGATGGCAGCGGCCAGGTCAACCTGACCAACAACTCCGGCTCGATCAACGACGGCCGTCCTTCCTTCTCTCCGGACGGCACCAAGGTCGCCTTCGACAGCAACCGCAACGACAGCCGTTTCGAGCTCTACACGATGGATCCCGACGGGACCAACGTCACCCGGCTGACCAACGACGCAAGCGCGAAGCAGAACGCCGCCTTCTCTCCGGACGGCACCAAGATCGCCTTTGGCAACGGCGCCGGCATCGGGATCGTTTCCGCCGCCGGCGGTGCGACATCGATGATCTCGACCGCGTCCGATTCCAACCCGAACTGGCAGCTCGACGACGTCGGGCCGGCCACCGTGATCACCAGCGGGCCGGCCGACGGCTCGACCGCGACCGATCCCACGCCCCAGTTCGCCTTCGGGGTCAGCGAGCCCGAATCGACCTTCGAGTGCCGTCTCGATTCCGACCAGGCGGCCGATTGGGCGGCCTGCGATTCGCCGAAGGGCTACAGCGGCCTGACCGACGGCGAGCACACCTTCGAGGTGCGGGCCACCGACCTCGGCGGCAACGTGGGCGCCGCTGCCAGCCGGACCTGGCAGATCGACGCCACCGCGCCAGTCGTGAGCCTCGACTCGCCTCCGTCCGGCGCCGTGGCGAATGACAGCGCCACGATCGCCTTCACGGTGGACGACCCGACCGCCACGGTCGAGTGCCGTCAGGATTCGAGCGACGAGGCCGACTGGGCCGGATGCTCCTCGCCGGTCGAGCTTTCCGGCCTGGCCCAGGGCGACCACACCTTCGAGGTCCGCGCGACGGACTCGGCCGGAAACGTCGGCGACGCCGCATCGGCCGAGTGGAAGGTCGACACGATCGCGCCGACCGCCACCTTCGACGCGGCACCGGATGCGGAGAGCTACAGCGCCGAGGCGCATTTCGAGTTCTCGGCCGACGAGGCGGACGTGACCTTCGAGTGCCGCCTCGACTCCGACGAAGCGGCCGATTGGGGTGCCTGTGATTCGCCGAAGGAGTACAGCGGCTTGGCTGACGGCGCGCACAGCTTCGACGTGCGGGCGACCGACGCGGCCGGCAACGTCGGTGCTCCGACAAGCCACGATTGGTCGATCTCCACGGCCGCGCCGGTGGCGACGATCACCGACGGTCCGACGGGAACCGTCGCCGATGCGACGGCGAGCTTCCAGTTCGATTCGGATGTCGGCACGGCGACCTTCGAGTGCCGTCTCGATTCCGACCAGGCGGCCGATTGGGGCGCCTGCGATTCACCGAAGGCCTACAGCGGCCTGACCGACGGCGAGCACACTTTCCAGGTGCGGGCCACCGACGTCGACCTGGGCGCGGGGCCGGCGGCGAGCCGGACCTGGACCGTCGACACCACCGGCCCGGTCGTCACCCTCGGTTCGGCGCCGTCCGGTGCGATCGCGAGCCAGGCCGCGACGATCGAGTTCTCGGTCGACGACGAGACGGCCACGGTCGAGTGCCGTCAGGATTCGAGCGACGACGCGGATTGGGCCGGATGCTCTTCACCGGTCGAGCTTTCCGGCCTGGCCCAGGGCGACCACACCTTCGAGGTCCGCGCGACCGACCAGATCGGGAACGTGGGCGAGATCGCCTCGGCGGAGTGGACGGTCGACACCGTCGCCCCGACCGCGACCATCGATGTCACCCCGGATGCGGACAGCCACAGCGTTCGGGCGAACTTCGAGTTCTCGGCCGACGAGGCGGGCGCCACTTTCGAGTGCCGCCTCGACTCCGACCAGGCGGCCGATTGGGGCGCCTGCGACTCGCCGAAGGCCTACAACGGCCTGGCTGATGGTCAGCACAACTTCGAGGTGAGGGCGAAGGACGCGGCCGGCAACGTCGGCGCTGCCGCCAGCTACCAGTGGACGGTCACGACCGTCAAGCCGGTGGCCAGCATCGACAGCGGGCCGACCGGCACCGTCAACTCGGCTGACGCAAGCTTCACCTTCAGCGCCGACAACCCGAACGCCACCTTCGAGTGCCGTCTCGATTCCGAGGAGCCGGGTGACTGGGCGGCCTGCGATTCGCCGGTGGACTACACGGGCCTGGGCCAAGGTCAGCACACCCTCGAGGTGCGGGCGACCGAGCCCGACCAGGGCACCGGACCGGCCGTGAGCCAAAGCTGGACCGTCGACACCGTCGCCCCGACGGTCACCTTCGGCCAGTCCCCGCCGGCCGCGACTTCGTCTGCCGACGCCAGCTTCGGCTTCTCGGCCGACGATCAGGACGCGACCTTCGAGTGCCGTCTCGATTCCACCGACGACGCCGACTGGGCCGCCTGCACCTCGCCGGAGCAGCTGAGCGGGCTGGGCGAGGGCACCCACACCTTCGAGGTGAGGGCGACGGACCAGGTCGGCAACGTCGGTGAGGTCGCGAGCCACAACTGGACCATCGACCAGACCGCCCCGACCACCACGATCGACATCGCTCCCCCCGATCCGAACAACAGCGTCCGGGCGAACTTCGAGTTCTCAGCCGACGAGGCGGATGTGACTTTCGAGTGCCGTCTCGATTCGACCGAACCGGGCGACTGGGCGGCCTGCGAATCGCCGCTCGCCTATGACGACCTGACCGACGGCAGCCACACCTTCGAGGTGCGGGCGACCGACGCGGCCGGCAACGTGGGGGATCCGGCCAGCCACGGCTGGGAAGTCAGCACGGTGAAGCCGATCGCGACGATCGACAGCGGCCCGAGCGGAACGGTGCCGGACACCTCGGCGAGCTTCACCTTCAGCGCCGACAACCCGAACGCGACCTTCCAGTGCCGTCTCGATTCCGACGACCCGGCCGACTGGGCAGCCTGCACGAGCCCGGCCACGTTCGACGACCTGGCCGACGGCGACCACGTCTTTGACGTGAGGGCGACCGAAGTCGACCAGGGCACCGGCCCGGCGGCGAGCCAGAGCTGGACCGTGGACACGATCACCCCGACGGTCGAACTGACCGGCACCCCGGCCCCGATCAGCGGCACCGCCGACCCGGAGTTCGCTTTCACCGCGAGCGAGGAAGGCACCACTGCCGAATGCCGCCTCGACCCGGCTGACGAGAACGCCCCCTGGGCCGCCTGCTCGTCGCCCGTCTCGTACACCGGCCTGGCCGAGGGCACGCATCACTTCGAGGTGCGGGTGACCGACGCGGCCGGACACGTCAGCGACCCAGCCGCCTACGACTGGATCATCGAGACGACGCCCCCGTCGGTGACGATCACCTCGGACCCGCCGGAGGATCCGACCACCTTCATCGGCGAGTCATTCGAGTTCGAGTCGACCAACCAGAACGCCTACTTCGAATGCAAGTTCGACGGCAGCGACTGGCAGACCTGCGAGAGCCCGTTCGCGGTCGACCAGCTGGCCGACGGTGAGCACAGCTTCACCGTCCGCGCGGTCGGCCACGGCGCCGGGCCCGGCCCGGAGCAGTCACTGTCCTGGCACGTGGACACGGCCGTCCCGACCGTTCGGATCACCGCCAGCCCCCAGCCGGTCACGACCCGCACCGATGCCGAGTTCGGGTTCGAGACGAACAAGCCCGGCTTCACGTTCCAGTGCTCGATCGACGGGGCCGCTCCGGCCGCCTGCAGTTCTCCGGATACGGAGACCGGCCTCGCCCCGGGCGACCACACCTTCCAGGTGGACGCGCTCGACCAGGCCGACCAGGTCGTCGACTCGACCAGCTACGAATGGACGATCCTCGCCGACGAGCCCGAGGTCGACATCACCGATACCCCGGCCGGCCTTTCCGGTTCGTCGACCGCAGCCTTCGGCTTCGCCACCGACCAGGCGGCTGCGGGCTTCGAGTGCCAGCTGGACGATGGCGCCTGGCAGGCATGCACCAGCCCCGTCGCCTTCACCGGCTTGGCGGACGGCAGCCACACGGTCCGGATCCGGACCAGCCTGCCCGACCCGCCCGGCGAGCCGATCTACGGGCCGGTTGCCGATTACACCTGGCAGGTCGACACCACCGCACCCAAGGTCCGGATCACCGGCGGACCGAGCGGCACCGTGACCACCGCTGCGGCGACCTTCCAGATCAGCAGTGATGACGTCTCGGCGACCACCGAATGCAGCATCGACCAGGGCGCCTGGGTCGCCTGTGACGACGAACTCGTCATCAACGACCTCGCCGACGGTGACCATCAGCTGCGCGTCCGCTCGGTCGACCAGGCCGGCAACACCGGCGCCGACCACCGCGAGTGGAGCGTTGACGGCACCGCACCGACCGCCACCCTCACCGAGACCCCCGAAGCTTCGACCACCGAACGCTCGGCCCGGTTCGACTTCTCCGCGGACAAGGCCGGAGTGGTATTCGAGTGTCGTCTCGACGGTGGCGATTGGTCCCCCTGCTCGCCGGTCGTCTCGATCGACGGGCTGGAGCTCGGAGCTCACAAGTTCGAGGTCCGGGCGACCGACCAGCATGGCAACGTCGGGCAGGCCGTCACGTTCGACTGGGATGTGGTCAAGCCGCCGGTCAAGGGACTGGTGCCGACCGTGAAGTTCAAGAAGAAGGTCAGGCTGGATCGCAGCGGTACCGCGAACCTGGCCCGGATCAACTGCCCGGAGGGCAGTTGCCGGGTGACCGCCCCCAAGCGGGCGACCTTCAAGGTCAAGGGCAAGAAGGGAACCCCCGGGATCAAGGTGATCCGGACCGACTTCAGCGGCCGCACCGACGTGACGCTGATCAGCTCGGGCCGGGTCCGCAGACTGGTCGCGCGGTACGGGCCGGTCAAGATCAAGCTCAAGGTGAAGGTCGTCTCGGACAACGGCAAGAGCCGTACCGTCACGAAGTCCGTGAAGCTGACCGCGAAGAAGTAGATGAAAGCGCTTCGTTGGCTGGCCGCAGCGCTGCTTTGCCTGGGGGCCGTCCTGGCGACGGCCCCCACGGCTTCGGCTGAGCGCTATGTCGCGATGGGTGACTCGTACTCGGCCGGCACCGGCCTTCCCGAAAGCGACTTCGACATCGATGCGACCTGCCATCGCAGTTCGAAGGCCTACGGGCCGCTGATCAAGAACGCGCTTGGCGCGGCGAGTTCCTTCCGCTTCTCCGCCTGCACCGGTGCGCGAACCGGGCACATCACCGGGTCCAGCCAGAATGGCAATCCGCCACAGGCCGACACGCTCGGCAGCGACACCCTGGATGCGACGATCTCGATCGGTGGCAACGACGCCGGCTTCGGCGATGTATTGCTCCAATGCGGATATCCGCTGGTCAGTTGCGACAGCGACATCGACGCGGCCCAGGCCTACATCACCAACACCCTGCCGGGAGTCCTCGACGGGGTCTACAACCGGATCCGGCTCAGGGCACCGAATGCCCGGGTAGGGGTGCTCGGGTATCCGCGGCTCTTCCCGGCCGACGGCGACGATTGCTCGGCCGCCACCTTTTTCTCTTCGGGAGAGATCACCCGTCTGAACCAGACCGCGGACATGCTGTCCGACGTGACCCGGTCGCGCGCCCGCGCCCACGGTTTCACCTTCGTCGATTCGCGGCCCGCGTTTCTCGGTCACGCCTGGTGTGAGGACGAGTGGATCAACGGACTTTCCAACCCGACCCACAAGTCGTACCACCCCAACGCCTCGGGCTATGTGGGTTTCGCCGGAATCACCCGGGGGGCGATGCTGGCCGCCCCTTCGCCTGGCTTCCAGCGTGGCCCGAACGGACGGATCGCTTTCACCGCCAGCCGGGACGGCAACGAAGAGATCTATGTCGCGAACGCCGACGGTTCACACCCGGTCAACTTGACCGGGAACCCGGCCAAGGACCGGTCGCCTTCCTTCTCGCCCGACGGGATGAAGATCGCCTTTGCCTCGGATCGCGGCAACGCGGCGGACAGCTTCGACATCTGGGTGATGGACTGGGACGGCAGCAACCCGCAGCGTCTGGTGGCGAACGCTGCCAATGACTTCGATCCGGCCTGGTCGCCGAACGGCAAGGAGATCGTCTTTGCCAGCGACCGCGACGGCGACAACGAGATCTACAAGGTCAACGTCGACGGCAGCAAGGTGCAGGACGGGAGTACCGGTGGTGTCGCGGTTGCCCGGCTGACCGGGAACACGGTTTCGGACTTCAACCCCTCCTTCTCTCCGGACGGCGCCGAGATCGTGTTCCAGCGCTACTCGGCGGGCAGCGCCGCCGGCCAGGGCAACGAGGTATTCAAGATGAACGCCGACGGCCAGGGCCAGACCAACCTGACCAACACGGCCGCGTCGGTCAACGACGGCTCGCCGACGATCTCGCCGGACGGCTCCCAGATCGCATTCCACAGCAACCGCGCCGGCAACTTCGAGATCTACACGATGCCGATCACCGGCGGCACCGCCACCCGGCGCACCAACAATCCCGCCGACGACCGCGACGCCGCCTGGGCGCCGGGCGGCACCCAGATCGCCTTCCAGAGCGATCGCGACGGGGCGGGGCGGATCTACACGATGACCTCGACCGGCAGCTCCCAAGCCCGTCGTACCGATGACGGCGGCATCGACGGCACCCCGTCCTGGCAGGGAGATTCGCGGCCACCGGTGAGCAGCATCACCGATGCGCCGCCGGCCAACTCGAACCAGTCCTCGGTCTCGTTCAGCTTCACCTCCGATGAGCCCGGTTCGACTTTCCAGTGCAAGTTGGACGACGGTGGCTGGCAGGCCTGCCTCTCGCCGTTCGCATCAGGCCAGCTCGAGGACGGAGCCCACGGCTTCTCCCTGCGGGCGATCGATCCCTCCGGCAACCTGGAGACGAACCCTTCCCAACGGGCCTTCTCGATCGACACCCAGGCCAAGGTCACCACGATCACCGGCGGCCCGTCCGGTCAGGTGAACGACCCCGACCCGTCCTTCTCCTTCGAGTCGGAGAACCCGGCAGTCACTTTCGAGTGCCGCTTGACCGACGACGGAGCGGCCGGCAGCTGGGTTGCCTGTGCGTCGCCTTGGCAGGCCGGCCCGCTGGATGACGGCGAGTATCGCTTCGAGGTCCGGGGCACCGACGGGGTCGGCAACGTCGAGGATCCGCCGCAAAGGATGGACTTCCAGGTCGACACCGTGGCGCCGACCAGTTCTCTCACCGCTGGCCCGGCTCCGGTCGGGAATGACCCGCGGCCAGCTTTCGGCTTCACCGCCGACGAGCCCGGGGTCGCCTTCGAATGCCTGCTCGAAAAGACCGGTGGCGATTCCGGCGGGTGGGAAGCCTGTTCCTCCCCGTTCACCCGGGCCGCTGCGCTCGAAGACGGTGACTGGACCTTCTCGGTCCGCGCCACCGACCTCGCCGGCAACGCCGGCCCGGCGACGGCACCCCTCGCCTTCCGGGTCGACACGGTCGCGCCGGAGAGCACGATCGACTCCGGGCCCGGCGAGCATCACACCTCGCCTGACGCCAGCTTCTCCTTCTCGGCGAACGAGGCGGGCAGCCGCTTCGAGTGCCGTCTCGACAGCCTCGACGACGCCGACTGGCGGAGCTGTGACTCACCGGTCGAGGAGACCGGCCTCACGCACGGCTACCACGAGTTCCAGGTGCGGGCGATCGACCCGGCGGGCAACGTCCAGTCACCGCCGGCCAGCAGCCGCTTCGGAGTCGTGATCGCACCGAACTACCAGGTGACGATGCGGCCGACCGACCCCAGTCCCGACACGCGGCCGAAGTTCGGCTTCTCCGCCGATGATCCGGGTGCGTTTTTCAGTTGCCGCCTGGACGGGGGAGAGTGGCGCGAGTGCGCGACCCCGTACGACCCGACCGTCGACCCGGAGAATCCCGGCCAGAACCTGCCGCCGCTGGCCGATGGCCGTCACACGATGGAAGTGACCGGCACCGACTCCTTCGGCACCGAGACCACGCTGGCGCCGATCACCTGGGTGATCGACAGTGCCGCCCCCGCCGCCCGGATCCTCTCCGGCCCACCGGCGCTCGACGACTCGGGTACCGCCAGCTTCCGGATCGACCCGGGCCGCTCCGGGGTCACTCTCCAGTGCCGGGTCGACGACTGGGCCGGCAACCTCTGCCCGGACGCCAGTGACGGCGAGCCGGTCGAGATCACGGTCCCCTCGCTCCACGACGCGGTGCACAGCCTCCGGGTCTGGTCGGTCGGGCCGCTTTCCGGGGCCGGACCCGAGGACAGCTGGTCCTGGAGCATCGACACGACCACGCCGCTGGTCCAACTGGACGCCGGCCCGCGCGGTCGCGTCGCCAGCTCGGATGCCACGTTCCGATTCAGTTCGAACGACGCCGGCGCGACCCTTGAGTGCCGGCTCGACGAGGCCGCTTTCGCTGCCTGCACCTCGCCGTTGACGTTGAGCGGCCTGGCCGAGGGCAGCCATCGGTTCGAGGTCCGGGCCCGGGATGCGGCCGGCAACACCTCGGCCGCGCTGGGCCGCAGTTGGACCATCGACACCACCGGCCCACGAGTGGACTTCACCCGGGTGCCGGCCGACGGTTCCACGCCGGGCCAGGTCGAGGTCGAGTTCGAGGCGAGCGAAGCCGGAATCCTTTTCTCCTGCCGGCTCGACGACGGCGCCTGGCTTTCCTGCCGTTCGCCGCTTGTGGTCGAGGTCGCGGCCGGTTCGCACCGGTTCGAGGTCCGGGCAACCGATGACCTGGGGAACACGGGTGAATCGGCGGTCCACGGGTGGACCGCGAAGAACCCGCCCCTGGCCAGGCCGGTGATCCAGCTGAACCGTCGCCTCAAGGTGAAACGGAAATCCCGGGTGCTGCTCGGACAGGTGCGCTGTGAGGCACGCTGCCAGCTCAAGCTGCCCGGTCAGGCCACGGTCAAGGTCGCCAGGAAGAAAGTGAAGGCCAAGCTGGTCGCGCCCCGCAACGGATTCACCGGTCGGGCCAAGATCTGGCTGAAGGTCAACGGTCCGTTGCGCAAGGCACTGACCCACGGAAGCGGCCGCTTCAAGGTGACGGCCAAAGCGACTTCCGAGGCGGGCAACGCCAAAGCCACCGCCAAGGTCACGCTGCTTCGCTGACCGTTAGACTGCCGTGTCCCGCCCGGATAGCTCAGTTGGTAGAGCACTTCCATGGTAAGGAAGGGGTCAGCGGTTCGAATCCGCTTCCGGGCTTTCCCACCACCATGCGAGATGCGGCAGCTGGGGAATCTCAAACCAGCCCCGCATATCCGCTCCATTTTCTGCACTAGTGCCTCAAATCGGCTCGATATGCGCGGATTCCCGTGGATTTCGGCGCTTTCCCGGTCGGTTCCAGGCTTGTCACGCGATATGGGTTGAGGCCAGCGCGGCTCCAGGAGGCCGCTGTATCGAGACCACCCTGTCCGCGGGCGGAAAGGAGCACGGGATGCATCGCAACGAGAAGCATTGGCTGACCGACGAGGAACAAGAGACTGGCGCCTGGGGCGAGAGCCTCGAACAGGCCGTGGTGGAGATCAGGAACATGCGGCCGTTCCTAGAGACCGCGTTCAGCGGGGTCGAGTTCGCCGCAGCCGCGATCCGGGCGAAGGAGCTTGGCTTCGACCGTTCCACAGTTTTCTGGCCGACGATCTTCCCGAAGGAAGTCACCTACGGGATGGCGTGGAAGGACGACCCGGAGCTGGTCGCCGGGATCGAACCGCCCCCGGACCTGAGTCCCGGCTGGAAGCTGGACCCGCACTACGGAGACCGGGTTAGGTACTGGAACGGGGACGAATGGGATGTGGTCGCTGCCCCAGCTCCGGGGAACCTCGACCTCTATCGACGGATTGCGGCGGGAGAGGACGTAGGTGAGGTTCCCGACGCTGTGACGATCCATCCGGCCAACTCGAAGGAGCCGGACCCGCTCGTGGAGACGCTCAAGGGCAAGTCGGAGGGCGAGCGAGAATCGGAGGAGCCGTCAGCCGATGTATCTGCCGGGAGATCGGACCATGATGAGGTTTCGTCGGCTGATCTACGGCTTGCGGAGGAGATCGCGAGGTTCGTGGCCGAGCGAGCCTTCGAGTTCGACGATCACGAGGCTAGGGCTTGGGCCCTCACCGATTTCGACGTGTGGGCCTCGCTGGCCGGAGAGTCGGCGCGGCTTTCCTTTGCGCCGGCTGAAAGTGACGGCTCGGGGAGCTAGAAGCTCCGTATGAGTCGAAGCCAACTCAGGGCAGGCCGGTTTGTTGCAGGTGGAGGTGGTCTTGGTGG
Organism: Solirubrobacterales bacterium 67-14; assembly: GCA_001897355.1. GTDB lineage: Bacteria > Actinomycetota > Thermoleophilia > Solirubrobacterales > 70-9 > 67-14. Next base: position 45,399 of record MKST01000006.1, on the reverse strand, counting down.
ACATCGTCGGTGAAGGATTGCGGTGCGCCTGGGCTGAGAATCCAGGGGCTTCCGACTTGGGCCGCGCCGGAGGTCAGGAATGTCTGGGTGAGGTCGTAGGCGGGTGTCCCTGGTTGTCGTTGGTCGATCACGGTCGTTCCGTCAACGGCATAGATGTCGGCGGCGTATCCGGATGCGTGGGCGCTTGGGCGGTCGGTGGCCCACACGTTGGGCGGGTGGCCGGTGACCAGCACGGTCACCGCGATCTTGGCCTGATCGGCGGCTTGTGCGAGCGCCAGGAGCAGGTTCGGTTCGATCGTGCCGCGGTAGATGTCCCAGCGGGCCGAGTCGGGCAGGGCGATCCGGGGATGGTCGAGCACCGCTCGTTCCGTCTCCGATAACGAGGTCGGGCGAGGGGCCGGTTTTCCACCGAGGGACGCGATCTCGCTGAGGCGCCATTCCTCGCCTTCGAGCACGAGGCGGATGTCCGCGACGCGGGTTTGTGAGTGGCGTTGCCCGGTTTCGCCTTCGCGGGTTTGGCGGACGACGACCATCGCGCCCATCGTGTCTCCGGTGTATCCGGAGAGCTGCGGGTAGATGATCTTCGCCCATGATCGGCTTTGCGGGTCATGGACGTAGGCGAGTTCGGCCTTGTCGAGGCTGCCTCCGAATCGCCTGAGTGAGCCGATGTGCTCGGCTCTGGTGGTGTGGCGGCCGTAGGTGAGGGCGGCCTGGGTGACCTTGGCGGCGAGTCGCTTTCCGCGGGGTATCTCCTCCTGCGGCCCTGGCATGTACGCGGCGATTTTCGGCGGGGCGTTCTCGAGTGGCGGCTCGGCCTGTTCTGAGCGGTTCGCTTCCGGCCCGGTCGGATCGTCGGCGCTACCTCCGGCGATGGCCCAAGCAACGGCGGCGACCACGACGATCGAGAGCGAGAGGGCGGCTAGAGGGAAGATTCGGGCTGCGGCAGATCTCTTTGCGGGCCGTCGGTGGGCCGATCGGCCTACGCGGCGCCGGTCGGGTCGCATCCGTCGAGTTCGATCGTCATGTAGAGGGACGCCTGGCCGTCAGCGCCGATCCGTGTTCCCTCTTCTCGCCAGCCGCGGGTCAGATAGAAGTCCCTGGCGCCCCGCTCGCCGGTGAGGGTGGTCAGCGCCGCCTGCCCGCAGCCGGCTCCGCGGGCTTCATCGAGGAACTGGTGAGCGAGCTTGTCGCCGATTCCGGCTCCCCGAGCCCCGGGCAGCACCGCGATATGGGTAAGAACGGCTCTGCGTGTCGTCGGTTGCTCGTCGGTCTCGCCTGCGGCCCGGTTGTCGCGCCAGGCTCGGCGATAGGCGCAGAGGCGGGTTCGGATGAAACGGGCGGTGGGGACCGGACGGGTGAGCATCGCCCCGGCCCCGATGCCCGCCAGGACGAGGCCGCGTCGCCGCACCGCCCACCGGGCATGTGCGGCGGGGTCGGTGACGCCGACCACCATGCCGACGGGGTGGCCTTTGACCTTGGCGACGAGAGCTACGGCGTGCGGCGAGGAGAGGAACGTCTCGTAGTAGGCCCGCATGAAGAGCGGCCCGAGCGATACGAAGAAGCCGTGTGAAAGCGCCAGCGCGTGAAGGGAAGCGCAGAACTCGATGTCTTCGGGAACGGCAGGGGAGACCTGTTGTTGCTCGGGGCCGGCGACGACTACTACCGGGGGATGGGCGTGCCGTCGGTTGGCCGCGAGCCCGACGGCGAGGACCGCGGTCGAGCTGGCGATCACGACGGCGACTATCGACCCGATCAGCTCGTGCTCGGCGAAGTAGGGGAGGTGATGCAGCCCGAAGGAAACGGCTGCCGAGAGCGCGCCGACGCTCAGCCAGAAGGCGAGTTTCGACCAGTGCCAGCCGCTGCTGGTCAGCACCGACCGGGGGCGAAGCGATATTTCGGGGTTCTGCTCGGTCACTTTCGGTCCGGCCACGAGAGTAGCGAATACATGAAGATGTGTTCATGTTCGGTTGCCGGTTTCCTTCAAGGAAAGCGACGGAGCCTCGGGCTACTTCGAGTCGGTGACCTTGTTCCGCGCCGCTTCGACGGAGCCATCCTGGGTCTCGATGGCGTCGTCGACGTGCTCGTGGTGGTGGCGAAGCGCGGCCATGAGGTCGGGGATGTGATGGTCGTGGAGACGGTAGAAGGCGTGTCTGCCGTCCCGCTTGACCTTTACGAGGCGGGCCTGTCGGAGCAGCCGGAGTTGGTGGGATGCCGCGCTTTGGGTGAGGCCGGTCTTCTCGGTCAGCCCTTCGACGGTTTGCTCGCCGTCGAGCATCGCCCAGAGCAATTGCAGTCGGCTGCCGCTGGCGAAGAGCCGCATCGAGTCGGCCAGCTCGCCGGCCTCGTCCCGGCTCAGGGGACGCCGGGACGATTCGTGTTCTGAAGGATGCGCCACCACGGAAACGCTACCGCGTGCGGCGGAGCGAGAAGAGCGGGAGGTCCGGTTCGTCGGTTCAGGCCGCCGTGCCTCTCCTTCAACATATGTAGAGTTGTTCATGTATGGCGACTCCCGATCTGCTCGTTCCGCTCCGGCATCCTGTCTACCGGCGCCTTTTTACCGCCCAGGTGATCGCCCTGGTCGGGACGGGTCTTGCCACGGTCGCGCTCAGCCTGTTGGCCTTCGATCTCGCGGGCGACAACGCCGGAGTCGTGGTCGGGATCGCGCTCGCGCTCAAGATGGTCGCCTACGTCACGGTCTCCCCGGTCGTGACCGCCTGGACGCGTGGCGTCTCCCGCAAGCGGCTGCTGATCTGCCTGGATCTGACCCGGGCGCTGGCGGTCGTCTCGATCGCATTCGTGACCGAGATCTGGCAGATCTACGTGCTGATCTTCTTCCTGAACGCCTGCTCGGCCGGGTTCACCCCGACATTCCAAGCGGTGATCCCGGACGTGCTCGAAGACGAGGACACCTACACCGAGGCGCTGTCGCTCTCCCGCCTCGCCTACGAGCTGGAAGGCCTCGCGAGCCCGGCGATCGCGGCCGCCCTGCTCGGCTTGGTCTCCTACTCCGGGCTGTTCGCCGGCAACGCGGTCGCCTTCCTGATCTCGGCGAGCCTCGTCTTCTCGACCACGATCCCGCAACCGCGAATCGCCCCCAAGATGGAACAGGCGCTCCGCAAGGTAAGCCACGGCATTCGGCTCTATCTCAGCATCCCGAGGTTGCGTGGCCTGTTCGCACTCAACCTCGCCGCGGCTGCGGCAAGCGCAATGGTGATCGTCAACACCGTGATCTACGTGAAAGGCGACTTCGGCCTGGGTGACGCCGAGGTGGCCTGGGGGCTCGGAGCGGCCGGTGCCGGCTCGATGGTCGTCGCGATGATCCTCCCGAAGATCCTCAGACGAGCAAGCGACAGATCGCTCATGCTCGGGGGAGGGGCGATGCTCGCCGTCGGGCTCATCGAGGCAAGCCTGCTCGAATCGCTCCCCGCCCTGATGCTCTGCTGGTTCTTCCTCGGATGCGGGCTCGCCCTGGTCCAGACCCCGGCCGGCCGCCTGATCCAGCGCTCCGCCAACTCCGACGAGCGACCGGCGCTCTTTGCCGCGCAGTTCTCGCTCTCCCACTTCTGCTGGCTTTTGACCTACCCGATCGCCGGAGTTCTCGGCAGCGCCCTCGGCCTCTCTGCGGTCGCGATCATCCTCGCCGCCCTAGCCGGGCTCGCCACGGTCCTCGCTTGGCTGCTGTGGCGTCCACCCTCATCGAGGGTCGAGGGCATCGGAAGTCACGCATGAACGCATTTTCATATATTTGCGGCTAAATGGACCGTTCAGGAGACCGATAAGAACATGACTTCCTCCCGTACCCGCCTCATCGTCGCCGGAGCGATCACCTTGATCGTGGTCGTGGCGCTCTTCGTGATCCTCAAGCCTGATGACAACGACGATGACAACGGCCCGACCGCGTCCGGCGGGGAGGTTGCCCGCCAGACCGAAGAGGCCGAGAAGGACAAGGCCGCGGGCAAGCCGGCGCCGAAGCCGGTCATTCCGACCGTGGTGGTCAAGGACGGAGAGCCACGCGGCGGCATCCTCAAGATCGACGCGACCAAGGGCGACCAGATCGCGTTCAAGGTCCGCTCGGACGTGGACGAGGAGATCCACGTCCACGGGTACGACATCAGCAAGGACATCTCCGCGGGCGAATCGGCCACGATCAAGTTCAAGGCCGACATCGACGGCATCTTCGAGGTCGAGCTAGAGAACTCCGCGATCCCGATCGTGGAGCTTCAGATCAACCCGTAGACGCCGTGATCCCGTTCGCGCACGCGCTCGCCTCCAAGGGCGACCTCCCGATCCCCGCCTGGCTGTTTGCCTGGGGCGCGGCGATCGTGCTGGTCGTCTCGTTCTTCGGGCTTGCCGCCGCCTGGCGAAAGCCCAAGTTCGAGGGGGACGAGTGGCGTCCGATCGCCCCCCGGTTCTCGGCGGTCCTGCTCTCCCGGGCGGCGCAGTTCCTGTTCGGACTGGTCAGCGTCTTCCTGCTCGGAGTCGTGCTCTACGCGGGCTTCGAGGGAACCTCCGCGCCGGACCGGAACTTCGCGCTCGTCTTCGTCTTCGTGACCGTCTGGCTCGGGTTCCCCGTCGCGAGCGCCCTCCTCGGCGACGTCTTCCGGGCGGTCAATCCCTGGCGGGCGCTCGGACGAGCCGGCGGCTGGATCTACCAAACCATCGCCCGTCAGGACCCGGTCCACCTCACCTACCCCGAACGGCTCGGCCGCTGGCCCGCCGCGGTCGGGCTCGTCGCCTTCGTCTGGCTGGAGATCATCTACGGCTCCGCGGGAACCTCGATCTCGCTCTCACCCCAAGTGGTCGCCGAGGCGAGCGTCTTCTACACCGCCTACACGCTGGTCATGATGATCCTGTTCGGCACCGAGACCTGGATCAAACGCGGCGAGTTCCTGTCGGTCTACTTCAACATGTTCTCGACCCTGGCCGCCTTGGAGGTCCGGGACGGAAAGCTCGGACGACGGCCCCTGCTCTCCGGGACGACCGGCTGGGCCAACGTTCCCGGATCGGTCGCGCTGGTGATCTCCGCGATCGGAGTGACCACCTTCGACGGCGCTCAGGAAGGAGCCCTCAAGAGCGTGGTCGAATCCCTCCAAGACTTCCTCCATGACTCCGGGCTCGGGATCACCGCCGCCGTCCGCGGGGCCGACACGATCATCATGCTCCTCGTGCTCGCCGGAGTCGCCGCGATCTACTTCGCGGGCATCTGGGGGATGCGAGGCGTGAAGCAGGCCCCGAGCTTCCCCGAGCTACGCCGCCTGTTCGGCCACACCCTGATCCCGATCGCGCTGGCCTATCTCGTCGCCCACTACTTCAGCCTCTTCTACTTCCAAGAGCAGGCCCAGTTCACGTTCCTGCTCTCCGATCCGCTCGGGACCGGCACCACCGACCTCTTCGGGACCGCCGATCACGGCATCGACTACAACTCGATGAGCACCAGCCTCATCTGGTACATCCAGCTCGGAGCCCTGCTCGCCGGACACGTATCCGGGCTCGTCCTCGCCCACGACAAGGCACTCTCGATCTGGTCGGACATCCGTGTCGCGACCCGCGCCCAATACTGGATGCTCGTGGTCATGGTCGGGTTCACCTGTCTCGGCCTGGCTCTGCTCTCGATCGCCAACCAATGAGCAGCCACGGCACCTATCGAGTCGGGCTCGCCCGCTTCGAGGTGGCCGTGACTATCTGCTTTCTCGCGCTGGCGTTCCTGATGGTCTCCCACGGTGGCCCAGCCCACCTCCTGAGCACGATCCTGGTGTGCCTGGTCTACGCGACATTCGGGTTCCTGATCTTCGTCCACAAGGAGTTCCTGATCGCCTCGATCGCCCCGATACCACTGACGCTGTTCACCGGCGATCCACACGCCTTCGACCGGGACAACATCCACGTCGCCCAGATCGTCCTCTGGATCGGGTCGGCCATCTTCTGGGTGCCGGCCCTCATGGTCGGTCAAGCGCTACGAAGACGCCTAGAAAAGCGGCGAGAACGCACCTGAGTGCAACGGGTCACGCCTCAACTAGCTCGCGTTCGCCCGGGGCTGCGAAGCCAAGCAAGCATAGGCGGCATGGCTATCTGAGCAGGCAGTAGGCGAAGACTACGAACTGCTTTCGGGCGGCTCCTCCGAGATCGGAATGCAAGGTCACGAACCATTGCCGCTTGCGGGTGACTGGCCCCGAGTCGATCATCGCAACTCTGAGCGGCCCCGAGTCCGGGCTGCGGCGTGTCCTGACGCCGCCGCTTACGAGTCGTTCGCCGCGACGGCATTGGGCTTGGCCTGAGGCGACGTTGAACTGACCGTCGCCCGCGATGTTGTCGAAGTCTCGAACCTTGCCCCACCGGATTTTCATCGGCCCGAGGTTCTTGGCCTGGACTGCCCGAGGTTTGATCTGATTGGTGCCGATGGTGTTTCGGGCGACACCGTAGGCGGTGCCGCCCAATGCAACGAACAACGCCACGATGGCGATCAAGGTCGCTGGCGATGGGATGCGGCGTTGCTTCTTCATTGCTCCTCCTCGGATCGAGACTCAACCAATGGTCTATGGCCTGACTCGGATGTATCGGGCCGCCGAGCGGCCTTGGGTGTATGGATACCCGTTCTGGTTAGGGACGACTGCCCAGAACACGAACCTTGTCTTGGCGGGAACGGGCGTGAATGAGTAGGCGGCCCGCCAGCGACCGACCGCGTTGGTCTTCGCTCGTCGGACCAGGAAGCGCTTCTTGGCCCCCGGCACGGTGCCGTAGACGACCACGACACGGCCAGCGGCATGGGGGCCGGGTATCTTGCCGAAGAACCGGACCCGCTTCAGGGGGCGGGTTCGGTGCCTGCTCACGCGAAGCGTCGAGGTTCCCTTGACCTTGAGGCGAAGGCTGCGAGACATTTGGAAGCTGCCGTCCCGGTAGACGACCCGGATCTTTCGGGAAGCGCCCCGCTTGAGCTTGTAGGAGAAGTGGCCGTCCGAGTTCGTTGCCGTGGTGGCGAGTAGCTTGAACCTGCGGTTCGGCGCATCGGTGCGAACTTGGACACAAACCTGAGCGCCGACGATTGGGTTGCCGTTACCGTCGCCAAGACGTCCCCGGATAATGGTTGCGGTGCCGAACTTCAGACGCGCGAATCGCTTGCCGGAACCGGCAAAACGAGCCCGGAGCTTCTTGCCGCCCCCGACTGGCGAAGCCGGACAAAGGCTGTCCACCAAGACCTGCCGGGATTCGCAGTCGAAGTTCGGCATTCCGGTCTGCGCGTAGTCGAACACGCAGATCTCAACCTTGTTGTTCCCATGCCTGAACGGCGGCGCTGCGGTGTCGAGGGTGTAGACCTTGCCGATTCCCTTGGGGCACGGCGACAAGCTGGAAGTCAGAGCGCCGGGCAGCGGATGACACGAACTGCCGAGGTCTTCGCCGGCGGCTTGAACGCCGTTAACCGTGATCCTCGTGGACTTGAGGCCGGCGCCTTGGTCGGAGGCGATCAGACCAAGCGTTTGTCGACCACGGCGAACGCCGCCTTCGAGCAGGGAGCCTCCGACACTAAGAACGGGGGAGGATAGGTCTGTCAGTCGAAGTCGAATCTGTTTGACGTACGTGTGAGCGTCGGACGCGGCGCCGACACAACGGTCCCCCTCGTTTGGCGCGGTGCATTCAAGCCTCGCTACGAAGTAGCGCCACCGACCGGCGGGAATGGCGGAGAGATGCTGATTTCCGTCGTTTTGATTCTCCGTGACCGCGCTATTGCCGGTATCCGGGGAAACGACGAGGTACCCGGAGACCCCGTTCGCGTTCTCGAGACGGCTTCGCGTTGAGCCGCCGCTAATCACGGTGCCGGGTGGAGCCGTCCAGACCCACGCGCCGAATCGCCGATGGACGGTGCCTGTCTCGCCGGCGGCCAGTTGATGGCGGATCTGGACTCCCGGTGCGTTCCGTCCGCACTCCTGTATTCCCTTGAAATGGTTGCTCGAAGACGAAAACCTGGCCTCTGTGCCTGCGTTCAGTCCCGGCGCGCACTGCGCCACTACATAGTCCCCGGCTTTCGCTGGTGTTCCAATCAGGATCAACGTCACCAGAGCTACGGCCCCGGTGCCCGCCATCCTGGCGAGTTTGCCTCCAAGACCCTTCTTCATTTGACATTCACCTACCCGATTCGCGCTGAGACAAGCAAGGAGAGTCGGCGCGTACGACCCGCCTCACTTGCTTGTCGAACGAGACCCGCGTTTGCGTCACGAAGTCGAGCGGGCTAGGGGAGGCCGAATTGCTGTTGGGCGCTCTGGTCAGGCGTTGGCGAGGATGCGGAAGCACTCGGGGTGCTCGCCGGTGGGCTGGATGGTGTACTCGGGGCCGAAGAGGAAGGTGCGCTCGACTCGACGCTGAACTGTGAGTTCGCGGTTTGGTTGGCCTGTCGAGACCGTTCTTTTGAACGGCTCTTGCTGGTCGAGTTCTGCCGCCTGGTTGCCTTTTGGCTGTCGGCTTCGGTCAGTCGGTTGTCGGCGATGGTCGGGGCCGGAGAAACCGGGCCCGGGCGGGCCTGGCGCTGACTATGGGTTTTCAGCCGCTTTTCGACGACGGGCTTGGGATTGGTTTCACGGTTGATGAGATCAACTCCGGCGAGGCCTGGCCCGATCACGCCAGTTGCGGTGCATGCGGCGATCGCGGTCGCGCAAACTCCGGCGGCTGCTTTGCTGGCCGGGCTGCCAATACCGACCGCAGTCTCACCGCCACCGGAGGATAGGAGCCTCGTTGCGAACTCCCGGGTTCGATCCGCGATCGCGACGGCACTAGACCGGGCGGTCTCGATCGTGCCGTCGATGTGGCCTGTGATCCATCCGAAGCGACTCTCTGAGGCGCTGAGACTGAGCCAAGCGGCGAGCCCGATGTCGAACTCGGGCACAGGAACCCCGAAGCGCTTGCGCAGACTTCGGAGCGCCGCGTCGCGCCGTCGTCTGAAGGTCGGCTCGCTCCATCCGAGTGCTTCGGCGCCGTCGCGAGTTGTTTGGTCCTCGAAGTAGTAGAGGCTGAGTGCCTGTCGCTGAGGAACCGAAAGCCGGGACATCGCCCGGTGAAGTTCCTCGGCTTCGATGTGACTTAGAGCTTCCTCGTCCGGAAGCGGAGTTGTCTGGTCGGTCGCGTCGGCGGCGATGTCCTCGGCGCTCCCGCCGGTTTCGTGCTGTTCACGACGTAGTTGATCTATCGCGCGCCGATGGGCGGTGTGGACTATCCATCCGCATGGATTCGTGACGTTCACTCCACGCTCGCGCGTCTTCGCGTACTCAGTGACCGCTTGTTGGAGGAGGTCTTCGCTGTGTCTGTCGATGAAGCTCTCCGAGAGTTGGCTTGCGCGCAGCTTTGACCGCAACCCGATCTCGATGCTTCGCAGCTGATCGGTGTCCAGGGCCCATCTCATATGGACCAACCCAATCGACATGCAAGAAGAGTTCCCGCAGACACTGTTTTAGAAACGAAAGTCGGGGCGATTGTGGGGTGTTGAGGACGCAGCATCTCACTTCGTTGTCGAAGCTGAAAGCCGTTTGCGTCACCAATTTTCCGATCTGAAAAAGAGGTGACGCAACCGGGCGTCTGCCGCGACAAGTGGGCATGAACTCACTTGAAAAACAGCGGCTCGTGCGCACCACGGACGCCCGGTGCGGGACCAAACTCCCCACCCCCGACCCCGGTCCTCTCTTCCCGGTGGTCGGCCGCTGCCCCGACCTTCCCTCAGGTCGGGGCGGCCGGCGTCCGTTCCCGTCGCCCACGGGCCGCGAGGAGGTGGTGCGCTGTGACTGTTGATATTTCCGACCGAGTCCGGGGCGTCGGTCCACGGGCTCGCGCCGTGGGCCGAGTAGCGCTCTGGGCGTTGGTTGCCGTCTTGCTACTTCGTGGCGTCGGCGCGATCGTCGCCTCGGACGAATCCAACGTCCCGATAACCGACTCGGCTATTGCGGGCCGGGTTGTAGATGATCGGGTCGCGTCGGTTGCGGTTCGCTTCGCTCGCGGTTACTTCACCGATCCGCGCGGGGTCGCCCGACATAGCACTCCGACCCGGCACGACGGGCCGAACGGATCTGGCCCGGGCGTCGCCCAAGCGGAAGTATCGGGAGCAAGGCAAGTCGCTCCCGATGTCTCGGTGGTGACCGTCGCCTGCGAGCTCCTCTCGGGTCAGGTCAAGAGCCTTGCCATCCCGATCCGCGACGACGCGGATGAGCTCAGCGTGATTGGTGTCCCGTACCTGGTCGCCGGATCGTCGTCAGCCGCGTTCGAGCCGGAGCGAGGAGCCCCGCTCTCCGGTTCCGATTCCGAGGCGATCTCGAAGCTCGTAACCAGGTTCATCGGCACGTATGCCTCGACTGCGAGACCGTCCGATCTCGTCTACTTCGTCTCGCCCGGTTCCACGGTCGCACCGCTCGGCGGGTTCGATCTCGT
>MKST01000006.1:0-34894 GCA_001897355.1 Solirubrobacterales bacterium 67-14 | reverse complement strand
GCCGCGCCGTGCTCACGCTCGCGCCCGTGGTCGTCGTGGCGGTATTGCTCTGGCTCGCGCCGGAAGCTCTCGCAGCTCCGGGCGGCAACGACGTTGGTCAGAACATCGGGTCTCTGCTGCGTCACTACGCGGCGCAAATCTACGGCGGCATCATCGCGATCGTCGGGCTCGTGTTCCTACTGAACCGGAGGTACACCGACCTGGCGCTGTTCTTCTTCGCGGCGGTGTTGGTCGCGTGGCTGGTGTTCAGCCCGGATCAGGTTGCTGACGCTGCCCGCGGGATCGGCGACCAGATCCTGCCATGAGCACCGAGCCCGAATCCGTGCGCTCCTACCAGCGCGTATTCAGGCCCGATCGGCGGATCTACTCGATCGACGGTCACCCACTGCCGGTGCCGGGAGGGGTGCCGCTCCGCTGGCTCGGCTATGCCGTCGCGACGCTCATAGCCGCGATCGTGATCCCGGCCGCAACCGCGACGGTCGCCTTGCTAGGCGGCATCGCGGCTGCGGTGATCGGGCTCGCGGTCGGAGGACGGGCAACCGCGCTTGGTGCCGCGGTGGTGGCCTTCGTTGGTGTCGAGATCGTCGGCTTCGTGGTTGGGATGCTCGACTGGCCGCTTCGCCTCGTCGTCCTTCCGGCGGCCATCGCGACGCTCGCGAACCAGAAGACCCCGGATGGCAGGAGCGCCGAGAGCTTCGCTTTCTCGTGGATCGCGCTTCACCTCGCGCCGCGGCGACGTTCCGTGGGCCGGGCGCTCCCGCCGGCTGGCCGTGGCATCACGGTCCGTGGGGAGACCTGGATCTCATCGGACGAGCATTCACCGAAGCTCCGCCGCGCGAGAGTGACGGGTCCGGCCCTGGTCACGTTCGGGGTTCCGGTCGAGGAGATCAGGCGTAGGCGCGGTCGCCGAGTTGTTCGTCGTCTCGGTTGGCACCGCCGCCGTGGTGGCGTCACCTCGTCGGTGACCTTGGCCGCCGGCGAGGTCCTGGAGGTCCGGCCGTGATCCGGTTCCCCCTCAGATACGTGTCCGGCAACATCCTGATCGGACCATCCGGCGAGGCAGCGGCGGTCTACCGAATCGAGACGACCGCATACCCATACCTACCGGCGGGTGACAAGCAGGCGGTGGCGGCGAGGCTCGTTCGCTTCGCCCATGTGGTCGCAGCGGACTTCTCGATCTGGCGGGTTCAACGCACTTACCCGAGCGAGCGGTATGTGACCGACCTTGAGGCCGCCGTCGATGAGCGGCACACCGACCCCGATTCCTGGCGGCGGTTCCTCCAAGACCACCAAGACCGTCTCTCCGCCTCGCCATCGCACCTGCCGGAGGTCTATCTCGCGGTCACGCTCACCGCCCAAGGCGAATCCGTATTGGGGCAGGGAGTGATCTCCTCGTTCGACCGCGCCCGGCGTAGGCTCGAACAACTCTTCCGGGTCGATCAGCCCCGACCGATCTCCGGCAAGGACCTCGCCAAGCTGGCTGAGACCGAGCGCCGTACCTTCGATCGCCTCGGCGGTGTCCTCGGCCTCCGGCGAGCCAAGACCTCCGAGATTGAGTGGCTACTCAGGCGCGGCGCCACCCGCGGGGTCACCGAACCCGAACTTGACGGGAACTGGCAACCGGACGCGCTCGTGGTCGAGACCCCGGACGGCTCTACCACCTACGAGCCGTTGGAGCACGACCTGATCCGCTGCGCCAACGAGCCAATGACCGAAGACCCGGCCGAGCCCGCCTCGCTCGTGGTCGAGTCCGAGCAGGGAACCAGCTACCAAGCCTTCACCTCTCTCGGGACGCTTGCCGCTGAGGCGGTGTTCCCGTCCGAGCAAGCGGAGCTTTTGTTCGCCCCGGCTGAGGCGGTCGGGTTCCCGGTCGATGCCGTGATCCACGCGAGGTGGATCGGCAACCGCGACGCGCTCGCCCAGGTCAGAAAGCGAATCCTCGATGTCGAGCACGCCTACCGCGAGCAGGAGAAAGGCTCCATCGCCGGTCCTGGCCTCGTGGCGTCCGAGGATCGCGAGCTGGCCCGCGAGTACGAAGCGATCCTCCAAGGCACCTCGCACCCGCCGATGCTTCAGGCGTCGATCTCGTTCGCGGTCGGTGCCCCTGGCCGGCCGGAGCTGGAGCGGCGCGTCGATGCGCTGACCGAGCGGTTCGGGGACGTGCCGCTCCACCGTCCTCGTGGTCTTCAGCATCAGCTCTTCTTCGAGCATCTGTCACGGGTCGGTTCGGAGGTTGTCGACTACGAGCAGCAAATGACCGTCGAGCAGTTCGGCGCGATGGTGCCCGTCGCCTCGACCGACCTCGGCTCCGACACCGGCACATATATAGGTGTGTCTCCGGCCGGCGGTGGTCGCCCGGTCCGGTATGACCCGACCGAGGCATCCCGCACATCCCGGGCCTCCGCCGTCCTGCTCGCGGGAACGCTCGGGTCCGGCAAGACCCTCACCGCACAGGCGATCGCCTACGGCGCCGAAAGGCGCGGGTCGCTCGTGGTTGATTTCGACCCGAAGCCCGATCACGCCCTCGACCGGGTACCCGAGCTGGCCGGGCAGGTTGAGATCCTTGAGCTTTCCGGCGACGAGGCCAGTCGAGGCAGACTCGATCCGCTGGCGATCGGTCTGCCCGAGCTGCGCGAAGAACTCGCCTCCTCGTATCTCCTCGAACTGTTGCCGGACCCGCCACCGGCTTGGGAGAACCAGGTTCAGCGGGCCGTCCGCGACGCGATCCGAGCCAACGAAAGAAACCTCGGCGCGGTCGTCGCCCGACTGAAGGCCTCCGACGACACCGCCGCCAACGAGGTCGGCGACGCCTTAGAGGTGATCTCCGACTTCGGGCTCGCCCGACTCGGGTTCGCCACGGTCGATCCGTCCGGCGAGGAGGTGGACAGGTGATCGTCACCATTCGCACCCCCGGGCTCACCCTGCCCGACCCCGGCGCCAGCCGCGAGACCTACACCCGCGCCGAGCGAGTCTCGGTCGCGACGCTCTCCCTGATCGCCGCTTTGGCGCTGAAGCTTGTCTCCGGCGATCGCTCCCGCCACAAGGTCGTCCTTCTGGACGAGGCCTGGTTCCTGCTCGCCTCGACACAGGGCCGGATGCTCTTGAACCGTCTCGTTCGGTTGGGCCGCTCCGCCAACACGACCGTTCTGTTGGCGAGCCAACGCCTCGCCGACCTCGGGGACCTCTCCGAGCTGGTCGGCACCTACTTCCTGTTTGGGCAAGAGTCCGACGCCGAGGCCGCCCGGGCGCTCAGGTTGATCGGACTCGACCCCGACGACGGCCATCTCCTCCACTCACTTAAAGGGTTCCGTCAGGGCCGCTGCCTCATGCGTGACCTGAAAGGACGGGTCGGGGAGCTGCAAGTCGATCTCGCCTCTGACGCGCTGCTCGAAGCGCTCGATACGACACCGCGCCGGGAAGGGGAGAAATGAATGCGCGGCTACTCAAAGTTAGGTACGTGATCCTCGCGGTCGCGCTGGCCGCCGCGCTGATCTTCCTGGCTCATCCGTTGGCCGGAGCCTCGGATGTGTTCGGCAACGTCGGCCCGGCCCCACAAGTCTCCGGTGGCGCTCTCTCCGAGCAATACCCGGCCGGGAACTTCACGCTCGACCAACACTTCAAGGCGGTCGAAGCGTCCTTGACCGGCGGGGTGGACGTGTCCGGGGTGCCCCCGATGATCGCCTACTTCCTCGCCTCGATCATTTGGGAGCTGACCGCGTTCCTGGCCCGGACGGTGATCTCGCTCTTCACGTTCGCCTTCTCGTTGGACTTGCTCAACGGGTCGGAGGCGACCGGAGGGGCCGGAGCACTTCGCCCCGTGTCGGCGGCGATACACACCATCTACGCGGACGTGTTCGGCCGTCCCTGGCTCGTGGTTGCCGTGACCGTCGTAGGCATGTGGGCTATGTGGCGGGCGCTGATTCAGCGTCGCTACACCGAGACCGCCGGCACCCTCGCCGTCTCGCTCCTCTACCTGATCGTGGCCCTGGCGTTCGTGGCGCAACCCGCCGCGACGGTCGGCTCCGCGTCGAGCTGGACCAATCAGATGTCCGGGGCGTTCCTGTCGATCCCGAACAAGGGATCTGTCAGCGAGGGCGAGGACGCGAAGCTCTCCGGCGCCGACCAGCTCTTCAAGCTGCTGGTGCTCGAACCGTGGACGGTGTTGCAGTTCGGTGGAATCGAGCATTGCGTCAAGGACGGCACAGGCTCCGAGGACTCCGACCCAGAGTCGGTCCCGGTCCGACCGCTGTCCAAGGACTCCGGCAAGGATGCGGCGCTCGCCCGGGCACTCAAACGAGGAAACCAGGTTGAGGCCGACGGCAAGACCTGCATCAACAACCTCAACAAATATTCATCCCACTTCCTGCCCTACGCCTCCGGGTCCGACGAGCGCGACGCTCAGTACGACGCGCTGAACTCCGGGGACACCGACAAGCTCCCCGACGCCGACCCGTCCGCTGACCGAAACGACTACCGGCTCGGTATTGCCGACAAGCCGGCGACCGATGCGATGGAGGAGGGCGGCCAGTACCAGCGGCTCCTTGTCGCCATCGTCGTCTTCGTCGGCGAGCTTGGCGTGTTCCTGCTGATCGGGGCGCTTTCGGTCGGGGTGATCCTCGCCCAGATTCTTCTGCTGCTCTTGCTGGCGTTCGCGCCGGTAGTGATGGTGCTGGCGGTCATCCCCGGCCGCGGTCACGACTTCTTTAGATCGTGGCTGATCCGCCTCGCCGGGCTCCTGGTCCGGAAGGCGGCCTACTCGCTGATACTCGCGATTCTGCTCGCGGTTAACGGAGCGCTCGCGGCAGCGACATCGCAGCTCGGGTGGCTAATGGCATTCGGCCTCCAAGCGCTCTTCAACTGGATGGTGTTTCTCCAACGCCGCCAGCTCACCAGCCGCATCGTCGGAGCGGTCGGCGGCGAGCACACCTCCAAGGAATCGAGTGCCGAGCTTCTTACCTACCTCCGGCGAACCACGACCTATCGTGCCGCTGAACGAGCCATAGGCAAGGCTCCTGGCCGGTTCCCGTCGAGGAGGAACAGGTGAGGCGCCTGCGTGAGATATGGGCGCGACCGATCCCGACCGAGCAAAGCCTTCTCGCTTTCGCAGCGGTCGCGGTGATCTTGCTCGTGTCCGCGGCGGTGCTGATCGCGATTCCCGGCCCGAACCCGGGCGAGCCTTCCCCGGAGGCGGTGACGATCGAAGCGGGGCCGGTTGGACATGACCCGGAAGTCGAACTCGAGAACGAGGTCGAGGAGCGCGCCCGCCGGTTCATCGCCGGATACCTGCCTCTCCTCTCCGGGCAAGGCAGCCCACGCCAGATCGAAGCGGCCACACCCGAGTTGATCGACAGGCTGGGCCGGCAGGTCAGGACCTCGCCCGCCGCCCGTCACCGCCATTCGAGGGTCATCACCACCGAGACAGGGCGGGTTGCGGACAGTCGGGCGACTGTAACCGTCACGGTCGAGACCGCCGGGATCACCTACCCGGTGATCCTCGGCCTTCGACTCACGGCCGGCCGGTGGCTGGTCGATCGGGTGGGTGCCGAATGACCAGCCACGAGACAAACCAGCGGCCCCGGCCGCTCTGGGCGCTCGGTCTGCTGGCCGTACTTGCCGCCGCGGTCGTCGCGGTGGCCGGGACGTTCATGGCGGTGCTCGGCGCCGACATCGGCTGCGTCGGTGGCAGCGGCTCAGTTCAGGCCGCGCCGACCAAGACCGCCAAGCAAGAGATCGCACCTTGGAAGCTGAAGCTCTACAGGGCAGCCGCCAAACGCTTCGACATCGATTGGACCTTTCTGGCTTCGATCGGCTACCAGGAATGCGGAAACGGAGCCTGCCCCGAAATCAACCCGTCCGGTTGTGGCGGCGCGATGCAGATCGCCGTCGTCAGAGGCAGCGCATGCAGTCCCGATCCATCGGTGCCGACCCTCTGGGAACGCTACGGCGTAGACGCCGACGGTGACGGCAAGGCGAGCATCACCAGCCCGGCCGACTCGATCTTCACGGGCGCGCGAATCCTTCGTCCTGTCATGGGCGCCCCGAGAACGGGCGGCTCATATGCCGCTTATCGGGAGGCGGCTTGCAACTACTACGGAGCCTGCGCCGACGGGCTCACCTCCTACGCGGACGAGGTGATGGCCCGTGCCGTCCAATACGGGTTCCGTGGCGCCGGAAGCCCCGAGCCGTCCGACCCCGCCGGAGCGCGGCCTGCCCCATCCGGAAACGGACAATGCGGGACCTCGCAATCTCCCTCCGGCGGACTCGGTGGGGCCAAGCGCGTCAACGGCCCGGCAGAACTCAAGTCGCTCCCGGCCGACATTACCCCGGGCACCCCGGAAGCCTGCGACTCCCGGATAATCGCCGACGTGATCTACCTGGCCCGCCGTTTCGGGCAGGTCGTGACCGACTGCTTCGGGCTCGGCCATACACCGGACGGAGAGCATCCATTGGGGGCCGCCATCGACGCGGCTCCGAAGGACGGCAACTGGGCAAACACGATGCGCCTGGCCCGCGCGGTCGGCTGGAAACCAAGCTGTGCCTCCTCGGGGTCGAGGCCGGTCTGCGCCGATCCACCGTTCCGGTTCGTCGGCTACAACGGCTACCCGAACCACGGCGACCCCGCGCATTGCGTCCCGTGCTCCGGTGGCCCGCACATACACATCTCGTGGCAGACCTCGGCATCGCCCGGAATGCCGGAGAACGCGTCCCGCTACTCGTATATCCCCGCGACCTGGATCGAAGTTCTGGCCGGCCCGGGGTCGGGTGGCGGGTCGGGGAAGGGGAAGCGTGGCTGAGCACGGAACCATCCTCGATTTGTTCGCAGGCGCCGGTGGCTGGGACGAAGGCCTCGCCCAACTCGGCCACCATGCGCTCGGTGTCGAGATAGACGAGATCGCTTCGGCAACGGCGGAGGCCGCCGGCCATGAGCGCCTGATCGCCGATCTCTCCCACCTGAACCCACGGCGGTTCTCACCGACTTGGGGGCTGATCGCCTCGCCGCCGTGTCAGGCCTACTCGACTTCTGGCAAAAAGCTCGGTCACCGCGACAAGCAGCGGGTGATCGCCTGTGCCCGCGATCTCTCGAAGGGTCGCGACACCCGGGACGATTGGCGGCGCCGGTGCCTCGACCCGGATTCCTTGCTCACGGTCGAACCTCTCCGTTTCGCGCTGTCGCTCAAGCCGCGGTGGATCGCGTTCGAGCAGGTGACACCCGTGGCCGAGCTTTGGAGAGTGTTCGCCGATTTGCTCACCGACCACGGCTACCGAACCGAGGTAGGGGTGCTGTCGGCCGAGAGCTACGGGGTGCCTCAGGTCAGAAAACGTGCCTTCCTGATCGCTTCCCTCGACGGGCCGGTCAAGTTTCCCGAGCCGACACACCGTTCGTTCAACGCCCGGCGGCATCTCGTACCTGAGGACGAGCTTCATCTCCGGCAATGGGTCAGCATCGCCGAAGCGCTCGGCTGGGGAGCCCGCCCCGCGACGCTCCGGAGCACGCACACCAACTCAGGCCGCCACCCGGGCGGCGCCCCGCGGTCGTTCGATCGTCCCGCCTTCACGTTCATGTGCGGGTCGGGTCATTGGAAGATCGAAACCGAGAAAACCAACCGCACCGGGAGGCCCGAGAGACGACGCCCCGAAGGCGCGCTGACCGCATCCCAGTTTCGCTCTAGCAAGCACCTGGAACGGATCACCGTTCAGCAGGCGACCATCATTCAAGGCTTCCGTCCCGACTATCCGTGGCAGGGCTCACGCAACGACAGATTCCGTCAGATCGGAAACTCCGTCTGTCCGCCGGTCGCTCGGCATGTGCTTCGCGAAGCGATGAGGTCCAGCGTCCAGAAGGCCGGGAGGTGATCGGATGCTCGCCGACCAGTTCCTCTATTTGCCCAGGCTCGGCCCGATTTCGGGTTTCCCCTGTGGTTTCCCCTGTCCCTTCCCCTGTGGCTTCCTCAACTTTTCAAGAATGACCGGCGGTTTTCCCGACTGGGAATGGGATTCCGGGCCTCGGAGTTTGCCGACATCCATACGTCACATCGGAGTTGCACCATGAACCGTCGTCGTGGCCGATCCGATCCGACCCTGATGCTCTCCATCCTCGCGGTCGCTATCGCTCTATCCGCCTGGCAGGCCATCTCGAAAATCCCGGCCGACCGGCTGAGCGTGGCTATCGACGACTGGCTGTATCCGACGGCTCTCGGACTGACCGTGATCGCCGCCGCGCTGGCTACACAACGCCTCATCTCGACTCGCCGCACACTCCGCAACCGCTCGACCGTCGCGGTGGTTCCCGCCGACGAGTTCGATGCCTCTCCCGAGGCCGTTCAACGATTCGCCAGTCAGCTCGCACAGATGGATCGTGGCGTTCGTGGCTGGCTGGATCGCCCGGCCCGAGCACTCGGGATCAGGCTCGAATCCGATCGTGACGGCAGACTCGTCTATCTCCTCGAAGCGCCCGACCGGGCCGCCGGTCTTCTCAGAAGCGCGCTCGCGAGCTACGACGGGATCGAGCTCAGAAATACCGACGCCGTGCTCGACGGACGAAGCGATCCCGATGGTCGAACGACCCTTCGCACCGAACTTGTTCTCGCCCGGCCGAGCATCGAGCCGCTGGCACATCTTGACTTCGACCCGGACCCCCTTCAACCGTTCGCCGCGGCGATGGCCGGTGCAGGTCCCGACGAGGAAGTGAGCGTCCGGGTCGATCTACTTCCCGCGAAAGGCCACAGGCGAAGCCGCCTCGCTCGGCGGCTTCGTCGTCAGGCCAAACGACTCGGCATCCAAGGCCAGCCGATCGGGGAACGACTCGGCCTCCCCGTCGAGAAACGCCGCGAGGTTGATCCCGCGACCGCCGCGGAGCGACGCCTTCGCGGGCGAGGACTCGATCACAAGCTCCGCGACGGCGGGCAGCCGTTCGAGGCACAGATCCTCGTTTGCGTCCGGGCCGCCTATCGCTACCGAGCCAATGCCCTTATGCAGAACGTACTCGCCGCATTCGAGTCATTAGGCGACCGCAACTGGCTCAGGGCCTCGGGTCTTCCGATCCCGGGACTTGCGTTCCTCGGGTCCGATCTGCCACTTCGCCGAGGCCGGTTCGACCGCCGCCGCAGGACCGGACTGTTTCGACCAGCCCGGCAGAACATCCTCACGGCCCGCGAGCTGGCCGGGTTCCTCAAACCACCGACCATGTTCTGTCCTGCCGACAACGTGCTCCGCTCCGGCCCGAATCTCTCGCCCCCACCGCCGCTTCCCGACCTCGAACCAGAGTCGAAGGCAATGGTCCCGCTCGGCCGCGTCACCGACGAGACCGGCGACCGACTCATCGCCTTCAGAACCGCCGACACCTTCTTCTCATACATCGCTGGCCGCAGCCGCTACGGAAAAACAGAACTCGCCATCTGCCAGTTCCTGCATCTGGTTCGCTCCGGCCACGGCGGGCTCTTCCTCGACCCCCACGCCGACGCGCTGGAGAGGATGCGCCCCTACCTGGACAGGCCGGGCGTCCGTGAGCGGGTGGTCGAAATCAACCTTGCCGCCGGATCTGCCGGGAACAAGATGCCGGGATGGAATCTCTTCGAGCTGGGCGGCCAAGGAGCCGGCGAGGCCGAGGCCCGAGTCGAGGCGGTGGTCGATGCGTTCGCGTCCGCGATGCAGTGGGGCGAGCGAAGCACCCGGGCGATCAACCTCACCACGCAATCCGCTGCCGCGCTCGCCGCCATCGCCCGGGTCCTACCGCCAGAGCTTTGCCCGACCATCTTCCAACTCCCGACCCTGCTCTCCGACGAGAAGTGGCGGGTCGCCGTTCTGCCATTCCTCCCGCGGGCCTCGCAGCAATTCTGGCTCGACCGTTTCCCTCGGCTGTCCATCGAGGCGATCACGCAGCTGACGAACATGGTCGATCGTCTGCGAGCCTCGGCGGCGATCACCGAACTGCTCGGCGCCAGCCAAAGCAGCTATCGGGTCCGCGAAGCGATGGACCAAGGAAAGATCGTGCTTGCCTGCCCCGGTTCCGGCGGCACCCGCGACCGGCTGATCGCGAACCTCCTCGTCTTCGACCTGCTCCACGCCGCCAAAGGTCGAGCCGACCTGTCGCCTGACGCTCGCCGTCCGTTCTGGGTCTTCTTGGACGAGGTTCAAAGCTACGACGGCGCGACCTCGGGGAACCTCGCCGCGCTGTTGGAGCAGTCCGCGAAGTACGGGATGCGGGCGTTCCTGCTCAACCAGAACCCGGAACGTCTCTCGCCGGACACGCTGAACGCGTTGACCACGAATCGCTCCCACCTCATCACAACCGCGCTCAACTCCCACGCGGCGGGACTAATCACCCGAGAGTGGGGAGGCCAGCCCGACCCGTCAGCGATAACCGCCTTGCCGAAATACAGGTTCATCGCGCAGGTCACCCATCACGGCGAGCCGAGCAAACCGTTTGCCGTGGCTGGTGTCTCGGTCGAGGAGGTCTTCGGGGCGCCGCCAGAACCAGCGGTTGTGGCCAGCGAACCCGATCGGATCGGAGACGATGTCGCGGCGCATCTCGAAACGCTCGACGAGCGCATCCTCAAGAAGCTCCGTGACCTTCGGACCGGGCAGGGACAAGACAACCGTCCGGTTCACCGGCCCGGCCGGGCCTATGCGCCGGTTAAGGCCACGGGCGAAGGGAGGCAAAGGTGAGAGCCCGGGACGGTCTGCCTCAAACGGCGGTCGAGATACTCACGTCCCTCGCCAGTCACCGGACTCTCACGACCGCGCAGGTCTGGGCGATCCACCTGCCAGACCGGACCGTCAGACGAGCGCGACAGGTCTTGGGGGATCTCCAATCCGCCGGTCTCGTCTTACGAGTACGTGCGCCCGGTGCTCTGCCACGAGGACTGTGGTTCGTCACCGAGTCCGGAGCAAGGCTCGCGGTTGAGTCGGGCCGACTCGACCGTGCACCGAAGGTTCTGTCGCCCGAGCAAGCGGCCGGTCAGCTTCGCCTCCACACCATCGCGGTCAACGCCGCCGCGATCTGCTTCCTCGAAGAGGCCCGACATCGCGGCGACGACTTCGGTCCGCTCTCCTGGCACCACGAAGTGGTCCACCCTCTCACTCGCGGCCGTGGCCGCTATCGAAAGGTCTTACGTGCCGACGCGGTGCTCACCTATCTTCGCTTGGACGACGGCGAGGTGTTCGTGGAGCAGCGGTTCGTGGAGGTTGATCGGGCGACGCTCTCGGTCGATAGCCTCGCCGCCGAACTAGCGAGCTACGCCCGGCTGTTTCGGGCCTCCGACGATCATGGAGAGCCGCTTTGGCGGGCCACCTACCCCGCGTTCCCTCCGGTTGTCTGCGTGCTCGACGGCGCACCACGGGCTGCCCTGGAGCGGAGACGAAACGCGACCATCGCTTTGCTCGCGAGCGACCCCGAGCTGGTCCGCACCCCTGAGGTCTCGATCCATACCTGCCTCGCGGGGGACCTCGCCGAGCAAGGTCCGTTCGCACCGATATTCCGCGACCCGACCCGACCGGGCGAATCGTTGAACTGGCTAGGCACTCCGGCTGATCCCGAAGGACGGTCGGCATGAGTTCGTGGACGGTTCTCGAAGGTGACGCGATCGAGCTGCTGGGCTCGATGCCCGAGTCGAGCGTCGATGCGATCGTCACCGACCCGCCCTACAACATCGACATTGACGACCAGGCATGGGATGGCCCGGACATCCAAGAAGCCGTCGCCGCTACCGGCCACGAACGGCTCTCGCCCGGCGAGGCTCACCGGATCTGGTGCCGACCATGGGGTGCCGAGTGCCTACGCGTATTGAAACCCGGAGCATTCATGCTCGCGTTCGGATCACCGCGCACTTCCCACCGGATGATCTGCGGTCTCGAAGACGCGGGATTGGAGGTGCGTGACACGCTCTGTTGGCTCTTCGCCGACCGCCCCTCGAAGTCCCGCAAGCTCCCGGGTGGTCAAGCCACGACGTTGAAGCCCGGGCACGAACCGATCGCGCTCCTGCGGCGACCCCTCGAAGCCCCCACGATCGACACGATCGCCGTCCACGGCACGGGAGCCCTGGAAGTAGACGCCTGCCGCGTCAACGACCGTCACCCCGCCAACGTGGCCGTGACCCACGACCCGAAATGCTCCCCGGCCGGTTGCGGCGAGAGCTGCCCGGTCGGGCTACTCGACTCCCAGCCTCGCCCCGGCCGGACGCCGGCCAGCCGGTTCTTCTTCTGCGGCCGAGTGACCCGCCGTGAGCGAGACGCCGGCTGCGAACAACTCCCCGTGAAGGGGCCGGAGTCGGTTCGCAACCCGCACCCGACGATCAAGCCGCTCGAACTGATGCGGTGGCTCGTCCGGCTGATCTGCCCGCCCGATGGGCTCGTGCTCGATCCGTTCTGCGGGTCCGGCACGACCGGGGCCGCGGCCGTGCTCGAGGACCGCGAGTTCGTCGGGATCGAGCAGGACCCCGGCTACGTCGAGATCGCAAAGGCCCGGGTCTCGTACTGGGCCGGCCAGCTGGGGGAGGGGGCGGGCCGAGTCCCTTTGGAGATGGGCCGATGAGCCGGCCCCCGGAACCCTGGCGGGCCGGAGAGCTTCGCCTTGCCCCCGAATCCATCGAGGCCTTGGCCCGCCGACTGGCCGAACTGATCGGCCCCGACCAGGAACCCGCCGCCCCGAGACGGGAGCGGCTCGTCACCGCCGAGGCGGTCTCGGAATGGTGGGGCGTGGGCCGCCGCTGGGTCTACGACCACGCCGACTACCTCGGCGCCAAACGCCTCGGAGCCGGCAAACGGCCTCGTCTCAGATTCGATCCCACCGAGGTTGCCGACCGGCTCGGCCCGCCCGATCCGAAGGGAGGCAGCCGTGCCCGCTGACCCCTACCGAACCGGCCCCGCCTCGCCCGGACGCCCGATTGGATTTCCGGTTTGTGCCGCGATATTTTCGATGGACCGGACAAAAAGCGGCCGGGGCGGTGCACGAACACCCCCCGGCCTGGCGCCGAAGGAGGACCTTCGACGCGAGACACAGCCTAGCCCCGCTGGATCGGTGTGTCGCCGCGTTCCCTTCTCGACGCCAGAACGCGAGGAGGACACCGATGAAAACTAAAACAGACGGCCAAGTTCTGGAGCGAAACTGGAAACAAGGCCGCGGATACGCCCTGCGGTTCTGGGCCTACGGCATACGCCGGTATCTCACGCTCGGCTTCGAGCGCGACGGATGGACCTGGGAACGCGCCGAAGAGGAGCTCGCGAACATCATGGCCGACGTTCGCCGCGGGATCTGGATACCACCCAAGAAAGACCGCAAGAAGGCCAAACCGGACGGCCAAGACGTCGAGGTGCCGATCTTCGGTCCCTTCGCCCGTGAGCTGGTCGCCGCTCGTAAGGGCGAGATCGCGGAGAGCACCAGCGACAACGAGGAATGGGCGCTTGGATACCTGCTCGACTTCTTCGCCGACTGGCCGCTGCCGGAGATCGACGCACAGGCGGTCGACGACTTCCGCCGGCACATGGTCGCCGAATCAAGATCACGTGAGCACGCGATCGAACGTCGCAAGCCGAAGCTGGACCGGCAAGGCAATCCGCTACGGCCACTCGCGCCCAGTTCTATCAATCAGCAGATCGACTTCCTCCAGTTCATCCTCTCGGTCGCCCACGAATATAAGTACGTGACGGAGAACGCCGCGGCTGGAAAACGACGTCGGCTCAAGGTGCCACCGAAGCCGCCCGTCTATCTCGATTCCGCCAGTCAGATCGAGGCTCTACTTCGTGCGGCCACTCAGCTGGACCGGAGCCCTCGCTGCCATCTATCCGACCGTCTCGCGGTCGTCGCGACGCTCATCTTCGCCGGGCCGCGCGCCCACGAGCTCTGTTACCTGCTTTGGCGCGACGTGGACCTCGCCTCCGGTCGGATCATGATCGGACGCTCGAAGACGCAGGCCGGGCTTCGCGAGATCAAGATGATGCCGGTCCTCCGCGACATCCTCGCCGCCCACAAAGCCAACGCCTACCTCTCCGGCCCCGACGACCTCGTGTTCCCCACCGGCACAGGCGGGCCACGCGACAGAAACAGCCTGCTCTCCCGAGTCCTCGGCCTGGCCTTCGACCGCGCCAACGAACTGCTCATAGCGGAAGGCAAGGTTCCGCTACGGAAAGGACTCACGACCCACAAGCTTCGTCACACCTTCGCGTCGGTGCTGATCGCCTGCGGCGAGGACCCGATCTCGGTCATGACTCAGATCGGCCACACCGACCCAGCCTTCACGCTCAGGGTCTACACCCACATGATGAACCGCGACCCCGAGGAGAAGCAACGCCTCAAAGCGCTCGTGGAAGGCAAGCGGTTCACGCCGAAGGCGGAGGTTCGTCTGTTGCGGTCCGGCGATTACGAGCAGCCGATCGTCAACGCTCTTTCCGACCTCGGCGGCACCGCCAAGAGAGGCGAGATCGCCGAACGAGTCCGCGACGAACTCACGCCGAGAATGACGCCCGTTGACCTGGAGAACGTGCCGAGTGGCATGCCGCGTTGGGAGACCCACCTCTCGAAGGCGAAATCGAACCTGGTCGGCAAGGGCCTAGTCAAAGCTGACTCCCCGCGGGGTCGGTGGGAACTTGTCGGGGCTACGGAGCGCCGTGTCGACCAAACCACTAGATACGAACAAATGTTCGTGTAAGGTCAGGCGTGTGTCAACCGAGTCGTCGTATCTCTACGCCGTCCAAGCGGCCTTTCGGGGCGGGCCGTTGAACGGCAAGTGGCGTGATGTTCCAGGGTGGGCCAACGAGGTGGAGGTCACCCAACGTGGCCGAACCGGGCTCTACCTGCGCGAGCATCTAGGCCCCACCGGAAAGTTCATCTGGAACGGTTGGCAGCACGACAACCGGGAGGTTGTTGTCTCCTTCGTCCATCCAACGAAGTGGATTCCCGAGTCAGGGCTGAGGCTGTCCCTAGCCGATCTGGAGAGGCCCGGGGACCGCGATCTATCCCTGCTCGACCAAGTGGCCCGCGAGGTTCGGAAGCGAAACGACCCACGGATCAAATCCGAAACGCTGAAACAGACCAACGGGGAACCGTGGATGACCGTGGTCGCCTGGTTCAACGTCGAAGTGCGAGACCAGTGATCGAGGCTGGAAAGACCTATGAGCGTGCCCCGTTCAGCCAGGCACCTGGGATAGCCCCAACACGGGTGATCGCGGTGCGGGAGCTCGGCAGTCGAGTGTGGATGGTCCGCAAGGCCAACGGCTTGGAGACGGTCGCGGGCGCCGAGAGCCTCACGGGGCCGGTAGAGCCGCTGCGACCCGGTATCGAAGAACCATGCCTGATCTGCGGCGGGACAAAGAGCGTGCCGATCGACGCACCCGAACACCCCGACGAGCCATGGTCGAGAAAGATCGTCGGACACGAGCCCTGCCCGAACTGCTCCGTTGGACGCACTCAGATGCAAGAATCCATCGATTGACCCGTTGAGCGATCGTGCTCTCTCGGGTAGCCTCGACTTGTTGGGCAACGGAACCTTGGATATGCATGAACGCCTCTCCAAGCAGGCGACGGCTGATACCAGTCCCGAGGTTCACCTACGGTCTCTTCTCCATCGACGCGGTCTACGGTTTCGCTTGCACGGTCACGTCGTGCCGTCGGCACCGCGGCGTAGCGTGGACATCGTCTTCCCGGGTCCGAGAGTGGCGGTGGCGGTCCATGGTTGCTTCTGGCACGGCTGCCCCAAACATGCCCGCTTGCCGCATGGCGACACTCGGGGATGGTGGGAAGACAAGCTCCGCAGGAACCGTGAGCGGGACTTGGAAACGAAGCGCTTGCTGGAGGCCGATGGTTGGGAGGTGGTCGAGGTTTGGGAGTGCGACGATCCGGTCCGGGTGTCTGACGAGATCGAAAGCCTCGTGAGGGCGAGGAGCGCGTCTTCAAACCGAGGTTAGTTCGGTGGCGAAGAGCTCAGGATGTTTTTCTCTTGCCAAAGCGAAACCAGCTCTAAGGCATTCGTCCTCGGTCCGACCCTCGACCTTGCCCAAATACACGTTGCCACCGCTGGCCCACCGCAGCGACGCATAGCCGCCGTTCTTGATCTCGATGCTCGCGGTGAACGTGCGACCGGAACCAGGGTCTTGGATCAGGCGATGCTGGCGACCGCCTGCGGCGTTGTCCTGGGACTGTCTGTCTCCAGATCTGGCCACTGTGAATCCTCTCCGAGATGGTCTAGCAGATAAGTACCGAAGATCTCGCCGATCGGTGGTGGGACGGCGTTCCCGATCTGGCGCATCGCCGCGCTTCGGTCGCAGTCAAAGACGAGCTTGTCCGAGAGGGCTTGGATTCGGGCGCACTCCCTGACGGACAGGTAGCGGATCTTCTCCGAGTCCAGGATCACTATGTGCTCGCCTCCCGGAACGCCGTGAACCCCGGCCTTGATCGTCTTCGAGGGCTCGTCGAGCAACGAGCCAGAATGGCCCCTATATACGCGAGCGCCCGGCCAGAAATAGTGGCCGTCGATCAACGCGTCGTCGGGCTCTGCCTTCAACTCGGGCAAGTCCTCGATGACGTCCCTGAGCGTAAGCCATCGCTCCAGAGAAGCCTCGTTCTTGGCCAGAAGCTCATCGACTCGTTTGGGGCTCAACCCGATCGACCCGGAAGGTAGCCCGTGCTCGACCCAATAGCTGCCGTCGTGTTTGGCTTTCACCAGTGCTTCGCGGGAGTGAGTCTGTTCCGGCCATACCGGAGCTTCGGCCAAGTCGGACCTGACCATGGTGAAGATCAGCCGATGCCGACGTTGCCCGATCGGCCCGAAGTCGGCGACGTTGATCTTGTGGCACTCGACCAAGTAACGCTCTTGTGGATCGCCACCGTCCTTCTCGATCTCGGTTCGGAGCCTCTCGGCATGCTGTTCCGCCGACTCGTTCTCTCTTCGAAGGAGTGCCGGAAACCGAAGTTGATCGAGCACGTACTCCAGAAACTCCGCGAAGACCGGCCGCGCGAGCCCCCTGACGTTCTCGAACAGACCCAACTTCGGCTTCAAGGACCTCACGGCCTCGATCGCCTCCGGAAACAGGTTCCGCGGATCGTCCGCTCCCTTCGCGACCCCGCCTTGCGAGAACGGCTGACAAGGTACCCCTGACGCGAAAAGGTCGATCTCGGCGCCGTCGATGTGGTCGAGCGGGTCAACGGCCCTCACGTCGGCCTCGAGGATGTTCCACCTCTTGGTCAAGCCGTTTTGGGTCAGCGTCCTGACGGCGGCCGGGTCATGCTCGACACCCAGGACGTGCCGGAACCCGCTCGTCTCCAAGCCGGCGGAGAGCCCGCCTATTCCGGTGCAGTACTCGACGCAGGTGGGTTTCCCCACGGTTTCTGGATTCTCGGCCACCACCGGATTTTACCGCGGTTACCGCGGTAACCGTGGGGTGAGCGCGAATTTCTCTCGCGGCGTCCGAATCGAGTTGCTACTCTGCGGAGAAACCGCAGGTCCAGACTGGATCGCGAGCCACACGCCACGGGCGTGACAACGATTACCCCCAGCGAGCTCGAATCGAGCGCAAGCTGCATGTGATCGGGGCGAACCGAGACCAAGAGGATCGCCGGGTCGGCCACGTCGAGCATCTGCTCGAAGGACCGGATCGGGACGACTGAACTTCTTTGTTGTCGCGGATGTAAACGACAACAGAAGGGGGATTCAGTGAGTCCTGAAGTAGCTGACCCAGCAATTGAAGTGCCCGTGCGTCGATTCTCGGCGCCCCCGAAGGCAGCGGCGCGGAACAACCTCGCGCGTCGTCTCGAAAACCTCGGATCGGCCTTGCCGGAAGGGGCACACACGCTCGGTGAGGACGCCGCGCGGGCGATCGCGGATGCGGTCGAGGACCCGGGCTTCGTCCGTAACGAGGAGATCGGGCGCGTAATCCCCATACGAGTCGAATCGGGAACGTTGTACGCGATCCGGGCCAACGTCTGCGCGCTCAAGGTGGTGCCGTACGTTGTCAACCCACGGGTTGCTCCTATTGGGCGGCATCCCGCCGCCCTCGATGAAAGCAGTGAGCGCACGTCCTACTGGGCGCCGGCCGATGTGAGCGCTCCGGCTGATCGGAGCGAGTTGATCCTCGACGCGGGCTCGCGTTCCACGTTGTCTTCGATCATCAACCGACAGCAGGAAGCGCTTCGCTCCGACCGGTACTGGATGAAGAGCATCCGCGAGTCAGGTGTCCGTCGTCCCATCACGCTGGTGCCGATCGAGTTTGACATCACCGACGACGACAACAGGACGGTTCTGACCAGCATCGAGGGCTCGACCCGAGCCGCCGAACTCCATGCCGCCCTGGACCTGAAGGGTTCGAGCGAAGTCGTCTTCGGTGATTACTCCTCGCTCGATCGGGTCCACCAGAGATGGGCTGAGCTTCACGCCGTCATCGACGCACCTTTGGATGATGTCGACCCGGCGGACCTCGTCCCGGCTCGGTGCCTGTTCCCACCCGCCGAGATCATCATCGGGTTCGTCCCCAACGACGGTGAGAGCTTTGTTGATGCCGTGGACTCTTACCTGACGGACGAACACATTAATCCGCGGCGTCCCTGGGCGCCGACCGCACAGGACGAGAAGATCGGCGATCAGCTGCTGAAGGCACTCCGCGACACCGGTGAGATCGACGAGGACGAAATGAAGTACCTCGCCGGCCAGATGAGCCGTGAAGAGGCCGAGGCATCGGCCCATGACCCATGGCCGGCCCGGAGGGCCGCCTCGCTCGCGAACTATGTGATGCGTGACCCACAGTCCGGGCTCGGCAAGCTGGTGAATTCGACCATGCGGATCGCGACATCGAGCAAACGGACCGAGGCAAGGACCAAGGCCGGTCTTGTGGCGACCCTTTCCTACAGGGCGGTCCCCGACGCCACGGCCGACTCGCACAAGGACGCAAGATCAGCGTTGAGCTTGGCTTGGGCGTCACCCCTGATCCAAAACAAGGGGCCTGAGTGGACCGTGACGCAACGATCCCCCGGACAGCTCCGGGAGGCCGCCCTGAAAGAGCTGGAGACGACAGGACAGCCCGGTCCCGCCGCAATTGAGATGCAGGCCATGTCGGCGTTCGTCTTGGCCCGAAACGGCATCCTTAAGAGAGGTAGGTCAAAAGCTGCTGGTGGAGATGCCGAAGACCCGGGCACGCTTCTGGACCGGATCTCAACACGTCCCGACGGGATTCAGCTTTATTTCCGTGTCCTGTCCGATGACCTCGACGGCCAGCCGCTCGCGAAGCCCGACCTTCAGACGGGTGAGCCGCGGCCGACCGCTACCGGCGAGTTCGCCCGTCTGAGGACGGAGCCCAACCCGTCGGACCCCCGTCCGTCTACTCCTGACCAGTGGATTCGGGAGCAGTTCCGAAAGAAGTCGGAGGCCCGGGACGACGAGGAAGCGCCGTCGGGTTCGACTACTACTGATGGGGCCGGAGACGCGCCGGTGGAGGTTTCCCCGGAGTCGAAGTTCGACAACACTCTCTCGGCGATCGACGGCATATTCAAGGAACTCGCTAACGAGTTCGAAGCCCTTGCCGAGATCGAAGTCAACGACGAGAGTTTCGCCGAGTCACAGGGGATCGGCCCGGATTACGTGGACGCCTGGCAGAAGGTGTTGAACGCTGTCATGGGCAAGGTGAGTCACCTCGGTGAAGTCCATAAGAAGCGCTTCGCCGCGCTCCAGGCATCCATCGAGGACGAGCAGGCGGCAGCCGATGTTGATGACGAGTAGCCACTACGAAACCGCCTGTCTCATGGCGGACCGTGACCTCGAGGCGATGACCCCCGGTGCGATCCCGTTGGTGGGCGATTGCGTCCTGCTCCCAGAAGTGGGGAACGCGGTCTACATCGTGACCGATGCTGGTGGGGACGTCGTCTATGTGGGAAGCGTCGCGAGACGGGGCACGGTGCGCTCTCGGTTGGCCGAGCACCTCCGCGAGGACAAGAAGAGAAGTACCTGGCGCGACGTCTGGGTTGTTCCCCTCAAAGCCGGGACCCAGAAGGAGCGAGTGAGGTTCCTTGAAGGTCGCATCGGGCGCAGGCTTCACTATCGCGGTCGCCTTCCGTCCTATCGCCGTGCCCTCAATGTCGGAGGCACGGCCAGCGCCGCCTAGCCAACTGCGGTGAGCGTTCCGGGTGGGCGGCGTAGACGTGCCCACCCGGACGCTTACTCGTTGCCTGAGGCCAAGGTCTGTCAGCACCAAGCCAGTTGACCTCTGGTGCCGGTTCGGCCGGTCGTGCCGGCGGGCACTAAAGGCCGTTAGTGCCCGCACACCCAGCATATGGGCGCGTATCCTGGTATATCGCCGCGAGACGGGAAATCCAGCAGCAGCGGGAGACCCAGCCACCAAGCCATCTCACGGGATCGGCTCTTCTCGCCTGGGCCTGATGGTAAGGAAGGGGTCAGCGGTTCGAATCCGCTTCCGGGCTTCACCTCGTTCGCCTCATCCCAATGGGAAACAGGGGTCCCAGGCCACGCGAAGCTCGTGCGCTGTTCGCGGCCGCCTCGGGTATTCTTCTCGGAATGAAGCCTCTGGAACGCCTCAATGCGGCGCTCGGCAAG
This sequence comes from Solirubrobacterales bacterium 67-14, assembly GCA_001897355.1. Taxonomy (GTDB): domain Bacteria; phylum Actinomycetota; class Thermoleophilia; order Solirubrobacterales; family 70-9; genus 67-14. Next base: position 14,366 of record MKST01000006.1, on the reverse strand, counting down.
AGGTAGGTCCGCTAGGTTCTGAGGATTCGATGGGTGCCGGAAACCTTGATCGCGATGTAGAAACCATCGCCGCCCTGGTACTTGCACCGGCGGCGAAGCTGGCACATCTCGCCGAACTGGAAGCGCATCGGCGGCGCAAGGAAGAAGCCCGACGCCGGGAGGTGAGGGACGCGGAAGCCCGCGAGCGGGCTGTGCGGGAGGCCGAGGAGAGTCGCCGTCGGCAAGAACAGCAGAAGGTGATATCTGACCTGGAGACCCTGTCCGTCTGGGGCGGTCAGATCGCCCTTTGGGGCGTGATGATCGTTAGTTTCGCGATTCTCGCGGGGATCGAGGATGCTCCTCAGGGCTCCCTGATGGATCTGCTCAGCGGCTTCAGGATCGTTGTCAGCCCGATCTTTGGGTGGATCGCCTACATGCTCGTGAAGGGTGCCTGCGCTCTGGCGATCTCCCACGAACTCCATTCCCGGCGCAACTCCCGCTGAAGTCTGGGAGAACCCGGAGACCGTCGTGCGCTCGTTCGTCCCACACCGCTGCGAGGTCGGACCCGATCTGGATCGTGTGGACCTCTGCCGGGCCTCCCGCTAGGTGGCAATCGTCGCCGACCGGTCGGTTCTCAGCAGGGGAGAGGAATTTGAAGTTTCCTAAAGGAAGCTGGATTAGTCTTCGCTGCTTCTGTGAGTGGAGCTACGACGACAGTCAAGCCTGACACCGCCAAGATGAGCGCGGGGCAGAGGGCCACGGTGCTCGCCTTCGCGACGATTCTGGTCGGGGTCGCGGTCTGGGGGCTGACCGCCTGCAACCGTGACGGGGATCCGAACACCGCTTCGGGTGAGATGGCCATGGCCACCGGTGACGCGCGCATCGTCGGCGAAAGCGACCTCCCCGGCCTGCCCTCGGAAGTCGGGCACCAGGTCTTCTGGGCCGGCCCCCGCAGCGACACCAAGCTCGAGTTCAGCTCCGACGAGGCCGGCAACGTCCACCTCCGGTATCTGACCGAGGACGCCGAAGCGGGCGACGCCAAGCAGAGCTACCTGAACATCGGCAGCTATCCCTTCGCCGGCGCCTACCAGGCGACCCGCAAGCTGGCCAACGGCCCCAACGTGGTCAAGGTCACCGAGCACGGCGGGATCGGCTTCTATGACCCCTCCAATCCGTACAGCGTGATCATCGCCTGGCCAAACCAGCCCGACCTCCAGGTCGAGGTGTACGACCCCGAGAAAAACCGTGCCCTCGACGTCGTCCGCAGTGGCGATATCGTGCCCGTGTCCTGATTCTCGCCTGGGTCATCTTCCCGCTCGTCCTGCTGGCGCTGAGCGTCGGTCTCGGCCTGCTGGCCGAGTTCGCCCGTGGCCGCACGCTGCCCTGGACCCTGCTGCCGGCGACCGGCTTCGCGGCGATCATCGCGGTCGGCGGCATCATCACCTGTTTCCCGGGCCTGGCCGAGTTCACGACCGGGGCGATCACCGGGCTGGCGGTGACCGGATACGTCGCCCTGCTGACCGGTGGGCCCCGCGGCCCGGTCCGTGGCTTCTCCTTCCTCCGGCCAAGATCCGCCTGGGTCTGGCCCGCCCTCGCCGCGGTCGGGGTGTTCTTCGCCTTCGGGGCGCCGGTCATCCTCTCCGGCTCGGCAACCTTCGCCGGCTACATCAAACTCGATGACACCTCGACCTGGCTCGCCTTCACCGACCATGTGCTTGCCCACGGCCACTCGGTCGCCGGCCTGGCCCCGTCCAGCTACGAGGCCACGGTCCAGATCAACCTTTCTGCCGGTTACCCGCTCGGCGCATTCATCCCGCTCGGGGTCGGCCACGAGCTGACCGGGCAGGACTCGGCCTGGCTCTTCCAGCCCTATCTGGCCTTGATGGCGGCCTTCATGTCGCTGGTCTTCTACGAGTTGGCGGCCCCGGTGATCCGCGACCACCGCCTGCGGGCCTTCGCGATCTTCATCGCCGCCCAGCCGGCCCTGTTGATCGGGTACGCGTTCTGGGGCGGGATCAAGGAGGTGGCGACCGCGCTCCTGGTCGCGATCCTCGCGGCCGGTGCGGTCGGGCTGGCCCGCGACCCGAAACCACGCAGTGCGATAGTGGTACCGATTCTGGCCGGCGCCGCCCTGATCGGCGTGATGGGTGCCGGTGGGCTGCCCTGGCTGGCGGCGATCCTCGCCGGGGCGGCGCTGCTCATGATCGGGTCGATCTGGCAGGCCCGCAGGGCCGGGGGGGAGGTCCACGGACCGGCCAGGACGATGCTGATTGCCGGGGTGATCGCCTTGGTCGGGATCGCTGCGGTCGGCCTGCCCACCGTCTTCGCCGGCGGCCAGCTCTTCTCACCGAACCAGGGTCCGCTGACCAGCTCGGAGGAGATGGGCAACTTGATCCGGCCGCTCAGCCTGGCCCAGTACGTGGGCCCTTGGCCGGTCGGTGATTTCCGGGTCGAGCCGGTCTCCGATCTGGCCAGCCTCCTGACCTCGCTGCTGGTCTTCGCGACCGTGGTCGCGGCCGGCTTCGGCCTGGTCGCGGCCATGGCCCGCCGGGCCTGGGGGCTGCTCCTGCTCACCTTCGGCACGGGGCTCGGTTCCTTCGTGGTCTGGCTGGTCGGCTCGCCCTGGGTGCAGGGCAAGGCCCTGGCCACCGGATCGGCCTCTTTCCTGATCCTCGCGATGGCCGGCATCGGCTATCTGCTCGGGGCCGGGTCGAAGGCTGAGGTAGAGGGTGAGGCCGAGGCGGGCTCGAGGCCTTTCGCCGGGGTTTCTTCGACCGCCCTCAAGTCGATCGGTGCGGTGCTCCTGATCGTGCCCTGCGGCATCCTCGTCTCCAGCGCCCTGGCCTACCACGAGAGCTGGCTGGCGCCGGAGGCCCAGCTGGCGGAGCTCTCCGAGATCGGCCACGAGTTCAAGGGCGAGGGGCCGGCCCTGATGACCGAGTACCAGGCCTATGGGGTGCGCCACTTCCTGCGCCTGCTCGACGCGGAAGGCGCATCGGAGCTCAGGCGCCGCGTCATCCCGCGGCTCGACGGGACGGAAACCGAGAAAGGTGCCTGGTCGGACACCGACGAGCTGGTCATGGACCCGGGCCAGCAGGGTGTACTCACCTACCGGACCCTGGTCCTCCGCCGCAGCCCCAGGCAGAGCCGGCCACCTTCGCCTTACAAGCTGGTTTGGCGGGGCAAGTACTACGACGTCTGGCAGCGCGATCCGGACTATGACGCCAGCCGACTGATCGTCCACAAGCCGCTGGGCGGCGAGTTCCAGCCGGCCGCGGTCCCGAACTGCGCGGTCGTGCAGAGTGTCGCGGGCCAGGCCGGGACCACGGGTGAGGTCGTGGCGGCGGTCCGCCGGCCGAACGCGGTTGCCGACCTGACCGACTACCCGCCGGACTGGGTGCCCGACCCGGCCAACAAGACCTTGACCCCGCTCTCCGACGGGACCGCGACCGGCAGCGTCTCCGTCCCCGAGGCCGGCGAGTACCACGTCTGGGTCGGCGGTTCGGCCCGCGGCAAGGTGTCGGTCGAGGTCGGCGGCCAGGACGCCGGCTCGGCCCGGGGCTTGCTCAACAACAACGCCCAGTTCATCAGCCTCGGCGACCTCGACTTCGAATCCGGCGAGCTGCCCGTCAGCCTGGCCTACGAGAAAGGCAGCGACCTCCGCCCGGCTACCGGCGGCTATCCCTTCGGGGTCGGGCCGGTCGTCCTCGAACCGGTCGGTGACCCGAAGCTGGTAACCGTCTCAGCGGCGAATGCCCAGAAGCTCTGTGGCCGTTCGCTGGACTGGATCGAGGCCGTCCGCTAGGGCGCGCTTTCGGAACCCAATCCACACGACGTTCAGTCACTCGCTATACTGCCCGCAGCCACGGAACCAAAATGGTCAGTAGATAGGGAAGCTGACTTGTCCGAGGTGCGGTAAATACAAAGTGCCGGTTAGGGTGCCGGCTAGGGAGCGGGGTCCAGTCTTGGACCTCAAGAGGGAGAAACAACAGTGCGTCAGGGAGCATCACTCTCAGAGGAGGTCGAAACGGTGAAAACCGTCACGCGTCGTTCTGCCCACCTTCGACTGATCGGGGCTGCTCTTTGCCTTGTTCTCGCTTACATCGGGTTTGCCGAGGCGACCGCGAACGCGGCCACGCCCGTGATCGTCAATAGCACGAGGTGGCTCGGATCGGACCGATTCGCGGAGAAGACCGAGGACGACAGTTTCATCGCCATCGTCGTGCGTCACGACGTGGGACGAAAGGTCACCGGCCTGCGCATCGACAGCGACAAGAACGGCACTGACAACACCGCCTCGGTCGGAATCACTGACGTGAGTCCGATCGCCGAACAGAAGAGCTTCCAAGGTGGCTACGAGTACACCAAGGTGATCTACAAGTTCCGTCCGACGTCCGGCGGCAACGGTTTCTCGTGCAACTTGATCGGTTCCAAGACGAGGTCGAACTCGTTCCCGCTGCGGATCCGGGCCCGCCTCGACAACGGCGAGGAGACCGCCTCCTCGACCATCAACGCAACCTGGCAGGCGTCTGGCGACTGCGCATACTCCACCGACTACGCGATCCTCTGGAATCCTCAACAGTCGGCGACCCAAGTCCGCCCGGGCCAGGCGGTCACCTTCCAGGTCACCGGCGACGATCCCGACTCGGTCATCAACGAGCCTGATTTCAGCTCGGTCACCCCGCGCCTCCGCAACATCCTCACCGGCGAGACGATCATGGGTGACCAGATCACCGGCACCGGCCAGGATCGCATCTGCAACACGGCAGGCGACAACAACACCATGGTCTTCCCGATCAGCTTCCCCAAACGGGGAACCTGGATCGTCGAGTCCCAGGCCGGCTCGGGCACTCACCTTCTCAGCCCCACCTGCGGCGCCGCCGGCAACACCGGCTGGTACTCGCTCGGCGTGGTCAGCGTCAACTCGCTCGCCTCGACCAGCCCGACTGCAGACTTCAACGCGACCCGACCGGTCGTGAACGGCACTACCAACATCACCGCCACCAACGTCCTCGATCCCGATGACCAGGCTGCGGGCGGCCGGGTCCAGGACATCGAGTGGGATCTCGACTTCAACGCGGCCAATGGCATCGACGGCTTCGAGCAAGGCGTCCGCGGCGACCCCGATACCGGGTTGCCCGGTGGCAGCACGACCCGCAGCATCAACACCACCGGGTTCACCCCGGGCTGGTACACCGTGCGCACCCGGATCTCGGACAACGGCGCCTCCAACGGTGCGGACAACGCCTCGGCTCGGGTCATCTACTCGACCCAGTTCCTGGTCAACAGCCTGCCCACCGCGGCCGGCCAGGACCGGACGCTGACCTCGACGGACACCCTGCCGCTCACTCTGCAGGGCACCGATACCGACGTCTTCCCGCTGATGGGGGTCGATGACCAGTCGAACCTGCAGTACTCGATCATCGACCCGCCGGACCACGGAACCCTTTCCACGCTTGGCGGCACCTTCGGCAACCAGACCGTCTATGACCCGAGTGGGACGAATTACTCCGGCAACGACTCGTTCACCTACAAGGTCGACGACGGCTACGGCGGCGTCGACGTCGCGACGGTCAATCTCGAGGTGACGCCGCCGACTGACATCGACCTCGCGCCGAACCCGATGGTCGATCACAACGACCGCGGCGCCACCGTCGAGTTCAGCTCGCCGACCGAGGAGGACCCCGGTGCGACCCTCGATCACTTCGAGTGCTCGCTCGACTTCGGCAACTGGCAGACCTGCACGTCGCCGCACAACTTGACTGACCTGAGCGACGGCCTGCATAACTTCCGGGTTCGCGCCCACGGTGGCGACGGCACGGTCGACGCGACCCCGGCTCAGGCCGAGTGGGTCGTCGACGCCAAGCCGAGCGTCGCCTTCACCAGCACGCCCGCCGCCGACAGCGGCGACCCCGATCCGGTCTTCGAGTTCACGACCGACGAGGCCGGCAACACCGTTCCACTCGAGGTGACCTGCGTGCTGGACAACGACATCCGTCGTCCCTGCGAGTCGCCGTACGGGCTGACCGACATCGACGACGGCCCGCACTCGTTGACCGTCTTCGCGGTCGACCAGTACGGCCGCGAGACCTCCAACACCTACGAGTGGGAAGTCTCGCGCGACGGGGTGCTCACCAACCTGGTGGGTACCTACCCGCAGTTCTCCGACAGCGCCGACCAGGACTTCGAGTTCGACTCGAACGACCCGGCCAACACCTTCGAGTGCAGTCTCGACGGTGCGGCTTGGAGCGCCTGCACGACCCCGCAGAGCTTCACCGGCCTCGCCGACGGGCAGCACACCTTCAAGGTTCGGGCGAAGAACCCGGCCAACGTGGTCGACGAGACGCCCGCCTCCTGGTCATGGAAGATCGACACGGTCGCTCCGGACACCACCCTGGACGACTTCAACCGGGCGATCACCAACCAGGCGATAACCGCACGCCCGAAGTCGAACGAGGCCGTGGTCCAGTACGTCTGCTCGATCGACGGCGGCAGCTTCAACCCCTGCTCCAGCCCGCTCACCGGGCCGAGCCTGGCCGACGGCAACCACATGCTCCGGGTTTCCGCGGTCGATCGCGCCGGCAACGTGGACATGACGCCCGCCGAGCAAGGCTGGCAGCTCGACACGGTCGCGCCTACGTCATCGATCACCGCCGGGCCTGCCGAAGGTGCTCACCTGAACGTCTCGACCGCCGATCTGGAATTCGAGTTCGCAGCCGATGATTCTGCGGTCTCGGCCCAGTGCTCGCTCGACGGCGAAAGCTGGCGGGATTGCGAGAGCGCCACAGAGCAGAGCTACGCGGGCCTGCTTGACGGTGACCACACCTTCAAGGTGCGCGGCGTCGATGCGGCCGGCAACGTCGAGGTTCCCGGCTCGCAGCGCAGCTGGACGGTGGACACGGCGGTCCCGACCGTGACGATCGCCTCCGGCCCCGCCGGCGCGGTGACCGACCGGGAAGCGACCTTCAAGTTCGCAAGCTCGGAGGCCGGCCAGGTCGAGTGCAGCCTGGACGGCGGCGCCTGGCAGGAGTGCTCCAGCCCCCAGACCTACACGGGCATGCCGGACGGCGACCATCACCTCAAGATCAGGGCCACCGACATGTTCGGCAACCAGGGTCCGGCTACTGGTCGTAGCTGGAAGGTCAAGTCCGTCATCAACAACCCGCTGACGATTCCTGTCGCGCCGGCCTGCTCCTTCGCCAGCTCACAGTCCGGGTGCCGGATGCCAAACGTGACCGGCAAGTTCCTGACCCGACCGGGCAAGGGCGGTGCCAGCAAGGTCCAGCTCCAGATCGACTCGCCGACCACCGACATGTCGGTGGCCCGGATCCGACTCGGCCGGCGTTCCGCCTACGTGCTGAAGTCGAAGTCGAAGGGCAAGAACGCCTTGACCGTCACCACGACCAACCGCTCCGGCGAGAAGACCACGAGTGTCTTCAAGGCTCGAGGAGCGGGCCGAGAGGGAGTCCGGACGCTGACCTCGACCGACGGGAAGATGACTGCGAGCATCACGCTCGGCAACGAAGCCATCATCGAGGTCGCGAACCTCGACGAAGGCATCGGCCGCGTCACCTTCACGGTGCCGGCCCTCCGCCACGCGCTGAGGGTCCGTCCGGGCAAGAAGGCACCGACCCAGAAGTGGTTTGGCACGGCGCAGGACCGAGAAGGCCACTGGGTCACCACCAACATGTTCATCGACCCGCCACGAGCTAAGAAGGCCGGCGGGAAGGGCGGCCGCAAGTGAGCGCCTCAGTCAAGGGAGAAGGCAGGAAAATGACGATGAAACTCAAAGCGATCATCTTTGCGGCGGTCTTGGCGCTCGCGGCTTTCGGAGCCGCTTCCAGCGCCCAGGCCCAGAAGGTCGGCAACCCGGGCCAGTTCGACATCACGGCCGTCTCGGGCTTCATGAAGGTCGGTTCGCTCGATCAGTTCGAGCTCTCCGAAGGCTCGCTTTCCTTGCCGGGAGCGGTGGCAGCGAACGGAACCGTCACGGTTGCCAACAGCGACATCGGGGCACCAGCCTTCCCGCTCTGCGACACCCCCGGATCCTCATCCTGTGAGTACGACGGCATGGTGACGGTCCACATCGTCGGTGATCCAACCGGTTCGGTCAATCCACTCACGGGGGCGGCGAACCTCACGATCAACATGTGGATCAGCGCCAACGTGACCAAGCCGGTTACCGCGAACTGCACCATCGGCACCGCCGGCAGCCCGCTCTCGATTCCGGTCATCACCGGTACGAGCGGCTCGCTCACCGGCGCCCCGTATGACCCTGCCACAGGCCTGCTCACCCTGGTCAACGGCACCATCGCGATCCCCGGACCCTCCGGCGGCGGCCTCTGCGGCGTCGTCGGCGGCCAGATCGGCCTGCCGTCGGCTTCCGGCAACAACCTGATCAGCTTCACCATGAAGTTCACTCCGATCGCCACCCCGGGCGTCCAGCCGGTGATCAACTCCTACGACGAGACCATCGACGGCGGAGTGCTGACCATGACCGGTTCGGATGCGATCAGCAAGCCGGGAACCCCGCAGTTCCAGTGGGACTACGACGGCAACGGCACCTGGGACACCGCGCTCTCGACCAACCCGGAGACCACCTACACCTACACCGGTTCGGTGGGCACCGTCCACCATCCTCGTCTGCGCGTCGTGGACGGCGCGGGTGATTCGTACGTCGGCACCAAGCCGATCACGATCGGCCCTGGTCGCGACCTGTCGGTCGAAGCGGCGCCACTCGGTCAGTTCAACGTCGGTGCCAGCGGCACCTTCCAGGTCAACGTGACCAACGAGTCAGCGGTCGACATGCCCAACCGGGTCATCGCGACCGGTACTTTGCCGGCCTCTCTGCCCCTGACCGGGGCCACCGGTTCGGGCTGGAACTGCTCGACCGCCGGCCAGACATACACCTGTCACCGTCCGAGCCTGGGGGCCGGGATCACCGCGCCGCCGATCTCGATCACCGTCGGGATCACCGCGGCTGCCCGCCCGACCGTGAACACGACCCACACGGTTCAGGGTCCGCACGATCCGGTCAGTGAGAACGACTCGACCACGATCAACACCGAGGTATTCGCGACCGACCTCACGATCGACAAGCACCACGACTACGAGTTCCGTCCTGGGGCGGACCCGAAGAACGTTCACGTGCTCGACGTGTCGAACGTCGGCAACATCGCGACCTCGACCCCGACCACGGTGACCGACACACTGCCGACCGGCCTCACGCCGCTCACCGCGACCGGCGCCGGCTGGAGCTGCAACATCGCCGGTCAGACCGTGACCTGCACCTCTCCGGCCGTGATCGGGTCGGGGCAGGCCGCCCCGGCGATCCAGATCACCTCGGACGCCGACATCGTCGCGGCCGGGGGCAACCCCGGTGACACGAGCGTCTCGGTGGACAACACCGCGACCGTGGCCAACGCCGGTGACGTGAACCCGGACAACGATTCGGACACCGACCCGACGATGATCCTCGATGCTCCTGACCTGGCGGTGAAGAAGAGCCACGTCGGCAACCCGACCGCAGGCGAGAATTTCGACTACACGATCGAGGTCGAGAACCGTGGCGGCCAGGACACCGTCCAGCAGACCACGATCACCGACACCCTGCCGTCGAACATGACCTACGTGAACGGCACTGGCACCGGGTGGACCTGCGACGCGGTCGACCAGGACGTGACCTGCACCTACGACGACCCGATCGTGTCGGACACCTGGGCACCGCCGATCACTCTGACCGTCCACGCGGGAACTCCGGCGGACGTGGTCAACACCGCGGTGGTGGCCAACGCCGATGACCCGAACCCGAACAACGACTCGATCGACGATCCGACCTCGGTCCGGCTGATCGACCTCGACATCTCGGCTCAGGCCGAAGGCGTCTACAAGGTCAACCGCGACGGCTGGGTGACCATCGGCCTCGAGAACCTCGGTACGTCCTCCTCGGTGGGGACCACGGTCGTCAGCTCGACCCTGCCGGCCGGCGTGACCTACGCCGACTTTGCCGGTGACGGCTGGGACTGCTCGGCCTCGTCAGGATCGAATGTCTCCTGCGACTACGACGACCCGATCGCCCCGGGCACCCCGCCCGACGACCTCAAGGTCATGGTCAGCTTCACCGCGCCCGCGATGCCGGACACGACCATGTCCTTCCACGTGGCGACCGCGAACGACTATGAGCCGGCCAACGACGACGCCGGGTTCACGGCTGACGTCTTCGGCCAGGACCTGAGCGTCGACCTCAGCCACAGCGGCAACTTCCGGGTCGGCGGCAACCGTACGTACACGGTGGACGTCCAGAACGAAGGAACAGGACCGACCACCGACCCGACCGAGGTTCAGCTCGACCTCGACCCGGGCCTGACCTACGTCCAGTTCAGCGGCGCCCCGGCCTGGTCCTGCGGCATTGCCGGCCAGCAGGTGACCTGCACCCACAACGGCACGATCGCCGCCGAGGCCCACGCGGACACTCTCAGCATCCAGGTGCACGTCGAGCCATCGGCCTGGCCACAGGTCACTTCATCGGTCACGGTGAGCACCGACGGGGACCGCAATGCCGGCAACGATTCCGATCAGGACATCGCAGCCGTGGCGGCACCCGACCTCCAGATCAGCACCAGCCACACCGGTGCCGCTTTCCGGGTCGGGACCGAAGGTACCTACCGGTTCGTCGCGACCAACGCGGGCGATGCCGCAACGACCAGTGACACGGTCGTGACCAGCACGGTCCCGAGCGGACTCGACTTCCTGGATGCCGACGGCACCGGCTGGGACTGTTCCTTCAGCGCCCCCGACTTGACCTGCACGCGTTCGGCGAATCTCGCCGCCGGCACGAGCGCGGCACCGATCAACGTGACCGTCATGCCGACCACGGCAGCGATGCCCTCCGTGCTCAACGAGGTGGCTGTCGCGGCTGACAACGACCACGTCCCGGGCAACGACACGGCGTCGGAGACGATCCCGGTCGTCGCGATCGATCTCAGCATCGCGTTGACCGGCCCGACCGGCACGCTCGAAGTCGGTCGTGATGCGATCTACACGATCGACGTCAGCAACGTCGGAACCGCCGACACGATCAATCCCGTCGTGGTGACCGGCCACCTGCCGACCGGGGTCATCCCGGGCGAAGTGTCCGGCAGCGGCTGGTCCTGCAACATCGATCGCACCAACGGCCATGAGGTCAGCTGCGTACGGGACGCCAGCTTGGCAGCCGGTGCGCCGGCCCCGACCATCACGGTGGTGGGCGCGGTGAAGCCGAGCGTCGTGAGCCCGGCCCAGACCAGCTTCTCGGTGGCGACGTCAGACGACATCGAAAGCCTCAACGATCAGAGCAACGCGGTCAGCAACCCGGCGATCTCGGGTCCGAACGGAAGCGTGCTGCTCGAGCCCGACATGGCCCCCGGGACCAGCCTCCGGGTTGGGGATCACGGCACCTACCGGGTGCGTGTCCACAACGACGGCGGCTCGGCGATCGGCACCGGCACCGAGGTGCAGGTGCTGCTTCCGGACGGTCTCGTGCCGGATGTCTCGGGCAACGCCCACTGGCCTTGCTCGGTGAGCGGACAGACCGTGACCTGCACCCGGGTTCCGACCATCCCGGCCGGCCAGAGCGCGCCCGTCTTCCCGGTGAACTTCACCGTGACCAGCGAGGCCGCGAACACGGTGACCACCACCGCCACGCTCGACGTGCCCGGTGATCTGGTGGCCGCCGACAACGAGGACTCGGACGTCCAGAACGTCTCCCGGACCGACCTTTCCGTCGCGCTTTCCTCGTCGGGAACTTGGACCGCAGGCACCGAGGCCAGCTTCGACATCCAGGTCGCCAACGGCGGTTCGGCCGACACGGTCGGTCCGATCGCGCTCCAGTCCAGCCTGCCCGAGGGCATCTGGTACCTGAGCGCCACCGGCGGCGGCTTCAGCTGCGCCCCGGACGGCACCATGCTGAACTGCGAGCGCGGCGCGGCCCTGGCCGCCGGCCAGAGCACCGAGAAGCTCACCGTCAAGGTGAAGGTGTCCGACACGCTCGCGGGAGACCTTGACCTGAATGCGGCTATCTCGACCCTGGACGATGTGGAGGACGCCAACGATACGGCGACGATCGTCCAGTCCGTGGTGCTGCCGGCCGTGGTACTGCGACCGGCCACCATCGGCGCCAAGAAGGCGACCATCCTTCGGAACGGAGTCTTCAACGTGAAAGTGAGCTGCCCCGCGGATGCCACCCAGCGCTGTGAAGGCAAGGCGCAACTCAAGGTGAAGCCGAAGCTGCGGCGACCAGGCAAGAAGAAGCGCTTCTGGACCAATGTGACCTCGACTTCGGCCCGCTACGTGGTGGCGCCCGGAGAGTCGAGAGTGGTCTCGCTGAGGATCAAGTCAGCTCAGCGCCGGGCGCTGGCCAAGCGCAAGAAAGCCAACGGCACGCTGACCCTGAAGCCGAATTCGACTGAGATAAATCCGACTAAAGGCACGGTGACCCTCGTTGCGCGGTAGGGGAACAGCAAAGGGAGACAAGGGACGCGAAATGTCAAGGAACAAGCTCAAAATGACTAGGAACGTGACACTGAAGGGGCTGGTCCTCGGACTTCTGTCCATCGTGGCGATGTCGATCGGCGTCGGTACCGCCGAGGCCGGCTTCCCGGGTGGCAACGGCCCGATCGTCTTCACCAGCGTCCGGGGCGGCTCGACCGACATCTACACGATGCAGGCCAACGGTTCCGGGGTCACGCGGCTGACCAACACCGGTACCAACACCTCGCCGGCCTGGTCGCAGGACCGTACGCGGATCGCCTTCATCTCGAAGCGCGACGGCAATCCCGAGCTCTACGTGATGGATGCCGACGGCGACAATCAGACCCGTCTCACGACCACCACCGCGGCCGAGTCCGACCCGGCGTTCTCGCCTGACAACGACAAGATCGCCTATGCCAGCAACGCCGGCGGCGATCGCGAGCTGTACGTGATGACCCTGGGCGACGAGCCCGTCTCGAACCAGATCACCGCCAACACCACCCAGGATTACGCACCCGACTTCTCGCCGGACGGCTCGACCCTCGTCTACGAGCACTACGCGCCGGGTACCGATCCGGGTAAGGGCTACCAGATCTTCAAGATCCCGGTCCAGGGTGGAACGCCGGTCAACCTGACCGGCACCGCCTACAACGTCGAGAACGCTGATCCCGCCTTCAACGGCGACGGTAGCCGGATCGTCTTCCAGAGCCGTAACCGCCCCGGTCACACCAACTGGGAGATTTACACGATGAACGCGGACGGCTCCAACCAGGTCAAGCGGACCAACGTGCCGTCCGCCGCCAACACAGCCCCCGTCTACTCGCCTTCGGGCACCAACGGTGCCCTCGACCAGGGCACCCCGGAGAAGATCCTCTTCGTCTCGAACCGGACCGGTTCCGATCAGGTCTTCGTGATGAACGCCAACGGCTCCGGCCAGACCCAGGTCTCCGATGGCGCTGCGGCCGACAACGAGCCGAACTGGCAGGCGCTGGACATCTTCCCGCCGGACACCACGATCGTCGACGGGCCCGAAGAGGGCAGCACCGTCGCGGCCGACAACGCTGACTTCAGCTTCGAGTCGAGCGAAGCCGGCTCGACCTTCGAGTGCCGGCTCGACCAGCACCCCTCCGAGGGAACCTGGGGATCGTGCGACGCGAACCACAACACGGGTGCGATCGATGACGGTACCTACACCCTGAAGGTTCGTGCCATCGATCCGTCGGGGAACGTTGACCCGACCCCGGCCGAGCGAACCTTCACGATCGACACGACCGCCCCGGTCGTCGATCTGGCCGACGGTCCGCGCGGAGCCTGGGAGGGCGCCTTCATCAACTTCACGGACCCGCTGTTTGAGTACAGCTCGCCCGAGGATTCCGAGACCAATCTGATCACCTTCGAGTGCCGGATCGATCCCGTTGCGGACGACCCCGAGACCGAAGAGGACGACGCCACGCCGTGGAGCGACTGCACCACGGACGGGAGCTTGCAGGCGCAGGATCTCACCGAGGGCACTCATCTCTTCCAGGTGCGCGGCACCGATCCGTGGGGCAACACTTCCGCCCCCGTCGAGGCGAACTTCGAAGTCGACCTGACCGAGCCGGTCGCGAGCATCACCGCCGGCCCGGCGGACGGGTTCTGGCTCAACAACGGTGAGCCTTCCTACGAGTTCGACTCCGATGAACCGGGAACCTTCGAGTGCCGGATCAGCGATTCGCCCGAGAGTGATTGGGCGGCTTGCACCAGTCCTTTCGCACCGGCTTCGGCCCTCGGAGACGGTCCTCACACCTTCGAGGTGCGGGCGATCGACAGGGCGCTCAACGTCCAGAGTGGGCCTGCGGCGCGGGTGGTCAACGTTGACACCGTCAACCCGGTGACCACGG
>MKST01000005.1:158786-231399 GCA_001897355.1 Solirubrobacterales bacterium 67-14 | reverse complement strand
CAACAAGGGAGCTTGACTGCGAGACCGACGGGTCGAGCAGGAACGAAAGTTGGGCTTAGTGATCCGGCGGTTGCAAGTGGAAGCGCCGTCGCTCAACGGATAAAAGGTACTCCGGGGATAACAGGCTTATCGCTTCCAAGAGTCCATATCGACGAAGCGGTTTGGCACCTCGATGTCGGCTCGTCGCATCCTGGGGCGGGAGTACGTCCCAAGGGTTGGGCTGTTCGCCCATTAAAGCGGCACGCGAGCTGGGTTCAGAACGTCGTGAGACAGTTCGGTCCCTATCTGATGTGGGCGTTGGAGAATTGAGAGGATTTGCCCCTAGTACGAGAGGACCGGGGTGAACGTGCCTCTGGTGTAGCTGTTGTCCTGCCAAGGGCACCGCAGCTTAGCTACGCACGGAACGGATAACCGCTGAAGGCATCTAAGCGGGAAGCCGTCCTCGAGATGAATTCTCCCATCCCTTTAAGGGAGTAAGACCCCTGGTAGACCACCAGGTTGATAGGCCGGCGGTGGAAGGGTGGTAACACCTGTAGCTGACCGGTACTAATGGGTCGAGGGCTTGACGGATATTTATTTCAATCGGTCAATTTGCGGTTTTCAAGCTTTATCGAGGCTCATAGTCTCGCCATATTTCCGGTGGTGTAATAGCGTGGTGGAAACACCTCTTCCCATTCCGAACAGAGCCGTTAAGCACCACAGCGCCGATGGTACTTGGGGGGCAACCCCCTGGGAGAGTAGGTCGCCGCCGGTTTTTCCTCGAGCCGCCTCCGGGCGGCTCAACTGTTGCATCAAGGCCGTCCTTCGGGGCGGCCTTTTTGTTGCACATTCGGTTCGCGCTCGGCATCAGAAGGCTAGAGTGGGCCCGTGGCCGGCGATCAACCCAGCGAAGACGTCGCGATTGACGCGGATCTGATCGATGCGTTGAGCGAAGGCATCGGCCCCAGGCCGCCGACCTCCGATCGCGAACACGTAGCGGCAGAGGTGATTGCCGGTGAGCTGGAAGAGTTGGGCCTTTCGACCAAGATCGAGGAGTTTGCCTCCCAACGCAGCTTCGGGCCGACCTATCTTGTGATCTTCGTCCTGGCCCTGCTTGCCCGGCCACTGTCCCGGAGTTCGAGGGAGGGTCGCAAGATCGCGGGTGGCATGTTCGGCATAGGGGCGGCAGCGCTTGGTGTGGCCGAGGCGAGATTCGCGCTCTGGAGCCCACTCAACCTGCTGCGGACCCGTAAGAGCCAGAACGTATGGGCTGGGATCGAAGCGCCGGCCAGGCCCGGCACCGAGTCAGCCGGTGGAGACGCCGGCGATCCACGGCGGACGATCTGCCTCGTTTCGCACATGGACTCCTCCCGGTCCGGACTGATGTTCCATCCAGCCGTCACTCCTCATCTGGGCAAGCTGGTCGGTGCGGCCGGGTTGGCGGTGATGATCAACGCGTTGGCGCCACTGCTGAACGTACTGCTGCCCGGACGGCTGCTGACGGGAGCGGCTCGCCTGCTGATCGGAGCATCCGCGGCGATGGTTGTCGAACGGGAGCTACGGGGCGAAGACGTGCCCGGCGCCAATGACAACGCGTCGGGCGTTGCGGCCTGTCTCGATCTCGCCGCCCATTTCACAGAGCATCCGCTGGAGAACAGCCGGTTGGTGATCCTGGTCACCGGCAGCGAGGAGTCCGGCGTGATCGGGATGCGGGACTTCCTGCGGAACTACGACACCGAGGGTTGGCTGTTCGTCAACTTCGACGGGGTCGGTGCCGATGCCCCGCTGAGGGTGCTGGCGCGCGAGAACGGATCGGTGGGATCAAAAGTCGACGCGGAGATGCTGGCCGCCGCCGAAGAAGTAGGAGCTGAGTGCCCGGAGCTAGAGGCGAGACCGTTGCTGGACGGCTCCGGCCTGCCCTACGACGCGACCGCGGTGCTGGCGCGAGGGGGAAGGGCGATCAGCATCGTCAACCAGGAGGGGGCAATCCCCGATTACCACTGGCCGACCGATACAGCAGACCGGGTTTCCGTGGAAGCTTTCAGCCGGGCGGTCAGGTTCGGAGCCACGCTGATCAGAAAGCTGGACGCCAACGCCTGAAGCCGGGCCGGAGGAGGAGCGCCGGCCGCGGCTCCGGATCAAGCGGCTTCGAGACGGATCCTCGGCGGACGAAGGGCATCAGGCAGGGCGGAGGTGGGTCGGTTTCGTGGCTTGCCGGAGGTGGGGCTCATGCCCTGGGCCTTGTGCCTTCTGCCGGGCTGGACACCCGGAACCTCATGGCCCGGGCGCTCGCCCCAACCGGGCAGGTCGACCCGGGTGCGACCGGGACGGCAGGGCCGCACGCCGTGACGATGCCGCTGCGGTCCGGCGCCATGACGATGGTCTGCCGACCGGTTCATCCGGATGTCGGGGGTGGTCGTCTTGCGGCTGGTGGAACGGACCGGTTCGGGGTACTCGAGGCCGTACTCACCAAGGGTCACGAACTCGATCATCAGGTCGATCGCATCAGCCGCCCGGGCTGCGACCCGGCTGCTTTTCTTCTCTTTCTGCACGAACATAGGTTCGTAATCTAGGCCTCCGTCCGGACACGAACATGTGTTTGCAAGGTTCCGTGCAGTTTGGTCCGGAAACCCTTTCATAGAGCCAAGTGCAAACTTGCGTTTTTCGGTCGGCGCCGACTTGTGCACGAACATGCGTTTGTTCGGTGTTCGTATTTTGCGGGAACTTTTCCGGCTCAGCGGCCGCGCCGCCCGAAGTTGAAGCCCACAGGTGCTATGGCCTTGATCTGGGGGTCGGGCGGATGGATCTCCTCGAGCCCGCGAACCAGCAGGTTGACGACGCCCTGGCGGGTCTCGATTCGGCCCTGGGCCAGGATCAGCGTCGCGGTTCGCACGACCAGGCGATGGCGCTTGGCGACCGGCGGGGCGAGGACCAGATTGAGGGTGCCGTGCTCGTCCTCGATCAGGATGAAGATCACTCCATTCGCCGTTTCGGGTCGCTGGCGGGCGACCTGGAGGCCGGCGACTTCGACCCAGCTGCGATCCGGCCGGCCGGCGGCCTCGGTGGTTGGCAAGACGCTGTCCGGGATCTGGCGGCGGGCCAGTTCCATCGGGTGGCCTTCCAGGGTCATGCCGATCGATCCGTACTCGGCCCGGACCCGGGTCCAGTCTCGCGGCTCGGCGAGCTCCGGCGTCTCTTCGGTTTCGAAGGGCAAGGCCAATTGGCGCCCGCCGGCCACCGGACGGCGGGCGGCGCTCAGGCCGACGCTCCAGAGCCCGGCGACGCGGCCACCCCGGGGTAGGGAACGAAGCGCCCCGGCCCAGGCCAGCTGCTCGAGGTCGGTGCGCTGGAGGGGCATGCGGGAGGCGAGGTCGCCCAGGTCGCGAAAGGGGCCACCGCGATCACGCTCGGCAACGAGGCCCTCCATCTCGGCTTCGCTTACGCCCTTCACGTAACCCAGGCCGATCCGTACGGCCGGCTGCTCGTCGCCGGGACGGTCGAGCCCATCCGGCCCTCCGTCCCTCCATTCGCTCACGCACTCGACCCGGCTGTGGTTGACATCCGGCGGCAGCACTTCGACCCCGGTCCGTTTCGCCTCCTGGACCAGTGAGTCTGGGGGATAGAAGCCCATCGGCTGTTCGTTCAGCAGTGAAGCCAGGTACTCCGGCGCGTAGTGCAGCTTGAGCCAGGCCGATTGGTAAGCCAGCAGGCCGAAAGCAGCCGAATGGGCCTTGGGGAATCCGAAGCCGGAGAAACCGACGATCTGGTCGAATATGCCGGCGGCGACGTCTTTCGGGACCCCTTTGGCCGTCGCCCCTTCGACGAAGCGTTGCTGTTGGCTCTCCATCGCCTGCCGTGAGCGTTTGCGGCTCATTGCCCGGCGCAGGCTTTCGGCCTCGGAAGAACTGAAACCGGCCACTCCCATCGCCACCTCGATCACCTGTTCCTGGAAGATGATCACGCCGAGGGTGTCGCCGAGGATCGGCCGCAGAAGGTCGTGGGTGAAGGGAACCTCGTAATCCGGATCCTCTCGGATCCGCCGTCGTCTCTCTACATAAGGGTGGACGGCGCCGCCCTGGATCGGGCCGGGGCGGATCAGCGCCACCTGGACGGTCAGGTCGTCGATGTCAGCCGGCCTCATCCGGGGCAGGATCTGCATCTGGGCCCGGCTCTCGATCTGGAAGACCCCGGTGGTCTCGGCCCGCTGGATCATTGTGAAGACCTCCTCGTCGTCCAGCGGGATCCGGCTGAGGTCGACGGTCTTGCCGCGGGTCCGATGGATCTCGTCGACGCAGCGTTCGACGCTGGAAAGCATGCCCAGGCCGAGCAGGTCGATCTTCATGAAGCCGGCGTCGTTGCAGGAGTCCTTGTCCCACTGGACGATCTGGCGCTCCTCCATCGCGGTCGGCACGATCGGGCAGATCTCGGACAGCGGCTCGGTCGAGATCACCATGCCGCCCGAGTGCTGGGAGGCATGACGGGGCAGGGTGCGGGCCTCTTGGCAGAGCCCGGCCAGCTTCTTCCAGGCCAGCGAGCTTGCCCGTTCGCGGCCGATCGACTGGGTCAGGTCGCGCTCGAAATCATCCGATCCGTAGACGTCGACCGCCCGGGCGACCCGCTCGATCTCGACCTGTGGGATTCCCAGCACCTTGCCGAAATCGCGGATCGCGCCGCGGGAGCGGTAGGTGGGGAAGGCGGCGACCAGGGCGGAGCGGTCACGGCCGTAGCGTGCGTGGATGCGGGGGATCAGCTTCTCGCGGATATCGCGGGGAAAGTCCAGGTCGATGTCGGGCACGGTCTCCATCTCGTCATTGAGGAAGCGGCCGGCGAAGAGGTCGGCGTGGACCGGGTCGATGTGGGAGAGGCCGGTCAGGTAGCAGACGATCGAGCTGACGCTGGAGCCCCGGCCCCGGCCGGGCGGCAGCACGTTCCGGGCCGAAGCCGGCCCCCGTACCTCCGCCGCTACTTCGCGGGCCAGTTCCAGCAGGTCGTGATGGAGCAGGAAGAAGCCGGACAGCCCTCGCCGGCGGATGGTTCCCAACTCGTTTTCCAGGCGTATCCGCGCGTCGTCTTCGGAACCACCTCGATAACGCTCGGCGAGCTTCGCCCGGCAGAGCTCGGCCAGTTCCCGGTCGGTTCCGGGATCCCCCTGCTGCGGGTAGCGGTAGCCGAGCTCGCGCTCGATGTCGAAGTCCAGGCGCTCGGCGAGCAGGGCACTTTCCGTCACCGCCTCCGGGTAGTCGGGGAAGCGGGCCGCCATCTGTTCGGGCGCGGCCAGGATGGAGGTCGAGTTGCCGCGCCGATACGGCTCGGAATCGGACAGGTTCGACCCCAGCCGCACCGCGACCAGGGCGTCTTGCAGATGGGTCCGGTCAGGAAGATGGCTGTGGACGTTGCCGGTCGCGACCAGCCTCAAGTCCAGGCTGCGGGCGAGGCCAGCCAGCCAGCGGTTGCGGGCATGGTCGTGGCGCCAGTAGGGTCGCTGTATCTCGACCCGCAGGTTCTCCGGGCCGAACCAGCGGCGCAGGCGGCGGGCCGTGGCTTCGCCGTGGGCGAGGTCGCCATCGTTCCAGGCTGCCGGGACCAGGCCTTGCCTGGCGCAGCCGGTCAGGCAGACCAATCCCTCGGCCCGGTCGGCCAGCGCGGCCAGCGGCACCCTCGGCTGGACCATCCGCCGGTCCGGGGCATCCCGAGTGTGGGCGTGGGCGGCCGTCAACAGGCGGCACAGGTTGGCGTACCCGGTCTGGCTTTCGACCAGCAAGGTCAGATGGAAGGGGCGGCCTCGATCTTCGACGGTCAGCTCGGATCCCGTGATCGCCCCGATCCCGGCCACCTTGCAGGCGACCGCGAACTCCATCGATCCCCAGACCCCGTCGTGGTCGGTCAGGGCGAGGGCGGGATAGCCGAGTTCGGCCGCTCGTTCGGCCAGTTCCATCGGCGAGGATGCCCCGTCCAGGAAAGAGAAGGACGAGTGGCAATGCAGCTCGACGTAGGGGGCCATCGCCCCTCAGGCCCGCTGGGCGAACCACGTGCCGGCGATGCCCTGCCCGGCAGAGAAATCGCGATACAGGGTCAGATCGCGGCCGTCGATCAACACCACCTCGAAGTACCAGCGCTTGATCGGACGGGCCGTCCACCAACCGTCCTCGACCACCCATTCCTCCCGGATCTGGACCACGTCCACGTCGTTCACCTGGATCGGCGCGTGGTTGGCGT
Organism: Solirubrobacterales bacterium 67-14; assembly: GCA_001897355.1. Classification (GTDB taxonomy): domain Bacteria; phylum Actinomycetota; class Thermoleophilia; order Solirubrobacterales; family 70-9; genus 67-14. The sequence goes on along the minus strand of MKST01000005.1, from coordinate 225,204 downwards.
CGCAGGCGACATCGACCGACCGGGGCTCATAAAGCCGGGTCGGCCGCGATCCCGAAGTGGCCATGGTCGCCCTTCTCGCCGAGGCGCTCATTGCGGTTCGGTCGAGTAGGGGGTCAGGAGCATGCGCCGTTCGGGCAGGCGTGACTCGGGCTCGGTTTCGAGGATCCGCATCAGGGCGCTTTCGCCGACCGCGGCCCGGACCTGGCGGGCGGCCTCGCCGAGTCGCCGGCGACGGGTCTCGCCCGGCCGGTTGACCACCTCGAGTTGATCGGCTGCCTGCGGGGCCGTTTCCAGCGCCCGCAGGCCGAGCCGGCCGGCCGGCCGGGGAAGCTGCTCGAGGGCGGGGAAGAGGAGCAGGCGCAGGATCGTCGAGGAGGTGGTGGGCCAGCGGGGCGAGGCCTGGTAGGACCAGCTGCCACCGCCCAACAGCCGGGCCTCGACCAAAAGGGTCCTCGCGCTGGCGCCGGTCGACCGCAGCCGTCCGGCCAGCCGGTCGCAGAGGATGGTCAGCCCGCCCTCGAGGTGGAGGCCGGTCGCCGCGTCGGGCAGGTCCAGCCACTCGACCATCTGCTCGTAGGGCGGACGAGGACGGATCGGCCCCTCCAGGCCCAGGGCGAGGTCACGGGCGGCGAGGCCAGTCGGGCCGAAACGGTCGGCGACCGCGTCGAGTGGCAGGGCGGCGAGGTCGCCGAGGGTTCTGAGGCCCAGGCGGCGCATCGCCTCCAGCATCCGGCGGGCCTCCTGGGCCGGACCGGGCAGGCGGTCGAGCAGGATCGTCAGTGGCAGGGTGGCGAGGAAGGCGGCGGTTTCTTCCGGCGGCAGCACGCACCGCTTGCCGGGCAGCTCGTCGACTGGCATCTCGCCGGCCATGGCCAGGGCGGCCAGCCGGGTGGGGGCGGCCGCGACCAGGAAGTTAGGGCCGAGCCGCGCGCCAATGGTGCCCAGCACGCCTTCGAGCCCGCCATGCAGGCGCTGGACCCCGGCCGCATCGAAGAATGCCTCTCCGTCGCGTTCCGATTCGACTGCGGCGCCGGTCGCTTCGATCCGGGCCAGGACCGCCTCCCAGATCTGGCCGGCCCGGCTCGGGTCGGGGGTGATCAAGGCCAGTTCGGGGCAGATGTCAACCGCTTCTCCCAGCCCCATTCCCGGCCTGACCCCGAGCCGCTGGGCGGCGGGGGAGACCTCGCCGGTCAGCTGGGGGCCGTCGTGTTGTGGGGCCAGCGCAATCGGCTCCAGGAGACGATCTTGGTCCTTCTCGAGGGCTGCCCGGAGGGCGAGGAGTGGGAGCAGGACGCAAACGACCATATACGAACATATGTTCGCATATTGAGGGCGGCCAGGTCAAGCGGGCCATCCTGAAAATCAGGCCTTCCGGATTCCTTGGTTGGCAGAGCAGCCAGCCGGGTCGATATCTTGGGACCATGGGAAAGGAGTCGAGGGGCATCCAGCGTGATCCGGCCTGGATCAGGGGCATGACCCAGCCTCGGCTTTCCCGGCGGCAGGTCATGAAGGGTGCGGCCGGAGCCGCGGCGAGCCTCGGCCTCGCCCAGTTGCTCGCCGCCTGTGGCCTGCCCGGCACCCGCGACACCGGCTGGACCGCCGGCACCGACTGGAATGCCTGGTGGCGCGACCAGCAGAAGAACGGCCAGTTCAACTTCGCCAGCTGGCCGCTCTACATCGACACCGAGGGCGGCAAGCATCCCTCGATCGAGAAGTTCTCGAAAGAGACCGGGATCGACGTCACCTACAGCCCGGTGATCCAGGACAACGCCTCCTTCTTCTCCCAGATCAGCCCGGTCCTGCAGAACGGGCAGTCGATCGGCTACGACCTGATCGTGATGTCGAACGGCTGGCAGCTCACCCAGCTGATGCAGAACAAGTGGCTGACCCCGCTCGACCACTCGCGGATGCCGAACTTCCAGAAGTACGCCGGCACGGTCGCCACCAATCTCGCCTACGACAAGCACCTGACCTACTGTGCCGTCTGGCAGGCCGGGGTCACCGCGATCGCCTACGACGAGAAACAGGTGGACGGCCCGGTCGACTCGATCGAGATCCTCTTCGACCCCAAGTACAAGGGCAAGATCGGGATGCTGAGCGACCCGGACGAACTCGGCACCGCCGGGCTGCTGGCGCTCGGGATCAACCCCCAGACCTCGACCTACGCCGACTGGCAGAAGGCCGCCGACCTGCTGACCAAGCAGCGCGACGACGGCCTGGTCCGCCAGTACTACGACAACAGCTACATCAAGGCGCTGGAGGACGGCGACCTAGCGGTCACCCAGGCCTATTCCGGGGACGTCTTCCAGGCCCAGAACTCGGGCTATCCCCACCTCAAGTTCGTGATCCCGAAACAGGGGGCGGTGATCTGGCGGGACAACATGGTGATCCCGTACCACGCCGAAAACCCGGTTGACGCGATCGAGTGGATCAACTTCGCTTACAAACCCGAGACCGCCGCCCTGATCGCCGACTGGGTCAACTACATCTGCCCGGTGCCGGCGGCCAAGCCGATCATCGCCGACGAGCTGGACGACCCGACCGTGGCCAACAGTCCGCTGGTCTTCCCTTCGGAGGAAGATCTCTCCCGGCTCAAGGAGTACCCGGTCACGGAAACGATCAAGACCCACGAGCAGTGGGTGGGGCTGTTCGACCCGATCATCCAGTCATGAGCATCCCGGCCGAAAAGAGGAGGCAGCCTTGAAATCCCGTGTCGCGCCTTATCTGCAGTCGGCTCCGGCCATGCTCTGGCTCGGCCTCTTCTTCATCGTGCCGCTGCTGGCGATCGTCTCGATCTCGCTGATGACCGGCAACGCGATCGAGGGCTACACGCTGACCTGGAACTTCTCGGTCTTCCCCGACGCCCTCGACCAGTACTCCGCCCAGCTCGGCCGCTCCTTCCTCTACGGCGGCATCTCGACCGCGCTGGCCCTGATCGCGATGTACCCGGTCGCCTACTGGATCGCCTTCCACGGCGGCAAGCGAAAGTCGCTCTTCCTCTTCCTGTTGCTGCTGCCCTTCCTGGTCAGCTTCATCATCCGCATCCTGACCTGGCAGTTCATCCTCTCCGACGAGGGGATCGTGCTCGGCACGCTCAAGGATCTCGGCATCCTCGGTGAGAACGCCCACATCCTCTCGACCCCGACCGCGGTGATCACCGGCCTCACCTATGACGCGCTGCCCTGGATGGCCCTGCCGATCTACGTCGCCCTGGAGAAGATCGACCGCGACCTGGTCGAAGCGGCGGGCGACCTCTATGCCTCCGGCTACCAGCAGTTCCGCCGGATCATCCTGCCGCTCTCGGCGCCGGGCATCTACGCCGGCATCCTGCTGGTCGGGATCTCCAACATCGGCGATTACCTGAGCGCCCAGATCCTCGGCGGCCCGAGCACCACGATGATCGGCAACATCATCCAGACCCAGTACGTCCAGAACGGCGACTACCCGGTCGCCTCGGCGCTTTCGCTGATGCTGATGCTCGCCCTGCTGCTCTGCGTCTTCGTCTACGCCCGGGTCTTCGGCACCCGCACCATCCAGGAGTACGCGTGAACCGCGTCGACCGGAGCGGGAGGCGGGCCTGATGGCCGGCAAGGGAGTGTCCTCCGACAGCGCCCGCCCGGTGAGGCGGTTCCCCTGGTCGCGCTTCGTCCTGCCGACCTACGTCTTCGTGGTCATGGCCTACACGTTGGTGCCGATCGCGGTGATGATCCTCTACACCTTCAACAAGGCGCCGAACCAGCGGCTCACCTTTTCCTGGCACGGTTTCACCACCGAGTGGTACTCGAAGCTCTTCGAGGTCCAGGACCTGACCCAGGCGCTCTGGCACTCGCTCGAGGTGGCGGTCATCAGCTCGATCATCGCCACCGCGCTCGGTACCCCGGCCGCGCTTGCCCTGGCCCGGCGCAAGTTCCGCGGCCGCAGCGGGATCGACCTCGTGGTGGTCACCAACCTGACCGCACCGACCGTGGTGGTCGGTGCTTCGCTGCTCGGCTTCTTCATCGCACTGGGCATGTCCCGTGGGCTGCTGACCATCCTGATCGCCCACGTCGCCTTCAACATCGCGATCGTGATCATCGTGGTGCAGGCCCGTGTCAGCGGCTTCGACGAGTCACTGGAGGAGGCCGCGGCCGATCTCGGCGCGCCGCCCTGGATCGCCTTCTGGAAGGTGACCATGCCGCTGATCCTGCCCGGCATATTCTCGGCTTTTCTCTTGTCCTTCGCCCTCTCGATCGACGACTACATCATCACCAGCTTCGTGGCCGGCCAGACCCTGACCTTCCCCTTGTGGGTGGCCGGCGCGGTCAAGGTCGGGATCCCGCCACAGGTGTTCGTGATGGGCACCCTGATCTTCGTCAGCGGGGTGCTGATCGCCTTGGCCAGCCTGGTGCTGCAGCGGCTCGGCGACCACGGCGAAGCAGTGCGTAGCTGACCAGCCCGACCAGCTCCGCCCGTCGGCCCGGACCGGGCTGCGGGAAACCCGCACAGCTGCTTCGGCTTTATACGGGATCGGCTCAAAATGGCGGTTTTGGGGTGGATTTCCGTGCTACGTTCGGCCGGTCCGTCCACCCCTGAGGATCAGCACGTCGGAGGCTGAGGATGAACCTCAGTTTTGGGAGTTTTCAAATAGCGGTCTTGGCCGGTTTCCTCGTAGTTTCGGCCTGTCTGGTGGTCATCTTCGCTGCCGTGGCCAGGAACTCACGGCGCAACGTCGAGTATGGCGCGGTCGTCGACACGGGCTACCGGCTCCGACGGGGCTGGCTGGTCTTCCTGGTGGTCCTGCTCGGGACCGGGTTGATCCTCTCGCTCTCGTTCATGCCCTACGGGGAGAGCGCCGGGCCGACCGAGCGGGTGAAGGTGACCGCATACCAGTTCAACTGGTCGGTCTCGCCCGAAAAGGTTCAGGCCGGGACGCAGGTCGACTTCGAGGTGACCTCGAGCGACGTCAACCACGGGCTCGGCCTCTATGACCCGGATGGCGTGCTGGTCGGCAACGTCCAGGCGATGCCGGACTACGAGAACGTGATGAGCCTGCGTCTCGACAAGCCCGGCACCTACGTCTTCGGCTGCCTCGAGTACTGCGGCCTGGGGCACCACATGATGCTCCGCGAATTCGAGGTGACACCGTGAGCCAAACCGCCACAAGCGGGCAGACGATCCACCCCGACGCGGTCTCCTTCGACCTGAAGGCCGGCCGCGAGCAACGGCGGATCGGGCTGCTGTTCGGCCTCACCGGACTGGCCCTCTTCGGGTTGATGGCCCTGGTCGGGCTGGCCATGCGACTGCATCAGGCCGACGCGCCCGGCATCTCGGACGAGTGGTTCTACCGCCTGATGACCCTGCATGCGTCCGGCATGATCGCCGGCGTCCTGCTGGCCATGCTCGGCGGCCTCTGGTACGTCGTCCGCGACGTCGTGCCGGGCCTCGACTACGGTCGGGCGATGGCCTGTTACGCCGCCGCGGTCGGGGGCGTCGTCCTGGTCGTGGTCGCCGTCGTGATCGGTGGCTTCGCCGCCGGGTGGACCTTCCTCTACCCGCTGCCATTCAGCGCGGTCGGGGCGTGGCCGACCTGGTCGACCGTCGTCTTCCTGGCCGGGATGGGGCTGCTCGGAGTCGGTTTCGTCATCTACTGCATCGACGTGTTGAAAGCGGTGACCGAGGCCTACGGCGGATTGGCCGGCTCGCTCGGGATCTCCTGGCTGCGCGGGCGAGGGCAGGCGCCCCCGCCGCAGGCGATCGCGGCGACCGCAGTGAGCCTGCAGGGCATCATCGCCAGCGCGGTCGGCATGACCATCGTGATCGCCCTGGTCAACCGGGTGATCGACGGCGACGCGGTCCTCAACCCGCTCTGGGCCAAGAACCTGACCTACTTCTTCGGCCACACGCTGGCCAACCTGGTGATCTATCTCGCGGCCGGGATGATCTATGTGCTGGTCCCGCTCTATGCCGGCCGGCAGTGGAAGACGTCGAAGCCGCTGGTGATCGGCTGGCTGGGCACGATCGCCTTCGTGCTCACCGCCTACGGCCACCATCTCTACATGGACTTCGTGCAGCCCGGCGCGATCCAGGTGGTCGGGCTGGTCGCATCTTCGGCCGCCTCGCTCCCGGTGGCGGTGGTGACGATCTACACGGCGATGATGCTGGTCTGGGGCTCTCGCTACCGCTGGACCCTGACCTCGATCCTGCTCTTCCTCGGGTTCGCCGGCTGGGCGATCGGCGGGACCGGGGCCGTGATCGATTCCTCGATCCCGGTCAACTTCCACTTCCACAACACGCTCTGGGTCCCGGCCCACTTCCACAACTACATGCTGATGGGGGTGGGGCTCTGGACCCTGGCCCTGGTCTCATACCTGCTCGAACGGGCGAGCGGGCGGACGGCCAGCCGCAAGGTGACCATCTTCTCGCCGGTCGCGATGGTCCTGGGGGGCTACGGCTTGATCTATGTCTGGTATTTCTCGGGAGCCCTCGGGGTGCCCCGCCGCTGGGCGGTCCACCCCGATGGCACTGAGGTCTGGAGCCTGTTCGGCAGCATCTTCGCCGCGCTCTTCCTGCTGGGGCTGCTGGTCCTGCTGATCGAGTTCGTGCGCATGGGCCGGGAGGGATGGGCCCGGCGTCGCGAGGCCGTTGACAGCCCGGCGCCGCCCCGGGACCGGCCGGTCGAGGGGCCGGTGACGCCCAGGATCGCGGGCGGCAGCAGCGGGTTCCGGCCGATGGTCACCTCCTATTGGGGTCTGGTCACCGCCGTTGCGATCGGGGTGGCGGCACTCTTCGTCTTCTACCCGCCGGTCGGCGATGCCTCGGAGGTCAGCGTCAAGTACCACCATCTGGCCCATGCGGTCCAGTTCTTCGCGGGGGCGATGCTCGGTGCCGCCTTCGCTTCGGCCCCGGCGGTGCGACGACGCTTCCCCGGAGGAGTCAACGCCGGCTTGGCCGTGGCCTTGATCGCACCGGTAGCGATGCTGCTCGCCATGGTCCCGGTGCTCTACGGAGACCTGGTCGACAGCGACTTCGTCCACATCCTCTACCACCTGCTGATGCTGGCGCTCGGGGTGGTCACCGGGCTCGGAGCGGCGATGCTGGGCCGGGTCGCCGGCTGGGCGGTCTTGTTCACATCGGTCGGGATGGCGCTGCTCTACGCCCCCGGCGTAACCGGAGGTTGATCCATGGCTGATCAGGAAAAAGCAGAGACCACGCCATCTGAAGGCGCTTCGGGGGGCGGCATCGACCGGGGCCGGGCTTGGCTTACCGGGATCGGCCTGGGCGTTCTTGCCGTGGCCGCACTGGTCGTCGCCTTTACGATCGGCACCAACTACTCGGATGAACCCCTGCCCGCCGCGCCGGCCGGCAAGGAAGTCAGCGAAGCACCTCCGCCCGCGCTGTCGGAACAGGGGCGCGAGCTCTTCGTGTCCACCTGCGGCGGCTGCCACACCTTGGCCGAAGCCGAGACCGCCGGCACCACCGGCCCGAACCTGGATGACCTGGCTCCGGACAAGGCCCTGGTCAAACAGGCGATCGCCCAGGGCGGCACCGGGTCGGGCATGATGCCTCCGGGGCTGCTGAACGGCGGCGACGCGGAGCAGGTGGCCGAGTACGTCTCGGCCGCCGCCGGCGGCGGAGACTGAGTCCTGCCCCGGCGCGGTCGATACGGCCTCGCGACCGTACTCGCGCTCGTCCAACTGGGTCTGCTCTTCGCCGGGACGGCCGCGGGGCACGGTGAGCGGCACCCATACGAGTCGGTGATCGGCGGCATCGTCCCAGCCGGGCTCGGGGCGGGCATCGAGGTGCGGATGCTCGACCACGACGCGCAGGTCGAGCTGACCAACCGGAGCGGCCGCCGGGTCATCATCAAGGGCTACGAAGGCGAACCCTACGCGCGAGTGGAGTCGGACGGCCCGGTCTACCTGAACCTCCGCTCGCCCAGCCGTCCGCTCAGCAACGACCGCTTCGGACTCACCCTTCCGACCGGCCAGGAAGACGCCACGGCGCCGCCCCGCTGGTCGCTGGTCGGGGAGGATGGCCGGCTCGCCTGGTACGACCGGCGGGCCCAGTACCGGCGGCGGGGCGTACCGGCCGCGGTCGACGACACCGCCAAGCGCACCCAGATCCGTGACTACCGGATTCCCCTCCTGGTCGGGGGCGAACCCGCGCGGATCGAAGGTTCGCTCTACTGGACGGGTAAGAAAGGCTTTCCGACCGGGCCGTTCCTGGCGCTCCTGGTCGTCACCGGGCTCTGCGGCCTGTTCGGCGGCTGGGCTCTGAAGCGCATGCGGTCTGCGGGGGACGAAGATCCGAGGGGCGAACCCCGGCAGGTGGAAGAATGACCCGATGGCTGGAAGGCAAGGTGATCGATGTGACTGGTGCGGGGTGGAACTGACCGAGGAGATGGGCTATCGCCTGCTCTGGCCGGACAAGAGCCTTGGCACCGCGTTCTGCCGGCTCGAGCACGTCGTCCCCTTCCTGATGCAGAAGGACCAGTGGCACATATGGAAGGACGTGAAAGTGCCCGCCGACGCCTCACCGGTCAGCACGGCCACCGGCAACGAGGTGGGGGAGAACGCCCTCTACCTGGTCCACCACCGGGGAGAGCACCGGATCCCCGACACCTTCGAAGGAAAACAAGACCTCCTAGAGTGGGCCAAAGCCGGAGGCCACTTCGCCCCCTGAGCCACCTGGCACTCCGGGCACTCCGGGCACGCCCGGGGCGGGTGCTTCGACTTTTCTCGCCATAGGAGTGATTACTACGAGCACCCGCTTCGTGGTGATCCCATCCGGGCCCCGCGGGGCTTTGACGTGCACAATTGTTGCTCCCATGTCTTGTTCCGTCACACCTTTCCCGCTTTTCTCGGGATGAGTGGGATACAAAGGCCAGACGGACAAGAGGATCGGTCGGATAGCGGCCACGCAGAGCGGCGTGTTCTCGTTCGCCCAGGCGATCGGTGAGGGGGTTTCGAAAGGCTCGATTGGAGATCGAGTAGCGAGGCAGGGCCTGTTCAGGGTTTACCGAGGCGCCTATTCACTTACCCGTCGGGTCGGCCAGGAGGGGATCTGGTGGGCTGGAGTTCTTTCGGCCGGCGAGGAGAGCGTCCTCTCTCACATGAGTGCCCTGCGGCTTTGGGGGATCACTACTTGGGTGGGGCCGACCGAAGTGATTCGCCCCGGTAGCTACGGAAAGAAGAGCGCCCCGGATCGGAGCAAGACGGATTCCGAAAGGTCAGCCGTAACCGAGGCCGGACGGCCCATACCCGTCCTCAGGGTTCGAAGTACCCGAAGCATTCATCCATCGGAAGTCACCACCTGCCGGGGGATCCCCGTGACTACCGTGGCCCGGACTTTTGTCGACATCTGCGGGTCGATCGGGAAGGGGCAACTGAAGAAGCTGCTGCATGAGGCTGTGCGGGAGAAGCTCCTGAACTTCGCCGAGATACGCGGGGCGATGGATCGGGCGCGAGGGAAGAAAGGGGTCGGGCGGCTGCGGGAAATCATCGACGACTGGGATCCGCAGACCGTCTGGACCAAGAACGAAATGGAGAAAGAGGTCAAGGATCTGTTTCGGGCGGCAGGCCTGCCGGAGCCGCTGATCAATCGGATGGTCGGCGGTCACCTGGCTGACTTCTTCTACCCGGATTGTGGGTTGATCATCGAGACAGATGGCGCGCAGGACCACAATGCTCCGTTCGGCGTCGAGCGGGACAAGGAACTCGATTCGGAGCTTCAGCTGAAGGGATTTCGGATCCTGCGCCTGACCCGGTCGATGCTCCGGCGGGAACCGGAGGAATCAATGAGGAAAATCAGGGAACACCGGGAGCTTTGCCTGGCCGAAGGGAGGCGGGCCGACCCCGGGTGGGCGACCGCGTCGATCGGGCACTGACAGTGGGCTGGCGCGGGTCGGGCGTTGGAACGTTTAGTGGCTAGTTGCCGGACCCGGCGCCGGACGGCGTGGGCTTCCAGTTCTTTTTCGATTCGGTCTTGGACTTGGCCGCGGCGCCATTTCCGGACTGGTTGCCGTTGCCGCCATTGCCGTTATTTCCGGACGGCTGCTTCGCGTTGCCGTTGGAGTTCTTCCCGTTCGCCTTCTGCCGGGCTTTTCGGGTCTTGGATCTCGCCGTTTCCTTTGCCGCACGGGACTTTGCCTTGGCGGCCTTCAGCTTCGCTCTGGCCGCCGCCCGGGCAGCGGCGTCGTCTTCGGCCTGGGCGGCGGCGATGCTGCGCGCAAAGCCCGAAATCGATTTGGCGGTCTGGTCCGGCGCCTCGATCTGGGGCGAATGGCCCGAACCCAGGATCAGGTGGGTCCTTGCGCCCGGGACGGCCGCGTAGGCGCTGAGGGCCTCGCGGGCGTCATAGATCTGGTCTTCCTCGCCGAAGATCACCAGGAGCGGCTTGCCGACCGCGGTCAGGCGGTCTGGCAGCGACTTCTCGTCCTTGAACGCCTCGCCCTCCTTGGCCGACTTCGAGTAGGCCGGGTAGGTCATCTCGCGCACGTCCTCGACGTACTTGTCGGGCACGTCATAGCCCGGCGCGAAGCCCTGCGAGACGTTCTTGCGAATGACCGAATCCGGGGCGATACGCCAGAGCGCCTGCCCCAGCAAGGGGGCGCGGGCCGCGCTCGCGGCGCCCGAAAGGCCGCCGGAATTGTCGGGGCCGCTGTCGATCAGGACCAATCCACCGACGAGATCGGGAGCCTGTTCCGCGACCGAGGTGACCACGCTGCCCCCGAGCGAGTGGCCGACCAGCACCGCCTGGTCGACGTCGAGCTTGGCCAGCACCTGGGCCACCAGGCCGGCCTGGGTCTCGATCGAGTAGTCGGAATCCGGCTTCTCGGAGCCGCCGTAGCCGAGCAGGTCGATCGCGATCACCCGGTGGTCCGGCTTGAGCAGCGGGATCAGGTCGTCCCACCAGTTGATCGCTCCGGCCGAGCCGTGGATCAGGACGATCGGCAGCGAGCCGCCCGCCGGGGAAGGGGATGTTCCGGTGTCCAGCACCTGGAGCGGGCCGGATGTGGTCTGGACCAGCTCTGCCCCGGGGACGTTCAGATCGGCCGACTTGGTCTCGTTGTTCAGCGCGAAGGCGTTGAGGATGACCAGGACGAGCAGGACCAGGAGCAGGCCCAGGATGATCTTCAGGGGCCGCCCGATCCGGGAGCCGGCGCCCCGTCCTCTGTCAGCGGAAGCTCGTGCCATATCCGGTGTTACCCTAGTCCGGCTTCGGTCGGGCTGCCATGTCCCCGTCCGGTCACACGAAAACCGTCAACCGCGGGGTACAGAAACAGATGCAGAAGTTCGTAATACAGGGCGGGGTACCGCTCTCGGGCGAGATAACGGCCGCAGGCAACAAGAACGCCGCGCTGCCGATCCTTGCCGCCTGCCTCCTCACCGAGGAGGTTGTGACGATTGCGAACGTGCCGCGGATCCGCGACACCGAGGCACAGATCGAGCTGCTGGCGGCCCTCGGCGTGACGGTCGAGTGGGTCGAGGACAACACCGTCCGCCTCTGCGCGAAGGACGTCGAGGACACCACCCTCGACCAGGATCTCTCGGCCGCGATTCGGGCTTCCTTCCTAATGGCGGGGCCGCTCTTGGCCCGCTTCGGCAGCGTCAACATGCCACCGCCCGGTGGCGACTTCATCGGCCGCCGGCGCCTCGACGCGCACCTCGACGCCTTCCGTGAGCTCGGCGCCCGGGTCGGCGGGGACCGCTGGATCGAACTGAACGCGCCCCCCGGTGGCCTGCGGGCGGCGGAGATCTTCATGGACGAACCCTCGGTCATGGGCACCGAGAACGCGCTGATGGCGGCCGCGCTCACCCCGGGCGAGACGACGATCCTCAACGCCGCCTCCGAGCCGCATGTCCAGGACCTGGCCCGGCTGCTGGTCAAGATGGGCGCCCCGATCTCGGGGATCGGCTCCAACGTGATGATCGTCGAGGGCCAGGAGAAGCTCGGCGGGGCGGACCACAAGGTCACCCCGGACCACATCGAGATCGCCAGCTTCATGGCCCTCGCCGCGGCCACCGGGGGCGAGCTCCGGATCCGCGAGATCGAGCCCTTCGACCTGGTCATGATCCGCCGCCAGTTCCGCCGCCTCGGCTTCCAGTCGGTGGTCGAGGGCAACGACGTGATCGTGCCGCCCTCGCAGAACCTGCGGGTCCAGCCCGACGCGGGCGGGGCCATCCCCAAGATCGAAGACGGGCCCTGGCCGGCCTTCCCGGCGGACCTGACCTCGATCGCCCTGGCCCTGGCGACCCAGGCGGAGGGCGAGATCCTGATCTTCGAGAAGATGTTCGAGAACCGCCTCTTCTTCGTCGACAAGCTGGTCGCGATGGGGGCGAGGATCACCCTCTGCGATCCCCACCGGGCGATCGTCAGCGGCCCGACCCGCCTGCACGGCGAACGGGTCGACAGCCCTGACATCCGGGCCGGCATGGCGATGCTGATCGCCGCCCTGGCCGCCGAGGGCACCTCCGAGATTGGAAACATCCGCCAGATCGACCGCGGCTACGAGAACATCGACGACCGGCTGCGGTCGCTCGGTGCCCATATCGAGCGTGTAGACGAGTAGGGGCCGGATACTCCGATGATCCGGCCGATCCCCCCAGGAACCCGGGACGTCCTCCCGGATGAGATGCGCGAACTGCGCGCAATCCAGTCGGCCCTGCTCGGCACCTTCGAGCAGGCCGGTTTCCGCGAGGTCCGGACGCCGACGCTCGAGTACGCCGATGCGCTGGAGCTGGGTGACGGCGCCTCGGCCGGTTCCGCCTACCGCTTCTTCGACGAACGCGGCGAGCTGCTGGCCCTGCGCACCGACATGACGATCCCGATCGCTCGCCTGGTCGCCGACCGTTTCCGCGAGCTCGAACCACCGCATCGACTGAGCTACTTCGCCAACGCCTACCGGGCGGTGACCCCGCAGCGTGGTGAGCTGCGCGAGTTCGGCCAGGCCGGGGTGGAGCTGATCGGGGTTCCCGGTCACGGCGGCACGGCCGAGGTGGTCGAGCTGCTCGACCGCTCGCTTTCCGCGGTCGGCCTCGGCGAATCGGTGATCGGGCTCGGCCACTCGCGGCTCTGGAGCGCCCTGCTCGAAGACGCGGGGGCCGGTCCGGAAACGATCGCCCGGGCCTCGGAACTGCTGGCCGGCCACGACCTGGTCGGAGTCGAGGTCGCCCTGCGCGATTCCGGGGAGCTCGGTGCCGATTCGATCGCCGAGGCGGTCGAGCTCAGCCAGCTGCGGGGCGGGGCTGAAGTACTCGACCGGGCTCGCCAGCTCGGCGGCCCGGCCTTCGCCGACGCGGTCGCCCGCCTGACCGGCACCTACGAAGAGGTGTCGGGACGGCAGCTCAGCCGCCAGGTGCTGCTCGACCTCGGCATGCTGCGGGAGATCGGCTACTACACCGGCTCGACGATCGAGGTCTACGACGCCGCGGTCGGCGAGATCATCGGCGGCGGGGGACGCTACGACGGCCTGATGAGCAAGTTCGGCCTAGAACTCCCGGCGGCCGGTTTCACGCTTTACATCGAGCGGATCCACAAGGCCCAGCTGGAGCGAGGGGGCGGGGGCGCGAATGTTTGACGATCTGCGAAACCCTGACGGCAAGCTGAAGCTGGCCGTTCCCCGCGGCGCTCTGCTGGGGGAGGTGCTCGACCTGCTGGACCAGGTCGGGATCGAGACCGCCGAGGTCAGGGGCGACTCGCGCTCGCTGGTCTTCGACGGCGGCTCGCTCATCTTGGTGACGATGCGGCCGTCCGACGTCCCGACCTACGTCTCGGCCGGCGCGGCCGACGTCGGTATCACCGGCAAGGACGTGCTGCTCGAGCAGGGCGACCGGCCGGTCTACGAGCTGGTCGACCTCGGCATCGGTCCCTGCCGGATGGTGCTGGCGACCCAGAAGGGTGACGTCGCCCCGACCGAGCATCAGCGCCGGCTCGGGATGATGAAGATCGCGACCAAGTACAAACGGATCGCCGAGCGGTACTTCGAGGAGCAGGGCCGCCAGGTCGAGCTGGTCGAGGTCAAGGGCTCGATCGAGCTGGCCCCCCTTGTCGGTCTGGCCGACGGCATCGTCGACCTGGTCGCCACCGGCCGGACCCTGGCCGAGAACAACCTCGAGGTGCGCGAGGAGATCCTCAGCAGCACCGGCCGCCTGGTCGCCAACCGGGTCTCGTACCGGATCCGCCGCGAGGAGGTAGATGATCTCGCGGCCCGCCTGCGCCAAGTCGTGAGCGTTGCCTCGGGAGAGTCTTGAAAACCCGCCGCTTCGAGTGGGCGGCGCCTGATCGGCTGGTCGGGGAGATCCGCCAGTACCTGGCCCACGAAGCGCGCAGCGTCGATGTGAGCGGGATCGCGGCCGAGGTCGCCGAGCGGGGCGACGCTGCCCTGCTGGAGTTGACCGCCAAGTTCGACGCTCCCGAAGCCGAGGGACTGAGCCTGCGAGTGGGCCAGAACGAGGCTCTGGTGGCCTTGGAGACGCTGGACCCGAAGGTCCGGGGCGCCCTGGAAATCGCCATTGCCAACGTGCGCCGGGTCGCCGCCGCCCAGCTCGGGCCGGGTGAGAAGGTCGTGACCTTGCCGCAGGGCCACACGGTCACGGTCGGCGAGGTGCCGGTCGGTGCGGCGGGGATCTACGCGCCGGGTGGCCGCGCCTCGTATCCCTCGACCGTGGTCATGGGCTGCGTCACCGCTCGGGTGGCCGGGGTCGACCGGGTCGTGCTGGTCGCCCCGCCGGGGCCCGACGGCAAGATCGACCCGACCACGCTGGCCGCGGCCGCGCTCTGCGAGGTCGACGAGATCTACGCAGTCGGCGGTGCCCAGGCGATCTTCGCCCTGGCCCGCGGCACCGAGACGATCCGGCCGGTCGACGTGATCGCCGGGCCGGGCAACGCCTGGGTCCAGGCGGCTAAGCGCGAGGTTTTCGGTGAGGTCGCGATCGACTCGCTGGCCGGGCCATCCGATCTGACGGTGGTCGTGAACGGGGAAACCAACTTGCGCTGGGCCGCGCTAGACCTCTGCGCCCAGGCCGAACACGGCGAGGAAAGCCCGCTGATCGGCATTGCCACCGAGGCGGGACTGGCCGAGCAGCTCGCCGCCGAGGTCGAGGCGGTCGCCGCCGAGAACCCGACTGTCAACGACTGCCGCCTGGCCCTGGTCGAGGCGCCCTCGGCCGCCGATGCGATCGAGCTGGTCAACCTAGTCGCCCCCGAGCACCTGGAGCTGATGGGCGAGGACTCGGCCGCGCTGGCCGGCGCGGTCCGCACCGCCGGTTGCGTGTTCACCGGCCCCGAGACCGGCACCGCCTTCGGCGACTACCTGGCCGGCTCCAACCACGTGCTGCCGACCGACGGCACCGGCAGGATTTTCGGACCGCTTTCGCCCGCTACCTTCCGCCGGGGAACGGCGCGGGTAAGCTTGGACGCCGAATCGGCCGGCAGGCTGGCCGGTCCCCTCGACGCGCTCGCCCGGGCCGAGGGGCTGCCCGTCCACGGGCTGTCGGCAACCGCGAGAACCAACCACCCCGACCAGGAAAACCGATGAGCAGAACGGCGAAAATCGAACGGAAGACCAAGGAGACCGGCATCGAGCTCAGCCTCGACCTGGACGGCTCCGGGTACAGCAACGAGACCGGGGTCGGTTTCTTCGACCACATGCTGGACCTGCTCGCCCGTCACGCCAACATCGGGCTCGAAGTCAAGGCGACCGGGGACCTGGAAACCGGTTCGCACCACACGGTCGAGGACGTCGGGATCGTGCTGGGACAGGCCATCGACCAGGCGCTCGGCGACCGGGCCGGCATCCGCCGTTACGGCAGCGCCGTCGTGCCGATGGACGAAGCCTGCGCCGAATGCGCGCTGGACATCTCCGGCCGGGCGCTTTCCGTCTTCCGTGGGGAGATCCCGGTCACCGCGATCGCCAACTATGAGACCGAGCTGACCGAGGAATTCTTCCGGGCGGTGGCCGGCGGGGCGAAGATGACCCTGCACGTCGACATCCGTTACGGGTCGAACGTGCACCACATGATCGAGGCGGCCTTCAAGGCTTTCGCCCGCGCGCTGCGGGTCGCGGTCTCGATCGACCCTGATGAGAAGGGCGTGCCCAGCACCAAGGGCACGCTGAACGGTTGAGCCCCGCAGAGATGGGTGCCGCACCCAGCATCGCCATCCTCGACTACGGGATGGGCAACCTGCGCTCGGTCGAGAAGGCCCTGGAGAAGGTCGGTGCCCGCGCCACCGTGACCGCCGACGAGGCGGAGATCGGCCGCGCGGACGGCCTGGTCCTGCCCGGGGTGGGCGCGTTCCCGAAGGCGATGGAACGAATCCATGAACTCGAACTCGACCGCATGCTCCGGAAGGCGGTCGAAGTCGGCAAGCCGGTGCTCGGCATCTGCCTGGGGTTGCAACTGCTGTTCGAGTCCTCGGTCGAACAGGGCGGGGCGGAAGGGCTAGGCCTGCTTGAAGGTGATGTGGTCCAGGTGCCGGCCGGCGGGCGCAAGGTCCCGCACATCGGCTGGGCCGAGGTGAGCTGGGAGAAGCCGGATCGGCTGACCGACGGTCTGCGGCCCGGCGAGCCCTTTTACTTCGTCCACTCCTTCGTGGTCCAGCCGACCGGATCCGAGCTGATCGGCACCGCTTCCTACGGCAGCCGCTTCGCCTGCGTCGCCGGCAAGGACCGGGTCTGGGGGGTCCAGTTCCACCCCGAGAAATCGAGTGCGGCCGGCCTGCGGATGCTGACCAATTTCAAGGAGATCTGCCTGGGAGCCGACTCGTGATCCTCTACCCGGCGATCGACATCCTCGACGGCAAGGCGGTTCGTCTGCTGAAAGGCGAGTACGACCAGGAGACGCGCTACTTCGACGACCCGGCCGACGCCGCGCGCCAGTGGGCGGAAGGCGGCGCCGAGTACATCCACGTGGTCGACCTGGACGGGGCGAAGACCGGCGAGCCGGTAAACCTCGGTCGGATCGAACGGGTCGCCGCCGCGGTCGAGTGCCCGATCGAGGTCGGCGGCGGCATCCGTGACCTCCAGTCGGCCGGTCGGATCCTCGACGCCGGCGCGGCCCGCGTGGTCGTCGGCACCGCCGCGGTGCGCGACCCCGAATTCCTCGAAGCCTTGATCGCCGAGCGCGGGGCGGAACAGGTCGTGGTCGGAATCGACGCTCGCGGCGGCCAGGTCTCGCTGGCCGGCTGGACCGAGTCGAGCGGGGTGGACGTCGCCGACGCCGCGGCCGAGCTCACCCGGCGCGGCGTGGCCCGGTTCCTCTTCACCCCGATCGAGGTCGACGGCACCATGGAAGGCCCGAACATCCCCGAACTGATCCGCGTGGCCGGGGCGACCGACGCCTCCGTCATCGCCTCGGGCGGGGTCGGTGAGCTGGCCCACCTGGAGGAGCTGGCCCGTGAAGCTCCCGCCAACGTCGAAGGGGTGATCGTCGGCAAGGCGCTCTTCGAAGGCAAGTTCACCGTTCGGGAAGGGATCGAGGCGTTGCGATGAGTGAGCTGAAACGGATCATCCCCTGCTTGGATGTGGACAACGGCCGCGTGGTCAAGGGCACCAACTTCGTCGACATCCGCGACGCCGGAGACCCGGTCGAGCTGGCCGAGCGTTACGACGCCGAAGGTGCCGACGAGCTGGTCTTCCTCGACATCACCGCCTCCCACGAGGGCCGCGACACGATCGTCGACCTGGCCCGCCGCACCGCCGAGAACGTCTTCATCCCGTTCACGATCGGCGGCGGCATCCGTTCGGTCGAGGACGCCCGGGCCGTGCTCGGAGCCGGAGCCGACAAGGTCGCGGTCAACAGCGCCGCCCTGAAGCGGCCCGAGCTCCTGACCGAGCTGGCCGAGGTATTCGGCTCCCAATGCGTGGTGATCGCGATCGACGCGAAAAAGGAAGCGGACGGCAGCTACGGCGTCTACCTCAACGGCGGCCGCGTGCCGACCGGACGCGACGCGATCGAGTGGGCGACAGAGGCCACCCGCCTCGGGGCCGGCGAGGTGCTGCTGACCAGCATGGACCGCGACGGCACCAACATCGGTTACGAGCTGGAACTGACCCGCGCCGTCGCCCAGGCCACCGACGTCCCGGTGATCGCCTCCGGCGGCGCCGGGGAACTCAGCCACCTGGTCGAAGCGATCAAGCAAGGCGAAGCCGACGCGGTCCTCTGTGCCTCGATCTTCCACTACGGCCAACATACGGTCGGCGAGGCCAAGCAGCACCTGGCCGCCCACCAGATCCCGGTGAGGCTCTGAGCCGATTCAGGCGGACTGGCGCTCGGCCAGCCATTCCCGGAGCTGATGGGCGGACATCGGCCGGGCCAAGCTGAAGCTCTGGATTTCTCCGCAGTCGATTTCGATCAGCCGGGAGACGGTCGATTCGTCCTCGGCGCCTTCGGCGACCACGTCCAGGCCAAGCTGCTTGGCGATTGCGATCGCGCCCTCCGCAACGGCGGCGTCTTGGGGGCTCCGGTGCATCGCCGAGATCAGGTCACGGTCGATCTTGACTTCGTCCAACGGCAGGTTGCGCAGGTGGGCGAGGGAGGTGCTGCCGGCCCCGAAGTCATCAAGCGAGATGCGGAATCCATCTTCCTTCAGCCGGTCCAGGTTCGCGTGGAGCAGCGCCGGGCGGGCGGTCACCAGGTTCTCGCTCACCTCCAAGGTGAGTCGCCCCGGGTCGATCCCGTGCTTCGCGGGCACTGCGGCGATCCGCTCCGAGACCGAGAGGTCGAGCAGGTCGGACATTCCCAGGTTGATCGCGACGTCGATCATCAGGCCCTGGTCGGTCCACTCGCGCATCTGGGCGACAGCGAGATCCGCGACCAGATCGGTGAGCAGCGGGGTCAAGCCGTGTTCCTCGGCCAGCGGCACGAACTCACCGGGGTCGAGCATGCCCTTCTCGGGATGCTGCCAGCGAGCCAGCGCCTCGACCGCGACGACCCGGCCTTCCGAGGTGCTGACCTTGGGTTGGAAGTGCAGCCGGATCTGATCTGAGGCGATCGCCTCACGCAGCTCCTCGAGCCGGTGCAGCTCCTCGTGGACCCGATCCGGAGCCTCCACCCCGAGGCGAAGCGTTTCGTCGTGCAGCCGTGCCTCGTAGCTGCTGATCAAGGCGAGCCGGAGCAACTCCTGGGGATCGGTCGTGTCCTCAGGCGAGCGCGCCACGCCGATCACAGGACGCAGCCTCATCTTGACTCCGCCTACTTTGATCGGCGGCTCGAATTCCCTGAGTATGGACTCGGCGAGCAGCTCCGGGTCCGGTGCCGAGTCCTGGCTGCAGACGATGCCGAACTCGGCCCGGTCAATCATCGCCAACCGGCCGTGCCTTTCGGTGGATCTCCGGATCCTGGTCGCCGCCGTATTGATCGCCTCGTCCATTACGGCGGGGCCGAGCGACGCCTCCAGCGGCCCGATCCGCTCGATGCCGATCGCCATGACGTAAAGCGGGCTCTCACGCCAGGAAGGTGCGTCGGACATCTGTTTCAGCCAGCCGTCGAGACGATTGCGGGAGGGTAGCCCGGTGAGGCCGTCGACCATGTACCGCTCCCGGGAATGGACTTCCTTTCGGTACTCGTAGGCGGTGACCGCCAGCCGGACGATGACGATGACGATGGTAAGGGCGAGCGCGATTACGGCTGAGTCCCAGAGATCGTGCCCCTGCCCGTAGATGAGCGCGATCACGGCCAGAACCAGGTAGAGGAAGGGAGGTGCCAGTTGCGCCGCGCCCGGCTGTAGTTCGAGCACCTCGCCGTCCGGTTGCCAGGAGCCGGCGATCATCAGCAGGAAGCCGGCCAGATAGACGGCCGTGAGGATGCTGAGCAGGGTTCCGTTGCCGGGAGTCTGGAAGACAAAGGCGAGGTCCGCCAGGGCAAAGAGGACGAGTCCCGCACCGAATGCCGGCCATGGTCCCCGATGGACGTCGTACGAGAAACGGAAGAGGCACATGGTCAGGATCAACAGGCTGAAGTCGCCGAGCGGGTAGCAGGTCAATACCGCGACGGCGAACTCGTCATGGCCGGTCAGGTCGGTGATCGCACCCGGGAAGAAGATGAAGGCCAGCGCGACGAGCAGGATGAAGCCGCCCGTGGCGTCGAAGAGCGCGAGGTGCCGGTACGAACGCAACCGTCCTCTCAAGACCAACGCCAGGCCGATGAGCACGAGCGGGTACATGGCCAGGAAGAGAGAATCGATCCAGGCGGGGATTGGCCGGGCCGTACCGTCGAAGAACAGGAACCGGCCGATCGCGCCCGCCGCCCAGCACGCGAAGCCGGCCCCGATCAGGTTCCAGGCGAGGCGGTCGACGGGGCTGGCGGCGGCCCGGGCGAAGCAGGCCGCGGCGGCCAGCGGCGGAATCACGCAGAGCACGACGGTCGCCCAGGTCCGGTCCGCGAAGTCGGCGGTGCCGGGGATGAAGGTCAACACGATCAGCGACGAGGCCAGGGCTCCCGCCGAGAACAGAAGGAACGACCGCCCTCTTGCCGATGACGGACGTCCGGCGACTCGCCAATCTGCCGTTTGGGGCATGCCCTCATAAAATCACCGAACGGCAAACTGTCCAAATCTCTTGCTCCCGTCGGGAGGGATCGGTCAGGCGCCGGCTGCTGAGAGTTTCTCCGCGAGCGTGTCGGGGCCGTCGCCGCGGTCCATGCGGATTCGGTTCAGCTCGAAGGGCATCGACTTCTCGGCCAGGCCAGGGTTGACCGTGGTGGCGCCGCGGTAGCCGGCCTTCTTCACGGCCGCGATCACCTCGTCGTTGTACTGGCCGGCCGGGTAGCAGAAATTGACGATCTCGATGCCGAGGTCCTTTTCGAGTTGCTGCTTCGAGCCGACCAACTCGTGTTCGAGGGAGGCAGGGTCGAGTGTGGTCAGGTCGGGGTGGGTGATCGTGTGGGAGGCGATCTCCCAGCCGGCCCGGTACATCTTCTTGACCTCCTTGGAGGAGAGGTCCGAGCCTTCCGCCTTGAGGTTTAGCTGTCCGGCCCAGCCCTGCTTTTCGAGGATCGGCATCGCGTAGAGGTACTGGCCGAGGTAGCCGTCGTCGAAGGAGAGGACGATCGGCTTCGGGGGCAGGGTGCCGCCGTCGTACCAGGCGTTCTGGACCTGGACCAGAGTGACCGCGGTGTAGCCGTTCTCGGCTAGCCAGTCGACCTGCGCCTTGAAGTCGTCCTGGCCCAGCCACAGGTCCGGATAGGGAACGTCGCCCTCCGGGTCGCCGATCACGTGGTACATCAAGATCGGAACCGGGCCGGTGTGCGGCTTCCAGCTGTCATCCGGGTGGACGCCGCCGCGCTGGCTGTCGGCTCCGTCGGGGTTCTGGCCGTCGGCCGGCCGGCTCTGGGCCTGCTTCCCGGCATTCGCCGTGGCCGCTTGATCAGCTTTGTCGCCGTCGTCGCTTGACCCGCGGAGGAAAAGCAGGGCGAGTGCCGCGGCCACCAGCGCTCCGGCGAAGCAGCCGAGCATGATCCGGCGGCGGACGATCGTGCGGCGCCTGATCTGTTCACGGCGCCGGGCCAGCCTGGACTCCAATCCCCGGTCCATTGTCACTTCTGCTTGGCCCGTGCCTGCTTCTTGGCCCGGGCGGCCTTGCGCCGCGCCTTCAGCCGGGCGGCTTTGCGGGCGGCCTTGGCCCTTCGCGCTGCGCGGAGCTGCTTGCGAGTGACCGGCTTGAGCGCGTGGATGCTCGAGTAGCCGACCAGGTAGAGCTTCTGGCCGTCGGAGATCCCGGGCATGTAGGCGCCGGTGTGGAACTCGAATACCTTGCGCCCGGACTTGGCGCTGAGTCCATAGGTGGTGGTGCCGTCAAAGGTGGCGGCGTAGACGGTGCGGCCGATCACGCTGAGCGAGCCGATCACCCGGCCGCCCATCGCGTAGGTCCAGCGGGTGTCGCCGGACTTCGCGTTCAGGGCGTAGACGTTGCCGTCGAAGGATCCGATGTAGACGGTCGGCGGGGTGCCGGGCACCTGGGCGACCGTCGGGCCCGAGTAGACCCAGCCGCCGGTCGAGTGGGTCCAGGCGAGCTCACCGGTGTTCTTGTCGAAGCTGTAGACGCGGCCGTCGTTGCTGCCGAGATAGACCCGGCCGTAGGCGACCGCCGGGGTCGAGTAGAACGAGCCGGCCCGGCCGAAGCTGGAGCCGAGGCCGTCGGACTGCCACTTGACCTGGCCGGTCTTGGCCCGGACCGCGGTCACCACGCCGCCGTAATCACCGACGAAGAGGGTGCCGCCCTCATAGGCGGGGGCGCCCTTGATCGCGCCAGAGACGGAGGTTTCCCAGACTTCGTGACCGTTCTTCGCCTTGAGCGCGTAGAGCACGCCGTTCTCACAGCCGAAGTAGACCCGGTTGTGGACCACGACCGGCGAGGACTCGGAGCGGCAGGGCAGGTCCTTCTGCCAGATCTTCCGGCCGTTCTTCGCGTTCAGCGAGAGGATGTGGCCGGGCTCCAGATTGACGATGTAGAGCCGGCCCTTCGAGTAGGTCGGGGTGGAGGCGTTGAGCGAGGCGATCTTCCGACTCCAGACCTCTCGCCCGTTGTCGCTTCGCAACGCGCGAGCGGTGCCGTCGTTGTCGACGAAGTAGAGGCGGCCGTCGACCACGATCGGCGGGAACTCCAGCAAGGGGCTGTTCCCGTACTTCCAGGTCCGCAGGAACGGCGGGTGGATCCCGTTGACCGGGAGGTAGCCGGTGCGCTGCGGGTTGAGCCGGAAGGTCGTCCAGTTGACCGTCTTGTCCTTCGGCACCGGCTTCGGCTTCTTGGTCGGCTTCTGGAAGGGGACGTCCGGGTTGCTGACGTCATCCGGCCGTTTGAGCTCGTTCCAGGCGACCAGGGCGATCGCGCCGATCGCCACCAGGACGATCGCGGCCAGCACGGTGACCTTGCGGCGCTGCTTGTACCAGGGGCGCTGGGGAACCGGTTCCTGTGGGTTGTCGGGTGTGTCAGCCATCCGAAGAAGGGATCATGGTACGGGAGAACACCGATGACAACCGGCCTAGACCCCGACTACAACCGACTCGCGTCCTTGATCTGGACCCATCCCGCGATCGAGCGGGTGCGCGAGGCTGCCTCGCAGCCCGTCTACTTGGTCGGCGGGGCGATCAGGGACGGACTGGCCGATTTCCAGGTCGATGACATCGATCTGGTGGTCGAAGGTGACCCCGTGCCGCTGGCTGCCACGCTCGATCCCGAGGCCCGGATCAACGACCGCTTCGGCACCGTGAACCTGCTGGTCGAAGGCGAGCCGGTCGACATCGCGACCGCCCGCACTGAGATCTACAGCCGCCCGGGGGCCCTGCCTGAGGTCAAGCCCGGCAGCCTCGAAGACGACCTGATCCGGCGCGACTTCACGATCAACGCGATGGCGATCGGCATCGGCCCGGATTCGGAGCTGATCGACCCGCTCGGCGGGATCGCCGACCTCAAGTCCGGGGTGCTCAGGGTGCTGCACGACAAGTCGTTCGAAGACGATCCGACCCGGGCCCTGCGGGCGGCCCGGTACGCGGCCCGTTTCGGCTTCGACCTCGAACCGAAGACGGCGGAGCTGATGATGGCGGTCAACCTGGGCTCGATCTCACGCGACAGGGTCGAGAACGAACTGCGACTGATCGCCCTCGAGGACAATGCGCTGGAGGCACTCAGGCTGGCCCGGCTCTGGGGCCTGGTCGATTTCGAGGAGGAACGGCTCGACCTGGCCGAGGCGGCGATCGAGTTGATCGAGGTCGAGCCCTGGCGGGGGGAGGCGCCACGAGAAGCGGTGATCCTCGAAGCGATCTTCGGCGACCTGGAATCGGCCACTGAGCTGACTGCGGAACCGGCCGGGCCCTGGGAGGGCTTCCGCCTCGCCCGGGGAAGGTCGCCGCTGGAACTGGTCCTGGGGCGCGCCCTGGGGGCCGTCTGGCTCGACCGCTGGCAACGGGACTGGCGCTGGGTCGAGCTGGAAATCACCGGGGCCGACCTGCTCGCCGCCGGGGTGCCCGAAGGCCCGCAGGTCGGGGAGGGGCTCGACGCGGCGATGGAAGCGAAGTTGAATCGCGGGGTGAGCGGTGGGGAAGGGGAGATGGCGATCGCGCTCGAGGCCGCCGGGGCCGGCAAGGGCGCCAAGTGAACTGGCGGGAAGCCGATGGCGTTCCGTGGCTCGAGGCCGATCTGGCCGGTGAGGCCACCGTCGTCTTCAGCACCCGCGAGGGCGGGGTGAGCCGGGGCCCGTTCGAGTCGCTCAACCTCGGCATCCTGACCGACGACCGGCGTGAGCACGTGCTCGAGAACCGGCTTCGCCTGGCCACCGCGGCCGGATTCGATACGGACCGGGTCTCGATGGGCAGGCAGGTCCACGAGGCGGGCCTCGGCTGGGCCGGCCCGGAGATCCCCGGTTCGTATTCCTCGCCCGGACCCGAACCACCGCCGGAAGCCGACGGTCAGCTCACCGACGAGTCGCTACGGCCGCTGCTGGTGCTGGTCGCCGATTGCCTGCCGGTCGCCCTGCTGGGCGAGCGGGGGCTGGGCATGCTGCACTGTGGCTGGCGCGGGCTGGTGGCCGGGATCATCGAGGCGGCGGCCGGTGAGGTGGGCGCCAGAGCCGCAGCGGTCGGGCCCGGGATCGGCCCCTGCTGCTTCGAAGTCGGTCCCGAAGTGGAAGCCGCGTTCGCGGGCCTGGGACCGGGATTGATGAATGGGCGCAACCTCGACCTGCCGGAAGTCGCCCGGCGCCTGCTGGCCCGGGCCGGGGTGGAGCAGGTCGATTCCGCCGACATCTGCACCTACTGCGACAGGCGGTTCTTCTCGCATCGTCGTGACCGGGGAAAGACCGGCCGGCAGGCCGGGATCGCCTGGCTCAGATGACCTGAAAAGCAGCCAGATTGACTTATTGGTTCGTATTTGACGAATAAGTCAATCTCGCGATGAGATGGGTCTCGGTTGGCGTTTTCCGAGATTTTCGCTGCAAAGTGGGTAATTCGGTGATAATTCCCGCGACCGCATGCCTCACCGGCAGGAATCGGCCTCCCCAGACAGAAAACACGCATACCTATGGCACTACGTGATTCTTGGCACCGCACCCTCGTCTACTTCGGCCTCGCCGAAGAGGACGACCACCACGATTACGACGACTACGAAGACGACTACGTCGAAGAGGACGAGTACGAGAGCCGTCGCAGCCGTCGTAGCCGCGAAGCCAACGTCCGGCGGCTGCCGACCTCGCGTCGTAGCCGTCATGACGAGATCGACGACATCTTTTCCGACGACGATCCGATGCCGGCTCCCAGCCCTCGCGGTGGTGGCGGTGGCCGCGCGCTCCGCTCGGTCGGCGGCGACAACGGCGGCGACGACGTCCAGGTCCACCTGGTCATTCCACGTAACTTCAACGACGCCCAGCAGGTGGCGGATCAGTTCAAGCGCAAGGTGCCGGTGATCCTCAACCTGCAGACCACCGACCACGAGCTTTCGAAGCGACTGATCGACTTCGCCTCGGGCCTCACCTACGCGCTCGACGGCGGCATGCAGCGGATCGCCGAAAAGGTCTTCCTGCTGACTCCGCGCAACGTCGAGGTGTCGGCCGAGGAGAAGGCCCGGCTGATCGACAAGGGCTTCTTCAACCAGTCCTGACCCAGTGCCTGCGGGCCTCGGTGGGCAGCCACCCGGGGCTTATCCATATCCTTGGGCCATGGTCGTCGGATTCATCGGTTCAGGAAACATGGCTGCCGCCATGGCCCGTGGCTGGGCCCGCGCGGAACAGGACTCACCCTCGGAGATGCTCTTCACCGACTCCGGATCCGGTCGGGCCACCGCCCTGGCCGAAGAGGTCGGTGGCCGGGCGGTCGAGAGCAACGAGGATCTGGTCCGGCAATCCGACTTCGTGATCCTCGCGGTCAAACCGGCCGCGCTGGAAGCGGTAGCCGAGGAACTGCCGGCGCCGCGGGCGGTGCTCTCGCTGCTGGGGGCGACGCCGCTGGACAAACTGGTCGAACTGTTTCCGGACAGCGCGGTGATCCGGCTGATGCCGAACCTCGGGGTCGAGGTGAACCGCGGCGTCATCTGCATGGCCGAGCCGGAGGGCGTCGACGAGGAGATCCTCGAGCAGTCGCGGACGCTGCTTGGTTCGATCGCCAGCGTGCACGAGTTGCCCGACTCGGCCATGGACGTCGCGACCGCGGTGATGGGCTGTTCACCGGCCTACTTCGCGGTAGTGGCCGAGGCACTCGGCAGCGAGGGAACCCATGGCGGCCTGGAGCCGGAGGTGGCGATCAAGCTGGTCGGCGAATCGCTGGCCGGAACCGCCGAGCTGCTCAAGCGGCGCACCCCTTTCGAGATCCAGACCGCGGTCGCCTCGCCTGGTGGCAGCACCGAAGCGGGTCTGGAAGCACTTGCCGCCGCCGGCGGGGCCGACGCCTTCCGGGCCGCCTACGAGGCGTCGATCGCGCGGATGCGTGGGAACTGAGCAGTGGAGCCGATTCTGGCCTTGACGCGGGGCGACGTATCGGCCTACGTCAACGCCCTGTTCACGGTCTACATCATCCTGGTCTTCGTCCGGGTGTTGATGTCGTGGATCCCGCGGCTGCCCGAAAACAGCGTCGTGCAGGCGGTGGCCGAGTTCATCCGCCAGACCACCGACCCCTACCTGAACCTGTTCCGGCGCTTCCTGCCCCCGGTCGGCGGCGGAGGCTTCGCCCTCGACCTCAGCCCGGTGGTCGGCATCTTCCTGCTGCTGATCGGCCAACAGATCGTCGTTTCTCTCGTCCGGGGCTGAGATGAGGGGCTACCGGCACCTGATCTGGGCGGGAATCCTCGCCGTAGCCGTGGTCTTGCTGGACCAGGCGGCAAAGGCGCTGGTCACCGACCGGATCGCGACCGGCGAGCTGGTCCACGTGATCGGGCCGCTCGACTTCACGGTCACCCACAACGACGGCGTCGCCTTCGGTCTGGCCGGGGGCGGAGGGATCCTCGTCATCTTGCTGGCCACGATCGCCCTCGTGGCGCTCGGCGCCTTCATCGCATCCGCCCCCGAAAGCAACCTGACCTGGATCTCGGGCGGGTTGATCCTCGGCGGGGCGGCCGGCAACCTGATCGACCGGGTGCGGATCGGGCACGTCACCGACTTCATCCTCTTTCCCAGCTGGCCCGCCTTCAACCTGGCCGATTGCGCGATCACCGTCGGGGTCGTCCTGCTGGCGATCACCCTGATCACCGACAGTTCCGACGACGAGCCGGAGAAACCGGCCGCCGATGGTGTCTGACCCGCACGCGTTCCGCGTCGTCTACCGCGACGAGTTCCTCGCGGTGATCGACAAGGGCTGGGACCTGGTCGTCCATCCGGCCCCGTCGCACGAAGGAGAGACCCTGGTCGAGATGCTCGGCGAAGAGCTGGCCGGCGGGGACGACCCGGAACGCCCGGGCATCGTCCACCGACTGGACCGCGGGACCAGTGGGCTGATGGTCGTCGCCCGCGAAGAGCAGACGCACGCCGACCTGCAGCAGCTGATCCGCGACCGCGAGGTCTCCCGCATCTACACGGCCCTGGCCGACGGCCGTTTCCGCTCCCGCACCGGCACGATCGACGCCCCGATCGGCCGGGCCTCACGCAGACGGCATCGCATGGCCGTGAACGGGGCATCTTCGCGGGAAGCGGTGACCCATTTCGAGGTGGTCGAGGCACTGCGGCGCGAGAGCCTGCTCGAGGTGAGGCTGGAGACCGGCCGCACCCACCAGATCAGGGTCCACCTGGAAGCGATCGGGCATCCGGTGGTCGGCGACGAAACCTACGGCGGCCCGGCCCGGTACGGCCTGACCCGGCAGTTCCTGCATTCGTCCCGGCTCGAGTTCACCCATCCCCGGACCGGGGAGCAACTCGAGTTCACCGCGCCGCTGCCCGAGGATCTCGCCCAGGCGCTCGAAGCCGCAAGAGACGCCGGATCCGTCTAGAATTGCCTGCTGTCCGTATTCCCTAACCCCCGGGATACGACGGTGGCTCCTGCCGCCCGGAGAAAAGCTCCGTGCGGATTCCATCGATAACGGCCCGGGCGGATCCGTTTTTCACCCCAATTCAAGGAGAAGCATGTCCCAGGTAGGAATCCAGGAACTCCTGGAAGCCGGAGTCCACTTCGGCCACCAGACCAGCCGTTGGAACCCGAACATGCGCCGCTACATCGCCGGCGAGATCGACGGGATCCACATCATCGACCTGCTGCAGACCGAGGAGATGCTCGAGGAAGCTCGCCGCTTCGTCGGGGAGCTCACCTCCGGTGGCGGAAAGGTGCTCTTCGTCGGCACCAAGAAGCAGGCCTCCGACGTGATCGAGGAGTGGGCCGACAAGTCGAAGATGCCGTACGTGAACCGGCGCTGGCTGCCCGGCCTCTTGACCAACTTCAGCGTCTCTTCGCAGCGGATCAAGCGCATGCACGAGATTCGCGGACTGGTCGAATCCGGTCAGATCGAGCTGCTGCCGACCAAGGAGCGCATGAACATGCAGGCCGAGCTGGCCAAGCTCGAGTTCGCGCTCGGCGGCGTCGCCGACATGGACCGCGTCCCCGACGCCGTCTTCATCACCGACCTCAAGTCCGAGGAGATCGCCCTGCGTGAGGCCACCCGCCTGCGCCTGCCGGTGATCGCCCTGGTCGACACCAACTGCGACCCCGGCCACATCGACCACGTTGTCCCCGGCAACGACGACGCGATCCGCTCCTGCGAGCTGGTCATCTCGACCGTCGGTTCCGCGGTCGAGCAGGGCGCTGGCGCCTGGGCTGTGATCGAGGAGAAGCGCCGCGCCGAAGAGCAGGCCCGTCGCGAGAAGGAAGAGGCCGAGCGGAAGAAGCGCGAGGAAGAAGAGCGCGCCCGCCGCGAGCAGATCGAGAAGGAGCAGGCCGAGGAGAAGGCCCGCCAGCGCGAGGAGAAGGCCAAGGCCGAAGCTGCCGCCAAGGAGCAGGCCGCTCAGCCCCACCCGCAGGCGGTCCCGGACAACCCGCATCCGCAGGCCGTCCCGGAAAATCCGCATCCGCAAGCGGTGCCCGACAACCCGCACCCCCAGGCGGTGCCGGACAACCCGCACCCGCAGGCCGTCCCGGACGACGCTCCGCATCCGCAGGCCGTCCCCGACAACCCGCATCCGCAGGCCGTCGCCGAGGAAGCCCCGCACCCGCAGGCCGTCGCGCCGGACGCCGAGCCGGCTGCCGAAGAGGCCACCGAAACCGAAACTGAGGAAACCCCGGCCGAGACGCCGGCCGAAGAGAGCACCGAGGAGAAGAACTGATGGCAGACATCAAGGCCGCTGACGTAAAGGCGCTGCGCGAACAGACCGGCGCCGGCATGATGGACGCGAAGGCCGCTCTGATCGAGGCTGAAGGCGACAGCGACCGCGCGGTCGAGTTGCTGAGGGTCAAGGGCCAGGCCTCCGCCGCCAAGCGTTCCGACCGGGGCACCTCGGAAGGCGTGGTCGCTTCGTACATCCATGCCAACAAGAAGGTCGGCGCGCTGGTCGAAGTCCAGTGCGAGACCGACTTCGTGGCCCGCAACGAGGACTTCGCCGAGTTCGCCTACGAGGTCGCGATGCACGTCGCCGCCGCTTCGCCGGCCCATGTCTCCAAGGAGGAGATCCCCGAGGAAACGGTCGCCGCCGAGCGTCGCGTCTTCGAGGAGAAGGCCAAGGAAGAGGGCAAGCCGGACAACATCATCGAGAAGATCGTCGACGGCCAGGTGGCCAAGTGGGCGAAGGACATCGTCCTGCTCGAGCAGGAGCACGTCAACGCCGACAAGCACGACTCGAAGACGATCGAGCAGCTGCGCGAGGAACTGGCCGCCAAGGTCGGGGAGAACGTCGTGATCAGCCGCTTCTCCTGCTTCCGGATCGGCGAGTAACCGCGAACAGGCGGTATTTTCCCTGACGGAATGAGCGACTCGGAGCCGCGGTTCAAGCGGATAATGCTGAAGCTGTCCGGCGAGGCCCTGATGGGCAAGCTGGATTTCGGGACCGATCCCCAGGAGGTGGAGCGGATCGCCCGGCAGATCGGCATCATCCGTGACCGCGGCGTCGAGGTCGCGATCGTCGTCGGGGCCGGCAACATCTATCGCGGCGTCGACGGGGCCGCCCAGGGCATGGACCGGGCGACCGGTGACTACATGGGCATGCTGGCCACCGTGCTCAACGCCTTGACCCTCCAGGACGTACTGGAGAAGCACGGCCACTTCACCCGGGTCATCTCGGCGATCGACGTCAAGGAAGTCGCCGAGCCCTACATCCGACGCCGGGCCGTACGGCACCTGGAAAAGGGCCGGATCTGCATCTTTGCCGCCGGCACCGGCAACCCCTTCTTCACGACCGACACGGCGGCTGCCCTCCGTGCCCTGGAGATCCACGCCGAGGCGATCCTGATGGCCAAGAACGGGGTCGAAGGGGTCTACGACAGCGATCCGGCGACCAATCCCGAGGCGAAGTTCATCCCCGAGATCACCCATCGCGAGGCGATCGAAAGGGGTTTGAAGGTGATGGATTCGACCGCCCTCAGTCTCTGCATGGACAACGACCTGCCGATCTACGTATTCAACATGGCCGAGGAGGTCAATATGGATAGGATCGTCTCCGGCGAGAAAGTGGGCACGCTGGTCTGCTCCAGGGTCGCCGCTAACTGATCCCGCCGAGGAGGAACTTTGATCGACGACCTGCTTTCAGACGCCAAGGACCGGATGGCCAAGTCCGTCGAATCGACGCGTGGCGAGTTCGCCACGGTCCGTACCGGCCGCGCCACGCCCCATCTGCTCGACCGCATCGTGGTCGACTATTACGGCGCGGCGACCCCGCTGAACCAGCTGGCGAACATCGCCGCCAGCGAGGCTCGGCTGCTGACCGTCACTCCGTATGACAAGGGCGCGTTGGGTCTGATCGAGAAGGCGATCCAGGAATCCGACGTCGGGCTCACCCCGTCCAACGACGGCAACGTGATCCGCCTGCAGATCCCCGACCTGACCGAGGAACGCCGCAAGGAGATGGTCAAGGTCGTCCACGGGGTCGCCGAAGATGGCCGGGTCGCGGTCCGCAACGTGCGTCGCGACGTGATGGCCGACCTGCGCGAGTTGAAGAAGGAAGGCGAAGTCGGGGAGGACGACGAACGACGCGGCGAGGAAGCGCTCCAGAAGGAGACCGACGCCGCCATCGCGGAGATCGATTCCATGCTGAAGGGCAAGGAAGAAGAGATCCTCGAGGTGTGACCGCACCGACGGGACCTAAATACGTAGCCATCATCACCGACGGCAACGGGCGCTGGGCCCAGAGCCGCGGACTGCCGGTCAAGGAAGGCCATCAGGCCGGCGCCGATGTCGTCAAGGCCCGCCTGCGTGACGCGGTCGAGTTCGGCATCAAGGAACTCACCGTCTTCTCGTTCTCGACCGAGAACTGGTCCCGCTCGCCTGAGGAAGTGTCCGCCCTGATGGAGATGTTCTCCCAGCGGATCGTGAGCGAATCCCCCGAGCTGCACGAGGAAGGGGTGCGGATGCGGTTCATCGGCCGCCGCGAAGGGGTTTCGGAGAAGCTGCAGCGGCAGATGGAAGAAGCCGAGGCGCTGACCGACGGCAACCGCGAGATCACTTTCTTCATCGCTTTCAACTACGGCGGCCGGGCCGAGATCGTCGATGCCGCCCGCCGCTTCGAGGGAACCACCGAAGAGGAGTTCCAGCAGTGCCTCTACGCGCCGGAGATGCATGACCCCGAGCTGCTGATCCGGACCAGCGGAGAGCAGCGGATCTCCAACTACCTGCTCTGGCAGTGCGCCTACTCGGAGTTCGTCTTCCGTGACGAGCTCTGGCCCGACTTCACTCGTGAGGCTTTTGCTTCCTCGCTCGAGGAGTACGGCAACCGGCAGCGCCGCTTCGGCACCAGGGAGCCGGCCTGATGGGCGAAACGACCAAGCGCATCCTGGTCGCGATCCCGTGGATCATCGTGGTGATCGCGATCATCGTGGTCGGCGGGCCCTGGTTCGCGGCGGCGCTCGCCGTCTTCGGTTGCCTCGGCCTGCGCGAGTTCTTCCTGATGGCCGAGGACTACCGGCCTTTCCAGATCCCGGCCTACCTGTCTTTGGTCGGCATCGTCGCTTCGGCCTGGCTGGGAACCGAGTTCAACGTCCTGATGTTCCTGGCGCTTCCCTTCCTGCTGATCTTCTTCGGCGCGGCCCGCCGCAAAGACCGGACCGGGGTCACCGGGTCGGTCGCGGTCACCGTGCTCGGCATCTACTGGATCGGCCTGGCCCTGTCCCACGCGGTGCTGCTCCGCGAACTGCCGGACCACGGTGCCGCCCTGGTCGTCGACGTGCTGGTCGGCACCTTTGCCTGTGACACCGGCGCCTACGCCGTCGGCCGGATGTTCGGCGCCCACAAGTTCGCGCCGAACCTCTCTCCGAACAAGACGATCGAGGGCCTGATCGGCGGGTTTCTGATCGGCATGCTCGGCGTCTGGTGCGCGGGGCTCTACCAGGACTGGCTCTCCGGGGCCGACGCGCTGATCCTGGGCGCCGCGGTCGCCGCGGTAGCACCGATCGGCGACCTGTTCGAATCGATGATCAAGCGGGATCTGGACACCAAGGACACCGGCCGCCTCTTCGGGCCCCACGGCGGGCTGCTCGACCGGATCGACGCCGTGCTGTTCACGATCGTGGTCGGCTACTACGTTTCCGTGGCCCTGGTCTACTGACCGATGCCTTCTAGCAAGCGAATCCTCGTCCTCGGTTCCACCGGCTCGATCGGCACCCAGGCGCTCGAAGTGATCGCCGAGCGCCCCGAGCTCGAGGCTGCCGGCTTGGCGGTCGGCCGGGACTGGCAAACCGCGGTCGCCCAGGCGCGCGGGTTCGGGATCGAGACGATTGCCGTGGCTGACCCCGACGCCGCGGCGGCGGCATCCGCGAGCTTCGACGGGACGGTGCTTTCCGGTCCGGAGGGAGTGGTCGAGCTGATCGGCGCCACCGGCCCGGACATGGTGCTGAACGGGGTCGTCGGCGCCGCCGGCCTGGGCCCGACCATCGCTTCCCTGAGCCAGGGCATCGACGTGGCCCTGGCCAACAAGGAAAGCCTCGTGATCGGCGGTGAACTGGTCACCGAGTTGGCTGCCGCGACCGGTGCCCGCCTGCTGCCGGTCGACTCGGAACACTCGGCGATCTTCCAGCTGATCGAAAGGGAGGGCGGGGATTCGCTTTCCCGCATCGTCCTGACCGCCTCCGGCGGCCCCTTCCGCGGCCGCACCGACCTCGAAGGGGTGACGATCGAGGAAGCGCTCGCCCATCCCACCTGGGCGATGGGGGGAAGGATCACGATCGACTCGGCGACCCTGATGAACAAGGGTTTCGAGATGATCGAAGCCCATCTCCTCTTCGGGCTTCCCTACGACCAGATCGAGGTGGTCGTCCATCCACAGTCGATCGTCCATTCGATGATCGACCTCCACGACGGCTCGACCCTGGCCCATCTCGGCTGTCCCGACATGCGGGTGCCGATCGCCCTGGCCCTGACCTGGCCGGAACGGGTCGCGCTCTCGACCGAGCGCCTCGACCTCGCCAAGCTCGGACGGCTCGATTTCGAGGAGCCGGATCCGGGCACCTTCCGCTGCCTGGCCCTGGCCCGAGAAGCGGGAGAGGAGGGTGGCATCTCACCTTGTGTCCTCAACGCTTCCGACGAGGTCGCGGTCGCCGCCTTCCTCAACGGGAAGATGCGGTTCAGCGAGATCGCCCGGGTGATCGAGCAGACCCTGGAAGACGTGGGAAGCGGCCCCGCCAAGGGTTTTGACGAGCTTTTTGCGGTCGACGAAGCGAGCCGGGAGCGCGCTTCTGAGATCATCAACGGTCTGACCTGAACCCTGCCGACCGACCGGGGCCGGCCCGAACCAGACATTCACCTTGAGCTTCCTGATCGCATTCCTCGCTTTCAGTGCCCTGATCGTCCTCCACGAGGCCGGGCACTTCGTCGCCGCCAAAGCGGTCGGCATGCGAGTGGAACGGTTCTTCCTCTTCTTCCCGCCGAAGCTGGTCTCGATCAAGCGGGGCGAGACCGAGTACGGCATCGGCGCGATCCCGCTGGGCGGGTTCGTGCGGATCACCGGCATGAACCCGGACGAGGAACTGCCGCCGGAGGTGGCCGCGCGCGGTTACTACAACCAGCCGGTCTGGAAGCGGATCGTGGTGATCGGCGCCGGTCCGGCGGTGAACATCCTGATCGCCTTCCTCATCCTTTGGGTGCTGGCCTTCGGGATCCAGCAGCCGAGCCAGGACGTCGAACAGATCCAGCCCGGCAGCCCCGCCGCCGCGAAGCTCCAGGCCGGTGACCGGATCGTCTCGGTCGACGGAGTCAGCGGCAGCCAGGAGAAGATCGCCGACCAGATCGCCTCCCACCACTGCCAGGGAAAACAGACCGACGGCTGCAAGGCGGCGAATCCCGCCCGGGTCGTGGTGGTCAGGGACGGGCAGAAGAAGACGCTCGAGATCACCCCGGTCTACGACGCCTCGGTCGATCGCAGCCGCCTCGGCTTCGCCTTCGGCCTCGAAGACGCCAACCCGGGACCGCTCGAAGCGGCCCGGATCTCGGTCGACTACATGTGGTTCGTCACCCACAGCACGGTCAGCGCGCTCTCGCACCTGTACGAGAAGCAGCAGCGCGACCAGCTGTCAGGGGTGGTCGGCAGCTACGAGGTGACCCGGCAGGCGGTCGACGTCGGGGCCCGTGAGGCACTGACCCTGATCGCGCTGATCAGCCTCTCGCTGGGCATCATCAACCTGTTCCCGTTCCTGCCCCTCGACGGCGGCCACATCTTCTGGAGCATCGTCGAGAAGCTCCGAGGCCGCCCGGTCCCCTTCGCGGTCATGGAGAGAGCCGGCCTGATCGGCTTCGCCCTGGTCATCGGCCTCTTCCTGCTGGGCTTGAACAACGACATCGGCCGCCTCACGGGAGAAGGCTTCAACGTAAGGTAGAGCCGCAAGCCTCGTCCGAGGCTTCTCGGCCGGAGTCCGCCCATCTATTCATTTGTTCTGTGGGCGGACGGGTTACTGTTGTCATCCGGCGAAGACCGGATGACGTGCAGGTATTGTGGAGAGAGCGAAGGAGGAACAGGTGCAGACGTCCGTGACGGTGACCGAGTTCGACGGCGGTCCGGCAATCGAGCCGGATTTCAAGAACCTCTACGAGGCTTTTCAAGCCACGGTGGCCCGCAAGGGCGAGAGCCTGGCCATCAAGTCCGAGGAAGAAGGCGTCGAGCTGACCTGGAACGACGTCGACAAGCGCGTGCGGGCGATCGCCGGCGGCCTCAACGCGCTCGGCGTGGCCCGGGGTGACCGGGTCGGCATGCTGCTCGGCGCCC
Organism: Solirubrobacterales bacterium 67-14; assembly: GCA_001897355.1. GTDB lineage: Bacteria > Actinomycetota > Thermoleophilia > Solirubrobacterales > 70-9 > 67-14. The sequence goes on along the minus strand of MKST01000005.1, from coordinate 189,925 downwards.
GATCCGAGTTCATCCCGATCGACCTGGCCGCAGTCTCGATCGGGGCGCTGCCCTTCTCGATCTACCAGACCCTGGCACCGGACCAGATCGAGTACGTGGTCGAGGATTCCGGCACCAGGCTGATCATCACCGAGCCCGCCTATCTGCCGAACCTGCTCGAAGCACGTAAGAACCTGCCCGGCCTCGAGCGGGTGATCGTGCTCGGCGGCGAGGGCGGTGACATGACCATGGCCGAGCTCGAAGCCATGGACCCGGACTTCGACCCGGCCCCACTTGCCGCCGAGGTCGGGCTCGACGACCCGCTCACCCTGATCTACACCTCCGGCACCACCGGGCCGCCCAAGGGCGTGCTGCTGACCCAGGGCAACCTGATGTCGATGCTGACCACCGTCATGCACTCGGTGCTCGAGATCCCCGAGACGGGCCGGGTGATCTCCTGGCTGCCGGCCGCCCACATCGCCGAACGCGGCGCCAACTACTACACGCCCGTGATGCACGGTCTCGAAGTCCACGTCTGCCCGGACCCGAAGCGGATCATCGAGTTCCTCCCGAAGGTCCGCCCGGCCTGGTTCTTCGCCGTGCCACGGATCTGGGAGAAGCTCAAGGCCGGCCTCGAATCGAACCTGGCGAGCCTGCCCGACGAGCAACGGAAAAAGGCCCAGGCGGGGCTCCAGGCCGCGATCCAGAAGGTGCGCCTGGAGCAGGCCGGAGAAGAAGTGCCCGAGGAACTGGCGGCCGGGGTGGCCGCGGCCGACGAGGCACTTTTCTCGAACCTGAGGGTGGCGCTCGGATTCGACGAAGCGCTCGCGGTGAGCGCCGGTGCTGCGCCGACCCCGATCGAGGTGCTCGAGTTCTTCCACGCGATCGGGATCCCGGTCGGTGAGCTCTGGGGGCTCTCCGAGACCTGCGGCGTGATCTCGATCAACCCGCCGTCCAAGATCAAGATCGGCACGGTCGGGCCGCCCGTGCCCGGGGTGGAGATGCGGGTCGCCGAGGATGGCGAGCTGCTCTGCCGCAGCCCCTTCGTGATGAAGGAGTACCGGGGCAAGCCGGAAAAGACCGCCGAGACGATCGTCGACGGCTGGCTGCTGACCGGTGACATCGGCGAGATCGACGAGGAGGGGTACATCACCATCCTCGACCGCAAGAAGGAGCTGATCATCAACGCGGCCGGCAAGAACATGTCGCCGGCCAACATCGAAGCGCAGATCAAGGTCTCCTCACCGCTGATCAACCAGGCGGTCACGGTCGGTGACGGGCGTCCCTACAACGTGGCCCTGATCGTGCTCGACCCCGACTTCGCGCCGGTCTGGGCCGGCCAGAACGGGATCGAAGGCTCCTTCGAGGACCTGGCCGGAGACGAACGGATCGAAGCGGCGATCCAGGCCGCGGTCGAGGAGGCGAACAGCAAATTGGCCCGGGTCGAGCAGATCAAGAAGTTCAAACTGATCCCCGGCGAGTGGCTGCCCGGCGGGGATGAACTGACTCCGACCATGAAGCTGAAACGCAAGCCGATCGCCGAAAAGTACGAAACCGAGATCGAGGACCTGTACTCGTAGTCGAACGCTTATATCCTCGGTTTCGATGATCGAACCTCGCTCCCTGGAGAGAATCGCGCTTGAGCGGCTGCCTGAACTGCAGGTGGCCAGCGGGCTTTTTCGGGCGACTGCCCGGATCGAGGGGGTCGAGGACGAGACCGAGCCCGCGACCGCGCTGCAGGCCGGGATCGTCGTATTGCTGGGGCTGCTCCGGGCCGAAGAGGCAGAGACCGACCAGCCCTTCTCGACCGGTGCGCTCAGAACCAGGATCCTCGGCGACCTGAGCGGGACGGGGGTTACGGCCGGGGAACTGGGCCTCGCGCTCTGGGCCGAATCCCGGGCCGGTGGAGAAGCGATCGGGGAGATCGACGGGCTGATCCGGCGGGCCACCGTCGGCGGCCTCGAGAAGGTGCCCACCGAGCAGATCGCCTGGCTGGCCTCCGGGCTGGCCGAAACGGCGGTCCTGACCGGCGATCCGTCGACCGGCTTGATCAACGAAGTCAAGGGCGAGCTGAAGAACAGGCTGGGTCCCGGTGGATTGGCGAAGGACGTCCACGCCCGGAGGCTCGGCAGCGCGGTGCCCGTGACCGGCCAATTCCACCTGCTCCACGCGCTCGTCCAACTGGTCCGGGCCGGGGAGGACGAGCTCCGGGGGCCGGCCGACCAGCTCGCCGGCGCCCTGCTCGCCCTGCAGCGCGAAGATGGGGCCTGGCCGGGACTGATCGACCCGGTTCGCTCCGAGGCGGCGGTCGTCTATCCGGTGCTGGCGGTCACCCAGGTCGCCGTCGCCCCGATTGCCCTGAGGGCAGCCGCGGAACTGGGCCTGGGCGACTTCGAGTCCGCGATCAACACCGGCATGGACTGGGCCAACGGCGGCAACGCGCTCGGTCTCGACCTGATCCACGAGGCGGACGCACGGATCGACCGCGGCATCCTGCCGAAACGCAAGCCAGGCGCCCTGGAAAGGGGAATCAGCTCGGCCGCCCGCCGGATCCGAGGCCAGGCCTTCGAGCCCGACGCCAAGCAGCTGATCATCGATCCGGCTGCCTCCTCGGAGGATCTCGGCTGGGTTCTGGAAGCCTGGTCCGGCAGATAGCGCCGCAGGCTGCTCCGGTAGCCTGCATCCCTAGTGGCATCGAAAAGACAGATATTCGTCGGCCGGGTTCCGGTCGGTGGCGGGGCGCCCGTCGCGGTCCAGACCATGACCAAGACCGAGACCGCCAACCTCGAAGCGACGATGGAGCAGATCAACAAGGTCGCGGAGGCGGGTGCCGACATCGTGCGGGTCGCGGTTCCCCGTGACAAGGACATCGAGGCGCTGAAGACGATCGTCAAGCAGTCGCCGATCCCGATCATCGCCGACATCCACTTCAACCACACCCTGGCCCTGAAGGCGATCGAAGCCGGCGCCGACTGCATCCGTCTCAACCCCGGCAACATCGGCGGCCGCGAAAAGGTCGCAGAAGTATCTGCCCTCGCCAAGGAGCGCGGCACCCCGATGAGGATCGGGGTCAACTCCGGCTCGCTGCCGAAGCATCTCCATGCGCTCGAGCGCGAGAACCCGGTCGAGGCGCTGGTCACCGCCGCGGTCGAGTTCGTGACGCTGATGGAGGATCTCGACTTCACGAATTTCAAGGTCTCGATCAAGTCGACCAACGTGCCGAACACGATCGCCGCCAACCGCATGCTCTCCGAGAAGATCCCTTACCCGATCCACCTCGGCATCACCGAAGCGGGAACCAAGTGGTCCGGTTCGCTGAAGAGCGCGGTCGGCCTCGGCGCCCTGCTCGCCGACGACATCGGCGACACGATCCGCATCAGCCTCTCCACCTTCCACGCCGAAGAAGAGGTCAAGGTCGCCTGGGAGATCCTCAAGGCGCTGAAACTGCGCGAGAAGGGTCCGGTGCTGATCGCCTGCCCGACCTGCGGCCGGCTCCAGTTCGACATGGACGCAGTCGTGGCCGAGGTCGAGCAGCGGCTCGAAACCTACGAGGAGCCGATCGAGGTGGCGGTGCTGGGATGTGCCGTCAACGGCATCGGTGAGGCCAAGGGCGCCGACTTCGGGATCGCCGGAGCCAAGAACGAAGGCGTCGTCTTCGCCAAGGGCAAAGCGATCAAGAAGGTTCCGACCGCGGAACTGGTCGAGACCCTCTTCGAGCAGATCGACCTCTCGCTCGACCGCGGCGGCCAGGTCGAGTTCGACGAGAAGGAATCGGCCGAAGGCGAGGCCTGGGTCAAGAAGATCGAGGACGAGAACGCCGGTGACCTGACCCCGGAGAAGATCGCCAAGATGGAGCATGAGGCTTCGCAGAAGGCCGAGAACGACAAGGTTCTGGTCGACGAGGAGATCTCTCCGACAGCCGGTCGGCGATTCACCCGGGCTTAGTGCGTTGGGGAGGTGTTGGCATAGGCCTCCTCCTCGACCCGAAACGTCGTCGGAGACCTATGCCAACACCTCCCACACTAGGGTTGGTGATTGATGCCGGAGGGTGCTAGTAAGACGGCGGAGTACGTGGCGATGTTTCGGGCGGTGGAATCTGCGCGGCCCGGGCGTGACCGTTTGTTCTATGACCCCTTTGCCGCCTGCTTTCTGAGTGGGCGGTTGGCCTTTGGGGCTCGGGTGGCTGGGATTCCCGGTGGGCAGAGGCTGATTACCTCCTACATCGACCGGAACTGGCCTGGTTCCCGGCCTTCGGCGGTGATCCGGACCAAGCTGATCGACGACGCGGTCACCGCGGCGATCGAGGGTGGGGCGGAGCAGCTGGCGATCCTCGGCGCCGGTTACGACACCCGCGGCATCCGGCTGCCGGCCGCCGCCGCGATCCCGGTCTTCGAGCTGGACCAGCCGCCGACCCAGGAGCGCAAGAAGGACCGACTGCTCGGGCGTGACGGGCATCTGCCCCCGAATGTGACCTACGTGCCGTTCGACCTGCTCGAAGAGGGAGTCGGCGGACCACTCGAGCGGGCCGGGTTCCAGCCAGGCTTGAAATCGGTCTTCATCTGGGAGGGAGTGCTCAGCTACCTGACCCCGGAAGCGGTCGATCAGACCCTGGCCTGGATCACGAGGGTCGGGGCGCCCGGCAGCCGACTCGTCTACACCTACGTCGACGTCGCCCTGCTCAAGGACGGCGGGGAGGAGGAGCCGCCCTGGAGCGCCCAGGTGGCGCGGGTCGGTGAGCCCTTCCGCTACGGCCTCGATCCCGCGAAGATGGACGAGTTCCTCGGTGCGAGGGGCCTGAAGCCGATCTGGGACATGTCGACTGCAGAGGCGCTCTCCAGCGGGCAAGAGGTCAAGGGCGGTGAGAACGCGCCCTCGTTCTACCGGGTGGCGGAGGCCGAAGTTCTTCCCGCCAGATAATCTGCGCCCTCGATGACGAGGATCTCGCGCAGCCTGCTGCCCACACTCAAAGACCCGCCCGCCGACGCCGAGGCGATCAGCCACAAACTGCTGGTCCGGGCCGGCATGGTCCGGCAGATGGGGGCCGGGCTCTGGACCTACCTGCCGGCCGGGCTGCGGGCCCATCGCAAAGCGGAGCAGATCATCCGCGAGGAGATGGACCGGATCGGCGGCCAGGAGATCTCGATGCCGATCATGCAGCCGGCCGACCCCTGGGAGAAGACGGGCCGGTACGGGATCGACGAACTGTTCAAGCTCGAAGACCGCAAGGGATCGCCGATGGTGCTGGCCATGACCGGCGAGGAATGCGTGACCGGCCACGTCGCCCACGAGGTTCGCTCCTACCGCGACCTGCCGCTGCTGCTCTACCAGATCCAGACCAAGGAACGTGACGAACCGCGGCCCCGGGCCGGCATCCTCCGCACCCGCGAGTTCGCGATGAAGGACGCCTACAGCTTCGACCGCGACGAGGCCGGGCTGGACGAGGTCTACAACCTCTGCATCCAGGCCTACGACCGGATCTACGACCGCACCGGCCTGCGCTGGTACCGGGTCGAGAGCGACGTAGGCATGATGGGCGGCTCGGCGGCCCACGAGTACATGGCGCCCTGCGCGGCCGGCGAGGACACGGTCGCGGTCGCGCCGGGCTACGCCGCCAACCTCGAGGTCGCTTCGGCCAACCCGAGCCCGATCAAGCCGGGCGAGGAACTTTCCGAGCCGGAGGCCGTGGAGACCCCCGGCATGAAGACGATCGAAGAGGTCGCGGGCGGCCTCGGCCTCGATCCGAGCGCCCTGATCAAATCGGTGGCCGTGGTCACCGACGACGGTGAGTTCGTCCTGGCCTTGGTCCGTGGCGACCACCAGGTCAACCAGATCAAGCTGGCCAACGCGCTCGGCAGCGATTCCCGCCCGGCCCGCGAGGAGGAGATCGAAGAGAAGCTCGGCCCGCCCGGCTTCATCGGACCGGTCGGCGCCTCGGTGCGAATCCTCAAGGACAAAGCGATCACCGGTGGTGGTCTGGTCGCCGGGGCGAACGCAGTCGACCAGCACCTGAAGGGCGTCGAGCCGGGACGCGACTTCGCTTTCGAGGAGGTCGACGTGCGCTCCGTGATCGAGGGGGACACCACCGACGACGGTCAGGCGATCACCCTGGAGCCGGCGATCGAGGTGGGCAACATCTTCAAGCTCGGCACGCGTTACAGCGTGCCGCTCGGCGCCACCTACCTCGACGAGGACGGCAAGGAGAACCCGGTCGTGATGGGTTGCTACGGCATCGGCCCGGCCCGGATCGTCGCCGCCGCCGCCGAACAGTTCTCCGACGAGAAGGGGCTTTCCTGGCCGATGGCGCTGGCTCCCTGGCAGGTCCACCTGGTCTCGCTCTCGAAGCCGGACGAGCCCGAACGGGCTGAGGCGGACCGGCTGTACGAGGGGCTGCTCGAAGCGGGCCTGGAAGTGATCTACGACGATCGTGATGCCGGCCCCGGCCAGAAGCTGACCGACGCCGAGCTGCTGGGTTGCCCCTTGCGGGTGGTGGTCGGGCGGCGTGGACTGGCCGACGGCATCTATGAGGCCAGCGAACGACGCAGCGGTGAAGAGCACCGGATCCCGGTCGAAGGTGGCGTCGAGGCGATCGTGAAGCTGGTCGCCTCGCTTTCCGGAACCGACTGATGGGCGACGCGGCACCGTTCGGCAAGGGCAGGGTCCGGAAACTCTTCGGGCTCGATCGCACCGGGGCCGAACCGGCCCCGACCCGGGCCGGCCAGCCGCTTCGACCGTTTACCCTGCCCAACCTGATCGGCTACCTGCGGCTGATCGGGGTGCCGATCTTCCTGATACTCGCCCTCAGCTCCGACGACGGCCGCGAGCCGCTCGCCGCGCTCTTCTTCTTCCTGATCGCCGGTGGCGACTACGTGGACGGGTTCCTGGCCCGGGTGACCGGGCAGTACAGCCGCCTCGGCGCGCTGATGGACCCGGTGATCGACCGGCTCACGATCCTCTCGGGGATCGTCGTCTGCTGGCATTTCGAACTGCTGCCGCGCTGGCTGCTCGTCCTGCTCCTGGTCCGGGAGCTCGCCACGCTGCTGCTCGCCCGCTGGGGGCTTTCACATGGGGTCGACATCGAGGTCAACTGGTTCGGCCGGGTGGCGGTCTTCCCGGTGATGATCTCGCTCCTGCTCGCCCTGCTGGTCGACACCTGGGTGGCGACCGCCCTTCTGGCCCTGGGCATCGCGCTCGGAGTGGTCGCGACTTATCTCTACGCCCGGGTGGGGCGGGATCAGATCCAGGCCCGCGAAGCGGTCACCGCGGCGGAAGAATCGGCCCAACAGTAAAGCCTCAGTTGAGGGTTAGACCCGGCTCCCTATAATGCCCCGCATGGCGACCCACTGCCCCGAATGCGGATTCGTAAACCCCGAGGCCGCCAACTATTGCCAGAAGTGCGGCACCTTCATCGGCCGTCGAGAGGGAGGGGACGAGCAGGGAACCTCGACCTACCAGGTCGGTGAGACCGGCGAGATCGAAGCCGTCGACATCGACGCCGAGGTCGAGCGCACCGGTGCCGCCCTGGTGATCCGCAGCGGCGGCGGCCGGGCCGGCGAGACCTTCCCGATGGAAGAGGAACGGGTGGCGATCGGGCGCAGCCCCGACGCCGGCGTCTTCCTCGACGACGTGACCGTGTCCCGCAATCACGCCCTGTTGGTCAGCCGTGGCGACGGCACCTACATCGACGACCTGGGCTCCTTGAACGGGACCTACGTGAACCGCAAGCGGATCGAATCGCAGCGTCTCGAGGACGGCGACGAGATCCAGGTCGGCAAATACAAACTGACCTACCTGGAGCGATGAGATGACCCTCAGCGACCAAGGCGTGGCCGACCAGGCCCAGATGGCCCCGCGGCGACCCCGCAAGGCCCTCACGATCGGCGCCGTGGCGAAGCTGCTCAGCAAGGAATTCGACGACGTCTCGATCTCCAAGATCCGCTACCTGGAGGACCAGAAACTGGTCACGCCCCGACGCACCCAGGGTGGATACCGGCTCTACAGCCAGGCCGACGTCGACCGGCTCCGGACCGTCCTGCGCCTGCAGCGCGACGAGTTCCTGCCACTGCGGGTGATCCGCCAGGAGCTGGCGGCCGGCCCTTCGGTCACCGGCCTCTCCGGGAACTCGTCCAACACGGCCCGGCGGGCGAAGCTGATCGGCACCACCAGCTCCCGCTTCACGGTCGAGGAAGTGATCGAGGAAACCGGCGCCCGGGCCGAGTTCATCCGTGAGCTGGCCGAGTTCGGGCTGGTCATGCCCCAGACCGAGAACGGCAAGGCGGTCTACGACGAGACCGACATGGAGATCGTCCGGGCCGCCAACGAACTGGCCCGGGACGGCGTGGGCGCCCGCAACCTGAAGCTGTTCAAGACCTCGGCCGACCGCGAGGTCAACCTGATCGAGACGCTGCTCGCCCCCAAGTTGGCCTCGCGAAACCCCCAGCGGCGCAAGGAAGCGGTCGAGAGCCTCGAACGGATGGCGACCGTACTCAGCGAGCTCAAGCACGCGCTGCTGGTGCGCGACCTGCGCCGCCTGGCCGACAGCTGAAGCAGCGGTGCCGACCGTTACCCGCAAGAAGACCGTGGCGGCGACGCCGGAGAAGGTCTACGACCTGATCAGCGACCCGGCCCGCCTGCCGGAATGGTGGCCACGGGTGATCCGGGTCGAGGACATCGCCGGCAAGCCCGGCGCGGAACGCAGCCGCTGGACCGCCGTGCTCGGGGCCGATTCCGGCCGGATGCTGCGCCTGGACTACCGCTGCTCCGGCGCAACCAGGCCCCGTCGCTACGAGTGGGAGCATGAACTCAAGGGCACCCCTTACGAGTCCCACCTGGCCCGCCAGTCGGTCGAAGCGCGGATCGCCGAGGACGGAGAAGGCAGCGAGGTCAGCCTGACCACGGTCAACACGCTGCGGGGCACCGCGAAAATCGCCGGCTTCTCGATGAAGAAGGGCCAGCGCGAACTGCTCGACGAAGCGCTGGGTTCCCTGGCCGAGGCCTTCGAGGAAGGCGAACCGGAATGAGCGAACCGCGCCGGGACACGAGATGGTGGGGCTGGGGCGACCCGGACGAGCCGGTCGAACTCGGTGAGGCCGGCGAGCGGATGCTGAACGAGCGGGGAATCGCCACGACCGACGGTGCGGCGATCCCCGCGCTCGAGGCGGTCAAGCTGCCGGAAGCGGTCGGCCTGCCCGACTCGTTGGTCGCGGCGGCCGGGGCCGAGAACGTCTTCACCGGTGACGAGGACCGGGTGCGCCACGCCAACGGCCAGAACTATCTCGACCTCATGGCATTGCGACAGGGCGAGCTGGAGCAGGCCCCGGACGCGGTGGTGGTGCCGGAATCGGCTGACCGGATCGCTCCGATCCTCGAGGCCTGCGCCGCGGCCGGAGTGGCGGTCGTGCCGTTCGGCGGCGGCAGCAGCGTGGTCGGCGGCGTCGCCCCGCTCAAGGGGGAGCACGACGCGGTGATCAGCCTGGACCTGGCGGCCCTCCGCGGCATCGAGGTCGACGAGCGCTCCCTCACGGCCAAGCTGGGTGCCGGCCTGCGTGGCCCCGAAGCCGAGGCGCTGCTGGCCGAACGCGGATTCACGCTCGGTCACTACCCGCAGTCCTTCGAGTACGCGACGGTGGGCGGCTTCGCCGCCACCCGCTCGGCCGGGCAGTCCTCCAGCGGCTATGGCCGCTTCGACTCGCTAGTCAGCTCGATCCGGTTGATCACGCCGGAGGGCGAGCTTTCGACCCTGGCCACCCCGCACACCTCGATCGGCCCGGCGCTTCGCGAAGTCGCGGTCGGCTCGGAAGGCATCCTCGGCGTGATCCCCGACGTAGACGTGCGGATCAGGCCGCTGCCGGCGACCAGGCGCTACGAAGCCTGGATCGTGGAGGACTTCGAGGCCGGCAACGAGATCGTGCGAGGGCTGGCCCAGACCGACAGCCTGCCGACCATCATCCGGGTCTCCGACGTGCCGGAAACCGAGGTCAACCTCGCCATGGCGCTGCCGTCGGGGGCGGCCGGGACGATCTTCAAGCGTTACCTCAAGCTACGGAGCCGCGAGGGCGGTTCGCTGGTGATCGCCGGCTACGAGGGAACCTCGGGCGTGGTCCATCGCAGCCGCTCCGACGTGGCCCGTCAGTTGCGTCGCGGTGGCGGCGTCTACCTGGGCCAGGCGGCCGGACGCGGCTGGGAGAAGGGCCGCTTCCACGGGCCGTATCTGCGAGAGGCATTGCTCGACCGCGGCATACTGGTCGAGACCCTGGAGACCGCCCAACAGTGGAGCGGCCACGAAGCCCTCTACCAAGCGGTGCGCACCGCCCTGGAAGACGGGTTGAAGACGAATGGGATGGAGGGGATCGTGATGTGCCACCTCTCGCATGCCTACCGCGACGGCGCCTCGCTCTACTTCACCGTGATCGCCAGCCAGGGCGCCGCGGGCGGCGTCGCCAACTGGCCGAAGCTGAAGCGCGCGGCCTGCGAGGCGATCCAGTCCGCCGGCGGCACGCTTTCACACCATCACGCCACCGGTCGCGACCACGCCCCCTGGGTCGAAGGGGAGATAGGAACGGCCGGGATCGATGCCCTCCAAGCCCTCAAAGAACGCTTCGACCCGACGCGAATCATGAACCCAGGCAAGCTTCTTCCCTGACTACTGGGTGCTCTGGGCGGAGCCGTTGCAGACGGGGACGATCGTGTCCTTGGCGTTCTGCGGCATTGAGATTTCGCCTTCGAGCACCGTCTTGCCCGTGTAGTCGGGTAGCTTCAGATTCTTCTTGCCGCCGCCCAGGTTGGCGTTCTTCAGCGCCTTGTTGAAGTCGCCGTTGTCGACGCGGGAAACCCTGAGAGTCGGGAAGAAGTCGGAGGCGATCAGGCAGATCACGGCCTCGTTGACCTGGATCTGGCCGGATATCGAGCCGGACTTGCCGACCTGCTGGGCGTGGATCGGGAAGGCCCCGGTCGACCCGTAAAGCCAGATCGCGTAGCCCTGGCCCTTCTCGCTCGGCTTGAGATCGTTGATCTGGAGGTTTGCGGCCAGCGCGGTGCCGGAGAAGCCGAACTGGACCTGGCCGGAAGCCGCGGACCCGTCGACCGGCTGCAGCACCGCGACCGTGGGGGAGGACTTGGGGGTCTCGGGTTCGTCGTCCGAGCCGCCGCCGATCACGCCGGTGACCAGCAGGATGACCACGGCGGCCAGCAGGGCGCCGCCGAGCAAGACTGCGATCAGGCGGCGCTGATGGCCGGTGATCGAGCTGAAGCCGCCGAAGCTTTTCTTGGTCGCCGAACCATCGGATCCGGATGTCGAGGAGGCGGCCGGGGCTGCGGCCTTCGGGGCCGGCTTGGGCTTGCCGCCTTCGGCCGAACCGGGCTTCGGCAGGGTGGCCCCCGGAACCAGCAGGCGAAGCTGGTCGGTCAGCGATTCGGCCTGCTCGGCGGTCGCGGGGTCGGAGGAAATGCGGTTGCCGATATCGGCCCGCGATATCTCGTCGGCCTGGCCGAGCAGGTAATCGGTCAGCTCCTGGTCCGGCGCGGGCACGGAATCGTCGACCTCGGCCAGGGCGACACCGGCACGCCGGCGTACTTCGGCCTCATCGATTCCGAGCAGCCCGGAAATGTCGGCGTAACTTTTCCCTCGTCCGAGCAGCAGCTGAAGCAGCGCCCGACTGTCCTCACTCAACGGCATGGGCGGTAACCCTACGGGTTCGGCCGGGTCACCCGTTTCCTGAGTCGTTCCTGAGCAGCGGCTGAGCGGGTCGACTTCCGTGGCCGGACCCGTATGATCCGGGCCGATGCCAGACGTGACGCTTCCCGAATCCCCGTTTGACAACCTGCTCGGCACCGAGTGGGTTTCCTCCGACCCCGACCAGGCGATCGTCCGGTTGACCATGCGGGACGACCATCGCCAGCCGATGGCGATCATGCACGGTGGCGTGATGGCCAGCCTGGTCGAGAGCGTCTGCTCGATGGCGACCGCCCACGCGGTGCTGCCGGAGGGCCGGATCGCAATGGGTCAGAGCATCTCGGTGAACCTGCTGCGGCCGATCTCGTCCGGCGACGTCGAGGTGGTCGCGAACGCGGTGCACCGCGGCCGCATGACCTGGGTCTGGAAGGCCGAGGTAAAGGACGGCGAAGGCCGGGTCTGCGCCATCGCCCAGATGACCATGGCCGTCCGCGAAGCCCCCGAAGGCGCCGACCTGTCTCAGTTCATAAGCAAGTAGCGCCACTAATCGGAGCCGACCCATCCATCAAGTCATTCTGTGGGTCGGCGGGTCAGCGTTCGTCCCGCCCACCCAACGGGCGGGTCGGACCCCGCCCGACTTACTTATGTCGGCTGCCAGGGCCGATAACGATTCGTTATCGGCATACGTCTGTCGCGGCCGAATCCCTTGGTTGTGACTTTCAGGCCCGGGGGTGACTGGCGGCGTTTGTACTCGGCCCGGTCGACCTTGGCGATCACGTCGGCGACCACTCGTGGGTCTTCGCCTCGGGCCGCGATCGCGGCCGGCCCGAGGTCGTCCTCGACGTACAGCTTGAGGATCCGGTCCAGCTGGTCGTAGTCGGGCAGCGAGTCGGTGTCGAGCTGGCCCGGCCGCAGTTCGGCCGATGGCGGGCGGCTGATGATCGTCTCGGGGATCACCGGCGAGGAGCCGTTGCGATGGCGGCAGAGCTCGTAGACCAGGGTCTTCGGCACGTCCTTGATCGGGGCGAGGCCGCCGGCCATGTCGCCGTAGAGGGTGGAGTAGCCGACCGAGGTCTCGCTCTTGTTGGCGGTGGTCAGGACCAGCCAGCCGCGGCTGTTGGAGAGGGCCATCATCAGGTTGCCGCGAATCCTCGCCTGCAGGTTCTCGGCCGCCAGCCCGGTCGCATCATCGCCCAGCACCTTGTCGTAGCTGGCCATCGTCTCCTCGATCGAGAACTCGATCAGCTCGGTCCCGAGCCGGCCGGCCATCTCGCGGGCGTCGGCCTGCGTCTCGCCGCTGGAGTGGGGTGAGGGCATGACTACGCAGGTGACCTGCTCGGGGCCGAGCGCGTCGGCGGCGAGGGCGGCGACGAGGGCCGAGTCGATACCACCCGAGAGGCCGAGCCCGACGTGCCCGAAGCCGTTCTTGACGACGTAGTCGCGCAGCCCGGTGACCAGGGCCGTGTAAACCTCGTCGAGGTCTCCCATCCATTCGGCCACGGGCGTGGTCTCCTCGTCGGGGTCATAGACCACCAGGTCCTCGGTGAACTGCCCGGCCCGGGCGAGGACCGAGCCGTCCGCGGCGATCAGGACGCTGGAGCCGTCGAAGATCAGCTCGTCCTGGCCGCCGACCATGTTCACCATCGCCACCGGCAGGCCCTTGCGGAGAGCGACCTGGCGGAAGATCTCCTCGCGCTCGCGGCCCTTGCCGCGGTGGTAGGGCGAAGCGGACGAGTTGACGATCAGCTCGGCGCCGAGGGCCAGGTCGGCGAAGACGGGGGAGTCCGGGTCCCAGCAGTCCTCGCAGACCGTGATCCCGACCTGCCGGTCGGCAATCTCGGTGACCAGCGGTTCGGCCCCGTTGCGGAAGGTCCGGTACTCGTCGAAGACCCCGTAGTTGGGCAGCAGACGCTTGCGGTAGACGGCGCGGACCTCACCCTGGCTGACCACCGCGGTGGCGTTGGCGGCGATAGCCCGGCCGACCGGGTCGCCGACCGGATCGGGGAAGCCGATCAGGGCGGTTATGTTCCCGACCCCTTTCGCGATCTCTTTCAGGCGCTCCCCGGCGGCGGCGACGAAATCGGGCCGCAGATAGAGGTCCTCGGCCGGGTAGCCGGTCAGAACCAGTTCGGGGAAAGCGACGATCTCGGCCCCGGCCGCAAGAGCGAGGCCGGTCCATTCGCTGACCAGGGCGGCGTTCTCGTCGAGATCCCCGACGGTCGGATTGACTTGGGCCAGGGCGATCTTCGGCATGCCGCTCACAGCCGGAGTATCCCGATTTGCAGGGGTTCCTGCGGTGTGAAGCACCGCACACACAGAATCCCGGGCCTCCTCCACACTCGGTTACTAACAAAACGCTAACAATCGCCGGCCCCCGCATCACGCGGTGGGTCGGATTTCCGTCACTCACGCCGGAAATCCGACCCACTGGGCTCGAGGGGCCGGCAATCGTGCGCCGAGCTTCCCCGCCAGTCGGGGAAGGCGGGGAACCCAACCGCGACCGATCCCGGTCGCAGCGGCCGAAAGTGGCCGCCGGGGTGAATCCGGCGGTGATCCGTCGGTAGGCCGGTCCAGGAAGGCCCGGACGAATCCGTCAGCTAACTCCGCAGGCGCCTGAAAAGGAGAAGCAAGAATGAGTACCAGCCGGATTTTCCGTGCCTCCATAGCCCTGTCCCTGATCGCCTGCTTCACGGTCCTCGCCGTGGTCGGCGAGGTCGTCGGTGACGCATCCGCCGGCGAGGCGACCCCGACTGCAACCGCGACCGGGCCGACCGGCGCAACCGGTACGACCTCGGGCAAGGACTCGGCCGAATCCACCTCACCGCTGCCGGAAGGCTCGGAGGAGGCCAACCCGCACCGTAAGGGTCGGGTCGTCCTCAAAGTCGCCGACCGCAGCGTCAACTTCGGCGGCAAGTTCCGGCTGCGGGGCAAGACCGGCAGCCGGAGCCGCGGCCACCTGCGGATCGAGGCCAGGTTCGACGGCCGCTGGCACACGCTGCGCAAGCTGAAGACCAACGAGAAGGGTGGATTCCACACCAAGGTCCGGGCCCGGTCGAACACGAGCCTCCGCGCGGTATCGGGCGACGGCCGCCGCTCGAAGGCCCGCCGCGTGACCGTGATCGGCCACGTCAAGCTGGGACGTTCGGAACGCTACGTGAAGCTGGGCCGCAGCCTGGTGGTTCGCGGCAACGTGGTTCCCCGCGGGGTCCGCACCGTGAAGGTTCGCGTCCGGGGCGAGGGTGTCATCACCGCCCGCACCCGGGCCAACGGCCGCTTCCGGGTCCGCTGGACCCCGCGCTCGAATGGCGACTTCAGCTACCGGGTCTGGGCCATGAAGAGCCGTCGGTCGACCGGCGACGCCAGCCTGCGCCGCCGCTTCAGCGCCCTCCGGCCAGGACACGCGTCCTACTACGGCCCGGGCCTCTACGGCAACGGCGTCGCCTGCGGCGGCACCCTGACCCCGACCACCCGCGGGGTCGCCAACAAGTCACTGCCCTGTGGCACCAAGGTCACGCTCCAGTACGGGAACCGCACCGTGGTCGCCCGGGTGATCGACCGCGGCCCCTACGTCGCCGGCCGAGACTGGGACCTGACGGAACAGACCAAGAAGGACCTCGGCTTCGGCGGGGTCGGAGTCGTCTGGAGCAATAAGTAGTCGGCGCTGGCGCGCCTCCCAGTTCAACCCGTCCGTTCAAAGAGACAATGAATGGATGAACGGACTCCGGTTGCGGTTATTCGAACCGGCCAGGCCGGTGGGTCGGATTTCCGGCGAATGGACCGGAAATCCGACCCACCGGGGTTTGTGGTGCCGGGGCTGTGGCATCATCGGGGCATGAGCTCGGCCGAATCGAAGAACCTCGAGGCGATCTCGAAGGCGATCGACCATCACAACGCGACCTGTCCCTACCCGGCCGCGGAAGTGAGGATGAACCCCTTCGAGGTCGAACGCCTCGGCTGGGAAGAGATCCGCGGCCTGCCGATCGTTCCCGACGCGAACATCGGCACCGGCCGCTTCCACATCGTCTGCTCGCGTGACATGGAAGGCGACGAGCTCGAAGAAGTCGAGGCGATCGCCGAAGAGCTGGTCACCGTCACCCCGGGCACCAAGGAAGAGCCGGACGCCCCCGCAACACCCGAGGTCCCGGACAGCCCGGGCCGGTGGAACTGACCTAAACGGAATTCCAGAAGTCGATGCCGAGGTCGGTCATCCAGTTCTGGATCTCGATGTTGATGCGGTAAAGCTCACCGGTCCAGATCAGGACGCCCATGATGATCAGGATCACGCCGCCGATCGCGATGATCAGGCCGTAGTGCCGCTTGATTACGGCGAACGCGGTGGTCATCCGGCTGAAGGCGAGGGCGGTGAGCAGGAAGGGGATCGCCAGGCCGGCCGAGTAGACGGCCAGCAGCAGGGCGCCCCGGGCCGCCGAATCGGTCAGCGAGGCGGTGGCGAGGATCGCGCCTAGGGTCGGGCCGATACAAGGCGTCCAGGCGACGGCGAAGGCGGCCCCGGCGACTAGCGGACCTCCCTTGCCGGCCCTCTGCATCAGAGCGTCGACATGCCATTCCTTGTTCAGCCGGGTGACGAAGAACGAGGCCACGAAGAACACACCCATGGCGATGATCAGGCCGGCCGCGATCTTGTCCAGCAGGTCACGGTGGTCGGAAAGCAGCGAGCCGATCTTGGTCGCTCCCATCCCGAGCAGGATGAAGACGGCCGAGAAGCTGGCGCAGAAAATAAGGCTCGGGGCCAGCACCTTGCGCCAGTCGGCCCGGTCGAGGTCGGTTACCGCGACGCCGGAGACCGCGGAGAGATAGCCAGGCACGATCGGCAACACGCAAGGAGAGAGGAAGGAAACGATGCCGGCGGCCAGCGCGGTCAGCAGGCCGACACCAGCCGCGGGGTCGCTGGCGGCTAAGGGGAGGCCAGAGAGGCCCACGGGGATCAGATCTGCAAACGGCAAGGCCCAAAGAGGTTACTTTGGCGGCCATGGAGACCAGCCTCGAAGGTGCGGTTGTCGCGATAACGGGTGGGGCCCAGGGGATCGGTCGTGCGACCGCCGAGGCCATGGTGGGCCAGGGAGCACGGGTCGCGATCGGTGATCTGGACCTTGAAAAGGCGACCGCCGCGGCGGGAGAGCTCGGGGAAAACGCGGTCGGTCTCCACCTGGACGTGGCCGATCGCGACTCGTTCCGGCAATTCCTCGATTCGGCCGAATCGCTTCTCGGGCCTCTGGACGGACTGGTCAACAACGCCGGCGTGATGATCGTCGGGCCGGCCGAAGAGGAGGATCCGGCCGCCACCGCCGCGATGATCGCCGTGAACCTGACCGGCGTGATCAACGGAACCCAGCTCGCGATCGGATTGATGAAGCCCAGGCATCGCGGCCGGATCATCAACATCGCCTCCCAGGCCGGCAAGGCGGGCCTGCCGGGCGGAGCGACCTACTGCGCGACGAAGTCGGCCGTGATCGCATACTCGGAAGCGGTCCGGGGCGAGCTCAAGGGCAGCGGCGTCGGGATCGCCTGGGTGCTTCCGGGCATCGTCAACACGGAGCTTGCCGCCGGGCTCCCCGAGATCGGCCTGATGGACGCGCTCGAGCCATCGGACATCGCGGCTGCGGTGACGAAAACAATGGCGGAAGGCGGCTCGGAAGTCTGGGTCCCTGCCGTCAACCAGTGGCTGGACGCTCCGGTACGGCTGCTCCCGCGCCGCGCCCGGGAGAGGATCCTGGCCCTGACGGGAGCCGACAAGGTGCTTGCGGCAGCCGATCCCGTGCGTCGCAAGGACTACGAAGAACAAGCTGCCGATCGCACCTGATGGCCGAAGGAGTTTGGCCCGCCGGACATATGAGAGTGGACGTGCTTCGGTAAACTGCTCCGGTGGGCTGGCCCACTTTGAACAGCGGTTCCCACCGCTGCGACTACCCGTCTCGACAACCAAACGCCGCTCTGCGGCACGACAAGCGCGCATATATGACTGAATTTGCCCCGTCGTCCGCGACCCGTGACGGCCTCTACGACTCGATTCAAGAACACGACGCCTGTGGCGTCGCGATGGTTGCGCGCCTGGACAACGTCCCTCGCCACGAGGTCGTCAGCCAGGGTCTGCTGGCCCTCGAGAACCTCGAACACCGGGGTGCTGCCGGAGCCGATGCGAGCACCGGAGACGGCGCCGGCATCCTGATCCAGCTGCCCGACCTCTACTACCGCGAAGAGGCCGGCGTCGACCTGCCTCCGCTCGGCCGGTACGGCGTCGCCATGTGCTTCCTGCCGCGCGAGAACGAGGGCCGCCGCGAGGAACTCAAGACCTTGATCGCCGAGACCGCCGCGGCCGAGGGACAGGTCGTGCTGGGCTGGCGTGACGTGCCGGTCGACACCGAACACGTCGGCCGCACTGCCAACGAGGCCCGCCCGCACGTCGCCCAGCTCTTCATCGGCGCCGGTGCCGGTTTCACCGAAGACCAGGATGCCTTCGAGCGCAAGCTGTACGTGATCCGTCGGGTCTGCGAGATCGCCGCCGGCGAGGAACTCTACATCGCCTCCTGCTCTTCCCGGACCATCGTCTACAAGGGCATGCTGACCTCGTACCAGGTGCCGGGCTTCTACCCGGAGCTCCAGGACGAGCGGGTCCGCTCCGCCATGGCGCTGGTCCACTCGCGCTTCTCGACCAACACCTTCCCGAGCTGGGACCTGGCCCACCCGTTCCGCCTGATCGCCCACAACGGCGAGATCAACACCCTGCGCGGCAACATCAACTGGATGCGGGCCCGTGAGTCTCAGCTCGCCTCGGAGTTGTTCGGCGACGACCTGCAGAAGGTGACCCCGGTCGTCCGGCCCGACGGTTCGGATTCGGCCACCTTCGACAACGTGCTCGAACTGCTGATGCTGGCCGGCCGTTCGCTGCCGCACGCGGCGATGATGATGATCCCCGAGTCCTACCAGGGTCGTGAGGATCTGAGCGACGACCTGAAGGGCTTCTACGCCTACCACTCCTGCCTCATGGAGCCGTGGGACGGCCCGGCGGCGGTCTGCTTCACCGACGGCCGCGTGATCGGCGCGACCCTCGACCGCAACGGCCTGCGGCCCGGGCGCTGGGTCGAGACCAACGACGGGATGATCGTGCTCGGCTCGGAGATCGGCCTGCTCGACATCGCCCCCGAGGACATCAAGCGCCTCGGCCGGTTGCAGCCGGGCAAGCTCTTCCTGGTCGACCTGGAGAAGAACCGGATCGTCGAGGACGAGGAACTCAAGCGCGAGATCTCGACCCAGCAACCTTACGCCGAGTGGTTCAACAACTCCTCGGTCCACTTCGACGACCTGCCGACCGCCTACGTGACGATGACCGGGATCCAGCCGACCCCGCGCCGTCAGCAGGCCTTCGGCTACAGCCAGGAAGACCTGCGGGTCCTGATCACGCCGATGGCGGCGACCGGGGCGGAGCCGATCGGCTCGATGGGCAACGACTCGGCGCTGCCGGTGCTCTCCGACAACCGCCCGCCGCTCTACAGCTACTTCAAGCAGCTCTTCGCCCAGGTCACCAACCCGCCGATCGACCCGATCCGCGAGGAGATCGTGATGAGCCTCTCGGCCGGGGTCGGGGCCGAGCAGAACCTGCTGACCGAGACCGAGCAGCACGCCCATCAGCTCTGCCTGAACCAGCCGATCCTGATGAACCAGGAGCTGGAGACCATCCGCCACGTCAACCACGACATCTTCCGGGCGGACACGATCGACATCACCTGGGACGTCGCCGAGGGCACTGCCGGCATCAAGTCGCGGCTCGACGCGATCTGCCTCGAGGCCGAGGAGGCGATCGAGAAGGGCTTCAACATCCTGATCCTCTCCGACCGTCGCACCGGCCCCCGGCGGGTGCCGATCCCGGCTCTGCTCGCGGTCGGCGCGGTCCATCACCACCTGGTCCGGGCGGGGACCCGCCTGCGGGCCGGCCTGATCCTCGAATCCGGTGAGCCGCGCGAGGTCCACCACATGGCGACCCTGATCGGCTACGGCTGCTCGGCGATCAACCCCTACCTGATGCTCGACACGGTCGACGACCTGGTCGTCCAGGGCCTGGTCCCGGACATGGAATCCCCGGAGAAGGCCCAGCGCAACGTGGTCAAGGCGATCGGCAAGGGTCTCCTGAAGACGATCTCGAAGATGGGGATCTCGACCATCCAGTCTTACTGCGGCGCTCAGATCTTCGAAGCGGTCGGCCTCGAGAGGGAACTGATCGACCAGTACTTCACCGGCACCGCCTCGCGGATCGGCGGCATCGGGCTCGACGTGATCGCCCAGGAAACCATGGAGCGGCACGCCTCGGCCTTCCCCGGTTCGGGCGACGACCTGCTGCGGGTCGGCGGCGTGTACGCCTGGCGCCGCGACGGCGAGTTCCACCAGTGGAACCCGGAGACCGTCTCGCTGGTCCAGCACGCGGTCCGCGGCGAGGGCGGCTCCGCCCAGGACAAGTACGACGAGTTCGCCCAGCAGGTCAACGAGATCGCTCTGAGGCGGGCGACTCTGCGCGGCCTGTTCAAACTCAAGGCGACCGAGTCCGGCCCGATCCCGATCGAGGAGGTCGAACCGGCGCAGGAGATCGTCCGTCGCTTCGCGACCGGCGCCATGTCGCTCGGCTCGATCTCGCGGGAAAGCCACGAGAACCTGGCGATCGCGATGAACCGCCTCGGGGGCAAGTCGAACACCGGCGAGGGCGGGGAGGACCCGGTTCGCTTCACGCCGGACGAGAACGGCGACTCGCGCCGCTCGGCGATCAAGCAGGTCGCATCCGGCCGCTTCGGCGTGACCTTCCATTACCTGGCCAACGCCGACCAGCTCCAGATCAAGATGGCGCAGGGCGCGAAGCCGGGCGAGGGCGGCCAGCTGCCCGGCCACAAGGTCGATCGTTACATCGGCTCGGTCCGGCACACCACGCCCGGGGTCAGCCTGATCTCGCCGCCGCCGCACCACGACATCTACTCGATCGAGGATCTCAAGCAGCTGATCTACGACCTGCGCTGCTCGAACCCGAAGGCTTCGGTCTCGGTCAAGCTGGTCGCCGAGGTCGGGGTCGGCACGGTCGCCGCGGGTGTGGCCAAGGCCAACGCCGACCACGTGCTGATCGCCGGCCACGACGGCGGCACCGGCGCCTCACCGCTTTCCTCGGTCCACTCGGCCGGGATCCCCTGGGAGATCGGCCTGGCCGAAACCCAGCAGACCCTGATCAAGAACGACCTGCGTTCGCGGATCACGGTCCAGACCGACGGGCAGCTAAAGACCGGCCGGGACGTGGTCATCGCCGCGATCCTCGGGGCCGACGAGATGGGCTTCTCGACCGCGCCGCTGATCGCCTCCGGCTGCATCATGATGCGGGCCTGCCACCTCAACACCTGCCCGGTCGGCATCGCGACCCAGGATCCGCGGCTGCGCAAGCGCTTCAAGGGCCAGCCCGAACATGTGGTCAACTACTTCTTCTTCGTGGCCGAGGAGGCCCGCCAGGTCATGGCCGAGATGGGCGTGCGTTCGATCGACGAGCTGATCGGCCGGATCGAGCTGCTCGAGGCCGACGACGCGGTCGAACACTGGAAGGCGAGGGGTATCGACCTCTCCGGGCTGCTCGCCTGGCCCGAAGGCGTCGACCCGTCGGTCGATCGTCGCCGGACCCGGCCGCAGGAGCCGGTGCTCGAGGACAACCTCGACTGGAAGCTGATCGAGCGGTCCAAGGACGCGATCGAGGGTGGCGACGCGGTCGAGTTCGAGATGGAGATCAACAACGTCGACCGCTGCGTCGGCGGGATCACCTCGAACGCGATCGCCAACGCGCAGGGCGCGAAGGGACTGCCCGAGGACACGATCAAGGTGAACTTCCGCGGGGCGGCCGGCCAGTCCTTCGGCGGCTGGCTCGCGCCGGGCGTCAGTTTCTCGCTGCGCGGCGAGGCGAACGACTACTGCGGCAAGGGGCTCTCCGGCGGCATCCTGGCCGTCTCGCCGCCCGAAGGCGGCACCTATCAGCCGGAAGAGAACGTGATCGTCGGCAACACCTCGCTATACGGCGCGACCAAGGGCCGCGCCTTCTTCCGGGGCAAGGGCGGCGAGCGCTTCGCGGTCCGCAACTCGGGCGCGACCGCGGTGATCGAAGGCGTGGGTGACCACGGCTGCGAGTACATGACGGGTGGCACGGTGGTGGTGCTCGGCCCGACTGGGCGCAACTTCGCGGCCGGCATGAGCGGTGGCATCGCCTATGTGCTCGACGACGAGGAGCAGTTCCAGGGGCGGGTCAACCCGACCATGCTGGACCAGCTCGAAGATCCGGACGAGAAGGACCGGATCGAGCTGCGCGGCCTGATCCGGGAGCACCTGGAGCGGACCGGTTCCGAAGTCGCCCGGCGGATCCTCGACGATTGGGACGAGATGTCGACCAAGTTCGTCAAGGTGTTCCCGGTCGACTACAAGCGGGTGCTGGCGGAACTCGAGGCCGAAGGCGCCGGTGAACCCGGCGTGGGCCCGGAGACCGACGATGTTGAAGTGATCGGCGAACCGGCGACCGGCGTCGCCTCGGAGAAGGGGGCCTGAGTATGGGCAAGCTCGGCGGTTTTCTCGAGATTGAACGGGCCGGGATCCCCTACCGGGATCCCAAGGAACGAGCGGAGGACTACAACGAGTTCGTGGTCAAGCGCTCCGACGAGGAGCTCTCGGACCAGGGTGCCCGCTGCATGGAATGCGGCGTTCCCTTCTGCCACAACGGCTGCCCGCTTGGCAACCTGATCCCGGACTGGAACGACCTCGTCTACCACGGCCGCTGGCAGGACGCGATCCGCCAGTTGCATGCGACAAACAACTTCCCCGACTTCACCGGGCGGCTCTGCCCGGCCCCCTGCGAGGCGGCCTGCGTGCTGGAGATCAACGAGGGCCAGGCGGTCACGATCAAGCAGATCGAGCAGACGATCGCCGACCGCGCCTGGAAGGAAGGCTGGATCCGTCCTCGCCCGCCGAAGCGCGAGACCGGCCGGGAGGTCGCCGTGGTCGGTTCCGGACCGGCCGGCATGGCCGCCGCCCAGCAGTTGCGCCGGGCCGGCCACAGCGTCACCCTTTTCGAGCGCGACGAGGCCGCCGGCGGCCTGGTTCGTTTCGGCGTCCCGGACTTCAAGATCGAGAAGACCGTGGTCGAGCGTCGCGTCCAGCAGTTGGTCCACGAAGGGGTGGAACTCAAGTGCGGCGTCGACGTCGGTGTCGATGTCACCGTCGAAGAGCTGCGTGAAAAGTACGACGCGGTGGTGCTGGCGACCGGATCCCGGGTGCCGCGAGACCTGCCCGCCCCGGGCCGCGAGCTAGATGGCGTCCACTTCGCGATGGACTATCTCTACAGCCGCAACCGCTGGCTGGCGGCCGAAGTCGGCCCCAAGCCGACGGTCGAGGCTCCGGCCCCGGCGCCGATCTCGGCCAAGGGCAAGAACGTGGTCGTGATCGGCGGTGGCGACACCGGTGCCGACTGCGTCGGCCACTCGATCCGCGAGGGTGCCGCCCAGGTGGTCCAGCTCGAGCTGCTGCCCGAGCCGCCGGAGCACCGTCCCGACGACCGCACTCCGTGGCCGCTCTGGCCGGTCAAGTTCCGCCTCTCCTACGCGATGGAAGAGGCGATCGCGGTGGAGCGGGGAGAACAGGACTTCTCGGTCACCACGACATCGTTCAACGGCGTGAGCGGCCAGGTCAGCTCGATCACCGTGGCCGAGGCCGGCGCCGAACCGCCCTTCGCCCCGGTCGAGGGCTCGGAGTTCGAGATCAAGGCCGACTTGGTCCTGCTGGCGATGGGGTTCCTCCATCCCGAGCAGGGGCTGCTCGACCAGCTCGGCGTGGACAAGGACCAGCGTGGCAACGTCAAGGCAGGCACCTACGAGACCTCGATCCCCGGCGTCTTCGCTGCCGGCGACGCGCGTCGCGGCCAGTCGCTGATCGTCTGGGCGATCAACGAGGGCCGTCAGGCCGCTCGCATGGCCGACCGTTTCCTGAACACGCTGCCGTCACCCTCCCCGGTGCCGCGCCAGCCTGACGTGCCGACCGGCAACGTCAACCCGGCCGACGAGGGTCCGGACGGTCCCCCGAAGCACGTCGCCCCGGGCATGGGCCCGGACCCGAGCGCCACCGCCCCCGGCTTCGCCAAGGAGTAGCGGAACGACCAGTAATTCACCGACAGCGGAGTTTTCGGCAAATAGGTCTGAAAACTCGGCTGTCGGCGCTGCCGTCAGTTCGAGGGTGCGCCGGCTGGGGGAGTGCCCTCCGGCGCCTTCGGACCCCAGCTGGCACGGGCTGGGCCGCTGATCGGGACCGGATCGCCGCCGACCACTGGGGCGCCGCGCAGCACGTCGAACACCGCCTTGGCCCGGGATGCCACCTCGCGGACATCGCTCTTGATGCCCTGGCCGCCGTAGCCGTGCAAATCTGAGGTGAGCCCGTTCGCCTCCAGCCCGACCGCCTTGGCGAGGTAGAGCGAACGCTTCATGTGGAAGCCCTGGGTGACGATCGTGGCGCTGGTCACCCCGAATATCTCCTTCGCCCTCTCCATGGTCGCGTGGGTGTTGAAGCCGGCGTGGTCGGTGTAGATCACGTTCGCCGGGACGCCGTCGGCCACCAGGGCCTGCCGCATCGTGGTCGGCTCGTCGTAGGCCCACTGGCCGTGGTCACCGGAGACCAGGATCTTGTCGACCTTGCCGTCCGCGTAGAGAGCCGCCGCCTGATTGACCCGGTCGGCCAGCATCATGCTCATCGTCCCATCCGGGTTCACCATCGCCCCGGGCACGATCGCCACTTCGGCATGTTTGGCCTCGGTTGGGCTGTTCCAGATCTCACCGTCGGAATCGAGCAGGACGATCAGGTTGGTCGCCAGGACCAGCAGGAGGCCCAGCGCGGCCAGCAGAACGGCCGCGAGGATCAGCCGGCGGCGCCAGGGCGAAGGTCGCCTGGATCTGACCCGGGGAGGCGCGAGAACGGGCAGGGTTTCCGCATGTGATCCGGTGTTCATGACGATCACCGTAGCAGCGTTTCCGGCCATCTCTAGACTGGAAGCCACTTTGGGACACGACCACGAGCACGGATCGCACGGGCATAGCCACGGACCGGGGGAGTGGCGGGACGCGGACCGGCGGGCATTGCTGATCGCGGCCGGTTTGACCGCCGGCTTCATGGTCGCCGAGGTGGCCGGCGGTCTGCTCACCGACTCGCTGGCGCTGCTTGCCGATGCCGGTCACATGCTCTCCGACAGCTTCTCGCTCTTCCTCGCTCTCGGCGCGGTCGCGCTGGCCGCCCGGCCGGCCACAGCCCGGCGAACCTATGGCTTCAAACGGGCCGAGATCCTCGCCGCCCTGATCAACGGGATCCTGCTGGTCGTCGTCTCGGTCTGGATCGTGGTCGAGGCGATCAGCCGGATCGGCGACCCGCCCGAGGTGCTGGGCGGCTGGATGCTGGTGGTCGCCGTGGCCGGGCTGCTGGTCAACCTGATCGCCGCCTGGGTGCTCGCCAGGTCGGCCGGGGAGAGCCTGAACGTGAAAGCGGCCCTCCGGCATGTGCTGGCCGACGTGGCCGGGTCGGTCGGGGTGATCCTCGCGGCCCTGATCATCCTGACCACCGGCTGGGAGCTGGCCGACCCGATCGTTTCGATCGTCATCTCGGTGCTGATCGCGGCCAGCGCATGGTCGATCCTCCGCGACTCGGTCGACGTGCTGCTCGAGGCCGCGCCGCCCGGGCTTGACACCGAGGAGATCGGATACGCGATGGCAGCCCTGCCCGGGGTCGAACAGGTCCACGATCTCCACATCTGGCAGATCACCTCCGGCATGCCGATGCTGAGCGCCCACGTCCTGGTCGGCCCCGGCGCCGACTGCCACGGGCTGAGGCGCGACCTGGAACAGATGCTGGAGGCTGAATACGAAATCGATCACACCACCCTTCAGGTCGAACACATCACGTCCCAAGCGCCTATCCCAGCGGACCAACTCTAAGAAGAACCACCAGCCAGAGCCTCTCCCATCCATTCATTGCTTCGAGTGGGAGAGGCGGGTTTCTCGTGGAGGGCGGGTCGGACCCCGCCCGACTTAATTGTCGGCTTCGGCGTCCGGGGCCGACGCTACCTTCTGGATCGTGAACTGGTTTGAGGGGCGGCTGGCCGCCTTCGACATCGAGACCACCGGGACCGAGACCGAGTCCGATCGGATCGTCACCGCGGCCGTGAGCCTGGTCGGCGGGGGAGAGGAGTCGGTCAGCAAGGACTGGCTGGTCGACCCCGGGATCCCGATCCCGGCCGAAGCGACCGCGGTTCACAAGATCACCGACGAGATGGTTCGCCGCGAAGGGGTGCCGGCCGCGGAAGCGGTTGAGCAGATCACCGCGATCCTTGCCGAAGCGCTCTCGGAAGGGACGCCGATCGTCGCCTTCAACGGCCGTTTCGACCTGACGATCCTCGACCGGGAAGCGCGGCGCCACGGCGTCATGCCGTTGGTCGACCGGGTCGGGGGCAGCGACGGACTGCTGGTCGTCGATCCCTATGTCCTCGACAAGCAGGTCAACCGCTTCCGCAAGGGACGCCGCAATCTGAGCCTGCTCTGCGAGGCCTTCAACGTGCCTCTGACCGACGCCCACGCGGCCGGCGCCGATGCCCTGGCTGCCGCACGGCTGGCCTGGCGCATGGGGAACATGTATCCCGAGATCGGCGAGGCGGACATCTTCGAACTGCATGAACAGCAGATCGGCTGGGCTCTCGAGCAGGCCGCATCGCTTCAGCGCTACTTCGCCGAGCAGGGTCGCCCGGAACCGGTCGAAGGCGCCTGGCCCGTAGTCCCGGTCGGTGCCGCTGTCGCGCACGAAGACCGGCTCGCCGCCTGAGCACCATCACTGAGACAATCGCCTGGTGAGCGAAGTTCACCACGAAAAGGACGAACTCGAGCAGGACCACCTGGAGGTCGAACTCGACGAGAAGGAGGAGATCAACCTTCTCGACGAACTCGGCGGACCGCAGGGGATCGCCGATTCGAGCATTCCCGGGCTGGTCTTCGTCATCGCCTACACGGTCTCGGGCCAGAGGCTGGAGCTGGCCGCCGGCATCGCGGTCGGGATCGCGCTGCTGATCGCGCTGATCCGGCTGATCCGGGGGGAGCGGGCGCGATACGCGGCCTCGGGATTCCTGGGGGTCGCACTGGCCGCCTTCATCGCCACCCGGACCGGCAAGGCCGAAAACTTCTTCCTGCCCGGGCTGTTCTTCAACGCCGGCTACGCGTTGGCCTACGCCGTCTCGATCGCCATCCGCTGGCCCCTGATGGGGGTGTTCATCGGCCCGTTGATCGGGGAGGGCATGAACTGGCGCAGCGACCCCGAAAGGGTCAAGCTCTTCAACCGGATCAGCTGGCTCTGGGTCGGCACCTTCCTGCTGCGGCTGGTAGTCCAGCTGCCGCTCTACTTCTCCGGCGCGCTGGTCGCCCTGGGCGTCGCCAAGACCGCGATGGGCCTGCCGATCTTCGCCCTGGCGATCTATTTCAGCTACCTGATGCTGAAGGCCGCCGGAATTGACCTGAAACAGAAGCCGGAAGCCGAGGAGACCGGCTGAAAATCCGGTCCGAATGGAGGCCGCCGCGCCATTGACATACAATGTCTGGCCGCCTTTGTCTCCCTCTTCATCACCCACAAGAACCGGCGCGGCGTCCGCGGACGCCGCAGCCAGCGGGGACGCGAGTTCGCGCCCCAAACGCAAGGAAGTCCCGATTCGACTGCGGGTCGGGGCCTCCGAGGGCCTTTACCGGATCCGTCCCTTCGAGATGGTGGTTCGTGCCCACCCGCCGGAGCGTCCGGGCGAGTTCCGCGATGTGGCGGAACTCTGGACCCTCGACAAGGAAGAGTTTGGGTCCCGTGGCCGGATCGACACCACCATGGGGGTCGGCATGGCCGCGGCTGCCTGGGCGCCGCTTCGCAGCCTGCTCGAGGCGGACATCCCCGACCGGCTGGAGTTGACCGACGCCGAGGTGCTCGACCTGCTCGACGGTGCGGCCGATCGACTCGAAACGTCAGGCGTGACGCTGGAATGGGATCCCGACCTGCGCCAGGAACTGACCGGAAAGGTCGTGGTCGGCAGCAGTGGACGACTCAGCCAGAGCGTGCCCGACGTCTTCGACCAGAACGCGCTGCAGGGCTTCTCCTGGCAGCTCTCGCTGGACGGGGTGCCGCTTTCCGATGAAGAGATGGCGCTGGTCGCCGATGCCGACGGCCCGATCGCCCGCCTGCGCGAACAGTGGGTACTGGTCCCCAGGATGATGGCCGAAAGGGCCCGGCACCCGGACCTGAAGCCGCTGACCGCGATCGACGCCCTGAGCGTCGCCCTGACCGGCAGCACCGTGGTCGATGGCCAGCGGGTCGAAGTCGAGGCGAAGGGATGGGTCGCCCAGCTGCGCGAACAGGTCACCGGCGACAGCGAGCAGCAACTGGTCGAGCCACCGGCCACGCTCAACGCCACCCTGCGCGAGTACCAGGTCGAGGGCCTGCGCTGGCTCCACCGCATGACCTCGCTCGGCCTCGGCGGTTGCCTCGCCGACGACATGGGGCTGGGCAAGACCGTGATGCTGATCTCGCTCCACCTGCACCGACGCCTCAACCCGCAGACCGCCGGCCCGACCCTGGTCGTCTGCCCGGCCTCGCTGCTCGGCAACTGGGAACGGGAGATCAAGCGCTTCGCCCCGACCGAGACCGTGCGCCGCTACCACGGGCCGAACCGGAGCCTGGACCAGATCACCGGCGGCTTCGTGCTCACCACTTACGGCACCATGCGGCTCGACGCGGAGAAGTTCGAAAGCGTTTCCTGGGGCCTGCTGGTCGCCGACGAAGCCCAGCACGTGAAGAACCCGCGCTCGGCCGGCGCCAAGGCGCTACGGACCATCCCGGCCCGCTCCCGGGTCGCGCTGACCGGCACCCCGGTCGAGAACAACTTGAGCGAGCTCTGGGCGATCCTCGACTGGACCACCCCCGGGCTGCTCGGCAGCCTCGGCGGCTTCCGCAAGAAGTGGGCCGACCCGATCGAGGTCGAGGGCAGCCAGTCGGCAACCCGCCTCCTCAACCGTCTGGTCCGGCCCTTCCTGCTGCGGCGCCGCAAATCGGACCCGGGCATCGCCCCCGAACTGCCCCCGAAGACGATCACCGACCAGCCGGTCGAGCTGACCCCCGAGCAGATCAAGCTCTACGAGGGCGCGGTACGCGAGAACATGCTCCAGATCCGCACCGCGGAGGGCATAAGCCGCCGCGGACTGGTGCTCAAGCTGCTGACCTCGCTGAAGCAGATCTGCAACCACCCGGCCCAGTTCCTCGGCGAAGAGGGCGGCCCGCTGGCCGAACGCTCCGGCAAGCTCGAGCTGCTGGACGAGCTGCTCGACACGATCATCAGCGAGGAAAGCTCGGTCCTGGTCTTCACCCAGTACGTGGCGATGGCGAAGTTGCTGGCCCGCCACCTGAAGGAACGCGAGATCGAGGCGATGCTGCTGCATGGCGGCACCGCGGTGCGGCAGCGCGAACGCATGGTCGAGCGCTTCCAGAACGGTGAGGTGCCGGTTTTCCTGCTCTCGCTGAAAGCGGCCGGCACCGGCTTGAACCTGACCCGCGCCGACCACGTGATCCACTACGACCGCTGGTGGAACCCGGCGGTTGAAGAGCAGGCGACCGACCGCGCCCACCGGATCGGCCAGGAGAAGTCGGTCCAGGTCCACCGCCTGATCGCCGAGGGCACGATCGAGGATCGGATCGCCTCGATCCACGAGACCAAGCGCGAACTGGCCGACGCGATCGTCAGCACCGGCGAGGCCGCGCTGACCGAGCTCAGCAACGAGGACCTGGCCGAACTGGTCGAGCTGAGGAACGCCGGTTGATCAACCAGACCGCACTGTGGAGTGAGAAGAGCGGTCATACTTCTCATATGACGGAGACCGCTAGCGACGCCGGCCGAACCTGGCGGGGGCAGACGATCGAGGAACGCCAGGCCGACCGGCGAGAACGGCTGATCGAGGCCGGGGTCGAGCTCTTCGGCACCCGAGGATATGCGAACACGCCGGTCAAGGCGATCTGCGAGCAGGCCGGGCTCACCGAGCGGTATTTCTACGAAGCCTTCGAGGACAGGGAGGACCTGCTCGACGCGATCTACTCGATCGTCCTGACCGACTGCCGGCAGGCGACGCTGGACGCGATCCGTAGCGCCGGCGACGACCTCGAGGCGTCGATGCGGGCCGGCCTGACCGCCTTCGCCCGCGAACTGACCCGGGATCCCCGTCGGGCCCGGATCCAGGAGATCGAGATCGTCGGGGTCAGCCCCGAGATGGAGCGCAAGCGGCGCGACTCGATCCACGCCTTCGCGGCGATCGTCGCCGACCGCACCCGGGAGTTGGGCGGCAGGGACGAGATCGGCCCGCTGCGGCTGGATGTGATCTCGCTGGGCCTGGTCGGCTCGGTGAACGAGCAGCTGATCGACTACGTGCTCGGTTACCTCGACATCTCGCTGGAAGATCTGATCGAGAACCAGATCGCGGCCTTCGCCGCCGTCGCGCGCCAGCTGCTGGAGTAGCCCGAAATAGTTGACAACGAGCCGTGTCACATCTGCCAGAATGTGATCATGAGCGACGCGCAGGCAGTCCACCCGAAGACGATCGTCATCACCGGCGCCGCCCGGGGGATCGGACTCGCCACCGCCACCCTCCTCGCTTCCCGGGGCCACCGGGTTCTGATGGCGGACCTCGACGGCGAGCTGGCGGTCGAGGAAGCGAAGGCCATCGGGAACCGCGCCAGCGGCTTCGGCCTCGACGTGACCGACCGGGAAGCGTTCCGTGAACTCCTGCAGCGGGTCGATTCCGAACACGGGCCGATCGACGTCGTGGTCAACAACGCCGGCATCGCCTCGGCCTCGGTGAACATCCTCGACCAGGAACCGGCGATCACCGAGCGCACCATCGACATCAACCTGAAGGGCACGATGAACGGCACCATCGAAGCGATCGCCCTGATGGCGCCGCGCCGCCGCGGACATGTGGTCAACGTCGCCTCGTTGGCCGGGATCCTCGGGGTGCCGGGGCTGGCCGCCTATGCGGCCTCGAAATTCGGCGTGGTCGGCTTCACCGAGTCGGTGCGGATGGAGTTCGCCGACCAGGGGTTGAAGTTCGCCTGCGTGATGCCCGGCCCGGTCGCAACGGGGATGATGGACGGCACCGCGTCCTCGCCGGTCGTCTCGATGCTGACGCCGGAGCAGATGGCGGCCGCGATAGTCGAAGGAATCGAAGCGGAGAAGCCCCGGGTGGCCCTGCCCAGGTCCAGCTACCTGCTGGCCAGGCTCTCCTCGATCGTGTCGCCGGGCTTTGCGATCAAGCTGGGCCGCTGGACGAAGATCGACCGCATTTACACCCACATCACGCCCGGCGCCCGCGACGAGTACGAGCAGCGCATCAGGCGCTGAACGGCCGGCCCGGCCCAATATCTTGGAGTCGATGGG
>MKST01000005.1:148421-158732 GCA_001897355.1 Solirubrobacterales bacterium 67-14 | reverse complement strand
GCCTGACCGGTGACGTCGGCCTGGCCGAGGACATGGCCCAGGATGCCCTGGTCGCCGCCTTGGAGGGCTGGCCGAGGACGGGGGTGCCGGACAATCCCTCGGCCTGGCTGATCACCACCGCCAGGAACCGCGGGATCGACCGCATCCGCCGCGACAAGGTGCTGCGCGAAAAGTACGAGAAGGTCGCGTCCGAGATGGAGCTGTCCGGGCCGGAACCGGGTCCCGAGCAGGTGGCCTTCGACGAGGACCGGATCGGCGACGACGTGCTGACCCTGATCTTCACCGCATGCCATCCGGAGCTCAGCGCGGAAAGCCAGGTCGCCTTGACCCTGAAGACGCTGGCCGGGCTCTCGACCGAGGAGATCGCGCGTGCCTTCCTGGTCTCCAAGGCGACGATCTCGCAGCGGATCGTGCGGGCGAAGCGGACCCTGGCCGAATCGGAGATCCGCTTCGAACCCCCGGCCCCGGAAGAGATGGGCGAGCGTCTCGGCACGGTGCTCGGGGTCGTCTACCTGATCTTCAACGAGGGATACTCGGCCACGGCGGGAGAGGACTGGATGCGCACCGAGCTCTCGGCCGAAGCGTTGAGGCTGGGGCGGATCCTGGCCGGCCTGGCCCCGGCTGAGCCGGAGGTTCACGGGCTGGTCGCACTGATGGAGATCCAGGCTTCACGGTTCCCGGCCCGGATCGGACCGGACGGGGATCCGGTGCTGCTGATGGACCAGGACCGCGCACGCTGGGACCGTCTGCTGATCCGGCGCGGATTGGAACGGCTGGAACTGGCCGGGGAGCTGGGCGGATCGGGCCCGTACTTCCTCCAGGCGTCGATCGCCGCCTGCCACGCCCGGGCGTCCGCCCCGGAACAGACCGACTGGGATCAGATCGTGGGTTTCTACGACGCGCTGCTTGCCCTGCGTGACACCCCCGTGGCCCGGCTGAACCGTGCGGTCGCGGTCTCGATGGCCGGCGATCCAGGGCGGGCGCTCGCGATCGTGGACGACCTTGCCGGGGATCGCAGGATGGAGGGTTACCACCTGTTGCCGAGCGTGCGCGGCGACCTGTTGGAGAAGCTGGGCCGCGGCGAAGAGGCGGCGGCAGAGTTCGCCCGCGCTGCTTCCCTGACCGGTAACGAGCAGGAACGGAAGGTGCTCGAAGGCCGGGCGCTGCGGGCGAGCAAAGGATTTTCTTCCTGATGTCGATTTTCGGGTTTGCCGTTCGTCCATATTGCAAAGGTCGAAAACGGAGACCCCTGAAACCGAGGAGATGAAGATGCGCTGCATGGTGATCGTCAAGGCAACCGAGGATTCCGAAAACGGAGTGATGCCGTCAGAGAAGGACCTGTCCGAGATGGGCAGCTTCAACGAGGAGCTGGTCAACGCCGGCGTGATGCTGGACGGGGCCGGCCTCCACCGGTCCGAGAAGGGCGTGCGGCTCGATTACGAAGGCGACGAGGTGAAAGTGATCGATGGCCCGTTTGCGGAGACCAAGGAGCTGATCGCCGGGTACTGGATCTGGGAGGTGAAGAACATCGAGGAAGCGATCGAGTGGGCGAAGAGGGTCCCCTTCAACCACGGCGAGAGCACCGAGATCCGTCCGTTCATCGAACCGGACGAGTTCGGCGAGGAATTGACGCCTGAACTGCGTGAGCGTGGCGCCGCGCTCGAGGCGAAGATCGCCGAGCAGCGGAACGACTGAGGCCGGGAAATCCCGAACCGGAACGAAGAAGGGGACCCGAGGGTCCCCTTCTCACGTTCTTATGAGGCGTCGGCTCCTACTTGCCGCCCGGCAGATGGGACTCGAAGAAGGCCATCACGTCCGGTTCGGCCGTCGCGACGACGCCACCGTGGGTCGCACCCGGGTAGATCTTGTAGTCGACCTTGTCGCCGTTCTCGGTGAGCTTCGGCTCCAGCAGATCGGTCAGGATCTTCGGCACCGTGCTGTCGGCATCACCTTGGGCCAGCAGAATCGGCGCGCTGGTCTTCACAGCCGGGTTCTGGGCGTCGAGGATCTCGTACATCCGGGTTCGGTCGTACTCCGGCCGGATCATGTCTGCCGGCGCGAGCCCAGCCAGCTTGCTGGGCACCGCGAGTTCCGAGAGGCAATCGGTAGTGGTGTCTGGCCAGAACTTCAGGAACCGGTCCGTGAGCAGCTCGTTCGGATTGACGTCCGGGTAGACCGCGGTCATGCCGCGGACCAGCAGGGTCGCGAGCGCGCTGAGCGAGTTCGGGGTCGTGTAGGCCGACAAGGCCTGCGCCATGACCTTGAAGTTCGAGGCCGGCGCGTAGGCGACCGTGCCCTTGAGCTTGATGCCCTTGCCGTAGCTGGCGGCGAGCCCGGCAGCCCAGAGCGCGGCGTGGCCACCCTGGGAATGCCCGGCGATCAGGTACTTGTTGGAGATCTTCAGCCCGAGCTGGCGTGAGGCGCTGACGATGTCGAGCACGCTGCGGCCCTCGGGCACGCCGACCAGGAAGGGGTGGAGGCCCGGGGTGCCGAGCCCCTGGTAGTCGGTGCGGGCGACCGCGTAACCGGCCTTGAGCCACTCGTTCATCTGCGGGTCGGTGTACGAGATGTACGGGTCTGCGATCCCGCCCTTGGTGTTACGGGAGGGGGCGCACTTGTCGGCGATGCCGGTCGTGCCGTGGCCGTAGCTGATGACAGGCCAGCCGCCCTTGGGTGCCTTGCCCTTCGGGATGGCGATCGAACCGGAGACGGCGACCGTCTTGCCAGCCGCGCTCTTCGAGGTGTAGAGCACCAGCTTGTTGACACCCGCACTCTTGAGCGGGACGGAGCCACCCGCCTTGCGCTGCCAGATCAGCTTGCCGTGGGCGGCGGGGAGCTTCTTCGGTGGCTTGTAGAACTTGAGGCCGGCCGGTCCCTTGCGCGGGCCCTTCTTCGCCTTCTTCTTTTTCTTCTTGCCGTTCTTGGTTTTCTTGGCGGCCGCATCGGCGTTCACCGGCTGGGCCGTCTCGATGATCAAGGCGGCGGCAAACAGCATGATGAGCGCGAGCAGCAGGGCACGCGGGCGGTTCAGTTCAAGGCTCAAGTTCTCTCTCCTGTGGTCAAAGGCAGCCGGCCGGTCGGTCCGACCCGGGAACTGTACTCCTGAACCCCGTTCAGTATCGGAAGATGCGGTGCATCAACCGTCTTGACCATTGCGCACCACGTCCGATGTGGCTTCCGTGATGCGATCAGAAATATTCGTGCGCACAACTCTCGTCATGGCGCTCAATGATATTCTCGGGACTGGGAGCAGGCTGCGGACGGTGTGCAACCCACGTCTCGTCGTAAGCAATATTAAGGATGGTCGTAAGTACTATGTCGGATATTTCACGCCCACGTCCTACATGAAGGACGCCTAGCCATCTCTGAAGACGGTCGTAGCTTCCACAAAGATTCGATAGTGATGCTGGGGTTTCGATACGCCGTCAGTCTGAGTGCCGTCATGTGTATGGCGCTCATTAGTTTTGTCGGATGTGACAGAGCTCGTGATTCGGGGCGTATTGGGTCGGAGTGGGTTATACAACAGAAGCGCCCATGCCTAGTCGAATTTCACAGTAGTGAGACGAGGGTAGATCTTCGCTGGACCTGTTCTTTTAGGGGTCCACTAGAGGCAATCACCGTAGCTCGCGATGCCGGGACCACAGGCCTATGGCCTATTGGTGGATTTGGCCATAAGGTTGGTGAGGTTACTTTCGATGACCGAAGTGCTGAATGTCGAGTTTCGGGAACGGTGAGCAGGAGGGACATCGTGTGCGAATTGAGGACCTCCGGGAGTCACGCGGAGAGCGCTGGAGGTGAGACGACGCTGACGCTCCGTTTACCTAGAAGGCCCGGAGTTTGCGGAGTGGCGGTAAATGCTTATTTTTGGGCTAAGAATCCGGGTATGAAAGCTCCGAACCGAGCGGTCGGCGGCGTTCCCCCGGCGTGCTGAATTTCTTGTGGTGTCGTAGTTAGATCTCACGAAATTGTCAACGATGTCGTTGTTGGGTAATGTCATGGATGGAGTTCAGTCACAATGTCGGGATTGGCGCCGAGGTTCTCGGTGGGCGATGCTTTGGGTCATTGCCGTGGCAGTGCTCGTCGTGCTGGCTGCTGGGGCGCGTCCGAGCGCGGCCAAGGAAGCTCACAGCGAGGTGGCCATCAATGTGGGCCAGAGCGTGGCGGGCGACGGGAGTCGGTTCGTGTCGTTTCAGCGAGCCGATGGAGTGCCTGTCGTCGTGGACACATGGACCCACAAGACGCGCCGTATTCGTGGGGCTGACGGCTGCACTCCCGCCGATGTGGCTTTCGGGCGAGTGCTTCTGGATTGCACTCGGGGCTGGTACTACGAGTATCGCCGTCCGAGGATCGCGATGGTGAAGACCGGAGAGTCCCATCCCATTCCGGGCGCCCGGAAGGCCGAGCGATATGACTACGGGGAGATCGGGCGCTTCTGGGTGCGGGGAGACTGCGATGCCGGTTCACCGTGCTACTGGATTTTCTATCGCAACTTCAGAACCGGTAAGTCGAGGATCTTCAGCAACGTCGGTTCTTCAGCCCGGTCGGTACCACCCGGCCTCAGCGTGTACGACTTCTACCTGAACCGCAGGCATCTCGGGAAATACGAACCACATCCCGCTTTCAGGCTTCCCGCCGGGACGTATGAATCGAACAATTATCTCGGGTTCGGTCCCCGCTTTTATCTGGTCCGCGGAAAGGGCTGCCTGTTCATGGTGCGGGTCCGAAGCCGCACCTGCTTGGGGTCGATCGCGAGCGGCGGATGGAGGAGCGATTACGTGATCCAGCGAGGCAGCGGACGATTTGCCTGGGTTTCGGGCGGGCGTCTACATGTCTTCGAGATCAAGTCTGGACGCAAGACGGTACGCAGGATCAAGGCTGGTTCGGCCATTGCCATCGTTCGTGACGGTGTGATCGTCGCCAGCCCGTCGCGCCTTGGAAACAACAAGAGGCGTTACCGGTTGAGATTGTTCAGGCTGTGATCGCCGAGAGGATCGACGGCAGGCCGCCACACACGGCCGGCGACAGCGGAGGCTGACCGCAGATCACAAGCTGCGATGCATCAGAACCGGTTACCGTTGCGGGCATGACCGACATCCTTTCTCGCCGTGATGTTCAGTTTCTGCTCAACGAATGGCTCGATGTCCAGAGGTTGACCGAACGGGACCGGTACAGCGACCAGACGGTCGACGATTGGAACGACGTCCTCACGCTGGCCGAGCAGATCGCCGAAGACCAGTTTCAGCCCCACAACCGCAAGGCCGACTTGAACGAACCGTCGATCGGGGAGGACGGGAAGGTTGCGCTGATCCCCGAGGTCGCCGAGGCGCTCGAAGTGTTGGGGGAGACGGGGCTGATGGCGGCGGCGATGCCGGAGGAGGTCGGTGGCATGTCGTTGCCGGCGACAGTCTCCAGTGCGATCTTCGCCTGGCTCCACGCCGCCAACGTCGGCACCACCGCCTACCCGATGCTGACCGCCGGCGCCGCCAACCTGCTGATCGCCAACGGCTCGGAGGAGCAGGTCGAGACCTGGGTCAAGCCGATGGTCGAAGGGCGCTTCCACGGCACCATGTGCCTTTCCGAGACCCAGGCCGGCAGCTCGCTCTCCGACATCACTACCAAGGCGATCCCGCAGGACGACGGCACCTACCGGGTCTTCGGCAACAAGATGTGGATCAGCGCCGGCTCGCATGAACTCGGCGAGAACATCGTGCACCTGGTCCTGGCCAAGATCCCCGGCAGCCCGGCCGGCGTGAAGGGGATCAGCCTCTTCATCGTGCCCCGGTTCCTGCTGAACGAGGACGGCAGCGTGGGCGAGAGGAATGACGTGGTACTGGCCGGGGTCAACCACAAGATGGGCTTCCGCGGCACCGTGAACACGGTGCTCGGCTTCGGCGAGGGCGAGTACAAGCCAGGCGGCGAGGCCGGAGCGATCGGCTACCTGATCGGCGAGCCGAACCGTGGTCTGGCCTACATGTTCCACATGATGAACGAGGCCCGGATCGGGGTCGGGCTCGGCGCCACCGCGTTGGGCTACACCGGATACCTCAAGTCCCTGCGTTACGCCCGTGAACGTCCCCAGGGCCGGCCGCTGGCCTCGAAGGATCCGGCCGATCCGCAGATCCCGATCTCCGAGCACACCGACGTCAAGCGGATGCTGCTCGCGCAGAAGAGCTACGTCGAAGGCGCGCTCGGGCTGGAGCTCTACTGCTCGAGCCTGGTCGACGACGAGATGACCGCCCCGGACGAGGAAGACCGGGCCCGGGCAACGCTCCTGCTGGAGATCCTGACGCCGATCGCCAAGAGCTGGCCTTCCCAATGGTGCCTGGAGGCGAACTCGCTGGCGATCCAGGTCCACGGCGGCTACGGCTACGCCCGCGAGTACGACGTCGAGCAGCACTACCGCGACAACCGGCTCAATCCCATCCACGAGGGCACCCACGGGATCCAGGCCCTCGACCTGCTCGGTCGCAAGGTGACGATGCAGGGCGGCGCCGCCTTCGGAGCACTGTTCGAGAAGGTCACGGCGACGATCGACGAAGCAAAGGGGGCCGGGGGAGAAGCCTCCGAACTGGCCGACCAGCTTCAGGCCGCGCTGGGCCGGCTGGCCGAGACCACGGGCAAACTGTGGGCCGACCGGGATCCCGAACTCGCCCTGGCCAATGCGACCGTCTACCTGGAAGCGGCAGGCCACGTGGTGGTCGCCTGGATCTGGCTGCAGCAGTTCCTGGCCTCGGCCGGCAAGGACGGCGACTTCTACGAAGGCAAGCGGCAGGCAACCCGTTACTTCTTCCGCTTCGAGCTGCCGAAGACGGGGCCGCAGTTCGACCTGCTGGCCAGCCTCGACCGGACCACCCTCGAGATGGAGGATGCCTGGTTCTGACGGTGGGTCTCGAAACGACCGAAAACGAAATGGCCCGGGTTGGCGCGGCCGAGATCGCACGACGGATCCGTGCCGGTGAACTGACGGCGAGCGAAGCGGTCGAAGCCGCCATCGCCCGGATCGAGGCGGTCAACCCGCGGCTGAACGCGGTGGTCACCCCGACCTTCGAAGCGGCCCGGGCCGAGGCGGCTGCGGCCGACCGGCGGGTCGCCGAGTCAGGCACTGCCGACCTGCCCCCGCTCTTCGGGGTGCCGACCACGATCAAGGACTGTTTCCCCGTCGAAGGGGTGCGTTTCACGGCCGGCTCCTGGTTCCACCGTGACGACATCGCCGACCGGGACGCACCGGCGGTCACCCGGCTGCGGGAGGCGGGAGCGATCGTCTTGGGCAAGACCAACATCCCCGACATGTGCTGGGGCTTCGAATCAGTCAATCCCGTCTTCGGAAGGACCGAGAGCGCCCGGCGGGCCGGTTACTCGGCCGGTGGCAGCAGCGGGGGAGAGGCTTCGATCATCAGCGCCGGCGGTTCCGCGCTGGGCCTCGGCAGCGACATCGGCGGCAGCCTGCGCAATCCGGCGGCGAACAACGGCTGCGTTTCGCTGAAGCCGAGCAGTGGCCGGGTACCGGACGAAGGGCATGTGCCGATGGTTCCGGACGAGGTGCGGCCCTGGAACCACGCCGGTCCGCTGGCGCGAAGGGTCGAGGATCTGGCCCTGGCGCTCGCCGTGCTGGACGGCAGCGGCCAGGTGGGACTGCCGGGGATCGAGGGCATCCGGTGCCGGGTGTTCACGGGTAACCGGTCGATGCTTGTCAGCGCCGAGGTGAAGTCCTCGGTCAGGCGAGCAGCGGCGGCGCTCGGTGGCGCCGGGATGACGGTCGAGCAGAGTCCGGCCCTGCCGATCCAGAGGATGACCGTGCTCTACTCGAACGTGCTCCGCGAGCACGCGCTGCCGGAGATCAACCGGCAGCTCGGCGGTGGCGAGTCCTTCGGCTGGCCGCGGGAGATGAGGAGAGCACTGGCCGGCGATGCCCGGATCTCGGCCGAGGCGCTCAGCGTCTACGGGTACATCGCCTACGGCGGCGTGCTCAAACCGGGTCCGGGCGACAGCCTCGAGCAGGCGAACCGTCTCAAACAACAGGTGATCGAAACCGTGGGTGACGGGATCCTGGTCTGTCCGCTGCTGCTGGCCCGGCCGCCCCGGCACGGGGCGACCTGGATGCCGTTCACCCAGATCCCGATGGCGGTCCCCTTCAACATCAGCGGCCTGCCGGTGGTGATGGTGCCGGTCTACTGGACCGCCAACGGATTGCCGCTCTCGGTCCAGGTCGTGGCCGGCCCAGGCAACGATGAACTGGCCCTCGCCGCTGCAAAATCGCTGGAAATGCGGCTAGGCGGCTGGCGTCCCGTCGATCAGTAGATCTGGGCTCCGCCGCCCCGAGGGAGTAACATTTCTCACATGGAATTGCCGATGGGAGGGTTTCCACTAGCTGGAAAGGTGCCGTCGCTTCCGTCACTTTCGGACGGGGCCAACTGGCTCGTGGATGGGGCCACGGCCGTCGCCGACCGGCTCAAGATCCCGCACAACCGGCTCTACGACGAATGGGTTTCGACCCGCGACCCGGCCACCTGGCCGGAGCCGCCGCAGGGCAAAGGCCGCCCGGCGATGCTGATCCCGGGTTTCCTGGCGGGTGACCCGAGCCTCTCGCCGATGGCCCGCTGGCTGAAGCAGGGTGACTGGGAGATGACCAAGAGCGGGATCAACTGGAACGTGGACTGCACTCAGGCCACGGTCGAATCGATCGAGGTCCGCCTCAGGGAGGTGGTCGAGGAAACCGGGCAGAAGGCGCTCCTGGTCGGCCAGAGCCGTGGCGGCGCGATGGGCAAGGTGGTCGCGGTGCGCAACCCCGACCTGGTCGAGACGCTGGTCACGCTCGGCTCCCCGCTCAATGACCACTTCGACATCCACCCGCGGGTCTGGTTCGGGATCGGCGTGATCAGCGGCCTGGGTGAGCTCGGCGTTCCCGGCTTCCTCAGTCGCGACTGCGCGAACGGGGATTGCTGCCGCGAGACCCGGATCGCCTACGGCCGACCCTTCCCGAAGGACGTCCGCTTCATCTCGTTCTATTCGAGGACCGACAACATCGTCCGCTACCAGGCCTGCCTGCACAACGCGGCGGAACAGATCGAGATCGAGAGCAGCCACCTCGGCATGGGGCTCGATTCCGAGGTCTGGGTGCGAATGAGCGAGGAACTCCAGGCCAGCTGAGATGGCCGAGCTGAGGCAGCTCACCGCGCTCGACGCCCAGTTCCTGGCGATCGAGAGTGATCGCAACTACGGACACGTCGGCGGCCTGGCCATCCTCGACCCGTCGACCGCGCCCGGCGGCAAGCTGACGATCGAGGATCTCAAGAGCCTGATCATGGACCGGTTGCACCTGGTCGCGCCGTTCACCCAGCGGCTGGTCGAGGTGCCATTCAGCATCGACTGGCCCTACTGGACCCAGGACGAGCACTTCGATATCGGCTACCACTGCCGCGAGATCGCCCTGCCGGCGCCGGGCAGCCAAGAGCAGCTGCTGGAGCAGGTGGGCCGGATCTACTCCCGCCGGCTGGACCGCTCCCGGCCGCTCTGGGAGATCTACCTGATCCACGGGCTCGAAGGGGGCCGGGTCGCCCTGCTCTCGAAATCGCACCATGCGGCGATCGACGGCATGTCGGGCAGCGAGATCCTGACCGCGCTCTACGACATCACGCCGGAACCACGTGACGCCGGGAAGCCGGACGAGGAGCCGGACCTGTCCCCGCCCGACGGCCGCGACCTGCTGATGATGTGGGCCAAGGGGATCCCGCGGGCGCCGCTCAACATCGCCGACCGGCTCGCCACCGTGGTCCCGCACGTCGACATGGCGGTCGCCGCCTTCGGCCTGCCCGGCAGCCGGCGGATCAGCCGGGTGATGTCAAGGGTGCGGATCCGTTTCGGCGCCGAGGAGGAACAGGTGATCGAGAGGCCACCGGTCAAGGCCCCGAAGGGCCCGTACGGCGCGCCTCTCTCGCCACACCGGGTGTTCGGTCTGGGCTCGGTCTCGCTCGATGACGTGAAGGCGGTCAAGAACGCCTTCGGCGTCAAGGTTAACGATGTC
The DNA here is from genome assembly GCA_001897355.1 of Solirubrobacterales bacterium 67-14. Classification (GTDB taxonomy): domain Bacteria; phylum Actinomycetota; class Thermoleophilia; order Solirubrobacterales; family 70-9; genus 67-14. The sequence continues at coordinate 148,711 of MKST01000005.1, read as the reverse complement.
GTGATCTGCCTGGTCGCCGGGGCGGTGAGGGAACACCTGACCTTCAGGGACGAACTGCCCGAGGAACCGCTGCTGGGGATGATCCCGGTCTCGGTCCGCACCGAGGAGGAGCGCGGCACCTTCGGCAACAAGGTGTCGGCGATGATCGCGCCGCTGCCGACCCACCTGGAGGATCCGGCCGAGCGGCTCGAGTACATCCACTCGGTGATGAGGGTCGCGAAGGAAGGCCATGACGCCCTGCCGGCGGAGACGTTGCGGGACCTGACCGCCTTCGTGCCGCCGGCCCTGCA
>MKST01000005.1:100931-148400 GCA_001897355.1 Solirubrobacterales bacterium 67-14 | reverse complement strand
CCCGCCGATCGACCTCTACTTCGCCGGCGCGCGGCTGGAGGCGATGTTCCCGCTCTCGATCATCTCAGACGGGATCGGGCTCAACGTGACGATCATGAGCTACCGCGACTCGATCGACATCGGCATCACGGCCGACCGCGAACAGACCCCAGAGGTCCAGACCCTGGTGGACGGCATGCAGTCGGAACTCGAGCTGCTGCTGGCTGCAGCTAAGACCTCGGTCTAGAGCCACTCGCTCCGCTGATCGCCTCAGCGGGATTCGTCTGAGACCTGCTGCAGGCGGGCCTCTTCGAGGTCGAGGATCCGCTGCGTCTTGTCGATCACCTCGGCCGAGTAGGTGCCGAGCCGCCGGTGATGGAGCATCCGCTCGCGCTCGGCCTGAAGCACCGCCAGTCGCAGTTCGATGTACTGCTTCCGGTCCCGGTCCAGGTCGCCTTCGGGCGGCTTCTCGCCTTCGTCACGGATGAAGCTGTCGCGCCGGACCCGTTCGACCATCCCCGGGCTCAAGTCCCTTTCGGAGACCAGTCGCTCGAGCTCCTTGGTCCCGGCGTCGGAGATCTCGCGGATCATGTCGCCGTACTGCTCGCGGATCTGTTCGGGGTCGTCGCCCTCGACCTTCAGCTTGCCGATCACCCAGGGCAGCGTCGATCCCTGGAGCAACAGCATGATCGCGGCGCCGACGTAGGCGATCAGCACCAGTTCGGCTCGATAGGGAGTGTCCACCGGCAGGGTCTGGGCCGCGGCGACGGTCACCGCGCCGCGCATGCCCGACCAGGCGAGCACCGCTCCGGCCCGCCAGCCCAGTGATTCCCGAATGCGGAACTCGATGTCGGCGGAGACCGCGGCGATCCGGTGCTCGACCCGCTCGGCGCCGTGGCGCAACATGTTGTCGGGCAGCTCGTCGTGTTCGAGCTTCTGCTTGAAGTCGTCGAGGCGCGGCTTGGCGTCGGCCGCCCTCTGGTCGTCGCGTTTGATCATCGCCACCAGGGGGACGACGAAGATCACCCGCACCACGATCAGCAGCACCGCCGCGATCGCCCCGTAAAGGAAGGCCTGCTCGATCGAGAAGCCCTTGTCCCCGGCGTAGGTGAGGACATCCTCGAGGCTGATCCCCATCAGCAGGAAGATGAATCCCTCCATCAGGAAAGCCAGAGTGAGCCAGTTGGTTTCTTCTGTGATGCGGTCTTCGGCCCGGAGGAAGCGGGCCGCGAGGTCGCTGGTGACCAGGCCGCAGACGACGACGGCGAGGATGCCGGAGAAGCCGAAGTCCTCGGCCGGGATGTAGGCGATGAAGGGAACGACGAACGAGATCGCGGTGTTCATCACCGAGTCGGAGATGTGCCGGCGGATCCGCACATTGAGGAATCCGACCAGCACCCCGATCGCAACCGCGCCGACCACGGCGACGACGAAATCACCGATCACCCCGCCGGCGGTGACCCCGGCGCCCATGGCGGCGACCGCCGAACGGAGCAGAACCAGGGCCGTCGCATCGTTGACCAGTCCCTCGCCTTCGAGAATTGCCAGCAGCCGCGAGGGGAGACCCAGCCGGCGGCCGACCGCCGTTGCCGCGACCGCGTCGGTCGGGCTGAGCACAGCGGCCAGTGCGAAGGCGGCAGGCCAGCCGATCTGTGGCATCAGCGCATGGAAGAGAACGCCCGCGATCCCGGTTGAGACGACCACCAGCAAGACCGCGAGCCCTGTGATCGGCTTCAAGTTGCGCCGGAAGTCGGTCGTCGGCATGTTGATCGCCGCCGAATAGAGGAGGGGTGGCAGCACGCCTCCGAGGATCCACTCCGGCTGAACGTCAGTGGCGGAGACCCGGGGCAGGGTGCCGATCGCTGCCCCGGCCAGGACCAGGAGCAGGGGCGAGGCGACACCAAGCCGCTGCGAGAAAAGCGCCACGGCAACGACGCTGACCACGCCGCCGACTGCGATTACCGAAAGCTCCACGGTCGCCCAGAATATTCGGGCGGCTAAAGGAAAGCTTCGGACGGCCCGGATAGCATCGCCGCATGGAGCTGGAGACGATGACGATCGAGACGGGGGAGGGGGTTGGGCGGCTGACCTTGGACCGGCCGGAGCGCGGCAACGGACTGACTCCCGAGCTGATCCGGGAGCTGGCCGAATCGGTCGAGCACCTCGATCTCGACCCCGAGGTCAGGGTGATCGTGCTCTCCGGCAACGGTTCCGGCTTCTGCGGCGGCTATGACCTGGTCGCCAGCGCCGAGAAGATGTTGGAAGGGGAGTTTGGCTCAGAGGATGCGCCGGCCGGGTCGCCGCTCGACCCACAGGTCCAGGCCGCCAACCACGATCCCGCCAAGACCTGGGACCCGATGATCGATTACGCCGGCATGAGCCGCAACGTGAGGGCCTTCATGAGCCTCTTTCACTGCACCAAGCCGGTGGTCTGCAAGGTCCACGGCTTCTGCGTCGCCGGTGGCACCGATCTGGCCCTCTGCAGCGACCTGCTGGTGATCGCCGACGACGCCAAGATCGGCTACCCACCGGCTCGCGTCTGGGGCTCCCCGACCACCTCGCTCTGGGCCTACCGGCTGGGTGCCCAGCGGGCCAAGCGGCTGCTCTTCACCGGGGACAGCCTGAGCGGCAAGGAAGCGGCCGAGTGCGGGCTGGCGATCGAGTCCCATCCGCCCGCCGAGCTGGACGCGGCGGTCGAGGAGCTCGCCGCCCGGATCGCCATGGTCCCGCTCAACCAGCTGCAGATGATGAAGCTGCTGGTCAACCAGTCGCTCTACGCGCAGGGCCTCCACCAGACCCAGCTGATCGGCACCGTCTTCGACGGCATCACCCGCCACACCCCGGAGGGCTACGCCTTCCAGCAGCGTGCCGCCGAATCCGGCTTCAAGCAGGCGGTCAGGGAACGCGACGAGCCCTTCGGCGATTTCGGCCTGGCCCGTGAGTAGCGACGGCGCAGTTATCGGCAGATAGGTCCGAAAAGTCCGCTGTCGGCGGCTTCGATCGCCTGGTCAGCGGGCCAGGGCGACCACGACGACCGTCGCCAGGCCGAGCAGGATGCCGCCGGCCGCGAGGAAGGCGCCGCTGGCCGGCACGACCGGCTTTTCCGGGTCGGACTCGGCCGAGAGCTTTCCGCGCTGCACGCCGAAGAAGATCAACCCGACCCCGAAGGCGCAGTAGGCGATGCCGAGCGCCACGTAAGGCCACTCGACCACCTGGTTGTCGAGCAGGGGAACGACCCGGGAGAGGCCGACCCCGACGGCGATCGCCGCCAGTCCCGTCCTGACCCAGGCCAGCTGCGTCCGTTCCCCGGCTAGACGCGTGCGAGTCTGATCGTTCTCTTCGCGGGTGGGCATAGCCGGATTGTAGGTCGACAAACGGAAAACCCACGCTCCGGACCAGGCCGGGAGGCGAATCGAAAAGTTTTTCGAGCTCCGCGTAAGTAATCCGGTGGCCCGCCGTTATCCCCATAGAAGCGCCCAACAAACCAACCAGATGGAGATAACGATGAAGAACGCAATCACCCGCATCAAGCAGTTCCGCCCGGCCACCCTGATCGCCATGCTGGCCCTGTTCGTCGCGATCGGCGGCACCGCCACCGCCGCCTCGGGTCTGATCAACGGCAAGAAGCTGGTCAACAACTCGGTCGCCGGCAAGAAGCTGAAGAACAAGACCGTGACCAAGAAGAAGCTCGCCCCGGCCACGATCAAGGCACTCAAGGGCCAGCAGGGCCCCCAGGGCCCGAAGGGTGACCAGGGCAACCCCGGCCAGGACGGCGTGGTCAGCCCGGTGAGCGAAAAGTTCGGCAGCCTGAACATCCCCGCCGACACCGAGATGGCGCTTGGCGCGATCAACGTGCCGTCCGGCAGGTACATGGTCACCGCGACGGTTAGCGTCACCTCGAACGCGTCCGACGTGATCAGTTGCGGGATCTCGGCCAACAACGGCGGTGGCTTCAGCACCTCCGTGTTCGATCCGAACGGCGGCGGTCGCGTCACCCTGCCGTCCCAGATGGTGACCGAGACCGACAACGTGACCCAACTGACCCTGGGCTGCGCGGCCGGTAATCAGGTCGCCGGCGTCTCCGGCACGATCATCGCCACCCCGATCCAGTAGCACCGGAGAAACACTCGATCGCGTCGCCGGTTCCCCGATTCACGGGGAGCCGGCTTCGCCTTGGCGAAGCGATCATGCCCCCGGCCACATACACCGGAAGTGAGGTCAATCTGGCCCTGGCGGCCTGCTTGGCAAGTAGTGTTTTCGGGCAGAGGAGGGTGACGATGAATTCATTCCGGGCTCTGACGACTTTGTTCTTGGCGGGCGTCTGCGTGCTTGCCGCCGCCCCGGCCCTTGCCACGGCCGAGGGGCGCTGCGGCGATCCGGCCGAGAGGCCGTGGTGCAAGCCGTCGCTATCCCCGGACAGGCGGGCCGACCTGCTGCTGGGCCAGATGACGGACAGCGAGAAGGTCTCCCTGCTCGGCGGCGACGAGTTGACCGGCGTCTTGGGGGGCCAGGGAACCCACACCGGCACCATGGACGGCGTGCCTCGCCTCGGGATCCCGCGGATCTACCTCTCGGACGGCCCGGCCGGGGTCCGGTCCGGGCAGGCGACGGCGCTGCCGTCACCGATCGCGCTGGGCGCGACCTTTGACCGGCACGCCGCCCGGCAGGACGCGGCAGTCATCGCCGACGAGGTGATCAGGAAGGGCAACGACATCGTCTTCGCCCCGACCGTGGACATCGTCCGCACACCCCTTGCCGGCCGTGTCTTCGAGGCGCTCGGGGGCGAGGATCCGTTCCTTTCCACGAGCTTGGCGGTGCCCTGGATCAAGTCGGCCGAGGGGAAGGGCTTGATCGCCACCGTCAAGCACTACCTGGGCAACAATCAGGAGGGCACCGGGCCGAAAGCGAACGAGGCCATGCCCGGCAACCCGGCCATCTCGATCGGCACTTTCGCCACGGTCGGCAAGCGAGGTGAGATCGACGCCCGGATCGACCAGCGCACGATGCGGGAGATGTACCTGCCGATGTTCGAGGCGGCGGTCAAGCAGGCCGGGGTCGAGGCCGTGATGTGCGCCTACAACAAGGTGAACGGCCCCTGGGCCTGCGAGAACAAGACCCTGCTCGAGAACATCTTGCGCAAGCAGTGGGGGTTCAAGGGCATGACCATCGCCGATTACGGCGCCACCCACGACACCGGCGCTTCGCTGCGCAACGGGCTCGATATCGAACCTTGGCCCGGGGTCGACTACGGCACGGCCGCGATCACCGCGGCCCTGGCCGGCGGCTCGGCCAGCATGGCGGACGTGGACCGACACGTCCAGCGCTACCTCCGGACGCTCTTCGCGTCCGGGGCCATGGACCGTGAGGCATTCCCGGCCGACGAGGACTCGATCGACCGCGGCGGCAACGCGGCGAAGCCGGCGGCGATCGCCGAGAAGGGCATCGTGCTGCTGAAGAACCGGCGAGGCATCCTGCCGCTGAACCGGGGCAAGCTCGACTCGATCGCGGTGATCGGCCCGGTCGCCGACCGGTACTTCACCGGTGGCGGCTCCTCCGAGATCGACCCCTTCCAGACGACAACCGCCCTCGCCGGCATCACCAAGCAGGCGGGATCCGGGGTGGACGTAGGTTTCAACGATGGGGCGGACCCCGCTCAGGCCGCGCAGCTGGCCGGGGATTCCGACGTCGCGGTCGTGGTGGTCGGCTCCTGGTCGTCCGAGGGGATCGACCGGGCCTGCCTGAGCCTCGAGTGCCCGTCCTTCCTCGGGGACCAGGATGCCCTGATCCGCGAGGTCGCGGCCGCCAACCGCAACACGGTGGTCGTGATCGAGAGCGGAGGTCCGATCCTCACCCCGTGGCGGAACCAGGTCGGCGCGATTCTCGAGGCCTGGTACCCGGGCTCCAACGGCGGTACGGCGATCGGCCGGATCTTGTTCGGCAAGGCCGACGCTTCGGGACGCCTGCCGGTCACCTTCCCCAGGAAAGAGAGCGACATCCCGACCTACGGTGAACCGAGCGCCTATCCGGGGGTCGATGACGTGGTCAAGTACAAGGAGGGGGTCTTTGTCGGCTACCGGCGTTACGACCGGCGCAAGATCAAGCCGGCCTACGAGTTCGGCCGCGGCCTCTCCTACGCCAAGTTCCGCTTCTCGAAGCTGAAGCTGAAGCGACACGGCCCGAAGCTGGCCGTGAAGGCCCGGGTCAGCAACGTCGGCAAACGGGCCGGGGTGGCCGTGCCACAGCTTTATCTCGGCCTTCCCTCGACCAACGTCAAGCAGCCGCCCAGGGCGCTGAAGGGCTTCGCCCGCATCAGCCTCAAACGGGGCAAGGGCCGGCAGGTCAAGTTCACCGTGGACAAGCGCGGCCTCAGCTTCTGGAACGCCGGCAAGAACCGCTGGCAGGTGGCCAAGGGCTGCTATCGGGTGTATGTCGGTGCCAGTTCCCGCAAGCTGCCGCTTCGCGGTAAGTTCGGGATCGGCCGTAAGTGCCGATGAAAGGCTGACCGACTAGGCGGTCGCCACCCAGGAGAGGATGCTGGTTTGAGCAAGGTGGAAGGCAAGGTCTGCGTCGTCACCGGCGCCGGTTCCGGCATCGGCCGGGCGTTGGCGGTCGAACTCGGGCGGCGCGGAGCCAAGGGCATCGCGATCAGCGACGTCGACGAAGGGTCGGCGAAAGAGACCGCGGAGCTGATCGGGTCGTCCTCCCGGGTCGAAATCCACGCTGCCGGGCTGGACGTGGGCGACCGGGATGCTTTCGCGGACTACGCGACCACGGTCGCCGGTCATTTCGGGGCGGTCCACCAGATCTACAACAACGCCGGGATCGCCGACTCGGAGCCGGTCGACCAGTTCGGCTACGACCGCTACGAACGGGTCCTGAAGGTCAATCTCTGGGGCGTGATCCACGGGACCAAGGAGTTCCTGCCCCATCTGATCGCCTCCGGGGACGGCCACGTCGTCAACGTCTCCAGCCTGAACGGGATCATGGCGCAGGCGGGGCTCAGCGCCTACTGCGCCAGCAAGTTCGGCGTGCGAGGCTTCACCGAGTCGGTGGCTCTCGACCTCAAGGAGGAAGGCCATCCGGTGCGGGCCACGGTCGTTCACCCGGGCGGGGTCAAGACGGGCATCGCCAGCTCGGCCCTGGATTGGGCCAAGCAGAGCGGGCGGGAGGTCACCGCCGAGCAGGAGGAGCGGGCCCGGTTCTACAACGAGAAGCTGCTCAAGATGGACCCGCCCCGAGCGGCGGAGATCATCGTCGACGGGGTGGAGGCGAACAAGCCGCGGATCCTGGTCGGCGGCGACGCCAAGCTGATGGATGCCGTGATCCGCATCGCGCCGCGGCGCTGGCCGGTCTTCTTCTCGCTGCTGCAACGCCGCTTCGAGAAAGAGTTCGAATCGAAACGGAGGGGCTAGTGGCCTTCACACGCAAGAATCTCAAAGGGGATCTGGAAGATCTCGGGTCCAACTTCGACGGATCGCCCGACCTCGAATTTCGTCTCGCGACCAAGGCCCTGGAGCTCAGCGAGTCCGGCCTGGGATACCAACGCATCCCGCCCGGATACCGGTTCCCCTATGGCCACGTTCACGAGCGGCAGGAGGAGGTCTATGTCGTGGTGGCCGGCGGGGGAAGGATGAAACTCGACGATGAGACCGTCGAACTCACTCAATGGGACGCCGTGCGGGTCGCGCCCGGCACCTGGCGCGGCTACGAAGCCGGCCCGGAAGGACTCGAACTGCTGGTGATCGGCGCTCCCAATCTCGGTGAGAATCCCCGCGACGACGTCGAAGGACGGCGCGATTGGTGGGACGACTGAGTTTCACCTCGACTCAAAGCAGGATATGAACGTATCCTAAGGAAGTGTTAGCTTAGTACTAACACAGGCCGAGTCCGGAAAGAGCCCGGATCGGGGGAACCAAGGGGTCGAGGTCGACCCAGGGGCGAATCGCTTTGCGTAGCGCGATCTCTTTCAGCGCGAGCCCGTCAGCTAACCCCGAAGGCACAGAAAGAGAGGCACAATGGGGTTCAAGAAGTTGTTGTCGATCGTCGCGGTCGCCGCGGGGGCGTTCGCCCTATACGGCACCTCGGTTGCGATCGCGAAACCTAACGTCGGGGTTCTGCCCCCGGGGGGTCCTGCGTCGAAGGATTGGCGAGCCGGGCCATTCACCGCGAAGGACACGCGGACTCTGATCTGGCGCGTGAGCCGGGCCGGGAAGAAGAAGCAGAAGATGAACCTGGAGAAGGCCGTGATCAACGGTGCCGGCATCCAGATCAAGGGCCGCCCCTGCGACAGCGGGGACACCTGGCTCAACTTCGTGGAGAAGTCCCGCACCCACATGGTCGGGGGCAAGCGCTGCGGCGGCAAGAAGTCGTTCCAGCTGCGCCCGGGATACACACCGAGAAGGTACGAGACCCTGATGACCTACATCTCCGATCAGATGTTCGCGCACACCGGCATCAGGCACAAGAACGTCGGGCTGCCACGACTGATCAGGTCTGACGGACGGCGGGCCGTATTCATGTTCGCCAGCCCTTCGGGCGAACTGGCCTGGAAGGCGATCCGAACGATCATCTTCAACGGCGACAAGTTCACCATCCGGCGCTACTAGGAAGCGAGCGGAGGGAACCGCCAACCGCATCCGAGGCCCGGCCGCAGGGAGGCAGCCGGGCCCGGGCGGCTGGCACGAGCCGGCACATCCGACGCTCCTACGAGCTAGCCAGGATGCCTGAAATCGTCGGCGAATTCTTCCAGCGCGTCCCAGTCGGTGTACTCGTATTCCTGGGAGGTGTCGAGCGGCAGCCCCTGGCGCTTGGCGATTCTCTTCATCAGGAACTTGTTGAGAAAGTTGTAGGACGGATATTGCAGGCAGCCGGCAACGATCTCGACGCGGCCCGGGGTCCAGCCGGTCTTTTCGGCGAAGTCCTTCGCGTAGCCCCGGTTCTCCTCGAGAACCTCCGGCGCGCCGCTCCCGGCGCTGAGCGACACCGAGAGGAAGGCGGTCCGTTTCTGATTCAGGACCTCCGCGTTGGCCTCCACCCAGCGGGCCATCTTCGCCTGATGGCGCCCGGCATGGATCGAGGCCATGACGATCACCGTGTCGAAAGGCCCAGGGTCGAATGAGTCGCCTTTCGTCACCTCATGGACCTGGGCCGAGAGACCGCGCTCGGTGAGCATCGACCCCAAACGCTCGGCGATCTTTCCGCTGTGGCCGTGGTTGGACGCGTAGATGATCAGGATGCTCTTCACCGTGGCGTGACCACCTTCAGCGCAGCCTCTTCTGCCAGCTTGGCCATCTGGTCGTCATAGGTCAGGAGGCCGTTTAGATCGGCCTTGATTTCCAGCGCCGTGGCTAGATGGATCGCGTCCAGGCTCCTGACTCGGCCAGGGAACAGGTCGCCCGCAGCCTTTCGCACCGAACTGGTGATCGGGAGCAGGACGATGCTGGCGAGCAGGTCGCGGGCCCGGGAAACCTTGCCGACGTCAACACGCGAAACCGCGCGGACCAACTCCACTTCGCTCAGCTGGCTGGAGACGAGGGTGAGCTCATTCGAATCCAGGTACACCTCCAGCGCCGGCCCTTCGGCCTCACGCAGAAAAAGCTTGGCCAGGGCGGAGGTGTCCGCATACACGGGCGGGTTCAAAGGATCTCCCGGTCGGCACGGTCCTCTTCCAGGGCCCGGTCGAGCAGTTCCGGATCCAGGCCCGGCTCCTCACGAAGCCTTGCCAGTACCGTCTGGAGTTTGCGGGACGGGAGCCGGACACCGGGACGGGCAAGGATCCTCGCCAGTGCCGAACTCGACCGATCGCTTTCATCCATCCGCGATCCGCGTAGAGCAAGCTCCTTGACCAGCGCCGCGTCGCTCTTTCCTGGCAATTCTTTCCGCGCAACCTCGAGCGCCGCCGCAAGCCTGGGATCGACGGTCACGGCGATTCTCCGGAGCTTGGTCGGCATGATGGCAGTGTACCACTGGCTGTGTGTCACCTTGCGGCAGCGCCTGAGGCGCTGTCGCACTACGCTGAGGCGACGACTCGGGCTGCTCGCCAAACGGCGATGGATGGCAGGAGTATTAGGGGATAGTTAGTATTAAGTGTGCAAAGCCGAACCCGGTCGGACTCCGGGGCGGGGGAACCAGTTGGGACTGAGGTCCCTGGGGCGAATCGTAGTTGCGTAGCGCGGCCTCTTTCCGCGCGAGCCCGTCAGCTAACCCCGCAGGCACAGAGAAAGAGAGGCACGATGTCGTTCAGAAAGTTTTTGCCGGCAGTTTTCGTGGCCGTAGTGGCGTTCTTTGGCGTGCAGGGAACGGCTTGGGCCGCAGTTTCGTCAGACGCACCGCCCTTCGATGGGAAGATAAGCGCAGAGGATGTCCTCGACATGATGGTCGAGGTGAGTGGTGCGACAACGCAGCGGGACATAACCCCGAAGTCCGCGCTTGTCGATCAGAGGAAATTTAAGATCACCTCAGCGAGCTGTGCCGAGGACAGCGACTGGATGACCTATTACATGGGCCCGGCCAAAGTGGGTTCCGGTGTCAAGGGAGTAGTCGGGGGCACCCTTTGCAACGGCGACAAGAGGTTTCACGTTGACCGGAAGTACCTTCCGGAGACATACCACGTCTGGAAATTGATGGCTCAGGTTAGCGATGAAGCCCTGGGGCACACCAACCAGAAGCTGTTCGGCCTGTATTTCGGCAGCGCTGTAGGCAAGAGGATCTACTCGAATGGGAAGGTGGCCAGACTCGTCTTCGACCGGTTGGACTGGCAGAAGAAGCGGTCGGCCCATACGCTCAAGATGGTCAAGATAATCGGATCGAAGGTCAAGGTCACGCGCTTCTAGAGCAAAGATGACGCGAGGCTGAGTCAGGCCTCAAGACACCGATCTAGGGCACCGGCCTGCGGGTCACCTCGTCGCCGTTGGAGTCGATTCCGACGAGCGCTTTGGTGGCTTCGGGCAGGCCGGTGACCTCGAATACGTTGTCTGAGACGGGAACATCCGGAAGGTCTGTACCTTCGATTCTGATCGCGGTGACGCGGTCATCGACGAGCCCGAGAGCCTTGAGTTCTCCGCCGGCCCCGAAGTGCCCGGAGGTGATCATCCCGTGCCGCTCGATAAAAGCCGGCGGGTGGCAATTGCTCATGTGAATCTCGACCCAGTCAGCGCAGATCTGTCCGTTGATCGCGACGATTGAGACGTCACCCGATGGTTCGGTATGCGCCTGGCCAACGGCCGTGATCGTTCCCGGACGGAGATCGAACACCCCCGGCTTGAAATCCTCTGCGGCCACGTCAGATGGGGAGGGTGGTATCAACCGAAGTGACTGAAGCCCCACGAGCGTATCCTCGGGAAGTTCGGAGATCGCATTCTCGTCTGCCGGTTGAAGCACCGAGAAACCTTGAGAAGTCGCATCAACTTCACCGGTAGTCAGCCCGTCGCCGAGCTTGTGGCCAAACAGCAGCGCGCTGGGGAACTCGCCCGTGGCCGCCCAGCTCACTCCAGCGCCGATTGCGAAAGCCGCAACGATGACCGCGCCGATCCGAAGCAGGCGACGCCGAAAGTCAGAGCGGGGCGGGGTGGCCGTAATCTCGAGGCGAGGTTCAGCCACGATCTCGTTGAAAAGATCGTGGGGCGGCAACGCCTGGTTGGTCGCCGGGTTTGCCGACACGAAACTGGAGATCTCTTGGTCCTTCATGATCTTTCCTCGCTCAACTGAGGGGTTTGGTTCGGTTGGGATTCGGGTGTTCGGAGAAGCGCGAGGAACCGCTTGCGGGCGCGGTGAAGTCGAACTCGGAAGGCCGAGGGTTTGATGCCCAGAGAGGAGGCGGCCTCTTTGGGGGTGAGTTCGTCCCACGAAACCAGGATCAGCGCTTCTCGGTCATTGGGGTCCAGCGCTGCCAGGGCGCGGTCTATCTCGGTGTCCAGCGAGTTGACCAGAAAGTCCGGAGTGAAAGCTTGGGCGTCGTCAAGGGAAGCAGGATCTACCGGTTCGTCCAGGTTTCCCCGATACTCGGCGTAGAGAAGGTTTCTCGCTGTCGCCAACAGCCAAGATCTGCAGTCGTCCGCATCCAGCTGGTCTAGGCGGCGCCAGGCGATCGACATGACTTCGGCAGCGATCGATTCGGGATCGGCGCTGCCTCGTCTCTTGGCAAAGCCGACCACGAGTCCGTAGCTCCGGAAGACACGTCCAAACCGTGCCTCGGCGTTGTCCGTTTTCTGCGCCACTACTTAGGTATGCCCGCTGGGACAACTTGCGTTACAGACGACCCGTTGCAGGTTGCCGCATAGGCGACGAACTCTTCCGTAGCTAAGGTCCGATGAGTATGAAGCCCTGAGTTCTCAGAGGCAGTCGTGAACCGGATGGACGAGTTCGGGCAACAAGTGGATGTGAGGGACAGGAAACTCTTCGAGGAGGCGTTTGACCAGCACTACGAGCTGATCTTCCGGTACCTGCGTCGACGCATCAATTCCGAGCTCGCGTCGGACCTGACCGCCGAGACCTTCTTCATCGCGCTTCGAGACCTCGACAAGTTCGACCCGGAACGGGGGAGCATTCGCGCCTGGCTCTTCGGGATCGCCTCGAATCAGATGAAACGCGAGAAGCGCCGGGAGAAGCGGGAGCTGAGAGCGTTCGCCCGCACCGGCGTGGATCCCGCTGCCAGCGACCTGACCGCAGATTCCGACCGGCGCCTGGATGCCAGGAGCCACCAGCAGGAACTTGCCGCCGGCCTCGCTTCGCTCGAGACGGGCGACCGTGAAGCGCTGCTCCTCTACAGCTGGGCCGACCTGACCTACGAGGAGATTGCCCAGGCCCTGGGAATTCCGGTCGGCACGGTGAAATCCAGGATCGCCCGGGCCCGGGGGAAGTTGAGGAAACATCTCGGCGCATCCTCAGCGCCCGCGTCAGGACTCCAGAATGAGGAGGTAACCAATGGATGAACTCGCGGAACTTCGGGCAATGCGAGCGGATCTTCCCGGTCCGTTGTCAGGTTCGAAAGAGCAGCTTTGGAGTCAGCTCGAGCGTGAGATGGATCGTCCCCGACACGTTTCGTGGCGCAACCGACTGACCCGCACTTACAGAAAAGGTCTCATCGGTCTCTTCTTGATCGGGATCGTTGCAATCTCGCCACTAGGTTCGGCCATCGCCGACCGGATCGACGATGTGTTGAGCCTCACCGAGAAGCGGCGGATCCTCTACCAGCAGGATCAGAAGATTCAGGACTACTTCAGCCACAGGCCACCGGTGCTGGAGGGAACCCCGCAACAGCGTATGGCGCTGTCCGCCGCGGAAATCAACGCCATCACGAAGGAAGGCTCGGAAAAGCTCGGCGGCGGCCCGCGGGGAGTAATTCTCAGGGTTCCATTGGATTCCTCCGTGGCGGCACGGATCGGCACCGAGAAATCCGACTGCGCACTCGTGATCGAACGTTTTCCCGACGATCACATCTGCGAACTGAGCGAATTGATCCAGGCCGGAAAGCTTCCGCCCGGCTACTACAGCCAGGCGAAGATCGACGCAATCTTCAGCTCAGGGCGCTAGGAAGGCCAACCATGGCTCAACCAAGCCATTTTCCGTTCTATGCTCGATAATGTGTCTTATGTCAACTTGAAATTATGTGTGGGAAGCGACGCGTTGCTGTTCGCGTCCCCTCAACGTCGCGCTGTTCTTCGGTGTGCGCCTCTGGACCCTGCGTCGACGGGAGCAGCCGCGTAACGCTCGCGGACGACCTCACTCAGGTCTGACCCAGTCGGTCGGTTGCCCGCCGAGCAGCCACAGCCTGGTCCTTCCCCGCAGCACTCGCGCTTGACCTCCGGCTCGCAGCAAGATGCTTGCGCTTCCGGCTCGCAACAGGGGCTGTTCTTGTCTAGCTCAGCCACGCGCTCAGCTCCTCGAGTTCTTCCGGGTTGACGTAGTAGTAAGCCCAGAGCCCTTTGCGTTCCGAGTCGACGATCCCGGCGTCCCTGAGCTTTTTCAGGTGATGAGACAGAGTCGATTGGCTGACATCGAAGAGAGGAACGAGTTCACACACACAGACCTTCCCTGCGTGTTTGCGGAGAACGTCAACGAGGGTCAGCCGGATCGGGTCCCCGAGTGCCTTGGCAATAGCGGACATTCGCTCCGCCTCGGCACGGTCCACGTCCGGGTAGACGACCGGCTCGCAGCACGGCTGGCCGTTCGGACTCTTCTGTTTCGGTGTGAGGGTCAGTTCGGGGCTCATCGAAATCCATCAAAACAGTTCGATTGACGTTTGTCAATAGATACGATGATCTTCAATGGAAATCACGAGGGTTGGAGGCGCTGGCATGGGACGGTCGATTCGGGTGGGAATCAACGGCTTCGGACGCATGGGAAGACTCGCGCTGCGCGCCGGTTGGGAGAGCGAGGGACTCGAGTTCGTCCACATCAATGAGATCGCCGGCGATGTCGGATCGGCGGCTCACCTCCTGGCCTTCGACTCGGTTCATGGTCGGTGGCGTGAGAACGACATAGGGCCCACCGACGACTCGCTTCACATCGCCGGCTCCGAGATCACCTATTCCTCCCACGCAAAGCCGGGAGACATTCCCTGGGATGAGCTGGGCGTCGAACTGGTGATCGAAGCCACCGGTGCCTTCCGATCTCGGGAAAGCCTGGCCGGGCACTTCGACCGCGGCGCGAGCAAGGTTCTCGTGGCCGCGCCGGTAAAGACCGACGCGTTGAACATCGTCTACGGCGTAAACCACGACGAGTACGACCAATCCGTCGACGGGATCGTCACCGCCGCATCGTGTACCACCAACTGTCTCGCTCCCATCGTCAAGGTCGTCCACGAAGGAATCGGGATCCGACACGGATCGATCACGACCCTCCACGACCTCACCAATACCCAGGTCGTCGTGGACGCCCAACACAAGGACCTCCGGCGAGCCCGATCGGCCGGGACGTCCCTGATTCCCACCTCCACGGGATCGGCGACCGCCATCGGCATGATCTTCCCCGAACTAGTAGGGCGCCTCGATGGTCTCGCCATCCGGGTACCGCTACTGAACTCGTCGATCACAGACTGCTGCTTCGAAGTAGAGCGCGCGACCTCGGTCGATGAAATCAACGGCCTCCTCGAGAACGCTTCTAGCGAATCGCTGTCGGGCATCCTCGGTTATGAGACCCGTCCCCTCGTCTCGGTTGATTTCAAGGATGACCCGCGATCAGGCGTCGTCGACGCAACATCGACGCGGACAATCGATGGAACCCAGGTAAAGATCCTCGCGTTCTACGACAACGAGTGGGGCTACGCGAACCGCATGATCGACATCGCGAAAATGATCGGCCCCTCCTCCACCGCGGAGTGACCGTGGGGGCCATCCCGAGAAGAGAAGGTGACCTGAGGAACTACATCCTGGTCACCGGCGCCTACTGGGCCGACACTCTCGCCGACGGCGCCAGCCGCATCCTCGTCCTCTTCTTTTTCTACCAACTGGGATACAGCGCATTCGAGGTCGCGTCGCTGTTTCTCTTCTACGAGTTCTTCGGGATCGTCACCAACCTCGTCGGTGGCTGGATCGCCTCGAAACTCGGACTCAAAGCAACACTCTTCTCTGGGCTCACGATCCAGATCGTCGCCCTGGGAATGCTCGGATTCGCCCCCGATGCCTGGCTGATCGTGCCCTACGTGATGGCCTCTCAAGCCCTGTCCGGAATCGCCAAGGACCTCACCAAGATGAGTTCCAAGAGCGCCGTCAAACTAGTGGTTCCCGAAGACTCCGAGTCCACCCTCTTCAAGTGGGTCGCGGTGCTGACGGGATCCAAGAATGCGCTCAAGGGCATCGGGTTCTTCCTTGGCGGGCTCCTGCTCACCATGGTCGGATTTCAGACCGCGATACTGATCCTCCTCGCGATCGTGGCCACCGCGCTAGTCACGACGGCATCGCTCATGCGAGGCACCCTCGGTTACGCGGACATGGGCGCCAAATTCCGCCACATGTTCTCCAACACCCGCGAGATCAACCTGCTCGCAGCCGCGAGACTGTTCCTCTTCGCCTCACGAGACGTCTGGTTCGTGGTCGCGCTTCCCGTCTATCTCCAGACCGTGCTTGGCTGGTCTTTCTGGCAGGCGGGAGCGTTCCTAGCCATTTGGGTGATCGGGTACGGAGCAGTCCAAGCAGCAGCGCCGGCGCTGTTTGCCCGAAGGGCCGCCGACACCGGCCGGACGCCGACCGGAGGAACCGCAGCCAAGCTTGCCTTCCTGCTTGCTGCGTTCCCCACCGCGATCGCGCTGTCCCTCGCCGCAAACCTTGACCCAACGCCAGTTTTGGTTGTCGGTCTGATCTTGTTCGGAATCGTCTTTGCCCTGAACTCGACGGTCCACTCCTATCTTGTTCTCTCCTACGCCGAGGACGAGACCGTCGCCAAGAACGTCGGCTTCTACTACATGGCCAACGCCGGCGGACGCCTGATCGGAACCATCCTCTCTGGTGCCGTCTACCAATGGCTGGGCCTGCAGGGCTGCCTCTGGTTTTCGATGGGCTTCGTGCTCATCGCAGCGACGATCTCCATTCGGCTTCCACGAAGCGCCATCGTCCCGAACCCCGCCTGACGGTGTCGTCCAAGACCTCCCACTACGCCTTCACCCACAAGACGCACGAAATCTCGCGAAGAAAGTTAGTGGCGGACCTGGTAGCACAGGTGGAGTACTCGGTCTCCCTGAAGAACCTCTTCGGGATCCTCCAGCAGGTGTTGTGCGTCGACCGGCCCGAAGTGTCCCTGCTGGGCCATGCGGTGTGAACGCCACCCGGACCTGGCAGGAGTTGCCAACCGGGACCGGGCCGGCCAGACAGTCGCCACCGGTGATCTGGAAGTCGCCGGATTCGCCTCCGCCGATCGAGACATCCGAGACCCGCAGCAGGGCGAGCCCGTCCTCGTTGTTGAGGGTGATCGTCTTCGCAGCCGATTCGGTCCCCGAGGCCTGATTGCCGAAATCCAGCGAGGTCGGGGCTGGAACCTGCCCCGGATTGCCCTGGTTCAGATAGATCGCGACGTCACCGGACTGTCCGGCGATCGACGGGTCGGGACGTCCGTCCCCGTTGAAGTCGCCGATGAACGTGCCGTGTGGCATGAATGAATCAGCAGTCGCGAGCAGTTCGGCGTAGTCGAAGGTGCCGTCGCCCCTGCCGACGAAGACGGTGCCGGTGTCATTGAGGTAGTTGCCGACCAGCAGGTCGGGGACTTCGTCGCCGTTCATGTCCTTGGCCGAGACCGCATACGGATTCGGATTCCACCCATCGGCCAGCGGGACGTCGAAGCGCTGTCCTCGGACGAAGCTCCCGTCCGGCTGGGCGATATAGACGGCAACCTGGTCCTCGAATCGCATGGTCGCGACCACGTCGTCCCTGCCGTCGCCGTTCAGGTCGGCCGCCGTGACGCCCCAAGGCGATTGGCAGCCGCAAGTCGGCCCGAACCGTCCCGCCTCGGTGAAGGTCCCGTCGCCGTCACCCTCGTACATCAGCACCTGGCCCGCCCAGGTGGTGTAGGCCAGGTCGTCCACCCCGTCGTCGTTGAAGTCACCGGCGGCGATCCCCATCGGCGTGTCGGCATCCGCGGCCGTGGTGACCGGCGTGCCGAAGGTACCGTCGCCCGACCCAGGCATCACTTCGATCACGTAGGGCGGACCTTCGTCGGGGATATATCCGGCGGCGACGTCGAGGTTGGAATCACCGGTGAACTCACCGGAGACCACCATCCCGTCGATACCGTTGCCGTCGTCCGGGATCACGGTTCCAGGCGCCATGTCGCCGCCGCCCTGGTTGAGGAAGAGCGCTGCCTGTCCCCCGCCGGCGCCGATCGCGTCGAGTTCTCCGTCGTTGTCGAAATTACCCACGTCGACCGAACCGATGAGACCCCCGCCCACGATCTCCCGACCGAAGAAGCTCGTGAGCTGGCCGTCCTCTTGGCCGAAGGCGAACCCGGCCGCCAGCGAGCTGTCGCCCATCTCCGAGGCGGTTACCACACCGGATCTGCCTTCACCTTCGAAGTCGCCGCCCGCGTATCCCCAGAGGTCGCTCGAATCGGCGAGCTTCGGGTTCAGGGTCGCTTCGGCCAGGTCAGGAGCATTGCCGGCCGGCTCGACCCCGCCGGCGGTCAGCGGCACCGACACAGGGTCACCGGAGTCCGCGGTTATCTTGACCGTCGCGGCTTTCTCCCCGACCGAATCTGCCTGGAAGCTGACCAGGAAGGCACAGCCCGCGAAGTCGTCGATCTCGAGGTCGGAGCAGTAGTCCTCCAAGTCGAAATCGCTGGCGTCCGGTCCCGTGAGTTCGACCGACGTGATGGTGACCGGCGTCTCGCTCTTCCCGCCGACATAGACATAGCGACCGCCATAGTCGAGCCCGACCACATGGTCTCCGAAGTCCACCTGACTCGGTTCCACCGTGAACTCGGCGGCCGCGGATGCTTGCGCACCTCCGCCGACGACGAGCACAGCGATTGTCAACAGCAACAGCGCCCCAGGCCTGAATCCCATACTGGACACTGTACGGCAACTTCCGGTCGACTATGAAACGCGCTTGATCTTCCGCTTGATCGGCTTGCCGTGGCTTCCGTCAGGCGCGACTCCGCGGACTAGTACTTGAGGCCGGTTGCCGCGTCAATCCCCCACCGACCGGCCGTGGTCGCGCATCCGGTACAGCAGAAGCGCGCCGATGGCCCCGCTGACCAGCGAGCCCAGGAAGATGCCGATCTTGGCCTGTCCGGTGAGCAGCTCGTCGGCGAAGGCCAAGTCGGTGATGAAGAGCGCCACGGTGAAGCCGATCCCGCCCAAGGCACCCACCCCCCAGACCTGTGCGGATCGCATCCCGCTCGGCAACGACCCGGGGCCGAACCTGAGCGCGAGCAGGGTGCTGCCCGAGATCCCCAGGGTCTTGCCGACGACCAGACCCAAGATCACCGCCCAGGTCAGCTTGCTGCCCATCGCGTCGCCGAACACGCCGCCCCCGAGGTCGATCCCCGCGTTGGCCAAGGCAAAGAGCGGTACGACGAAAAAGGCACTGACCGGATGCAGGACATGTTCCAGGCGCCGGTGTACGTCACGTACACCAAACGTGCGGATTGGGACCAGTAGTCCGAGTGCGACACCGGCGATGGTCGCGTGCACCCCAGATTCGTAGGTGGCGAGCCAGACCACCGCGGCCAGTGGGACATAGGGCCAGATGCGCCAGATCCCGAGCCGCTGGAACAGCAGGACGGCGAGTATTCCTCCCCCGGCAACCGCCAGCCAGGCGACCGAGATCCCCTCGCTGTAGAAGAGGGCGATGATCAGGATCGCGACGATGTCATCGACGATCGCGATGGTCAGCAGGAAGACCCTGACCCCATTCGAAACCCGACTTCCGAGCAGGGCCAAGACCCCGACGGCGAAGGCGATGTCGGTCGCGGCAGGGATCGCCCAACCGCCGGCGGCCTCCCCTCCCCTGACCACCACGGTGAAGATGATCGCCGGAAGCGCCACCCCGCCCAGCGCTGCGATGACCGGGACCGAGGCGTCCCGGGGATCCTTCAGTTCGCCGCTGACCAGTTCACGCTTGATCTCCGCCCCGACCACGAAGAAGAAGACAGCCATGAGCAGGTCGTTGATCCAGTGCTGGAGGTCGAGATTGATGGTCAGGCCGGCGAAAGAAACCTTCAGGTAGCTGCCCCAGAGGTCGAAATAGGACTCGCTCCAAGGCGAGTTGGCCCAGGCCAGCGCGACCACCGCCGCGCCGAGCAGGACGACCCCGCCGAGTACCTCGTCGTCAAGGAAGTCGGTGAGCGGGTCGATGACCCGGGTCTTGAGTTTGTGTCTCAGCAAGTCTTCCCGTCGGCACCCTGCTCAAGCAGAGGGCTTCAGCCTGTCGCGCCCCAGGACCAGATCGATGCCGACCAGGATGAGGTCCAGCTGGGTCTGAATCAGGTGGCCGACCCGCTCGGTGAGCAGGCTACGGTCAATTGTCGAGATCTGCGAGACATTCGCGACCGAGTCCTTGGGCAAGCCGGTCAGGGCGGCCGGCAGCACGAAGTTGCCCGGGGCCGCGGCCAGCTCGACGTTGCTGGTCAGGGGAACCACCACGACAGTCGAGATCCGGCTTGCGTTGAACTCGTCGCCCTGGATGATCACGACCGGCCGCCGGAAGCCAGGCCCGGAACCGACCGGATCGGGGAGGGTCGCCCAGAAGACGTCTCCCTGGCTGATCACCATTCCGAATTTGTGAGGGTCGATCGGGCGGCTTCGCTCGTGAACCCGTCCCGATCGGAGGCGAGATCGTCCGCGATCTGGTTCAGCTTGGCGGTGATCGCCCCGGGTTCGCGCCTGGCTACGTATTCGGCGAGCGCCTGACGGTAAAGCTCGCTACGGCTCTTTCCGGTGGTCCGGGCGAGCTCATCGGCCCGCTCGAACAATTCATCCGGTATCGAGACGGCAGTCTTCATACCAAAAGTATAACTGGCGAGCCAGCGAACTATGAGGTTCGGGGAGGTGCCACGCGGCGGGGCCTGATCGCCTCGAAGGCCGAGGCCTGGCTCAGCAGGGCGTTGTCGTCATAGGCGCGGCCGGCGAAGGTGAGTCCGGCCGGCATGCCGATGTCCTCCATCAGGCCCATCGGCACGGTGACCGTCGGGATCCCCAGGTGGCGGGGAACCAGGTTGCCGTTGGCGACCCAGACCCCATTGCTCCACGCGATCTCGGCCGATTCGGGATTCACGTCGGCGTCGGCCGGGCCGACATCCGCCACCGCCGGGAAGACCACCGCGTCGAGCCCGAGCCCATCCATCCATTCCTCGAGGTCGATCCGCCTGGTCTCCTCGAGTCCCCTCAGCCCCGATTCCAGCTCCGGCAACTCATTCCAGGCAACGATCCCGGCCCGGGCCATCTCGACGTACTCCTCCATGCCGAAGACCAGTTCGCCCTCCTGGCTGGGCAGCGTCCCGGGGTCGTGGGGAAAGATCAGCTCGCCGTCGACCTGAGCCAGCCTGTTCAGGGCCGGGTCGTCATTGGTCCGGAGAAACTCGTCGAAGGCCCAGGTGCTGAGCTCCCGCAACTCCTCCTTGATGAACTCGAGGCTGACCAGGCCGCGGGTGAACACCGTCGGGCAGCCGGGCCGGTCCCCCTCATAGTTGGAGACTGCCGGGAAATCAACCTCTACCACGTCTGCCCCGGCCGCCTCCAGGTCTCGCCGGGCCGCTTCCCAGAGTGCGATCACCGAGGGGCGCGTGTTGATCTTCTCCCCAGTCGGTCCCCAGACCCCGGTTTTCTCCCCCGTCCCGGCGGCCGAATCGGCGTTGATGTACATCCCCGGCACCCCGAAACGCTTGCCCGCGAGCGCGGCCGGCTTCGCCGCCAGGGCCGGATACGAATCGGGTCGGACCGTCGAGGGCGCCGGGATCTCGATCCACTGCTGCATCCGCCAGAGGTCGCCGTCTTCCTCGGGGTCATCGGCGACGATCACGTCGAGCACCTCGAACAGGTCGGCCATGGTCCGCGCATAGGGCACGACCACGTCCATGGTCGGAACCAGCGGCCAGTTGCCCCGCACCGAGATCACGCCGCGCGAGGGCGTGTAGGCGCAGAGGCCGTTGTTCGAAGCCGGCCCCCGGCCGCTCGACCAGGTTTCCTCGGCCAGCCCGAAGGCGGCGAAGCTGGCCGCGGTCGCGGTGCCGGCGCCATTCGAAGAACCCGAGGCGAATGGTGCGGTCAGGTAGTCGGCGTTGTAGGGGCTCTCGGCCCGGCCGTAGACCCCCCGCTGCATACCGCCGTTCGCCATTGGCGGCATGTTCGTCTTGCCGAGGCAGATCGCTCCCCCTCGGCGCAGCTGCTTGACCGTGAAGGCGTCCCGCTGGGCGGTCAGGTTGACGAAGGCGGGGCTGCCGGAGGCAGCCGTCATGCCGCGGACCAGATAGCTGTCCTTGGCCGTGTACGGGATCCCTTCCAGTGGACCCATCGCCTGACCGTTGGCGCGCCTCACGTCGGAGGCGACGGCTTCGGCCATGGCGTCACCGTTTCGTACCACGACCGAGTTGAGCCGGGCGTCGGTATCCGGCCCGTCATACTCGTCGATCCGGGCCAGGTAGGCCTCGACCAGTTCGACGGCGGTCAGCCGACCGGACTGAAGCCCCTCGCGGAGTTCGGCGATCGATGTTTCGACGACGTCGGTCAAGCACCCACCACGGGCCAGTCTAGTGGTCGGGCCGGGCTCCGCTCTCGGGCGCATCTTCGTAGACCGAAGCGATCCGGTCGAGCACGCGGCTCGCCGCTGCGAGGTCCTTCTCCGGGATCTCGGCCAGTGCCTCGCGCCACCGCTGTCGCCACCGGTCGACGATCGGTTCGACAGTCGCCGCGCCCTGTTCCGAGAGTTCCAGTTCGACTATCCGCCGGTCCTGCTTCGAGCGCAACTTGTTCACGTGGCCCTGCTCCGAGAGCCGGTCGACCATCTGGGAGACGCTGGCCGGGCTGAGGCCGGAAACCTGGGCGAGCTCGCCGACCGCCATCGGGCCGGCCTTGCGCAGTTCCATCAACAGCTCGAACTGGGCCTGGCTGACCTCGCCGCCGAGCCGGTGGGTCTCGCGGCCGGTGCGGCGCCGCAGGCTGCGGTGGGCCTGCTTGAAAGACCGGACGACCGACACCTGGGCGTCGGACAGGCCGGCCAGGGGTTCAGGTTCCGAGCGGCTCAATCTCGGCCTCCGCGATCTTCATTTCCTCGGTATTAGGTTCTTCCGGCTTCTCGGCCCGCCAGAGGACGACGCAGGGGATCAGGGCCAGCAGCCCGATCCCGAGCGCCCAGAGATAAGCGGTTCCGAAGGCGTCGGCAGCTTGGGTCATGCTGGTCGCCCCCTCCCCGGCCCTTTGCAGGACCACCGCGAGCACGGCGGTGCCGATCGCGCCGCCGACCCGCTGGATCACGTTCATCTGCGGCGTCGCGTCCGAGAGCTGCTCCTTCTTGAGCGAGGCGTAGGCGACGGTCATGGTCGGCATGAAGGCGAGTCCGATCCCGGCGCCGCGGATCAGCAGCATCAGGGACAGGAACGCGATCGAGGTGTCAACCCCGATGAAGACGTAGGGCAGCGAACTGAGGCAGAGGATGAGCACGCCGACGGTCGCGACCTTGCCGCCGCCGAACCGCTCGGTCAGGCGCGGCGCGAAGGGTCCGACCAGCACCATGCCGATCCCCTGCGGACCGAGCAGCAGCCCGGTTGCGATCACGCTCTCCCCCCGGACCTGCTGGTAGTAGAGCGGCATCAGGATCATCGCCCCGAACAGCGCCGCGCCCAGTGCGAAGGTGGTTAGAGAAGCCGCGCTGAAGATTCGATTGGAGTAGAGCTTCACGTCGAGCAGGGGCCGATCGGCTCGCATCGCGTGCCAGACGAACGCGCAGATGAGCGCCAGGCCCGCCACCGCCGGCCAGATCACCTCCGGCGCGTTGAAGGTTCCGGTCGTGCCGACCTCGGAGATCCCGAAAACCAGGGCCGGGATGCCGAGCACCATCAGGACCAGGCCGGTCACGTCCAGTTTGCCCGCCTCGCCCAGCTTCGAGTGCGGCAGCATTTTCATCGCGAGGATGACGGCGATCACGCCCACTGGCACGTTGACGAAGAAGATCCAGGACCAGTGGAAGTTCTGCAGGATCAGGCCGCCCACCACCGGCCCGAGGATCGGGGCCAGCATGGCCGGCATCACGGTGATGCTCATCACCTTCCCCATGCGCTTGGGGCCGGCGACCTCGGCCATGATCATCTGGGCGATCGGCATGATCATGCCGCCGCCGATGCCCTGGAGCACCCGGAAGGCGATCAGTGAGGTGCTGCTGTCCGCGATGCCGCAGAGGGCCGAGCCGATCGTGAAGAGGACGATCGACCAGATGTAGACGTTCTTCGCCCCGAACTTGCGGGCCGCCCAGCCGGTCAGCGGGATGACCGCGGCCAGGGAGAGCAGGTAGCCGGTCGCTACCCACTGGATGTCGCTGATCGTCGAGTGCAGGTCCTTAGCGAGCGTGTCGAGGGCCACGTTGACGATCGTCGTGTCGAGGATCGACATGATCATGCCGAGGATCACGACCCCGACGACCTTCCAGACATACGGCTCGATACGAGTGGTGGAATCTTGATTCATTAGGCACCTAACATTAGGCTCCTAACATTAGGCTCCTAAAGAGTGCTCGTCAAGTGTGAATCCGTCACACAGCGGCCAGTTTGCCGGCCGCTGCCTTAGCTTGGACTGACTGACATGTCAATCAACAACGCATTTCGGCTCGGATGATGGGACAATCCCCGACCGAACTTCCGTCAATACGCCTTTGAAACTGGAGAAATACGTGGGCCACTACAAGAGCAACGTCCGGGACATCGAGTTCAACCTCTTCGAAATGCTGAAGACCGAGGAGGTGCTCGCCTCCGGTGCCTTCGGCGACCTCGATGCGGACACCGTCAAGATGATGCTCGAGGAAGCGTCGAAGCTGGCCGAAGGACCGGTCTCCACCGCCTTTGAGAGCTCGGACCGGGTACCGCCCACCTTCGATCCGGAGACCCATGACGTCTCGCTCCCCCAGGAGCTCAAGGATTCGATCAACGCCTGGACCGAGGCGAGCTGGGACAAGCTCGGGGTCGAAGAGGAGATCGGCGGCATCACCGCCCCGACCACGGTGTCCTGGGCGATCAACGAGTTCATGTGCGGCGCCCTGCCGGCTGGCTTCTTCTACCTAGCCGGGCCGTCCTTCGCCAACCTGCTCTACAAGAACGGCAACGAGGAGCAGAAGCACTGGGCCAAGCTGGCGATCGAGCGCAACTGGGGCGCGACCATGGTGCTGACCGAGCCCGAAGCCGGCTCCGATGTCGGCGCCGGCCGCACCAAGGCCATCGATCAAGGTGACGGCACCTGGCACATCGAGGGCGAGAAGCGCTTCATCACCTCCGGCGACTCGGATGACCTCTTCGAAAACATCCTCCACTACACGCTGGCCCGCCCCGAGGGTGCCGGTCCCGGCACCAAGGGCCTCAGCCTCTTCGTCGTGCCGAAGTACCACTTCGACTCCGACACCGGTGAGCCCGGCGCCCGCAACGGCGTCAACGTGACCAGCATCGAGCACAAGATGGGCATCAAGGCCTCCGCCACCTGCGACATGGCCTTCGGTGACGGTGACAACCCGGCGGTCGGCTACCTGGTCGGCGACGTCCACCAGGGCATCCGCCAGATGTTCGACGTGATCGAGTTCGCCCGGATGATGGTCGGCACCAAGGCGATCGCCACCCTCTCGACCGGTTACCTGAACGCACTCGAGTACGCCAAGGAGCGGGTCCAGGGCGCCGACCTCACCCAGATCATGGACAAGACCGCGCCGCGGGTAACCGTCATCAACCACCCGGACGTGCGCCGGTCGCTGATGACCCAGAAGGCCTACGCTGAAGGCCTGCGGGCGCTCTACCTCTTCACCGCCCTCCACCACGACCCGGTCGCCTCCGAGATCAGCCAGGGCATCGACGGCGAGTTCGGCAAGCGGATCAACGACTTCCTGCTGCCGATCGTCAAGGGCGTCGGCTCCGAGCGGGCCTACGAGATCCTGACCGAGTCGCTGCAGACCTACGGCGGCTCCGGCTTCCTGCAGGACTACCCGATCGAGCAGTACATCCGCGACGCCAAGATCGACAGCCTCTACGAAGGCACCACCGCGATCCAGGCGCAGGACTTCTTCTTCCGCAAGATCGTGCGTGACGAAAGCAAGTCGCTGAACCACCTCCACGAGAAGATCCAGGCCACCGTCGAGGGCTCCGGTGGCGGGCTCGACACCGAGCGCGAGCGGCTCGGCCAGGCCCTGGAGAACCACAAGTCGATGTTGCAGACCATGTTCGGCTACCTGATGGGTTCACAGGAGGATCCGAAGAGCGTGTACAAGGTCGGGCTCGGCTCGGTCCCCTTCCTCAAGGCATCCGGCGACCTGCTGATCGGCTGGCTGTTGCTCAGCCAGGCCGAGGTTGCGGCCGCCGCGCTCGAGAACGGCGCCGCGGAGAAGGACAAGGATTTCTACGAGGGCAAGGTCACTGCCGCGAAGTTCTTCACCCGCAGCATGCTGCCCAACCTCGAGGCCTTCCGGACCACGATCGAGCAGATCGACAACGACATCATGGAGCTCCCCGAAGCAGCCTTCTGATCCATTCCCGCTCAGGCGGGCAGGCACTCGAGGAGATCGGCCAGCTGGGGCCGAACCTCACTTGCGCCGGCGGCTTCCAGCTCACGTTTCGAAAAGCCGCCGGTGAGCACCGCCAGGCTGGGCACCCCGATCCGCTGTGCGGCTTCGACGTCCCAGATCGAATCGCCGATCATCAGCGCGTCGCCGCTGCCGGCCTTCTCGATCGCCGCCTCGACGAGATCCGGGTGGGGTTTCGTCGCCTCAACGTCAGCTGAGGTCGTGTGACCGCTGATCGCGTCGCCAACTCTGAGTAGACCGAGGTAGTGGTCGACCTCGTCGCTCTTCGCCGAACTGGCGAGGACCACCTCAAAGCCGCGGTCAGCGACCTCGAATACGAATGAGGTGGCGTCCCGGAACGGCCTTACGTCACCGATCAGTTGCTTGAAGATCTCTGATTCAGAGGCACGTACCCCGTCGCCGCAACGACGCTCCGCCTCCGCTCCGGCCACCGATTCGACCATCTGATCGCCGCCTTTGCCGATGTAGCGGTGGATCTTCCAGGCATCGGCGTCCACCCCATGGTTGCGAAACGCCCGTTGCCAGGCGATCACATGCTGATAGTTCGAATCGACGAGGGTGCCGTCGACGTCAAGGACCAGGACTCGCGCCATCGTCGGCCGGTACCCGGCAGGAGGATGCGAAAACTACGGCTGGTTTAGAAAAGGGGCGTAGGGTAAGTCTTAGACAACCTGTCCGTCATCGAAAGGACAGTGTCAGGCATCAGTTGATAACCATCGGCTGCACGGTCCAGATGGCGGGTGCAAGGCAAGACACCCAAAGGACTCCAGGGCAGAGCTTCGCAATCGGAAGGCAGGCAGCCCAGTGAGCATCGACCATCGGAATGCACCAATCAGCCCGGGCTTGTGGAACGAGGCCGATCTATGGCCAAGGCGCGAGGAACCGGGAGTCAGGGAGGAGATCGCCACGCGTTTTCTTCCTTTCGCGAAGAGCATCGCCCTGCGGTATCGCAGCAGTGCGGAGCCCTTCGACGATCTGGTCCAAGTGGCCAACCTCGGCCTGATGAACGCGATCGACCGTTTCGACCACGAATCCGGCCACCCGTTCACGGCGTTCGCATCGGCTACCATCAACGGGGAGCTGAAGCGCCATTTCCGGGACCGCGTCTCGAGCGTCAGGCTCCCCCGCGGCGTCTACGAGCGGGTCGGTCGGGCCGAGATAGCGACCAGCGAGTTGCGTGGTTCTCTAGGCCGGGAACCATCGACCGAGGAAATCGCCGACGCGGCCGACTGCTCCCCCGACCAGATCGAGGAAGCACAACTCGGGGTCGCTGTAAGGCATCCGTTGCCACTCCAGTGGGACGACGAAGATGACGAAGCCGGCGGCGTCCTGGAAGAGCACGTCGGAGTCGAGGACCGTGATTTCCGGCTGGCCGAGGACCACATTCTCGCGATCGAAGCACTGGAGAAACTGGACAGTGAGGACCGGCTGATCATCGTCCTCCGCTTCCGGGATGAACTCTCGCAATCGGAGATCGCGGGCCGTCTCGGCTGTTCCCAGATGCAAGTCTCACGAAGACTCCGAAGGATCCTCGACGAACTCAACGAGCGGATGGCCGTCCAGTAGCCGAGTCGCTGGCACCATGACCGTCCGGACTCAAGTCTTCCGCGCCCCGATGCGGGCAAGATCGCGTGACGAGGACCGGTTTATCGGGGCACGACTCGCCGTCAGAGATGGATGCGTCGGAATCGGGGAGCCTCTGAGCCGCTCACCTGACTCGCTTGCTGAAGCTCTTTCCAAGACGACGGACGAGCATGGCGAACGATCGGCCCGGCTGCTGCGTCGTTTCGCGCAGCTGCCCGACGAGGTCCTCGTCTGGACCCAAACCGGTACTGAGGAATTCCGGCTGGGGATGATCGACGGGCCGTGGCGCTACGACGACTCATCGCGGGCCGTGAAGACAGGGATCCATCACATCCGCCCGGCCCGTTGGCTCGGGGGCAGCTTCGATCTCAAACGAACCCCTCGGCGGGTCGTCTACGCCTTCAACCGGGGCGGCAGGAACCTCCAGCGGATCAACGACAGTGCGGCGGCAGCCGAAACGGAGCGGCTGTGGGCCGGCTATCCCTCGACCCCGGTCGCGTCGTGACCGGCGCCGACCGGCTTCGACTCTGGTGAGCCCCTCTGGCGCAGGTAGATCGCGAACACCGCCATCGAGCCGACCGCGAGGAACTCGGACTGCCAGTTCTGGAGCGTGCGACTCCAGAAGTCGGCGGTCCCCAGGTAGTCCAGCCAGTCGATGGTCGGCAGGCTGTATGAGACCTGCTCTTGGTTGTAGGCCGACCAGCCGGTGATCGACTGCGCGAACCAAGACGCGACGAATACCGTCCCCATCAGGAGCAACAGCGAGTTCGAGTAGATCGACGCGACGAAGCCTCCCGAACGGGCAGGCCACGGCGAGTTCTCGTCGGCGTATCGACCGATCTTCTGCTGTTCGTCACTTTCGGTTCCCTCCTCCCCCGGCTTCTTCGACTCGGGTGAGCCGCGCTGGATCAGCCAGATCGTGGCCAGGATGAAGAGCAGGAACTGGAGGTACTCGGACTGCCAGTTCTCCATCACGTCCCGTGAGAAGTCCGGCGAGGTGAGATAGGTCGGGTAGTCGAGCAGTTGCGGCTTCTCGTGCGCCAGGTGCGCCCGTGCTACCTCCTCGTCGTTGTAGCTGTGGAAGCCCGCGAGTGACTGGCCACCGAGGGCGAGCAGGAAGAGCAGCCCGAAGAAGAGGGCGAGGCTCTGGTTCCGGATCGCCTTCACGAGCTGTTCAGCCCCACGGTTATCGCGAAGACGAGACCGGCGGTGACGACGGACAGATAGATGAGAAACATGGTTCTCAAATGTCTGGGGAGTACCCGTGCCTGATGCGAAGAAACCCGATGCGTAGTGAGATCAGGCCCGGGACCATGCGAACATGGCAACGGTGGACAGAGCTGGAGAGAAGCCGAGGATCGCGGTGCTCGGCCACGTCGAGTGGGTGGAGTTCGCCGTGGTCGACCGGCTCCCTCGGCCCGGGGAGATCGTGCAGGCCAGCGAGAGCTGGGATCAGCCCGCTGGTGGCGGCGCGGTCGCTGCCGTCCAGATCGCGAAGCTGGCTGGGGATTGCCTCTTCCTCACCGCAACCGGGAACGATTCGCTCGGAGAACGGGTTGCGCCCGAGCTCGAGCGGCTCGGCGTCTCGGTGCATGCGGGGCGTCGGGACACGCCGCAGCGAAGGGCCTTCGTCCACCTCGAATCGAGTGGCGAGCGGACGATCACCACTCTGGGTCCGCGCCTCCGCCCTTTGGGAAGCGACGACCTGGGCTGGGACCAGATGGCAGAGGTAGATGCGGTCTACGTGACCGCCGGCGACGAGGCCGCGATCCGCGCCGCGCGCCGGGCCCGGCAGGTCGTTGCGACGGTGCGTGCCGCCGAGGGATTGACCAGGTCGGGGATCCTGGTCGACGCGCTGGTCGCCAGCCGCAATGACCCAGGAGAGCAGGTCGACACAGACGATTTCGAGACTCCGCCCGCCGCCGTGGTGCGCACCGACGGCTCGCATGGGGGAACCATCGAGATGAAAGACGGCACAACGATCGAGTGGCGGGCCGCCCCTCCCCCCGCCGACCGGGTCGATGCCTACGGGGCCGGGGACTCGTTCGCCGGCGCCCTCACCTACGGGCTCGGGATCGGGCTGGCGCTGCCGGAAGCGGTCTCACTGGCCGCCTTTTGCGGAGCCCGGAACGTGACCGGCCGCGGCCCCTACTCCGGCCAGGCCGACGCCGAAGACCTCGCCGAATGGCGGGCCGGTCGCAACGCCTAGCCGGGAAGGCCGGCTTCCGGCCAGCCGGACGGTCCCCGGCTGCCGGCGGGGTACTCGAGGAGCGGTACTTCATCAGCGTCCCAGGCGCGTCGCACGGGATCGATGATCCGCCAGCACTCGACCGCCGCGTCTCCCCGGACCGAAAGGGTCGGGTCGTCATTCAGGATCCCCTTCAGGACCTCGGCGTATTCGGAAAGGCTTCCCGGCCCCAGATCGGCTTCCAGGGTCGCCGGGTCCAGTGACCATGGGTCGCCCGGTCCGTTCACGGTCAGGTCCACCCTCAGCTTGTCGGCGCCGAAACCGAGTCCGATTCGGAACCGGTCCGGGCGTCGCATGCCCGAGAGGCCGACCGGCAGATGCTCGGGCGGACGGAAGTTGATGATCGCTTCCTTGCGCGGGTTGCCGAGCGCTTTTCCGGAGCGCAGCCGGAACGGGACGCCGGCCCACCTCCAGGTGGCAATCCCGACCACGATTTCGGCAAAGGTCTCCGTTTCTCGGGAGGGGTCGACACCCTCCTCGTCCCGGTAAGACGGAAGCTGCCGGTCCCCGATCTGCCCGGCCGAATAGCGCGCCCGGCGGCTAAAACGTGCCGGGTCGTCGTTCCAGATCGAGGTCGCCCTCAGGATCCGCGCGGTGCCGTCTCGGATGTCTCTCGCCTCGATCGCGGAGGGCGCTTCCATGGTCAGGAACCCGAGCACTTGCAGCAGGTGGCTCTGGATCATGTCGACCAGCGCCCCGGCGTGGTCGTAGTAGCCGCCTCTCCCCTCGAGCGCTAGGTCTTCGTCCCAGACGATCTCGACGCTGGCGACGTGGTGGTTGTTGAGCAGCGGCTCGATCGTGCGGTTGGCGAAGCGAAGCCCGACGATGTTGAGGACGGTCGCCAGACCGAGGAAATGATCGACGCGGTGGATCTGGCTCTCCGGCAGCATGCCGGCCAGCAACTCGTTGAACTCGGCGGCGGTCCTGGCGTCCTGCCCGAACGGCTTCTCCAGCGCGAGGCGGGTGCCGGGTGGCACCGCGAGCTTGCTGAGTTCTTGGCAGGCCGTGATCGTCACCGCCGGCGGCAGCGCGAAGTAGAGGACCAGGGATCCACCGTGATCCTCGAGCAGGCGCGCAAGGTCGGCCGCTTTCGTCACATCGGCCTGTTCGTAGGAGGTGGTGCTCGCAAGTTTCTGACGAACCTCGGGGTCGATCCCGGCTTCCTCGAGCGACCCATCGAGCGTGGCCTTCCATTCGTCTGCAGTCAATTCTTGGCGGTCGCAGCCGACCAGATGCAGGTCGGTGAACTGCCCCGACTCGACCAGTGAACCGATGCCCGGCAGCAGCAGGCGGCTGGACAGGTCGCCGTTGGCGCCGAGGATCACGAAAGTCTGGGGCGTGCGTTCGGTCGTCAAAGGTCGATCCTCACGCCCCAGGTCGCGCTGGTTTCATCGCCCGGCTCGAGGATGATCAGCCCCTCCTCGTTGTTGAAGCCGTCAGGCGCGCAGGTCATCGGTTCGGTCCCCAGTCCGCGACGGGCCCGGTCGGGGCTCAGGGTGTGGCCGGTGTAGAGCTCGACGAACGGATATCCCTCGTCGACCCAGAGCGAGGCCGTGCTGCCGTCCGGCCGGCTCAATCGGGTCCAGGCCCGCCCGTCCGGGTCACGAACCAGGTCGGTGAAGGCGAAGTCGATCTCGAGATCTCCCAAGGCCCGCGGTTCGCCGAAATCGAAGGGGGTGCCTTCTACCGCCTCACGTCCGTTCGGCAGCTGGCGCTCGTCGGTGAGGATCCGGGTGCGCCCGGGGTGTTGCAGCTCGCAATCGTCGATCAACCCATCGCCGGCCGAGAGATAAGGATGCTGGCCGTGGCCGACCGGGCAATCGCCGTCGCCGAGATTCTCCAAGTTGGTGGTGACCGTCAGTCCCTCGCCGTCGAGTTCGTATGCCACCGTCGCCGCCAAGTCGAAGGGATAGCCGGGAAAAGGATGGATCCGGGCCGCCATGACGATCCGCTCCGACGCTTGCTCGACCGGCTGCCAGGCCTGCCACCTGAGGAAGCCGTGGATCGCGTTGCCCTGTTCCGGCTCCGTGAGCGCCACCTGGAAATCCTGGCCTTCGAAGCGGTAACGCCCGTCGGCGAGCCGGTTCGGCCAGGGAACCAGCGGCGCCCCGTGGGCCCCGTCGCAGATCGAGTCGGCCGGATATGGGTCGAGCACCGCCTTGCCCGCCGCCTCGTACAGCCTGATCCCGCCACCGACCTCCACGATGACTGCCCGCTGGTCTCCGCGCGTGATCTCGAACTGTTTCCCCGATGGAAGTCGCTGGTCGATGCTCCCACGGTATCCCAAGCCCGCGTTCCCCCCTTTTATTCGGGCACGGATGCCGAAAGGAACCCGTGCCCGCAGATGATCAGTGGTTGCGAAGCGCGCTGATCAGTTCTTTCTTGTTCATGTCCGAGCGGCCTTCGATCCCGATCTCGGCCGCCCGGTCCTGCAGTTCCTCGACCGTGCGGTCCTCGTAGTTCTCGGCCTCGCCGCCCTTCTTGCCGACGTTCTCGCCGCCGGCCTTCGCGTTGGCGATCCGGGCCGCCTTCTCCTTGCTGGCTCCATCCTCGCGCAGTTCGTCATAGAGCTTGTCGTCCTTGACGCTCGGTCCGTGGTCGGATCCTTTCGGCATTTCGAGCCTCCGTTTCGCATTCGAATCGGGCCGGGTCGCCCCGGTCCCCGTTCCGTGTCGGCTACCCGCTCGAATCGGGTCAAAACGTCGATTCGGGCCTACCCGCGCCGGGTACGGCCAGGTCATGGGCAGTGACCCGCGCAATGAACATGAATGGGAGCGACTCGACCGGAACCTCAACGAGCTTCTCCAGGAACTCAGGATTGCCTTGCCGGGCGTTCAGGTCCTGTTCGCGTTTCTTCTCGCGGTGCCGTTTCAGCAGCGATTCGGCGAGGTCACGGATTTTCAGCAGTCGGTCTACTTCGCGACCTTGATCTTGACCGCGGCGTCTACTTTCCTCCTGATCGCCCCGACCGCCTTCCATCGCCTGACCTTCAGGCTGCAGCAGAAGGACCGCCTGGTGAAGCTGGCCAACCGGCTGACGATCGCCGGTCTCGCCTGCCTTGCTTTGGCCGTGATCGGCGCCGTCACCCTGATCACGGATTTCCTCTACGGCGCCGCACCCACCGTGATCGCGGCGATCGGCTTTCTGCTGCTCGTACTCTTGCTCTGGGTGTTCATCCCGGTCCGGGTTCGCAGCCAGCGCGGCCGGAACTGACCACCAGCCGGCCTCGCCCCGCCGTCTCGGGAGTCAGGTTGCGGCGATGGTCTCCACGACCTGATGACAAAACTGCTCGAGGTCGTCGGGGCGGCGGCTGGTGACCAGCATGTCGTCGATGTGGACTTCCTCGTCGACCCAAGTGGCGCCGGCGTTTTCGATGTCGGTCTGGAGGCTCGGCCACGAGGTCAGGGTCCTTCCCTTCAGCACGCCGGCTTCGACCAGCGTCCAGGGCGCGTGGCAGATCGCTCCGACCGGCTTTCCCGCCTCGAAGAACGAGCCCGCGAACTCGACGGCGTCGTCGTGGGTCCGAAGATTGTCCGGGTTCGCGACACCGCCGGGCAACACGAGCGCGTCATAGTCGCTTTCGGACACATCTGAAACCGTCCGGTCGACCGTGAAGTGGCTGCCCTTGTCGAGGTGGTTGAAGGCCTGGATCTGCCCTTCGTCCGGGGCAACTAGCTCGACTTCGGCCCCGGCGTCCCTGAGCGCCTGTAGCGGACCCTTCAACTCGATCTCCTCCACCCCCTCGTTGGCCGTCAAGATCGCTACCCGTTTGTCCTTCAGCCTCTGGTTGATCGATCGCTCGTTCATCTTCTCTCACCTTGGTCCGTGGTCGTCTGGCTTTGGCCTGATCGCCAACCGGTTACCCGTTCTCCGGCCCATGAACCGCGGCCCGTCCCTAGCCGCGTCGAAGGGCTTTCAGTAGCTGCTGCTTGGTCATCGAAGAGCGTCCTTTGAGACCCCGCTCGGAGGCCAGCTCGTAGAGCTCGCCCTTCGAGAGGCCGCTCAGGTCCCGGGGCTTTCGGCGCTTGCCCCGTGACTCGGCCAGGGTCTTCTTCAGTGCGGCCATCAGGTCCGGCGCTCCGGTCGGCTTCTCCTCGGGGGCCGGCGCCGGCGGCTTGATCTTCTTGCCTTTGTCCTTCTTCTTGATCACCGCCATCAGGCGCTCACGGTGCTGGTTGCGGTAGCTCGCCGGATCCCAGTCGACCGAGCGTTCCCCGATCACCGAGACCGCGTTCTCCACTTCCTCCTTGCCGGGCACCTCGGCCGGGCCGGGCACGTCCTCACTCGAGCGGACCTCCGCCGGGAAGTGCATGGTGGAAAGGGAGAGAACGTCGCCCCGCACCCGGATCGCCGCGAGGTACTCGCGACCCCTCATCACGAACTCGCCCAGGGCGAGCAGGTCGCCTTCGGCCATCGCCTCGACCAGCAGCCGGTATGCCCTGACCGTACCCACGGTCTTGTCGCCCGGCACGAGGTAGTACGGATGATCGAACCGCAGCGGGTCGACCTGCGACCGGGGCGTGAACGAGTCGATCTCGATCGTCTGGGTCTTTTCCGGTTCCAGTCCCTCGAGTTCTTCGTCGGTGATCGGGATCAGACGCCCGTCGTCCAGCTCGTAGGCCCGTCCGGTTTCCGACGGGTCAACCTTCTTGCCCTCGTCGATGCAGTAGCGGACATGCCGGACCGGCGAGCCGTCCTTGGTATGGATCTCCCGGAAGCGGATGTTGCGGTCGCGCAGCGCCGACCACATCTCGACCGGCACGCTCACCAACCCGAATGAGACCGTCCCTTTCCAGAGTGGTCGCGGCATCCGGATCAGCTCCCCTGGGCGGCCAGGCTCTTTTCGAGTGCCTTGGCCAGGTCATCGGGCTTCTCGCGTTTACGGACCCGCTTCTTCCGGGGCTTCTTGCCGGCCGCC
The DNA here is from genome assembly GCA_001897355.1 of Solirubrobacterales bacterium 67-14. Classification (GTDB taxonomy): domain Bacteria; phylum Actinomycetota; class Thermoleophilia; order Solirubrobacterales; family 70-9; genus 67-14. The sequence goes on along the minus strand of MKST01000005.1, from coordinate 113,482 downwards.
TTCCGCTCGATCAGGTCCATGACCGCGGCGCGGTACTCGTCCTGGAACTCGCCCGGGTCGAAATCCTCGGTCAGGCCGGCGACCAGGCGACGGGCCATCTCGACCTCCTTGCGAGTCGGTTTCTTCCGGCCTTCCGGCATATCCAGGTCGCCCGGTTCGATGATCTCGTCCTCATATCTCAGGGTGTGCAGGAAGAGGCGATCCTCACCGGCCCGCAGAGCGACCAGGTACTCACGGTTGTGGAAGGTGAACCGGCCGATCCCGGCCTTGCCGCTTTCACGCAGCGCGGCCGCGAGCAGCGCGTACGGTTCCTCCACGTCCCGCACGCCGAGGAAGTACGACTTGTTGAAGAAGAAAGGATCGATCGCTTCGACGTCGACGAACTCGTCGATTTCGATCGTCTTCGGCCTCTCGCCGGAGGCAGCCTTGACTTCCTCGTTCGAGAGCAGGACATACTCCCCCGGCCTGACCTCGTAGCCCTTGGCAACCTCGTCCCGCTCGACCACCTTGTTCTCCTGCTTGCAGACCCGGCGATGCTGAAGCAGCGAGGTGTCCTTGACGTGGATCTCCCGAAAGGCGATCCCCTTGGGGTCGATGGCCGAGTACAGCTTGACCGGGACCTTCACCAGTCCGAAAGAGATGGTGCCGTTCCAGATCGAACGCAATGCCATGCCCCGACCGTACCCCTGCAGCGCTTGATCAACCCGGCCCGGGGGTATTTGATCTAGACAATGCAGACCGTCATGCCGGATTCGATCGAGCCGATGAAGGCTCGTCTCGGCGACCCCGACGAGGGCGTCGACTGGGAGTTCGAGGTCAAGTGGGACGGCTACCGCGCGATCGCCTTCTGCGCCGATGGCCTGAGGCTTCAAGGTCGACGGCTCAATGAGATCGGGCCCGACTTCCCGGAGATCGAGCCGCTCGGCAAGGACCGGCAGGCCCGCGGTCTGGTGCTCGACGGCGAGCTCGTGGTGAGCGACGAGAACGGCCGCCCCGACTTCCAGCTGATGCAGTCGCGGCGGGAACTGCGGCTGGAAGCGCATTTCATGATCTTCGACCTGCTCTGGGTTGGGGGCCAGGACCTCCGGGCTGATCCCTACCGCGAACGTCGTGAGCGACTCGAAGGGTTGGCGTTGGCCGGCCCGACCTGGTCGGTCCCTGACCGGCTCGACGGAACCCTGGCCGACGTGATGGAAGCGACCGCTGCGCTCGGCCTCGAGGGGGTGATCGCCAAGGATCCGGACAGCCCCTACGTGTCGGGGAGGCGCACCGGATACTGGCTGAAGGTCAAGCACCTGAGGCGACAGGAGTTCGTGGTCGGTGGGTGGTTGCCCGGCAAGGGTCACCGCGCGGACACGCTCGGCTCGCTGCTGGTCGGCTACAACGACGGCGTTTCCGGACGGCTGCGGTTCGCCGGCCGGGTCGGCACCGGCATGGACGACGAGATGCTGGCCGAGCTTTCGACCCGGCTGCTGGAGTCGGCTCGCCCGGATTCGCCATTCCGCGCGGATGACATCGCCGCGATTCCCTCGAATGCCGTCTGGAGCGAGCCGCGGATCGTGGTCGAGACGAAGTTCACCGAATGGACCCGGGACGGCCGGCTGCGAAACCCGGCCTTCCTCGGGCTTCGGCCGGACAAGGACCCCGCCGAGGTCGTCCGCGAGGAGGCGTCATGAATTTCGGTTGGAACAAGCGGGAACGACTGACCTCACGGGCCACCGGCGGCCCCGAGAAGGCCGCGATCGAGATCGAAGGCCGCGAGGTGTCTCTCACGAACCTGGATCGAGTGCTCTTTCCCGAGTCGGGATTCACCAAGGGCGACCTGATCGACTACTACGCCGCGGTGGCACCCGCCCTCCTCCCCCATCTTCGCGACCGGCCGGTGACCATGAGGAGGTTTCCGGACGGGGTCGAGGGCGAGGGCTTCTGGGAAAAACACTGTCCGACCTACCGCCCGCGCTGGGTCAAGACGGCGTCGATCGTGAGCGAGTCTTCGGCGCAGGGAGAGGTCGACTACTGCCTGGTCAACGACCTGCCGACCTTGGTCTGGATGGCCAACCTGGCCTGTATCGAGCTCCACGTCTCGCTCGCCAAGGCCCGCCGTCGCAAGACGCCGGACTTCATGGTCTTCGATCTCGACCCGGGCAAACCAGCCGACATACTCGATTGCGCCGAGGTCGCGCTTCTGATCCGCGACACGCTCAAGGGCCAGGGACTCGATTCGCTGGCCAAGGTGTCGGGGTCGAAGGGAATCCAGGTCTACGTGCCACTCAACCGTCGCGCTCGCTACGAGCGGACGGGAGAGTTCGCCCATTCGCTGGCTCGCGCCTTCGAGGAGGAAATGCCGGACCAAGTCGTCTCGAAGATGAGGAAGAGCCTGCGCAAGGGGAAAGTGCTGATCGACTGGAGCCAGAACACGGAGCACAAGACGACGGTCGCCGTGTACTCGATGCGCGCCAAGTCAACGCCATCGGTGTCGATGCCGGTCGGCTGGAAACTGCTGGAACGGGCCTTGGACGGCTCGGACCGAAACCTGCTGCACTTCGATCACGTCTCGGTCCTCAGGCAACTCAAGCGCGGCGAGGACCGGTTCGCACCGGTGCTCACCGAGCAGCAGACGCTGCCTACTTAGCCCAAGACAACCGGGGACGCCGCTGGTCGCGTTGGCCTGCGGCGTCCCCGGGGCGGGTCAGGGCGCGGAGGAAATCGCTTCCACGAGTTCTCCAGCCGCCTGTTCGGAGACCTCCTGGGCGAGGTCGCCCTGACTCACGATTCCGATCAGGTCATGTCCGTCGATCACCGGGAGCCGCCTGACCGCGTGCTCCTTCATGGTCTCGATCGCGACTTCGACCTCATCGTCGGCCCCGACCGTCACCGGCTTGCCTTGGCCGAACTCCCCGGCTTTCACCTGCTCGGGGTCGCGTCCTTCGGCAATCACCTTCACGACGATGTCGCGATCGGTGAGCATGCCCTTCAAACGGTCGTCCTCGCCGCAGATCGGCATCGCGCCCACCCCCAGCTCCGCCATGCGGGTGGCCGCGCGGCTGATGCTCTCCGACTCCCCGATGCACTCGGCACCGCCGGTCATCACTTCGCGTGCTGTCTTACTCATTTCCTGCCTCCTCTCTGGGTCCGGAGACCCGCCCGAGCCGACGGGACTCACCTACTGGCGTACCCACGGCAGACCCGGTGAAACGGGGATTGGAACGATTGCGGGCGGGTACCCCAGAACCATGGTCAAGGTAGGAATCGCCATCGCGCTCGTCTTCCTTTTCGCGGCCCTCTCGGTCTTCGGATCACCGTTCTTCGCGATCCTCCTGCTGATCCCTGCGGTAATGATCTATCTGGCCCTGGTCGGCGGCGCGGTGGTCGCCGAAGAAGCCGGCGACGACGCCGAGTCCGGTTCTCCCGAGGCCTCAAAGGCCAGCCGTCGCTGAACTCGTCCTGCTTGAAATGTCATCATCCCTCGGGTGACCGACTCCGTCGAGCAGCAACGTCTGAGCGACCTCGAACGTCTGCGCCGGGCTCGTGACCGGATGGATCGTGAGTATGCGCAGCCGCTCGACGTCGAGGCGCTGGCCCGCGGCGCCCACATGTCCGCCGGCCATTTCAGCCGCCGGTTCAAGGAGGCCTACGGCGAGTCGCCCTACAGCTATCTGATGACCAGGCGGATCGAGCGGGCGATGGCCCTGCTCAGGTGCGGCGACCTCAGCGTCACCGAGATCTGCTTCGAGGTCGGCTGCTCTTCGCTGGGGACTTTCACCACCCGTTTCACCGAGCTGGTCGGTATGCCCCCGGGCGCGTACCGGCGCGAATCGACCGGCCTCGGCGCGGGCTTGCCGGCCTGCGTCTACAAGCAGGTCAGCCGACCGATCAGGAATCGAGAAGCGGCCCCGGCCTCCCACGGCTAGGTTCGGACCATGGACATCACGATCAACAGCTCATTCCTACCCCAGAACGACCCAGAGGCCGCGATCACCTTCTACCGCGACGTGCTCGGGTTCGAGATCCGCAACGACGTCGGCCGGGGCGAGATGCACTGGATAACCGTCGGGCCGGCCGACCAGCCGGACACCTCGATCGTCCTTTATCCGCCGGAGGCGACTCCCGGCGTGACCGACGACGAGAAGCGGACCATCGCCGAGATGATGGCCAAGGGAACCTTCGGCACCCTCGTGCTCTCCTCGAAAGACCTCGATTCCGCTTTCGAACAGATCCAGGCACGCGGGGCCGATGTCGTCCAAGAGCCGACCGACCAGCCTTACGGGATCCGCGACTGCGCCATCCGCGACCCGGCCGGCAACCTGATCCGGATCAACCAGCGCGGCTGAGGACGACCACGCCAGCCATGCCGAAGAAGAAGCCAGGCACGACCGCGCCGGAAGCAGACAGCCACGATTCGATCCGCGTCCACGGAGCGCGGGTCAACAATCTCCGCGACGTCGACGTCGAGATCCCCAAGCGGCGGCTGACCGCCTTCACCGGCGTTTCCGGCTCGGGAAAGAGTTCGCTCGTCTTCGGGACGATTGCGGCCGAGTCGCAGCGGCTGATCAACGAGACCTACTCGACCTTCGTGCAGGGCTTCATGCCGACCCAGGCCCGGCCCGAGGTCGACCTGCTCGACGGCATCACCACCGCGATCCTGGTCGACCAGGACCGGCTCAGCGGCGACACCCGCTCGACCGTGGGGACGGTCACCGACGCGAACGCGCTGCTGCGGATCCTGTACAGCCGGATCGGCAAGCCCCACGTCGGCTCGCCGCAAGCCTTCTCCTTCAACGTCGCCTCGGCCGAGGGGACCGGCGTCCTCAAGAAGGGCAACGAGAAGCGCAAGCGGGTCACCTACAAGCGGATCGGCGGCATGTGCGAGACCTGTGAGGGCCGCGGTACCATCTCCGACTTCGACCTGAGCGAGCTCTACGACGACTCGCTCTCGCTCAACGAAGGGGCGCTGAAGGTGCCCGGCTACAGCATGGAGGGCTGGTACGGCCGGATCTTCCGCGGCTGCGGCTTCTTCGACGCCGACAAGCCGATCAAGAAGTTCACCAAGAAGGAGCTGAACGACCTGCTCTACAAGGAGCCGGTCAAGCTCAAGGTCGAGGGCGTCAACCTCACCTACGAGGGCGTGATCCCGAGCATCCAGCGCTCGATGCTCGCCAAGGACCGGGACTCGATGCAGCCTCACATCCGGGCCTTCGTCGACCGAGTCGTCCGGTTCTCGCCCTGCCCGGACTGCGACGGGACCCGCCTCAGCGACGAGGCCCGCTCGGCCAAGATCAAAGGCAAGAGCATCGCCGACCTCTGCCGGATGCAGATCAGCGACCTCGCGGAGTGGACCAAGGGGCTGAAGGAGAAGTCGGTCGCGCCGCTGGTCCAGTCGCTCCAGGAGAACCTCGATTCATTCGTCGAGATCGGCCTCGGCTACCTCTCGCTCGAACGGGCTTCCGGCACCCTTTCCGGTGGCGAGGCCCAGCGGGTGAAGATGATCCGCCAGCTCGGCTCATCGCTGACCGACGTCACCTACGTCTTCGACGAGCCGACCGCGGGCATGCACCCGCATGACATCGAACGCATGAACGACCTCCTGATCCGATTGCGGGACAAGGGCAACACGGTTTTGGTGGTCGAGCACAAGCCCGAGGTGATCGGGATCGCCGACCACGTCGTCGACCTCGGGCCGGGTGCCGGTGCCGGCGGCGGTGAGGTCTGCTTCGAAGGCACCTTTGCCGGACTCAAGCGAAGCAAGACCATCACCGGCGGTCATCTCGAGGACCGGGCCAGCCTCAAAGACGAGGTGCGGGAGCCTAAAGGCAAACTCGAGATCCGCGGCGCGGACACCAACAACCTGCGGGACGTAGACCTTGACATCCCCCTCGGTGTGCTCACCGTGATCACCGGGGTGGCCGGTTCCGGCAAGAGCTCGCTCGTCGACGGGTCGGTGGCGGGACGCGAAGGCGTGGTGACCGTGGACCAGGCGCCGATCCGGGGTTCCAGGCGGAGCAACCCGGCCACCTACAGTGGACTGCTCGACCCGATCCGCAAGGCCTTCGCCAAGGAGAACGAGGTCAAGCCGGGCCTCTTCAGCGCCAACTCCGATGGCGCCTGCCCGGCCTGCAACGGCGCCGGCGTGATCTACACCGACCTCGGGGTCATGGCGACCGTCTCGACCCCGTGCGAGGAATGCGAGGGACGCCGTTTCCAGGCTTCGGTGCTCGAGTACAAACTCAGCGGCCGCAGCATCGCCGACGTCCTCGAGATGCCGGTGGACGAGGCGCTCGACTTCTTCGGCGAGGATGGCGCGAACGTACCGGCCGCCGAGAAGGTGCTGACCCGCCTGCGGGACGTCGGCCTTGGCTACCTGACGATCGGCCAGCCGCTGACCACCCTTTCCGGCGGTGAACGGCAGCGGCTGAAGCTGGCCACCGAGATGGGCGGCAAGGGCGAGGTCTACGTGCTCGACGAGCCGACCACGGGGCTTCACCTGGCGGATATCGAGCAGCTGTTGAGATTGCTCGATCAGCTGGTCGATTCCGGCAAGTCGGTGATCGTGGTCGAGCATCACCAGGCGGTGATGGCCCATGCGGACTGGATGATCGACCTCGGCCCCGGCGCCGGCCAGGACGGCGGCAAGGTCGTCTTCGAGGGCACCCCGGCCGACCTGGTCAAGCGGAAATCGACCTTGACCGGCAAGCACCTTGCCGAGTACGTGAAATGAGCCGGAGGCCCTGCAGAAGGCCGGCAACATGGCCGGCCTTCTGACGGTCGTGGGTTTCGCCGCCGCCACTGCCCTGAGTGGCACCTGACGGCGAAGCAGGTCGTTACTTGCAGGTAGGCCGACCGGTGTAGCCGGAGATGTCAACCCACTTGCGCCCGCCCTCGGGCACTGGCCGCAGCATCTTCGCGTGGCGGTAGACCCGGATCGTCTTGCCTTTGCGGTTACCGAATTCCGGCACGCACTTGACCGGCTTCCAGGCGACGATCTTGGCCGGACCCTTCGGGTTCTTCCCATCCGGCGGTGGCGGCGAGGTGACGCGGTAGGTGCCGTGGCCGACGGTCTTGTTCTTGCCCCAGCCGGTCCACTTGAGCTTGTAAACCTGCGGCCCGGCGTTGGCGGTGAAGATGACCATCCCGGGATGCTGCTCGGCCGTGCCCGAAAGGTCGATCCAGAAAACGGGCGGCTTCGATTGCTTCGCCGAAGTCACCGGCGCGGCCAGCGTCAAGCTCGCGACCAGCGCCGCGATCAGCACCCCTGCTTTCACTGCGATTCCCCTGAAGTTCATGCCTGCTCCCTGTTGGTCAAGTCGACGATCCCTGGATCCTAGAGGTCATCGCCGGTTGGGACGAGGTCAGGACTTCACCAGGCGGGCGATCGCGTCGGAGGCTTCTTTGATCTTTTCGTCGGCCTCGGGGCCGCCCTCTTTGGCCGCGTCGACCACGCAGTGCTTGAGATGTTCGTCGAGGAGGCCGATCGCCACCCCTTCCAGGGCCGAGGTGAGGGCGCTGATCTGGGTCAGGATGTCGATGCAGTACTTGTCTTCCTCGACCATCCGGTGGATGCCACGGGCCTGTCCTTCGATCCGCTTCAGCCGCGCCAGATAGCGGTCCTTTTCGTGGATGTAGCCGTGGGTGTGCCCGTTTTCGCTCATTTCCGAACCTCTTTCTCCGTATCTGCCCCGGAATCCTTCGACCCCGCGCCGAACGAGCGGAGTCGCAGGCTGTTGCCGACCACGAAGACGCTCGAGAAGGCCATCGCCGCCCCGGCCAGCATGGGGTTGAGCAGGCCCAGTGCCGCCAGCGGGATCGCGGCTACGTTGTAGGCGAAGGCCCAGAACAGGTTGACCTTGATCGTGCCGAGCGTCCGGCGGGAAAGCCGGATCGCGTCGGCGGCGCTGCGCAGGTCCCCGCGGACCAGGGTGATGTCCGACGCTTCGATCGCCACGTCGGTACCGGTCCCCATCGCCATGCCGAGATCGGCCTGGGCCAGGGCCGGGGCGTCGTTCACGCCGTCGCCGACCATCGCCACCACGCTGCCCTCGGCCTGTAGACGCTTGATCTCATCCACCTTCTCGCCCGGCAGCACTTCGGCGATCACCCGCTCCACCCCGGTCTCGCCGGCCACCTGATCGGCCGCCGAGCGGTTGTCACCGGTCAGGAGCACCGGGGTCAGGCCCAGTTCGCGGAACTGGCGGATCGCTTCCGCACTGGACGGCTTGACGGTGTCGGCGACGACCATGAGCCCGCGCGGCTCACCGTCCCAGCTGACTGCCACCACCGTCCGGCCCTGGCTCTCGGCCAGGTCTTTGGCTTCGCCGAGCTCACGCGGCAGGCGCTGCGAGAACTCGTTCAACAGTGACTCGCGACCGACCAGCATCGCGTGACCCTCGACCAGTCCTTGCACCCCCCGGCCTTCGATGTTGGCGAATCCTTCCGGTTCCGGCAGCGATCCGACCTCTTCCGCGGCGGCGGTGGCGATGGCCTTGGCGATCGGATGCTCGGAGGCGTTCTCCAAGGCACCGGCCAGCCTGAGCAGCTCCTCCTGGGTGGTTCCTGGCCCGGTCACCACGTCGACGAGCGACATCCGGCCGGTGGTCACGGTTCCTGTCTTGTCGAGGACGATCGTGTCCACCTTCCTCGTCGATTCGAGGATCTCCGGCCCCTTGATGAGGATGCCCATCCGGGCGCCTCGTCCGGTTCCGACCAGCAGCGCCGTCGGGGTGGCGAGGCCGAGCGCGCAGGGGCAGGCGATGATCATCACCGCGACCGCCGCGGTGAACGCAGCCTCGGCCGGGAATCCGGCCCCGAGCCAGGCGCCCAGGGTGGCGACCGCGATCGCGATCACCGCCGGCACGAAGACCCCGGAAATCCGGTCGGCAAGCCGCTGGACCTCGGCCTTGCCGGACTGTGCGTCCTCGACCATCTTCGCCATCTGCGCGAGCTGGGTGTCGGCGCCAACCCGGCTCGCCCGGACGACCAGCCGGCCGGAGGCGTTGACCGTCGCTCCCGCGACCGGGTCACCGGCGCCGACCTCGGCCGGAACCGGCTCACCGGTCAGCATCGACTCGTCGATCGCCGAGTTGCCCGAGATGACGATGCCGTCCGTGGCGACCTTCTCGCCGGGCCGGACCACGAACTCATCGCCGACCGTCAGCTCGTCTACCGGCACCTCGACCTCCGCCCCATCCCGCAGCACGGTCGCCTCGTTGGCCCCCAGTTCCAGCAGGGCGCGCATGGCGGAGCTGGCCCGGCGTTTGGAGCGCAGCTCGAAGTAACGGCCGGCGATCAGGAACATGGTCACCCCGGCTGCCACTTCGAGGTAGATGTTCGAAGCGCCGTCGGTCGGGGCGACGGTGATCTCGAAGGGATGTTTCATGCCCGGTTCACCGGCCGTCCCGAGGAACAGGGCGTAGAGCGACCAGATGAAGGCGGCACTGATCCCCATCGTGACCAGCGTGTCCATGGTCGACGCGCCGTGGCGCAGGTTGATCAGGGTCGCCTTGTGGAAGGGCCAGGCCGCCCAGACAACCACCGGCGCCGCCAGCACCAGCGAGGCCCACTGCCAGTACTCGAACTGGAAGGCCTCGATCATCGACATCGCGATCACCGGGATCGCGAGCACGACCGAACCGATCAGGCGGTTCCTCAGGTCGGCGACCTCGCGGTCCGTCTCCGGGCCGGCGATCCCGCCGTGGTCGTGCCCGCCGTGTCCCGATCCGGGATCGTGGGCATGTTCATGGCCACGGCCGGCAAGCGTCGCGGGCTCGGGCTCGGCCGCCTTGTAGCCGGTCTGTTCGACCGTCGCGATCAGCTCTGCCGGACCGGTCTCGCCCTCGGTTCTCACCCGAGCCTTCTCGGTCGCGTAGTTGACGCTGGCCTCGACGCCTTCCAGTTTGTTCAGGTTCTTCTCGATCCGGGCCGCGCAGGAGGCGCAGGTCATCCCGCTGATCTCGAGTTCGATGTCCCGACCGGTTTCCGGGTTCTGGGTTGTCTCGGTGCTCATTTCGCCTCCAGTACGAACTCTGCGGTGTGGACCCGGCCGTCAACCTTGAAATCCAGGTACATCAGGTAGCGGCCCGGAGTGGGCACCTCTGCCTGGAAATCGAGTTCGCCTTCTTCGGCGTGGACATGCAGGTAGCCGAGGTCGCCTTCGCGCAGCGCGACCAGGTGGCCGGCGGCACCGAGGTAGGGCTCGAGATCGGTGACCTGTTTGCCCCCGCGCATGATCCTCGCCGTCAGATGGCTGGTCGAACCGGCTTTGAGCTCTCCGCTCAGCGTTGCCTCGAATCCGGCGACCGAATCGGTCCTCGACAACGGCTTGGCCACCGGCTCGAAGCGGCCGGCCACTTCGAGGCCCTGGCCGAGCACGAGGTCGCCCACCGAGGGGGAATCGGCTGGGACGAAATCCGCGTAGAGCCGGTAGCTGCCACCCTCGGGCCAGCTCCAGGGGATCGACCAGGTGCCGGTCTCCTGGTTCAGTTCGGGATGGACGTGCTCGAACGAGCTGCCGTCGCTGCGGACCGTGATCAGGTGGAGTTGCTTCTCGTGGCTCGTCTCGTACCGGGTCAGCGGGTCACCCGAGGGGTCGAGGATCCGGAACGAAAGTTCCCCGTTCTCGCCTGCCCGCTGAGGGGCGCTGACCGTGACCAGCCGGTAGCCGCCTTCCTCGACCGAGAGTCCGCCCACCTCGGTCATCTCGTGTCCGGACTCCATCGAATCGTGGTCCTGGCTGGCTTCATCGGCCCGCTTGGTCCAGCCGGCGACGGTGTCGTCGGGGATCAGCGCCCGCCCGCCGAAGAAAGCGACGGCAAAGACCCCGACCAGCGAGATTCCGTAGAGGGAAAGGCGAGTAGCGGTGTTCATGGTTGACACCCTATACCCCTATGGGGTATCTGTCAACTACGGACTATGACCGGCCAGGCCGGCGCGCCTTCTCCGCTCTCAGCTTCCGTTCGAGCTACGGGCGGGCAGGGCCGGGATCTCGTCCTTCGGCTCCTTGCCCAGTTTGGCGAACCCGCGGAGGATCTTCGCCATCTTGACCAGGCCAGACGGGGACTTCAGGTTCACCGCCTTGAGCAGCTGCCGCATCATCGTCAGCTGGTCGAAGTAGACCCGCTCCGTGACCAGCTCGTTGGCTTCGTCGAAGACGAAGAAGGCGGTCATCCGGACCTTGAACTTGCCGCCGGTCGGCGGCACCGGGCCGAGCGGACCGAGGTGGGTGCCGAGCAGATAGAACTCGACGATCACGGCGTCATCGGAATGCCTGAGCGCGATCATCTCGTGGCGCTGGTCGGGAAAGGCGACCCTGGTGTCGTGGTAGTAGCCACGCACCGCCGAATCGCCGTCGTGCACGGTCTCGGTCGGAATCAGCTCATACCGGGGATGGGGAAAAGTCGAGAGGGTTGCGTCCCAGTCCTGGGCGACCTCGTCGGCGAAGTGGTCGAGCACCACCTTCTCCCGGGACGCCTTGACTTCCTCTGTGAGCATCACCGCTCCTTTGGTCAGGTACCTAGCGGATGCGAGGTCTCCAGCAGTTCGATCGTATCTTCGTACATCCGCTGCTTGATCGATCGCAGCGTCTCCGGATTCTTCGGCGCCTGGCCGGCCGCGTGGTCGACCGCGGCCGCGAGCAGCTGGTCCTCCGGAAGCGCCTGGCCGACGATCCCGACCTCGGCCGCCTCGGCCCCGCCGTAACGCCGGGCGGTCACCATCGCTTCGTGGGCCACGCGCCGTGGCAGCCGGTTCAGCAGCAGGGAGTTCATGCCCGGCGTGAAGGGCAGCCCCAGGTCGGCCTCCGGCAGGCAGAAGTAGCCCCGGTCCTCGCGCATGATCAGGTGGTCATGGGCCAGGGCGAGCATCGCACCACCGGCGAAGCAGTGGCCCTGGATCGCGGCCACGGTCGGCACCCCGGCGCCGAGGAAGGCAGCGATCAGCCGCTCGGTCTGGTCGAGTGCTTCCTGGACCCGTTCCGGGTTGGCCTGGAACCACTCGAGATCGAGACCATTCGACCAGACCTTGCCCGCGGCCATCGTGACCAGGGCCCGCGGCGCCGGCGCCCCTTCGATCTCGGTCAGCAGCTCCTCGATGATCGTGTTGCGATCCGGGTTGAACCGGTTCTCTCCGTCGCCCAGGTCAAGCAGATAGACGTCACCTTCTCGGGAGAGGGTCGGGAGTGACTGGGATTCGCTTTCCATTGTGATCTCCGGGGTCGGTTTCGGTGACTGGAATAGTTTTAGCACATTTGTTCTAGAACATACGATATGTTTTCCGTCATGGCTCGGCCCCGAACCCACGACATCGATGCGCAACTCGACGCGGCCGAGCAGCTGCTGGCCGAGCAGGGGAGCTCGAAGCTGACCATCCGGGGACTGGCCAAAGCCACCGGCGCCTCGAGCGGCACCCTCTACCACGCCTTCGGCTCACGGGCAGACCTGCTCGGCCACATGTGGCTGCGGGCCGCCGACCGCTTCCTGGTCAAACAGGAAGAAGCCCTGAATGACCTGCTCGGCGAAGACGGCGACTTCGAGAAAGCTGCCGCCGCCACAGTCGCAATTGCC
>MKST01000005.1:10390-100888 GCA_001897355.1 Solirubrobacterales bacterium 67-14 | reverse complement strand
TCAGAGCAGCTCAGGCAGGAGCTCACACACCTCGATGACCGTCTATTAGGCGTGCTGCGCCGGCTTGCGAGAGGACTCTGGCAGCGTGAGGACCGGGCCGCGATCGAAACGGTCGCCGTCTGCGTGGTCGACCTCCCCACCGCGATCCTGATCAACCGCCGCGAGCGGGTGATCGACCCCCTGGCCGCGCTGGAGGCAGCGGTGCGCGGCGTGCTCAGGGATGCCTCGCCGCGCGGCTGAGCCTGCTCTCGCCGAGTCTCAGTCCTGCTCTTCCCCGGCCTGCTCCTGCTCCTCCTCGCTCTGGGCGAGGATGCCGTAGAGGCGGCGACGCGCCTCGTCGACGACCTTGCGGGCCTCTTCGAGCTGGTTCGGCGTTCCGGTGTGGGCCAGCTGGCGCGCGGCCATGGCCAGCGCCTGGGTTGATTTGCGCAGCGAACCCAACTCCTTCGGGGCGCCTCGTCCGGTCGTGTCCCAGGGCGAGCCGACGCTTTCGCGATTCTCTTCCACCCAGGCCTCGCCGGCCTCGGTCAGCGAGAAGTCCTTGCGTCCTTCGCTCTCGGCCATCGTGACCAGGCCTTCGTCTTCGAGTTGCGACAGCGCCGGGTAAACCGAGCCGGGGCTGGGCCGCCAGGTGCCGCCGCTGCGTTCCTCGATTTCCTGCATCAGGCCATAGCCGTTGCGGGGACCGTCGTCGAGCAGCAGCAGGATCGCCTGGCGGATGTCGCCGCGACGTGCCCGCCGGCCTCGGCCCGGGCCGCCCATGCCACGGCCCCCGGGGCCGCCCCGACCGTGACGGTGTGGACCGCCTCGTCCGGGTCCGTGGGGACTGCGCCCCCGCTCTCGCGGGTTGAAATTCGGATCAAACATTCTCTGTTCCTTTCGAAATGAATATCTCACGATACATAACGATATATCGCGATACAAATTCTGTCAAGTCCCTTCGCCCCCGAAGACAGAGCCGGCCCATCCATCATTTATCTCTGTGGGCCGGCGGGGTTCTGTTGGCGTCCGGCGAAGACCGGACGCCGTATTTATGTTACGCGGCCCAAGGCCGCGGGCCGCCACGGAACCCAGGAGCGGCGGGGCACCGTGCCGTACTCCTCTTGGCGGGCCTGGAGGTCGAAGTAGAGGAGCGTGGTCCCAGCCGTGGTGAAGGGGATCGCGACCGCGAAGACGACCGAGCCGATCACGTTGACGAGCAGCAGCGGCAGCGGGGTGAAGATCAGGAACAGGCCGAGCAACGGCCCGGCGATGGTCAGCAGCAGGAGCAGCGGCACCATGGTGCGGACGGTGCGCCACCAGTGCCCACGCACCAGGTCGTTGCTGGCCCGGAAAGAACCGCGAATCGAGTGGTCGGTGAACAGCACGTTCTGCTGGACGAAGGTCCAGGTGACCAGATAGCGGATCGCGAGGGGGATGCCCACCACGGTGAGCACCAGCAGGGAGACCCCGGCGATCGAGAGCAGCTTGGCGACCACCACTCGCCAGAACCTCTCCCAGGTCCCGTCCAGCGAACCCTTCACGTCGGCCGGCCGCTGGTGGACCAACTCCCGGATGTAGACGATCACGAAGGCCGCCACCAGGGCCTGGGCGACCGGCCTCCCCACCCCGAGCACGAGGTCGGAAAGGGTCTGGAGGACCCCGCTACCGCCGGCGATGTCCCCGAGCAGGCCGCCCAGGTACTGGGTGCCGCCGACGATCGGGATCGCGATCGCCCCCAGCACCGCGAATGCCTTCATGTGCCGCCAGTAGAGCCGGAAGCTGGCGTTGACGATCTGGCCGTAGGCCCGCTGGCGCCGGAGGTCATCGGCGTCGGCCGGCCGCCACTTCGAGTAACCGAAGACCAGGAAGGCGGCGAGGATGAAGGCGACGACCAGGGCGTAGGCCAGCCAGGGGTCGGACTGCTGCAGGTTCATCACCCCGGTCACGCTCTCCATCACGCCGCAGAAGGCGTTGACGGCGTCCGGGCCGACCAGCCCCCCGCCTGGCATCCGCGGACTGGTGTGGCGCTGCTGCTCCATCCAACTGAAGGGCGCATCCCACTGGTCCTTGGTCTGGGGTCCGGTCGGGCCGTTGTTGAAGCCCTTTTCCTTCTGGCCCCAGCGACCGTCGAAGGAAAGCCAGGCGAACTTGCCCTGATCCGTCGCTCGATCCGGAAGCAGGATCGCGTACGGCCGCAGTTCCGTGAGCGGCTCGGAGGTGTTGTCACAGCCGACCCCCGCCCCGTTCCAGCCGTTCTGGGGGTAGACGGCCGACTGGTAGAAGGTGGCATGCGACCCGGCCGCCGGGTACACGACCGGGTGGTCGCCTTCCTTCTCGACCTTGCTGTCATCCCAGTCGGCCCGTTCGCCGCCGCCATGCTGGAAGAGGATCATCTGATCCGGCTGTTGGTCCAGCGCCTCCGCGGGCGTGTCGGCGTCGAAGGTGATCTGCATCCCTTCCCAATCGCTCTCATGCAGATCGTTGAACTGGTTGAAATACCAGTAGAACCAGTACTGAAGGGCGAGGCCTGAACGGCCCTTCTCGTGTGAGATATGGGCGTAGACCGCGACCGGCGCCTGGCCGTTCTTCCGCATCCGGTCGAAGTCCTTGGCGTAGACGCAGGTGTTGCCGAGCGGGTCGCCCCGGAAGTCGAGGTAAGCCTCTTCCCCACGGTTACGGAGATCGTCGACCGTCGGCGCCTTCTTGATCAAGGTCGACTTCGACTTGCCGTTGTTTCCCATCAACTTCACGTCCGGGTTGCCGAACAGGGCGTCGACCGGCATCACCTGGTACTGCTCGACCTTGGTGTCGCAAAGATCCTTGCCCTGCTCGCGGATCATCATGATCGGCACGTATTTCTCGGCCAGCTCGCGGGCGGCCGCTCGCTGTTCCACGGCCGCGAAAGACGACGAAGAAAAAGTCAGCAGCACCGCCAGGGCGAACAGAACGCCCACTGCACAAACCCCCAACCGCGATTTTCCTCCGGACGGCACGGAGCAAGGTTATTGCTTCGTCGTGCGGTAATTTCGCCGGCATGCGCAGCGACGTCCCGGAAACCGTTGACCTCTTCCATTTCGATCAGCCGGGAGCGATCGGCGCCCATCTCTTCGATGGTGTGATCGTCGACCCCGGCGCCGAGAAGACCGTCGACCGCGTGCTGGCCGCGCTTGGCGACGAGATCCCCCAGGCGATCCTGCTCACCCACATCCACTTTGACCACGCCGGAGCGACCGGCCGCCTGGTCGAGAAGTTCCCCGAGGTCGAGGTCTGGGTGCATGAGGCCGGTGCCCGGCACATGATCGACCCGGAACGGCTGGTCAGCAGCGCCCGGCAGGTGTTCGGCGAGTACTTCGACGTGATGTGGGGCGAGGTCGTCCCGGTCCCGGAGCAGAACATCCGGATCCTGAAGGGCGGCGAAAGCGACGGTCCCTGGCGGGTCGAGTACACCCCCGGCCACGCCAAGCACCACGTCTGTTACCTGCATGAGCCGACCCGAACGGCGTTTACCGGCGACGTGACCGGGGTCCGGATCGAGGGCGGCCCCGCCTTCCCGCCGACCCCTCCGCCGGACATCGACCCGCCGCTCTGGCATGAGTCGCTAGAGATCGTCCGCGCCTGGCAGCCGGAACGGATCGCCTTCCAGCACTTCGGCCAGTCAACCGACGTCGAGAAGCAGATCGAGATGATGCACGCGGCACTGGACCTGTTCGCGGAAAAGGCCCGCGAGACCGACGCCGAAGGCATGTCGGCCTGGATCCGCGGCTGGCTCGCAGACCAGGTCGAAGGCGACGAAGTCGACACCTACTGGCGGGCCGGGCCCTTCGAAGGGATGTGGTCCGGCCTGGCTCGCTACTGGCAGCTGCAGGAGCAGGCCAAGTCGTAAACGGTGTGCGGGCCGGCGCCGCTCAGGCGATCTCCGCCCAGAACGGGCTCAGGGCCTCGAACCAAGCCTGTGGATCCTGGATCTGGGCAAAATGCCCCAGGCCTTCGATCACGGTCAGCTTCGCCTCCGGCTTGACCTCGGCCTTGAGCCGTTCGGCGATCGCGACCGGCGCGACCGCGTCGTCGCCGCCCCAGCAGATCTGCACCGGTGCGGTGCAGTCCCTGACCGCCGGCAGCCAGCGTGAGGCCTCGAACCGGCGGCGCTCCTTCAGGTAGCCGATCAGCTCGGCCATCAGGCCACGCGGCGCGTCGGTGCTCGCGGCCGAGTACATGTCGAGGATCTGCTCCTCGGTCAGCTTGTCGTTGCCCTGGGCGCTGACCACCTGCTTCTCGAAGATCGTGGGGCTGTCCGTGATCCGGGCCAGCAGCTTGCCGAGGGGGGAAACCAGTGCCCTCTGCCCCACCCTGAGCTTGGCGTCGCCGAGAACCATGCTGCCGTTGGTGAAGCTGACGCTCAACGCTCCGGCCTCGAGCCACTCCGGGCGATTGTCGTTGAGGCGGGCCAACAGTTCGGTCATCACCGAGTCACCCATGTCGTGGGCGAGGAAGTGGCAGCCGGTGACGCCCGCTTCGCGGAGCAGCCGCAGGACCACGTCGGCCTGCTCCATCAGCGAGTAGGCGAAGCCGCTGGTCGGCTTGGCCGAAAAGCCGTAGCCGATGAAGTCGAAGGAAAGCACCCGCTCGAACGAACCGGCCAGCAACGGAAAGGCGCCGGAATAGGAGTACGACGACTCGGGGAACCCGTGCAGCAGGACCAGGGTCGAATCAGGGCTGGCCGCAGGGTTGCCCTCGTCGACCAGGAACGCCCGGTGGCCGAGCGGGGTCGCCTCGACCAAGCGACCACGCTCGCGCCAGGCGCGAAGATCGGCGGCGCTCACTCGGCACTCTTCAAGTTCCGGCTCACGGCACGATCCTACGCACCCTTCCGGTCACTTGTCGCCGGTCAGCTTCTCCTTCACCTTGTCAACCGCGCCTTCGACTTTCTCCTTGACGGAGGAAGCGGCCTGGTCGGCCTTGCCTTCGTTCTTCAGATCCTTGTCGCCGGTTATCGCACCGGCCGCTTCCTTGGCCCGGCCCTTGGCCTCGTCTGTCTTGTGATCGCTCATCTCGTCTCCTTTCGGGTTCATCCCGTGGGTACCCTCAGGATCGACGGTCAATCGTCCCGGCCCGGACCTACCAACCACTAGGCTGGTGACAGGCACTTTGCGGTGCCCCGCAAGCCGCAATTCGAGGATTGGAGATTCATGAGCGACTACGCAGTTGTGAACCCGGCCACCGGCGAGACGGTCCAGGAGTATCCGACCATCACAGACGCCGAACTCGAAGCGGCGATCGCCGCCGCCGAGGGAGCTTTCCGGGACTGGTCGCAGAACACGACGGTGGCCGAGCGGGCCGCGATCATCGGCCGGGTCGGTGAGTTGCACGTCGAGCGCCGCGAAGTGCTGGCCGACATCATCATCCGCGAGATGGGCAAGCCCCGCGAGCAGGCACTGGGCGAGATCGACTTCTGCGGGGACATCTATGGCTTCTACGCCGACAACGCCGAGAAGCTGCTGGCCGACGAGCCGATCGACCTGCTGGCCGGTGACGGCAACGCGGTGATCCGCAAGTCCGCGATGGGCCCGCTGATCGGGATCATGCCGTGGAACTTCCCCTACTACCAGGTGTCCCGTTTCGCCGGCCCGAACCTGATCGTCGGCAACCCGGTGCTGCTCAAGCCGGCGCCGCAATGCCCCGAATCGGCCGCGGCGATCGCGAAGATGATGGATGACGCCGGGATGCCGCCCGAGGCCTACCAGACCATTCTTGCGACCAACGACCAGATCGCCGAGGCGATCGCCGACCCCCGCGTCCGCGGCATTTCGCTGACCGGCTCCGAGCGGGCCGGCGCAGCGGTCGCCGAGGTCGCCGGCCGCAACCTGAAGAAGGTCGTGCTGGAGCTCGGTGGCTCCGACCCCTTCATCCTGCTCGGCTCGGACGACCTCGACGAGGCGATCCAGGCCGCGGTCGATGCGCGCCTGGACAACACCGGCCAGTCTTGCAACGCGGCCAAGCGCTTCATCGTCACCGAGGACCTCTACCAGGACTTCCTAGACGGCTTCAGCGAGAAGATGAAAGCGGTCGAGCCGGGCGACCCGACCTCGGACGAGACCGCGATCGGACCGCTTTCCTCGGCCACCGCGGCCGAGCGGCTGCAGGACCAGCTCGACCGCGCCGTCGCCCAGGGCGCGACGGTCACGGTCGGTGGCGAGCGCAACGGGAACTTCTTCCCGACCACCGTGCTGACCGACGTGGGCCCGGACAACGACGCCTATCGCGAGGAGTTCTTCGGGCCGGTCGCCACGGTCTACAAGGTGGCCAGCGAGGACGAGGCGGTCGAGCTTGCCAACGACACGCCGTTCGGTCTCGGCTCCTACGTGTTCTCGAACGATCCCGACCAGGCCCAGCGAGTGGCCGAGAAACTCGACACCGGCATGGTCTTCGTCAACGGGGTCGGCCTGGACGGGGCCGAACTGCCCTTCGGCGGCGTCAAGCGGTCCGGCTTCGGCCGCGAACTCGGCACCTACGGCATCCAGGAATTCATCAACAAGAAGCTGATCCGCACGCTGAAGTAAGGGTCGGACATATGCGGGGGTCAGGTCGGGCTTGCTGTCGGTTCAGCGCCCGGCCCGGCACCGCCGTCCGCTTGGCCGTCCGTTCCGGCCTCTTTCGCTTCGAGCGCCTTGAGGTCCCGCACGATCCCGCTCGCGGCGGCCACCAACGGCGCCGCGATGATCAGGCCGATCGAGCCGAAGAGCGCACCGCCGGCGATCGTCACGACCAGCACCGCCAGCGGGTGGATGCCCAAGGTGCTGCCCATCGCGAACGGCTGGATCATCTGCTGCAGCGCCCCGTTGGCGAGCAGCTGGACCACCGCCATGCCGAGGGCGGCATCGGTGCCGCCGGAGCCGTAGGCGAGCAGCACGGTGAAGATGCCGGCAACCCAGGCGCCCAGGTAAGGCACGTAGCCGGCGACGAAGGTCACCACGCCGATCGTGGCGACCAGCGGCACGCCGATGATCAGCGCCCCGATCATCACGATCACGGCGCTGAACGCGGCGACGATGGTGACCCCGGCGAAATACCCGCGCAGAGACGAGATGACATGGCCCGAGACCAGCCGGGCGACCGGTGGCGGCAGGCTCGTCGCCCGCTCGGCCCAGGCCCGGATCACCGGCCCGTCCTTGAGCATGAAGAAGGAGCTGAGTAGGACCATCGCCAGGAAGAAGAGCGCCGACGAGAGGCCCGAGATCCCGGAGGCGAAGCCCTGGAGCAGGGTGCCGATGCTCGAAGCAGCCCCTTGCTTCGCCCCCTCTTTGGCCTTGTCGATCTGTTCCTGGTCGACGCCCTTGTCGGCCAGGAACTGGCTGAGGTCGTCGGTGGCCTGGTTTAGATCCTGGCTGATATCGGGCACTTCCTTGACGATGCCGTTGACGACCATCACCGCGCAGGCCGCTCCGATCAGGACCAGCAGCAGCATCACCAGGGCCGTCCCGATCGAGCGAGGGACCCGCCAACGGTTCAGGCGCGAAACCAGCGGTGAGCCAACCGAGCCGATGATGCAGGCGACGATCACCGGCACCACGATCACCTCGGTCAGCGAAGCCAGCCAGACCAGGGCCAGGAGCAGGATTGCGATCCCGACCAGGAACCACGCACTCGTACCTGCATTGCGAAGCCAGTCGGGAGCACCAAACATGTCGCCGCAGGCTACTGCCGGGGCCAGACGGCGAAACCGGTCGGCCCGACCGGTCTGATTGACTGCCCCGATGCCTGCGATCGAACTCCATGGCCTGACCAAGCGCTTCGGCCCGATCAACGCCGTGGACGGGCTCGACCTGGTCGTCGACGAAGGCATCTGCCTCGGCCTGCTAGGCCCGAACGGGGCCGGCAAGTCGACCACGATGAAAATGCTGACCGGGCAGGCGATCCCCGATTCCGGCGAGATCAGGGTGCTCGGCTTCGAACTTCCGCAGGACGCCAAGCAAGCCCGTGCCGAAATGGGCGTGGTGCCGCAGCTCGACAACCTCGACATCGACGTCACGGTCGAGGAGAACCTGGCCGTCTTCGCCCGCCTCTACCGGGTCGCCGACGTCGGGGCGGCGGTCGATCGGACCCTGGAGATCGCCCGGCTCACCGACCGCCGCAAGGACGCCGTCGACAAACTCTCGGGCGGCATGCGCCGGCGGCTGCTGCTGGCCCGTGGACTGGTCCACGAGCCGAAGCTGCTGCTGCTCGACGAGCCGACGGTCGGGCTCGACCCGCAGATCCGGACCGAGCTCTGGAGCCTGATCGACGGTCTGCGCTCGCGGGGCACCACGATCCTGATGTCCACCCACTACATCGAGGAAGCCGAGCGGCTGGCCGACGAGGTTGCGGTGGTCGCCGCCGGCAAGGTGATCGCCCGCGGGACCCCGGCCGAGTTGATCACCGAACACGCCGGTCAGCGCACCGCCGAGGTCTATGGGCCACCCGATCGCCTGACCGAGATTCGCGGTGAGGTCGAAGAGGCCGGGCTCCGGGTCAGGGCGGCCGGGCCGGCGATCGCGATCGTTGCGGCCGAGACTGCACCGCCGGGGCTGATCCCCGAGGAAGCGGTCCACCGGGCCGGCTCGCTCGAGGACGTCTTCGTCATGCTGACCGGCGAGGAGGCGGAATGAGGCCGATCCGCCGGCTGGAGCCGGCCGTGATCCTCGCCGTGATGGGCCGCGAGATGGCCAACTTCCGGACCTTCTGGAAGTCGACCGTCTTCACCAGCACCTTCGAGCCGGTGGTCTATCTGCTCGCCTTCGGGCTCGGCCTGGGCACGACCCTGGTCGCCGACGTCGACGGGGTCGAGTACGTCCAGTTCGTCGGCACCGGCCTGGTCGCCACCGCGGTGGTCTTCTCCTCCGCGCTGCCGGCCATGTTCGGAACCTTCGTCAAGGAGCGCTTCCAACGCACCTATGACGCGATCCTGGCGGCCCCGGTCGACGTCGAGGAGCTGGTCACCGCGGAAATGCTCTGGATCGGGCTGCGCGCCGCCGTCTTCGGCTGCTTTCCCCTGCTCGTGACCATGTTCTTCGGCCTGGACCCCGAGCCGACCATGCTGCTGGTGCCGGTCTTCGCCTTCGTCACGGCACTCGCCTTCGCCGCCTTCGGGATCACGGTCGCCGCCTCGGTCGCGAAGATCGACCAGTTCAACTACGTGACCACCCTGGTTATCACGCCGCTCTTCCTGGTCGCCGGCACCTTCTTCCCGATCGAACAGCTGCCCCACGGCCTCCAGGTGCTCGCCCAGTTCAACCCGCTCTACCAGCTGGTCGAACTGGTCCGCGGCGCCTGCTTCGGCCTGGATCCGGTCGACGCGCTGCGCTTCGCCGGGTTGTTGACGCTCGCCCTGGTCATGTGGCGGCTGGCGATCAACCGCATGACCAAACGCCTGATCATCTAGCTTCGACTATCTCGGGGGCGTAGCCCTGGAAGAGGCCGGAGTCGAGGACTCCGGTGATCAGGTTGATCTGGTCTTCGAGGCCGTCTTCGATCTGGTCGAAACGGCAGTCGAGCAGTAGGTTTCCCTGTTCGGTCAAGACCGGGCCGTCCTTGCCGGAGCCGGTCCGGATCGTCGTCTCGGTTGCGCCCAGTGCCTTCAGCCCGGCCGTCGCGACGGAGGTGGCCCGTGGCACCACCTCTATGGGCACGGGGAAGTTGATGCCGAGGCGGTCCACCCGTTTCGAGGGATCGATCAGCACCCGGCGGAGCTGACAAGCGGAAAACAGCAGTTTTTCCCGGAACAGCGCCCCGCCCCGGCCCTTGATCAGGTTGCCGTCCGGGTCGACCTCGTCGGCACCGTCGAAAAGCCAGTCCGGTGCGACCTCGGCCAAGTCGGCCTGGACCAGACCGAGCCCGGTGATGGTCAACTCCGACTCGATCGAGGTCGGGATCAGACGAATGTCGTGGAGTTCACCGTGCCGTACCCGGGCGGCGATAGCCCGCGCCGCCAGGAAAGCGGTCGAGCCCGACCCAGCCCCGATCACCTGGCCCGATTCGGCCATCGCCGCCACCTCTTCCGCCGCCTTGAATTTGGCTTCGTAATTGGAAATGGCCGAAGCCTCGAAAGGCTCAAACGTGACTTCTCTATGCCGAGCGGGTTTCATCGGCAAAAGCCTAGAGGAAGACCGCAACTTGGTCGCATCCACGGGTTTGTTAGCAAAGTATTAAGAAATCCTCTACAGTTTGTTTTTCTGAAAACCGATACGCCGAGTTCCCAGGGCCTCATGGTCCGGGAAGCGGGGGACCCAGGTAGTTGGGGCGAACCCACTCAGATGAGTGAGAGCGCGACTCCTAGAGCGCTAGTCCGTCAGCTAACCCCGCAGGCACGAAAAGGAGATCGGCATCTTCCCTTCGACACCTGACAACCAGAGAACGTACGTCCGCAGCCTCGCGATCGGCCTCACCGGCCTGCTCGCCTGCTGCCTGACCTTTGTCCTTGGCTCGCCCTCGCCCGCCGCGGCCTCCTGCCAGGCCTCCTCATCCAGCGGCGGCCTCTCGCTCGGCGCGACGAAGTGCAAGCCGATCCGCAAGGCCCGGCTGATCAACGGCAAGGCCTATGCCCCGGCCAGCGCCCCGGCGCGGGTCAAGCGGGTCATCAACTGGGCCAACCGGATCCGCAACAAGCCCTATCGCTGGGGCGGCGGCCACGGCAAGTTCTTCGACAGCGGCTACGACTGCTCTGGTTCCGTCAGCTTCGCCCTACGCGGCGGCCGCTTCGTCTCCTACCCGATGGCCTCGACCGGCTACATGCGCTGGCAGCAACGCGGCAAGGGCAAGTGGATCACGGTCTACTCAAACCCCAGCCATGCCTACATGATCGTCGCCGGCCTCCGTTTCGACACGTCGATGACCCCGGGCAACGGCCCCGGCTGGAGCACGAGCCCCCGGTCGACGCCGGGCCGCTTCGCCGCCCGCCATCCGGGCGGCTTCTAGAGCTTCCTCCCTCCCTGAGGCAAAGCGCCGCCCCGGTCCCCCGGCCGGGGCGGTTTTCGTTAATTCTCCGTGGGGCGGTCGCGAAGGGCGGTGACGCCGCCGGTGACGAAGGCCAGTGCCTGGTCGAGCAGTTCGAGCTGCTCCTCGATCGTCGGCAGCTCGCCCTCGGCCCGTTCGGCGTGGCCCTCGTCGTGCAGCAGGTCGAAGACGGCCATCGCCGCGGCCGCCGCCATCCGGGTCTTGATGTCGTAGGCCGGCGCGCCGAGGTCCACGGCCAGTCCTTCGGCCAGCACCAGCTCGAACTCACGCAGCAGCGCCTGCTCGTGCTGCAGCAGCGTCTCCTCACGGTCGATCACCAGGCGCTGGCAGGTGTGAAGCGCCTGGTCGTGGTCCAGGGCCTCGTGTTCCTCGAGCAGCCAGGCCCGCAGCGCCGACATCGTGTCCTGGCCCTCGGGCCGCCCCTGGATCGCCGCGACCAGCCTTTCCTTGCTGCCGGCGCTGACGTCGAAGACGATGTCCTCCTTGGCCGGGAAGTAGGTCGAGACGGTCCGTGGCGAAACGTCGGCGGCCGCCGCGATCTGGGCGATCGTGGTCTGCCCGTAACCCTGCTCGGCGAAAAGTTCCAGCGCGACCCGGACGATGGTCTGCCGAGTCTGGGCCTTCTTCCGCTCGCGGAGTCCTGGTTTGGTTACGCTGGGCACAGGGCAAGTCTACCAATGAAACTGCAGAGGCTGCAGTTTTGCATTCATTGTGATATTTTCCCCGCTGCCCTCCCTCCCCTCAACTCCCCTGGAGCCAAATGTCTGACCTCCTCGCCCGTCTTGCCCGATCCATAACCGGCCACTGGAAGCGCTCGCTCGTCATCGCGTTGCTGGTCGTGGTCGGCATCGGCGCCCTTTCCGGCGCCGCCGGCGATCCGCCGCCCGAGAACTTCGATGTCCCGGGCACCGAAAGCCAGCAGGCCTACGACCTCTTCAACGAGCACAGCCCGGCCCTGGCCGGGGTCGACGCCACGATCGTCTTCAACACCCCCGACGGACAGATCTACTCGCCGGAGCACAAGCAGGCGATTCGCCAGTCCCTCGGCGACATCAAGGACCTCAATGACGTCCTGACCGTCAGCGACCCCTTCGCGAAGGGCGCCGGCGCGATCTCGAAGGACGGGAAGATCGCCTACGTCGACGTCCGCTACGACCTCGACTTCGGCGACGTCACCAAGACGCAGGGCACCGAGCTCGAAGATGCGACCGATCCGGCCAAGGCCGCCGGCGTGGACGTGGCGATGCGAGGCATCGTCATCGACGCCTCCCAGCAGGAGCAGGCGCCGGTCGGCGAGTTGATCGGCATCGCGGTGGCGATCATCCTGCTCTCCCTGCTCTTCCGCTCGATAGCGGCGATGATCGCGACCTTGATCGGCGCCTTGATCGGCGTGATGACCGGGCAGATGCTGCTGGTGATCCTCGCCTCCCCGCTCGGCCTGCCGGACTTCGCAGCCACCATCGCCGTGATGCTCGGCCTCGGCGCCGGCATCGACTACTCATTGCTGATCCTAGGCCGATTCCGGGAACAGGCGGCAGCGGGGGACTCGGTCCGGGACGCTGCCGCCAAATCGGCAGCGACCGCCGGTTCGGCGGTCATGGCGGCGGGCCTCATCGTCATGGTGGCGATCGCGGGCCTGCTGGTCATCGGGATACCGCTGATCGGCAAGATGGGGATCGGAGCCGCGATCGGCGTCGCCGCGGTCGTGGTCTCGGCGCTGACCGTGCTGCCGATCATGATCGGTGCGCTCCAGCGCTGGCTGAAGCCGAAGAAGCTCTCCCATGTCCTCCCCTCGAAGGCCTTCGGCAGCTGGGGCGAGAAGATCACCGGCCAGCCGTGGATCGCGATCGCCGCCGGCGTCGTCGTGCTGCTGATCTTCGCGTCGCCGCTGCTCGAGATGCGCCTCGGCTCGCCGGATGACGGCAACCAGCCCGAGGGCAAGACCCAGCGGGTCGCCTACGACCTGATCAGCGACGGCTTCGGCAAGGGTGTCAACGGCCCCTTCCTGATCGCGGTTGACACCCCGGACGGCGCCAAGCAGAGCGAGGCCGACCTCGACCAGCTGGTCGACGACCTGAAGAAGACCGACGGCGTCGCCAGCGTCTCCCCCGCCTCGCCCAGCGAGGACAACAAGATGGCGACGATCTTCCTGATCCCGACCACCTCTCCCCAGGACGCGGCGACCAGTGACCTTTTGACGGAACTCCGTGACGACGTGATCCCGGGCGCGACGGCAGACACTGGCCTCCAGGCCTACGTGGGCGGCAACACGGCCAGCTTCGAGGACTTCTCCGACAAGGTCTCCGAGCGGCTGCCCGTCTTCATCCTCGTGGTGATCGGCCTCTCGGTCCTGCTCCTGATGGCCGCCTTCCGCTCGCTCTGGATCCCCCTCGTCTCGGCCCTCTTCAACCTGCTTTCGGTCGGCGCCGCCTACGGCGTCGTGGTGGCCGTCTTCCAGAAGGGGATCGGGGCGAGCTTGATCGGAGTCGACAGCGGGGTGCCGATCATGTCCTTCATCCCGGTGATGATCTTCGCGATCCTGTTCGGGCTCTCGATGGACTACAACGTGTTCCTGCTCTCACGGATCCACGAGGCCTACAACGAAGGCGACTCGCCCCGTGAAAGCGTGATCCACGGCCTCTCCCGGATCGGCAAGGTGATCCTCTTCGCCGGCCTGATCATGGCCTCCGTGTTCATGGCCTTCGTCACCCAGCAGGACGTGGTCGCCAAGATGATGGGCCTCGGCCTCGGCCTGGCGATCCTGATCGACGTGCTCTTCGTACGACTGGTCATCGCCCCGGCAGTGGTGACGCTGCTCGGTGACAAGGCATGGTGGATCCCCGGCTGGCTCGACAAGGTGCTGCCCAACGTCTCACTCGAAGGCCACCTGATCGCCAACAAGGATCCGAAGGGCGAGCCGCTCGCCCCCGAGCTGGCCGAGGACCCGATCCTCGAGCAGGGCTGATCAGACCGCAGCCAGGTCCGGTTCCGGCATCTCGTCCGGAACCGGACCGGGCCGGCGGTGAAAGACCAGCATCGGCAGGCCGTGCTTGGGCCGGAGGGTGATCGACGCCTCCGCCTCCACCTCGGCTCCGGTCGGCAGGTCAAAGCGCAGGTGGCGGCCGATCATCGCCGCCAGCAGGGTCGCCTCGACCGTGGCGAAGGTAGAACCGATGCAGACGCGGCGTCCGGCCCCGAAGGGCATGAAGGCGTGGCGCGGGCGGCCCTTCGCGTTCTCCGGCAGGAACCGCGAGGGGTCATAGCCCTCGGGGTTCGGCCAGATCCGGGGATCACGGTGGATCATGCTGATCAGCACCATCAGGCTGGCGTGCTTGGGGATCCGGTAGCCGAGGATCTCGTCCTCGTCCAAGGCCTGCCGGCCGACCGTCCAGACCGGTGAATCGATCCGCAACGACTCCTCGACGCAGGCCCGTGTCCAGGGCAGCCGGTCCATGTCGTCCATGTCGGGGATCCGGTCCCCTAGCACAGTGTCGACCTCCTCGAAGAGCCGCTCCCGGGCGGCCGGGTTTAGCGAAAGCCGTCGCCAGGTCCAAGCGAGGGCGTTCGAGGTCGTCTCATGGCCCGCCAGCATGAAGGTCATCAGCTCGTCGCCGATCTGCTCGCGGCTCATCGTCTCCCCGGTCTCCTCGTCCCGGGCGGAGAGCATCAGCCCGACCAGGTCGTCGCCGGGGTCCGCCTGGCGGCTGCGCTCGGCCAACAGCTCGTCGATCACCGACTTCAGGTCCTCCAGGGCGCGCTGAAACCGCCGGCCCTCGGGATTGACGCTGATCGCCTTCTTGAGGTTCATGCCCGGCATGTGGGCCAACACGAAGGTCGGCAGCCGTCGGGTCATCTTGGTGCCGAGGCTGAGCACGTCGTTCATCGCTGGCCCCACCTTGCGTGCGGTCTTGCCACTCAGGTCGGCGCCGAAGAGCGCCCGGCCGACGATGTCGAGCGTCAAGGCCATCATCGCCTCCGAGATGTCGACCACCTCGCCGTCGGGCAGGTCGGCAAACGGCTCGCCTTCCAGTACTTCCGCCGTCGCCCTGGTCATGTGGGCAGTGAAGTTCTTCAGGTAACGCTTGGCGAACATCGGCTGGACCAGGCGGCGCTGCTTGCGCCAGGTCTCGCCCTCGCTGGTCAGCAGCCCTTCGCCGAGCACGATCCGCAGCAGCTCGTACTCGAGGCCCTTGCGGTAGTTGTCCTGGTTCGTGATCAGCACGTGCTTGGCCGCCTCGTGGCCGCTGACCACGATGAAGTCGCGGCCACGGTTGCGGACATGGGCTATCTCGCCGTACTCGATCGCCATCTCGCTCATCGGCTTCTTGAAGTCACGGGTCGAGTTGAAGAGGAACTTCGCCGCGTCGATCCCGCGCGGGCCCGGGGGCAATGGCTTCTCGTTGACCGTCATGCTGACTCCTGCCTCAGTAGTTCATTTGCCGTGTCGAGGAGCTGGGCCCGGAGCATCTGCCACTCCGCCTCGACCTCCTCCACCCCCATCGTCGCCACCACCATGCCGCGGATCGCCGAGACGGACATCAGCAGCCAAGCGTCGAAGCCCGGGCGATTTTCGACGCCGGGCATCAGGGCGATAGCGCTCTGGCGGATCCGGGCCTGGTCCTCGATGTGAAGCTGCCGGATCGGCTCCAGCAAGGTTTCGTCGGTGCGGGCGGCCAGGTGCAGCTCCATCGCCGCGGCGAAGGTCGGGCCGCGGAAGACAACGTGAAGCCGGTCCAGGGCCAGGGCGATGCGGTCCATTTCGTCGCCGTCCTTGGGGATCGCCGAGACGAACTCCTGCGCCAGGCGGTCGACGACGTATCTCATCGCCTCTACGGTCAGCTCGGCCTTGGTCCGGAAGTGGTGCTGCAGCGCCCCCAGTGAGACGCCGGCCTTCTCGGCCGCCAGTCGGGTCGAGGTTCCCGCGTAGCCACGCTCGACCAGCAACTCGATGGTCGCTTCCAGTACCGCTGCGCGGGTGGCCGCGGTGCGGTCCTTTTGCTGGCGTCGCTCGTCGCTCATGCGCCGGTCTCCTCGCTCATGGCCCCGAATATACACAAGTCAGTCAACCGACTTGTAAATGTGCGATCGCGTCTTCTGTCCTCGCCACTATGGTTTCGCCTCGTGCAGAACGATCGGGAGCGCAACTACGCGGGTGCCATCTACGGAACCATGGTTTCGATGACCGTGGTCGCCACCGCCTCCAAGGACGACAGCCTGGGGTCGATCGCGATCGCCGTCTGGGCCGCGGTCACCGGCTTCGTCTTCTGGATCGTCCACGTCTACGCCGACATCGTCGCGGCCGGCTACTCGACTCCCCGGGAGGCTCTCCACCACGCCCGCCGCGCCCTCAGGGTCGAGTGGCCGATCGTCCAGGGTGCGATGATCCCGGCCCTGGCCATGCTGACCGCGCCGATCGGCCTGGCCAACGACGACAACGCCAGCTACATAGCCGTGGGCGCGGGCATCCTCATGCTCTTCGCGACGGGACTGTTCATCGGCACCAGGGACCGGCGTACCTGGGGCCGCCGGATCATGATCGGCCTCGTCAACGCCCTATTCGGCTTCGTGATCCTCGCCCTCAAAATCTTCGTGCATTAACAAGCACGTCATCCAGTCTTCGCTGGATGACCACAGGAACCCGTCCGGTCACAGAACTAACTAATGGATGACCGGACTCTGCCTGCCGGCGATACCGACCCGCCTCCCCAAGACCCGTTGCTCCTCAATGACTAGTTCTGGCGGGTCTGGCTTGACTTTGCGTAGGCGGCGATGTCGACCACGAAGGCGAAGGCGACGATGAACCAGTCGAAGCCCTCCACCCCATGCGGACTGACCTGCCACATCACGATGTAGGCGAGCAGGGTCCACGGCAAGAAGAAGAACCCGAGCACCGGGACCACCCAGCCGTCGAGCGCCTGACCGACCCAGTCGGAGAAGATCAGAATGAAGAAGAGCGCCAGGCGCGGCGAGATCAGTGCGAACAAAACGACGAAGCAGCCCATGGCTGGAATCTAACCTAGTCGCCCGGCAGCAACCGCTTCACCCCGGTGGACCCGCCAGACCGCGGCCACATGGGCGCCCAGCACGACCGCCATCGAGGCGAGGTTGAGGAAGAGCAGCAGCCCGAGGAACCCGGCCAGGGCGCCGTAGACGGCGCTGTTGCCGCCGGTGATCCCGAACCAAACCTGCAAGGCGGTGTAGATCAGCCAGATCAACAGGCAGGTGACCACGGATCCCACCGCGGCGCTCGACCAGGTGGTCGGGCCCGGGTTCAGAACCCAGAAGATCCAGGTGTAGAAGACCAGGCCCGCGGCGAAGATCCCGGCCGGACCGCCCAGGTGCGCGGCCGTCCAGGAGAGGAAGACGCTGTCGTCGACCACCTTGGCCAGATCGCGCGAGAGCACCAGGGAGACGAAAACGAGTGCGGCCGGCAGGGTGACCAACGTGATGCCGATGTCGATCGCCTTGTTCTCGGGGAAGGGCGGCCCGTGGAGACCCTTCTCGTTGGCGGTCTCGATCGCGTGGCGCAGGCCGCCGATCGCCGAACTGACCGAGTACAGCAGCACCCCGACCGAGAGCAGCCCGAGCCCGCCCGCGCCCTCGGTGAGCTGATCCAGCATGTCCTCGAGCTCCTTCCGGCCCTGCACCTGCTCGATCGGCAGGTTGTCGATGATCTCCTGGATCAGGTCGTGCCGGACGTCGGGTGAATCGAAGACGTTGCTGAGGATCCAGACCGCCAGCAGCATCAGGGCCGGGAAGCTCAGCAGGACGAAGAAGGAAAGCTGGGCCGCCTGCCGGGTGCCGGCTGACCGGTCGAAGGACAGCAGCACCTCCCAGCAGGCGGCCCCGAACCGCCTCAACGGTTGCGGCAGCTTCGAAGCCCAGGCCTTCAGCTGTGAAACCCGGGCCTTCGAGTCAGTCCCCCATGCCGATCTTCGCTGCTTCCCAGCGGACCGTGACCCCGTAGAGGATGGTCAAGTCGATCGCGATGAAGAGAATGCTCAAGGCGGGCTGGGAAGTGAGGTCCAGCAGATGGCTCACCGCACTGATGAAGACCAGGATGATGGTCACGATCCGTGCCCATTCACGCCCTTGGATCAGGGCGAAGCCGGCCCAGGTCTTGAGGATGCCCAGCGCGATCCAGAACACGCCGAGTGCCTGGAAGCTGATCAGGAAGACGTGGTCGGAAGAAGTCTTGGTGATGTAGCCGTTGTCGGTCACGGCGGCCAGCCCGGCGATCACGCTGAACACACCGATCAGCATCAGCATGATCCCCGCGAACGCGACCCATGAGCCCCAGGCACCCGACCCTTGCGGGGCCTTGGAACCACTGGTTTCAGACATACGACTCCTCCATCGATTTCAGGTTTGGCAGCAGGCCGCAGGACGGACCGGCGACGAGCTGAACCCTATCCGCCGCCGATGACTAAACCGGAGCCCGGGTCGCTAGGCCACGGCCGGGGCCACGCAGCGGAACGAGATGTGGACGGTCGAGCTCTCGATGCTCTCGGGGATCCGAGAGGAAGGCCGGTAGCGCGAGCAGTAGTTCTCGGCGCAGAGGAAAGATCCGCCCTTGAGCACCTTGCGCGGGATGCCGCTGGCCGGGTCACGGCTGGCGTCTACGCTCGGCCCACGCGGATTGGCCGGGGCGCAGCAGCGGCTGGTCGGCTCGGGATGGCTGTCCGAGAACCAGGTCTGAGTCCACTCCCAGGCGTTGCCGGTGATCTCGTATAGGCCGAAGGGATTCGGCTCGAAGGTCTTCACGGCGACGGTTCCCGGCTTGCGGGCGCCGCCCGGGCGGGGCCGGAACTTCCAAGGGAACTCGCCGATCCAGCGGTTCATCTTCTCCTCGCCGCCGGGGGCGATCTGCTCACCCCAGGCGAACTCGGCCCCCTCGATGCCGCCCCGTCCAGCTCGCTCCCACTGCACTTCGGTCGGCAGTTCCTTCTTGGCCCAATGGGCGTAGGCGTCGGCGTCCTCGAAGGTGACCTGGGTGACCGGGTGGTCCTCCTTGCCTGCCAGGTTGCTGGCCGGCCCCCAGGGGTGGCGCCACTGGGCACCCGGGGTCCAGGCCCACCACTGCATCGGATTCGAGAGGCTGACCGGCGCGTTGGGCTTGGCGAAGGTGATCGAACCGGGCACCAGCATGGCCGGGTCGGCCCCGGGGTACATGGCCGGATCCGGCGCCTTCTCGGCGGTGGTCACGTACCCGGTCGCCTCGACGAACTCGGCGAACTGACGGTTGGTGACCGCGGTCTCGTCCATCCAGAAGCCTTCCACCGAGACCGGGCCGGAGGGCTTCTCCTCGGGGTAATGCTTCTCACTGCCCATGGTGAAGGTCCCTCCCGGGACCCAGACCATGCCGGGATGGGGTGGCTCCCCGGGCGCCTCGGTGGTCAGTTCGTCCATGAAGCCAAGGCTATCTAGCCGACGCCGTGACGGTCGAAGAACGAGGTGATCTCGCGGGAGAGCCGGCCGCCCTGCCAGGCGAGCGGTGACTCGCCCGGTTCCTCGCTGACCAGGTCCGCCCCGGGGATCGTCTCGGCCCACTTGACGGCGACCTCGTAGGGGTGACCCGGGTCGGCTTCGTCGTGGCTGGCGACCACCAGTACGGGTAGATCGAGTCGGGAAAGCTCGTCCAGGCTCTCGAACGGCTTCGACCGCGGAATCTCCCTGAGTGCCTCCGCCACCGCTTCGGGATGTCGGTGGAGCCGGGCCCGGTCACGTGCCAATCGATAGACGGTGTCGTGCACTTCCTGGTTGGGGCTGTTCTCGGCCACCACTTCGGCAAATGCTTCGGGGCCACCCTGCTCGAGTGCCTCGGCCCGACGGTCCCAGCGGGCATCCTCATCCGCATCGCCGGTGAAGACCGGGCCGATCAGGACCAGCGCCTTCACGCCCCCGGGGTCGAGCAGGGTGCGCCGGGCGACCGTGTGGCAGCCCATCGAGTGGCCACCCAGGGTCGCGCCACCATCCGCCATCGCCCCGGTCGATTCGATGACCAGTTCGAGATCCTCGGCCAGGCCTTCGTAGCCGTACCGGTCGGCCGGGTCGCTTTCGCCGTGGCCGCGGGCGTCGTAGGTGGTCAGCCTGTATCCGTGCCGGGGCAGGTACTTCGAGCCGTGGACCACGTAGCGGCGGGTGGCAGAGAGCCCGTGGCAGAGCACGATGTCCGCCCCTTCGCCCTGACGTTCACCGGCCAGCGACCGTCCCCCGGCATCGACCGTGAACTCTTCCGGTGAAAGCGCGGCCAGGGCTCAGCCCTGCTCCAGGGTCGCCTTCTTGATCACGACCTGCTTGGTCGGGGCACCGGTGGGGCTGGACGGATCACCGAGCCGACCGATCTTCTCGACGACGTCCATGCCGTCGGTCACCTTGCCGACGATCGCATAGACCGGGTCGAACCCGCTCGACGTTCCGGTCACGACGTAAAACTGGCTGCCCGAGGTGCCGGGCGCCTCCGCCCCGGTCTTGGCCATCGCCACGGTGCCGATCGGGTACTTGGTGCCCTTGGGCGGGGTCTCGACCACGCTGTAGCCGGGTCCGCCCGAACCGGTGCCGGTCGGGTCGCCGCCCTGGATCACGAAGTCGGGGACGATCCGGTGGAAGCCGAGCCCGTCGTAGAAGCCCTTCTCGGTCAGGTAGGCGAAGCTGTTGGCGGTCACCGGCCAGTCGGTGGTGTCGAGGTCGATCGTGAAGTCACCCTCGGTGGTTTCCATCTTCACGTGGGCGACCTCGCCCTTCTCGACCACCGAACCGGCCTCGGGCTTGGCCAGTTTCACGTCCTTGGTCACCGGTGTGGCCGTCTCGCCGCCATCGTCGCCGCCGCCCCGGCCGACCAGCACCACGACGACCACGATGGCCAGTACGGCGCCGACGACTCCCAGGGTCACAAGCTTCGCGCGTTCGCTCATCCGCGTCAGTCTATGGTCTCTACCTGGCCTTTGTAATGATCCGTCGGTGTCCGACCACCGCGCCCCCGTCGACCGGAAGACGAGATTCATCGGCAAGTCGATCTGTCGGCTGGTTGCCGTCGCTCCCTGGGCTTGGCCCGCGATCAGCGGTGCGGTCGGGAGGTTCTTCGACCACGCCGCCGCCGGTTGGGACGAGCGCACCGCAGCCGGCTCTCCCGCTCATCTCGCCGCCCTCGCCGCGGGCCTGGATGCCCTCGAGCTGAGGCCGGAAAAGGTGCTGGACCTGGGCTGCGGGACCGGAGCCGGCACCCTGTTCCTGGCCCGCGAGTTCCCCACCGCGAGCATCCGCGGCCTCGACCTCTCCGCCGAGATGATCGGCAAGGCCCAGGCCAAGATCGGCCTCGACCCCGATGCGCGGGTCAGCTTTCGGGCCGGCGACGCTGCGAAGCTGCCCTTCGGTGAGGATTCGTTCGACCTGGTCGCCCAGGTCAACATGCCGATCTTCTTCGGCCAGATCACCCGGGTGCTGCGGCCCGGCGGCGGCTTGATCATCGCCACCAGCCAGGGCGAGCGGACGCCGTTCAGCACCCCGGAAAGGCTGGTCCGGCAGAAACTGGCCGCCCACGGGTTCGGCCAGGTGCGCACCGGGGCGGCCGGTGAAGGAACATGGGTCGCTGCGAAACTGAAGGATCCCGATGAGTGAGTCCCAGGCATACGCGCTGATCATGAACCCGAGCTCCGGCGGCGGACGCTCGAAGGAGCTGCTGCCCGCCGTCGAGGGGCGGCTGGACGCGCGACGTGTCCCGTTCCGGGTCGAGCGGACCCGCTCCCTGGAACACGGCGTCGATCTCGCCTTCGATGCGGTCGACCACGGGGAGATCCCGGTCGTGATGAGCGGCGATGGACTGATCGGGGCGGTCGGCGGCGCCTTGGCCGGGGTCGAGACGCCGCTCGGGCTGATTCCGGCCGGCCGCGGCAACGACCTCGCGCGCGGGCTGGGCATACCGACCGATCCGGTCGAGGCGGTCGACTGCCTGCTGGCCGGCCACACCCGCAGGATCGACGTCGGCGACGCCAACGGCAAGCGCTTTCTCGGAATCGCCTCGGTCGGCTTCGATTCCGACGCGAACCGGATCGCCAACGAGGCGAAGCTGCTCAAAGGCAGCCCGGTCTACGCCTACGCGGCGTTGCGCGCCCTGCTGGCCTGGAAGCCGGCCCGTTTCACCTTGATCGAGTCCGGCAAGCAGAGCAGGGTCACCGGCTACACGATCGCGGTCGCCAACAACGGCTTCTACGGCGGCGGCATGAACATGGCCCCGGAGGCCGAGGTCGACGACGGCAAACTAGACGTCGTCACGATCGGCGAGGTCGGCAAGTTCCGTTTC
This sequence comes from Solirubrobacterales bacterium 67-14, assembly GCA_001897355.1. Classification (GTDB taxonomy): domain Bacteria; phylum Actinomycetota; class Thermoleophilia; order Solirubrobacterales; family 70-9; genus 67-14. Next base: position 78,621 of record MKST01000005.1, on the reverse strand, counting down.
CTGCTCAACCTGCCCAAGGTCTTCAAGGGAACCCACGTCGAGGGGGACGTCGTGACCAGCCACCGGACCAGTTCGATCGAGGTCCGGGCCAGCCGGCCGTTCACCGTCTACGCGGACGGCGACCCGCTGACCGAGTTGCCGACGACGATCCGCGTCATCCCATCGGCACTCAGCGTCATCGTGCCGGAGCCCGCCGCTTGATCAGGGTCAAGGCATGGATCGCCCGCCTGGTCGGGCGTCTCAGCCGGGCCACCGGCAAAGGCGGTGGCACCACTCTGCCCGGCCGGGTGCTGCTGAAGCTGGACCAGGACGCGATCGGGAAGCTCGGCGCCGGGCTCGGTGACGGCTCGACCCTGATCAGCGCCACCAACGGGAAGACCACCACGGCCTCGATGCTGGCCACCGTCCTGGCCTCGGCCGGGCGGCATCCGATCCACAACAGGGCCGGTTCGAACATGACCTGGGGCGTCGCCACCGCGTTGGCCGAGCAAGGGGGCAGCGAAGGCCTGTTCGAGGTTGACGAGGCATGGCTTCCCCAGGTGGCCGACCAGCTCGGCCCCCACACCATCCTGCTCGGCAACCTCTTCCGCGACCAGCTCGACCGCTACGGCGAGACCGAGGCGCTGGCCGACGCCTGGGCCGAGCTGGCCCGACGAAGCGCCGGGAAGACATCCTTCGTCCTCAACGCGGACGACCCCCTGATCGCCGACATCGGCAACTCGAGCGGCGAGGGCACCATCTACTTCGGGATCGAGGACGAAACCCAGGCACTGGCTGAACTTCAGCATGCCCACGATGCCAAGCTCTGCCGGGTCTGCGGCCACGAACTCACCTACGACCGGGCCTTCGTCGGCCATCTCGGCCATTACCACTGCGAAAGCTGCGGCATGCGCCGGCCCGAACCGGAGGTCGCGGCGAGCTCGGTCACCCTGAAGGGGATGTCGGGGCTCACCGCCACGATCCACTCGCCGGAAGGTGACTTCGCCCTGGAGCTGCCGCTTCCCGGCCTCTACAACCTCTACAACGCACTCGGGGCGATCGCCACCGCCCGGCAACTCGGCATTCCGGTAGCCGACGCCGTGGCAAGCCTGGCCTCGATGAAAGCGGTCTTCGGCCGGGTCGAGCGGATCGAGGTCGGTGATGTCACGCTCTCGATTCTGCTGATCAAGAACCCGGCCGGCGCCAACGAGGTGATCCGCACCCTTTCGCTCGAACCGGCCCCGATCGACCTCTGGATCGCGCTGAACGACCGGATCGCCGACGGCCGCGACGTCTCCTGGATCTGGGACGCGGACTTCGAGATGCTCGCCGAGAGGCTCGACCGGGTGACCTGCACCGGCACCAGGGCGTCGGAGCTGGCCCTCCGGCTCAAGTACGCCGGCTGGCCGGCCGAGAAGACGGCCGTGGTCGACGACCCCGAAGTCGCCCTCGACCAGGCGCTCGCCACGGCCGATGGCCAGCTTTTCGCCCTCCCCACCTACACCGCCCTGCTCGACCTGCGCAACCTGCTCGCCGACCGCGGCAACACCGAGCGGTACTGGGAAGGTTGATCCTCGCCGACCAAGATTCGCCCCGGGCCGCGATCTGGCAGCTGGTCGAGTCCTGCGGCTACACGGCGGACCTCCCGGCCTGGGTCGCCCTGACCGAGCAGGCGGGATCCGCGCTCGACCTCGGCTGCGGGATCGGCCGGGTCGCCAGACATCTCGCGGCCGAGGGGCGTGATGTCGTCGGGGTCGAGCTCGATCCGCTGCTGGCGGGTGACCTGAACCGGCTGTCCGCGGGCGGGTCGGCCTCGGCGGTCACGGGCAGCGTCACCGAGCTGCTCGACCTGGACCTGGGCCGGGACCGCTTCGACGCGGTCATCGCACCCCAGCAACTGCTCCACATCGTCGGCGGCGAGGTTTCTCGCGGGAACCTGCTCGAAGGGGTCAAAGAGCGACTCGCGCCGGATGGGACCGCCGCCTTCGCGATCTCCGAGTGGATCGCCGAGGAGTCGCGGCCGGTCGAGGTGCTGCCGGACGTCCGCGAGATCGGCGACTGGGTCTACGCCAGCCGACCGGTCGCGGTCGAGGACGACGGCGATTCGCTCACGGTCGTCCGCCTGCGCCAGGTCGTCGCACCCGACGGCTCGCTGGAAGAAACGCACGACAGCATCACGCTCGATCGGATCGACCGCCACCTGCTGGCCGAGGAGCTCGACGAGGCCGGCCTGACCGTTGAGCGCACGGTCGAGATCCCCGAAACCGACCGTCACATCGCCACGGTGATCGTCGTGGCCCGCCACGTCTAGGCTTTCCCCATGAAGCTGCGCCTGCTCAGCCTGTACCCGGACCAGATGAACATCTATGCCGACCGGGGCAACATCCTCTTCCTCCAGCACCGCTGCGAGTGGCGCGGGATCGAGTTCGAGGTGACCCGCTGCGGCCCCGGGGAAAGGTTCGACCCGGCCGGCTTCGACCTGCTCTACATGGGCGGCGGCCAGGACCGCGACCAGAAGGCGGTCGCGAGCGACCTGAACCAGACCAAGCAACAGGCGATGAGGGCCGCCAAGGATGACGGCGCCGCGATCCTCGCGGTCTGTGGTGGCTACCAGCTGCTTGGCGAGTCCTACGAGCTGGAAGGCGAGACGATCGAAGGCCTCGGCCTGGTCGACCTGAAGACCGTGCGTGAGCCCGGCCCCCGGCTGATCGGACCGGTCGCGATCGAGGTCGACCTCGACGGTGAGCCCAAGGTGCTGGCCGGGTTCGAGAACCACGGTGGCCGCACCCGGCTGGGCGACTGCTCACCGCTCGGGAAGGTGATCCACGGCCACGGCAACAATGGAGAAGACGGCTTCGAGGGGGTCAAGGAGGACAACCTGATCGGCACCTACCTGCATGGTCCCCTGCTGCCGAAGAACGCCTGGCTGGCCGACCACCTGATCGCCACCGGCCTCGAACACCACCACGGCGAGCGTCCAGATCTCGAGCCACTCGAAGACTCGCTCGAAAACGCGGCCCACGCCGCCGCCCTTGCCGCCGCCCGCAACGGCTAGCCCGGGTGGGCTTTGAAGTGGATGTCGTAGTCGCAGAAGTTGCGGCCTTCGACTTTGCCGGTCACCCGGCGAGCCCGGGTGAAGGTTCCGCTCAAGGTGACCTTGGCGTCGGATCCTCTGACCGGGTGGTATGTGACCTTGAACTTGCCGCTCGCCTTGATCTTGGCCCTCGGCACGACGACCGAGACCACCTGGTAGCCGGAAGCGCAGTAGCCGCCGATCCCGCCGATCTTGAAGTTGGTCAGCAGACGCTGGTTGGCGCTGACCCGGAAGGTCGGCATGCCGTCCTTGCCCGATAGCGCCTGGCCTTTGGTCACCTGGCCCGTCCAGCGTCCCGTTACCGGCCGGGCAGCATGGGCCGGCATCACGGCGAACAGCGCGAACAACGCTGTGGCGCCCGTAAGCAGCGGAAGGACTCTCTTGCCTGACTTGACCACCGGATCGAACCTAGCCGATCGGCGCCGCCTTGCCTAGACGCCGGTTGAGCCGAAGCCTCCTTCGCCCGTCCGAATCTTGCTTCGGACCCGTGTGCAACGTTGCGCGAACAATTGTGTGACGCAACTGTGACAAATCGAGAGATTCGCTCGATGATCCATCTGGCATGTCGTAGAGAGAATGGATGCCACGCATCAGCAGCTTCTACGGGATCGTCATCTACATGTACTACGACGAGGTTCAGCATCTCGGGCGCCCGCATTTTCACGCTCGCTATGGGGACTACGAGGCAGCAGTGGACATCGACGATGGCGAGGTGCTCGCCGGCGATTTGCCGGCCCGGGCGCGTCGCCTCGTAGCTGACTGGTGCCGCGACAACACGAAAGCGCTACTACGAAATTGGGAGCGAGCCCGGCTGCATCTTCCGCTTGAGCCGGTTGATCCGTTGAGATAGACGGCTACGATGAAGCAATGAGAAGCGTTCCCTTGCTCATAGAAGCTGTACCGGAAGACAGATATCGGGTCACTTTGCGCTTCGAGGATGGTGTCAGCGCACGGGTCGATCTCTCCTATCTGCTCGAATATGGAGGGGTCTTTGCGCCCTTGCGCGAGCCTGACTACTTCCGCAAGCTCAGAGTGGATGCTGATTCCGGCACCATCGCCTGGCCGAATAATGCGGACATTGCCCCGGAGACCCTCTACGCCCGGGCCAGCGCTCTCTCAGCGGCCGGTTGAGCCGAAGCCGCCTTCTCCCCTGTCGCTGGCGCTCAGGGTCTCTGCTTCGACCGCGTCGGCTGTGACGAACGGGGTGATCAGGAGCTGCGCGATCCGGTCGCCGGGCTGGATCCGGAAGACCTCGGCCGGGTCGTTGTTGAGCAGCAGCACCTTCACCTCGCCGCGATACCCGGAGTCGATCAGTCCGGGCGCATTGACCAAGGAGATCCCGTGGCGACGGGCCAGGCCCGAACGGGGGAGCACCAGGCCGGCGTGGCCCTCCGGGATCTCGACCGCGATCCCGGTCGGAACCTGCCAACGCTCGCCGGGGCCGATGTGGGCGGCCTCAGAGGCGCAGAGATCGAGCCCGGCGTCACCCTCATGGGCGCGGGTCGGAAGGACGGCAGAGTCGCTGAGAAGCTGGACCTTGAGTTCCATCGCCCGGCACTCTAGACGACCTCTAGCTGGTGGTCACGAGGTCGGCGAAGCGATGCATCTCGCCCAGCGGCAGCCGGGTCTTGACCAGGACGCCTTCGGGACCGTCCTCGCGTTCGACCTTACCGGCCACCTCATGGAGTTCGTGCAAGCGAGCACCCTCGGAGTAGGGCACCAGCAGTTCCACCGGGGCCATCGTCTCCTCGAAGGCCCGTTCCATCTCGACCTTGAGCTGATCCAGGCCCTCCCCGGTCACGGCCGAGACCTGGACCGCCTTCGGATGCGCGATCCGCACCTCGGCCCGTTGTGCCTCGTCCAGCAGGTCGATCTTGTTGAGGACGAGGAGCCGCGGCTTCTCGCCGGCGCCGATCTCGCCCAGCACCTCGTCCGCCGCGGCCATCTCGGCCTCCATCCGTTCATCCCCGGCGGAGGAATCGACCACGTGGAGGATCAGGTCGGCCAGCACGGTTTCCTCCAGGGTGGCCTTGAAGGCTTCGACCAGTTGATGTGGCAGCTTCTCGATGAAGCCGACCGTGTCGGTCACCAGGTAGCGCCGTCCCTCGTACTCGAAGGCCCGCGTGGTCGGGTCGAGGGTGTGGAAGAGCCGGTCGCCGACACTGACCTCGGCTCCGGTCAGGGCGTTGAGGAGGGTCGACTTGCCGGCGTTGGTGTAACCGGCCAGGGCGACCTGGGGCAGCGACGAGTCCTGCCTCCTCGCCCTCATCACGCCTCGGTTCTGCTCGACGTGGCGGAGGCGGCGCCTGAGCATGGCGATCCGGTCGCGGGCCAGGCGGCGGTCGGTCTCGATCTGGGATTCGCCCGGTCCCCTGGTGCCGATCCCGGCGCCCAGGCGTTCGAGGTGGGTCCAGAGGCCGCGCATGCGGGCCAGGTTGTACTCGAGCTGGGCCAGCTCGACCTGCAGCTTGCCCTCGGCCGAGTGGGCGTGGTCGGCGAAGATGTCGAGGATCGTCGCGGTCCGGTCGATCACCGGCACTTCCAGGGCCGCTTCCAGGTTGCGTTCCTGCCGTGGGGCCAGTTCGTCGTCACAGGCGACGAGGTTGGCGCCGGTCCGCTTGACCTCTTCCCTGACTTCCTCCAGCTTGCCCTGGCCGAAGTAGCGGTCAGGGTCCGGTTCGCTGCGACGCTGGATCACCTCGCCGACCGTGGCCACGCCGGCCGTGCGGAGCAGCTCACCGAGTTCGTCCAGGGTCGTATCGCCGGTGGTGTCCACGGCGATCATCAGGGCCCGCTGTTTCGCCCGGCGGGTTTTCGAACTCTCGACTGACTCGGTCACCTACTCCATGCTAGATAACGCGGCCCCGCGCTACGCTGCCGTCCATGAAGATCTTCATGACGGGAGCGACGGGATTCATCGGCGGGGCGACGGCCAGGCATCTGGTCGACCAGGGCCATCAACTGACCTGCCTGGTCCGCGACCGCTCCAAGGCCGCCGACCTCGAATCGATGGGCTGTGCCCTGGTCGATGGCGATCTCTCCAGCCGCCCCCGCCTGGCCGAGCAGATGGCGGGCCACGACGCCCTGCTCCACAACGCCGCCCTCTACGAGGTCGGGATCCCGAAGGAGAGGATCCCGGTGCTGCGCAAGGCCAATGTGGAAGGCACCGCAAACACCCTCGAGGCAGCGCTCGAAGCCGGCATCCCCCGGATCCTCTACGTCTCGACCTGTGCGATCTTCGGCAACACCCACCGCGAGGTGGCGACCGAGGATTTCCGCCGACCCGACCTCGACGACCCGCAGGGGCTTGATTTCACGTCGGTCTACGAAGAGACCAAGTACGAGGCCCATCAGGTCGCCCTCAACCTGATCAAGACCCGTGACCTGCCCTGCGTGATCGCCCAGCCGGCCGGTGTCTACGGCCCCCAGGACCACTCGGAGCTCGGCAACACGATGAACCAGTTCCTCGACGGCAAGCTGCCGATGGTTCCCTTCCCCGATTTCGGCACCGGCCTCACCTATGTCGACGACATCGCCGCAGGGCTGGCGCTGGTCCTCGACAAGGGCGAAGTCGGCGAGTGCTACATCCTCAACGAGGGCAACTACGAGATGCGTGGCGTGCTGGAGGAAGTCGGTGCCCTGGCCGGTCGCAAGGTGCCGAAGCGGAGCATGCCGACCGCGATGCTCAAGGCCCTGCGCCCGATCGGACCGCTGGTCGGCAAGGTCATGGGCCAGCCGCCGAACCTGGCCGAACTGATCAAGTCGGCCGACGGCGTCACCTTCTGGGCCGACGCCGCCAAGGCCAAGTCGGAACTGGGTTGGCACCCCCGCGACCTCAAGTCCGGCCTCCGCCAGACCCTCGAAGCCGAAGGCCGTCTACCCGGCTAGCCGAAGTAAGGAAAGTTGGCGATAGTTGCCAACTTTCCTTACTTCGGCACTCGGCATCAGGCGAGGTGCTCGCGCATCCGCTCCAGCGCCTCGCTGAGGCGCTCGTCCGGGGTGGTCAGCGAGATGCGGAAGTACCCTTCGCCGCTGCGCCCGTACATCGAGCCGGGTGAGATCACGACTGCGGCCTCTTCCAGCACCTTCTCGCAGAAGCTGGTCGAGGTGTAGCCCTCCGGCACCGGCGCCCATACGTAGATCGTGCCCTTGGGGCTCTTGACGTCGACCCCGATCGTCCGCAGGGTGTCGACCACCAGGTCGCGGCGGCGGGCGTAGATCGCATTCATTTCCTCGAGCGGCCCGCTCGGACCCTCGAGGGCGGCGACTGCGGCCAGCTGGATCGCCTCGAAGAGGCCCGAGTCGACGTTGGTCTTGAGCCGCCAGTAGGTCGAGATCGCGTCAGCGTTGCCGAGGATCGCTCCGACCCGCCAGCCGGTCATGTTGTAGCCCTTGGAGAGCGAGAACACCTCGACCCCGACCTCCTTGGCGCCCGGGGTGGCGAGGAAGCTCGGCGCGACGTAGCCGTCGTAGGTCGTTTCCGAGTAGGCATTGTCGTGGACGACCAGGATCTCGTTCTTCCGCGCGAACTCGACGACCTGTTCGAAGAAGCCGTCGGGGACGATCGCCCCGGAGGGGTTGTTCGGGTAGTTGAGGAAGAGCAGGCGGGCGCGCTCGGCCGTCGTCGCGTCGATCGCGTCGAGGTCGGGGGCGAAGCCCAACCGCTCCTTGAGCGGCAGCAGCACCGCCTCGGCGCCGGCCAGGATCGGGCCACCGGTGTAGACCGGGTAGCCCGGATCGGAGGCGAGCGCGACGTCGCCCGGGTCGAGGAAGGCGAAGCAGAGGTTGTAGATGCACTCCTTGGCGCCGATCGCCGGGATCACCTCGTTCTCGGGGTCGATCTCGACCCCGAACCGATCCCGGTAGAACTCGGAAAAGGCCCGGCGGAACTCTTCGCGGCCACGGTTGCTCGGGTAGTTCTGGTTGGCCCGGTCCGCGACCGCCTCCTGCATCGCCCTCACCACATGCGGGTAGGTCGGATGGTCGGGATCGCCGATCCCGAGGCTGATCACGTCGATGCCTGCGGCCCGCTTGGCGGCGATCTTCTTTTCGAGCTCGGCGAACATGTAGGGCGGCATCGCCTGCAGTCGCCGGGATGGATCGGTCAGCGCCACGGTTTCTCCTTCATCGGTCTTGGTCGTTTTCGAAGTCTGTCGCCGACCTGCCTGCTCTGACGGCCCGGGAAGATCGGGCCGGATCAGCCGAGGTCGGCCAATGCGGCCATCATCTCAGGTGCCAACTCACCCGCGGCGATCGGCTCGGCCCAGCCGGTCAGGGTCACGTCCAGTTCGGGGCTGATGTCGACCTTCAGCTCACCGCCGTCGAGTTCGACGGTGATCGGGCTGGGCGCACCGGCCAGGTAAGCGGCCACAGCGGCGCCGGAGGCGCCGGTGCCGGAGGAAAGGGTCTCTCCCACCCCGCGTTCGAAGATCCGGGCGCGAACCCGCGACCCGGAAACTCGGAAGAACGAGACGTTGGTCCGGTTCGGGAACTGCGAGTTGCGTTCTATGCCGGGTCCGATCTTGCCCAGGTCGAGCTCTTCGAGATCGGCGCCCGCTTCGATCGCGCATTGCGGGTTGCCGATCGAAACGTGCTGGAACTTCCAGTCACGGTCGCCGGAGGTCAGGGTTCCCAGTCCGTCAGGTGCACCGTCGGGAAAATCCTTCGAGGCAGTCGAGGCCTGGCCCATCTCGACCGAGCAGGTCCGCTCGTCGGTGATGGTCGGGGTGACCGGGCCGGAAGCGGTGAGGATGCTGAAAGTCTCGGCGTCGGTCCAGCCGTGGCGCCGCAGGTAGAGGATCGCCTCCCGGGCGCCGTTGCCGGAGAGTTCGGCTTCCGAGCCGTCCGGGTTGAAGATCCTCAGCTCCGCCACGTAGGCCGGGTCGGTCGCACGGGCGAGCAGGAGTATCCCGTCCGAGCCCACCCCGAAGTGGGGGTCGCAGATCCGCTGGATCCTCAATTCGGTCAACTCCCAGGGGAGGTCGCCCGCTTCGAGGATGACGTAGTCGTTACCGAGGGCTTGCCACTTTTCGAACTTCATGCGACCCGGCAAGGTATTAGGAAGCTGCGGATGCTGCAGCGAGCCTGAGGATCTCGCCGGCGACCTCGCGGTCGTCGAGCCCGGTCCGGTCGACCACTTCCACCCCCTCCATACGGCGCATCCAGGTCATTTGACGGCGGCCATACCGGCGCTGGAGCGTGACCACCCGCTCCAGGTCCCCGGCCCGGAACTCGTCGAAACCGATCGCCGCCCTGACGGTGCGCGAGGCACCTGCCTCGATCGCCCGGTCGGCCTCCTCCCCGGCTCCGTTCGCAGCCATGGCACCGACCCGGGCCCGGATCTTCTCGGTCAGAACCTCGTCGTCTTCGACCAGCCCGACCATCACGGTCGGGTGCCGGAGCGAGGAAGTCCACAGCTCCCCACCACCCTGATGGTCCGGATGCGGATCCATCCCCGCGCGGATCAACTCGGTCAGGCGGGCGATCCGCTTACGGTCATTTGGATGGACCCGCTCGGCCAGTTCCGCCGGCAGCTCGGCGTGGAGCGCGTCCGCTCCCCGCGAGGCTATTTCCGACTCCACCTGCTCACGAAGGTCCTTGTCGACCGGTGGTTTCATCTCCAGGTCGGAGAGCGCTGCCCGCAGGTACAGGCCGGTGCCACCGACCAGGATCGGACGGCGTCCGGATTCGACGGCGGCGTCAATCTCCCGCCGGGCCGCCTCCCCGAACTTCCCGGCGCTGAACTCCTCGGTGACCGGGACGAACGAGAGCAGGCGATGCTCGAGCTCCCGCTGGTCCTCCTCCGACGCCGCGCCGCTGATGACCTCCAGTCCCTCATAGACCTGGATCGAGTCACAGTTGATCGCGACCGGATCCTCATCGCCCTCCCGAAGCATCCGGGCCAGCTCGATCGCTACCCCGGTCTTGCCGATTGCAGTCGGGCCGAAAAGGGCAATGACCGGCTTCATCGCCGGACGGTCAGACGCCGATGCCGCTGAGCAGGCGCTCGGTGCCGGTCAGGGTCTGCGACGTCGCGGCGCTGATCTCGACCTCGACCATCTGGCCGGGCTCGGCCGTGCCTTCAAAGTTGACCGCCTTGTTGTGGCGGATGCGGCCACGGATCCGGGTCGGGTCGTTACGGCTCGGGCCTTCGACCAGGACATCCATGCTGCGGCCGACGAAGCGCTGTGAACGCTCCCTGGCACGCCTCTGGACCGCCTCGACCAGCCGTTCCATCCGCTCGACCTTGGCCGGATGGGGCACCTGGTCTTCCATCTCGGCGGCGAGAGTGCCACGCCGGGGTGAGTAGACGAAGGTGAAGGCGCCGTCGTAGCCGACTTCTTCGACCACCTCGAGGGTCTGGTCGAAGTCCGCCTCGGTCTCTCCGGGGAAGCCGACGATGATGTCGGTCGTGATGGCGCAGTCGGGCACCTTCTCGCGGATCATCGTCACCCGGTCCATGTACCGCTCGCGGGTGTAGGTGCGGCGCATCTTCTTGAGGATCGGGCTGGAACCGGACTGCAGCGGCAGGTGGATGTGCTCGCAGAGCGCGGGCAGGGTCGCGTGGGCCTCGATCACGTCTTCCCGCATGTCCTTGGGATGGGGGCTCGTGTAGCGGATGCGATCGATGCCGTCCACCTGGTCGATCATGCCGAGCAGGTCGGAGAACCGGATCCGGCTCTCCTTCGGCAGGTCCCGGCCGTACGAGTTGACGTTCTGGCCGAGCAAGGTGATCTCCCGTACGCCGTCGGCAGCCAGCCTTTCGGCTTCGAGCAGGAGTTCCTGGGGGTCGCGGCTCTGCTCCCGGCCCCGGGTCGAGGGCACGATGCAGTAGGAGCAGACGCAGTTGCAGCCCTGGGATATCTGCAGCCAACCCTGGAATTGCCGCGCCCGGTGGGCGGGCAGGTGGCCGGCGAAATCCTCGAACTCGAAATAGCCCTGGGCGGTCAGCTGGTCGGAGTTCAGGAACTCGGCCAGCCGGTGGATCTGGCCGGGTCCGAAAGCGACGTCCACGAACGGGAAACGGCGGAAGACCTCGTCCTTGACCGACTGGGCCCAGCAGCCACCGACCCCGACGATCCGTTCCGGATCCTCACCCTTCAGGCGCTTGGCCTCGCCCAGATGCGAGATGAACCGGTTGTCCGCGTTTTCACGGATCGAGCAGGTGTTGAACAGGATCAGATCGGCATCATCACGCTGGTCGGATTCCGTGTACCCGAGCGAGGTGAGCATGCCCTTCATCCGTTCCGAGTCATGCTCGTTCATCTGGCACCCGAAGGTGGTGACATGGAACTTCTTCATCAGGCAACCGAGATTACATGCACAGGTGTGGGTCTGGCACCAGGGGTACCTGAAAAGTAACGAGCGCTTCGCGCTCTGATTAAGGAGTCACTTTTAAGGTACCCCTGGCACCAGACCTGTGAAGCCCGGTGAAGAACTGCCGTGGTTTCCCGGCGCTTAGGCGTCCCGGGAAGTGGTGACAATCTTGATGGCGGCGGCGTCTTTGCTTTCTTCGCCGAGGCCTTCGTGACCCTCTTCGCGCTCGTGCTGCTCTTCGACCGAGAGCTTGACCGCGAAGGTGGTGGTGCCGCCGACCAGGACCACGGCGAGCAACAGCAGCCCGATCAGGGCGCCCTTGCTGGGGAAATTCTTGGCCCTCAGCCCGATGAAGCTGACGATCAGTGCGAAGCAGGCGAGAGCGATGCCGAAGATGAGGAAGACGGTCTTGATTTCCATCGGTGCGAATCCTACCTTTTCCGGGGGACTCTTTGCCTGTCGGCTACCGGGCTATCCGGGTCGAACGAAGTTCCCTGATCACGGTGATCCGGATCTGGCCTGGGTACTCCATTTCCCGCTCGATCGCCGCTGCTATTTCATGCGAGATCAGTGCGGTTGCGTCGTCATCGACCTGTTCCGGATCGACCATGATCCGGATCTCCCGCCCGGCCTGCATCGCGAAGACTTTCTTCACACCGTCCTGTCGCAGCGCAATCTCCTCGAGGTCGCCGAGCCTGGTCACGTATTGCTCGAGCGAGTCGCCACGGGCGCCGGGCCGGGCGCCGGACAGAGCGTCTGCCGCCTGCACGATCACCGCTTCGACGGTCACCGGCTCGACCTCGTTGTGGTGGGCTTCGATCGCGTGGGTGATCGCGTCCACCTCGTCGTAGCGCCGGGCCAGGCGGGCACCGACCGCGGCGTGGGTTCCCTCCACCTCATGGCTCACCGCCTTGCCGATGTCATGAAGCAGGGCCGCCCGCCGGGCGACCTCGACCGAGGCGCCGAGTTCCACCGCCATCAACGCGGCCAGGTTGGCGCACTCGACCAGGTGGCTGAGCACGTTCTGGCTGTAGCTGGTGCGAAAGCGAAGCTTGCCGAGCAAACGCACCAGTTCCGGATGGAGCCCGGTCACTCGCGCGTCGAGCATGGCCGATTCGGCCGCCTCGATCATCACGTCGTCGACCTTGGCCGCCGCTTCCTCGTAGGCCGCCTCACATGAGGCCGGGTGGATGCGCCCGTCCTCGATCAGCTTCTCCAAGGTGAGCCGCCCGATCTCCCGCCGTACCCCGTCAAAACTGGAGATGACCACCGTCTCGGGCGTTTCGTCGATGATGATGTCGACCCCGGTGAGGTTCTCCAGGGCACGGATGTTGCGGCCATCCTTGCCGATGATCCGTCCCTTCATGTCTTCGCTCGGCAGGTGGAGCGTGTAGGTGTTCGATTCGATCGACTGGGTCGAGGCGAGCCGCTGCATGGCCACGGCGAGAATGCCGCGGGCCCGGCGTTCCGCGTCGAGGCGGGCTTCCTCCTCGATCCGCCTCACCGCGAGCCCGGCCTGACGGGTCGCTTCCTCCTCGACCTCCTTCACCAGAGCTTCCTTGGCCTGGGCCCGGGTCAGGCCCGAGATGGATTCGAGTGCAGCCAGCCGGGCTTCCCGGGTCGCCTCGAGTTGCGATTCGGCGTCGGCGAGCCGTCGTTCTCTCTCGGCCGCCAGCTCGGCTCGGCGATCGGCCTCACGCAGCCGGGTCTGGGCCGATTCCAGGTCGCGCAGGGCACGTTCTTCCATCCGCACGATCTCTTCCCGGCGGGCCCTGAGCTCCTCCTCGGCGGAGAGCATGTTCTCGCGGGGCGGCGGCGAGTCGTAGTCCGGGGATGGCGAGTCGAAGTCCGCCGAGGGTGTCGCGGTCCCGGAACCGTTCGCAGATGCCCCGTTGAGCGTCGGGGCCGTCTCGCGTCCCTCGTCCTCGCTCTGCGGCTTGGGGCTCCTTTCCCCTTTCTCGACCTCCGGTTTCGAGGACCGGTTTCTCAGCCAGGCCGGAATGAACGAGTCGAGTGCCATGCCTCACTCAAGGGTAGCCGACGCTCCAAGTCACCCCCTCCGCCCGGCAGGCCGGGAACGGATCCTTCCGGTTCAGGCCGCCCTTCCGGCGATCCGGATCGCCGCGTATGCCTCTTCGGCGTCGTAACCTCGCCGGGCCAGCAACCCCAATGCCCTCTGCCGGCCCCGGTCATCGCTGAGGTCGGCCCCCTTCTCGTTCAAGACCCGCACCGCCCGATCCACCTCGGTCTCTTCTTCCCCTCCGACGACGGCCGGCTGGCTCAGCGCTTCCTCGGCCAGGGACCGATCGATACCGCGCCGAAGCAACGTCTCGCGGATCCGGTCTCGGCCCCAGCCGGAAAGCTCCCTCTTGTCGCTGGTGTAGACGAAGGCGAACCGACGATCATCGAGGGCGAGGTTCTCGATCAGGAAGGCGACCACCCGCTCGATCTCCTCCGGTTCCACTTCCCGATCGGCAAGCCACTGCCTCATCTCCCGTTCGGTCCGGTCCTTGCGGCTGATCGCCGCCAACGCCTTGGCCAGGAGTTCGTCAGCCATGTGGAACCCGGACGGGCGGCGGTCCGGCCACGAACGCCGCCCCGTCGACCTCGTCTCCTAGGCTGCCTTCAACTCAGCGTCGCCCCCGGCCGGTTCGATCACCTCGCCGGTCTCCGCATCAATGCCTTCGGGAGCGGAGCTCTCGATCGGCGAACCATCCCTGGAGATCCCCAAGCTGGCGAGGATACGGTCCTCGATCTCCTGGGCGATGTCGGGGTTCTCAGCCAGGAACTGCTTCGAGTTGTTGCGACCCTGGCCGAGGCGGGTCTCGCCGTAGGAGAAGAACGAACCGGACTTCTGTACCAGGTCATGCTCGATGCCGAGGTCGATCAGGCTGCCCTCGCGGGAGATGCCGAGGCCGTACTCGATGTCGAATTCGGCCTGCTTGAAGGGAGCTGCCACCTTGTTCTTGACGACCTTGACCCGCACCCGGTTGGCAACCGCCTCGGTGCCGTCCTTGAGTGTCTCGATCCGGCGGATGTCGAGCCGTTGCGACGAGTAGAACTTCAGTGCGCGGCCGCCGGGCTGGGTCTCCGGTGAGCCGAAGGAAACGCCGATCTTCTCGCGGATCTGGTTGGTGAAAAGGCAGAGCGTGTTGGCCCGGTTCAGGTTGCCGGCCAGCTTCCTCAACGCCTGGGACATGAGTCGGGCCTGGAGCCCGACCGTCACGTCCCCCATCTGACCCTCCAACTCGGCCCGCGGGGTCAGCGCGGCGACCGAGTCGATCGCGACCACGTCGACCGCGCCCGAGCGGGTCAGCACGTCGACGATCTCCAGCGCCTGCTCGCCGTAGTCGGGCTGCGAGACCAGCAGCTCGTCCGTGTTCACGCCGATCCTGCGCGCGTAGACCGGGTCGATCGCATGCTCGGCATCGACGAAGGCGCAGACCCCTCCGCGCTTCTGGGCCTCGGCGATGATGTGGTAGACGAGCGTCGTCTTACCCGAAGACTCCGGACCGTAGATCTCGACGATCCGGCCCCGCGGTATGCCACCCACCCCGAGTGCGATGTCCAAGGGCAGGGCACCCGTCGAGATCGCCTCGACGTTGACCGCGGCCTGGTCGCCGAGCTTCATCAGCGAACCGGCACCGAAATCCTTCTCGATCTGCCGCTGGGCCGCTTCGAGGGCGGCGGCTCGGGCCTTGACCTCCTTATCGGTGGCCGGCTCCAGGTCGTTGATCCTTCTTTCGCTCATCTCATTCACCTCGCCGCCGCCCTTGCGGGCAGATCGTTGATCCTTTCGTGCCCGAACGGACACGAACACAAGTTCGTTTTCGGAACAGTAAGTCCTGCTTCGGACGTAAATTTGGAACACCGCTTCACGAGCCAGAATCTGCCTGAAAAACCCTCAAAAGTGTGCAAACGAGGCAACAATTCAGGCACGATTCCGTGCCGGAATCGTTACACCTGCAGTCGGACGGGTTCATCTACAAGTCGGGCGGGGTCCAACCCGCCCTCCACGAGAAACCCGCCCCGCCCACTAGAAGTAAGGAATGGTTGGGCGGGGCTCCGATTGAAGAGCCTCCAAGGTGGCCAGGCCTGTGTTGCCACTAACCAGAGCCGGCCCATCCGTCATTTAGCCCTGTGGGCCGGCGGGTTGTACTGGGAGGCGGAGCGAAGCTCGCCGACTTGCAGTTAAGAAAGCATCTCCCTAAGGAGATGCATCGCCACGAGGGCCGAGCGTTCTCTTACGTCGCGGCGGCCGCCCGGGATGATCGGGGCCGCGGCCCGTACGCCGCCCTCGGCGGTTCGCACGTTGAAGTGGACCAGGCCGACCGGTTTCTCGTCGCTGCCGCCGCCGGGACCGGCGATACCGGTGATCGCCACCGAAACGTCGGCGTCGAAGCGCTCCAGGGCGCCGATCGCCATCGCTTCCGCGACCTCGCCCGATACCGCCCCGAACTCGTCTAGCAATGCCTGATCGACCCCGAGCAGGTCCCGTTTGGCCTCGTTCGAGTAGGAGACGACCCCGCCGGCGAAGTACTCGGACGAACCCGGCAGGTCGGTGATCCGTGCCGCCAGCAGACCGGCACTGCACGACTCGGCCAGGCCCAGCCTGCGACCGGCCAGCAGACCCGCGACCACTTCATCCACGGTACGGCCATCCAAGCTGTAGAGCGAGCGGTCGTGCCTCTGCTTCAGCTCCTGCTTGAGGCGCTCGGCCGCGTCGGCTGCGGCCTCCCGGTAGCGCACGTCCACCTCGACCTCCCCCTTGCGCAGGCAGGTCGTGATCTCCAGCCCGTCGAAAGCCAGCCCCTCCCCCTCGATCTCCCGCAGGCTCATCGCCAGCTCGGACTCCGGGGTGCCGAACATCCGCAGCCGGTACTTCTCGAGCCGGGTCGCCCGGTCCAGCACTCTCCGCAGCAAAGGCTGCTCCTGGGCTGCCTCCCACATCGGGTGTAGTTCCCGCGGCGGCCCCGGCAGCACCAGGACCAGGGGATCCTCATCGACTTGCCCGGGCACGATCAGGCCGGGTGCCGTGCCGATCGGGTTCAAGGCGACCGCCCCGACCGGCACCATCGCCTGCTTGCGGTTCGCCTCGTTCAGGGCATCGGTCGAGAGGTCCAAGTTCGTGTTCGCGGCGAAGCGAGCGAGGATGGTGGCGATCCGCGCCTCCATTTCGTCGTCCAGTTCCATCTCCCGGCCGCAGAAAGAGGCAACCACTTCGGCGGTCAGGTCGTCGGCGGTCGGTCCCAGGCCACCGGTGGTGATGATCAGGTCGATCCCGATCGACTTCATGTGTTCGAGGCCGTTGGCCAGGTCGCCCGGGTGGTCGGCGACGACCAGGATCTCGACCAGCTCGACCCCGAGCCCAGCCAACTGCTCGGAGAGCCAGGGGCCGTTCTCGTCACGGATCGTGGCGGTCAGCACCTCGGTTCCGGTCACCAGGATGCCGGCCCGCACCTCGCCGTCAGAGCTGCTCCCCGGCCTGAATATCTCTTCGCTCGATCCCACGGCCTGACCCTACAGCCGCCGGGGTTGCCGCCGCGTTAACCCTGATCCGGCTCGACCGGGTCGCTGGTCTCCAGCACTTCGACCGGTACGGACTGTTCCGCGGCGACGTCTGAGGGCGCGTCCTCCCCGCCATCGTCGGCGGCGTTGCCCCCGCCCAGGATCCGCGGCAGGTCGGCGTGGGTGATCAACACCTGACGCGGCTTCGAGCCTTCGTATCCGGAGATCACGCCGCGGCGCTCCAGCATGTCGATCAGCCGGCCGGCCCGGGTGTACCCGACCCGCAGTCGTCGCTGGATCATCGAAACCGAGGCGGTCTCGGTCTCGACCACCAGCATGATCGCCTCGGTCAGCAGGTCGTCCTGGTCCGGGTCGAAGTCGCTGTCGGAGCTCTCTTCCTGAACCGTCTCCGGTTCGCTCAGCAGTTCCTGTTCGAACTCGGGCTCGCCCTGGGCGGACCAGAAATCGGTGATTCGGGCGATCTCGTCCTCGGTCACGAAGGCACCCTGGATACGGGCCAGCTTCGAGGTGCCTGGGCCGCGGAAGAGCATGTCGCCGGCCCCGAGCAGCGATTCGGCCCCGCCCTGGTCGAGGATCACCCGGGAGTCGGTCTGGGAGGAGACCGCGAAGGCGATCCGCGAGGGGATGTTGACCTTGATCGTGCCGGTGATGATGTCCGTGGACGGGCGCTGGGTCGCCAGCAGCAGGTGGATGCCGGTGGCCCGTGACTTCTGGGCGAGACGGATGATCGAGGCCTCGACGTCGGCCGGGGCGACCATCATCAGGTCGGCCAGCTCGTCGATCACGCAGAGGATGTACGGCAGGCGCGGTTCGCCCTCGGCGGCCATCGCCTTGTTGTAATCCTCGATGTTCCTCGCCCGGGCGTCCTTCATCAAGCCGTAACGGGTCTCCATCTCGGCGATCAGGTTGTTCAGCACGTTGGCGGCCAGCTTCGGGTTGGTGACCACCGGGGTGAGCAGGTGCGGGACCGCCTCGTAGTGGTTCAGCTCGACCTGCTTCGGGTCGACCAGCACCAGGCGCACGTCGTTGGGCGAGGAATTCATCAGGATTGACGAAAGGACCGCGTTCACGCAGCCGGACTTGCCCGAGCCCGTCGTGCCGGCGACCAGCACATGCGGCATCTTGGCCAGGTCGGTCGAGACCGGCTTGCCGTCGATCCCCTTGCCCAGCCAGGCCAGGAGCGGCGAATCCTTCTCCTTCGGCTTACCGAAGATATCCCCCAGCCGAACCATGTTGCGGCTCGAGTTCGGGACTTCCACGCCGACCGCCTGCTTGCCCGGGATCGGCGCCAGGATGCGGATATCGGTCGAAGCGAGCGCGTAGGCGAGATCGTTGGCCAGCTCCGAGACCTTCTTCACCTTGGTACCCGGAGCGAGCTGCAGTTCGAAGCGGGACACATGCGGGCCGGTGACCACACCGACCACCTTCGCCTCGACCCCGAAGTGACCCAGGGTCTCGACCAGCTTGCGGGCCAGCTCCTTCTGCTCGGCCGGATCGGGGCCGCCGCCCTTCTGGCCTCGTTCGAGGACCTTGACCGGTGGCGACTTGTAGTTGATCTCCTCGGAAAGCGTGGCGCCGCGCTTCTCGCCCTGCGGGGTCAGCTTGAGCTGCTCTTCCTTGCCGCCGGCGGGCGGTTCGTCGGCCTCCGCGACCGGCTCCGGCTCTGGTTCGGGCTCGGGTTCTTCCGGCGTTTCGTCGAACTCCTCTTCGAGCTGCTTCAGCTCCTCCTCGAAGTCGTCGCTGAAGACCGAGTCGTCGCCGGAATCACCGTCGCCTGCCCCGGTCCCATCGTCGGAACCCGGCTCTGCCACCGCGGTGCCGGGCTCGCCGATTGCCGCCTGGGCACCGGACTCGCCGAAAATATCGATCGGCTCCAGGCGTTCGGTCTTGTCGGAAACGGTCGGCTCGCCACCCTCTTCGCCCCAGATGTCGACCGCGAACGGGGACGCTTCCTTCTCCGGCTCGCCGGGCAGCTCCATCTCGTCGGTGGGGTCGCCGTCGCCGATCGTCACCGTCGGCTCACCATCGAAGGGAAGCGGGTCGACGATCGTTTCCGCCGCCGGGTCCACCTCTGGCTTGCCGTCGTGGAGGATTGCGGTGCGGGCGAAGGTACGGGTCTTCTCGACCGAGCTGCTGCTGGCCTTCTTCACGGCCTTGCCGCTACGACCGAGGACGGTCGCGGCGGTGGTGCCGGTCAGCAGCAGGATCCCCCCGAGGATCGCGAACACGGCGACCAGATGGGCGCCGAACGGCTGCAGGGCCGTGGCAAAGAGCCAGTAGATGCTCTCGCCGACCACGCCGCCGTGGTCCGGGAACCAGCCGGGATCGAAGTAGGCGATCCGGTCCGGGCGACCGCCGGCGATACCGAAAGTGCCCCCGGCGAAGGCGAGCAGCAGGCCGGCCATGAGCAAAGCGGCCCCGGTGCGCAGCGGCCGGGTGGTCGGCACCGCCGGACGGAAGATCGCGATACCGCCCGCCGCGAAAAGGGCGACCGGGGCCAGGTAAGCGGCCAGGCCGAACAGGTATGTCAGGCCGTCGCTGATGCCGGAGCCGAGGCGGCCCCCATTCCAGCCGAAATAGAGCACGAAGACGAGATAGATCCCGAGCAGGACGCAGCCGAGGCCGATCAGGTCGAGATGGTGCTGGCGCAGCGGCTCACGGGCCGGCTTCTCGGCCTTGGCACCTCGCTTCGCGGCGCCACGCGACGGGCGCCGATCAGAACCGCGCCGGACTGAACGTACGAACATGACTTTTTCATTCAACGAAAGGACGATTTACCCTTCCGTAATCCGGCCTTGCTTACAATCTCGACCATGGTGGAAGAGGAGCAGGTCGGCGGGCGCATTCTCGTCATCGAGGACGACGACGAAATCGTCGATGTCCTCCGACGCACGCTGCGAGCGGAGGGATACGAGGTCCGGGCCAGCGAGGACGGTGGTGGCGGCCTTCGCACCGCCACCGAGTTCCTGCCCGACCTGGTCGTGCTCGACCTCGGGCTGCCGGACATGGATGGGCTCGAAGTCTGCAATCAGCTCCGCGAGGAAAGCGCCGAGTTGCCGATCCTGATGCTGACCGCTCGCGATGGCGCCGAGAACCGGGTGACCGGCCTCGACAGCGGTGCCGACGACTACCTGGAGAAGCCATATGACCGGGAAGAGCTGCTGGCCCGGATCAGAGCGCTGCTGCGCAGACATCCGCCGCGCGGCTCGGCCATGCTCACGGTCGGTGACCTGAAGCTGAACCCGGACTCCCAGGAAGCGATGAGAGGCGACCGGGAAGTCGAGCTCACCAAGCGCGAATTCGAACTGCTCGAGTACCTGATGCGCAACCAGCGCCTGGTGATCTCGCGCGAACGCCTGCTGGAAGAGGTCTGGGGATATGACCCGCTCGATGAGACGAACACGATCGACGTCTTCATCTCCAACCTCCGTCGCAAACTCGAGGAAGGCGGCGAACCCCGCATCCTCCACACGAAGCGCGGAGCCGGCTACGTAATCAAGGCCTGAGATGGCCCGTTCCGAAACCAGCCTGCTGGACCGGATGCGTCGATCGCGCAAGTGGCCTCCCCACTGGCCGATCCAGTGGAAGCTCGCCGCGGTTTCCGCCGGCATCACCTTCGTGATCCTGGTCGCCTTCGGGTTCGCGGTCGGCCAGATCACGACCAACCAGCTCAAGGACAACTACGCCGCGGACACCGAGGCGAAGGTAAACGAACTCGCCGCCGAGATCAGGGACAAAAACCTGATCACCCCCGCCTACTTCGGCGACGAAGCGGTGCTGAACAATCTGCTGGCTTCGGTCAACGGCGCCGCCGACATCACCTCCCTGGCAAACCAGATCCGGTACCGCCCGCCCAACAGCCACGATCTCGGTGAGCCGACCAGCCCGGGCATCTCCACCTCGGACGGCTGGCAGATCGCCACCGCGCTCGTCACCCAGTCCGCGACTCAGCCCTACGCGATCGGACTGGTTCGCTACGGCCGGCCGATGGACCGGCTCGACGCCTCGATCGGCCGGATCTGGATCTCGATCCTGGCCGGCACCCTGGGCGCCACCCTGCTCGCCGCACTGGGCGGCGTGATCCTCTCCCGCCGCGCGATGCGCCCGATCTCCTCGCTCACCTCCACCGCCGGCGAGATCGCCCGTACCCGCGACACCGAAGTCACCTTGGCCGAGCCCGAAGGAGACGACGAAGTCGCGGAACTGACCCGCACCTTCAACGACATGCTCCACGAGCTTTCTATCTCCCGCTACGAAAAGGAACGGTCGCTGGAGCGGCAGCGCGAGTTCGTGGCCGACGCATCCCACGAGCTGCGCACCCCCCTGACCAGCGTCAAGGCGAATCTGGAGCTGCTCGACGACTCGCTGCGCCGCCCCGGTTCAGGCAACGGCGACCGCGAGTTCGAGATCGAATCGGTCGAGTCGGCCCTGCGCTCGGCCGAGCGGATGGCCCGCCTGGTCGCCGACCTGCAGCTGATCGCCAAGGCCGATTCGGGCCGCACCGGTGACCGGGTGCCCTGTGACCTCTCCGAGATCACGGCCCACGTCGCCGATGAACTCCGGCCGCTCTGCGAAAACCACCGGGTCGTCCTCGACGTGCCGGAGCCGGTCGTGGTCAGCGGCAACGCCGACGAACTCCACCGGGTGATCCTCAATCTCGTCGACAACTCGATCCGCCACACCCCCGAAGAAACCACGATCACCGTGACCAGCCGCCTCGACGGTGACACCGGCGAGGTCAGGGTCGAGGACGACGGGCCGGGCGTGCCGAAGGAGATGTGGCCGACGATCTTCGACCGCTTCGTCCGCCACGACGGGCCGGGTGACCGGGCCAAGGGCAAGGGCACCGGCCTCGGGCTCTCGATCGTCCGCGTGATCGCCCGCAGCCACGGCGGCACGGCCACGGTCGGGGATTCGCCCCACGGTGGCGCCTCGTTCGTGGTCCGGATCCCGGCCCTGAAAGCGCCCACAGGGTCTACGGCAGCCTTCGAGAAAGACGCCGCGGCCGTGGCCGAAACCCCGGTGAAAAAACCTCAAGGAAACCGTTAAGGAAGCTTTAGAGCCTTTTTAGAGCACGGGCCTATCTTTCTTAGCGGACGAGACACATGAAGCCGCCGGGGATCTCCCCCAGACTGCCCCGGCGGCTTCGCTTCTTACAGAGCGGTCCGTTGAGCCAACTCCCTCCCCTAGGCCCAACGGGCCCTCTGTCTTTTAACTGCAAGTCGGCGAGCTTCGCTCCGCCTCCCAGTCAAACCCGCCGGCCCACAGAAACAAATGATGGATGGGCCGGCTCCGGTTGGCGGCAGCACCAACGTGCCCACCCTTGAGGTGCTTTGGCCAGAGCATGCAGGGTTCGGGTCGGGGGTATTCCCCAAAAACCTCCGGAATGAGGAGCGCAGCGACGGTTTTTGGGGAACACCACCGTCCCGGACCCCTCGACCTGGCCCCGAAGCTCAGACTTCGACTACTACGGGGACGACCATCGGGCGGCGTTTCAGGCGCTTGTAGATGAAGCCCGCCACGGCGTCGTGGAGGTCTTGCTGGATCAGGTCGGTTTCGCGGACCTTGGCCTCGGCCGCCCGTTCGAGTGAATCCTCGATCAGGTCGTGGAGCTCGTCGACCAGTTCGTCGTCGTCCTCGAGGCCGGGTACGCCGCGGGCGATCATTTCCGGATCGGAGACGACCTCCCCGTCGTCGCCAGCGATCGTTGCGACCACGATCACGATGCCGTCCTCGGAGATCGTGCGACGGTCACGCAGGGTGGCGTCGTTGGGGTCGGATAGCTCCACCCCGTCCACGTAGATCACGCCACCGGCGGTCTCGTCGGAAAGCTCGGCGCCGTCGGGCCCGACCAGCAGTGCTCGCCCGTTGTGGTTGCGGAAGATGTTCTCGCTCGGCACGCCGACCGACTCGGCCAACTCGGAATGGAGCCTGATCCGCTGGAAGTCGCCGTGAACCGGCATCACGTACTTGGGCCGGGTCAGGTTGAGCATCATCTTGATCTCTTCCCGGTAGCCGTGGCCGGAGGCGTGGATTGGGGCGTCCTTCGGGGTGATCACCGTCGCCCCGAGCTCGTAGATCCGGTCGATCGTCTCGTTGACGGCCCGTTCGTTGCCGGGCACCGGGGTCGCCGAGAAGACGACCGTGTCACCGGAGTGGAGTTCGACGTCGCGATGGTCGTTGTTGGCCATCCGCCGGAGGGCCGAGAAAGGCTCACCCTGGGAGCCGGTCGAAATCACCACCACCCGCTCGTCCGGGTAGTCCTCGATCTCGCGGGGCTGGATCAGCATCCCGTCGGGAGCATTCGCCATGCCGAGATTGGAGGCGATGTTGAAGTTCTTGCGCATCGAGCGGCCGACCAGGGCGACTTTGCGGTCGAGCCGTGCGGCCGCGTCGATCACCTGCTGGACCCGATGGATGTTCGAGGCGAAGGAGGTGACGATGATCCGGCCCTTGCAGCGGGAGAAGGTCTCGTAGAGCGCCGGGCCGACGCTGGACTCGGAAGGGGAAACCCCCGGCCGGTCCGCGTTGGTCGAGTCGCCGCAGAGCAGCAGCAGCCCCTCGTCTCCGAGCGCGGCGAGCCGGGCGACGTCGGCCGGGCGGCCGTCGACCGGGGTCTGGTCGAACTTGTAGTCGCCGGTCATGAATATCTTGCCGAGGTCGGTGCCGACGATCACGCCACGCATGTCCGGGATCGAATGCGAGAGATGGACCAGTTCCAGCTCGAAGGGGCCGGCGTTCACCTTCTGGCCGGCCGGCAGCTCGGTCAGCGGCGCCGCGCCGAGCTTGTGCTCATCCAGCTTCGAACGGACCATGCCGACCGTGAGCATGCCGCCGTAGATCACCTTGGGGAAGCCGATCTCCCGCAGCACATAGGGCAGCGCCCCGACGTGGTCTTCGTGGCCGTGGGTGAGCACGATCGCCTCGATGTCGTCGGCCCGGTCGCGCAGGTACTCGAAGTCGGGCAGCACCAGGTCGATGCCGAGCATCTCCGGGGTCGGGAACATCAGGCCGGTGTCGACCACCACGATCGAGCCGCGGTACTCGATCACCATCATGTTCTTGCCGATCTCCCCCAGCCCGCCGAGCGGCAGCAGCTTGAGGCGGTCGTTGCCGGCGGCCATCATGTGGCGGGTACCCCGGCTTCGGCCAGGAGTTCCTCGATCGCGTCCATCTCGGTCTGGGTCGGTTCGACCATCGGCAGGCGCATGGTCGGGGGAATGAGGCCCCGCCGTGCCAGTGCCGCCTTGACCGGGATCGGGTTGACCACCACGCTGATCGCCTCGTAGAGAGGCTGCAGCTGGTTGTCGAGGGCTTCCGCCTCGTCGTGGCGACCTTCCTGCCAGAGATCCCAGATCGTTCGCATCCGGCCGTTGTCGAGATGGGAGGCGACCAGGATCCCGCCGACGCCACCGAACTTCAGGGTCGGCAGGAAACCGACGTCGTTGCCGGCCAGCACGTCGAGGCCCTCGATCGGCCCGAGGTCGTCGTCGTTGGCCTGCTTGACCGCCTTCAACTCGTCGATCTGGGCCAGCTCGGCAAGGAAATCCGGCGGCATGTTCACGCCGGTCCGGGCCGGGATGTTGTACGCGACCAGCGGAAAGCCGGGGCTGCCTTCGGCAATCGCCTCGAAATGCCCCCTGATCCCCGCCTGGTTGGGGCGGTTGTAATACGGGGTGACGATCAGGCCGGCGTCGGCACCCGCTTCGGCCGCCATCCTGGTCAGGCGCACCGAGTGGGGCGTGTCGTTGGAACCGGTCCCGAGGATCACGGTGACCTGGTCACCGACCTCTTCCCGCACGCCCTTGAGCAGGTCGATCTTCTCCTGGTCTTCGAGGGTCGGTGACTCGCCGGTCGTGCCCGCCACGACCAGGCCGTGGGAGCCATTCTCGACCAGGTGGGCCGCGAGCTTTCGCGTCGAATCGACGTCGAGCTCTCCGTCGGGACGGAAAGCAGTGGCCAAGGCCGTTATTACACCGCGAATCTCACTCACGAAAGGCAATCTATTCGAGAACTCCAGGCGCCCGCCGCTCGATCCAAGGATGCGCACGCTCGAGTTCGCCGGCGAGCCGGATCAGAACGTCTTCTCCCCACATCGGGGCGACGAACTGGATCCCGATCGGCAGCCCCTCTTCGCTCATCTCGAGCGGCAGCGAGATCGCCGGCTGGCCGGTCGCGTTGAAGATGCCGGTGAAGGTGGCCAGCTCACGGGCTTTCAACATCGCGTCCATCGGGTCGGGGCCGTTCTGGTCGAAGTGGCCGAGTTTCGGCGGCACCGCACCCAGGGTCGGGGTCATGATCAGGTCGAACTGGCCGTCGATCATCACACCGGCGATCAGTCGTGCGATCAGCTGATGCTGGGCAATCGCCGAGAGGTAGGCCGCCCCGCCTTCGGTCCGGCCCTTCTCGATCAACGCCCAGGTCAGCGGCTCGACGTCATCCTGGGTCAGCGGCCGGCCGAGGATCAGGCTCAGGGTGTCCGAAGTCTGGCTCATTCCGGCCGCCCAGCGGGTGATGAAAGTCTGGTACAGCGCCTCGGGTTCGCCGGCGGCCGGCAGGTCGAACTCGGTCACTTCGTGGCCGAGATCCTCCAACCTGTGGGCGGCTTCCTTGGCCGCTGCGACGACCGCCGGCTGCAGCGTGTCGCCGGTCAACGACTCGGTCAGCAGCGCGATGCGGAGCGGCTGGGTCCCGGCCTCGACCTCTTCCGAATAGGGCCGGATCGGGGCCGGGCAACCGTAGGGGTCTCCGGGCACCGGGCCGTGGACCCAGTCGAGCATGGCCGCGACGTCACGGACCGAGTGTGCGACGACCAACTCCGTGGTCAGGCCCGACATCGAATCGCCCATCACGGGGGCCTGCGAGATCCGGGCCCGGGTCGCCTTGAGGCCGACCAGGCCGCATTCGCTGGCCGGGATGCGGATCGAGCCGCCGCCATCGGAGGCGTGGGCGATCGGCACGATGCCGGCCGCCACCGCGGCAGCCGAGCCGCCGGAGGAACCGCCGCTGGAGCGGGTCGTGTCCCAGGGGTTTCGGGTAGGCCCGTCATTCAGGACCGGCTCGGTGGTCGGCAGGATGCCGAGCTCCGGGGTCGCCGTGCGCCCCAGGGTGACCAGGCCGGCGTCACGGAAGCGGGAACCGAGATGGGTGTCGTAGGGCATCCGCATGTCGATTTCCTTGAGCGCCCGGTTGCCCATGTACATCGGCTGGCCGGCCAGGCCGGCGCCGAGATCCTTGAACAGGAAGGGAACGCCCTTGAACGGCCCGTCGGGCAACTCACCGGCCGCGGCCTCGGTCGCTTCGTCGTACAGCGGCGAGCAGATCGCGTTCAACTCGGGATTGGCCTTCTCGGCCCTTGATATTGCGTCGCGCACCAGCTCCTGCGGCGAGACTTCCCCCGCCGCCACCAACTCGGCCTGGGCGGTTGCGTCGAGAGCTACGACATCAGTCATCTAGGAGCTTCTCCAGTCCGACCGTGAACCGGTCTTCGAGTTGGCCTACCTTGCGCACCGCCAGCACCACCCCGGGCATGAAGGAGGAGCGGTCGATGCTGTCGTGGCGGATCGAGAGCGTCTGCCCGGTCCCGCCGAAGAGGACCTCCTGATGGGCGACCAGCCCCGGCAGCCGAACCGAGTGGATCGGCTGGTGGACATGGCCTCCCGCCGCGGTGATCAGCTCCTCGGTCCGCTTGGCGGTACCGGAGGGCGCGTCGAGCTTCTTGTCGTGGTGGAGCTCGATGATCTCGCATTCCGGCATGTGCCGGGCCGCTTTCTGGGCCAGTTCCATCAGCAGCACGGCACCGATCGCGAAGTTCGGGGCGACGAAGCAGTTGGCGTCGGTGCCCGAGTTCTCCGCCGCGTCGCGGAGCTCGTCCAGGTCGAAGCCGGTCGCCCCGACCACCACGTGGACGCCGGCCTCGAGGCAGGCGATCGAATTCTGGAGCGAGGTGTCCGGGGTGGTGAACTCGACCACCACGTCGACCTCGGGCAGGATCGCCGAAAGCTCGGTCTCGAGCGCCGGGTCGGCTCGGCCGGTCAATTCCATCCCGTCGGCTTCCTCGACCGCCCCACAGACCGTCGCGCCCATGCGGCCGGCGGCGCCGGCAACCCCGACCCTGATCATGCGGCCAGCGCCTCGCTGACCGGCTGGATCGCCGAACGGAAGCGGTCCTCGTCGCGGCCCACGGCAGCGGCCGAGAGCCTCTTCTCGCCGTAGAGCTCGGCGGCCAGGTTGGATACGTCCTCCACCCCCACAGCATCGACCTTCGCCAGCATCTCGTCAAGGCTGAGCAGGGGCAGGTCATGCAGCACCGCCCGGGCGATGCGGGACATCCGCGCCGCGGTCGACTCTCCGGAAAGGACCAGCCGGCCCTTGACGTGTTCCTTGGCCCGATCGAGTTCCTCGGCCGTCACCGGTTCGCACTGGATCCGCTTCAGTTCGGTGCCGATCACCTCACAGGCTTCCTCGACGTTGTCCTCGCGGGTGCCGACGTATGTGGCGACGACGCCGGTGTCGGTGAACTGCTCGGAGTAGGTGCCGACCGAGTAGGCGAGGCCGCGTTTCTCCCGCACCTCGGTGAAGAGCCGCGAGGAGCTGGAGCCACCGAGGATGGAATCGAGCACGGCCAGCACGAAGCGCCGCTCGTCGGCCCGGTTGATCCCGGGGGCGCCGATGCACACGTGGTACTGCTCGGTGTCCTTGACCGCGAACTCGAGGCGGCCCGTTTCCGCAGGGTGCTGCGGGACCAGGGTCTCCTCCCCGCTCCCGCCGTCCGGCTTGAGCGTTTCGGCCATGGCCAGGATCTGGTCGTGGTCGACGTTCCCCGCCGCGGCGACGACGATGTTGCCCGCCGTGTACCGGGCCCGGTGATAACTGGCGATGTCCGGCACCGGGATGCCCGAGATCACGTCGGCCCGGCCCAGGATGCGGCGGCCCAGCGGCGTGTCGCCGAAGATCGCGTCGGCCAGGTAGTCATGTACCCGGTCCGAGGGCTCGTCCTCGTACATCGCGATCTCCTCGAGCACCACATCCCTTTCGGAGTCGATGTCGGGGAAGGTCGATTCGAGCAGCATCTCTCCGAGCAGGTCGAAGACGTCCTTCGTGTGCTCGTCGAGGAAACGGGCGTGGAGGTGAGTGGTCTCCTTGCCGGTGGCGGCGTTGAACGACGCCCCGAGCCCGTCGAAGCGCTCGGAGATCTCGATCGCCGAGTAGTTCGGCGTGCCTTTGAAGAGCAGGTGCTCCAGAAAGTGAGAGACCCCCGCCTGCGCGAGGGTCTCGTCACGGGAACCTGTCCTCACCCAGAGGCCGAGGGCGACCGAGCGCACCGAGGGAACTTCCTCGGTGATCACCCGGACGCCGGCGGCGGTCTCTGAGAGGCGCGGTTCGTCAGTGCTCATGCGTACTGAGGACCTGGCTTCGGGTTGGCCTAGCGGCGGTCCCGGTCGCCGCGGTCCCGGCGGCGGCGTCCGCCACCACCGTCGCGGTCGCGGTCACGACGGCCTCCGCCGCCTCCCCCACCGCTGTTGGCGGCGAGGGCGGCGATCTCCTCCGGGCTCTTGCCCGCGATCGCCGGGTCGTCGGTCATGCGCAGGCCGATCCGGCCGCGCTCGCGGTCGACCTCGGCCACGGTGACGTCGATCTCCTGGCCCTGCTCGAGCACCTCTTCGACCGTCTCGACCCGGCCACCGGGCTTGACGTTGGAGATGTGCAGCAGGCCGTCGGTGCCCTTGGTCAGCTCGACGAAGGCACCGAAGGTGGTCGTCTTCACGACCTTGGCACCGGTGTAACGGTCACCGACTTCGGCTTCCTTGGTCATCGACTGGATACGGGCGACCGCATCCTCGACCTGGGTGCCGGTCGGGGCGTAGATCCGGATCGTGCCGTCGTCCTCGACGTCGATCTCGGCCTCGAACTCCTCGCAGAGCCCGCGGATGGTCTCGCCACCCTTGCCGATCACGGCGCCGATCTTCTCCTGGTCGATCTTGATCGACTCGATGCGCGGGGCATGCGAGGAGAGCTGCTCGCGCGGTCCGTCGATCGCCTCGGCCATCTTGCCGAGGATGAAAAGGCGCCCCTTGCGGGCCTGCTCGAGGGCGTCGGTCAGGATGTCGAAGGTGACGCCGGTGATCTTGATGTCCATCTGGAGGGCGTTGATGCCGTCCGCGGTGCCGGCGACCTTGAAGTCCATGTCACCGAGGTGGTCTTCCACGCCGGCGATGTCGGTCAGCACGATGTAGTCGTCGCCTTCCTTGATCAGGCCCATGGCGACGCCGGCGACGGGAGCGGAGACCGGGATGCCGGCCGCCTGCATCGCCATCGAGGAGGCGCAGACCGAGCCCATCGAGGAGGAGCCGTTCGACTCCAGGGTCTCGGAGACGGCGCGGATCACGTAAGGGAATTCCTCCTGATCCGGGACGCTCGGCGCGAGGGCGCGCTCGGCGAGGGCGCCGTGGCCGATGTCGCGGCGCTTCGGGCCGCGCATGAAGCCGGCCTCGCCGACCGAGAAGGGCGGGAAGTTGTAGTGGTGCCAGAAGGTCTTGGTCGTCTCCAGGCCGAGACCGTCGATCCGCATGTCCATGCGGGTGGTCCCGAGGGTGACGTTGCCGAGGATCTGGGTCTCGCCACGGGTGAACAGGGCCGAGCCGTGAACGCGGGGCGACACGTCGACCTCGCACTCGATCGGACGAATCTCGTCCTGGGCACGACCGTCGGGGCGCTTCTTGTCGACGGCGATCGCCTTGCGGATCGTGTCCTTCTCGATCGCGTCGAAGGCCTTGCCGACCTCGGCGGCGCGATCGGCCGCCTCTTCCTCGTCGGCGATGTCGCCGGCGTACTTGCCTACGACGTCGTCCTTGACCGCGGCGATCGCTTCGTAGCGCTCGAGCTTGCCGGTGGTGGCGATCGCGTCGACCAGAGCCTGGCCGTGCGAACCGCGGATGTCGGCGAGCAGGCCCTCGTCGAGGGTCGGCTCTTCGATCTCCAGCTTCGGCTTGCCGATCTTCTGGCGCAGCTCTTCGATCGCGCCGACCAGTTTCTTGATCTCGCCGTGGGCGATGTCGAGCGCGTCGAGGATGTCGGCCTCACTGACGCCGTTGGCGCCGGCTTCGACCATCAGGATCGCCTCGTCGGTGCCCGCCACGATCAGGTCGAGGTCGAGGTTCTCGTGATCTTCCTCGTTCGGGTTGATCACGAAGTCACCGTCGAGCTTGCCGATGCGGACCGCGCCGACGTGCTTGGCGACCGGGATCTCGGAGATCGCCAGGGCGGCGGAAGCGCCGTTCATGGCGAGGATGTCGTAGGGATGCTCCTGGTCGACGCTCATCGGGATGGTGACCAGCTGGGTCTCGTAATGCCAACCCTTGGGGAAGAGCGGACGGATCGGACGGTCGATCATGCGGGCGGTGAGGGTCGCCTTCTCGCCGGCACGGCCTTCGCGGCGGAAGAAGGAGCCCGGGATCTTGCCCGCGGCGTACATGCGCTCTTCGACGTCGACGGTGAGGGGCAGGAAGTCCACGTCACGCAGACCGCCCATCGTGGCGGTTGAGAGGACCATGGTGTCGCCGCTGCGAACTACGACGGAACCGCTGGCCTGCTTGGCGAGCTTGCCGGTCTCGAAGGAGATATCGGCGTCGCCGACCCGCGTTTCAACGCGAGTCGTTTCGAAAATACTCATTGGAATATTGGTTTTTCCTCCGGCCGCCCGGTTGGCGGCCATCTGTCTTCAGAACTGTCGTTCCCTTATCCCGCCTAGCTTACAAGGGTCGCGCCCTGACGGGTGCGCCGCCGCAAATTGCAGGAAAATCAGGTCCGGCGATGGCCGACAGCGGACTTTTCAGACTTATCTGCTGAAAAGTCCGCTGTCGTTCAGTTCAAAGCCTGGATTGCCCTGAGGATCAGGTCCGGGCCGGGGATGTCGAGCGGGGTCGCGGTCTCGTGGACCCACTCGACGGTGCCGTCCGGTCCGATCAGGACCAGGGAGCGGTTGGAATGCCCGGCCTGGCCGAGGTAGGCGCCGTATGACTCGGCCACGGCGCCCTTGGGCTCGAAGTCGGCCAGCAGCGAGGTTTCGATTCCCAGCTGTTCGCGGAAGGCCTTGTGGGCGAAGGCGGAATCGACGCTGATCCCGACCAGGGTGACGCCGGCCTCCTCCAGCTCGCCCTGGATGCCGCGGTACTGGGCGAGCTGATCCGAACAGACCGGGCTGAAATCGAGTGGGTAGAAAGCGAGCAGCACCCTTCGGCCGGCGAAATCCGACAGGGAAATTTCCTGACCGGCGTGGTCAGGCAGGGTGAAGTCCGGAGCCTTGGCCCCGACTTCGATCAATGGCGCAGGCCGAGATCGGCGACGAGAGCGCGGTAACGCTCGACGTCGGTCCGCTCGAGGTAACGCAGCAGGCGGCGACGCTTGCCGACCATCATCAGCAGGCCGCGGCGGGAATGGTGATCCTTCCCGTGCTCGCGCAGGTGGCCGGTCAGATCGTTGATGCGCTCGGTAAGCAGGGCAACCTGGACTTCGGTCGAGCCGGTGTCGCCCTCGGACTTGCCGTACTTGCTGATCAGTTCGGCCTTGTTCTCTTTGGTCAGTGTCATTTCTTCTTCAAAAATCCTTGGTTTCGGGTCACGGGCGGACCCGTTCACGGCCGATGGAAGCTAGCACAGACGGCCCTCGTCTTCTCTACATCCCTCTTCATCTCCTCGATCAGCTCCTCGACCGAGTCGAACCTTTTCTCGCCCCGGAGCCGCTCGACGAAGGCCACCCGGAGGATCCGACCGTAGAGATCGACGTCCTGGTCGAGGATGTAGGTCTCGATCAGCACGCCCCGGCCGGTGTCGAAAGTCGGCCTGACACCGATGTTCGCGGCCGCCGGAAGGCCATCGGCGAAGGCGGCATACACGCCGTGTCCAGGATGGACGAACCGGTCGTCGGGCACGATGTTCGCGGTCGGGAAGCCGAGCTCACGGCCGCGCTGGTCGCCGGTGACCACCTCGCCTTCGACCATGAACGGCACCCCGAGGCAACGACGGGCCAGCTCCATGTCGCCGGCCGCGACCAAGGCCCTGATCCGGGTCGAGGAAACGGCCTCCCCGTCGACCTCGACCAGCGGTTCCACCCGGGTGGTGAACTCGGGCCGCTCGGCCAGCATCTGCGGGGTGCCCTGGGCCTTCTGGCCGAAGCGGAAGTTGTCGCCGACCGAGACTTCCTCCGCCCCCAGGCGGGCGATCAGGATCTCCTCGATGAACTGCTCGGCGGTGATCTTCGTGAACGACTCGTCGAAGGGGATGACGATCATCTCCTCCACCCCGAGACCGTCCAGCACGTCGCGCTTGACGTCGAAGGGCATGAGCAGCTTCGGTGCGGCCGCCGGATGCAGGATCTCGAGCGGATGTGGCTCGAAGGTGAGCACCGTGTCGGCGCCCTCGATCACTGCCCGATGCCCGACGTGGACCCCGTCGAAGGTTCCGATCGCGATCTTGCGCGAGCGAAATTCGGCTTCGCCAAGCGGGGTCACCTTGATCATGAGGCGGGCTCCAGGACCACTTCGGGCCGGAGGTTTTGGTCGGCTAGACGGGCCACGGCAATCAGGTTATCCGCGTGGACCAACCGGAAACTCCCCGAAGGGTCTGCCTGAACGGCGGCTGGCAGTTCAACCGCCTCCACCGGCACCTTCTGGCCGTAGGAGATCGCCCGGGCCTGAGCCTCGTCCAGCGCGACCTCGGGCAGGAAGCAAAGCGCCTGCTGGGGGCCGAGCACCTGGCCTTGGCGGGAGATGTCCAGCGGGCCGACCGCGGTGCGCCGCAGCGCCGAGCAGTAGGCGTCGCCCAGGGTCTCGACCAGGGTTCGGACGTAGGTGCCGGAGCTGACCTCGACCTCGAAACGCACCTCCTGGCCGACCTCCAGCCGGCTGTCCACGCCGGGTCCTCCGGCAGGCTGGTCGAGCAGCTCGGCCCGGTAGACCTCGACCTCTCGCACCGGCCTGTCTTCGCTCTCCTCGCCGCGGTGGGCTCGTTTGTAGAGCCGCTCGCCGTCGACCTTGACGGCCGAGGTCATCGGCACCATCTGCTCGACCTTGCCGGTCGGGAGCTCCAGCTTCTCCGGCAGGATCCCGGTCTCGGTCAACTCGCCGTCGGGGTCGCCCGTGCTGGAGCGCCAGCCCAGTTTCGCGGTCGCGACATAGGTCTTGGGCAGCTCGAGCAGGTAGCGCTGCAGGCGGGTGGCCCGGCCGAGCAGGATGGTCAGCACCCCGGTCGCGAAGGGGTCCAAGGTCCCCGCGTGTCCGACCTTTCCGCCGCGCTCGCGCCGTACCCGGGCGACCACGTCATGCGAGGTGACCCCGGCCGGCTTGTCGACTATCAATACGCCCGTTTCGGGTTCTGCGGCCAAATTCCGCCCGTTGCCGTTCAGGAGGGAAGCGGCTGCTCGTCCAGGCCGTCGCAGAGCTCGGTGACGATCTCGTCGAAGCTCAGCTCGGTCGAGCAGCCGGCCGCGCGCACGTGGCCCCCGCCACCGAACTTGCGGGCGAGAACGGAAACATCCGTGTGGTCGTCCCCGGCCCGGAGGCTGATCTTGCGGGCCGAGTGCCCACGGCTCACCTGGTCGCGGATCACGGCCGCGACCCGGATCCCGTCGACCGCCCGCAGGTTGTCGATGATCCCTTCGGTCATCTCCTCCCCGGCCCCGGTCTCTTCGTAGTCCTGATCGGTGATGTAGCTGATGATCAGCTGGCCGTCACAGCGGAGTTCGAGGTGGTCGAGCGCCCTGGTCAAGAGCCGCAGCTTCTCGATCGGCACGCTCTCGTAGAGGCGCCGGTTGACGTCGTCGACGTCCACCCCCGCCTCGATCAGGTCGGCCGCGACCCGGTGGGTGCGGGCGTCGGTCGCGTCGTACATGAACTTGCCGGTGTCGGTGACGATCCCGATGTAGAGCGCCCGAGCCATCGCCGGGGAGACCTTGACGTCGAGCAAGACCGCCAGTTCGTAGACGATCTCGGCGGTGCAGGATGCACCGGCGTCGACGAAGTTGAGATCGCCGAACTCGGTGTTGTCATGGTGGTGGTCGATGTTGACGACCAGCTTGCCGTCCTCCCGCAGGAAGTCGACCGGCATGCGGTCGATGTTGCCGCAGTCCAGGAAGACCACGACCCGGTCCCGCACATCGGCCGGCGGCTCGTGGAAGACGCCTTCGAGCGGCAGGTGCCGGTACTCGATCGGCAGCGGGAACTCCTTGGCGGCGAGGAACATGACCGAGTCCTTGCCCAGGCTCTCCAGCAGGTGGTGCATGCCGAGCAGCGAGCCGAGCGCGTCCCCGTCCGGGCCCTCATGCGTGGTCAGCAGGAACTTCTGCTCGTCCCGGATCAGCCCGGCGATCTCTTCCAGGTTGCCCTTGACGACCAGATGGCTGGCCGCGGCCGGGTTCATTGTCCCTCCCCCTGGCCGGTTGTCTCGCCTTCGGCCAGCAGGGCGTCGATCCTCATGCCGGATTCGATCGAGTCGTCGTATGCGAAGGCCAGGGCCGGTGTGTGCTTCATACGGGTCTCGGCGGCGATCTTGCCCTGCAGCAGGCTGTGGGCCCGCTTCAGGCCCTTCAGGGCATCTTCCTTGGCTTGTTCGTCGCCGAGCACCGTGAAGTACACCTTGGCGTGCCGGAGGTCGGGGGTGGTGTCGACCGAAGTGACTGTGGCCATCTCCAGCCGAGGATCGCTCAGGTCATTGGTGATCGCGTCGGAAATCACCTGACGAAGCACCTCGTTCACCCTGCGCATCCGGGCCTTCGACACTTTCCGACCGCCTAGCCCAGGGTCTGTTCGACCTGCCGGGTCGAGAAGAACTCGAGCACGTCGCCGACCTTCACGTCGGCGTACCCGTCCAGGACGATGCCGCAGTCCTGTCCTTCTTCGACGGTCTGGACCGCGTCCTTGAAGCGGCGCAGCGAATCCAGCTGCCCCGTCCAGATGACGGTCCCCTCCCTGACCAGGCGCACCGAGGCGTCGCGCTGGACCTTTCCTTCGGTGACCACGCAGCCGGCGATCCGGCCGACCTTGGAGGCCTTGAAGACCTCCCGCACCTCGGCTTCACCGACCGAGTCCTCGACCTCGACCGTGTCCAGCATGCCTTCCATGGCGTTGCGGAGGTCTTCGGTGATCTTGTAGATGACCGAGTAGGTGCGGATGTCGACGCCTTCGGCCTGGGCGGCCCTGCGGGCGTCGGCCAGCGGCCTCACGTTGAAGCCGATGATGATCGCGTTCGAGGCCGAGGCGAGCATCACGTCCGATTCGGAGATGCCGCCCGTCTGGGCGCGGATGATGTTGATCGCGACCTGTTCCTGCGGCACCTTGGCGATCTCGTCCTGAAGCGCTTCCAGGGAGCCGGCGACGTCGCTCTTGAGCACGATGTTGAGCTCTTTGAGGTCGCCTTCCTGGGCCCGGGCGAAGATCTCCTCGAGGGTGACCTTGCGGGCCGAGCGACGGGCGATGGTCTCGGCCTTGAGGCGGTTGAGGCGCTCCTGGGCCAGCTGACGGGCACGACGGTCGTTCTCGACCGCCTGCACGAACTCGCCGGCTTCACAGACCCCGTCGAAGCCGAGCACTTCGACCGGCATCCCGGGCGTCGCCTCGTCGACCTTCGCGCCGAGGTAGTCATGCATGGCACGGACCTTGCCCCAGACCGCGCCGGCGACGACCGAGTCGCCGACCCGGAGCGTGCCCCGGTTGACCAGGACGCTGACCACCGGGCCGCGGCCCGGGTCGAGCTTCGACTCGATCACGGAACCGGAGGCGGGCGCGTCCGGATTGGCCGCGAGCTCCTCCAGCTCGGTGACCAGGATGATCATGTCGAGCAGGTTGTCGAGACCCTCGTGGGTCTTCGCCGAGACGTTGCAGTAGATCGTGTCCCCGCCCCAGTCTTCAGGGTTGAGGCCGTCGGCGGCGAGGTCGGTGCGGATCCGGTCGGGATTGGCGCCTTCCTTGTCGATCTTGTTGACCGCGATCAGGATCGGCACGTCCGCGGCACGGGCGTGGTCGATCGCTTCCCGGGTCTGCGGCATGACGCCGTCATCGGCGGCGACGACGATCACCGCGACATCGGTGACCTGGGCGCCGCGCGCCCGCATGGCGGAGAACGCCTCGTGGCCAGGGGTGTCGAGGAAGGTGATCGTGTGGTCGTCGTGATGGACCTGGTACGCGCCGATGTGCTGGGTGATGCCGCCGGCCTCGCCCGCCGCGACCTCGGTCTCGCGGATCGCATCGAGCAGTGAGGTCTTGCCGTGGTCGACGTGACCCATGATCGTGACCACGGGCGGCCGTTCGACCAGCTCTTCGTCGGCGTCTTCGAACTCGGGCGCCGGAGCCTCTTCATCGGAGGCCGAAACGATCTCTACCTTGCGGTCGTACTCGTCGGCGATCGCCTTGACCGACTCGTCGGTCAGGGTCTGGGTCAGGGTCGCCATCTCCCCCATCGTCATCAGCTTCTTGATCAGGTCGGCCGAGCTCAGGCCGAGCAGTTCGGCCAGGTCACGGACGGTGACGCCACTGTTGACCTTGGTTGCCTGCGGCTCGGCCGGGTCGGCCTGTACGGGCTCCGGCTCTTCCAGCAGGGGCCGGCGGCGACGGCCGCCACGTCGACGCGGCGGGCGCTGCGGCGGTGGGCCGCCACCCTGTTCGCGGCGGGAGGCCTGCGAATCGATGACCACGCGGCGGCGCTTCTTGCCGGCCGCACCCGAACTTCCGCCGACGGGGGCGCCGGAGGCCTGGGGCTTGGGATCGGAGGGTTTGCCGTCGGTCCGGACCGGCTTCTTCGAAGCCTGGGCGGATGCCTGGGCGGGGGCCGGTTTGGCCTCGGCCTTGGGGGCAGCCTTGGGCTTGGGCGCAGCGGCCGGCTTGGCGGCAGCCTTCGGGGCTTCCCCAGCCTTGGCGGCCGGCTTGGCCTCGGGTTTCGGTTCGGCCTTCGGCTTCGCCTGGGCCTTCGGCTTCGCGGCAGCCTTGGGCTTGGCCTCGGCCTTCGCCGAGGCTGACTTGCCACCCAAGCTGGCCAGCACCTTCTTCGCGTCGGCCTCCTCGACGTTCGATGCCGCGGCCTTGACCTCTACCCCGGCAGCCTGGAGCGCGGCGAGCAGCTCCTTGCTGGTTACGCCGGCTTCTTTGGCGATTTCGTGAACGCGCTTCTTGCTCACTCGGCCTCGCCTTCCGCCGCTTCAGCTTGCTCTTCGGCCCCTTCGGCCTCGGCTGCTTCAAGTTCGGCTTCTGCCTCGGCCTCCTCGGCGGCAGCCAGCTCTTCACCGGCCTCCTCCTCGGCGGCTTCTTCCTCGGCCTCGGCGGCCGAGTCTTCTTCGGCGACCAGTTCGTCGGCTACCTGGTCATCGGCTTCGAGCTCGGCTTCGGCCTCTTCGACCAGCTGCTCGTCGGCCTCGACCTCGGCTTCCGCCTGCTCGGCGGCCGCCTCCTCGGGCGCGACTTCCTCTTCCCCGCTCGGCTCGACGAAGCCGGCCTCGGCACCGGCCACGATCGCCCCGACCGCCGTCTCGTCGGCGTCGGGATCGGCCAGCAGGGCGATGTCCTCGTCACTCAGCTCGGCGAGCACGCCGACGTGGCTGGTCGAGAAACGCGAAAGCGCCTGGTGCTGCGGCAGCTGGCAGTAGGTCGAGCCGGAAACCGCGGCGTTCGGGCAGCGGCGGCCGCTGGAGAGGACGGCCATGCAGCGACCGTCGAATTCCTCTTCGCCCTCGTACTCGTGCTCGCTTTCCTCTCGGGCGAACTCGCTCTCGGACTTGATGTCGACCCGCCAGCCGGTCAGGCGGGCGGCGAGGCGGGCGTTCTGGCCGTCGCGGCCGATCGCCAGCGAGAGCTGGTCGTCCGGCACCACCACGGTCGCCTGCATCTCCTCGTCGTCGACCAGGACCTCGCGGACCCGGGCCGGCGAGAGCGCCTTGGCGACGAAGCGGGCGGGCTCCTCGTTGTAAGGGATGATGTCGATCTTCTCGCCGCGCAGCTCGGAGACGACCATGCGGACGCGCGAGCCGCGGGGGCCGACGCAGGCGCCGACCGGGTCGACCCCGTCGGCATGGGAGACGACGGCGATCTTCGAGCGGTAGCCGGGCTCGCGGGCGACGCCGACGATCTCGACCAGCTTGTCGGCGATCTCCGGCACCTCGAGCTCGAACAGCCCCTTGATCAGCTCGGGGCTGCGGCGCGAGACCACGATGCTCGGACCCTTGGTCGACTCGGAGACGTCGGTGATCACGGCCTTGACCCGCATGCCGTGGTCGTAGCGCTCGCTGTAGACCTGCTCGGACTTGGGCAGCAGCGCCTCGACCCGCTCACGCAGCTGGACCAGCGTGTAGCGCTTGTCCGACTGCTGGATCAGGCCGGTGATCAGCTCGCCGACCCGGTCGCGGTACTCCTCGAACATCATCTGGCGCTCGGCCTCGCGGATCCGCTGGTAGATCACCTGCTTGGCGGTCTGGGCGGCGATCCGGCCGAAGTCGTCCGGGGTCACGTCCCGGGTCTCGATCTGGTCGCGGTAGGGCTCCAGCACCTCGGGATCGATCTCCGGCTCCTCCGGCTCGTTGTACTCGCCGGTCTCCGGGTTGATCGTCCGCTCCTGCTCGGCCGCGGCCTCCTCGAGCAGCTTCTCCTCCAGCTCGGCCGGCAGGATCAGCTCGAAGACCCGGAAGTCCCCGGTCTCGTGGTCGAGATCGACCCGGGCGTACTTGGCCGACCCGGGGCTCTTGCGGTAGGCGGAGAGCAGCGCATCTTCCAGCGCGTCCATCAGGGTGTCGGCGGCGATTCCCTTCTCCTGTTCGAGTACTCGAACTGCGTCGACGATCTCTTGGGTCACTTGGCTGCTCCTTGGGGGATTTCTGGCACGAGGTGCGAGCGCTCGATGCTCGCGTAAGGAATATCGAAATTCTGGCCGTCCGATTCGAGGACGAACTCGCTTTCCCGAGCCGCGACGATGGTTCCGGTGAAGTTCTTCCGGCCGTCCTGCGGCTCGCGCGTGGTCACCTTGGCACGGCGGCCGGTGAAACGCTCGAAATGCGACGGTTTGGTCAACGGCCTCTCGGGGCCGGGCGACGAGACTTCAAGCGAGTGGTCGACCAACACGTCCTGGAGCCCCGAGGTCACCTGCTGGCAGAGGTCCAGCGTGACCCCGCCCGGGTGGTCGATGAAAAGCCGCAGGCCGTCGCCTCCGGCGCTTTCCAGCGCCAGAAACTCGATCTCGGGATCGATCTCCGCAAGGCGGTTTTCTATGTCCTGGGGGGTGGGGTTCATGGGGTGGGAATCCGGCCTGAGGGCCAAAAAAAAGCGGGCAAGGCCCACTTTTCGACACAGCTTGAAGGGGAAAAGCACCTACCAGTATAGCCCCTGCATCAAGTCGACGAAAGGGCGCAATTTGCCGCCCCGGTAACGATCGGGGCCATTTCGCACATACTCCCCCAGTGGGCAAGGACAAGGACAGTCCAGAAAAGCGGTTCGAGCGGGTTTTCGCCCACTACGGGCTGATCGAGGCGTTCGCCCGCAGGCGAGGCAGCCGGGACCCCGCGGCGATCGCTGCTGAGACCCTCTCGGTCGCCTGGCGACGGCTCGATGACATCGACCCCGACCATTGTCGGCCCTGGCTTCTGGCCACGGCCCGAAATCTCCTGCTGGCCGAGTACCGCGAGTCGGCCCCCTCGCCCCTCGATCCCGCGTCGTTCGAGATCGAGGACCCGGCCGCTCCCGAGTTCGTCATCGATTCCCCGGACCCAGAGATCGATCGCGCCCTGAGTGCCCTGGACCCGATCGACCGCGAAGCCCTCCTGCTGGTCGCCTGGGAAGACCTGACCCCGAAGGAAGCCGCGACATCCCTGGGGATCCGGCCAGCCACATTTCGGGTGCGGCTGAGCCGTGCCCGCCGACGCTTCCGGGAGCAGCTCGGGGACTCGCCCGCAACCGGCATCACCGCAACACCGAAAGAAGAACGACCATGAGCGACGACTGGAAGCGACTCCGATCCGCCGATCCGGCTCCCACCACGGCGGTACCGCCGAAGGATCTGCTGGCCAGCATCATGCGGTCCCAGCGGGAACAGCGAACGACCCGCAGGCGCAGACGGCGGCTTCGGGGAATCCTCAACCTGCTGGCGGTCCTGGCGGCGATGGTCGTGGTCGGGTACGGCGTCGCCTGGGCCACGACCGGCACCAGCCCGCTGGACCGGTTCGAACGAATGATGGGCCTGGACCGCAACGCCGGCCTTTCGGTCGACGAGTCGGCCTACGGGCTCGGCCATTTTTCGATTCTCGAGCCGATGACCGACCGAGGGCTCGACGAGCTCCCCGAACGGTTGAAGCACTGGCTGCTCTTGCCCAGGATGGTTCTCCCCAAGGCACCGCCGGCCGGTCCCAGGGCCAACGACCCGAACTGGAAGTCGTACGTGAAACAGAAACCGGGCCGGATCGGGGCCTGGGGCGAGACCACGACGGATCTGGGAGACAAGGTGGCCGTGGTCTCGATGAACGGAAAGGTCTGCATCGTGTTCGACCGCTACCACGGCGGCGACTGCGGCACGATCAAGCAGGTCGAACGGAGAGGCCTTGCCACCACGATGAGGACAGGAGAATCAACCACCTGGAGCGGGACGGTCGGCTTGGTCACAGACCGGGTCGCCACCCTGGAGATCGACTACCCAGGGTACGGCGAGGTGCCGATTCACGACAACGTCTTCCGGGTAGCCGACATCCCCACGGACCGCTTCTACCTGCTGGGGCGTGACCAGGACGGGAAGGTGGTGACCCGAATCTTCGTGGCCCGCGAGTTCATTCCTCGGGGGACCGAGTACGACAAGCGCGGCCGTCCAGTCTTCGACGACTGAAGGACTAGAGCTCAGGCTTCGAGCAGCAGGGTGACCGGCCCCTCGTTCACCAGGTCGACCTTCATCTCGGCCCCGAAGATGCCCTTCTTCGCGCCAAGTCGTTCGCAGACCAGGTCGTAGAGCGGTTCCGCTTCCTCGCCCCCGGCCGCTTCGATCCAGCTCGGTCGGTTGCCCTTGCGGGTGCCGCCGTAGAGGGTGAACTGGCTGATGCAGAGGATCTCCCGCTCGCCGAGCGGCTCGTTCATGCGGCCTTCCTCGTCCTCGAAAATCCGCAGCTTGAGCAGCTTTGTCGCGATCTTTTCGGCCTCGGCCGGTGTGTCGCCCTTCTTCACGCCGAGCAGGACCAGCATGCCCGGGCCGATCTCCGAGACGGTTTCCCCGCCCACCGCGACCGAGGCGCGGCTCACTCTCTGGACCAGCGCCCGCAAGGGTTGCCGTCAGCCCTGTGCCCGGAGCTCGACCGCGCGGTCGAGGATGCGGTCGGCGATCTCACCCTTCGGCGCCTTGGCGACCTCGCGCTCGTCTTCGGCGGTGACCAGGGTGACCGCGTTCTCACTCGAGTCGAAGCCGATCGTCTTGTCGGAGACGTCGTTGAGGACGATCATGTCGGCACCCTTCCGCTCCAGCTTCTGGCGAGCCCGGCCGATCGCGTCGCCGCCGTGCTGGGCGGCGAAGCCGACCACGGTCTGGCCCTCGATCCGGTTCGCGGCAAGGCCGGCGAGGATGTCCTCGGTCGGGACCAGGGTCAGGGTGAACTCGCCGCCGGTCCGCGAGAGCTTCTCGTTGGAGGATCCCGAGACGGTGAAGTCGGCCGGGGCGGCGGCCATCAGCAGCAGGTCGTGGGCGGGGAACTGTTCCCGGCAGGCCCGGGCCAGGTCGACCGTGGATTCGACATCCACCCGCTTGGCGCCGGCCGGGGCAGGCAGGTTCACGTTGGCGCAGATCACCGTCACCTCGGCGCCGCGACGGCGGGCCCGGTCGGCGATCGCGAGGCCCATCCGGCCGGAGGACCGGTTGCCGATGTAGCGGACCGGGTCGATCCCCTCCCGAGTGCCGCCCGCGGTGACCAGGATCCTCAGCCCCTCGAGATCCTTTGCCTTCTCCTGGTCGAGCGCAGCCTCGACTCTTTCCAGCAACTCGGCCGGTTCGGGCAGGCGCCCGACTCCCGCCTCGCCCTTCGAGGCGAGCCGGCCCTCGCCGGGGTCGATCACCTCGACCCCGATCTCCTTGAGCCGTTTCAGGTTGGCCTGAGTCGCTTCCGAGAGATACATCCGCTCGTTCATGGCCGGTGCGACCAGGCGCGGCCCATCGAAGGCGAGGAAGGCGGTGGTCAGGATCGAGTCGGCCTGGCCGGTGGCCAGCTTGGCGATCGTGTTGGCCGAGGCCGGTGCGACCAGGTAGACGTCGGCCGACTCGGCCACGGCCAGGTGGCCGATCGGGTCATGCTCCGGCATCTCCTCGCCGGGAAAGGCGCCGCGCATCGGGTCCCGCTCGAACTCCGAGGTGAGCACCGGCGCCCCGAGGATCCCCTCGAAGGTGTCCGGGCCGACGAACTTGCGGGCCGACGCGGTCATCAGGACACGGACCGAATGCCCGGCCCCGGTCGCAAGGCGGACGAACTCGACTGCTTTGTAGGCCGCTATCCCCCCGCTTACTCCGAGCAGGATCTTGGCCACTTGCGGATGCTCCTCGTTGGGCGCGTGGCCCGGAACGGAACCTACGAGCGGTACTCGTACTTGAGCTTGCCGGTGGCCACTTCCTCGAGGGCCAGGGTCAGGGCACCCTTGCCGGGCTCGGCGGGAACCATCGGCGGCGGGTAGTCGCCGTAGCCGCCTTCGCTGAGGCTCTGGTAGTAGCTGTTGATCTGGCGAGCCCGACGGGCAGCCAGAACCACCGCCGCGTAATGCGAGTCGGAATGCTGGAGAAGATGGTCGACGCGTGGCTTGATCATTGACTTGATTGTGACAGCTTGCCCCGGACTATGGCTTCGAGCTCGTCCAGCGCATGTTCGAGTTCGTCGTTGACCACCTGGTGGTGGAACTCGTCCCGGGCCGCCAGCTCCTCTTCCGCGACCTCGAGCCGGCGGGCAATCGCCTCGGGTGAATCGGTGCCTCTCCCCTCCAGCCGCCCCTTCAGCGATTCCAGGGCGGGCGGGGCGATGAAGATCTGCACGGCCTCGGGCATCGATTCGGCGATCTGCCGGGCGCCCTGAACCTCGATCTCCAGCACCACCGGGCTGCCGGCCTCGATCCGCCGGTCGACCTCGGAGCGCAGGGTGCCGTAGTGGTTGCCGCTGTAGGCGGCGTGCTCGAGGAACTCCCCAGCTTCGACCCGGTCAAGGAATTCGTCCTTGTCGAGGAAGTGGTAATCGACCCCGTGCTGCTCGCCGGTGCGCGGTTCCCGGGTGGTCGCCGAGGTCGAAAGCTCCAGCTCCGGGATCCGGTGCCGGAGCAGCGAGATCAGGCTCCCCTTCCCGACCCCGGAAGGACCGGTGATGACGAAGACCTTGGACGGAGACGGACCAGACATAAGAGCGATCAGCCTACCCTCGAGACCGGATGACGGGACGGCTGCGCCAGGCGAGTCGGAATCAACGAAGTTGAGAAATTGGTTCGCATAGGACCAAAAACTCAATCTCGCGTAACACAGGCTGACGAGACAGCTCCAACTTGAGCGGCTGGAGGTTCCTGGCGCCGCCCGGGCTGCTAGCGCTGGAGGAGTGAGACCAGCTCTTTGCGCTGGCGGTCTGAGAGGCCGCCGATGGTCTTGGCGGGGCTGACCTTGCACTGCTTCAAGATCCGGTTGGTCTTGACCCTGCCGTACTTCGGGACGGCGAGGAGCATGTCGAAGACCTTGGCGGTGAGCAG
Source organism: Solirubrobacterales bacterium 67-14 (assembly GCA_001897355.1). GTDB lineage: Bacteria > Actinomycetota > Thermoleophilia > Solirubrobacterales > 70-9 > 67-14. The sequence continues at coordinate 34,996 of MKST01000005.1, read as the reverse complement.
GTACTCGGGCGGGTCGCCGAGCACCTCGGTGATCGTGGTCCGGCCGGCCTTGAGGTCACGCTTCAACTGGGCCCTGGCGGTGCGGATGCCGTTCGCCCTCTTGAGCGCATCCATCCGTTGGTCGAGGGACCTTTCCGGGGCTTCGGGGGGACTGGATACGGTCTTCGAGGTCGGAGCCATGGAAGGGCGCGAGTATAGCCTTTACGCGCCGGGCTGTTGGCCCGAAACCCCCGAAAACGGGCGATTTTGACCAAATCCATCTCAACCTCAACTCAAGGTTGAGGTGCCGCTTCCGGCGAACACGAAGCCGGAGTGTTGCGACGGCCACCGTTCGGTAAACAGGCGTTCAATCGAGCCTGGCCGATTGGGCCTCGGCCAGCGACCCGAAACCACGCCGGGCGAGCGCGGCAGGCAGGCCCGAGGTCACGGCCGAGCCGGCCCGCGGGTCACGGAAGTTCTCGGTGCCGACCGCAACAACTCTTGCGCCGGCCAGGATGAACTCGAGCGCCGACTCGGCGTCGCTGATCCCGCCCATCCCGACCACCGGGATCTCGACCGCGGCGGCCACGACCCGCACCTGGGCCAGCGCGATCGGCCGGACGGCCGGCCCGGAGAGCCCGCCAGCGCCGACCCCGAGCCAGGTTCGATTGTCGCCCGGGTCGATCGCCGCCGCCTTGACCGTGTTGATCATCGAGACCGCATCGGCCCCCCCGGCCTCGGCCCCGAGGGCGACTTCCTCGGGGTTCGCCACGTTCGGGGTCAGCTTGACGATCAGCGGCTTCCCGGTGATCGGCCGCAGAGCCTTCATCAGGGCCTCGGTCTCGGAGGGCTGCTCGCCGACGATCAGGCCGGAGTGGACGTTGGGGCAGGAAACGTTCAGCTCGATCCCGGCCACCTCGTCGCGGGCGGCGACCCGCCGGACCAGCACCTCGAAGTCCTCGGCGCAGTCGGCCATCACCGAGACGATCAGCGGAACCCCGAGCTCGGCCAGGCCGGCCAGGTCACGTTCGAGGAATCCCTCCAGCCCGGGGCCGGGCAGCCCGATCGAGTTGATCATCCCCGAGGGGGTCTCCCAGAGCCGGTAGGGCGGGTTGCCGGGCCGCGGGTTCATGGTGATCGTCTTCGACACGTAGCAGTCGAAGGGGAACTCTTCGACCAGGGCGTCACCGAAGACCCGGCGGGCGGCCAGGACGTCGAAGGTGCCGGAGCCGTTGAGCACCGGTCCGGTCAGCTCGATGCCGCAGATCTCCGTGCTCAGATCCATGGTCGTCTCAGCCAACCGACGGCTCTCCCGCCATCGCGGTCGCAATCTCTTCGCCGCGCACCACCGGACCGTCGATACAGAGCCGCAGGTAGCCGCCGTCGGCCTTCGGGACCGCGCAGCCGAAGCAGGCGCCGTAGCCGCAGGCCATCGGCGATTCGAGGGCCAGCTCGACCGGGATCTCCCGCTGAAGGCAGATCTGCCGGACCGCTTCCAGCATCGCTGGCGGCCCGCAGGAGTAGACGGCAGCCGACGAAGCGTCGTCGCCTTCGAGCAGTTGGAGCAGCAGGTCGGTCACGTAACCCTTGTGGCCGGAGCTGCCGTCCTCGAAGGCGAGCCGGGTCGAATCGCAGCCGAACAGTTCGTCGACCCCGCCGGAGTGGGCCTGGTCACGGAACCCGAGCAGCGAACGGGACGGGATCCCCCGGTCCACCAGTTCGCGGCGCAGCACCGCCATCGGGGCGATGCCGATCCCACCGCCGACCAGGATCGCCCCGGCCGCTTCCGGGTTGAGCTCCCGGGGCAGGCTGAAGCGGGAGCCGAAAGGCCCGGTCAGATGACAGCTGTCTCCCGGTTCCATCCGAGCCAGCCGCGAGGTACCGGGGCCGACCTCGTCGATCAGGAAGTCGAGGCGCAGGCCGCCGGTCAGGTTCTCGGCCACCCGGGCGTAGGAGATGGCCCGCGGCAAGTAGGGGCGCCCGCCCTCGCCACCCCACTCCGGTGCCGCGGCCAGCATGTAGAACTGACCCGGCGCGGGTGCCGGGCCTTCCGAGTCGATCAGGGTGAAGATGTGGTAGCCGCCGCTAGCCCGTGAGTCGGCCACCTCACAGGGCCGTCGGCCGAAGGGTGCCTGGGGGCGCGCCTCAGCACGCATGGAGTTCCTGCAGCGAAAGCGGTTCCGGGCTTCCGTTGGTCGCCGCCGTGATCGCCCGGACCGCGGCCGAGGCGCCGGTCAAGGTGGTGATCGAGGGGATCCCGTGCCGGATCGCCGCCGAACGGATCTCGTAGCCGTCGGTGCGGGCGCCGGAACCGGTCGGGGTGTTGATCACCAGGTCGCAGCGCTGCTCCTCGATCATGTCGACCACATGGGGCGAGCCTTCGGCGATCTTGTTGATCGCCTCGACCGGCGTACCCATGCGGGAGATCGCCTGGGCGGTGCCGCCGGTCGCGAGGATCTTGAAGCCGAGGTCGTGAAGCTGGGCGGCGAGCTGGGTCGCGGCGGCCTTGTCGGTGTCGGTCACCGAGATGAAGACCGTTCCGGACTCCGGGAAGGGCATGCCCGTCGCGGCCTGGGCCTTGCCGAAGGCGGTCGGGAAGTCGGGGCCGATCCCGATCACCTCGCCGGTCGACTTCATCTCCGGACCTAGCACCGAGTCGGCGCCCTGGAAGCGGGAGAACGGAAGCACCGCCTCCTTGACCGAGACGTGCTCTCCATCGAACTTGGGCAGGTCCTGGTCGGCCAGCTTCTGGCCCAACATGATCCGGGTCGCGACCTTGGCGAGCGGGATGCCGATCGCCTTCGACACGAAAGGCACGGTGCGTGAAGCGCGGGGGTTCGCCTCGATCACATACAGCTCTCCCCCGGCCAGGGCGAACTGGATGTTGATCAGGCCGACCACCCCGAGCTCCAGGGCGATCGCGGCCGTCGCTGCCTTGATCTCCTCGATCATCTCCTGGCCGATGCTCATCGGCGGGATCACGCAGGCCGAGTCCCCGGAGTGGACCCCGGCCTCCTCGACGTGCTGCATGATCCCCGCGACGAAGACCTCGTCCCCGTCGCAGAGCGCGTCGACATCGACCTCGATCGCGTTCTCGAGGAAGCGGTCGAGCAGCAGCGGATGCTCCGGGGATGCCTTCACGTGGCGATCCAGGTAGGCCTTGAGGTCCTCCGGCGAGTAACAGATCTCCATCGCCCGGCCGCCGAGCACGAAGGAGGGCCGGACCAGCAGCGGATAGCCGATCCCGGCTGCGATCTCTTCGGCCTCGGCGGCCGAGAGCGCGGTGCCGTAGGGAGGCGGCTTGATGCCGAGCCGGTCGATCAGCGCGCCGAACTTGGCCCGGTCCTCGGCCGCGTCGATCGCCTCGACCGGGGTGCCGAGCAGCGGGATGCCCGCCTCCTTCAGCCCCTCGGCCAGCTTCAGCGGGGTCTGGCCGCCGAACATGACGATCACGCCTTCCGGCTGTTCCTTGGCGCAGACCGCGAGCACGTGGTCGAGGGTGAGCGGCTCGAAGTAGAGCCGGTCGGAGGTGTCGTAGTCGGTCGAGACGGTTTCCGGGTTGCAGTTGACCATGACCGCGTCTCGGCCGCATTCGCGGGCGGTCATCGCCGCGTGGACACAGCAGTAGTCGAACTCGATGCCCTGGCCGATCCGGTTCGGCCCGGCCCCGAGGATCACGACCGACCGGTTCTCACCGCGCCGGATCTCGGAAGGCGACCCTTCCGGCTCATGCGAGGAGTAGTAGTAGGGCGTGGCCGCTTCGAACTCGGCGGCGCAGGTGTCGACCGAGTTGTAGATCCGCTCGAGGCCGCCGGTGCCATCGCCATCAGTGGCCAGCAGGGCCAGTTCTCGCAGGAACCAGGGGTCGATCTTCGTCTGCTCGTGGACCTGCTCGACCGAGAGCCCACGCTCGAAGGCGGCGAGGACGAGATCGATCCGGCCCGGGGTCGGGGTGGCGATCGCCGCCAGCAGATCCTGGTCGGATTCGGGCACGTCGGGCCGGGCGTCGAGCTCCCGGGAGGCCAGCGCCTTGGCGAAGGACTCGCGGAAGGTCCTCCCGATCGACATGACCTCGCCGACGCTCTGCATGTAGGTGGACAGCTTCTCGTCGGCGCCGGGGAACTTCTCGAAGGCGAAACGGGGGATCTTGGTCACCACGTAGTCGATCGTCGGCTCGAAGGAGGCCGGGGTCGCCCGGGTGATGTCGTTCGGGATTTCCTCCAAGGCGTAGCCGACCGCGAGCTTGGCGGCCATCTTGGCGATCGGGAAGCCGGTCGCCTTCGAGGCGAGGGCCGAGGAACGCGAGACCCGTGGGTTCATCTCGATCACCACGATCTCCCCGTCGGCCGGGTTGACCGCGAACTGGACGTTCGAGCCGCCGGTCTCCACGCCCACCTCCCGGATCACCGCGATCGCGATGTCGCGGAGCGACTGGTAGACCGGGTCGGTCAGCGACTGGGCCGGGGCGACGGTGATCGAGTCGCCGGTGTGGACGCCCATCGGGTCTACGTTCTCGATCGAGCAGATGATGACCACGTTGTCGTTGCGGTCGCGCATCACCTCGAGCTCGAACTCGCCCCAGCCGATCACCGATTCCTCGACCAGCACCTGGCCGATCGGTGAGGCGGCGATGCCCTTGGCCACAACCTGTTCGAGCTCCTCGCGGGTCTCGGCGACACCGCCGCCCTGGCCGCCCATCGTGAAGGCGGGCCGGATGATCGCCGGCAGTGAGGCGTCGCCCTCGTCGAGCTCCTTCAGCGCTTGCTCGACGGACTCGACCGTGATCGACCAGGGGATGCGGATCCCGGCTTCGGTCATCACCTGGCGGAAGACCTCGCGGTCCTCGCCGCGGATGATCGCCTCACGGTTCGCGCCGATCAACTCCACCCCGTACTTCTCCAGGGTGCCGTCGGCGGAGAGGTCCATCGCCAGGTTGAGTGCGGTCTGGCCGCCGAGGGTCGGCAGCAGCGCGTCGGGACGCTCCTTCTCGATGATCCGGGCGACCGGCCCGGGCAGCAGCGGCTCGACGTAGGTCGCGGTGGCGAACTCGGGGTCGGTCATGATCGTCGCCGGGTTCGAGTTGACCAGGATCACCTCGTAGCCCTCTTCGAGCAGCACCTTGCAGGCCTGGACCCCGGAATAGTCGAACTCGGCCGCCTGGCCGATCACGACCGGGCCGGAGCCGATCACCATGATCCGTTTGATGTCGTCGCGGCGGGGCATGGGCTCAGCCTTCCTTTGCCAGGTCGAGGAACCGGTCGAAGAGGTGGCGGGCGTCGCGGGGTCCCGGGCCGGCCTCGGGGTGGTGCTGGACCGTCATCGCCTTTGCCTCGGGCAGACGCAGACCCTCGACCGTGCGATCGTAGAGGTTGATGTGGGAGAGCACCGCCTCGCCGTGGTCGGTCTGCCAGCGGACCGGCTCGTCCTTCTCGATCGTGCCGGCGCCATCCGGGCCGACCACCGCGAAGCCGTGATTCTGTGAGGTGATCTCGATCACCCCGGTCTCGAGGTCCTTGACCGGATGGTTGGAGCCGCGATGGCCAAAAGGCAGCTTGAAGGTTTCGAGCCCGACCGCCCGGCTGAGGAGCTGGTGGCCGAGGCAGATCCCGACCATCGGCTTCTTCCCGATCAACGCGCGGACCGTGTCGGTCACGGCCGAGACCGCGGCCGGGTCCCCGGGCCCGTTGGCGAGAAAGACCAGGTCGGGCTGACGGGCCATCACCTCGTCCGCCCCGGTCAGGCAGGGCAGCAGGGTGACCCGGCAGCCCCTTTCGAGGAACTGGTTGACGATCGAGGCTTTGATGCCGGTGTCGAGCGCGACCACGTGAGGGCCGTTGCCGTCGTGTTCGACCGGCTGTTCCGGGCTCACCTTGGAAGCGAAGTCGGACCCGACCATCGAGGGCTCCGCCTCGATCCGGGCCTTCGCCTCATCGACCGGGACGCCGGCGGGGAAGATCCCGCCGCGCATCGCGCCCTGGTCGCGGATGTGACGCACCAACGCCCGGGTGTTGACCCCCGTGATCGCCCAGACGCCGTTCGCCTCGAGCCAGTCGAGCCATCCGCCTTCGGCGCTGGCCGCGTCCGAGTTGTTGCGGGCGTCACGCATGATCACCCCGCGGGCATGGGGCCGGTCCGATTCCATCGCCCCGGCGGAAACCCCGTAGTTGCCGATCATCGTGTAGGTGAAGGTGATGATCTGGCCGGCGTAGGACGGGTCGGTCACCGCCTCCTGATATCCGGTCATCGACGTGTTGAAGACGACCTCCCCCACGCCGCCTTCGGTGGCGCCGCAGAGGGTTCCGTCAAAACGGCTGCCGTCTTCCAACAGGATGTATCCGGGTGAATTTTCGGTCATGCGACTCCCAGGCTGAAGGTTCGAAGGCGATAGGCGACCTGCCCGTCGGCCAGGGTGACCAGCACCCGGCCGCGCAGCTTCTCGCCGGCGCACCATGAGTTCACCGAGCGGCTCTCGTAGCCGTCTTCGCCGACCACCCATTCCGCGTCGAGGTCGATCAGGCAAAGGTTGGCCCGGCTGCCCTCGGCCAAGGTGAACGGATCGATCCCGAACGGGGTGCCGCCGCAGCCGAGCTTCTCGACCAAGAGCCCCAGGCTGATCGTCCCCGGCAGGACCAGTTCGGTGTAGACCGAGGCGAAGGCGGTCTCGAGCCCGGTCACCCCCATGTTGGCCGCCTCGTAGGGGACTTCCTTTTCGTGGACCGCATGCGGGGCGTGGTCAGTCGCGATGCAGTCGATCGTGCCGTCCTTCAGCGCCTCGATCAGAGCCTGGCGGTCGGCCTCGGTCCTGAGCGGCGGATTCATCTTGTGTTTCGAGGCGTCGAGGTCCCTTACCGCCTCGTCGGTCAGGCAGAGGTGATGGGGCGTGACCTCGCAGGTGATGTCCACCCCGTCGGCCTTGGCCCGTCGGACCTGCTCGATCGACTCGACCGCGGAAAGGTGCTGGATCTGGATCGCGCCGCCCTCGTAGCCGGCGATCGCGGCGTCACGCCCGATCATCGTCGATTCTGAGATCGGGGGCACCCCCCGCAGACCGAGCTCGGAGGAAACGACGCCCTCGTTCATCACGCCCTTGCCGGAGAGCTCCGGATCCTCCTCGTGCAGGGCGATCCGGCCGCCGGTCATCGCCTGGTACTGGAGGGCGCGGCGCAGGATGCGGGCGCTGGCGATCGGCCGGCCGTCGTCGGTGAAGGCGACCGCCCCGGCCTGGCGCAGCTCCGCCATGTCGGTCAGCTCCCGGCCCTTCATGTCGCGGGTGACCGTGGCGGTGAAGCCGACCGGGACCGAGGCCACGTGGGAGGCCCGGTCGCGCAGCGCCTCCACCTGTTCAGCGGTCGACACGGGCGGCGAGGTGTTGGCCATCGCGATCACCCCGGCATAGCCACCGGCCGCGGCCGAGCGGGTGCCGGTTTCGAGATCTTCCTTGTACTCCTGGCCAGGGGTCCGGAAATGGACATGCGGGTCGAAGAAGGCCGGGAAGACGTGGAACCCCTCTGCCTCGATCACCTCGACACCCTCCGCGGCCCCGATCGAGCCGGCGTCGGCGATCCGAGAGATCCGTCCGTCCTCGACCAGCAGGTCATGGGCGCCTTCGAGACCGGCCGCCGGGTCGAGCAGCTCGGCCCCACGGATCAGGATCGTCGCCTCCGGGCCGGGACGTTGGACCAGGGGTGCGGGCAGGCCGCCGTTCTCGGCCCCTTCGTCGGGCAGCCCGTCGATCACTTCGTTCATGCGGGCTCTCCGATCGGCACTGGGCCTTCGCTGGTGGTGTTCGTCTCACCGCCGTGGGCGAGCAGTTCAAAGAGGATCGCCATCCGCACCGCCAGGCCTGAAGCGACCTGGTCCGCGATCAGGCAACGGTCGGAATCGATCACGTCCCCACCGATCTCTACCCCGCGGTTCACCGGTCCCGGGTGCATGACCAGCTGGCGCGGCCCGAGCCGGCGTGAATTGACCTGGAAGAGCCGGGCGTACTCGCGGATCGAGGGCACGAAGCTCTCGTCCATCCGTTCGTTCTGCATCCGCAGCAGGTAGACGACGTCGGCTTCCTCGATCCCGTCCAGCGAGTGGCGCACCTCGCAGCCGGAAGCCTCGATCCCGCGTGGCATCAGGGTCGGCGGCCCGGCCACGGTCACCTCAGCACCCATCATCGAGAATGCCTGGATGTTGGAACGGGCGACCCGGCTGTGGAGGACGTCGCCGACGATCCAGATCTTCCGGCCCTCGGCCGAACCGATCCGCTGCCGCAGCGCGAAAAGGTCGAGCAGAGCCTGGCTCGGGTGTTGGTGCATGCCGTCCCCGGCGTTGACGACGGCGGCGTCGACCCATTGGCTCAGCATCTGCGCCGCGCCGGCCTGGGGATGGCGGATCACGATCGCCGCCGGGTCATAGGCCGAGAGGGTCTCGACCGTGTCCTTGAGCGATTCGCCCTTCTCGACCGAAGAGCCGGAGGCCTTGACCGAGACCACGTCCGCAGAGAGGCGTTTGGCGGCCAGCTCGAAAGAGGACGAGGTGCGCGTACTGGCCTCGTAGAAGAGGGTGACCACGGTGCGGCCGCGCAGGGCCGGCACCTTCTTGATGTCCCGCTTGGAGACTTCGGCGAAGCTCTCCGCCCGGTCGAGCAGACCCTCGATCTGTTCCGGATCGAGATCGTCGATGCTGAGCAGGTGCTTCATTCGACCGCCTCCACCGGCGAGAGGATCGCCACCCCGTCTTCGCCGTCCGTTTCCTTGAGCCGGACGGCCACCTGCTCGGAGCGCGAGGTCGGCAGGTTCTTGCCGACGTAATCGGGCCGGATCGGCAGCTCCCGGTGACCACGGTCGCAGAGCACCGCCAGCTGGATCCGGGCCGGCCGGCCGAAGTCGAAGAGCGCCTCGATCGCGGCCCGCACGGTGCGGCCGGTGAACAGCACGTCATCGACCAGCACCACGGTGCGCTGTTCGAGCGGGAAGTCGAGCCGGGTCGAGTGGACGACCGGCTGGTAGTCCGAGCCGCGGGTGCCGATGTCATCCCGGTAGAAGGAAATGTCGATCTCACCGAGCGGCGGAGCTTCACCGACCAGGCTGCCGATCATCGTGGTCAGGCGTTCCGCGAGGTAGGCGCCACCGGTGTGGATGCCGACGATGGCGAGGCTCGAGACGTCGGGGTTCTTCTCGACGACCTCGTGGGCGATGCGACGGAGCGTGCGCTCGACGTCGTTTGCTTCCAGCACTACCTTCTCGTTCAAAGTCACCTTCCCGGCCTCACAGGACCGCGGTTAAAGGAACGATTGTGAAGATAGCAGCCGCCCCGGCGTTCTCGGCTACTCAGTACTTGGTGGCGTGTCTCTTTTGGCGCCCTTGGGGACCAGGGTCGGCTCGCCGCGTTCGGGGAAGGGGATTTCGACCGTGTCGAAGTCCCTTGGGGCGACCGTGTTGGGGAAGGCTTTCCTGGCTTCTTCCAGGGCCTTGCCGACGTGGTAGCGGGATGAGATGTGGACCAGGGCGAGCATCTTGGCTTCGGCTTCGGCGGCCACCTCGGCCGCCTCGACGCCGGTCGAGTGGCCGGTCTCACGAGCCCTTTCACCGTCCTCGGCCATGAAGCTGGCGTCGTGGATGAGCAGGTCGGCGTCCCGGGCGGCTTCGACGGTGGCCTGGCAGGGCCGGGTGTCGCCGGTGATCGCGATCGCCCGGCCGAGCCGGTCCTCGCCCATCACCTGGTCGGGCCGTACCTGGCCGTCCTTGCCCTCCACCTCTTCCCCGTCCTGTAGCTGCTTGAAGGCGGGGCCGGGCTCGACCCCGAGCCGGATCGCCTCGTTGGGATCGAACCTTCCGGGCCGGTCGTCCTCGAGCAGGGCGTAGCCGAGCGCCCGGGTTCGGTGCTCGACCTGAAAGGCCTCGAGTTCGTAGTCCACATGCGGCACGATGTCGCCCGGTTCCAGTTCCTCGGCCTCGAGGTGGAAGCCGAGCCGGCCGATCAGTGGGGCGAAGTCGCCCATCAGCTTGTGCAGCCCGACCGGCCCGAAGATCTGGAGCGGCTCCTCCCGGTCGTTCAGGTCGTAGGTCTTGAGCAGGCCCGGCAGGCCGAGGCAGTGGTCGAGGTGGAAGTGCGTCAGGTAGAGCTCATCGACCTGGACCAGCCCGAGCGAGCGGCGCATCTGCCGCTGGGTTCCCTCGCCGCAATCGAACATGAGCTTCTCGCCGCCTCGCGTGACGAGCACGCTGGCGGTACCGCGCAGGGCGGTCGGCACCGGCCCGCCGGTACCGAGAAAGGCGACAGAGAGGTCCATGCGGGGAGGGTAGCCCGATCACTAGACTCCGCGCTTCGGCGCCCGTAGCTCAGCTGGATAGAGCGCATGCCTCCGGAGCATGAGGTCGCAGGTTCGAATCCTGCCGGGCGCGTCTTTTACTCGGTCGCATCGGGTCATCCGCATCGAATATCCTCACCGCTCGCCGCTTCATGACTGAATCCGCCCCGCCACAGACATCACCCGACCAGGACCAGGGTGGCCGCATCCCCCGCCTCGCGATCGCGGTGGTGGTGCTCGGGGTGGTCGCCTCGCTGGCGATCTACGGGCTTTCCTTCGTCCCCGGCAACGGCTCGGAGGAGATCGGCTGGGACACGCTGGAGCCGATCAAGTCACCCGCCCCCGCCAAGGTCGGCGACGGCTCCTTCACCCTGGCTCGCACTAGCCTCTCGGCCATTGCCCCCAACGACGATGGACTGTTGCTCTATCGGGTCAGCGGCATCGTGCGGGTCGATTCCGGTGGCCGCAAGATGAGCCGCGTGCGCTGCGACGTCTTCTCCCGGGTCCGGGGCGACACCAGGATGGCCCGCTCGACCAAGCTACGTGCCGCCTGGCCCAGGCCGAGCAGCGGCGCCGACCTGCACCGTCAGGCGGTTCCGGAGACGAGCACGGTCAAGTTCCAGACCGAGAACAGCAAGAAGATCGACCTGCCGATCCGCGACGTCATCCAGCGCTACGTGGACACGAACGCGATGGTCACGGTCGACTGGGACGGGTACACGGAGGACGACCAGAACTGGGAATGGGAACTCCCCGACGGATCTGGTGTGGGCACGACCACCTTGCCCTGGGCCGTGATCTTCGAATCGGAGACCCGCCCCCGGGGTTCGATCGAGTGCAAGGCCCAGATCGGCGCCAAGAGCGCCACGCTCAAAGCCAAGTTCCTGCAGGACGAGTGGCCGATCACCGACGATCAGCCGAACACCGACGACGCCGACACCGGCGACGTTTCCAACGTCCAGTAGGCGGCCTCAGTCGGACTCTTGGTCCGGCGCTTCGAGGAAGTCCGGGCCTTCCTTCGCCCCACCCACCTTGTTCAGGATCGGGTTGGCCGGCTTGGCCGCCATCCGCTTCGGGTCGAGCGGGATGCAGAGCGACACCGCTTCCTCGGCGCTGAGGTCACCGGTCAGCCATGCCTGCTCGACTTCCTCGTTCGGCAGGATCACCGGCATCCGGTCGTGGACGCTTCCGACCACGTCATTTGCCTCGGTGGTGACGATCGTGCATGAGGTCAGCGGCTCGCCCTCCCACTCGCGGGTGACGGTCAGCCCGGCGAAGGCGAACGGCTCGCCCCCGTCGACGGTGAAACGCACCGGCTGGCGCGGCTCCTTCGGCTTCTCGGCCTTCAGCCATTCGTAGAAGCCGTCGGCAAGGATCAGGCAGCGGTTCTTGCTCTTCCTGACCAGCGGCCCGTAGGCCTTGCTCTGCAGCAGCCGGTCGTTGCGGGCGTTGATCATCTTGTAGCCCGCTTTCAGGTCCTTGGCCCAGAACGGCACCAGTCCCCAGCGCGACGCGACAGCCTCCCGCTCGCCCGAGTCGGGGTCGGTGCCCACGGTCAGTACCTCCTGGGTCGGGGCGACGTTGAACCTCCCGAGCCCCGGAGCCTCGTCGTCGAGCGAAATCTGGAACCGGTTGCCCAGACGACGCTGGTCGGAAGTCGTCAGTGTGTATCGGCCGCACATGAACCCAACCTACCGATCGGATGACGTGGACTTGGGAATCGAGCGTTGCCTCAACCGCACTTCCCGCCCGCCCTGAAGCCAACCAGGCCGAATGAAGTCGATCGGTATTCCGGGGCGAGCGGCCCGGCCACGAAGGCCCGGTCTCCGGCAACGGCCAGGGTGGTGCCTCGTTCGAGGCTGTTGGGCCCGCCGAGCCGGTAACCGCCGGGCCGGGAGGCACCATCGAACCGACCATCGGGACGGTACCGGGCCAGACCGAAACTGAAGATCGACTTCTTCTGGCTCGAACCGCCGACCAGGATTCGTCCGCAGGAGTCAAGCGCCACGTCCTGGAAGGACAGGCTCCGGCTGCTCACCTGCCCGCGTGTGCCGAAACTCCGGTCCAGGTTCCCCTTGCGGTTGAGGACGGTCATGTGCCCGATCGTGTTGGCGGTCGTCGAATACCGGATGAACTGCCGGCCCTCGCGGCCCATCGCGTAAAGGATCCGGCCCGACGGCAGCACCTCGACTCCACTGGCATCCAGGTTCATTGCCCATCGCCAGTACTTGCCGGTGCCGTCTTTCGCCAGCCGGAAGGCGGGCACGCGGACGACACGGCCCCGGAAAAGCCGGGATGGCTTGCCCTCGATCGTCAGTCCGAAGCTGACTGGTTTCGGATAAGCGCCGCGGGGTGTGGTCTCGGCGAGAATCACCGGTCTCCCGGCACGGTCCAGGTCCAGGGCCACGGCCCGGTCGGAATCACCGGCGGCACCCCGGTCGGCCGGGAGGTCGAACAGGTCGCGGATCACCAGCCCGCCGTCTCCGAACGAACCGACGAGCTTCCCCCGACGGTCAAAGGAGGCGACCAGGGCGTCCTGACCTTTCTCCGAGCAGCAAACCGAGCCGGCGAGCAGCAGCCCGGGGCCAAAGGCCCTTGAACCCAGGAAGGAGGTCGACGCGTATCCGGGTACGTCCACCCGACGCAGACCGTTCTCCCCAAAGCGCCGGTCAACCCGACCCGCAGCGGTGAGTCGCAGAAGGAACCCGGAGGTTTCCTTCTCCTCGTTCTCGAGTGTGCCGGAGACCATGATCTCCCCGGACTTCAGCCTGGTCATAGCGGCCAAGACCACCTTCTCTCCGAGGTCGAGCCTGACCCGGCCTTTCTGGCCGAAGCTGCGGTCGGGCGAACCGTCGCGACGGAACCGAGCGAGGGCAAGCCGCTTGGAATGACCGTCGGCCGACCGGTTCAGCCCGGCGACCAGGATCCTGCCACGCGTATCGACGACCGAGTCGGTGGGACTCGAGCGATCCGGGGTGAGCAGCACCGCGTGGGCCTTCCCCCCGGATCCGAAGGCGGTGTCGACCTCACCACCGTCCTCGATCGCCAGCAGACCGGGGCCACCGTGTTCCGCATCCCACCAGGAGACCATGATCCTTTCGCCGGAAACCGCCACATCGGATGGCCACTTGACCTGGCCGGCCAACCCGGCCGACGCAGAGACATGGTCGAACCCCGGATCGGGAGTGCCGTCACCGGTGAACCGCTGCACCCCGCAGTTCCCGTTCCCGAACGAAGCCACACCGACGATCCTTCCGGCCGGGTCGACCGTCGTGAGGGCGGGCGAGCCGCCATCGTAATCTGGCTCCGCTGCGGGTAGACAGCGCAAGACGCCTTCCTCGCCGAAGGCGGTCACCGGCTTTCCCTTCTCGTCGAGTGCGGTCGTCTCCCCTCCGTCGCTCACGAGGAGTTTGCCACCGGCCAGGAAGTGCACGTCGCCGAACCCCGTGTACTGGATCGAAGCGATGCTGACAGGCTTTGAGTCCAGAGCGGAATCGATTACGGAGAGGACTTCCTCCGAGCCATAGTCGCCTGGATCCCAGCCGGCGACGAACGCCACGTCGCCGCCGGCGGAGACGTCCTTGATCCCGAACCACTGACCGCCCTCGACCAGGGACCCTGCGACCCGCCTGCCGGTCGCCGTGTACCGCTCCAGCCGGACCTGTCCGACGTCGAAACGTCGAATCGACGAGACGAGATAGAAGCGTGTTTTCCCGTAAGCGACGACTTGCTGCAGAAAGCGCTTCGTAACGAGCTCGCCGTCTTGCCCGAAACTGGTGTCGACTCGGCCCTGCGGCGTGAATGCCGTGAGTCGCCTGCCGTCGGCGACCAATATGCGGTTTCCAACCACCGCGGCCGAGCTGTCGCGTCCGAAGCGGGGTTTGAGCCGCTGATTGAAGGTCCGGTCGGGGTGGCCATCGGCGGCGAACCTGAACAGGGCCGAAGTTCGGTCGAGGGTTCCGCTGGTGCCCTGCACGTAGGTTCCTCCCTTGCCGTCGAAGCCGATGATCCGGGCGGTGCCATACCGGTTTCGATCGGGCGACCCGCCGAAGCCGACCTTGCTGCCCGCCACGCCGAGCAGGTCCGCGCCGGACCAGGATGCGGCCCGGCTTTCCGGGACCAAAGTGAGTGCCGCAACGGCAATCACAATCACAGCGAGCTTCGTACGCATCGAGGTTCCCCCTTTTTCGGCGGTCCCCCGCCTACGACTGGACGCTGCTCAAACCCCGTGCCGGGTAGCTAGTTGCGCTTGCGGTACCAGGAAACCGCTTCGGCGACGCCGTCGGCCAAGCTGACCCGCGGCCGCCAGCCGGTCAGCCCTTCGAGGCGGGAGGCGTCGACGTACTGGCGGTCGATCTCGCCTTCGGGAACGCCGTCTCCGAGATATTCGGGTTCGACCGGCTCCCCTCCGGTCCTCGCCACCTCGGCGGCGATCAGGGCGACGACCTCGCGGACCGAGCAGGGCTCGCCCGTTCCGGCGTTCAGGGCCTCGCCCCGGCCCGGGCCGTCCTTGACCGCCTGCTCGATCGCCAGGTAGGCGGCCGTGGCGTCGCTCACGTGCAGGTAGTCCCTTTCGGGCGAACCATCGGAGCGGATCTGCGGGGCCCGGCCTTCGAGGCAGGCGTTGACTGCTTCCGGTACCAGCCGCGAGCCGTTCAGGTCGCCGCCGCCGTACACGTTGGCGAGCCGGGTCACCCCGACCGGCAACCCGAAGGCAGGCCAGTAGCTGCGGGAGATCACGTCGGCGGCCGCCTTGCTCGCCTCGTAGGGCGCGGCCGGCTTCAACTCGTCCGTTTCCCGATACGGGAGCGATTCGCTGGGGCCGTATGCCTTGTCGGAGGAGGCGACGACCACCGCGCCGGTCCCGGCGTCACGGGCAGCTTCGAGAATCGTCCAGGTGCCTTCGGCGTTGGCCCGGAAGGTCGCAACGGGATCCTCGGCGGCCGGTCCGACCAGGGTCTGCGCGGCCAGGTGGAAGACGGAGTCGGGGCCGGCCGAGCCGGATCCTGCCTCGCGGATCGCGCGGTGTACCGCGGCCGGGTCGGCGACATCGCCCTCGACCAGCCGAACCGCGTCGGTCAGGCCGTGGAGCTCCAGCGCCCGGCCCGGCGCGGCGCGCAGGTCGAGCACCGTGACTTCGTCGCCCCGGTCCAGCAGGGCGCGGACCAGGTGGCCACCGATGAACCCCTGCCCCCCGGTGACCAGCGAACGGGTCACGCGGGCGCTTTCGCCGTGAGCCAGGGAGCGTCTCCGCCGGCCCAGAGGTCGTTGAGGGTGACCAGGTCCTTGTACGTGTCGCAGCAGTCCCAGAAGCCTTGGTGACGGAAGGCGCCGAGCTGGCCGTCCGCGGCCAAGCCTTCCAGCGGCTCCCGTTCGAGCACGGAATCGGATCCGAGCCAATCGAGAACGGACGGCTCGAAGCAGAAGAAGCCGCCGTTGATCCAGTGTTCGGAGCGGGGCTTCTCGGTGAACCCGGTGACTTCGCCGGCGGTGTCGATCTCGGCCACCCCCCATTGGAGGTTCGGCCGCACCGCGGTCATGGTCGCCGCGCGACCGCCGGAGCGATGGAAATCGAGAAGCGCGGTGAGGTCGATGTCCGAGACGCCGTCGGCGTAGGTGGCGCAGAAGGTTCCGTCGACCAGGTCCCGGGCCAGGGCGATCCGGCCGCCGGTCGGCGTGTCCAGGCCGGTCTCGACGCACTCGACCGAGACTCCTTCAGGCCAGGCCTCGCCGGCCACGAACTCCTCGATCTTCTCGCCGAGGTAGCCGGTCAGCGGGTAGAAGCGGGTGAAACCCTGGCGCGCGTAGATCTGGATCACATGCCAGATCAGCGGCTTGCCACCCACCTCGACCAGCGGTTTGGGCAGTGTCTCGGTCCTTTCGCGCAGGCGGGTCCCCCGCCCGCCGCTGAGGATGAGGACTGGAGGTTTCAGGTCTTCAGCAGCCGCCGGCGACAGCGGGCAGGATCGTGACCTCGGCCCCGTCGGCGACCTCGGTGCCGAGGCCTTCGCCGAAGCGGATGTCCTCCCCCCCGACGTAGACGTTGACGAAACGGCGCAGTTCGCCGCCCTCGGTGATCCGGTCCTTGAGGTCCCCGTGCTCGGCGAAAACCGCGCCGAGTACCTCGCCGACGGTCGAACCCTCGGCGGTCAGGTCGGCCTGGCCGCCAGTGGTGGCGCGAAGCTGGGTCGGGATCTTGACTGTGACTGCCATCAGGCGGCGACCTCCTGGCCGAACTTGCTTTCGAACGATTCCGGGTTGGGATCGATCGCGGTCAGGGCAAAGCTATCGCGATTCGCGTCGAGGGTCTTCAATCCCTCGCCGGTGATGTACACCACGACCTTCTCGCCGTCCTTCAGCTCGCCGCGGTCGGCCAGCTTCTTCAGCACACCGACCGTGACCCCACCGGCGGTCTCGGTGAAGATGCCGGTCGTCTCGGCCAGCAGGCGGATGCCGGCCCGGATCTCGTCGTCGGAAACCGCGTCGATCGAACCGCCGGTCTCATTGGCCTGGGCAACCGCGTAGGGACCGTCGGCCGGGTCGCCGATCGCCAGGCTCTTGGCGATCGTGTCCGGCTTCTGCGGGCGGCAGACCCGGGTGCCCTCGGCGAAGGCGGTCGCCACCGGCGAGCAGCCCTCGGCCTGGGCGCCGTGGAAGACCGGCTGTTCACCCTCGACCAACCCGACCTCCTGCCACTCCTGGAAACCGCGCGAGATCTTGGTGAAGAGCGATCCGGAAGCGATCGGGGCGACCACCCGGTCCGGCAGGTTCCAGCCCAGCTGTTCGACCGTCTCGAAAGCGAGGGTCTTCGAACCCTCGGCGTAGTACGGGCGCAGGTTGACGTTGACGAAGGCCCAGGGCTTCTCGTCGGCAAGCTGCGTGCAGAGCCGGTTGACGTCGTCGTAGTTGCCCTTCACGCCGACCAGGTTGGTGCCGTAGATGTCGGTGGCGAGCAGCTTCTGCTCCTCCAGGTTGGAGGGCACGAAGACGTAGGAGTCGAGACCCGCCGCAGCGGCGTGGGCGGCGACGGCGTTGGCCAGGTTGCCGGTGGAGGCACAGGCGACGGTCTCGAAACCCAGCTCCTTGGCCTTGGCGATAGCGACCGCCACGACCCGGTCCTTGAAGGAGTGGGTCGGGTTGGCGGCGTCGTTCTTGATGTAGATCTCGGCCCCGGTCCCGAGCACCTCGGAGAGGCGGTCGGCCTTGAGCAGCGGAGTCATGCCCGGCTCGAGCGGGTCTCCCGCCTTGTTCTGGAAGGGCAGGAAATCGGCGTAACGCCAGATCCCCCGGGATCCGGCCTGGATCCGCCGGCGGGTTTCCTCCGGGTTCAGGTCCGAGTGGTCGTACTTGACTTCGAGCGGCCCGAAGCACTCGGCGCAGAAGAAGTTCGCCCCGAGCTCGTACTCGGCCGAGCATTCCTTGCATTTCAAATTCTTGACTGCCATCCGATCGTTCCTTTCATGAATCCCCTGCGGGAAAACAAAAACCTTCGCCGCGTGGGGCGAAGGTCCGATCGGACTTCTCCCCACATCTCCCGGCTACGCGAGCCGCTGGATTTGGCACCTTCTCGATCGCTCTCGCGACCGCTGGTTGCCGGGGTTTCGTAGGGCCAAGTCCCTCCACCCCTCTGGATGTGGCGCTTATGTCTGCCGGACAGACTACCAACCCGCGCCCGGAATGTTTGTGGAGCCAGATTTCAGATACATCCCGTTCACGCAAGGGGTTGACCTCTGGTTTAGGGTTGTTCCATGCCCGCGAAGCGAATCGACATGACTGGAGGCGGCGATGCCGAACCTCCCTCGTCTTCGCCGTGCGCGCGAAACTGAACTCCTGACCCCGGATTCAGCCGAACCCGAAGTCTCCGCACCCCAGGTCGAGGAGATCTCTTCGGGCGGTCTGCGCTGGATCAACATCGAAAGCCCCGGCGGCGAGGAGCGCGCCTGGCTGGAAGAGAACTTCGATTTCCATGCCCTCGACATCGAGGACGTGCTCTCGCACAACCAGCGACCGAAGATCGACGAGTACCCGGACTACCTGTTCCTGGTCGTCCACGTGCCGGTCTTCGACCGCAAGGCGAAAAGGCTGGTCGCCGGGGAGATCGACATCTTCGTCGGACCGGACTTCATGGTCACCCTGCCCAACCGGTCGATTCCCCCGGTCGAGTACCTCTTCGAGCGTTGCCGAGCCGATGACACGCTGCGCCACAAGCTCTTCGCCCGCGGCTCCGGCTACTTGATGTACCGGCTGGTCGACGACAGCTTCGACTACTGCTTCCCGATGCTGCGCAAGATCGGCAACAAGCTCGATGCCCTGGAAGAGGAGATCTTCGAGGGCAACTCGGAGGACGTGGTCCGGGACCTCTCGAACGCGAAGCAGGAGATCATCAACTTCCGCAAGGTGATCCGCCCGCAGCGGCCGGTGCTGAGGGACCTCGAGAACGTGAAGTCCCGCTACCTGGCCAGCGACCTCGATCTGGAGATCTACTTCGACGACATCGTCGACGCCCACGAGCGGATCTGGGACATGCTCGAGAACTACAAGGAGGTCGTGGTCGCGCTTGAGGAGACCAACGAATCGATCCTCAGCCACAAGGTGAACGACATCCTGCGGGTGCTGACCTCGATCTCGGTGATCGTCCTGCCGCTGACCCTGATCGCCTCGGTTTTCGGCATGAACGTGGGCCTCCCCGGCGGCGGCGACCCGGCCACCGGCACCGACGTCCACTTCTTCATCGTGGTCGGGATCATGGTCGCGATCCTGGTCGGCATGGTCGCCTACTTCCGCAAGCGCCACTGGCTGTAGGGCATCAATAGGATGAGTCGTCGATGGCAGAGAATCGGATCTGGGCACCCTGGCGCCTCAAATATGTGAAGGACGCCGACAAGGACAACGAAGACCAGTGCGTCTTCTGCGCGAAACCGGCCCTCGGCGACGACGAGACCGCCCTGGTCGTCCATCGCGGCGAGCATTCCTTCGTGATCCTCAACCTCTACCCGTACACGAACGGGCATTTGATGGTCGCGCCTTATGAGCACGTCGGCCGGATCCAGGAAATCCCCGCGGAGACCACGACCGAGATGCTAGCCCTGGCGAAGGTCGCGATGAACCGGCTCGAGGACGTCTACCGGCCGCAGGGATTCAACGTCGGCTTCAACCAGGGTCGCTCCGCCGGTGCCGGCGTCGAGCATCACATCCACATGCATGTCGTCCCGCGCTGGGGCGGCGACACGAACTTCATGCCGGTGATCGCGAACCACCGGGTCATGCCCCAGTCTCTTGAGGACAGCTACCGCGTACTGCGGGAAGCATTTGGCGATGAGGCCGACAAACCGGGTTAGGGAGAGCCCGGCGTCATAACCCAGTCAACCCGGCAGGAAAGGCACCACCATCTCGATCTTCAAGGCATATGACATCCGCGGCATCTACGGCGAGGAAATGGACGAGAGCACCGCGGAGCAGATCGGCCGCGCCTTCGTCCTCACCCTCGCCGACCTGGTGCGGAAAGACCCGCATGAGCTGAGGATCGGCCTCGGCCGCGACATGCGGCTCTCGGCCCCGACCATGGCCGCCGCCTACCGCGACGGCATGGTCAGTGAGGGGGCGCATGTGATCGATGCGGGCCAGGTCGCGACCGAGATGCTCTACTACCTGGTCGGCAGCCGCGACCTCGACGGCGGCGCGATGTGCACCGCCTCCCACAACCCCAAGGCCTACACCGGAGTGAAGCTGGTCCAGACGGGTGCCCTGGCCCTGTCCGGCGATGCCGGGATCGGTGACATCCGCGGCCTGGTCGAGGCCGGGATGGGCGCCGCGCCGGGCGGCGGCAGCAACGAGGAGATCGACCTCTGGGACGAGTACCACCAGGCCGCCCTCGGCTTCGTCGACCCGGCCAAGGTCAAGCCGATGCGGATCGTGGTCGATGGCGGCAACGGCATGGCCGGGCCGATGGTCGGGCCGGTCCTGAAGAAGCTCGGCATGGACCTGGTCGAGCTCTACTTCGAGCCGAACGGTGAGTTCCCCGACCACGAGCCGAACCCGCTGCTGGAGGAGAACCGCCAGCTGATCATCAAGACGGTCAAGGACGAGGGTGCCGACCTCGGCATCGCCTGGGACGGTGACTCGGACCGCTGCTTCTTCATCGACAGCGACGGCCGCTTCTGCGACGGCGACTTCATCTGCGCCCTGCTGGCCCGCTCGGCGCTTCAGACCGAGCCCGGCGGCACCATCCTCTACGACCCCCGCTCGAGCCGGGCGGTCCCCGACGTGGTCGCCGCAGCCGGCGGCCGGACCGACCTCTCGCGAGTCGGCCACGCCTTCTTCAAGCGGCGCATGCGAGAGGAGAACGCGGTTTTCGGCGGCGAGGTCTCCGGCCACTACTACTTCCGGGACTTCTACTGCGCCGATTCGGGTTCCCTCCCCGCCCTGCGGTTGCTGGAGCTGATCTCGACCGACGGTCGCTCGCTTTCCGAACTGATGGAGGAATTCCATTCCAAGTACTTCATCTCCGGTGAAATCAACTCCGAGGTCGACGACCCGCAGGCGAAGATGGACGAGATCGAGGCGATGCATCCCGAAGCGGAGGTAACCCATCTCGACGGCGTCTCGATCGACTACGAAGACTGGCATTTCAACGTGCGCCCCTCGAACACCGAGCCGTTGCTGCGCCTCAATCTAGAATCGCTGGTTTCCCGCGCGGACATGGAGGAAAAGCGCGACGCGGTGCTGGCGGTGATCCGTGGCTGAGCCGGATCCGACGCCCGAGTCGGAGGCGGCACTCGCCCAGGCGCGTGAATGGGGCATCCACACCATTCCGGTGCCCACGCCTTTCGCGGTGGGCCGGGTCAACTGCTACCTGGTCGAGGGCGACCCGCTGACCCTGATCGACGCCGGGCCGCGTTCGGAGAAGTCGATGCAGGGCCTGGAAGAAGGCGTCAAGGCCGCCGGTTACGAGGTCGAGGACATCGAGCTGGTGGTCGCCACCCACCAGCACATCGACCACATCGGCCAGATCAGCACCGTGGTCGGCCGCTCCGGGGCCGGCGTCGCGGCGATCGACCTGGTGGTGCCGCGGCTGGCCGAGTTCAACTGGGGATCCGAGCAGGAGGACCAGATGGCGGTCGATTTGATGGTCCGTTACGGGGTGCCGATGGACATCGCCAACATGCTCAAAGAGGTGACCGCCAGCTTCCGCGACCTCGGTGCTCCGGTCACCGTCACTCATCCCTTCCGGGCCGGCGAATCGATCACGATGGGATCCCGCGAGTACCAGACCTTCCACCGACCGGGCCACAGCCCTTCCGACACCGTCTTCTGGGACGAGGACCGCAAGCTGATGTTCGGCGGCGACCACCTGCTCTCCCACATCTCCTCCAACCCGCTGATCTCGAAGCGGCTGGACGGGTCCTCCGGACGTACCAAGTCGCTGATCAACTACCGCGAGTCGCTGAAGGCGACCGCGGCGATGCCGGTCGAGATCATGCTTTCCGGACATGGGTTGGCGATCACTGACCACGCCGACCTGATCGAGAAGCGACTGGCCGGGCAGGACCGCCGGACCGAGAAGATCTTCAAGCTGGTCGCCGAGGGCCACGACTCGGCGCACGCGGTCGCCAACGCGATCTGGGGTGACATCGCCCTGACCCAGGCGTATCTCACGCTTTCCGAAGTGATCGGCCACCTCGACATCCTGGTCGCCGACGGCCGCGTGGTCGAGGTCGAAGGAGAAGACCGCTCCACTTTCGAGGTCGTCTCGTGAACCTGCGGGCGGCCCGATGAACACCGAGCCGGCGGTACCGAAGATGAACGGCAAGCGGCGCATGCTGATCATCGTCAACCCTTACGCGAGCACGGTCTCGGATCGCCTGAAGAACCTGGTCGTCTATGCCCTTCAGGGCCGGTACGAAGTCGAGGTCGAGGCAACCGAGAGCCAGGACCACGCAACCGAGATCGGGCGCGACGCCCGGGACGGCGGCTACGACATCGTGGTCGCTTTCGGTGGCGACGGCACCGTCAACGAGGTCGCGAACGGTCTGGCCGGCACCGATATCCCGGTGACCTTCCTCCCTGGCGGCAACACCAACGTGGTCTGCCGTTCCCTGGGGATCCCCAACGACGTGGTCGATGCGACCGAGCACCTGCTTTCGCTGGCCGATGACTTCCAGCCCCGCAAGATCGACCTCGGCAAGATCAACGACCGCTACTTCGTCTTCGCCTGCGGCGCCGGAATCGACGCGACCGTGGTCGAGAAGGTCGATGCCAACCCGAAGTGGAAGCGCCGGGCCGGCCCCTGGTTCTACTCCTGGGTCGCGACCAAGGGCTATTTCAAGAGCTACATGCGCAACCCGGTCCAGCTCGACCTCGAGATCGACGGCGAGGTCCACAGCGGGGTCACGGTCCTGGTCCAGAACTCCGACCCCTTCACCTACTTCAGCAAACAGCCGGTCCACGTCTGCGAGAACGTCGCGATCGACGACGGTTCGCTGGGCATGATCCTGCTCAGACGGGCCAACCTGCTGGACATGGGCATGGTCGTACCGCGCCTCTTGACCGAGAAGATGAAGGCGTCCAGGCACGGACAGGTCGAGGCTTTCGAGGAGTTCGCCGAGGCCCGGGTCCGCTCCGGCTCGAAGGACCAGTCCGGCCAGCCGCGCCCCTTCCCGGTCCAGGTCGACGGCGACTACATCGGCACCTTCGAGGAGATCAAGCTCGAAGCCGCCCCCGGGGCGCTCACCATCGTCGCCTAGCCCAAGTCTCCCGATGGCTACCATCGGTGTATGGCTACTGCTGACATCACCGTCCTGCCGATCGGTCGCGAAGGAGCCTCGGTCTCGGACCTGTTGGCCGAGATCGCCCGGCACCTGAACGGCCAGGAGAAGGTGCGGTTCGAGATGCACGCGATGGGCACCGCCCTCGAAGGCGACCCGGCGGACATCTTCGCCCTCGCCGCCGAGATCCACGCCCTCCCCTTCGAGTCCGGCATCCCCCGCGTCTACACCGTCCTAAAGATCGACCAGAGAACCGACAAGACCCAGACCCTGGAATCAAAGGTCGAATCAGTAACCAACCGCCTCTAGCCGACCGGCCACGCCCCCAAGGGCCGCTTGGTTCGAGTTACTAGGCCATAGCGCTTGCAAGTCGAACCAAGCGCCGGGCCTTCCTCGCCGGGACGGCTCTCTGTCACAGATTTGTTGCACTTATAGAGCCACGTGTGAGCGAATCCCGGCCATCATCGGCGGATGGCGAATGGTGTCGAAGCAAGACGGATCGCTTACTCGCTGGCCGCCTCGCAGGAGGGAGTGATCGCCCGGAGGCAGTTGATCGGCCGGGGCGTGTCCAACGACGTCGTCGCGCACTGGCTCAGGTCCGGTTATGTGTTCAAGTTCCTGCCCGGTGTCTATTCACTCGGCAGGCCGGCCGACCGCGACGAGTCGTTCTGGATGGCCGGTGTCCTCTACGCCGGTGACGGGTCGATCCTCGCAGGTGAGTCCGCCGCCCAGGCTTGGGGAATGGGGCAATCGAGGACGGGAATCGAAGTGGTCAGGCCGCGCGGTGTCCAAAGGTCGGTCCGGGGGATCGCTCCCCACGACGAGTCGAAGTTCATCCTCCGCCGTGGCTCGCTGGAACCGGATGACTTCGCCCCGAAGGGCCCGCTCCCGACCATGGACCCGGCTCGGACCTTGATCGACCTCTGCACAAGGGTGAGCGATCGTCGGCTTCGCCGATATTTCATCGAAGCAGGACGCAACGGCCTCCTCACGGCCCCTTGCCTGAACCGGATGGCCCGCCGGAGCCTCAGGTTCAAGAACCGAAGGAAGCTGGCGGCTCTCATCGGCAGCTGGGATCCAACAACCGGCCGTATCCGTTCGATTCTCGAAGGCGAGTTCAAGCTGGTCTGCGCCGAGGGGAGTCTCCCGCCGCCTCTTACCAACTATCGGATCGGTCCCTACGAGGTTGACGCCGTCTGGCTGGAGGCGAGGCTCGTGGTCGAGCTGGACGGAAGAAAGTTCCACAGCGACGCCGAAGCGCTGGTCGCCGATTCCGAGAAGACCCGCTGCCTGAGGAGCCTCGGCTTTCGCGTCCTCCGCTTCACCTGGAACGACGTGGTCGAACGTCCAGAATGGGTCGTCAACCAGATCAGAATGGCGCTTGGTTCGACTTACTAGGCCATAGCGCTTGCAAATCGAACCAAGCGGCCCTTGACGGCCTGGGCTCAGGGTCGGGAGTTGGCGGCGGCTTCGATGAGGGTGGCGGCTTCCTCTACCCCGTTTCGGGTCTGGAGGCGGGTCGATATGGCGGCCAGGCTGTCGCCCAGGGCCTGGTCTCCCAGC
>MKST01000005.1:9413-10379 GCA_001897355.1 Solirubrobacterales bacterium 67-14 | reverse complement strand
TGCGTCGAGCAACTCTCCTGGTTCGTGGCCGTAGGTGTCCAGCCGGCGGCCGAAGCCGGTCTCTTCGATTCTCCGGGCGTTGTCGTGCTGGTCCCAGAAAAGCGGTAGGACGATCATCGGCTTGCCGTTGTGGAGGGACTCGACGACCGTGTTGTTGCCGCCGTGGGTGATGACCAGATCGACGTGGGGCAGCAGCGAAGTCTGGGGCAGGAACTCGGCCCCGGCCATCCGCTCACCCAGCTTCAGCTGATCGTGGAGCGGGCCCATCGAGACGACCGCCCGATGCGGGGACGAATCGAGCGTGTCGATCAGTCGCTGCATCAGGCCGACGTCGGCCGAGCCGAGCGAGCCCAGGCTGAGATAGATGAGCGAACCGTCGCCATCGCTGATCTGGTCGGGGGCAGCCCATTCCTCGTCGCTGGAGCGGATGGTCGAATCGAGGTTGCGCCAGAGCGGCCCGAGCGCCGCAGAACGTCCGTAGTCGACCTCTTCCGGGTAGGCATAGAAGTTGAGATGGGGCGATTCGTGGATGAAGGCCCGGTCCGGCAACGGCGGCGCGCCCCGCCGCTGACAGAACTGGCTGAACTCGTCGTGGAGCGGACCGAGGACCCGGTCGTACTCGGTCCAGAAGGCCGGCCAATCCGAGCTGTCCGCCTGCGGCAGGCCGGAGAAGACCGGCGGCACTGCCGGATCGAACATCTCGGCCGGGTTGCAGGAGACGATCCGCACCCATGGCCGGCCGCTGGCCGGCAGGGCCGGGAAAGCGACCACGTTGTCCTCGACCACCGCGTCGGCATCGATCTCCTCGATGATCTCGGCCAGCCGGTCGTCGACGTAGCGGGCACCCTCGTAGAGGGCCCGGAAGGTCGGTTCGATGAAGCCGGTCAACTGCTCGATGGTCGGGGTCTGGAAGACCGGCGCGTTCTCGGCCACGAAGTCCTTCCAGAACTGGCCCGGCGCCTCTTC
>MKST01000005.1:0-9386 GCA_001897355.1 Solirubrobacterales bacterium 67-14 | reverse complement strand
ATGAAGACGACCCGGTGGCCACGGGCACGGAGCACGTTGCCGATCCCGACGCAGTTGTTGGTCGGGCCGTACGCGCCCTCCGGGAAAAAGGCGATTGTCATGCCCACCGCGCGCTTCTCCTCACGCGCCTGAAACTATCAGGCGGTTCCGGCGCGACCAGCCGAATCCGCTCAGTCGGTGGTGCTCACCCGATGGGCGTCGAACACGGACTCGACGTGACGGAGACGGTTGATGCACTGCTTGAGCTGGCCGGTGTCCCCCACTTCGATCACGAAGCGGTTCCTGACCATCGGCGCGTTGGTGGCCAACGAAGCCGAGATGATGTTGACGCCGACCTCGGAGAAGGTCTTGGAGAGATCCTCGAGCAGCCGGGTCCGGTCGTAGGCGTCGATCTGGACCTCGACCCTGAAGGTGGCCTCGTTCTCGCCTTCCCAGGCAACTTCGACCATGCGGTCCGCGTTCTTCTGGAGGTCGGCGACGTTCTGGCAGGCGGCTTGGTGGATGGTGATGCCGCGACCGAGCGAGACATAGCCGACGATCTCGTCGCCGGGCACGGGCCGGCAGCACTTGGCGAGGCGCAGGGCGACGTTGTCCACCCCTTCGACCTTGATCCCGAACTCGGATGCCTCGCGGATCGCGCGGCTCCGCTTCGGGGTGCCCGACTCGATGTTCTCGACCGGCTCGGGTTCGATGATCTCGCCTTGGCGCAGGCGCTGGATCAGTTTGTTGGCCGTGGTCTTGGCCGAGATCTTGCCCTGGCCGATCGCGATGTAGAAATCCTCCGCCTTGCGGAAGCCCATCTCCCGCATCACGTCGGCGAGCATCGGTGAGCCGGAGAACTTCTGGGGCGGCAGGTCGCGTTTGCGCAGCGCCTGGGCCAATGATTCGCGGCCGTCGCGTTCGGCGTCTTCGCGGCGTTCCTCGCGGAACCAGGCCCGGATCTTGTTGCGGGCCCGGGAGGTACCGACCAGCTTGAGCCAGTCGCGGGAGGGTCCGCGGTCCTTGTTCGCGGTCAGTACCTCGACGATGTCACCGGATTTGAGTTGGTAGTGGAGCGGCACGATCTTGCCGTTCACCTTCGCCCCGACGCAGCGGTGACCGACGTCGGTGTGGATCGAGTAGGCGAAGTCGACCGGGGTCGAGCCGGCCGAAAGGTTCATCACCTCACCCTTCGGAGTGAAGACGAAGACCTCGTCCTCGAACAGGTCTTCCTTCAGCGACTGCAGGAACTCGGTCGGATCCTGTTCGGATTCCGATTCGACCAGCTGCCTGAGCCAGGTCATCTTCTCCTTCGAGGTATCGGCCCCGCTGCCGCCTTCCTTGTAGGCGACGTGGGCGGCGATGCCGTACTCGGCCAGGCGGTGCATCTCGGCGGTCCGGATCTGGATCTCCAGCGGCTTGCCTTCGAGGCCGATCACCGTGGTGTGGAGCGCCTGGTACATGTTGGCCTTCGGCATCGCGACGTAATCCTTGAAACGCCCCGGCAGCGGCTTCCAGAGCGAGTGGATGACCCCGATCGCGCCGTAGCAGTCCTTGACCGAGCCGACGATCACCCGCATCGCGGTCAGGTCGAAGATCTCGTTGAACTCACGGCCCTTCTTGGTCATCTTGGTGTAGATCGAGAAGAAGTGCTTGGCCCGGCCGGCGATCTCGGCCTCTATGCCGACCTTCTCCAGCTCTTCGGCCAGGTAGTCGCCCGCTTCCTGCACGAAGGTCTCGCGCTCGGTTCGCTGCTGGGCGACCAGGTGCTTGATCTCGGAGTACTTGCGCGGGTGGAGCGTGGCGAAGGCGAGGTCTTCCAACTCCCACTTGATCGCGTGGATGCCGAGCCGGTGGGCCAGCGGCGCGTAGATCTCCAGGGTCTCGCGGGATTTCAGGATCTGCTTCTGCTTCGGCAGCGAGCTGAGGGTCCGCATGTTGTGGAGCCGGTCGGCCAGCTTGATCAGGATGACCCGCACGTCGGTGGCCATCGCGACCATCATCTTGCGGTAGTTCTCGGCCTGCCGTTCGTCGCGGCTCTCGAAAGTGATCTCGGTCAGCTTGGTGACGCCGTCGACCAGCCGGGCCACGGTCGGGCTGAACTCCTCCTCGATCTCTTCGAGACTGGCCGAGGTGTCCTCGACCGTGTCGTGCAACAGGGCCGCGCAGAGGGTCTCGGTGTCGAGCGCCATGCCGACGCAGATCCGGGCGACCCCGACCGGGTGGGTGATGAACTCGTCGCCCGACTGCCGCTTCTGGTCCGCGTGGTGGTGACAGGCGAAGATGAAGGCCTGGGTGACCTGATCACGGTCGATCGCCGCCGAGTCGACCGCGGAACCGTGCGTGGCAAGGTCGGCCTCGAACTGCTGGATCACCGCCATCAGGTCATCGAGCAGCGATCGTTCGCGAGCGGTCAGGCCGGATGTGTCCGGCAAGGCCGCGACCGGAGGGGCGCCGTTCGCGTCGACGTCGATCGCAGCACCACCGGCCGGCGGTGTCGACCCGGAAATCACGGCTTCTGCGTCTGCTTGTCGAAGTGGCTGAGAAATCGCTGGTGCTCCTGATGAAGCTCGAAATGATGGGCGAAAACGACCGAGTCCGCAAGATCGGTCTTCTTCGAGGATACGACCCTAGCCCACCGGGCACTACCCGCCCCCTCGCTCCGGGCGAGGCCTGTCTCGACCAGGACCCGCAGCAGAACGGCCGC
Source organism: Solirubrobacterales bacterium 67-14 (assembly GCA_001897355.1). Taxonomy (GTDB): domain Bacteria; phylum Actinomycetota; class Thermoleophilia; order Solirubrobacterales; family 70-9; genus 67-14. The sequence goes on along the minus strand of MKST01000005.1, from coordinate 6,700 downwards.
CTCCTCGGGCGAGCGAGTGGTCTTCCCGTCGGCGCCGAGCGCATCGCGAAGCGGCTCTCCGGACAACTCGCCGCCGTCGCCCGCCCCGACTTCCTTGAGGGCCCGGAACAGGTCTCGCAGCTGGGCCGTGAGGTCGAGCCGGTGCCCGGCAACCCGGGCCGCGAACTCGAACTCGTCGGGACCGGCCAGCAGGTGGGCCGGCAGTCCGGCGGCTCGCAACCCGCTCAAGGCAGAGGCCATGAAGGGCGGGTCGAGCAGAGCGACCCGGTCAAAGTCTCCGATCGCCGGTGGTTGCGGGCCGGCCAGGGTAGCGTAGTCGGTCAACAGCACCTGGACATCGACGACTGCTTCGAACACCGATCGCGGGCTGCCGGCCCAGACTCCCGCCACCGCGCTTTCGGCCGCCGGCCCGGATTCGGAATCCGGGATGAACCGCGCGAGGGCGGCGCCACCCAGTCCCTTCCAGCGCTGCCGAGCGTCGGCCCCGAGGATGACGAGGCGTTCGCCGGAGCTGATCAGTTCGGCGACCGCCACCCCTGGCAATCCGTCCGGACCGGCCGCCAGCTCGAGCTCCGCCGCCTCGCCCCCGGCAGATGCGTCGAGGCCGCGCGCCATCGCGATCTCGAACCGATCCCACCACTCGCCCGGCCCGCATTCCTCCAGTGGCCCCGCATCGACAACCGGTTGGACATGGACGACCCGCAGTTGCGGTTCGATCGAGCCGTTCCAGTGGTTCACGGCCAGTTCGGCGACCAGGTCCCCCCGTTCCCCCTCGGCCAGCCCCAGCGAGCTGCGACCGAAGCAGACCCCGTTGGCGCGGTGGGATCCCGAGCAGATCGAGAAGCGGCAGTGCTTGCCCTCCCCCATCTCTCGCAGGTTCTCGATCCTGGCGGCCGGCACCAGCAGCTTCACCGCCGGATTGGCGTTGCCGAAAGGCTGGAGCTGCTCCAGCTCCTCGGCCAGGTCGAGGCCGAGGTCCGCACCGCCCGCGACCGCGTCGAACTCCACCGTCGGCTCGACCGGCTCGGTGCCGATCCTGTCCGCGACCGCCCGGCCCAGTGCCTCCCGGAACTCGTCGATCTTCTCGACCCGGATGCTCAGTCCGGCGGCGGCGGCGTGGCCGCCGAAGGTTTCGAGCAACTCCGCCGTTTCGCCCAGGGCGGCGTGGAGGTCGAGACCGGGAACCGAGCGGGCCGAGCCGCGCCCGGTTTCTCCCTCGATCGAGATCACGACCGACGGCCGTCCGGTCGCCTTGACCAAGGTCGAGGCGACGATCCCCACCACGCCCGGATGCCAGCCCTCGCCTGCGACGACCACCGCCGGGCCGGGCTCGCCGAGCCGTTTCAGCTCGGCCTTCGCCTCCGTCTCGACAGCCTGCCCGACCCGGCGGCGTTCGGCATTGACTCCACCCAGCTCGGTCGCGATCTCGCCGGCCCGCTCCCGCGAGTCGGCGAGGAAGAGCTCGACTCCGGCGTCGGCCCGGTAGAGGCGCCCCGCCGCGTTGATCCGCGGTCCCAGGCGAAAACCGAAGTCCTCGGAGGTGAGCCGCGAGGGCTCCACCCGGGCACCCTCCATCAGTGCGGCCAGGCCGACGCGACGAGCCCTTCGGGCCACCTTTACGCCCTCTCGGACCAGATGGCGGTTCTCGCCGGTCAGGGGCATGACGTCGGCCACCGTCGCCAGCGCGACCAGGTCGAGGTCGGCCTCGTCTCGCTCAGCCGCCTGCGGGGTGTCCCGACGAAGCGCCGAGGCCAGTTTGGCGGCGACCGCGGCTCCGCAGAGAGAGGCGAACGGGTAACCGCTGACCAGCGGATGGAGGATCGTGCAGTCGGGCAGCTCCGGCCCGGCCTGATGGTGGTCGGTGACCACTATCTCCATCCCGAGCTCACGGGCCAGGGCGACCTCCTCCACCGCCGTGACGCCGCAATCGACGGTGATGACCAACGAGGTTCCGCGTTCCGCGATCTGGCGGATCGCGTCGGCGTTCAGCCCGTAACCGTCGCTGATCCGGTCGGGGATGAACCAGTCGCAGTCGCCACCGAGATCCCTGATCGCGGCGACCAGGATCGAGGTCGCGCAGACCCCGTCGCAGTCGAAATCCCCATAGATCGTGACCTTGCGACCAGCCTCCACCGTCGCGCGCACCGCCTCGACCGCGTCGGACATCCCTTCGAACTCGAAGGGATCGTGGCTTTCCGCGGCCGCGAAGAACTCCTCGGCCGAAGCCGGGTTCGAGATCCCGCGCCGAACCAGGACACTCGCGACAGGACGGCTCACCCCGGTCGCCCGCGCCAGTTCGAGCGCGCTGTCGACCGGGTAGGGCTGGGCCCGGAAACGAATCTTCTCTAAGCCTCTTCGATTGGCTCGGTGCCCTGCGAGACACCGATCCGGTAAACGACCCAGGCGCCGACCAGGGTTCCGGGGACCGCCGTGAAGAAGGTCAGCAGGTCCGTGTCGGCGAGGTCGTTGCCGAGGATGACCAGTTCGACCAGGGCACCGGAGATCAGGCCGCCGACCACACAGCCGATCAGGGCGCCGATGATGCCCTGCCAGAAACGGTCGGGCACGAAGATCGTGAAATGCCAGAGGGCGAGCGCGACGGTGAACCAGATAACGATCGACATCAGGCGTCCTCTCCGGTCACGGGGTCGGATTTCGCGGCTTCACGCTTGCGACGGCGGCGCTCGCGGGGCGAGAGGTTCTCCTCGCCTTCGGCCGGCGCGAACCCGGCGGGCACCGCGGCCTTGCCCTCTCCCTCGGCGTCATCCTTGCGGGCGACTTCGAGGTCGGAGGCGAAGGCCGGCACATGGCCCTGGCTTTCGATCTGCTGGCGGCGGCGACGCTTGAAGGTCGGCTCGTGCTCCTTCCAGAGCGCCAGAACCGGCGAAGCGATGAAGATCGACGAGTAGGTGCCCGAGAAGACGCCTACGAGGATCGCGATCGCGAAGGACTGGAGCACTTCGCCACCGAAGATCAGCAGGCAGACGACGCCGATCAGGGTCGAGAAGCTGGTCACCAGCGAGCGGGTCATGACCTCGCTCATCGACTTGTTGACGATCTGCGAGTACGTAGCCCGCGGCATCTTGGGTTCGTTCTCTCGTATTCGGTCGAACACGATGATCGTGTCGTACTGCGAGTAGCCGAGGATGGTCAGGAAGGCCGCGACGGTGGCGCTGGACACCTCGAACCCGAGCAATGCGTAGATGCCAAGTGCGATCAGGAAGTCGTGCAGGATCGCGATCAGGACCGGCACCGTGTACTTGCCACCGAACCGGATCGCGATGTATCCCATGATCAGGATCATCGAGAAGAAGATCGCGAGGCCGGCGCTGCGGGCGACCGATGCGCCGAAGGTCGGCCCGACCGAGGTGCTGTTGAACCCGTCGGCGCTGACCCCGAAATCCTTGTCCAGGGTGTCATCGACCTTCGACACCTCGGATGGGTCGAGGGTCTCGCTTTCGATCTGGAAGGCGTTGTCGCCCAGAGCCGGGTTGTCGGTGATCGTCTGGATGTCGGCGTCACCGAGTCCGAGCGGACTGATCGCGTCACGGACTTGCTCGGTCGTGGCCTCCTTCTGCAGGCTCACCTCGATCCGGGTCCCGGACTCGAAGTCAATGCCGAAGTTCAGCCCCTTGGTGGTCAGCGCACCGGCACCGATCAGCAGGATCACACCGGAGATCGCGAAGAACTTGGGCGCCTTGCCCATGAAGTCGAAGTGCCAGCGCTCCTTGCCCTCGATCCCCGAGAAGCCCTTACCGGACTTGAGCAGCTTCGTATTCGACATCGTCCCCAGCAGGGCCTGGGTGAAGACGACCGCGGTCAGCAGCGAGACCAGGGTGCCGACACCGAGGGTGAAGGCGAAGCCCTTGATGCCCGAGGTGGCGAGCACGAAGAGGATGAAGGCCGTAAGCAGGGTGACGACGTTGGCGTCGATGATCGTGCTGATCCCGCGCCGGTAGCCGAGTGAGATCGCCGATCCCACGGATTTCCCTCCACGCATCTCTTCCTTGACGCGTTCGAAGATGACGATGTTCGAGTCGGCGGCTACGCCGATGGTTAACACCAGGCCGGCGATGCCCGGCAGCGTCAAGGTGATCGGAATCACCTTGATCAGGGCCAGGAACAGCACCGCATAGACCAGCAGGGCGAGCGAGGCGACCCCGCCGAGGAAGCGGTAGAAGGTGATCAGGAAGATGATCACGCAGGCGAGGCCGACCAGCAGCGCCAGCACGCCCTGGTCGAGCGCTTCCTGGCCCAGGGTGGCAGAGACCTGGCTCTGAGAGGTCAGTTTCAGGTCGATCGGCAGGGCGCCACGCTGCAGGAACTCGGCCAGGTTCTGGGCCTGGTCGATCGTGAAGCCACCGGAGATCTGGGCTCCATCACGGCCATCGATCCCGTCCGGGTTGTCGACGAAGTTGATGATCGGCCGGGAAACGACCTGGCCATCGAGGACGATCGCGAAGTGGCCGGAGAGGGCCGAGGCCTGATCGGAGTTCGAGACCCCGCCGATCGCCCGGGCCTGCCCTTCCTGGGCAATCCGGCGGGTGATGTCCTGGAATGCCTTCCGCCCCTCTCCCGTGAACTCGAAGGTCACGTTGGGCTGGTTGAACTGGTCCAGGCTCTGCTGCGGCTTCTTGATCTCGGAACCGGAAAGCGCCGAGTCGTCCTTGATGACGAAGTAGCCGGCCTGCGACTCGTCGTCGATCGTGCGACCGTCGGAATCGGTCGGCAGCTCGTCGACCACGATGGTCCCCTGCGGAACCTTCTTGACGATGCCCTTGTGCGGGATCGGCCGGCCCTGATCGTTGAAATAGAGGTCCTGCTTGGCGGTGACCGGGCCGGAAATCAGGTCATGCGTCTTCTCGTCGAAGAGGTAGTACTTGTCGCCCGAGGTGCAGTCTTCGCAATCGTCGTTGCGCGGCTGTTTCGAGGCGAGGTCGACCGCGTCCCACATGGTCGGTTCGGCTCCGAGGTTGATCCAGGTGCGGTTCGAACCCTCGGTCGGCGGGCGTCCGGCCTTGATCCACTTCTGGCGAACCTCTTTGAGGACCTGCTCCTGATCCGCGCCGGTACCGACCAGGCTGAGGTCGCGAGCCGGGCCGATCAGGTTGTTCTCCCAGTCGTAGAAATAGAGGCGGGCGGGTTTGGTCGCACATTCGGTGGCGGTGCCGACGTTGGTGGCGCCGGGGATGCCGACCGAGATCTGGTCGTTGCCGAGCCGGGAGACCTCGATCTCGGAAACGCCGAGCTTGTCGCAGCCCGAACGGATGATGTCGACCGAGCGGTCCATCGCCTCGGAGGTCACTTCCTTGACCTGCGGGGTCGGACGGCCTTGCAGAGTCAGCTCGATGCCTCCCTGGAGGTCGAGCCCCAGCTGAGTCGGCTTCTTCAGGCAGACGATCGCCGAAACGATCACCAGCCCGAGCACGAACAGCAGCACGAATATGTTGCGGCGCCTGCCTCCCATTCGAAGCGGAAGCTTACCCTTCTGGGGTCAAAACGATCATCAGACCCCCGTCGTCGTCGTAGGCGGGGAAGACATCGGCGATCGCCTGGGCCGCCGATTCCTTTTCTGATCGGACTTCGACGCGTTTGCCGAGCGAACGCACCCCCCACTCGAGCGAAGTCTCGATCGGATCGGTTTCACCGTCGCCGTTGGTGTCGGCGGTCGGTCCGCCGTCGCCGGCGTCGACCCATTCGAGCCCGAGCACGTCACGAACCGGTCGGCCGATCACGTCCTCGTCGGTCAGCCCGGTGAGTTCGAAGCTGCCGCGACCGGCGTCGATCACCCGACCATCCTGGTCACAGACGAAGAAGGCCGCGTTCGGTGCCGGGTAGTAGTCGTCGAGCAGTTCGAACACGAACCCGAAGCCGCATTTCGAACAGCCCTTGGGACGCGGGCTGAAACCGGCAGTCCGGTCCCCGCTGGTCTCCCGGTTCCCGCAGTTGGGGCAAATGAAGAAGGGCATCGCGGGAAGGGTACCGGCGCCGCGCGCTCGGCGTTCAGTGGCCGTGGGCCCAGACCCTCCAACGGTAGGCTGAAGCGATGAAGGTCTTCGTCGCAGGTGCAAGTGGCGCGGTCGGTCCGAGGCTGATCAAACGGTTGGTGGACGCCGGCCACGAGGTGACCGGCTCGACCCGGGGCGGTGCCGGAGCAGCCCGGATCCGCGAGGCCGGTGGCTCCGTCGCGACCTGCGACGTCTTCGACCTCCCCGGTTTCACCGAGGCGGTCGCCGCGGCCGGGCCGGAAGTAGTGATCAACCAGCTGACCAGCCTGCCGCCGAAGTTCGAGCCGGGCAAGGAAGGCTTCTACGAAGCCAACAACCGGATCCGCTCCGAGGGCGGCGACAACGTGATCGAAGCGACCGCTGCCGCCGGGGCGAGCCGCCTGGTCACCCAGAGCATCTCTTTCCTCTACGAGTTGACCGGCCCGTCGGTCAAGACCGAAGCGGACCAGACCGACACCAGCGGCACGCACGCCGCCATGCTCGGTCATGAGCAGAAGGCGCTGACCGACGACCGTTTCGAAGCGATAGTCCTGCGCTACGGCCTCTTCTACGGGCCGGGCACCTGGTACTCGCGGGACGGCTACATCGGCGAGCAGGTGCTGAAGCGGCGGCTGCCGGTGGTCGGGAAGGGCACCGGGATCGCGTCCTTCATCCACGTCGAGGATGCCGCCGCGGCCGCCGCCCTGGTCGTC
>MKST01000004.1:9942-28039 GCA_001897355.1 Solirubrobacterales bacterium 67-14 | reverse complement strand
CACCAGGCAGGGAGCCAGGGCGACCATCGGTTTGACCCGTCGCTTCAGGTAGGCGAAGAGGAGGCCGACGGTCCCGGCCACACAGAGCACCGTGAGCAGCCTGTACCAGAAGTAGTCCAGCCCGAACACCGCCAGCATTGCGCGGTAGATGAGTCGCGTGACCAGCAGCAAGTGGCCACCGTGCGGGTCGAGGATGTGACCACCGAGGTCGGGGGAGTCGACTATCCAGGCAACTTCATCGCCGGAGAAGGTCGCGCCGCGCCCGAGGTACAGCGTCACGATGACTGAGACGACCATGGCCCCGGCGAGCAGCAGCACGGGCAGCCGCTCGGATTCGAGTATCCGCGCGACCCGGGGTGGAACCCGGGGGTTCGGCTGGCCGGTGCCGGCAGTCGTCATGCCTTCTCGATCAGGTCGGCGATACGGGTCAATGTCTCCTCGTCGAAGGATTGGGACCATGAAGTCGGCCAGGTCAGTTCGGCCCCGGCCAGCCGCGCGGGGATGTCTCCGGCCCGCCGCTCGGCCTCGAGCAGCCCGGAGACGATCGCCTCCTGTTCGGCCGGCACGGGAATCAGGTTGGGTGAGATCCGGGTCAGCGCCTCGGCATCCTTGGCCTCGCCGTAGACCGTCGTCACGACCGGCATGCCGGCCGAAGCCATCTCGATCGGGACCAGGCTGGGGTGGGGCGCGCCCATGAGCGCGAGCCCGACGTCATGCTGGGCGAGCAGGCTGGCATAGCCGCCCTGGCTGGTTCGCGGCAGGAGCTCCAGCTCGCGGCCACCCTCGAGCTCGATCTTCTGGACCCCTCCGAGCGTGCCGATGCCGACGATCCGCCAGGGTGGCGCGAAGGCCCCTTTGGCGATCGCCCGGTTCAGTGCCGCTATCCCCTGCTCGTAGAGGTTTCTGGCGGCGTGAGGTTCTGGTCGTGCGTAGAAGAGCAACTTCGGCGTCGGGCAAGCCTCGATCTTCTCCGCCGTTCGGGTCTCCACCGCCGTGATCGCGTTGTCGAAGTGAAGCGCCCGGTCCCGCCCGATCTCGCCTTCGGCGAAAACCCCGATTCCTTCGAGGGCAAAGTAATCCTCGAGGATCCCGGTCGAGAACAACGCGTTGTGCGGCAGTTCGTAGGACTCTTCGGCCAACCGGCGCCAGGCGCCTTCCGGCACCGTCAGCGGCTCGTACTCCTGGATCATGTAGAGGAAGCGGGACTGGCCGGTGGACCGGGCAAGCCGCGAGGCGATGTGCGCCGTCCACCAGGTCGTGGCGATGAAACGGTCGTCGGGACTGATCAGCAGCGGCTCCCGGCCGTCCCGGCCAAAGGCGACCTCGATCTGGTCGAAGACCCCTTCGAGCTCGGCGTAACCCTCGATCCGCTCCTTCCAGTCCGAGGGCACGGGAAGGGTCGGGTCCACGGTGACGACCCGGACCCGGGCTCCGTGCTCGGCGAGGCGGCGGGCCAGGTTGAACTTGGCGATGTAGCCGCCGAAAAAATGCTCGAGATCGATCGAGGGGATGAGCAGGTTTATGCGCCGGGGCTGATCCCTGCTCACGACCGGAAAGAGCGGCGCGACTTTCTGGCGCATCTGCGGGGTGACCTCCGTCTCGACCTTGAGCCCGCCCGCGGTGGGTCGCCTCCGGCCCAGGGCCGGGGAAAGCCGTCGCTTCACCGCGGCCAGGTGACGGTAGATCACGGCCCTCGCCAGGATCCGCTCGACCCCCATGGTTTCGTTGTGGCCGACCCACGGTCGCAGCGACCTGAGTTCGAGCCAGATCGGGCCCGACAACGCCCGGTCGCTGGCGATGAATCGCTCCAGCATCCTCTTCTTGGCGGCAGGCATGCGGGGGCCGACCCGTTCGATCAAGGTCTGGGCCAATGCCTTGAGTCGCAGGTAGACGTCGAAGTAGGCGGAAGCCCAACCGTCGAAGATCGAACGCCAGCGGCGGGGGTCGAGTCGCACGAGGCCGCCGCCGGTGGCCCGAAGGTTGGCTTTCTGATGGCCCAGCACCGCGCCTCCGTGCTGGTGGTAGTCGTATAGCGGCCGGTCGACATAGGCGAGGTCGCCGACCGCCATCGCCACCAGAGCGATCCAGTGGTCGTGGTACTGCTCACCGGGGACCTCGGGAAAAGGCAGGGCCAGGTCGGCCACTTCCCGGGTGAACATCATCGCCGCGCCCGTCACCGTGTTGGCCACCAGCAGCGACGTGAGGTTCGTGTAGTTGTTGCGGCGCACCGTCCAGTAGGTACCGGCGATGACCGTGCCGTCGGGGGAAGTCAACCGCTGGTCGCTGTAGGCCAATCCTGCCCCCGCGATCGCCCGCCGCAGCGTCGCGAGCTTGTCCTCATACCAGCGATCGTCCTGGTCGGCCAGCGCGATCAGCTCTGCCTCCGGCGGCGCCAGTTCGATCGCCCGCTCGAAGTTGCGGTAGAAGCCGAGGCGGGACTCCGAGCGTGACACCGTGAAGCGCGGGTCTCCCTCGACCATGGCCTCGATCGCGGCGAAGCGATCCGGAGAAGAGCAGTCGTCGCTGATCACGCAGACCCACGAGGTATCGCCCTGGCTCCTGATCGAATCGATCTGGACCCTCAGCAACTCCAGGTCGGGCTCATAGGTCGCCATGCAGACGGCAACCAGCGGCTCCGCCTCGGGCTGCCGGTCGACCACCGGTCAGAGCTCCTCGGCGATACGCGGAGCCTCCCGCGCGAAGAGCACTACCGACAACACACAGATGACGACGTAGATGACGACCGCCGGCAGCAGGTCGATGTACCCCCCGGCCGCGGCGGCGGCACCGGGCGCCGACGGGTCGATCATCCAGACCCGGATCTGCTCGATGATCGGGGCCAGCGGGTTGAGCATGAGCAGGTCGTGATACTTCTCCGGCGCGACCTCGATCGGGTAGAGGACAGGGGTCCCGTAGAACAACATCAGGCCGACCACCGACCAGATGATTCCGACGTCCCGGTAACGCACGTAGAGGACCGAGAGGATCAGGGAGACGGCGATCGTAAATATCGTCAGGGCCATCAGCGCGACCGGGAACAGCAGCCAGGTCCACATCGGGGTCACCCCGAAGGCGAACATGAAGACGAGTACCGCGACCAGATTGACCGCAAGGTTGAACAATCCGGTGAGCACGACCGCCAGGGGGATGACCAGACGCGGGAACTGGGTCTTCCGGACCACCCCTTCCTGGCCGACGACGGAGGTCACGGCGGCTCCTGTCGACTCCTGGAAAAAACCGAACACGACGATGTTGAGAAGCAGCAGCACCGGGTAGTGGGCGACCTGGTCGCCGACCCGGAAAATCTGGGTGAAGACGAAGAGCAGAACGCCAAAGAGCATCAGCGGCCGCATGATCGACCAGACGTACCCCAGCGCCGTGTCGAAAAAGGTCTTCTTGAAGTCCATGATCGCGACCAGCACCAGGAGATCCCAGAAACGGCGGCGGCCGCCGCCGACCGCCGAAGGGCCGCGAATCAGGGTCGGACGTTCCGCCGACTCGGCTTCGATCGTGCTCATGCCGAAACCCCGTTGACCGAGATTTCGCCGGGAGCCGAGACCACGCCACCCCCATCGTTCATACCGAAGACCACGAACGACGTCATCTCGATCGGCTGCAGCCCGAGCTGGTCGCCGGCGTGCTCGCGGGTCACGAAGCAACGCACGTAGTAGCGGCCGGGCGCGAGCACGTTTTCGAGATCCGCCTCGAGCTCGAGCTTCTGGCCCGCCGCGAGCCGATCCGGCATGCCGGGATCACCGGACTTGACCCCCATGCCGAAGACGGCGAGGCTATTCGCGTTGCGGACCTGGACCGTCAGGGTCGGCCGCACGAGCTCGTCCTGGGCCTGGAGGATCATCTTCAGCTTCATAGAGGTGCCGATCTCGACGTTCTCGATCCGCTCGCCGTTCCCGTTCTCGACCCAGGCGTCGACCTTGCGGGTGTGGTACTCCGGCACGCCCTTGGCCGATTTGATCGCCTCGACCCCGAGCGAATCCTCGAAGTTCGTGCGCAAGTATCGGTTGCAGACCTCGGTCGGATCGCCGATGAACTCAAGGTTGCCCCGTTCGATCAGCATCGCCCGGTGGCAGAATCCCTCGACGGTGGTCATGTCATGGGTGACCAGCACGATCGTCTTGCCGACGTCTCGCAGGTTGTGGAAGACATCCATGCATTTCTGCTGAAAGGCGGCGTCGCCGACTGCCAGCACCTCGTCGATCAACATCACGTCGGCATCGGCCTGGATCATCGTCGCGAAAGCGAGACGCACCATCATTCCCGATGAGTAGTTCTTGAGCTTGAGCTCGGCGAACTCCTCCAGCTCCGCGAACTCGAGCACCGAGTCGAGCCGCTTGCGGGCTTCGCTGCGTGACAGCCCCATCATCACGCCGTTCAGCGTCACGTTGTCGACCGCGGTCAGATCGGGGTTGAACCCGACACCCAGCTCGATGAACGGCGCTGCCCGGCCAGCCATCTTGACGGTGCCGGAATCGGCCCGGTAGATACTCGCGAGGATCTTGAGCAGGGTGCTCTTGCCGGAACCGTTGCGGCCGACGATGCCGAAGAACTCGCCCTTCCGAACGTCGAAGCTGATGTCCTTCAAGGCCTCGAAGGTGCGGTGCTCCGTCCTCTTGAAAGCGGTGAGAGCCCGCTCCTTGAGATGGGTCACCCGGTGTTCCGGAATCGTGAATGCCTTGCTCAACCCCTGGACCTCGATGGCCGCCGGACCGTCCGACCGGTCCGGTTCGCGTTGCGCGTCGTAGGTCTGATCTTCAGGAAGTACGCTTGGGCTCTTGCTGCCGTTCCCTGTGCTGCTCACTTTGACGATCCGCGCAGTCTACTCACTGATTCCTCGGCGCAGCGCCCGCCATCGGCGTGCTTTTCGGGTCGATGTCAGATCTAGCTGGATCGGTTCCAATCCGGTGCCGATGCGCTTCGGCCAGAGTCGCGGCGGCACGATCCGGCCGAGCGAAACGGCCCGTTTCCAGAGTAGCCCCCTGAGCGAGAGGCTCTCGGCCCCCAGGGTCCGTTCGCCGCCGGGCAGCGACCGGAGCAACCTGGCGGCCAGCCACGGTTCCCGGGCCGACCGGTCTGCGGCCAGGGCCCGCTCGAGTACCCGACGGTGGTCCGGTGTGATCTTTTCCGGCGAACGGGCCAGCAGCGTCATCGCCTGAACCTTCAGCTGCACGTAGGCGCGGAAGTAGGCGCTGCGCCAGCCATCTAGCGCGTCCAGGGCACCGGCCGGCGTGAACTTGTGGCGCGGGCCTTCCGGATCCGGGTTCCCGGTCACCGCCCTGGTGTGCTGGACGTAGTCGTAGAGCGGCTCGTCGACGTAGGCGAGGGAACCGGTCGCCTGTGCGGCGAGAGCGATCCAGTGGTCGTGAAAGAGCAGGCCGGGACCTTCCGGGAACGGGAGCACGGTGGTCAGCAAGGAACGCCGAAAGAGCGACGCGGCGCCGGCGACGGTGTTGGCGAAGAGCAGCGCGGTGAGATCTTCATCGCCGACCCGACGACCGCTCCAGAGGTCCGGGCCGACCCGACGGCCGTCGCCATCGGTGATCCGGGCATCGCTGTGGACCAGGACCGAGTCGCCGATCGCCCCCAGGAGCCGTTCGAGCTTGTCTTCGCGCCAGCGGTCGTCCTGGTCGCTCATCGCGATCAGCTCGAACTCCGGGGGCACCATCTGCAGCACCCGCTCGAAGTTGCGGTAGAAACCAAGGCGCTCCCCGCCTCGCTCGACCACGAACCGGGGGTCCTGCCCGACCGTCGCCTCGATCATCGCGAACGACTCCGGCGACGAATCGTCATCGCCGATGAAGCAGACCCAGTCCGAGTGGGTCTGGGCGACGATCGACTCGACCTGGACCCGGAACAGCTCCGGGTCGGGCTCGTGCGTGGCCATCGCTATCGCCACTCGGTCGGACTCGGCCCCGGCCCCGACCGTTGCCTCGGCCGGGGCCGGGGGCGCTTCGACCTCGATCTCTCCCAGCGGGAAGTTCTTTCGTCCGTCCGGCAGGTCGAGCTCGAGCACGATGCTCACCGCCGGGCCGGGCTGCGGGTGGACCGGAACCGTTGCCCAGAAGCCACAGCGCGCACCGTGGCCGAGATCCGGTCGGGGCATTCGCCAGGCATCCGGCGGATGGGTTCGACCGTCCACGAGCAGGCGCAATGCGGTCGGATCCCCCAGTGCCGGATCCCAGTGGCCGGCCACGAACACGGCCTGGCCACGGCCCGGCTCCAGGCTGGGTGGCAGCCGGCTCTCAAGCCGTACCAGCGAAGCCGTGGATGCCTCACTGGTAGGCCGGGACTGAGAACTGGGGCCGGATTCCATACCGGAAGTATCGCGACTGTCCGGACGCCCCGCGAGCAGGTGACAGGCGCCGTCCAATCGATATGTTGCCCTGGTGTCCGAATCTTTCTCCGCCCTAGACGTGGCCTCAGGAGTCGAGACTCTGCCGATCGCCGCCTCCGCCCCGGGGGCCGATCCCGAGCAGCTCCGCGTTTCCTACCTCGACCTGCTGCGCCTCTGCCTCTGCGACCTGGCCGGCGCCGGCACGCCTTCCGTCAGGCGCGACGAGAACGAGCGGCCCTGTTGGGAGCAGCTAGACCAGGAGGTCGGCCTGAAGATGCGGGCCGCCGGCCTGGACTGGCCGATGAATGGTCTCAGCATGGTCGGCCTGAGTCGCCTCAAGGACCTGCAGAGCCTGGTCGAGCAGATCGTCGCCGACGGCATCGCGGGCGACGTGATCGAAGCCGGCGCCTGGCGCGGCGGCGCCTCGATCATGATGCGCGCCACGCTCGACAGCCTCGGTGACGACCGCCAGGTCTACGTCGCCGATTCCTTCGCCGGGTTCCCCGAACCAGGTCGGATCGAGGGCGGCCCCGAGGACCGGCTCGACCTTCGCGGCATCGACTTCCTGAGCGTGCCCGAGGACCAGGTCGCCGCGAACTTCCGCAAGTTCGGGCTGACCGACAACGTGCATTTCGTCAAGGGTTTCTTCGAGGACACCATGGCGACCCTCCAGGGCGGCAACTGGGCCTTGATCCGACTCGACGGCGACACCTACGACGCAACCCGGGTCTGCCTCGACACCCTCTACTCCGGACTCGCGGTCGGCGGACACATCGTCATCGACGACTACCTCCTGATCGACGAATGCAAGGAGGCGGTGACCGACTTCCGGGCCGAGCATGGCATCACCGACGAGATCGTGGAGATCGACTGGAACGCGGTCCGCTGGCAGCGTTCCGAGGCCGGGCCGAAGGCCGAGCGCACGCTCGACTCCGGGGTCGGGGTGGCGATCGCGACGGTCAGCGGCGACAGCGAACCGCCCATGCCGCCCTCGCGGGCCGAGCTCGAGGTACGGGACGAGATCGAACGTGAGCAGGCCAGGCTCGAGGAACTCCGGCGGGAGCTGGAAGCGGAGGCGGCCGAGTGAGCGCCGCACCCGAACCGGTGGCCGCCCGTCCCAGCCCGGACACCGAAGCGATCCGTGACGCCTACCTGAGCCTGCTCGGTCTCTGCCTCTGCGACCTGGCCGGCGCAGGGACGATCTCGGCCGGGCAGAACAAGCTCGACGGCAAGTCGGGCGAGGAGATCTTCTCGACCCCGTTGCCGGCCGAGCGTCAGGTCGCCCGGTACACGGGGATGGACTGGCCGATGAATGGTCTCAGCATGGTCGGCCTGAGTCGCCTCAAGGACCTGCAGAGCCTGGTCGAGCAGATCGTCGCCGACGGCATCGGCGGTGACGTGATCGAAGCCGGTGCCTGGCGCGGCGGCGCCTCGATCATGATGCGCGCCACGCTCGACAGCCTCGGCGACGACCGCCAGGTCTACGTCGCCGATTCCTTCGCCGGGTTCCCCGAACCAGGCCGGATCGAGGGCGGCCCCGAGGACCGGCTCGACCTTCGCGGCATCGACTTCCTGAGCGTGCCCGAGGACCAGGTCGCCGCGAACTTCCGCAAGTTCGGGCTGACCGACAACGTGCATTTCGTCAAGGGTTTCTTCGAGGACACCATGGCGACCCTCCAGGGCGGCAACTGGGCCTTGATCCGACTCGACGGCGACACCTACGACGCAACCCGGGTCTGCCTCGACACCCTCTACTCCGGACTCGCGGTCGGCGGACACATCGTCATCGACGACTACCTGATGATCGCGGAACTCCGGGAGGCCGTCGATGACTTCCGCGAGGAGCACGGGATCACGGACGAGATCACCAAGATCGACTGGAACTCCGTAAGGTGGCAGCGTTCCGAGTCCGGACCGAGGTCCGAACCTGGATCGGTGGCCGGCGGGGTCGCGCTGAGCGAGATCGAAGCCAGGAACCCCAGGCTGCCCGACGCGCCGTCACTCGGCGAGATCGAGGCACGGACCCAACTCGGCGAGATCAAGGCCCAGATCGCCGAATTGGAAGCGGAGCTCGAGGAGCTTCGCAACAGCAGGAAACCTTTGGGCAGACTCATGAAATCAATCCGATCGAAGACCAGGAGAAAACGATGATCGCCTTCGGATGCGCAATTACAGACTCCGACAAATACGAGGCGATCGCCGGCCCGGCAATCAAGCGCTCCGCCGAGGCGGACTCCAAGATCCTCGCCCATCAGGGCACAGGCTCGCTCTTCGTGAACTACAACCTGCTGCTCGACATGGCCTCCGAGCTCGATGACCTCGAGGCGCTGGTCATCGTCCACCAAGACACGGAGCTCGCGGACCCCGACCTCTGCGAGAAGATCCGCAAGAACTTCGCGGACCCGGACATCGGCGTGATCGGCGCGGCCGGCGCGGTCGGCGTGCGGAGCATCGCCTGGTGGGAGGGTGCCGTCACCTGGGCTTCCTTCACCCATCGCTACCCCGAGCACGGCGGCGGTGAGCTCGGTGCGCTCTCCTGGGTGGACGAGACGACGCCGAGCTGGGCGCAGACCGGCGAGGTCGACAGCGTCGACGGCTTCCTGATGATCCTTTCGCCCTGGGTCGTCCGCAACCTGCGATTCGACGAGTCGCTCGGCCGCTTCCACGGTTACGACCTCGACTTCTGCCTCCAGGTCCGCGAGGCCGGCAAGAAGGTCGTGACCGAGAACATCAAGGCCGTCCACCACCACACTCTCGAACTGGTCGGGTTCGTCGACCTCTGGATCGAGGCCCACATCAAGATCACCGAGAAGTGGGAAGGCCGGATGCCGAACATCGGCGAGGGTCCCTCCGATTGGAAGGAGCGGGCGAGGCGGGCCGAAGCCGAGGCCGCCGCGGCGAGAACCCAGGCCTACGCAGCGACACTCCAGTACCAGGCCCTGGTCAGCGAGTACAACCTGATGAAGGACAGCCGGAGTTGGAAGCTCACGAGCGCGCTCCGCGCGCCCGGCAATCTGCTCAAGCGCCGACGCGAGCGCAAGGCCGTAGAGAAGGCAGATGCTGCCGCCGCAGCCGCCAGAAAAGCCGACGCGGCACCGAGCAACTCCTGACCGACGGTACCGCTGCCCGGCGCAACGCCGAGATCAGCCCGTTACTCGCCGTCGATCAGCGAACGGATCTGACGGCGCCACGAACGTTCCGAGTCACCGCGGCTGACCACCCGGTCGGCCGTCGCGAAGGCCCGCGACTTCGAAAGCTCCTCGAGGAAGGCCTGTAGACGGTCGGCGCGGGCGCGCTGCTCCTCGACCTCGACCAGCTTCACGTAGTGCATCGAGAGGTGGTAGATCCGGTTGGCCTCCATCCGCTCGAGGACCGGGTTGCGGTCAAAGGGGGCGGTCATCGCCTCCAGCTTTTCGGCGTAGGGCGCCCGACTGTCCCAGACGATGCCGACCCCGAAGAAGACCGAGATCAGTGCAAACTTGACGTTGTCGGTGGACTCGACGAAATCCTCGATCGCGGTCAACACCCCGTTCTTCGGCCCGCCCTCCATCAGGGCCGGCCAGCGGTAAGGCAGGCCGGCGTCGATCACCGAGGGCTCTCCCGGGAAGAGCGCTCCACCCTCGACCAGTTCCTGACGGTGCTCCGCCGGGATCGCGTCGGGGTCGTAGTGGGTGTCGCGGCGGGCGTGGGGCCAGCCGACGTCATGGAAGATCATCAGCGGCAGCGGCCTGTCCTCGGCCTTGACCCGTTCACCGACGATCCGGCACTCACCGGCCACCGTGTAGTAGTTGTGATCGCCGTCGATCACCATGGCATCCGGGATCTCCATCTCGGCCAGCGCCTCGTGGCTCGGCTTGCGGATCAGGTTCAGCCGCTCTTCCTTCTCGTCGAGCTCCTCCAGCAGCGGGGCCGGCATCGGGTCGATCGCGGTGATCCCCACCCCGTTCTTCTGCGACCACTCGATCAGGCGGGAGGTCAGGTCACCGGCGTAGGCGCCCACCTCGGCGACCTGCTTCGGCTCGGCCGCGTCGAGGATCGGCAGGACGATCTCGATCGCGTTGGCCAGGGAGTGCCCCCAGCGTGCGGGGTCGGTCTCCGGCGAGATCGAGGTGCGGCTGTCAGGATCGGAAAAGGCTGGGACTTGTCTCATGATGGGCGCTGGGCCGGCTCGGCCCGCGAGGGAGGCAGTCTATTCAGGTGACGGTCGTCGAGAGAGGCCGGGCGGAACGTCCCGCGGCTAAGGAGCGTCCGGGCCGTCGACCACGGTCACCTTGAGCGGCACGATGCCCGGGAAGGTCCGGGTCGCCTCGATCTCATAGCCCTTGGGCAGCTCGGCCAGGGCGCGATCGCCGAAGTCATACGAAACCCAGTTGGGTTTGGTGGTTTCCCAGATCGATTGATCGAGCAGCCTGGGCTCGACCAGGACGAGGCGTGAATCCTTCGCCTTCGCGAGGGCCTGGCGCCAGAGCTCCCATTCATCGGGGGCGTTGGGGAAATAGAACGGAGGGGGTCCCTGCGGCAGGCCCAACTGAAAATCCGGTCGGCGGGGGTCGAGTTGAACCGCCAGGGGCGTAAGGGGGGTCGGCGACCCTTGGAGGATCGTCTCTTCGACGATGACCCCGTCATCTCCCGCCTCGCGCTCGGCCCAGCTCGCGGCCGGCCCGTAGTCCGGCATTGCCCGGTCCCGGTCGAGGGTTCCGATCCCCATCAGCGCGAAACCGAGCAGAACCGTCAGTCCGGTCGCGATCCTCAAGCGCGGGCCGTTGACCGCGACCACCATCCCGATGAACAGAGCCACTCCGGGCCATGCGGCGGTCAGGTTCCTGAGCCCGAAGATGTCCGAGGAGGCCGCGCTGTAGAGGATCTCACCGACCGGGACCGCGAGCAACAGCAAAATCACCAGAACGGCATCCCGCCGGTCGGGATGACTGTTCTCCCCCGATCCGACCGACTCGACGGCCTCTCTCCGGCTGCGAACGACCGAGACGAGCGCACCGGCTGCCGCGATCAAGATCCCGGCAAGAGCCAGGATCGGGCCCGGGCCCCCGGTCATGACTTCGCGCACCGACGGGGACATGTAGGGCGAACCGAAGACGAGCAGGATCGGGTTGGTGACGATCGACTTGAGATCGAA
Source organism: Solirubrobacterales bacterium 67-14 (assembly GCA_001897355.1). Classification (GTDB taxonomy): domain Bacteria; phylum Actinomycetota; class Thermoleophilia; order Solirubrobacterales; family 70-9; genus 67-14. Next base: position 16,556 of record MKST01000004.1, on the reverse strand, counting down.
CTCGGTCAAGATGGCGACCAGTTGGGTGGTCGGCGAGTCGCTGTCCGCCAGGTAGCCCGAGAGCCATGGCAGATAGGCGAGGGCGGCGAGCAGCGCTGCTGCGAGCAGCCAGCGACGGCCGGCCGGCTGGGCCCAGAGCGACCAGGCGAACATGGCCGCGACCACGAACACCGCCGTGTAGTGGGAATAGATGGCCAGACAGGAGAAGAGTCCCCAGCCGAACCACCAGAGCTTCCCCTTCCCGTCTCCTGCGCGGAGCAGGCAGAAGGCGGCCAATACGAGAGCGAGGATCATCGTCGAGTAGCCCCGGCCTTCCCCCGACCCGTTGATCAGGAACGGGCTGAGAGCGACGATCGCGGCGGTCAGCAGGCCGGCCTGGGTCCCGATCAGTCGTCGCCCGAGCGCGAAGATCGACGGAATCACCGCCACCCCGGCGATCAGGGCCGGCAACCTGACCAGCTCCGGGGCCGAGCCCAGCTTCACGGACAGCCAGGCAAGCACGAAGTAGAGCGGCGGGGTGATCTCGGCGTCGCTGTGGACGGTCGAGAGGACCTTGGACAATCCGTTGCCGCGGACGACCCAGAGAGTCGAGAGCTCGTCGCCGAAGAGCCCCTGGGAATAACGATGGATCCTGAGACCCAACCCGATCAGGGTGATGAGCCCGACCGCGGCCCAGACCACCCGCTCGTCCCGAAGCCATCCTCCGCGATGTCCGTCGCCCTCCAGCTGCTCCGCCATTCGCTGGAATATATGGGCTGTGGTCCACACCGGGACGCGCCCGCGGACCGAGAGCTCCTACCTATACTGCGCCTCCGGCGAGCCAACCATGTGGAGCGGACAGACAGTCACAGTGGTCTTGATGACCTACAACGAGCGAGACTCGATCCGTAGCGTGATCGAGGGGTTCGAGGCGACCGGGGTGGTCGACGAGGTTCTGGTCGTCAACAACAACGCCCGCGAGGGGACCTCGGAAGAGGTTGCGAAGACGGGAGCCCGCGAGGTTTTCGAAACCACCCAGGGCTACGGGCACGCGATCCGCCGGGGACTTCTGGAAGCAAGCAGCGAACTGATCGTGCTGGCTGAACCGGATGGCACCTTTCTGCCCTCGGACATCATCAAGTTGCTCGCCTACTCGGATGACTGCGACCTGGTCCTCGGCACCCGCACCACCAACGAGCTGATCTGGGAGGGAGCCAACATGGGTTTTTTCCTGAGGTGGGGAAACTGGGCGGTCGCCAAGCTGGTCGAGATGCTGTTCAACACCAGCCACCTCAGCGACATCGGCTGTACCTACCGGCTGATCCGCCGGGACGCAGCGGAGATGTTCGCCGAGAACATGCGGATCGGTCTGAGCCACGCCGGGCCGGAGATGCTGATGCTGGCGATCAGCAACCGCTCCCGCTTCGTCGAGGTCCCGGTCAATTATCTGCCCCGGGTCGGCAAGTCCTCGGTGACCGGCAGCCAGGTCAAGGCGTTCTTCCTGGGGCTCAGGATGATCGCCCTGATCTTCTCCTTCCGCTTCGGCCAGCGCTGAAGCGAGTTCAGGGTTTCTTCGCGACCACCACGTTGTGGGCGCAGAGCCGCTTGACGCCCGGCACCCGTTCGACCCCTCTCTCGACGCCAGCGGCAAGCCGCAGGAAGCGGGGCGGGACGAAGTCGGGGACGAAGCCCGACTGGCGGCTTTCGAGCACGACCGCGCCGGCCGCCGCCAAGCCGCCCGTCACCTCCGCCTCGGGGATCAACCGCTCCGAACCGTCGTCCTGCGGGACCCGCGCCATCAGCAGCTTCCAGTACGGGTTCCTGGGATTGTGGTCCCAGACCAGGATCTGGCCGCCGGAGCGCGTCACCCTGACCATCTCGGCCAGCGTCCGCTCCACGTCGGCCGGGTCGGCCACGTGGTGCATCACCGCCACGCAGAGAGTCAGGTCGAAGCTCCCGTCCTCGAAGGGCAGGTCGGTGCCCGACCCCTCGACGAACTCGGCCCCCGACACCTGCCGTCGGGCCTCGGCCAGCATGCCGGCCGAAGGGTCGACCCCGGTCACGTCGAACCCGGCGGCAGCCAGGCGCCCGGCGAGCACGCCGGTGCCGCAGCCGACGTCGAGGACGGTCCCGGATCCGAGCAGCTCTTTCACCCAGGCGGTCCGCTTGGTCAGGTAGTGCTCGACCACGTGGGGCGGGAGCGACTCGTCGTACTCCCCGGCTATCTCGTCGAAGTGGTCGGCTGGCACCGGTCGAACGCTAACCGCTCTCCCCGGCATGCAGCTCGGCCACCGGCTCGGACAGGGATCCTCAGCGGATCGTGGCGGAGTGACGCCACTGGGTCAGAGCCCGGAAGTCATCGATCACGTCCCCCGGTTCGCCGGAGCTCGTCGCCGGCCTGATGTCGACCGCGTCGACCGGTTCCTCGACCCCTCCCTCCTCGCCGCGACTCACCCTCCACACGCCTGCGGCTTCACGGGCGGAAAAGACCTCGGCCAGCTCGCCATCCTCGAACAGCAGCCCGGCCTGGTCGTCGGCGCCGAACCCCGCCGGCATCTCCTTGCCGACCGCGGCCAGGTACCGGCTGCGACGGTCGGGGTCGCGGTGGTAGTGGACGCAAAGGCTGCCCTTGAGCAGGCCCAGCCCCTCGGCCGGTTCGGGCCGTCCCGAAGACGAGGTGATCCCGGCCTCGAACCAGCACATCGCCCCGGCGCTCTGCCCGACCACCATCACTCCCCTCTCGAGGCACCGTTCGATCAGCTCGGCAATCCCGTGGGGCCGCCAGACCGCGACCAGGTTGACCAGGCTGCCGCCGCCGACGTAGATCGCGTCCTGTTTCATCAAGTGGGCGGACACGTCGATCGGGTTGGCGCCGAGCCGGAACAGGGAGATGTCCGAGACCTCGCAGCCGCGGCTGCCGAAGGAGCGGCGGAAGCGGGAGATCTGATCTTCCGGATCACCCGAGGCGGTGGGCAGCAGGCAGATCCTGGGGGCCTTCTTACCGGTCAGCGAGATGACGTGCTCGACGATCGCTTCGTTGCCGTCGAGCCGATCGAATTCATGGCCACCCATGACCAGGATGCGGCCCTTCATCAGCCGACCTCGATCGGGGCCGAAGACCAGGGGATCGGCGAGTCGTCGACCAGCGGCACGTGATCGGGCGAGCCGAGATACCGGGTCGCCAGCTGGGTCGTCTTCGGCAGATCCCCCTTCAGCTCGATCCGGTAGGCCCGGGCTTCGGGCCTTGATGCGACCACCTGCGCCAGCTCGGTATCGATGAAGTGGAAAGCGGCGCCGTCGGTGGCCGCGTAGCCGGGCCGCAGGCCTTCCCTCAGCTTCCCTTCGAAAGCATGGTGGGCATCCGATCCGAGCTGGAAGTGGACCTGATTGGACCAGGGCAGCAGACCGAGGCCGAGCGTCACCTTGGTCTCCCCCTGGTAGGTCGTCACACACTCCTCGAACCAGCAGAGCGAGCCGGCGGAGAGGCCGCAGAGGACGATGCCCCGCTCCCAGGCCTCCCGCAGGATCAGGTCGATCCCGTGGGCCCGCCAGACACCGAGCATGCTGATCACCGAGCCGCCGCCGACATAGATCAGATCCTGGGACAGCAGATGGTCCCGGATCGAATCGGCCCCGCGTTCACGCCGGAAGAGCGAGATGTGCGAGGCCTCGCCGCGACCGCGGAAGGCGTTGTAGAAGCGGACCAGGTAATGGTCGGCGTCACCGGACGCGGTCGGCAGGAAGCAGACCCGGGGCTTCTTCAGGCCGGTCGCCTGCACCACGAAGTCGTCGAGCAGCGGATTGCCGGATTCCATCGAGAAACCCCCGCCGCCAAAGGCCACTATCTGCCGTCGAGTTCCCATGAAGGAATGGTTCCCGGTGTGTGCGGCGCTCCTTTTGGCCCGACGGCCAGATTTGCACTTGGCCGGTTATCCCGGCGAAAATGTTTGAAGGACGCCCGTTTCGTCAATTAACGGCTGCGGGCGCCGGGTGCTGCCCGACCAGGGAATCTCGTCCTCCCAGAAGGAGCGTGTTTCAGATGCATGAAAAGCCGATCGAACCTGCGAGCCGGGGAATCAAGATCACGGGTCTCGCCCTGCTGGCGCTCACCCTCGCCTTCGGCATGATCGGATTGAGCGGGGAAGCCAAGGCTTCGCCGGTAACGCTCAAGTTCGACAACGGCCGCCTCACGATCGGCGCGATCTTCGACAACGCGACGGTCCTGCCGGCCTCCTCGACCTTCCCCTCGGACTCCTTGCCGACCCCGCAGCGAACCGACATCGAGCTCAACGGCGACCTGACCGGCAGCGCGATCACGATTCCGGCTGCGACCAACACCGGTGCGCAGTTCCCCTACATGCATCTGATGCATCCGATCGAGGAGGGTTTGAGGATCCCGATCACCATGCGGCTGAACGAGCCGGGCCTGACCGGCACCTGGGACGAGGCGACCGGCGCGATGACCTTGGAGGGCAAGGTCGACCTGATCGTGGTCACCGGCACCGGCACGACCTTTCCGGTGCCTGACGGCCTGGGCGACCTCGGCGTACCGCCGCTCGGGCTGTTCGCCCGCTGCCGGATCAACGACGTGCCGATGAGCTTCTCGACCGCGACCCAGCAGCCGACGACCGGCGAGCCGTTCACCGGCGGCTTCGGGGTCCACGGGGCCCTCACCGCCGCCTGGGATGCGCTGCCGGAAGCGACCTCCGAGAACGGCGGCGACTGTGGCGACCTCAACAAGCTGATACCGGTACCGGGCGGCCTCTGGCTCTCGAACGCAATCGTCGAGCCAAAGCCGCAACCGGGGCCGCCCGACCCGACTTGCGAGACCGACTTCACGCTCTGCCCGCCGCCCAGGTTCACCGAGATCGACGGGGTCCGGCTGAAGCCCGGCCGCAAGAAGGTGAAGCCGGGCAAGAAGGTGGTCCTGACCCTGCGGGTGCATAACTCCGGCAACGTCGCGGCCCGCAAGATCAAGGTGAAGATCAAGGTGAAGGGCCGCCGGGTCAGGGCACCGAGGACGGTCACCCTGACCGTGCCGGCCAAGCGATGGGCGAAGAAGCGGTTCGCGGTCAAGGTCAAGCGGCACGCCAAACGCCGCGTGGTCGTCATCGCGTCGAACAACGGCTGGTCCGGCCGCACCTACCTCAAGGTGAGGTAGGCAGAGCCGGCCCATCCGTCCACGGGCAGAGCCCCTCCCAACCATCATCTACTTCTAGTGGGAGGGGCGGGTTGGAATTGGAGCGCCGGCGAAGACCGGCGCGACTGCAGTTAAGCGATCCAAATAAACTGCTCCGGCCATGCGTGAGAAGAACCCAGAGACCCACGAAGAGAAGCTCGAGTACCTGCGCGAGCTGCGCGACGCCGCGATCAACTCCGCCTCCGAAGAGGCCGTCGAGAAGCACCACGCCAAGGGCAAGCTGACCGCCCGCGAGCGGATCGACGTCCTGCTCGACCCCGGCTCGTTCGAGGAGCTGGACACCTTCGTCCGGCACCGCACCTACGACTTCGAGATGGACAAGCGCCGCCCCTGGGGTGACGCGGTGGTCACCGGCCACGGCACGATCGAGGGCCGCAAGGTCTTCGTCTTCTCGCAGGACTTCACGGTTTTCGGCGGCTCGCTCGGCGAGGTCATGGCCGAGAAGATGTGCAAGGTCATGGATCTCGCAGCCAAGGTCGGCGCGCCCGTGATCGGGCTCAACGACTCCGGCGGCGCCCGGATCCAGGAGGGCGTCGTCTCGCTCGGCGCCTACGGCGACGTCTTCGCCCGTAACGTCCAGAGCTCCGGCGTGATCCCCCAGATCAGCGTGATCATGGGCCCCTGCGCCGGCGGCGCCGTGTACTCGCCGGCCATGACCGACTTCATCTTCATGGTCAAGGAGACCTCGCACATGTTCATCACCGGCCCCGAGGTGATCAAGACGGTGACCGGCGAGGAGGTCGGCTTCGAGGAGCTCGGCGGCGCGATGACCCACAACTCCAAGTCGGGCGTCGCCCACTTCGCGGCCGAGGACGAAGAGAGCTGCCTCGAGGACGTGCGCTACCTGATGAGCTTCCTGCCGCTCAACAACATGGAGCAGCCGCCTCACTTTCCGCCTTCCGACGACCCCGAGCGTGAGGATCCGGAGCTCGACACCTTCGTGCCGGATGACCCGAACAAGCCGTACGACATGCGCCAGGTCGTGACCCGCATCGTCGACGACGAGGAGTTCTTCGAGGTCCACGAGCACTTCGCCAAGAACATCATCTGCGGCTTTTCCCGACTGGACGGTTTCCCCGTCGGGATCGTCGGCAACCAGCCTTCGTTCAAGGCCGGCGTGCTGGACATCGAATCCTCGGAGAAGGCGGCCCGCTTCGTCCGCACCTGCGACGCCTTCAACATCCCGATCCTCACCTTCACCGACGTTCCCGGCTTCATGCCCGGTACCGACCAGGAGTGGAACGGGATCATCCGCCACGGCGCCAAGCTGCTCTACGCCTACACCGAGGCGACCGTGCCGAAGATCAGCTTGGTCACCCGCAAGTCCTACGGCGGCGCCTACGACGTCATGGCCTCCAAGCACATGGGCGCCGACTTCAACTTCGCTTGGCCGACCGCGGAAATCGCCGTGATGGGTGCCGAGGGCGCGGTCAAC
>MKST01000004.1:0-9920 GCA_001897355.1 Solirubrobacterales bacterium 67-14 | reverse complement strand
CATTTCGCCAACCCGTACGCGGCGGCGGAACGCGGCTACATCGACGACGTGATCGAGCCGCGCCACACCCGCTCGAAGATGATCAAGGCGCTTCGGACCCTGCAGACCAAGCGGGTCGCCCAGCCGCGGCGCAAGCACGGCAACATCCCGCTCTAGGAGTTGCTGCGGGTTGCCCGCCCGCCAGTCCAGAGGCGGCTGCTCTATTGTGTGCTTTTCGTAAGGAGACGTTGAGTAATTAGTAAAGGGTGAGTAAGGGGCTATATGGGACGGGCACGCAAGGGACTGTTGGGCATCATGGGATTGGCCGTGGCGTTGATCGCGGTCCTTCTGGGCTACGGGCTGCTGATCTCGCCTTCGCGGGATTCCGCCAAGCAACCCGGCCTGGACGACGGGTCGATCCTCTCGGCCTCGCCCGATCTCTATCCCGCTTTTGCCTGGAACCGACGCGACTATGTCGTCCGCTGCTCGGAGACGGACGACCCGGTCGCCCAGGTGGCCCTGCCGCCGGGTTGGCAGGCACGGCCGACCGATGCGCGGTTCGCCTCGGAGAGCTTCGCCGTACCGCTCGACTCTGACCACTTCACCGAGACCGACATTTCCCTTCGCCGGCCAGCCGGGCGGACCGGGTCCTTCCACATTCGCTGCCTGCCGGACGATTTCCCCGAGTTCGAGTTCGAACGCTACGCGCCTGGCGGTCCGCGGCTGGTCTTCGCGCAGGTCGCCAGCGACTACGCCGCCTTCTTCGACCGCAACGGAACCCCGGTCTGGTGGATGAAGAACAATCTTCCCCCGCTGAACCCTCAGGTCCTGGGTGACGACACCCTCGCCTGGCTGGTCAAACAGCCGGGCCTCGAGCACCTCCCGCCCCGCGAGGCCCACGGACGGTACGCCTACGGGATCAGGGACCTGGACGGCAAGATAGTCCGATACGTAAAGGCCGCCGACGGCGCGCTGACCGATGCTCACGAGCTGCTGTTGCTCCCGAATGGCAACTACCTGATCGGCACCTTCGACCGAAACTCCGACCTCGACGTCTCGGCCTTCGGCGGGTCACCCCGAGCCCGGGGGCTCGGCGCCCGGGTCGAAGAGCTCACGCCCGGGGGCAAACTCGTCTGGAAATGGAACTCCGACGAGCACATCAAGCTGGCCGAGACCAAGCGCTGGTGGGAAATGGTGACCGGGAGACCTCAACCCTACGACTACATCCACTTCAACTCGGCCGATCCGGACGGGAGCTCCATGGTCCTCTCCTTCCGCCATCTCGACGCCGTCTACGGGATCAACCGGGCGACGGGGAAGATCCTCTGGAAGCTGGGCGGGACCAAGACCCCCGAGAGCCTCAAGGTGCTGAATGACCCGTACGGCTCGTGGCCGTTCGGCGGCCAGCACGATGCGCGGATCGATCATGGGGTACTCAGCGTCTTCGACAACCAGACCAACCTCGACCGACCGCCTCGCGTCGTCCGCTACCGGATCGACCGACAGAAGCACACCGCCACGCTGATCTCCTCTTTCACCGACCCGGAGATCCCCGAATCGAGCTGTTGCGGCTCCGCCCGGCAACTCCCCGACGGCCAGTGGCTGGTCGCCTGGGGCGGACTCGGCAATATCCGCGACGCCGACATCTACAACGTGGTCGGCGCCTACGGCCCGAAAGGCCGGCCGATCTTTCGGCTGCGTACTTTTGGCAAGCACATGTACCGAGCCCAGCCGGTCACCGGGCCCTTCCCCTCGCTCAGCCAGCTTCGAGGTGCGATGGACGAGATCGAGAGCCGGACCGACGACGCCGGCTAGCTGCCGTAGAGTTCGGCCCCGAGGGACGGATCGATTTCAGACTTTGGCGGGAGAAAACGAGAAGCAACCGTCGCGATCGTGGCGCTTCTCGTCATCGTGGCCGGGGTCGCCCAACTGGCGCTCGGTCCAGGCCGGAGCGGGGTCACGGTCGACGAGCCGACCCAGGTCGAGCGGACGAAATCCTGGCTGGACGGCGGCGATTACGTGCCGAACGGCTATGAGCGGCTGGCGGGGACGGTGGGCAGCAAGTACGTCTACGGGCCGGCCTTTGCGTCACTGGCCCATACCGCGAACGTCCTGACCGGGCAGGAACCCCGCGGCTCGGTCTCGTTCGGCAACGGGGCCGCGGTCAACCGCCACCTGGCTTCGTCCCTGCTGGCCCTGCTCACGGCGCTGGTCGCCGGCCAGGCGATCGGGCTCGCGACGAGTTCACGGATCGTCGGCCTCTGGACCACCGCCGCTCTGCTGGCCATCCCGATCTGGACCGGAATGGGGTTCTTCAACCCGAAGGACACCCCGGTGGCCGCCGGATACACGTTCCTCAGCGCGGCACTGATCCTCGGGGCGAGACCCGGGCGGCCTGGATGGAAACCCGATCCCGGTGACCTGCTCGTTCTCCTCCTGGCGGGTGCGGGCGTCTATTTCGCAGTCGGCACCAGGCTCGCGATGTGGCTTCCGCTGGCCTGCTCGCTGGTCGTTTTCGCCGCTCTGTCGCTGCAGCGAAGGGGCAGCGGAGGAGCGCCGATGCGCTGGCCGGCGGTCGTTGCCGGCGTCCTGCTGGGGTCGCTCTGCCTGCTTGTCCTCTATCCCGCCGCCTTCTCCAACCCCTGGGAGTTTGCGACGAACACCCTGGGCGACTCTTCCGACTACTCCTGGTCCGGCCTGACCCTGACCGCCGGCCAGCTGCTGACCGCCCACCCGCCCTGGTGGTACCTGCCGGCCTGGGCCTTTGCCTCGATTCCCCTGCTGATCGGGGCCGCGGGCCTATCCGGCTTGGGTGGACTGGCTGTAAAAGCTTGGGAGACGATCCGCCGGCGCGCCTGGCACGAGACGCCGATCGGGGTCCGGGAGGTGGCCGCCCTGCTCGTGCTCGTCCAGCTCCTGCTGCTCCCGCTGGGCAGCATGGTCACCGGTTCGACCATGTACTCGGGGCTGCGACAGCATCTCTACCTGGTGCCTGCGGTAGCGATGCTGGCCGGCCTGGGTGTTTCCTACCTGCTGGGCTTGGCCGGCTCGCGACGAGTCGGCCCGGCCGGCTCCTGGTTGCTCGCGGCCGCGCTCTCGGCCGCCCTGCTGGTGCCCATGGTGGAACAGGCCCGGCTGTTCCCCTTCAACTACGTGTACGTGAACCCGGTCGCGGGAATCGGCGGCGTGAACGACCGCTGGGAAGGCGACTACTGGTTCGCCGGCCTGAAGGAGGCCTCCGACGAGGTTCCGGACGGCGCGACCGCATGGTGCGGCAAGACATATGCGAATCGCCGATTCGACCCGGCCGAGCTCGAGCCATGCTCCAATGTCGAGCGGCCCTACGCGATCCAGCGTCAGGCCGACCTGCCGCAGGCGGCCGGTCGTCGATGGGTCATCCTGCAGCGCCGGGCCGGCGGCGAGGTGCCCGCGCAGTGCGTCCCGGCCGGTGCCGTGACCCGAACCTTGCGGGGCGAGAAGCTCGACCTCGCCTGGGTGGTGCGATGTTGAACGGGGGAACCCTCCCCGGCCCCGGCCCCATAGAATCGTCCCCCGCATGAGCGAGTTCACGATCAGCCAGCCCGCCACGGCCGACGAGGCCGCCGCGATCGCCGCGGCGATCCAGCGCTTCTCCCAGGACACGACTGTCGCCCCTCCGGCGGAGCCGACCGGCATCGATCCCTGGCTGAAGGCCGCGCTTGAAGAAGGCGTCTCGGCCAAGGAAGCCTTCGGGCCCGGCCGGCCCTTCGGCGTCAGCTGACCTCGACGGGCACCCGGCCCGCTGCCCTCGCACTTCTTCCCCTGAGCAAATAGCATCGGAAGAAACCAACCGAGGAGGAGTTCATGGCGGTAGTGAAGATCATCGAGCTGGTCGGCAGCTCCCGGGTTTCGACCGACGACGCGGCCCAACAGGCCCTGAAGCAGGCCCAGGATTCGCTTCGGAACATCCGCGCCGTGGACATCGTCTCGACCGGCATCCGCGGTGAGAACCTGGACGAGTACCGCGCCCACGTGCGGGTCGCCTTCCTGATCGAGGGCAAGGACGTAACGTGACTTAGTCGGGCGGGGTCCGACCCAGACACTAGGAGTCGGGCGGGGTCCGACCCGCCCTCCCAGTAACACCCGCCCCGCCCACTGGAGACAAAGAATGGTTGGGCGGGGCTCCGTCCTTGATGACGCGGGATCCGTGCGCCAAGGTAAATACCTGAAATCCGGTCCGATTTAGGTCTTTTTGCTAGGCTTCCCCGTCCGTAGAGTTCTGACCGACGATGGAGCCCCTTTCGACATTGACCCCGGCCGAAGCCGAAGCGGCCCGAAAGGCCGAAGAGGCCACACGCGCCCTGGCCGCACGTTTTGACGCCCGAGAGGAAGCCGCACGACTCGAGCCGCTGAACGCCAGCCAGATCCTGGAGTGGGCGTTCGAGCAGTTCGGCGAGGACATGTACATCGCCTGCTCTTTCCAGAAGACGAGCTCGGTCGTGATGCACCTGGCGACCGAGATCAACCCGGACGCCCGCTTCTTCTACATCGACACCGACTTCCTGTTCCCGGAGACCTACGAAACCCGGGATCGTCTTGCCGAGCATTTCAACGTCGAGTTCGAGCGCTGGCACAACATCAGTCCGGAAGAGCAGGCCGAGCAGTTCGGCGACCAGCTCTGGAAGAAGGACCCGGACGCCTGCTGCGGCATCCGCAAGGTCGATCCGATGGCCCGGGCGCTCGCCTCCGGCGTCGACTGCTGGGTGGCCGGCATCCGTCGCGAGGATTCGGCGACCCGCGCCGGCTCGCCCAAGTTCATGTGGGACCGGAAGTTCAAGATCTGGAAGCTGAACCCGATCGCCGACTGGTCCGAGCGCGATGTCTGGACCCACCTCCACAAGAACGGCATCCCGTACAACCCGTTGCACGATCAGGGCTATCCCTCGATCGGCTGCACTCATTGCACCTTGCCGGTCCACCCCGGCCAGTCCTCCCGCGACGGCCGCTGGTCCGGCTCGGGGAAGACCGAGTGCGGCATCAACTGATGACTGCCTGACCGCCTTTACCGACACCACGAGACCGCATCAGGCCTCAAGAACGGTTAGGCTGCTGGATTCTTCACCTTTCCTGTCAACATTCCCTCCAACTATCGAGCGTGACCATGACCGAACTAGCCCTCCAGCTTTCCGAGAGACAGACTGCCGATTTCGAGATGATTGGAAACGGGGGTTTCGCACCCCTTACCGGCTTCCAAGGTTCAGCTGATTGGCAGAGGGTCTGCGACGAGATGCGGACCGCCGCCGGGGACTACTGGCCGATCCCGATCACCCTCGCGACCGGTCTCGAGTGTGAGGTCGGCGACGTGATCAAGGTGACCTCGGACGACGGCAAGCCGCTCGGCACGGTAACCGTGGAGGAGATCTACCAGCGTGACCTCGAGCACGAGGCGAAGTCGGTCTACCGGACCACGGACCTCGAGCATCCGGGCGTCGCCGCGATCCACGAGGACGGCACCCGCTGCATCGCCGGCCCGATCCAGGTCGACGCGCTGCCGGACCACGAGGATGCCTTCCAGCGCCGGTACCTGACCCCGGCCGAGTCGAAGCAGGCCTTCGCCGACCGTGGCTGGAAGCGCGTTGTCGCCTTCCAGACCCGGAACCCGATCCACCGCGCCCACGAGTACCTGACCAAGGCCGCGCTCGAGGTTTCCGACGGACTCTTCATCCACCCCCTGATCGGCAAGACCAAGGCCGGCGACGTTCCCGCCGACGTGCGGATGAAGTGCTACGAGCTGCTGATGGAGGACTACTACCCGGACGACCGGGTCATCCTCGGGGTCAACCCTTCGAAGATGCACTACGCCGGCCCGCGCGAGGCCGTGCTCCACGCGATCGTCCGCCGCAACTACGGCTGCACCCACTTCATCGTCGGCCGCGACCACGCCGGCGTCGGTGACTACTACGGCACCTACGAGGCCCAGGAGCTCTTCGACGAGATCGACCTGGACGAGCTCGGCATCGAGCCGCTCAAGTTCGAACACACTTTTTGGTGCAACAAGTGCGAGGGCATGGCCTCGAACAAGACCTGCCCCCATGATGCCGACTCGCACCTTTTCCTTTCCGGCACCAAGGTCCGCGAGATGCTCGGCAACGGCGAGATGCCGCCGCCCGAGTTCTCCCGCCCCGAGGTCGCCCAGATCTTGATCGACGCTTACAAGGAGGACAACTAACCAATGTCAGACAGCAAGGGATTCACCCTCTGGTTCACCGGCCTCTCCGGTGCCGGCAAGACCACGATCTCCGAGATCGTCGCCAAGGAGCTGACCGATCGCGGTTCGAAGCTGGAGATCCTCGACGGCGACATCGTCCGCGAGAACCTCTCCAAGGGGCTCGGCTTCTCGAAGGAAGACCGGGACATCAACATCCGCCGCATCGCCTTCGTCGCCGACCTGCTTTCCCGCAACGGCGTGCCGGTGATCACCGCCGCGATCTCGCCCTACCGCGAGCTGCGCGACGAGGCTCGCGAGATGATGGGTGACCGCTTCATCGAGGTCTACATCGAGGCCTCGGTCGAGGTCTGCGCCGAGCGCGACGTCAAGGGCCTTTACGCCAAGGCCTTCTCCGGTGAGATCAAGGAGTTCACCGGCGTCTCCGATCCGTACGAGCCGCCGCTCAACCCGGAGATCGCCCTCAAGACCGCCGAGGAAGAGCCGGAAGAGTCGGCCGCCCGCCTGCTGACCTACCTGGAGGAGCGCCAGCTCATCCCCGCCGCCGTCGCTTCCTAGAAGACGTCGCCGACTCCTTAAGTAAGGGCGGGCCGCGGCCCGCCCTTTTTCTTGCAGCCTCGCCCCGACCCGGTTACGGTGGACGGAGGAACGGCGAACTGGGGGTTCCATGTCGCATTCGAGACTGCTTCTGCTTTCGACCATCTGCGTCGCGGCGATCTGGCCGGCCGGAAGCGCTGCCGCGGTTCCGCGGCCGATCTCCCCGGTCGAGGTGCCCGGCAGCGGCAACCTGACCGGCGCGGCGCCCCACGTTTCCCCGGACGGGAATCAAATCGTGACTTACACGGCGTCCACGGGTGGCGCCACGGTCAGCCTCAGCGAGCGAGGCAGCCAGGGCGGGCCGTTCGACGACCCGCTGGTGCTGAGCTCCACCGGCAACCCGGAGCCACCTTCGGTCAGCTTCACCGATGACGGCGGCATCTACGCGATCTGGGGGATCGCTTCGTCGGTGGCTCCTGCCGAACAGTCCTTCCGCTCGCCCGGTGGCACCTTCTCGCCCCATCAGCCCGCCGTGGGCTGCGGAAGGTTCGTCGACTCGACTGCCGGCCCAGGCGGCGGAGTCGCGGTCGCCTGTTCCCACAAGCTGGCCACCAACCCGCCCGACACGGTCAGCTTCGGCACCAGCCCGACCCTCGGCCCGGTGACGGTGAACGAGGACCTGGTTCCGCCGGCCTATGACAACTACGTCGCGCCTCTGATCACCTGGGGACCTGAGGACACGATCGCGATCGTCACCCGCGGCTATAAGACCACGACCGACCCACCGCCCATGAACCAGACGATGCGGGTCCGGGTCTCGCTTCGCGGTCCCACCAATTCTTCTGCCGACATCGCCGAGGCGACCCGGCCGAACGAGGTCAACGCCAGCCCACCGGTCGTGCTGAAGGACGGCACGGTCGCGGTCGGCCTGAGTGGATCCGACGGATCCCGGGTGCTGATCCGTCCGCCCGGCCTACTCAGCGTCTACTCGACGCACCCTTTGATGGGTGACGGGATCGGTGGTATCGGGGCCGACGACAGCCAGAACCTGCATGTGCTTTCCGGTAGTCCCGAGGCGTCGCCCCGGCAGTACTGGGCATATACGAAGACCCCTACCGCGGATTTCGGCACCGCCGTCCCGATCCCGCTGGCCGGCGCCGGGGACCCGTACATCCCCTTCGACACCTTCCAGGTCGCCCCCGACGGCACCGAGTACGTGCTGATCCGCGCCGACGACGGGATCTACGCGACCTACCGCCAGCCCGGCATCGATTTCGCCACCCCCGTGAAGATCGGTGGGCCTGCCTACACAAACCCGGCGACCGCGGTGACGCCCGACGGGGATCTGCTGGCCACCTGGGTCCACGAGGTCGGCCCGAACGACCGCACCGTCGAAGTGGGCGGTCTGGACCGGACCCCGCCGAAGGTGACCGTGAACAGCTTCCCCACCCGGGTCGATGCCGGCTCGCTGGTCACCTTCGCGGCCACCGCCACGGACGCGATGGGCATCAGGTCGACGGTCTGGGATTTCGGCGGGGGCCAGCGCAGCGACACCGCGTCGGTGAACCACACCTTCACTCAGCCCGGCCGCTACGAAGTGGCCTTCACGGCCACCGATGCCGCCGGCCAGCAGAGGGTCGAGCGGAGGACGGTGGTGGTTCCGGGCGAGCCGACCGGCCCGAGCGGATTCAGCTTCAAGCTGCGCACCGTGAAGAAGATCAAGTTCCGCGCCCTGAAGAAGCACGGGTTGAGGATCGTGGCCCGGGCCAAACCGAAGATGCGGCTGCGCATCGTGTTCGGGACCTCGAAGCGGAACGCCCGGCTCCGGCCCCTGGTCAGGAAGAAGGTGAAGCGGCTGCGGAACCGGCACGTGGTTCGGGTCAAGCCGCGGCCGGCACGGCTGGGCAAGCGCCGGAACTTTCGGCTTTACGTCCAGGCGACCGGGATCACCGCCACCGGGCAACGGGTCACGAAGAGCCGAATGGTACGGGTCCGTAGCTGAGCGGCAGGTCGCTGCGGGTCCGCCGCTCGAAGGTCGAGATCTGGTCGATCCCGACTTCGGCCAGGGTGGCCAGGGCGCGGTCGTAGAACTGGCCCAGCTCGCCGGCCATGTGGGCGTCGCTGGATAGTGCGACCGGGACGCCGGCCTCGACCGCAAGCCGGAGGAACTCGACGTCTGGGTACTGCTCGTTCACCCGCTCCAGGAAGCCGGCCGTCGAGAGTTCGATCGCCACCCCGGATTCGGCCATCGCCGCCACCGCCGGTTCGTACCAGTGCCGCCGGTCCCGGGTCGGCTGTGGGGTGCCGTCGCCACCGTGCTTGACCAGGTCGGGGTGGGCCATGATGTCGTAGAGGCCGCTGCGGGCCGCCCGCATGAGATGGTCGAAGTAGGTGTCCCAGACCGCGTCGACGTCGCCCAGCTCGCCGTTCCAGACATTCGCCTCGGACTCGTCGTTTACCTCGAGGTCGCCGATGAAGTGGATAGAGCCGATCACGTAGTCCCAGTCGCGACCGGCCAGGTACTCCGCGATCTGCTCTTCCCGGCCGGCCAGGTAGTCGGCTTCGATCCCCAGCAGCAGCGGGGTTTCGTCCCGGACGAACTCGCAGTAGGCGTCGAGGTCGTCGGTGGCCCAGGGCGTCCAGGAAGGGTGCTCCCAGACCTCACGGGCCTGCCGGAAGCGGTACATGTGCTCCGAGACCCCGAGCACGCCGATGCCCTTCGCCCCGGCCGACTCCAGGTAGCGGTCGACGTTCTCGGTGGTGAAGGCGACTTCCGGGGTCAGGTCGAACTCGTCGTCGCGCAGATGGACGTGAAGGTCGGTCAGCATTGTGGAACAATCCTAGCCGACCGGCCCACCTCCACCTACCGACAGCGGACTTTTCGGCAAATAGGTCTGAAAGCCCGCCTGTCGGCGAGGGTCACCGACCGACGGACGCTACGGGCGTGGCGGCACGGCCGGTTCGCCCAGGTCGTAGGTCTGGTAGGCACCGAAGCGGCTGAAGGTCTTGTGGGTGGGGCCGTGGTAGTCGGAGGAGGCGGTCGCGGTGACGCCGAGCTCGTTCGCCAGGTCCAGCAGGTGCTGGGTCTGGGCTTTGGTATGCGAAGGGTAGAAGACCTCGATCCCGCCGATGTCGAGTGCACGGATCAGCTCCTCGACCTGCGCCGATGTCGAGTGCACGGATCAGCTCCTCGACCTGC
>MKST01000003.1:416187-417077 GCA_001897355.1 Solirubrobacterales bacterium 67-14 | reverse complement strand
CGATCCAGCGGTCTTTGCCGCAAACCTCGGTCCAGAGACGATCCGCCGCCGCCGAGTCCCAGGTTGGCACGTGCACGCCATTGGTCACATGGCCGACAGGCACCTCGTTGATCGGCCAGTTCGGGAAAAAGGATCCGAAGAGGTGCCGGCTCACCCTGCCGTGCAGGCAGCTGACTGCGTTCACCGCCGCGCTGCCGTTCATGGCGAGATAGGCCATGTTGAAAGGCTCGCATGCATCATCGGCATTCCTGCGCCCCAGCGCCAGCAACTCCTGGCAGCCGATGCCAAGCTTATGCGTCGCGTAATCTCCGCGAATACGCCTGATCAAGTCCGGAGCGAAGCGGTCGAAGCCGGCGGCAACCGCCGTGTGGGTAGTGAACAGATTGCCCGCCCGCGTAATGGCCAGGGCAGTCCTGAAATCATGCCCGGTCTCCCGCATGCACGACCAGGCGCGCTCCAGAACGGCAAAAGCCGCGTGGCCCTCGTTCAAATGGCAAACCTCCGGCTTGATGCCCAATTCGGCAAGCAGTTGCCAGCCGCCGATTCCCAGCACTATTTCCTGCTGAAGGCGCAATTCCGGACCACCGCCGTACAATTCGCTGGTAATGCCGCGATGCGCGGGATAATTCGCCGCGTCGTTGCTGTCCAGCAGATAAAGCACGGTTTTCCCTACCTGGACCTGCCAGGTGCGCAGCCAGAGCGAATATCCCGGCAGCCGGAATTCCAGCCGCAGCCATTCCCCAGTGGCGCGGCGCAGTGGCGTGATCGGCAGTTGGCCCGGATCATTGTATGGAAAAAGCGCCTGCTGTTCGCCATCCTTGCCGATCACCTGCCGGAAATACCCTTGCTGGTATAGCAAGCCGATGCCTATTACCGGAACGCCCAGTTCA
>MKST01000003.1:405656-416139 GCA_001897355.1 Solirubrobacterales bacterium 67-14 | reverse complement strand
TGGTCGGCACGGTCTCGGTCGAGGTCTCGGAAATGATCTCGAACGAACTGAAGAAGCAGGGCATCGAGCACGTCGTCCTGAACGCCAAGCCCGAGCATGCCGAGAAGGAAGGCGAGACGATCGCCCAGGCCGGCCGTAAGGGCGCGGTCACGATCGCCACCAACATGGCCGGTCGTGGCGTCGACATCAAGCTGGGCGGCGACCCGGAGGGCATGGCCCATCCGCAGGTCGCCAAGCAGGGCCTCGAACCAGAGGACGAGGGCTACAACGAGGCGGTCGAGAAGATCGCGGCCGAGTTGAAGCCGCAATGCGACGCCGAGGCCGAGGAAGTCAAGGCACTCGGTGGCCTGTTCATCTGCGGCACCGAACGCCACGAGTCCCGCCGGATCGACAACCAGCTGCGCGGCCGTGCCGGCCGTCAGGGGGACCCGGGCGCCTCCCGCTTCTTCCTCTCCGCTGAAGACGACGTGATCCGTCTCTTCGCCGGTGACCGCATCTACAAGATCCTCGACCGGCTCGGCCCGACCGACGAGGAGGGGCACGAGATGCCGCTCGAGGCGAAGATGCTGACCAAGACGGTCGAGAACGCCCAGAAGAAGGTCGAGGAGCAGAACTTCCTGATCCGTAAGCGCGTCCTCGAGTACGACGACGTGATGAACGAGCAGCGCCGCGTGATCTACAAGTACCGCGGTGAGATCCTCGAAGGCCGTGACATGTCGGAGATCGCCCGCGAAGAAGTGGACGGCGTGATCGGCCGCCTGGTCGACGAGTACCTGGCCGGCGACATCATCGAGGAATGGGACCTGCCCGGCCTCGATTCCCAGCTGCATCAGATCTGGCCCTGCGCGATCGACGTGGCCGGCATGGCCCCCGAGTCGACCGAGCCCGAGGCGCTCAAACAGGATCTCTACGAGGACGCCCAAAAGGCCTACGACGAACGCGAGGCCGAGTTCGGCGAGGAAGTCATGCGATACCTGGAGCGGACCCTGCTGATGCAGGTGATCGACTCCCGCTGGCGTGAGCACCTCTATGACATGGACTACCTGCGCGAGGGCATCCACCTGCGTGGCTTTGCCCAGATCGATCCTCTCGTCGCCTACAAGAACGAGGGCTACTCGATGTTCCAGGAGCTGATGAACGGCATCTGGGAAGAGTTCAGCCGCCTCGTCTTCAACGTCGAGATCGAGATCGAGCCGGAACAGGGCGGCGGCGCCTTCGCGGCCCCGGTCGGCGAGCCTGACCCACCGGACCTCGACTACTCGGGCGGCACCATGGAAGCCCAGCCCTCGGCCCTGGCCGAGGTCGCTGCCGGCGCCACCCCAGGTCCGGCGGAAGCCGGCGGCGTTCCCGGCGTGGTGCCGGGCGGCGTGCCCAACGTCGGCGGTGCCGAATCGGGCGGGGCGACGACCGTGGTCAAGTCGGACAAGGAAAGCATCGGGCGCAACGACCCCTGCTGGTGCGGCTCAGGCAAGAAGTTCAAGAAGTGCCACGGCGCCTGAAGAGCCCTTGACGCCCGAGGAGAGGACCGCCCGGGAGTTCGTTTCGACGTTTAACCGGTCGGAGCTCGACTCGTTCGTCGAGCTGCTCGATCCGGAAGTCGAGATCCACGGGATGCGCGGTACGAGTAAGGGTCGTGAAGAGGCCCGGGCCTGGGCCACGAAGAAGCCCGGTGGCGTCCAGCAGACGGTGCTGATCCAGTCCTGCGAACAGGCCGGGGACCGCGTCCTCATGGACGTCAAGCGGGAGTGGCGTTGGGAAGAGGACGACGAGCTCGCCTACGTCGACGAATTGGCCTGGCTTTTCCACCTCAGGGACGCCAAAGTACTCAGCTGGCAACCCTTCGAAGACAAAGAAGAAGCCAAAGCCGCCTTCACCGCCTGACCCGGTGGCTGGTGGTTGCGCCGCGGGGTCGGGCAGGCATCCCCGGGACGGAGCGAACGGGCGGCATTCAGCCGCCCTCCTCCTGAGTGTCCCGGAGACGCCCACCCAACCCCACGGCTACCCCAACCCGATCGGCTCGACTGCTCCTGCTGCCGGTAGGGATCTTCGGTTTGTGGCTTGCCGGTGTCTGTGTGGGGTCCGACTGGGACTGTGCACACCAAGGACCCCACACAGACACCGGCCCAAGAGCAACAGGCATCTACGTCAACCGCCTAGAGCGGCGGGGAGGGTCAGTGGGGGTTTGAGGTTCGGTCGAGGCCGGTGTCTTCGAAGGAGATCGGGTCGTCGATCGGTTCGAGGTGGGTGAAGACGGTGGCCTGTTCAAAGCGGCTCCTCAGATCCCCCTCGACCTGTTCCGCCAAGTCATGCCCCTCCTTGACGCTCCACTGGCCCGGGACGAGCACGTGGATCGAGATGAAGGTGCGACGGCCGGCCTTACGGGTGCGCAGCGCGTGGAAGTGGATGTCGCGGCTTTCGTAGCTGTCGAGGACTTCGCTGACCACCGCCAGCTCCTCGTCGGGCAACGCCTTGTCCATCAGCCCGGACATCGAATCCGAGACCAGGCCGACCCCGGTCCGGACGATGTTCGCGGCGACGACCAGGGCGATGATCGGGTCGAGCGTCTGCCAGCCGGTCAGCCAGACCAGGCCGACCCCGATGATCACCCCGGCCGAGGTGACCACGTCGGTCATCAGGTGCCGGCCGTCGGCGACCAGCACCAGTGACGATTCCTCTTCGCCGGTGCGGATCAAGAGCCGGGCGGCGAGCAGGTTCAGCAACGAGGCCACGGCCGAGACCGCGAGGCCGAGCCCGACCTCGGTCAGCTCGGTCGGGTTGATCAGCCGGTCGACTGCCGCGTAGGCGATCGTCACTGCGGCGAGCAGGATCAGCGCCCCTTCGAAGCCGGCCGAAAGGTAGTCGGCCTTCTCGTGGCCGTAGGTGTGGTCTTCGTCGGCGGGCCGGGTCGACCAGAGGATCACGACCAGGGCGACCCCGGCCGCGACCAGGTTCACGACCGACTCGGCCGCGTCGGAGAGCAGGCCGACCGACCCGGTCAGGAGCCAGGCCGCGAACTTCATGCTGATCGTCAGGACCGCGACGACGATCGAGACCGAAATGACCCTGATCAGTCGTTTGCGTCGCACCGCCGCGACGCCTTCGGTCCCCGTGCTCACGATCGGCTCCTGCGAACCGGTTACCGGCCGCCGACGACGAGCCTGATCGGCTTGCGTGAATCCCAGAGCCAGCCGGGGAGGGCAGGGAGCCGCGAAACCTGGTTGCCGTGCCCCCTTCGCTTGACGCGGACCTGCGAGCAGCCGCCAGCCCGCAGGCGCTCCTTGGCCCGGCCGGCGGTCAGGCCTCGGACGGCCGGCACGTGGCAGAGGTTCTTGATCTCGGACCCGGTTGCGCCGCTGCCGACCGGGTCGAGCCCGGACAGCGCCTGGACCGCGGGCCCGACCCAGCCGCGCAGCGAATTGCCTCCGACCAGCACGTCGACGTTGGGGATCAGCCCGGCGCAATCATCGGCGGTCCCGAAGCTGGTCACGCCGACTTGGCGATAGCCGTCCAAGGTCGCGACCACGGCCGGTCCGCCACTGTCGCCGTAGCAGTTCGCCTGGTTGCCCCGGGAGTCTCCGAGGCAGATCTGCAGTTCGGACTTGAAGTACCGGGAGCCGACCAGATTGCGGCAGATCCCGCCCGGCTGGATGTTGGTGCCACCCACCTTGAGCGTTTTCGGCGAGTAGTTCTTGCCGGTGATCGTGGTGCCCCAGCCGGTCTCGACCAGGCGGCGGCCGGGCTTGACGATCGCCTGTTCGTCGGGGCCGAGCAGCTTGATCGTCTCCTGGCCCACGGCGTGGCCGAGACGGAGCAGGGCGACGTCCCAGCCCGGCTGTGTCCGGTAGCGGATCGCCCCCTTGGAAGTGCGGGGGAAGTAGATCGCGGTGACCAGGACCTCTTCGCCGGCGGCTTCGTTGTTGAGGTTGGTGCGGCCGGTGATGACCGAGAAGTCCCCGACCTTTCCCTTCAGCATCTCGATCGCGCAGTGGCTGGCGGTCAACACCACATCCGGCGCGACCAGCGAGCCGCCGCAGAAAGTGCGGTACCAGGGCGAACGACCGGGGCGGACCGTCGTGGTCGCGGCGACCGCCACCTGCCAGGGCCAGTCCTCGATCACGGCCGGTTTGCCGTTGATGATGCTGGCCGACGCATCGGGCGCTGCTTCGGCCGGTGCGGCCACGGCGAAGCAGCCCAAGGCGGCCAGTGCGAGAGCCAGCGTGAGACTGCGGATGCGGCGGACGGTGGACCTCATTTCACGAGGCATCTTCGCAGGGATTGGGACGGGTAGGCTCCATTTGTGGCCGAAGCCCTCAACACCGAATCGATCGGCGCCCGCCTGGCGGCGATCGACGAGCACCTGAACCTGCTCACCGACTACCTTGATCCCGACTCGCTCGAGGCGGAAGTATCGAGACTCGAAGAGGTGATGCAGCAGCCCGGATTCTGGGATGACCAGGACAAGGCGGCCTCCGTTTCGGCCGATCATGCCCGGGCCCAGCGCAAACTGGAGGGGTTTCGCGCGCTCCGGTCCGAGGCCGGTGACCTGGCCGAGATGGCGGAGATGGCCGAAGCAGACGAGGAGATCGCCGCCGAACTGGAAGAGCAGCTGAGCTCGGTCGAATCGAGGCTCGAGGAACTCGAGGAGGCCCGCCTCTTCAGCGGCGAGTACGACCATGGCGACGCGATCGTCTCGGTCCACGCCGGGGCAGGTGGCACCGACTCGCAGGACTGGGCGGAGATTCTGCTTCGCATGTACCTGCGATGGGCCGAGCGCCGTGGCTTCTCCGTCGAGATGCGCGAAGCGTCCGAAGGCGAGGAAGCGGGCCTCAAGTCGGCTACCTTCGTGCTCAAGGGCGAGAACGCCTATGGGCTGATCGCGGCCGAACGCGGGGTCCATCGCCTGGTCCGGATCTCGCCCTTCGATTCCTCCGCCCGGCGCCACACCAGCTTCGCCCAGGTCGACGTAGCCCCGGTGGTCGACGAGAACGTCGAGGTCGAGATCGACGACGCCGACATCCGGGTCGACACCTACCGCGCCTCGGGGGCCGGTGGGCAGCACGTCAACAAGACCGACTCGGCGGTCCGGATCACCCACGAGCCGACCGGCGTCGTCGTCCAGTGCCAGAACGAGCGCTCGCAGACCCAGAACAAGGCGGTCGCGATGCAGATGCTCAAGTCGAAGCTGATCGAACTCGAAGAACGCAAACGGGCCGAGGTCGTGAACCAGGAGCGGGGTGAGGTGAAGGACGTCGCCTGGGGTTCACAGATCCGCTCGTACGTGCTGCAGCCCTACACGATGGTCAAGGACCACCGCACCGATTTCGAAGTCGGCGACGCCCAGCGAGTCCTCGACGGCGACATCGACGGCTTCATCCGCGAGTACCTCAACCGGACAGCAGGTTAGGGGTCTCCAGGTCCAGGAGGCGTTGCTTCAAGGCGGTTCCTGCCGCGCCTCCGCCGTAGCCTCCGGTTGAGCCGTCGGCCTTGATTATCCGGTGGCAGGGGACGATCAGGGCGATCGGATTGACCGAGAGGGCGGTCCCGGCGGCCCGGGCGGCGCCGGGCTTGCCGGCCAGGGCAGCGACCTCGCCGTAGCTGGCGGTCTCGCCGTAGGGGATGGTTGCCGTCGCCTGCAGCACCTGGCGGTGGAAACCGCCGACCAGCCGCCAGTCGAGTTCGAGGTCGAACTGGCGCAGGCCGCCCTCGAGGAAGGCGATCACCTGGTCGGCGGCATCGTCGACCATCTCGCCGCCTTCGACCGGGCTGAGACCGGTACGAGCGATCACCTCCTCGACCAGGGCATCCGGATCAGAACCCGGCAGGTTGCAGCGGACGATCCCCTCATCCGTGGCGGCCAGTGCCACCGGCCCGAGTTCGGTGTCGAAGGCGGTGTGGGTGAACATGCCCATGGGAGAGAGCATAGGCTCCCCCCATGACCCACCTTCCGGAGGGGACCTCCGAGCTGATCACCCGCGCCCTGGCCGAGGACATCGGTTCCGGGGATGTGACCGCGAACGCCACGGTGCCGGAAAGCCTCACCGCCCAGGCCCACATCGTCCTCAAGCAGCCCGGGGTAATCTTCGGCCTCGACGTGGTCGAGGAGGTATTCCGTCAGACCGGGGCGAGCGACCTCGATCGCACCGTGGTCGAGGGCCACTGGCACGATTCGGTCCCACGGGACGTGATGCTGGTCAACGGCCCCGCCCGGGCGATCCTCGCGGGCGAGCGGGTCGCCCTCAACTTCCTCGGCCACCTTTCCGGCATCGCCACCCTCACCGCCCGCTACGTGGACGCGGTGGGGGGCACGGGAGCCCGGATCCTCGACACCCGCAAGACGCTGCCGGGCCTGCGGGCGCTGGAGAAGCAGGCGGTTTCCTGGGGAGGCGGGATGAACCACCGCTTCGGCCTCTACGACGCCGTGCTGATCAAGGAGAACCACATCGCCCTCGCGGGCGGGGTGCGGGAGGCGGTCGAGGCCTGCCGGCGTCAATCGCCGGGCCTTCACGTCGAAGTAGAGGCCGAGACCCTCGACCAGGTGGCCGAAGGGATCGAGGCGGGGGCGGACCGCATCCTGCTCGACAACATGGACGTCGAGCACCTGAAGCGGGCGGTCGACCTGCGTGAATCGGGCGGTCCGGGCACCGAGCTCGAGGCTTCCGGGGGAATGAACCTGCTCAACGTGAGGGAGGTCGCCGAGACCGGCGTCGACTTCATCTCGATCGGCGCTCTGACCCACTCGGCCCCGCAGCTCGACGTCTCTTTGCTGCTCGATCCGGCCCCTTAAAAAAGGAACAGCCCGGAGGTGGCAGGCCCGCCGGGCTGTTCCATCTTCAGGCGAACCTGAAGTTCTTCGAACCGATCAGTTCAGGCGGACCTTGAGGGTCTGCTTCTGACTGTGGTTGCCGGCGGTGACCTTCACCTTCAGCTTCAGCGAAGCCGAGGCCCGGCCCCTGAGCGCCTTGACGGCACCCTTCGAACCCTTCACCTTGATCTGGCCCTTGCTGTTCTTGCCGATCTTCTTCGGCGACTTGATCTGGACCTTGTACTTCTTGCCCTTGACCTTGATCGTCGCCTTCTTCGGCGCCTTCACCTGGACCGCACCACCACGAGTGGAGATGGTGGCGATCTTCTTCGCCTTGGTGCTGAGCTTGACCGCGCTCGCAGAGCTGATCGCGACCAGGGCGCCGTTCTTGCCCTTCGGCCCCTGCGGGCCGTCGGCGCCGGTCGGGCCGGTCGGGCCCTGCGGCAGTTCGCCGCCCGTCCCGCTCAGGGTCGCCAGCTGGACCACTTGGCTTTCGCTGGTGACCGGGTTGACGATCGACGCGTAGAGCGTGCTGGCCCGCGCACCGGTGGCGCTCGGGTTGAACCTCACGCGCACGGCACAGCTGCCGCCGGACTCGATCGTCGGGCTGCACCCCTTGGCGTTGGTGATCAGGAAATCATCGTCCTGGCCGCCGTCGGTGTAGATCGCGTTGACCGGGATGTCTCCCGCATCGAGCGCGTCCAGGGTCACCGTCTTCGCGGCGCTGCTGGTCCCCAGCGGCTGACTGCCGTCGCCGTTCATGCCGTCGAACTCGACCGCCGAAGGATCGGCCGTGAGGATCGGCGGTTCCGACATCTGGAACGTGAGCCTCATGTCGATCGCGCCCGGAACGGAATCGCGGTCGTTGGCCGGCGTCGTCGAGTCATAGACGGTGCCGATCGCAGAGTTCACCGACGGTGCGATGAGTCCGGCTACGAACGCGTTGTTGCAGGCGGTCGAGCTCGGGTCGATGCAGTCGTCCGGGGTGACGTTCTTGATCTCGAGGTTGTTGTTGATGAGCGTGCCGAGGCCGTTCTCGTCGAACGGGGTCCCGTTCTCCGCGTCGGGCCCCAGCCACTCGGGGCCGTACTCGACCGGGGGGGTGGGCGCGGTGAGGCTGCCTGTGGTCAGCGGGGTGGTCACGTTCTTCGGCAGCACCTGCCAGGTCCCCATATTGCCCTCGGGTCCGAACAGACCGGCGCAGGTCGTGTTGGCGACGGCGTCGCAGTTCAACCTGAAGGTCAGCCCGAAGGGGGCGTCGAGGTCCATGGCACCGGTTTCCTCGTCATAGGTGCCGGTCCAGTTTCCGCCGCTCCCGATCTGGATCCTGATCGTGACCGTTCCGACCAGCCCGTTCTCGGTGGACGTCGAAAATGCCGGGAACCTGACCGAGTTGGCCGGGATCGTCACGTCGCCGTCGTCCGATATCACGGCGTCCACGGTGACCGCTCCAGGCAGGATCGCCATGTTCAGGAAGGTCGGTGCCGGGCCGACCTCCGGATCGGGGGCCGCCGCGTTGCCGTTCCTGAGCTCCAGGTAGGAACAGTCCATCTGGTCCCAGGCGGTGCATTCCGAGGCGGAGGGCTGAAGAGTCAGCCTGACCACTCGATCCGCGGCGTTGGAAGTGCCTGCCATCGCGGTGAGCAGCAAAAACAACGTGACAGCTGCGAGTACTACCGGGTACAACTTCCGCGCAGGGAGCATCGCAAGCCCCAAGGCGGGTGAATTCGAGTACCTCATTTTTCCCTT
Organism: Solirubrobacterales bacterium 67-14; assembly: GCA_001897355.1. GTDB lineage: Bacteria > Actinomycetota > Thermoleophilia > Solirubrobacterales > 70-9 > 67-14. The sequence goes on along the minus strand of MKST01000003.1, from coordinate 407,588 downwards.
TCATCCCAATTAGGGATGGCTGAGCGGAACATCTGGCTCAGCCAGACCCCTCGTTTCTCAGCTCCTGCCGATGCTGACTCGATTCAATTTGAAGCCTAACGTGTTTGTCAAGAACCTGTGCGTTCACCTTGGGCGTGCCGGACGGGCCGCCGGGGCGCTGGTGCCGCTCCCGTACAATCGGTTCATGGCCACTGAACTCCCAGTCCTCCAGGCCTCGGATGTGCCGCCGCCTCTCGATCCCGAGCTGATCAAGGAGCTCTCGGTCGAGATCCGCGAACTGGCGGCAGAGCGCAACGCGATCATCCTCGCCCACAACTACGAACTGCCCGAGGTCCAGGACGTCGCCGACTACATCGGCGATTCGCTCGGGCTGTCCCGGGAGGCCGAGAAGGCCGACGCCGAAGTGGTCGAGTTCTGCGGAGTCCACTTCATGGCCGAGACCGCCTCGATCCTCTCGCCCGAAAAGAGGGTGCTGATCCCGGACCTCGGGGCCGGCTGTTCGCTTTCCGATTCGATCACCGCCGATCAACTCCGCGAGTGGAAGGCCAAGTTCCCCGGCGCGATGGTGGTCATGTACGTCAACACCTCGGCCGAGGTCAAGGCCGAGACGGACTACTGCTGCACGTCCTCGAACGCGATCAAGGTGGTCCAGCACATCTGGGCCGAGCACGGGGAGGACACCGAGATCCTCTTCGGCCCCGACATGTGGCTCGGTGCCTTCGTCGAACGCGCCACCGGCCTCAAGGACGATCCGGAGCGGGCCGCCCGCTTCCACGTCTGGGACGGTGAGTGCCACGTCCACGCCGGCATCCGCCCCGACGACATCGCCCGCACCCGGGCCGAGAACCCGGAGGCCGAGTTCCTGATCCATCCGGAATGCGGCTGCTCGACCCAGGCCATGGAGTACGTCGCCAACGGCGACATCGACCCCGAAGGCGTCCACATGCTCTCGACCTCCGGCATGATCGAGCACGTCCGGGAGAACCCCGAAGGCGAGTACATCGTCGCGACCGAGAACGGCATGCTCTACCCGATGCGCCAGGCCGTCCCCGGAGCGAAGTTGATCGAGGCCAATCGCATGGCCTACTGCAAGTTCATGAAGATGATCACCCTGCCCAAACTCCGCGATTCCCTCCGCGACATGAAGTTCGAGGTGAAGGTCGACGAGGCCCTGGCCGAAAAGGCCCGCCTTCCGATCGAGCGCATGGTCAGCATCGGCTGACCCGGGCGGCGCCAGGGGCCTTCAGGGTGGCGCTGCCTTCGTCGGCGGCCGGAAACGGCAGCTCAGGTACCTGAGTACGATCGCGGCCATTTCCGGCCTGTCTCCTCGGCAGCCCCGCCCTGAAGGCCCCTGGCATCCACCCGCTGAGAGTCTGATCCGTCTCGAGGACCTGCCCTTGCGAGATCCGACTTTCTGCCGTATAGCGGCAGTTTCTCGGTTTTCGCGATATTTCCGGGTAGCCGGGAGGGTTGGCTCAGAAGATGCCGAGGCCGTTGCCGATCATGGCGCCGATGATGACGACCAGGCCGGCGATGATGGTCTGCTGGAGCCGCGCGATCTGACCGCTCAGGCTGATCTGCAGGTCGCTGAAACGGTCGTCGACGCGTTCGAACCGGGCATCTATCCGTTCGAAACGAGAATCCATCTGGTCGAACCGGGCGTCAACTCGCTCGAAACGGGCATCTACCCGGTCGAAGCCTTCCCGTATCTCTTGACGGATCAGGCGATGGTCCGCGTCATTGCGAGAGAAGCCGTCGCGAACCGACTGGGCGAGGTCATCGAGACGCTCGTCGGTCCAGGCGGTTCTGTGGGGATGGACGGCCATGGCTCCAGCATAGAGGCCGTTCGTCCGAGGTCAAGGCGGAAGGCGCTACTTGTCACACTTTCGTGCGGCCTGTCGCGCAATTCGTTGCAAAGTGGGCATCCGAGAT
>MKST01000003.1:397268-405450 GCA_001897355.1 Solirubrobacterales bacterium 67-14 | reverse complement strand
TCGAAGGTGATGATCACCCTGTTCGCGGCCGGGGTGGTGACCGGCACCCTGCTCAGCTTCGAGCTGGGCATGCTCTGGCCGGGGTTCATGTCCGCCTTCGGCGACGTCTTCGGCCTGGCCTTCGGGCTGGAGGGCTTCTCCTTCTTCATCGAGGCGATCTTCATCTCGATCTACGTCTACTCCTGGGAGAAGCTCTCACCGAAGAAGCACATCCTGACCGGCATCCCGGTGATCGCCGCCGGGATCACCGGTTCGATGATGGTGATCGCGGTCAACGCCTGGATGAACAATCCCTCCGGGTTCTCGATCGACCAGGCCGGCCAGGTGACCGACGTCAAACCGTTCGAGGCGCTGTTCGCCAACGGCCATCTCTGGCCTCAGCTCACCCACATGTACATCGCCGCCTACATCGTGGTCGGCTTCCTGATCGCCGGCATATACGCCTTCGCCTGGCTCAAGGGCCGCCGGGGCGCGTACTTCCGGACCGCGCTGGTGGTGCCGCTGGCCGTGGCCTGTCTGGCGGCCCCGGCGCAGCTCCTGATCGGCGACTGGGCCGCCCGCACCGTCGCCGACGACCAGCCGATCAAGCTGGCCTCCTTCGAGGGCCTTGACAAGACGACCGAGGGTGCCCCGGAGACCATCCTCGGCTGGTACGAGCCCGACGGCACGATCGAGTACGGGATCCAGATCCCGAAGCTGCTCTCGTTGCTCGCCTACCACGACCCGGACGCGACCGTCCAGGGACTCGACACCGTGCCCGAGGATGACCTGCCGCCGATCAACGTGGTCCGCGTCGCCTTCCAGACCATGGTCGGGATCGGCACCGGGCTCGCCGTCCTGGCCGCCTGGTTCCTCTGGACCTGGTTCCGGCGCAGACGACTGCCGCGGACGAAGTGGTTCTACCGAGCGGTGGTGCTGGCCGGCCCGGCCGCGGTGGTCGCGCTGATCGCCGGCTGGGTCACCACCGAGGTCGGCCGGCAACCCTGGGTCGTCTACGGGGTGATGCGAACCGAGCAGGCGGTCTCCGGCGCCGACGGGATCGTCTTCGGATTCGGGACCCTGATCGCGGTCTACGCGGTCCTCGTCGCGACCGTCTTCTGGGTGCTGAGAAGGATCGCCCGGCAACCGCTGCCGGCGGAGATCGCTGCCCTGGAGGAGGTGGCCGATGGAACTGGCTGACGTCCCCGCCCTGCTGATCCTGGCCGGGATCATCGCCTACGCGGTGCTGGCCGGGGCCGACTTCGGCGCCCCGATCTGGGCGGTCACCGCCCGCGGCGAGGAATCGGGCCGGCTCAAGGAGTCGGGCCACCGTTCGATGGCGCCGGTTTGGGAGGCCAACCACGTCTGGCTGATCTTCGTCCTCGTGGTCTGCTGGACCGCCTACCCCGAGGTGTTCGGTGCGATCTTCTCGACCCTCTGGATCCCGCTTATCCTCGCCTGCCTCGGGATCATCATGCGGGCGATCGGGTATGTCGCCGGCGGGGTCACGGTGAGCCGGTCGGTGACCTGGCTGGCGGCGATCGCCTCGCTGCTGGTCCCCTTCGCGCTGGGGGCGGTGATCGGGGCGCTGGTCGCCGGCAACGTGCCGCCGGGCAACGCCGAGGGCGACATCATCAGTTCCTGGCTGGCGCCGGTTCCGGTCATGGTCGGGCTGCTGCTGGTCGCCACCTCGGCCTATCTGGCCGCGGTCTATCTCGCGGCCGATGCCGATCGGCGCGGCGAGAACGACCTGGCCGAGGCCTTCGGCAACCGGGCGCTTCTGGCGGGCGTCGTGGCCGGGCTGCTGGCGGTGACCGGGCTGGTCGTCCTCTACTTCGACGCGCGCCAGTTCTTCGACGCGATGGTTTCGACCAACGGCCACGACAACGAACTGGGCCGGCTTTGCGTCTGCGCCTCGGCGATCGCCGGCACGGCCACCCTGTGGCTGCTCTCGATCCGCCGCTACGGCCAGGCACGGTTCGTCGCCGCGGTCGCGGTGGCGGCGATCGTGGTCGGCTGGGGGCTCGCCCAGCAGCCGGAGGTGTTGCCCGGCCTGACCATCCACGAGGCGGCCGCCTCGAACGAGGTGATCATCGGGCTGCTGGTCGCGGTGGCGATCGGGCTGCTCGTCCTGATTCCCTCGCTCTACCTGCTCTACGGCCTGGTGCTCGGCGGCCGCTTCGACCCGCTGACCGTGCCGCCGACCGAGCCGGCCCGGCCTGGACAGGAACTGGACGGGGTGGGCAGGCCGATCGTCGGCACGGTGCTCGCGGTTGCCGCGGTGGGTGGCCTGCTGCTGTTCACCAGCGACGGCGGTGCCAGGCTCTATCTCGGCCTGGCGCTGTTCATGGCCGGCCTGGTGAGTGGAATCGTGCTGCTGGCCCGTGGGCTGGTCCGGGCCGAGGGCTGACCTACTCGGGACCGCCGGGGCGCTTCGAGATCACGTCGTCGGGGGCTTTCCCGTTCTTGTCCTTGGCGCTGTCCGGGGCCTTCTTGCCGGGGATGACCTCGCCGCCTTGTTTACCGGCGTTCTTCTTGCCTGAATTCTTCTGGTCGGAGCTGCCCTGCTTGCCCGAGTTGCCGGTTGCGCCGGTGGAATCGGTCGGCTTGGTCGCGAGGTCGCTGCCGGTGGAACCGGGATCGCCGCTGCCGCCATCATCGGAGCCGCAGGCGGCCAGGCCGAGTGCCATCGCGGCAGAGATCAGCAGAACGGGAGCGAAACGGGGGAAGGACTTGAAGCGCATGGGCCTTTGATACCCGATCAGGGGGCGATCCATACGTTGAGCTTGAAACCGGGCGAAGCGAGCCAGCCGGGCAGGCGGCTGTAGCCGATGATGCGACCGCTCTTCCCACCGGCCCAAGGATCGGTGCGAACCCGGCCGAGCTGGCAGTTCACGGCGTTGAGCTTCCGTCGCGCCTGGGCCGGCTTGAGGCCGAAGACGGCGGGGATCCGACACCAATCCGATACCGGCCCGGCGGTGCCTCCGCTCCCGACCACGTTCTTGCCGGTCAGCTTCAGGGCCGTGCCCGCGACCCAGCGTCGAATCTGTTCTCCCGAAACCCGGGTATCGACGGAGGGGATGTAGCCGCGGCAGGCTCCGTCGCCATAGCTGGTCAGGCCGATCAGCCGGTAACCGTCGCTGGTTTCGACGACCAGCGGCCCGCCGCTGTCGCCACTGCAGGCCGAGGCGTGGCCACGGGCGCCGCCGAGGCAGAGCATGCGGGTCGCCTGGAAAGCGATCCCGTCGCTGCGACGACAGAGGCCGTCGCCCATCAACACCTGCCGGGCGACCTGGAGTTTCGCCGGCACCCGGTCGGCGTAGGCCTTGGTGATTCCCCATCCGGTCGTCCAGGCGACGTGCCCAGGAGTCCAGGCCGCGGCTTCGTCGGGGCCGGCCAGCTTGATCGGTTCGGCCGTCAAGGGGGAGGACAGGGTGAGCAGGGCGACGTCCCAGTCGGCGGCCCCGGCCAGTCCCTTGTAACGCCGTTTCCCGGCGGCGTTGAGCGGCATGCGCAGGCCGCTCACCCGCACGACCTGGCCCCGGTCCGAATTGAGCCGGGTGCGGCCGGAGATGATCTCGATCGTCAGGACTTGGCGTTTGGTCAGGTCGGCGACGCAGTGGCCGGCCGTTATCACCAGGCGAGGGGCCAGCACGGAACCGCCGCAGAAAAAACGCCGGCTGGTCAAGGTGCCGGGCGCAAGCCGCCGGCCCGCGGTCAAGGCGACCTGCCAGGGCCATTCGCCGATCGTGGTGTCGCGGCCACCGACGATCGAGGCGCTGGCACCGCGGTCCGCGCCCGCCGTGGAATCACCGGTTGCGGCGTTGGAAGGCGTCGGTGCCGCGAGCAGGAACGCTGCGAGGAGGCCGCATCCGAGGAGGGCGGCCCGGTTGGCCATTTGGGCAGCCCTGGACATTGCAGGAATCGTACCGGCCGATCTTCACGGCACCTAAAGGCATATGAGTGGTTGCTAACGTTTCACTCACTTCGGCAAAATGAACCCGGCTGGGACCCCGCTCGCTGGGCGTTCCCCGTCAGGGGAAGGATTACCCCGACCCGGGGGGAATAGGGCGAACCAGATGGCATTCGGAAAGAAGAAAAAAGAGTCGGCCCAGGCAGAGATCGAATCGGCCCGCGCTCGCAAGCAGTCCGAGCGTCCCCGCAAGGGCGGCGCGCCGATCATCGAGATGCGTGACGTCAGCAAGGTCTACCCGGGCGGTCACCTGGCCGTCGATCGGGTCTCGCTGGCGATCAACCGCGGCGAGTTCGTCTTCCTCGTCGGCCCCACCGGCTGCGGCAAGTCGACCCTGATCAAGATGCTGATCCGCGAGCTCGAACCGACCGACGGCTCGATCTCGATCGCCGGTCGCGACATCAACCAGCTTTCCGAGAAGAAGATCCCGCAGCTGCGCCGCAACATCGGCACCGTCTTCCAGGACTTCAAGCTCCTGCCCAGTCGCACCGTCTACGACAACGTCGCCTACGCGCTCCAGGTGATCGGTGCCTCTCGGGCCGAAATCCGCCAGAAGGTTCCCGAGACCCTGCGCCTGGTCGGCCTTTCGACCAAGCTCCACAACTACCCGGACGAGCTTTCTGGTGGCGAACAGCAGCGTGTCTCCGTGGCAAGGGCATTCGTCAACCACCCGCCCCTGCTGCTGGCCGACGAGCCGAGCGGAAACCTTGACCCGGTCACCTCGGTCGGGATCATGCAGCTGCTCTACCGGATCAACAAGACCGGAACCACGGTCGTCGTAGTCACCCACGACCGCGAGATGGTCGACCGCATGCGCCGCCGCGTGATCGAGCTCTACGAGGGCCGGGTCATCCGCGACGAGGTCGCCGGCGGCTACACCGAAGAGTCGACCACCGAGTTCGGCGTCCGCATGCGGGCCGAGATGGGGGTCGGCGTCGAAGGCCATACGAACGGTAATTCCAAGGGAGCGCACTGATGGGCAAGCTTTTCTTCTTCACCGGCGAGGCGCTCCGCGCGATCAAGCGCAACGTCGCCCCGACCACGGCCGCCGTGGTCACCACTGTGCTCACCGCGCTGCTGCTCGGCGTGCTGATCCCGGTCTTCCAGACCGCCCAGAGCAAGGGAGAGGACGTCCGTGGCCAGCTCGAGCTGCGCACCTTCCTCTACGACGATGCGACCAACTCGGAAACCCAGGCCCTGCAGAACAAGCTGGAGGCCTTGCCCCACGTCGAGTCGGTCACCTTCCTGACCAAGGCCGACGCCAAGCAGGAGTTCCTGAACAGCGACTTCGGCAAGAAGAACCCGGATGCCCTGAAGCAGCTCGGCGGCAAGAATCCGCTGCCGGCCAACTTCATCATCAAGCCGGATGACGCCGCCAACCTGGAAGGCATCCGCAACGCGATCCAACCGGTCGGCGCCAACGGCAAGACCCAGTACATCTCGCCGATCATCTCCTCGGTCGACGACCGTCAGCAAGACGCCCGCGACATCGAACAGGTGACCGGCGCCCTGAAACTGATCCTGACCGTGATCACCGTCCTGCTGGTCTGTGCCTCGCTGCTCTTGATCGGCAACACGATCCGCCTCTCGATCTACACCCGACGACGCGAGATCGAGGTCATGCGCCTGGTCGGGGCCACCCGCTGGTTCATCCGCTGGCCCTTCATGATCGAAGGGGTGGTGGTCGGCATCCTCGGCGGCGCGATTGCGATACTTGTGCTGTGGATTGGCAAGGTCACAGTCGTCGACCCCCTTTCGGACAAGTTCGCCCTGATGAACGCGCAGGACTCGATGTCCTTCGCCGCCCTGGTCGGCTGTCTGTTCATCGCCGCGATCGTGGTCTCGGCACTCGGCTCGGGGCTGACCATGCGCCGCTTCCTGAAGGTCTGACCGGGACAGGCCCGCCCCGGGCCGCGAACGGACACCCCCTCCGGATGGCAAATTGAAGACGGCGACCGTTGCCGTCTGGGCGGTCATCGGCGGCATGCTGCTCGGCATGTGGGCTGGTGGCCACCCGGACAACCTGCCCGATTCGCTGCGCCAGATCTTCGTCGCCGACAGCGGCCAGGAGCAGTCCGTCTCCGACCAGGCGGCCGATCTGATCCAGGGCAACTACTTCCGGGCCACGGATCCGGACCAGGTCGAGGATTCCTCGGTCGACGGCATGGTGCGGCAGCTGCGGCGCCAGTACCACGACCGCTTTTCCCACTACTTCACACCCGAACAGAACAAGCAGCTCAGCGAGTCGCTGGAAGGCAGCTTCAGCGGGGTGGGGATGACCGTCGGAACCAGCAGCGACAAGGGCCTGGAGGTCGGGTACGTCTTCCGCAAGTCTCCGGCCGCCAAGGCCGGGCTGAAAGCCGGCGACCTGATCGTCGAGGTGGACGGCGAATCGATCCGGGGCGAGGACGTGAACCTGATCGTGGCCAAGATCAAGGGGCCAGAGGGAACCGACGTGACCCTCGGGGTTCGTCAGGGCGGCAAGGGCAAGGTCAAGGACTTCAAGCTGACCCGGGCGCAGATCCGGGTGCCGATCACCGCCAACCGCATCCGCGAGGTCGACGGGCGGAAGCTCGGCTACGTTCAGCTGACGACCTTCAGCCAGGGCGCCGGACGGGCGCTCAGGCGCGCGGTCCAGCGGGTGACCGACAAGGGCGCCGAAGGCATCGTGCTCGACCTGCGAGACAACGGGGGAGGGCTGCTGGAAGAGGCGATCTACACATCCAGCGTCTTCCTCGACAAGGGCGACGTCGTGGTCGAGACCCGCTCCCGGACCCAGGGCAATCAAGTCTTCAAGGCGACCGGGGACAACCTCGATACGCCACCGGTCGTCGTGTTGGTGAACCGCAACACCGCCTCCGCCGCCGAGATCCTCGCCGCGGCGCTGCAGACCGACCTCGACATCCCCGTGGTCGGCACCCGGACCTTCGGCAAGGGGCTCTTCCAACAGGTGATGGACCTCAACAACGGCGGCTCGCTCGACCTCAGCGTCGGCGAGTTCCTCACCGCCGACGGGGTCTCCCTGGCCCACAAGGGTCTGAAACCCGATGTCTACGCACCACTGCCCAAGGATGCGACCCGGGACGTCCAGCTGAACCGCGCTTTCGGGGTGCTCTCGGACGAGGTCGCCGCCGGGACGCAGAGCGATTCAGAATGATGGCCGACCGGGGCACCGGTTCCCGGCGGAGCCCACGGAAAGTCGCGCTGCTGGAGCGGAAGGGCCGTTTCACCTCCGCCCGCCCGCTTTTCGAGCGTGGCCAGGCGATCGCCCTGGAGCGCAAGGCGAGAACCCGTGAGGGCCAGATCGCCTGGGTCGAGTTCGGGGCGGGCCGGGCCCGCCTGATCCGCGACCTCGGGCGGATCGACAACGCGCGGGACGTCTGCGAGGCGCTCACCCTGGAGCGCCTCGGGCGGCGCGGCTTCCCACGGGCGGTCGAAGAAGCGGCCGACGCGGCCGCCGCCTCGCCGGCTGACTTTCCCCGGCAGGACCTGACCGATCTCACGACCTTCACGGTCGACCCGGCCACGGCCCGCGATTTCGACGATGCGGTCTCGGCCCGGCGGGAGGGCGACGGGGTCCGGCTCTGGATCCACATCGCCGACGTCTCCGCTTTCGTCCGGCCCGGTTCGACGCTCGAGCGGGAGGCGTTCCTGCGGGCCAACAGCACCTACGTCCCGACCTCGGTCGAGCCGATGCTGCCCCACAGCCTGAGTTCCGGCGTCTGCTCGCTCTCGCCCGGGGACGAGCGGCTCGCCGTTACCTCCGAGATCGTCCTTTCGGGCACGGGGAAGGTGACCTCGGCGGCTTTCTACCGCAGCCGGATCCGCTCCGACGCGCGCCTCGACTACGACCAGCTCGACCGCATCTTCGCCGACCGTGAACGGGCGCCGGGGCCGGTCGCCGAGCAGCTCGACCTGGCCCGCGAGGCCGCGGCGGTGCTGGCCGACCGGCGGCGTGGATCCGCCCTCGAAGTCAAGTCGGCCGAACCGAGCTTCGAGTTCGACGAGCAAGGTGAGGTGGTCCGCGCCGCAGCCGAACAGCAGACCGAGGCCCACCGCCTGATCGAACAGCTGATGGTGCTGACCAACGAACAGGTGGCCGAGTTGACCAGCGCCCGCGGCATCCCGTCCGTCTACCGGGTGCACGAGATGCCCGACCCGGACCGGGTCGAGCGCATGCTGGCCCAGCTCGCCTCGCTCGACCTGCCGGCCCCGCCTTTGCCGGCCGGC
>MKST01000003.1:385883-397241 GCA_001897355.1 Solirubrobacterales bacterium 67-14 | reverse complement strand
CGAGGCCTACAGCTCGCTGATCCTCCGTTCGCTCAAGCCGGCCCGTTACCTGGAGAAGAACCTCGGCCACGCCGGCCTGGGCAGCGAGGCCTACTGCCACTTCACCTCACCGATCCGCCGTTACCCTGACCTGCTGGTTCACCGTGCCCTGCTTTCCGCGGTCGGCGGCGGGGAGGAGGCGCCGACCACCGGTGAGGCGGCCGAGGCTGCCCTCCACGCCTCGGAGCGGGAGCGGGAGGCCATGGTCCTCGAACGGGACGCCGACGATGTCTGTGCGGCGTTCCTGCTCGAACGGGAACTTTTCCAGGAGGGCTACGAGAAACGCTTCCGAGGAGAGGTCTCCGGGGTGATCCGCTCCGGTGCCTTCGTCCGCTTCGGCGGCCGGCTCGGCGACGTCTACGAAGGATTCATCCCGGCCCGCCGCATCCGCGGGGAGCGATTCGAGCTGAACCTGGAGGAGACCTCCCTGGTCGGCAGCAAGACCGGCCGGAAGGTGAGCATCGGTGATGGCCTCGACGTCCAGGTCGACAAGGTCGATGCTGCTCAAGGGCGGGTCGACCTTTTCCCCGCGGAAGGATAAGTTCCACGTCCATGTCAAAGAAGGGCAAGAAGCGTGCCCCCGCCTCCGGTGACGTCGCGACGAACCGGAGGGCGAGGCAGAAGTTCGAGGTGGTCGAGAAATTCGAGGCCGGCATCGCCCTGCTCGGGACCGAGGTCAAGGCGCTGCGCGAAGGCAACGCGCAGATGGGGGATGCCTACGCCGCGGTCGAGGACGGCGAGGTGTGGCTGCGGAACCTTCACATTCCGCACTACGCGCCAGCCACGATCAACAACCACGACCCGGAGCGGCCGCGGAAACTTCTCTTGCACAAAGCCGAGATCGAACGACTGATCGGCACCACCCAGCAGAAGGGCTTGACCTTGATCCCGACCCGCATCTATTTCAAGGGACCAAGGGCAAAAGTCGAGCTCGGGCTGGCCCGCAACAAGGAGGGTCGTGACCGGCGGCGTGAAATCGCCGATCGCGACGTGCGGCGAGATATCGAAAGGGAATTCAAGGGGCGGTATCGTTCCTGATCTGATGATGAAGCCAAGGAATCTCGTACTCCTGCTGATCGCGGTGGCCGCGATGATCGGTCCGGGGACCGCCGTGGCCGCGGACGAACCGGCCACGACGCCCACCGTTCCGTCCACCTCTTCCGACTCTTCCACGGACCCTTCGACCGACAGCGCCCCGCTGACGCTCTCCCAGGACCAGATCGACGCCTTGCAGGACGCGACAGATTCATCGGACGACAACAGATCCGTGTTCGAGAAGGCTTCCGACTTCGTCACCGACAACGCGCCCTGGTTCATCATCGGGATCATCGTCCTGGCAGCGATCATCGCCGGGATCCTGATCATGCGCGGCCGGCCCCGCGGCAAAAAGGGGGGCACCCCCAAGGCTTCCAAGTCGAACAAGGCGATGCGCCAGGCCGGGGGCACACCGGGTACCGCCGAGCAACCGGCACAGGTTCCCAGCCCCTCGGAGCTGCGCCGCCGCAAGCGGGCCGCGGTCCAACGCTCCCGTGAGGAAGAGCGCGCCCGGCGCAAGGCCGGGATCGAAAACCGCAAGGCCGCCCGCCGGGGCGAAGCACCGGTCGCCCCGGTCGCAGCCCCTGTCGCGGGCGCGGGTGCCGTAGCCGCCGCCGGCATGGCGTCCGGCGCGCTCGACCCGGTCGAGGCCGAGAAGCAGAGCGCCCGTGACCAGGAGACGGCCGCCGCGGCGATGGCCCGGTACGGGGCGGTCGAGGCTCCCCTGGCCGAACCGCCGCTGGCCGAGCTCCCGGCGCCCCAGGCCGTTCCCGCCCCGGTTTCTCCCAGCCAGACAGCCCCGGCCGCCGGTGTGGTGACCCCTTACACCGCGTCCGCGCCGGAGCCCTTCGAGGAACCGGCACCGGAGCCGGTCACCGAACCCGAACCGGTCACCGCCTACGCCGACGAGCCGACCGGTGAGCAGTTCGTCCCAGCCCCTGACGACACTTTCTACGAACCGGCTCCCGCCGCCCCCGACTACGAGGCTCCCTACTCGGCCCCGGAGGAGGAGACCAGCATTCTCCACGAGCCTTCGATCGAGAACCCTGGGCCGGACGCGACCGTCGGCAACGCCGCCGAGGCTTTCCTCGCCGGCGGGGCTGCCGGCGCCGCCGGCGGACTGGCCGCTGCCCGGGCCAGCCGGCCGGAAAGCCCCGAGCCGGAATCGGCCGAGCCGCTGGAACCGGTGATCGCCCCCGAACCGGGCATGGCCGCGGAACATGCGCTGGCCGACTCGGAACCGGTCCTCCCGGCCGAGCCGATCGCGGGCGACACGGACGCCGCGGAGAGGCTGCGGGCCAAGGTCGCCGAGATCAAGGCCAGTCAGCAGCCACAGCCTCCCACACCGGCCGAACCGATCACCGCCGAACCCGAACTGCCGGGTGAGCCGGCCCCGCTTGGTCCGGACGCCGACCTCTCGCCGGGTCTGGCCGCGGTCGAGCGTCGGCTCAGCGAGAACAGCACCGAGCGCGACCGTGCCCTGCGGGACGCCGAGGAGCGCCTGCGCCGGGTCGAGCAGCGAGCCGAGGATGCCGAGCGCCGGGCCGCCTTCGCCGAGCGCCTGGCCCAGCTCAAGGTCGAGGAGTCGGAACGCGAGAAGCGCCTCAATGACGTGGTCAGCGGAATCGACCGGGCCGAACAGCGAGCCCGTGAAGCCGAGGCCCGGGCCGAAGCGGCCGAACGGGCCGCTGCCGCCGCCCTGGAGCGGAGTGACTTGAAAGCCTCGTCGTCGGCCGCACCGGCCGCCGCCGCCGAACCGTCGGCTCCGGAGCCCCCCGAGCCGGCCGCCGAAGTGGCTCCTTCAACCGAACCGGATGCCCCCGAGGCGCCGCCGGCCCCCGCCGCGCCGGCACCGGAGCGCAAGGGGCTCTTCGGCAGTTCCGGCACAGCCAGCGAAGCGGCCTCCGATTCGGTGAACTTGAACAGCGCCACCTTCGAGCAGCTGCGCGAGGCCGGCCTCTCGGTCACCCAGGCAACCCGCATCCTCGCCTATCGCGAACGCTTCGGTGGCTACAACTCGGTCGAAGACCTGGAAAAGGTCCCCGGCTTCCCAACCGACCTGATCCAAAGCCTCAAGGGCAAGATCTCCGTTTAACTGCAAGTCGGGCGGGGTAGGGCGAGGAGTCGGGCGGGGTCCGACCCGCCCTCCCAGTTCAACCCGCCGGCCCACAGAACGAAAGGATGGATGGGCCGGCTCTATCCCAGGTTGAACAGGCGTCCCCTGGGGCCTAGGTTGACGATTTCCGTCGCGCCGACTCGGGATTCCTTGCCCCAGGATTCGTGGATGTGGCCGCAGACGGCGAGCACCGGCTGCTTTTCCTCGATCGCCTTGAGGATCGCCTGCGAGCCGAGGCTCATGCCGTTGCCGGCCTCGTCGCAGTGGCCCTTGGGCGGTGAATGGACGACCAGCACCGCGCCTTCGGGCAAGTCGGCCAGCAGCGCTTCCGCCTCGGTCTCCTCGAGGTCATAGCTCCAGTCCCAAGGGGTGACCGGGATGCCGCCGCCGAGGCCGAAGAAGGTCCGGCCGCCGATCTCGATCGAGTCGCCGTGCAGGACGGTGGCGGCCGGCCACGCGACCGCCGCCGCCTTCAATGCGTCCAGCGTCTCGTTGTTGCCGGCGACCAGCACGGTCGGCGCCTCGATGCCGGCCAGGGCGGCGATCGTCTCCTCCAGGCCCTCGTGGATCGAGGCGAAGTCCCCGGCCCCGATCACCACGTCCGCGTCTTTCGACATTTCGGTCAGGCGGGCGGCCTGGTCGAGGTCACGATGCAGGTCACTGAATGCGAGGATCTTCATGGCAACGGAGCCTACCCGGCTCGCTGGCCGGCCTCCCACTTCTCGCTCAGCCGCAGCCAGATCTCGCTGCGGGTGGGGAAGGGTGCCACCGCGTGCCGAAGCTCCTCGACCGGCAGCTTGCCGACGATCGCGATGGTGGCGGCCTGCAGCCACTCGGCCACCTCGAAGCCGGTGAAGGTGGCGCCGACGATCAGGTTCTCGGGCCGGGAGACCACCAGGCGGCAGGTGCCTTCGACTCCCTTGCCGACAAAGGACGCCCCGGCCGTCGAGTCCGAGCTGACGTCGATCGCGACGGCGTCGAGGCCGGCATCGGTTGCCTGGGCGAGGGTCTGGCCGACCGCCGCCACCTGGGGGTTGGTGAAGGTGACCCGCGGCGGGCCGATAGGCTCTGCCCGGTTGCTCGGTTCATGGCCGAGCAGGTGCTGCACGCCGACCCAGGCCTGGTACTTGCCCATATGGGTGAGCAGCGCCCGGCCGTTGGCGTCGCCGACCGCGTAAAGCCAGTCGTGCCCCTTGACCCGGTAGGCATCATCGGTCTCCAACGGCCGATCGCCGTCGACCCCGATCGACTCCAGGCCGATCCGGTCGGTCCGCGGGTGCCGTCCGGTCGCGACCAGCAACTTCTCACCTTTGTGGTCGTCGCCCCCGGCGCTCACCGTGACCCCGTCCTCGGTGCTCGTGACCGAATCGACCGCGGTCCCGGTGAGCAGGTTAACGCCGTGCCTTTCGCGCAGCGCCCGGTCCACCTGGTCGCCGGCGAAGGGTTCCTCATGGCTCAGCACCCGGTCCTCCGGTTCGAACAGCGTCACCTCGGAGCCGAGGCTGGCCCAGGCTTGGGCCAGCTCACAGCCGACCGGGCCGCCACCGAGGATCAGCAGGGATTTAGGCACCTCTTCTGCCGTGGTGCCCTGGCGGTTGTTCCAGATCGGCGCTTCGGCGATGCCCGGGATCGGAGGCATGGAGGCCGAGGAACCGGTGGCGATCGCGACCGCCCGGTCGGCGACCAGGACGTCGTCACCGACCCGAACCTCCCGTTCGCCGCAGATCGTCCCGTAGCCACGGAAGAGCTCGATCCCGCGTTCCTCGATCCAAGGCAGCTGGCTGGAATCGTCGAGGTTGTGGATCACCTCGTCCCGCCGGGCGAAGACCGCGTCAGCGTCGAGGCCGGCGCCACCGAGCAGCTGGCTTACCCCGGCCATCCGGCGGGCTTCGTCCAGCACCTCGCCCGGTCGCAGCAGCGCCTTCGATGGCATGCATGCGTAGTAGGAGCATTCACCGGCCACCAGGTGCTGTTCGACCAGGGCGGTCTTGAAACCAGCATCGGCGGAAAGTCCGGCAAACACCTCACCGGCCGGGCCGGCGCCGAGGACGACAACTTCGAATTCGTGGATGCTCACCCTGACTACCGTACAATGGTGGTGCACCATCCAAGGGGACGACAGGCTTCGACGTTGTCGGACCGTGCGGAGGGTTGCAGGTCGAGGATGTCGATGGCCTCGTAAAAAATCGGCACAAACCAATACGTGCGGACCATGAGTTCGCCCTCGCTGCCTAGCTGATACCTAGGCGATGAGAGTCGGCCCACCCTCGGCCCGTGGGGAGGGGTTCCGGCTTCAGAAACGGGCTAGCCCCGAAGGAGCGCCTCGGCTGGAGGGGGACATTTCAGAGGCTTGGCCATCCGTAGTGCCAGCTGGCGCGGACCCCGGATGGCGAGAACAAAGCGCCGGCTAAGCCTGTAGACGCCTTTCGACACGCGACTGCGGACGCGGGTTCAATTCCCGCCGTCTCCATGGCTCACCCGGCCGTCCGGCCGGGACACGCAAAGCGAAAGAAAAAGGGCCCGCCTGGTTAGCGGGCCCTTTTGTTTGACGGGGCGCTGTGCCCCGACAGCCGGGTTTTCAGCCAATAGGTCTGAAAACCCGGCTGTCGTCGATCACTCGTCGACCGGCGGCATCTGCTGGATGTAGCCGAAGCCGCGCTGGGCCTGGGCCACGACCATGTCCTTCTGGGCGTCGCGACGGGTCTTCGCGGCCTGGATCTGGGTCCGGAAGGTCTGGCGCCAGGCGGTCCGCTCCTGCTGGATCTGCTGCTTGGCGTTCGCCTTGACGTTCTTGATCTTCTGCTGGTACAGGTTCGTGACGCTGGTCACCCGGCCACCGAAGCGGCTCACCACTTGGTTGACATCGGTCGTACGGTCGCTGATCAGCCCGTTGATCTGGGTCTGGAGCTTGTTGATCTGACGGGTGAGCTGCGTCCGCTTGACCGGGTTCGTGGTGTGGCTGAGCTGGCGCTTGAGGCGGTCGCGCTTGTTCGCCTTGAAATTGATCTGCGGCGCGTACTTGTCGTAGACCCGCTGGACGGCATCGTTCTGGTCGGCCTTGATCTCGCTGATCCGGTCATTGAGGTCTTGGTAAAGGCCCTGGACCTGGGTCTTCTGGTTCTGCCGGATCCGCTTGATGTTTCGACGCTGCTGCTTGTCGTCCTCACGGGAGATCTTGAGCAGGGTCCTTGAGTAGAGGGCCAGCACCTTCGTGTTGGCGGTGTTGCGCCGGTTGGTCAGCGTGGTCCGGTAGGTCTGGCGCCGGGTCGCATTGACCGGGACGGTGCGCTTCGACTGGAGGAAGTTGACGTAGTTCTTCAACCGTTTGAAAGCGACCGTCTGTTTGATGCCCGGAACCGCACTCTGGGCGGGGGACGGGGCGCCGGCGAGGACGAGGCTGGTGGAGACGAGGACGAGGAGGACGAGCAGACGTTTCTTCATGTATCGAAACTAACACTGGTCGAAATGACCAGTTGCGAACTGCCCGCGGTCGAAGGAAAAGTTACTGGCCGGAACCGGCTAGGGAGTGGCGCGGGGGGAGGTGGTCTTGTCGCGCGGGGCGTTGGTCTCCATCTCGGCCCGGATCACGTGCATGACCGCGTTGATCAGGGCCAGGTGGGTGAAGGCCTGCGGGAAATTGCCGAGGTGACGGCCCGAACGGGGGTCGATCTCCTCCGCGTAGAGCTGAAGCGGGGAGGCGAAGCCGAGCAGGCGCTCGCAGAGCTCCCGGGCCCGCGGCAGTTCCCCGATCTCGACCAGGGCGCTGACCAGCCAGAACGAGCAGATCGTGAAGCTGCCCTCCTCACCCGAAAGCCCGTCGTCGGTTTCGTCGGTGCGGTAGCGGAGGACCAGACCGTCCTCGGTCAGCTCGTCGGCAATCGCCAGGACCGTGTTGCGGATCCGCGGGTCGTTCGGAGGCAGGAACCTGAGCAGCGGCAGCAGCAGGCAGGAGGCGTCGAGCGCGTCGGTGTCGTAGTGCTGGGTGAAGACGCCGCGCTCGTCGACCGCGTTCTCGCAGATGTCGGCGTGGATCTCGTCGGCCACCACTTGCCACTCGGCGGCCAGGTCATGTTCCTCGCGCAGCCGGGCCAGCCGGGCGCCGCGATCGACCGCGACCCAGCACATCACCTTCGAGGAAGTGAAGTGCTGGGGCTTGCCCCGCACCTCCCACATCCCGTGGTCGGTCCCGCGCCAGTGCTCGAGCGCGGCCGTGACCTGGCGCTTCAGGATCGGCCAGATCTCCTCCGGCATCCCGTCGCGGGACTTCGTGTGGAGATAGAAGGAGTCGAGCACCGCACCCCAGACATCGTGCTGGCGCTGGTCATAGGCGCCGTTGCCGATCCGGACCGGGCTCGCACCCTCGTAACCGTGGAGCTGGCCGAGCACCCGCTCGGTCAGCTCCTTCTCGCCGGCCACGCCGTACATGATCTGCAGGTCGTCCTCGCCGGCCGCGACGTCGGCGATGAAGTAGAAGAAGTCGTTTGCTTCCCAGTCGAAGCCCAGCGTGTAGAGGCCCCAGAGGGTGAAGGTCGAATCGCGGATCCAGGAGAAGCGGTAATCCCAGTTACGCTCGCCGCCTGGGGTTTCTGGCAGCGAGGTCGTGGCGGCCGCGATCAGGGCGCCGGTCGGGGCGTAGGTCAGACCCTTCAGGGTGAGGGCCGAGCGTTCGAGGTATCCGCGCCAAGGGTGGTCCGGGAAGGTGCCACGAGCCAGCCAGTTCTGCCAGTGGTGTGCGGTCCAGACCAGCCGGTCGTAGGCCTCGTCGTAGTGCTGCGGGGCCGGATGTTCGCTCCAGGAAAGGGCGACGAAACGGACATCGCCTTCCTTGAGCATGGTCCGGGCGGTGGTGCGGGGCCCTTCGAAACCGAGGTTCATGTCGGTGTTCAGGCGCAGCTGGAGGTCGATGCCGGGCGCCGTGGCCAGACCCTCGTGGTAGGCCTCGCCGGTGTACTCCCACTGGGCTGGAACCTGCCCGTAATCGAAGACCGGCTTGCAGTCGAGGGTCAGCTGCACCTCGCCGTGGACGCAACGGACCATGCGCAACAGCACGTGGTCGGCGTCGTAGTCGGTGGGAGCCCGGCGATGGGTTCCGGAGCGGTCCTTGTCGTGGTGCCACGGGCCGATCAGCAGCACGTCGCGGACGATGATCCAGCCGTCCCCGGTGCCCCAGCTGGTTTCGAGCACGTTGGTGCCGGGCAGGTAGCGCCGATGGCTGGGCACGTTGATGTCAGCCGGCCCGAGCCGGAAATTGCCGGCGCTGCGATCGAGGATCGACCCGAAGACGCTGGGCGAGTCGAAGCGGGGCAGGCAGAGCCACTCGATGTTGCCGCTGGGCGCGACCAGGGCCGAGACCTCGCCGTCGGAGAGGAACCCGTAGTCGGCGATCGGCGGATAGGGCGAGACCCCATGGAAGGACTCGGGCGACTGGATCTGTGCCTCCCAGGTCTGCCCGAATTGGGGCCCGGTATGCGGGTGGGGATCGAAGCCATTGCTCATGAATGAGCAATTTCTCATAAATAAGTCGGGCGGGGTCCGACCCGCCCTCCACGCAAAACCCGCCCCACCCACGAAATTCAAGGATGGTTGGGTGGGGCTCCAGCTGAGGTGCCTCAAGACAATCGTCGGCATCGCCACCAGACGGAGCCCGCCAAACCATTTCTTGATTCGATTGGCGGGCGGGTTCGACTGGGAGGCGGAGCGAAGCTCGCCGACTCCTTAATGTTGTCTGCTCATGGCTGTGGTTACGGCAACATCGATAGGCATCCACCTCGGAGGGGATCCGCTGTTTTCGGATGTCTCCTTCAAGCTCATGCGGGGTGACCGCATGACGCTTTCCGGCCGCAATGGCGCCGGCAAGTCAACCCTGCTGCGGATCCTGGCCGGTGAGGCGGAGAACGACTCCGGTGCGCTCAGCTTCCAGAAGGGCGCCCGGGTCGCCCTGCATGACCAGCGTCCGCCCCGCGACAAGGATCTTTCGCTTCAGGACTACGTCTTCAGTGGCCGGGCCGACGTGATCGAAACCGAAAAGCAGCTCGAGCGGCTCGAAGGGGCGATGTCCGAGGGGGACCACGGCGAAGAGACCATGCGGGCCTACGCGGCAGCCCAGCAGCAGCTGGAACTGGCCGGCGGCTATCGCTGGCGGGACGAGGTGCTGGTCGTGCTGCGGGGGCTCGGTTTCGGCGAGGAAGAGTTCGAGCGGCCGCTCTCCGGCTTCTCCGGCGGCGAGCTGACCCGGGCCTCGCTGGCCCGTGCCCTCGGTGCCCGGGCCGACCTGCTCCTGCTCGACGAGCCGACCAACCACCTCGACATCCCCACCCTCGAGTGGCTGGAGGACTACCTGAAGGAGCTGGACGCGAGCGTGGTGCTGGTCGCCCACGACCGCTGGTTCCTCGAATCGGTCGGCACCTCGGTCCTGGAACTGGAGGCGGGCCGGGCCCGTTTCTTCTCCGGTCCCTGGCATGCCTGGCGCAAGGAACAGGCCGCCCGGCAGGTCGCGCTCGGCAAGCAGATCGAAAAGCAGCAGGCGGAGATCGCCCGCATGGAGCGGTTCGTCGAACGCTTCCGCTACAAGGCGACCAAGGCGCGGCAGGCCCAGTCGCGGCTGAAGCAGATCGAGAAGGTGAAGAAGAACGCGGTCGGCCGGGATCCCGAGGACCGGCGGGTCCTCGCCTTCGACTTCGTCCAGCCCGAGCGGGCCAGCCGGGTGGTGCTCAAGCTCGTCAACGGGCGGATCGAAGTTCCCGGCAGGGTGCTTCTGGAAGAGGCCAACATGATGCTCGAACGGGACGAGCACGTGGTGCTGGTCGGCCCGAACGGGGCCGGGAAGACCACGTTGATGGCGACCATGGCCGGCGAGCGGAAACCGGCTGCCGGGCATGTGCGGCTGGGCCACAACGCCAAGGTCGGCTATCTCTCCCAGCACGCCGAGACCGCGTCCGGCGACGGCACGGTGCTGGAGGCGGCAGCCCGCGAGACCGGTCTTTCCGGCCAGAAGGTTCGCGACCTGCTGGGCGCCTTCCTCTTCTCCGGGGAGGACGCAAACAAACAACTCAGTGACATCTCGGGCGGCGAGC
This sequence comes from Solirubrobacterales bacterium 67-14, assembly GCA_001897355.1. GTDB lineage: Bacteria > Actinomycetota > Thermoleophilia > Solirubrobacterales > 70-9 > 67-14. The sequence goes on along the minus strand of MKST01000003.1, from coordinate 386,978 downwards.
AGAGGAGGCTTTCGCTGGCGATCCTGGTCGCCTCCGGGGCCAACCTGCTGCTACTCGACGAGCCGACCAACCACCTCGACATCGAAAGCCGCGAAGCCCTGGAGGACGCCCTGCTCGGCTTCCCCGGGGCCCTGGTCTTGATCTCCCACGACCGGGCGCTGCTGGAGGCGGTCGGGAGCCGGACCCTGGTCTGTGAAAACGGGGGGCTGACCAACCACATGACCGGCTGGGCCGAGTACCAGAAGCGACGGGACGAGGCCGAAGAGGAGAAACAGGAACGCCTCGCCAAGGCCGCGAAGCCGGCCGGCAAGTCGGAGAACGCGCGCCGCCGCGGTTCGCCTGGCAAGGAGGTCGCCCGGGCCCGGCGCCGGGTCGAGAACCTGGAAAGGAAGATCGAGACGGCGGAGAAGAAGCTCCGCGAACTCGAGGACGAACTGGCCGACCCTGCTGCCTGGTCCACCCCCGAGAAGAGCGAGCGGGCGACCCGGCGGCACGATGCGGCCAAGGAAAAGATCGCCGCTCTCTACGCCGAGTGGGAGGAAGCGGACCGGCTCGCGCGGGAGACGGCCGAGGCGGCCACGGCCTGAACGGCGGGTACCGCGTGGTTTCGGTGCTGGGAAAACAGGGAAGTCAGGTGTTAGTTTCGGGGCGAGGCATTGCCCTTGGAGGAGCACTTGGCGAACCTAGACGAGCGGGCTGACCGGAATATTCCCGATCCCGTGGAGCGCAGGCTCTACCGGGGGCGGATGGCCGACGCTGCCAGCCGGGCGGCGCATGAGAGGGGTCCGGACCCGGATGCGATCTGGGCAGAAGCGGCCGGCCCGGGTTCCTATCGCTGGGTTTGGACGAGATGGATCCAGACCGCTCCCACCACCCTCAGCTGGGTCGCCTTGGCTTTCTGCCTGGGCGGGGTCCTCGGCTGGGCTCTCGACCTGCCGTGGCTGGCCGGGAATTTCCTCAATGGGCCCGCCTTCCCGCTGGCCTCGGCGATCTCGATCGGCCTGCTGTCCATAGCGTTGCTGCTGCTGCGTCCGGACCAGGGCGAAACAGCGGCCGTGGCCGGCAACGCGATCGCCTTTCTGGTCTTCGCGGCGG
>MKST01000003.1:342071-385863 GCA_001897355.1 Solirubrobacterales bacterium 67-14 | reverse complement strand
CCGCAGCCCCGCCTTTTCCGCCCTGGTAACGGTGCCGATGATGGCGTTCGGCCTGCTGATCGTCGATCGGGACCCACCGAGATACCGCTGGCACGGGGTGATGATCCCCGCGATCGGGATCGGCCTGCTGGTTTCCTTCCTCACCAAGGGCTACGAGTCGGTGATGGCCGAAGGCACCGCCCCGGCCTTCAGCTACACCGGCGCTTTTGCGGTGATGGTCCTCTACATGGCTTTCGCGCTGATGCGGCCCGACCGGGGGCTGGCATCGTTCCTCGCCGCGACCGGTCCGGGGCCCTCGATGGCACGGGTGCTGGTGCCGGCCGCACTGATCATCCCCTTGACCCTCGTCCTGGCCGAACTGGTGGCCGAGAGCCTCGACGCCAAGGACGCCGCCCTGATCAAGGGCCTGGACAAGATCCTGATGCTGATCCTGCTGGTCTGGACGATCACCTACACCTCCCGGCGCCTGCAGCGCTTCTACGAAAGCTGGAAGAAGGCAAGTTCCGAACTCGCCTCGCAGGCAAACGTGCTCACCCGGATGTCGGAGGGCGTGGTGGTCATGCGGATCTCTGACACGAGGATCGTGCTGACCAATCCGCAGTTCGACGCCATGCACGGCTATGAACGGGGTGAGCTGAACGGGTGCCACATCGACGTGCTCGCCCCGCGGGATCTCTCCGAGGAAGAGCTGGCGATGCGATTCGAGGTCATGCAGGAGCTGGCCGACAAAGGGGAGACCCGCTATGAGAACCGTTCGATCCGCAAGGACGGGAGCGACATCTGGAGTCGGGTCAACGGGGTGATCACCTCGGTGCCGGGGCACGGACCGGTCCTGATCCTGGTCAAGTACGACGTGACCGAGGAACAGAAGGCCAAGCACGCGGGCCGTGACGCCGAGCTGCGGTTCCGGCAGGTCTTCGAGCAGAGCCCGATCGGCCTCTGCCTGGTCAACCCCGAGGGCCGGTTCGAGCAGGTGAACCAGAGCTTCGAGCTGATCACCGGCTACAGCGCCGCGGAGCTCGCCCACATGACCTTCGGCGAGATCACCCATCCCGCCGACATCGAGGAAGACCTGACCCTGTCCGGGGAGCTGTTCGCCGGCGAGCGTGACGGGTTCACCATGGAGAAGCGCTACATCCGCAAGAACGGCGAGGTGGTGTGGGTCTACCTGACCGTCGCCATGTTGCGCGATGCCGACGGTCATCCGTACCAGGCGCTCTCGATGGTCGAGGACATAACCGAACGTCAGCGGCTCAGCCAGCAGCTCCAGTACTTGGCCGACCACGACCCGCTGACCGGCCTCTACAACCGCCGCCGCTTCGAGGAGGAGCTGAGCCTGGCGATCGACACCGGGCATGGGAAGGGCATCGCGATCCTGGTCATCGACCTCGACAACTTCAAGTTCGTCAACGACAGCTTCGGCCACTCGGTCGGCGACCGCCTGATCGTGCGTACGGCGGAGCTGCTCAAGAGCCGGTTGCGTTCCGACGACACCCTGGCCCGCCAGGGCGGGGACGAGTTCGTGATCGTGCTCCGTGACATCGCCCCCGGGGATGCCCTGAAGACGGCCGAGGAACTGGTCCGCCTGGTCGCCCGCGACGTCCGGGTGGAAGGTGCTGAGCATTCGGCCCGGGTCACGGCGAGCATCGGGGTCGCGGTCGCCTCGGAGGGCAAGCCGGTGCCGGAGGAGACCCTGATGATGCAGGCCGACATCGCCATGTACGAAGCCAAGGACTCGGGCAGAAACGGGGCCCGGGTCTTCCGGCCGGGGGAGGATTCACACATAACGCTCGGGATCGACTGGGCGGGCCGCCTGCGCTCGGCCCTCGAGAACGACGAGTTGCTGGTCTACGCCCAGCCGATCTATCGGCTGGAAGAAGCGGGGCCGCCGCATTTCGAGCTCTTCATCCGGATGCGCGACCGCAACGGCTCGATCATCATGCCGGGCGCTTTCCTGCCTACCGCCGAACGCCACGACCTGGTGCAGGAACTCGACGCCTGGGTGATCCGCAAGGCGATCGGCACCCTGGCCGGGATCGAGGGCGGGGTCTCGCCCCGGCTGCAGATCAACCTCTCCGGCCGTACGGTCGGCGACCCCAAGCTGCCCGGCTTCGTCCAGGGCGAGCTGGAGCGGACCGGGGTGGACCCGGCCGACCTGATCTTCGAGGTGACCGAAACCAGCGCGATCGGCAACATGACCCGGGCCCAGGAGTTCTCGGCCCGCATGAATGATCTCGGCTGCGGTTTCGCCCTCGACGATTTCGGCACCGGGTTCGCTTCGTTCTATTACCTCAAGCACCTCGCCTTCGACTACGTGAAGATCGACGGGGAGTTCGTCCAGAACCTCGCTTCCGACCCGGTCAACCGGCTGTTGATCCGAGCACTGGTCGAGATCTCCCGTGGCATGGGCAAGATGACCGTCGCCGAACAGGTCGAGGATGCCCGCACGCTCGACATGCTGCGAGATTTCGGCGTCGACTTCGTCCAGGGCCACTACCTCGGCCGGCCCCGGCCACTGGAACGCTCGGACCTCACGGTCCTGCCGTCGATGCCGCTGGAAGCTGCGGTCCGAAGCGTCTGAACTCGGAGCCTGGCTGAAGCTCAGTTGCGGGACTTGCGCCAGGCGACCAGCTTGCGGCCGAAGGCCGGGGTGGCGCTCGAGGCCAGGTGCTCGGCTTCCGCTCGGGCTTCGGCCGGGTCGAGCCCCAGCACCTCGCTGGTCAGGTCGGTCGCCGCCGTGCGCCGGGAGGTCAGCACCAGGGCGGCGCTCGTCCCGGCCGGGGTCAGCCCGAGGTCGTCCTCGTTGATCAGGCCCATCTCGCGGATCCGCCGCACCATCTGCAGCGCCGATGGCTGCGAGACGTCGAGTTCACGCGCCAGCCGGGCCTGGGTCGGCGGCTTGTCCTCCTGGCCGAGATCGAAAAGCGCCATCAGGTACCTGGCCACGCCCTCGCTCATTTCGACGCAAGGGTGGGCTTCCGCTTCGCCGGGGTTTTCCGTGGCTTTGGGCTCGGTACTCAAACCGCCACCAATTCTATCCCGGCCATGGGACATGGGTCCCCCTGATTGCCATACTCTTTTGCCGTCAGTCGCCCAACCAGCGGAGGAATCCACGTGAGTCGCAACCGTCTTGTCCTGTTTCTGATCGCCATCTTCGCCCTGGCCGTGTTCGTCGGCTGTGGCTCCAGCGATGACTCGTCCGATGACAACTCGTCATCCGGTGACACCACCACCACGGCTTCCGACTGCACGCCGGAAGGCATGAACACCTTCAAGGACGGGGTGCTGACCATCGGTACCGACTCACCGGCCTACCCGCCCTACTTCGAGGACGACGACCCGAGCAACGGCAAGGGCTTCGAGAGCGCGCTCGGCTACGCGATTGCCGACGAGCTCGGCTTCAACAACTCGCAGGTCGAGTGGGCGACGGTGCCGTTCAACGCTTCCTACGCTCCGGGCGAGAAGAAGTTCGACTTCGACCTGAACCAGATCTCGATCACCCCGGCCCGTGAGAAGGCCGTCACCTTCTCGGTCCCGTACTACACGGCCAACCAGGCGGTATTGGTCAAGAAGGGCAGCGACCTCGACGGCATCACCAGCCTCGATCAGCTCAAGGACGCGGCGATCGGCGTCCAGATCGGTACGACCAGCTACGAAGCTGTCAACGATCAGATCCAGCCGGATACGACCCCGAAGACCTTCAACAACTCGAATGACGTGGTCACGGCCTTCAAGCAAGGCCAGGTCGATGCGATCGTGGTCGACCTGCCGACCGCGCTTTACCTTTCCGCCACTGAATTGCCAGACGCGGTCGTAGCTGGCCAATTCGAGCAGGAAGGGGGCGCACAGTGGGGAGCGCTGATGGCAAAGGATTCCGACCTCGAGGAATGCGTTGACAAGGCGATCACCGCGCTGAAAGATGACGGCACTCTTGAGGAGATCACTAACCAGTGGATGAGTGACTCGGCCAAGGCTCCGATGCTGAACTGAGCGGGATCTGATTTCGGAAGCGTCAGCTCAAAGCGTTACCGGCGATCGCCGGGCCGCCCGTGACAAGGCCAGAAAGGCCAAGGCGCGGCGTGGCCAGGCGATCGCCGTTCTTTCTTCGGTCCTGATCCTCGGCGGTCTTGCCGCAATCGTTCTGACCAGCAGCGGCTGGTCGTCCGTTCGTGAAACGTTCTTTTCGGCCGAGGCGTTCAAGTCCTCGTTCCCGGACATCCTCAAGGCCTTCTGGATCGACGTGAAGCTGTTTCTCATTGTCGAGGTCATCGTCCTGGTCCTCGGCCTGCTGGTCGCGGTTGTGAGGACAAGCAAGGTGCCCGCCCTTTTTCCGATCCGTATGCTCGCCGCGGTCTACTGTGATTTCTTTCGCGGGATCCCGGTCATTCTTCTCGTTTATCTGGTCGGATTCGGCGTACCCGCGCTCAATCTCTCCGGCCTGCCGACTGACCCGCTGGTCCTGGCCGGGATCGCTCTTTCGCTCGCATACAGCTCCTATGTGGCCGAGGTTTACCGGGCAGGGATCGCCTCGATCCACCCAAGTCAGACCGACGCAGGCCTGGCGACGGGCCTGACCCGGATCCAGACCCTGCGCTTCGTGGTCATTCCCCAGGCTGTTCGCCGGGTGCGTCCACCACTTCTAAACGACTTCATCTCCCTGCAGAAGGATGTCGCGCTGGTCTCCGTGCTCGGTATCGCCGAGGCATTTCAGACCGCCCAGATCATCACCCTCTCGACGTTCAACTACACGCCGCTGATCGCGGCGGCGTTGCTTTACCTGGCCGTAACTTTCCCGATGGCCCGGATTCTCGATCACATCACCGCCCGGGAGCAGATCAACTCGTGACAGGAGCGGCAACAGCGGCCCCATCCACGCGGAATGCGGTAATCGAAATTCAGGATGTGACCAAGTCTTTCGGCGAACGGCAAGTGCTTGGCGGCATCGACCTGACCCTGCGCGAACACGAAGCGATTGCCTTGATCGGTGCCTCCGGTTCGGGTAAATCGACTCTGCTTCGCTGCATCGATCTGCTGGTCGAAATCGACGATGGAGACATATTCCTTGACGGTGAAGTGATAACCGACCCGTCGGTCAACCCGGTCGAGGTCCGTCGTAGGCTCGGTTTCGTTTTTCAGGCATTCAACCTCTTCCCGCACATGACCGTGATCGACAACGTCACACTCGGAGCCGTCCGGGCCCACGGTGAAGGTAGAAAGCAGTCCCGGGAACGGGGTCGGGAAGTGCTGGAGCGCTTCGGTCTGGGAGGGCGGGAAAATGACCGGCCGGATCAGCTCTCCGGCGGCCAGCAGCAAAGGGTCGCGCTCTGTCGTGCCTTGGCGGGCAAGCCCAGAGCCCTGTTGCTGGATGAGGTGACCAGCGCCCTCGACCCGGAACTGGTCGGTGACGTGCTCGACGCGGTCCGGGACCTGAAAGAGGAAGGGATGACGATGATCATCGCCACCCACGAGATGAGCTTCGCCCGCGAAGTTGCCGACGAGGTCGCCTTCCTCCACGAAGGCAGGATCATCGAGCAGGGCAGCCCGGAAAAGATACTGGCAGAACCGGAACGCCCCGAAACCCAGAAGTTCCTCCGCCGACTACTGGCGGCGGGTCGCGTATGAACGTTGCTCAAATCTCTCGCAACCGTCAAACACGAATCTGAACGATCCAGTCTTCCGGTTTGCATTTCGAGGAGAAAGGATTCAGGCACTTGGGGCTAGTTTCCAGCGCATGCCAAACCCGCTTCCCACCTCTTGGTATTTGCTCCTGGACGACCAGACTGTAGGTACCGGCGCCAAGGTACTTGTGTGCGACGTTTTTCTGGTAGGGAGGATTGGGGTTCGTGAAAACGGGCCCGGCACCTATCAGCTTGCTTCCCCTGTACAGCGCTAGTCGAAAGTGTCCAAGAACATCGGGATGGGGGCACTTGGCACATGTCCTCTGGGCCTGCCAGAAAGCAAAAATTTTGCCGTAGCGCTTGCCAATACAGATCTTGTTTCTTTGAAGCTGCTGATAACCGGTGAAGTAGGTCGTGACGGCATCGTTCGCCTTGCACGCATTGATCGAGGGCGGGTCAGCTTGGGCCGGACCGGTGAAGAGCATCGACCCGATTGCCACGAGAGAGATAACGAGTGCTGACCATCCTGCCTTGCCTGTCATTCCGCCAATGTAACAGCAATTCAGGATGTCGCTTGAACTCTGACGAACCGGTATGGGTTGCGTAAGGAAAACCAGCGCTGCGAGGGATGTGGCCGGGCAGCCGTGGGCGAATGCAGCACTGCCACCAGCCCCGTCGCATTGCCGCCCCTCACTGCGGGCATTGCGGTTCCGCCTGAGGGCCGGCGAAGGCCGGCCCTCAGGCAGTCAGGCACTCAGCGGCCTAGGACCGCTGGGTGTTCTTCTTCTTGATCTTCTTTGACTTCTTGACGGCCTTCTTGATGCAGTTCTTCTGCTTCTTCTTGGCCTTGCGCTTGGCCGCGCCGTGCTTGCCGCGGGTCTTGAACTTCTTGCGGCAGATCTTCTTCTGCTTCTTCAGGTTGAACTTCTTGAACGGCTTGACCTTGAAGCGGCTGAGCGAGGACCAGTTGCCGTCGGCGTCCTGCTGGCGGACCGCGATGTAGAGGCTCTTCTTCGGGGCCAGCTTCACACGGACCTTCTGGTTGCCGCCCGGCTTGGCGATCTTCGGCGACTTGAGCCGGCTGCCGAGCTGGGCGAGGCTGATCTTCTTCTTCGACTTGTAGACCTGGACCTTGGCGACCTTGGCGCCGCTGACACCGTCGTCGCCGGATGCCTTCCAGGTGATCTGGGCCGACTTCTTCGAGCGCTTGACCACGAACTTGACGCCGGCCGGCGGACGGGTGTCATTCCCGTAGCGGCCGGAGTTGTGCTCGTCGTGGCGGAAGTGCCACCACTGGTCGTTCATCGAGGGCTTGCCGCCGACCTTCCAGAGGAATACCTGGCCTTCGCGGGTGCCGTAGGCCAGGTACTGCTGGCCGTTCAGCTTCGGATCGCCGACCGCGCCGCCGAAGGAGGTCCACTGGCCGGTCCACTTCGGGAAGCCGGGGGCTTCCTGGCCGTCCGGCCCACGGGCGTGGATCCAGTAGGAGTCGTTCGCGGCGACCATCGAGCGGTTGCCGTCATCGGTCAGGTTGGCGACCACCGGCGACGAGTAGAACGGGAATCCGTCCTGGTTGGTCGGGAAGTTGTCCAGGGTCTTGCCGGTGAGCGGATCCCAGGCCTGGTCGAAGACGTGGGCGAGAGCTGCCTGGCCGGCGTCGCCGAAGGCCGTGGTCAGGGTCACCCCGCCGGCCACCGGCTGCATGAACTCGGGCTTGCCGTCGCCGTTGAGGTCACCGATCGCCGACTGGCTGGTGACGCCGACGGTGATCGCATCCGAGGCGTAGTAGGGCGGGTAGCCCTTGCATGCCTTGGAGGGGCAGGTCGGCTGCATGGCCTTGAAGACGCTGCCGTCGCCGTTGAGCAGGACCGGGGAGCCGGCGGCCGGGGTGATCGCCACCCGCAACTGGCCGGAACCGTCGAAATCACCGATCGAGGCGGCATTGGCGCCTTCCTGTACGAAGTCGATCGACTGCGAGTAGCAACCGGCGATCGAGCTCATCGTGACCGGCCAGCCGGGCAGGTAGGCGCCGCCGGCATGGTTGTTGCCGTCGGACTGGATGCCGTAGGCGAAGGTCTTGCTCGAATCGTCGTCGCATTCGAAGCTGGGCAGGAAGACCTGATCGGTCCCGGTGCCGAGCACGTCACCGACCGCCGGGCTCATCATCAGCTTCGGGTCGTGGATGTAGCCGGAGCCGATCTCGTCCTGCATCGACTGTGGCAGCTGGACCTTGACCGGCCAGCCGGGCACGGCGCTGCCGTTCGCCTGGAAGGCGTACACGTGGCCGTCGTAGCTGGACATCAGGATGTCGAGCTTGCCGTTGCCCTGGAGGTTGCCCAGGACCGGTGCCGACCAGTTGCCGCGGATCGGCAGTCGACAGCGACGGCAGCCGGAATCCGGAGTCGGGACCGGCAGCGTGTTGTACTGGTCGCTGCCGTGGACCGGGAAGCCACTCCGCAGCTTGCCGTTGGCGCTCCAGGCGTAGATCCAGCCGCTGGTCGTGGTCGCGATGATCGACTGGGCGCCGTTGCCGTCGAGGTCGCCGACCGCGATGCCGCTGATCGGATCTCGGGCGTCGCGCAGGGCTCCGACCTCCTTGTAGGCCTCGCTGTCGAAGTTCTGCGGGTTGCGCGGGTCGATGTCACGCAGCTTCCAGGTGTAGACCGGGAAACCGGGAGCCTGGGAGCCGTCGGGCGCGAGGGCGCTGACCTGGCCGTCCATGGTGCCGAAGACCAGGTCGAGCTGACGCTTGCCGGTCAGGTCGACGAAGGCCGGGGCGGCGCTCATCTCGGTGCCGATCGACTTCGGGAAGCCCTGGACCAGGTCCTTGTCGGCGCGGGCGCCGATCGAACGGCGGTCCTCGCCCTTGAGGCCGTTGCCGTCGCGGGCCCGGAGCCGGAGGGTCACCGTGTACTGCTCGGGACCGTCGGGCGGCAGCACGTTGGCGGCCGGATCGGCCTTCGCGTAGGCGGCCGGGATATCGGACAGGTTGAGCGTGCCGAGCACGCCGGACTTGGCTTCCTTGCCAGTCGAGAGCGTCTGGAAATCATCGTCGCCGGGGTTGGCCCCGACCGCCCATTCGAGCGTCCACGCGAGTCCGTTCGAACCCCAGGCGGAGGGGGCGACCTTGCCCTTGACCTGGAGCTTGCCGCCCTTGGTCGGGTCGACGTACTTGTACCAGCCTGGTGAATCGATGTCGGCGGTCGGCGGGACCTTGCCGTCCATGATCAGCTTGGTCGCCTTGCCGATGTTGGGCCGGCCGTAGCCGTACTGGGTCGACCAGGCCGTATGGGTCGAGTCGGTCTTCGAATCGGGGTTGCCCGGCCACTGCCGGGCCACGCCGGCGTGGTCGCGCTGCGGCAGGATCTCGCTGGCCGTGTTGATCAGCACCTGCTTGACCTCGTTCGGGGTGAGGCGGCGCTTGTACGGGTTGGTCGGTTCGTCGACCGCGTTGAGTGCGGCCGACTGGACCATGCCGAGGAAGGCCGCCTGGAAGGGGGTTGCCCCGGAGGTGGTCGTCTCGCCGCCGGAGAAGATCGAGTGGGTGCCGTAGCTGGTCACGTTCGAGCGGGCGCGGAAGGACTTGACGTCCTTGCCCTCGACGTCCTGGGCCAGGCCGTTGCCCGGGAAGACATCGTCGAAGAGGTGGCCATCGGTGTGGTCCATGGAATCGAAGTCGTTCGAGTCCATCGACATCAGGATGCCCTTCTGCTCGACCGCGTACTTGACCGCTTCGCGGACTGCGCTCGAGTAGGCGTAGGAGACGACCACGGTCGACATCGCGTCGACGCCGAGGTCGGTCGCGTAGGTGATCGCGGGGGCCAGCCCGTCGGCCTTGCCGACCGATTCGGCGCCGGACTTGACCGGCACGATCCGGCAGTTGCGGCAGTTGCCGACGCCGGCGAAGTTGTTGTTCGCCTCGCCGCCCATCTCGCCGATCAGGCCGGAGGCGTGGCCGTAGGCCCGGTCCTCGGTCTGGGGGTCGTTGGTGTTCTGGTAGGCGTTCCAGCCGGAGATGTCGTTCGGGTAGCCGTTGCCGTCGTTGTCGAAGCGGCCGTCGGCCGGGCAGCTCGCGACCCGGCTGTCGGTGATCTTGCAGTGGCCGAAGACGGCGATCAGGTCGTCGGGCGAGAGGTACTTGGTCAGCGGCCCGCCGATGTTGACCTGGTGGATGTACTCGTGGGTGCCGTTCTCGGCACAGCCCCGGGTGGTGCCCTCCTCGTAGGTGGTGAACTGGGGGGTCGCTCCGGGGCAAGGAGGATTGACCCGCGGATCCTTGGCGTAGTCGCGGATGTCGAACTCGTTGTTGCCGTCGAAGTCGTAACGGCCGAGGTCCTGGCCGTCCCAGCCCTGCGGGTAGGGCAGCTCGCGACGGTTCAGGTAGATCGCGTCGAGGCCGTCTTTGACGCCGTTCGAGCTGTAGTTGACACCACCCTCGACGTAGGCGATCAGGATGTCGTCACGGCCGATGTTGCCCTGCGCCCAGGCGCCGGTCATGTTGATGCCGGAGGAGCTCTCGGGGTCGGTCGCGTTGCGCGCCCAGCAGGGAAGACCGCCGTCGGGGCGGGGCTGGTCGAAGACGGCGCCGCCCGGAGCGAGGCACTGACCGTCCATCGGGCCGTAGAGGTTCCACTGTTCGCTGTCGGTGCAGCCGGAGACCGGGTCTTGGAGCTCACAGCGGGCGAAGTTCGGGTCGTTCGGCCAGTTCGCCTGGCTGAGTACCGGCCCGGCCGGCAGGTCGGGCGCGGGATCGGCTGCCGCCGGGGCGACTTCGATCAGCAGGACGGCCGCCACACAGGCGAGCACGGCAAAGACACGGTTCACGAACAAAATAGTTCCTCCCTTGACGCTCATTTTCCCTGGCCTCCTCACCTCCCGAGGCAGACCCTACGGGAAATTTACCGGCTTTTCGGCCGGGATCGTTTGCTCGATCGGACCCGAATCGGGGGACGGCTCCTCCATGGGATCAATAACCGCGCGCAGATGCGGTTGATTCGGTCCGGCTGCGTTTACATAGAAGACCGCCGTCTGGCCGAGACGGTCGTGGAATCCGCGGCGGTCCAGCCTGAGCAGGACGCCGAGGAATCCGAGGCAAAGCGGGATCGCCGAAAGCCAGAAGCCGACCAGGCGCTTGAAGGCCCGCTTCGGGCCGATCGCCCGCTGTCCCTGGTGCTCGATCCGGATGTCGAGGAAGCGCATGCCGGGAGTCTGTCCGGAGATCGACCAGAAGACGAATAGATAGAGCGAGCCCAGGCCGAGCCAGGCGATCCCGCCGACCGCGTAGGCGGCCCCGCTCAGGCTGCCGAGGTCGAGCCCGACCGCGGTCGCGAGCATGCCGAGCAGGGCGGTGGAGGTGATCATCACCACGTTGACGATGATCGCGTCGATCGCCAAGGCCAGCGCCCGGGTCACGATCCCGACCCGGTCGGTCGGCGTGACCCGTTTCCGGCGGAAGAGGACCCGGCGGGCGACCCGCTCGAAGATGTAGTCGAGGGCACGGGTGACCCGGGCGATGCCGCGGCCGATGTCGTCGACCAGGCCGAGGCCCTGGGAGGCGATCGCGGCCCGGACCTCCGGTGCTTCGGCGATCCGTTCGATCAAGCGCTGGGTTTCGCGGCTCTCGAGGATCCGGGCCCAGAGCCGGTCGACCAGCTCCGAGTCGGCGATCTCGTAAAGCGCTTCCTCGACGGCCGGGCTGGTCATCGCGTCCCGCACCGCGTTCTCGATCAGGGGCCCGTTGATGATCCGGGTCATCGAGCGTTCGACCGCCTCGCTCTCGATCGCCCGGACGATCGCTTCCTCGATCGCGTTCTCCATCGCCTGGTCGATCCCGGTCGCCCCGACCATGCGGCGGGCGCCGCCGGCCCCGGCCCCGACCAGGCGCCCGGCCAGCGAGGTCGAGCCGTTACCGGACAACTCGGTCGCATCCGTATCCCGGGCAGGCTCGCCTGCCGTTTCGAACTCCTCCTCCGTGGGCCTGCCGTTCGCGTCAGGGTCCATGGCCCCAGGTTAGAGCCTATCTCGGTAGGCAGAGCTCGCCATCGCACCACTTCGCGGCGCCGGCGGGCCACCCGGCCCCTAGAACGGGCCACCGGCCCGCCCTTCGGGTCCGTGCGACCCGCGGCATCCACGAATCGGCACGCTGGCTTCGCAGCCCTACCGAGATAGGCTCTTATTGGAGACTCAGGGGTTCGAGCGGAAGTCCGGGGCCCGGGATTCCGCAGTTTCCAGGGTGACGGCGTCCAGCGGCACGGTCTCCAGCTCGGCCACCTTGCCGAGCCGCCCGAGCAGCGCCTTCTCTGCCGCCTCCCGGTCGACCCCGGGGACCACGTCTTCGAGGCTGCCGACCGTCTCCGCCCGGTACTCGAGTCCGAGGGCGGCGTAGACCGGGCCCAGCGTCTCGGCGACCAGTTCCGACCCGGAGACCAGGATCACGAACCCGATGTGGGCGCCGCCCCGGATCATCCGCTGGCCGACCCCGGCCAGCTTGATCCGGCCGCCGGCATTGACGCTGTACTCGCCGGGGCAGTACTCGCCGGGAACGGCGCCGATCCGCGCGTCGGCGCCGAGGTCGGCGAAGGCGTCGCGGACCAGACCGGTCCATTCGGCGAAGCGCTGCTCGGTCCGTTCGGCCGGCCGCGGGTCAGGCAGGGTGAGGGTCAGGCTGAGGGCGCCCTCCGTGAAGGCCGCCGCCCGGCCGCCGGAGATGCGTTCCATGCCCGGGAAGCCTTTCCCCGCGGCCGCCTCGACCGCGGCTTTGTAACCGGGCGAGACGGCATCCCGCCGACCGAAGGCGACCACCCGGCCGGGCCGGCTGAGGCGCACCGTGGCCGGCCGCTGGCCGGCCGCGACCTGTTCCAGCAACCCTCGGGAGAGGGCCGGCCCCAACTCCGGCCGATCGGGGAATCCTTCTCGTAGGAGCTGCCAGCCGGAGTGCGGCATCCGACCGGTTTTGATATGAGTTTTTGCTAACAAAAGGGAGCAATCATCCTTTCGACGCGAAATTCGATCCTCATTCTGGCGCTGATCGCTGTCCTGATTATCGCCGGGAACCTGGCCCTCGACCGGTCCGGTGACGGTTCCGGAACCTCCGGGGCCGATGTCGCCCTGGCCGCGGTGACCTCGCAGACCCCGGTCGGGGTCGCCTTCCAGCTCGGATCCCTGGTCGACGACGCCCGGGCCGACGCGGCCGAGGCGATCGCCGAGCGGCAGCAGGCCCGGCTCGAGAAGAAGCTGGCCGAGCAGAAGGAGGAAGGCAAGTTCGGTGACCTACCGGGCACGGTCACCCAGAAGACCCTCGACGCGATCGCCGACTGCGAGTCCGGGGGCGACCCGAAAGTCGTCTCCTCCAGCGGGCTCTACTACGGCAAGTACCAGTTCAGCCCCGACACCTGGGAGTCGGTCGGCGGCAAGGGCCTTCCCTCCGAGGCCTCGGAAGCCGAGCAGGACTACCGCGCCGCCCTCCTCTACACCCGCTCCGGCCCCAGCCAATGGCCGGTCTGCGGCCAGTAGCCGCTCGTCCGGCCGGGACTCGTTTACACGGTTTTTTCAGCAGTTGACCAGCAAGCCTTTAGGATTGCCTCGTCTTGATCCTTGGGGCAATTGAAATCTCGCTCCGTTCCACGCGTTTCTCGCTTTCGGAGGTTTCGTCCTGCTCGGCGGGCCGGATCGTCGAGCGCAGCCACGGCGTGACCGCCAACGTCGACGGCCTCGATCGGCTGACCGCCCTGATCATGAGCGAGGTCGAGTACGCCCGTGACCAGGGGGCCGAGCGGGTCGAGCTGGTCGCCGTCCCGACCCTGCGCGGTTCCCGCCTGGTCCGACTGCTCGATCGGGTCGCCGATGCGATCGGGGTCGACCCGATCCGGATCCCGTCCCGCCGCGACTGGGCTGCCGCCACCTTCCTCGGGGTGACCGTGCCGGCCGGGGACTCGCTGCCGGACCCGGTCGCGGTCGCCGCGATCGGCGAGACGGCGATCGGCTTCGGGGTCGGCTCGCCGGGTGAGATCCCGGAGTGGATCGGATCGAGGCCGGTCGGCGCTTCGACCATGACCCGCAAAGCCCGCTTCCAGGATCCGCCCCGTCCGGGCCAGATCGAGGCCGCGGTGATCGGTGCGTCACGGGGAATCGCCTCGATGTTCCCGCCCGAGGCGGAACGGGTTCTGGTGGTTTCGCCGCTGGCACCGGTGGTCGAGCGGCTCTGCGGCCCTCGCATCGGGCCGGAGGAGGCACGCAAGGGACTCGACGCGATCCTCGGCCAGACCAGCGAGGACATCTCCGCCTGGTTCGGGGCCGAGCCGCCGCTGGCCCGTCACCTGCCGGGCATCATCGTCGGCCACGCGGCCCTGGCCGAAGGTCTCGGAGTCCGGGTCGAACCGGCCCTGGCCGACCTCGCTGCCAGCCGTCATTGGCTCGCGGAGCGCGAAGGTGACCTGGCCGGCCAGGGGCAGCCTTGAGCAAGGTCAGTGAGCCAGCGGACGGCGACGAGCTGGAGGTCGGTGCGCCCGATCCCGCCGACCAGGCGCCGGCCATGCACACCCGGGAGCACGTGAAGTCGGTCCGGGTCAAGGCTCCGACCCGGGGCAACCGCCGGCTGGAGAAGTTCCTCGACGCGGTCAACCGCGACGACGAGGTCAGGACCTGGTGGTACATGGCCCAGGTCCACGCCGAGCGGCTCGGGATGTCCGACCACTCCTGGGTCCACATGCAGATCGTGCTCAACATCGCCCTGCGGCTGACCCGGCTGCTCGACAAGGGTGGGGTGCAGGGGGCGATGGTCACCGACCACGGCATGGGGGAGCGCGACGTCGAAGTAGTGGTCGCCGGTGGCGCGCTGCTGCATGACGTCGGCATGTCGATCCACCGCGCCGACCACGAGGAGTACAGCCTCTTCCTCGCCCGCGAGGCCCTGCCGCGGTTGCTCGACGGGATCTACGACGAGCCGGAGAAGTCGATCGTGATGGCCGAGGTGCTCCACGCGATCATCGGCCATCGCCGCCGCGGCCAGCCCTACACGGTCGAGGCGGGGATCGTCCGGGTGGCCGATGCCCTCGACATGGCCGAGGGCCGGACCAGGCTGCCGCTCGAGGCCGGGCAGGAAGGGATCCACTCGATCTCCGCCGCGGCGATCGACCGGGTCAATATCTCCGCCGGCGAAAACCGCCCGATCCGGCTCGAGATCGAACTCAACAACTCGGCCGGCATCTTCCAGGTGGACGACCTGCTGGCGACCAAGATCCGTGACACGCCGTTGGCCGAGCACATCGAGGTCGTGGCCGAGGTCCAGGGCGAGAGCGAGAAGCGCCTGCTCTCCGGCTTCCGGCTCGGTTGAGCCGACGGCAACGGGCCCGGGTCGGCCGGGATGGATAATCAGTCCATGAAGACCGGTCTGGTCATCTTGCGCGAACAGTCCGGGCACGAAACCGGCAGCCACCCCGAGAATGCGAACCGCTTCCCGGGCGTACTCGACCGGCTCGGTTCCGACAGCCAGGAGCGCGGGCTGCCGATCCTCGATTCGAGGGAAGCCGAGGTCGACGACCTGCTCCGGGCCCACACCGAGTCGCATGTCGAGAACGTGCGGGTCGCGGCCGAGAACGGCCCGACCTGGCTGGACGGCGACACGGTCGCTTCGCCGCAGAGCTACGACGTCGCCCGGCGCTCGGCCGGAGCATCCCTGGTCGCGGTCGATGCGGTGGCCGGGCCAGACCCGGATCTCGCCAGCGCCTTTGCGATCGTTCGTCCGCCCGGCCACCACGCCACCGCCGACCGGGCGATGGGCTTCTGCCTCTTCAGCAACGCGGCGATCGCCGCGCGCTACGCCCGCGAGGTGCTTGGCATCGACCGGGTTGCGGTGCTCGACTGGGACGTCCATCACGGCAACGGAACCCAGGACATCCTCTACGCCGACCCTTCGGTGCTGTTCATCTCCTTCCATCAGTGGCCGCTCTACCCGGGCAGCGGCTGGGTCGACGAGGTCGGGGTCGGGGAGGGTCGGGGCTTCACGGTCAACCTGCCGATGCCGCCGGGCTCCGGGGACCGGGAACACATCGAAGGGTTCGAGGGGGTCGCCGGCCCGATCCTGGATCAGTTCGACCCGGGCCTGCTGATCGTCTCGGCCGGCCAGGACGGCCACGTCGCCGACCAGCTGGCCAGCCAGAACCTGACCGCCGCCGGCTACCACGCCCTGGCCAAAGCAGCGGCCGATTTCGCCGCCCGCAAGGGAATCGGCCTGGTCGCTCTCCACGAAGGCGGCTACAACCCGAACACCCTGCCCCTCCTCGACCACGCCATCTACGCCGGCCTCGGCGACTTCACCCCCGACCTATCGGGCGATACCCCAGCCCCCGAGGTCGGAGACAACGACTGGCCAGAGCGATTGGGGCAAATAAGACGCGTCCAGTCGGCCTACTGGCAAGTCTGAGCGCCTCAGGTGTAGCCCCACCCAACCATCATTTACTGCGAGTGGGTGGGGCGGGGGCAGATTGGAGGGCGGGCGAAGACCGGCCCGACTGCAGTTAAGCCAGATTCAATTCTTAAGAATTGAATCTGTCGAGATCGTGCCTGCGCTGGTCCTTCTTCGCGTCCAGCTTGCCCTGGATCAGGGAGAGCACGGTGACGAGGATCGCGAAGAAGGCGATCACACCGAAGCAGAAGAAGGTGATGTAACGGTCGTCGACCCGGCCGGCGGTACCGACGCCATCGGCGGCCGCCGCGAAGGCGGGAAGGGCCAGCACGAAAAAGGCGGTCAGGACGGCAACGAGACTGTTACGAACACGATTCACGCTGCCAAACCTACCGCAAACCTGCGGACACCGCCCCACGGCTACTTGAACCGATGTGATTGACCATCCTGCGGGCCTGCAGCTCGACTTCTCCTGCTGCCAGGAGGGCATCTTGCTGGTGATTTGCCGGTATGTGTGTGGGGTCCGACTGGGACTGTGCACACCAAGGGCCCCACACACATACCGGCCCAGGAGCAACAGGCAGCGATTCCGGGATTGATTCGACTTGTTACCGGAATGTGAAAAATGGCTTGTTTTCGCGGCTTTGCGTCCGACGAGTGCCTACACTTCCAGGTAGATGATCGAAAGGTCGAAATGAGTTCCGGCAGGATTCCTCTTCGAGTCGCGGTGATCGACACCGATTCGGGCTTCATCCGGGTCCTCTCGAACCGCATGGACTCGGCCGATTGGCAGTACCGGATCCTCGCCTCGGGTGTGCCGCCGGAAGACCTGGTCGCAATGAAGGTGAACGCGGTCCTGCTCGACCCCGACGTGATCGGGGAAGGGGGCTGGGAGTACCTGGAGCGGGTCTGCGGCCTGCTGCCTGACCTGGGCGTGGTCGTCTGCGCCAACGGGGCAACCGTCTCCCAGCGGGTGCGGGGTCTGCGGATCGGCGCCGACGACTGGATCAACAAGCCCTGCCATCCGGAAGAAGTGATCGCCCGGATCGAGGCGGTGGTGCGGCGACGGCGCCGGCATTCCGGAAGCCAGGAAGCCGGCCCGCTGGTGGTCGGCGAGGTCGAGATCCGCCCCGACCAGTTCCAGGCCTTCATCGCCGGCCAGAGCCTCGACCTGACCCGCCGCGAGTTCGAGCTGCTCCAGCTGCTCGGGCAGAACGAGGGCAAGGTCCTCGACCGGGAAGCGATCTACCAGCGGGTCTGGGGCTACGCGATGGCCCACGGGGACCGTTCGGTTGACGTTTTCATCCGCAAGCTCCGCACCAAGCTGGAGAAGCGGTCCCCGGACTACACCTACATCCACACCCACTTCGGCGTCGGCTACAGATTTGCCGCCGAATCGCCGATGTCGGCCGCGGACGCGGCCACCGAGGTCGGCTCCGACCGGGCCACCGATGATGCGGGCGCCGAGGCGCCCGGCGTGCCGGTCTAGCGTCGCACCGCTCTCACTCAAAGAAGGGCGCCCCCTACCAAGGGCGACCCGTCTTTGCCTGGGTTCACAACTCTTTTACAGCAGGGCTACGCGCAGGTAACAAACTGGCCTGGAGCCAGTGGAACGCTTCGAACCACAGAAATCTTCGCGAGGCCGAGAGCTTCGTGGCGCCGGGCCAACCCCAGCGGTGGCCGGCAACCGATCCCGGAGGGTGTGAGTGACCGACAAGATCCGAATCCAGTATCAGGAAGAGCTGAGTCACCTGGAGAGCCAGGCGCTCGGGGCCTTTGACCTCGTGGTCCGTGCACTAGACCGGACCCTGGAGGCGATCGAACACCAGGACATCCAACTGGCCGAGCTGGTCGCCGCCGACGACGACCGGATCGACGGCCGCTACCTGGAGACCCACCAGGGCCTGATCACCCTGCTGGCGACCCAGTCGCCGGTGGCCACCGACCTGCGGCTGATCTCCGCCCTGCTCCACGTGATCAAGAACGCCGAGCGGATGGGGGACCAGTGCGTGAACATCTGCAAGCTGATCCCGATCGTCGGCCACGAGCCGCCGGCGGAGGAGAGCATGGTCCGGCGCATCCTCGAGATGGGCACCCAGGCCCGCAGCCAGATCATCCAGGCCAAGACGGCTTTCGCCGATCGCGACGAAGCTGCCGCCCAGGACCTGGTCCGCCAGGACGACCTGATCGACCAGCTCAACCGCGAGTGCTTCAGCTTGGCGATCGAGATCGGCGACGAGCACGACCGCCGCGAGTGGGCGATGACGATGCTGCTCGCCGCCCGGGCGATCGAGCGGATCGGCGACAACGCGGTCGACGTCGGCGAACAGGTCGCCTTCGTGGTCACCGGACTCTTCCGTGAGTTCGAGGACGCGTCGCATCCGATCTGAGCCTGGTCGGCAAGTGGAAGCGGCAAGATCCCAGCCGGATGACGGCGTCGGCCAGACCCTGAGCGCCGGTCCGCTCGAGGTCCGGCTCGACCAGCAGACGGTGCTCGCGGACGGCCGGGGCATCGTCCTCACCGTGCGGGAGTTCCATCTGCTCGCCGTCTTGGCCAGCCGGCCCGAGCAGGTGGTCAGCCGCGAGGAGATCTACGACCTGGTCTGGGGCGGCCCGATGCCGGAACAGGACCGCTCGGTGGATGTCTACATCTCGAAGCTGAGGCACAAGCTGGAAGCCTCGCTGCCGCATTGGACCTTCATCCAGACTCATATCGGGTTCGGCTACTGCTTCTCGCCGAAACCGCTTGCCGGCTGACCTTTTCAACTTTTTTCACGACTTTCACAGGGAAGTAACACCGGCCCGAAGCACCCCTTGTTGACTGAGCCTCACTACTGCGCAACTCGCCAGAAGAAAACAACTGGAGGAAATCTTGAAACTGAAGAAGTGGCTCATAGCGGTCCCCCTCACCCTCGCGCTCGCGCTGGGTGTGGCCGCCTGTGGCAGTGACTCGGACAGCGGCGGCAGCGGCTCGAATGGTGATGCTGTCTCCGGCGAAATCGCCGGTGCCGGCGCCAGCTCCCAGGAAGCTGCCATGAACGCCTGGATCGCCTCGTTCGGCGACGACAACCCCGACGCGAACATCTCCTACGACCCGGTCGGTTCCGGCGGCGGTCGTGAACAGTTCATCGCCGGCGGCACCGCCTTCGGCGGCACCGACTCGGCCATGGACGAGACCGAACTGGCGGATGTCGCCAAGCGCTGTGCGCCGGGCGAGTACATCGAGATCCCGGTCTACATCTCACCGATCGCGATGGCCTACAACATCGACGGCGTCGACGATCTGAACCTCTCGGCCGAGACCGCCGCCCAGATCTTCTCGGGCAAGATCACCAAGTGGAACGACCCGGCGATCGCCGCCGACAACCCGGACGCCGACCTGCCGGACCAGGACATCGTGGTGGTCCACCGCTCGGACGAGTCCGGCACGACCGAGAACTTCACCGACTACCTCTCGCAGAACGCGCCGAAGGACTGGACCGACGAGCCGGACGGCGTCTGGCCGCTCAAGGGCGGTGAAGCCGCGAACGGCACCTCGGGTGTGGTCAGCGCGATCAAGTCGGGCTCCGGCACGATCGGCTACGCGGACCTGAGCCAGGTCGGTGACCTGAACGTCGCCAACGTCAAGGTCGGCAACGACTACGTCGCCCCGTCGGCCGAGGCCGCGGTGAAGATCTTCGAGGCCTCGAAGAGGATCCCGGGTGAGGGCAAGTTCGTCTTCGCCTACGACCTCGACCGCACCGCTGCGTCGGAAGGCCTCTACCCGATCTCGCTGGTCTCCTACGAGATGGCCTGCACCACCTACGACTCGGCCGACCAGGCCAAGCTCGTCAAGGCCTTCTACAGCTACATCGTCAGCGAGGAAGGTCAGCAAGCCGCGGCATCGGCAGCCGGTTCGGCGCCGATCCCGGACTCGCTGCGTCAGCAGATCACCCCCGCCGTGGAGGCGATCCAGACCAGCTGAGCTGGACAGGGCAACCGGTGAACCCCGCGGCGGCGGCATAGGCCGCCGCGGGGAACCCACCGCCCGATCCCGGCATCCCGGCAGGAGAAGACCTTGAACGCAGGCACCGTCTCAACCGAACCGAAACAGACTTCAGGCAAGGTCCGCCGCCCCGGCGACCGCGCCTTCTCCGGCCTCGCGACCGCGGCCGGAATCACGATCCTGGTCGTCCTGGCCGGGGTTGCCGCCTTTCTGATCAGCGAGGCCTGGCCCGCGATCACCGCGCCCGTATCCGACCTTCCCGACGGCAAGGCCCTGACCCACTACATCTGGCCGCTGGTCTTCGGAACCGTCCTTTCCTCGGCGATCGCGATCGTGATCGCCGTCCCGATGGCGATCGCCGTCGCACTCTTCACCAGCCACCTGGCGCCGAAGGGGCTCGCCGCCTCGGTCTCCTACCTGGTCGATCTGCTGGCCGCGATCCCCAGCATCATCTACGGCATCTGGGGGATCGCCGTGCTCGGGCCGGCCTCGGTGCCGGTCACCGATTGGCTGGCCGACCACTTCGGCTTCATCCCACTCTTCGCCGGGCCGGCCTCCACGACCGGCCGCACGATGCTGGTCGCCGGCCTGGTCCTCGCGCTGATGATCCTGCCGATCATCTGCGCGGTCGCCCGCGAGGTCTTCCAACAGACGCCGAAGGGGCTGCAGGAGAGCGCGCTCGCGCTCGGCGCGACCCGCTGGGAGATGATCCGCATGGTCGTGCTGCCCTTCGGCCGCAGCGCCGTGGCCGCCGGCTCGATGCTCGGCCTCGGCCGCGCGCTCGGCGAGACCATGGCGGTGACGATCATCCTCTCGGTCTCCGGGGCGGTCACCTTCAACCTGATCAGCTCCGAGAACCCCTCGACGATCGCCGCCAACATCGCCCTGCAGTTCCCCGAGTCCTCAGGGCTCGACGTCAATGTCCTGATCGCGACCGGGCTGGTGCTCTTCGCGATCACCCTGGCGGTCAACATGACCGCCAGGGCGATCATCAGCCGGAGGGAGGCCGCCAGTGGCCGGTAATGCCGTTTCGATCCCATTCGGGGAAGGCTCCGGGGTGTTGCCCCGCCGGGCCGGGCTGATCGTCTTCGCTGCGGCAGCCGTGGCCTCGACGGTGCTGAGCTTCGCGCTCGGCCTCAGCCCCTTCGTATGGCTGCTGGTGACCGGGATCATCGGCCTGATCACGATCGCCGGCTGGTCGCTCGCCGTCGAGGGGCGCCGCCGAGCACTGGACCGGGTGATGACCGTGGTCATCATGGAGGTCTTCGTCCTCGCCCTGGTGCCGCTGCTCTCGCTGGTCTACACCGTCGTCTCGAAAGGGCTCGCCCGTTTCGACGGCGAGTTCCTGACCACCTCGATGCGCGGCGTGCTGGCCGAAGGCGGCGGCGCCTTCCACGCGGCGATGGGCACCTTCATCATCACCGCCGTCGCCGCGGTGGCCGCGGTGCCGGTCGGGATCCTGGCCGCGATCTACCTGGTCGAGTACGGCAAGGGCCGGCTCAAGCGGGCGATCACCTTCTTCGTCGACGTGATGATGGGCATCCCCTCGATCGTCGCCGGCCTTTTCGCCTTCGCCTTGTTCGCGCTCTTCCTCGGGCCGGGGATCCGGCTCGGCGTGATGGGCTCGGTGGCGCTGGCGGTGCTGATGATCCCGATCGTGATCCGGGCGACCGAAGAGATGCTGCGGGTGGTGCCGGACTCGCTGCGCGAGGCCTCCTACGCGCTCGGGGTGCCCAAGTGGCTGACCGTTCTGCGGGTGGTGCTGCCGACCGCGCTGGCCGGGATCGTCACCGGCGTGATGCTGGCGATCGCCCGCGTGATCGGGGAAACCGCGCCCCTGCTGATCACCACGGGATCGATCGATTCGCTCAACCTGAACCCCTTTGACGGCCGCATGGCCAACCTGCCCGTCTTCGTCTACGAGCAATACAAGTTCCCCGGCGTGCCGCCCGAGGCCTACATCGAACGGGCCTGGGCCGGCGCCCTGCTGCTGATCCTGATCGTGATGGTGCTGTTCCTCGCGGCCCGGCTCATCGCCAAACGCTACGGAGTGGAGATCCGCCGATGACCCTGACCAAAGAAAAGAAGGAGAAAGAGATGGTCGACGCTCAGGCCGGTCCGGCCGAAGCCACCATGGAGCCGCCGGCCGACCCGGCCCGAGCCGGGGTGGACGCCCAGGCGAAGCGGATAGATGCGGAGAACCTCAACATCTACTACGGGGAGTTCCTCGCGGTCAAGGACGTAACCGTCGAGATCCAGCCGAACAAGGTGACCGCGCTGATCGGTTCCTCCGGCTGCGGCAAGTCGACCTTCCTGCGTTCGCTGAACCGGATGCATGAACTGATCGACGGCGCCCGGGTCGAGGGTTCGGTGCTCTTGGACGGGGTCGACATCTATGCCCCCTCGATGGACCCGGTACTGGTCCGGCAGCAGGTCGGCATGGTCTTCCAGCAGCCGAACCCCTTCCCGACCATGTCGATCTACGAGAACACCGCGGCCGGCCTGCGCCTGAACCGGCGTCGCCTGAAGAAGACCGAGGTCGACGGGATCGTCGAACGCTCGCTGCGTGGCGCCCACCTCTGGGAAGAGGTCAAGGACCGGCTCGACAAGCCGGCCGGCGGGCTCTCCGGCGGTCAGCAGCAGCGGCTCTGCATCGCCCGCGCCACGGCGATCGAACCCGAGGTGCTGCTGATGGACGAACCCTGCTCGGCGCTCGACCCGATCGCCACCCTGGCGATCGAGGACCTGATCAACGAACTCAAGAGGCGCTTCACGATCGTGATCGTCACCCACAACATGCAGCAGGCGGCCCGGGCCAGCGACTTCACCGGCTTCTTCAACATCGAGAAGAGCGGCGACCCCGGCCAACTGCTCGAGATCGACGAGACCGAGAAGATCTTCTCGAACCCGACCTTGAAGGAAACCGAGGACTACGTGAGTGGCCGTTTCGGCTGATCTGCCCACCCGGGCCGATGCCGGTCCTGGCCGCAGGGTCGTAGAGGTCCGACGGAGCCGCCAGAATGGGGGCAGAATCCCCATGCTCTGCGCTGCCATCGACATAGGCTCGAACACGACCCGCATCCTGGTCGCCGAGCCCGAAGAAGGCAAGCTGAAGAAGGTGATGGAGCAGCGGGCCTACACCCGGATCGGCCAGGCCCGGCTCGAGGACGGCTCGATCCCGGAAGAGAAGATCGCCGAAGTCGCCGAGGTGGTGGAGACCCAGGTCCGGCTTGCCCGTGAGCTCGGCGCAGAGGGCTTCCGGGCGGTGGCCACCGCGGCCCTGCGGGACGCCCCGAACGGCCAGGAGGCCGCGGAGGCGATCGAAGCCGCGGCCGGCATCCCGGTCCACGTGGTCAGCGAGAACGAGGAGGGCCGGCTTTCCTTCCTCGGCGCGACCAAGGCGCTCGGCTACAAGGTCGAGGGCAGGGTGGCGGTGGTCGACGTCGGCGGTGGCTCGACCGAGATCATCGTCGGCACGGTCGGCGGCGGGGTCGAACAGGTCCGCTCCTGGCCGGTCGGCTCCGGCCAACTGGCCGAGGAGCTGATCAGCTCCGACCCACCCTCGGCTTCGGAGATCCGGCGGGTCAGGGACCGGGTCGACGAGGTCTTCGCCGAGATCCAGATCACCCGGCCCGAGCAGGCGGTCGCGGTCGGGGGCTCGGCTACATCGCTCAGGAAGATCGTCGGGGCACGGCTCGAGTACGAGACCCTGGAACGGGCGATCCGGGTGCTTTGCGGCGACGACGCGGTCGAGGTCGGCCGCCAGTTCGAACTCGACCCGGTCCGGGTGCGGATGCTGGCGACCGGGGTGCTGGTCCTCGAAAAGGTCTCCGAGCTGCTCGGCCAGGAATTGCAGATCGGCAAGGGTGGGATCCGCGAAGGGATCGTGCTCGACATGCTGAACGGCGGAATCGACGTTTCAGCCCCTGCCCTTACCCCCGGTTGACCCTCCCGGCGAGAGTAGGGTCTTTCCGTGATGAGCACTGACGTCGATCCTCGCTACCGACTTGCCGCGTCGCAGGTGCTGGAAGAGCGCGCGACCCAGATCACGGTGCTGTCAAAGGGCGTGCTCGACGTGACCGAGACCGGGGCGGCGAACGACCTTTGGCTGGCCTCCCGTCGGCTCCGCGCCGCGCTCGAAGTATTCCGCCCCTGCTTCGGCAAGGCCCAGTACCGGGAGGGCAAGGCCGAGGCTCGCCGGATCTCTCGCGCAGTCGGCGACCGGCGCGACGTCGACGTCGTGATCGGCGAGTTCGAAGCGATCCGCGAGGAGACCGCTCCGGCCGACGCCGAGGGGATCGACCGGGTCATCGCCAACCTCCGGCGTGACCAGGCGACCGCCAACCGGGCCCTGGCCCAGGTCGTCCATGGTCGTCGGATGCAGGCCTTCCGGGTGCGGATCGAGGAGATCGCCGACTCGGCCGGCGAAGGAGACGTGGTCGACCGGGCCGACGAGTACCGGCCGGTCGAGACCGTCTCCCCGGACGTGGCCGGCCTGGTTGCCCGGCGGCTGGCCCGCCTGCGCCGGGAGGCCGCCGACAGCCTCGAGGCCGACGGGGTCAAGGCGCAACAGCGGATGCGGGTCGCGGCGGAGCGGCTGCGCTACGCGCTGGAGCTGACCGGCGACGCGCTCGGCACTCAGGCCCACACCGCCCGCCGCGCCGCCCGCGGGCTGCAGGAGGTGCTGGGCGAGATGCGCGACTGCGACCTGGCCGTCCCGCCCGCCCGCAAGGCGATCGCCGAGCTGGAAGGGGAAGACGTGGCGACGATCATCGAGCGTTCCCGCGGCAGTCGCGACCTCGACCCCGTCCTGGTGCAGGCCGCGCCCAACCGGGCCGCCTACCGCGGGCTCGAACTGGCGGTGGTCCACCTGACCGCCCGCCACCAGATGCTTTTCGAACGTTTCAAACGGCTCTGGCACGAACAGTCGAGGCAAGGCGTCTGGGTCGCCCTCGAAACCTCACTGAAAGTAGAATCCTGACCTTGGAAACGAATTCCGACCCATCCTGGTTCTTCAATCGCGAGCTCTCCTGGCTCGACTTCAACCAGCGGGTGCTCGAACTGGCCGAGGACGAGTCGGTGCCGCTGCTGGAGCGGGTCAAGTTCTGTGCGATCTACGCGTCGAACCTGGACGAGTTCTTCATGGTCCGGGTGGCCGGCCTCTGGGACCAGGTCGACGCCGGTATCGACGCCCGCGGGCCCGATGGCCTTTCGCCCTCCGAGCAGATCCAGGCGATCCGCAGCCGTTCGCTCGAACTCGACCGTCGCCTGACCCGGGTCTTCGATGGCCGGCTGCGTCCGGACCTGGCCGAAAACGGCATCAAGGTCGCCACCCTGGACGACCTCAACGGAACCGAGCGGGCCGAGCTCGACCGGATCTTCGACCAACAGGTCTTCCCGACCCTGACCCCGCTGGTGATCGGCCTCGGGCGGCCCTTCCCCTATATCTCGAACCTCTCGCTCAGCCTCGCGGTGCTGCTGCGCGACAACGAGACGGCGACCCGGGTGCTGGCCCGGATCAAGGTGCCGAAGGAACTGCTGGGCCGGTTCATCGAGCTGAACTCCGAGACCGACCGGCTGCTGGTTCCCTTGGAGGAGGTGATCGCGGCCAACCTCGACCAGCTCTTCCCCGGGGTCGAGGTGCTCGATCACAGTTACTTCCGGGTCACCCGCGATGCGGATTTCACCGTCTCCGACGAAGCCGACGACCTGCTGGAGGCGGTCCAGGAGGAGGTGCGTCGCCGCCGCTTCGGCGAGGTGGTGCGGCTGGAAGTCGCCGAGAGCATGAACCCGGAACTCAAGGAGCTCTTGGTCGAACTGCTGCGGCTGCAGGAAAACGAGGTCTTCGATATCGGTGGCCTGCTAGACCTGACCGACCTCTGGGACGTGGTCAAGCTGCCCGGCTACCCGGAGCTCAGGGACCAGCCCTGGAACCCGGTCACCCAGCCGCGCCTGCAGGGCGAGGACGGCGACCCACCGGACATCTTCGCCGCGATCCGCCAGCGCGACGTGCTGGTCCACCATCCCTACGACTCCTTCACCAGTTCGGTCGAGCGGTTCATCGCCCAGGCGGTGAACGACCCGGACGTGCTCGCGATCAAGCAGACCGTCTACCGGACCAGCGACGACTCGCCGCTGGTCTCCGCCCTGATCAAGGCGTCGGAACGGGGCAAGCAGGTCGTCTGCATGCTCGAGCTCAAGGCCCGTTTCGACGAGGAGGCGAACATCGAGTGGGCCAAGCGCCTGGAAGAGGTGGGGGTTCACGTGGTCTACGGCATTCCCGGCCTGAAGACCCACATCAAGGCCCTGCTGGTGGTCCGGCGCGAAGGCGAGACGGTCCGCAACTACGTCCACATCGGCACCGGCAACTACCACTCGACCACGGCCCGCCTTTACACGGATCTCGGCCTCTTCACCGCGGACCCCGAGATCGGGGCCGACGTGGCCGAGATGTTCAACCTGCTGACCGGCTACTCGCGGCCGGCCGATTACCGCCGGGTGCTGGTCTCCCCCCACTCGATGCGGTCTTCGATCCTGGTCGAGATCGAGGCCACGATCGCCGCCCACAAGGCCGGTCGTGAAGCCCGGATCCTGATGAAGATGAACTCGCTGGTCGACCGCACCTGCATCGAGGCCCTTTACGAGGCATCGAAGGCCGGGGTGGAGGTCGAGATCAACGTGCGCGGCATCTGCTGCCTGCGGCCGGGGGTGTCGGGGCTTTCCGAGAACATCCGGGTGGTTTCGATCGTCGGCCGCTTCCTCGAGCATTCCCGGGTCTACGCCTTCCAGCGGGGCGAGGGCTGGAGCGTCTTCATGGGCTCGGCCGACCTGATGCCGCGCAACCTCGACAGCCGGGTCGAGCTGGTCACTCCGGTCGATGACGAGACCGCGCGCGACCAGATCCTCGACGTGATGGAGCGCTGCCTGGCCGACAACAGCAACTCCTGGGTGCTGGACAGCTCCGGCAACTGGTCCCGGCTCAGCCCCGAGGGGGGCGAGCGCCGCAACGCCCAGGATGAGCTCATGGAACGTCATCAAACCCTGGCCGCAACCGCTTTGCCCCAGCCCTCCGGCTAGGTCCCGGCCCATCCCCGCTCTGCTAGGTTGGCACCGCCCTGATGCGCTTCTCGCTCCTCCCACGCGACCGTACTTTCTTCGACCTTTTCAACGAGGCCGGGCAGAACTCGCTGCGTGCGGCGGAGAAGCTGAACGACATGATGGCCGCCTGGCCCGACGACCCCGGGCTCGGCCGCGAGATCCTGATCATCGAGCAGGAGGGTGACCGGATCACCCACGACATCATCAACCGGCTCAACTCGACCTTCGTCACGCCGATCGACCGCGAGGACATCTACGGCCTCGCGACCAAGCTCGATGACGTCGTCGATTACATCGAGGAAGCGGCCGACTTCCTGGCGCTCTACCAGATCGAAGCGCCGATGGACCAGGCCCAGGACCTGACCCGGATCCTGGTCAGCTGCTGCGAGCAGCTCTCTCTCGGCCTCGAAAACCTGCCGTCCTTCCGCGACCTCGACCAGTACTGGATCGAGATCCACCGGCTCGAGAACGACGGCGACCGGGTTTCCCGTGACGCCGTCGCCTCGCTCTTCTCGAACGGGATCGACCCGATGGTCGTGATCCGTTGGAAGGACATCTTCGCCGTGCTCGAGAAAGCGATCGATGCGACCGAGACCGCCGCGCACATTCTCGAAGGCATCGTGATCAAGAACTCCTAGCCCGTGGACCTCCACCTGATCCTCGCCATCGTCGTCGTTTCGGCGCTGGCCTTCGACTTCACCAACGGCTTCCACGACACCGCGAACGTGGTCGCGACCTCGATCTCGACCGGGGCCGCCTCGCCCAAAGCGGCAATCGCCTTCGCCGCGCTGCTCAACTTCGTCGGTGCTTTCATCTCGATCGAGGTGGCCGCGACGATCGCCTCCGACGTGGTCAACCAGAGCGCGATCTCCGGGGCGGGGTCGCTCAACGTGGTTTTCTCCGGGCTGGTCGGGGCGATCGCCTGGAACCTGGTCACCTGGTACTTCGGCCTGCCATCCTCGAGCTCCCACGCATTGATCGGCGGCATCGTCGGAGCCGCCCTGGTCGATTCCGGCTCCGGCGCGATCGAGACCGCCGGGCTGGTCGGCAAGGTGCTGATCCCGGCCGTGGTCGCGCCGATCCTCGCCTTCGTGGTCGCCGCCCTGGCGATCGGCCTGAGCTACCGGATCGTGCGGAACCTCCGTCCGGGCCCGGTCAACCGCGGCTACCGGCTGGGGCAGATCGTCTCCGGCGGCCTGCTCGCCCTGGCCCACGGCACCAACGACGCCCAGAAGACGATGGGCGTCATCACCCTGGCCCTGATCGCCGACGGGGCGCTGCCGGCCGGCTCGAACCCGCCGACCTGGGTGATCGTCGCCTCGGCCACCGCGATCGCGCTCGGTACCTACAGCGGTGGCTGGCGGATCATCAAGACGACCGGCATGCGGATCATCAAGATGGATCCGGCCCAGGGCTTCTCGGCCCAGGGGGCCGGCGCCGCGGTGATCATGGCCTCCTCGCATTTCGGGTTCCCGCTTTCGACCACCCACGTGATCAACGGCGGGGTGATGGGATCCGGCGTGGCCAAGCGGATCTCGGCCGTGCGCTGGGGTGTGGCCGGCAACATCGTCACCGCTTGGATCCTGACCCTGCCAGCCGCCGCGGTGATCGGCGCGGTCACCTTCGGCGTGACCTCGCTGTTCGGCAGCGGTCCGGTCGGGCCGGTGATCATCAGTGCGATCGCGATCGTGCTGATCGTGATCGCCTTCGTGCGGCGCTCGCGCCAGACCGAGGTCGTCGACGTCCAGGCGGAAGGTGCGTAGCCGTGGAGCCCTTCGCCTCGGTCGTCAACACCACCGACCTGTTCGAGACGGTCGCCGCCGCCTTCGTCGCCTCGCTGGCGATCGCGCTGGTCTCCTCGCTGGGCATCTGGGGCGGCACCAAGTACGTCGACTACAGCCAGGAGGGTCGGGGCGTCACCGCGCTGCTGGCGCTGGGGGTCGGGGTCTTCGGGCTGCTGGCCACGGTGGGCATCATCGGCCTCGGCATCGCCCTGATGGTCACCAAGTAGACCCGGCCCGGTCGGCCGGTCCGAAGTAGGCTTGAGTCGTGATCATCGCCCGGAACATCCTGATCATCGCCCTGCTGGCGGCCGGGGTCGCCTTCCTGCCGAACGGTGGCAACGTCGCCTCGGCGGTCATGACCACGGTCACCATGGGTTTCCTGGCCGGCCTGGCCTGGACCGTCTACCGGCTCACCTACCAGTTCCGCACGGCGCTCCTTTCCCTGTCCGAGTCGCGCCGGGTCGTCCTCTACTCCTGCTTCGGCCTGGTCGTTCTGCTGATCGCCGGCTCGGCGAAGATGTTCTCGACCGGCCTCGGCACCTTGGCCTGGCTGCTGCTGATGGCCTCGGCCCTGGTCGGCGTCTGGCTGATCGTCTCCGAAGCCCGCAGCTATTGAGAATCAACCATCTGATGAGTTCGGATCGATGAATTTCCGGGTTCTCAGCTGGAACCTCTACCACGGCCGTGATTTCCCGCCGAAGCCGGGGGGAGAGGAGCCGGGCGTGCCGGCCGGCGGTTTCGGCTGGCGGGTGCTCGGACATCCCGTGGCGGGCAAAAAGCACGC
The DNA here is from genome assembly GCA_001897355.1 of Solirubrobacterales bacterium 67-14. Lineage (GTDB taxonomy): Bacteria > Actinomycetota > Thermoleophilia > Solirubrobacterales > 70-9 > 67-14. Next base: position 356,192 of record MKST01000003.1, on the reverse strand, counting down.
CCGGCTGAACCGTGACCTCTTCCACGAGTTCGCGGCCTTTCTCGCGGCCGCGAAATGGGACGCCGCCCTGCTCCAAGAGGTGCCGCCGCGCTGGGCCCATCGCCTGGCCGAGGCGACCGGGGCCGAGGCGCGGGTCGCCTTGACCTCGCGCAACTGGCTGCGGCCGGTGATGTCACCGGTCGCGCGGCTGCGGCCCCAACTGGTTGGCAGCTGGGAGGGCGGCTGCAACCTGATCCTGGTTCGCGGCGCGACCCCCGGCCTGGAAAAGTCCCGGCCGGGAGCCGAGATCACCGACTTCCGCAAATCGACCCTGGCCTGGTTTCCGGAACGGCGGGTGATGTCGATGGTCGAACTAGGCTGCGGTCTTTGCCTGGCCAACCTCCACGCCAGCACCGGGGAGAAGGCAGCCGCCGACGTGATGCGCTCCGCCCGGTTGGCCACCGGCCGGGCCGGGGACCGGCCGCTGCTGCTCGGAGGAGATTTCAACGCCCGGCCCCGTTCCAGTGACGTTTTCGAGCGCCTCGAAGGCGAGTTCGGACTGGCCGGCACGACCGGCCCCGGGTCGATCGACCACCTGCTGGTCCGGGGTGTCGAGGTGCTCGGCCCGGCCGAGGCGTGGCCGCCGGCCCGGCGCGACGTCCCGGACCCGGAAACGGGCCTGATGGCCAGGCTTTCCGACCACGCGCCGGTCCTGACGCGAATTCGCGTCTGATCCAGGCCGAAACCGGCCGGATGTTGCAAATCGTTGCACCTGTAGAGCCACGTGTGAGCACTTTCCCGTCACCGTCCAGGCATGGAGACGGAACGGGAAATCGAGGCAAGAAGGGCCGGGTCTGAACGAGGCTCGGTCTCGCTGGAATTGATCGGCTCGCTGCCGATCCTCTTGCTCAGCATCCTGGTCGCCGCCCAGCTCGTGATCGCCGGCGCCGCCCTCTGGTCGGCCGGCCTGGCCGCTCGGGCCGGGGCGAGGGCGGTGCTGACCGGCCGGGAGCCTCGGACCGCAGCGGAGCATGCCTTGCCGGGGGTGCTCCAGGGTGGTCTGAAGGTCAGCCAGGAGGATGGTGTCCGGGTCGGGGTGAGGGTGCCGGCTCTGATCCCGGGGCTCCCGGAAACCCATGTCTACGGTTCGAGCTCGCTGGGGGACGGCTGATGGCCCGGCGAGCTTCCGGCTTCGACCGTGCGGGCCAGGCGACCGTAGAAGCGGTCGCCGGAATCGCGGCTCTGATGCTGGCCGCTCTGCTCTGCTTCCAGTTGCTCGCCGCGGGCTACTCAGCGACGATCGCCGACGGTGCCGCCGAAGCCGGGGCGGTGGCGTTGATCCGGGGTGAGCCGGTCGAGCCGGCGGTGCGCGAGGCGCTGCCGGGCTGGGCCAGGAGCAGGGTTTCGGTTTCGCGGATCGGGACGACGGTCCGGGTCAGGCTGCGGCCGCCCGCGCTGTTCTCCTCGATGGCCGACAAGCTGGCGGTATCGGCCGAGGCGGGAGGCAAGCCCGGATGAGCGAGCACCTGCTGATCGGGACGGTGGGGTCGAACGGGCGAGCCGACCGCCTGGCCGTCGAGCGGGTCCGCGAGGCCGCTGGTGACCGGGTCGGCGTGGTCGTGGAGGTTGGCCGCGAGCGTCCTCGCCCGGCGAGCCTGATCGCCCCCGAGCAGGCCAAGCGGCTGGAAGCCACGCTTGCCGAGGCGCTGCCCGGCGCCGTGGTCAAGGCCCGTGGCAACCTCGTCTTCGTGGCGGCCGATGACTCGCCGGACCTGACTCAGGACGTCTGCCGGCTACGCGAGCAGGCAGAGGGTTGTCCGCTGGCGGTGGTCGCGACCGCGTCGCGCTACCGGGAGCTGCTCGAGCTCGGCTGGGATGAGGTGGTGATCCGCTCGGACCAATCCGAGCCGTCGCCCGGGGAACCCGATGAAAGGGACGCCCTGACCGAACTGGTGGTCGAAGAGGCGGCTGAGTTCGCCGACCGGGTCGAACTGGCCGGCCCCGGACGGGGTCGTGGTTCCCGCCGCCTGCGCGACCGGCTCGGCTCGAACCGGGGTCAGGCGACGCCGCTGGTGCTCGGCGGGGTCTTCGCTCTGGTGCTGGGAGCGGTGGCGATCGTCGCGATCTCCGGCGCGGTGACCGGCAAGGCGCGGGCTCAGCGGGCGGCCGACCTCTCGGCGCTTTCGGCGGCCCGCTCGATGAAGAACGACCTGCCCCGGCTGCTGGCACCGCCGCTGCTGCCCGACGGAACGCCCAATCCCGCCCACATGAGCAAGCCGGTCTATCTGGGCCGGGCCCGGCTCGCGGCGATCGAGTTCGCGGTGAAGAACGGCGCCTCGCCACTGGCCGTTTCGGTCCGGTTCCCCGATTCGGCCTCGTACGCACCCGTGCGGGCCCGGGTCGCCATCGCGACCTCGGTCGCGCCCGGCGACGGCGGCGGAGGGCACCGGGCGCCGCCGAACTGGGCCGAGGCCCGGATCAACGTGCCGGCCTCGATGGGGTCGGTGCCGTCGATGGCCAGCGGCGGCGGCTACTCCGGTCCGCTGGCCGAGCGCCAGGGCAAGGGCATGCGACCCGATGTGGCGGCCGCCTTCGACTCCATGTCTGCCGCGGCAGCGGCGGCCGGGGTCACGCTCACGATCAATTCGGCCTTCCGTTCCGACGCCGAGCAGGCCGCACTGTTCGCCGCCAACCCGGACCCGACCTGGGTGGCGCCGCCTGGCCAGTCGCTGCACCGCTGCGCGACAGAACTGGACCTGGGCGCCTCCGACGGCTACGGCTGGCTGGCCGCGAACGCCGAGCGTTTCGGCTTCGTCCAACGCTATAGCTGGGAAAGCTGGCATTTTGGCTATGTCGCCGGCCCGGCGCCCTGCTCGGAGGAGGGCAACTCGGTCGGCACTGGGGGAGGGGACCGGTCGAGGGCGCTTTCCCAGGCCTTCCCGTCGGTCACCCCGGCCTGGGTCAGGCCGCTGATTCTGCGGGCGGCGATGAAGTGGAACGTCTCGGCCGCCCTGCTCGCGGCCCAGCTCTTCGCCGAGTCGGGCTTCGATCCCAAGGCCGGCAACGGGATCGCCTTCGGCATCGCCGCCTTCACCCCGGCCGCGGCGGCCGAGTACGGCCTCGATGACCCCTTCGACCCGGCCGCGGCGATCATGGCGCAGGCCCACCTGATGAGCGATCTGCTGGGGCAGTTCGGCTCGCCCGCCCTGGCCCTCGCCGCCTACAACGCCGGACCGGGAGAGGTCGGCTCCTGCGACTGCATCCCGTCCTATCCGGAGACCCAGGCCTACATCGCGAAGATCCTCGGCATGCTCGGCGGGATGGGTGCGATCAGCCCGGTTGGCATGACGATCGAACTGGTGAAGTGAGCACCGACAACTGAGTTTTCAGACATATTTGCCGAAAACTCCGCTGCCGGTTCCCCGGCACCAGATGGCGATACTGTTGCGCCATGGAAACTCTCGTGATTGAAGGTCCGGAGCAGGTTGAGGAACTGGTCGGCAAGCAGGTCGGCCCGACCGCGTGGCGCGAGGTCACGCAGGAGATGATCAACACCTTCGCCGACCTCTCGGGAGATCATCAATGGATCCACGTCGAGGTCGAACGGGCCGCAAAGGAAAGCCCTTTCGGGACGACGATTGCTCACGGCAACCTGACCCTCTCGATGATCGACGGCTTCCGCCTCGACCTGATCGAGGTCAAGTCGGGCTTCTCGATGGGAGTCAACTACGGCTGGAACAAGGTCCGTTTCCCGTCGCCCGTGCCGGCCGGTTCAAAGGTTCGTGCCTCGGCCGAACTGACCGAGGCCAACGACCTCGGCAACGGCTGGCTCGAGACGGTTACGAAGATCACGGTCGAGGTCCAGACCCCGGACGGCGAGATCGGTCAGAAGCCCTGCTGTGTAGCCGAAAGCGTGACCCGCCTCCTCAAGGCCCAGTAGCTGCCCGGGCGGCTACTCGCCCTTGAACTCGGCGGTACCGCCGGAGAGGAAGGCCTCGATCGCGTTCTTGGAGTCCTCGGTGCCCATGCCGTTGGCGATGCCGTGGCGTTCCAGCTGAAGCTGCTCGGTGATGCTGTTGTCCAGGCTCTGGTGGACCAGGTGCTTCGCCATCTTCACGTAGTAGGGCGATTTCTTGGCCAGCTTGGCCGCCTTCGCCCGGGCCCGGTCGATCAGCTCCTCGTGGGGCACGACCTCACTGACCAGCCCGGCATCGAGGGCCGCCTGGCCGCCGAGGTTGGGGTCGTTGAGCAGGATCTCGACCGCCTTCGAGGGGCCGACCACGCGGGGCAGGAAGTAGGTCATGCCGCCGTCCGGTGAAACTCCGATCCGGCCGTAGGCGCAGGCGAGGAAGGTGCTCGGGTCATCCGACATGATCCGGAAATCGCAGGCGAGGGCGAGTGAGAAGCCGGCCCCGGCGGTCGGGCCGTTGAGGGCGGCGATCACCGGGTAGGGGATCCGCTGCAGGTCGACGATGCCGGAGTGGAGCAACTCGGCGCCACGCCGGACCGAGGCGACGATGTCGATGTCCGGGTCCGCCTGACCCTGCTTGAACCAGTTGAGGTCGCCGCCGGCACAGAAGGCCTTGCCGGCGCCGGTGATGATCAGGCCGCGCAACGGCGCCTGGTCGGCGAACCAGGCGAAGGCAGTCGCCAGGTCCTCGATCAGGTCGGGGCTCATCGCGTTGAAGGTCTCCGGACGGTTCAGGGTCATCGTCCCGATCTCGCCGTCGATCTCGATCTCGATCGTTTTCAGGTCAGGTGGGGTCAGTTCTTGCGCGGCCATGGTGCGCGCCAGAGTACCCCAACACCTGCGGGTCTTACCCTTCGCTTGTGGCCGGATCCACAAAGAACGGAGACTTGCCCGAGACCGATCGCGAGGCGCGGATCGTCGCCGAGCGCCGTTCCCTGCCCGACGCACCGGGCGTCTACCTGTTCCGCGATCGCGACGACGAGGTGATCTACGTCGGCAAGGCGATCTCGATCCGCAAGCGGGTCGCCTCGCATTTCAGCGGCGGCAACGCGGAAATGACCCGGCTGGTCGAGCGGATCGAGTTCCTGGCCACCGAGTCCGAATCCGAGGCGCTGATCGCCGAGCAGAGCTTCATCAAGCGCTACCGGCCCCGTTTCAACATCAAACTGCGGGACGACAAGTCGTATCCGTACGTCGCGGTCAGCCTCGACGAGGAGTACCCGCGGGTCTACTTCACCCGCGAACGGCATCGCCCGGGCCGGGTCTACTTCGGCCCCTTCTCCTCCGCCCGGCGGGTACGGGACACGCTCGACCTGCTCGGCAAGCTCTTCCAGTACCGGACCTGCGAGGGCAGCGAACCGGGCCGGCGCTCCGGCAGCCCCTGCTTGGACTACTTCATCAAACGCTGCGGTGCGCCCTGCGTCGACTACATCAGCAAGGAGGACTACCGGGCCAACATCGACCGGGTGATCGACTTCCTCTCCGGCCGCTACGACCAGGTCGAGCGTGACCTCGAAGCGCGGATGAAGGAGGCGGCGGCTGCCCAGGACTTCGAGACGGCCGCCGTCTTCCGGGACCGCCTCGCCTCGGTGCAGTCGCTGTTCGAGCGCCAGCGGATCACCGGGTCCAAGGTCGGCACCGCCGACCTGATCGGCGTCGCCGCTGAAGGCACCGACGCCAACGCCCAGGTCTTCCAGGTCCGGGACGGGATCCTCGCCGAACGGCAGTCCTTCTACCTCGAGAACCCGTCCGGGCGGGGGATCGACGAGGTGGCAGCCGAGTTCATCGAGCAGTACTACGGCTCCTCGCCGGCGGTCCCGAAACGGGTCGTGCTCGGCCCCTACATGGCCGGCCGGGTCGAGGAGATCGAGACCTTCCTCGCCGACCGTCGCGGCGGCAGGGGGGTGGAGGTGCGGATCGCCGAGCGGGGCGACACCCGGAGGCTGCGGGAGATGGCCGAGCGGAACGCGCTGCTGGCGCTCGACCAGGACCGTCTGCAGAGCGAACACCGTCAGCAGCGCCGGGTCGAGGCCCTCTCCCAGCTCGGGGAGGCGCTCGGCATGGAAGAGCTGCCGGTCCGGATCGAGGGCTTCGACATCTCGAACCTCGGCGGCGAGCACACGGTCGCCTCGATGGTCGTCTTCGAAGGGGGGCGGCCGAAGAAATCCGACTACCGCCGCTTCCGGGTGCGGGGCGAGGAAGGCCACATCGGGCCCGACGACTTCGCCTCGATGGAAGAGGTACTGGGCCGGCGGATCGCCCAGTACCGCCAGCAGGCCGATCTCTCCCCCCATGACCGCGACCGCGACGAGAGCTTCGCCTCGCTGCCGTCGGTGATCATGATCGACGGCGGCAAGGGCCAACTCGCGGCCGGGGTCAGGGCGCTCGAGGAGTTCATCGGTTTGGGCGTGACCGTGGTCAGCCTGGCCAAGCGGGAGGAAGAAGTCTTCACGCCGGGCAGCTCGCTGCCGCTCGACCTGAAGGCCGACTCCGAGGCGAACCTGCTGCTGCAGCGGGTCCGGGACGAGGCGCACCGCTTCGCGATCACCCATCACCGAGGCCGCCGCGACCGGGCGATGACCTCCTCGGTGCTGGACGGGATCCGCGGCGTCGGGCCGAATCGCAAGCGGTTGCTGATCAAACATTTCGGCTCGCCCGACCGCCTGCTCGAGGCCAGCCGGGAAGAGATCGAAGCGGTGCCCGGCCTGCCCGGTAAGGTGGCCCGCGAGATTCACGAGCAACTGAACAGGATCGGATAGGCCATGGCAGCGCAGGAGCCGGGGGAAGGCGGGGAACTGGACCCGGTCGAACTGGTGGTGATCACCGGCCTCTCCGGGGCCGGCAAGTCGGAAGCGATCGCGGCCTTCGAGGACGCGGGTTACTTCTGCGTCGACAACCTGCCGCCGCAGATGATCGGGGCGCTGGGGGAGCTATTCCGGCTGCCCGGCAGCGGCGTGGAGAAGGCCGCGGTGGTCTCCGACGCTCGCGGCGGGGAATACTTCGAGCAGCTCAATCAGGTGCTCGACGACCTCGGCGGCGACGGCATCAAGCCGAAGCTGATCTTCCTCGAAGCTCACGACGAGATCCTCACCGACCGCTACAAGGAGACCCGTCGCCGGCACCCTTCCGCGCCGGCCGGCCGGATCACCGAGGGGATCGAGTACGAGCGTGAGATCCTCGCGCCGCTAAGGGCCCGGGCCGATTTCGTGATCGACACGTCGGGCGAGACCGCGGCCACCCTTCGGCGCCGGATCACCGAGGACCTGATCGAAACCGGGTCCGGCGGCCTGATGGCGGTCAACCTGCTCACCTTCGGCTTCAAGAACGGGCCGCCCCGGGATGCCGACATCACTCTCGACGTCCGCTTCCTGCCCAACCCCCACTACGTCGACGACCTCAGGCCGCTGACCGGCCTCGACCAGGAGGTCCGCGACTACGTCGAGGCGGGCACGATGGCCGGCGAGTTCTACGGCCGCCTGCTGCCCCTGCTCGAGTTCCTGATCCCCGCCTACGTGGCCGAAGGCAAGAGCCACCTGACCATCGCGATCGGTTGCACCGGCGGCCGCCATCGCTCGGTGACCGTGGCCGAACGCATCTGGCGAGAGTTCACTGCCCGCGACGATGTCGCGGTGCGCGTAACCCACCGCGACATCACATAAGGAGTCGGGCGGGGTCCGACCCGCCCTCCCAGGCAAACCCGCCCCTCCCATTAGAAGTAACTGATGGCTGGGAGGGGCTCTGGTCGTGGTGGTTCCGGCTAGGATCCGCTTTCGTGTCTGATTCGGTCATATCCGTTCGGGGCCTGCGCAAGTCGTATGACGAGCTCGAGGCGGTCAGGGGTATCGATCTCGAGGTCTTTCCGGAAGAGATCTTTGCGGTGCTCGGGCCGAACGGGGCCGGCAAGACCACCACGGTCGAGATCCTCGAGGGTTACCGGGACCGCGACGCCGGTGAAGTCAGCGTGCTCGGGGTCGATCCCGCCTCCCCGACGCCGGCCTGGCGAGAGCGGATCGGCATCGTGCTCCAGAGCACCACGCTGGAACCGGCCCTGAGCGTGAGGGAATCGCTCCAGCAGTACGCCGGCTACTATCGCGAACCGCGTGACGTCGACGAGGTGATCGAGCTGGTCGGCCTGGGGGAGCAGGCCGGCGTCCGTGCCCGCAAGCTCTCCGGCGGCCAGCAGCGCCGCCTCGACGTCGGCATCGCCCTGGTCGGCGACCCCGACCTGCTCTTCCTCGACGAGCCGACCACCGGCTTCGACCCTTCGGCCCGGCGCCAGGCCTGGGAGATGGTGGCCGGTCTGCGTGAACTCGGCAAGACCGTCCTCCTGACCACCCATTACATGGAAGAGGCCCAGTTCCTGGCCGACCGCGTGGCAATCGTCAGCGCCGGCGAGATCGTCGCCCTGGACACGCCGGAGAACCTTGGTGACCGCCGCCGGCTGCCCACCACGATCACCTTCACGGTCGCGAGTGGCACCGATCTCTCCGGGGTGGGGACCACCGGCCGGCCGGAAGCCTCCGGCCAGGCGGAGGACGGACGGGTCGCGGTCAGGGTCAGCACCCACGAACCGGTCGCCGACCTGAACCGCCTCACCGCCTGGTCGCTCGAAGGGGAGATCGAGCTGGAACAGCTCGAGGTCCGCCGGCCCAGCCTCGAGGACGTCTACCTGGAGCTGACCGAAGCATGAGGTCGCTCGGCCTCGCACTCCACGAGTTCCGCTTCGCCCAGAAGGTCTTCTGGCGGAACCCGGCATCGGTCTTCTTCACCGCTTTGCTGCCGGTCCTGTTCCTGCTGATCTTCGCCACGATCTTCGGTGACCAGCACATCGACGAACTGGGTGGCCTCAAGGTCACCACCTATTACATCCCGGCGATCGTCACCCTGGCCGTGATCTCGGCCACCATGGTCAACCTGGCGATGAACGTGACCATCGCCCGCGAGGCGGGACTGCTCAAACGAGGCCGGGGCACACCGCTGCCGCCCTGGGTCTTCATCGCCGGGAGGATCGGCAACGCGATCGTCATCTCTGCGGTGATGGTGGTGGTCGTGACCCTGATCGGCAAGCTGCTCTACGACGCCCCGATCCCCTGGGAACGGATCCCGGCGGTGATCGTCACCCTGGTCGTCGGCGCCGCCTCCTTCTGTTGCCTCGGGCTGGCCATGACCGTGATCATCCCCTCGCGTGAGGCCGCCTCGGCGATCACCAACGCGATCACCCTGCCGCTCTACTTCCTCTCCGGGATCTTCATCCCCGAGAGCGAGATCCCGGACGGCGTGCTCTCCTTCGCCAACCACTTCCCGGTCCGGGATTTCTTCCAGGCCTTCTTCAGCGCCTACAGCCCGAATACGGTCGGATCCGGCTTCGAGTGGGGGGAACTGGCTGTCGTTGCGATCTGGGGCCTGGCCGGGTTCCTGATCGCCCTGCGTTACTTCCGCTGGACCCCGCGTTCCTGATTCCCGTGGCGCCGCAGTTCCTCTAAAGCAGCCGCGGCCGCGGTCATCCGATTGCCTTTCTATCCCGGTTTGCAGGGTATTTCGCGAATGACTTGACTTTTGTACCGGGCCATGTGTAGGCTCGCGATCAATTGGTCCGACCATTGGACCAATAGAGCGAGAGGAGCGGTTCATGAGTGCGAGTGGTATCGACGCCGAAGCCAAGGTCCAGAAGCTGGGCCTGGAGCTTCCGGATTATTCGAAGACCCCCTATTACGGCCCGAACTACGGGTCGATGAAGTCCCACCATCAGGTCGGCAACGTGCTCTACCTGAGCGGGCACATCCCCGAGTACCCTGATGGCAAGGCCCTGCATCCAGGTCATCTGGGCGCAGACGTCACGGTGGACCAGGGCTACGAGGCGGCGCGGTTGACCGCGATCAACTGCCTGGCTGGGATCAGGTACGCGATCGGTGACCTAAACCGGGTCAAGAGCCTGGTGCGTTCGCTGAACTTCGTGGTCTGCACACCGGACTTCTACGAGGTAAACCGCGTATCGAGCGGGGCCACCGATCTGTTCGTCGAGGTGTTCGGTGAGGCGGTCGGTCTGGGCGGACGGGCGACGATCGGGGTGACCAGCCTGGCCGACAACCACTGCTTCGAGAACTGGCTGACCGTGGAGGTCGAGAGCGATGATTGAACGGGAAGGGCGATTCCGCCCCCTGGCCTCGAGGCTGGCCCGGGCAGTCGCGGCGCTGCTCGCGGTGGCCTTCGTGGCAGTCGCCTTGGCCGCCTGCGGAACCAGTTCGTCGGATGACGACGGCGGCGGTGACGGTGGTGAAGGCGACATAACCCTCGGGTACACCGCCACCCTCTCCGGCGAGTTCGCCAGCTACGGAACCGAGATGGAAGACGGGGTCGACCTGGCGGTCAAGGAGATCAACCAGGACGGCGGCGTAGACGGGCGACAGCTCAAGGTGGATGCCGAGGACGACCTCGGCAAGCCCGGCAACGGCCCGGTGGTGGCCCAGAAGTTCTGCGACAACAGCTCAGTCAGTGCCGTGCTCGGCTACTCGTTCTCCAGCGTGGCCCTGGCCGCGGTGCCGATCTACACCCAATGCGGCCTGCCGGTTCTGGCCTCGGCGGTCACCAGTCCCGAGCTTTCCGGCGCCAGTCCGATGTTCTTTCGGAACGTCCTCAACGACGACTTCCAGGGCAGCGAGATGGGCAAATATGCGGTCGAGAAGCTCGGCTACGAGAACATCGCCGTGCTGAACCAGAAGGACGACTACGGGATCGGGACCTCGGATGGCTTCATCGAAGGCGTGGAGGACGCTGGCGGCACGATCACCAGCCGTGACGAGTATCAGCTCGGAACCACGAGCTTCGACAGCCAACTGGCGACGATCAAGAAGGACGACCCGGACGCGATCTACATCGGCGGCTTCTACGCCGAAGCCTCCAAGATCGCGACCCAGGCCCAGGCGCTCGGGCTGAATCAGCCGCTGCTCGGCACCGACGGCAGCCTGAGTCCCGACCTGATCAAGCTCGGCGGCGACGCGGTCGACGGAATGTACGTGTACGGCGTCTTCTCGCCCGCCTCCCACGATGAGGCGACGGACCGTTTCGTCAAGGACTACAAGGCGGCGAATGGTGAGGAACCGACCAGCTGGGCGGCCCTGGCCTACGACGCGGTTTACACGGTCAAGGCAGCGATCGAAAAGACCGGCGACGCGTCGCGGCAAGGGATCGCCGACGGGCTGGGCGAGATCTCATACGACGGCATCACCGGGCCGACCACGTTCGATGAAAACGGAGATCGCCAGGGTCGGGTCCTGTTCCTCCAGGTCAAGAACGGGAAATTTGTCCTCGCCGAAGATCAGTGAGTGCCGATGACCGATTGGGCAAAGGTACAGAGCGAGTCTACGCAGGTGCCGGACGGCCTTTCCGCCACCCTGGAACGGCTGATCCGCGACGGGAACATCTCCCACGGCGAGAAGCTCCCGGCCGAACGGGATCTGGCGTTGATGCTCGGCGTCTCCCGGACCTCGCTGCGGGACTCGCTGCGCCAGCTCGAACTCAAGGGAATGGTCGACCGGCGCCCCGGCCGCGGCACGGTGGTCCTGAACCCAGCCTTCGCGGGAGTGGGGCCGGACCTGCTCTCGAAGCTGGACCGCTCGGAACGGGACATCCGCGAGGTCATGGATCTTCGCGCCGTGATCGAACCTCCGATCACCGCCCGGGCGGCGCGGCGGGCGACCGCACGCGACATCCGTGAGCTGCACGCGATCGTGGAGAAGATGGAGAGATCGTCACCCGATCAGGCGCCGGAGATCGACATCCTCTTCCACCAGCAGATCGCTCGCGCCACCCACAATCCGCTGCTCGGCCAGCTGGTGGAGTTCGCCTCCGACTGGATCAACGAGTCACGTCCGGCGGCCGGCTTCAGCGACCAGCGCATGAAGCGCTCGATCGCCGCCCACCGGCGGATCGTCGAGGCGATCGAGTCCCGGGACCCGGAGTCGGCGCGGCAAGCGATGGCAGATCACATCGAGCGGGTCATCGACCTGGTCATCGGAGGCAACGACGAATGACCCAGTATCTCATCAACGGCCTGATGCTGGGAGGCATCTACGGCCTGATGGCCGTCGCCTACAGCCTCGTCTACGGCGTCCTTGGACTGGTCAACTTCGCCTTCGGCGAGATCTTCATGTTTGGGGCGTTCATCGCGCTCTTCGCGATGAACGGTCAGATCCCGCTGGTCGACACCTCGATCGGCTTCATCGACGTGGGCTTCCCGATCGCCCTCCTGGTCGGCGTCGCGGCGGCAGGCCTACTCGGCGTACTGGTCGAGCGGGTCGCCTACAAGCCGCTGCGCAAGGCCCCGATCCTGACGATGCTCATCGCCACGATCGCGGCCTCGCTGACCCTCAGATCGGCGGCCCAGATCGTGTTCGGTGACGGTGAGCAACCCTTTCCGAACCCGGTCTCGGGCAACGGCATAGAGATCCTCGGGGCCACCGTCCAGCCGCTGGACCTGGTCATCATGGCGATCGGCCTGGCCGTGATGATCGTTCTCTCGCTGGGAATCGGCCGGACCCCGCTGGGTCGGGCGATTCGAGCCACGGCGCAAGACGCGGACACCGCTCGGCTGATGGGGATCAGTGTCGATCGGGTGATCGTCTGGACCTTTCTGATCGGTTCGGCCCTGGCCGGGCTGGCCGGAATCCTCTACGCGTCCAAGTACCAGTTCGTGGATCCGACCATGGGGTTCGTGCCTTCGCTGAAGGCGCTTGTTGCCGCCGTGGTCGGCGGCATCGGCAACGTGCCGGGAGCCTTCGTCGGCGGCATCCTGATCGGCTTGATCGAGGCCTTGGCCGGTGGCTACATCCCGGGCGGATCTGCCTGGCGGGATGTGATCGTCTTCGTCGCCCTGGGCGCGATGCTCTGGATCCGGCCCCAAGGCCTCTTCGGAGTCAGGGTGGTTGAGCGGGCATGAACCAGGCCACGGACCGATCCGGAGAGCTCGCGGGCCGTCCGCCGAACGTCGTCGGCGGCTTCCAGCGGCTGCTGCTACCCGCCTTCATCGCGGTCGCCGCCCTGCTGCCGATGATGATCACCTCGGACCGCTGGATGCGGGTCCTGGTCCTGGTCCTGGTCTACGTCGTGCTCGCCTCGGGTCTGAACTTGCTGGTCGGTTACGCAGGCCTGCTGGACCTCGGGTACATCGCTTTCTTCGCGGTTGGCGCCTACTTCACCTCGATCATCACCGTAAAGGTCGCCAGCGACAGCTTCGGCCTCGCCTCGGATGACCTCTGGTGGCTCTTCTTCGTCAACCTCGCTTTAGCTGGGCTGTTCACCGCCGGCATCGGGATCATCTTGGGGTATCCGACCTTACGAGCGAGAGGCGACTATCTGGCGATCATGACCCTCGCCTTCGGCGAGGTGGTGCGCCTGGTCGCGATCAACTGGACCGGGCTCACCAACGGCCCGATCGGAATCCGCGACGTGCCCACGATCCAGATCGCCGGCACGCGGCTGCTCGATCCCTTCTACCTCTACTACGTCGCTTTCGCGATAGCGGCCGTCGTACTGGTTGCCATCTATCGAATGGTCGCCTCGCACATCGGGCGGGCCTGGGTGGCGATCAGGGAGGATCAGATGGTCGCCCAGTGCATGGGCGTCAACACCCACCGGTACAAGCTGCTCGCCTACGCCAGCGGCGCCTACTTCGCCGGCACCATCGGTGTCTTCTTCGCCCACACCCAGCAGTTCATAAATCCGGACAGCTTTGCCTTGGAGGACAACCTCCTGGTGCTTTCGCTGGTCATCCTCGGCGGCGCCGGGACGATGTGGGGGCCGGTGGTCGGGGCCATGGTCTGGATCCTGTTCCAGGAATGGGCCTCCGATCAGGCGCTCGTGCAGGACTATCCGGCGCTGCGGATGCTCGCGCTCGGCCTCCTGGTGCTGCTGGTCATCCGCTTCCTGCCCAACGGCATCGTTCAGAAGCGCACGCGACTCGACTTTGGAGAGCGGAAGTGGGGGCTGCTGGGTCGGTGGCGATCGGAGGACGAGGACGAGGAGGTGGCCGAGCCGCCTCCCGCCCGCATCCCGGTCGGGAATGGTCCGATTCTCAAGGGCAACGGCCTCAGCTGCTCGTTCGGCGGCGTCAAGGCCCTGGAGAACGTCGACATCGAGGTCCACCGCGGTGAGGTGCTCGGCATCATCGGCCCCAA
>MKST01000003.1:299694-341992 GCA_001897355.1 Solirubrobacterales bacterium 67-14 | reverse complement strand
CCTTCCAGAACATCCGGGTGATGTCCCACATGACGGTGACCGAGAACCTGCTCGTCGCCGCCCACGACCAAGTGCGCGCGAACCCCTTCGCGGTGGTTTTCCGCCGACCGCGGGTACGTCGCGCCGAGCGCGCCGCCCAAGCCGAGGCGGCTCGGGCGCTCGAGTTCGTCGGCGTGAAGGGCAAGGAAGACCTCGATGTGTCGTCGCTCTCCTACGGCGATCGGCGCCGGACCGAGGTCGCCCGGGCGCTGATGGGCAATCCGAAAGTCGTCCTGCTGGACGAGCCGGCGGCCGGCATGAACCCCTCCGAGACTGCCGACCTGGGCCGGTTGATCGACGAGATGAAGGAAACCGGCGTGGCCGTGGTGCTGATCGAGCACGACATGAACATGCTGATGTCGGTTTCCGACCGGGTGCTCGCCCTCGACCACGGAGTGAAGATCGCCGACGGCACCCCGGCCGAGATCCAAGCCCATCCGGAGGTACTGGCCGCGTATCTCGGAGTGGACAGCTGATGTTGAGGGTTTCCGACTTGCGGGCCGGTTATGCCGGCATCGAAGTGCTCAAGGGCGTCTCGCTGGAGGTGGGTCCCGGTGAGATCGTGGCCCTGATCGGCGCCAACGGGGCCGGCAAGACCACTCTCCTGAGGACGATCTCGGGGCTGATCAAGGCCTCTGACGGCCGAGTTGAGTTCGACGGGGCGGACGCGACCTCCCGTCCGACGGAGGCGCTGGCGCGGGCCGGGTTGGTCCACGTGCCCGAGGGCCGCAACGTCTTTCCGCGCATGACCGTGAGGGAGAACCTGCTGGTCGCAACCTGGCGCCGGGGCAGCGGGGTCAGTGAGGATCTCGATCGGACCAGCAAGCTGTTTCCGATCCTCGATCAGCGCCGGAACCAGCAGGCCTACACGCTTTCCGGAGGTGAGCAGCAGATGCTCGCGTTGGGTCGCGCGATCATGCGCGACCCACGGCTGCTGATGCTTGACGAACCCTCGATGGGCCTGGCGCCGCTGGTCGCCTCGGAAGTCTTCGACCTGATCGGAAAACTGCATCAGGGCGGTACCCCGGTGCTGCTGGTCGAGCAGAACGCGAAGTCCGCCCTCAGGCTCGCCAGTCGAGCCTACGTCCTCGTCAACGGTTCGATCGCGGCGGAAGGCAGCGCCGACGAGCTGCTGTCCAGCGACATGATCAAGCGTGCCTACCTGGGAGAGAACTGATGTTTCGATGCGCGATAGCTTCACCGCACGAGGTGGCCACCGAGGCGGGAGCGGCAGCGGTCCGGGCCGGAGGCAACGCGCTCGACGCCGCGCTTGCCACTGCGGCAGCTCTGACCGTCACCTACCCCCACATGTGCTCGATCGGCGGCGATCTCTTCGCCCTGGTCGCCGACCCCGACGGATCGGTCACGGCGATCGACGCGAGCGGCGCGGCTCCGGCAGCAACCGACGTGCAGGGTCTGCTCAACCGCCACGGCTCGATGCCGGTGGGCGGGGTGGAGACGGTCACGGTGCCAGGAACCGTGTCGGGCTGGGAGGCCCTCGCCTCGCTGGGTGCCAGACGGACCCTGGCGGAGGCGCTGGAGGAAGCAATCGGGCTGGCCCGGGACGGAGTTTCGGTCGCTCCTTCGTTGGCTAATTCGATCGCCGACCATCAGTCTGAGATCGAAACCGATCCCGGAATGAACTCGATCTTCGTCCGCGATGGAAGCCTCCTTTCCGCGGGCGAGACGCTGAGTCAGCCGGCCCTGGCCCGCAGCCTGGAGGCGATCGCGGCCGATGGCCCGTCCGCCTTCTACCGAGGCGGTCTCGGCCGGGACTTCGCAGCGGGCCTAGCCAGCGCAGGGTCGGCGATGACGGCCGATGATCTGGCCGCCCACGAACCTCGGTTCTCGGAACCACTCCGCGGCCGGTTTCGAGGTCGGGATGTGATGACGTCCCCTCCGGGTTCTCAGGGGTTCGCCTTTCTGGAGATCCTCGCCGCCCTGGAGGTCCTGGAGCTTTCGCCGGGATCGGGAGAGGAAGGGCTGCTCGCGCGGGTCTTCCGTCTGGCGTCGATCGACCGGGACCGGTATCTGGCCGATCCTGCCTTCGCCGAACCGGACCTCGAATCGCTGCTTTCCGAGGCGCATGCCGAAGCAATCGCCGAGTCAGCGCGGCGGGGCATCGAGGCCTCACCGGTGCCACGGGAGCGGCGTCCCCGGCCGGACGGCGACACGATCGCGGTCGTCGCGGTCGACTCCGAAGGACGGGCGGTCTCGCTGATCCAGAGCGTCTTCCACGCCTTCGGTGCACGGATCCTGGAGCCGGCCACCGGTATCGTCTGCCAGAACCGGGGGGCCTGCTTCTCGCTCGATCCGGATTCACCGAATCTGATCGCACCCGGCAAACGGCCGGCCCACACCCTGATGCCTGTCCTGCTGCGCGAGAGCGACGGGCAGTTCTCGGCCCACGGGACGATGGGCGGCCGGGCGCAGCCGCAGATCCACACCCAGCTGTTGCTCCGGCGCCTCGACGGCGAGTCCCCGGAGGCCGCCGTCTTGGCGCCACGGTTTGTGGTCGGCGGTCTCGATGCCGGTTCCGAATCCGAGGTCATCCTGGCCGAGCCCGGCCTATCCGCGGCTGCCAGGGCGTCGCTCGAACGATCGGGGATCGGGGTCGAAGAAATCGGCGAGCTTGACGAAACGGTCGGGCACTTTCAGCTGGCGACCGCGATCGGCGGAGATCTCGCGGTGGCCAGCGACCCGAGGGCAGACGGCAGTGGGCTGGTCGTCACCAGGGACGGCGATCGATGAGCAGCGGGGCGTTCAGGGGCCGCGAAAGCTTTTACTACTTGGCGATCGGCATGATCGGCGGCCTGCTCTCCGGGCTGCTGGGAATCGGCGGGGGCACGGTCATGGTGCCGCTGATGGTCCTCTGGCTGGGTACTGCCCAGCGTGAGGCGCATGCGCTGAGCCTCGCGGCGATCATCCCGATCAGCCTCGTCGCCGTGGTTGTCTACGGGCAGGCGGGCAAGGTCGACCCGCTCGCCGCACTAGCCCTCACGCTCGGTGCGATCTTCGGCGCCCGGATCGGGGCTGGCCTGCTCGCCAAAGCATCGGAGCGGCCTCTCAAATTCGCCTTTGGCTTCTTCCTCCTGGTCGCTGCCTTGCTGCTCGTGCTGGAGGGTTGAGATGGACTTCTCTCCATTCCTGATCCTCCTGGTGGCCTTCGGGGTCATGAGCGGCACCCTCGCCGGACTGCTCGGCGTGGGCGGCGGCATCTTCATGGTTCCCTTCCTCGTGCTGGCGGTCGGCCTGACCCAGCAGGAAGCGCAGGCGACCTCGCTGCTGGTCGTCTTGCCGACCGCGATCGTCGCAACCTGGTCGCTCTACAAGAGCGGTGTGGTCGACCTGAGGAAGGCGTTCAAGATCGGTCTCTGCGGAGTGCTCGGCAGCATCGCGGGCTCGGCCCTCGCCCTGCATCTGCCTGGTCAGGCGCTCAAGATCTGCTTCGCCGTGCTGCTGACGATCGTCGGCCTGAAGTTGCTGCGGGATGCGAAGCGGACCCCGTCCCAGCGGTCCTTGAAAGCCGAGGAGCCCCCGACCCCGGCGGACGCCATCGAGCCGTGACCGGCCGGCCTTCGCCCGACCAGACGACCCGGATACCAGAACGCGCAAAACACCGTTCTGTTGCATCTCCACTAGCCTGAAGATCGTGATTCACCACATCGTTCTCGAAGTTTCCGACCTGCCCCGCGCCGCCTCGTTCTACGACTCGCTGCTCTCGCCACTTGGCTGGCGACGGCACGTAAACGGCTCAGACGCGATCGGCTACGGCATCTCCCGGCCCCTCGTCTTCATCACCGAGCGGACCGGTGTCCGGGCCGAAGGGACCATGGTCAGCCTCGGCGCCCCAGGGATCGCCGCGGTCAAGGCCGCCTGGGAAGGCGGCTGCCGCGCCGGCGGATCCAACGTCGCCCAGCCCGGAGAAACCAGCGCTCACGGCTCCGGCTCCTACTCGGCCTTCCTCCGGGACCCGGACGGCCACGACATAGAGATCACCGTCTCCCAAGACTAGCCCGGGCGGAGTCGGGCAACGCGCCCAGGAGCCATTGAGAATTTGAGCAGTCTCGGGAGTCTGCTCTCGCGAGATTGAGTTTTTGGTCATATACGGACCACTTCCTCAATCTCGCTGGCTCAGTCCCACCTCCGAATCCGACCCACCGGGGATCGAGGTGGTCGCTCGCCCGGTTGAGGGAGGGGGCACGGGAAGGGGTCGGCCCGTAGAATCCAAGTTGTAATCGGAGTTTTCCAACCCAGTCTTTTCAGGAGGCGGTAGCGAATGAGCGTCAAGGTGGCAATCAACGGTTTCGGTCGAATCGGGCGGAACGTGTTCCGGGCAGCGCATGATTCGGGCGCGGATCTGGACATCGTCGCGATCAACGACCTGGTCGACACCGAGACCTTGGCGCACCTGCTCAAGTACGATTCCATCCTCGGCCGTTTCGACGGTGAGATCACCGCCAGCGAGGGGGCGATCAACGTAGATGGCAAGGAGATCAAGGTTCTGGCCGAGCGTGACCCGGCCGACCTGCCCTGGGGCGACCTCGGCGTCGACGTGGT
The DNA here is from genome assembly GCA_001897355.1 of Solirubrobacterales bacterium 67-14. Lineage (GTDB taxonomy): Bacteria > Actinomycetota > Thermoleophilia > Solirubrobacterales > 70-9 > 67-14. The sequence continues at coordinate 337,393 of MKST01000003.1, read as the reverse complement.
ACTCGAGTCGACCGGCTTCTTCACCAAGCGCGACGACGCCGCCAAGCACCTGGCGGCGGGCGCGAAGAAGGTCATCATCTCGGCTCCCGCGACCGATCCGGACGTGACCGTCGCCCTCGGCGTCAACTTCGAGGACTACGACCCGGCCAACCACAACATCATCTCCAACGCCTCCTGCACCACCAACTGCCTCGCCCCGTTCGCCAAGGCGATCAACGACTCGGTCGGCATCGAGCAGGGCCTGATGACCACGATCCACGCCTACACCTCGGATCAGCGCCTGCAGGACATGCCGCACAAGGATCTGCGCCGCGCCCGTGCCGCCGCCCAGAACCTGATCCCGGCCACCACTGGCGCCGCCAAGGCCGTCGGCTTGGTCCTGCCGGAGCTGGCCGGCAAACTGAGCGGCTTCGCGGTCCGCGCCCCCGTGATCACCGGCTCGGTCGTCGACCTGACCTTCAACCCCACCAAGGCCACCACGGCCGAGGAAGTCAACGCCGCGGTCAAGGCCGCCGCGGAGGGCCCGCTCAAGGGGATCCTCGCCTACACCGAGGATCCGATCGTCTCGACCGATATCGTCGGCGATCCGCACTCCTCGATCTTCGACGCATCCCTGACCCAGGTGATCGGCGACGGCACCCTGGTCAAGGCGGTCTCCTGGTACGACAACGAGTGGGGCTACTCGAACCGCTGCGTCGAGCTGCTCGGCAAGGTTCTCTAGGCCAGACGGCTCCGAGGAGTTGGAAATGGCTTTCGGCAAGGCGTCGGTAAAGGACGCCGACGTCGACGGCAAGCGGGTCCTGGTCCGCGTCGACTTCAACGTCCCCCTCGACGGGGAAGAGGTCACCGATGACACCCGGATCAGGGCTGCGCTGCCGACCATCGAGTACCTGACCGGCGCGGGGGCGAAGGTCATCCTCTGCTCTCACCTCGGTCGCCCCAAGGGGCAGGTCGTGCCGGAGCTTTCCCTGGCCCCGGCCGCAAAGCGGCTGGCCGAGCTGACCGGCCAGCCGGTCGAGATGGCCGCCGACGTCGGCGGGGAAGACTCGCGGGCCAAGGCGGAGACGCTGGAACCCGGTCAGATCCTGCTGCTCGAGAACACCCGTTACGAAGCGGGGGAGACCGAGAACGACCCGGCCCTGGCCGAGCGTCTCGCCTCGCTGGCCGACCTCTACGTGAACGATGCCTTCGGCGCCGCCCACCGGGCCCACGCCAGCACCGCCGGCGTCGCGGCCGACCTTCCCGCCTACGCCGGGCTGCTGCTGCAGAAGGAGGTCGAGAACCTGACCTCGGTCGCGACCGACCCGAAACGGCCGCTGGTCGTGGTGCTGGGCGGGGCCAAGGTCTCCGACAAGGTCGGGGTGATCGACCGGTTCCTCGAGATCGCCGACCAGATCTTGATCGGCGGGGCGATGTGCTTCCCGTTCTACAAGGCCCAGGGCCACTCGATCGGTGACTCGCTCTGCCACGACGACGACATCCCGCTCGCCCAGGAAGCGCTGGACAAGGCCGCGGCCGGCAACTGTGAACTGGTCCTGCCGACCGACCTCGCCCTCGGCCGCGAGTTCTCCGCCGAGACCGAAACCGACTCGACCGAAGGCGTGGACGTGGCCGAAGGCTGGATGGGGCTCGACATCGGCCCGAAGTCGGCCGAGGACTACGCCCGCCGGGTCGCCGCGGCCGGCACCGTGCTCTGGAACGGACCGATGGGCGCCTTCGAACTCGATCCTTTCGCGGCCGGCACCCGTACGGTTGCCGAAGCCGTGGCCGCCGCGCCCGGTTACACGGTGGTCGGCGGCGGTGACTCGGTCGCCGCCCTGGTCAAGTTCGGCCTGACCGACCAGGTGGACTGGGTTTCAACCGGTGGCGGCGCTTCACTGGAACTGCTGGAGGGCAAGGAGCTCCCCGGCGTCGCCGCCCTCAACGACAACTGATTCGACGAAAGAGGCAGGAAATGAGCCGCCGACCCTACGTAGCCGCCAACTGGAAGATGAACAAGACTGCCTCCGAGGCGGACGAGTTCCTCGACGCCTTCCTGCCGACCCAGACCGCCGACGGCGCGGAGGTCGTGCTCTGCCCGCCGTGGCTGGCCCTGCAGCGGGTCGCGGAGCGCTGCGCCGGCACGCCCGTCCGGGTTGCCGCCCAGAACATGTTCTACGAGGACTCGGGTGCCTTCACGGGCGAGGTTTCCGCCCCGATGCTGCTCGACATCGGGGTCGACGGCGCGATCCTCGGCCACTCCGAACGGCGCCAGTTCTTCGGCGAGACCGACGAGGCCCTGGCCCGCAAGGTGCCGAAGGCGATCGAGGCCGGCCTCGAGCCGATCCTCTGCGTCGGCGAGACCCAGGCCGAGCGCGAGTCGAACGACACCGAGTCGGTGCTCTCCCACCAGGTGCTGACCGACCTGGCCGAGATCCACACCGACGACCTGGCCAAGGTCGTGATCGCCTACGAACCGGTCTGGGCGATCGGCACCGGCCTCACCGCCACTCCGGACCAGGCTCAGGAATCCTGCGAGTTCATCCGCAACCTGCTGCGCTCCCGCGACCCCCACAAGGCGGAGCAGGTCCGCATCCTCTACGGGGGATCGGTCAAGCCCGGCAACGCGGAGGAGCTGCTCGCCCTGCCCGACATCGACGGCGCGCTGGTCGGTGGTGCCGCCCTCGATCCGGCCGACTTCGGCGCGATCGTTGCCGCCGCCCCCGCCGAGTAGGAAACTTCTCAGGCAGTCATGGCAACCATTCCCGTTCCTTCCGCGGCGCTGATCATCCTCGACGGCTGGGGCCTTGCCCCGCCCGGCCCCGGCAACGCGGTCTCGCTGGCCGAGACGCCGAACTTCGACCGGCTCTGGGAGCAGTACCCGACGGCCCAGCTCAGCGCCCAAGGCCCGGACGTCGGCCTGCCGGAAGGCCAGATGGGGAACTCCGAGGTCGGTCACCTCAACCTCGGCGCGGGAGCGATCGTCAAGCAGGACCTGGCCCGGATCGACAGCGCCGTCGCCAACGGCGAGTTCTTCGACAACGAAGCCCTGGTCGACGCCTGCCGGCGGGCGGTGAACGGCAACGGGCGGTTGCACCTGATCGGCCTGGTCTCCGACGGTGGGGTCCACTCCGGCTGGGAGCACTTGGAGGCCTGCGTCGAACTGGCCTCCCAGGAGGGCGTCCCGGACGTGATCTTCCACGCGATCACCGACGGCCGTGACACTCTGCCGCACGGCGGCGCGAAGTACGTCGAGGAACTGGAGCGCTGGCTGCGCTCGGCCGGGCGGATCGGCACGGTCAGCGGCCGCTACTACGCGATGGACCGCGACACCCGCTGGGACCGGGTCAAGCTGGCCTACGACGCGATCATCCACGGCGCCGGTCCCTCGGCCGCCACGGCCGGCGAGGCGATCGCCGATTCTTACGCGAACGAGAAGACCGACGAGTTCATCAAGCCGACCGTGATCGCCGGCTACGACGGCGCCCAGGAGGGGGACACGGCGATCTTCATCAACTTCCGCCCCGACCGCGCCCGCGAACTGACCCGGGCCCTGGCCGACCCCGACTTCGACGAGTTCACCCGCTCCGGCGGGCCGCTGCTGGCCCTGACCACGATGACCTCATACCGCGAGGGCTGGCCCTACCCGGTCGCCTTCCCCGAGGAGCGGCCCAAGGTGACCATGGCCCAGGTGATCGCGGACGACGGCGGCAAGCAACTCCACGTGGCGGAGACCGAAAAGTACCCGCATGTCACCTACTTCTTCAACGGTGGCCGTGAAGAGGAGTGGGAGGGGGAGGACCGGCGCCTGGTCGAATCACCCCGTGACGTGCCCACTTACGACTTCAAGCCCGAGATGAGCGCCAACCAGGCGGCCGACGCCTTCGTCGCCGGTTGGAAAGAGGACGAGCCCCGCTTCGGGATCATCAACTTCGCCAACCCGGACATGGTCGGCCACACCGGCGTGATCCCGGCCGCGGTCAAGGCGATCGAGTCGGTCGACGCCTGTCTCGGACGGGTCGTAGAAACCGTGCTGGCTTCCGGTGGCGCCTGCCTGATCACCGCCGACCATGGCAACGCGGACAACATGCTCGAGCCGGACGGATCCCCGAATACGGCCCACTCGCTGAACCCGGTCCCGGTGATAGTCACCGCCGAGGGCTTCAGCCTCGACGAAGGCGGCATCCTCGCCGACGTCGCCCCGACCATCCTCGAGTTGCTCGGCATCGACCAACCGGCCGAGATGACCGGCCGCTCGCTCATCGTCCGCGACTGACGCGTAGGGTGGCCTGATGCGCCACGACCCGGCCCGACTGACCTTCGAGATCCACGCCCGCGACGGTGACGCCCGGCGCGGCACCCTGCAGACCCCGCACGGGCCGGTCGAGACCCCGGCTTTCATCCCCCTGGCGACCAAGGGCTCGGTCCGCGGCATGTCGTCGCGGGAGATCGAGGGGATGGGTTACGAGCTGGTGCTCGGCAACACCTACCACCTGCTGGTCGCCCCGGGTCCGGAACGGATCGCCGCGGCCGGCGGGCTCCACGAGTTCATGGGCTGGGAGAAGGCGATCATCACCGACTCCGGCGGCTTCCAGGTCTTCTCGCTGGCCCATGGTGGGGTCTCGCAGGAGATCAAGGGCTCCGGGCGCAAGATGTACGGCCTGGCCAAGACGCTGGGCATCGAGGAGGAAGGGGTCCGCTTCCGGTCCTACAAGGACGGCTCGGAGCTGATGCTCTCGCCGGAGGAGTCGATGCGGGTCCAGGCGGCGCTCGGCTCGGACATCGCCCTGGTCTTCGACGAGTGCACCCCCTTCCACGCCGACCGCGAGTACACGGCCCGCTCGACCGAACGCACCCACCGCTGGCTGAAGCGCTGCCTCGATTGGCACGAGGCGAACGGCCCCGCCGGGCAGGCGGTCTTCGGGATCATCCAGGGCGGTACCCACGCCGACCTGCGCGAGGAATCGTGCGCCGCGGTATCCGCTTCGGCCGTGGACGGGATCTCGATCGGCGGCACGCTCGGCCGTGACAAGGAGGAGATGGCCGAGGTGCTCGGCTTCACCGTGCCCCACCTGCCGGTCGAAGCGCCCAAGCACCTGCTCGGGATCGGCGAGGTGGATGACCTGATGCGCGGCATCGCGATCGGCCTCGACGGCTTCGACTGCGCGGTCCCGACCCGCCTGGCCCGCCACGGCATGGCCCTGGCCCCGTTGCCCGACAAGCGCTTCCGGATCGACGTCCGCAAGCCGGGTGAGGTCGGCAACCGCGAGCCCTTGGTCCCGGGCTGCCCCTGCATCGCCTGCGCCGACTATGACCGGGACTACCTCAACTACATCTCGAAGTCGGAGGAGCTGACCGCGGTCCGGCTGCTGGTCGACCACAACCTGACCTACATGGAACGCCTGATGCGCGGCGCCCGCGAGGCGATCTCGGCCGGTGGGTTCGCCGACTACAGCGAGAAGATCCTGGCCGGGGCGGCACCCTGGTCCGCACGGTAGGTTGATCGGGACCATGGGAGAGCCGCTGATCGAACTCGAAGGCGTTTCGAAGCACTACGGTGCCGTCACCGCCCTCGACGGGTTGACGATGCAGGTTCCGGAAGGCACGGTCTGCGGGCTCCTGGGCCCGAACGGCTCCGGCAAGACGACGGCGATCCGCGTCCTGCTCGGATTGAGCCGGGCCAGTGAGGGCGAGACGACCCTGCTCGGCCAGACCCCGGCGGATCCGGGTTTCGCGGATGCCCTGCGGCAGACCGGTTCGCTGATCGAAGGCCCGGCCCTCTACGGATGGGCGAGCGCCCGGCAGAACATGGAGATCGAAGCCGCCGCCCGCGGGGTCAGCGATCCTTCCGGCCAGATCCTGGAGCTCTTGACCTTGGTCGGCCTGGCCGACTGGGCGGACTACAACGCCCGGACCTTCTCGCTCGGCATGAAGCAGCGGCTGGGGCTGGCGATCACCTTGATCGGCGATCCGCGCCTTGTCATCCTCGACGAACCGACCAACGGCCTCGACCCGGCCGGGATCGTCGAGATCCGCGACCTGATCAAGCGTCTTCCCGAACGGGGCTGTTCGGTCCTGGTCTCTTCCCACCTGCTGGCCGAGGTCCAGTTGATGTGCGACCGGGCGACGATCATCAACAAGGGCAAGCTGGTCGCCGACGGGACGATGGAAGAGATCCTCGGCGGCGACGAGGTGGCCGAAGGCTTCATCGTCTACGTTGCCCTGGACTCGGTCGAGGCTGCCCGGAAGGCCCTGGAGGCGGCCGGTCTGTCGGTCGATGATCGAGGCGAAGGATGCCTCTCGGTCCGGGGCAGCGTGAGCGACGACTCGGAGATAACTCGGCTGCTCGGCGAGGCCGGCATCTGGCTGCGCGGGCTGGGCCGCGAACGGCCCGACCTGGAACGAGTGTTCCTCGAACTGACCGAGGGTGCGGCGAGTGCGGTCTGAGCTGATCAAGATCAGGGCCCTGCCGACCCCGCGTTGGCTGCTCTTCTCGATGGGCATCTTCCTCATCCTCGGCATTGCCGCATCGGTGATCTGGGGGGTCGGGGAGGATGGCATCGTGATCGACCTGGCGATCGGCTTCCCGGCGATCGTCTGCTCGCTGCTTTTCGGCACCTGGGTCTTCGGGCTCGAGTTCGGCCAGAACACGCTGCGACGGGTCGTGGCGGCCCGGCCGAGCCGGATCGCACTGATTGGCAACAAGGTGGCCGCGATGGCCCTCACCTTGACCGCCGCGACGGTCGTCGTGCTGCTGCTCGGCATCCTGCTCTTCGGGCTTGCCGGCATGGGGCATGAACGATCCTTCGACCTGGATGACGTGACCAGGGCCGGGCTCTCGATCATCGTCGCGAACCTGATCTACGGGATCACGGCGATGTCGCTGACTATGCTCACCCGTTCGATGGCCGGTGGGGTGACGGTCAGCCTGGTCATGTTCTTCGTGGTCAACTTCGGGCTGGTGTTCGTGCCGGTGGTCGGCGACTACACGCTCGGCGTGGTGATGATCGACGTGACCGACTCGATCCGCGGGATCGATGGTGGCGAGACCACCAACCCGCTGGGCATCTCGCTGCTGGTCCTGTGCGGCTGGCTGGCGCTCTTCTTCGCGGCCGGTGCCTACCGCACGGTCCGCCAGGAAGTGCGCTGACCCGACCATTTCGGGCTTTGCCCTCTACTTGGTGTTGTCGCGGACCTGCTGCTTGAGCTCGTCCGAGAGCTTCTCGACCGAGTTGCCGGCAAAGTCCTTGATCTTCACCGAGGCGGCATGGTCGGTCAGCAGGATCACCGTCCCGGCCACCACGGCTGCGATCAGGACCAGGGCCAGCATGCCGAAGATGAAGCGGAAGAAACGACGGATCGGTGAGCGCTTCCGGCTTGCCCGCGGGGCGGTTTGGGGAAGCGTGTAACGGGGCGGGGGCGGGGCCGGACGATGGGCGGTGCGGGCCGTCCGTTCCAGGGGCCGGGTCGCCGTCTCGGCCTGCGGGAATTCCGGAGGCGTGACCGGTTCCTCGTCCATCTGCAGCGTGACGTCCTCGCCGCGCAGGCCGCGCTGGAGGCCGTCCGACAGCGCGGCTGCGGTATTGAACCGATAGGCCTTGTCGCCTTCGAGGGCGCGCATCACGGCGGCGCTGACCGTCTCTGGGACGTCGGCGTTGTAGGTCCGCGGCGGCAGCGGCTTCTCGTTCTGCTGGCGCACCGCCAGCTCGGCCAGGGAGGAACCCTCGTACGGCAGCCGGCCGGTCAGGAACTGGTACAGCACGACGCCGAGTGCGTAGACGTCGGTCGAGGGGGTGGCTTCCTCGCCCCGCACCTGTTCCGGGGCCAGGTAGGCGGCGGTGCCGACCACCGAGCCGACCTGGGTGATGCGGGTCTGCTCCGCCGCCCGGGCGATGCCGAAGTCGGTCAGCTTGCAGGTCATCTCGCCACCGCCGACCGGCCCGCCGATCACCATCAGATTCCCCGGCTTGACGTCGCGGTGGATGATCCCGTGCCGGTGCGCGTACTCGAGCCCGGCGCAGGCCTGGACGCCGATCTCGACCGTCACCTCCGGATCGACCAGCCCTTCGGTCTTGAGGATCTGGGCGCCCGACTTGCCCTCGACGCATTCCATGACGATGAAGTGGCGGCCGTGGTCGACCCCGGTGTCGTAGACCTGGACGATGTTCGGGTGGATCAGCTTCGCCACGGCCAGCGCCTCGCGCCGGAAGCGGGCGACGAAGCGGTCGTCGTCGGAGAGGTGTTCGGCCAGCACCTTGACCGCGACGGTCCGCTCGAGGATGCGGTCGGTCGCCCGGTAGACGTTCGACATGCCGCCGGAGCCCAGCTTGTCGTGGAGCTCGTAGCGGTCGGCGAGTACGGTCGGTTCACTCATCGTGGATCACCCGGGGCCGAGGCCGCCGGAACCGGGGCCGGTGTCCGGTGGCGTACTCGGGTTGGTAGGAGTCGTCGGAGTGGTCGGATTTGAGGGATTCTTGGCAGGCGGAGTTTTCGACTGATTGCCGTTTCCGTTGCCGTTCGATTGTGTCTGCTGATCAGAATCCTGGTCTTCATCCGTCGTTCCCTGGTCGCCGGTCGTGTTCTCCCCGGTGTCCGTGGTCCCGGTTTCGCCGGTCGCGCCTTCGCTCTCGGTTGGTGTTTCTTCGGTCTCGACGGGCTCTTCCGGGGTCGTCGTGTCCGCTTCGATGCATACGTCGGTGTCGTTGGCGAGGAGTGTCAAATCAGTGACACCGTCGAGCAGGGAACGTTTCAGTTTGGCGTCAACATCCGGGCCCATCGATTCGATCTCGGTCTGGGCCTCACGGGCCACCTGGGCTGCCTCGAAACACTTTCCGGATTTCGCCAGAGCCTTGATCCGGTCGAAGTGCGCGATCAGTGATTCCGACGTGTCCTTGGGGATCAGGTTACTGCGATCCTCGCCGCAGCCGGAGAGAGCCGGCAGCAGCACGATGCAGGCCAGCAAGGCAGGCAGAAAGCCCCGGCGGGCGTTTGGTCGGGCAGGGAACCGCATTCCCGCCGAGTCTAGATGGTTGGGCCGGTGGCCTTTGTGACGCATTTCCGGCTTCAGTGACCCTTGAGGAGCCGGTCGCCGAGATGGGAGGGCAGGCCGGCTCGGCGGATTGCTTCGGCGGCGTCCTCGACCGGGTACTCGACCCGGTGGAAGCGGGCTTCGAAACTCTCGGTGTCGATCTCGGCCCAGGCGGCCCGGGGGTCGCCGTCGCGTGGCTGGCCGGCGCTGCCCGGGTTGAGCAGCCACTTGCCGCTGGTCATCTTCAACTGCGTGCCCCCCGGGGCGAGGACGGAGGAGACCCTGGCCATCTCGTCGACCCGGGTGAAATAGAGGGCGATGTGGGAGTGGCCGATCAGGGCGATCCGCTCCTGCTGGAAGTCGAGGTTGTCCTCGGCCAGGTCGCTGTCGACCACGTATTCCCAGATCGGGTCGCGCGGCGAGGCGTGGAAGAGCCCGATTCCTTCGCGCTGGGAGGAGGTGCCTTCCAGCCCGCGCAGGACCTCGAAGGCCTCCGCCTCCATGTGGTCCCGGGTCCAGCGTGCCGACATCGCGGCCGAGGGGGAGAAGGTGCTGATGTCGATTTCCCGAAGCGCGGCGAGATCATGGTTGCCCAGCAGAAAGACCGAGCAACGCTCCTGCAGGGTCATCACGCATTCGCCGGGGAAGGCCCCGTAACCGACCGCATCGCCGAGGAACCAGACTTCGTCGACCCCGGTTTCGTCGATGTCACCGAGGACTGCTTCGAGCGCGTGGCGGTTGGCGTGGATGTCCGAGATTACGGCGACGTTCATGGATTGGTGGGCTGGGCCCGGTGGGCCTGCCGAATATCGTATTGAGCGATGAATCCGGGTCCGGCCACTGGCGGCCGAGTGAACGGCTACGCCCTGGCTGGAACCGCGCTGGGGGCGCTCGCGGTTGCGGCGCTCGCCGTGTTGCTCCTTTCTCCCGACCAGGGTCCGCCGGTTCCGGATCCTGTCGCGGCGGCCCGGGTGATCGCCGACCGCTTCACCCCGGCCGAGTTGAACCGGGCCGACGACTACCGGTCCTGGGCCCGCCTGATCGGGGTCGCCTCGCTGCTGGTCCAGTTCGGCACCCTCGGCTTCCTCGCCTTCTGGCGTGGTGCGCCGATGCGGCGGCTGCTGGCCCGGCTCGACCGCCGGCCCCTGCTCGGGGCGATGGCCGCCGGGGCCGGGATCTCGATCCTGCTGGCCCTGACCGGCCTGCCCTTCGACCTCGCCGCCTGGCAACTCGGGCGTGACTACGGCCTGATCAGCCAGGACCTGGCCCCGAGGCTGCTCGACTGGCTGCTCGGGATCCTGATCACGATGATCCCGGCGGCGATCGGAGCACTCCTCGCGATGGCCCTGTGGCGCCAGCTCAAGGGAAAGTTCTGGCTGCTCGCCTCCGTCCTGGTCGCCGTCTGGGCGGTGGTCACGACCTGGCTCTGGCCGGTGGTCGTTTCGCCGCTCTTCAACGACTTCGACCCTCTGCCCGACGGTCCCGCCCGGCAGGAGGTGCTGCGGCTGGCCGACCGGGCCGGGGTCGAGGTCGGCCAGGTGTACGAGGTCGATGCGAGCCGCCGCTCCTCGACCGTCAACGCCTACGTGAACGGCATCGGCTCCTCCAAACGCGTGGTGATCTACGACAACGCGATCCGTGACCTCACCCCATCCGAGTTCAAGGCACTGGTCGGCCATGAACTCGGCCACGTCAAGGCGAACGACCTGAAGCGTGGCATCACCTTCGCCCTGCTCGTGATCCCGCTCGGCGTGCTGTTCGTCCAGTTCGCGAGCGGGGCGATCCTGCGCCGTAACGAGGACGACCCGCGGGGGCCGGCCCTGATCCCGGTGCTGGCCCTGACCATGACCCTGGCCGTCTTCGTATTGCAGGTGCCCGGCAACGCGCTCTCCCGCCAGGTAGAGGCGAAGGCAGACCGCTACTCGATCCACCTGACCGGGGACTCGCAGGGGCTGGTCGACCTCCAGGTAGGCCTGGCCAAGGCGAACCTTTCCGACGTCGACCCGCCGGCGGTCTGGCAGTTCCTCTTCGGCACCCATCCCACGACCTTCGATCGCATCGCGATAGCCGAAGGAGCAAGGAGGACACAGTGAAAGTCGAGCTGATCGCGGTGGGCAGGATCAAAGCGCCATTCGCCGAGGCCGAGGCCCACTACCTGAAGATGCTGAAGCCGCTGATGCGGGTCGAGGTGACCGAGGTCAAAGACGACCCCGCGCTGGCCCGCGGCGTGACGGCGGCCCGAGCCACCGGCGGCAGCCGGCCCGACCCGGGCACGGTGGTCGCCCTCGAGGCCGGCGGCCGGGACATGACCTCGGAGCGCTGGGTCGAATGGCTCGACGATCGCCGCCACGAAGGCAAACGCCTGACCTTCCTGGTCGGCGGCCCCGAAGGCCTGCCCGGCGAGGTCTCCGGGCTGGCCGACCACCGGCTCTCGCTCGGGCCGCAGACGATGGCCCACCAGTTGGCCCGGATCGTCTTGCTGGAACAGCTCTTCCGGGCCAGCAAGATCCTCGCCGGGCAGAAGTACCACCTGTGAACCGTCGATCGTCCTTGCATAGGATTGGCGAGTGAACGCTCCATCTTCAGATCCCGTCGACGTCCTTCATTCCGCGGTGACCGCCGCCGCCTGGCGGCTGGCCGGCGACGAGGGCGTGAGCCCGGCGCTGGATCCCTCGCCGCGTCCGGAGATGGGTGACTACTCGACCAACGCGGCGATGATGCTGGCCAAGCCGCTGGGCAAGCCGCCACGCGAGATCGCCGCCGAGCTCGCTGCTGCGATCGAGGCCGAGCTGGGCGCCGCCCTGGAAAAGACCGAGATCGCCGGGCCCGGCTTCATCAACCTCTTCCTCGGTGATGCCTGGTACCGCGAGGCGGCTGCCTCGATGTCTGCGACGGGTGCCGCCGCAGTGTCTCCCGTGGCCCGGCCGGAACGGGTCATCGTCGAGTTCGTCTCGGCCAACCCGACCGGGCCGCTGACCGCCGCCTCGGGCCGCCACGCCGCCTACGGCGACGCCCTTTCACGCCTCCTGAAGGAGACCGGCCACGCGGTCACCACCGAGTACTACGTCAACGACGGCGGCACCCAGGTCGACAACTTCGCTGCCTCGATCGCTGCGCGGATGACCGGCGACGAGCCGCCCGAGGACGGATACAAGGGCACCTACGTGAACGAGCTGGCGGAGCGGGCCGCGACCGAGGGCCACGACCCAACCGACCTCGAGCGCCTCGCCCGGACCGGGGTCGAGTGGATGGTCGAGGGGATCCGTGGCTCGCTGGAGAACTTCGGCGTCCGCATGGACGACTTCTTCTCCGAACGCTCGCTCTATGAAGACAATCTCGTCGACCGCGGCATCCAGCGACTGCGCGACAACGGGCATGTCTTTGAGGAGGACGGCGCCGTCTGGCTGCGCACCACCGACTTCGGCGACGACAAGGACCGGGTACTGGTCCGCTCCAGTGGCGAGGTCACCTATTTCGGGGCCGACGTCGCCTACCACGTCGACAAGATCGAGCGTGGCAACGACCGGCTGATCGACGTGCTCGGCGCCGACCACCACGGTTACGTGCCCCGCATGGCGGCGGCGATCCAGTCGCTGGAGGGTGACAGGGCCGAGTTCGAGGCCCAGATCATGCAGCTGATCCACCTGGTCGAGGGCGGCCAGCGGACCAAGATGAGCAAACGGGCCGGGGACATCGTCACCCTCGACGAGCTGACCCAGGACATCGGGGTAGACGCGGCCCGCTGGTTCCTGCTCGCTCGGAGCCACAACCAGACGATCGACCTCGACCTCGACCTGGCCCGCAGCCAGTCATCCGAGAACCCCGTGTACTACGTCCAGTACGCCCACGCCCGGATCCAGAGCATCCTCCGCAAGGCTGCCGAGGAAGGCGGCCCGGGATCTGGTGACCCGCTGGCCGCCCCGGTCGACCCTTCCGAGAAGGCCCTGGTTTCGAAGGTGCTGGAGTTCCCGGCCGAGGTCCATGAGGCCGCCGAGAAGCGTGCCCCGCACCGGATCTGCGCCTACGCCAGCGAGGTCGCCGCCGCCTTCCACGCCTTCTATCGCGACTGCCAGGTGGTCGGTGCCGAAGGCGAAGGCGTCCAGGCCGCCCGGATCCAGCTCTGCGGCGTCACCGCAGAAACGATCAAGCGTTCCCTCGGCCTACTCGGGATAACCGCCCCCGACCGGATGTAGGCGCTCAGAGGTCGAAGCGGGCCATGTCTTTTTCGAGGCGGTCGGCCTCGTCCTCGCTCGGTGCTTCGGAGGGCTGCTCGTCCTCCGGGTCCGGCCGGCGGCGGCGCCAGGCGATGATCGCCCAGGCAACCCCGAGCAGTCCCAGCACCAGGCCGATCACCGGGATCGCGTAGGCCCAGACGTCGATCCCGCGGTTCTCCGGCATGGCCAGCACCTGACCGCCGTACTCGGCCACCAGGGCGTCTTCGATCTCGTCCTTGGTCTTGCCCTGGGCGATCAGTTTGCGGATGAAGACCCGCTCCCGTTCCGCGGCGGGGGAGTGGGAGAGGCCGAGCAGGGTGCCGCAGACCGGGCACATCACCTCGTCCTCGATCTCCGGCAGGCTGGCCCGCGGCTGGGGGCCGGGGGCCTGGTCGGATGCCGAGGCGGCCAGCGCGAAACCGGGTGTGGCCAGGGCACCGATCAGCAGGAGAAGAAGCCCGAGCCGCTTCATTTCGAGCCCCCGCCCTGGGATTGCTGGTCGCCGGTGGTGCCGGCCTGGTCCTTCAGAGCCGGCGCGGCGAAGGCCTCGATCGCGGCTTCGTCCGCGAAGGGACCGGGATAGTGGGCGACCAGGTTGCCCTCAGGGTCGACCAGGAAGGATTCGGGGACGCCGGTCGTCTTCAGCTTGCCGTCGGTGTAGTCACCACTGGCATCCCGCAGTTGCGGATACTCGATCTTGAACTCGCGCAGGAACTTCATCGCGTCCTCGCTGAGGTCCTTGGTGTCGACCCCCAAGACCGTGATCCGGTCGCGGTTGTTCTTCTCGAAACGGTCCAGGGCCGGGGACTCGGCCTTGCAGGGGCCGCACCAGGAAGCCCAGACGTTGAGCAGGACCCATTGGCCGCGGTAGTCCTCCAGCGACCCCTCGCCGCCTTCCGGCAGGGTCTGGAGCGTGGCCACGGGCACGGGTTCGCCCAGGGAAAGGCTCGATTCGCCCTTCTTGACCAGTCCCCAGACGAGGAAGGCCAGCAGGGCCACCACGCCGAGGACGACGATTGAGGTTCGCCAGTTCACTTGAAACGTCGATTATGGAGAACGAGGCGCTCCGGCCGCCGCGCGCCGTTCTGGATCTGTTCGGGCACCGCCCCGGCTGAGAGGGAGCGTTATTGTTCGGCCCCGCTTCGGCAGTGCCTTTCGCGGACGTAGCTCAGTTGGTAGAGCGCGAGCTTCCCAAGCTCGAGGTCGCGGGTTCGAGACCCGTCGTCCGCTTTTGACCGAACCTCGTCAATCGTCCCTTTCGGTCGTGATCGTGGCCTACGAGTCGGGTCCGGAACTGGCCCGCACCTTGCCCGGCCTGGCCCGCGAGCTCGCGCCCGGCGACGAAGTGATCGTGGTCGACAACGGATCGAAGGTCTCGCCGCACGATGTCGTGGCCGAACACCTGCCGGCGGCGACGGTCATCGAGATGGGGGGCAATGCCGGATTCACGGTGGCTACCAACCGTGGTGCGGCCGCTTCGAGCGGTGACATCGTGTTGATGCTGAACCCCGACGCTCTGCCGGAGCCAGGCTTCGGCGAGGCGATCCGCGCCCCGCTCGAGGACCGTCCCGAATGGGGTGCCTGGATGGCTCTGGTCGCCTGCCGGGTCGATGGTGAGAAAGCGGTCAATTCCTGGGGCAACCCGGTCCACTTCACCGGCATCGCCTGGGCCGGCGGCCACGGGCGGCCCCTGACCGAAGCGGGCGAGACCCGCGAGATCGCGGTCGCCTCGGGGGCGGCGCTGGCCGTGCGCCGGGAGGTCTGGCAGGAGGTCGGTGGCCTGCCCCAGGAGTTCTTCCTCTACCACGAGGACATCGACATCTCGCTCCGGATCCAGTCGGCCGGCCACCGGATCGGCCTGGTTACCGAAGCGATGGTCGACCATGACTACGACTTCCACGCGAACGAACGCAAATGGTTCTGGCTGGAGCGGAACCGCCTGGCGATGGTGGTCCGCAACTACCCGGGGCGGTTGCTTGCCCTGGTCGTGCCGGCCCTGGTCGGCACCGAGCTGGTCCTGCTGCTGGTCAGCGCCAGGCAGGGCTGGCTCGGGGCGAAGCTGAAGGGCTACCGGGACCTGCTGCGCTGGTTCCCCCGTCTGCGCCACGAGCGACGCGAGATCCAAACGGCCCGGCGGATCACCACCAGCGAGTTCGCCGACCTGCTCACCCCGGACCTGGACTCACCACTGATCTCCGCCTTCGCCCGAAAGGGGCTGGTGAGGGGACTGCTCCGGCTCTACTGGCGAGCAGTCCGGACTCTGGTTGGCTGACGAAACCCGGCGAAAATCCGGGTGCATTGACTTTTATAGCCATAGTCGATCTAACTCAAAGCACCCCGCCTACGAGGCTTGGGTGATCGGGCGGATCAGGATTTCGTTCAGGTCGACGCCGGGTGGCTGGTCTAGAGCGAACTTGATGGTGCGGGCGATGTCCTCGTCCTTGAGGGCCGCGTCGCCGGGGCGGTTGTCGAAGAAGTCGGTGTCGACCATGCCCGGCTCGATCAGGGTCACCTTGATGTCCTTGCCGTCATCGCGGCCGCGTAACTCCTGCCGCAGGGCCTCGCCGATCGCGGTCGTCGCGAACTTGGTCGCCGAGTAGAGCGAGCCGGGCAGCACCCGGCGGCCGGCGATCGAGCTGGTCACCAGGTAGTGGCCGTGGCCGCGCTCGAGCAGGTGGGGGAGGGTCGAGCGGATGGTGAGGGCGGCGCCGAGCACATTGGTCAGGACCATCGACTTCCAGTGTTCGGGCGTCTCCTCGAGGAACCCACGAGTGGCGCCGAAGCCGGCGTTGACGAAGACCTCGTCGATCTGACCAAATCCCTCCAGAGCCGCGGCGGTCATCGCCTCGACCTGGTCCCACTCGCCGACGTCGCAGCCGACCACGAGCGCCCTTTCCGGACCGCCCAGCTCGGCCGCCAGTTCCTCCAGCGGCTCGACTCGGCGGGCGGCCAGGACCAGCCGCCTTTCCGCCGCCATCAGCTTGGCGGTTGCGCGGCCGATGCCGCTGCTCGCCCCGGTGATCAGGAGTACCCTCTCTTCGCTCATCGCCCGATTCTGGCAGGGCTTGGCGACGGGCCGTCTGAGGCGGAAGCCGCCAAACGCCGAGGATTGAGATAATCCACCCGTTATGGACGTACAGCGCAAGCGACAGGTGCGCCTGTTCGTGGCTTTGGGCGCCGCCCTACTTCTCGCCACCGGACTGATTTACACCTCTTTCAACGCTTCCTCCGAGGCTCGTCAGCCCAGTGAGCTGACCGATGCCGTACCGGGCAAGAGTTACGAGATGACCGGCAAGGTGGTCAAGGGCTCGCTCGAGGAGACCAAGGACGGCATCAAGTTTTCGGTCAAGGATCGCGACGGCAGCGGCCAGCCGCTGCCGGTGATCTACAGCGGGGTCGTGCCCGACCCCTTCCGCGAAGGGCGCGAAATCGTGCTCACGGGCACAGTCGAAAACGGGGTCTTCGTGGGGGAAAAGGACACGCTCGTGACCAAGTGCCCGTCGAAGTTCTCGGAGAAGAAGAATCAGTAACGTCGGCAATGCGGCGCTCTGGCTTGCCCTGCTGACGGCGATCTTCGGGGCGGTCGCAGCTTTGATCGGAACCCGTGGCGATCGCCGCTGGGTCGATTCCTCTCGTTACGCCGTCTACGCCTTCGGTGCCCTGATGGTGGTCTGCGTGCTCGTCGTCGAGCACGCCTTCCTGACCGACGACTTCAGCTTCAGCGTGGTCGCGACCCACTCCTCGATCGAGACCCCGGCCTTCTACAAGTTCACCGCGATGTGGTCCAGCCAGGAGGGCTCGCTGCTGCTCTGGTCCTTCATCCTCGGGATCGTCTCGACCATCGCGCTGGTCTCGACGCGGCACAAGCTGCGCGACCTGGTGCCCTGGGCGACCGCGGTGATGATGGGGGTCGCCACCTTCTTCACCGGCCTGATGCTGCTGGGCGGAGACGTCAACCCGTTCACCACGATCTCACCGGTACCGGCCGACGGGACCGGCCTCAACCCGCTGCTCCAGCACCCCTCGATGATCATCCACCCGCCGATGCTCTACACGGGTTACGTCTCGCTGACCGTGCCCTTCGCCTTTGCGATCGGGGCCCTGATCAGCCGCCGGGTCGACGCCGCCTGGATCAAGTCGACCCGCGGCTTCGCGCTGATCGCCTGGACCTTCCTCTCGATCGGCATCATCCTCGGTTCGCGCTGGTCCTACACCGAGCTCGGCTGGGGCGGCTACTGGGCCTGGGACCCGGTCGAGAACGCCTCGGTCATGCCCTGGCTGATCACCACCGCCTACATCCACTCGATCATGGTCCAGGAGAAACGGGGCATGCTCAAGGTCTGGAACTTCAGCCTGATCGTGGCCAGTTTCAGCCTCGCCTTGCTCGGCACTTTCCTGGTCCGCTCCGGGGTGCTCCAGTCGATCCACGCCTTCGGCGACAGCACGGTCGGCCCCTACTTCCTCTCCCTGATCGGGATCATCCTGATCGGTTCGACCTGGCTGATCATCTCCCGGCTCGACATCCTCCGTTCGGAGCGGCGAATCGATTCGCTGGCCTCCCGCGAAGCGGTCTTCCTGATCAACAACCTGCTCCTGATCGCCCTCTGCGCGATCGTCTTCTGGGGCACCTTCTTCCCGATCATCTCCGAGCTCCTGACCGGCACCCGGTCGACCCTGGCCGGCCCCTGGTTCGACCGGTACACGACCCCGGTCGCGGTGGTCCTGGTCCTGTTCACCGGGATCGGCCCGATGATGTCCTGGCGGAGAATCTCCCGGGAGGGGGCGAAACGGGTCTTCACCGTGCCGCTGATCGCCGCCGCGATCGCCTTCGTGCTGCTGCTGGTCTTCACCGACGCTGCGCACAGCTTCTGGGCGCTGCTGATCTTCACCCTCGCCGCCTTCACCGTGACCGCGCTGGCCCAGGAGACCTGGCGGGCCGCCGCGGCCCGCAAGCGGAGCGTCGGTGGCTCGATCTTCGCTTCGATCTGGTCGAATGCGATCCGGAACCGCCGCCGTTACGGCGGCTACATCGTCCATCTCGGCCTGGTCGTGCTGCTGATCGGCATCGCCGCCTCCTCCAGCTTCGAGACCAAGCGGGACGTCGAGCTGACCCCCGGGCAATCGACGGTCGTGGACGATTACCAGGTCACCTACGTGAAGCCGACGCTGACCCGCAACAAGCAGGCGCTGGTCTTCGGGGCCGACCTCAAGGTCAACCGGAACGGCGAGCCCTTCGCCACCCTCAACCCGACCCGGCAGTACCACCAGGTGACCGATGGCAGCGTGCCCCGCGGCATCGCCTCCTACTTCGAGGGTGAAGCAACCAGCGAGGTCGGCTTGAAGGCCGGCCTGCGTTCGGATTTCTGGACTTCGGTCGAACCGAACACGAAGGAATTCCAGCGCCGCGCGAAGCTGGCCGATGGCCTCTTCTCCGCCTTCATGCGCGAGAAGGTGCTGCCGGTCGTGCGCAAGGACCCCTCGCGGGCCGCGGAGGCCAGCCGGGGCGCCGAGAAGCTGCTCAACCTGACCACCGACAAGGTGGTCGCCGGGTACAAGTCGGATGACATCGAGGCACCGGTCACGATCCGGGTGATCGTCAGCCCGATGGTCACCTGGATCTGGATCGGCGCGGTGATCGCGATCCTGGGGGCTCTCTTCGCGGCCTGGCCGAGCCGGAAGCCGAAGTGGAGGAGGCAGGCGACATGACCGTGATCTGGTTCCTGATCATGCTCGCCCTTGTCGTCTCCTTCGTTTCGATGCCGTTCTGGCGGAAAGGGTCCGGCTCGACCACCGAGGATCCTGAAGTCGCCGCTCTCGAAGCTGCCCGGGAGGCCAAGTACCGGGAGATCCGCGACGCCGAGATGGACCGCGAGTCCGGCAAGCTCTCCGAGCAAGATTTCACTGAGCTCCACGCCGAGCTGAAGCGAGAAGCGGTGAGCATTCTCGACCGCCTCGAAGCGCTAAAGGGCAAAGAAGGCTAGAATCGGCCGCCGATGTACACGATCATGGCCATCATCCAGGTGTTGCTCGCCGTCCTCCTGATCTTCCTGGTGCTCCTGCACTCGGGCAAGGACGCGGGGCTTTCCGGTGCTTTCGGCATCGGCGGTGGCGGCAGCTCGGTCGGCGGTGGCTCGATGGTCGAGCAGAACCTCGACCGCGCCACGATCGTCACCGCGGTCCTGTTCACGCTGAACACGATCCTGCTGATCAAGCTATAACGCTGTCCGCCGGGGTTCGCCGGTAGTCTGCGCCGCATGAGCGGCAAGACGAAGACGACACTGGCCATCGTTCTCGGCGTCGTAGGGATCCTGCTCGGGGTGCTCGGCACGATCACTGCCTACAACGCGAAGGACGCGGTCGATTCCGATGTGAACACTACGGCCGAGGTCCAGTCCCTGGTCGAGACCAAGTTCCAGGAAGCCCAGACGAAACAGGACCAGCTCGAGGCGAGCCAGAAGTCCGACGCCGAGAAGTTCGTCTCGCAGCTCACCCAGGGCAACAAGAACCTGCTCCGCAAGATCAACGGAAATCATCAGCGGACCAAGAAGATCCAGCGGCAGACCCGCACGCTGCGCAACCAGGTCAATGCCCTGAAGAGCCGCGACAACCAGTTCGAGAATGAACTGGCCCAGGTCGAGAACGACCAGGATGCGGATTACGCCCAGCTCAATCAGCGGGTCAACCGGCTGAACAAGCAGGTCCAGCAGCTTCAGAACCAGGTCAGCCGGCTGCGCGGATTCGTCGGCGGGTAAGCGCGGCCTTGCGGATCCTCTTCGTCTGCCTCGGCAACATCTGCCGTTCGCCGTCCGCCGAGGCGGTCATGCGGGGGCTGCTTGCCAGTGAGGGAATCGATGGCTTCGAAGTCGACTCGGCCGGCACCGGTGACTGGCACGTCGGCAACCCTGCCGACCCGCGGGCGATCGCCGCGGCAACCGAACGGGGCGTCGAGATCAGCGGCGCCGCCCGCCAGGTGAGAACCGCCGACTTCGAGGAATTCGATCTGATCCTCGCCATGGACCGTTCAAACCACGCCAACCTGCTGGCCATGGAGGGGGCCGACCCGGGCAAGGTGCGCCTGTTCCGGGAGATGGCCGGCGAGGGCGAGCTCGACGTGCCGGACCCGTACTACGGAGGCGAGGACGGCTTCGCCGAGGTTCTCGACATCCTCGAGTCCGGCTGCGCAGCGATCCTGACCGACCTCTAGCCAGAGCCCCTCCCATCCATCGGTTGCTTCGAGTGGGAGGGGCGGGTCAAGTTACGTCCCGCCCACCCTCAGAGCCGGCGAAGACCGGCTCGACTGCGGATGGCTTGCCACGTTCGGCAGGTCTTGACCTTGCCGGGGCAGCTGAACGGGGTGGCGAAGACCACCCTCGCCTTCGCCTTGGTCCGCTTGCGGCGGATCACGATCACTCGGGTGATGCCGCGGCCGAGCTTGTACTTGCGGGCGGCGATCAGCTTACGGTTGCGCTTGCCGCCGCGGAACTTGATCCAGCCCCGGCAGAAACGGGTCGGCGAAGCGACCGGGCAATGCGCCCGCACACGGAGGAAACCCTTGCGCTTCGCCGGTTTGCGCCAGATTTCGAGCATGTCCGGCTCGATCCACTGGGGCGAGCTGCCGACCACGACCGAGGCGACCGGTACATGTGCCGTTCCGCCGGTGTTGCCGGTCAGCGCGACGGTGGTGGAACGGACCTCGAGCTTCTTTCCCGGCTTGACGTTGGCGCCCGTGCTCCAGAGGACCCGCCGCCAGCCACCGGACCGGTCGAACCGATATCCGTCGGTTCCGTCGCCGGCCCGGAGGCGATAGGCGGAGGTGGTGTCCCTCAGCATGGAAAGCGTGTTGCGGACCGCGAAGCGGGCTTGCCGCGAGTTGCCCTGGCCGTCGATCAGCCCGTACATCTCGTTGTCGAGCTTGTCGAAGTACTGCTGCAGCACCACATAGCGGGCGCCTTCGCCGACCGCGGTGGCGATCAGGCGAGTCGATTCGTCGGCTTGTCCGGCCTGTTCGAAGGGACGGCCGTCTAGGTAGCGGTGGCCGAGCTCCCAGATCTCGATCGGCATGTCGAGGCCGTCGGACCGGACCATGGCAATCACCGAAGGGAGGCTTGAAGCGGGGCCGTAGTAGTGCAGCTGCAGGGCGTCGATCAGGCTCCGGTGAGCGACCAGCTGGTCGTAGAAATCCTGCATCTTCAGCACCTTGGGAACCGAGAGGTAGGCCGGGACCTGGTCGGTCGAGGTCAGGTAGGGGCCGCCGCCAAGGTCGTTCTTCTGGCTCTCCTGGATCGTGGCCAGGGCGCCTTCGAGGTTGCCGGCCAGCCACTGCTTGCGGGCCTCGATGATCGAAAAGCCGCCGCTGGAGCTGACCGAGTCGAGGATGATCGCATCCGGGTTGGCGGCATGGGCGGCGCCCGCGGCGATCTGGAGCAGTTGGAAGTACTGGGCCGGGGTGTCCTTCCAGTGGTTCGGTGCGATCACCTCGTTCTCGACCCCGAAGCGTTCGACCCGCCCCTTCATGTGGTCGACCAGGGCACCGAAGAAGGTGCCGTATGCGTCCAGATCATCCGGCATTCCCCGGTCGTTGCTACTCGATGGTTCGGCGAATACCCGGACCGCCGGGTCGATGCCGCAGGCGATCGCGGTGTTCACCTGGCCGTCTACGCCCGAGAAGTCGTAGACGCCGGGCGACTTCACGATCCGGGTCATCACCGCGCCGATCACCGTGGTCTGCCCACCGTCCTCCTTGATCCGGTCACAGTTGGAGGCGAGCAGGGGAGGGTCGGTCAGGGCGCCGGCCTCGACGCCGTCGGGAAAATCCGTCGCCCGGGCGGGTGCGGCCAGCATGAGCAGGGCCAGGGCCAGTGCGAGCGGGACGGGAAGGCGAGACATCGTTCCCTAAACCCGCCACGCCGGTCCGGGTTGCGCTGCGGGCCGGCGCTTGGGAGACTCGGGGCGGTGATCCCGTCCAGACCGAGCCGCCGCGGGCTCCAATCCATTCTCTCGTTTGTTGGCGTCGGCCTGTTCGTCCTGGCCGGCTGTGGCTCGAGCGACGACAGCCAGACGAGGGAAGGGGAACCCCGATCGCCGGCCGCGTCGGCTCCCGGAAACGTCGACTGGCTGATGTTCGGGCGGGTTCCCGCCCGGACTCATGCGCTGCCGCTCCAGCGCGACCTGGACCCGCCACTGAAGCAGGAGTGGAGCTTCAACGATCGCGTGCTAGTCGAGTTTCCACCCGCCCTTCACAACGGTGTCGCCTACCTCGCGGACAAGTACGGCAACGTCCGCGCTCTCCAGACCAGCGACCACAAGGTGCTGTGGGACATACAGAAGAGCAAGGAGAACGTCGGTCCTCCCTCAGACGTGACCGGGCCGGCCTGGCACAGGGGCAAGGTCGTGGTCGCCTTCCACGGAGGGGAGCTTGCCGCGCTGGACGACAAGACCGGCGAGATCGCCTGGAAGCGCAACCTGAAGAGCAGGCTCGAATCCTCGCCCGCGGTCGGCAACGGCCGTGTTTACATCGGGACCGACAAGGGAGACGTCGATGCCTTTGACGTCGGCACGGGCAGGCCGGTCTGGACCAGGTCCCTGGGCGACGCCCCGGTCAAGGCCAGCCCCTCCCTGGCCGGGCATGCGGTTTGCGCGGCCAACTACGTCGGCCGCGTCTTCTGCCTCGACGACCGGACAGGAAAGATCCTCTGGAGCCGTCAGACGGCGGGCCTCGACGGCACCGGGGGCTTCTACGCTTCGCCGGCTATCGTCGGCCGGCGCCTCATCGATGCCCGCGACGACGGCACCGTGTTTGGCTTCGACCTCGACACCGGGCGGGTCGAATGGAGCTTCGGGACCGGTGGCCCCGTCTACGGGTCGCCGGCCGTGACCGTTTCGAAATGGTCGCCGATCACGGTCTTCGTCGGCAGCTACGACCATCACCTCTACGCGATAGACGGGCGGAACGGGAAGAAGCTCTGGTCCTACGACGTCGGCGGCGAAGTGCCCGGCACGCCGACCGTGGTCGGGCGCACCGTATACACCTCCAGCTTCACCACCGAAGAATCGATCGGCATCGACATCACCACCCGCAAGAAGGTGTTCCACTTCCCGTCGCCCGGATACACGCCGATGGTCTCGGACGGCAGGAATCTCTACCTGGCCGGCTATTTCACCCTCCACAAGTTCGTCCCTCAGCGCTGACGGCCCTAGTGGCCGAACGAGACCTTCGGCAGGCGCCGGTCGATCCAGGTCGGGATCCACCAGAGCCGCGTGCCCGCCAGCCGCATCAACACGGGTAGCAGGAGCAGCCTGACCAGGGCCGCGTCGAGCAGCACGGCGACCCCGAGGATGATCCCCATCTCCCGCGGGGGCAGCGGCCCGGACAGGGCGAAGGTGAAGAAGACGGCGACCATCACCCCGGCCGCGGCGAAGACCACCCGGCCGGAGTGGGCGAGGCCGCCGACCAGGGCTTCCTTGGCATCGCCGGACTTCTCCCAGTGCTCGCGGGCCGAGCTCAGCAGGAAGACCGAGTAGTCCATCGAGATCGCGAAGACCATCGCGAAGAAGAAGACGGGCGCCCAGGCGTCGAGGAAGCCCTGGGATTCGAAACCGAGCAGCCCGGACAGGTGCCCCTGCTGGAAGACCAGCTGGGCGACGCCGAAGGCCGCCCCGACCGCCAGCAGGTTGGTCAGCACCGCGATCGCGGCGAGGATCGGTGCCCGGAGCGCGACCAGCAGGAGCAGGAAGCCGAGCGTCATCACGACCGCGATCGCCGGGGCGGTGGTGTCGCCGAGGGCAGCTTCGAGGTCGTGGTTCTCGGCCGCGGCGCCGCCGACCAGGGTGCCGGCCGGCAACTCGTCCCGCAGGCGGTCGATGGTTGCGGCGAGGGCGGGATCGGAGGGGTCGACGGTCGGGGTTGCCGCGATCAGCGTGTGGCCGTCCCGGCTCTGGCCGGCGACCATCGCCCCGGCGATGCCCGGATCGGTGGCGATCGTCCGAACCGCCGTGGCGGCTTCGTCGGCCGGCGCGACCACCTGGAGCGTTCCCGGGGCGCCGGGCCCGAACGATTCGGCAACCTGTTCGTAGCCGACCCGGGAGCCATCGTGATCCGGCACCACCTTGATCGAGGGCATGCCGGTGTCCAGCGAGAGCACGGGCACGCAGAGCGCGAGCAGGACCATCAGTGCGGGAACGCCGAAGAGCAGCGGGCGGCGCCAGATCCTCTCGCCCCAGGCCGCGAAGCCGGCCGAGCGATGTTCGCCGTGGTGCACCCAGGGCAGGCTCAACCGGTTTACGCGATGACCGAGCTTGCCGAGCACGCCGGGCAGCAAGGTGAGCGAGGCGGCCAGCACGAAGGCGACGGCCAACATCACGCCGATCGCCATCGACCGGAAGGCCGGGCTCGGGACCAGCAGCACCGCACTGAGCGAGATCAGCACGGTGACCCCGGAGAACATGACCGCCTTGCCCGCGGTGTCCATGGTCTCGGCGATCGCGTGCCCGGTGTCCGGGTTCGAGGTCAACGCCCCACGGAAGCGGTAGACGATGAAGAGCGCGTAGTCGATGCCCAGGGCGAGGGCGAACATCATCGCGAAGTTCATCGCCCAGATCGAGATGTCGAAGAGCTGGGCGCCGAGGTACAGCGAGCCGGCCGCGGCAACGAGGCCGAGAATGGTCAGCATCAGTGGCAGGCCGGCGGCGACCAGTGAACCGAAGGCGAGGACGAGGATCAGCAACGTGACCGGCCACGAGATCACCTCGGACTTCATCATCGCTTCCTTGTTCGCCTGGTTGAAGTCCGACCACATGCCCGAAGAACCGGTCAGGGAAACAGATGCGGATCCGGCTTCGAGCCCCGCCAGTTCGTCTTTGATCTCGTCGGCCGCGTGGACCATCTGGTTCGAGTCGGCGGCCGCCCCGGCTTGGATCACGGCGGTGTGGCGGTCAGCGGAAACCCAGCTCTTCCGGGTCGGCATGACCACGCCACGCACGTCGTCGGAGCCCTTGAGGACCGCCGCGGCCTGCCGGAGGGTTTGGTCGAAGGCGGGGTCGCCGAAGGCCGAGTCGTCGCTGTGGACGACGACCATCAAGGCCGAGGAGGACATTCCACCGAACTCCTGGTCGACCAGGTTTCTCACCTCGACCGATTCCGAGCCGGTCGCTTCCCAGCCGGCCCCGGAGAGGGCATGTTCGACCCGGGGGGCGAAGAAACCGAGGCCGATCGCGATGATCAGCCAGACCGTCGCGACGACCCGGAAGTGTTCGGTCGTCCAAGCCCCGAGCCGGCCGATCGGCCCGTAACCGCTCACCGGTTCACCCCGGCGGCCGGCTTCAGCGAGGTGACCCGGCTGAGCAGATAGGAAGCGGGGCAGGCTCCGACCACCACGAAGAGCCATTGGTTGACTCCGGCGAGCACCGGCAGCAGGGCGAACCAGGGGGAGAAGAGCAGCGCGAGCAGGCCGCCGACCAGGCTGACCGTCCCGGCCATCGCGAACAGGACCCGTTCGAGGTACCAGCCTCGAGACCGCTCGGTTTCACAGCTCGATGTCATCATCACTCCAGTCCGTTATACAAGTCAACAACTGTGTAGTGGAATAGATTAGCACGAGAAGGCCGATCGGGTGGTCGATCGGCCGCGGCCGCGCCTGGCCGGCGACGAGCGCCGCTAGCTGCCGGCGACTATCTGGCTGAGTTCCGAGATGCGCTGCTCGACGCTGTCGCAGACCACCTCGCAGATCGCGAGCAGGCTTTGGTCGGCGATGCCGTAAAAGACCGTGTTGCCCTCCTTGCGGCGGCTCACGGCGCCACCGCCATGCAGGGCCTGGAGGTGTTTCGACACGTTCTGCTGGCTGGTGTCGAGGATCTCCGCCAAGCTGCCGACACTCTGCTCGCCTTCCCGCAGCTGGTCGAGGATGCGGATCCGCATCGGCTCCGAGAGCAGCTTGAACCGGGCCGTGATCAGCTCGATCAGTTCAGGTGGCAACGGGGTCGGCAAGGCCATGCAGTCACCTTACAACTCGATAACCACGTTCTTACTGAGCTGTGAATGGCCGTGTTGCAGAGCCGACCCAACCATCATTTGGTTCCGTGGGTCGGCGGGTTGAACTTGGAGGGCGGGTCGGACCCCGCCCGACTCCTGTCAAGCGTGCCCGTAAGGGACCTCTGGGAAACCGCGGATCGCGCTTTCGACGATTTCGTCGTCCTCGTCGCAGACCGTGAAGAGCTCCATGTCGGCCGGGGCTATCCGGCCTTCGCCGGCCAGCCGTTTGGCGACCCAGTCGATCAAGTCCTGCCAGAACTCGCTGCCGACCAGGACGACCGGGTGGGGCCGGGCCTTGCCGGTCTGGATCAGGGTCAGCACCTCGAAGGTCTCGTCGAGGGTGCCGAAGCCGCCGGGGAAGATCGCGAACGACCACGAGTAGCGGACGAACATCAGCTTGCGGGCGAAGAAGTAGTGGAACTCCTTGCCGATGTCGAGGTACGGGTTGGCCGACTGCTCGTCCGGGAGTTCGATGTTGAGGCCGACCGAGAGCCCCTGCTCGTCCTTGGCCCCGCGGTTCGCCGCTTCCATCGAGCCGGGGCCGCCGCCGGTGATCACCGCATATCCGCGGCGGGCGATCCCGGCGCCGACCCGGCGGGCCTGTTCGTACTCGGGGTTGCCGGGCTTGGTCCGGGCCGAGCCGAAGACGCAGACCGCGGGGCCGACCGGCTCCATCACCTTGAAGCCCTCCTCGAACTCCTCGCGAATCTTCGCCAGGCGTTCCGGATCCGACATCTCGGCCTGGATCTCCGGTTCTCCGCAACGGATGATCTCCTGGTCGAAAGTGCTGGGCTGCTTCGCGATCGTGCTCATCCGAGGCAGCCTACCCGGGCGGTTCGGCGCCCGACCGGCCGCGGTGAAAGTCCGCTTGCTCGCCAATTCGTCGCGATTCGATGTCCGTGCCGGCTGCGAGAGTCACGGCGTCAAGTCCGAATCGCGAGTCCCGGCCGGCATGCCGCCCCGGGGGAGGTGGTGAAATGGATCGCAAGACAGGAGCCGCGCTGGCGGTCGCAATCATCGGGGTGATCGTCGGCGTGGTCGGGATCGTCATGGCGAAGGACGCCAATGACGCCAACCAGGACACGCAGGCGCAGCTCGAGCAGCAGATCAAACAGAACGATCGCAGTTCGGCGGCCAAGGTCGCGGCTGCTGCCGCAGCAGCGAAGCTGGTCGAGAAGAAGGCCGCGAACCGGGCCGACAAGGCCGAGCAGCAGGACGAGAGCTCGCTCAAGTCGGCCGAGCAAAAGGATTCCTCCCAGGTTTCCGCCAACGCCTCCGGCATCCAGACGCTGGACGACAAGGTCAACGAATTGAGCGAGGAAATCGGCGACGTCGAAGGCAAGCAGAAGGCGAATATCGCCAAGGTGAACGCCCGCATCGACCAGTTGGCAGCGAGAGTTGACGCCGGCGGCTGATGGTCTGCCTCAACCGGGGACGGGCCGTGGCCGGGATGCGGCCCGTCAGCCGGCGCCGAGGCCGCCGCTGGTGTTGCCGTCGGTGTTTGCGCTGCCGGTCTTGAGCGTCCGGATCCCCCTCGCCATGAGCTGGTGCTCCTTGCGCCTCCTGATCTGGAGCCCGGCCAGCTCGTAGCGCTTGCCGCCGACGATCACCCCGTCGAAATAGAGCATCTGCTTCGCCGCTCGCCAGTACTTGCCGTTGCGGAGTGCGCGGGCGATATTGGTCGCCGGGCGAGTTCCCCGCTTCGGCACGAAGTCGAGATAGCCGGCCCCCAGGTTGAAGGCGAAGGACGTGAGGGCGGTGACCATCGGCGCGTTCACCCGCACTCCCCGGATCCGGGCGAACACTTCCGCCTCGGTCTCACGCAGGTCCTTGCGCAGCAGCTTGAGGGCCTGGGCCTGGGTCAGGCAGCCCCACTTGCGCTTGTCGGCCTTGGTCGGCGGCCCGTAGTGGAGCAGGTGCCCGTAGCCGATCGTCGCGTGTCCGGCCGGGTCGGCGTAGGGACAGGAGACGAAGCCCTCGAAGCCGGCCACGAACTTGGTCGTCGCCATGGTCACGGCGCCGGACTGGCTGGGCAGCGAGAGCAGCGCGATACCGGCGATGAGTAGGGGGAGGAGGCGACGCATCGCCCCAATGGATAGCAAGAGGCCCGGGGCCGATGTCGGCCCCGGGCCTCCCTGGTCAACCGTTCCCGCCTGGAAGGCGGGACGGGATCCGGGGATCCGTCACCATGGGATCCCCGGACATCTGGCGGCTATTTGAGCTTGAAGGCGAGGTCTCCGGTCCGGCCGTCGGCCCGGAAACGTGCGGTCAGGTTCGCCTTCTTCGCCTTGGCCAGCTTCTTCTTCCCGGCCCGGGTGAACTTGGCGGTGACCTTCGTCCAGCCGGCCTTCGTCGCCTTCGCGTTGCCGGCGGCGACCACGGCCTTGCCGCGCAGGATCTGCAGCTTGACCGGGCCGGCACCCAGCGTCTTGACCCGGAAGCTGACTCCCCGCTTCAGGGACGGTTTCAGCTTCAGGCTGAGCTGGCGGACCGAGATCGGGTCGTCGACTCGCGGACCCGGGTTGACTTTCGCCGGACCCCAGTCGGGCTCGGAGCCACCGGGGATCAGCAGCTTCGGCTGCGGTGAATCGCAAGCGCCGCCGATGTTGGCCTTGAGCCAGACTCCGTCCGGTTCCTCCCAGGCCAGGGACTTGCTGTCCGGCGCCCAGGTCGGGCCGCCGAGCCCTTCGAGCTCACCGGTCAGGCATTCCGGGGTGGGCACTGCCGGGGGCGGGCCTTGCTTGGCGTTGCCGCTGACCGTGTACCAGATGATGTGGGTGCTGTTTCCGTAACCTCGCACCGCGGCCAGCCGCGAGCCGTCCGGGGCCAGCTCCGCGTCGCTGAGGTCGGTGTCGTTCTCGGCGTAGTCGCTGTCGTCGAACCAGTGGACCGGTTCGCCCTTCCCGAGGTCGTGGATGTTGACCTGGGATCCGTACCCGCCGCTCTGGAGGGTGCGCGAGTTGCCGATCCACGAGGGGTCGGTGAAGAAGGTGGAGCCGTACTTCGACGGATCGGTGAGGCGATCCGCCGCGGTGTAGCCGGTGACCGTGCGCGCGCCGCAGCTCACGCCGACCGGGCATTCGTAGGTGGCGAAGGCCCAGGTGATCAACTTGCCGTTGGGTGAGATCGCGACCTTGACCGGCACGCCGTCGACCATGTGGCTGACCGAGTTCTTCAACGGTGGAGGGTTGATCGCATTCAGCACGGTGCCGTTCTGCTTCATCCGCACGATCTGGTCGTTGTGGCTGGCCGCGATCGTCCCGTCGTCGGCCTGGGAGGGCGAACGCCAGGGGCTGTCGGCGGTTCCGTTCTTGGTGACCTGGTGCTGGCCGCTGCCGTCGGCATTGGCGATCCAGACGTCGTAGTCCTTGACGTAGACGATCGAGCCGCTACTGGCGGCAGCCGTGCCGGCGCCGATCAGCAGTCCCGCGCCAAACAGCGCGAGCAGGAAGGCGAGACAACGGTTGAGCGTCGGGGACTTCGGTGTGGGTGACTCGAGATTGGGCATTGGTGACTCCCGTTTCGGTTGACTGATGAACGGAAACCTCCCAGGGCGTCATTGCGGTCTCCTTGCCCCAACCTTGTCGCCACGCAAACGAAGCATCCCGCCGTACGATCACGAGTCGCCCGCCCGAAACGACGAACCCCCTGCCGGGGGCAGGGGGTTCCGAGCGCTTCGTATGGTGCGGCTGAGAGGAGTCGAACCTCCACGTCCTTGCGGACACAAGCCCCTCAAGCTTGCGCGTCTACCAATTCCGCCACAGCCGCCCGAGGTCCGCGGATTCTAGGGGAAGCTGCCCGGCCGATGCGGAGAGGGTGCCGGGGTTTTCGGTCGCGATCTTGCGGTTTTCGGCCCGGCACGAACATACGTCCGCCCGGGGAGCTAGATTACGAACACAGGTTCGCCACCCAGGGTCGGACCGCTTTCCGAAAGCAAGGCCGAGAGCCGAAAAGGAGCGACGTGGTTGATCTGACCAAAAGACAGCGCGAAATCTTCGACTACATAGGCAAGTACACGGACAAGATGGGCTATCCGCCCACCGTTCGTGAGATCGGCCAGGCAGTCGGATTGACCTCTTCTTCGACCGTGCACGTCCATCTCGCCAACCTCGAGAAGGCGGGCGTGCTGCGCCGCGATCCGAGCAAGCCCCGGGCGCTCGAGGTCCTGGTCGGCAAGGCCAAGAGCGCGGGGGAGAGCGTGCGCGATGGCGCCCGCGACATGGTCGACACCGTGGCCAGCGCCGCGACCGCGGCGGCTGGCGGGCCTTCCGGCCTGCCGTTGCTCGGCCGGGTTTCGGCCGGTCCCGGCATCCTGGCCGAGGAGAACATCGAGGATTACGTCGACGTGCCGGACATGATCGGCGGATCCGATGGCGACTACGTGCTCGAGGTCCGCGGTGAGAGCATGAAGAACGCCGGCATCATGGACGGCGACTACGTGATCGTCCACCCGGCCCCCGAAGCCAGGAACGGCGAGATCGTGGTCGCCCTGCTCGGGGACGAAGATGCCACGGTCAAACGCTTCTACAAGGAGTCCGACCACTTCCGCCTCGAACCGGAAAACGAGACGATGGACCCGATCATCACGACCGAAGCCCAGGTGATGGGCAAGGTAATAGGAGTCTTCCGCAAGGTCTAGAGCCCCGGGCGGCATCCGGGGCGTCCCGTGCGCCACGAGGTTTCCGCTGCATAGCGCTCTCAACTCCGATCTCGGTTGCCTGGGCTGGCCTCTGGATTCGGGTGCATCGAGTTAGATCGACTCTCGCTATCAAAGTCGATGCACCTCGATTATTGGCCGCTGCAATGGGAAAGGCCCCCGAGGGGGCCTTTCCTTTAGTGGGTCTGTAAGCCGGATCCTGTCTTGAACGACCATCTATCTCACCGGTTGATCGGACCGGTGGGCACTTTCGTGACCTGCGACCTACCTGGATCTCGCCGGGCCGGGTCAGCGATCCTGTTTGGTCTTGCACCGGACGGGGTTTACCTGGCCGCCGTGTCACCACGACGCCGGTGCGCTCTTACCGCACCTTTTCACCTTTGCCTGATCGCGACTCACGTGTGGTCGCGCCATCGGCCGTGTATTTCTGTGGCACTTTCCCGCGGGTTTCCCCGGGTGGGCGTTACCCACCGTCCTTGCCCTTCGGTGTCCGGACTTTCCTCGACGGGTTTTCTCTCCCACCGCAGCCGTCCGACCCACAACCCCATTGTATTGCCTGCCTGGCCAAGTGCCCGCCTCCCCAGCGCCGAAGCCAAATTCAAGAACCGGACGTACATCACACAAATGAAATGCACACGTATCGTGAGCGTTTGCTAATCTTCTCGCACCTTCTGCTGAATCTCCGCCTCAAGATCGCGGAGAACGGGGGACCCAAAGGACATCGGTCCAGGGGCGAATCACTGGCATCTGCCAGGTAGCGCTGCTCTTTCAGCGCGAGCCCGACAGCTAACCCCGCAAGCCTTACGAAAGAGAGAAGAAGGAATGGTTCGCAGCCTACGGCTGGGCAAACTGAATATCGCCGCGCTCATTGCCTCCGTCCTGGCGTTCGCTCTCGTGGCGCTCGTCGTCATGAAAGCCGACACCGCGTCGGCAACCACGGGCGGCCTCACGATCGCCAGCCCCGACACTTCCGCCAAGGAAACGGGCCCGACCTCGACCGGCAATACCAGCGTGGCCACCACCGGCAGCGCCGTGAAGGGGACCCGCTTCGGGGCCCGCGTGCTGCGTCAAGGGATGGCTGGCGCCGACGTCCGGGTTCTGAAGAGCATCGTCCGTTCCAAGCGGCTGCTCCGCGGTGCTCTCACCACGACCTTTGACCGCCCGACCACCAGCGCCGTCCGGCGCTTCCAGGGGGCGGTAAACATCGCCCGCAACGGGGTCGTCAACAAGGCGACCGCGCGGAAGATGATCGGTTCGCTCAAGACTTCCGAAGCTTCCTGGTACGGCCCGGGCCTCTGGGGCAACGGCACCGCCTGCGGCAAGGTGACCCTCCGGCCGAACACGATCGGCGTCGCCAACAAGAACCTTCCTTGCGGCACGCGGGTGCTGATCGGCTACCGCGGCAAGTTCGTGATCGCCCCGGTGATCGACCGCGGCCCCTACATCGCGGGCCGCACCTGGGACCTGACCAAGGCCGCATCCGACGCGATCGGGCTGACCAGCGCCGGGGTCGGCCGGGTGCGCCACGCGATCCTCAGCCGCGGCAAGTAGCCCGCCCCCGGCACCACAAGGGGCGGTAGCCCTGCGACGGCCATTTTCGGCTGCCGACCGTTTCATTGCAGGGGAAAACCGATCCTTCACGGCTTTTTCGCTGTTTGTACCGTGACCCGCCGCGCCACTTACGCGTTCCCGCGCCGCTACGAGAGATCAGGCGCCGGGCGATTCAAACCAAGGAGCTAGTGAAACTGATGTCAGCAAAGACCTTTCCGACCATAGGCCGCCGTACTCAGGTCGCCGCCGCTCTCGCCGGGCTCGTCGCCCTGCTCGCCGGCCTGGCGATCATGAACGGACCAGGCAACGAGGCGGGTGCCGCCGAAGGCGGCGCTTCCGCGGCGGGCCAGGCGGTCTACCTCGGCAAGGCTAGCGCCAAGCGCATCCCGCTCTGCCCGCAGCGTTGCTCGGGCCTGGCGATCGTCAGCGGCTTCCAGGCCAAGGCCGGCGGCACGGCCAACGCCTACCAGGTGCCGTTCGTCGGCAAGATCACCCGTTGGCGCATCAAGCTCGGCGAGCCGAACGCCAGCGACATGAAGTTCTTCCAGAACCGCTTCGGCATGCAGCCGCAGGCGGCGATCGGCGTGCTCGCCCGGAGGTCACAGAACGGCAAGGTCGTCTACAAGCTGCGGCGGCGCAGCCAGGTCCAGAACCTGACCAACTTCCTCGGGAAGACGGCCACCTTCACCGTGCCCGGGATCAAAGTCAACAAGGGCGACTACGTCGCGCTGCTGGTCCCGACCTGGGCCCCGGCACTGTCGACCCCGCGAGCCTGCCAGGTGATCAACACCGCCGGCGACGTGGTGAACCCCGCGGTCTGCGACCAGTTCAACCAGAACAACAGCTGGGTCGCGAGCCGCAATCGGAAGACCTGCAACGCGAAGAAGATCAACGCGAAGAACTCGCAGCCCCAGATGAAGATCAACAGTTTGGCTTCATACGGCTGCCGCTTCAACGGCGCCCTGACCTACGGCGTCAGGGTCGAAAGCCGCTAGGCCAGCCGCCCGGATTTTCGGAGGTACGAACGAGAAAGGACCGCCTGGTGGCGGTCCTTTCTCGTAGGGAGGAGAGGCCGGTCAGGGAGGAACCGGACCTCGTTATGGGCCCGAGAGAGAAAGGGCCCATTTTGGAGAGAGATCAGGCGGCGTCGGGCAGTACCCGCGGGGTTGCCTGATCCTTCGGGAGGGCCGCTGCTGCGGCCATCACGCTTTGGAATTCGCCCATCGCCACATGGGCGAGGGCCTCGAGGATCTGTTCGTCGTCCCAGCCGGCCTCGCGGGCTTCCTCGTGGAGGTAGATCGGCGGGTCGCCTTCCGCCTCGAGGGCTGCCTTGAGGTAGGTGAGCAGCGCCTGTTCGCGCGGGTCCGAAGAAGCGAAGCTACGGGCCCTCGACACCTCGTCGAGGCCGAGCCCGGCGTTGCGGGCGGTCTTCGCGTACTGGACGACGCTGTAGGAGTCACCGCGATGCTCGGCCACGGCGAGCGCGATCCGATGGCGGGTCGACTGGGGGAGTTCACCTTGCTGGAGTTCGGCCCGCATACGGGTATAGGCACGCAGCACCGCGGGAGAACCGGCCAGCACACCGACCAGTTTGTTGACCTGGCGGCCACCCACCTGGATGCTCTTGAGGATTGGCGCGCTCTCTTCGGGAGCGGTCAGTTCGTCGTGGATATGGAATCGGCTGACTTCTGTCTTTACGGTCACGATGTCACGCTTCCCAGTGTTTCTCGGAGTGACGGCTCGCGCCCAGGTTTAGTCGCCGTTTAGCGAGCCATTACTTTACTTTTAGCTAGTTACTTACCGCAAGTAAGTTATACCCCCTTCGGCGGCGTCTTGCAAGCTCCTTCGCGTATCGTTTCCGGCTGAGGTACCTCGATCCCGGCTCGCAAGCCATTTCTTTCGCCTTTCAAGGAGTCCGATGGCAGTACAGACCAATACCCCGGAAGACGTCTTCGAAGCAGTCAAGGGGCACGACGTCCGCTTCATCCGACTCTGGTTCACCGACGTGCTCGGGAACCTGAAGAGCTTCTCGATCAACTCGAGCGAACTGGACCGGGCCTTCGAGCAGGGGATCGGCTTCGACGGCGCCTCGCTGACCGGGTTCAACCCGGTCGAGGAGTCGGACATGGTCGCCCGGCCCGACGCCAGCACTTTCAGCCTGATCCCCTGGCGGCCGGGCGGGACCGACGCGGTCGCCCGCATGTACTGCGACATCGAGGTGCCGGGCGGGCATGCCTATGAGGGTGACCCGCGCTGGGTCCTGAAGCGGGCGCTGGAGCGGGCGGCGGACCTCGGCTTCGACGACTACTCGGTCGCCCCCGAGCTCGAGTTCTTCTACTTCCGTTCGTCCCGTCCGGAAGGCGGCGTGCCGGAAGTGCTGGACGAGGGCGGCTACTTCGACCTGACCACGCTCGACGCCGGCTCCGACGTGCGGCGGGAAACCGTCCTGGCCCTGGAGCAGATGGGCGTACACGTCGCCTCGACCCACCACGAAGCCGGCCCCTCCCAGCACGAGCTCGACCTCAAGCCGGCCGGAGCCCTGACCACGGCCGACGACGTGATGACCGCCAAGGTCGTGGTCAAGGAGTACGCCGTCCAGCAAGGTTGGCACGCCACCTTCATGCCGAAGCCGATCGGCGGCGCCAACGGCTCCGGCATGCACCTGCATCAGACCCTGATCAAGGACGGCGAGAACGCGTTCTTCAACGAGGGCAAGCCGGGTTCGCTTTCGGCGACTGCCAAGGCCTTCATCGCCGGCCAGCTCCGGCACGCCCGTGAGATCGCCCCGCTCTACGCGCAGTGGGTCAACTCGTACAAGCGGCTGGTCCCGGGCTTCGAGGCGCCGGTCTACCTTTCCTGGTCACGTCGCAACCGGTCTTCGCTGATCCGCGTTCCCCAGCAGAACGGTGGCCAGCCGGACGGAGCGCGGGTCGAGATCCGCTGCCCCGACCCCGCCTGCAACCCGTACCTCTGCCTGGCTGGCCTGCTCCAGGCCGGCCTCGAGGGGATCGAAAAGGGCTACGAGCTACCTGAGCCGATGGAGGAGAACCTCTACCACCTCGGTCCCGACGACCTGGCCCAGCGCGGCATCGAGCAGCTGCCGGCGACGCTCGGCGAGTCGATCGAAATGGCCGCCGATTCGGAGCTGGTCCTGCGGACCCTGGGCGAGCACACCTTCCGCCGTTTCATCGAACTGAAGCGCCAGGAATGGGATGCCTACCGGGTCCAGGTCACGCCCTACGAAGTCGAGAGTTTCCTGCCGGTCCTCTAGCTCCGCAGTTCCCTCAGCTTCTTCGCCGCTGCGGTCTTGGCGTTGAAGGCTCCGGCCATCGCTTTGTCGGCAAAGGAGCCCTTGGGTGGCACCGCGCCGAGCTGCCGGGCCATGTCGAGGCCGTTGAGCAACGCGGTTATGTGGACGATCTTGCCCTCTTCGAGGGTAAGGAGATCGACCCCTTCGACGTCGATCGTCGCCCCGTTCGGGCGGAACCCCTCGAAGCTCCCCTGCCCGTCGAAGGTGCCGGTCGCCCGCCAGTGGACGGCGGCACGGTCCTGCTCGGCGATGATCTCTTCGGCCTCCAGCCGAAAGTCGGGGAAGCAGCCGAACAGGTTGCCGAACCAGGACCTGTAGTCCTCGGGCGCCCGCAGTTCTTCCATGCCGACAAAGGTCGCCCGGCTGCCCGGTCGCCAGCATTCGATCATGCCGTCGATGTCCTGCCGGGCGACGCAGTCGAAGTAGTGCTCAGCGATCTCACGAGTCGAGGGCATCGAGTTCCTTTCCGAGTTCGGCCGGGTCGGTCACCGGCGCCTTGCAGGTGAAGCTATGGCAAACATACGCGGCCGGCAGGCCACCGACCAGCTTTCTTCCGAGCAGCAGCGGTGGGCTGCTTTCCCCTTCCGGGCCGCCGGCGACGACCAGATTGGGGCGGTACCGGCGCCGCGCCTCGGTGATCAGCTCCTCCGCATCCGCCGCCGCACCCTCCTCGGGCCAGATGACCGCCAGCTCCGGGGCGGGGGAATGGTAGAGGGCGAGCGCCTGGAGCAGATGGCCGAAGGCGGCTGGTTGCCGGGCGGTCGCGGGGGCGAGCAGCTTCAGCACCTCCTCGGCCTTGCGCCGGTAGCTGGACTCGCCGGTCAGGTTGGCCAACCTGAGCAGGCCGAGCGCGGCTGAGGAGGATCCGGCCGGGATGGGATGGTCGCCGACGTCCTTGCGGCGGGCGATCAGCTCCTCGTGGTCATGCGAAGTGGTGAAGAATCCGCCCCGTGCCGGGTCGGCGAAACGGTCGATCATCGTTTCGGCGACCGCCCGCGCCCGGTCGAAGATCGCCGGGTCGAATCCGGCTTGGTAGAGGTCGAGCAGCGCCTCCAGCAGGAAGGCGTAGTCCTCCAGGTATGCGTTGAGCCGGGCTTCGCCGTGGCGCCAGGTGCGCAGCAGGTTGCCCTGGGGGCTGCGCATCCCGTTCCAGATGAAGTCGGCGGTGCGCCGGGCCGCTTCCAGGTAATCGGGGCGCCCGAGCACCGCGCCGGCTTCCGCGAGGGCGGAGATCATCAGCGAGTTCCACGAGTTCAGGACCTTGTCGTCGAGGGCCGGCCGGACCCGGTCGGAGCGGGCGGCCAGCAGCCGGTCGGCCAGCTCTTCGAGGTTCGGGTCGACCTCATCCGGAGGGGTTCCGGAAGGGAGGTGAAGGACGCTGCGGCCTTCCAGGTGGCCTTCCTCGGTCACGCCGAAGGCCTCGATCACGGCGGGCGCCTGGTCACCCAGCGCGGCGGTGATCTCGGCCGGGGTCCAGGTGTAGAAGAGGCCCTCGACCCCTTCTGAGTCGGCATCGAGCGAGGCGTAGAACCCGCCGGAGGGGTCGAGCATCTCCGCCATCGCCCAGTCGAGCGTCTTCTGGGCGACCCAGCGGTAGCGGTCACGCCCCGTGGCCTGCCAGGCCCGCAGGTAGGTGCGGGCCAGCAGGGCGTTGTCGTAGAGCATCTTCTCGAAGTGGGGGACCAGCCAACGGTCGTCGACCGCGTACCGGGCGAAGCCGCCGGCCAGCTGGTCGAAGATGCCGCCGGCGGCCATCCGGTCCAGGGTCACCTCGACCGCCGCCACCTCGCCCTGGCCGAGCATGAAGTCGAGGACCAAGGCGGGCGGGAACTTGGGGGCCGGCCCGAAACCGCCCAGTTCGGTGTCGGTGTGCTCGGCCAGGCTGGCCGCGCGGCTGGCGGGGAGTTCCGGATCCAGCTCACCCTCCGGCGCG
>MKST01000003.1:243806-299683 GCA_001897355.1 Solirubrobacterales bacterium 67-14 | reverse complement strand
TCGTCCCAGGCCTTGACCACGGCCTCCATCACCGCCATGAAGCTGGGCAGGCCCATCGAGGAATCCGGGGGGAAGTAGGTGCCGCCGTGGAAGGGGACGCCGGACGGGTCGAGGAAGGCGGTCAGCGGCCAGCCGCCCTGGCCGGTGATCGACTGGACCGCCTCCATGTAGATCGCATCGATGTCGGGCCGCTCCTCGCGGTCCACTTTCACCGGCACGAAATGCTCGTTCATGTAGGCGGCCGTCGCCTCGTCTTCGAAGGACTCGCGCTCCATCACGTGGCACCAGTGGCAGGCGGCGTAGCCGACCGAGAGCAGGATCGGCACCTGCCGCTCCTGGGCCTCGGCCAGGGCCTCCTTGCCCCAGGGATGCCAGTCGACCGGGTTGTCCTTGTGCTGGAGGAGGTAGGGGCTGGTCTCGTCTGCCAGGCGGTTGCTCATTGCAACATGATCGGGCATCGCGCGGCCCGGCGCCTGGCGTGGCAGGATGCGACTGTGATCGAGGCGTCGATCTTCAACAAGTTCTGGCACGACCAGATCGAGACCAACCATCAGCAGGCGATCTTCCTGCTGCTGCTCGGCTTCCTGCTCTCCTTCGCCTTCATCCGCATGAGTACCAGGCTGATGCGCAGCCCCAAGGTCCCCTGGTGGCCGGGCAGCATCGTCAGCGAGGGTGGCCTCCACGTCCACCACCACGTCTTCGGGATCGTGCTGATGATGATTTCCGGGGCAGTGGGTTTCGCGATCGCCGAGGAGGGCACCGCCTTCGACCTCTGCGGCCTGGCCTTCGGCATCGGCATCGGGCTCACGATCGACGAGTTCGCACTCTGGCTGCACCTCGAAGACGTCTACTGGTCCGAGGAGGGCCGGCGCTCGATCGACGCCACCGTCCTGACCGCGCTGGTGCTGTTCCTGCTGATGTTCGGGGCCCGGCCGTTCGAGATCGGGTCGGACTCGATCGGGATCCTGATCGGCAGCATCCTCACTGCCGTCTTCATCCTCACCGTGGTCGGGATCTGCTTCCTCAAGGAGAGGGTCGTCCACGCGGTCGTCGGGTTCTTCATCTGGCCGGTCGCGCTATACGGAGCCTGTCGCCTCGGCAAGCCGGGCTCGGTCTGGGCCAAGCGTCGCTACGGGGAGAAGAATCCCTCGAAGCAGAAGCGGGCCGAAGCCCGGTTCCGCCCCGATCGCCGCACCCAGCGGTTCAAGGAGAAGTTCCGTGACCTGGTCGGCGGCGGGATCAGCCAGAACGGCTGACCCGGTGCCGTCCCTTGCCGCCTAACCGCGGTTGCGGGCGGCGATTTCCTCGAGCGCGGCCATGGTTTCGGCCATGCCCGCGCCGGTCTGCTTCTGGTAGAGCTTCGCCGCCTTGGTCGTTTTTCCGGCGGCCATCAGGGCTTCGACCTCGGACGAGACCGGCGGGGCGTCGACCGCGACCTTGACGCGATCGACCGCCCCGGTGTGGGAGAAGAGGATCTCGACCTTCCGCTCGAGCTCCTCGACCCGGGCCCGAAGATCCTCGACTTCGCCCATCAGGCCCGCAGATCCTTGGCGAATGCCTCGAAAGCGTTGGCGTAGTTGTCGAGGTCCTCTTCGGTGTGGAAGACCGAAAGGGTCCACTCCTCTTCGACGCCCGGGGTCATGAAGATGCCGTTGTTCATGTGGTACAGCCAGCCCAGGGTCGAGAGCTCCTCGTTGACGTACTCGGCGTAGTCGCGGTACTCGTAGAGGCGCTGAGGCGAGAAGATCACGCAGCCCTTGGCGCCGATCCCCTCGGTGTAGGCCGGGAGCTCGTAGGTGTCGATGATCTCCTGGCAGCGCTTCTTGAGGTACTCGTTCTTCTCGTTCAGCTCGACGTAGGCCTGCTCGGTCAGGACCTCGGTCAGGGCGGCCTTGGCCGCCGCCATGACCAGCGGGTTGCCGTTGAAGGTGCCGTACTGCTTGACTCGATCGTCCTCGACCAGCTGGGCGATCTCGTCCGACATGCCGATCGAGCCGCCCGGGTAGCCGCCGCAGGTTGCCTTGGCGAGGGTGATCATGTCCGGTGTGACCCCGTAATAGCCGGTGGCGCCGCCGTGAGACATGGTCGCGCCGGTCTTGACCTCGTCGAAGATCAGCTTGATCCCGTACTGCTCCGTGAGGTCTCGGACCTCCTGGAGGTAGCCGTCCTTGGGCGGGATGATGTTGATGTTCATCATCGCCGGCTCGACGATCATCCCGGCGACCTGGTCGCCGATGTTCTCGAGCACCGCCTTGAGCGCGTCCACGTCGTTGAACGGCACGGTGTGGGTCAGGTCGGTCAGGGCCTTCGGGGTGCCCTCTCCGTAGGGGATGGCGATCGGGTTCTCACGGGTTCCGATCTGGTCCAGGGGCGGGGCGACCGAGACCATCACGGCGTCGTGATGGCCGTGGTAGGAGCCCTCGACCTTGAGGATCATGTCGCGGCCGGTGGCACCGCGAGCGAGATGGACCGCGTCCATCGTCGCTTCGGTGCCGGAGTTGATGAACCGCCAGTGCGGGAGCTTGAACCGCCGCTTCAGCTCCTCGGCGACCTCGATCGAATCGTTGGTCGGCGCAGCGAAGTGGGTGCTCTGGTCGATCCTGGCCTTGACCGCCTCGCCGATCGTGGGGTTGGCGTGCCCGATCACCATCACGCCGAATCCGGCGTGGAAGTCCGTGTACTGGTTGCCGTCGACGTCCCAGACCTGGGATCCCTTGCCCTCGGTCAGGTATACGGGCCAGGGATCCATCATCTGGAAGGAGGAGGGGACACCACCGGGCATGACCTCGACCGCACGCTGGTACTCCTTGGCCGACTGGCCGGTGCGGTTGCGATAGATCTCCTGTTGCGCCTCCGTCAGCGAGGCGATTCGCTGGGAGTCAAGGCCACTGTCAGACATCTGCTCTCCTCGGTCGTGGGGTTGTGATCAGCCTATATATCTGCCTGCGGCGATTCCAACTCAGGACGTCAGAGCCGGGAAGGGCAGCGTTACGTTTTGACTACTTTTCGCGCGCCCGTAGTTCCGCGCGACGGATCTTGCCGGAAGCGGTCTTCGGCAGCTCGTCGGTGAACTCGATCAGGCGCGGGTACTTGTAGGGAGCCGTTTCCCGCCGGCAATGCTCCTGGAGGTCGGCGACCAGGGCTTCGTCACCCTGGCCTTCACGCAGCACGACGACCGCCTTGACCACCGAGCCCCGTTCGGGATCGGGCGAGGCGATGGCTGCCGCCTCGGCCACCGCCGGGTGGGTCAGCAGGGCGGATTCGACTTCGACCGGCCCGATCCGGTAGCCGGAGGAGGAGATCACGTCGTCGTTGCGGCCTTCATGGAAGAGATAGCCCTCTTCGTCTTCGGTGACCAGGTCACCGGTCGCCCACCACTCGCCCTCGAACCGGCTGCCGTCGACGTAGCCATGGAAGAAGGTGGGGGAGGTGGAGGCCTTGACCTGGAGTTCGCCCTCGACGATCCGGGTCTCGATCCCGGGCAGGGGGCGGCCCATCGAGCCTTCGCGGCCAGTCACCGCCTCGCCCGGGCGCATCCCGGTCACCGCCCCGGTTTCGGTCTGGCCGTAGCCGTCGGCGATCTCGAGGCCGGTCGCCTCGCGGAAGGCGCCGATCACTTCCGGGTTCAGCGCCTCGCCGGCCGAGACCATGCGACGCAGCGAGGGGGCAGGGGAGAGCTCGGTCCGCTTGGCCAGGATCCGGTACTCGGTTGGAGCCTGGCAGAGCACGTTGACCTCCTGCTGGCGGGCGATCTCCAAGCGGGTTTCGGGGTTGAAGCGGCCTTCGACCAGCAGCGCCTTCGCCCCGCGCAGCCAGGGGGCGATGAAGGAGTTGCGGGAGGACTTCGACCAGCCCGGGGCGGCGGTGCACCAGCAGAGGTCACCCGGTTCGGCCCCGACCCAGTGCTGGGCCTGGAGCGCCTGTCCGATCAGGTAACGCTGTGAATGGACCACACCCTTGGGTTCGGCGGTGGTCCCCGAGGTGAAGACGATCAGTGCCGGGTCATCCGGGGCGAGGTCGGCGACCTTGGCCGGAGTCGCCTGGGCGATGTCCTCGTCGAAGAAACGGTCGAGGTCATCCATGTCGAAGGAGGGGATCCCGCCGGGCAGGGTGTCCAGGTAGTCGGCTTCCCCGATCGCCAGGGCCGGGTTGGTCGCCCCGACCCGGAAAGCCAGGTCATGCTCGCTCAACTGCGGGTTGAGCGGCAGGGCGATCGCGCCCATGCGGAAACAAGCCAGCATCGAGACGACCCATTCGATCCGGCTGCCGACCATGATCATCACCACGTCGCCACGGCGCACCCCCTGTTCCAGCATCGCCCCGGAAAGCCCGAGGCTGCGGGCGAACAGATGTGAAAAGCAGTGGACCTTCCGATTCCCCTCGCCGTCGATCGCAATCACGGCCTCCTGCGAAAAGGGGAACTTCTGGATTACGTCATCGATGAAATTCAAGGCCCGCCGAGTCTAAACGGCCCGAAATCCTTCGAGTCCCGGCGCTTGGTTCGATTTGCAGGCGCATAGCACTTGCAAATCGAACCAAGCCCGGTCGATCAGCCTAGGCTTCGTACTTCTTGATGATCCTCAGGGAGCCCTCGGGGGCCGCTTCTTCGCAGAGGTAGCAGAGGACGCACTCGTCGAGTTGGCCCTGGACGATCTCGGTGCCGTTCTCGGTCGCCTTGAAGATGCCTACGGTGCAGACCTCTTCCAGCTTCTTGGCCAGTTCGGGGTCCGAAGCGGCGGGTTCGTCGAGCTCGATGTCGATGAAGACGCTGTCCATCGTTTCTGCACTCATGATCCGATCCTTTCCTTGACGGCGTCGGGGATCTCGTCGATCCGCTCGACCACCGTGATTCCGGCGGACTCGAGACGCTTGATCTTCTCGGTCGCCGAGTCTTCCTTGCCTTCGACGATGGTTCCGGCGTGGCCGAAGGTCATGCCCTTCATCGACTCGTCATCCATGAACTTGCCGGCCATGAAGGCGACGATCGGCAGGCGGGAGTTGTTCTCGGCCTGCCAGTCGGCGAGCTGGGCTTCCATGCGGCCGCCCGGCTCGGAGTAGATGACGATCGCCTGGGTCTCCTCGTCGGCCTCGAAGTACGGCATCAACTCGGCGTAGGTCGAGCCGATGATCGCGTCACCGCCGATCGAGACGGCGGTCGAGACGCCCAGGCCGGCGGCCGTGAGCGAGGAGGAGATCTCGGTGGTCATGCCGCCGGAGCGCGACATCACGCCGACGACCCCCGGCTTGTAGGACTTGGCGGCGTCCTTGGCGGGACCGCCGATGCCGCCCATCTTGCAGACCTCGGGAACGATCAGGCCGAGGCAGTTCGGGCCGATGATTCGCGCCTCGTTCATGTCCGCGAACTCGACCATCTCGGCAACATCCCCGCGCGGGATCCGCTCGGTGACGACGACGATCAGCTTGATGCCGCCGGCGATCGCTTCGATCACCGCATCCTTGGTGAATCCGGGGGGGACGGTGACGATCGAGCCGTCGATCTGGCTGCCGTGGTTCTCGACCGCCTGGGCGACCGTGTCGAAGACCGGCACGCCGTGGACCTCGCGGCCCTTGCGGCCGGGGGTCACGCCGCCGACGACCTTCGAGCCGTAGTCGAGGCATTCCTTGGTCAGGTTGACCGCCTCACGCCCGGTGATGCCCTGGACGATGAAAGTGGTGTCTTTGTTCAGGAGGATGCTCATGCTCCCGCTCCTTCCTGGATCTTGGCGACTGCTCGTCCGGCGGCGTCCCAGAGGGAGACCGAACGGTCGCAGTATTCGACGCCGTAGTAATCGAGGATCTTGTTGCCCTCGTCTTCCCAGGCGCCCGGGATGCGGAAGATGGCGATGGTCTCGCCGGGATCCTTGCCCAGTTCGAGGCAGGCCTTGATCACGCCGCGGGCGACGATGTCGACCCGGGTGTTGGAGACGATCGACATCATCACGGCGATCTTCTCGACCCCATCCTTCTTGAGGACTTCCTTGGCCAGCCCGCAGGCCTTGGCGACCGACGGGTTGCCGCCGATCTCCGAGTAGTTGGCCGGCTTGCCGCCCTGGGAGCGGACCGCGTCGGTAAGGGTCAAGGACCCG
Organism: Solirubrobacterales bacterium 67-14; assembly: GCA_001897355.1. Taxonomy (GTDB): domain Bacteria; phylum Actinomycetota; class Thermoleophilia; order Solirubrobacterales; family 70-9; genus 67-14. The sequence continues at coordinate 293,597 of MKST01000003.1, read as the reverse complement.
CCACCGGCGCCGATCACCAGGCCGAGGTTGCCTTCGAAGCCGTGGTCCTTGCCCTGAATGACTCCACGGTGGTCGGCCGCATCGATCTCCTTGACGTTCTTCTCGAACTCGGAGGGGACGTAGCTGTCACGGGTGTCGTCCTCGGCGATGCCGAGTTCCTTCCGCAGCAGCTGCTTCTGCCGGCCCTCGGCCTCGGACTCCATCTCCATGTGGGCGTCGAGGGCGACGAAGGTGCCGTCGGTCAGTTCGGCCAGCGGGTTGATCTCGGCCAAGACCATGTCGTTCTCGCGGAACAGGCGGGCCAGCTTGGCGAGGATCGGGGTGGCGCGGTTGAGCTGGCTGCCGGTCACGCCGGTGGCGGCGATGACCTGCTTGGCCTCGTAGTCGCCGACCGGGAGCAGGTTCGAGATGTGACCGCGGCCTACGTGGTCGGGATGCTCCTCGGCGACCTGCTCGATGTCGATGCCGCCCATGTCGCTGAACAGCATCAGCGGACGCTTGGCGGTGCCATCCCAGACGACCGAGGCGTAGTACTCCTGCTTGACCTCGGCCTTGGGGTCGACCAGGACGCCGACCGGCATGTGGCCGTTGATCTCGAGTTTCAGGATGTCCTCGGCGTGCTGGGCGGCCTCATCGGGGGTGTCGGCGAACTTGACGCCACCCGCCTTCATGCGGCCACCGGTGAGTACCTGGGACTTGATCACGGTCGGACCGCCGATCTCCTCGGCGATCTTCCGTGCCTCTTCAGGGGTCTGGCAGAAGCCGTACTTGGTGACCGGGATTCCGGCCAACTCGACGATCTTTCTTGCCTCGTATTCGTAGAAGATCATTGCGCGGAAAATCTATTCCAGATCCGGGGCACCGGTTATTCCGATTGGACCGCTAGGAATCACCCTCTGGATATATGGTGCGAACCGTGGTCGCCCGCCTCCTCTCATTGCTGGCCGTCCCGCTGCTGGCGGGGCTGCTGCTGTCCGGCTGTGGCGCCGGCGACGTGATCGACGACCAGAAGACTGAGATCGCGGTCCGTTTCGACGTCGAGGAGGCGACCGGGACCAAGGTCAAGTCGGTCACCTGCCCGGCCGACGTCCCGGCTTCGACCGGCACCCGCTTCACCTGTCACGTGGTCGCCGAATCGGGCGACGACGCCGTGGCCGAGCTGGAGATCACCTCGGACACGGGCAATCTGCGCATGCTCAGCCTCAAAGCTCCCTGACCCGGCGGCAGCCGGACTTGCGGAGAAACCCTGATGGAGGCGGGCTTCCCGTGTGCTATTCATGCTTTGACTAGTGCCCGCCACCAAGCAGAGAGCTGATCGACATAGGGGTCGCACGCTGGCCCGGCTGCTGCTTGCGGCATTCGTGGTGGCGCTGGTGGCCGGATCCTTCCCGATGTCCCGGGCGTCCGCTGAGGAGGGAGAAGTGAAAGTCGACTTCCGTGGCGATTCAATCCCCATACAGCTGGAGGATCTGGGTTCACCCGATATCCCCGACAGCTCCTACAAACTGGAAGGCAACTGGGTCACCCGCAGCGGCTACTCGCTGAGGGCGGTGCTCGAGGCGGCTGCCCGCAGTGCGGGTTTCCAGATGATCTCGGTCGTTTCGGTCGAGATCGACGCCAAGCCGGGAACCCGCACGATCGCCAGATCCCAGTTGGACAACGGCCCTCCGATCTTCTTCGGTGAGGACGGAGGTACCAGCTGGATCCTGCCCGGCTCGGGTGGCGGGGACGCCCAACTCTTTGCGTTCAAGGATTCCGTCCCGGTGATCCGGGTGAACTACGGGCTCGAGTTTCGGGTCGAGCTCTCCGCCGCGCCGCCCAAGGTGCACGCCGGTGACGAGGTCCAGCTCAAGGCCAGGGTCACGGGGCAGCAGCCGGGCGAGAAACTCACCTACGACTGGGATTTCGGGGATGGGAAGGTCGTCGAGGGGGCGAGCGGCAAGGTCTCGCATCGGTTCGCGGCCCGGGGCAGCTACGAGGTGGATCTCGAAGTGACCGCGCCAAACGGCGGTGGCTTGGCACACACAACCGTCCAAGTCGGCAAGGCGAAGAAACCGGAGAAAGAGAAAGAAGACCCGGGTGATGGCAAGAAGAAGGACGACGGGAAGGACGGCAAACGGCGCGGCAACGGTGGCGGCGAGGGAACGGGCGACGGTTCCGGGACGGGGACAGGAAATGGCTCTGGGACGGGAACAGGTTCCGGTACAGGCACCGAAGACGGGACCGGGGACGGGTCGGAGGCGGGTTATGGGCCGACCGGCACGACCCCCGAGAACAGTTCTTCGGAACCGGCACCCAAGCAGCGTGAACGACCCAGGTCCCGGCGGACGACACCCGCGCAGGACGACCAGCAGCTCGTGCGCGGTTTCTTGATCGACCCGGCCGATTTCACTCAGGGTCCGGCGCCGGCGCAGGCGGACGAACAGCCGAGATCCGGGGGAACGGACAAGGGCGGTTCGGGGGTGGGGCGGGCGGCGTTGAGCTTCACCGGCGTGCTCATCCTGCTGGCCCTGGGGGGCTCGACGGAGCGGCTGCTGTTCAGGCGGGCGTGAGCCGGATCACGAACGGAAAGTCGCCGAAGCTGACGTCGACCTTGTAACTGCCGTCGACGGTCACCTGGGTTTGGCCCGACCGGGCCGCGTCCTGGAAAAGGGGGATCTCCTTCGGCCCCTTTCCTGCGACCTTGATCAGCTTGGCCATGAAGACCGTCTGCGTGCTGAAGTCCATGTGCGCATCCTCGGGGGCGTACTGCGCGAAACGCACCTTGTAGCGGCCTTTGAGCGGGACCGGCCCGAAAGTTTCGGGCGACAGATCGGCCTGAAACAAGAACTCGCCGGGGGATTTCGCATTGGTGAGCAACCGGGGCGCGTTCGGGGCGCCGGGTCCCGCAGCCGGTGGCGGTTCCGTGCTGTCCCCGCCGCCGCATCCGGCCAGGCCGATCAGCAGCAGGCCAAGGACGGCCATGAGCCCGGTTATGCGTCTGAGTGCCATCTCGGGAGGGATATCTCCGCTATTGGGTGTTTTTCCGCATGGCGGACGCCATACCGGCGTGTAGTCTACTCACGATTTGACTACTCAACCGGGCGATCATTTCGTCCAAGGCAGGTAAAGACGTGCCGAAAAATTTCAATTTCAAAACCAAGGTAAGTGGCATGACCAACTCCCGGGTCATCCTGGCCATCCTGGCGTCAGTTGCCCTGTTGCTGACGATCCCCGCGGCCGCCCAGGCGACCAACGTCTACGCCGCAGCATCGCTGCGTGAGGCGTTCCAGAAGATCGACGGCAGCGATGACGTCACCTACAACTTCGCCGGATCGGGTGCTTTGCGGGATCAGATCAAAGCGGGGGCGCCGGCCGATGTCTTCGCCGCGGCCAGTCCCGACGAGCCGCAGGAGTTGTTCACCAACGGGAATTGCGAACGGCCGGTGACCTTCGCGACCAACGAGGTGGCGATGCTCGTGCCGGCCGGCAACCCGAGCAACATCCAGTCGATCTATGACCTCAAGACCGGTAACCGCAAACTGGCGATCGGGATCGAAGACGTGCCGATCGGCAAGTACACCCGTGAGGTCCTGAGCGGCATGGGGCTGCTCGGCATCCTCGACACGAACACGGTCACCCAGGAGCCCAACGTCACCGGGATCACCTCCAAGGTCGCGCTGGGCGAGGTCGACGTCGGTTTCGCCTACGTCACCGACGGCATGATCGTCGCCGACCAGGGCGTGCAGATCATTCGCCTGCCCGAAGGGTCGCAGCCGGCGGTCCGCTACCAGATCTGCGTGGTCAAGCGCGATGGTGCTGACACCGCGGGCGCCGAGGCGTACATCAAGAAGGTCACCGGCCAGCTCGGCCGTGGCATCCTGAGTGAAGCCGGATTCGGCCTGCCGCCTGACCCGGCCGATGTCGCCAAGAAGCAGAAGAAGGTCAAGAAGGTCCAGCTGCGGGTCAAGAACGTCACGAAGAACAAGAACCAGGTCTGCAAGAAGGCGAAGAAGGCGAAGAAGCGCAGAGCCGGCAACGCTGGGAAGCTTCGGACCAGGTGCACCAAGGCGAAGAAGAACATGAACAAGGCCAAGAAGGACCTGAAGAAGGTCAAGAAAGAGCTGAAGGAAGCCGAAGACGCGCTGAAGAACGCCTAGCGGCAGGCAGCAGGCGCAGCGTGCGACACCCGCGGCGCGGGGGCGGGGAGGCCGGCTTCACGGCATTCCTGGCCCTCTGCGCCGGGGTGTCGCTGACTTTTCTGGCGGTCCCGATCGTTGCTCTCTTCTGGGAGGCACCCCTGGGAGAGATTCCTTCCCTGCTCGGTGATCCGGTCGTCCGGGACATCCTCGTGGTGACCGCGAAGACGAACCTGATCGCCAACCTGCTGATCATCGGTTTCGGTACGCCGACCGCGTATCTGCTGGCAACTCGCGAGTTTCGGGGGCGGACGCTCGCCGTCACCCTGGTCGAATTGCCTGTGGTCCTGCCACCGGCGGTGGCCGGCATCGGCTTGCTCGCCGCCTTCGGCGCCAACGGGCTCCTCGGCGGCGTACTCAAAGACGCGGGCATCATGATCCCCTTCACCCAGTGGGCGGTGGTGATGGCGATCACCTTCGTCGCCTCGCCCTTTTATGTGAGGCAGGCGATCACCGCCTTCCAGAGCGTCGACCCGCTGCTGCCGGCTGCCTCACGGACGCTCGGCGCCGGCCCGGTCCGAACCTTTCTGCGGGTACTGCTGCCGCTTTCGGCGAGCGGGTTGATGGCCGGCTGGGTGCTCAGCTTTGCCCGGGGCATCGGTGAGTTCGGCGCCACCATCATGTTCGCCGGCAACGTTCAGGGGGTGACCCAGACCCTCACCCTCGGCATCTACGAGCAGCTCAACGGGGATTTCGACCTGGCGCTGGCGATCGGGGTGCTCCTCGTGATCCTGAGCGGGGCCGTCCTCCTCACCTACAAACTGATTTCCTCATGGCGATCCTCGACTTCGATCTGAACGTCCGGCTTCGCAGCTTCGACCTGGCGGTCTCGATCGGGATCGATCGGGAGACGCTGGCCCTGGTCGGCCCGTCCGGGGCCGGCAAGACCACCGTCCTGAAGGCGATCGGAGGCCTGATAACCCCCGATTCCGGGCGGATCACCCTCGCTGAGGAGGTTTGGTTCGACTCCGCCGCCGGGGTGATGCTGGCGCCCGAGGAGCGCTCGGTCGGGGTGGTCTTCCAGGAATACGCGCTGTTTCCCCACATGACCGTGCGCGAGAACATCGCCTACGGCGAGCGTAAGGGCGCCAAACGAACCGACGAGCTGATCGAGCGGTTCCGGATATCCGGCCTCGCCGAGGCCAAGCCGGCCAGCCTCTCCGGCGGGGAGCGCCAGCGGGTGGCGTTGGCCCGGGCGCTGGTGCGTGATCCTCGCGTTCTGCTGCTGGACGAACCGCTTTCCGCCCTCGACGCTCACACCAGAGAGGTAGTCAGGGAGGAGCTGCAGGAGCTGCTGGACGAGCTTGGTTTGCCGACCATCCTGATCACCCATGATTTCGCCGACGCCTCGGCCCTGGCCGGCCGCGCGGGAGTGATCGTCGGGGGCGAGATCCGGCAACTCGCCCCGGTCGCGGAACTGGCCCGGCGCCCGGCCGATGCCTTCGTCGCCACCCTGACCGGCAACAACCTGCTGCCCGCGGTGGCCGGGCCCGGCCGGGCCGGCCGGACGCTCGTGCGCTTCGAGGACGGGCAGACGATCGCCGTCGACCGGGATCTCTCCGGACCGGTCGGGGTCGTGATCGCGCCCTGGGACGTCAAGGTGCTGAGCGGCGACCTGCCCCGTGAATCGGTGCCCCCGAACGCCTTGTTCGGGCGGGTTTCGGCGCTCGCCGCTGTTCGTGACCGGGTCGAGGCGCGGATCGGTCCGGTCCAGGCCGAATGCGGCGTAGCCGAGGCCCACGAGCTTGGTCTCGAGGTGGGCGGCCAGGCCTGGGCCGTGCTGGACCGGGCTGCGGTCGAGCTGGTCCCGCTGGACCAGGATGCGCCCCGTATGCTGACCTGAATGCGGGTGAAGAAAGAACTCCTGCTCGGGGAATGGGCGGTGCTGGCCTTGCTCTGCGAGCAACCGCGGCATGGCTACGGGCTCGCTACCCTGACCGCGCGGGACGGCGAAGTCGGACGGGTGTGGACCGTGAGCCAGCCCCTCGTGTACCGGACCTTCGACGTCCTGCAGGAACGGGGGCTGATCGAAGTGGTGGCCTCGAAACCGGGCGAAGGCGGGCCGACCCGGACCGAGATGACCGCGACCCCGGCCGGCCGGGAGATGGTCGACGAGTGGCTCTCCAAGCCGGAGCGGCGCCTGCGGAACCTCCGGTCCGCCTTCATCCTGAAGCTGGTCTTGCTCAAACGCCGCGGGTTGCCGGCAGTGCCGCTGCTCGAGGCGCAGCGCCTGAAGATCGAGGACATCCTCCGCGGCCTGCGGGCCGAGGCCCGCAATTACGGAGATGACGTCCCGATCATCGTGACCTGGCGGATCAGTGTCGGCGAGGCCGCCCTGGAGTTCACCGAGCAGGCGATCGAGGAGGATCGATCGGCCTAAAGCCTTTGGCACTCCGTATTTGACCGCAGGAAATCCGCAGGCAGACCGCAAGGGATACCCGATCTGCGTCACAATCCGTTGACCGGCTTACACCCGCGCCGATCACCCTTGCCGGCGCGTAGACCAAGGAGTTGACAAGCGCCCGTGAGTGAGACGACCCAGGTGACCGCCCCGACCAAGAACGCCAGGCTCCTCGCCTGGGTAGACGAAATCGCCGAGCTGACCCAGCCCGATTCGATCCATTGGTGCGACGGTTCCGCCGAGGAATACAACGCCCTCGCCGAGATCCTCGTCGAGGCCGGCACCTTCGAGAAGCTCTCTGACGCCAAGCGCCCGAACTCCTACCTCGCCCTTTCCGACCCCGCCGACGTGGCCCGGGTCGAGGACCGCACCTTCATCTGTTCCGAGAAGGAAGAGGACGCGGGCCCGACCAACAACTGGCGTGACCCCGAGGAGATGCGGGCCACCCTGAAGCCGTTCTTCGAGGGCTGTATGAAGGGCCGCACCATGTATGTGGTGCCGTTCTCGATGGGGCCGCTCGGCTCGAACATCGCCCACATCGGCGTCGAGCTGACCGATTCCGCCTACGTCGCGGCCTCGATGCGGATCATGACCCGCATGGGCCAGGGCGCCCTCGACGTGCTCGGTGACGACGGTGAGTTCGTGCCTTGCGTCCACTCGGTCGGTATGCCGCTCGGGGAAGGGCAGGCCGACGTGCCGTGGCCGTGCAACGCGGACAACAAGTACATCGTCCACTACCCCGAGACCCGTGAGATCTGGTCCTACGGCTCCGGCTACGGCGGCAACGCCCTGCTCGGCAAGAAGTGCTTCGCGCTGCGGATCGCCTCGGTCATGGCCCGCGACGAGGGCTGGATGGCCGAGCACATGCTGATCCTCAAGCTGACCAGCCCCGAAGGCGAGGTCAAGTACGTGACCGGCGCCTTCCCCTCGGCCTGCGGCAAGACCAACCTGGCCATGCTGATCCCGACCATGGAAGGCTGGACCGTGGAGACGGTCGGCGACGACATCGCCTGGATGAAGTTCGACGAGGAAGGCCGCCTGCGCGCGGTCAACCCGGAAGCCGGCTTCTTCGGCGTCGCCCCGGGCACCAGCGTCGAGTCGAACCCGAACGCGATGGCGTCGATCACCGAGAACACGATCTTCACCAACTGCGCAAAGACCGACGACGGCGACATCTGGTGGGAGGGCATCGGCCCGGCCCCCGATCACCTGATCGACTGGCACGGCAACGACTGGAGCCCCGACTCGGAAACCCCGGCCGCCCATCCGAACGCCCGCTTCGCGGTCCCGGCCGCCCAGGCCCCGACCATCGCCTCCGAGTGGGAGGATCCGGCCGGCGTCCCGATCGACGCCTTCCTCTTCGGTGGCCGTCGGGCCAGCGTCGTGCCACTGGTCTCGGAAGCCTTCGACTGGAACCACGGTGTCTTCCTCGGCGCGACCATGTCCTCGGAGACCACTGCCGCTGCGGCCGGCGCGGTTGGCCAGCTCCGCTTCGACCCGATGGCGATGCTGCCCTTCTGCGGCTACAACATGGCCGACTACTTCCAGCATTGGCTGACCATCGGCCAGACCGAGGGCGCCCAGCTGCCCAAGATCTTCTACGTCAACTGGTTCCGCAAGGACGACGACGGCAAGTTCATGTGGCCCGGATTCGGTGACAACAGCCGGGTGCTGGAGTGGATCTTCAACCGCTGTGACGACGATGGAGGTACGGTCGAAACCTCGATCGGCCTGCTGCCGAAGGTCGAGGATCTGGATCTCGATGGCGTCGACGTCACCCCGGGGCAGATGGAAGCCCTGCTCAGCGTGGACGACGAGGCGGTCGTCGCCCAGCTACCCCAGATGGAGGAGCATCTCGCCAAGTTCGGCGATTCGCTGCCGGCCGAGATCCGTAGCCAGTTCGAGGCCCTCAAGGGCCGGCTCGGCGCCTGACCGGCCTGCCGCGGTGGGCCTGCTCGGGGTCATCGGCGGCAGCGGTCTCTACGGGCTGAGCCCGACCACAGATTCAGCTGTCGCCGACGGGCCGGCATCTGCCGGCCCGGATGTGGGAGCGCAGTTTGTCTCGTCCCCATGGGACCCTTCATCGGGCCCCATGGTCGTTTACGAGGTCGGTTCCGGTGACGGCGTCGCCTTCATCGCCCGCCACGGGGTCGGCCACACCATCGCCCCGCACCGGGTCAACTACCGGGCGAACATCCACGCCCTGCGCGAAGCCGGCTGCGACCGGATCCTCGCCGTCTCGAGCGTCGGCGGCATCGCCTCGGACTGTCTGCCCGGCACCCTCGTCGTCCCCGACCAGCTGATCGACTACACCTGGGGCCGGGAGATGACCTTCCAGGGTCCGGACGACCCGGTGGTCCATTTCGATTTCACCGACCCGTACTCACCCGAATGGAGGAGCCGGGTCACCTCGGCCCTCGCCGGCCAGGGAGTCGAGTTCCTCGACGGCGGCACCTACGCGGCGGTGCAGGGGCCCCGCTTCGAGACCGCGGCCGAGATCCGGCGCCTCGCCGCCGACGGCTGCGACGTGGTCGGCATGACCGGTATGCCCGAAGCCATCCTCGCCCGCGAAGCCGGCCTCGAGTACGCGGCAATCTGCCCGGTCGGAAACCTCGCCGCCGGCATCTCCCCCGAAGAGCTCAAAATGGGCAACGTAATCGCCGCCGTCGGCCCAGAGATGGAACGTGTTACCAACCTGATCACAGCCCTCGCCTGACCGGCCTGGAGGTGGGGCCCGGCACGGGGGTGGGACGCTCCGCGGTGCCGCAGGTTTCGAGTCGGATCGACGCACAACCTGCGTCACCGTAAACCGACCCGGGCCCCTCGACCACGCCCACAGCGGATGGTTTACCCGCGGGGGTAGGATTTTAGGTATGAGCGAGGAGATCAAGAAGTTTCTGCTGCCTGAGTCCGCTATTCCCACTGGCTGGGTGAACATCATGGCCGATGCTCCCGGTGAGCCTTTGCCGCCGCTCAGTCCGGCGACCGGTGAACCGGCCGGGCCGGAGGACCTTTCGGCGATCTTCCCGATGAGCCTGATCGAGCAGGAGATGTCGCCCGAGGAGACGATCGAGATCCCCGAGGAGGTCCGCGAGGCCTACAAGCTCTGGCGGCCGACGCCGCTGATCCGGGCAACCCGCCTCGAGAAGGCGCTCGATACACCGGCCCACATCTACTACAAGTACGAAGGCGTCTCGCCGGCCGGCTCCCACAAGCTCAACTCGGCGGTGCCTCAGGCCTATTACAACCGCGAGGCAGGCACCCGCAAACTGGTCACCGAGACCGGAGCGGGGCAGTGGGGCTCGGCCCTTTCGCTGGCCTGCCAGTGGTTCGGGATCGAGTGCGAGGTATTCATGGTCGGCGTCTCCTACGACCAGAAGCCCTACCGGCGGGCGATGATCGAGACCTGGGGCGCCTCCGTCCACCGCAGTCCCTCCGACCTGACCGAGGCCGGCCGCTCGCAGGCTGCGCACGAGAGCGGCAGCCTGGGGATCGCGATCTCCGAGGCGGTCGAGGTGGCCGCCGGCTCACCGGATGCGAACTACGCGCTCGGCTCGGTGCTCAACCACGTCTGCCTGCATCAGACCGTGATCGGCCAGGAGGCGATAGCGGCGATGGAGATGGCCGGCGAGTACCCGGATGTGGTGGTCGGCTGCGTCGGCGGGGGCTCCAACTTCGCCGGGCTGATCAACCCCTTCCTGCGGGAGAACATCAGGAACGGTCGAGGCACCCGGCTGCTCGGGGCCGAGCCGACCGCCTGCCCGACCCTGACTCGCGGCAAGTACGCCTACGACTTCGGTGACACGGTCGGCATGACCCCGATGATGCCGATGTACACGCTGGGCCATGACTTCGTTCCCGCCCCGGTCCACGCCGGCGGGTTGCGCTATCACGGTGATGCCCCCAGCCTCTGCGCCTTCGTCCATGAAGGCCTGGTCGAGGCCACCGCGGTGCCGCAGGGAGCGGCCTTCGAGGCGGCGCTGCTCTTTGCCCGCACCGAGGGGATCATCCCGGGCCCGGAGCCGGCCCACGCGATCCGCGCGGTGATCGAAGAAGCCGAAGCGGCGAAGCAGGCCGGGGAGGAGCGGACCATCCTGCTCGGGCTTTCCGGCCACGGTCACTTCGACATGTCCGCCTACCAGGCGTACCTGGCCGGCGAGCTCACCGACCTCGAGCTCGACCAGTCCGAACTGGACGCGGCGATCGAGCGGCTGCCGGAGGCGCCGGCGATCGCCTGATCCGGCCGTCCGGCCCGGCCGGGCGCATCTCGGGGGGCAAAAGGTTGTTATATGTCTCAGATGACTATCGCGCGGAAAATGAGTTTCGGCGGCTTGGTGCTGCTCGTATTCGTCGCCATTGCGGCAATACTCTGGTCGGTTGACACCCAATCAGGCAAGGCTGCCGAGCCGTACACGGTGACCTCCGACCTTGCCTACGGCCCGGCCAACGCCCAGAAGGGTTCGAACCTGCTGGACGTGTACGTGCCGAACGCGGATTCGACGAAACCGCGCCCCGTATTCGTCTGGATCCACGGCGGCGGCTGGTTCACCGGCGACAAGGTCAGCTCGACCATGCCTTACAAGGCGAGGACCCTGGTCGACGCCGGCTACGTGTTCGTCTCGGTCAACTACCGCCTTTCGTCGGATCTGGCCGGTCCGTTGGCACTCTCGAAGAAGCGGCTTCGCTTCCCGACCCACTACCTCGACGCCGCCCGCGCCCTCGGCTGGGTGAACAAGCACATCGCCAAGTACGGTGGCAATCCGAACCGCATGCTGATCGGCGGCGATTCGGCTGGCGGCCAGATCTCGAGCTTGCTGGCGACCCGGCCGGCCTACCTCAAGGCTCAGGGCATGTCGACCAGGCAGATCAAGGGCATCTTCTCGCTCGACGCGGTCGGGTTCGACGTCCCGCGGATGATGACCAAGGCCTACCGGCGGATCAACGCGGGCTTCCAGAAGATGATGTTCAACGCCTTCGGGACCCCGGCCGAGGAGCGGCAGAACCCACACTGGCGGGTGGCATCGCCGATCAACTTCGCCGATCGCAGCGATCCGCCGATCTTCTTCGTCGTCCCGACCACGGCGCCGGATCGTTGGGTTGACGCGCAGAAGATGTCGAAGCTGCTCGGCCAGCGCCTCGGGCTGGTCAACCACCGCGTGAACACCGAGCACGCCGGCGTCGTGCCGCTGCTCGGCAACCCGGACGGGGACATGGGGGTCACCAAGCCGCTGATGCGTTTCGCCCGGGCTGCGATCAACCCGGTCCGCTACCAGCTCGTGGTCCGTGGGCAGCGGGTCGTCCGCGCGACGGGCCCGGCCAAGCTCGGCACGGTACGTTTGCGGATCAGTTCCCAGCCGGCTGCGCGCCAGCTGACCTGTCGGCTCGACGGTCGCCGGGAAACGTTCTGTCCGCGGGCCTGGAAGCTCAAGCCCGGGCTTCACAAGCTGCGGGTCAACGCGTACGGGAACACCGGTCGGGCAAGCGGCACCAGCCTCGTAAAGATCCGGGTGACCGGTTGAGGCGTCCCTTGCCAGCTGTGCTGGCTACGGCGGTGATCGCCTTTGCGCTTCTCACCGTCGGATTTGCGGGTATCGCCACGGCTCGGACCTACATACCCTCATTCGACGCGGTCAAGAAGGACCGGGGTCCGGTTTTTCGCGACGGGTGCCTGATCTACACCAGCGACGTCACCTCGCCACCCTGCCACTACGGGGTGGTCGGCTCGGAGAAGAAGGTGGCGGTGTTCGGTGATTCACATGCGCTGCAGTGGACCCCGGCCTTGATCAAGGTCGCCGAGCGGCGTGGCTGGGAGTTGACCATGCTCCTGCGCAAGAACTGCACGGCGGCGATCGTGGATTCGGATCCGGTCTGCAACCGCTGGCGGCAGCACGCGCTGAGGCGGATCGAGGCCGAGCGGTCGACCCTGGTCTTCGTCGCCAGTAACACGGCGTCCAACACCTTCGTCCGGCGGGACGGCAAACCGCTCAGCCGGACGGCCAGCGAACCGGTCTTCCGACGGGGCATGTACCGGGGGCTGCTCCGCCTGCGCCGCGCCGGGGCGGAAGTCACCGTGATGCGGGATCTGCCGATGTCACGGGATTTCGTGCCCCCGGTCTGCGTTTCCGAGAACGTCAACCATCCGGGCCGCTGCTCTTTCCCCGCCCGACGCCCGCTTGCCGAGGCCTATGACTTCGCCGCCGCAAAACGGTTCAAGGCGGTTCAGGTCATCGACCCGCTGCCCAAGGTCTGCCCGGGCCGGAAATGCCGTGCGGTCGAAGGAAATGTGCTCAAGTACCGCGATCGGGGTCACATGAGTGCCACCTACGCGGTCCGTTTGACCAACTGGCTCGACGCCCGCCTGCAGAATCCGTTTCCCGGCTGAATCCGCTACCCGCGAGGGTCCGTAGGGTTGAGGGGGTATGGCTCGTCGCGCCACAGACCGGATCGGCCTGGTCCTCGTCATCGTCCTGGGGGCGGTGGCCACGATCTCTGCCGCCCCTGCCGGCGCCGCTGAGCCGGCCCGCTCGGTGCACGACCTGAACTACAACCAGGACGAGATCGGCCCACCCCAGGCCAGTTCGAACAGTCTCGACCTCTACCTCCCGGCGAGGGACGACCGGGACGAGCGGCTGAAGCCGGTCGTCGTCTACGTGCACGGTGGGAGCCTGATGAAAGGCGACAAATCGAATCGGATGCCCGACAAGGTCCGCCTTTTCAACGGCTTGGGCTACGTCTTCGCCAGCCTCAACTACCGGCTTTCGCCCGACATCAGCGACCGTGACCTGAGCAACGCCTTCGGAGCCGACCGGGTGCGGGCGCCCGATCACATCGCCGACGTGGCAGAGGCGATCGGCTGGCTCTCCGGCAACGTCAGCTCCTACGGAGGCGATCCGGATCGGCTGATCCTGATCGGTCACTCCTCGGGCGGTCAGATGGTCAACCTGGCCGGAACCAACCCGGCCTGGATCAAGGCGAGAGGGGTGTCGCCGAAGCAGGTATTGGGCGTGGTCTCGCTCGACTCGGACACTTTCGACGTCCGCTCCGAGGCCGATCCCGCCACCTCGACCGCCAGCCTCTCGCGGCGGATCTCCTTCTGGCAGATCTTCGGCACCCCGGACGAGGAAGCAGCCAACCCGGTCTGGGATTCCCAGTCCCCGCTGCTTTCGGCCGATCCTTCCGACCCGCCTTTCCTTTTCGTCACCCAGGCCGGCCGTCCGGCCCGGGTTGCGTCGAACAGCGGGATGGCCGACCGGCTGGGCCAAGATCCTCAGGATTCAGTCGTCGGCGTGCCCTATGACCACGAGGGCATCAACACCGAGCTCGGTGCCGCCGACGACAGTTCGGCCGAAACCAGCCGGGTCAGCCAGTTCATGCAGGGCCTGGTCGGGTCGGCGCAACCGGCCGGGGTGAAGATCACCAAGCGCCCGCCCAAGAAGGTCGTCGTCCGGCTGCGGCACCACCGGCGAGGCAAGCACGTCAAGGTGAAGCGCAAGGTCGTCTTCAAGTTCACGGGCACCGGCCGCGCCAGCGGCTTCCAGTGCCGCATCGACGGCCACAAGTTCTCGAAGTGCCACAGCCCGAAGGCCTACCGGCTCAGGGTCGGCAAACACAGTTTCCGGGTCAGGCCGCTCTACCCGAGCGGCCGGCCGGGCGAGGCGCGGAAGGCGACCTTCCGCATCATCGCCCGTCGGCCTCGACGCTAAACGGAGTTCCCCCGACCATTGCCTGCTTCGAGCGGGAGGGGTGGTCACGACTTGAGGTGACGCTGCTGCACCCGAATTGCTTAATTACGTTAGTGTTATGTGAGCAAATCATGAGGACCGTGATAAACCAGGCAACGACAGATGTAGGGAGGCAGATAATCGTGAACCACCGCAGGCACTACGTGGCCACGCTCGTGTTGGGGGTGTTCTTTGCCGTGTTCGCCCTCTCTGCCGCACAGGCGGGGGCATCCGGGCCGTACAGGATCAAGTCCGACATCGCCTATGGCCCGGCAAGCGGGCGGCCCGCGACGTCCCGGCTAGATGTCTACGTGCCGAACGAGAAGGCGGCGGAACCCAGGCCCGTCGTGGTTTGGATTCACGGGGGTGGCTGGTTCAAGGGTGACAAGGCCAACTCGACGATGCCCGGCAAGGCCAAGGCATTCGTCGACGCCGGCTTTGTCGTGGTCTCGGCCAACTACCGGCTTTCACCCGACCTGAAGGGTCCGGAATACCTATCTAGAAACCGGGTCCGCTTTCCGGCCGCTCACCTGGACGTGGCCCAGGCCGTAGGTTGGGTCAACCGCCACATCGAGCGCTTCGGAGGGGACCCGGGTCGGATCCTGCTCGGCGGCGAATCGGCGGGTGCCCAGATCGCGGCGCTGCTGGCGACCCGGTCCGGCTTTCTCCAGGCACAAGGTGTGTCGGCCGGTCAGATAAAGGGGGTGATCTCGATCGATGCGGTCGGGTTCAACGTGCCTCGGATGATGACCTCGAAATATCGTCGGCGCAATGCTGGTTTTCAGAGGATGATGTTCAACGCTTTCGGCACCCCGGCGGAGGAGAAGCGCAAACCGCGGTGGTCAGCCGCATCGCCGGTCCGCTACGCCGATCCCACCGACCCGCCGATCTACTTCGTGGAGTCGGCCAAGGCCTACGACCGCCAGCTGGACGCGTTCCGGATGGCGGTCAAGCTGGAGCAGAGATTGCTCGTGGTCTGGCGCGTGGTGCCGCTCTCGCATCGGGACGGCATTGGTGCGCTCCTCGGAAACGCTGGGAACGATCGGGGTGTGACCAGGCGAGTGATCCGCTTCGCCACGGAGGCCGTGAATCCGGTTGTCCCGCAGATCGTCGCTCGCGGCAAACGGGTGGTCCGAGCCAATGGAGCCCCGACCGCGACGGTTCGGCTGGAACTCGACGTGAAGCCCAGAGTCCGCCAGCTCTTCTGCACCATGGACAAGCACCTGACCGAGCTTTGCCCGCCCAGTTGGAAGCTAGCGCCCGGCCTTCACGACGTGCACGTGGAGGCGTTCGGGAACACGGGGCGCCTGGTGGGGGAGAAGACCTTCAAGGTCGAGGTGAAGAAGTAAGACGAACCGGTCTGCCCCGCTCCGTCGACACGGGAGCGGGGCAGAGCCACGTCATCAGAACCCGTACTGCTCCTTGAGTTCCGGGTCCTTCTCGGCCAGCATCTCGGCCAGGCCGACCATCACCTTGCACTGCTTCCAGGTGGCGTCGTCCTGCATCTTGCCGTCGATCATGTGGACGCCACGGCCGTCCGGGATCGCCTCGATTACCTTCTTGGCGAAGATGACCTCGTCGACCGGCGGTGAGAAGACCTTCTTGGCGACCGCGATCTGGGCCGGGTGGAGCGACCAGGCGCCGACGCAGCCGAGCAGGAAGGTCGAGCGGAACATGGCCTCGCAGCCCTCGAGGTCCTTGATGTCGCCGAAGGGGCCGTAGAAGGGCAGGATGTCGTTGGCCGTGCAGGCATCGACCATGCGGGCGATCGAGTAGTGCCACGGGTCCTGCTGGGCGCTGACCCGGGGGGCGTCCGGGTTCTCCGGGTCCGGATCCTCCATCGAGCGGTAGCCGGGGTGGCCGCCGCCGACCCGGGTGGTCTTCATGCGGCGTGAGGCGGCGAGGTCGGCCGGGCCGAAGCTCATGCCCTGCATGCGCGGGCTGGCGGCGGCGATGTCTTCGACGTTGGTCACGCCCTGGGCGGTCTCGAGGATCGCGTGGATCAGGATCGGCCTGGTCACGTTGCCCTTGGCCTCGAGCTGGGCCAACAGCTGATCGACGTAGTGGATGTCCCACGGCCCCTCGACCTTGGGGATCATGACCACGTCGATCTTGTTCCCGACCTCGGTCACCAGCGAGGTCAGGTCGTCGAGCACCCACGGGCTTTCGAGCGAGTTGACCCGGGTCCAGAGCGGGGTTTCACCGAGGTCGGCCTCTTTGGCGACCTTGAGCAGGCCTTCACGGGCGGCAAGCTTGGCGTCGACCGGGACCGCGTCCTCGAGGTTGCCGAGCACGATGTCTGCCTGTTTGGCCATGTCCGGCACCTTCGCCGCCATCTTCTCGTTCGAGGGATCGAAGAAATGGATCATCCGGGAGGGGCCAAAGGGCACCTCGGTGATCGGGTCGGGGGCGCCAATCGCCTTGGGCTTGAAGAAGTTCCTGGGGTTGCGCAAGATGCTCCTTGAGGGTTGTTGAGAGAAGTGAATCTGGCGCGAAAAGCGGTATCAGCGCCACCGGGGAGCGTATCCTGATTGGGGAGCAGACCGCTTTCAAAGGCGGAATCCCGATATTCTTGGCATCCTTTCGCCCGCGCTCCGCGCGGGCCTTTTTCCGCGCTCGTAGCGCGCTTCAACTCAGCCTGCGCCACTAAACCCCAAGAGGAGCCATGTCCAGCTACCAGGAGATCACCGAGGACCAGAAGGCCATCATCGAGATGGTCCATCAGTTCGTCGATGAGCAGATCATCCCCAACGCCGAGCACTACGACCACGAGGATTCGTTCCCGGAGCCGATCGTCGAACAGATGAAGGAACTGGGTCTCTTCGGGGTCACCATCGCCGAGGAGTACGGCGGCATGGGTCTCGATCTCTCGACCTACGAGCTGATCGTCGAAGAGCTCTCGCGCGGCTGGATCTCGATCTCCGGCGTGGTCAACACCCACTTCATCGGCGTCTACCTGCTGCAGCAGTTCGGCAGCGAGGAGCAGAAGGCCAAGTACCTGCCGAAGATGGCGACCGGCGAGATGCGCGCCGCCTTCTCGCTCTCCGAGCCGGAAGTCGGCTCCGACGTCCAGGGCATCAAGACCGGCGCCAAGAAGGACGGCGACGCCTACGTGATCGACGGCCAGAAGATGTGGGTCACCAACGGCCTCGGCTCGAGCCTCGTCTTCCTGCTCGCCAAGACCGACCCCCAGGCCGAGAAGGCCCACAAGGGCATGACCTGCTTCATCACCGAGAAGGAGCCGTGGGTCGAGGAGAACACCGGCGAGTACGCCGGCCTCAACGTGCCGCCGAAGATCAAGAAGATGGGCTACAAGGGCGTCGAGTCCACCGAGCTGGTCTACAACGGCTACCGCTGCCCGGCCGAGAACATTCTCGGTGGCGAGGAAGCCGGCCTGAACAAGGGCTTCCCGCAGATGATGGATGCCCTCGAGGTCGGCCGCGTGAACGTAGCCGCCCGCGGCGTCGGTATCGCCCAGCGCGCCCTCGAGCTCGCCCTCCAGTACAGCCAGGAGCGCAAGACCTTCGGCAAGCCGATCGCCAACCATCAGGCGATCCAGTTCAAGCTGGCCGACATGGCCACCAAGCTCGAGGCGGCCCGTCTGGTCACCCGCAAGGCGGCCAACATGAAGGACGCCGGCATCCGCTCCGACCTCGAAGCCGGCATGGCCAAGCTGATCGCCTCCGAGACCGGCAAGGAATGCGTCGAGGAGTGCTTCCGCATCCACGGTGGCTACGGCTACTCGAAGGAGTACGAGATCGAGCGCCTCTACCGTGACGCGCCGCTGCTGCTGATCGGCGAGGGCACCTCGGAGATCCAGCGCATGGTGATCGGCAAGAAGCTGCTCCAGCGCCACAAGATCTGAGCATCGAGCCGAAAGGGCCCTGGCTTGCCGTCGGGGCCCTTTCCGTGTAAACACTCTTGCCATGGCATCCACAGCGCAGATGATCGAGTCAGCCGTCACCCACCTCCAAGAGGAGGTGCCGGCCCTGAAAAAGCTGAAGCTGGTCTTCGGCCTCGACCTCCGTGCGAAAGGTGACATGCAGACGTACCGGGTCGAGTTGCCCGGGCCGAAGGTGAGCAAGGGAAGAGGAGAGGACGAACGCTGCCGGGTCGAGATCGACCGGGCCCAGTTCAATCAGCTGGCAGACGACAAGAGCACGATCGGTTCCTACCGTCGTGCCGCCGAAACCGGCCACATCCGGTTCGAGGGAGATTCGAATGTGGCCAAGCTGGTCATCCGCGTCATCGAAGCGCATGAACAGCGCGCCAAGCTGAAGAAAGTCCACTAACCGGCTCCCCGGAGCCGGTCCACCGAAGTCCCAAACAAAGGAAACCACCAGCAACATGAGCGAAGAAAACAGCGATTTCACCACCGACGCCGCCGAACGCGAAGCGTCGGGTTCGCACCAGTACGGCCGTTACCTCGAGGAGTTCGAGGTCGGCGCGGTCTACAAGCACATGCCGGCTAAGACGGTCACGGAAGCGGACGACCACCTGTTCTGCCTGCTGACCATGAACCATCACCCGCTGCACATCAACGACGTCCACGCCAAGGCGTCGCAGCAGGGCAAGAACGTGGTCGTCGGCCCGCTGGTCTACTCGCTGGCCGTCGGCATGACCGTCTCCGACTTCACCGGCAAGGCGATTGCCAACCTCGCCACCGATGAGCTCAACCACCCGAACCCGGTCTTCCACGGGGACACGCTGTTCTGCGAGTCCGAGGTTCTGGAGGTTCGCGAATCCAAGTCGAAGCCCGACCGCGGCATCGTCAAGGTCCACACCCGGGTCTACAACCAGGACGGCCTGCTGGTCGCCGACTTCAAGCGCACCGCGCTGATCCCGAAGAAGAGCGCCGTCAACGTCAACGAGACCAACGACGTCGACTGAGAAACGTCTGCAGTCGGAAAGGGCCGCCCTCGGGCGGCCCTTTCCATTGCACCGACCGGTCGGCCGGTTGGTGAGGTTTTACTTCGCGGGGGCGTGGCCGGTGGGCTCGAGGTCGCTCGGATAGTGGACCGAGATGGGGTACCAGCCGGATCCGGGCCGGTTGACCCCCGTGTAGACCATGGTCATCCGGTAATAGTCCTTGCTGTTGGTTCCAGGCTTGCGCCAGGCGTCGGGTTGGAAGACCCTGACCCGGGAGAAGCGGTTCTGCCGTAGCGCGATCTTGTCCTTGGCGGCTCGGAACGCCGTGATCCGCACCTTGCCTCCGAGCCACGGAGCCTTCATGCCGCAGTTCTTGGGGCAACCCCACGTCCATCCGGTGCCGATCCCGACCGCCTTGTCCGCGGTCCATTTCTTCCACTCGATCGCGCCCGGGTCGTGTCTGGTCCCTTCCGGTCCACCGAGCACGAGTTCCACCTGGGGATCAGTGGCGCTGGACATCGCGAAATCGGTGATGTTGGATGGTTTCACCTCGAACCCCGCGCCGCTGTACAACCGCGGGAGCTTGGCTCCGGCCATGCCCGGCGCCGCCGTCAGACAGAACAGGAGGATGGACGCGACGATCGTGCCTGCTGCTTTCCGCTTCATCGGTACTCCCTTTCGTAAAACGTCAAGTGCATACAATGCCAATGATTCGTTAACACGACACTAACGATTAGTTCAGACGGACGCAGGGCCGAACGGACCGGCTGGCGACTGGGCTAGGGTGGTGCCATGGACTTCAAGAAGCTCGGTCAGCAGGTCGGGCAGCTCAAGAAACAGGCCGAGGACAAGCTGGGAGACCGGGCCGAGCCCGAGAACCTCAAACGCGACGCCAAGGAACTACGCGAGATCCTGGCCGGAGACGGCTCACTCGCCGAAAAGGCCAAACAGGCCAAGGAAGAAGTGATCGACCGCGACAAAACCGCGGGCTCCGAAAAAGCTCCCGAAAGCGAGTCCAAGCCCAAAGACGCGGGGTGAAACGCGCGCTTGGTTCGATTCACTCGGCTATAGCACCTGCAAATCGAACCAAGCCCGAACAAACCGTCAGTGCGTATCGCCCTGAGCGTGGGCGGGGGGGCGTGACTCCTCGGCCAGGGAGGTGATCTCGATCGCGCCGCGGGCGGCGTTGTTCAGCACCTCGCTGGCTTCCTCGGGGTTGCGGGCGTAGAGCTCGACCAGGAGGTGGACCGAGATCTCATCGTCGTGGTGCTTGTGGAAGCGGACGTGGGTGAAGAACTCGCGGGTGCCGGCGTCACCGAAGGCGCCGTAGGTGAGTGACTCGACGGCTTCCGGGCCGGCGCAGGCCTCGACCTGGTCGGCGTCCACGGTGACCGTGCAGGAGGCGACCCAAGGGGTGCCGGCGACCATCCGCTCCCACCGGTCTTCGACCGGCACCACGCGGTCCCGCTCGAAGGTCAGGTGCGGCTGGTCATGCATGCAGTCGAGGCACTGGACCACCGACTCCTGGATCTCGTCGTCGCCCTCGGTCGGGATCCCGGTCTCGGGATCGATCGGCCGGATCGCGTCGTAGTGGACCTGGACTTCCAGGTTCCGGGACCAGCAGCGGTAGCACCTGAGCCATGAGGAAATGCGCGACTCCATGCTCATATCTTTGCGCCTCGGGGGACTCGGCGCCGTATCTCGCTCCTGATGCGGGCTAGCTTCCGGACTGGGCTTTGTCGATCGCCTTCATGATCTCGTCGGTGGCGTTGTCGGGACTGGTCGTCTGGACCGGTTCGATGTCGCCGTTGCCGACCTGGACCCCGAAGGACGGGGTGCCGGAGAAGCCGAGGCCGGTGGCCTGGTTGTCGGTCTGCACGACCTGGTTGGCGACCTTCTGGGACTCGCGGTCGGTGTTCCACTTGTCGATGTCGGGGACGCCCGCCTTCTTGGCGATGTCGGTCAGGAAGTCGTCGGTCACGTAGCCGGAGTTCTCGAGTTGCTGGTTGGCGTAGAAGTTCTCGACGAACTGCCAGTAGCGATTCTGTTCGGCCGCGGCCAGGGCAGCCTTGGCGGCGAAGGTGGAGTCCTCGCCCAGGATCGCCCACTGCTTGAGGTTCCACTTGGCCTTGTCCTTGCGGACGATCTCCTTGATGATGTCCGGGGTGGCCACTTCCGAGTACTGCTCGCAGATCGGGCACTGCAGGTCACCGAACTCGTAAACGGTCACCTTGTTGTCGGGGTTGCCGAGCACGGTCCCGTTCTGAGGGATGCCGGATAGCAGCTTGTCGATGTCGCCTGAACCCGGGCTTTTGTCCCCGCCGCCACCGGAGCTGATCGCGACGATCGCCACGACCAGGCCGACCACGACCAGGAAGGCCGCGATGCCGAGGATCTTGGCAAGGTTCTGACGCTTGTCTGAGCTCTGCGCCTTGGCTTCAGCCGCGAGGCGCTTCTCGCGGAGTTCTTTTCTCTTCTGCTGCGATTTGGTGGCCATGGGCCGTGGATCCTACTAAGCGGCCGGATTTGGTTCGGCTTCGTCGGCGAGTACCGAACCATCATCGGAATCGTCGATTCCGTAGTAGCCGACCAGGCGACATCCGTTGACCACCAGGAGCATGGTCATCAGCACCGCGCTGGCCCAGCACCACTGGCATGCCGCGTGGATCTGCCAAAGCTCCAGATAACGCAGGACGAGGCTCACGGCGAACCCGAAAAGCGAGAGCCCGAAGGCGGCCAGGCGGGCGTTGTCGCCCTTCCAGATCGTGGCCCCGAGGATGGTCAGGTAGCCGATCAGTCCCCAGATCGACATGTGGACGCCGAGGAAATTGGCGTACTTGCTCTTCTCCACGAGTTCGCAGCCGCCACCTCCGCCGACGCACTGGAAGGTTCCCTCGGCGATCTGCGTCTTGTAGGCGATGTAGCCGGCGACGATGAGGCCGAGGCCGGACAGGACGCCGGCCGTGAGGCGGAGGATCCGTTCGCCACGGGCACCGCCGGTGCGGTATCCCCAGATCGCGAAGCCGGCGGCGATCAGGGCAACGACGATGAAGAGCGCCCCGATCTCGATCGGGATGTTCCTGCTGATTATGAGCCGCTGGTCATCGAGCATGGGGCAGCGAGCCTACACAGCCGGGGCGCCAGGGTCGTCCAAGGGAGCGGGTTCATCGGCGGGCTCGGATTCGCCTTCCGGGTCGTCGGTCCCGAAAAAGACGATCAGGCGACTGGTGTTGACCACGAAGATCATGGTCATGGTGATCGCCGAGGAAACGCACCACTGGCAGATCGCAAGGATCTCCCACAACTCGAGATAGGTGAGGTAGAGGCTGAAGCCAAAGCCGAGCAGGGCGAGGAAGAAGGCACAGACCCGGGCCCGGTCACCGTTCAGCAGCGACGTCACCAGCAACAGCGCGTAGCCGATCAGGCCGAAGATCGAGACGTGCACCCCGGCGATTCTCGAGTAGGTGCTGTGCTCGACCGCCGCGCAGCCCCCACCGCCACCGACGCACTGCGGGATCTGATTCATGATCTCGACCGTCACCACCACATAGCCGGCGATCCCGATCCCGACCAGGCTGAGGATCGCCGCGGTGATCCGCAGGATCCGCTCACCTCCGTCGAACCCGCGCCTGATGCCCCAGATCGAGCCGCCGGCCCCGACCACGGTCAGGGCCAGCATGATCCCGGCAATGACGCCCGGGATGCCGTGGGTCAGCAGATGGAGCTGATCACCCACGGCTTCCGGTCGTCAAGGGTTCTGCCTCCGACGTTCAGGCGGTGGCGGGTTCCGCCCGCTTGTGGTTGTCCGCGACAAGGTCGACGAACTCGCCCATGATCTCGTTCATGTCGAAGTCCTTCGGGGTGAAGACCCCGGCGACGCCGGCTTCCTTGAGCCGGGCCGCGTCCTCCGGCGGGATGATCCCGCCGGCGACGACCGGCACGTCGACGCCTTCTTCTTTGAGCATTCGAACCACTTCCGGGACCAGCTCGAGATGGGATCCGGAGAGGATCGAAAGGCCAACCAGGTCGACGTCCTCCTGGATCGCCGATTCGACGATCTGCTCGGGGGTGAGGCGGATCCCCTGGTAGACGACTTCCATGCCGACGTCTCGCGCCCGCAGCGCGATCTGCTCGGAACCGTTCGAGTGGCCGTCGAGACCGGGTTTGCCGACCAGCAGCCGGACTCGGTGCCCGATCTGCTCGGAAACCTCGTTCACCTTTCGGCGGGCCTCGTTCAGGGTTTCGCGATCGCCTGCCGGAGCGGCGCCACCGACCCCGGTCGGGCCGCGGTAGGCGCCGAATACCTCGCGCAGGGTGGCCGCCCACTCGCCGGTGGTCGCCCCGGCCTTGGCGGCCGCGATCGTCGCCGGCATGATGTTCTCGTCGTCGGTCCCGGCCACCCGGGCGACCTCGGCCAGGGCGGCATCGACTGCGTTCTGGTCGCGTTCGGAGCGCCACTCTTCGAGCGCCTCGATCCGTTCCTTCTCGACTTGCGGGTCCGGTTTCATGATGCCGCCGTCGGCGCTCGCGGTCAGCGGCGAGTCCTCGGTCGAGGTGTACTTGTTGAGGCCGACCACGGTCTGCTCGCCGTTCTCGATCCGGGAGAAACGCTCGCGCTGCGACTCGACCAGGCGGGCCTTCATGTACGGAACCGCCTCGACCGCGCCACCCTTCTCGGCGACTACGTCCATCTCCTTGCGGGCGCCGTCCATGAACTCCTCGACCAGGCCCTCCATCACGATCGAGCCCTCGAAGATGTCCGGGTACTCGAGCATGTCGGTCTCGAAGGCCAGCACCTGCTGGATGCGGAGGCTCCACTGCTGGTCCCAAGGGCGGGGGAGCCCCATCGCCTCGTTCCAGGCCGGAAGCTGTAGGGCCCGGGCCCGGGCGTCGCGGGCGAGGGTCACGGCCAACGCCTCGACCACGATCCGCTGGACGTTGTTTTCCGGCTGGGCCTCGGTCAGGCCGAGCGAGTTGACCTGGACGCCATAGCGGAAGCGCAGCATCTTCTCGTCGGTGACGCCGTAGCGCTCGCGACCGATCTCGTTCCAGAGCCGGCCCATCGCCTTCAGCTTGGCGATCTCCTCGATGAAACGGACTCCGGCGTTGACGAAGTAGGAGATGCGGCCGAAGACCTTGGGGAAGTCCTCGTCGGCGACTTGGCCGCGGGCCTTGACCTCATCCAACACCGCAATCGCGGTCGAGACCGAGTAGGCGATCTCCTGGATCGGGGTCGCGCCGGCCTCCTGCAGGTGGTAGCTGCAGATGTTGATCGGGTTCCAGCTCGGGATCTCGTTGACGGTGAAGGCCACCATGTCCGCGATCAACCGCATCGAGGGCTCCGGCGGGAAGGCGTAGGTGCCGCGGGAGAGGTACTCCTTGATGATGTCGTTCTGGGTGGTGCCCTTGAGCTGCGACCGGTCGACCCCCGTGTTTTCGGCCGCAGCGACGTAGAGGCCGAGCATCCAGGCGGCGACCGCATTGATCGTCATCGAGGTGTTCATGTTGTCCAGCGGGATCTGGTCCAACAGGGTGTTCATGTCTCCCAGGTGGGCGACCGAGACACCGACCTTGCCGACCTCGCCACGAGAGAGCACGTGATCGGGGTCATAGCCGGTCTGTGTGGGCAGGTCGAAGGCGATCGAAAGGCCGGTCTGGCCCTTGGCCAGGTTGCTCCGGTAAAGCTCGTTCGAACGGCGGGCATCGGAGTGGCCCGCGTAGGTGCGCATCACCCAGGGGCGGTCGCGTTCGGGCAGACGGTGGTCGCTCATGAGGTCGATTCTACCGCCGGAGCGCCGTTTCCGACCCTCCCCGACCGAGTGTGAATCGGTCACGCAGCATTTGGAACAGGACTCCCGGGGCGCACCATTCAGGCACTTACTGTGTTTAGGCTCTTCACATGCGCTCCCTCATCAAGAACCCCCTCCTGTGTGCCGTCCTGGCCGCAGCATCACTCGGTGCCATGGCTTTCACCGCCAGCGCTTCCGCCGACACCCTCATCGTCTACCGGAACGATCTCACCACGGTCGATTCCCGTGCCCAGATCCACCAGATGGCGCCGCAGGCCAACTGCGAGCGCGGCGGGTCGCCCAAGGCATTCCGCTTCAAGCTCGGCGCAAAGGCCAAGGAATGCTTCTACCGGGTGCCCATGGTCGGCTCCAACCTCCAGGTCAGTGGGACCGCCCGGATCTTCAAGTCTTCACCGCCCAAGGTGCTGAGGCGGACCTACGCCGGCGTCAGCCTCCGCCAGAGCAGCGACGGCAGCCGCTACCAGTTCGTGGTCTGGCCGTACACGCGCCGGTACGGCCTGCGCAAGGTCCAGCCGAACGGGCAGGTCGTCAACTTCGGCAGCCGCAAGGCCGGTCGCAAGGTGAACGGCCCGGACAAGGCGAACCGCATCACCCTGCGGGCCTTCACCGGCCCCAAGGGCAACACCCAGCTGGTCGGCTTCGTCAACGGCAACAAGGTCGTCGCCGCCCGCGACGAGCAGGGCAACTCCCTGATCGGCCGCGACACCAGCTTCTCGATCGGATCCAAGCAGGGCGCTCGCGGCGCAATCGGCTCCTTCATCAACATAAGAGTGGCAATACCAGACCCGTACTAGCGGGCCCGGGCATCCACTCGCTGAGAGTCTGATCTGACCCAGTGAGCACGGCCACCCTTCATGCAACGAAAAGGGCCCCGGTCACCCGGGGCCCTTTTCAAGCGGAGCCGGCCCATCCATCATTTGTCTCTGTGGGCCGGCGGGTTGAACTTGGAGGCGGAGCGAAGCTCGCCGACTTGCTTATGAAATCAGCTGGAAGCGACGACCTGGGAGCACCAGACGGGGAGGAGGGGCTTGTCGTAGAGGTCGACGACTGACGAGCGGATCTCCGAGACCTCGGGTGAGTACCACCAGGCTTCGAAGTCGGCCTTCTTCTCCCAGCGGGTCACCTGCCGGAAGAGGAGCGGATCCTCGTCCGAGCGGTAGATCTCCCACTCGACGGCACCGTACTCGGTCGCCAGCTGGGCAGCCGGCTCCCAGTTGTCGATCCAGCGCTGCGACCGGAAAGGGGTCACATGCCAGCTGAGCTCGGAGATGTAAGTCATCGCTCTTCCTTCTTCCCGTGGTTGGGTCTAGGCCCCGACCTCGGCCCGGATCGCGCCCGGACCTTCCTCTTCGCGGCCTTCGTCTTCGGTCTCGGCGCCGACCAGGATGGCGATCTTGCCGAGGTGGCGGTTCTCGTGAAGCATCTGGTGCGCCTCGGGCACGCCCTCGAAGTCCATGGTCTTCCAGAGCACCGGCTGGACCTTGCCTTCGGCCATCAGCTGGTTCGCCTTCATGCACTCGTAGGCATTGGCGAAGTGTGAGCCGATGATCTGCTTCTGGCGCATCCAGAGGTAACGCACGTCGAAATCGAGCGTGTAGCCCGAGGTGGCACCGCAGATCACGACCTTGCCGAAAGGCTTGACCACGAAGACCGAGGTCGGGAAGGTGGCCTGCCCGACGTGCTCGAAGACGACGTCGGGGGCATCCCCGAGGATCTCCTTGCAGCGCTTGGCGAAGGCGCGCGACACCTTGAAGCGCTCCTTCTCCTCTTCCTTGGTCTCGTTGCCGGTCCGCATCATGCCCGCGAACTCGTTGCGGTTGATGTAATCGACCGCACCGAGCTGCTTGACCAGCTCGCCCTTCTCGTCGGAGGAGACGACGCCGATCGCGTTGGCGCCGGCCGCCTTGCAGAGCTGGACGGCGAAGACGCCGAGGCCACCGGCCGCGCCCCAGATCAGGACGTTGTGCCCGGCCTGGATCTTGGCCTGGTCCATCAGCATCCGGTAGGCGGTGAAGTAGGTCAGGCCGTAGGAGCTGGCTTCCGCCCAGGAAAGGTTCTTCGGGCGTGGCAGCAGCTGCTGGGCCTGGACCTTGGTGAACTGGGCGAAAGAGCCCCAGGTGGTCTCGTAACCCCAGATCTTCTGGCTCGGGGCGGCCATCGGATCGAGCCCGTGGACTTCGACGTCCTCGTAAGAGGCCTGGTTGCAGTGGACGACGACTTCGTCGCCGACCTTCCAGCGGGTCACGCCCTCGCCGACCTTCCAGACGATGCCGGAAGCGTCGGAACCACCGATGTGGTGGCCGTACTCGGGGTGGTCGCCGTAGCCGAAGACCGAAACGGGCTCGGCGAGGCCGGCCCAGACGTTGTTGAAGTTGACGCCGGCCGCCATCACGCGGACGACTACTTCGAAAGCCCCGGGCTCGGGGGTTTCGATGTCCTCGAGCTGGAAGGCCTTGAGCGGCTCGTTTCCTTCGGTCTCGGGACGGATGACCCAGGCGGCCATCTTCTCGGGGAGCTCTCCCGGCTCCACGTCAAGCTTGCTCACTTCAGCGAGGTCTACAGACACATCGCTCCTCTCAGGTTCGTATCGGGGGATCTCCGGCCTGGCACCGGAAACTCTCGGAAGAGTAAATGATCTCCGCGCCATCCGGTCTCCGATGGGCCACATCGCGGAGCCCGATCATCCATCCGTGGATTCTGTGATCGGGCGGGTTTCTGTGGTCATCCGGCGAAGACCGGATGACGTGCAGGTGGTGTTAAGGGAGGAGCACGTCGCCGCCGGAGGAGACTCGGCTCCGGCCGACGTTGAGGCGGGCGGTGCCGCTGCTGGCGGGCGAACTGAAGAGGTAGATCCCGGTCGGGAGCGCCATGTCGAAGGAACCCGAACCACCCGGGGTGAGGGCGATCTCACGGTGCACCGGCCCCTGCATGCGAAGCGTGGTGGCCCGGCCGGTCAGGTTGGCGATCGCGACGTTGACCACCGCGGGCGCCTTGCGGTCGGCCTGATTCTGCGGCGCGTTCCGGTTCTGGTTGAGGTAGGGCTGCCGGGCGCCGGGCTCGCCGACCCCCTGGCCGATCGCTGCCTTGGCGTTGATCTGGTCTTCGCTGACCGAGACGCTGACCTGGGTCGGGACCGGGGGACGGGGATCGTTCTCATGGGTGGTCGCGCCGCAACCGGCGATCGATGCGCATGCTGCCAACAAGGCGGCGGCTGTGACCCAGGTTCCCCTCACGGCCCGAAATCTACCCCACCTCGTGGCGTCAACCGGTCCAGACCGACTCGCGGGCTTCCAGCATCTCGTCCAGTTGATGCTGGATGCGGGCCCGGATCCGTTCACTGATCATCTGGATCTCAGCCGGGTCGTCGATCGTCTCGACCGGGTACTCGGCCATGTCGATCGGCTCCATGAACCGGATCTTGAACCTGGACGGCAGGTAGAGCAGCGGCGCCGCCAGCCCGAAATGGGGGAAGGAGGGGGTGAGTGGGAAGTAGATCAGTCCCGAAAGCTTCTTGAGCAGGTTCAGGTGGGCGAAGATCGGCATCGCTTCCTCGGCCCCGACCACGGCCACGGGAACGATCGGCACCTGGGCGCGGATCGCGGTCCGCACGAAGCCGCCACGGCCGAAACGGCGCAACTTGTAACGCTGCCAGTAGAGCTTGCGGGTTCCCTTCTGGCCTTCGGGGAAGACGACGGCGAGCCGGCCTTCGTCGTGGAGCAGGCGCTGTGCGTTCTCCCGATGGGCGGGGACGAGGCCCATCTTGTTGACGAACATCGAAACGCCCGGGTAGCCCTTGAACCAGTGCTCACCGAGCATGTAGAGCGGCCGCGGGGCCGGGTGCTCGTTGCGGATCGCCTGCATGATCATCGGCGCGTCCGGTGGCAAGGCGCCGGAATGGTTGGCGACGATCAGGGCGCCGTCTTCGGCGGGAACGTTCTCGATCCCCTCGACCTCGACCCGGAACCAGTAGCGGTAATAGAAGTTGAGGATTGGCTCCATCAGCGAGACGACGGTCTCCGACCGGCCCCAGTCGTCGAGCGCCCGGTCTGGTTCGGCGGCGGGCAGCAGATCCCGGAGCTCGGCCAGGCTCAGCAGCTCCTCGGCCGCCTGGTGCGCCTCGGCTGCCGCGACCTCCCGGTTTTCGGCGAAATCGTCCGCCCGGGGATCCCAAACCGGCTCTTCGTCGGGGCCACGCCCCGGCCTGGATGGCTTGCCGTCACCGTTGGCCGGTGCGCCGGTGCCGCCGAAGAGCGGGCTGTCGGCCCCGAGCTGGCCGCCGCCCAGCCCCTGGCGGCGGACCTCGCTCACGCCTCCGGCCCTTCGACGAAGGGCAGTTCGACCACTTCGGCCTCGATCTCCCCGTTCTCGGTTTCGACCGCGACCGTGGTTCCGGGCTCGGCCTCCTTGCGCAAGATCGCGAGGCCGATCCGGCCGGTCGCGGGGGAGAGGACGACGGTCCCGACCGCGCCCAGTTCCCGCTCGCCCAGCCGCACCTTGTCGCCGGTCGCGGCCGGCCCTGCCAGCCTCAGACCGCGCAGGTGCCGGTTCGGCCGGCCTTTGTAGTGGAGTCTCGCGACTGGTTCCTGGCCGATGTAACAGCCTTTGGTGAAGCTGATCGCCCGCTCCACTATGCCGGCCTCGGCCGGCATGTTCGCCCCGGTCATGTCGACCCCGAAACGCGGCCGGCCCCGCTCGACCCGTACCAACTCGGCCGCGGCCGCCGAGACCGGGATCGCGCGGTCGGCGACGAGCTGGGCGCGGACCGCGCCGCCGTCGTCCGGTGCGCAGATCACGTCGAGGCCGAATGCGGTGGCCACGACCAGGCAGTCGGCGCCGGCGATCGTCGCCTCGGAGAAGTCGCCTTCGTTGCCGGGGGCGAGGCCGGTGACCTCGAAGCTGCCCGGGCCGACCAGGCTGAAAAGCGCCCGCTCAGTCGCCGTGACATCCACCTTGCGGCCGATCTTGTACATGGTCAGGTGCTTCAGCAGCGCCGGACCGGCCACCTGCTCGGCATCGACCAGGAACCGGTCCTCGGCCAGTCGCAGGATCCTCATGTCCGCCTGAAGGTGGCCCTTGCGGTCGAGCAGTGCCGCATAGACGCCGGAACCGGTCGCCAGTTCCTCGGTTTCGTTGGTGACCTGGCTCTGCAGATACTCGGCCGCATCCGGGCCGGTCACGTCCATCCAGGCCCGGTCGGGCCGTTCGACCAGGCCGCATTCCTCGCGGAGCTGCCGGTACTCGGCGTCAAGATCTGGTTCGGTGACTGGGGACATGGACCGATTCTACGACGGGCCATCCGCCGCCGGAACCGTGCCGCGCTAGGCTTCGCTTCGATGGCTCTCGCACAGGACTTTCAGGAAGTGCTCGATTCGCTGCCGCCCGACTGGACGGACCTCGAGTTCGACCTGCGGATCGACGACGAGGACCGGTACATCGATGCCTCGGTCCATCTCAGCATGATCAACGCCCAGCCGTACTCGAAGGCCGAGTGGCATTGGCGGATCCCGGTCGCCCATAGTTTCGGCAAGGCGGCTGCGCCGCAGACCGTGCTCGGCGTGCTCGGACGCCTCGACGGGGAGGGCGTCAGCGGGGAACTGGTCCTGCGCGAGGTCCGTGAAGGCCGCTCCGAGGTGGTCCAGATGTGGGGACGCCCGGAAAGCGTGCGCGAGGAATTCCGCCAGCGCCGCTCGATCTGAAGCCCGATGGCTCGCGTATTGGCTGTCGTCCCCGACCTGATGCTGTCGAGCAAGGTCAGCGCGATGCTGAGCGCCGCCGGCCACCAGGTGCAGGTCGTGCCCTCGGTCCCCGCGGCCGACGGTTTCGACCACGAGCTGGTGGTCTGCGACCTCGAAGCGGTCGATCCCGGCCAGGTCGCCGCGCTGCCCGCCCCGGCGATCGGCTTTTACTCGCATGTCGACGTGGAAACACGCGACCGGGGCCGGGAAGCTGGCCTCGATCTGGTCGTCCCGCGCTCGCGGATGGCCCGCGAACTGCCCGGCCTGGCCGAGCGCTTGCTCGCCTGACGGCAGGATTCCCGCGGCCCGCGGCGTATATTTCTAGGCCCACAAAAGCGACCCCGTATTGCGTTTCATCCCGGTCGGCGGCAGGCTCTGGTTAGACTGGCCCGGCTCGCCGTTTCCGGTGGGGCGCAATCGATACAAGCCACGGGAGGTTTGACTTCATGCAAGATCGCGGTCTCGCCGCATACATCGCCGAATTGCTCGGAACGTTTTTCCTTGTGTTCGGAATCACACTGGTCGGCGTGCTTTTCATTGCCGTGGGCGACAACGCCTCATTCGGTTCTGACTTCGCGGTCGTCGGTCTGACCTACGCCTTCATCCTCACGGCGCTGATCTTCACCTTCGGCGGAGCCAGTGGTGGCCACTTCAATCCGGCGATCACCGTCGGCGCGGCCCTGATGAAGAAGATCGCCCCGGTAGACGCGGTGATCTACATCCTGGCCCAGCTCTCGGGCGGCGTCCTCGGCGCCCTGCTGACCAAGGGTCTGCTGGTGGACGAGGGTCGTGCCGCCAACTACGGCGCCGTATCCATCAGCCCGCTGCTCGGCGGTAACTTCGCTGGTGCCGTGGTCGAGTGCCTCGGTACGTTCCTGCTGGTCCTCACCGTGCTGGCCGTGGCCCTCGGCGTGCGTGCCGCCAAGGACTGGGCTCCGCTCGCCATCGGCCTCGCGCTCGGCGTCGTCGGTCTGATCCTGGTGCCGCTGACCGGTGGCGCCGTGAACCCGGCCCGCTGGTTCGGCCCGGCCCTGGTTTCCGGCGAGTGGGGCGGCGTCTGGCCGTACCTGGTCGGCGAACTGGTTGGCGCGGTACTGGCCTTCGTGGTCTACAAGTTCGTGATTGCGCCCGGGTCCGGTGGGTCACCGGAAGCGGAATCGAAGAAGCCTTCGACGATTCCTTCGCCCGAGGCCTGAGCTACCAGCTCAACTGAATGTCGAAAGGGGCGGCCTCCGGGCCGCCCTTTTTCATGCGATCGCTTGCCCGAGGGTCACCGCGCCCAGGCCGCAGATCAGGCTGATCGCGATGTTGAGCCAGGCGAGCTTGGCCAGGTCGGCGCTGGCGAGCAGGTGGGTGTCGAGGATCCAGGTCGAGAAGGTGGTGAAGGAACCGATCACGCCGCCGGCCACGATCACTAGGGCCTCGCCATGGAGCGTGCTGCCGGCGACCAGCCCGAGCAGGGAGGCCCCGAGCACGTTCACGACCAAGATGCCGACCGGAAACGGACTCTCGGAAAGACGGGAGATCTCGGCGTCGAGCAGGTAGCGGGCTCCCGCCGCCAGGCCGCCCAACAGGCCGACCGCGACCCAGGCCAAGGGGTTCAACCCGAGCAGGGTCACGAGCGAGCCGCCAGGGTCGAGCTTTCGGCCGC
Organism: Solirubrobacterales bacterium 67-14; assembly: GCA_001897355.1. Taxonomy (GTDB): domain Bacteria; phylum Actinomycetota; class Thermoleophilia; order Solirubrobacterales; family 70-9; genus 67-14. Next base: position 261,232 of record MKST01000003.1, on the reverse strand, counting down.
GATCCCCAGTTTCACGACCAGGTAGCCGGCAGCGAGGGTCACCGCCAGGTAGGCGGCAGCGAGCCCCGTCTCTCCGGCATCGACCATGTTGAACAGCTCCAGTTGCATGGTCGAGAAGGTCGTCAGGGTGCCGCAGATCCCGGTCGCGAAGAACGGGTGGTGAAGCTGGTCGGGAGCGTGATCCCTGAACGAGGCGAAGAAATAGCCGATCAGGAACGCGCCGATCAGGTTTACGGCCAGGGTCGGCCAGGGCCAGGCGTCAGCCGCATGGGGGAACGCCTGGGCGAGCCCGACCCGGAGCAGGGCGCCGACTATGCCGCCGGCGTAGATCGCTGCCAGCTTCCTGAGGGGGTGACGCTTGAAGATCATCTGATGCAACTCCTATCGGGACCGGTTGACGGTTGACAGGAGCCATCAGCGGATTGAAACCGCGGTTATGAAGGAGCGAGCCCCATCGCTCGGGGCTATGTTAGCTGGCGCGGGCGGGATCCCGACGAAATTCCGGTTGCGGGATCCCTCGCCCGACGCAGCAGCTATGTACGAGACCGCTACTTGACGGTCAGGGTGCCCTTCATGCCGGCGGCCTCGTGGCCGGGTACCGAGCAGAAGAACGTGTAGGTACCGGGCTTGACATCGATCTCGGCCGTGGCCGATTCGCCGGTGATGACGTCGGTCCCGCCGATCTCCTTGCCGTTCGAATCCTCGAACTTCACGTCGTGCGGGATCGGGGAGTCGTTGGTGAAGTCGACCTGGACCTTGCCCGGCTTGGCCGAAAGCTCGGTCTTGTCGTAGGCGAGGGCGCCGGAAGGATCAGCGGCGAGGGCGAGCGTCTGGGCGCCGCCGGCTGCTTCCGAGCCATTGGAGTTCGCGTTGTTGTCGGCCGGCTGGCTCTGGGTGGTCGAGGTGTCGGCTGACGAGTTGTTGTCGGACGAATCATCGCTTCCGCCACAGCCGGCGAAGAGCAGGGCGCCGATTGCGAGGGGGAGGACGAGCAACTTGAAAGAGGTCTTCACGAGCATCTCCTTAGTCGTGGTGGGTTCTCTTTTCCTCACCTTACTCTCGTCCACGCGAGGTACCCGCGAATCAGTATGAAATACGGACTCCGGTAGGTTGGACAGCGGATGCGCCGGGTCACCTTTTCCCGCAACTACACGATCTCGCTTTCGCGGACCTGCCAGTGCTACTGCAAGTACTGCGCATTCGCGACGCATCAGGCACATGTCCATCCGCCGGAAGAAGTCGAGCGGATGCTGGACGAAGCGGTGCGGCGCCGGGCCAAGGAGCTGCTGTTCCTGACCGGCGAGAAGCCGGAAGTGAACCCGGTAGTGGCCGATCGGCTGCGCGAGTGGGGCCACGAAGATTTCACCTCGTACGTGGTCTGGGCCTGTGAGCGGGCCTTGGAGCGGGGCATCCTGCCGCACACCAACATCGGTGCGATCGGGAAAGACGACCTGGCTCGTCTGCGCGAGGTCACCGCCTCCCAGGGCCTGATGCTGGAGTCATCCTCGGAGCGGCTGATGAAGACGGTCCACGCCGGCTCGCCGACCAAGCATCCGGCCCATCGCCTGAAGACGATCGAGGCGGCCGGTGAACTGAAGATCCCGTTCACGACCGGCATCCTGGTCGGGATCGGCGAGACCCCCGAAGAGCGGATCGAATCGCTCGAGGCCCTGGCCACGCTCCAGGAGGAGTACGGGCACATCCAGGAAGTGATCATCCAGAACTTCGTGCCGCATCCCCGCTACTACGGGCAGGAACCGGCCGAGATCGCGGCCGAGGCGTCGGATCGGCGCTGGAAGGAATCGGGAACGGTCGTCAACCTCGATTCGGGGCTGGAGCCGGCCCCGGGCGGACCGGAACGCGACGAGCTCGGCCGGCCGACGATCCCCCTGCCCGACTGGGCTTGCCCGGTCTCGATCGACGACCTGAAACATCTGATCCGGGAGACCGCCCGCCTGATGCCGGACGTCGGTGTGCAGGTGCCGCCCAACCTGTCCGACTGGTGGTCGGAGCTGGTCGAGGCCGGCGCGACCGACCTCGGCGGCCTCTCCGCCAACGGCGATCACATCTCGCCCGAGCACCCTTTCCCGAGCCCGCATCAGGTCCGCAAGGAGCTCCAGCCGCAGGGCTACGCGCTGACCGAACGGCTCTGCGTCTATCCGCAGTACATGAACGCGGAGTGGATGGAGCAGGGAGTGCTCGACGTGATCAAGCTCAAGTACTGGAGCTTCATCCCGCGGCTCGGTTCGGGGCGGGTCAGCGAGGAGAAGATCGACCCCGCGCTGGCGGTCGAGGCGATCGCCAAGGGCCGCGAAGGAATCGAACTGAGCGAGGACGAGCTGACCGCCCTGTTCTCCGAGACCCGTCCCGAAGTGATCGAGCAGATGCGCATCGCCGCCGACGGGCTGCGGGCGGAACTGGCCGGTGACACCGCCACCTTCGTCGTCAACCGCAACATCAACTTCACCAACATCTGCACGGTCGGCTGCGCTTTCTGCGGTTTCGGCCAGGGCCGCCGCTCGCCCGACGCCTACGAGTCGACCGAGGAGGAATTCATCGGCCGGGTCGAGGAAGCGGTCGAGTTCGGGGCGACCGAGCTCTGCATGCAAGGCGGGATCCATCCGGACCTCGATCTCGAGTCCTACGGAGGCTGGCTGAAACTGGCCAAGCAGGTCGCCCCCGACATCCACCTCCACGCCTACTCGCCGATGGAGATCAACCACATGTGCGAGAAGTCGGGCCTGCCGCCGCTGGAGGTCTTCGAGTACTTGATCGATTGCGGCCTCGGCTCGACCCCCGGCACCGCCGCGGAGGTCCTCGACGACGGGGTCCGACAGCGGATCTCGCCGAACAAACTGCCGGTCGACCGCTGGGTCGAGATCATCGAGGCCTCGCACCGGGCCGGCCTCAAATCCACCTCGACGGTGATGTTCGGTCACATCGAGGAGCCCCGTGAACTGGCCCGGCACATGAAGGTGATCCGGGACCTCCAGGGCCGGACCGGCGGCATCACCGAGTTCGTGCCGCTCAGCTTCATCCCCTTCAACACCCTGCTCGGCCGCACCCATGGGGTCGAGGAGATCTCGATCGAGGAGAACCTCAAGCACACCGCCGCCTTCCGGCTCGCGCTCGGTCGCTCGATCACCAACCTGCAGGCGAGCTGGGTGAAGATGGGCCTGCCCGGTGCGACCGAGGCGCTCCACTGGGGGGTCAACGACCTCGGCGGCACTCTGATGGAAGAGAGCATCTCCCGCATGGCCGGGGCCGATCACGGGGTGCGGCTCGAGGTAGAGGAACTCGTCGATGCGGCCCACCGCGCGGGTCGCAAGGCCGCGCAGCGGAACACCTCATACGAGATCCTGCAGGAATTTCCGGACCTGGTCGCATCGCCGCCGCCGGAGATGTTGATCGACCTGGCCGACCCGGGGGAAGTTCCGGCGGCCGATGTCGCCGACCCCGCGACGGCATAGGCCGGGAGGGGCCGGGCGATGCGCGCGATGGTCCTTGAAAACCAGCCGGGCGAGCTGTCGCTCCGGGAGCTTCCGGTCCCGGAACCCGGCCCCGGTCAGGTCCTGATCCGGGTCTCCACCTGTGGCGTCTGTCGCACCGACCTCCACATCGTCGACGCCGACCTGACCGAGCCCAAGCTGCCCCTGGTTCCCGGGCATCAGATCGTCGGCACGGTCGAGGCCGCGGGGACCGACACAGATCGGTTCGAGATCGGCGACCGGATCGGCGTCCCGTGGCTGGGTTGGGTCGACGGGGTCTGCCGTTTCTGCCAGGAAGGCCGCGAGAACCTCTGTGAGAACGCCCGCTTCACGGGCTATGACATCGACGGCGGCTACGCCGAGTTCGCGGTCGCCGACCAGCGCTTCTGCTTTCGCTTGCCGGAAGGCATCGATGACGTCCACGTGGCGCCGCTGCTCTGCGCCGGGATGATCGGCTACCGGGCCATGTCCATCGCCGGCGACGGCGAACGGCTCGGCCTCTACGGCTTCGGTTCCTCGGCCCACATCCTCTGCCAGATCGCGGCCGCCGAAGGCCGCCGGATCTTCGCCTTCACCAAACCTGGCGATCGGGAAGGTCAGGAGTTCGCCCGTTCACTCGGCGCCGAGTGGGCCGGGGGCTCGGATGAGACTCCACCCGAACCACTCGACGCAGCGATCGTCTTCGCGCCGGTCGGTCGGCTCATGATCGATGCCCTGAAGGCAAGCGAACGGGGCGCCCGAATCGTCAGCGCCGGCATCCACATGAGTGACATCCCGTCCTTCCCTTACGAACTGCTGTGGGAGGAAAGGAGTCTCCACTCGGTCGCCAATCTGACCCGGGCCGACGGAACCGCCCTGCTCGACCTCGCCGCCCGCCACGGAGTCAGTCCGAAGGTCGAGGTGCTACCGCTGGAAGCGGCCAATCAGGCCCTCGGTGCGATCCGAAGCGGCGCTTCGGAAGGTTCCACCGTACTTACCGTTTGACGGTGTACTCCAGCGCGACCGTGCCGCCGGGGAAGCGCTGGAGATCGGTCAGCTCGAGGTCGCGTTGGGTTCCGTCATCGCGGAAGTACGGCTTGCCACCGCCAAGGACTACCGGCAGGAGGTTGAGGCGGTAGACGTCGATCAGCCCGGCCGCCTCGACCTGCGAGGCGAGATCGATGCCGCTCACCTCGATGTCGCCGTCGGTCTCTTCCTTCTTGCGGGCGATCCATTCGATCGCGTCACCCTCGATCAGCTCGCAGCTCTCGTGGACCTCGGTCAAGGTCCGTGAGGCCACGAACTTCGGGATCTCGTCCCAGACCTGCGCGAACTCTTGCTCGATCTCGCCGCCTTCGCCGGACTTGAGGAGGTCATGCCAGTACGGGACCATCATCTCGTAGAGGCCGCGGCCCATGATGACGGCGGCGTGGTCCTTGACCTGCTGGTTGGAGAGCCGATGGACTTCATCCTCCGGTACGGTCCAGCCGATCCCGCCGTCCGCGTCCGCGAAGAAACCGTCCAACGTCACCGACATCGATCCGTAAATGAGTCGTCCCATGCGGCCAGAGTACCCAGCTCGACCTCAGCGGAACAGATCTTCGCCGGCATCGCGTAGCTGGGAAGCGCAGCCCGGGCCGTCATCTTCGATCACATGGTCCCCGAGACCCCGGACCACGACGGCCGGCACCCCGTCGGCCTTGGTGCGGACCAGGTCGGAGGCGGCGGCGACCTGATCGGCCAGGGCGATCACCGTCGCCGTCAGTTCCCGGCCGCGCTGGTCGGACCGGCCACGCCAGTCGTCGAGCGGGTTGATGCCGGCGCAGCCGATCGCGACCTCGGCCTGGCCCTGCCGCCAGGCCCGGCCGAAGCTGTCGGTGACGACGACCGCGGTGCGGACGCTGGCGGCGGTCTCCAGCTCGACCCGGATCCGCCGAGCCGAGCCGTCAGGGTCGAGCGGCAGCAGGATCGCCTGGTCCACGTCGGCGGTGTTCGACTGGTCGATCCCGGCGTTGGCGCAAATGAAGCCGTGATGGGTCTCGGTGATCAGGATGCCCCGCTCCTCGTCGACCCGGACCAGGGAGCGGCTCTCCTCCAGGATTTGCTGGACCAGCCGCGGATCCTTCCCGGTGCGGGCGGCCAGATTGACAGCCTCGGTTTCCGGGTCGGTCTGGTCGAGCCGGACCACCCGGCCCTCCGACTTGGAAACGACCTTCTGCGAGACCGCGACGATGTCGCCGTCTGCGAGTTGAACCTGCCCGGCGATCGCCTGGCCGAGGTTGAAGGCCTCGGGCACCTCGGGCAGGCCCTCGACCGGGATGATCGTCACGTCGTGCATCAGATCCCCAGTATCGCGGCGGTCCGCGGCGCGGGCCGGCGTCCGGCGGCGCGGGCCATTTCAATCTTGGTGGTCAGGGCGACGATGTCGGCCGGGGTGTCGAGGTCGAGGGCCAGGCCCTCGACCCGCTCGGTCGCGTGCGGGAGCCCGGCCTTTCGGGCCAGTTCGAGGTGGCGCTGGCAGCTGCCTTCGCCGAAAGCGGGTTCGATCGCATCGGGCGGACGCATCGCCAGCGAGTTGGTGCCGGTCCCATGGCGATCCGGGACCACCGTCACGAAGGGGTCGGGCAGGCCGGTGATCAGGCTGTCGATCTCGCGGGGCTCCAGCAGCGGACAATCGCCCGGCAGCAGCACCACCGCATCGGCTTCCAGCTCCAGTGCGCGGGCGATCCCGAGCTTGGCCGCCCCGATGTGGCCCGCGTCTTCGGGGTCGTGGATCACCTCGGCGCCGCATCCGGCTGCCAGTCCCTCGGCTGCCGCCTCGCCGGTGACGACGATGGTGAAGGTCACCTGCCTGGCGCCGGCCACCGCTTCCAGCACGTCACCGAGCATCGCCTCGACCAGGGCCAACCGCCGTTCCTCCGGCACCGCCCCCGACATCCGCTGCTTGGCCGCGGTGAAGCGCTTCGCGGTGACGACGGCAACCGTGTTCACGATTCCGCCAGCGTCTCCCCGACCTTGAGCACGGCCCGGGCGACCAGCGCCCTGGTCTCGGCGCTGTGCATGAAGGTCGCGGTCGAGAAGGAACGGACGTCGTCCGGCGGCGGGCCGGGATCGTCGGCATCGTTGATCATCGCGTCGATCACGCCGTCGTAGAGGGTCGCGACCCCGGCCGCCGTGGTCGGTCGGCCGAGCGCCTTCATGAACAGGTCGGTCGGCCCCTTGATCACCTTGCCGGCCACGTACGGGCTGACCGCGACCACCGGCGCCGTGGCGGCGATCATCGCCTCGCGAATGCCGGGCACGGCCAGGATCGGGCCGATGCTGATCACCGGGTTGGAGGGTCCGATCACGATCAGGTCGGCCGCCCCGATCGCCTCGAGCACCTCCGGCGTCGCCTCGGCCGAGTCGATGCCTTGCAGCTCGACCCCCTCGACCTCGGTCTGGCCGCCTTCGAGGATCAGGTACTCCTGCAGGCCGCGCCAGGCGCCGCTGCTCTTGATCTGGGTGCGGACCGGCTGGTCGCTCATCGGCAGCACGGTCGCCTTGACGCCCAGGCCGCGGGCGATCTGGGCCTGCGCGTCGGTCAGCCGGCCCCCCGAGTCGAGGAAGTCCTTGCGGTAGAGACAGGCAGCGAGGTCCAGATTCGAGAGCGAGAACCAGTCAGGGGCACCGAAGCGGGCCATCCGCTGGAAGACGTCGAAGCCGTCGTCCTTGATGCCCCAGCCCCGCACCTCGTCGACCTGGCCGGCCAGCCAGTAGGTGACCAGGTCGGGGTCGGGGGAGACGTGGACCCCCAGCGTCTCGACGTCGTCGCCGGTGTTGGCGATCACGGTCAGCCGGCGGCCGACCACCGCCTGCATGCCGGCCGCCAGCTTGGCGCCGCCGGTCCCGCCGGCCAGCAGGACGACTTCAGCAGCCACGCCCGACCCCACGCATCAGAAGGTCTCGCCCTCGGGCAGGTTGGTGAACTTGAGGCCGGCGTGGGTCTTGTAGCGGATGTTGACCGAGATCATCAGAGCGGTCAGCTGCTCGACGATCCGTGACATCTCCAGCGCGCCCGCGTTGACGGGCCGGAGCCCGGGGATCCGCTCGATCAACTCGGCGACCCGGGCCTTGTCGGCTTTCTTGTCGCCGCAGACCGGGACGTCTTCGTCAAGGTCGTGGGAGAGGTCGGACAGGCCGGGGGCGCTGACCGTGTGCAGGGCGGAGACGACCGTGACCCCTTCGGGCGCCATCTCCTGGGCCTGCTGGGCGGCCGAGCCCTGCCAGATGCCGATCGTCCGGGTCGCCTTGCCGCTGATCGTCGCTGCCAGCGGGACCGAGCAGTCGACCAGGATCTGGCCGGGGGAGAGGTGCTGCCGCAGGTTGGTCATGTACTCGGACTGGTTGCGGAACGGAACCGTCAGGAAGACGATCTCCGCCGTCTTCACCGCGTCCTCGTTGGCCATTCCCTCGATCGTGCCGCCGGCTTCCGCGGCGAGTTGCTCGGCGACTTCGCCGGCCCGCTCGGCGCTGCGCGAACCGATGATCACCCGGGCGCCACCGGCCGCCCAGCGTTTGGCGAGGCCGGAGCCGAGAGCTCCCGTGCCGCCGATTACAGGAATGACTGGTGCGTCGCTTGTCTCGCTCACGGAGCCTGAGTCTAGGCGACCCCTGCGCCCGACTATCCTTGCCGTCATGTCGATTGCCGAAAAAGTTGGAACCGAGCGCGAGGACAATTTCACGGTCGAGGGGATGCTGATCACCGACGTCGGCGGCCTGCTCGAAACCGGGGTCCTTTCGACTCCGGGCATGATCGGGATGATGGAGCGCAACTGCGCGATCCTGATCCAGGAGTTCCTGGCGGAGGGCTCGGCCACGGTCGGCTTCGAGGTCAACGTCAAGCACGTCTCCGGAGCCGGCGAGGGCGCCGAGTGCGTTGCCTGGGCCCGGCTCGACGAAGTGGCCGAGGATCGCAAGTTCCGCTTCGCGGTGGAGGTCCGTGAGGGAGACCGGGTGCTCGGGGTCGGAACCCACGAGCGTCGGGCGATCAGCTTCAACGTGGCCTGAACATGACTCCCGAGAATCTTCCCGAATCGGTTCGGATCCGCGAGGTCGGCCCCCGCGACGGCTTCCAGAACGAGCCGGAGGTGATCTCCACCGAGGACAAGGTCCGGCTGATCAACCTGCTGGCCGGGACCGGCCTGAAGCGGATCGAGGTCACCTCCTTCGTCCGGCCCGACGTGATCCCCCAGCTTTCCGACGCGGTCGAGGTGCTGAACGGCATCGATCGTCCCGACGGCGTCTCCTACTCGGTCCTGATCCCGAACCGCCGCGGCCTCGAAAACGCGCTCGAGCTGCGCGACCGGTTCGACGAGACCAACTTCTTCCTTTCCGCCTCCGAGACCCACAACAAGAAGAACGTCAACCGGACCGTCGAGGAGTCGATCACCGGCCTGGAAGAGACGATCCCGGTCGCGGTCGAAGCGGGCCTGCGCTGCGAGGGCGTGATCTCGACTTCTTTCGGCTGCCCCTACGAGGGCGACGTGCCGGTCGAGAACGTGCTCGCAATCGCCTTGAGGCTGGCCCGGGCGGGGTGCGTCGAGGTTGGCTTCGGCGACACCACCGGCATGGCCAATCCGGTCCAGGTTCGCCGCTTCTTCGCCGAGGTGCGTGAGCGCTTCGCGGCGGAAGGGCTGGGGGAGGTCGAGCTGACCGCCCACTTCCACGACACCCGCGGCCAGGGTCTCGCCAACGTCCTTTCGGCTCTGGAGGAGGGGATCGACTCCTTCGAGTCGAGCTTCGGCGAACTGGGCGGCTGCCCGGTCCCGGCCGGCGCGACCGGCAACATCGCCTCCGAGGACCTGATCTCGATGCTGGAGGAGATGGGGGTCGGGACCGGCATCGACCTGCCGAAGCTGATCGAAGCCTCCGCCGAGGCACAGAAGATCCTCGGCCGCCCCCTTGGCTCACATGTCCTCAAGGCGGGGCCGGTCGACTGGCACCGCTGAAGGCGGAGCCATGTCGGCGATGACATTCGTCCTGGCTGGCACAGATAGACGTTTTGTTCCATTCGCGTTATGATCGCAACATGAAGAGCGACGGTTTCAGGGCAGCGGCAGAGGCAAAGGACTTCGAATCGGGCAGGGACCTGTTCGCGGAGGACGTCGTTTTCCGCAGTCCCTTCGTCCACAAGCCCTACGAGGGCATCGACGCGCTCGCCTTCCTGCTCGGCCACGTGGTCCAGGTCTTCGAGGACTTCCGCTACATCGCCCACGTCGAGACCGGTGATGTCGCCGTGCTCCAGTTCGAGGCCCGGGTCGGCGATCGCGAACTGCAGGGCGTCGACATCCTCAAGTTCAACGGCGAAGAGAAGATCTCCGAGATGACCGTCATGGTCCGCCCGGCTTCCGGCCTTGAAGCACTCGGCCAGGAGATGGGGCGTCGCATCGAAGCTGCCACCGCCTCCTAGCGCGGGCTGGCTCCCTGATCGAATAGGCTCCGTGGCCGGTCGCCTCCGCCGTCCCGGAGGCTTTCAGAACTTCGTTACAGGAGGAACTCCCCAGATGGAGATCAACAAGGTTGGTGTCGTCGGCTGCGGTCTGATGGGCCACGGGATCACCCAGGTCAGCGCCCAGGCCGGTTACGACGTGGTCGTCGCCGATGTCAGCCAGGAAGCCCTCGACAAGGGCCTCGGCAAGATCAGCAAGCTGCTCGGCAAGTCGGTCGAAAAGGGCAAGATCGAGCAGGCCGATGCCGACGCCGTCCTCGGTCGCATCGCCGGCACCACGGACCTCAACGATTTCGCTGACTGCGACCTGGTCATCGAGGCGGTGACCGAGAACCTCGACACCAAGCTCGCGATCTGGAAGCAGCTCGACGAGATCGTCAAGGACGAGGCCTACTTCGCGACCAACACCTCGTCGCTGCCGGTCATCAACCAGGCCGCCGCGACCACCCGTCCGGCCAACTTCCTCGGCCTTCACTTCTTCAACCCGGTCCAGGTCATGCCGCTGCTCGAGGTGATCCAGTCGGTCACCACTTCGCCCGAGGCGATGGGCGTCGGCCTCGCCTACGGCGAGAAGCTGAAGAAGACCACCGTCGAGACCAAGGACAAGGCCGGTTTCATCGTCAACCGCCTGCTGGTCCCCTACATGCTGGACGCGATCCGCGGCCTCGAAGAGGGCATCGGCACGATCGACGAGATCGACGCCGCGATGAAGGCCGGCGCCGGCCACCCGATGGGCCCGCTCACGCTGGCCGACTTCGTCGGGCTCGACACCCTGCACTCGATTTCCGACGTGATGTTCGACGAGTTCCGCGAGCGTCGCTTCGCCGCTCCGCCGACCCTGCGCAAGATGGTCGCCGCCGGCTTCTTCGGCAAGAAGTCCGGTCGCGGGTTCTACGACTACTCCGGCGAGAAGCCGGTGTCGGTCAACCCGGGCCTGTAGCACCGCCGGACCAGGGAGAAGTCCGGTGACCAAGGTAGATCTCGATCCCGCTCTCCGGGCCGCCCTCGGCGGTGGCCCGGAGCGGCATCACACCAAGACCGCCGAGCAGGGCAAGCTGCCGGTCCGCGAGCGGGTCGACCTGCTCCTCGACGAGGGTTCCTTCGTCGAGGAGGCGCTGCTGGCCAACTGGGACCAGGAAGGCCTGGGGGCCGACGGCGTGGTCACCGGCACCGGCTTGGTCTCTGGCCGGCCGGTCGCCCTGATGGCCAATGATCCGACCGTCAAGGCCGGATCCTGGGGACCGAAGACGGTCGAGAAGATCCTCCGCATCCAGGAGCGCGCGCTCAAGCTGGAGATCCCGATGGTCTACCTGGTCGACTCGGCCGGGGCCCGGATCACCGAGCAGGTCCAGATGTTCCCCGGTCGTCGCGGCGCGGGCCGGATCTTCTACAACGAGGTGAAGATGAGCGGCCGGGTGCCGCAGATCTGTCTGCTGTTCGGCCCGAGCGCCGCCGGCGGCGCTTACATCCCGGCATTCTGCGACGTGGTGATCATGCGGGACGGCAATGCCTCGATGTACCTCGGCTCGCCCCGCATGGCCGAGATGGTGATCGGCGAGACGGTCACCCTCGACGAGATGGGCGGCGCCCGCATGCACACCTCGAAGTCGGGCTGCGGCCACTTCCTGGTCAAGACCGACGAAGAGGCGATCGAAACCGGTCGCCGCTACCTGGGGTACATGCCGACCAGCTGGCGCGAGCAGGTTCCGGACGTCGAGCCGAAGGCTCCGGTCTCGAGCACGCCGCTCGAGGAGATCATCCCGCTGGACGAGAACGTTCCCTTCGACATCAAGCTGTTGCTCGACACTCTGCTGGACGAGGACTCCTTCCTCGAGGTCCACAAGCGCTGGGCCAAGGAGCTGATCGTCGGCTACGGCCGCCTCGACGGCAAGGTGGTCGGGGTGGTGGCCAACCAGCCGAAGCAGAAGGGCGGGGTGCTTTTCGTCGACTCGGCCGACAAGGCCGCCCGCTTCATCGCCACCTGCAACGCCTTCAACATCCCGCTGCTCTTCCTCGCCGACATCCCGGGCTTCATGATCGGGACCGCGGTCGAGAAACAGGGGATCATCCGCCACGGGGCCAAGATGATCTCGGCGATGTCGGAGGCGACCGTGCCGAAGATCTCGGTCGTGGTCCGCAAGGCCTACGGCGCCGGCCTCTACGCGATGGCCGGACCGGCTTTCGAGCCGGACTGCTGCCTGGCCCTGCCCAACGCCTCGATTGCCGTGATGGGGCCGCAGGCCGCCGTCAACGCGGTCTTCTACAACCAGATCCAGGCGATCGAAGACGAGGCCGAACGCGAGAAGTTCGTCGAGAAGAAGCGCCGGGAGTACGCGGAAGGGGTGGACCTGCTCCACCTCGCCTCGGAGATGGTGATCGACGCGGTTATCAAGCCCGAAGACCTGCGCTCGGAGCTGATCAAGCGCTTCACCCTGGCCGAGGGCCGCGACCGCTCCTTCACCGAGCGACGCACCCCGATCACGCCTGCCTGAGCCGGCCGTTCAGTCCCGGCCGGCCCTGCGGATCAGCGCACCGAAGAGGGACTGGCCGCCGGGAGCGCCGAGCATGAGTTCGGGGTGCCACTGGACTGCCACCACCCAGTGGTCGGGATCGGTGGATTCGACCGCCTCGGCGCTGCCGTCCGGCGCCACTGCACTGACCTCGAAGCCGGGGGCCGGGGCGCGCACCGCCTGGTGGTGGATGGTGTTCACCTCCAGGTCACCGGCGCCCACCGCCTCGGCGAGTTGCGATCCGGCGCTCACCGTAACCGGGTGGCGCTCCTCCTCGTGGCGATGCCCCGCGTCGTGGCCGCCGAGGTGGGGGATCAGGGTTCCCCCTGCCGCGTGGGTGATGAGCTGCGCGCCCCGACAGATGCCCAGCACGGGCAGCCTGGAGTCGTGGGCCGCGTTCCAGAGTGCGAACTCGTGGTCGTCGCGTTTCGGGTCGATCCAGCGGGGGTCGGGCTGGCTCTTCATCTCTTCCTCGGACAGCTCCAAGGCGAGATCCTGGCCGCCCGCCAGGATCAGGCCGTCAACCGAGCGCAGCTGCGCGGCGGCGAGGGCACCCTCGACCACCGGGAGGACGATCGGGATGCCTCCCGCGTCGAGGACTCCACTGACCAGGCCGGCCGCGACCGTGTCGCCCAGGTCGACTCCGTAGCCGGTGTCGAGGGATCTCGGAACTGCCGAGATCGCGATCAGCGGACGAGTTTCTAATTCGCTCTTGACAGCCATCCGTATGTAGTGTATTCATTCCACACAGAAAAGTCGACGAACCAGTTTCTGGCTCCGTGACTGGAGGTGAGGAGAGGTGATGACGCTGAGCAGATCGTTTGGAGGCACCGCTTGCAGGCGGAGCCCCGGTCAGGTGCCCATACGGTGAGACGCCGGTTCGGGAACCCGGATTCGCTCGGCTGGGGGTTCGGCGCCTACGCCGTCTTCCTGTTCGCCTTCCTCTACCTGCCGATCGTCGTCATCGCGGTCTTCTCATTCGTCGACAACGATGTCGCCGCCTTGCCGCTCGGTCAGTTCACCCTCGATCGGTACGACGAGGTGATCAACAACCAGGCCGTGATCGACGCCCTGCGCAACTCGATCGTCGTCGCCCTCGGGGCGGTGGCGATCGCCGTGGCCTTCGGGGTGCCCGGTGCTCTGCTGGTCGATCGCCACAACTTTCCCGGCAAGCGCCTCTTCCAGAAGTTCGTGCTCCTGCCGCTGATCCTCCCCGGGGTGATCACCGGCGTCGCCTTCCAGACGTTCTTCCAGATGATCGACATCAAGCGGTCGCTGCTCACGGTCACCCTGGCCCACGGCACGGCGCTGGTCTCGACCGTGCTGACCACGGTCTACGCCCGCCTGCTGCGGCTCGATCGCTCGCCCGAGCAGGCCTCGCTCGATCTCGGTGTGCCTCCGGTCAAAACCTTCTTCAACGTCACGCTCCCGGCCATCAAGACCTCGATCATCGCGGCCTCGCTGCTTGCCTTCACCCTCTCGTTCGACGAGATCCCAGTGACCACGTTCACGATCGGGTCGGAGAGCACGTTGCCGATGTACATCTGGTCGGCCCTGCGGAGTGGCAACCAGCTCCCCGAGCTCAACGCGCTGGCGACCATGATCGCCGCCGGCGGCGCCGTGCTGGTCGTCATCTCGGCGCTGCTGACCCGGGAGGAATCGAAATGAACCAGGCAGTTGTCGTAACCCGTCACCGTCAACCGGCACAGCCGGAAACCCAAAGCAGCTGATGGAGGAGGATCGCATGGACCAACGGAAACCTGTCGACGGACTTAGAACCCGACGACGGCTGCTGAAGCAGGCCGCCGGCGGAGCGCTCGGCATCTACGCGGTCGGGGCACTCGCCGCCTGTGGCGACAGCGACTCGTCCGGGGGCTCGTCCTCGGATGACGGGAAGCTGGCGAGCAGCCTCAACGCGCTGTGCTGGGAGGGCTACACCGACAAGGCCTTCGTCTCGGACTTCACCAAGAAGACCGGGGTCAAGATCAACTCGACCTTCATCGGGTCGAACGACGAGCTGATCGCGAAGCTGCGGGGCTCACCCGGCCAGTACGACCTGATCAGCCCGTCCTCGGACACCACGAACCTGCTGATCGATGAGGATCAGGTCCAGCCGATCAACATCGACAACGTGCCGAACGCGAAGACGACCTTCGAGTTCTTCCGCACCGCCCCGAACGTCAACGTCGACGGCGAGCTCTACGGCATCCCGATGTGCTGGGGATTCATCCCCCTCATCTACGACGAGACCAAGGTCGAGACGAAACCGGACTCCTGGGAGGCGCTGTGGGACCCCGCGTACGCGGACCAGGTCTCGGTCTGGCAGGACATCGCCCTGATCTGGACGACCGGCCTGCTGCTCGGCTTCGAGGACGTGTACAACCTCGACGACGATCAGTTGACCGAGATCAAGGACAAGCTGATCGAGCAGAAGTCCAACATCCGCAAGTACTGGACCAGCGCCGGCGAGTTGACCAACTTGTTCGCCAACGGCGAGGTCAGCATCGGGATGTCGTTCGGCGGGCTCACCGTGACGCAGCTGCGGGCTCAGGGCAAGAAGGTCTCGGAGATCGTGCCGAAGGAAGGCGCGACCTCTTGGTTCGACAACTGGATGATTCCCAAGTCCTCGACCAAGGCAAGTACCGCGGAGGCCTTCCTGAACCACATCCAGACGCCGAAGGCCCAGAAGCAGATCGCCGCCGTCACCGGCTACGGGATCACCAACAAGAACGCGATAGACCTGGTGCCGAAGGACTACGCGGAGGCCTACCGGCTGGACAACCCTGACTTCATCTCCGAGTTGGACTACTGGAAGCCGGTGCCGAGGCGGCAGCAGTACCTGGACGTCCTCAACGCGGTGGTCGCGGCGTGAGCCAGGCCGTGGCCGAGAAGTCCCCAGCCGCACGGTCCACCGGTCGTCCGCCCTCGGCGGTCGAGTTCCGGGGCGTGGTCAAGCGGTACGGTGACGTCGAGGCGGTGAGCGGACTCGATCTCCGGGTCGAGCAGGGTCAGTTCCTCACCCTGCTCGGCCCTTCCGGCTGCGGCAAGACCACAACGCTGCGCCTGATCGGCGGCTTCGAGCGGCCGGACGAGGGGTCGGTGGAGATCGACGGCGAGGACATGACCCGCACCGCGCCGTTCAAGCGGCCGGTCACGACGGTCTTCCAGCAGTACGCGCTGTTCCCGCACATGTCGGTGCGGAAGAACATCGCCTACGGGCTGAAGCACGCCAAGGCCGCGCGCAGCGAGATCGATCGCCGGGTCGGCGAGATCATGGACCTGATGGAGATCCGGGACATGGGCGACCGCCGCCCGGCCCAGCTCTCCGGTGGCCAGCAGCAGCGGGTCGCCCTGGCCCGGGCACTGGTCATGCAGCCGAAGGTGCTGCTCCTGGACGAGCCGCTCGGCTCGCTCGACTACAAGTTGCGCAAGAGCATGCAGTTCGAGCTCAAGCGGATCCACGGCGAGGTCGGGGCGACCTTCATCTACGTGACCCACGACCAGGAAGAAGCGATGACGATGTCGGACCGGATCGTCATCCTCAATCGCGGGCGGATCGAGCAGGACGCCGAGCCCAGAGAGATCTACGATCTCCCGAAGTCGCCCTTCGTGGCGGACTTCATCGGCGACACGAATCTGCTGGGCGGCGTGGTCTCGGGTCGCGACGGCGAATTCGTGACGGTCGAGCTGGGCATCCTGGGCCGGGTCCGCGGCACCTCTGACTCGCCTCTCTCGCAGGGGGACCGCGCACAAGTGAGCATCCGGCCCACGGATGTACGCGTGACGCCCGGGGCACCGGGCGGGGCGGTGGTCACCGACGCCGTGCTGGCCGGCAGCCACGTGACGATGAAGATCGCGGGCGACGGGGAGGAGATAACCGCCCACGTCCCGCGCGGCGGCGCCTTCGCCCCGGGCGATCACGTCCGCCTGGAGGCGGATTCCGAACGGGCCCGGGTGTTCGAGGTGCTGGACTGATGGCGACCGGGCCCGCGATCACAGTCGACGTCGACGGCCGCACCGAGAAGCCCGGCGGCCGCCCGGCCGTGCGCGGCGGGCTGGCGCTGGGATTGCCGGTGCTCGCCTGGATGGGCTTCTTCTTCGCGGTCCCGTACTTCATGCTCTTCCTGCAGAGCTTCTGGACCCCGACCGCCTTCGGCGTCGATCACACCTGGACGATCGACAACTACAAGGAGGTCTTTGGTGCGTCCAGCCTGGTCGGTGACATCTATATCCCGACCCTGCTGCGCTCGATCAAGGTCGGGGCGCTGGTCACCCTCTTCTCGACCCTGCTCGCTTTTCCGGTCGCCTACATGCTCGCCTTCAAGGTACGTCGGACCCGCAACCGGATGCTGCTCTACACCCTGGTCGTCGTCCCGCTCTGGGCGAGCTACCTGCTGCGCGCCTACGCCTGGAAGGTGATCCTCGGGCAGCACGGGCTCTTCTCCTCGGTACTCGACACGCTGGGGCTTTCCGGCACCTTCCTCAGCGACCTGCTGTACTCGGAGGCGGCGGTGGTGATCGCGATGACGCACATCTTCACCCCCTTCATGATCCTCTCTATATACGCCGTGCTGGAGCGCTTGCCCCACAACCTGATCGAGGCGAGCAAGGATCTCGGCGTCAGCAGCTTCGCAACCTTCCGTAAAATCGTCCTGCCGCTGTCGCTGCCGGGGGTGGTAGCCGGTGCCACCTTCACAATGGGGCTGTCCAGCGGCGATTTCGTCGCGCCTATGCTCGTTGGAGGCGAGAGTGACGTGATGATTGCCAACCAGATCTACAGCCAGTTCGGGGCCACGAACAACTGGCCGCTGGGCTCGGCCATAGCCTTTGTCTTGCTGGCCTTCGTCGCGGTCCTGGTGTGGATCTCCACTGCGGCCGAGAAGAGGGAGCAGATCTGATGGCTGCGAATCCAAGTGCGTTGGCGGGCATCGACCTCAAACTGCCGAACGTCACCGAAGG
>MKST01000003.1:215460-243563 GCA_001897355.1 Solirubrobacterales bacterium 67-14 | reverse complement strand
CGAGATGAAGGACGTCAACGCCGAGATACTCGAGCATCCCGAGCTGCCGCTGCGGGAGCAGTATCTGCTGAACCAGCGGTTCCACGAGCTCGTGGTGGCCGAGTGCGGCAACCGGATCCTGATCCGCATGCTGATCCAGCTCTGGTCGATGCCGAGCTCGTGGCGGATGTACCACCAGCAGTTCGAGGCTGACGACTCGCATGAGATCGTGTACCGCGGTCACGCCTCGATCGTCGAGGCGCTCGAGGATGGCGACGCCCTGCTCGCCGAGCAGCGGGTGCGGGACCACGTGGCGGCGGCCAAGCAGACCACTCTGGACCACTTCCAGGCGCAGGGAGGCTAGAAGGAAGCATGGCCGGCGGCTACAGGGGAAAGGGCAAGATAGGAGTGTATTCAGTGTGTGCAGGAGGTTGCTCATGAGTGCTGGCGGACGCGTACCACGCGTGATCGCCTATGACGCCGGGGGGACGATGACTGACTCATTCATCGTCGACGGCGCAGGCGAGTTCGTCGTCGGCAAGGCCCAGACGACTCCCGAGGACGAGTCGCGGGGCCTGCTCGAATCGACCGGCGACGCGCTCGGGCAGTGGGGGACCACCGCCGAGGCAGCCCTGCCGACGATCCGCTCCGGCGTCTTCTCCGGGACGGCGATGCTGAACCGGCTGCTCGAGCGGAAGGGCATGAGGGTCGGCTGCCTGGTCTCGGCCGGACTGGAGGACTATCTCCGCCTGGAGCGGGGCCTCCAGACCTGGCTAGGGATGACCTACTCGGACCGGCTTCATGTGACCACCCACCATCACAACGAGCCGCTTGTGCCGCGAGACCGGATGAAGGGCGTGCGCGGGCGGATTGACGTCCAGGGGCGCGAAGCGATCCCGCTCTACGAAGACGACGTCCGCAGCGCCGTGCGCGAGCTGGCCGAGGCGCGGGTCGAAGGCATCGTGATCTGCCTGCTCCAGAGTTTCGTCAACCCGGCCCACGAGCGGCGGGCCGCGGAGGTGGCGGGGGAGGTCCTGAACGAGGCGGGAGTCGAGATACCGCTCTTCATCTCGAGCGACCTCTATCCGCTCCGCGGCGACTTCCCGCGCCTCAACTCGACCCTGATCGAGGCCTATGCGGCCGAGCCGTCGCGGCATCAGTTCGGGCGCCTGCGGGACTCGATGTCCGGGGCCGGTGCCGGCTTCGATCTCAGGATCATGGCCGCCCACGGCGGCACGATCGCGATCGAGTCGCGCGAGCTCGCGCGGACCCTCGTCTCCGGGCCGATCGGCGGGATCGTCGGCGCCCGGTACCTCGCCGACGAGTTGGGGATCGACCGAGTGGTCTGCTCCGACATCGGTGGGACCAGCTTCGACCTCGCCCTGATCAACGAGGGCGAGCTGGCGATCAGGCAGACGCCGGACATCGGTCGCTACCTTCTGAACCTGCCGATGGTCGAGATCGAGTCGATCGGGGCCGGCACTGGCTCGTCGGTGCGGGTCGACCCGGGCTCCAACCGGCCGGAGATCGGTCCCGACTCGGCCGGCGCGCGGATCGGGACCGCCTGGCCCGAAGGAGAGGTCGAGACGATCACGATCACGGATCTCAACCTGGTCCTCGGCCGGCTCAACTCCGAGTACTTCCTGGGCGGGCAGGTGACGCTGGACATGGAGCGGGCCCGCGACGAGGTCCGCCGCCAGCTCGCCGAGCCGCTCGGGCTCGAGCTGGAAGAGGCCGCCGGCGGGGTCGTCGACCTGTTCGAGGAGCAGCTTCGCTACGCGGCCCTGGCCCGCGTCCTCGGCAAGGGGTACACGTCCCACGACCACGCGCTCTTCTGTTACGGAGGCGGCGGTCCGCTCCACGTGGCCGGCTACACGAAGGGAGCCGGATACGCGGACGTGATGATCCCGACCTGGGCTGCCGGGTTCTCCGCCTTCGGCTGCGCCTGCGCGGATTTCTCCTACCGGTTCGACCAGACCACGGGCATCGCGATCACCGCCGACAACCACGAGGAGGTGCGTCAGCGCCTGGTTGACGACTGGAACCGGCTCGCCGGGCAGGCGTTCGACGCGTTCGCGCGCAGCGGGGTCCCAGCCGAGAGCGTGACGATCAGCCCCCGGCTCCGCATGCAGTACAGCGGGCAGCTGAACGACATCGAGGTGACCTTCGAGGAGGAGCCCGGACAGGTGAGGGTCGAGGAGATGGTCGATCGTTTCGAGGATCTCTACGGCCGTATCTACGCTTATGGAGCCAGCTCGCCCGAGCTCGGGTATACGGTGACCTCGATCGCCGTGGTTGGTTCGGCACCGGTCGAGAAGCCGACCCTCCCGGACGAGCCTCTGACCGACTTCCCGCCCACGCCCAAGACGGAGCGGCAGGTCTGGTGGACCGAGGAGTCCGGCTTCCTGCCGAGCCCGGTCTTCGAACAGGACGAGATACGTGCCGGGCAGGAAGTGGTCGGACCGGCCATCGTCGAGTCACCCTCGACCACGTTCGCGATCCCGCCCGGCCGGTCGGCCCGGCTCGACCGTAACCGGATCTTCCATCTGAACGACAGCGCCACAAGCGGAGGAGCGAGATGAGTGAAGCAGTGATCCAGGGCGAAGCGCCGGCCGGGGCCGGGCCAGGGGCCGGCCGGTCGTTGGGCGACCGGCTCGAGCGGAGCGACCGCCTGTTTCGCGAGACCGGCTCCTACGACGGGCTCGACGGCCGGCTCGAGCTGAAGGAATCGGACCCGATCCTCTTCGAGAAGATCTTCTCGCGGCTTCGCGGCGGCCTGGTCTCGGCTCGGGAGACCGCCCTCAACATCTCGGCCAGCCCGATCGTGAAGGAGCTCGGAGAGCTCTGCTTCGCCGTGTACACGCCGGAGGGCGACTCGGTCGCGCTCTCGACCGGGATCATCGTCCATGTCCACACCATGTCGGACGTGATCAAGTACATGATCCGCGAGGGCTTCGAGGAAGATCCCGGCATCAGGCCGGGTGACATCTTCTGCAACAACGACTCGCTGATCGGCGACGTCCACAACGCCGACGTGCAGACCATCGTGCCGATCTTCGTCGGCGAGGAGCTGGTCGGATGGGTCGCCGGGGTCACCCACGTCATCGAGATCGGGGCGAGCACGCCCGGCAGCCTGCCGCTCGGACCGATCTCCCGGTTCGAGGACGGGATCGACATCCCCTGCCGCAAGATCGGCGCCGACGACAAGCTGTTCCGGGACCACGTACTAGCCGCCTCGCGCGGCACCCGGATGCCGAACTACTGGACGCTGGACGAGCGAACCAGGCTCTCCGGCTGCCTGCTGGCCAGGGACCAGGTGAAGTCGCTGATCGAGGACATAGGCGTAGAGGACTATCGGCGCTTCTGCTCGGAAGTGATCGAGGACGGCCGGCGAGCGTTCCGCTCGCGCCTTTTCACGATGACCGTCCCGGGTACGTACCGGGCACCCGCCTTCGCGGAGTTCACGATGGGTGACGAGAGCCAGATCCCCGCCCACGCAAGGATCGACACGCTGATGCACGCCCCGGTCGAGCTGACCGTGACCGGCGACGCCCGGCTGGAGCTCAGCCTGGAGGGTGCGTCGAGTTGGGGATACCACTCGGCCAACTGCACAACCTCGGCGATGCAGGGCGCCTTCTGGGTCCTGCTCACCCAGACGCTGCTGGCCAACGACAAGATCAACGACGGTGCGTACTACGCGCTCAACACGAACTTTCCCCCAGGCAGCTGGGCCAACCACCAGAACCCCCAGGCATCCACCGGCTCGCCGTGGCGGTTCCTCGTCCCGAGCTTCACCGGGGTGCTGAAGGGATTCTCGATGGGGCTGCAGTCGCGTGGCTTCATCGAGGAGGTGCTCGCCCCCTACGCGATGTCGGCCAACACCTTCCAAGGTGGCGGCGTCGACCAGTACGGGCGGCAGTCCTCGGCGACCAATTTCGCGATCTCCTGCGTCGGCGGCGGCGCCAAGCTGGTCGGCGACGGCCTTGACTACGCCGCCGCGATGTGGAACCCGCAGGGCGACATGGGCGACTGCGAGGTTTGGGAGATCTCCGAGCCGTTCCTTTTCCTCGGGGCTGCGGTCAAGCCCTCGACGGCCGGTGCCGGGAAGCTCCGCGGCGGGTCGGGGTGGGAGTCGCTTCGGCTCTGCTGGGGTACGGACTTCTTCGCGACCCAGAACATGGGCAACGGCGCGGTCACCATGCAGTCCGGGCTCTGGGGCGGCTACCCGGGTGCCACGGGGTACCGGCACAACGTCCGGGACACCGACTTCTTCGACCTGGTCGATGCCTGGGTGCCCTACCCGACGAGGGATGGCACGCCCGAGGACTCGGGCCTGATGAAGGTCGATGGCGAGCGCCAGTTCGACCAGCGGACCCTGAGCATGCCCGAGGCGATGTCGGAGGGCGATCTCTACCTCTCGCCGATGCGCGGCGGCTCGGGGATCGGCGACCCGCTGGAGCGGGATCCGCAGTCGGTGGTTGAGGACCTCGCCGGCGACTACCTGATCGAGCGCCTGGCCGAGGAGCTGTACGGGGTCGTCCTCGACGGGGACGGCGAACCGGACTTGGCGGCGACGGAGTCGGCCCGGGAACGGATCCGCCAGCGCCGCCGCGACCGGTCGGTCCGGTTCCAGGAGTGGCGGGACGCGGAGCGACAGAGAATCCTGAAGCAGGCCGATCCCGAGGTCGCCGAGCATGAGCTCTTCGTCGAGCCGGTCCGCCGCATGTACGCGGAATCGATGCGGCTCTCCTCCTCGTGGGCGAGTTGGTTCCGGGACTTCTGGGAGTTACCGGAAGACTTCGGGTTCGACGTGCCTACCCCGACCGTCGACATCTCGAGCGAGCTGCTGAGGGGGCGCGACCCCGAGTCGCTGCAGCGCCAACCGCGCACCGACGTGGTCGGCGAGCTGCCGGAGCTGAAGGCGAACCCGGAGGCGGCGCTGACCCGCGAGACGATGGAGGCGATGATCGACGGCGAACTGCCCGAACGACAGATCAGGGAAATCCAGTCGGGGCACAAAGACCCCGAGCGCTTCGACACCTACCTGGGGATCCTGCAGGAGCGCTGGCCGTTCCCCGAGGACAGGATCCTGCTTCCCTTCGGCCTCCACCTGATGATCGTCCGGCAGCCCGACAGCTCGATCGTGGTCAAGTCCGACTCCGGGCACGTCTTCGGCGATTACCGGAGCAACTGGAAACACTCTGCGGAAGTCCTCGTCCGCAGGAGCCGGGAGGACATGCTGGAGATCTACCCGGACAAGATGCATCCCGATCCCGACTGGAACGAGATCCGCGAGTACTACGACCCGGTGAGCCATACGCTGCTCGACGTCGAGTCGGTCCCGCCCGGCTACCCGCCGATCCACGATTTCCTACCCGACCTCGAGACCTTCTACCGGGACTGGCTGGGAAGACCATTGGAGGAGATGCGATGAAGACGGACGTGACCGCCGAGGCGGCCTGGGCGGAGTTCGAATGCGATCTCGAGGCGGGCCGCGCCCACACGGTTCGGGTCTGCTTCCCCGACCACTACGGGGTGCTGCGGGGACGGCGGCTGACCGCCGGGCACTTCGCCTCCTCGTCCCGCACGCCACAGGCCTTCTGCGACGGCGCCATGGTCTGGGACATCCGCTGCGACATCTTCGAGGAGGCCGACTTCTCGAACTACCGGACCGGCTACCCGGATCTCTACGCGCGACCGGACCCCGGAACCCTGCGGCCTTGCGGCTGGTCGCCGGGCGAGTACGCGATCATGGCCGACGCCTGCGACGCGCATGGCCAGCCGCTCGCGGTCGATCCGCGCAGCCTGCTCAGAAAGGTGGTCGATGACTCCGGCCTGGACCGGCCGATCACGGTCGCGATCGAACTCCAGGTGCCCGATCCCGGCCTGAAGGCCGCCCTGGCACCGGGTGCGTCGCATGAGTTCGTCGACACCCTGGCCCAAGGTCTCGCCGCGAGCGGCCTGCCGCTCGGCTCGGTCGCCTGGGATCGCGACCGCAGCCTCCTCACCCTGACTCTCCAGAACGGAGACCCGCTCGCGGCGGCCGACGCCGCCGTGCTCTCTCGCTCTGCCGCCAGGGAGCTCTCGAAGCAGATGGAGGTCGACCTGAGCGCGATTCCCCGCCTTGAGACCGACGCCCGCCCGGCCTGCCTGCGGATCTCGCTCGAGTCCGAGCGTGGCCGGGGATTCGAGGAACGGCTGTCCGACACCGGCCTGCTGCTGCGGCCGCTCCCGCTCGCCTATCGGGGCGACGAGGCGCCCGAGGTGACCATCGGGGACGGGCGGCTCGAGGTCGGCGCGTCCTCCGACGCGAACCCCTACCTGGCGATTGCCGCCGTCCTGATGGCAGCCACCGGGCCGGAGGCCGGGACGGGCGCGGCAGCCTGGACCTACGCGGCCGTGATCGACCGCTTCGCCGCGAGCGAATGGGTCGCCGAGCGGCTGAGCCCCTTGTTCGTCCATGACGCGGTGGCCCTGGCCCGCCGCGAGCTGGGACTGCGGGAGGCGCGCATCACCCAGTGGGATCTGGATCGCTACCGGGAGTGCGGATGAGCATCGAGTGGGTGGACCTGTCGGCCCCGGACCGCAGCGGCCGTCTGCGGTACTTCTCGGTGCCCGCCTCGGGCGGCGTCGAGGCTGCCGCCTCGATCCGGGTCGACCCGGCCGCCCTCGGCTGGGACGGGCTAGACGGGCCCTTGACGCTGGAGCCCGACGAACACGGCCACGTCTCGCCCCTGGACTCGCGCCGCGAAGTGAGGCTGTGCCGGTTGCTCGGCCCCGATGGCGGGCTGAGTCCGGCGTGCACCCGATCGGTCCTGGACCGGGCGCTAGGCGAGGCGGCGGGGCTAGGCCACGAGGTGATCGCCGCCGGTGAGATCGAGTGCTACCTGCTCGATCCCGAGGACCGGTCACCTGTCTACGAGTCGATCGAGAACTACGGGATCGTGGCCGGGGCTCCGTACGAAGGCATCATGCGTCAGGTGAGGGCGCTCGGCCCGGCCGGGGTACCGGTTATGGCGTCGAACCCTGAGTACGGCGGTGGCCAGTTCGAGATCAATCTCCACCATGGTCCCGCGCTGGCCGCGATGGACGCGGTCGCCTTGCTTCGCAGCTACGTCGGCGCGATAGCCGCGCGTCACGGCCTGCTGGCGAGCTTCGTGGCGAAGCCGGCCCCCGACCTGTCTGGCAGCGGCCTCCACGTCCATCAGAGCCTCTGGGGTCCGGACGGGAACATGTTCTGGGACGGGCAGGGGCTATCCCGAGCGGGACGTGGCTACCTGGCCGGGCTGCTCAACGGGATCGCCGAGCTGGCCCCGCTCGGCTCAAGCACGACGATCAGCTACACCCGCCGCACCGACGGCTCCTTCTGCCCGATGAACGTCAGCTGGGGCGGCGACAACCGCACCCTGGCGGTACGGGTCCTCGACGAGGACGAGAACGCGACCAGAATCGAGCAGCGTGACGCCGCCGCCGACGCCAATCCCTACCTGGTACTAGCCGGGCAGCTGAAAGCCGGGCTGGACGGCATGACGGGGAACCTGGAGCCTCCGCCGGAGACAGAGGGCAACGCGTACGCGAACCGGGATCTGCCGCCCCTGCCGCGGACGCTCCCTGACGCGCTTGACCTGTTCCGCGGCAGCGATCTCGCGATCTCGGTCCTGGGCGAAGAGGCGCACTCAGCTTACTGCGCGATCCTCGAGCCGGAGGCGGAGGCCTTCCTCTCCGGCAGGCCGGCCGAACCGGACCGATGGGGTGCCTGGTGATGGGAAAAGTGGCCCGGCTCGAGGTGGAGGTTCTGGCCGCGGCGCGGACCCCGGTCGGCCGGCGCGGCGGAGCGCTCTCCGGCATCAGGGTCGACGACCTCGCGGCCATGGTGATCGAGGAGCTGATCGGCCGCGCGGGCGTGAGCCCCGGGGAAGCGGACGAGGTCGTGGCGGGGACGGTCAACGCCTCCGGTGAGGCGATGGGGAACCTGGCCCGCAACGCGGCCCGCCTGGCCGGGCTGCCGGTCACGGTGCCGGGCTTCACGGTCAACCGGTACTGCGCCTCCGGACTGACCGCGGTGGCGGCCGGGGCGCAGATGATCGCGGCGGGCGCCGCCGACATCGTGATCGTCATCGGCGCCGAGAGCATGAGCCGCTCCACCTGGCCGGTTCCCAAACCGGACAGGCCGTTCGCGGCCGGCCAACTCGTGGCCCGCGATGCGATGTTCAGTGGTGGCGGCGGGCCGCAACACCCGGCCCTCGAGGCCGGCGGCGATCTGATCGAGATGCCCCACACTGCCCAGAACCTCGCCGGGCGGCTGTCGATCTCTCGAGAGGAGATGGACGGCTGGGCCGCGCGGAGCCACCGGCTCGCGGCGACGGCAGAGGACGAAGGCCGGTTCGACCGCGAACTGCTCCCGGTCCTCGCGGAGGGGACCGAGGTGCGGCGCGATCAGACGATCCGCCGGGACACCTCACCCGAGAAGCTGGCCGGGCTGCCCGCCTACGATCCCGAGGCTCCGGACATCACGGCCGGCAACTCCTCGCCGGTCAACGACGGGGCCAGCGGTCTGCTGCTGGCTTCGCCCGAGGCCGGCTCGGGCGGCGGCCATCGGCCGCTGGCCCGGCTGACCGGTGTCGCCAGCGCCGGGGTGGACCCGGCGATGATGGGCCTCGGTGCGGTCGCCGCCGCGCGGAGGCTGCCGGTGGAGCCGACGGCCGCGGATCTGGTCGAGATCAACGAGGCGTTCGCCTCCGTCGCCCTGGCGACCATCAGCGAGCTGGAACTCGATCCGGCCGCGGTCAACGTCAACGGGGGCGCGATCGCGCTGGGCCACGCGCTCGGCAACTCCGGCACGAGGCTCTTGACCACCCTGATCCACGAACTGGGACGACGCGGGGGAGGGCAGGGCCTCGCCACCCTCTGCGTCGGTGGCGGACAGGGCGTGGCCGCCAGCCTCGAGGTCGAGCCCCGTTCGGAGGCCGCATGAGCGACCCGGGACGCCGCGGCCCCCTCGACGGGATCAAGGTCGTCGACTTCACCCGTCTCTTCGCCGGCCCGCTCTGCACCATGACCCTGGCCGACATGGGCGCCGAGGTGGTCAAGGTCGAAGGACCCGGGGGCGACGACGCGCGCAACTTCGGTCCCCCGTTCCTCGGGGGCGAAGGCATGAACTTCATGGCTCTGAACCGGGGCAAGCGCAGCGTGGTGCTCGACCTCAAGGCCAGCGAGGGACGCGAGGCGGCGCAGAAGCTTGTCGCGGACGCCGACGTCGTGGTCGAGAACTTCCGGCCTGGGGTCGCTGAACGGCTCGGGATCGGCTTCGATGATCTGCGCGCGATCAACCCGGGGCTGGTCTACTGCTCGATCTCCGGGTTCGGGCCGGCCGAGGAGCTCGGTCGCCGCCCGGCCCTCGACATCATCCTTCAGGCACTGACCGGGGTCATGGCCCGGCAGGCCGACCCGGACGGAACCCCGCGGCTGCTCTGCATAACGGTTGCCGACACCTACGCGGCAGCCCAGGCCACGCAGGGCATCCTGGCGGCCCTGCTGGTCAGGGAGCGCGGCGGAGGCGGCCAGCGGGTCGACGTCTCGCTGCTGGAGGCGCTGCTGACCGCCCAGGCCTACCGAGTGATCGCCGGGGTCGAGACCATGGAGCTCCCGGCCTTCGACGACACCGTCCCGTACCGGGCCTTCGAGGCTTCGGACGGTGACTGGCTCGTGATCGCGGTGGTCTCGCTAGCCAATTGGCAGGCGCTGTGCGAGGCGCTGGAGGATCCGGACCTGGCCGCCGACGAGCGTTTCGGGACCAACCCCGATCGGGTTAGGTACAGATCCGAGCTAGCCGAGATCCTCGAGCGGCACTTCCGTACACGGGCCCGCGACGAATGGCTCGAGCGGCTCTCGGCCGGCGGGGTTCCCTGCGCCCCGGTTCAGGACCTGACCGA
The DNA here is from genome assembly GCA_001897355.1 of Solirubrobacterales bacterium 67-14. Taxonomy (GTDB): domain Bacteria; phylum Actinomycetota; class Thermoleophilia; order Solirubrobacterales; family 70-9; genus 67-14. Next base: position 233,652 of record MKST01000003.1, on the reverse strand, counting down.
CCTGATGCGCGATCCGGCGATGATGGCGGCGGGGGTGCTGGTCGAGCTGGAGCATCCGGTGGCGGGCCGGATCCGAACCCTGGGACCGGGCATCCACCTCTCCGAGTCGGAGGTACGTCCGGCGGGGCCGGCCCCGCGGCTGGGCGAGCACACGGACGGGGTGTTGCGGGAGCTGGGAATGTCAGGGGCGGACCCCAGGCCCGACGCCTGAGCAGAGCCGCTCCCCGTAGGGTTCGTGGATGGAACGATCCGCCCGCAACCTGATCGTCATCGCCGTCCTCTGCGCGGCCGGCACGGCGCTGCTTGCCCTGCTCTTCTACGGATCGACCCGGATCAGCGACTTCGACGCGCGGGTCACTTCTCATTTCCTGGCTACACCCGATTCCGCCCTTGACTCCCCCGCCAATTTCGGGGCGAAGTGCGCCGAGCCGGCACCGTTGATCCTGATCGCCTTCGGGCTGATCGCCCTCGGGGTCGTCTGGAACCGGCCCTGGCATCTGCTGGCCGCCGGGGGCGTGGTCATCGGCGCCAACCTGACCACCCAGGTGATGAAGCTGCTGATGGCCCACCCGCGCCTGCAGGGTGCGCTCGGGGTCAGCTACCCGATCGAGATCCACTACCCCTCCGGCCACACCACCGCGGCACTTTCGGCCGGCTTCGGCCTCTGGCTGGTCGTGCCGCCCCGCTGGCGCGGCTGGGCGGCCCTGGCCGGGGCGGCCTATGGCCTGACAGTGGCAGCCGGGGTGGTGGTCGCCGGCTGGCATTTCGTAAGCGACGTGCTGGGCGCCGCCATGGTGGTCGGCTTCTGGGCCTGCCTGGCGCTGGCGGTCCTGATCCAGGCCGGCCTGGAAAAGCCGCTCAGAGGGTTCTCGCGTACTCGGTGAAGAAGTCGAGCGCGGCGGGGTTGGCGAGGGAGTCGCGGCTGGCTGCTTTTTCGGCGGGGGTGCCGGTGAGGATGCGTTTGACCGGCACCTCGAGGACTTTGCCGGAGAGGGTGCGGGGTACGGCCTGGATCTCGATCATTTCGTTCGGGACATGCCGGGGGGAGCAGCGGCTGCGGACCTCTCTGGCGACGTCCTTTTTCAGCTCGTCGGTGAGTTCGGCCCCTTCGGCGAGGACGACGAAGAGGGGCATCCAGCCTTCGGTGCCTTCCTTCGGGATGTCGACGACGAGCGCGTCCGCGATCCGGTCGTCGGCGAGCACGGCCCGGTAGATCTCACTGGTGCCCATGCGGATCCCGCCGCGGTTGATGGTCGAGTCGGAGCGTCCGTAGATGATCGCGGTGCCACGGTCGGTGATCTCGACCCAGTCACCGTGCCGCCAGATGCCGGGGTAGGTGTCGAAGTAGCTGTCGTGGTAGCGCGAGCCGTCCTCGTCACCCCAGAGGTAAAGCGGCATGGACGGCATCGGCTTGGTGATCACCAGCTCGCCGACCTCGCCGATGTGGGGGTGGCCTTCCTCGTCCCACGACTCGACCGCGGCGCCCAGCGCCCGGGCCTGCAACTCGCCCCGGTAGACCGGCAGGGTGGGGACCCCGCCGACGAACGCGGTGCAGAGGTCGGTGCCACCCGAGGTCGAAAACAGCCAGGTGTCGGATCCGATGTGCTCGTAGATCCAGTCGAACCCCTCGGGGGAGAGTGGCGAGCCGGTCGAGCCGACCGCCCGCAGCCGGGAAAGGTCGCGGCCGTCGCCGCCCGGCTCGACCCCGTCCTTCATACAGGCCGAGATGTAGGAGGCTGAGGTGCCGAAACAGGTCACCCCGGCCTCGGAGGCCAGGTCCCAGAGCGCGCTCATGCCCGGGTGGCCCGGGTTGCCGTCGTAGAGCACGATCGCCGCATCCGTCAAGAGGCAGGAGGTGAGGAAGTTCCACATCATCCAGCCGGTCGTCGTGAACCAGAAGATCCGATCGCCCGGCTTCGCGTCCAAGTGGAGGTTCATCTTCTTCAGGTGTTCCAAAAGGATTCCGCCCTGGCCCTGCACGATCGGCTTCGGCAGCCCCGTCGTACCGGAGGAATAGAGGATCCAAAGCGGCGAATCGAACGGCACCCGGGTGAAGGCCAGCTGCGCGTCCGGATCGACGGCCAGCAGCTCGTCCCAGGAGATCGAGTTCGGGATGGTCGAGAGGTCGGGCTCAGGGTCCAGGTAGGGCAGGACCACGACCTGCTCGACCGACGGCATCCCCCCGGCCAGGTCGGCGACCACTTCGCGCCGGTCGAAGCCCTTGCCGCCATAGGCGTAGCCGTCGACCGCAAGCAGCACCTTCGGGCCGATCTGGGCGAAACGATCGGTCACCGCGCCCGCCCCGAAGTCCGGCGAGCAGCTCGACCAGACCGCACCGAGGCTCACGGTGGCGAGGAAGGCGACGATCGTCTCGTGCGTATTCGGCATGTAGGCGGCGACGCGGTCACCAGGGCCGACGCCCAGCGACTTGAGGCCGGCCGCGGCAGCGGCAGTCCGACTGCGCAAATCGCCCCAGGTGATCTCTTCCAACGGGCGCCTCTCCGAAGCGGCGAAGATCGCCGTCGTTTCGGGGTCACGGCCGCGAAAGATGTGCTCGGCGTAGTTGAGCTTCGTTCCCTCGAACCACTTGGCCCCCGGCATCTCGTGGCTCGAAAGCACCGCAGTCGGCTCACCGTCATGGATCACCTCGAAGTAATCCCAGAGCGAGCGCCAGAACTCCTCCGGCTGCTCGGTCGACCAGGCCCAGAGGTCGCCGTAATCCTCACTGCCCGGCCCGATTCCCCGCTCCTTCAGCCACCTGGCCCAGGCGACGAGCTGGGAATCCTCGATCGATCCGGGACTGGGGGACCAGAGCAGGTCGGGACTCACCGGTTCGCCTCACTGTCGGGGAGAGCGCCATCGGCAGCGTCGAGGACCACGTCGACCCCGGCCTCGCCGCGACCGACCACGGTGGTCGCGCGCAGGCCGCGGCGGCGGGCGACGGTCGCGGCCGTCTGGCCCCGCAGGGCGACCACGCCTGGCTTCAGCGGGCTCTGGGCGGCCAGTTCCGGGTTCATCCGGGTCGGCATCAGGTCGCCTTCGCTGCCGGTCACTTCCGGGCTGGAGGCACGGGCTCCCCGAACCAGGTTGACCAGGGCGCATTCCGGTTTCAGCTTGAGGCGGCGGTCGGCGAAGAAGGCCGCGGCCCCGCCGGCCGACGAGTACTCGGCTCCGAACAGGCAGATCGCGACCCCGGAGTCACCCTCGGATTCGTCGTCGGCCTCCTGGGCGGCGGCCATCACGTCGCGAGCCGGGGCCAGGTCCTCCTGGGTCGCGACCGGGGTGCCGGCCAGCCGCCGGTCGACCTGGGCCGCGATCAAGGCCAGCGGGATCGCGGTGGTCAGGGTCTGGAAGACACTCAGCGCGGTGTCCTCGATCCCGACCGCCCTCAGCATCAGTGCCGCAAAGGTGCCGAGCATCCCCCCGTAGACGAGGATCCGGTCGGTCGTCAAGCGGCCGGAGAAACGTCGTGAAAGCCAAGTCCCCACGGGGTAGGAGTCGGGTACGTCGTAGCCGGTGGCGAGGATCACCTCGACATCCTCCCAAGCCGGGCCGGGGGGAGGGGAGAGCACGTTGGTGGTCCTGCGCCCCGGCAGCGCCCGGCCGATCAGCCGCAGTCCAAGCCCTCGTTCGGCGTAGAACGAGAAGAGGGCGATCAGGCAGATGAAGGCACCGATCGCCGGCCATTTCAGCCCGACCAGGCTGGCCGCGACGGTGAGCAACGCGTGGAGCGCGACGGTCGCCGCTTCGGAGGCGGGAATCCCGACCTCTTGGACCCGGGCCGCCCGGCCCTTGCTTTCGAGCTCTTCGACGAGCCGGTCCGCGGCCTTCCGCTCGAGGTCGCTGCCGGCCACGCCGGTCGGCCCGCTGGCCAGAACATCGCCCTTGCGCCCCTCCCTTTCCGGGGTTGCCGGGTCGGTGCTTGCGTCGGCTGGCGTTGTCTCGTCGGCTGCTTCCACAGTGTTCCCTATGCGGCGGGTGGGAATCGAACCCACACGCCCTTGCGGGCAACGGATTTTGAGTCCGTCGCGTATACCAGTTCCGCCACCGCCGCCGGGACGCCCAAGTCTATGACGCTCGGGTCAAGACGCGCCGGCCAGCGAGCCGGGCTCGACGTTGTCGCCATCGCCGCCCGCCTTGCCGGAGCCGATCGCCCGCTCTTCCTCGACGTGCCATTCCTGGTTGAAGGCGATCGCGGAGACGATCAGGAGGGCGACCTGGACCGGGATCAGGATCAAGACCAGCAGGCCGAGCAGGTCAGCCGGCAGGTTCGGGTCGGTGAAGTAGGCCTTGTCGCGGGCGAACCAGGAATCGGCGCCGACCGCGCAGAGGATGCCGAACAGAACCGAGAGAGCGATGGTCAGGGAAAGCGCCCCGCGGCTCCAGCGCCAGGTCATGACCGCGAGCAGGACGTAGACCCCGGTCATGACCAGGGCGATGATCCCGTAAGTGCTTCCGCCGACGAGGACGTTCCAGCCGCCGAGCGTGATGATCAGCATCAGGGCTGCCGAGACGACGAGAAGCAGGACGACGAGGAACCTCGTGGTCTGGGACTCGCTCTTCTCCCGGTTCGGGCGCCACAGCTCGTAGCCGGGCCTTGCCTCTCCTACCGCCATGGGCCGATCATAGATTCAAACTCGGATGTCCGCAGCCCGGGGCATAAACCCATATTTGACAAAATCCGTATTTGTGTAAACAGTTAAGACATGAATACGATTTCTGACAAGCCAGTCTGGCGGGATGCAAAGCGCTACGCCTGGCTGCTCGGGATCCTGGTCCCGCTGACTCCTTTCCTCTCCTGGGCGACGGTCGAGCTGACCGGGCTCGGACTCTTCTGGTTCATCGCCCCGGTCCTGGTCTTCGGCGTGTTCCCTCTGCTCGACGTGGTGATCGGCCTCGATCCGACCAATCCTCCGGACAGCGTGCTCAAGTGGCTCGAAGGGGATCCCTACTACCGCTGGTGCACCTACATGTTCATCCCGGTCCAGTACGCCGGGCTGGTTTTTGCCTGTTGGCTGTGGGCCAGCGGCGACCTCTCGGTCGCCGAGTCGATCGGCCTCACCCTGACCATGGGCGTGGTCGGTGGCATCGCCATCAACACGGCCCACGAGCTTGGCCACAAGCGGGCCGAGCTGGAGCGTTGGCTGGGCCGGATCGCCCTCGCCCAGACCGGCTACGGGCACTTCTTCATCGAACACAACCGCGGCCACCACGTGCGCGTTGCCACGCCCGAGGATCCGGCCAGCTCGCGCATGGGCGAGAGCTTCTGGGCCTTCCTGCCGCGAACCATCTCGGGCAGCCTGCGCTCGGCCTGGTCGATCGAGACCGCCCGGCTGGACCGGATCGGCGCTTCCCATTGGGGCCCGCACAACGACATCCTCACCGCCTGGGCGATGACCTTGATCCTGTTCGGCGGGCTCGCGGTCGCCTTCGGGCCGGTCGTGCTGCCCTACATGGTGATCCAGGCGATCTTCGGCTTCTCGCTGCTCGAAGTCGTGAACTACCTCGAGCACTACGGCCTGCTGCGGCAGAAGAAGGAGGACGGTCGCTACGAACGATGCCGCCAGGAGCACAGCTGGAACAGCAACAACGTCGCCTCCAATGTGCTGCTCTTCCACCTGCAGCGGCACAGCGACCACCACGCCCATCCGACCCGCCGCTACCAGGCCCTGCGGCACGCCGAAGAGGCGCCGCAGCTGCCGACCGGTTACGCCGGAATGATCCTGCTGGCCTGGTTCCCGCCGCTCTGGCGAAGGGTCATGGACCCGCGGCTCCTGGCCCATTACGAAGGGGACATCTCCCGGGTCAACATGCAGCCACGCTCTCGAAAGCGGCTCCAGGCCCGGTACGGGAGCGTCGCATGAGCCGCTGGCGCTGCCCCGGCTGCGGCTACGTCTACGACGAAGCCGAGGGCCATCCCCGTGAGGGGTTCCCGCCCGGGACGCCCTGGGAAGAAGTGCCGGATTCCTGGGCCTGTCCCGATTGCGGGGTCCGCGACAAGGTCGACTTCGAGCCGGACGAGTGACCGCCCCGGCTGCGACCATGGGTTCGATGGCCGAACCCCAGACCTCTTACCGCCAGGCGACCCGGGAACTGCTGCGCGAGACCGTCTTCAAGGCGGCTCGCGTGCTGCTCGAATCCCAGCCCTGGTCGGAGATCACGATGGGCGACATCGCGACCGAGGCCGGGGTCAGCCGCCAGACTCTCTACAACGAGTTCGGCAGCCGCAACGAATTCGGCCTCGCCCTCGTCCTGCATGAGGCGGGCAACTTCCTCGAGGGCGTCGAAGCGGCGATCCGGGCCAAGGCCGACGACCCACGTGGCGCGATCGAGGTCGCCCTGGAGCAGTTCCTGGTGGTCGCCGGCCAGGATCCGATGATCGCCGTGCTGCTGAGCGACGACGGCACCGGGGGGATGCTGCCTTTCGTCACCACGCGGGCGGTGCCGATGATCGCCTGGGTCTCGGACCGGATCGGGTCGGTGATCGTCGAAACCTGGCCCCGGATGGGCGCGGAGGACGCCGGCTTGATCGCGGAGAACCTGGTCCGCCTGGCGATCAGCTACGTAACCGCCCCGACCGAGCCACGGGAGGCAACGGTCGCCCGGGTCAACCGCCTGATCGGCCCCTTCATCGACCAGGCCCTCGCCCAGTCGACGGTTAGTGCGGACGAGAGGACTTGAACCTCCACGGCCTCTCGGCCACCAGGACCTAAACCTGACGCGTCTACCAGTTCCGCCACGTCCGCATGCGACCCGCCGAAGCCGGTCAAGGTGATTTTCTCACCTCGCGGCGCAGTTGGCGGGGAGGTATGCCGGGATGAGGCGGGGAGAGCGGTCGCCGGTCAGGCGCCGACGCCGGTCCAGGCGAGGTCGAAGGCCTGGTTTGCGACCTCGGCGATGTCGGTGCCGGGTCGACTGCCCTTGGCCACGTCCTGGAGCACGCCGGCGGCCGAGAACATGACCCCGGCCAACAGCACGGCCGCGCAGACTGCGATCGGCGCGTCGGGCTTGATCTCGCCCCGCTGCTGGCCTTCGGCCAGCAGCCCCGCCATCAGCACTGCCAGCGGCAGCTCGCCTTCGCCGAGGATGGCGGCGAACCGGGCCGGGTGGCTGAGCGTCTCGGCCAGCATCTCGGCGTGGAAGCGGGGGCTGACCTGCGGCTCCATCATCAGCAGGATCACCTTGCGCGCGCCTTCGCGGATGGGCTGATCCTTGTCCGCCAGCGCTTCGTCCCAGGCGGGGCGGAGCACTTCGCGGAACTTGCGGGCCGATTCGTGGAGAAAGATGTCTTCCTTGCGGGGGAAGTAGCGGAAGAAGGTGCCCCAGCTGGTGCCGGCTTCGGCGACGATGTTCTCGACCCGTGACTCTTCGATCCCCTTGGCGTCGATCTCCTTGACGGCGGCTGCGTAGAGCCGGTCACGAACCTCGATCCCGCGCTGCTGCTTCGGGGTCGCGCCCAGCCCGACGCCGCCGACGAGGACGCTCTCGGGCGTGGGCGGGGTGATGTGGGCAGCGGCATTGGCCATCAAGGAACCTGATTCGCATCACCATTATTGCCTTGTCGGGGGACGGGGTACCGGTTCCGTCATGAATGGAAGCTGCCGACCAACCGAAGCCCGGGCTCTCGATCTGCGGTCCGGCCCGGCTACTTGACTCCTAAGCATTCTTGAGTAAGTTAATCAACTATGACTCAGCCGGATCGCTCCTACCTCGTTTGCGCCACCCCTCGCAGCGGCAGCACCCTGGTCTGCCAGACGCTGATCCGGACCGGCGTGGCGGGCCGGCCGGAGGAGTACTTCGAGGCGCTTCGGAGCAGCGGTGTGCCGCGCCGTCCCGAGGAGTATTTCCATGGGGTCGGGGACCGCACGATCTTCGATCACCTTGCCGAGCGGTCGGAGGGCTTCAATCCCGTCCCGCGATCGCCGCTCTGGAGTCGCACCGCCTACGACCGGTACCTGGATTGGGTCTTCGAAGTCGGGACGACCGAGAACGGGATCTTCGGGGCCAAGCTGATGTGGGGGCACATCGAGGACTTCGTCTCGCTGCTCCGCAACATCCCCGAGTACCGGGAGGTGCCGATGGCGGAGATCCTTTCCGAGGTATTCCCCGACCTGACCTTCGTCCGGGTGGTGCGGGCGAACAAGATTCGTCAGGCGGTTTCGCTCTGGAAGGCAGTGCAGACCGCAACCTGGCGGGACGAGAGCCCGGCCGGCAGCGGCCAGGAACCGGAAGACGTCGACGCCTCGTACAAGGGCTTCGTGAACGGGCACCGGCCGGCCCTGCGTTTCCACTACGGGGCGATCAGGCATCTGCTGGACCAGCTGATTCAGCAGGAAGCCGCCTGGGACGCCTTCTTCGAGCACGCCCGGATCAAGCCGGTCTTCGTTCTCTACGAGAACTTCGCCGCGGACGTCGAGGCCAGCACCAGGAACGTGCTCGAGAGGCTCGAGATCGAGGCGCCGGCCGACCTCAACCTCGAGACGAAGATGAAGAAGCAGTCCGACGGGATCAACGACGACTGGTCCCGCCGCTACAGCGACATCAGGCTCGGGGCCGAGTTCGACCTGGTCCCGACCCTGTCCAGCGTCGAGTGAGCCGCCCCCAGGCCTGAAGATGAACGACCGACCCAACATCGTCTACGTCCATTCGCATGACACGGGCCGGCAGGTCCAGCCCTATGGCCATCAGGTCCTGACTCCGAACATCCAGCTGCTCGCCGACCAGGGGATCACCTTTCGGCGGGCCTTCTGTGCGGCACCGACCTGCTCCGGCAGCCGGGCGGCGCTGCTGACCGGCCAGCATTGCCACAACAACGGGATGACCGGTCTCGCCCATCGGGGCTGGAAGCTGAACGACTATTCGCAGCATCTGGTCCACCCGCTCAAGGCGGCCGGGTACAACACGATTCTGGTCGGTGAGCAGCACATCTCCCGCGACCCGCACGTGATCGGCTACGACGAGGTGATCGAGCTGAGCGACAACTACGCGAAGCGGGTTGCTCCGAGCGCGCTGGAGGCCCTGCGCCGGACCAGCGAGCCGTTCTTCATGTCGGTGGGCTTCTTCGAGACGCACCGCGATTTCGCTGCCCCGACCTCGGTTCGCGATTCGCTCTATTCGCTGCCGCCGTCGAACCTGCCCGACACGGCAGAGACCCGCAGCGACATGGCCGCCTTCAAGGAGAGCGTGCGATCCCTGGACCAGGGGATCGGCGCCCTGCTGAATGGCCTGCACGCCAGTGGCGTGGCCGACCGCACCCTGGTCATCTGCACCACCGATCACGGGCTCGCCTTCCCCAAGGCGAAGGCGACCCTCTACGACGAGGGCATCGGGGTGATGCTGCTGATGCGTGGGCCGGACGGTTTCTCCGGCGGCAAGGTGATCGACTCGATGGTTTCCCACCTCGACCTGTACCCGACGATCTGCGACCTGGCCGGGGTTCCCCATCCCGGTTTCCTGCAGGGCAGGTCGCTGATGCCCCTGGTCCGCGGCGAGATGGCCGAGCTCCACGACGAACTCTTCTCGGAGGTCACCTATCACGCCGCCTACGAGCCGCAGCGGGCGGTGAGGACGAACCGCTGGAAGTACATCCGCCGCTTCGGCTCGCGCAAGAAGCCGGTCCTGGCGAATTGCGATGACAGTGCGACCAAGGAACTGCTGATCTCGATGGGGTGGGGCGAGCGCGAGGTCGCCCGGGAGCAGCTCTTCGACCTCTATCTGGACCCGGAGGAAGAGAACAACCTGGCCGGCGATCCCTCCAGCGCCGACGTCCTGGTCGACATGCGCAGACGGCTCGACCGCTGGATGGAGGAGACCGACGACCCGATCCGGCTCGGACCGATCCCACCGCCGCCGGGGGCCGAGGTCAACGACCCGGACCAGATCTCCCCGGACGAACCGCTGACCGTGATCCCGGGTTGAGCCCGGGACCTTGACGCGGTCACGTCTTGGCCCCGACGAACTCGTCCAGCAGCGCGACACTGTCGCGGTGTGAGATCGAGATGTTCCGCCAGTTCGAGCGGCTCCACCTGATGCCCAACCGGTCACAGGTTCGGCAGAAGATCGCCTGGATGTCAGCCGAGTAGTTGGTGAAGAAGTAACGCGGATACGAGTACTCCTTCGGCCCGTCCTTCAGCATCATCTGAAACGTATTCATGCACCGCGACCCATCCGAGTGAAGCAACCCCCGCAGGAACGCCTGCGGATGCTCGTCCACGATCGCCGTCTGCCAGTCCACCAGTTCGATCTTCCGATCCAGCTTGGACCCCGGCCCATGCTGGGGAAAGAAAAGCGGCCAGGCTTTCCAGTAGGAGACGATGCGTACCCCTCTCGTTCCTTTCACATACGACAACGCGGGAGGACGAGGGCTGAATTCACGCACGGCGCCGAACGCAAGCTCCAGAATGTCCGGGTAATAGGCGTCGCAGGCGACGAGCAGCGAATGTGTTCGGGCATGGTCCCGTACGCACCCGTCGCCCAGGTATTGGCCCAGCAAGTACGCGTAGGTCTCTCGACGGCCTGGGGTCCAGCTTGCGGGATCGAATTCGAAAGGGGGCGGGCCAACTGGGAATCCGTGCTTGCGCCATCGGTTGACCGTGCTTCGGTGGACGCCCGTCTTCCTAGCAATTTCAGTCACCGACCAGCCGTCATTGAGCAGGACTCTCACCTCATCTCGTACGCGCTGTGGAAGTCGAGCAGGCACGAACATATGTTCGCATCCGTCTCGGATGGATTTGCGTACCTCACAAATGTCGTGAATCGGTAAAGTTCGCCCTCTGGGGCAGTGGCCAAACTGGTTACGGCTCCGGTCTCCAAAACCGGCGATTCTAGGTTCGAGTCCTAGCTGCCCCGTCAGAAAGACCCCGCGTACCCAGTACGTGGGGTCTTTCTTCGGCCTCTATAATCCGAGGCCAGATTCGCTCTGCGGGCGAGGTGTATTGGTTGCACAGGAGCCTTCCAAGCTCCTAGGGCGGGTTCGATTCCCGTCGCCCGCTTCACGGTGCCGCGCCAGCCCGAGTCCCGGTAGAGTTCCCACCCACGCACGGGGCGTGGCGCAGTTTGGTAGCGCATTCGACTGGGGGTCGAAAGGTCGCTGGTTCAAATCCAGTCGCCCCGATTCCAGGGCCGTCTTCGCAAGAGGGCGGCTCTTGCTTTGCCGGGATGGTCTCGCTCTTGAAGGCACGGGTACGGCCAATGCTGCCCCCGCAGATTCCGCCGAACCTTCCACAAAAACCAGAGTTCCGACGTTACTTGTATACTAGTGCACATGGAGAGGGCCGTAAACAGGTTCACGAGGTCTCCGATCGGCGGGAATACCGGAGAACGGGTCTACGCGATCCTGCGCGAAGCGATCGTCACCGCCGAGCTCGAGCCGGGCCGGCAGCTCTCCGAGAACGAGCTGGCCGAGCTGCTCGGAGTCAGCCGCACACCACTCCGCGGCGCCCTCGCAAGGCTTCGGGAGGACCGGCTGGTAGTGATCGTCCCCCAGCTGGGAACGTTCGTCACCATGATCAGTCGCTCGGCGGTGGAGGACGCCGCCTTCGTGCGGGAAGCGCTCGAGTGCGCGGCGATCCGGATGGCCACCGAGCGCATCACCGAGGCCGGGCTGGAGGAGCTCCAGGTCAACTTGGCGGCCCAGGAACGGGCCGAGGCCGAACACGATGCCGACAGCTTCGACCTCCTCGACGAGGATCTCCATCGGGCGATCTGCCAGCAGTCCGGTCATGAGATCGCCTGGGCGCTCAGCCGGAGGGCCAACGGCCACCTCGACCGGGTGCGCCGCCTCAGCCTGCCCGACAACACCTACCTCTCCCAGATGGTGACCGAGCACAGGTCGATGGTCGCGGCCATCGCCGAAGGCAAGCCCGACCAAGCCGAGGAAGAACTTCGCCGGCACCTGCGGACCGTGCTCTCGAGCCTCGACCAGATCCGCAGTCGTCACCCCGAGTACTTCGAGACGGAATGACGTGATGGGCGAGTCGGTAGCTACTGAGGATCCTTCCGTAGAGACCGAACATCGTCTGGCGCTCTACCGCGCCATGGTTCTCTCGCGGGAGTTCGAAACCGAAGCCGAACGCCAGTACAAGGCAGCGAAGATCGGCGGCTACTGCCATCTCTCCTCGGGCCAGGAGGCGACCACGGTGGGAACGGTCACGGCCCTGGAAGAAGACGATTATCTGGTGACCGGATACCGCTGCCACGGCTTCGCGCTGGCCCGCGGCGTCTCGGCGGATTCGGCGATGGCCGAGCTCTTCGGCCGTCAGGACGGCTGCGCCCACGGTCGCGGCGGCTCGATGCACCTGCTCGACGTCGAGCGCCACTTCTACGGCGGCTGGGGCATCGTCGCGGGCCAACTGCCGATCGCCACCGGTCTCGCGCTCGGGATCGTCAGGCAGGATAGAAGCCAGGCGGTGCTATGCGAGCTCGGCGAAGGCGCCGTCAACATGGGCGCCTGGCACGAGTCACTCAACCTCGCCTCGCTCTGGAAGCTCCCGGTCGTCTTCCTGGCGGTCAACAACGAGTATGGGATGGGGACGGCGGTCGATCGGGCTTCGGCGGAACCCGAGGTCTTCCGGCGCGCATCGGCTCACCGCATGCATGGCGAGCGGGTCGATGGCAACGATCTCGACGCGGTAGTTGAAGCTGCGACCAGGCTGCTGACCCTGGCCCGGGAAGAGCGTGAGCCGGCCGTTCTCGAGGCGGTCACCTATCGCTACCGCGGGCATTCCGTCGCCGACGCCGGGCTCGCCTACCGAACGAAGGACGAGATCGCGGAGTGGAGCGGCAACCGAGACCCGATCGAGCTGGAGAGGAGCCGGCTGCTCGAGGCCGGCGTGGCAGCCGGTGAGATCGAGGCGATCGAGGACGATGCCCGCGAGGAAGTGAAGCGAGCGGTTGAGTTCGCCGAGGCCAGTCCCGAGCCCGCCCTCGACGGGCTGGCCCGGGGCATGCACGCGCCCGGCAGCGAGGCCCAGTTCGCCGGGATGCGGGCCGGCAGCCCCTTCGGCGAGGAAACCCTAACCTTCGACGCGGGACTGGGCTCATGACTCCGCCCGCCGCGACCGCGCCGCGACCGGCCCGGGAGAGCCCGGAGGGTGGGGTCCAGACGATGACCTACCGGGAGGCGATCCGCCTCGCGCTGCGCGAGGAGATGCAGCTCGACGAGCGCGTCTTCGTGATGGGGGAGGAGGTCGGCCTCTTCGACGGGTCGTACAAGGTCACCGCCGGGCTGATGGACGAGTTCGGATCCGAACGGGTTCGGGACACCCCGATCTCGGAGGAGGCTTTCGTCGGCGCCGGGATCGGCGCGGCGATGATCGGTGAGCGGCCAGTGGTCGAGATCATGACCCTGAACTTCCTTCTGGTCGCGATGGATCAGGTCGTGAACCACGCGGCGAAGGTCGGCGCGATGTTCGGCGGCGAGGTGAGGGTGCCGATGGTGATCCGCACTCCGAACGGAGCCGGCAACCAGCTCACCGCCCAGCACTCCCAGTCTTTCGACGGCTGGTTCGCCGGCACGCCGGGGCTGAAGGTCGTCGCGCCGTCCAACCCGGCCGACGCCCGCGCCCTGCTCAAGGCGGCGATCCGTGACGACGACCCGGTCCTCTTCATCGAGAACCTGCCGATCTACAAGGAGAAGGGCGAGGTCGACACCGAGGATGACTCGCTCGGCGAGATCGGCCGGGCGGCGATCCTCCGCGAAGGCACGGACCTGACTCTCTGCGCGCATTCCTTCGCGACGGTGCGCTGCCTCGAGGTGGCCGATCTGCTCGAGCAGCGTCACGGCTACTCGGTCGAGGTGGTCGACCTGCGCTCGCTCCGCCCGCTAGACGTGGAAACCGTCGCTGCCTCGGTGGCCAAGACCAACCGGGCGCTCTGTGTCGAAGAGGGCTGGCCGTCCTACGGCGTCACCGCGGAGCTGGCCGCGCGGATCCAGCGGGCCTGCTTCGACGAGCTCGATGCACCGGTCGAGCGGGTCGGAATGGCCGAAGTTCCGCTGCCGTACTCGAAACCGCTCGAGCTCGGTGCGATGCCCGGCAAGGACCGAATCTGCGCGGCGGCACTCGCCACCTTGGAGGGCGCCCGATGACGGATGTCCTGATGCCCCGGCTCTCCGACTCGATGGAGGAGGGGCTGATCGTCACCTGGCTGGTCGACGAGGGGACGGAGATCTCGCAGGGCGAGGACCTGGTCGAGATCGAGACCGACAAAGCGAACATGACCTTCGAGGCCGATGGCAACGGCCTCGTCCACATCGTCGCCAGCGAAGGCGACTCCCTGCCGGTAGGCGCGCTCATCGCCCAGTTACTTGGTCCGGGCGAGGAACCGACTGCGGGCAACGACGCGGGGCTCTCAACCACTTCCCCGGCGTCGACGGACCACGGACAGGCGGAGGGAAATCTCTCTCCCACTAACCCTTCGCCTGCCGTGGCCGCCTCCATTGAGCCGGAGGTCGAGGAGTCGGGCGACGCCGCGCAAGCGGCTTCCTCCAACAACAGCGAGTCGACGGATTCTCCCGGGCGACGGGTCAAAGCCTCGCCGCTCGCTCGTCGGCTCGCGACGGATGGCGGCGTCGAGCTCGGAGCCCTCAGCGGCTCCGGGCCCGGCGGACGCATCGTCAAGGCCGATGTCGAGCGGGCGATCGAGTCGCGTAGGTCCGAAGGTCCGCCGGCCGGAACGGCCACGACTACGGGCGGCAAGGGGGAGACCGAGATCGTGGAGATCTCCCGTCTCCAGCAGACCGTCGCGCGCCGGATGTCGGAGTCGAAGGCGACCATCCCGCACTTCTATCTCTCGACCGAGATCGACATGGGCGCCTGCGTCACGGCCCGGGCCGGGCTGAAGGAGTCGGCTGCAGAGGGGGCGGTGGTCCCCTCTTTCAACGACATGGTCGTCAAGGCGTCGGCGCTGGCGCTGCGCGAGTTCCCGAAGGCGAACGGGGCCTGGCGCGATGGGCACCTGGAGCTCTACTCGCGGATCAACATAGGGGTCGCGGTGGCCGCCCAGGACGCGCTGGTGGTGCCGGTGATCCCGGACGCCGACCAGCTCGGGCTCGCCGCGATCGCGACCACCACGCGCGAGCTCGCGGCCAAGGTCCGCGACGGCTCCGTCACCCCGCCCGAACTCTCCGGCGGCACCTTCACCGTTTCCAACCTCGGCATGTTCGGGGTGACCGATTTCAACGCGGTCGTGAACCCCGGCCAGGCCGCGATCCTCGCGGTCGGATCGATCGAGGACCGCCCGGTGGTCAGAAACGGTGAACTTGTCCCGGGAAAGATGATGGGGATGACCCTCTCCTGTGACCACCGCATCCTCTACGGCGCCGAGGGAGCTCTTTTCCTGGCAAGGGTGAAGTCCATGCTCGAGGAACCCATCAGCCTGGCCCTCTAGCTTCCTTTCCGGGAGATCTCGTCGGAACAGGAGTACCATCCGGGGACTTCTGACCACCCGGTCGCCGACTGATGAAAGCCGTCACCTACGATTTCTGGAACACCCTCATGTGGGAGGAACCGGGGACCATGCGAGGCATCAGGCGCCGGCAGGTTGAGCTTGCGCTGCGGGAGGCCGAGCTGGAAGTGGATGCTGACGCGATCGAGCAGGGACTCCTGGCGATCAGCGGCAAGCAGCGGGACGCCTGGATGAACGGCGAGATGTTCCAACCCGAAGATGGAGCCCGGCACTTCGTCGGCTCGCTGGGTGACGGCCTTTCGGCCCGGCAGCAGGCCCTCCTGACCGAGGCCCTGCTGCTCGGCTCCGTACGGCCGGAGTTGAACGCCGCCGACGAGGTTCACTCCACCCTGCGGGCCCTCAAGGAAAACGACTTCAAACTGGCGATCGTCTGCGATGTCGGCCTCGCGCCCTCCACGGTCCTGCGGGACAGTCTCGACGGCGCCGGGCTGCTCGAGTACTTCGACGGATGGGCCTTCTCGGACGAGGTCGGGCACTACAAGCCGAGCCCGGAGATCTTCCAGCATGCCCTCGACGCGATCGGGGCCACGCCGGAAGAGGCCTGGCATGTGGGAGATCTCCGCCGCACCGACGTCGCCGGCTCGCGCAGCTTCGGCATGACCCCGGTCCGCTACCGAGGGGTCGCCGACGACGCCGAGGACCACCCGGACGCGAGCCACGTGATCACCGGTCATTCGGAAATCCTGGAACTACTCGGCCTGGCCGCCTGAACTCGACACGCTGACCATCCGGCCCGATGCCCAGCCGGGGGTGGCGTCTGCCTGACTAAACTCGGCCAACATGCCGTCGCCCGCGGGAAAGCGCGAAGAGACAACGCTTGAGGAACGCCGTCGCGTGCGTCACGAAGAAGCTCGCCGCCGCGCCCTGAAGCGGCGAGCGATCCTGATCGGCGTTCCGGTGGCTCTGCTGGCCTTCGTGGTCGGAGCCAAACTGCTCAGGGGCGGCAGCTCGGGGACCGAGGAGAAGGAAACACCGGCTCAGCTGGTGGCCCGGCAGCGAGCGAGGGAGAACCGGGCGATCGATCGGGTGCTCGGGTACACCACGTTCATCAAGAGTGGGAAAGGCCGGAAACGAGAGGTTGCGCTCACCTTTGACGACGGGCCCAGCGAGTACACGGACCGTGTGCTGCGCATTCTCCGTCGCACCAACACACCGGCGACGTTTCTTGTGATCGGCTCGATGGTTCGCGAACGGCAAGGAACGCTTCGCAAGATCGTCAGGCAAGGCCAGGCGGTCGGCAACCACACTGACAGCCACCCGGCGATGGGCACCCTCGATGCCGTTTCCCAATCGCGCGAGGTGGACGACCAGGAGCGGGCAGTCAAAGAGGCGGGTGCCCGGGAGCGCCGGCTCTTCCGGCCGCCCTATCGCTCGTTTGACGAGAGCACCCTTGAGCTACTGGCCGAACGCAAGCTGTTGATGGTGCTCTGGAGCGTCGACACCAGCGACTACGAAAGCCCGGATCCCCGGGAGATGGCCCACGACGTTCTGAACCAGGTCGAGCCCGGGTCGATCATCCTCATGCACGACGGCGGCGGCGACCGGACGGCCACGGTCCGCGCCTTGCCCGACATCATCAAAGGGCTGAAAAGACGCCATCTCAAACCGGTCACGGTGCCGCGGCTGGTACTCGACGATCCGCCCCCGCGGGATCAGGGAATGCCCGAAGGAACCCTCAAGGGCTGACCGACCCGGGTTGCTACCCGACCTCGACCGAAACTTCACTGTCGCTGTTGAGCCCGATCCGATACCGCTCGCCCGGCTGGACCGGCGCGGGCGGAACCGCGGCACCGGTGATCACCACGTCGCCGGGCCGGAAAGACTCGCCGATCAGTTCGGCCTGGTCGGCGAGGTCGGCCACGACCCGGCCGATCTCTCCGATCACCTCGCGAGGGTCGGACGGCCCCGACTCGGCGCCGTTCGCGTCGACCGAGATCCGGACGTCCTCCAGACCCGACTCGGCCAGGTCGACGAACTCCCCCAGCAGAACCTTGCGGTGGAAGATGTTTCCGGCCAGGATTTCCTCCACGCTCTCGACCGATCCCAGGTCGACCAGCTCGATCGCGGCGGCGACCGCCCCGATCGCCGAAGCCGCCTGCGCCGGGGTCGCGTCCGGCCCGACCTCCCGGTCGATCCGCACGGCTACCTCCGCTTCGAGCAGCGGCATGCCCCAGCCATCCACCTCGACCACGCTGCCAGGCTCGGCCAGGGTCGCGGTGGTGAGGAAGCCGGTCAGCGGCTGGGTGACCCCGAGCAGCTCCATCGCCCCCTCGGTCCCGAAGCCCGACTTCCAGCCGAGCCGCGCGGCGTCGGCGAGCGAACTTTCGCGCAACACAGACTGGCGCTTCATGCCTTCGACCACCCGTTCGTCTTCCCGGTTCATGGCGGCAGTGAATCAGACCCCGAGAGCCAGGCTCAAGGCGATCATGCCGATCACGGATCCGATGAAACCCAGAGCGGTCTGACGGCGATCTCCTCGCCAGCCGTCGGGCAGGATCTCGATCACGGTCAGGGCCAGCATCGCGCCGGCCGCGAAGCCGAATGAGATCGGCAGGAGCGCGGAGATCTGCTGGACCAGCAGGTAGGCGATCACCGCGCCGACCGGCTGCGGGATCGAACTCGCCACCGCCATCCAGAACTGCCGCTGGCCCGACGCACCGGCGGCGGCGAGCGGGATCGCCACGCTGGTTCCCTCCGGCACGTTCTGGATCGCGATCGCGATGACCA
>MKST01000003.1:110685-215390 GCA_001897355.1 Solirubrobacterales bacterium 67-14 | reverse complement strand
CCGGCTCCGCTGAAGCCTCTCGGCAGGTGGCTCATCCGGCGGCGGGCCACCAGCAGGAAGGTCACGCCGATCGCCATCCCGCCGAGCACCTCGGCCACGGCGCCCCGCTCGAAAGCCGGGATCAGCAGGCCGTCAACCGAGGCGACCGCCATCACCCCGCCGGCGATCCCGAGCAACAGCGGCACGATCCTGCCGGCCCGGTCGCCGAGCAGCATGACCGGGATGGCGCCGACCCCGGTGGCGACCGCGGTACCGCTGGCTAAGAGGACGAGTTCGATCAAGCTGGCGGTTAGGGTAAGCCCATGGGGCGGGACACGCAGTGGAGCTGAAGCCGAAGACATCCGGCGAGCCCGAGAAGGAGAGCAAGAACGACTTCGAGCGGATTCACGGAGAGCTGCTGCGCTCGTCGCTGGATCCCGGCGAGGAGCTGCTCGGGGTGGCGGCGGTCAACTGGCAACGCAGCATCTTCAAACAGACGATCTGCGCGCTCGGGGTGACCCGGAACCGGCTGATCCTGCAACCGCTCGACCGCAAGGGCAAGGTGGCGTCCGGCGAAGCCCCGACCTTCATCCGCCGAGACGAGATCCGAAAAGGCAGCTACGGCGGCGGGGGAGGGATGGGCAGCTCACCGACCTCGTTGATCATGGACTCGGCCTCGATCGAGGTGAAGCTGAAGACCAACGACGGCGCGAAGTACAAGCTCCTGCTGATGACCGGCGAGG
This sequence comes from Solirubrobacterales bacterium 67-14, assembly GCA_001897355.1. Taxonomy (GTDB): domain Bacteria; phylum Actinomycetota; class Thermoleophilia; order Solirubrobacterales; family 70-9; genus 67-14. The sequence continues at coordinate 214,668 of MKST01000003.1, read as the reverse complement.
GGATGCTGGGCCGCTGGTCCGGCGGCCCAGCTCAACGCAACGGCGCCGAAGCCCTGATCGCCTTCATCGACGCCGGCACCGCGATCTGACCCGAGCCCCGTTCAGGCGTGGGCGCCGTTGCCGGCCTCTCGGTCCGCCCGCCGGTTCATCCACTGGTAGGCGAAGGCGGCGGCCAGCAGGACCAGGCCGACCAGGATGAAGGAGATGGTCCGGCCGGCCGTGCTCAGCGAGGCGAGGTCATAGAGCGAGATCTTGATGCAGGAGAGGATCAGCAGCACCAGGCCCGCCTTGCGCCAGCTCAGGTGCTGGCGGACCAGCCCGGCGACCACCAGCCCGAGCCCGGTCAGGGCCCAGAGTGAGGAGACGATCACCTGGCCCTGGGCCTCGGTCGAAAGCTCTCCCTCGACTTCGATACCGCCCTGGAAGCCGTCGACGATCAGCACCGAGACGGTGTAGATCACCAGCCCGACCACGCTCCAGGCGGCCGGCCGACGCCAGGAGTCCGGGCCGAAGCAGGCGAGCGCCAGGCCGGACGCGGCCAGCATCCCGGATGCGGCGAGCGCGTCGCCGACCGAAGGCACTCCGTTCACCAGCGCGTCGAGCGGGATCGCGTTCACGATCGCGAAGACGATCGCAACCGAACCGAAGATGACCAGCGTCATGCGGCTCCATGCCCGGTCGACCAGGCAGAGCGGGGCCGCCGCGGCAAGACATAGCGGGACCAGGTTGAGCACGCTCGAGGGATCGGTGAGGGTGCCGCAGGTGAGTACGCCCATCCAGGCGGCCACCGTCACTCCGGCCGCGGCGCCGACCTCGCCGATCCCATCACTCTCCCGCCAGGCAAGCAGCCCGAGCGGGACCAGCAACGGGGCGATCGTGCCGAGGTCGCGCAACAGGTGGTCGCTGCCGTCGGCCAAGGTCGAAAGTGGCGCCTGGATCAGCGCGCAGATGATCGCCAGCCCGAGGGCCGCCACGCCGACGAAGCGCTGCCAGCGGGCGACCCCGAAGCCGATCAGGCAGGCCGCCTCGGCCGACCAGGCGGCGGTCAGCAGCGGACTGCCGTCGAAGATGAAACCGAGGGCGGCAGCGAGCGAGCCGGCCCCGAGCGCGAAGGCGGTGACCGCGAGTGCCTGGTGGCCCCGCTCGCGGCCCAGCCACCAGATCAGGCCGGCGACCGCGGTCGCGGTCAACAGCCAGATCGAGCCGGCCGCGGTCAGGTTCGCGGAGCAGTCGACACTGTCGCCGACGCACTCGACCAGCGGATGCTGGGAACCGGTGACCAGGAAGGTGCCGAGCACGGTGACCAGCGAGAAGAAGAAGCCGAAGGAGACGACCTCGAGGTCGGACACCTGGCTCCGGCGCCAGAATGATCCGCCGACCGAACCGGCGGTGACCAGCAGGAGGGTCAGCAGCGACAGGCCGTGGGCAGCCACCGCGCTGCCCTGCTCGGCGTTGGCGACCGCCGCGAGCAGGGAACCGATGAAGAGCAGCCCCGAGATCGGGAAGACCGTCGGCCAGGGGCGCAGCACCGCAGCGATGACCGCCGCGGAGAAGACCGGGATCAGAAAGGCGAGCAAGCCGGGCGAGTACTCCGCACCGACCATCAGCGGCGCCAACAGGGAGGTGCCGAGCACGCTGGTCGCGATCACTTCGCTTCGCCAGCGGAAACCGATTGCCAGGCCGAGCGAGCCGACCGAGGCAGAGAGCACGAGCGCCGGAATCGGCCCGATCAGATCGTAGAGCCGAGTCGCCGCGACCAAGGAGATGAAGAGCCCGGTGAGACCGACCACGACCAGTGATTCGGCCGGGGCGGCGAGCTGCTTGCGCTCGCGCAGGAAGATGCCGGCGCCGGCGAGGCTTGCGGCGAAGATGGCGGCGCCGATCACTCTGACTTGCTCGCTGATCCAGCCGTTCGAGATGCCGTAGGAGACGAGGAAGACCAGCCCGGCCAGCACCGCGATCGCCCCGGCGATGGCCAGGTTGCGGGGGCTCAGGACGTCCTCGAGCGTCAGCTTGGGATGCTCGGGCAGGTCGAATTTCGGGTTCCGTGTGACTTGACGCGTCGCGGGGACGGGAGCCGGCGCAGTGGGTTCGGCATACGCCGGGGCCGTTGCGAGCGGGCTTGTCGTGCGCATCCGTTCGCCCTTCAGCTCGGCCAGTTCATGCTCGAGTTCGAGCACCCTGCTTTCGAGATCGTCAATCCGCTGCTCGTTCATGCCCCGACTTACGCGGGGTCCGAGGATCGGTTACATGAGCGTTTCGTGAAAATCGTGAGCGCCGTCTGAGGCGGCGCCGGATTCTCGATCAGAAGGCGAAACGGACCTGCCCGCCGCGCTTCGGCGAGGAGGTGATGAAGCGGGGGATCGTCGGTTCTTTCGGCCCGACCGGCAGCAGTATCCCGGCCCGCGCGACCGCCCGCATCACGATTTCCATCTCGGCCATCGCGAACTGCATGCCGATACAGCGCCGCACCCCGCCACCGAAGGGGAACCAGGTGTAGGTGCCGGGCTTGACCCCATCCCAGCGCTCCGGCTTGAAGGCGAGGGGGTCGGGGTAGATGTCCTCGCGACGGTGGACCAGGTAGATCGAAGGGGCGAGCATGTCGCCCTCCTCGAACTGGTAGCCGCCGATCTCGATCGGCTCCATCACCCGGCGCAGGACGAAGTCGAGGACCGGCCGCAGCCGCAGCGCTTCCTGCGAGACCCAGCGCGCGTATTCGGTTTCCTCGGTCAGGGATTCCTCGTGCAGGCGCTCGGTGCCACCGGGGAGCCGGGTCAGCCGTTCCAGCGCCCAGGCGAGGGCGGTGGCGGTGGTCTCGTGGCCGGCGACGATCAGAGTGACCAGCTCGTCACGGATCTCGACGTCGGTCATCGGCTGGTCGTCCTCGTCGCGGGCGAGCAACAGCATCGAGAGGATGTCCTCGCGCTCCTCGAGGTCGGTGGCCTGGCGCCGCTCGGCGATCAGTTCGTAGAGACCCTGGTCGAGCGGGGCCAGGGCCGGTTTGTACATCCGCTTGACCGGTCGGCTGCGCGGGCCGAGCACGGTCGAGATCGCCAGCCGGTAACCCTTGGCGATCCAGTCGAGCAGGTGCCGGGTCGCCTCGCCGAGCCGGTCGTGCTGGGTCCCGGTGGAGGCGGTGCCGAGCACGACTTCGAGGATCACCTCGAGGGCGATGTCCTGGGCCATGTCCCGCACCACGAAGGATTCGCCCTTCGGGATGCGGCCGACTACCTCCTCGGCGATCCGCTCCATGGTTGCCGTCTGCTTGGCCAGCTTCTCGCCGTGGAAGGAGGGGAGCAGCAGCTTGCGCTGGCGCATGTGCTCGCCCTCGTCGAGGATCAGCAACGAGTACTCGCCGAGCGCGGTGGCGAGGATCTCGTTGCCCTTGCCGGCATGGAGCGCAGTCGGCGGGCTGGTGAAGATCTGCTTGACGTCGGCCGGGTCCGCGAAGTAGTACCACTGGCCGCGGGCCAGGCTGAGGCCGAAAGTGTCGCCGTACTTGGCCCGGGCCCGGTCGAAGATCTGGTTCTGGGCCTGGGTGACCTGCCAGACCTGAGATATACGGTTCTGGTCGACCATCGGCGGGAGTCGACGGGCGGTGGCGGTGGCAGCGGCGCTCATCGATCCAGCCTAACCCATTGACAACGCTTCATGTCAGACATTTCCGAAATGTTAGGATCCCGGCACGGTGAAGCGCAGCGAAGCCCTCAAACCTCTATCCCATGAACACCATCACGCCCTCTTCGTGGCCAAGGTGATCTGCGACCAGGAAGGTGAGGGTGACTCGAGGGACCGGTTCCTGGAGTTCTGGCGCAGTGAGAGCGAGGAGCATTTCCGGGCCGAGGAGGAGATCCTGCTGCCCGGCTCCGGCTTGCCTGGCCCCGACCAGGACGAGGAAGTGGCCCGCATGCTGAGTGACCACCTGGAGATCCGCCGCGGAGCCGCTCGATTGACCGCCGATGAAGCGAGCCCGGCCGAGATCGTCGAGTTGGCCGAACGACTCCGGGCCCACGTCCGGTTCGAGGAGCGGGAGCTCTTTCCCCGGATCGAGCGCGAACTGGCGCCCAAAGCACTGGAGCGCCTCGCCGGCCAGCTCGAACCGTTCGACTGCTGACCGGCTGACGCCGGGCTGCGGGCCGGGCTCTCGCCTATCTGCTCAGCGGTTGCGGCCCAGTTCGTCGTGGGCCTCGACCCACTCGTCGGCGACCACGGCCGAACCCAGCGAGAGGTCGCCGCAGAGCACGGTGGCGGCGACGATCTCGGCCAGCTTGCCCACCTTGCCGGCCCCGTCGCAGCCCAGCACCTTGAGGCATTCGCTCTGGGTGGGTAGGGCGGTGCCGCCGCCGTAGGTCGCGACGATCAGCGAGGGCAGGGTGATCGAGTAGTAGTAATCGGCATCGTCGCCGCGAAGCTCCGTGTACCCGATCGCCGCCTGTGACTCGGCCACATTCGCCTCGTCTTGACCCGTGGCGATGAAGACAGAGGCGATCCCGTTCGCCGGGTGGGGCGTGTTGGCGGAGCTGCCCGAGAGCATCGTGCCCTGGTTGGAGATCTGGCGGGCCTGGAAGACCTGCCTCGAGGTGACCCGCATGTGCTTCTCGAGGATCTCGCTGGGGATTGTCGCCTCGGCGACGACCCGTTTGCCGCGGGTCTTCAAGGTGTTGATCTGGGAATGCTTCTTGTCGGTGGAGAGCTGGGCGTCGAGCATGTAGTCCATCAGCGGCGCATGGTTCGCCTTGATCCACTCGCAGGCGGCCCAGGTCGCCTTGCTGACCATGTTCTGGCCGGCCGCGTCGCCGGTCGTGTAGTCGAAGCGGGTGTAGACGAAACGGCTGGCGTGGTAGCGCTCGATCTCGATCAGCTTGGCCGTAGAGGAAGTCGACTCGGCGGCCGCCCGTACCTCGTCTTCGTGCTCGTCGAGCCAGTCCACGAAGTCCCGTGCCTCGCGAGCTGAATCGAAGATGAAAGCCGGCGCCCGCTGCATGCGGTCGTCGACGATCGTGGTCTTCACCCCGCCTGCTTCGGCGACCATCTTCATGCCGCGGCTGTAGCTGGCGACGAGGGTGCCCTCGGTGGTCGCCATCGGTACGTAGAACTCGCCTTGCGCATGCTCCCCGTCGACCAGGAGCGGGCCGGCCAGGCCGATCGGCACCTGTGCCACCCCGATGAAGTTTTCGATGTTCCCGGGCAGTACCGCCGGGTCGAAGGAGTATAAGCCGACGTTCTCCAGGTCGGCACCGGTCTCATCCCTGACCAGCCGCCGCCGTGCCGCGGCCGCCTCCCGGCTGTAGTCGTCTTCAGGGTCACGGGGAATCCTGGGCAGACTCATTACGCGCACCATAGCTCCGATCCGTCGCAGGTCGGTTGCCGCGTATGCGATTACCAGACGACCAGATCGTGAGGAGGTGGGTGCCGGCGCAGGGCCCGGTCCTTGGTGACCAGGGGCAGGCCGGTCTCGATCGCCGTCGCGTAGATGATCCGGTCGGCGGGATCGCCGGGAAAGGAGTGCGGAAGGGCAGCGGCGGTTTCCGCGATGGCGGGGCTGATGGCGATCGTCCGGAGGTGAGCGGAGAGTTCTTGGATCCAGCTGCGAACTGGGATCGAGAGGGCGATCCTTCCGTTGTGGCCCAGCCAGGACAGCTCGTACCAGGAGATTGCGGCGACCGCCAGGTCTTCCGCACCCTCGATTGCCACTCGTGCTCGCTTGCTGATCCGGTCGGGCTCTGCCGACCACCAGTGAATGGCATGCGTGTCGAGCAGCACCGTGCCCATCTCAGGATGCAGTCCACTTCTCGCCGGTCGAGAACAGTTCCTCTTCGGTACCGGCGGTGGCTGCGATCCCCGCGAAGGAACCCTCGATCAAGCTCGCTCCAGCAGCTGGAACCAGCTTTGCGACCGGTCGTCCGTGCCGCAGAATCTCGACCTCGTTGCCGGCTTCCGCCTCGTCAAGCAGGCGCAAGATGCGGGCCTTTGCCTCGGTGGCAGTCACTTGAATGGTCATATGGCCATTATAGTGGCCGCTGTCAAGGGAGTCGCTGGATCGTACCCGGGTACGATTCGCGCATGAGCGAAAACGAGCGTCCGGTCGTGCTGGCCGGCACCATGAACCGGCTGAACGGCAGCGAACAGGATCTGGGGGAGTACGTGGGCGAGGTGGCCCTGGTCGTCAACACGGCCAGCAAGTGCGGCCTGACCCCGCAGTTCGAGGCGCTGCAGGCTATCTACACTGACAAGAAGGACCAGGGGTTCACCGTCCTCGGCTTCCCGGCCAATGACTTCATGGAACAGGAGCCTGGCAGCGCGGACGAGATCGCCGAGTTCTGCCAGGTCAACTACGGGGTCGAGTTCCCGATGTTCGAGAAGACCACCGTGGTCGGCGACGAGGCGAACCCTCTCTTCGCCGAACTGGCCGCGCAGTCCGAGCAGCCGGAATGGAACTTCGCCAAGTACCTGATCGACCGCGAGGGCCGGCTGGTCAAGAAGTTCCCGGCCCCGACCGCGCCGGATGACCCGGAGGTCATCGAGGCGATCGAAGCCGAGCTCTAAGAGGGGTCAGGCGCCGAGCTTCTGGCGGGAACGACGGGCCAGGTCCACCGTGGCGGCGCGGAGGCCGCCGGGCTTGTCGACCCGGTCGGTGAAGCTGACCCGGGCGGCCTTCTCGCCGGCGGGTGTATCGAGCTGGAGATCGAGGCCGTAGCGGTCGGCCATCGTGCACTTGGCGGCGGTCGCGTCCTCGTACCTGGTGAAGGCCTTGGCCATCAGCAGCAGGGCGTCCGGATGGTCGGCGTTGAGATGTGAGATCGCATCCGGCACCTGGGGCTGGACCGGGTCCGCTTCGGCCTCGCGGTAATCCTCGGCCGAGGCGGAGTCCATGCGGCCGTAGCCGCCGACCCAGCGCACCCGGTCGACCTCGAGGATCCAGAAGGAGAAGTCGTTGAAGTCCGCGTACATCGCGGCCGAAGGCACCGCCTCGAGGTGCGCTGCCCGGGCCGACTCCTCGTCGGGATGCTCGTCCGAGCGCTTGACCGCACCGGCCAGGGTGACCCGGCCTCCGGCCAGGATCTCGCCGGCGTGGAAAGGGTCGCTGACCATCAGCGAAGCGCGACGGTCGCCCTCGAGGTTGCGGGCATGCTCGGCCAGGGTGGACAGGCAGAAGACGGGTGAGCCGTCGTCCATCACGCCGAAGGTGACCAACGAGGCCCAAGGGGTGCCGTCCTCACTCAGCGAACCGAGCGTTCCGTGGGTGGCGTTGGCGACGATCGTCCGCGCTTCCTCGGCGGCGCTGCGCCGGTTGCCTCCGAAGGCCAGCGGGGCGACGTCCGGAACCTCGGTGCCGGGGGCGGCATCGTGGACCCCGATGACGGCCTTCAGCTCACGTTCGTTCTTGGTTTCGGTCGACACCACTAACTCGCTTTCGGTTCGGGTTGGGAAGACTGGTGGGACGAGGACGGGTTAGTTAGGGTACCCTATTCCTACTGCAGCACCGGGATATCCGGCCGGTCCAAGACGATCGCCTCCGCGCTGTGTTCCAAGGTTACTTGCCTACCCCTCGAAGGAGTTCACCCCTCAATGACGACCGCCGACGCCCGCCCTCAGTTCCGACCCAACCGCGTCCCCGGGCTGGCGATGCTCCTGTGCGCCCTGCTCGCGGCCTTCGCCCTGATGGCTCCGCAGGCTGACGCCGCCAAGAAGCAGCGGATCGTCGCGGTCAGCCCCTTCGCCGCCCAGACCATGGTGCAGCTCGGCGTCAAGCCGATCCGGGTCGGCCAGACCATCGGCACGACGCCCCGTCAGCGTCAGATGTTCAGAGGCATCGGCCAGCTCACGCTCACCCATCCGAACGGCCCGAACCTCGAGGTGATGGCGAAGCTGAAGCCGAAGCTGGTTTTCACCTCGAACCAATGGAAGGCGGGCTTCAGCGCCCTGCGTCAGCTCGGCATCAAGGTCGTGGTCGCCGATCCGACCAGCCCCAACGGCGTCTACAAGAACGTACTGAAGATCGGCCGCTACATCGGCCGGACCAAGCAGGCCCGCAAACTTAATACGAGGATCCGCAAGCAGGTCCGGTCGGCAACCAAGGGCATCAGCGGCACCCGCGACAAGGTTCTGGTGGTGCTCGGCATCGGGCGGACCGCGATGGCCTTTCTCGGCAACAGCTGGGGCGGCCAGCTGATCAAGATGTCCGGTGGTCAACTGGTCACCGGCGGCGCCACCAACTCGGGTGGCTTCGCCCGGATCTCGGACGAGGTCGTGGTTGCCGAGAATCCAGACCGGATCATCGTCGTGCCCCACGGCACCAGCCAGGACATCGACGAGGTCAAGGGCTACATCCTGAACAACGACGCCTGGAAGACCACCACCGCCTGGAAGAACGGCGACGTTGACGTCTCCGTCGACAACCGCCTGCTCCAGGCCGGAACGGACCTCGGTGCGACGATCAAGTACATCCGCGCCAAGTACCTGGAGAACCGGTAGCCCGGCCTGAAGCCGGCTGAGGTCCGGACCGGGGGAGAGCTCTGACCGCAACGAGGCGCATATCGGTCGCGGTGGCGACGCTGATCGCCCTGCTGGCCGCCACCTGCGCCTCGCTCGCCCTCGGTGCCGTCCACGTGCCGCTGGGCGACGTGATCGACACCCTGCTCGGCAAGCAGGTGCCGGAAGCGAGCAAACAGATCGTCGAAGTGCTGCGGCTGCCGCGCACGGTGGAGGCGATCGTGGTCGGGGCGGCGCTCGGCGTGGCCGGCGCCTGCCTGCAGGGGGCGCTCAACAACCCGCTTGCCTCGCCCGACGTGATCGGCGTGACCGGCGGCGCCGGCTTCGGGGCGATGCTGATCATCCTGCTCTACCCGAGCAGCCTCACCTTGCTGCCGGTCTCCGCCTTGGCCTTCGGGCTGCTGGCCGCCTTCATGGTCTTCCTGATCGGCTTCACCGGGCGCGGCGGCGGCAACATCACCCGGATCATCCTCGCCGGCATCGCCGTGGCAGCACTCTTCTCGGCCGGGACCGCCGGCCTTATGTCGGCCTACCCGGACCGGGTGCCGAACGGGATCTTCTTCCTGGTCGGCGGGTTGACCTCGACCGGCTGGGACACCCTGGAGACGGTCTGGCCCTACTTCGCCGTCGGCTTCGTGCTCGCTGCCTTCATGATTCGGCCTCTCGACAAGCTGATGCTCGGTGACGACGTCGCCGCCTCGCTCGGCTCGCGGCCCCGCCTGATCCGCCTGATCGCCGCCCTCGCCGCCGCGGTGCTGGCCGCCGCGGCCGCTTCGGTGGCCGGCCTGCTCACCTTCCTCGGCCTGGTCATCCCACACCTGATCCGGCTGCTCGGGGGCTCCAAGAGCCACACCTTCGTGATCCCGGTCTCCGCTCTGGCCGGTGCGGCGCTCCTGACCGGTGCCGACACCCTTGCCCGGACCATCGCCGCCCCGGTCGAGATGCCGGTCGGCCCCTTCCTGGTCCTGCTCGGCGTGCCCCTCTTCCTCTGGCTCCTGAGGAAGGCAGTCTGATGGCCCTCGGTCGAAACCAGGTCGAGTTCGACCGCCAGGCGCCGCTGCTCGAAGCCGAAGAGGTCCAGGTCTCGATCGGCAAGAAGCAGATCCTCGAGTCGGCCAGCCTGACCCTCGAGCGGGGCGAGCTGCTGGCCGTGGTCGGCCCGAACGGGGCCGGCAAGTCGACCTTCGCCCGGGCCTTCTGCGGCCTGCGCCGGCCGAGCGGAGGCGAGGTCCGCTGGATGGGGGTCGGGCTGGGCGAGCTGCGCGGCCGCCGGCTGGCCGAGGTGCGGGCCTACGTGCCCCAGCGGGCCCAGGTGCCGGCCGGAGTGAGCGTCCAGTCCGCCGTGAACATCGGCCGCTCGACTCACCTCAAGCCGTTGCAGGGTCTTTCCTCTGAGGACCGGGACGTGGTCGCCGAGTCGATCAGCCGGGCCCGGATGGAAGGTTTCGAGGACCGTGACCTCAGCACCCTCTCCGGCGGCGAGATGCAGCGGGTCCAGATCGCGATCGCTCTGGCCCAGGGCGCTCCGGTCCTGGTCGCCGACGAGCCGACCGCCCAGCTCGACCTCGGCGCCACCGCGGCGATCTCGAAGATGCTGCGGGAATTGGTCTCCGAGGGGATGGGAGTGGTGCTGATCGTCCACGACCTCGCCCTGGCCGCTGCGGTCGCCGACCGGGTTGTGGTCATGTCTCACGGAAGGACGATCGCAACCGGAACCCCCGGGTCGGTGTTGACGAGTCAGTTGATCAGCGATGTCTGGGGTGTCGAGGCCGAACTCGTCCACCGGGAAGGCCGGTCGGCGCTTCATGTGGAGTGGCTAGAGGACCATTAGGCACTCCTAATCCCAATCCTGTTAGTGTGGATTTCTAAGGCAGACCTAATTCACTGCTTCACCCTCTTTCTCAAACCTCTCAAGGAGTTTCAGCACCATGAGTTCGTCCCACGTCGCCTCTCGCGGCTATCTGGCAGCCCTCACTGTCCTGTCCGCGTTCGCGCTGCTTCTCGTCGGTTTCAACCTGGGGTCCGCCAGCGCGGCCGACGTCACTTCCGGCACCGCCACCTTCAACCTGACCTCCGGCAAGGCGGGCAAGGTCAGCGCGATCAAGCCGGCCAAGGTCGCCAAGCGCTTCGGCAAGGGGGCCAAGGTCACCGCGAAGCTCAAGCAGGGCGGCTTCAACAGCGTGGTCCGCAGCGGCATCGCTGGCGGTATCAAGCTGGCCAGCGGCAAGCGTCAGGTCAAGGTCACCGGCCTCACGGTCTCGATCTACGCCAAACGCGCCGTGGTCCAGGGCAAGCTCAAGGGCAAGAAGGTCAACGTCTTCAAGGCGACCGGCAAGGCCAAGCTGGACAAGTCCGGCCGCACCGCCAAGCTGAACGGGGCCAAGCTGGTCCTCACGGCCAAGGCGGCCAAGCAGGTTCGCAAGGCGCTCAAGCTCAAGAAGGCCCCGAAGGGCAAGCTGGGAACCTTCTCGATCAACCTGAAGGTCGCTAGCAAGACCCCGGTCGACCCCTGCGAGGCCGACCCGAACGCGGAAGGCTGTGAGATCGTCGACCCCTACCTCGCCCAGTGCGACGTGGACGCGGTCGTCAAGGTCCCCGGCAGCATCACCCCGGCCGGTGCCCTGCCTCAGTTCACTAGTGACGCCGGCGCGACCGGCCCGGCCAACCTGGCCTGGGGCTTCAAGAGCTCTTTCCGCAACTACATCACCAACATCGCCGGTGGCTCGATCTTCGCCCTCGACGGCGCCAGCACCACCGGCGCCGCGCCGACCTACTCCGGCTTCGAGTTCCCGGCCTCGGGCTTCCGTTACACCGACAACGGCACCCCGGCCAACCTGGCCGATGACAAGGCCGTCCTCGAGGGCACCGGCACCGCGCTGTTCTGCAACAAGCCGCACGGTTTCCGGGTCGCGATCTCGAACCCGACCATCGTCATCGACGGAGCCAACTCCCGCATCGACGGCGACGTCGACAACAACCTGAGCGGCAACTGGATCCCGACCCAGCGGGTCACGATCGCCAGCCTGGACGTGTCCAGGGTCTCCCGCGTCAACGGGGACACCGGCAGCATCGAGAAGTGGACCGACGCTCCGGCCACCCTCACAGCCGAAGGTTCACAGGCCGTCTGTGGCGCCGGCGAGCTCGACAAGTGCTCGTCCTTCTACCCGGCGGGCACCGTCCTCGATCCGGTCACGGTCGAGGTGTCCTCGGCCGAGCAGCTGACTGGCGTAGAGGACCAGTACAACACCGAGTGCGGCGTACCGGTGGCTGGCATCTCGAACAACTCGTGGCCTGACGCCTCACCGCTTCCTGCACTGAATGGCGCCGTTCCCGCCACCACATCGACCGACACGCTCGACTGGGGCTTCAGGAGCGATTTCCGAAACTACGTCATGCTTTCGCCGCCGCCCGGCACGATCAACGGGCTCGACGGTGCTTCGGTAATCAGCAACCCGATTCCCCCGAATGTGCCGCTTGGGTTCTCGTTCCCGGTTGGGACCGGCCAGTACGCCGCCAACACGGCTGCCGCCGACGACGACCAAGCGATCATCAACGGCACCGGCACCGCGATGTTCTGCAAGTCAGGGCACGGATTTTGGGTGGCTCTTTCGAATCCGACCGTGGTGATCGACGGTGCGAATTCCCGCATCGTCGCCGATCTCAGCCAGAACACCAATGGCAACGGGGTCACCCCGGTTCCGGGACCGTGGCAGACCACCCAGCGCGTCGACCTAGCCGATCTGGACCTGAGCGGAATCGATCCATCGTACGGATCAGGCTCGGTCACATGGAGTGCGATTCCGGCGAAGGTCAGCTCCGAAGCTGCTCCATTCGGGAACCTCACGGAAGGAACTGAGCTCGACCCGATCACCATCTCGCTGGAGACGGAGTAGGGAAGTTGCCGAGGCCTTCGGCCTCATATTCCGCGGGCAATCCGCAAACGACGAGGGCGGCCCTTTCGGGGTTCGCCCTCGTCGCGGTTCTGCTGGCGGTTCTGGTCGGCCTCGGGGCCGGTCCGGCCCCGGCCGGGGCGGCGACGCTGGAGCCCTGTGAGGCGACCAAGCCGACCGGGCCGACGATCGACCTCGAGGGCCAGCTCAGCCTGACCCCGGTCAAGGCGACCCGCAAGGCCTGGAAACGCAGCGGGATTCGCCAGAAGCTGGTCAAGCCGGCCAACAACCTGACCGGTCGTCCGACCTACCCGGTCAAGGCCGTCAAGTACGGCGCTGCCGCCCGGGTCGACCTCAAGGGAGCCGTCAAGCTGACCCACAAGGGCCGCTCCGTCACGGTCGGTGGCCTGTCCGTGGTCAGTGCGGCGGGCAAGCCCGCCCGGCTGCGGGCCAAGCTCGGTGGCAAGCAGATCGACTTCCTCGCGGTCAAGGGTGGCAAACGGGTCTTCAAGTCGGAGACCGGGGAGCTTTCCCGGGTCGGCCAGGCCCGGCTGAGCGCGAAGGCGGCGAAGCTGCTCAACCGGCGTCTGCGACTGACCAAGCGCCAGCGGCTGAAGCCCAGGACGGCCTGGGGTTACTTCAACCTGTACTCGCTGTACAAGGTGACCGAGGCGGAGGATCCGACCGTCGACGTGCCCGAGGTGCCACCGGTCAAGGCCGAGCCGGGCGGGGCCAAGTCGATTGCGGCGGCCACGGCGATCAAGTGGTACGTCCGCGACAGCTTCATCAACTACGTCGCCTCCGGCGAAGGCACCCGGGTCGCCGACGGTGCGACCGCCGACCCTCCGGCCGGCAGCAACAACCTCGTCTATTCGTTCAACTTCCCCTTCGCTTCCGGCTGGACCCGCCCGGAGGGTGTCGACGGGCCCGAGGACACGCTGGTCAAAGGCACCGGGACGGTCGGGTTCGCATACTGCGAGCACGGCATCAACTTCATCGTCTCCAATCCCGAGGTCGAGATCGGCGATGACGCGAACTCCCGGCTGATCTTCGAGGTCACGGGAACCGACAACTCGGAGATCCCGACCCAACGTGCGGTGGTCACGAAGCTGCTCCCGTCCCAGGCCGAGTCCCACAGCATCACTGACAACGGCGACGGGACGACCACGGTCCACTACGAGAAGATCCCCGGGGTCATTCCCGAAGCATCCAAGGGGATCTTCGCCAACTTCTACCAGCCCGACGACCCCTTCGGCGCATTCACCCTCACCTTCACCTACGCAAACGGGAGCTGATGGTCGGCCGACGCGACGACATCTGGATTCGCCTCGTCGTGACGTTTGTGCTTGCCTGTTTTGCCCCGCTGATCTGTTCTGCTGCCGCCGAGGCGGCGGCCACCCCCGGTCTGGTCAAGGTTCAGGGAACCACTGTCGCTTCGTCGACTGAATTCAACCTGAATGACATCGGCAGTCCGAGCCAGAGCGTGCCTGGGCAGGGGACGACGAAAGGCTGGCCGCTGCGGAAGGTGCTTCTCTACGCTCAGGAGAGGACCAGTGGAGCCTTCGATATCAACAACTTCGATGCTGCGGTGGAAGTATCGCGACCGGGCAGCGTCGGCAACCTGAAGGTGAACCAGTCCCAGGTTGCCAGCAAGTCGCACGACGGTAAGCTGCCGATCTACTTCCTGAACAGCGGTGGCGAGACCAGCATGTGGCAGCCGGGTGGGCAGGTTTGGGTCTTCGCTGACTACGACCCGGAGGTTTTCATTCCGAGCTCCAGCTCGACGCTGCAGGTCGAGGTGACTCCCTCCGGTCCGCTCTCGCTGAAGGCCGGAGACAGCCAATCCTTCAAGATCATGGTGGCCAACACCGGATCATCCAAGGTCAAACTCTCCTGGAATATCAACGGTCCGGTCAGCAAGTCGGGAACCGTTTCGAGCGGTAACCAGTTCAGCTTCACTTTCCCCAAGGCGGGCAGCTATCAGGTGGCCGTTTTCGCGGACGCCACCAGCCGTACCCAGGGTTACAAGCTGGTGAAGGTCACCGTCGGCAAGGCCAAGAAGAAGCCGAAGAAGGAAAAGCCGAGGGATCAGGACGATTCCAACGAAGACGATTCCAGCACCTATGACCCCGGCTATGTCCCCGGCGACTACTACTACGACGACGGCAGCGGGCCCGGCACCGGGAGCCCCTCGACCGGATCGCCCTCTCCCTTGAGCCCGGAACCGGACGAGAAGAAGCAGGACCAGCCGGTCGCCGATGACAGCGGCCAGACGGTGACCGGTCAGTTGATCGACCCGACCACGACGGCGACCGTGATCCCGACCACCGACACCCCCGCGACCGGCGAGCCGGAGGCCGGTGCGGCCGAGCCTGAATCGAAGGGCGGGGGAGGGATCCCCGATGGTGCCAAGGCGGCCCTCGGGATCGGTGCCCTGCTCGGCCTCGGTGGCCTGACCGAGGCCGGCGCCTTCACCGGTGCCTTTCGCCGCCTCCGATTGCGGCCCTAGCCCGCCGCCCTCTGGTTAGCCGCGGCTCACGACCTGGGAACCGCCGGTGATCAGGTCGGTGCCGTCCGGCAGCCGGACCCAGGCCTTGTTGGTGCCGTCGTAGTCCGGTGCCCAGAGGACCAGGGTGGCCGAGCCGAAGTTGTTGACCTCGCAGGGCTCGTCGCCTTCTTCGTCGAGACCCCGCCAAACCCGGATGAACGGGTTGTTCTCCCATTCCTCCGCCACGGTCGAAGGTTCGCGGTGACCGGGGTGGATTCGGGTCTCCGGGGGCAGGGTCATCAACCGGTCCATGATCGAGCTCTTCAGTTCGGTGAACCCGGTCTCGCCGGGGGCGACGGTACCGCCGACCGTGCCCTTGAAGATCACGTCGGCGGTGATCACGTCGGTGCCGTTGATCAGCAAGGCCATGTGGCCATCGGCGTGGCCGGGAGTCGCGATCCACTCGATCGTCAAGTCGCCCGAGATCGTCTCGTCGCCGTCCTCGACGATCTGGTCGACCTTGAAGTCGACGATGTCCGCCGTCTTCTGGCTGGCCAGGATCGGCACCCCGTAACGGTCGGCGACCTCGCGCAGGTCAACCACGTGGTCCCAGTGGTCGTGGGTCAGCAGGATGTGGGTGAGGGTGATGCCCTCACGGTCGACCCGCTCCAGCAGCGGCTCGATGACCCCGTTGCCGTCGACCAGGACGCCGTGGCCACCCGGCTCGTCGCAGACGAGGTAGGCGTTGGAGAGCCATTCGGGCGACTCGACTCGCTGGATGATCATTCGTGTTCCTTTCGGGGTCGGGCCGGTGCTGTGGCCACGGTTCGCATCGGGCGGTGGCTGGATCTTCTCAATTGAATTCGATCACGCTGCGGATGCCGTTCTGCTCTTCCATCAGGTCGAAGCCCTTGTTCACCTCGTCGAGGGTGATCCGGTGGGAGAGGAAGGGATCGACGTCGATCTCGCCGGCGAGGTATCGATCGACCAGCTCCGGCACCTGGTCGCGGCCCTTGACCCCGCCGAAGGAAGACCCGGCGACGCGGCGGCCCTGGATCAGCCAGCGGGGGATGATGTCGAGGGTCTCGCCCTTGCCGGCCACGCCGGCGATCGTGCAGAGGCCCCAGGCCATGCGGGCCGATTCGACCGCCTGCTGCATCACGTTGACCAGGCCGGTCGCCTCGAAGGTGTAGTCGGCGCCGAAGCCGCCGGTCTCGTCGAGGATCCACTGGACCGTGTTCTCGTCGGCCTTGTAGAGGTCGGTCGCCCCCTGGCCCTTGGCCAGCTCGAGCCGCTCGTCGGAAAGGTCGACGCAGACGATCCGGTCGGCGCCCATCAGGCGACAGCCGGCGACCGCGCCGAGGCCGACCATCCCGGCCCCGAAGACGACGCAGGTGGTGCCGGGCTCGACCTTGGCCGTGTACATCGCTGCCCCGAGGCCGGTCGAGAGGCCGCAGGCGAACAGGCAGGCGTGGTCGAGGGGCGCCTCCGGGTTGATCTTGGCCAGGGCGATCTCCGGCATGACCGTGTACTCGGCGAAGGTGGAGGTGCCCATGAAGTGCCGAATGTCCTCGCCGTCGCGGGAGAGGCGGGTGGTTCCATCCGGCAGGTGGCCGAGGTTCTGCTCGGCCCGGATCGCCATGCAGAGATTGGTCCGAGGATCGACGCAGTGGACGCATTCGCGGCATTGGGGCGAGAAGAGAGTCACCACCTTGTCGCCCGGCGCGACCGAGGTGACGCCCTCGCCGACCTTCTCGACGACCCCGCCGCCCTCGTGGCCGAGCACGCAGGGTGCGTACCCGGAGGGGTCGGCGCCCGAGGCGGTGTACATGTCGGTGTGGCAGACCCCGCAGGCCTCCAGCCGGACCAGCACCTCGCCCGCTTTGGGCTCGGCCAGGTCGACCTCCTGGACCACGAGCGGTTGACCAAACTCCTCCAGAACAGCTGCCCTCATCCTCATGGCCCTGATCCTAAACCCCGCAGCCAAACGCACCCCCAAAATAGGAGGGCCGAGTAGGATCTCGCCGTGCCCGCCGCCCGAGTCTCGCTCCTCTTGGCCGTTCCGGCTTGCTTGATCGTGCTGGCCGGCTGTGGTTCGTCGGGTAACGACGGCTCCGGGGACGGCGCTGCCTCGACCAACGGCAGCGGCGGTGCGACCGAGCAGGTCAAGATCTTCTCGACCGAGGGCGAGCAGTTCGACCCCGTGACGAAGGAGGTTCCGGCCGCCAACGCGCCGGAAGCGGCGACCAAGGCCCTGCTGAACGTGCCGGCCGATCGCACCTACATCCCACAAGGGACCACCATCGACAACGTCGAGGTCACCGGTGACGGCGAAGCGAAGGTCGATCTCTCCAGCGAATTTCTCGGCGGGATACCCGCGGACCCGAGCGCACGATCCCGTCGACAGCAGGAAGCGGTGGAGGGAAGGGTCGCCCAGGTCACTTACACCCTTACTTCTCTGAAGAGCGTCGACCGGGTCAAGGTTCAGTCCGGCGGGATCGCGGTCACGGCGCCGAAGGGACGGGACGACTATGCGGAGCCGAACAAGGAGCCTTCGCCGCCGGGCGAGGGTCAAAAGTACGGAACCCGTGAGACGGACGGGATCTGGATCCAGCAGAAGCTGGCCGACCTCGGCTATCTGCCGCAGAGCGGGGTGGACGGGGTCGTCGGCTACCAGACCCAGCAGGCAGTCATGGCTTTCCAGAGCTGGGAGGGACTGACCAGGGACGGGGTGGCGGGGCCGCAGACCAAGGCCGCCCTGCGAACGGCCAAGCGACCCCGGCCGAGCGCAAAACGCCCGAAGCGGCTGATGGAGGTGCGGATCGGCAAGGGCGTCTTGATGCTGGTCCGAAACGGCCGGGCGGTTCGGACCATCCACGTCTCCGCGGGCGGTCCCGGAACCGAGACCCCGACCGGCCGTTACAAGGTGTTTCGCAAGGAACTGATGTCCTGGTCGGTCCCGTTCAGCACCTGGCTGCCCTACGCCTCCTACTTCAACAACGGCATCGCTTTCCACGAGTACCCCGACGTGCCGCCCTACCCAGCCTCGCATGGCTGCGTCCGGGTTCCCGCCCCGGAAGCAAAGCTCGTCTACCGCTTCGCCCGGATGGGGACCACCGTAGTGGTCCGCTCCTGAACTCTGCTCCAAAGAGAAGGGCCCCGACCGGGGCCCTTCTCTTGCTTCCTCGTTTCCCCCGAGGTTTCTAAGCCGGAGGAGATGGTGTCGTGAGCTGGCTCACTTGATGAACATCATCTCCGAGTACTTGGGCAGCGGCCAGTAGTTGTCGGCCACGATGCGCTCGAGCTTGTCGGCCACCACGCGCACGTCGTGCATCGCCGTCAGCTGCCGGTCGCGAGCGTAGATCGCGAGCTCCATGCCCTCTTGCTCGAGCCCGTCCGGGTAGCCGTTGGCGTCCTCGAGGGCGATCGTCTTGTCGACCAGCTCGTTGAAGAGGCCGCGGCTCTCCTTCTCGAGCAGCTCGGCGTCGGCGTCATCGAGCAGCACCAGGTGCTTGGCGACGGCCGGGATGATCTGGGTGCGGGCGATGGTCGCCGCGGTCTCCGCCTCGATGTTGGCGTTCATCGCGTACTGCTCGACCCAGACCTCGTAGCGGGCCTCGAGTTCACGTTCGCTCAGCACGTTGTACTTGTCGAACACCTCGATGGTCGAGGGGGCGATCACCTCGGGCAGCGCATCCGGGGTGGTGCGGAGGTTCTTCAGGCCGCGCTTCTCGGCCTCCTGCTCCCACGCCTCGGAGTAGCCGTCACCTCCGAAGATGATCCGCTGGTTCTCGACGTAGGAGTCGGTCACCACCTTGATCACCTTGGCGGCCAGGTCGTCGCCCTCGGCCGCTTCCAGCTTGTCGGCCAACTCGTCGATCGCCTCGGCGACGATCGTGTTCAGCACCGTGTTCGTGAAGGCCAGCGACATGCTCGAGCCGAGCGCCCGGAACTCGAACTTGTTGCCGGTGAACGCGAAGGGCGAGGTGCGGTTGCGGTCGCCGCCGTCCATCGGCAGGTCCGGCAGCACCTCGGCGCCGAGGTCGAGAACCTCGTCCGGGGTATGCGGGTCGCCCTCGCCGGCGGCCATGGTGCCGAAGACCTTCTCCAGCTCGCCACCGAGGAAGATCGAGATGATGGCCGGAGGGGCCTCGTTGGCGCCGAGCCGGTGGTCCTGGCCGATGTTGGCCACGGTCGCCCGCATCAGGCCCTGGTGCTTGTCGACCGCCTGGATGACTGCGGCGCAGAAGAACAGGAAGCTGAGGTTCTCCGACGGCGTGTCGCCCGGGTCGAGCAGGTTGTGGCCGGTATCGGTGCCCATCGACCAGTTGTTGTGCTTGCCCGAGCCATTGACGCCGGCGAAGGGCTTCTCGTGGAGCAGGCAGACCAGCCCGTACTTGCGGGCCTTGCTCTGCAGCACCTGCATCAGCAGCTGCTGATGATCGGAGCCGACGTTCGAATTCTCGAACATCGGGGCGACCTCGTACTGGGCTGGGGCGACCTCGTTGTGGCGGGTGGTGATCGGCACGCCGAGCTTGGCCAGTTCGGCTTCGCAATCCATCATGTAGGCGAGCACGCGCTCCGGGATCGCACCGAAGTAGTGGTCATCCAGCTCATGGCCCTTGGCGGGCTGGGCGCCGAAGAGGGTGCGGCCGGTGAGGACGAGGTCGGGACGGGCGTAGAAGTACTGTTCGTCGATCAGGAAGTACTCCTGCTCGGGGCCGACCGTGGTCACGACGCGGGAGGTCTCCTCGTCGCCGAGCAGCTTCAGCGCCCGGACCGCGGAACGCGACAGGGCGTCCATCGAGCGGAGCAGCGGGATCTTGGCGTCGAGTGCCTCGCCGGTCCAGGAGGCGAAGGCGGTCGGGATGCAGAGCAGGGTGCCGTTCGGGTTGTCCAGCAGGAAGGCCGGGCTGGTCGGATCCCAGGCGGTGTAGCCGCGCGCCTCGAAGGTGGCGCGGATGCCGCCGGTGGGGAAGGAGGAGGCGTCCGGCTCGCCCTGGATCAGCTCGGAGCCCTTGAACCTGGCGATCGAGCCGCCGTCGTCGGTCGGGCTGAAGAACGAGTCGTGCTTCTCGGCGGTCAGGCCGGTCAGCGGCTGGAAGACGTGCGTGTAGTGGGTGGCGCCGTTCTCCAGCGCCCAGTCCTTCATCGCCTCGGCGACCGCGTCGGCCAGTTCCACATCCAGGGCCTCACCGCGTTCCAGGGTGCCCTGGAGCCGATCGAAGACATCGGCGGGGAGCCGTTCCTTCTGCGTCTTGATCGAGAAGACGTTGCTGCCGAAGACGACGTTCTCTTCCTTGGTCAGGTCGGTGGCTTCAACGGCCGATCCGTTGGCCGTCCACTGCGCAGCAGTGACGTTCTTCTGGCGAATCGCGGTCATTTGGAGAGTTCCTCCTGGTGGCAAGATTGGTTTCGAGGGGAAAGCGGGTACGAGGCTACCCCTCGGCGGCCATTCGGTCGCTTGTACCTCAGGACAAGGTTAGTTCAGGCCCCCCATCCCGTGGGACAGGATCGGCTTGGCGAGCGGCGCATCGGCGGGTTGCCCGGTCATCAATTGCAACATTATGTGCAACAACTCACTGAATCATCGTCTAGAACTCATGTTATGGTGTCGACGATGCGAGGAGCTCCAACGCGCAGGGGACGGAGGCAGACCATCACCCCCGCCGGGTTGATCCTGGTGGTCTTCGGTTTCCTGGCGCTCACATTGATCGTCCTGATGCCGGCCAAGGCGGGAGCCCGCTACCTGGATGGCGCCGGCACGGCGACGCTGAAGAACTCACCCGTAGAGCCGGTCGAACCAGAGGCCAGTCCGCCGTCGGCGAGCAGCGACACGGGCGACACCGGCGGGGCCAGCAGCTCGGCCACCAACTCGGGCGGCGGGCTCGGGATTCCCGGCTTCCCGGTGATCAGCAGGATCCTCTGCCTGCGCCAGTGCGTCTCCTCCAGCCAGCCGACCCCGGGCGCGATCATCGCGGTCCGCGGCGATCACCTCGAGCGGGTGACCAGGGTGATCTTTCGCAGCAAGAGCGGTTGGATCCGGGCCAAGTGGCGCACCCGCAACCGGGCCGCGGTTCGGGTGACGGTGCCGAAACGGGCAGTCCGCGGCTTCCTGGCCGTGGTCGACTCCTCCGGCAACCGCACCCGCTCCCCCCGCGAGCTCAGGATCCTGCCGGTCAGCGCGATCCCGGTCGAGGTCTTCCCGGTGCGCGGCCCGATCACCTTCGGCAGCGGCGGCTCCCGCTTCGGCGCCGGCCGGCCCGGGCACACCCACCAGGGCCAGGACGTTTCCGCTGCCTGCGGGACCAAGCTGGTCTCGGTCCGCCGGGCGAGGGTGCTCTACAACCAGTGGGATGACGGCGGGGGCAACTACGTGGTGCTCCACAACGTGGGCACCAGTACGAACTTCGTCTACATGCACATGATCCGCCGTTCGCCGCTCAAGGTCGGCCAGTTGGTTCCGGCCGGGGGTGCGGTCGGTCGAGTCGGGACCACGGGCAGCTCCTCCGGCTGTCACCTCCACTTCGAGTATTGGATCGGCCCCTGGCAGACCGGTGGCCATCCGATCGATCCCTTGCCGTACCTGCGCTCTCTACTTAAGTAGGGGTTGGTATGTATGTGGAGGCGGGGAGTAAGCGCACCTTTGCCGTCGGGACGGGGTTGGTAGATTGAGCCGGTCGGCAGGGACGGCTGACATAGGGAAGATGTTGATTACCTCTCGAAAGATCGTCGGGCTCTTGGCCGTTTTCGCCCTGCTTGCCGCAGGGCTGCTGACCAGCGCCGTTGTCGATGCCCCCGGCGCCTCGGCCAAACCGAAGAAGGCCAAGCCCAAGAAGACGAAGCCCAAGAAGACGAAGCCGAAGTACAAGGTCCAGGTCAACATCGTCGACGCCGGGCAGAACCCGATGCGGAAGCGCGGCGTCCTCAAGGTGAAGGTACGGGCCAAGCGCAAGGGCAAGTTGCGGGTCCGTGGGTTCTCCTCCACCTTCGACGGCAAGGACGTGATGAAGCCGCTGACCAAGGTCGCCTGGCCGAAGTTCAAACGGGCCGGGCAGTGGCGCACGATCAAGCTCAAGGTGACCGCAGGAAGCCGGACCCAGGCGACGAGCTGCCAGAACCGGGACATCCAGGTCAAGGCCGGCACCGTGCTCAGCCGACCCAAGTCGATGGTGCGGCAGAGCGCCGACTGCAAGCCGGGCACGGTCGACCTCTCGCGGGCCGCCGACTGCGACTTCATCGCGGCCCAGGATCCGGCGATCTGCATGTCTCCCTTCCCCGACAACTACTACACGGTCGCCGACGAAACCACGGTTTCCGGCCGCCGGATCAACTTCACCGCGGCGGCGATGCCGGCCAACAAGAACGGCGAGCGGGTCGACCCGGCCCCCTACCGGGCCAGCGACGGCTTCAGCCAGGGACAGGTGATCTCGGTGCGCGTGCCGGGCCTCGACAATCCCACCGCCCTGGCCCAGACCAATCCGGTCGGCCTGGCGGATCCTTCGCGTTACGCCCTGCCGAACACGCCGGTGATCGTGATCAATGCCCTCACCCGCGAGCGAATCCCGATCTGGGTCGAGATCGATTCACAGGCTTCCTCCCCGAACACGACCAACCTGCTGATCCACCCGATGGTCAACTTCGACGCGGCGACCCGCTACATCGTCGCGCTGCGCAACCTCAAGGACGCTGCCGGAACGGTGCTGAAGGCGCCCAGCGGCTTCCGTTACTACCGGGACTTCCTGCCTTCGACCGACTCGCGAATCAACGGCCGGCGCTCGTCCTTCGAGGACATGTTCAAACGTCTGCGGGCAGCCGGGGTCCGGCGCTCGTCCCTGTACCTGGCCTGGGACTTCACCACGGCCAGCGACGAGAACAACACCGAGCGGGCACTCTCGATGAGAAACCAGGCCTTCGCCGGGCTCGGCGACACGAAACTCGCCGACCGAGTCATCCAGGGCAACGCGCCCGACTTCACGGTCAGCTCGGTCGAGACCGACGTCAACGCCGAGATCGCCCGCCGGGTCAAGGGCGCCTTCGAGGTTCCCTGCTTCATGAAGCACCCGAGCATGGCCAGCGGCTGCGCGAGCGGCGGCACCCTGAACCTCGACGGGGACGGGGTGCCACGGCAGAACGGCACCTACCAGGCGAATTTCGAATGTGTGATCCCGCGGGTCAACGTCGATCCCGACTCGATCGACCCGACGGAGCTCCCCGGAGCGTCGTTGCGTGGCCGAGCCATGGTCTACGGGCACGGCTTGATGGGCAGCATCGGTGGCGAGGTAAACGCCGGCGCCCAGCGCAAGACCGCAGCCCGTGGCTTCACGATCTGCGGCACCGACGAGATCGGGATGTCCACGGGGGACATTGCCACCGTGGTCGCCGCCCTGGCCAATCTTTCGAAGTTCCCCCAGGTCGCCGACCGCCTGCAGCAGGGGTTGCTCAACGAAATGTTCCTGGCCCGGCTGATGATCCATCCGCAAGGCCTGGTCTCGAAGGCCGCCTTCCGTTTCGACCCTGACGCGGTCGGTCCGGTCGAGGTCCCCGGCGGCGACGGCAACGCGGACGTACCCGACAGCAGCACGCTAGGTGCGGCGATCGTCACCGGCCAGAATGTGCGGGCCTGGTACCGCGGCATCAGCCAGGGCGGGATCATGGGTGGCGCTCTGATGGCCCTGGCGCCCGATTTCGACAAGGGATCGCTCGGGGTCGGCGCGATGAATTACTCGGTGCTGTTGACCCGTTCCGGATCGTGGGGCACCTACGGCGCGATCTTCAACCCGGCCTACACGAACCAGACCCAGAGGCCGCTGGCCCTGAGCCTGGTCCAGATGCTCTGGGATCGGGGCGAGCCGAACGGGTATGCCCATCGCATGACCACCAGCCCCTTGGCCGACACGCCCCCGCATCAGGTTCTCTTCGATCTCGCCTTCGGCGATCACTTGGTCACCAACTGGCAATCCAATGTCGAGGCCCGCACGATCGGGGCCCGGGCGGTGACTCCGTTCGTGGCCGAAGGACGTTGGCCCGGAGTGGATGGCGATTGGGGAATCGAGCCGATCACTTCCTTCCCGTACAACGGTTCGGCGATCGCCTATTGGGACAGCGGACCGCTCAGGTCGGGTGGAACGCTGGGCACAAACCCGCCCCCGATCACCAACACGGCCCCGGCCGAAGGCCAGGATCCGCATGAATTGCCGCGGGTTTCGGACACCGCAGTGAAGATGATCGATGGCTTCCTGCGGGAAGGCGGCGCGGTCACCAATCCTTGCGCGCCCGGCCCCTGCCTTGCCGGCGGGTGGACCGGCTCCTGACGTCAGGCTCTGACGCCGAGCGCTCAGGTAGCATGCCCCCATCGGAAGGAGGCTTCTTAGGTGGGGAGAAACACCGGGTAGCTCAGATTGACGACTGCCAATCAAGCAAATCCAAGCCGCGTCAACCGCGGCCGTAGCTCGACGGTGCTCAGAGTGGTGACTCTGGGCGCGCTTGTTGTTGCCATCGTTTTCGTCGCCTCCTTGATCTTCAAGGGCGACTCCGGTTACAAGTACTCCTTCGAGTTCCAGACCGCCAGCGGCATGGTCTCGGGCAACTTCGTGATGGTCGGGGGCTCGCCGATCGGCAAGGTCACCTCGGTCGAGCTGACCGATGACAACCGGGTCAAGATGGACGTGGAGATCGACCGGAAGCTCCACGAGGGAACCTCGGCCGTGATCCGCAAGAGCTCGCTTTCCTCGCTCCACAACCACTACATCTCGCTGCAGCCCGGGCCGGACAACGAGAAGACGTTGCCGGAAGGCCATGAGTTCGGCGAGGGCGTGACCCAGACCGCGGTCGAACTCGACCAGTTCTTCGACATCTTCGACAAGACGACCCGCAAGGGATGGTCGAACTGGATCCAGGGCATCGCCGCGATCTACGCCGGCAACGGGGCGGAGGGCGCGAACAAGACCTTCAAGTACAGCGGGGCCGCCTTCTCCAGCACCCAGCGCCTGATGGCCGAACTGGCCGATCAGGACACCCGCCTCGACCAGTTCGTCGGCAACACCTCCACCTTCGTGACCCGGCTGGCCAAGGTCTCGCCGCAGCTGACCGAACTGGTCTCCAACGCGAACACGGCACTCGGCAAGATCGCCGAGAACAACGAATCGCTCGCCCTCGCACTCGACGAGTTGCCGCCGACCCTGCGCCAGGGCAACACGACCTTCGCCAACCTGCGGGCCGCACTCGATGACGTTCAGCCGATGATCGCGGCTTCCGGCCGTGCTGCCGACGCCGGGCTCGCGGGTTATCTGAAGAACGACCTGCGGCCGGTCCTGAACCGCGCCCGCCCGGTCTTCAACGACCTCGCCCTCGCTGCCGGCCGGCCTGGGCCCAACAACGACACTTCCGATCTGCTCTCGCAGTTGATCCCGCTGCACGGCCGGGCCGGGCCGGCGGTCAACGCGGTGGTCCGTGCCCTGGATGCCAACCAGGAAGAGGTCGCGGAGATGCGCGCCTACTCGCCGGACATCTTCAGCTCATTCGCCAAGATCGGCGCGTTGGCTGCTTCCTATGACGCGCAGGGTCCTTACGTCAAGGTCACCCCGACCTCGACCGGTGTCTTCCAGCTCAACGGCAACAGCATCGAGCCGGCCGACACGGCGGTGTACGGCGGCCTCGACGTGATCACCGGCCTGCAGCGCTGCCCGGGCGGCGCAGCCACGCCGATCGCCGGCTCCAACCCGTTCCTCGACAACGGCAACCTGACCGGCAAATGCGACCCCTCACAGGTGCCGTGATGCTGAAGCGGATCATCAAGATCGCCCTAGTGGTCATCGCCATCGTCGTGGTGATCCTGTTGATCAAGAGCTGCAATGACGACAGTGACGCCTACGAGGTGCGCGCGGTCTTCGACAACGGCGCCTTCGTCGTGCCCGGGATCGATGTCCGCGTGGCCGGCGCCAACGTCGGCAGCGTCAGCTCGGTCGACGTTTCCCGGCCGGGTGAGCAGACCGGCTCGGATGTCCCGGGCAAGGCGATCGTGGTCTTGAACATCACCGACAAGGGCTTCCAGGACTGGAAGGACGACGCCTCCTGCATCATCCGTCCGCAGTCTCTGATCGGCGAGAAATTCGTCGACTGCCAGGTGACCGAGCCGCGCGCGCCGGGCTCCGAGCCACCACCTTCGCTGGAGAAGATCCCCGACGGGCAACCGGGCGCCGGCGAGTACCTGCTGCCGATCCAGAACAACGCGCAGTCGGTCGACCTCGACCTGATCAACAACATCTACCGCCTGCCCTACGCCCAGCGATTCCGGATCATCCTCAACGAACTCGGGGCCGGGCTCGCGACCCGGGGCGAAGACCTGCGCGAAACGGTCGAGCGGGCCAACCCGGCCTTGCTCCAGGTCAACAAGGTCTTGGCCATCCTCGCCTCGGAGAACAAGCGGCTCGCCCAACTGTCCAAGGACGGCGAGAAGAACATGACCGCGCTGGCCAAGAAGAAGCAGAACATGATCAACTTCTTCAAGAACGCCAGCTACACCGCCGAAGCCACGGCCGAACGCGGCCAGGATCTGCAGGAGAACCTGAAGAATCTGCCCGAGACCCTGCGGCAGCTGCGGTCCGACTTCAACGCGGTGGGAACCTTCGCCGACCGGGCGATCCCGGTCTTCCAGTACCTGAAGCCGGCCGCCAAGGACATCAGCGAAGTCCAGACCAAGCTCGGGCCATTCGCCGATGCCGGTCGGATCTCGATCACCAGTCTGGGTCAGGCGACGCGATCCGCCGGCCCGGACCTCGTCGCCTCGAAGCCGATCATCAAGAAGCTCGGCAACCTTTCGCGCACCAGCTATTCCCCAGCTGCGAACCTGAACTTCTTCCTGGCCAGCACTCGCCAGGCGGACGGTTTCTCGAACCTGATGAAGTTCATCTACAACAGTTCATCCCTGCTGAACGGCTACGACCAGTACGGCCACTACCAGCGCACCAATCTGATTGTTTCCGGCTGCACCACCTACACGGCAGTCAGAACCGGAGACTGCACCACCCAATGGGGGTCCGGTAGCTCGTCCGCCCTCTCTATGAGCTCCGCGCTGAGCGACCTGGACGAGCTGGAAGGGGTGACCGGACCGACCGGGGCAACCGGTGAAACTCTGACCCCGACCGGTGAAACCGGCGTGACCGGGGTCACTCTCCCGACCGGGCCGACCGGTGAGACCGGTGAAACCGGCGTGACCGGCTTCGATCAGTTCGGCAACCCGGTCGGGCCGACCGGCGCCCAGGGCCTGAGCGCCCCCGAATCCGTTCAGGGCCGCAGCCGCGGCGTCTCGACCGGTGCGACCGGGCATTCGTCTGCCTCGGGTCGCATGAAAATCCTCGACTACCTGCTCGGACCATGAAGCGCCGCCGCCGCTCAAGAATCTCCGCGAGCCCGGTTCTGGTCGGGGCGATCACCGCCGTGATCGCGGTGGTCGCGGTGTTCTTCTCCTACAACGCGAACAAGGGCCTGCCCTTCGTTCCCACCTACGAGGTCAAGGCCGAGCTGCCCTCGGCCGCCTCGCTGGTTTCCGGCAACGAGGTGCGGATCGCGGGCGTGCGGGTCGGCCTGATCAGCCAGGTAAAAGCGGAGCAGCGTGACGACGGCCGTTCGATCGCTCTGGCGACGATGAAGCTGGACAAGAGCGTTCAGCCGATCCCCGAGGATTCAACGGTGCTGGTCCGCCAGCGCTCGGCGATGGGTCTCAAGTACCTGCTGCTGACGCCCGGTAAGTCCGACCAGGGAGTGAAGGAAGGCGGCACTTTGCCTGAGTCGCAGGCCGACGAACCGGTGGACATGGACCAGTGGTTCAACATGTTCCAGGAGCCGGTCCGGAAAGCGATCCAGAAGAACCTGGCCGAGTACGGCGGCGGCCTCGCAACCCGAGGCGCGGACATCAACAAGATCCTCGCCGACCTGCCGCCCCTGCTCAGGCTGGCCGAACCAGTGACCAAGAACCTATCTTCGAAGAAGACCGACCTGCGCGGATTCGTCCGCGGCCTTTCGCAGGCCGCGGCCGAGGTGGCGCCGGTGGCGGAAACCCAGGCCGACATGTTCGTGCAGCTCGACCGGACCTTCGTCGCCCTGGCCGAGGTGGCTCGGCCCTACATCCAGGACTCGATCAGCGAGGGCGTCGACACCGAGCTTTCGGTGATCAAGAACGGCCCGCGGATCAGGCCCTTCCTCTACGCGTCAGCCGACTTCATGAAGGCGCTCAGGCCGGGAGCCAAGGCGCTCGGTGAGAGCGCCCCGATCGTGGCCCGCTCCTTTGACATCGGGATCCCGGTGCTGCGCTCCTCGCCTCAGCTCTACGACGAGCTGGCCCCGACCGCGCGCTCGCTGCGTCGCTTCGGCGAGAGCTCGAGCAACAACGAGGGCCTGGACAGCCTGATCCGGACCAGTCAGATTCTCACACCGCTGCTCCGCCAGGTCACTCCTTCGCAGAACGTCTGCAACTACGTCGCCTTGCTGCTCAGAAACGTGGCCAGCGCCACCTCGCCGCACAATGACGACGGCAACTGGGTGCGGGCGGTCAGCGTGCTCCCGCCGGTCGGGCCGAACGCCGAAGGCGGGCCGGCCGCGACCTACGCGCAGGGAGGTGGCAGCTACAAGACCTCGAACCTCAACTTCCTGCATTCGAACCCGTATCCGAACACCGCCGCCCCCGGGCAGAGCCCGCGGGAATGCGAGCCCGGCAACTACCCCGAGGAATGGAACCGGAATGTCGGCACCATGCCCGCCAGGACAATGATCGGGAACATTCCGGGTGACTCCGGGATCGAGACCGAAGGTCAGTCGCAAAAGCAGCTCAACTGGGTGACCAAATGACCCGGGACCACCGCAAGCCCAGCCGCTACAACCAGCAGTTCTTCCGCAACTGGGGCGGTCCCGGACCGCTGTTCTTCGGTCTCTTGGCCGTGATCCTCGTGCTGGTCGGCCTCTGGCTGGCCTTCACCAAGACGATCCCGTTCACGAGCCCCGGCTATGAGGTCCAGGCCACCTTCCGCAACGCGGTCAACATCGCGGTCAAGTCCCCGGTCCGGATCGCCGGCGTCAACGTCGGCGAGGTCACGGGCCTGGAGCAGAAGGGCGACAACACGGTCGTCACCTTCACCGTTGACGACGAGGGCCGGCCGATCCGGGAGGACGCCTCGGCGCAGATCCGTCCCCGTCTCTTCCTCGAGGGCAACTGGTTCGTCGACCTCGATCCGGGCACGCCCGAGTCGAAGGAGATGCCGGACAACGGCATGATCCCGGTCGGAAACACGGCTACCAGCGTCCAGGTTGGCGACCTGCTTCGAACGCTGCAGACCCCGGAGCGGGCCAACATCCAGCGGCTGCTGGAAAGCCTCGGCACCGGGCTCAACTCGAAGCCGACCGCCACGCAGGATCTGACTTTCGAGCCGTTCGTGCAGGGGCTGAGCGGTGGCGAAGCCCTGAACCTCGCCTACCGTCGGGGTGAGACCGCGGCCCGTGGCACCGCGATCGTCAATGCGGCGACGCTGGGCACTCAGCGCAATGACCTTGGCAACCTGCTGCGCGGTCTCGCCCGCGTGACCGGTGCCGTGAACGAGCGCGGCGATGACATCCAGGGTTTCGTTACCAACTTCGCGACCTTTACAGGGGCGCTGGCGGCTGAGTCGGAAAACCTGGGCCTGACCATCCAGAAGCTTGGCCCGACCCTAGTCGTCGCTCGCCGCGCCCTGACCAGCCTCAACGCCAGCCTGCCCGCCCTGCGCGGCTTCGCGATCGCTTCACGGCCCGGTCTGAACGAGCTGCCGCGCACGATCCGGGTGACCAGGCCCTTCTTACGCCAGCTGCAGAAATTGCTGACCAAACCCGAACTGGCCGGCCTGGCGACGATCATCCAGCGTTCGACTCCGTCGGCGGCTCGCTCCGCCGCGGCGACCCTGGAGCTCCTGCCGCAGCTGCGGAGCTTCGGCCTCTGCATCGCGGACACGATCAGCCCGACCGGAAACCAGGTGATCGACGACGGATCCTTCAGCAACGGACAGAAGGCATCGCGCGAGTTCCTCTACGCTGCGGTGAACTCCGCCGGTGGCTCGAACATGGTCGATGGTAACGGAGCGTACGCCCGAATCCAGGGCGGCGGCGGCTCGGTAACCGTGAAGGCCTACGATCCGGGCGAGAGTGGCGGCGCGATCTACCAGACCTTGTACGGACGGCTGGGATCGGCACCGCTCGGCACCACACCGCTTGCACCCGGCACGCCGCCTATTGTGAGCGACCAGCCCTGCAGCGAGCAGGAACTTCCCGATCTCAACGGGCCGATGTCCGGTCCCGGCAACCCGAGCCCGGCGGCGTACCCGTGAAACGCGCGATCAAGACACATTTCAAGGACTTCCTCGCGATCACCGGGATGATTGTGGTGGCTCTGGCCGTGCTGCTCTTCATCCTGGCCAACCAGAAGGCGGCGCTGCCTTCGTGGATCCCCTGGCTGGGGCAGGATTTCTACTCGATCAACGTGGAGATGGAAACTGCCCAGGCGGTCACCCCGGGCCAGGGCCAGGCGGCCGTGATCTCCGGCATCAACGTCGGCAAGGTGGGCGCCTCGACCCTGGAGGACGGGGTTGCCCGCGTCCGGCTGGACATCGACCCCGAGTACAAGGACCTAATTCACCAGAACGCCCAGTTCCTGCTCCGGCCGAAGACCGGCCTGAGCGACATGGTGGTCGAGATCGACCCCGGTAGCAAGGGGCCGACCCCGCCCGAAGGCACCACCTTCCCGGTCTCCCAGAGCATGTCCAACGTGCAGATGGACCAGATCCTCGCTTCGCTCGACCAGGACACCCAGGATTACCTGGTGCTGTTGCTGAACGGCGCTGGGGAGGGGCTGCACAACAAGGGTCCCGAGCTCTCCCAGGCTCTGCGCCGCTTCGGTCCGTTCGCCACCTACACGGCCCGCATCAACGGTGCCCTGGAGAAACGCCGCAAGTACATCGCGCGCGGCGTCCACTCGTTCAGCGAGGTGGCCAAGGAACTAGGTGACAACGGTGAAACGGTGGCGGACTTCATCACCAACTCGAAGGAGAACCTGGCCAACTACGCCGCCCAGGAAGCCTCCCTGCGCGAGGCCCTGCGGGAGTTCCCATCCACCCTCGACGCCGGCCGGGTCAACCTCGCCAAGTCCGATCAACTCTCCCAGCTGACCCGACCGACCTTGCTCGCCCTGATCCCGGGCGCCCGCAACCTCAAGAGCTCGCTGAGGTCGGTCCAGCGCCTCGCCACCGACACGACTCCGCTGATCCGCGACAACATCCGGCCCTTCACCCGTGAGGTCCAGCCCGTCTTCAAGGAACTGGCCAACACCAGCAAGGCCGGAGCAAAGACCACGCCCAACCTGCGGGGCACCTTCAGCAACCTGAACAACCTGCTCAACACTCTCGCCTACAACCCGTCCGGAGATGCGGAGGGCTTCCTCTTCTACGCCCCCTGGGCCAACCACAACCTCAACGCCTCGATCTCCTTCCAGGATGGTTCCGGTCCGGTCCGCCGGGGTGTCAGCCTGATCAACTGCAACACCGCGACCCAGTTCGAAGGTGTGAAGGGCGGCTTGCCCCAGCTCGAGCCTGCCTATCGCATCAATCAGCTTCCACCCGCGACCGAGATCTGCAACTGATGAACAAGCAGGCGCCCTCAATCGGACAGATGATCGCCATCGCGGGCTTCGCGCTCTCCTGCTTCGGCCTGCTGCTCTTCGTCTGGGTCGCCTTCGGCGGCCCGACCCCATTGGCAGCCCGGGGCTATGAGGTGAAGCTGCCGCTGACCCAGGTCGGCCAGCTGGCCGAACAGTCGGAGGTGGACATCTCCGGGGTCGAGGTGGGTCGGGTCAAATCGATCGACCTCGGCAAGGGTGACCAGGACGGAACCGCCATCATCACCCTGAACCTGGAGCCGGAGTACGCGCCGATCCCCAAGGACACCCGGGCCATCCTGCGGGCCAAGAGCCTGCTCGGTGAGGCCTACATCGAGCTGACCCCGGGTGACAAGCGCGACGGGATGCTGGAGGACGGCGGCGAGCTGCCGCCGGCCCAGGTCGCCAAGTCGGTGCAGCTGGACGAGATATTCCGCACCTTCGACGCGAAGACGAGGCAAGCCTTCATGCAGGGGGCGATCGACAACTCGATCGCGATCGACGGCCGTGGTGCCACCCTGAACCAGACCCTCGGTGTCCTGCCGGGCACGCTCACCTCGTTGACCGACGTGCTCCAGGTCCTCGACGAACAGGACCAGGACGTCTCCCGGCTGATCAAGAACACCGGGGTCGTCTTCGACGCCTTGAGCAAGCGCCAAGGCCAGCTCAGCGGCATGATCCGCAACACGGACACGGTCTTCAAGACCCTGGCCGATCGGGACGAGCAGCTGAAGGACTTCTTCCGCGTCTTCCCGACCTTCCTGAGGGAGTCCCGGGCCACCCAGGAACGACTGGGCGACTTCTCGGACTTCTCCACGCCGATCGTCCGCAAACTGGTCCCGGTCGCGAAGCAGCTTTCACCCACGTTCAAGTCCTCGGCCCGGTTGGCTCCGGTCAGCGAGCGACTCTACCGCAACCTGCGACCGGTGATCCGCAAGGCGCCGAAGGCCTTCCCGTCGCTGCGGGCGTTCCTGGACGAGGACGCACCGACTCTGCTGGCCCGGCTCCCCGACTACCTGGCCGAGTTCAATCCGTTCCTCGAAACGGCCAGCCTTTATCGCAAGGATTTGGCGGCGACGATCGGCAACGTCGCCGCAGCGACCAACGCCCATGGTAGGTACGGCAGCACCGGAGACGTGAACTACCTACGGGCCGGGATCAGGCTGGGACCGGAGACGTACACCGCCTACCCGAGCGGCCAGACTTCCGCCCGGACCAACCCCTACACCGCCGCCGGATCGAACCTCGATGTTGCTTCCGGTGGGATGAAGGTCTTCAACGCCGCAGATTGCTCGGCTGCCGTCAACGCGACCATCCAGCCCTGGTCGGGGCTGACCCCGGTCCAGCAGGCACAGTTCGGGATCAACCTCCGCTACGGGTTCAGCCCGGCCTACCAGGAGGAGCTCTACGGACAGCTGCGGGAATTCCTGATGAAGAACGAAGGGCAGACCTCGAACGTCCCGGCTTCGCCTTGCTCGCAGCAGAGCCCCTTCACGCCGATCGGCCAGCCGTCGCAGCCGGCGACCCAGTACCAGCATGTTTTCCGCGAGCCCTGAGTGGGAAAGCTTCTGATTGGCTGCAGATCGCAACTATTTCGCGGAATTCGGGTTGATCTTCATGTAAGCTGCGACCCGCAAGGGAGTTGGACCGCGGCTACTGAGCCGTAATGGAAACCAGAGGAGAGAGTTAAATGAAGAAACTGTTTGCAATCGTAGTCGCAGCATTGATGACGTTGCTCGTGGCCGCCGAGGCACAGGCCGCCAACGAGTCGGTCACCGCCAAGACCCCGGTGAGCCCGGTCAAGGGATCGTTCTACCAGAGCTATCCTCGACCGGCCAACCTCACGATCCGCGCCGACGTCACCATTCCTGACTCCCAAGCGTTGATTCTTCCGATGAAGAACACGAAGATCACCTTCCCGAGCACGATTTCCTTCAATCCCAAAAAGAGCATGCCGGCGTGCACCGACGACAAGCTGAATACGCAGTCGCCGCTGGGCACTCCCACGGCGGTTCTCGAGGCCTGCAAGGACTCGGTGGTCGGGACCGGCACATCTACGATCTACCTCTTCAAACAGAAGGCCCACCCGCTCGCCGACCCGATTCTGATCATCTTCAGCGCCGGCAGGTCGGCTTCCGGCAACGCGAAGGTCAAGATCTACGGTTTCTCGAAGGGAACCGGCGTCGGCATCCTGATGACCGGCGAACTCAAGAATCACGTTCTTGACGTCGCGATCCCGGTTCTGAGCTACGACTCGGCCGTCCAGTACTACCAGTTCGATCTGCCCGGTAAGGAGCTCGATCGTCCCGACATCGGCATTGCCGCCAAGGGCCTGGATCCCAGCTACGTGCAGGCGACCTGCCCGGCGTCCGGCAAGCTCACCACCAATGCTGACTTCATCCTCGGTGAGCGCGATGCGTCGACCGGCGAAGACACCGGTCCCGAGACGACCGTCAGCTCGCCCCCCGAGACCCAGAACTGCACCGGTCTCAAGGGCAAGGCCATCCTGAAGGCGAGCATCAAGGGTCCGAAGGCCGTGAAGAACGGCAAGAAGGGCACCTTCAAGCTCACGATCAAGAACAACGGAACCGCGGTCGCCAAGGGCGTGAGGGTTTCGGCACCGGGTGGCAAGTCCGGCAAGGTCACCATCGCCGCCAAGGCCTCCAAGACCGTCAAGGTCAAGGCCAAGGTGAGTGGCAAGAAGGGCCGCAAGGCAACCGTGAAGTTCACGATCAAGGGCTCTGGCGTCTCGGCCAAGGCCACGGCGAAGGTCAAGGTCAAGTAGGCAGGCCGAGAAATTCGTCGCAAGGAAAGGGCGGCCTTCCGGGGCCGCCCTTTCCGTTTTTGTCATGAACACGACCTTGAAAGTCGCCTTTGCCGCGGCCGCCGCGACCCTGTTGGCGTTCTTGCCCGCCAACGCGACCGCTGCGAACGAGTCGGCCGCCGTCAAGACGACCGTGACGCCGATCGCGGGCAAGCTGTTCAAGGAGAAGCGGGTGCCGGTCCAGGCGAGCGTCGAGGCCACGGTCACCGTGCCCGGAGGCCAAACCACGATCCTCCCCCTCAAGCAGACCCGCTTCCGCTACGACACGGACATGAAGTTCGTGCCGGACAACCGGGTCACCCCGGTTTGCGGCGACGACAGGATCAATTCACAGTCGGATCTGGCGAATGGTGTCAGCTTCATGGTGGACCTCTGTCCGAAGTCGGTCGTCGGCACGGGAACGGCCCTCATCTATCTGGCCAGTCTGACCGGAGGTCCGCTCGAAGATCCACAGATGGTGCTCTTCAACGCCGGACGGAACTCGAGGGGAGAGCCGGCCTTCAAGATCTACGCCTATTCCAAGGGCACCGGCGTCGGTGTCCTGATGCACGGCTCGCTCGCGGCCGACGGCGAGATGACGGTAGACGTGCCGGTTCTCGCCTTCGACTCCGCAGTGGGGAATTTCAAGTTTGAAGTGCCCGGCCGAGGGATGGAGGTGGAAGACGCGCGGGAGCCGGACGGTTTCCGGACGATCAAGGGGCTCGACCCAGGATATGTCAGGGCCAGGTGCTCGACCGGTCAGTGGACCACCAACGCCACCCTCTCGCTCGGAAAGCGCGACCCATCTACGGGCGAAGAGGACGGCCCGACTTCCGTAGTCGACGCCCCGGCCTTCACCGATTCGTGCGTCGGTGAGAAGGGCCGGCCTCGACTGGTCGTGACCCGGAAGGCATTCCCGAAGGTGCTTTTTGCTGGTCGTCGCGCAAAGTTCAAGGTCAAGGTCACCAATAAGGGCACCGCGAGCGCACGGAAGGTGGCTCTTGTCGCGCGCGGAGGAGTCCAAGCATCTCGCCAGATCGGGAAGATCCCTCCGGGAGCAACCCGGGTGATCCCGATCAACCCACGGGTCAAAGCTCCAAGGGGAACCAAGGCAAAAGTCACGCTGGTCGTCAAGGGGGCACCGCGGGCGGGTCGCACGGTAAAGTTCTCTTCCCGGATTCGGGTTCGCTGACAGACGCTTTCCTCACCTCTAAACGTTCCGTAAATCAGCAACCTTTTGCTGAATCCGGGGTTGTTATTGCTGGAGGGCGGCATTCTGCTCGGCGCTCTCGTTCCCCTCGTTCACCCCAACCACTGAGGACTACATGAGTTTCCACAGGAAGTTCCTGATCGCACTTATCTCCCTGCTGATCCCGTTCAGCGCCGTGGGCGCCGCCCAAGCCGCAAACGAGACGGTCAGCGCCGAAACAATCCTGAAGCCACGCAGCGGCTCCTTCTACAAGGAAAAGGCCGTTTCCTCGGACCTCGAGCTCGACGTGGTAGTGACGCCCGGCAGCGGCCAGGTCCTGGTCGATCCGCTGAAGAACGTCAAGGTCACCTTCCCGGCCGGCATGACCTTCAGCGCAAACAACAAGGTTTGCACCGATAGTCAGCTCAACTCCCAGTCGCCGCTCGGTAGCCCGAAGACGATCATCGACGCTTGCCAGAGCTCGGTGGTCGGGACCGGTACCGCCACGATCCTGCTCTTCCGGCAGGTGGCACATCCGCTCGACGATCCCATACTGGTCGCCTTCAACGCGGGCAAGACCGCGAACGGTCAGGCAAAGCTGAAGATCTACGGATTCTCGAAGGGAACCGGCGTCGGCATCCTGATGACCGGTGTCCTCAAGGGCCGGGTTCTCGACATCGCGATCCCCGTCCTGAGCTACGACTCGGCCGTGGCCAACTTCAACCTGGCTTTCCCCGGTCCGAAGCTTGATCGCCCCGACATCGGCATCAGTACCCAGGGCCACAACCCGAACTACGTCCAGGCGATCTGCGCCACGGGCTCCCAGGTCACCGAGGCCACGTTCCAGCTCGGAACTCGTGATCCCTCGACCGGTGAAGACACCGGCCCGACATCGACCAAGGTCGCTCCGACCTCGACCAAGCCCTGCAACGGCATCGCCGGCAAGGCGAAGCTGGGTGGAGTCAAGGTCAAGGGTCCGAACGCCGTCAAAAACGGCCGCAAGGGTGCCTTCAAGGTGACCGTGAAGAACAACGGCACCGCCACCGCCAAAAAGGTCGTCGTCACCACCAACCGCGGCGGCAAGGGCAAGGCCGGCAACATCGCCCCCGGCAAGTCCAAGACCGTCACCGTCAAGGTGAAGATCAAGGGCAAGAAGGGCAAGAAGGTTGCGGTCAAGTTCACCGCTAAGGCCGGCAAGGTGAAGGCCAGCGCCGCCAAGAAGGTCCGCGTCAAGTAGGCGGCTTCACCAAACAGCATTGAGAGAAGGGCGGCCAGGTGGCCGCCCTTCTTGTTTCCGAAGCATTAAGGATCGGTAAAGACGCGATCATCGTCTCCTTTGACGGGTACCAAGAACCCATGATGATCGAAAAATCAGCGAAGCCACTCAAATTCCTGGCAATCTGCTTGGCGATGCTCGTTCCTTTGGCCATTGCGCCGGCGGCGCAGGCGGCCGGTGAGACCGTCACCGCCAAGACCACCGTAAAGGCAAGGGGCGGCAAGCTCTTCAAGAAAAAGCGCGTCCCGTCCAAGCTGAAGGTTTCGGCCGTCGTCACTCCCGGCCCGGGAACCACGGTCAACCCGACCAAGCGGATCGCACTCAAGTTCCCCGCGGGCATGTCGCTGAAGCCGAACCGCAAGGTATGTCCGGACAAGAAGCTGAACTCGCAATCCCCACTCGGGAGTCCGAAGACCATCGTCAAGGCCTGTCAGGGAGCTGTCGTCGGCACCGGCACGGCGACGATCTACCTGAGCCGGCTCAAGGCGTCGCCGCTCAAGGATCCAATCCTGGTTGTATTCAATGCCGGCAAGAACGGTAAGGGCCAGCCGAAGCTGAAGATCTACGGCTACTCGAAGGGAACCGGCGTCGGCATATTGATGCAGGCCGCGCTCAAGGGGCGCAAGCTGAACATCGCGGTTCCCGTGCTCAGTTTCGACTCGGCGGTGGGCGAGTTCAACCTCGCTTTGCCAGGGCCGGTACTGAAGCGCCCCGATATCGGAGTCACCACCCGCGGCAAGAATCCCCGGTACGTCCTGGCCAGTTGTCCGCGCAGCCCGCTGGTCACCAGTGCCACCTTCTTCATGGGTACGCGTGATCCGTCAACCGGTCAACCTACTTCGGGTACCACGAAGCTCAACTCGAAGCGCACCACTCAGAAGTGCCAGGGACGCCGCGGCTGACAGCCGCCGACTGACTGACCCATGCGTGAAGTGGGGATATGTGGCAATAGTTGCCACATATCCCCACTTCGACGTCTTTTGGGCTGGGCTAGAGGTTCGCTAGCTTCGCGTCGTCGAGGGTGACGCTGACCGGGCAGTGGTCGGAGCCCATCACGTCGTTCAGGATCTCGGCCCGAGTGATCGCTTCCTTGAGGCGTTCCGAGGCGAGGAAGTAGTCGATCCTCCAGCCGGCGTTTCTCTCGCGGGCCTTTGACATGTAGGACCACCAGGAGTAGTGGCCGTTGCCTTCGGTGAAGAGCCGGAAGGTGTCGACAAAGCCGGCGTCGAGGAAGTTCTGGAAGCCCTGGCGTTCTTCGTCCGTGAAGCCGTGCTCGCCCTTGTTTGCCTTCGGGTTGGCCAGGTCGTCCTCGGTGTGGGCGACGTTCATGTCGCCACAGACCAGGACCGGCTTCTTGGCGTCCAGCATCTTCATGTGGTGGAGCAGGGCTGGATCCCAGCGCTTGTCGCGCAGCTCGAGGCGGGAGAGGTCACGCTTCGCGTTCGGCACGTAGGTCGTCACCAGGAAGAAATGGTCGTACTCGGCGGTGATCACCCTGCCCTCGGCCCGCGGATCGCCATAGGAATCGTTGTGCAGGTTGTACTCGTCGGAGATCTCGGCGGCGAAATCGTTCAGCACGGCGATCGGCTTCGGCTTGGTGAAGATGGCGGTGCCGGAATAGCCCTTCTTCTCGGCCGAGTTCCAGTACTCCTCGTAATGGGGCAGGTCGATCTCGGCCTGACCCTGCTCGGCCTTGGTCTCCTGCATGCAGAAGATGTCAGGGTCGTACTTCTCGACGAACGAGCCGAAGTCGCCCTTCTTGATGACGGCGCGGATGCCGTTGACGTTCCAGGAAAAGATCTTCATCGGCCTGGCAGCCTATCCGCCGAGAGCAGGATCGCGCGACAAGGCCAGGCGCGTGCCCGGCAACTTCGCTTGGTCTGGCTTCAGCGAAGTTGCCGGGCAAGCTTCATTCGGGCGGAAGTGATTCCCGGCGGGAATCTCCTCAGTTGCTCACATTGACGGTAGCGGTAGGGAGGCAAGTCCCGCCGCCCGATCCGTCAACTGCGCATACGAAGACCGTGTTGGGCCCGTTGACGAACGGAGCCTGTCTCGTGTCCACAGTATCCACATACTGTCCACCGTTGGTGCAGGGCCTCATCACGCGGTATGCGTCGTAGGGTGCGTAGGTGGGCGCGCAAGACGTTCCGATTGCTCCCGTGTATTTGGCGCCAAAACCATGTCCATTTACGACTAGGAACATCGCTCGGATGCCAGTCTGCCCGTCGATAGCGAACAAGTCCAAGCTCTTTGTTCCGCTTACGACGCCACCCGAGAACAGCGTTCCTCCGCTATACGCGATGGGTGGTGTGTAGTCATTCACGGTGAATACTATGTCCGTCAATCTGGTATAGATATGATCGGCGTTGCACGTGCCGGATGTCTTGGTGCATTTCACTCGTTCTTCGAAGTTGGTCCTGTGCCCCGAGCCTGGGATCGTATAGGTGAAATATTGACCTCTAAACGGCGCACCCGGCACCACGACGGGGTCGTCCCCATTGTCGTGGAAGATGAGGGCGGCTTTCAACCCGTCGTCGCTCAGGTTCCCTCCGTCTGA
Organism: Solirubrobacterales bacterium 67-14; assembly: GCA_001897355.1. Taxonomy (GTDB): domain Bacteria; phylum Actinomycetota; class Thermoleophilia; order Solirubrobacterales; family 70-9; genus 67-14. The sequence goes on along the minus strand of MKST01000003.1, from coordinate 175,300 downwards.
AAAGGCCTGGATTCCACTGAAGCCTGACCCGATAGGGGCGCTGTAGCGAACCTTTGCGTTCGACCCGTGCGGGTAATTGTCGTAGTACGCGAACACCTGTCGCCCATAGAGAGCAGACGACGGTGGAGTGCCCGTACATTCGTTCTCGTACGCGAAATTAGTGCCCGGGGTCTTTATGAATTCTGACCAACCGAGATTGGTACGGTAAGAAGTATTTATCCTTGTACAGTCTTCGACTTTGTAGGTACCGGCGCTGGCCGATGGCACCAACACCACGACCGTCAGAAGGGCTACCAAGGATGCGAGGACGAGCTTGCAACTGCGTCTCAAAACGTACTCCTTTTCGTTTGCGGACTTGGAGCTGCGGATATCGGCCTACGTCGTTGAGGCACCGCAGCGTGGTTGCTATTTTCAGCACGCTATTGCAATTTGCGCCTCTCCGCAACATCGCATCTGTCTTATACCTGTTGTAACCGGTATTTACGTGACTCTGAATACATCGGGGCAGCCAGGGGAAAACGAAGTAGGCTGTCGGACATGATCCGAACGAGAATCGTGGCACTCTCGATCTCGTGCCTGCTGATCCTGGTGCCGGCGGCATCGGCGAAGAAGCAGTCTCATAAACCTGCTCCGCCTAGTCGGGGCGTCGTGGTCAAGCTGCTGAAGGAGCACTACCTCGGCGATGACCCTGTGAACTATCCGTCGGCGACTTACACCTATGTCGTCCATCGGATCGCTCGCGGCGCAGCGCGGCTCGGCAGGCACCGTGCGGACGGGACGCCGCCGAACAGAAGTACGACGGTCTTCCCGATCCACGCGACCTCAACTCGGACGGTGACATACGACGGCAGCAAGACCGTGACTGACTTCGACGCCAAATACGTCTTCTTCAGAGACGAGTTCCGGGAGTGGACTTTCACGATCAAGAGCGAGCGCAGCAAGATCACGCACTAGCTGGACTCCGAAGTGGAGCCGCGCAGCCCTGCCGTAGCCGGGGCTGTATCGAGAACATGCGATGCGGCTGAGAGGAGTCGAACCTCCACGTTCTTGCGAACACAGGCACCTGAAGCCTGCGCGTCTACCAGTTCCGCCACAGCCGCGCGGAGGCGAAACTCTACCGGCTCCGGGGCTCCGGAGGCGCCCCGACCCGGGGCCGGCCGGGCGGTGCAGGGATCCGGCCCTGCGTGACTCGCCTCACCTTCGACCCGGCCGCTTAATTGTTAGAATGCGCGCCACGCGCCGCTATCGTCCAGGGGTCTAGGACGCCGGATTCTCAGTCCGGAAACCGGGGTTCGAATCCCCGTAGCGGTATCGCCCAAAGCCCGCCGTCTGGCGGGCTTTTTCGTTGCAAGGGAGAATCGGTGCATGGCCGAGCGGATGACCAGGCGTGAACTGGGCAAGGTGGCCCTGGCCGGGGCCGCGCTGGCTGGGTTCGCCGGTGCGGCCGGGCTGGTCGGACGCGGGTCCGGCGGATCCGGGGGGAAAGGCGAAACCCGGCAGGAAGTAATCGACCGCCTGCCCGACCTCGGGATTCCCCGACCGGTCGACTACCTCCGGACCAGCTGGTCGAGGGACCCGCTTGCCCTCTGCTCCTACTCGTATCTGGCGCCGACCCGGTACGGGTCCGAAGTGCGGCGGATGCTGGCCGAGCCGGTCGGGCGGATCGTCTTCGCCGGGGAGGCGACGGCGAATATCCCGGCCACCGTCCACGGCGCGCTTCAGGCCGGGCGCGATGCCGCAAAAGCACTCGCCCGGAGACTAGACGCCGGTGCCCGGGTGGCGGTGGTCGGGGCGGGGGTGGCCGGACTGGCCTGCGCCGGCGAGCTGCTGGACCAGGGCCTCCAGCCGGTACTGCTCGAGGCATCCGACCGGGTCGGCGGCAGGGTCAGGAGCGGTGAACTGGACGGCTCGCGCGTGGAACTGGGCGCATCCTGGATCCACGGGATCAAGGGCAACCCGCTCACCACCCTGGCCAGACAGGCCGGGATCGGGCTCCACCATTTCGAGTACGCGCTGGACTTTCCGGTTCCCGGTCAGCAGGCCATGGGGGAGAGAGGCGAGGACCGGATCTGGCGGTCGATCGATTCCTTCGACCCGCATGCCCCCGGCATGCGGGAACAGACTCTCGAGTCGCTTCTTCCCCGGCGCCAGGGACCAGGCTTGGCCTGGGCGTCCCAGACCGAGGTCCAGCAGGAGTACGGAGCCGACCCCGATCAGCTCGCCGCCCTCGCGACCTGGGAAGGAGGGTGGTTCGGCGGTGGTGACGCCCTGCTCGACGGACCCTACGTCGATGTGGTCAAAGGACTCTCAGATCAGGCGCCAGTCCATTTCGGAGCCCAAGTGCGGCGAATCATCCAGACTTCTTCGGAAGTGGTGCTGTCCGGAAGCGGCGTGCTCGACGGGGAAGGGATGGCCGCGGACGCGGCGATCGTCACGGTTCCGATCGGGGTGCTCAAGGCCGGACGTATCGAGTTCGAACCCGACCTGCCGCCTCGGACCCGGACCGCGATCCGGCTGCTCGGGGCCGGCCTGCTCGACAAGGTCTGGCTGGCCTTCGAAAAGCCCTTCTGGGATCCGAAGTGGGAAGGCTTCAACTGGATCGATCCACGGATGCCGGGTCGCTGGGGAAGCTGGGCGAACTTCGTCCCGATCAACGGCAGGCCGTTCCTGATGACCCTTTCAGGTGGCTCCGACGCCCACCGGCTCGCGGGGTGGAGCGACCTGGAAGTGGTCGGCAGCGCCATGTCGTCGCTCGAGGCGATGTTCGCCCAGAGCTAACGGACCCGGAAGCGGGCCTGGCGGCGTTTCGAGGCGGACTTTCCACCTCTGGGCTTGAAGGTGACCTTCAGCTTGATCGTGCGGACGCCGCCGGTCCGCTTGAGTTTCCGGTAGAGACGAGAACGGACCTTCGCCACCAGCGTGTAGCTGCCGTAGGCTCCCGTTTGCTTCGTCGCCTTTCGGACCAGGTCCGGGCCTGACGCGTCGTCGATTTTCAGCTTCCCTCGCCCTGGCACGGTAACCGGGATCGCCACGCTGCCGTCGTTGCGGGACTTGGGCTTGCCGACGGTGAAGCGGCTGCTGGTCGGCATCTGCGGCTGGCCCGGGCTCCGGATCGTGGTCGGATCATCGTCGGCGTTGTTCCCGGTCGCGCCGGCCATCTCGCCACCGCCAGACACCTTTGCCGAATTGGTGACGCTGGACGGTGGGCTTGTGGCAACCCGGACGGCGACCGTCACGTCGGGAAAGGAGAGGCCTGAGGCAAGCGGATCCGATCGGTTGCAGGAAAGCGAACCCAGGACGCAGTTCCAGCCTTTACCGGAGATCGCGGTCGCGGTCAGGCCACCGGGGAGCAGGTCATATACCACGACCTTGCCGGACGTCGGCTGGTTGCCGCTGTTGGTCACCTTCAGCTTGTACTCGCCGGTGCCGCCGGCCAGCAGGTCGCCCTGATGGCTCTTGTCGACGACGAGATCTGGGCCGAGCACCTTCACCTGGGCGAAGTCGGTGCCGGCGGCCGGCTGGGGCCAGGGACGCCCGTCGACGTCGCTGTTGCCGCTGATCGTCGGCTGACTCGAATAGGTGCCGGGCAACAGGTAGGTCCGCGTACAGGTGAAACGCCAAGTCTCGCCTGGGTCCAGCACCGGGCCACGCTCGGTGCCGAGGTCACCGTCGCCCGATAGATAGACGACCGGTCCGCAACTGGCGTCGGCAATCAAGTCGCGGAGACCGGCCGGGCCGTCCGGGACCAGGCCCGGCGCTGCGGCGCCGGTGGTCGGGGTGGGACTGGTGTTGGTCAGCGCGTAGGTGGTGGTGGCGAGCAGCGGAGAGACGCCGGTCGCGGGGGAGGACTTGACCACCAGGCTCGTCCGGGGGCGGGTCAGGCTCAACTTGACCGGGACGCCCTCGCCGCTCACCGTGCTGTTCTGGTCGCCATTGTGGACCTGTGCGTGCCAGGAGATCTCGAGCGGCGCCTCAAAGACGCCATCGTCCAAGTCGACCACGTAGGGATTCACTTCGGTGAATCCCTCGACCCCGTATCCAGCCGCCAGGAAGGTGTTGCTGGTCAGGGTGCGATAGCTGGCACTCGGGGTCCCGTCCCGGCCGGGAAGACGGACCCGGACCGTGAGCCCACTCAGGTTGCAGGCGGAATCGCCCTGATTGGTGATCCGGGCGCTGAGCACGATCGGGTCGCCCTGCCGTGCCGGCGTCTCGAGCTGCTCGATCGTCTGGCTCCCGAAGGTGACGGTCGGCGGGGTGCCAGCGCAGCCGGCCGGGCTCTGGTCGGCCTCCGCGGCAGGGGAGATGGACAGCGCGATCACGAGCGCCACTGCTGCTGCCACACAACGTTTGATCTCCCTCATCGAACCCCTTGCCTTCAACTAAAGAGTAGCGGCCCCGGTGTGGGCGGCAAGCAGGAAGGTCAGACCTCGGACTCGACGGGATGGACCGGTTCGCCCTCTTCGTCGATCGGGTTCTCGAACGGAACCGGCTTCTGATGGGAATCGGCTTCGCGCTTGGCCTTGCGGATCTCCAGTACGACCGGGATCACGGAGAAGGCAACCACCGCGATCAGGATGAACTCGATGTTGTTCTTGATGAAGTCGATCTGGCCGAGGAAGTAGCCCAGGGTGGTCACCCCGGCGCCCCAGAGGATGCCGCCGATGATGTCGAAAGTGAGGAAGGTCCGGTAATGCATCCTCGAGGTGCCGGCCATCACCGGCACGAAGGCCCGCACGATCGGCACGAAACGGGCCAGGATGATCGCCCGGGGTCCGTGCTTCTCGAAAAAGGCAGCCGTCTGGTCGACGTACTCGCGTTTGAAGAAGCGGCTGTCGGGACGGTTGAAAAGGGGCGGCCCGAACTTGCGTCCTATCCAGTAACCGGTCTGGTCACCGGCGATCGCGGCGATCGGGATCAGGATCAGGAGCACCCACAGATCCGGCAGCACGTCGGTGGTCGCCGAGAGCAGGCCGGCCGTGAACAGCAGCGAATCGCCGGGCAGGAAAAAGCCGACCATCAGGCCGGACTCCATGAAGACCACGATCAGGAGCCCGATCATCGAGAACTTCTCGATCAGGGTCTGCGGGTCGAGCCAGCTCGGCCCAAAGGCGAGCGGCAGGTTGTTTAGGGCGGCGGCGAAGAAGTCCATAGGTGAGGAAGGGAATCCGGAATCTTGACAGGTCACGGCGGAACAGGACGCTTTATCATCCGCTGCGAAGTCGGTCGCACCCCTCAGCGGGGTCAGGGAATCCGGTCGAAATCCGGAACTGACGCGCAGCGGTAGGGACGTCCTTGAAGGCACATGGCCACTGGACCACGGTCTGGGAAGGCTGCCTCCTCGAAAACGTCCGAGTCCGAAGACCTGCCGGCTTTGCGCCATCTGGCGCACCGAAAAAGCGGCCTCGCGTAGGGCCGCCGGACAAAAGGAACGCATGACCAAACGATTCACCCCACCCGCCCTCGGGCTGCTGCTCGGGCTGGCAATGCTGCTCGGCCTCGCCGCTCAGCCGGCTGCCGCCGCGAACAAGATCCCGGTCAACCTGCGGGTGGTCACGTACCAAGGCAAGATCATCTTCGACAGCACGGTCAAGACCGGTACGGCGACGATCAAACCGACCTCGGACTGCCCGACTCTGGGCGGACGTACCGGACCGGCCCGAACGGTCACCGGAGCAACCGCACTCGGCCTGCTCTACCAGGCATCGCTCAAGTACAAGGCGCTGCGGCCGCTCAAGGTCTCCGACAGCGATTTCGGCTTCGGCGTCTGCGGCATCGGCGGGACCATGGCTGAGGGCGAGCAGTGGTGGTCGCTTTACCAGAACTACAAGGCGACTTCCACCGGCGCGGAAACGACAAAGTTGAAGAAGGGGGACTCGGTCCTCTACTTCCTCTCGGAAACCTGGCAGCAGCCGAACCCGGATCTGCTCTTCCTGAAGGCTCCGGCCAAGGTTCGCAAGGGCGCCAAGGTCAAGGTTCGGGTGTTCGAGTACGACTCGGCAGGAAAGCGCAGCCCGGTGAGTGAAGCCAAGGTGAGTGGCGGCGCCAGCGCCGTGAACACCAACGCCCAGGGCTACGCCATGGTGAAGATCACCGGCAAGACGAAACTGGTCGCTCGCCAGTCCGGACTCGTTCCGTCCAACCGGGTGTACGTCTCGATCAAGAAGAACAAGAAACACCGGAAGTAGTCGGGACCGGATGAATCAAGCAGCCACCAGCCGACGGTCCAAGGGCTCATCTGCCCGGGCCGTCGGCACGGCGGCTGCACTGCTGGCCGGGCTCGCGCTGGCCGGCCTCACGGCCACCGGATGCGGGCTGGGGCCCGGCAAAGACACCGGTGACGCCACCCTCTGGGTGACCCGTGACTACGGCTCCGAGGTTCTGGTCGACAAACCGGACTTGCCGGTCAACGAGTCGAGCAACGCGATGCGGATGCTCGACGAGGAGTCGGACCTCGAAACCGCCTACGGCGGTGAGTTCGTCCAGTCGGTCGACGGCCTCGCCGGGACGAGCAAGGGCGGCCGTCGCTTCGACTGGTTCTTCTCCGTCAACGGGATCGTCGCCGAACGTGGATCGGCCCAGTTCCCGACCACCGGCGGCGACATCGTCTGGTGGGACTACCGCGACTGGACCGATGCGATGGAGGTAGGCGCCGTGGTCGGCGCCTATCCGGCCCCGTTCTCGACCGGCTACGACAACCACGACTGGGGAGTCGAGGTCGACTGCATGGGCGAAAAGACCGCTTGCCGGATGGTCACCAAACAGCTCGAGGGCGATGGCGTCAACCTGGAAGACACCGGGAAGAACATGCGAGTGATCGTGGGCACCCTTCCCGACCTGCTGCCCACCCCGGAACTCAAGCGCCTCCATCGCGGGCCCGCGGCGAGCGGCGTCTTCGCGACATTCGGCGTCGGGCCAGTCCTGCGGAAGAACGGTCGTCCCTATCCCACCCTGCAGATCAAAGGGATCAAGGTCGACGGCAGCGAGGGCGAGAGTTACGGGGCCGACGCCGGCCTGGTCGCGGCGATGCGCCGGAACGAAGATCCGCCGGTTTGGCTGATCACCGGTGGCACCGACCATGCCGTGCAGATGGCCGCGGCGGCGCTCAACCCGGAAGACCTTGAACGGAGATACGCAGCGGTGGTCAGCGACGGCCGGGTTTCCTCGCTGCCCGTACCCTGAACGGCCGGCATGAAGAAGCTTTCGCCAATCGCCTACGTGCCCCGGCGGGAAACGGTCCAGACCGCCTCGCTGGCGCCGGTTGCGCTCTACCTGGGGGCGTATCTCTTGGTCTGCTTTTTCTCCTCCGATCCGCTGGTACTGATTGCGGCGACCGTCGGGGTGGTGATCGCCGGGTACGGATCGGGAGCGAAGCGGGCCGTAAATTTCTCGCTGAAACTAGGCGGCTTCCTGGCCCTGACCATGGTGGTCGTCAACGCACTGGTCACCGGCCGTGGCGCCACCGTGCTGGCCCGGCTCGGCGACTGGCCGCTCCTGGGCCGGGTCGACGTGACCGCCGAGGCGATCGCCGCCGGCGCCGTGATCGGCCTGCGGGCGATGGGGACTATGGTCGTGATCGGCGTCTGGTCCGCCTGTGTCGACCCTGACCGGATCTTGCAAGCGGTGCACGGCGTGGCTCGGCGCTCCGCCCTGACCGCGACCCTTATTTCCCGCCTGGTGCCTTTGGCCGCCACCGACTACGCCCGGATCGGCGAGGCGGCCACCCTGCGAGGGCCTGCCGCCAGCCCGGTCGGCCGGGGCGCGATGGCCCATCGGCTGCTGGCCGGCTCCCTCGACCGGGCGGTGGACGTGGCGGCGACGCTCGAGCTTCGCGGCTACGGCAGCTCCGGTAGCACGGCCCGCTTCCGGCCGGTCCCGTCCCGCTATGACCGCCGTTTCTTGCTTGCCGGCTCCCTCTTGATGGTGGTCGCCCTGGCCGAACTGGCCTTCGGCTCGGGACGCTTCGAGGCCTACCCGGAGATCAGCTGGGAGTTCGGCCTTGAAGGCCCCGTGGCCGCTATCGCGTTTCTGATCGGAGGTTTCGTCACCTGGCGTCCCGGCAACCGGAAGGGACGACCGTGAACCCGGTGGCCAGCCGGGAGGCGACCCGTGGGGCCGGGCTCGCGCTCGAGTTCGAGAACCTCGGCTATCGCTATGCCGGGGCAGAAGCGGCGGCCCTTCAGGGAGTTTCGCTGGCGATCGAGCCGGGTGAGTTCGTGGTCCTCGCCGGTGGCTCCGGCTCCGGCAAGACCTCGCTGTTGCGGGCCGGTTGTGGCCTGATCCCGCATTTCCACGGTGGCGAGATTTCCGGCACGGCGCGGGTCGCCGGCCGCCCGACCACCGAAAGCGGGCCGGGCGAGTTGGCCGACGTGGTCGGCTACGTCGCCCAGGATCCGGAGACTCAGATCGTTTCGACCACGGTCGCGGCCGAGCTCGACTTGCCGCTCCGCTTTCGCGGCGACCATCCGGCCGAGCGGGCCCGGGCGGTCGAAGAGGTGGCGCTCGCGTTGGGCATTCCCCACTTGCTGCCCCGCACCGTGACCACCCTCTCGGGTGGAGAGTTGCAGCGGGTCGCACTGGCCGTCGCCTTGGTCACCCGGCCGCCGCTCATCCTGCTGGACGAACCGACCTCCCAGCTCGACCCGGTTTCCGGAGACGAGCTGATCTGGCTGCTCAGGCGCCTGAACGAGGAGTGGGGGGTGGCCGTGGTGCTGGCCGAGCACCGGCTGGAACGCTGTCTCGCCGCCGCCGACCGGGTGATCGCGATGGATGCCGGCCGGATCGGCTTTGACGGCAGCCCGCGCGACTTCCTCGCCTGGGCGGTGACCGAGAAGCCGGAACTGGCGACGCCATCGGCCCTGGTTTTCGCCGGCGCCGGCATCGAACCGTTGCCGGTCGGAGTCCGCGACGCCCGCCAGATCCTCCGCGACCGCGCCCGATCGACCAAACCCTCCACAACTGGGGGCGATCAGCCGCCGAATCGGTGGGCAAACGCCCCCAGAAGGGCGACGGCGTTTCGGAGCGGCCAGGCGGGTGGGGTGGAGCCGGCGCGGGAGCCGGTGTTGAAGGCGAAGCGGCTCTGGGTCGAGCTTGACCCGGGTGACGGGCCGGTCGACGTGCTGCGGGGGATCGACCTGGAGGTCAGGGCGGGGGAGAAGGTCGCCTTGATGGGCCGCAACGGGGCCGGCAAGTCGACCTTGCTGCGGACCGCGGCCGGGCTGGTCGAACCGGTCTCGGGCAGCGTCGAGGTTCCGGCCGGGATCGCGCTGCTGACCCAGAACCCCGGTGACTTCCTGGTCCGCGAACGGATCGGGGACGAGCTCTCCGGGCCAGCCGGCGAAGCCGCTCTAAGGGCGGTAGGCCTGGACCTTTCGCCGGAACGCGATCCGCGCGATCTCTCCGGTGGAGAGCGGCAGCGACTGGCCCTGGCCATCGCCCTGGCCGGTCGCATGGAGGGAGACGAACTGCCGGGACTGGTCTGCCTGGACGAGCCGACCCGCGGCATGGACCGCGGCCTGAAGGAACACCTGACCGAACTGGCCGGCCGGCTGGCGGCCCGTGGCGCGGCGGTGGTGATCTCCACCCACGACGTCGAGTTCGCGGTGGCCTTCGCCGACCGGGTGGTCCTGCTGGGCGACGGTGAGGTGGTCGCCGATGCCGACATGCCGACCGTGCTCAGCGGCGGCTGGTACTTCGCCTCCGAAGTGGCGCGCGTATTCGATCGGCCCGGCCTGGTCTCGATCGGACAGGGGATCGGACTGCTCGCCACGGAAGGTAGCGGGCCGTGAGCTGGCAACTGGTCAGCGTCGTGGTGCTGATGTTCGCCCTGGGGGCCGGGATGCTCTGGTACGAACGGTCTCGGCCGCCCTCGCAGATCGTCGCTCTGGTCGCGGTGCTGGCCGCGCTGGCGGTGGCGGGCCGGATCGTGCTCGCGCCGATCCCGAACGTTGTCGCGACCACCGACATCGTGATCATCGCCGGCTACGTGCTCGGCCCGGCCCCGGGGTTCGCGGTCGGGGCGCTGGGCGGCTTGGTCTCCAACTTCTGGCTCGGCCAGGGTGTGTGGACGCCATGGCAGATGGTCGCCTGGGGGATGTGCGGGGTGGCGGGTGGCCTGCTCTGGCATCTGACCCGGGGCCGGATAGATCGCTGGACGCTGGCGGTCTTCTGCGGCCTCGCGGGTGTTCTCTTCGGTGCCTGGATGAATCTTGAGACGATGGTCAGCTTCGGGGGGGAAATGTCCCTCGACCGGTACCTTGCACTTGAGGTAAGAGCAATTCCCTTCGACGTCGCACATATGACTGGCAACATCATCTTCGCCCTGGCCGCGGGGCCGGCGATGATCGCTGCCCTGGTCCGCTTCCGCGAGCGCTTCCAGTGGCGTCAGGCCGAAGTGACCCCGGTCGGCGCCCCGGAGGGTGGTTCGGCCGGTCGGAACCGGACCGCGACCGGGGTGACGTTGCTCGTACTCGGAGCGCTGCTCTTCACCTTCGGCGGCGAGACGACTCAGAAGGCGGAGGCGGCTTACACCGGCCAGGCCAGCTCGGCGGCGACCTGGCTCCGAGGCCAGCAGAACTCGGACGGCGGGTTCGCCTCGATGCCCGGGGGCAGCTCGTCGGTGAACATCACCGCCAGGGTCATGTTCGCCCTGGCCGCGACCGGGATCAATCCGCTCGACGTGAAGATCAACGCGACGCCCTACGGCTATCTGGTCAACAACCGCCAGTACATAACCAAGGCCAGCGACATCGCCTTGACCATCCTCGCGATGAAAACGGTCGGGCAGGATCCGCGTGACTTCAAAGGCAGGAACCTGATCGAGGCCCTGCGCAACCGCCGCGGCAACGGATCCTTCGGCAACGACGTCAATGTGACCGCTTTCGCGGTGCTCGCCTTCCGCTCCGTGGCCGCGAGCAAGGACGCCCAGTACTCGCTCAAGTGGCTCTACAAGGCCCAGAACAAGAACGGGGGCTGGGGCATCGCCAAGGGCGCGACCAGCGACTCCGATTCGACCGGCGCGGCTCTGATGGCGATCACCGGCAAGAAACAGGCGAACCGCGCGATCGGGTTCCTCGACGGCATACAGAAAAGCTCCGGTGGTTTCGGCAACAGCGGTACCGCGAATGCCCAATCGACCGGGCTGGTCATGCAGGGGCTGGTCGCCCAGGGTCGCGGCGTCAACTACCTGAAGAAGAACGGCAACACGCCGGCCGACTACCTGCTTTCGCTGCAGCAGTCGGACGGCAGCATCTTCTACGCGAAGAACAACGACGCGACCAGGATCTGGGTGACCGCGGACAGCACCACCGCCCTGGCCGGCAAGGCGCTGCCGATCGCCGCACCGGCCCGGGAAAAGGACGACGACGCCAATAACTCCAACAACAACGGCGGCGTCACCCCGGGGGACAACGACAACTCTTCGAGCAACAACGGCACCTCGACCCCGACCTACACGCCCCCGCCGGGTTCGTTGGCGACCCCGACCGACACCTCGCCCAATACCGGAAACACCGGCAACCCCGGCAACACGGGCAACGGGAACCGCAACAGCGGCAACAACTCCGGTACCGGCAACAACGGGGACGACCCGACCGTGGATCCGACCACGACCGAACCACCGGCCGACACCTCGATCCCGCTGGTGCCGGTGGCCCCGAGCAACGCGGTGCTCGCTGCCTCCGAGGCCGGGCCGCAGCCGTCGCCGCTGATCGCAACCCTGATCGCGCTCTTCGTCACCGGCGGGCTCTGCGGCGGCACCATCCTGCTCGCCCGGCGGTTCAATTGGTAGGCCGCAGCGAGTCGCTCGAAGCGATCGCCGGCGCCCATTTCGAGGTCGTGGTGATCGGCGGTGGGATCACCGGAGCCGGGGTGGCGCTGGATGCCGCCTCGCGCGGCTACTCGGTCGCCCTGCTGGAAGGTCGCGACTACGCGATCGGCACCTCGTCCCGCTCGTCGAAGATGGTCCACGGCGGGCTCAGGTACCTCGAGAACTTCGACGTCGGGCTGGTCCGGGAAGCGCTGCTGGAACGGCAGCTGATGGTCGAGCTGGCGCCGCATCTGGTCTACCCGACCCCCTTCCTGGTCCCGACCTTCGGCGAGGAAAAGCCGGACCGGATGATCGGCCTCGGTTTGAACGCCCACGACGTACTGGCCGGCGCCACGGGTGGTCGCAACCGGCGTGAACGCCGCTGGCGCCGGAGGCCGGCCGAAGCCGAGGAGTCGTGGTCACCGGACCGGCATCGGACGATCGACCGGGACGAGGTGGTCGAGCTGATTCCCTCGCTGGACAAGCGGGATCCGGAATCCGCCTATCTCTTCTATGACTGCCAGACCGACGACGTCCGCCTGGTGCTGACCGTGCTCGGCGAGGCCCAGCGCTTCGGCGCCGTCTGCCTGAACGGGGCGAAGGTGACCCGCGTGCTGGAGAAGAACGGCAAGGCCCGGCAGGTCGAGTTCACCGAGGCCGCCTCCGGCGAGACCGTGATGGTCGAGGCCGACAACATCGTCAACGCGACCGGCGTCTGGGCCGATCAGATCCGCCCCGGCGAGATCGAGAGGGAGGAAGACATCCCGAGGATCGCACCGAGCCGCGGCGCCCACCTGCTCTTCTCCACCGATGACGTCGACATGGGCAAGGCCGCCTGCGTCGTCCCGGCCGGAGAGGGACGAAGGATTTTCGCTTTGCCCTGGTACGGCCGCACCCTGGTCGGCACGACCGACGTCGATCACGACGGCGGGATCGAGGAAGTCGCCGCGACCGAGGACGACATCGAGTACCTGATCAACGCGACCAACGAGTTCATGGACCTTTCGCTGACCGAGAGCGACATCGTCGGGGCCTATGCCGGCGTGCGGCCGCTGATCAGCACCGGCGACCCGCGCAAGTCGGTCGACATCTCCCGCCAGGCCGAGCTCTACGAGACCTCGTCGGGGATGCTGACCATCACCGGCGGCAAACTCACCACCTGGCGACGGATGGCGAAACAGACGGTCGACCGGATCGTCGAAAGGGCCGGCCGTGAGGCCCGCTGCCAGACCGCCGAGATCCCGCTCGGGATGGAGATCGACCCGGCCGAACTGGACGCCCCGGAAGGAGTGGGCAAGGAATCGCTGGCCCAGCTCACCTTCCGCTACGGCCACGCGGCCCGCGGCGTGATCCGGCTCGCCCAGGCCGACCCCGAGCTGGCCAAGCCGATCGTCGAAGGCATGCCGGACCTGATGGCCGAAGCCCAGATCGCGATCGAGTTCGAGCAGGCCCGGTCGCTGGCCGATGTCCTCTTGCGGCGGACCAGGCTCGGCCTGACCGCCGCATCGAGCCTGGCGACCGCCGAATCGGTCGAACCGCTGGCCACCGTGATGGCCCGCGGGCTTGGCTGGGGCGACATCGAAAAGAAACGCCAGGTCGACGACTGGTTCGAGACGCTCAAGGCCGAAGGGCTGAACCCGGCCGGAGCTTGACCGTCCGCTCCACTACGATTGGGGCATGGAACTTTTCATTGACACCGGCGCCGTTTCCGAGGTCGAGGAGATTGCAAGCTGGGGCGTGCTGAGTGGCGCGACCACCAATCCCTCCCTGCTCGCCAAGGAAGACGGTGAACCCGGTGACATCATCCGCAAGATCGCTGACTTGGTCGGCGGCCCGACTTCTGCCGAAGTCGTCTCCGCCGACGCCGAGGGCATGATCGCCGAGGGCCAGGCCCTGCGCAAACTCCACGAACACGTGACCGTCAAGGTTCCCTTCGGCCCCGAAGGCCTGAAGGCGACCCGGGTGCTCACCGATGACGGGGCGATGGTCAACATGACCCTCGTCTTCTCGCCGAACCAGGCGCTGCTTTCCGCGGCGGCCGGGGCGACCTTCATTTCCTGCTTCATGGGCCGGCTCGACGACATCTCGATCGATTCGGCCAAGGTCGTCGAGGAGATCTGCGACGTCCTGCGCGCCGGCAGCTACGAGTCGAAGGTGCTCGCCGCCTCGATCCGCCACCCGGAGCACATGGTGACCGCCGCCTCGCTGGGCTGCGACATCGCGACCGTTCCGGCCAAGGTCTTCCATCAGATGCTGAACCACCCGCTGACCACCGAGGGTGCCGCCAAGTTCGAATCGGACTGGAAGAGCCGCCCGGAGTTCGGCGAGTGGCTGAGCGGCCTGGTGGCCGCCGACAAAGGCTGACATGTCAGATCTGAAATCGAAGTCCCTGGCCGAGCTCCACGAGCTCGCCGGGAAGGCCGGGATCGAGAAGTTCCGGCTGCTACGCAAGGAAGAGTTGATCGACCGGCTCGGCAATTCGGACGGTGCCGGTGACGGCGCCGAGGGCGAATCGGACGGCGAGCGGGGCGGCTCGGGCAGCGGTTCACGCCGTCGGCGGGGCGATCGCGACCGCGGCCGACGCGGTGACCGCGAGCGTCGCGGGGGCCGGGACCGCGATCGGGACAGCGAGAAGCAGGATCGGGAGCAACCCGATCGCGAAACCGAAGAGGCGGATGTCGAGCCCGAACCGGAGCTGAACGAGGTCACGGGCGTGCTCGACGTGCTGCCGCGTGGCAGCGGGATCATCCGGGCCGAAGGCGCGCCCGCCGCCGGGATCTACGTTTCGCCCGCCCAGATCCGTCGCTGCGAACTGCGTTCAGGCGACGAGGTCAGCGGCCCGGTGCGCCCGGCCCGCCGTGGCGAGCGCCGGCCCTCGCTGGTACGGGTCGAGACGGTCAACGGCGAACCGCCGGTCGATGAGCGCGCGCCGCGTTTCGAAAGCCTGACTCCGATCGCCCCGCACCGGCAGATGCCGCTGAGCGGCGACGCCGACGACGTCCTCGCCCGCTCGGTCGACCTGCTCGCCCCGCTCGCCTTCGGGCAGCGGGTGCTGGTCGAGGCCCAGCCCCGCTCGGGCCGGACCAGCTTCCTGCGTTCGCTGGCCAAGGCGATCGCCCGTGGCGCCGGTGACGAAGCCGAGATCATCGTGCTGCTGATCGACGAGCGCCCGGAGGAGGTGACCGCCTGGAGCCGCGAGGTGCCGGAGGTCGAGATCGCCGCCGCGCCCGCCGACCTCGGCGCGCACGAGCAGGTGCGGACCGCCGAACGGATCCTGGCCAAGGTCAAGCGCCAGGCCGAGGCCGGGGTGGACGTGGTGATCATCGTCGATTCGCTGACCCGCCTCGGCAACGCCTACGGCGACCCGGGCGCGATCAAGCCCTTCTTCGGTGCCGGTCGCGAACTCGAGGAAGAAGGTGCCGGTTCGGTCACCGTGATCGCCACCGCCCTCTGGGGCTCGCCCGGCGACCAGGATGTGATGGACGCGGTCCACACCACCGAGAACTCGACGATCCGCCTCGACGCCGGCCTCGCCGCCGCCGGGGTGAAGCCGTCGCTGGACGTGACCGCCTGTGCGGTCTCCGGCCAGGAGTCGGTGCTCGATCAGGACCAGGTGGACGCGGTGCGTCGCCTGCGGGCCGAGCTCAAGGACATGGAGCCGGTGCCGGCCGCCAACCGCATGGCCGAGCTGATCAAGGGCACCGCCAACAACGAAGAACTCCTGAAGAACCTCTGAGCCGGGCTGTCTGTCCCGCCTCATACAGAGCCCCTCCCAACCATTAGTTGATTCAAATGGGAGGGGCGGGTTTCTCGTGGAGGGCGGGTCGGACCCCGCCCGACTTGCAGGTGTTACCGACGGAAGGCGACGCGGCGCCAGCTCGGCTCTTTGGCGAGCTCGATCGTCTCGGGGCCGCGGTCGGGCTGGATGTAGCCGAAGGTCTGGCGGGCTTCGTCGAAGACGATGTCCAGTTCGCCTTCCTTGACCCGCTGGTCGAGCCAGGCGCCGCGGAACACCAGACGGCGCAGCCAGTGGACGAAGCTCTGGTTGCCGGGCCCGGTCAGGTCCTCCCAGTGATGGGTGACGTGGACCCCGAGCTCCGAGCTGGGCTCCTCGATCTCGCCGGAGACGGCGAGGTGGAGCAGGTCGTTGAGTTCGGCGAAGGTCAGCCCGGGGGTCACGAAACCGAGCCGCACCGCGGCCTGTTCGACTCTCTGGCTGAAGTCCCGTTCGTTGAACGAGAATCGGAGATTGCCGTACTCGAGCACATAGTCAGTGCCCGACTCGTAGTTTCCTCTGCGGGTCTTTTTTCTTTCCACGGTTGAAGCCTTGAGCACCCGCGGCATGGTCCTTGGGTACCCGGGCATCATGCCTTGAGGTTCCGTTTATGGACTTCGCGCCGCGCGACCTGAACGGGCGGTTGCACCCCGAAAGTCTCGTTGCAGGGTCAGGCCGGACCAGCGGGGGAGAGTTTCCTGTGCCCGGGTTCCCCGATTCTGGATCAATCGCAATCGGCTCTTGGGTCGGACGGCTGGCCGGATCTGTCCGCTGCTTGACAGGTCTATCGGCGACGGAGCACGAGCAATTCGACTGCTAACCTCCGGCAGCGCCTGCGAAGGTCAGGCAATCGGGAACCACCACGGAGGAGTGATCTTTGAATAAATTAGGGATTGCTTGTCTCCTACTTACTCTGGCATTTTTGGGGGTAGGTTTGAGGCAAGACAAAGCAGAAGCTTCCAACGGTAGCTGCAACTTTTATTCGGGCTCGGGATGGTTTTGCAAGTGGCAGGACAATCCTGCTCCCACCGGCGTACGCATCTACTTCGACGCTGCCAGTGGCACCAACAAGCGTCCCTGGTACTGGTTAGACATGCATGAAGACTACGACTACCAGAGTCCCGTACAGAAAAAGTGTTTGGGATACAAGGACTTCGGGGGAGAGATTCATTCGCTCATATGCGGTGGCGGCTCAATTGGAAGCAACATACCTTCTTCATGGAGGCCCGGCTGGGCATATATCCGCCAGTTCTCCGGTGGATACCGGAACATATTTGGAAGGGGATGGCACACCTCATGAAGCCGATAAATAGACGAGGCGACAGAATCAGAATTGCTGTCGCCAGTTCAATCTTGGCGCTCCTTTGTTTGGGGGGTGCCGCCTTCGCCGTGAGTCAAGGAGGCACGGACAACCCCGTTCCAGTCAGCGAAGATGCGGGTCTAGCTGTTGATAAGTCTCCCTCGGCAGAGGAGGTCCGAAAAATCGGTCGTTTCTCTATGCTCGAAGAACCAACACAGGAAAGCCTGGCGGAGCTGTCGAAAACTGAGCGCGACTTGATTGTGTACGGGCTCAAACAGACGGACGGCAAGCAGCCAGGTGCACTTTCATCGGTTGGGCGAGTTCAGACCACACTCGGAAGCAGCGTCCTCGTCTTCACTTCGTCAGACAAGATCTGCTTCTACTCGACGAAGAGCAGCGGCCAGAATCTCGGAACCTGTGTGCCAATGGATTCGACGATTTCGCATGGCGCGTACGTGACCGGAGAAAACTTCGGCTCAGGTGATTTCTATTTGCTCGGGCTTGTTCCAGATGATGTTGAAGCGGTCGATACGGGCCGGGAGAAAGCCAGCGACATCCAGCTATATGGGAACATCTATGAAGCCGTCGTGGGTCCAGAGGATCTGAATGTTGTCGGCAGGTCAGAGTCCGGAGAGGCTGTGATCAAGCAATCGATCCCAATCGGAATGTACGCCGGTAAGTAGCACCAGAGTACGTAGCTGTAGATTCGGCCCTTGTCGACCGCCCGGTCGGTGAGGGCCGATTTTCATGTCTAGGGCCAGTCGCCAAGGGGCTCGTTGCAGGGCCGGGCCCGAGCGGGGGGAGAGTTTCCTGTGCCCGGGCCTTATGGGGACATGGCGATCGGAGCAGACAACACCCGTCCGGCCAGACGTTTCAGGCGACTTCAGCGACGTCAGGTCCATGGTTTCGAGGTGCCGGTGGCGGACGATCCGCTTTCAAGGCTGCTGGGCCTGGCCTTGCTGGACCGGCACCGGGCGCCGCAGGGCCTGCTGATTCCCCGCTGCCGCTCGGTCCACACCTTCGGCATGCGCTTCCCGCTCGACCTGCTCTTCCTCGGGCCGGCGGGCGAGCCACTGATCGCGGTGCGGGAGGTCGGGCCGGGGCATCGGGTCCGGGTGCCGGAAGCCGAGGCGGTGCTGGAGCTGCCTTCCGACTGGGACGTCGACAGGTGGGAGCGGGCGACGTGTGAAGCCGAACCATCGGAAGGGCTGGCGTGATGCTGCCCGACCGGGAGGAGGTCGCTCGGATCGTGGTCTGTGAAGACGACCAGGCGACGCTCGAGCTGCTCTGCGAGCACCTGACCGCCGATCGGTTCGGCGTGATGGCTGCGCCAACCGCTGCCGACGCGATGCGCCTCTGTCTCTACAACGAACCGGACCTGCTCCTGCTCGACCTGAACCTGCCCGACGCGGCGGGGCTCGACCTCCTGCGCGAGATCCGCAACCAGGACCGCACCGTCAACCGGATCGACCCCGGCCTCGCGGTGATCATCGTCAGTGGCCGCGGCACCGAACGCGACCGGGTCAGAGGGCTGGGCGAGGGAGCCGACGACTACGTCCAGAAACCGTTTTCGTACGGCGAGTTGCTGGGTCCAATTTCATAAGTCGAGGTTTACCGGTTTCACAATGAATCCCTGCAAATCGGCATGTTTTTCGTCTTGGTAGCCGTTTTGGGATCGGTGCGGTAGGGCTTAACCGCTTTCATAAGTTGGGATCGTGACGGGTTGGTCGTGCGTTCCCTATGTACGAGAAACCTTGCGGTCTGGACACGGGTTCTTGCCGGGTTTTGGCGAGTTGATTCTTCTCGGCGTGATAGCTCAGTACTGAGCTATTGCTGGTTGGGTGATGATGGTCGCGGGTGGCGGGCGGGTCTCACGGGTTCTTTTGGAACGACTTCGAGCCCCGGAGTTCGGGGCTGAAGGTAAGGCGTGTAGGGGGTGGCGTCCGCTGGGAAGCCGGGGGACGGTTGTCCTATCGGGGGTGGAGCTTGCCGGTCAGTCGAGTCCAACCTCGGGTTGAGCTCGCAAGGGTCTTCGCGGCCGGTCTTGTTCCGTGGGGCTTCATGGTTCCGCCGAGTGATCGATTCTTCGTCGATGCGATCACTCGCACTCCACGGGACGGACTTGGTGTGAGCAGTTTGAAGTCGTTGTTCGTCTCGCGTTTGTGGCGTTCAAGGAGGAGGATCGAGATCGCGCTGAAGGCCACGGCGAACTCGGTTCTGGCTTCCTGGGCTGATCGCATCCAGCTCTTGCCGAGAAGGTCGAATCGTTTCTGAAGGACAGCGTGAAATGACTCGTTCCAGCCGAACCGGTCAAGCCCGTACTCGTGCGCGACCGGGTCATGGAAGTGGAGTGGGTTGCCGATCGTGGGGGCGGCCGTGTACCGGGCCTGGTCTTGCGCGGTCATGTACGAGGCGCGCTTCGGGTTTTGGGCGCGGCGCCATTTGCCGACCATGATTGAGATCGCTCCGCAGTTCTTGCATGAGCCTTTGGTGCCGATGGTGAGTTTCCCTGTTGGGCTGATCTCGAAGTAGCGTTCGGTTCTGCCGTCTCCGCAGTTGCAGGTGATCTCTTCGAGGCCGTTGATCGCCCAGTTCGAGTAGTGCGGTTCATTGGGGTTGTAGAAAGCCGTCCAGTTCCGCTCTTTCTTCTTGTTCGAGTTCTTTGACGTGGTCGAGTCAGCGTGAGATCCCTTGTGGATGTTCGGGACGATCCGAGCGTCAATCATCGCCCGGTGAACTCGCGGGGATTGGAAACCACCGTCGCACGAGCACACGGTCAGTGTTTGCTGGTTGCGTTTGGGTAGTACGTGCTCAGCGTACGATTCGACTACGGCAGCACCTACTGGTTTTTCGCCCTTGTTGAGGTCTGTGAGCGACCACGCGACCGGGGTTCCGCGCTCGGTGACCATGGTGATGAGCTGCCAGCCTTTCCCTGCTTTCCGGCCGCCGAGGTAGCCGCCATCTACCGCGGTGATCTTGCCTTTGAATTTCTCCGCGTGCTTCTGAGTCGAAGGTGGCGGGGCGTAGTGGGTTTCGTGGGAGCTGCCGTCCATCGCGAGGATCCGCGCTTCCTCATCAAAATTAGGTAGATCAGTCACTCGGTCGCGAAGACGACGGTCCAGTTCAAGGTATGCGGTCTCGCGGGCGTCAGGATCTGAATGGTTGGTCAGATATCTACTGATTGTCGGTTCGGACGGGAGAACATCCGGTAGCCCGAGGATCGCTCGCTCTCCTGGATCAGCGCGAAGCTCGATCAACGCCCGCTTGATCGTGCTCTTGCCGCTCAAACGGCGATAAAGCAAAATCGTTTCAAGCTGCATCGCCGTCCAGGTCGCCTTCCGGCCAAGCGTCCGGCCGCGCGCAGTCTGATTTCTGCGATCGACATTGTCGATGTAGCTACCAACCGTCGCTTGGAAGTCATGGTCAGCCATGAGTAGCTGGACGAGTCGCGCGTCACGGATCCTTTGGATCGGGGTCTCATCGAGTCCCCACCTGAGAGTTGCTCTCTCAGCAGGCTTCGGGAGTTGCTTGCCGAAGCGCGCACGACGCTTGTGCTCAGGTCGCTTGAACCGGCTCATCTCAGCCTCCGAAGGCATGTAATAAGTGCGCGGTCGTGCCATGGGCTTGACCATGTCTTTTTCTTAGGGAGTTCCCTGCGAATCCAAAGCACTTTGGATTCAATGTCACAAAAAGTCTTACCCTTACTCAGCGTGCTCCCAGAGTGGGCAAGTCGCGAGATGACCCAGTCAAGATCAAGAAGAGATCCGGCGTTTCCGGAATGGGATGAGCTAGTCCGAATATCGGATGAGTTCAAAGCGATGTCGTCGCCCGTTCGCTTGAAGCTCTTGTTTCTCTTCGAGACCCGGCACCAGCACAGGAGTGTGACCCAACTCGCCGAACGGATCGACGAATCTCTCACACTCACATCCCACCATCTCCGAAAGGCAGTCAACGACGGCCTGCTCGAATCCCAAGTGAGAGGCGAGTTCGCAATCACCGAGAAGGGGAGATGGTGGCTGGAGATCGCCAGGCTGGCTGAGGGAAGGGACTTGTGACGAATCATGGTCCGGTTCTCTCCAGCCGCTTGTCGATCTCTTCCTGCGTGTAGCCGTAGTGGAGGAGAGCACCTTCCCAGGAACCGAAACGGTTTCGGTACGGGGTAGCCGTCGGAAGGAAAAGCGTTTCACCCTTGGCTTTCGCGAGTTCGCGCCGCTCCTCCCGCCACCACAAGTACTCGCTGACCTGCGGGGCCCGACCGATCGCGTTCCCGGCTTCAAGAATGCAGTGACGGAGTGTCTCATCCGTGTATTTCCAGATCTTGCCGAGTTGCCTCGACTCGAAGCGGGACTGGATACGACGTTCCGTTGTGACTTCCAGAAGGTCCATGGCTTCCCGTGCTTGATGCCAAGAGCCGTTGAAGAACCGGAGAACCCTGGAGAACGGCAAGATCTCCTCACCGAGCGATTTCCGCAGGTCCCGATACTGCTCAACTCCCGGGAACTCTCCGCACTCTTCAACCGAGCGCCTGAGCGACGCGAACACGAGGGACGCTTCGCTGTTCCCGGCCTCGCATGACTCCAGCCACTTCGCCTGGCAAGCCGCGAGCGCCGCTTGCTGCTCGACCTCGTTCAACGTGACGAACGCGGACACGAGCAAGTCCACTCCCGACGTCCGCTCCGCTTTGACGATACTCATAGTCCTCATCCCTAACAGAGTCCGCGGACGTCGGGCGCACTGTGCTCCGCAGAGCTGTCCGCGGCGATGGCTCGGGTTAGGAATTCTTCGAGTTTGAGATTGCAACTACAACGATGAAAGTCAGGATCACAATCGCGATAGCTACGAAAATGTCCACTATTGGTTCCATCTTCACATTCTCCGCGTTGGTTCCGCGGTTCGCTCGATTTTCGCCGTGTGATTCTCAGTTCAGTGAATCCACAACCCAGTTCCAAAGGTTCGTGCCGGATCGAATCCCCATTGAGCACTCCTTTCCGGAAGCTGCAACTTGCTCTGCTTGCACGCTCCGAGTGAATGATGAGTTGGCACTCTCGCATCCACATGGATAAAGGATGACGACCTTGTCATTCGTGGTCGTGAGAATTCCGAACGACGGAGGTAATGACGCTCCGCTGTTAGGAACCGGTTCGCCAGTTGGAGTTTTCAGTGGCGTGAAGTTCGAGAATATGATCCCCAGGCCTACCGACGCGAGAAACAGATACGCACACAACATCGTCCAGGGGACTCCGTGATCTGAAACAGGCCTGTCTGCGCTCTTGACCTTCAGAAAGACGATAGCCGCTGCCAAGCCAAGGAAAGCGCTTCCGACGAGTACTGCGACGGGAGCCAGTAAGACTCCGAGGAGTACCAGAACCAAGGCCAAGAGCCTCGGGAAAAGCGTGAAGCGGATCTCGCCAAGCTTCTGGTTGATCCATCGGAAAGGACGCAAAACAAACTTCCAGGTCGTCTTCAGCCAGCGTCTGATACGCCCATCGTCCTTGGCCTCCCCTGAATCCTTTTCTGGCTTATCTCCTAAAGCCAGTGAAGGATCAAAGGCCAGGATGGCCAAGCACAGCGCCGCGAGAACAAGCAGCGGAAACGCAACTACCGTCAGACCTTCTCCAACAAGCATCCGAACGCTCAGGTTCTCGGTCAAGATTCTCCAGGGGAGTCCCGCGTTCGAGAGTTTCACGGCCCAAGAGAGAGCCCCAATTAGGAGCAGAATCGTCCCGAGAGAAGGCAGCAGAACCAATATCTGGATCAAGAACTTCAGCAGGTTGGTGTCGGCACGGGCAAGTCCGATCGAAGGCGTGCCATCCCGATCAGCGTCTGTACCTCCGGAGTCGGTGTCGCCCGCACTCGTCGATTGAGGTTCGTTCCGCTCGGCACTCAAAGTTGGCCTCGATACGTTCTCACCATAGATTCTCTTCAACGAAACGGTCTAGGTCTTCTGAAGTCACCACGTCGCGGATCTCGGTGATTCGGCAGAGAGTCGCACCCCGACCCGACAATGCGACCTTTTCGAAGTTGGACCCGGTAATGGCACCACCTCCGAACGTGTTCGAAGGGTTGTTCACGGCACCGTTTGAATCTTTGAGTCCAATTAGTTCGTGGACCCGTCCGAGTTGGGATAGTGCCCTCTCGCATTCGGGGTTGAGGCGCCGAGTTCCTTCGGAAGCTGCGGCGGCAAAGAGATTCTGTTCTTCTGACCTGGATTCGTCGTCCAAGTAGGCGAGAATGCAGATCTGGCGCCACGTTAGGGAGTCGAGGTCGTCGATGTAGGCGATGACATCGTCGGTGTATTTCAAAGTTGGATCAAACACTGACGCCGCATAGAGATTTCCGACCAGCGCAGCCTTCTTGTCATTTAGTCCGTTTACGGCCACGCGGATCATCACTTCAAGGGTCGCCAGATAGTCGTCTTCTGAGCGGGCATGTGGCTCTTCGCCATCTTTCTGCCGATCCGAAATACGCTGGGCGGCGCGCTCGAAAGCAATCTCGGCTTGGCTCTGTCGCTTCCCGAAGAGCATTCCAAGTAGGACTTCGCCGCTCTTGGTCGCAGCCATCGCGGCCGGAGGACCAGCGACGGGAGTACCGAGGACTGAGGCACCGACTCCTACCAGTGCTCCTGCGAGCTTGTTGGCGTGGGAGGCAACCTTTTCCTTTGCCGTGGGTGCTACCTCAGGCAGATAATCGCTCGTGCTCATCTCACTCCATTTCCTATATGTGTCCGCAGCGACCCCACGACCCACGACCGGCGGATCTAGCCTGGACTTGCGCTCGCTTGTATGAGTGGTAAGCGGAGAAGCGTTTGCCGACGACGTAGACCTTGGCGAGTCCGAGGCTGATCATGCGCTTGTTCAGGTCCTTGTGTCCCTTGGACACGTAAGCGAGCAGCCGGTTGTAGCGGTCTCGTTTCGGCTGCTTCGGATCGGTCTTGACCCGCACCCAGCCTTTGGCCATGGTCTTCATGCGGTTGCTTGCTTCTTCGCCTCCGCATTCTTTGCCGCCGTAAACCTCGGGAGTGTCGATCCCGACGAGTCGCACGCGGTACATCTTCCGGTTACCGGCACGGCGCACATCGATCGTGTCACCGTCCACCACATTAACAACCCATGCACGGAAGACAAGTGCTTTCGGCCGTTTCGGCTTTTTACTTCCACCTCCGCCAGTGGCGGATGAGCAAGGGCAGGGGAGGGAGTCGCAGGCTTTCCCGTCACCGTCAGCATCAAGCCGGTACGGGTCCCCGGGCAGCAAGTACTTCTGCGCTTGCGCCTGAGTCGAGAAGTCCGAGCAGTCGTAATCCCTTGCCTGAGCCGGAGTCGAAGAGGCGAACAGCAAACCTCCAATGAGTGCCAGTAGTCCGAGCAGGTACCTCATGTATCTCCCTTCCGTTGGACACGAGGGATCCTAGCCAGGTTGCCGTGGGTTCGGACTGCTCGAAGCCCTACTGGCGGGAGGAAGCTTCGACTACCACGTACACGAACATGTGTTCGTGTACGATCGGCCCGGTGTACGAGGGGATCCGGGTCAGGCCGTCAGACATCGAGACGAAATCCAGGAGCGGTCGGCACACGGTGAGGCGTTACCGGCGGTTCAGAATCAGGTCTGTTGACTTGTGGGGGATCGCCTCGTACGACCGAGCGGTTGAGTTCGCCGGACGCGACCCCCAGAAACACATTGCCGCTCATTTGGAGGCAATGCTCGCTGGGCTCGACCGGCGACAAGCAGAGCTGTGGCTAGAACGCAACGGGCCCGCCATAGAGATTCCGACGGCGCCAGTCGAGATGCTCGAATCGCCAAGGTGACATCAAGGACCAGTCGTCACGGGCGCGCCAGTTTCGATGACAAGCACCCCGAGCATGCCGCGCGAGCCGGTCGCGAGCGGCTCCGGAAGCTGAGCGGTCACACTTGATGACTATAAGTATCATCGAGTGTGACCCGACTCTTACTCGGGAGAACATCGATGAAAGGAGTCCATGTTGGTGAGAGGAAAGTTCGCGACGGCAGCGATCGTTGGCGCGCTGCTGCTGGGGGTGGCTACGACCCAGTCGGAAGCAAACGATGCGACCGCTCTACGGGCCCGTTCTTGCGGGCACATGGAGTTCAAGCCGGACCCCTACGGGGCTGGCGGCCTCATTACCGCCCGCGGCGTCCGGTGTAAGGGGGCAAGACGTGTCGCGAAGAAATGCTTGAAGAATGGTAAGAAACCCAGCGGCTGGAAAGTCCGATACGTCGGAGGAAAAGTCGTCTTCAAGCGTCGCCACGCGAAAATCAACGTTCAGCTCGCCGGAGCCGCACCTCCGGGCATGGGTCACTGCCTGAACTAGAGGAGACGGGGCCCGGGTTCGTCCCGGGCCCTGCTACTCCGTCAGTTTTTCGCCGAGCGCGACGATCTCAGATACATCCACATCGAGCGCTCCCGCGATCTTCGCCAAGCTCGAATAGGACGGGTTGCGCTCACCTCTCTCGACACCACCGATGTAGGTTCTGTCCAGCCCGGCTTCGAGTCCGAGGGATTCCTGCGAAAGGTTCCTGGTCGTTCGGATCTCGCGTATCGCTTTGCCGAGACCTAGATGGGCGGAAGAGGCGGGAGGCACCCACTGAGCGTCGAGCTTCGCCGCTTATAAGTCCACGGACTATAAGTCGCATCGTGAGATTCTGGGATTTCAGATCTTGAGTCGATTCCCATGGACCGGATGACCTAGAAGGGAATGCCCTGTTCGCCTTCACCCCTCCGCGTCCAGCGGCCGAATATTTGCCATAGCGCCGCCCGCTCCCCGGCAATTCTCAGAAGTTGCTTCGTCCGGATCCAATCATCGAGTGTCTCTGTCTCGCTCACTTCTGCTCCGTCTCGCGTTGACGTCGATCTCGTTCCAGACGCGTCGAGCCGTGAAGCGCTCTACCGGGAGCCGTGCTGGAGATTTTCCATCGCGTCATGGCGAGATGCGAGAATTAGGTTGTGTCTGCCGCAACTTCAAACGCATCAAACCCGGAGATTCAGAAGCGTCTTCGAGAGCAAAGGAATCGCGTAGGCCAGGTGTCATTGTCCGAACCAACCCAGAAACAGCTAGCGGCGTTGACTTCGTTTGAAGGAAAACTCAAATCGCTTGACGGTTTCGCGAATGGCTTGCCAGATCTGAAAGTTTCGGACTTCGGCATCTCCATCCCCAGCTACTTCAAGCAAGCAGGTAAGGCTGGATTCGCAGCAGATTTTTCGCGTGAGGTTCGGCCCGCGGTCGCATCCGCAACAACAGTTCAGTCGCAACTCGCACCGGCGCTTGGAAGAACTCTTGACATCGCCAGTTCATTCGGGCAAATTCGCGGGGTCAAAGGCACGTTCGAGCAGATGGATGCGCTGCGTCCGACTTTGCGGGAGCTGACTAAGACTGGTCTGTTGAGCGCGAACTTCCCCAAGATGGCGTCTTCTGGGGCGGCATTGGCTGGCCCAGCGTTCGATCCGGCGACTCTCGGGATAGCTTCCGCGATGGGCAAGCATGTCGCGGCCATGCCTAACTGGCGAGTCACACCAGCGCCATGGCGGCCCGCCGAACGATATCTGCTCGATTCATTGGGCGGCAAACCTGTCTGGTCGAACGCAACCGCGCGAGCCGCGGAGCGAATTCTGCATGAGGTCAACAGGGCGCAGCTCCCCATATCGGACCAAGGTTCCGGCAGTCAGGCGGAATACGAATCTCGTATCGAAGAGTTGGCCTTGGAACTCGCCGACAAGATCGAGCGACCAGGGGCAACAGAGCTCTCCCAGCAGCTCATCAGCAACCCACGTTTGTTGCTTGCCCTATTCACCACGGTGGGGCAAGATGCTGTGAGTTTCGTCCTGCCCCAGGACATCAGCCTGGCATTCACGATCACCTTGTACGCATGGTGGGTGAGCGGATGGTTGGCTGAAAATGGCTACTTCCACGTTTCGTCGGACCGCCTCTACTGACCTGCGACTAAGCCTCGTACTCCCAGTCCTCAGGTGGGCTGGCTGGTCCTTTGGCAATCTCGATTCGTTCGAGGACTTCCCCTTCGCTGATTCCAGCCTGCGCGGCCCGGTGAGACCACTTTGCGGTTGACCTGTAAATGCCGTCGAGTCGCGCGTCGATCTCTCTTTCAAGCTCCGCGAACTTTTCGGCGAGCGCGTTCGCGTCGTTGATCGAGTCACGAACGGTCTCTTCGGCTTCCGCGAGCGCTTTCTCCGCCTTGATGCGTTCTGCTTCGGTTTCGCGGCGAAACGCGCCCAGGTCGTCGAGCTGCTCCAGAATCTCTTCCTTCCGGTAACGCCTATCGGACGACATACTTCTTCAGGCACTTGCGGACCGGACGTTTGAGCACGAACGCGCAGTACTCATTGAGCCTCCGGACGCGGAACGAGTAGTACCACTCGACGCTCCATCCCTTTCGGAGGTACCAGATAGTCCCCTGACCCCAGTAGACGAGATCACCGTTTGCCCAGGCGATCCTCTGGCACCTGACCCGGTTCTTGCGGATGCGTTTCGTGCACTTGAGTTCTCGGTTTACGGCATATCGCCAGTTAGCGCCGAAGTGACGGGTGAGTGCCACCCGCATCCACGATCTTGCTTCGTTTCGTCCGAGGAACGGTCGGCCTTTCGGTGGTTTCGCTGGCTTCGGCTTCACCCACGGGGCGGGCCACTCCCAAGGCTTCGAGCCGACGTGACTGTCCGCGTAGATCCATCTCGGCTTGGCCTGGCAAGCTAGGGAACCACTCGCCCGGACGCACCGGAAATCATCGATGTACCGGCTCTGCGCGATCCCTGGCTGGCTCTCGTACCAGTCGAAAAAGCGCGTGATCACATCATGGGCTTCCTCGCAGCTGACACCGCCCCCGACCCCAACCTTCATCACGGAATCAGCGACATTGACACTGGAGCATTTTTGCCCGGCGATCGACGATCCAGGCAACACCAACAACCCAACAGAAAAGGCGACCAGAGTCACCGCCAGAGCGGTCAAACATGCACGACGAGATCCGAACCGTGCGGTGATCCTCGTGATCGTCGCTCCCATGACCCCGTGAGTCTACTGCCGCTCTCGCTGCGCTACTGAAATAGCGACGCAATGTGCGCGAACCGTAGCTGCTCCATCTTCGTCAGTCTCCCAAGACTTCGAAACGCTCGTTTGTCCGGTCGCGAGCCTCTTTCAACGTGTCGCAAGTCAGCAATAGGTCTAACGCGGCTTCAAGCTTTTGACCGGGCCACATCTTGCCGCTCTTCACGTCGTGGGATGGAACGATCGCGGGTCCGAGCTTGTACATGTAGTGCGGGATGTCGAAGTCGTACTTCTTGGTGAATCCAGGGATGAAGTCGCGGGGACGTTGAGTCACCTCGACGTGTTCGACGAAGTTGATTTGCTGGAGCTTCGCGTCGAAGCGGAATCCGAGATAGTTCTTGGGCTCTTTCGGAAAAGAGTGCCCCACGGGGTGGAAGTAATGACCGTGCTTGAGCACGATGTCCAGAGGCGGGATCGGCGTCCAGTCCTCACTCGGCTTCCTGGAAAGCGGCACCACGTAGACCATGTTGTCGCGGATGGATCTGCTGCTCATGAGTCCTTTCAGGTATTGGACAAGTTCTCCGAGGAGTCGCTTCTCGTTAGTCGATCTGACCTGGGCCATCGTGTTCTCGGTGAACCTCACAAGGTCGGTCCAGGAGCGATAGGCGACGGGGATGCGTCGGCCATCGGATCCCTTCACGAACTTCGGGTACTTCCCCTTGGCGAACTCCTGACGGCCCTCGGCCGCGATCAGGATTCCGGCTTTACGCCGGTCTCTGGATCCAGTCTGGTCCTCGCGACCCATCGAAAGCCCGTACTTCGAAAGCTGGTCCTCGCCGGGGACGATCCAGCCACGTTTCGCTTCCACGATCACGTGAGCGTGATCAGTCTCGATTTCGATGTCCGTATACCCGGTTTCAGGTATGTGGTTCTGGAGGCTGATCTGAGTTAGCTCCCCGATGTCACCGAGTTTCAGATCCGTCGTCAGATCGTTAAGGAGCGCGCGTGCCAGAGCATCGGACTGCGAGAGACCCCAGCCGAACGAGTACGTGATGTCGTTCTCCTTCCTCCCGAGAAGATCAAAAACCGTGCCGACATCCCGTCCATGAAGCTTCAGCGAGGTCACCACGAGAACGTACCTGAAAGCGGTCAGATTTCACGGGGAAGCTCGACACTTCAATCGGATGAGTGGTGAAAAGCGAGAATTGACTCCCGATCACAAAGACGCTTGGATGGAGGGTCCGGCAGCCGAGAACGCTTACGAGGAAGACGAAGGTTTCTGGGACAACGGAAAGTTCGTCTCGATGAATGACCTGGCCAGGAGCTGGAACAGAAGGATGGGAAGAGTGGATGAATCGGCATTGGACACGGTGACAGCACCGGAACTGGCCCGCGAGTTGAAGGTTGAGCCGAAGGTCTTTCGCGCGTGGCTTCGCGACGAGTGGCGAGCCGGAAACGAGATCCTGGCGGGCCACGTCCACCAGCAACGGTGGATCTTCAACAAGCGCGACGCCGGACTGCTCAAAGTTCAGTACCGCGGGCACATAGGACTAGACGAGGTTCAGGATTGACGTTGAGCCAGCAGTCCGTTCATGCAGCGAAAGCGGAAGAGCTTGATGACCAGACGGTCGGTCGGGCCTAACGATCACCGAGCAATCCGTCCGGACCGAGAGATTGGCGGGGATTAGAACGGTTTAGCCTCGATTTGGACCCGATTTACACCTTTTGACGGCCGATTTACAGCCGTGTAAAGTCGAAAGCCACCATGACCGAGGACGAGCTGTCCAAGGAGGAGAGGCTTGCCGGTGTGGGGCGTGCCTTCCGTCCTGCCAGCCCTATCGATGACGAAGAGCTGTTCGCCGGACGAGTGGCGCAGCGCGGTGACGTAGTCGCGGCGATATCGGAGACCGGCCTTCATGTGGCCCTCTACGGTGAGCGAGGTGTCGGTAAGACATCGTTGGTCAAAGTGATCAGTGGACGCTTGGATCCCTACAGGAAAGCGCTGGTCAACTGCCAGACGGACGATACGTTCGGTTCGATTTGGATGAACGTGTTTCGCTACCTGAAGATCGACTCCTCCGGGTCTCTTCAGACGCCCGAAGACATCCGATTTGAGTTGCAAGCGCTTGACGGACCAGCGGTGATCGTCATTGACGAGCTTGACCGCTTCGAAGATGATGATGCGCTAACGCTGATGGCTGACACGATCAAGAACCTCTCGGACCATGCAGTACCCGTGACTCTGATCCTCGTCGGCGTGGCCCACTCGATCGGAGAGCTGATTGGCGAGCACGAGTCCATCATTCGGAACCTCCAACAAATCGAGATGCCCCGGATGTCTTACGAGGAACTGGGCTCGATTCTTGACAACGGGGTGCCCCTCACGAAGACGGCAATCGAGCAGGACGCGAAGGACCGCGTGATCTCTCTGTCTGAGGGGCTACCGCACTACACGCACCTTCTTGGCCGAGGTGCGTTCCGCAACGCAATCCAAGAGGACCGAAGCGTGGTGACGTTGGACGATGTTGAGAAATCAATCACGGACGCCGCCACTGGGCACGCACTTGAAGCGCTGTACCACACGGCTGTCCGGAGTTCGCAGATCACGAATCTCTTCAAGCAGGTCTTGCTGGCATGCGCCTTGGCCCCGACGAATCACTTGGGCTACTTCACATCATCCGACGTGCGGACGCCACTCTCGCTCATCTTGAGACGGGAAGTAACTCTTCCCGATTTCACACGGCACCTCAGCGAGTTTCAGGGCGACGAAAGAGGAGGCATCCTGGTGCGAGTCGGGGCATCGAACTCGTACTCGTACCGGTTCTCCGATCCAATGCTCAAACCTTATGTACTCATGCAGTCCATCCGGGAAGGCATCGTGACCAGCGAACAAGTCGATTCGCTACGAAAAGGAGAAGCCGAGATGCCCGGCGCAGCCCCAGACGGTCGGCTCTTCGATCCGGACGCGTGATCTCTCTGGGAAAGCTTCGCGGCCCCGGCCCCGTTGACTCGGAATGAAGGGCCCCGAGGTCGCCTTCCCTACTCGAACCTCACCGCTAGAAGAAATGTCTCTCAAAACGGTCTAGGACCACCATTTGAAAGAGTCAAAAAGGTGAGGTCAGAGCGATGAGGGAGAGATCGGCTTGTCAGCTTGAGCCGTCTTACGGAGACGAGTAATGTTGGGTCTGTTCCAACCAAGGGGGAAGCATGAAGCGCACAGCAGCACTACTGGCCGTGGCTATCGGAGTCTTGGCCTTCTCTCCGTCTGCGGGTGCCGATGAGCCGGTTTACTGGAAGCAGTTGTCAGACACGACTCTTCCGTCGGCAGGACAGTTGGTGAAGCAGCCAGGTCAGATGATCGTCTACAAGCCGAACTCAGCGGGGCAAGTCTGCTCGGGATGCGGGTGGAGGTTGGTCAATCTAGAGTGGGAGAACTGGGGAGGTTCGGTAGCGGTCGGTACTGGCAACGCCGTCCCGATGGGCGGCCCTGGCACATGCGGCTACCCACCTCAGGGATGCAGCTACCCATACAAGAAAGCGTCGGTTTACCTAAGGAAGATCCAGAGCCATTGCGGCCAACGGCGATACATGAGAGTCGGGACGGTCGTGGATGGCGTCGGGGTTCGGTACCCGAAGATTCTCTGTAACGGAACCTTCTACATCAAGCCGAGGCCGAAGCCAAAGCCACGACTCAAGCGCGTCATTGCCAAGAGCCTCTTCAACAGGACGGTCAAATCTAACCTGCCATATAAGGGCAAGCGCAGCGAGCGCAAGTATCTGCGCTGTCATCGAGCGGCAAGGCTTCGGTTTCGCTGCAGGGGCAAGTGGGAGCAGGTCGGCTACTACGATGGCGGCGCGATGCTGCTTTCGTTCAAGATTCGCGGTTGGGTAAAGAGAAGCGGCCGAAACTACACAGTCCGAATCAAGGCGAAGTACTGGGACATCTACGGCGACGGGCTACCGACGAGCGGACCTTACTACTGGGACGATTGGGGCTATTTCGTTGCTCGGTAAAAGCGCAGTTTTACGATCTGCCGACAGGTTCGCCGTGGCTCTCGGTCCCCTCAAAGTGTCGCTCGAAACGGACTAGGACCAGAACGCTTCGCTCACTCAGCAAGGATCTCATCCAGCGGCGACGTCAACGCGAGCCTTCGGAGGTTGGAACTCCAGCACGCGGTTCCGAAGAGCGCATTGGTTTCAGAAATGAAATCGCACCCACCAGTTGTTCGGATCTTGGGTCGCGAAGGCCATCATTTCGGCATTGAAATGCCGAAGAAGTGCGGTTTTTCGGCACTTGATTGCCGAAGAAGTATGGTTTTTCGGCAGAGCACGATTTGCGAACTGGAATAAGCCCTGCTCCACGCCATGCTCTGGACCTCGATTGGGAACGCGGGAATCCCCGTCGCGGCGAAGGCGATCACCAAGTATTTCTCCTGGCAGTAGAGAGATACTTCAAGGTTGCTCTCCTTCATAGGTGAGCGAATCGATTTCCTCGTCCGATAGTTCTCCGAGTTCAAGATCCTTGAGATCTTGGCTTTGGAAAAGCTCGACGTTTCTGTCCTGCATCTCCCTTCCCCTTTCTTCAATCGAAGCTACCTTGGCTTGATCTCCGTCATCGGCGGCATCGACGAGATCACTCAGCAAGTCGGTCTCACTAGCTCGAAGCTGCACGAGATCTAGGAAGAAATCCTGTGCTGGCTCATCTTCAAGCCTTTCGGCTTGATCGCGCGCTCTCTCATACTGGTAACCGGCATTGATGAGTGCGGCCCTGGCAGTCGAAAAGTCTCTCATCTGGAACGCAGTGCGGATCTTCACTTGTTGCCGGTTGGCGAGCTCGAAACGATTCGTCAACTTGGCCAGACTGGCCCGATCCGCCTGGCTATAGCGCTCGGTCTCGGTGGAGCAGCCGGACACCACGAGTGTAGCTAGCAAGCAGAACAAGACGAAACGCGTCAAGGGACTCCTGTGTCCAAAGGGATTCGGCCGGAATCTTAGACACTTGGGTCTGTTGAGACTAGTCGGCACTTGAAGTGAAGGCTTGCTCCTGCGGGAAAGTTGGGTGTCGGCCGAAGTCGTACCCGAAGGAATCACGGGCAACTAGCTGCGTTTTTAATCTCGTGCCCAGTTCCCACAAAGTGATGTCATCCGACCAAGATCGAATACTCCGGTGATCATGCCGAAACCACTCTCGTTGGAAAAGATCTCTTTCGTTGCCGGACCAACTCCGGGAGAGTCCGGGCTCGACGTTGACGGAAGCCAGGTAGTCATCCTCGTGGGTCCCAACAACTCGGGGAAGAGCACGGCGCTTCGGGAGCTGGAAATTTGGTCTTCGGGGAACGAGACTGGCATGAAGGTCATCCAAGGGGCGGACGTTTCCTGGCCGAGCGCAGAGGAAGGTTTCGAAATGATCAGGCAGTTCGAGGCCGATCCACCATCCCCGATCCCACCCGGGCGTCTGTACATCTCCGTGGACAGACCTGGTGCCGAGCGCCCGGTCGAGTTCCAAGTGGATGTTGATGAGATTCGGCAGCTCATGGACCGCGGAGACTTCGGTCCGGTCCGCCACTTCTATCTCCAGCCATTCACGTTACGGCTCGATGGGCGTGGCCGTTTCGGCCTCGCGGATCCTCAGTCGTCCGGCCACTTGCATGAGCCCGCCAAGAATCACTTGGTGCGCCTTCTCCAGTCTGAGGAAGCTAGATCTGAGGTCAGGCAGCTAGTTTGGGACGCTTTTGGGCGTTACTTCTTTGTAGACATGACCGGTCTTACGGACTTGCGGATTAGGATGTCCGAGGTTCCTCCGCCGGACGGAGTAGACGAGCTTTCAGTGCGCCAAGAGAGCTTGGATTTCGCCAATGCTTCCCCGCAATTGACGGAACTCGGTGATGGGGTTCAGGCGTACACGGGCTTGGTTTCCGCGATCGTTGGCATCCCAAGCAGGATTATTCTGATTGATGAGCCGGAGGCGTTCTTGCATCCGATCCTCAGCCGTCGCTTGGGTCGTGACCTCACTCGCTTGGTTGGACGCAGGGAAGGCACCTTGGTTGTCTCGACGCACAGTCCTGACTTCCTCATGGGGTGTATCGAGGAATCCGATTCCTCCACGATCGTCCGGCTCACCTATGAGGGAGGGTTAGCCACAGCCCGATCGCTCGGCGCGTCCGTGCTCGCGGAGCTAATGCGAGACCCGATGCTCCGATCGACCGGAGCGCTTTCAGGACTGTTTCACCGAGCCGTTGTGGTTACGGAAGGAGACAGTGATCGAGTTGTGTACGACGAGGTCAACCGGCGGCTCGGGTTGGACGGAAGGGGCGTAGACGACTGCTTGTTCGTGAATGCGCAGAATTGGCAGACGATCGCGAAACTCCTTCGTCCGCTCAGGGAACTCGGAATTCCGGCCGCGGCGATCGTAGACCTGGACACGATCTGGTCAGATCATCGGTGGGTCAGCTTGTTCGAGGCCGTGGGGATGGACGTGGAAACAAGGGACAGCTTCAACAAGGCAAGAAACGATTGTCGCCTGATCCTCACGGAGTACGAGTCAGCTCGCTTGAAAGCCGAAGGCCTCGACGCTTTGTCGGACGAACGTAGAACCGTCGTGGCAAGGTTCCTAGAAGACGTGTCGCGGTACGGCGTCTTCGTCGTTCCAGTAGGTGAACTGGAAAGCTGGCTCAAGTACCTGGACATCGAAGCATCCAAGTCCTCATGGGTACACGAACTCTTCGACCGAATGGGGACAACTCCTGAATCTGAGTCATGGGTCGGCCCCGGTCAGGACGACATATGGGCTTTCATCGACCAGATCGCTGCCTGGGTGTCGGATTCAAACACGGCAGGTGTCTGAGCAAATCGACAAGGCAGAGACCTAAACAGGCCCGGCCGACTCGACAGTAGTTGGTGCGCCGAACTCCTCGACCCGTCGGACCACAGTCGTGAAATGCGTGACTAACGAGCCTACCGAGCAACGGCCCTGCCGCATCTCAGTATCCCAGCCCCAATACCGCATTCCACCCACATTTAGTGGTTAACGCCGCGCGAAAGAGCAGAAAACAGGGGAAAAGACGTCGAGCCAAGCGAGAAACGGCTCTAGATATGGGTTTCAGAAATGAAAACGTACCCTTAGGGTGACCGTATGAGCTATCGAGTTTCGCGAATTGTGGCTGCGTTTCCTCAACGGAGTGGTCTAGATCGATACTCGGCCCGAAGCGCATCAGCAAGCGTCAACGCGTCCGAGATTCGATTGGAAGGACTGACGCCTTTTGAGGATGAGGGCGACTGCGGTTCAGGTCGCGAAGTTACCCCAGACGGCTCGACGGCTCGCGGCTCCCAGCCAGGCTAGTCCTACTCGCTTTCCCTGTCGAACCAGCTTCTTTCAGGAAGCGATTCAGGGGGCTGACGGCCACTTTTACTAGTTTCGTTCGTCCGGCTTGGTCAACCGTGTTGCGTGAGTGCTGAGGTTCGGCACAGGCCACGGCGCTGACCATAGTCGGACCAGCCGAGGCGAGATGGCTCAGGTTCCGGCTTGAGCAGATCGAGGGTGAACTCTTGACCGAAGAGTCGCTGAAGAACTCTGAGCGGGCGGCGAATCAGCTTGGCGTACCTTCCCTGTCTTGATGAATTCTCAACGGCACCTGAAACAGATCAGGTCGAGAAAGTGGCTTAGAGAGTCGATACCGTCTACGCATGGACTCAGTTTTCGTTAGCTCCATTCAACGCGGTTTCTCCGATGTCAGGCAGGCAGCGGCGGAAGCGATCGGGGCTTATGGATTTCATCCGACGATGGCGGAGACTGCGGGTGCTTCCAGCGACAGTGCGCAGCGAGCTCTACTGGACCTGGTGCGAGATTCCGACGTCTTCTTGCTAATCCTTGGCGAGGTCTACGGCGAAGCGGGGGATTCCGGTTTCAGTCCAACGGAGGACGAGTACAACGAAGCAGTTCGTCTTGGGAAACCAATCTTGGTTCTGAAGCAGGACGTGGACCTGGAGCAGACTCAGGAAGAGTTCCTTGCCCGGATTCGAGGCACTTGGGAGCAGGGAAAGCTGACCGGAACATTCACCTCCGCGGAAGATGTCGGGACGGCCGTGATACGTGCTCTCCGAACCCTTGACGGTCCCAACAGGCCAGCCTCGCAGGAGCAGATCGACGGAGCTTCGGCTCGCGTTCTCGAATTGGTCTCCGAATCGAGGAGCATGGGCGGATCCTCGGCTTCAATCGCAAGGATCGGAATTACCCCAGCCAAGTCCACGATCGTCCTTGGCGCCACCGAGCTGGACGACCCGGCAATAGTCGATCAGATCCTTGGTGAAGCGCGCGTCGCGATTAGTTTCGAATTCGATGTCGCTTAGTGAAACGGTTACCAGGGATGGGATCGAGTTCACGGCCAAGGGGGAAGGAACCTGGGGAGAACTGAGGTTTCTCGTAGCTTCCGATGGATCCGTGGTCGCGGAGGGAATGGTTGGCGGACCCTCAAGCGGCCATTTTTCAGAAAGCGTTGTGATGGCTCCGCGCCTTGAAGCGTTCATCGGCTCGGCACAAGAATTCGCTTCCCGGGTCTGGGGACTAGTCGATAGATCCCACGACATTCGAACACTGCAAGTCGTAGTGGCGATCCCGGACGCGCAGTACAAGAGCTACAGCGAGATCGAGATCGGTTCTTCGATGTCGATGGCAATGAGTCTCCCCAACCTTGTGGTGGTTCCTGATCCGCCGCTTACCGTGGACCGCGATCAGATCGGCACCAGCGAGATCACAGCAATGCTCGTGGCTGAGATGAAACGGGAGTTCACCGATAGTGGAGCCCTGCAGTCGTGAGTTCGCTGCCGCCAACGGTGATTCGCTTGTTCCTTAATGAGGTGATCGATCATCTGAGGGCGATCGAATGGGACGGCGCGGCGGTGTCGGTTGCTAAGTCCGCTGAAATCTTCGAACCGTCTGACAGGGCGGCAGATCTTGAAGCCGAGTATGAGCGGCTCATCCTCTTCGGAGAGATGATCGCGACAAGGTGGATCGAGCGCGTCAGGAGTTTCGCGGCAGGTAGCTCGGTTTTCGTTAGCTCGTCTCAGGTGCGTCCTATTGAGATCCGGGAGGACGCGGGACCGGCAGCTGAAAAGGCAAGAATGATCGCAGACTCAATCACTCTTGAACCCGAATCTCCGGTGGCCAGTGACCTCAACACCGTTCGAGATTCGTTGGTCCACATTGCTTCGGCACTCGATGAGCTTGCTGGATGTGACCCAGCATTTCCAGCGAAAGCAGCCGAGAAGATGATGTCACCAGCCGTTGATGCTCTGCTGAGTTTGGTGGGCATCGGAGTGGTCTCCGACTTGCCTGTGGAAGTCAGGACCATCGTTAACGCGCTTGACCGTATGGACCCTGACCTGACGCTTGTCGAAGGCACGCCGGGTATCGAGAAGACTTCAACGGAAAGCGACACGCACAAGACACTTGTTGACGTTCTTGTTAGTGATCTTGCGATGAAGTTCGGAGAGGTGACGCACGGCGACAACGTAGGGACGTTGCCCTTACCTCCCAAGATCGGAAGGCATCGCCCGGACGTGATCGCCGTCCATGAATTGAGGGGCACGGTGATTGGGGAAGCGAAGACTGGACCTGATCTGACCTCCGATCACTCGAAAGAGCAGATCGAGGATTTTCTGCTCGTTGCAAGCGAAACAGAAGGTCTGGCTCTGCGGTTGGCTGTCCCCAAAGGGTGGAAGGCCAACGCAGAGACAGTCGCGAACGAAGTGTCTGACCACTCTGACAAGCTCACAGTGCTTGAAGTGGACATACCTGGAGTCCCTGGCCCGGCCTAGCTGGACAAGCTAATAGAGAATTCCCGCTCTACGTTTGGAAGTCTGCGCGACTGGCGGTATCTGTCGATGTCCATTAGGCTTTATGCGGGTGGGGAATGGCGATTGAAGGGATTCAACATGGCTGGAAATACGATTGTGCTGCTTTCAAGCGGTAACCGGGCCCGAGTGGAAGAGGAAGCAAATGAGGTGGAAGACCGGACTCTCACAGGAAGGGAGGGTTTCATTCATTTGACAGCGCCCGGAGGGCATGAGGTCTTGGTCAGGGCGAACCACGTGATCGCGATTGAGCCGAACAGCAGCGGCCGTTCCCTTACGACAATCGAACCTCGGGATTAGAAGTCACAGTCGCCACCTGGATTGCCAGCAAGAGTCGCGATGCTCAAGCTCGGGCGTCAAGGTCCGCCGGAACGTCCGACTTCTGATCTTGCATATCGGCTTTCCACAGAACGTGAGACGCATAGGCACCCGCGATGAACGCAACCGCGATAACGACCAAGACAAGATTGAAGAGTAGTTCTGCCACCGACATGGTTCGACTGTAGTCCATGCGCTTGGCGATTTCGCGTTCTTGGAACTACCTCGGAGGCCACTATCTGGTATTTGCGCCCTATTCGAACGGGTCGATCGCTACGAGCGTTGATCTGATGATGGCCTGGAGCAAACATTCCGGGTGGTGGCCCCGCCTGCTACTGACTTCGGGGTCGCTCTCCATACTCACTTTGCCGCTCCTCTTACCATTGGTCGGCACTACCCAGTACGGGGATCCGCTCGCCTTCGGGTGGGCTGTGTTGGCGTTCTCCGCAATGCTGATGATGCCCGGAAGCCTTCGAAGAATCGGAGCGCCGGAGAGAGGCCTCCCATGGTTTCTGTTTCTGACGACAGTTGAGATCCTCGCGATTGTTGCTGTGATCAACGATTGGACCCCGAGTGATAAACGTGATTTCTTGTTCCTCGATGCGAACGTATTGATCGGGATCTTCTGGGGAGTTGCGATTGCATCGTTCTCGGATCTCGTCGCCAAGGCGATATCTGTCTACCTCTTCATCAGGGGAGAGTTCGGGCAAAGAGTTGACCTCGTCTACAAGCCGTCAGGGGAGATCTGACGTTTAATTTTTTGCGGAGCACAGCGGTCCGGGATCGATCTCGTTTCCTAGAAGAACGGAACGTGAGTCCATGCCTGATGGAGGCCCGCGACGCAGAGCAAGGTTCTGGTCGTCCCTGAGTTCCACATGGCGAAGATGAACTCGCGGCTCGTCAGCGACCCAATCGAGCTGATCGGAGGTTCGTTTCGGCTTTGGGGATCAGCCATGGTCACGCCCTCCGCTCGGTCAGAGTCTAAGCGGCCATCCCGATGTG
Organism: Solirubrobacterales bacterium 67-14; assembly: GCA_001897355.1. Taxonomy (GTDB): domain Bacteria; phylum Actinomycetota; class Thermoleophilia; order Solirubrobacterales; family 70-9; genus 67-14. Next base: position 136,246 of record MKST01000003.1, on the reverse strand, counting down.
GACGACGCGGCGTCCGTCGGGCAGTTTCCCGTCCGGGTATTTCTCAGCGAGGTCTTTCGCCCGGGCTTCGTCCTTGACGTGGCCGAGTTCGTGAAGCCCGCAGAAGAAGACATCGTCGTCTGCCATCTTCTTGCGTCCCTTCGAAGCATGGTTGTCAATCGTGCTGCGGGTCACGCCTCCTTCTTCGGCGATAGCCTCGGCAGGCTTCTCCTCCAGGTACAGCTGACGTATCACCACGCTCTGGCCGGGGGAAAGCCGCCCGATGGCCTGATCGCAGATCTTCCTGACCGCTGAGAAGTCGTAGAAATTTTCGACGGTGTCGAAAACGTCACGGAACTTGACCCGACGCATCCACGCACCCATATTGAGGTCGCTCCTCATATCCGGAGGGTCGAGATCCATGAGGCCGGAAACGGCCCGACTCACGGCAACCGACTCGGCATCCCCCAGACCTGCCGTTTCCAAATCGGGCAGCTCCTCCTTGAGTTCGTCGAGCGCACGGTACGCGACCGTGGCCTTGAACCAGGAGAAGATCCTGTCCGGGTGAGGGGTGGGGTAGCGGAAGATCGCCTCTAGGGCAGCGCGTCTCGTAACGTCGAACAGATCCTGACGATCAAGATGCTGGATCAGTCGCAGGTCAGCGCCGGATCCACTGAAATCCTTGACCGTGTTGTATCCGCCTCGGGCGTCGATGTACTTCTTGCTGATTCCCCGCCTGATCGGCTCCAGAACCAGGAGGAGAAAGATCAGTCGGAACTCGTTCTTGACGGGGTCCTGGTGCACGGCGTGGATGTGCTCCTCCAGAAAGAGCTGCTTCTGATCGGGGGTGGCCATGGCCTCCAGCCAATTCCACCGCTCCATCAGGTTCGTGATCTTCGAGCCGTGGCGAAGCAGCTCAAGGCGCTTGTGCTCCTCGATGAGGGCTCGGGTCTGAGGGTCGTACGCCGACTCGTCCTTCTTGTACCGGGTCGGCACGAACGAAAGCTCGCGCGACTGGACCACCGGCACCGCCTCCTCAGCCTCTTCTTCACGCACCCGCCGCTGGCTGGATTCGAGATCCGGCCGGTACCTGTTGTCGATCGTTCCATCGAACTTGGTCATGAGAATCCCTTTCTGTTTTAGCGGGCGGACCGGATGTCCGCCCTCACTGCACAGAGCAGGAGCCATCTCTACGCCCACAAGATCTGCCGTGATCGTGAGTAGGATCAGCGGCACTATTGGAGGCTCACGCACCAAGCGATCTCGGATCGGCCTAGCGTCACAGACGCGGAAGCGGTGAAGGTATAAAGAGGTATAAAGGGTCGATTCAAGGTCAAAAAGGGCCAACCGCGCACGCCCTCGCGTGGGCTTCGCGAGATTCCAACGATCGACCCCAAACGCTCCCACTATCAGGGAGTGAGCAAGACCGAACAGAGCCTGACCTGCGGTGGACCTGCCCGGCGCCGTCCGATGCGGTCAGAGTGGGATGCGCGCAAGCCGAACGATTTCGATGCAGTCTTCGCTGACCTGGGGGCGGGGGTGATCGAGGAAGACCAGCCGTACCTGATCTTGGATCGGATCGACCGTAGGGACGCTGGTCGGGAAGAAGTCGAAGCGTTCTGTACCGAGCTCGCTTTTGCCGAGTTGCGCCGATGCCTGGACAACGAGATGGGTGACGAGTTCAGGGAGATCGCGAACAAGATCTCCGCCAACCAAGACCTGACTCTGCTCGAAACGACCTCGGGTCTTCGAGGAGGAACCGAACTCGCGAGGATCCTCCAGACCGAGGGCGACCGTGACTTCAGCCGCTGGCAGTACGAGCTCGTCAAGCAATACCTCACCGCCGTCTCAGCACGACTAGGCGTCAAGTTCAAGGTGATAGAACACGTCGTACCTGGGTGATTTACGACCCGACCGGGCGGGCAGTCCACCTGGGTCGCGGAAAACCATTACTGAAGCTAGAACACGAAACGTTCAGCGGTTAACAATCCGCGAAAGCCAAGAAAACAGCGGATAAGCGTTCTCGCATCCCCGGAAACGGCTCCAACACACGGGTTCCAATCTGAAATCGCACCCTGCTGGCACGAATCAACGCCGTGCTACGTCGCCGGCGGCGGACCCACTCGCTGCTGCGGATCGGTGACATCGAGATCAACGACGTCGAGCACACGGTCAAGGTGAACGACCGATACCTGCGGCTCTCGATGAAGGAGTACGCGCTGCTCAAGATCCTGGCCAAGGAACCGACCCGGGTCTTCTCGAAAGAAGAGCTGCTCCAGGAGGTCTGGGGCTACCAGTCAAACGGCCACACCCGGACCCTCGAGGCTCATTGCAGCCGGCTGCGCAAGAAACTCGACCCGACGCACGGCCGCTACGTCGTCAACTGCTGGGGAGTCGGTTACAGATTGGTGGGGCCGTGAGGGCGCATCTGGTCGACCTGCTGCCGCTGCTGGCCGCCGTGCTGGTGATCCTCGCCCGCGAGGTATGGCTGGCTCATCGTCGCAACCTGGTCAACCGAGCATTGCATGAGGCCCGGCGGCCGCTGCAGGCGATCGCCCTTTCGTTACCCGCCGGGCCGGGCCGATTGACTCCGGCCCTGCCGGTCTGGCAAGCGATCCGGGCGCTGGGGGAGCTCGACCGGCAGGTCAACGGTGGCGCCCCGGACCAGTCCAGACCCGAGCCGATCGCCTGCCGGCTGATGACCGAGGCCTGCGTACGGCGATGGCAGTCGCGGGCCCGCATGGCCGGGAGTGGGATCGAGATGCGCTGGACCGGGCCGGAGGCCCTGGTCACCGGTGATCCGGCCATGCTCTCGGCGGCAGTCGAGAACCTGATCGTCAACGCGATCGAGCACGGCGGACCGCGGATCGTGGTGCGAGCGCTGGTGGTCGGCAGACGGCTGCGGATCGAGGTCAGCGACAACGGCAAGTGCCACCGGCCGGCCGAGCGTTCGGACTGTCCAGCCGAGGTCATGGCCAGGCTGCGGGGCAAGGAGAGGCATGGCCACGGCTTGGCCGTCGTCCGCGACGCCGCCCGCGAGCACGACGGCCGGCTGGAGCTCGACCTCGACGAGCAGGGCTCTACCGCGACCCTGGTCCTGCCCTGCTCGACCCGGGTCGCGGTGTCGGCACCTGGTCTGGTCGGGATCGAGGCCTGACCCGATGAGTCGCCGGCGCCGTGCCCTGGTCATGCTCCTCGCCGCGGCCGGTGCCGCGCTCTTGGCGGTGACCCTGGTCGGCGGCTACTCGTCCTCGGTCGCGGAGAGCTACGGCGAACTGCGCCCGGTCGTGGTGCTGACCCGGAGCCTGGCCCCCGGGCAGGTGATCTCTCCGCGGGTCGCCGCCGGCAGCTTCGAGATCAGGCAGGTGCCGGCCCGGTTCCTGCCGGCCGCCGCGCTCAGTGAACCAGGCCAGGCGGTGGGCATGGAGACCGTCGCGCCGCTCCCGGCCGGCAGCTACTTGACCGGGCCCGGGCTGAAGGCGCCGGGAAACGACAAGCCGAAGCGGCCAGCCGCGGGGAAGGGCCGCCATGCGGTCGAACTGGCGGTTGCCGGGGCGGGCGCCCTGAGCGGTCTGGGCCGGGTCGATGTCCTGATCACCACTGACGACGACCACGGTGGTGGCAAGACGGTGGTCGCGGCTCGTCGGGTGCAGCTGATCTCGATCGGCCGCGCCGGTCAGAGCGAGGCAGGGCCAGGCCTGACCGAGGTCACGCTCGGGCTGACCAACCAGCAGGCGATCCGGCTGGTCGACGCTCAGACATTCGCCCGCCGGATAACCGTGCTGCCACCGGCCGGGGGTTGAGATGGACCCGCGAGGGAGGCTGGCGACAGAGATCAGGGCCGGGCTGATCGAGCAGCGGCGAACCCGGGCGGGCCAGACTGAAGAAGGGATCGAGCAGGCGGTTCGGCGGGCGGTTGACCAGCGGGCGGCGATGCTCTCTCAGGGAGCCCGCGAGGATCTGGTCGAACGCATCCTCCGCGAGGCCTCTGGCCTCGGCCCGCTGGAAGTCCTGCTTGACGACGCCACGGTCGAGGAAGTGATGGTCAACGGCCCGGACCTGGTCTACGTCGAGCGGGCCGGCCGGATCGAACCGGCCGGGGTGAGGTTCGAGGACGAGGAGCAGTTGCGGAACACGATCGAGCGGATCCTCGCCCCGCTCGGCCGGCGGGTCGACGAACTGAGTCCGATGGCCGACGCGCGGCTGCCGGACGGCTCCCGGGTCAACGTGGTGATTCCGCCTCTCGCCGTGGATGGGCCGGCCATCTCGATCCGGCGGTTCCCCGGCGAACGGCCGACCGTGGACGATCTGGTCGGATGGGGAACCTTGACGAGGGCACAGGCCGAGCGACTCGGAAGCGAGGTGGCGGCCCGGCGCAGCATCCTGATCAGCGGTGGCACGGGCTCCGGCAAGACGACCCTGCTCAACGCGCTTTCCGGCTTCATCGAAAGCGGCGAGCGGATCGTCACGATCGAGGACGCGGCCGAGCTCAGCCTCGCCCAGCCCCATGTGGTGCGGCTCGAATCGAGGCCGCCCAGCATCGAGGGCCGGGGCGAAGTGACGATCCGCGACCTGCTTCGCAACGCCCTGCGGATGCGGCCGGACCGGATCCTGATCGGTGAGGTGCGCGGACCGGAAGCGCTCGACCTGCTGACCGCGCTCAACACCGGTCACGATGGGGCGCTTTCGACCGTGCACGCCAGTTCGGCCACCGATGCGCTGGCCCGGATCGAGGTGCTCGCCCTGATGGCCGATGTCGGCCTGCCACTCGACGTGATCGGAGCGCAGCTGCGCCGCGGCATCGATCTGGTCGTGCACATCAGCCGCACCGCCGACGGTGGTCGCAGGGTGACCGGGATCGAGGAGGTGGGCCGGTGAACGGTCTCCTTCCGGCGCTGCTGGCCGGAATTGCTGCCATGTTGGCGGTGGCCGCCGCCGGAGAGGCGCTGGCCGTGGGCAAGGCGAATACGGAAGAGTCGGCGGGTGGTGCCCGGGCTTGGCTGGCGGCGACGATCGAACCCTTGCGCCGGGCCCGCCGAGAGGGCTATCTGCCGACCTCGGACGAGCGCTTCCGACTAGCCCTGCTGTTCAGCCTCGGCGCGGTTGCCGGTGGCTGGTGGTTGGCAGGGCCGGTGGCCGGCCTGATGCTGGCGGTCGCGGCGCCGTTGCTGGCTGGATGGCTGATCTCCCGCGGCCGGCGCCGCTACCGGCGAGCGGTCGAGAAGTCGCTGCCCGAAGTAGCGCGGGCGATCGCCGACTGCCTCAGCGCCGGCCATTCTCCCCGGGGCGCCCTAGGCGCGGCCATCGCCTCGCTCGAAGGCCCGGCGCGAAGCGAGTTCCAAACGATGCGCCACGAACTGGAGGCCGGGGCGCCGACCACCGATGCGGTCAGGAACCTGGCCACGCGGTTCGGCTCGCCCCGGGTCGACGCTTTCGCCACCGCGCTACTCAGCCAGCGGCTGGCCGGTGGTGACCTCGCCGCGCTGCTGCGTCGCTTCGCCGAAGGCGCAGCCGAGCGAGACCGGGTCGCGGAAGACGCCCGGTCAGCCACCGCCCAGGCCCGGTTCACCGGATATCTGGTGGTCGCGATGCCGGTCGGAGCGGCACTGTTCACCGAGCTGCTGCAACCCGGGTTTTTCGCTTCGATCGTCGACTCGGTCCCGGCCCTGATCCTGGTCGGCATCTCTCTCGTCCTCCAGGTCACCGGCTTCATCCTGATCTCGAAACTGGCCCGGATCGGCGTGACATGAGCCTGCTGCCCGCCCTGCTTGCGATGGTCGCCCTGCTGCTGGGTGCCCGCGGGCTGCGGGAGGTGCTGCGCGAAAGCGAAAGGCATGAAGCGGAAGCGAAATCCCGCCGCCAAGGCAAGAGGTTCGGGCGACGTGAGATCGAGGAGACCGACCTGCTCGGGGTCGTGGATCGGGTCCGGCGGGCCGGCCTCGAGGACGTTCTGGCTCCGCGCGCCGTGCTCCTGGGCAAAGCGGTCGCGGCGGCCTTCGGGATGCTCTTCGGCTCCCTGTTCACGAATCTCTTGCCGGGCCGGCTGGCGCCCGTGGTCCTGGTCGCGCTGGCGGCAGGCGGCTTCATCCTGCCCGACTTCCTGCTGGAGAGGACCGCTCGTCGGCGGCATCGCAGCATGGTCGCCGCCCTGCCCGATGTGCTCGACCTGCTGGCCGTGTCGGTCCAGACCGGCCGGGGATTGGGCGGCTGCCTGCTCGATCTGGCCACCTCCGGCCGGGGACCGCTGATCGAGGAGATGGCCCGGGCCGGCGACGACATGGCCTGGGGAAGCGGTCAGGCTGCGGCCCTGGAAGGTCTGCGGAGCAGGATCGGCGGCCCGGAGATCACTTCGTTCGTCTCGACCCTGGAGCGTTCGCGCCGGCTCGGCTCGCCCCTGGCCGACCAGCTCCGTCGCCAGTCGGCGACCCTCCGTCAGGGCCAGCGTCGGGCGATCGAGGAGCAGGCGGCCCGGGCCGCACCGAAGATCCAGCTGGTGATCGCCCTGGTGCTGGTCCCCTCGGTCCTGCTGCTGATCGTCGCCTCGCTCGCCGCCAACGCCGACAGCCTGGTCAACGTCGGCTACTGAGCCGCCGGCTAGCGGGCGAGCCGGCAGACAGTGAGGGTGACGTCGCCGCTTCTGAGGCGAAGGCCGGCGTTTCCCTTGTTGTCGGGGCCTCCCATCAGGGTCGCCGAGCGGGGTGGTACCTGGCCGGCAGGTATGCCCTGGCGGCTGAAACGGGCGACGAAGACCCGGGCCGCCTGACCGGTCGGGTTGCGAACCTCGAAGAGGCCCGGGGGCACCGGGACGCCGCGCGGGCCGGGGAAGAGGTAGGCCGGCTTCACGCAGCGGAGATCCTTCGCCCCCTCGGGCAGGTGGCGGACGGGGCCGACCCCGGAGATCCGGTAAGCGGAGCGGTCGGCCAGGTACTCGGCCCTGCGTCCCTTCTCGTGGATCTCGGACGCGGTGAACCCGATGTCGCCGTACCGGTCGATCGCCCGGGTATAGGCAGCGAGGGAGGGGACGTACAGGTCGTCCATCGCCCGGAAGGGCAGGTTGAGGAAGAAATCCTCGTCCTGGGTGGCGAGATCGTCCGCGTTCAGTCGCGGGTCGGTCGGCCGCACCGCCTCGACCCCGGCCAGGCCGGAGCGAAGCGCGACCGTGATCCCGGAGCGCTGCGAGTCGTTGTGCTCCTCCTGCCGGTAGACGCCGACCAGGCAGAGCACGGCGACGGCGACGGACGTCACCCAGGCGAGGGGCCGGCTCGGCTTTTCGACCTTGATCAGGCTGCCCCAGGTGACCGCGGAAGCGATCAGGAACGGGTACATGTAGCGGCTGCTGTCGAAGTCGCGGCCGTCGGTCGGCACCACGATGACCAGCGCCCACATCGTGATGAGGGCGCTCGCGCCGGCGAAGAAGAGCGGATTGGCCCGACCCTGGCGAAGCAGCCAGGCCAGCAGGACGAAGAGGGCGGCCGCGACCAGCAGGCCGACCGCGGTCTCGGCGCCGGTGCCGATGGCATGGGGCAGGCGAAGCACGTTCTCGACCACCGCCCCGGTCGCCCGGAAGCCCCAGACCGGCAGCATGTAGATCCGTTCCGGTTCCACGCCGTGTTCGGAGGCGCTGGGATAGCCCCGGGCCCAGATCCACCAGGTGAGATAGAGCAGGAACGGGACGGCCGGCACCCAGAGATCCCGCCGGCGCCGGGCGGCCACGAGGAAGACGGTCGCGCCGACCAGGAAAGGCAGCGCCTGGGAGTAGGTGGCCAGGCCGAGGCAGAGGGCCAGGCAGGCCAGCACCGAGCGCGAGGTCTGACGCTCGCTCAACATCAGCAAGGCGAACAGGCCGCAGCCGACCGAGCCCAGCACCGTGATTCCGTTGCCGTGGAAGACGTGGGCAGGGTCGCCGCTGAAGAACAGGACGATCAGGGCGAGAGCCAGGGCGGGCCACTCTCCGCACCAGCGGCGCAACAACCGGAAGAGGATCCAGACGACGCCGACTAGGACAAGGGCGGCGAGCAGCCGGATCAGCCAGTACTCCGGCCCGACCATCTCGAAGAGCAGCTTGTAAAGCAGCTTCGAACTGAGGACCAGATGGCCGACGTACTTCCGGAAAGCCTCGGTCAGGTCGAGGTCCGGACTGAGCATGAACCAGACCAGCTCGTCGGTGCTGAAAGTCAGCCCCCGGCCGATCCACATGTTGAGCAGGACGCTGGCGGCGGAAGCCAGAGCCAGGATGAACTGCGGCCCGATTCTCCGGGTCCGGTTCAAAGGGGCAACCGGCCCGCGGTTTCGCCGGCCGGGGTTGCGGCCTCGCTCACTGGTTCAGCTCGCGCTCGGCCCGAGGCGAGCTCTGCGCCACCTCTTCGAGCAGCCGGGCAGCCACGTAAGCACCGACTTCGGTCACCCGCTCCAGGCCGGCCGTGTCATCCATGTGCTTCGAGACATAGGCGACCAGATGGCCGTTCTCGAGTTCGAAGGCGAAGCTCTTCGGCGGGTTCTCGGCCAGCCAGACGATGAAGCTGGGCGAGAAGAGGCGGCGGACCCAGACGGGATCCTGCCCCTTGTCGACGAAGACCTCGAAGCGCTTGTCGAAAGCCTCGCTTTCCAGGGTGACGCGCTCGAGGCTGCCGCGGAACTTGTCCTCGAGGCCGTCGAGGAAACGGAACCCGGAGAGCTCGACCTGGAGCGAAGCCATGTGCTGGACGATCTCCGGCATCTCGACGTGGATCAAGGTGAACGGGTAGTTGGTCTCGGTTTCGTCGCCGTCCGAATCGCGGTGCACCTCGGTGTATGTGTAGAGCACGACGTCGCCCTCGACCCCTTCGATGAGCTGCCCGGTGAAGACCTCGTCGGTGTTCGACTTGTCGCCCTTGCGCAGCAACGGGGTCAGCTCGGCGATCGCCGGCGACTCGCTGCGGGTCAGGCCATGTGATTGGCAGTAGTAGTCGTAGAAGGCATCTTCGGCCCGGTTGTCGGCGATCCCGAAGACGACCGCGAGCACGATCAGGAAGACGACGACGAAGGCGACCAAGCCGATCACCGGGGAAACGAGCGCGCCGAGGATGCCGCCGAGGATCGAAAGCCCGAGCAGCCAGGCCCAGGTGGACTTCTTTCGCATCAGCTCTTTGAACTTGGCCGAGCGCAGCTGGTTGGCGTGGGTGACCGCGACGGTGCCGGTCGTTTCGTCGTTCGTTTCTTCGCTCATGCGGTGCTCTCCCTTTCGGTTGCCGGTGAGGTCTGTGCGGCCTCTTCCCTGATCCGGGCGGCCACTGCGGTGCCTACTGCGGTCATCTCATCGAGTCCGTCGACACTGTCCCGGTGCTTCGGCACATAGGCGCAAAGCCAGCCGTTCTCGAGTTCGAAGGCGAACTTCTCCGGCGGCGTCTCGGACATCCAGACGATGAAACCGGGGGAGAAGAGCCGCCGGATCCACACCTCGTCCTCGTCCTTGCCGCGGAATATCTCGTACCTGTCCCGCAACGCTTCGCTTTCCAGGGTGACGCGCTCGTGGCTACGGCGGAAGGCGTCCTCGAACTTCTCCAGCGCTTTGAGGCCGGCCTTGCGCTGGACCCGGAGGTCGCGAATCACCGGCAGGGTTTCGGGCAGGCTGACCAGGATCAGGGTGAAGGGGCAGTCCACCTCCTGCTTGTTGCCCTTGCTGTCCCGGGTCTCGACGATGTAGGTCCAGAGCGCGAGCTGACCCTCGACGCCGGGCACGAGCTCACCCTCGAAGAGCACGTCGACCCGTTGCTTGTCGCCCTTGCGCAAAAGCGGGGTCGAGCCATCGAGCGACTTGCTCTGCCGCTTGATCAGGCCGCGGGCTTTGGCGTAGGCCTCGTAGAAGGCCTGGGCGGCACGGTGGTCGGCGATCCAGAACACGATCCCGATCCCGAGCAGGAAAGCGACGACGTAAAAGATCAGGGCGAGGATCGCTCCCCCGATCGCGCCGAGGCCGGCCATGGCGAGGCTGCCGAGGGCCAGGAATACCCAGGTCTTGGGCTTGCCCATGAGCTCCTTGAATTTCGCTCCCCGAAGGGAGTTCGCATCGGCGATCTCGCTCATGGCGGCAGATTATCTGCTCGTCATTCGGTCTTTGCCGGACGACCACTGAAACCTGCGGGCTCACAAGGCACGGGAATGGATGAGCCCGCTCCCTCGGCAGGTGATTCGGACACTGGGCGGTGCAAAGGCCGTTGCAACTTTTGGAAGAAAGTGGGGGGTTGTGTTGCAAAGTGGGGCGAAGTGGGTTATGTTGCCAATCGAGTTGAAGCCAAGGGCCGGGGTGATGGGGCTCCTCCCGCTCTCACCACCCCGGCCCAACTCTTTCCCGGTCAACCAACGGCGGCAAGAAAGGACGAGGAGCGGTGGCGTTCAGAGGCCAGCACGAACACAGCCTCGATTCCAAGGACCGCCTCACGGTGCCCCGCAAGTTCCGTGCCGCACTCGACGATGGATACGTTCTCGCCAAGGGGCCTGATGCCTGCCTCTGGCTCTACGCGACCAAAGACTTCGACGCGATGGAGGAGCGCTACGTAGCTCCCCACAGCCCCTTCGGTGCCGACGCCCGCAACCTGCGCCGGATGATCAACGCCAGTGCCGACGAAGGCGACCTCGACGCGGCCGGTCGGATCCGTATCCCCGCCGAACTCAAGGCGATGGTCGGAATCGACACCGCCTGTACCGTGGTCGGCACCGGCAACTACATCGAGATCTGGGACACGGAAGCCTGGGCGAAGGTCAACGCGGAACTGCTCGGCCAGTTCCCCGAAGTGGCCGAGAACCTCGCAGGGGGCGGAGAGTGACCGCGCTCGCGCGGCTCGCCCCGACCGGAGCCAAGGTGAGCGACTCGCGTGACATCCGACCCCGCCCCGACCAGGGACCGCGCGGCCACCTTCCCGTCCTGGCACCGGAGCTGGTCGACCTGATCGGCCCCCAGCCCGGTGAGACCGTCATCGACTGCACCTTCGGCGCCGGCGGACACGCCCGGCTGGTCGCCGAACGGATCGGCCCGGAAGGCACCCTGATCGCGATCGACCGTGACCCGATCGCCCAGGCCCGCTTCCAGGAGTTTGCGACCGAGGCCGGCTGTCGCACCAGGTTCGTCGCATCCGAGTTCAGCCTGGCCTTGAAATCCCTGCAAAATGAAGGTATTCGGGCCTCCGCGCTGTACATGGACCTTGGGATGTCTTCACTCCAGGTGGACGCTGCCGAGCGCGGCTTCTCCTACTCACATGACGCGCCCCTCGATATGCGGATGGATCCGCGGCAGAGCCTCACCGCCGAAGAGATTCTCAATACCTGGTCCGAGCAGCAGCTCAGCCACATGCTGCGCGAACTCGGGGAAGAGCGCTACGCCGGCGGCATCAGCCGCCAGATCGTCGCCCGGCGCCCCCTTCACACGACCGCGGAACTGGTCGAAGCGATCAAGGCCGGGATGCCGGCCGCGGCCCGGTTCGGCTCCGGCCACCCGGCCCGTCGTAGCTTCCAGGCGCTCCGGATCGCCGTCAACGGTGAACTCGAGGCGGTGGACGCCGCCCTGCCGATCGCCTGGGACACGCTCGACATCGGCGGCCGCATGGCGGTGATCTCCTTCCACTCGCTGGAAGACCGCCGGATCAAGCGCTTCTTCAACGACCTCGCCACCGGCTGCATCTGCCCGCCCGAGCTGCCGGTCTGCGTCTGCGGCCACGAACCCGAGGCCGAGGTGCTGACCCGCCGGCCGATCTCAGCCGACGAGGACGAGGTTGCGGCCAATCCGCGGGCCCGTTCGGCCCGGTTGCGCGGCGCGCTGAAGCTGCGTGAGAGCGAGCCGGCCGGCGCGAATCCGGGCCGGAGAGGGGAGGTCCGCTGATGGCCGCCCCTGCCCGCGCCGTTCCCGTCCTGCCCGCCCGGGTCCCGGCCCGCCGGACCATGCCCCGGCGCCGGCCGGCCACCCGTCGCCGCCCGGGCACTCGGCAGCACTCTGGTCTGCGCCTGATCGGCAAGAGCGCCCATGCGGTAACTCACTTCCCTGAATCCGGCCTGGTCCGGACCGCGGCCACCGGCCGTCGCTGGATCTTCGTGATCGGTGCGCTGCTGCTGGCGATCGTCGCGATCAACGTGGTCACGGTCAGCTACGGCTCGATGGCCAGCAAGATCGAAACCCAGATCGAATCGATCGAACGGCAGAACGCGATCCTCAAGTCATCGGAGACCGCAGCCCTGGCCATGCCGCGGGTCCAGGCGCAGGCCGAGTCCGAGGGCATGTACCTGCCGGAGCCCGATGAGATCCACTACCGCTCCTTCCAACCGGGTGACTACGCGGCGGCGGCGGAACGACTGGCGGCCGGAGGATGAGGGTTCCCCGCTTGGAAAAGCGGACCGGCCTGCTCTTCGCGGTCAGTCTGGCGCTCCTGCTCGGGCTCTTTGCCCGGGCTTTTCTGCTTCAGGTGGTCCAGGGATCCTCGCTCGCCTCCCAGGCGAGGGGCCAGCAGGAAGACATGATCGAGGTGCCGGGCATGCGCGGCTCGATCCTCGACCGCAACGGCCAGCCGCTGGCCAGCTCGGAGCCGGGCGCGAACATCGTCGCCACGCCCTACCAGATCGTCGATCCGCCGGAAACCGCCCGCAAACTCGCCAAGGCACTCCACATGAGCCGGGCCGATGCGCTCGAGGCGATCACCGCGCCGGGCGGCTTCTCCTACGTCAAGAAGGCGGCGACGCCAGAGGAATCGGACGCGGTCGAGAAGTTGAACCTCGCCGGGATCACCCAGGAACCACTCACCCTGCGGATCCGGCCCCAGGGGAACATCGCCTCCCAGGTGGTCGGCCAGATCGATGGCGACGGGGTGGCGACGACCGGCATCGAAGCGATGGAGAACGACGTGCTGGCCGGCGTCAACGGCGAGCAGCGGATAGTCAAGGGGTCGAACGGCGACCCGCTCCGGTTCGAGAACCTGCGTGACACCAAGAACGGCGACTCGGTCCAGCTGACCATCGACTCGACGATCCAGGCGGAGGCGGAAAACGTGCTGTCCGAGATCGGCGAGCAGAGCAACCCGATCAACGCCTCGGCGATCGTCATGGACGCCCGCAACTCGGACCTCCTGGCGATGGCAAACTGGCCGGGCGTGAACCTCGACGAGGTCAAGGATCCCGAGGATCTGCTCAACGTTGGCACCGGGTACACCTATGAGCCCGGCTCGACCTTCAAGGCGATCACCGTGGCTTCAGCGCTGGAAACCGGGACGGTCACCCCGAGCAGCACCTTCACCCTCGCCCCTTCGATCCAGGTCTACGACCGGACGATCGAGGAAAGCCACCCCCGCGGGACCGTGGACCTCAGCGTGGGGGACATTCTGGCCCAGTCCTCGAACGTCGGCGCGGTGACCATCGGCCTCGAGATGGGCGGGCGCAAGTTCAGCAAGTGGATCAACCGCTTCGGGTTCGGGCAGCCGACCGGGATCGAATACCCGAACGAGGAACAGGGCATCGTGCTGCCCTACAGCGACTGGTCCGGCTCGACCATCGGCAACGTGCCGATGGGCCAGGGGCTGGCCGTCACGCCGATCCAGATGGTCCAGGCCTACGGCGCCCTGGCCAACGGCGGCATCCTCCGCACGCCGCGCCTGATCGAGAAGATCGGGGGCCAGCCGGTGCCGGAAGAGAAGGGACGCCGGATCATCAAGCCGCAAGTCGCTTCCGAAGTCAGGAACATGCTGAAGGGCGTGCTCGCCGCGGGCGGCACCGCCTCTGAGGTTTCGGTGCCCGGCTACAGCCTGGCCGGCAAGACCGGCACGGCCCAGGTCGCGACCAAGGACGGCTACTCGGACACCAAGTACGTAGCTTCCTTCGTCGGCGTGGCCCCGGCCGACGACCCGCGGATCGTGGTCTCGATCATGGTCAACCAGCCCGAGGGAGCCCACACTGGCGGTGAAGTGGCCGCCCCGGGATTCGGCGAGCTGGCAGCCTTCACGCTGCCGTATCTGGGCGTCCCGACCGATCAGTGAGGCCGTGATAACACCCCAGCCGGAGCCCCTTCCTTCTGTCCGTGAATGTGAGAGGAAGGGGCGGGTCAAGGGTAGTCCCGCCCACCCAGGGCGGGTCGGACCCCGCCCGACTTCTAGAATCATGGTCATGCGGCTGGACCAACTTGCCCGGGATCTGGCCTCGTCCGAGTTAGTCGGCGACCCGGGAACCGACATAGCTTCGCTTGCCTTCGACAACCGGAAAGTCACTCCGGGAGCGCTTTTCTTCTGCGTCCGCGGGGAAAAGAGCGACGGGCATGACTTCGCGCCGGCCGCGGTCGAGGCCGGGGCCGCGGCCCTGGTCTGCGAGCGGAGGCTCGAACTCGAAGTGCCGCAGCTCGTCGTTGACGACTCCCGGGCCGCGATGGCACCGATCGCCGCCTGCTTCAATGGCTATCCGACCCAGGAGATGAAAGTGGCCGGCATCACCGGCACGAACGGCAAGACGACCACCGCTTTCCTGCTGCGCGACATGCTCGAATACGCTGGGGTGCCGAGCGGCCTGATGGGCACCGTCAAGCAGGTGGTCGGGGGGGTGGAGGAAGAGGTGGTCAGGACCACGCCCGAGGCGATCGACCTCCAGGCCTCCTTCCGCCGGATGTCGGAAGCCGGCGACGAGGCTTGCGTGATGGAGGTTTCTTCGCATGCGATGGTGATGCACCGGGCCGACGCGATCGATTTCGACCTCGCTGTCTTCACCAACCTGACCCAGGACCATCTCGATTTCCACGCCGACATGGAGGATTACTTCCAGGCCAAGCGGCTGCTCTTCGCGGCCGGGCCGGGTGCGGCAGTGGTCAACGTCGACGACGAGTACGGTCGCCGGCTGGCCACAGAGTTCGACTGCCTGACCTACTCGGCCAGCGGGTCGGCCGCCGACTATGCGGCGGTGGACGTGGGCTTCGACGCCGGCGGCGCGGCTTTCACGGTCCAGTCCGAGCATGGTGAACTGGCGGTCAGGACCGGCCTGCCGGGCAGCTTCAACGTGGCCAACGCGCTGGCCGCACTGGCCGGGGCGATCGCGCTCGGCGTCGACCCGCACGAAGCAGCGGCCGGACTGGCCGAGGCCGGCCGGGTGCCCGGGCGCTTCGAGCCGATCGACGAGGGCCAGAGTTTCGCGGTATTGGTCGACTATGCGCATACGCCCGACTCGGTCGAGAACGTACTGCGGGCAGCCCGCGGCCTGACCGAAGGCCGATTGATCGCGATCGTCGGGGCCGGGGGCGACCGGGACCGGGCCAAGCGGCCGTTGATGGGGAAGGCCGGGGCCGAGTTGGCCGACCTCACCGTGATCACCTCCGACAACCCCCGCTCCGAGGATCCGGCCCGGATCATCGAGGACGTGCTGGCTGGGATCGAAGACCGTGAGTCGGTCGTGGTCGAAGAGGACCGCGACCAGGCGATCGGCCTGGCGATCCGCGAGGCCGGGGCGGGCGACACCGTGGTGATCGCCGGCAAGGGCCACGAGCAGGGCCAGGAATTCGAGAACGGGCGGAAGATTCCCTTCGACGATCGTGACGTGGCCCGTCGTCATCTCCGCGAATTGAACGGGAAGCCGGCGTGATCGAACTGACCACCGAGAACATGGCGGCGGCAATGGGCGCCGAGGTCATCTCGCGCGGACCGGGCGGGGTGCCGGGCCGGGCCGAGATCGATTCGCGCAAGATCACGGGCGGCGAGCTCTTCTTCGGGCTGACCGGCGGCCAGAGCGACGGCGGCGAGCATGCGCGGGCGGCACTGGAGGCCGGCGCCTGGGGGGTCGTAGTCACACCCGAAAGGGCGGCCGGGCTGGCCGAAACCGGGGCTTTCGTCTTCGCAGCCGAGGATCCATTGCTCGCCCTGCAGATGCTGGCCCGAGCCTGGCGCCGAGAGCTCGGCGCCACCGTGATCGGGATCACCGGCTCGGTCGGCAAGACCTCGGTCAAGGACATCACCCGGGCGCTGCTGCCGGGCTCCGTCCACGCCTCGGCGGAGAACTTCAACACCGAGATCGGCCTGCCCATGACCATCCTCGAAGCGCCGGCCGAAACGGAGACCCTGGTGCTGGAGATGGCGATGCGGGGCCGAGGGCAGATCGCCGAGCTGGCGATGATCGCCGAGCCGGACATCGGGGTGATCACCAACGTCGGTCCCGTCCATGTGGAGCTGCTCGGGTCGATCGAGGCGGTGGCAGCCGCCAAGGCCGAGCTGATCGGTGGCCTGAGGGAAGGCGGGGCAATGGTGGTGCCGTGGGAAGCAGGCCATCTGGAGCCGCTGCTGGACGGGGTGCCCGGATTGATCCGCTTCGGCGGCGCGGGCGACGTGCGGGTCGTCGAGCAGGAAGTGGTCGCCGGTGCGACCAGGGCCCGGATCGAAACCCTCCAGGGCTCACAGGCCTTCGAATTTCCCTTTGCCGAGCCGCATAACCTGATCAACGCCCAGGCGGCGATCGCCGCCGGGGTGGCGGCCGGATTCACCCCGGCCGAACTCGCCGCGAGGACCGACGGCATCGCTTTCTCCCGCTTCCGCAACGAACACATCGATCTCGGTGACCGTGGTCTCATCGTCAACGACTGCTACAACGCAAACCCTGTCTCGATGCGCGCCGCTCTCGAATACCTCGCCCAGATCGACCGCGACCGAAAGCTCGCGGTGCTCGGCCTGATGGCTGAACTCGGGCCGGGTGAGGTGGGTTTCCACGAGGAGATCGGCCGGGTTGCGCGGGATCTCGGGATCGAGGTGATCTCGGTCGGTGACCTGGCCCGCGCGTATGACCCCGACCTCAAGGCCGGCAGCCCGGAAGAAGCCGCCCGGCTGCTCGGCGAGCGGCTCGGCCCGGACGTGGCCGTGCTGATCAAGGGATCCCGCGCGGCCGGGCTCGAACGGGTCACCGAACTGGTCACGGCCGCCGCCTCAGAGTCCGACCTGTCGGGTTCCGCCGGCCGGGGGAGCGCCGCCTGATGGGCGAGATCGTGATCGGGGCAATGGCCTCGATGCTCATCTGCCTTTTCCTCTCGCCGCGGTTCATCGAGTTCCTGCGGGCTCGTGAGTTCGGCCAGCACATCCGGGAGGAAGGCCCGGCCGGTCATCAGACTAAGGCCGGCACCCCGACCATGGGCGGCCTGATCATCTTCACCGCGATCATCGTGCCGTTCCTGGTCCTCTCCGAGCGGGATGCCGCTGCGATGACCGTGTTCGGGGTGGCGCTCGGCTGCGCCGCGCTCGGTTTCGCCGACGACTACATCAAGATCATCAAACGCCGCTCGCTCGGCCTTCCGGGCCGCTACAAGCTGCTCGGCCAGGTCGTGCTGGCACTGATCCTCTGGTGGGTCGCCCGCCATGAGGTCGGCCTCGAACCGGTGATCCATTTCCGGATCGGCGACCTGACCTGGCACATCGGCCCGGTCGCCTATTTCATCCTCGTTTTCCTGGTCCTGGCCGGGGCGACCAACGGGGTCAATCTGACCGACGGCCTCGACGGCCTTGCCGCCGGGTCCAGCGCGATCGTCTTGCTCGCCTACACGGCGATCTCCTACATCACGGTCGGCCAGCACGACCTCGCCCTTTTCGCGGTCTGCCTGGTCGGCGGCTGCATCGGCTTCCTCTGGTTCAACGCCTTCCCGGCGACGATCTTCATGGGCGATACCGGCTCGCTCGGCTTAGGCGGCGCCATAGGTGCGCTCGCGGTCATGACCCAGACCGAGGTGCTGCTGATCGTGATCGGCGGGATCTTCGTGATCGAGGCCCTCTCGGTCCTGATCCAGGTCTTCTCCTTCAAGACCTTCGGCCGCCGAGTGCTGATGATGGCCCCGCTCCACCATCACTTCGAGATGATGGCCTGGTCCGAAACCAAGATCATGCTCCGCTTCTGGATAATCGCCGCCGTCTGCAGCGGGATCGGGTTCGCCATCTACCAACACTCGATCGGCCGATAGGCCCGGGCGGCGCCAGGAACCACCGGACGCCCGCTGCGCCGCGTCCGGTGAGGTTGAGATTCTCGCCACATAGCGCTCGAAATTTCAACCTCAGCGCGCCTGACTGCGGAACCGCAAGATTTCGGTTCTGGGGCAGGTATTTCGGCCCTGGTGGGGAAGACTCTTGAGTGGAGTATGTCCGCTCATCGAAGGCCCGGCCGCCGCTTCCCGAAGGGCCTTTTCTCGTAGTCGGGCTGGCGCGCTCGGGAGTAGCTGCCGCCAAGGCGCTCAAAGCGCTTGACCAAGCGGTTTTCGGGGTTGACTCCGGGGAGCCGGAAGGGCTTGACGTTCTGCGTGAGTCGGGCATCGGGTTCGAGACCTCGGTCAGCGGCACCGACCGGCTCGAAGGCGTCGCCACCGTGATCAAGAGCCCCGGGGTGCCGGAGTCGGCCGAAGTGATCGCCGAGGCGTCCCGTCGCGGCGTCACGGTGATCGGTGAACTCGAACTCGGCTGGCGGATGTTCGAAGCCCCGGTCGTCGCGATCACCGGCACCAACGGCAAGACGACCACCACCGAGCTCACCGCCCATCTTTTCCGCTCGGCCGGCCGGCCCGTCTCCGCCGCCGGCAACGTCGGTCATCCGGTCTGCGAAGTCGCGATGGAAGCGGCCGCCGGCCACGAGGTCGGCACCGTGGTCTGTGAATGCTCCAGCTTCCAGCTCGAGGACTCGACCGAATTCTCGCCCGAAGTTGCCGTCTTCCTCAACCTCGGGCCGGATCATCTCGACCGGCACGGCAACCTCGACTCCTACCGCGAGGCGAAGCTGAAGGTGTTCGCCAACCAGGGCGACGGAGACGTGGCCGTGCTCAACGTCGACGACCCGGCGGTCGCCACGATCGAGACGGCCGCCGCCCAGATCCGCTTCTCGACCGCCGGTTCGGATCGGGCGCAGATCACGCTCGAAGGCGAGCGGATCATGGTCGACGGCGAGGCGCTGATCGAAACTTCTGAGATGCAGGTGATCGGCCGCCACAACGTCGCGAACGCGATGGCCGGCGCCGCCTCGGCACTCGCCCTCGGACTCGGGCTGGAAGAGGTCGCTGCCGGGCTGCGGAGCTTCCCCCCGGTGGCACACCGCTACGAACCGGTGGCGGAGATCGAAGGTGTCGTCTTCATCAACGACTCGAAGGCGACCAACGTCGACGCCACCCTGGCCGCGCTCGGTTCCTCAGACCGGCCCCTTCACCTGATCCTCGGCGGCAGCGTCAAGGGCGAGCCCTTCGACGGGCTGGCCGGTCCGGTCGCCGAACACTGCCGCGGCGTCTACCTGATCGGTGAGACCGCGGATGAGATCGGCCGGGCCCTGGAGCCGGCCGGAATCGAGATCGTGCGTTACTGCGAAGACCTGGAAGCGGCCGTCTCCGAGGCGGCCGGCGCCGCGGTGCCGGGCGAGGCGGTCCTGCTCTCGCCTGCCTGCGCGAGTTTCGACCAGTTCAAGAACTACGAGGACCGGGGCGACAGCTTCCGGCGGCTCGTGGAGGAGCTCGATGTCTGAGCGGTCCGGCAAGAAGCGGGGCAAGGCTTCGCGCAAGAGCAAGCCCTCGACCCGCGGCAGCGCCCTCCGGCCGGCCCGGGTCGCGGAGAAGGGGTTCTCGACCGAGTACAGCCTGTTGCTGACCGCGACCATGATCCTGCTCGCCTTCGGCGTGGTGATGGTCTTCTCGGCCAGCTCGACCAGCCGGATCCTCAGCGACGGCAGCCTCGCCGACAGCACCTTCTACCTCAAGAAAACCCTGATCGCGGTGCTGATCGGTCTGATCTGCATGTGGTTCGTGATGCGGGGAAGCCTCACCCGGTTCCGCGAAATGACGCCGAAGTTCATGGTCGGCACCCTGATCGCGCTGGTCGCGGTGCTCTTCGTGGGTACCGCCGTCAACGGCACCAAGGGCTGGTTCATGTTCGGCCCGATCCAGATCCAGCCGGCCGAGTTCGTCAAGCTCGGGCTGGTCCTCTACGGGGCCAACCTGCTGGCCGACCGGCCCGACCGGCTGCACTCGATCCGGGAGATGGGCCCGTACCTCGGCATGACCGGCGTCGCGCTGCTGCTGGTCCTCGCCCAGCCCGACATGGGGTCGGCCATGGTCGCCGTCTTCGCCGTCTTCGTGACCCTGTTCGCGGCCGGTGCCCGGCCACGCGACCTCGGCCTGCTGGCCGGTGGGGTCGGGACGTTCGCCTTCATGTTCGCCCTGGCCGCGCCCTACCGGCGTGACCGCCTGCTCACCTTCCTCAACCCGGACGGTGACGTGGCTGGCAATGGGTTCCAGATCATCCAGGCGAAGATCGCGATCGGCTCCGGCGGCATCGACGGGGTCGGGATCGGGAACGGCGTGCAGAAAGCCTTCTACCTGCCGGAAGCGCACACCGACATGATCTCGGCGGTGATCGGCGAGGAGTTCGGCTTCCTCGGCATGGTCGCGCTGATCCTCGTCTACGGGCTGCTCGGCTACGCCGGTTTCCAGATCGCCCGCAAGGCGAAGGACGACTACGGCCGGATCCTGGCCGGAGGCCTGACCGGCCTGATCCTGATCCAAGCCTGCATCAACCTCTACGCGGTGATGGGCATGGCCCCGCTGACCGGCGTGCCGCTGCCGCTCGTCTCCTACGGCAACAACAGCTTGATCGTCAGCCTGATCTCGATCGGCCTGATCCTCAACGTCGGGCGTGGCGGCAGGGCGGCAACCGTGCGCAAACCGGTCGGCCGCAGGGGGCCGGGACGGAATGCGAGACTGCGCCTGATCGATGGAGATGGCGGCAGAAGCACAAAGAAAAGGACATCCGATGCCGAGCGTCGTGATAGCGGCCGGCGGTACGGCGGGGCACGTGGTGCCCGCCCTCGCCATAGCCGACGAGCTACGAGATAAAGGCGTGACCGTGTCCTTCCTCGGCGCCCGCGGAAAGCTCGAGGCAGAGCTGGTGCCGAAAGCCGGGTACGAGGTCGACCTGCTCGACCTCTCGGGCATCGACCGGAAGAACCCGCTCAAGGCGGCCCGGGCGGCGCTTCAGGCTGCGGCGGCGATCCCCAAGGCCCGCAAGCTGATCAAGTCGCGCGGGGCCGACGCGGTGGTCGGTGGCGGCGGGTTCGTGGCCGGTCCGGCCGGGGTGGCGGCCCGACGTCTCAAACTTCCGCTGGTCCTGACCGAGGCCGACCGTCACCTGGGCCTGGCCAACCGCTTGCTGGCCAGGCGGGCCGACCGGGTCTGCCTCGCCTTCGAGATCGAGGGTATCGACGGGGCCAACGTCAAGCTGACCGGCCGCCCGGTCGGTCGCGCGGTGCTGAACGCCGACCGTGTCCGGGCCCGCGCTCGGTTCGGAATCGATGCGGAAGCGAGCTGCCTGCTGGTCATGGGCGGCAGCCAGGGTGCCCGGACCATCAATTTCGCCTCCATCGAGGCATTGGCCGAGCGGCCCGGCCGGGACTTCGACGTGATCCACGTCTCCGGTTCCCGGGATCATGCCGCCCTGGCCGAACGCCTTTCTGCGGCCGAGCATGCCGATCGCTACACCCTGCTCGAGTACGAACCCGACATGGGCGACGGGATCGCTGCCAGCGACCTCGCCCTGGCCCGCTCCGGCGCTTCGGTCTTCGAACTCGCCGCGCTGGGCCGGGCCGCTGTACTGGTGCCCTACCCGTACGCGACCGGCGACCACCAGAGCGCCAACGCCGAGTGGATGGCCTCGGCCGGGGCAGCGGTAGTGGTGCCCGACTCCGAGCTCGACGCCGACCGCCTGCTGGCGGAAGTGGGTGAAATCCTCGGTGATCCGGCCCGGCTCGGTGAGATGTCGGCCGCGTCGAAATCCTTGGCTCGCCCGAACGCGGCCGCCGACGTCGCCGACGAAGTGATGAAGCTGATCGGAGCCGCAGCATGAGCTGGGATGGACGCCGGATACATCTGATCGGGGCCGGCGGGGCCGGGATGTCCGGCCTGGCCTGGGCGGCGCATCAGCTCGGTGCCTCGGTCACCGGCAGCGACCGTTCCGACTCCACTTATATGGAGCGGCTGCGGGCCGCCGGGATCGGGGTGACGGTCGGCCACGACCCGGCCAACCTGCCGGAGGGCGCCGAAGTGATCGTCTCCACCGCGATCGGCGAGGACAATCCCGAGCTGGTCACCGCCCGTGAACGGGGACTGACCGTCAAACACCGCTCCGAGCTGCTGGCCGAACTCTGCTCGGCCCGCCGGCAGATCGCTGTCGCGGGGACCCATGGCAAGACCACGACGACCGGCATGCTGACCTGGGCGCTGCGTGAGCTCGGCCAGGAACCGTCCTTCTTCATCGGTGGCGAACTGCCCGGGCTTGGTCCGGAAGGCGGCGCGGCCAACAGCGGTTGGAGCGACGGCGAGTGGGTGGTGGTCGAAGCCGACGAATCGGACGGCAGCTTCCTCACCCTCGACCCCGAAGTCGCGGTGATCACCAACATCGAGATGGACCATCACGCCCGCTGGGACAACCTCGCCCAACTGCGAGGCGCGTTCCACGACTTCGCGGCCAAGGCAAGGGCCGTTGTGCTGCCTGCCGCCGACACCGAACTGGCGGCCGGGCTGGAGTCGGCCGACCGGGAGGTCGCGCCCTTCGACCTGTCCCGCCCAGGCCCGGTCGAGCTCGGACTTTCGGTTCCGGGCGCCCACAACCGACTCAACGCCCGGGCGGCGATCGGTGCTCTGGTCGCGGCCGGGTTCGGGGAGGACGAGGCAGCCGAGGCGCTGCGCGGCTTCACCGGAGTCAAGCGCCGGCAGGAGTTCAAGGGCGAGATCCGCGGAGCCCGGGTATATGACGACTACGCCCACCATCCGACCGAAGTGGAAGCGGCACTCGAGGCGCTCCGCGAGTTCGGTCCGGATCGGCTGGTCGCCGTCTTCCAGCCTCATCTCTACTCCCGGACCAAGATCTTCAGCCAGCAGTTCGGCGCCGCCCTGGCCGGGGCCGACGAGGTCGTGGTGCTCGACGTCTATCCGGCCCGCGAGGAACCGGTCGGGCCGCTGGCCGGAGTGAGCGGGCTCGATGTGCTGCGGGCCGCGGCGGACCGCGCCCACGGCAAGCCCTGCTACTGGGCGCCGGACCTCGACGCGGCCGAACGGATCGTCCGCGGCCGCGCCACTGACGGAACGATCATCTCCACCCTCGGGGCCGGCGACATCACCCGGCTCTCCGATCGGCTGGTGGCCTCGTGAGCGCCAGCGCCTCCAGCCGCGGTAGGGCGGCGACCCGGCGCAGCCCGGTCTCGCGGACCAGCGAGCTGGCCAGGAAGCGCGAGCGCCGCAGCTTCCGCTTCCGCCTCTTCGCCTTCGTCGGATTGATCCTGGTGCTGGTCCTTGGCGCCGCGTACATGTTCTGGCTGCGCGATTCTTCCTTCGTTGCGATCAACAAGCTCAAGGTAGTCGGGGTCGACACGAAGAGCAAAGAGGGCCAGCAGATCGACCAAGCGGTTCGGACCGCGATGGGCGAGATGACCACCCTGCATGTCCAACCGGAAATCCTCGACCAGGAGCTGGCCCGATTCCCGCGGGTCGCCGGAGCGGAGATCAAGACCACCTTCCCCGACTCGGCGTCGGTCACGGTCCAGGTCCGGGAGAACGGGTCGATCTACGGGGACGGTTCGAACGCCATGTTGATCGCCACCGACGGAACCGTCCTTGGGCCGGCCGATGGGCAGGAGGGGAGCCTGCCGCAGATCAACCTCGGCGAATCGTCCAGCGGGACCACCCAGGCCGATGCCAAAGACGGAAAGGGCAGTCCACCAGCCTCGTCTGAGGCGGTCGCCGGGCAGAAACTCACCGGACGGGCGCTCAACCAGGCCCTGGTCCTGGGCGCCACGCCGGAGCAGTTCCGCCAGTACGTGACCGACAGCCGCTCGACCGCGGAGGGGGTGGAAGTCGAGCTCGACGACGGGCTGACGCTGCTCTTCGGCGAGCCGACCCACGCGGACGAGAAGTGGCGGACGGCGGCGGCGTTGATTGCCGACCCGAGCTTCGATACCAGCAGTTATGTCGACTTGAGCGTTCCCCGCCGGCCGGCGGTGAGTGCCGGAGCCACGACTGAATCGGTCCCGGAAGACGGGTCGGAGGCGGTCTCGACTGATCCCGTTTCGGGCTGAGGGGCGAGGCCGCTCAAAGCCGCATTCAGTCAGGGCTTGAACCGCCCGCCCTCCGAAAGGGCGTAGATCCCATACCTAACCCTCGATCAAAGCTTCAGGGTCGTCAAACCCTCAAGTAATAGTCAAGGAATCGGGCCTGCAGGATGCCATGCGGCACGTTGACAGTTACGTCATAATGCCCTACGTTGAGCGAAATTCCGGAGCCCGGAAAGTCTTGGCAACCCTGAAGCGGATGTGCAGACTGGCGGTTTCCGGAGGCTTCAACTCAAAGCAAAGATTTGGAACGGAATGATGGAGACCACATACCTGGCGGTAATCAAGGTCGTCGGCTGCGGCGGCGGCGGTACCAACGCGGTGAGCCGGATGGTCGACGCGGGAGTGCGCGGCGTCGAGTTCATCGCGGTCAACACCGATGCCCAGGCACTGCAGGCCTGTGATGCCGACATCAAGATCTCGATCGGTCAAGAGCTGACCCGCGGTCTCGGTGCCGGCGGGCGGCCCGAAATCGGTGCCGGCGCGGCGGCCGAAACTCGCGACGAAATCAAGGAGGCGCTCAAGGGCGCCGACATGGTCTTCGTCACCGCCGGCGAAGGTGGCGGCACGGGTACCGGCTCGGCCCCGGTGATCGCCGAGATCGCCAAGGAAGAGATCGGCGCCCTCACCGTCGGCGCGGTGACCAAGCCCTTCGAGTTCGAAGGCAAGAAGCGCATGCAGCAGGCGATGGAAGGCATCGAGAAGCTGCGCAACCATGTCGACACGCTGATCATCGTTCCGAACGAGAAGCTGCTCCAGGCGGTAGAGCGCCGGACCAGCGTCCTCGACGCGTTCAAGATGGCTGATGACATCCTGCGCCAGGGCGTCCAGGGCATCACCGACCTGATCACCATTCCCGGCCTGATCAACCTCGACTTCGCCGACGTCCGCACGATCATGCGCGATGCCGGCTCGGCCCTGATGGGCGTCGGAGCCGGCCAGGGCGAGAACCGGGCGATCGACGCCGCCAAGGCAGCGATCACCTCGCCGCTGATCGAGGAGTCGATCAAGGGTGCGACCGGCATGCTGCTGAACATCACCGGCCCCGAGGAGCTTGGCCTCTTCGAAGTCAACGAGGCGGCGCAGCTGGTCCAGTCTGAGGCCGACCCGAACGCGAACATCATCTTCGGCTCCGTCGTCGACCAGTCCCTGGTCGACGAGGTCCGGGTGACCGTGATCGCGACCGGCTTCGAGGGCTTCGAGTTGCTCGCCCGCACCCCGCAGCGAGTCCGCCGCCGCTACGAGTCCCGCAAGCGCGTCTCCTCGGAAGACACGGACATCAGCAACCTCCGCGTCGGCGACAGCGACATCGAAGTACCCCCCTTCCTCCGAGACTGACCTAGCTGTAAGTCGGGCGGGGTCCAACCCGCCCGTAGTCTGTTTGGCTGTTGTTCTTGGTTTGGTGGTTGACGTATTTGCCTGTTGCTTTGGGTCTCGGGGGTTCTGCTTTTTCCTTGGTGCGGGACTACGCAGTCGGAAAAACCAGAACCCCCGA
>MKST01000003.1:80900-110621 GCA_001897355.1 Solirubrobacterales bacterium 67-14 | reverse complement strand
GGACGCTCAAGGGGGAGGGCGGCTGAATGCCGCCCGCGACCGTCCCGGCGATGCCCACCCGACCCCACGGCGTAGCCACTGAGGCCCCGGGTTTTCTAAGATCAACGAGTGACTGTTGAACAATCCGTCCTTCGCCGTACTCCGCTGTTCGAAATCCACCAGGAGGCCGGCGCGAAGCTGGTTCCCTTCGCCGGCTGGGAGATGCCGGTCCAGTACGACGGGATCAAGGAGGAACACATCGCGGTCCGCACCCATGCCGGGATCTTCGACGTCTCGCATATGGGGCAGATCGAGGTCGAAGGGCCAGGCTCACTGGCTTTCCTGCAGCGGCTGGTCACCAACGACGTAGCCAAGATCGAGGTCGGGGGCGCCCAGTACTCGCTGCTTCTGAACGAAGACGCCGGGGTGATCGACGACCTGTTCGTCTACCGGCTCGCCCACGACCGCTACCTGGTCATCACCAACGCCGGCAATCACACGGCCGATCTCGCGCAGTTCGGGCTGGTGGCCCGCGACTTCGACGTCTACGTACGCGACGCCAGCGCCAACTACGCGATGCTCGCCGTCCAAGGGCCGAACGCCCGGCGCATCCTGGAACACACCCTTCACGTCGACCTGCCGCCGCGGATGAAGGTCGGCGCCCGCCAGATCGGCCGCCGTCCGGCGCTCGTCTGCGGCACCGGCTACACGGGCGAAGATGGGGTCGAGCTGCTGATCGACCCGGAGATAGCCCCGGCGATCTGGACCGAGCTGGTCGATGCCGGGGTCGTTCCCTGCGGGCTCGGGGCGCGGGACACGCTGCGGCTCGAGGTCTGCTTCCACCTCCACGGCAACGACCTGACAACCGAGACCGACCCGATCTCCGCCGGCCTGGGCTGGGCCTGCGTCGAGGCGACCGGCTTCATCGGTTCCGACAAGGTCGCGGTGCTGCGGGCCAACGGGATCGACGAGAAGCTCGCCCCCTTCGTGATCGAAGGCGCCGGCATCCCGCGCCAGGGCAACCCGGTGATGCTGGGCGAGGAGACGGTCGGCGAAGTGACCAGCGGCACCTTCTCACCTTCGCTTGCCCGGGGCATCGGCATGGCCTATCTGCGATCCGACCTGGCCGAATCCGAGACCGAACTCGAAATCGATGTGCGCGGGAAGCGTCGGACGGCCCGCGTAAGCTCCAAGCCCCTTTACGAGAAGGAGAGATGACTTTGGCCGAGGCCAGCTACCCCGAAGACCTGAAGTACCACCCCGAGCACGACTGGGCCCGAATCGAAGGTGACGAGGCCACGCTCGGGATCACCTGGTACGCGCAGGACTCGCTGGGCGAGGTCGTCTTCTTCGAGGGCCCCGAGGTCGGCTCCGAAGTGAGCAAGGATCAGCCCTACGCCGAGGTCGAGTCGGTCAAGGCCGTCTCCGACGTCGTCGCACCGGTCTCCGGCGAGGTGATCGCGGTCAACGAAAGCCTCAGCGACGCCCCGGAAGCGATCAACGCGGATCCCTACGAGACCGGCTGGCTGGTCAAGGTCCGGCTCAGCGACCCGTCCGAGGCCGACTCACTGATGGACGCGGCGGCCTACGCCGCCAGCCTGGAGTAGCTCGACTTGGCGGGGTACACGCCGGCCACGGACCGTGAGCAGGCCGAGATGCTGGCCCAGGTCGGGGTCGACTCGATCGAGGAGCTCTTCGCCCAGATCCCGGAGGAGGTGCGGCTCGACCGTCCCCTGAACCTGCCGGACGGGATGAGCGAATCCGAGGTCTACCGCTTCCTGGCCGGCCTGGCCGACACCAACCTCGACGCCGAGAGGATCCCGTCCTTCCTCGGGGCCGGGATGTACGACCATTACGTGCCGGCGATCGTCGAGGCGATCATCAGCCGTTCCGAGTTCCTCACCCCGTACACGCCGTACCAGCCGGAGGTCTCCCAGGGCGGCCTCCAGGTGATGTTCGAGTTCCAGACGGCGATGAGCGAGATCACCGGCCTGCCGGTCTCCAACGCCGGTCTCTACGAGGGGCCTTCGGCCGCCGCCTCCGCCGCCTACCTGGCAATGGGCCAGACCCGGCGGACCGGCCTGGTCGCCTCCCGTGGCCTCCACCCGCACAGCCGCGAAACCCTGGCCACCCACGCGGTCGGCTTCGGCGCGACCCTGACCGAGGTCGGGCTCGAGGACGGCTTGACCAGCGGCGAGGAGCTGGAAGCCGCGGTCACCGACGAGACCGCCGCCGTCTTCCTCCAGAATCCGAACTTCCTCGGCGCGGTCGAGGACATCGCCGCGCTCGGCGAGGCGGTCAAGGCCAAGGGCGCGCTGCTGATCGTGCAGGTCGACCCGATGACCCTCGGCATCCTGAGGCCGCCCGGTGAGTGCGGGGCCGACATCGCCTTCGGCGAGGGCCAGCCGCTCGGCAACCGGCTCGACTTCGGTGGCCCCTCCTTCGGCTTCTTCTGCGCCAAAGAGGAGTACATCCGCAAGATGCCGGGCCGGATCGCCGGTGAGACCGAGGACGTCGACGGCCGGCGCGGCTTCGTGCTCGCCCTGCAGACCCGCGAGCAGCACATTCGCCGCGAGAAGGCGACCTCGAACATCTGCACCGCCCAGGCGCTGAACGCCTTGGCTGGGATGGTCCATCTCGCCTGGCTCGGCAAGCAGGGCTTCGTCGAGCTGGGCGAGCTGATGGCCCGCCGGACCGCCTACGCGCGCCAGGTCATCGGCTCACTCGACGGCTACGAGCTGCTCCACGACGCCCCGGTAGTCCGTGAGTTCGCGGTCAGGTCCGACCGCGCGGTCGAGGAACTGCTGCCGCTGGGCGATGAATCCGAAGGGCCCGCACCGAGGCTGCCCGTCTATCCGCTCGGCCGCGACTACCCGGAATACGAGGACTCGTTCCTTGTCGCGATCACCGAGAACCGCTCGGTCGATGAGATCGGCTGGCTGGCCCACATGCTGGAGCACGGCCAGGCCGGCTGGGGCGAGCACATCCACGAGCACGACGAGGCCGGCAATCCGGTCGCGGGGGCGGCTCAGTGAGCGAGCCGACCCTGACCGAGACCCCGCAGCAGGCCGACCGGGCGACCACGATCTACGAGAAGTCGGTCCCCGGCCGCCGTGCCGCCCAGCTGCCGCCGCTCGGCGAGGGGGTGGAGGAAACCCCGCTCGACCAGCTGATCCCGGCCCACCTGCTGCGTGAGGAGCCGGCCGGGCTGCCTGAGATCTCCGAGCCGGAGATCATCCGGCACTACAACCGGCTTTCGCGCCGGAACTTCGACCTGGACACCGGTTTCTACCCGCTCGGGTCCTGCACCATGAAGTACAACCCGCGGCTGAACGAACGGGTCGCGGCGCTGCCCGGCCACGCGAAGCTCCACCCGGCCACCGACCCGGCCGACGCGCAGGGCGCGCTGCAGCTGATGTACCTGCTGCAGGAATCGCTGGCCGAAATCACCGGCCTGCCGACCGTCAGCCTCCAGCCCTCGGCCGGATCGCAGGGTGAGCTGGCTGGTCTCCTGCTGACCCGGGCCTACCATGCCGACCGGGGACGGAATCCATCCAAGGTGCTGACCCCGGACACCGCTCATGGCACCAACCCGGCCTCGGTCACCATGGCCGGCTACGAGGTGGTCAAGGTCGCGACCAACGAACAGGGCGGGGTGGACGTCGAGGACCTGAAGGCGAAGATCGACGATGACGTCGCCTGCCTGATGCTGACCAACCCGAACACGCTCGGGGTCTTCGACGAGAACATCGCCGAGATCGCCTCCCTGGTCCACGAGACCGGGGCGTTGCTCTACTACGACGGCGCGAACCTGAACGCGATCATGGGCCAGGCCCGGCCCGGCGACATGGGCTTCGACATCGTCCACGTCAACCTGCACAAGTCCTTCTCGCAGCCGCACGGCGGTGGCGGCCCGGGCGCCGGCCCGATCGCCGTCTCAGAACGAGTCGAACCGTTCATCCCGCGGCCCCAGGTCGTGCGGATCGAAGGTGGTGAGGAGGAGTTCTATGACCTCGACTACGACCGGCCCAAGTCGATCGGCCGGCTGCGCGGCTTCCAGGGCAATTTCGGGGTCTTCGTGCGTTCGCTGGCCTACATCCTCAGCCTCGGCGGCGACGGCCTTTCCGAGGCTTCGCGACTCGCCGTGCTGAACGCCAATTACCTGAAATCGCGGATGTCCGAGGGCCGGTCCGGCAAGTACCTGCCGGTCGCCTTCGACCGCCACTGCATGCACGAGTTCGTCCTTTCGGGGGCGCCGATGAAGAAGGAGCTCGGCCTCAAGACCCTGGACCTCGCCAAACGGCTGCTCGACTTCGGCTTCCACCCGCCGACCGTCTACTTCCCGCTGCTGGTCGACGAGGCGCTGATGGTAGAGCCGGTCGAAACCGAGGCGAAGGAACATCTCGACGCCTTCGCCGAGGCGATCGAGAAGATCCTCGAGGAGGCCGAGGGCGACCCGGCCATCGCGCAGAACGCGCCCTACACGACCCCGGTCAGAAGGCTCGACGAAGTCGCCGCGACGAGAAATCCCCGCATTCGCCAAGCGTAATACGCTGCTCTCCGGCTTTTTCCAATCTTTCAACCAAGCGGAGTGACCGAATGAGTGATGCCCAGTACGCCCTGACCCAGGATCAGCTCGACTTCCTCGAGGTGATCCGGCAGATGGTGGTCGAGAAGGTCACCCCGCGGGCCCATGACATCGACGAGTCCGGCGAGTTCCCGCAGGACATCCGTGAGCTCTTCGCCGAGCATGACCTCTTCGGCCTGCCCTTCGAGGAGAAGCATGGCGGCACCGGCACCGGTGAGCTGATGCTCTGCGCCGCGATCGAGGAGATCGCCAAGGGCTGCGCTTCCTCCTCGCTGATGGTCGCCGCGCAGGACCTCTCCTCGCTACCGATGAAGCTGGCCGCCTCCGACGAGCTCAAGGACCGGATCCTGCCGCGCATGGCTTCCGGCGAGTGGCTCGGCGCTTTCTGCCTCTCCGAGCCCGACGCCGGCTCGGACCCGGGCGCGATGCGGACCCGGGCGACCAAGGTCGACGGCGGCTGGAAGCTGAACGGCGCCAAGAACTGGATCACCAACTCCGGTGTGGCCGATGTCTACGTCACCTTCGCGGTGACCGACCCGGACGTGAAGTTCTCCCGTGGCATCACCTGCTTCGCGGTGATGGGCGACGCCGAGGGCTTCCGCATCGACGCGCTCGAGAAGAAGATGGGCATGAAGGGCTCGCCGACCGGCCAGCCGGTTTACGAGGACGTATTCGTCCCCGACGAGGACGTGATCGGCGAGGTCGGCAAGGGCTTCGCGGTCGCGATGCAGACCCTCGACCGCTCCCGCCTCGGGATCGGCGCCCAGGCCCTCGGCATCGCCCAGGGGGCGACCGACTACGCCGCCGACTACGCCAAGGAGCGGATCGCCTTCGGCAAGCCGATCAACCAGCTCCAGGGCATCCAGTTCAAGCTGGCCGACATGGAGACCAAGACCGCGGCGGCCCGCGAGCTGCTCTACAAGGCCGCCTCGATGGCCGAGACCGGCGACCCCAAGCTGGGCAAGTACTCGGCGATGGCCAAGCTCTTCGCCTCTGACGTCGCGATGGAAGTCACGACCGAAGCGGTCCAGGTCCTCGGCGGCTACGGCTACGTCAAGGAGTACCCGGTCGAGCGCATGATGCGCGACGCCAAGCTCACCCAGATCTACGAAGGAACCAACGAGATCCAGCGAGTGGTAATCGCCCGCACCCTCGCCTAGGGGGAATCGGGCAAAGCACTCAGGGCGCTCCTGCCGGCGCCTGGCGGCGTCGGACGCTCGACGGTTCGGGAACGTACGTGATGAGTACGCCCCCTTCACCGCCTTCGCTTGCCTCCTTGCCAGCCACCGGCAGGAGCGCCCTGAGCACTACGCGCTGAAGGTTCTTGTTGCGCGAGAGGATCACCTGCAGGCGGAGTCCGATCATCCATTCTTTGGTTCTCTGATCGGACGGGTTGAACTGGGAGGGCGGGTTGGACCCCGCCCGACTTACTTATGCGGGTATCCGGGGCTTGTCCCCGGATGCCCTTCCGGGGCCGGGCTTCATGTAGACGCGGTCCGGCTCGACCGATTCGCCGCACTTCTCGCAGACCATGTGGCGGTCTAGGTCGCCGCCGCAGCCGCGATGGACCGCGATCGTCGGGGCGCCGTTCTCCTCGGGGTAGTAACGGTCGCCCCACCACATCAGCTGCAGCAGGACGGGGGCGAGGTCGCGGCCCTTTTCGGTCAGGTGGTACTCGAAGCGCGGTGGCTTTTCGCTGTACTGGCGCTTCTCGAGGATGCCGTACTCGATCAGCGTGTTGAGCCTGGTGGTGAGAACGCTGCGGGTGATGCCGAGGTTTTCGCGCAGGGGCTCGAAGCGGTTCAGGCCGAGGCCGACGTTACGGATGATCAGCAGCGACCAGCGCTCGCCCACGACTTCGAGTGAACGGGCGATCGAACAGACCTGATTGTCGTACTCGCGATCCAGCATCACCACGATTGTAGCGGGTCAGTCGCATCATACGACCGATCTCTGTTAGGGTCAGTCGCATGACGCGACTTACTGAGGACGTGGCGATCGAATCGCTCGTCGAAGAAGGACCGGTGCCCGAAGAGATCAGGGAAGCCGAGGCGTCCTATCGTCCCGAGGTGCTGGGCAAGGTGCTTGCCGTCGTGGCGGCTGCGGTCGCCTTGGCCAGCCTCGACATGTTCATCGTCAACATCGCCTTCCCGGCGATCGAGGCTGACTTCTCCGGCAGCTCGATCGAGTCGCTTTCGTGGATTCTCAACGGCTACGTGATCGTTTTCGCCGCCCTGCTCATGCCCTTCGGGCGGTTGGCCGACCGGGTCGGGCGTAAGCGGGTGTTCACCGTCGGCGTGCTGATCTTCTGCCTGGCTTCGGGAGCCTGTGCGGCGGCCTGGTCGGTCGAAGCGTTGGTCGCCTTCAGGGTGATCCAGGGGATCGGCGCGGCGATGCTGATGTCGACCTCGCTGGCCCTGCTGCTCCACGCCTTCCCGCCTGGGCGGTGGCCGGTGGTGATCGGTGTCTGGGCGGCGGCCGGTGGCGCGGCCGGCGCCCTCGGGCCCCCGATCGGCGGCCTGCTGGTCGAGGTGTCGTGGCGCTGGGTCTTCCTGGTCAACCTGCCGCTTTCGCTCGCCGCTTGGTATTTCGGCCAGAAGTTCCTGGTCGAGTCGAAGGATCCCGCGGAAAGGCGCTGGCCCGACCCCTTGGGCATGGGCCTGATGACCCTCGGCATCGGCGTGCTCTGCTGGGGGCTGGTCGAAGCTCCCGACCACGGCTGGGGGAGCGAACAGACCGTTCTCGCGTTGGGCGCCGGGCTGCTGATGCTGGTCGCCACCTTCTTCCGTTCAAGGCGGCCGGCGGCGAAATGGATCCCGACCCTCGACACGAACCTGCTGGCGGTGCGGCCGTTCGCGATGGCCTGTCTGACCGGGCTCGTCTTCATGGTGTCCTTCGCGGCGATGCTGCTGGCCGGGGAGCTGTTCTACACGGGCGTCTGGGGCTACTCGGTGCTCCAGGCGGGCCTCGCCTTCTTTCCGGGGCCGGCCATGGCCGGGCTCTTCTCGGTCATCGGAAGCCGGATCGGGGCTCGGTCCGGGGCCGGCCCCGTCGCCGCGGCCGGTTGTGGCTTCGTGATCGCGGGTGCCTTGTCCTGGGTTGCTCTGCTTGGAGACCACCCGGCCTACCTGACCCGCCAACTGCCCGGCCTGCTGGTGATCGGCGTGGGGGTGGGGCTCGTCCTGCCGAACATCGCGGCCGCGGTGGCCTCGACCCTGCCGCCTGCCGCACTGGCCACCGGCACCGCGGTGCTGAGCGCCGGCCGCCAGGTCGGGGCGGCGCTGGGCGTCGCGATCCTGATCGCCTTGCTCGGCCCGGCCGCGATCGGCGGCAGCGCCGGCGATTTCGACAAGGCCTGGCTGATGATCGCGGCCGGAGCCGCGGTGGCCGGCGCCATCGCCCTGACCATCGGCCGCACCGGGAGGGCCGAATAAATAGGCTTCGCCCCGATGCGAATCTTTTCCGGAATCCAGCCGACCGGGCGCAAGCACCTCGGCAACTACATCGGGGCGATCAGGCAGTACGTCGAAGGCCAGGACCGTGGCGACCCCGCGATCTACTGCATCGTCGATCTGCACGCCACGACGGTGGCCTACGAACCCGCGGAACTGCGGCGAAACCTCTACGACACCACGGCGATCCTGCTGGCCGCGGGGCTGGACCCGGGACGTTGTGTGCTGTTTCGCCAGTCCGACGTCCCCGAACAGACCGAACTGACCTGGCTGCTCAGCAGCGTCACCGCTCACGGTGACCTGAACCGGATGCATCAGTTCAAGGACAAATCGGCCCGGCAGAAGGATCTCGTCTCGGCCGGGCTCTTCTTCTACCCGGTGTTGATGGCGGCGGACGTACTGGCCTACCGGGCCGACGAGGTACCGGTCGGCGACGACCAGCGGCAACACGTAGAGCTGATGCGGGAGATCGCCCGTCGATTCAACGAGCGGTTCGGCGAGACCCTGGTCGTACCGGACCACAAGATCCCCGAGGTCGGGGCTCGCATCATGGATCTCCAGGATCCGAGCCGGAAGATGTCCACCTCGGTGCCGGGCGACGCCGGCCGGGTGCTGGTGCTCGATGACGAGAAGGCGACCCGCAAGAAGCTCGGTTCGGCCGTGACCGACTCCGGGCGCGAGGTGAAGCGCGGCGAAGGCAAGGAAGGCGTGGCCAACCTGATCGGGATCTACGCGGTGGCGACCGGCAAGGCCGAAGACGAGGTGGAAGCCGAGTTCGAGGGGGCCGGCTACGGCGACTTCAAGAAGGCCCTCGCCGACGCGGTGGTCGAGTACCTGAAACCCGTCCGGGAGCGCTATCCCGAGATCCGCGAGGACGAAGCCGGCCTCGAGCGCATCCTGGCCGAGGGTGCCGCGAAAGCCCGGGCTCTCGCCTCGGAAACGCTGGCCGACGTGCGTGAGGCGATGGGCGTCGGCGTTCCGCGCTCCTGAGCTGCAACTTCTTCGCAAATAGCGAAAAACCGCATTCCGGGGCGGGTTCGCAAATAGCGGTTTTTCGCAAACGGGGCGACCGATCGCCCCTCTACGCTTTTTGAGATGGCTTCCCGGCTGGACCTGGACCTCGACCTGGACCTCGATGTCTTCATCGGGCCTTTTGACCTGCTCCTGTCCATCGTGCTGCGGGAGGAGATCAGCCTGCTCGAAGTAGAGCTAGGCGAGATCGTGGCCATGTACGTGACCAAGCTCGAAGAAGAGGGCGAGCTCGAACTGGAGGTCGCGACCGAGTTCCTGGTCCTGGTCGCCGCCCTGCTCGAACTGAAATCCCGCCTGATGCTGCCCGGCGCCGAAGAGGACCTGACCGACATGGAGCCGGCCGAGGCGGTCGAGGAGCTGGTCTCCCGAATGCTCGAATACCGCCGCTACCGCGACGCCGGTCGTGCCCTCAAAGAGCATTTCGAAAGCCAGCGCGGCTACCTCTATCGTTCGGCGCCGCTGCCGCCCGAGTTGCGGCGGATCGAAGTCGAGACCGCGGAGCAGGTCTACGAGCCGGAGCAGCTGGCGGCGGCGCTCGGCGACCTGCTCGAGCCGCCGCCCCGGCCGGACCTTTCCCATATGCGGGCGACCGTCTCTCTGCGCCGTCGCCTCTCGGTGGTGCGGTCGGTGCTGATGAACAAGCCGGTGTTCGACTTCGACGACCAGTTCGGCAGCGAGGACCGGATGACCCAGGCGGTCACGATCTTCGCGCTGCTCGACCTCTACAAGAAGGGCGAGGCGGTCTGGGAGCAGACCGAATCCTGCGGCCCGATAACCGTCCGGCGCGTCCAGTCCGGGCAGAACGGATTGGCGAAGACGGCATGACCGAGTTGAGCCCACTGGCCCGCCGGATCGAGTCCCTGCTCTTCCTCAGCAACCAGCCGGTAACCGAGCTGGCCCTGGCCGAGGCCTGCGAGGTCGAGCTGGCCGAGGCCGAGCAGGCGATCGCCGAGCTCGAGGCAGACCTCGCGCCCGGCCGCCGCGGACTGATCCTACGCCGGGTCGGGGGAGGCCTCGCCCTGGCCAGCGACCCCGAGTCGGAGGCTGCCGCCCGCCGGCTGCTCTCGAGGCCGCGCACCCCGCCGCTGACCCAGGCCCAGGCGGAGACCCTGGCCATCGTCGCCTACCTGCAGCCGGTCGCCCGGCCGGAGATCGCGCGGATCCGCGGCGTCTCCTCCGAGTCGGCGGTGAACAGCCTCAGTGAGCGGGGCCTGATCGAGGAAGCCGGCCGGTCCCGCTTCGGCGCCGCGATCTACCGCACCTCGCCGCTCTTCGAGAAGGTCTTCGGCCTGGACGGGCTGGATGCCCTGCCCGACCCGTCCCGCTTCGACCCGACTCCGGAGGACGAACGCGAGATCCGCGAGCGCCTGCTGGCCGCGGGCGAGCAGCGGGCCGAGGCCTGACCCGGTATTTTCCCCTTCCGTCTCGTCCAGTCCACGTTCCAGGGAGAAAACTTTGAAGAAGCTCGCCGTCCTGCTTGCCGTGTCCCTTTCCGCCTTCGCCGTGGTTGCCTGCGGCCGCAGCAACAGCAATCCCGAAGTCACGCCGGACAACCTCGCCGCCTCGATGGACAAGGTCTGCACCGACGCCAATGCCGATTTCGAGTCCTTGGGCACCCGCGGGCTGACCAATCCGCAGCTGGCTCTGGAGTTTGCCGGTACCGCTGAAGTCCGGCAGGCCGTGATCGACGGGTTCAACGAACTCAACCTGAACGACGAAGCGAAGCAGGAGATCGCGCCGTACATCAAGGCCTCCGAGCAGATCATCACCCAGGACAAGGCAATCGTCAAGGCTGCCTCGGACGATGACACCGAGGCGGTCAACAAGGCCTTCGAGGAGCAGCAGAAGGCGTTTGACCAGCGGGACGAGGCCGCCAAGAAGATCGGCACCGAGGTCTGCGGCCAGCCGGTCAAGACCGAGGTCGAGCCGACCGGGACCGAGCCCCCGTCTGATCTGGCCTACGCCGAACCGAAGAACACGATCGAGGAAGCCGCCGACGGATACATCGCGGCGATCAAGGCCGGCGACTGCGCCAAGATCAACGAGAACCGCCACTCCGACGCCGGCGAGATGGACGAGAAGACCTGCCAGCAGGTTTCGACCGGGATGGCCAACGCCACCATCCAGGGCACCGAGAGCTACGGCCCGGTCGGGCAGGCCGAGGTCGTCGCCGCCGGAACCAACTATCCGACCTTCTTCGTCGAGGACCAGGACCATGTGCTCCGCTACGGCGGCGACGCGGTCAACGACAACGGCGGCCTTCGTCCCGCCCCCGAGGGCAACGACTCGCAGGACACGGTCGACGCGGCCTTTGCCGCGATCCGCGACAACGACGGCGCTGCGTTCAACAAGACCCTGCCCGACGAGTCGAGCGGCTTCTGGCTGAAGGACGAAGGCGAGTTCGACAGCTTCAGCGACAGCAAGTACAACAAGCCCTTCGTCAAGGACGTCCGCGACGGCGACGGCGACCCGGTCCAGCTCGGGCTGAACTCGACCTTCGGCTTCTACTACTACGAGGGCACCGACAACGACTGGGTGGTCACCACCGTCCACATCCCCGGCCTCGGCGGCCACTACCGGTTCTCCGGCTACTGGCCCGTGCCCAAGCCGTAGCTTGGTCGAAGTCTGGAAAGTTGGCAATAGTTGCCAACTTTCCAGACTTCGCTGCCGTAGATTTCCCCGCATGAGACTCGCCAAGTATCTGGCCCATGCGGGGGTCGCCTCACGGCGCAAATCCGAGCAGATCATCGCCGCGGGACGCGTCCGGGTCGATGGCAGAGTGGTGACCGACCCCGCCTTCGGGGTCGAGGGTGGCGAGGAGATCCGGGTCGACGGCCATCAGGTCGAACCGGAGGGCCGCGAAGTCTGGATGGTGAACAAGCCACTCGAGGTGATCTCGACCGCCGACGAACCGGGCAAGCGGGTCGCCGTGGTCGACCTGGTCGATTCCACGGCAAGGCTCTATCCCGTCGGTCGGCTCGACGCCGACTCGACCGGCCTGATCCTGCTCAGCAACGACGGCGAACTGGCCAACCGGCTGACCCATCCCCGCTACGAGGTCGAAAAGACCTACCGGGTCCGGCTGAAGAAGCCGGTCAGAGACGAGGCGATCGAGCAGCTGCGCCAGGGCGTCCGGCTGGAGGACGGCGTGACCTCGCCGGCGACCGTGCGGAAGCTGGGCGAGCGCGAGCTCGACGTGACCATCCACGAGGGCCGCAACCGACAAGTGCGACGGATGGCGGAAGCGGTCGGCAACGAGGTGGTCGGCCTGCAGCGGATTTCACTGGGACCACTGAAGCTCGGCCGGCTCCCGGTCGGCAAGTGCCGTCTGCTCGACGAAACCGAGGTGGAACGGCTCTGGAAAGATGCAGGCAATGAGTGATCCACAGACAGACGGGATGAGGGTCGCGGCGATCCGCGGGGCAGCGCCGGCGAGCAACGACGCCGACTCGATCCTGTCCGCGACCGAAGAGCTGATGCGGGAGATCATCGCCGTCAACCAGCTCGACCCGAGCCAGATGGTCAGCGCGATCTTCACCACCACCGAGGACCTGGACGCCGAGTTTCCGGCCGTCGCCGCCCGGCGCATGGGCCTGAACGAGGTGCCGCTGATGTGCGCCCGCGAGATCCCGGTACCCGGGGCGATGGCCGGGGTGATCAGGGTCATGCTCCACACCTACCTTCCGGCCGGGGTCAAGGCTCGCCACGTCTACCTCGGCGAGACCCGCAACCTGCGGGTCGATCTCGACGCCGCCCAGTAGGCAGACGACCGCCAGAACCAACCCGCCCCCAACCGACGAGCGAGCCCATGACCGTACGTTTCAACTCCCACCTGACTTCGATTCCCGGCTACAGCCCTGGCGTACCGAAGGGCCACAGCGCCGAGGACGTCGCCAGTTCGAACCTGGCCCAGCTGGCTTCGAACGAGTCGCCCTTCCCGCCGCTGCCGGAAGTGGTGGAAGCGATCGCCAAGGCGGCCGGCGCCATGAACCGCTACCCGGACCCGGCCGCGACCCGGCTGCGCCAGCGCCTCGCCGACCGGCACGAAGTCGAGCCGGGACAGGTCTCGGTCGCCAACGGCTCCTGCGATTTCCTGCTCGCCGCGGCCGAGGCGCTGCTCGAGCCGGGGGCGGAGATCGTCTACGCCTGGCCTTCGTTCTCGATGTACCCGAACATGGCGGCGATGACCGGCGCCCGGGAGATCCGGGTGCCGCTGAAGGAGGACCAGTCCCACGACCTGGAGGCGATGCTGGCCGAGATCACGGCCGCCACGCAGATCGTGATCGTCTGCAACCCGAACAACCCGACCGGCACCTACATCCCCTTCGCCGAGATCGCCGATTTCGTCGACCGGGTGCCCGGCCACGTCCAGGTCATCCTCGACGAGGCCTACATCGAGTTCCAGGTCCATGACGACCCGGCCAGTTCGATCGACCTGCTCAAGCAGTACCCGAACCTGGTCCTGCTCCGGACCTTCAGCAAGACCCACTCGCTGGCCGGCCTCCGGGTCGGCTACGCGCTCGGCTCCCCGGCCTTCGCGGCAGCGGTGAACGCGGTGCGCCAGCCGTTCTCGGTCAACGCGCTGGCTCAGGCCGCCGCGGTCGAAGCGCTGGAGCACGGTGACACGATCCAGCGTCAGATCGAGCAGCAGCTGATCGAGCGGGTACGGGTCGAGAACGGGGTGGCGGAACTCGGCCTGACCACGGCCGCGACCCAGGCCAATTTCTCCTGGATCTCCCTTGGCGACAACGGACCGGAGATCGAGGACGCGGTGATGGGCACGCTGGCCGAAGCGGAGGTCGTCGTGCGGGCCGGCAAGCTCCTCGGCGGCCCCGGCTGGCTGCGCGTTTCCTACGGGACACCCGAGGAAAATGATCGTTTCGTAGCCGCATTGGGCGATGCCATGGAGCGTCACCGCTAGCGCCGGCGTCGCTCACCTGATACAAACCCTTCCGATGCAGCAGCAGACCGACAGTCGCCTCGCCCCTTCGGGCGCGACCTTCCGCAAGAGCGGAGCCCTCGGTGCTGCCTTCTATTCCTATTGGCGATTTATCTAGGCGTCCGTCCGGTGATGCGGGTTCGAGCCCGCTTTGATGTCACAGCCGCCGGGCGCCGTGCCAGTCGAGGTCGTCCGCTGCCTTGAGGCCGGGACGAAAGTAGAGTCTTGAGGTGTACAGGAAAGGTTTGAAAAGAAAATGATGATTGTGATGAAAGAGGGGGCGACCGAGGAAGAGATCGCCCATGTCGTGGAGCGAGTCGAGGAGATCGGTTGCTCCGCGCACATCTCCGAGGGAGAGCTCCTCACGGTGATCGGGGCGATCGGCGATCGCGGCAAGGTCGCCGACCTGGGTCTTGAAGGGAGCCCGGGCGTCGACCACGTGACCCCGATCTCGAAGCCCTACAAGCTCGCTTCGAGGGAAACCAAACAGGGGGCGGACTCGATCCTCGAGATCGGCGGGCGAAAAGTCGGGGGTACGAACTTCGCGCTGATGGCCGGCCCGTGCACGGTCGAGAACCGCGACCAGATGCTCGATTCGGCTGATGCAGTCGCGGCGGCGGGGGCGACCATGCTGCGCGGCGGCGCCTACAAGCCCCGCACCTCTCCGTACAGCTTCCAGGGGCTCGGCCGGGAAGGCCTGCGCCTGCTGGAGGAAGCGCGCGAGCGGACCGGTCTGCCGATCGTCACCGAGCTGCTCGACCTGCGGGACATCGACGACGTGGTCGAGGTGGCCGACGTGATCCAGATCGGCGCCCGGAACATGCAGAACTACGCCCTCCTCTCCGAGGCCGGAAAGTCGGGCAAGGCCGTGCTGCTGAAACGTGGCCTCTCGGCGACGATCGAAGAGCTGCTGATGGCCTCCGAGTACATCCTCAAGGAAGGCAACGAGAACGTGATGCTCTGCGAGCGCGGTATCCGCACCTACGAGACCGCCTACCGCTTCACGCTCGACCTGCTGGCCGTGCCTGCCCTGAAGGAGCAGACCCACCTGCCGGTGATCATCGATCCGAGCCATGCGCCCGGTCGTCGTGACTGGGTCGAGTCGATGTCGCTCGCCGCTGCCGCGTCCGGTGCCGACGGGATCATCATCGAGGTCCACAACGAGCCCGAGAAAGCGATCTGCGACGCCGCCCAGCAGGTTCCCACCTCCGAGTTCCAGGAGCTGACGAACAAGCTGGAGACGATCACCGGCGTGGTCGGCAAGACCATCTCGCGGGCCTGAGGCCCAGAGGCGGCTGAAATGAGACTGGTGGTCCTCGGAGTCGGGCTGATCGGGGGCTCGATCGGGCTCGCGGCCCGGGAGCGCGGCCTGGCCGAGGTCACCGGCTGGGTTCGGCGGCCCGAGCGAGCCGCCGAATGCCTCGAGGTCGGGGCGGTCGACCGGATGGCCGCCACGATCGAGGAGGCTTGCGCGGACGCCGACGTCGTCGTCTGCTGCGCCTCGGTCGGTGGCCTGGTCGAGATGGGGCAGAGGGCGCTCGACTCCGCCCCGGAGGGCTGCGTGGTGACCGACGTCGGCTCGACCAAGCAAGAACTGGTCGAGGCGCTCGGCTCGGACCAGCGCTTCATCGGCGGCCACCCGCTGGCCGGGGCCGAGACCGCCGGGGTCGCCAACGCCCGGGCTGACCTCTACGAGGGTGCTCGCTGGTACCTGACCCCGACCTCGGACTCCGAGGGCGTGCTGCTTGACCGGCTACAGAAACTGGTCAAGGCGCTCGGCGCCAAACCGGTCGCGATCGATGCGGCCGAACACGACCAGGCGATGGCGGTGGTCAGCCACCTGCCACATGTCTTCGCCAACCAACTGGCGGTCCAGGGCCGGCCCGGAAGCGAGCGCCTCGGTGCCTTCGGACCGAGCCTCCGCGACGGAACCCGGGTGGCGGGCTCGAACCCGGCGATCTGGGGAGAGATATTCGCCACCAACCACGAAGCGGTCGTGGCCGCGATCGACGAGTCGATCGCCGGACTGAGTGAGGCCCGGGACGTGATCGCCTCGGCCGACCCGCAGCGGATCGCCGGTTGGCAGGCGGCAGTGGCCGAGGACCGGGCCGCCCTGGCCGCGA
Organism: Solirubrobacterales bacterium 67-14; assembly: GCA_001897355.1. GTDB lineage: Bacteria > Actinomycetota > Thermoleophilia > Solirubrobacterales > 70-9 > 67-14. The sequence goes on along the minus strand of MKST01000003.1, from coordinate 94,508 downwards.
CCGAGAGCGAGGGCGGGGCAACCCACGAGCTCCGGGTGCTGGTACCGAACCAGCCCGGCGTCCTGGCCGAGCTCGCCCTGGCTCTGGGTCGGGCCGGGGTCAACATCACCGACATGTCGCTCGATCCGGCCCCCGACATGAGCTCCGGCGCGATCTCGATCTGGGTGGTCGGCGGCGGGGAAGCCGAGAAGGCCGAAGAGTGCATTGCCGGACTGGGGCATTCCGTCACCCTGGTGGAGGGGGAACAGTGAGCGGGCACGAGGTCGGCCTCGACGAGGGTGAGCGGGCCACCTTCCGCCCTTCCGGCCCTCTCCGTGGCAGCCTGATCCCGCCGGCCGACAAATCGATCTCGCACCGGGCGGCGATCATCGGCGCGATCGCCGACGGTCCGACCCGGGTGATCAACTACCTCGACTCGGACGACACCCGCTCTACCTTGAGCGCGGTTGCCGGGCTGGGGGCGATGGTCAACCCGGAACCGCTCAACGCGATGCCGGAAGAATTCACGATCGAAGGGGTCGGGCCGACCGGCCCGCGCAGCCTGGGCCGGATCGACGTCGGCAACGCCGGCACGCTGATGCGGCTGCTGCCCGGCTGGCTGGCCGGCTGCGACGGCGGGCTCTGGCGGATGAACGGCGACGCCTCGATCCGCAAGCGGCCGGTCGACCGGATCGCCGACCCCTTGCGGCTGATGGGCGCCGAGATCGAAGTGACCGGTGACCGCTTCCCACCGATCCGGATCGACGGGCACCGCCTGAGCGGGATCGAGTACGAGCTCCCGGTCGCTTCGGCCCAGGTCAAGTCATGCATCCTGCTGGCCGGCCTTCAAGCAGACGGGCCGACCACGGTGATCGAACCGGTCGCGACCCGCGACCACACCGAGGTCATGCTGGCGGCGGCCGGCGCCGACATCACTCGGGAGCCCGGCCGGGTCACGATCAGGCCTGGCGCCTCGCTCGAGCTGGACGAGGTCGAGGTCCCGGCCGACATCTCCTCGGCCGCCTTCTTCCTGGCGGCGGCCTCGATCGTGCCCGGCTCGGAGGTGGTGATCGACCGCTGCGGGGTCAACCCGACCCGGACCGGCATGATCGACATCCTCGAACGGATGGGCGCTGAGATCGAGATCGAGCCGCAGGAGGGGGCGGAGGGCGAGCCGATCGCCCGGATTACGGTCCGCTCGGCTCCGTTGACAGGCACTCGGGTCGAGGGGGCGGAGATCCCGCTGGCGATCGACGAACTGCCGCTCGTCGCCCTGGCCGCCTGCTTCGCCGAAGGCGAGACGATCATCGCCGACGCCGAGGAGCTGAAGGCCAAGGAATCGGACCGGATCGCGGTCGTCGTCGGGGCGCTCGCCGGATTCGGCGCCAACATCGAGGCCCGCGAGGACGGTATGCGGATCATCGGCACCGGCGGCCTGAGGGGCGGCAAGGTCGACTCCCACGGCGACCACCGCATCGCCATGCTCGGCGCGATCGCCGGAATCGCCAGCACCGAAGGGGTGACGGTCGAGAACATGGACGCCGCCGCAGTCAGCTACCCGACCTTCCAGCAGGATCTGGCCCGACTGCTCGATTAGTTGATCCGAGGCCAGCCGTGGCGATCGTATGTTGCTGCTCCATTGCCATCGACCGGCGCGGCGGCTAATGTCGGAGTGTGTATCGAGCCGCCGTAGTCGTAGGGATCGCTTTGGTCGCGCTTGCCGGCGTGGCGATCGCCGCCGGGGGCGGTGGTTCGAAACCGGTAACGCTCTGCGTCCAGAAGGGCAGCGGCAAGGTGCTGCTCGGTGCCAAGGGCAAATGCGGCAAACGCACGAAGAAGGTCGTAGTCGGTAAGAGAGGGCCGGCCGGGGCAAAGGGCGAGCGCGGCGTGACCGGGAAGGTCGGTCCGCCCGGCAAGTCGTTTGAGCCGACCCAGCCGGCGGCACACGAAGTCGCGGAGACAGTCGGCGACTGCTCGGCTAATCCGGGCACTTTCTGCGGTACCCCGGACGCGACCGGGACCTGGAGCCCGGGGCTTGATTTCGTCTCCTATCGCAAAGACGCGGCCGGATGGGTGCGCCTGGCGGGCAACGCGAGTGCATCGGGAAGCGGCGCCGCGAGCCAGTACGACAATGCACACGGCGCGATCTTCTTCCTGCCGCCCGGCTACCGCCCTAGCGACGGGATCCATCGCTTCTACATCCCCCAGACCACCTGCCACAACCCCGGCTCGATCAGCTACGTAGACGTGCTCCCCAACGGAGCGGTGAAACCGAGGTTCGACGGTGGCTGCGTTGATCTCGCCAACGTGGTCTTCTACCCATGAGCTGGCGCCGGCTCGACACTCCGCTCGCTTGGCTGGCCCTGACCGGGCTGGCGGCTCTGGCGATCGTCACGGTGGCCGACGGTCGTGGCTCCGGCTCGGGAAGCGTCACCTTCTGCGCCGCCGGGAACGCCGGGAAGTTGACCGTCGCGAAGAATGGCAAGTGCGGCCACGGGAAGCGCAAGATCAGGATCGCCAAACAAGGCCCTCGGGGCAAGGCGGGCAAGCCCGGCCCGGCCGGAGCGACCGGGGTGGCCGGTGCCGACGCCTCGGCGGCGACGCTGGCCCCGGAGCCGGTGCATTTCGTCCGGCCGGCCGGTGCGTCGGGCGCCTGCGCAAGCGACCTGGGCAGCTTCTGCGCCTACGAGGCGCAGAAGTTCGACAATGTCGGTGGCGCCTACGCCAAGGTCGGCTATCGCAAGGACAGCAGCGGCTTCGTCCACCTCCAGGGCCTGACCGACTGGGCCTGCAACAACGGCTGTGCCGGGGAGTCGTTAGGCGAGACGATCTTCTACCTGCCTACCGCCTACGCGCCCACCGACGGGACCCGCGAGTTCCCGATCGGCATCTGCGTAGACGACATGGACAACCAGTACGGCGGCACCAGGACTGTGCGGATCACCGCCGACGGCGCGGTCACTCTCAGCTCCTCGGGCTGCGGCCCGGACTCACTAGACGGGATTAGCTTCCACCCATGAAACCGCGTGCGCTCACCTTCCTGCTCGCCGCAGCGCTCATCGCCGTCGGTGGGATCGCGTTCGCCGCCAAGAAGCAAACGAGCCAGAAGGTGACGCTCTGCGCTGCCAAGCCGGGCGGATCGGTGAGCGTGCCGAAGAATGGCAAATGCGGTCGGGGTAAGCGCAAGCTGACGGTCTCCGCCCGGGGCATCGAGGGGAAGCCGGGCGCCGCGGGGAGCGTCGGCCCAGCCGGCGCGACCGGGGCCGCCGGCACCGTGCCCAACCTGGCGGCTTCCCCGCTCAAGCTGGCCGGTGAGGCCGGGCCGGATTGCCAGACCGCTTTCGTCCTGTGCAGCGGGACCGACTTCTACTGGGCCAACTACGGCGGCGGCTATTCCGACGTCGGCTATCGCACCGACGCCAACGGCGTCGTCTACCTGCAGGGCGTGGCTAAAGCGACCACCTCGAACTCCTACACCGACCTTGGGCCCGTCTATCTGCCTCCGGGGTTGCGCCCGCAGAACTTGCTCGCCTTCCCGGCACGCAACTGCGACACCGGCGACTGGGCCCGTGTCTACGTCGACACGGATGGCAGCGTGACGAGCAACGCGCTCACCTGCGTCCCGCTCGACGGCATCAGTTTCCAGCCCTGAGGTCGGTCTCTCCGCGGGCCTCCAGCTCGGCGCCTACCCAGTCATCGATCATCTGCCACTTCTCGTAGAGCCACTCGGTGCGGGCCGCCTCGTCGGCGGGGATGGTCGATCCCTCGAAGCGCCAGAAGCGGATCTTGATCCGCCGGCGTACCAGCACCCCGGCCCAGACGTCTTTCACGGTGCGCAGACCCTCGAAGCCGACGTGGCCGCAGAAGACGATGTCGGTGCCGGCGCTGGCTTCGTCGAGAATCGCGAGCGGGCCGCCGAGGCGGGGCGGCAGCAGATGGTCGAGTCGGGCGGCCAGCGGCGCGATCTCCGGCTGTTTCTCGGCGATCACCTGCTGGGCGCGGGCGATCTTCTTAGGCGTAGGTCGGGTGCCTTCCGGGTAGATCGCCATGATCTCGCCCGGGCTCATGTCGTGGGTCAGGGCTCTCACGGCAGCGATCTCCGTGTCGGGATCGAGCGAACCGCGCTTGACGAACACGGTCGGGATCCAGCGGCCGCCGATGTCGATCGGGGTCAGGGCCCGGATCTCCTCTTTGATCACGTATCTGACCCCGATCCCCTGCGGGTGGCCGATGAAGACGTCGCCGATCAGGTTGTCGAGGATGCTGACGTGGCGCGGCATCAGCACGTACGGGCCAGGTCCGGTGCATTCCATGCCTTCGAGTTCAAACCTCAGGCCGAAGAGCACCCTGATCGCGATCAGATGGTTGCGAGCCCAGGAGATCCGCAATTGGTAGATCTGACGCCGCCTTGAAATCGACCCCCGGCCCCAGGGTCCACCAGTGGTGACGTAGATGTAGATCAGCTTCAGGTAGGCCTTCATCTCACCGAAGAGGAACCACCAGATCGCCGGGATCATCCGGATCGTCACGAAGGGCCGGCGGTTCCTCAGCCAGAGCACCGTGTCGATCAGGAAGCCGATCAGCATCAGCAGGGGGGAGAGCACCGTCAACAGGACGAACCCGAGGATCTCGGCGGTGCCGCCGATCAGACGCCTCTTGATACGGGCCGAAAGTGGCCCCTGGTCGGGAAAGAGTGGTCCCCGGCCGGGGGTCTGGACGCGCATCAGCCCATCGTATTAGCCCGGTCCATAGGATGGGCGGTCGATGAACGGCGGACAGACATGGTCATAGCGATTGACGGGCCGGCCGGGGCCGGCAAGTCCACGGTGGCCCGGGGCGTGGCGGCCGAGCTTGGCTTCACCTACCTCGACTCCGGGGCGATGTACCGCTGCGTGGCCTTGACCTGCCTGGAGTGGGGCGCCGACCCGACCGCCTCCGGTGAGGCGACCTCGACCGCCGAATCGATCGAGATCGGCTTCGAAGACGGCGAGGTGCTGATCGATGGGGTGCCGGTCACCGACGAGATCCGCACCCCCGAGGTGACCGAAGCGGCTTCGCAGGTCTCGATCCACCCCGGAGTGCGGGCCGCGATGGTGGCCGAGCAGCAGCGGCTGATCGCCACCGGCCCCTACGTGACCGAGGGCCGCGACATCGGCACCGTGGTCGCGCCGGATTCGCCCCTGAAGATCTTTCTGACCGCATCGCCGGAAGCCCGGGCGGAACGCCGCGCGGCCGAGACCGGCCAGGACGTGGCCGAGGTGCTGGCCGCCCAGCAGGAGCGCGACCGGAGCGATTCCGAGCGCGAGCACGGCGCGCTCTACGCGGCGGATGACGCGATCACCATCGACTCGACCGGCATGACCGCCGACCAGGTCGTGGCCGAGATCGCCGGACTCGCCCGCGAGCGGGGACTGGCCTGATGGAAGCATCCGCCATGGGTGCCGCGTCAACGGGCGCGGTGCCGACGGTCGCCATCGTCGGCTTCCCCAACGTCGGCAAGTCGACCCTGGTCAACCGCCTGGCCGGCGGCCGCGAGGCGGTCGTCCACTCCGAGGCCGGGGTGACCCGTGACCGCAAGCGGGTCCGCTGCGACTGGAACGGCCGCGAGTTCGACCTGCTCGATACCGGCGGCATCGACCTCGACGACGAATCGGAGATGGCGGCTGACATCCAGCGCCAAGCCAGGCTCGGCATGGCCGAAGCGGACGTCGTCGTGCTGGTCGTCAACGGCCAGGCAGGACTGCGTACCGGGGATACCGACCTGGCCCGCGAGCTGCGCACCTCACCGGTGCCCGTGATCGTCGCGGTCAACAAGTCGGACCGGCCCGAGGACGAGTTCGCGGCAGCCGAATTCCACGCGCTCGGACTCGGCGACCCGACCCCGGTTTCGGCTACCCACGGGCTGGGGACCGGCGACCTGCTCGACCGGATCACCGAAGCGCTCGGGGATCGGCCGGCCCGCGTCGACGAGTCGGACTCGGTGCGGATCGCGATGATCGGCCGGCCCAACGTCGGCAAGTCCTCCCTGGTCAACCGCATCCTCGGTGACGACCGGGTGATCGTCTCCCCGGTGGCCGGAACCACCCGTGACACGATCGACACCGAGATCGAAGTCGACGGCCGCAAGGTCACCCTGGTCGACACGGCCGGGCTCCGTCGCAAATCGAAGGTGGCCGGCTCGGTCGACCACTACGCCCAGCTCCGCTCCGAACGGGCGATCGAGCGGGCGGACGTGGCGATCATCGTCTGCGACGCCCACGAAGGCGTCCGCTCCGAGGACCTGAAGGTCGGCGAAGTGGCGATGAAGGCCGGCTGCGCCACCATGATCGTGATGAACAAGTGGGACATCACCGAGACCGACATCGACGACACCCGGGCCCGGGTCGCCCGCAAGTTGCGCCTGCGGCCGGAAGTGGTGACCTGCTCGGCCAGGTCGGGCCGCAACGTGGCCGGCCTGATCTCCCGCGCGGTCGCTCTGGCCGACCGGGCTGCCCAGCGAATCCCGACCCCGCAACTCAACCGCTTCCTTTCCGAGGTCCAGACCACGACCCCGCCGCCCTCGCGCCGTGGCCGTCGCCTCAAACTGCTCTACGGAGCCCAGACCGACGTCTCACCGCCGCGGTTTGCGGTCCAGGTGAATGACCGTCGGCTGATCGTCCGTGATTGGGCCTACCACCTCGAGAACCGCCTGCGTGACCAATGGGCGCTCGACGGGGTACCGCTCGTGATCGACTACATCCCGCGCAAGGGCCGGGAAGGCTGAAGAAAGGGGGCCGCCGGGCGGCCCCCTCAGATTCCCGAAGCGATCTGCCTCAGGTTTCGGTCGAACTTGCCTCGATTGCGGGTTTGGTTCCTGACTGACTTCCGATCACGACTCGTTTGGGTTGCTTCTCGGCCGGCTTCGGGATCCGTAATTCCAGAACGCCGTTCTCGAGTCCTCCCTTGATCGAATCGGGCTCGGTTCCCTCTGGCAAGGTGAAGGATCGACTGAACTTGCCGAACGATCGCTCCAAGCGAAAAACGGATCCCTCCTTCGTTTCGCGGTGGTCCTTACGTTCGCCTGAGACGGTAAGTACGCTGCCATCCACCTCGACCGTCACGTCCTCGTCCGACATGCCCGGCAGGTCGATCCGCAACACGAGATCCTTGCCGTCTTCGGTGAGATCGGTCGGCGGTGCCCATTTCCGTACCGTCGAGTCCGTACCGGACCGAAAGAAGCTGTCGAACAAGCGGTTCATGTCGGTCTGAAACGCTTCCAGCTCGCGTGATGGTTCCCATCTGACCAGTGCCATTCGTTTCTCCTTTCCGTGGTAAGTGCGGGCCGTGGCGGACCCGTTGTCTCAGTTAGTGCGATCATAAAATCTAAGTCTTGATGTGTCAAGGTCTATCGATCGAAATCCGATCGCTTCGACACCGTGCACGAGAGAGACGACGGATTCATCTAGGCTCCCCCTCACCATTCACGCGCCCTTTACCGTCCCGAGCGCATGATCCGAAGGAGAATCCGACCGAATGTCACAGCTGAAGCTTGCCGAGGGTGAACACCTCTTCACCTCTGAGTCCGTCACCGAAGGCCATCCTGACAAGATCGCCGACCAGATCTCGGACACGATCCTCGACGCTTGCCTCAGTCAGGACCCCCACAGCCGGGTCGCCTGCGAAACCCTGGTCAACACCGGCATGGCGGTCATCTCCGGCGAGCTGAGCACCTCGGCCCAGATCGACATCACCGATCTGGTCCGTGAGACGGTCTGCGGGATCGGCTACGACAAGGGCGAGTACGGCTATGACGGCAACAACATCTCGGTCCTCGTCTCGATGGACAAGCAGTCGCCCGACATCGCCCAGGGCGTGGACACCGGCATCGAGACCCGGACCGGCGGCTCTTCGGACCAGTTCGACCTCGACGGAGCCGGTGACCAGGGCATGATGTTCGGCTACGCGACCAACGAAACCGAAGCCCTGATGCCGATGCCGATCCAGATCGCCCACCGGCTTTCGGAACGGCTTTCGCTGGTCCGCAAGGACGGCACGCTGCCGTATCTGCGGCCCGACGGCAAGACGCAGGTCACGGTCCGCTATGCCGACGGCAGGCCGGTTGCCGTGGAGCGGGTGCTGATCTCGACCCAGCACGCCCCCGATATCGACAACGAGCAGACGATCCGTCCCGACCTCTGGGAGAACGTGATCCTGCCGGTGCTCAGCGAGGAATACGGCGACCTGCTCGACGAGAACTCCCTCTACGAATCGTTGCTGATCAACCCGACCGGGATCTTCGTGATCGGCGGCCCGGTCGGCGACGCCGGCCTGACCGGACGCAAGATCATCGTCGACACCTACGGTGGCGCCGCCCGCCACGGCGGTGGCGCCTTCTCGGGCAAGGATCCCTCGAAGGTCGACCGCTCCGCCGCCTACGCGGCCCGGTACGCGGCCAAGAACGTGGTCGCATCCGGCCTCGCCGACCGCTGCGAGGTCCAGGTCGCCTACGCGATCGGCGTCGCCCGCCCGGTCTCGATCATGGCCGAAACCTACGGGACGGGGAAGAAGAGCGACTGGGAGATCTCCCAGCTGATCGCCGACAACTTCGACCTCCGTCCGGGCGCCTTCCGTCAGTACCTCGACCTGCACCGGCCGATCTACAAGGACACCGCCGCCTACGGCCATTTCGGCCGCTCCAACGAGAACTTCACCTGGGAGCGCACCGACCGGGCCGACCAGCTGCGGGAAGCCGCCGGCCTCTAAGCGTTCCGCCGCCCGGGCCCGGAACGGAACTTTCGTTGGGAGCTGCCCGGAGCGGATAGGTTGGGAGCATGGGTCTGGTCCGGGTCAGACAGTTGCTCCCCCTGATCGCCGCTCTCCTTCTCCTGGCAGGGCTGGCCGATAGCGCTCAGTCGAGCGCGGCGACCAAGAAGAACAAGTCTTGCCGCGCGTCGAAGAAGGGGCCGATCGTGCGGACCCCTGGCTACCGGGGCAAGTGCAAGGCGCCGAAGACGAAGATCGCCCAGCCGCTGCCCGCTTCCCCGCTGGGAGGCTCGGGCCGGCTGCCGGACCTGCTGGTCGACGAGGCCGGGACCGCTCATGTCGTCTGGCTCAGCGATGGCAACGGCAGTCCGGACCTCGTCCACTACTGCCGGATGAAGCGGGGCGCGAACACCTGCGACAACCCGGCCTCGACCAGGACGATGTTCCCCGACCAGCCGATGGGCCCGCAGTACAACATCGACAACGCCGGGGCGAAGATCCTCGCGGTCGGAGACGACCTGGTGATCCTCAGCTACCGCTACCCGAACGTGGTCGACACCCCGCTCGGAACCTCGGACAGCAACCTCTACATGTGGATCTCCGACAACGGGGGCGAGTCCTTCAGCGGGCCGGCGCTGGTCGGTGACAACGACCCATCCGGGGACGCCGAGGTCTTCGGGCCACCGGACTCGCCGCGGATCGGCACGATCAGCGACACCCGCACCGGCGGCACCTTCTTCCAGGCGATCCGGCCGGGCCAGTACTCGGGGACGCAGGCCAACCTGGGCGAGGACGGACCGGACCGGGCCTACAGCGGCTCCCTGGCGACCCTGGACAGCCGGCCGATCGCCGCCTTCGCCGACCTGCAAGACCAGACCTTCATCCGGCAGTGGAACGGGACCGGGGATCCGAACGACTCGGCCAACTGGACGACGAACCAGGTTCCGGGCACCGAACCGAAGATCGCCAGTGGCGGTGGTCAGGCGTACCTCACCCGGCGGGCGGGATACCACGAGCCATTCACGATCAGCCGGCTCGATGGCATCCAGCCGCAGAAGGCGGTGACGGTGACCCCGGAGGGAGACATCGGGGCCCGCGACCTCTCGGTCGACGCGTCGGGGACGGTGCACTTCGCCTGGGTCCAGCGGGATCACGGCCAGGGCAGCACGATCCGCGAGCGACGCTCCAGCGGCGGCAGCAGCTTCTCCTCACCCCGGCTCCTGGCCAGGTCCTCTGACGGGAGCGAGATAGGCCAGCTGAAGACCGCGGCAACGGAGGACGGCGGCGGCTTCACGGCCTTCGTCGACGGCGGGAGCTCGGTCTACTCGGGCCCGGTCGAGATCGCCCCGTTCGGGCGCCAGCAGCTGACCGGGAACCCCGGGCTCGGCGGCCGGCCCGGGGGAGGGGCGAGCCCCGACACGCAGGTCTCCTGCGAGCGGGTCGCCTACGGGGCGGTCGAGGCGCTCACCCAGGAAGGCTGCCTGCTCAGCGCGGCCGGCCAGGCGGCCAAGGTCTCCGAGGGGCCGATCCGCTTGAACGGGCTCGAGATCATCCCCGATGCCGGCGTGAAGATCCTGCTCGGAACCCGAGAGAAGACGATTGACACGACCGGCCGGGTGACGGTCCAGATCGCGAACGGAAGCGACCCGATCGTCCTCTTCCACGGCGAGCTGCACATACGGCTTCCCTCCGGGGCCGACGGCACGAAGCTGGTGAGCTTCGACTCGTCGAAGTTCCCGGTGGACCTGAGCGGCTTCCCGGTCCAGGGCGACATCGACGTGATTCTCAGAAAGGATTCGGTTGAGATCCCGATCTCGCTGAAGCTGCCCGGGTTCTTCGGCGGGCTGACCGGCAACGCCGTGCTCAAGGCCAGCAACGATGCCGGCCTCGAAGTCTCCTCGATGCGCTTCCAGGTCGGAGCCCTGACCCTGGGCCCGGTCGTCCTCAAGGACCTCGACATCAGCTGGAACAGCGGCTCGAACTGGTCGGGCAGCGGCACCGTGATCGTCGGCAGCGTCACCATCGAGGCCAGCATCGAGTTCCGCGACGGTGCCTTCAACCGCGGCTTCGTGAAGGTGACCCCGGTCAAATTCCCCGGAGTCGTGCTGTTCACCGACGTCTATCTGAACAGCGTCTCCGGCGACCTGCAGCTCGACCCGCTGGTGATCAGTGCCGGTGCCACGTTCGGTTTCCAGCCGATTGCTCCCGATCTCTATTTGGTCGGGCTCGACAGCAAACTGACCGTCTTGACCAAACCGGCCTTCGCGGTCGAACTGACCGGTGACGGCAGCCTGGCCGGGATCCCGATCTCGGAGTCGAAGGTCCACGGCGACGCGGACGGATATTTCTCGTACTACTCGAAGGGCGAGATCGACCTCGGGATCATCACGGCCAGCAACGAGATCTCCGGGTTCTTCAACGCGAGGCAGGGCCTGTTCTCGGCTTCGGTCGGCTACGACGGATGCGTCGGCGAGGATCCGTTCGTGATCTGCTCCGGCTTCCAGGGGCTGGTCTCGAGCGAGGGAATCGGTGGCTGTGCCCTGGGTCGGGTCGGTTTCCGCATGCATTGGGGCGAGAGCCCGAAGCTGATCGGACCGTTCAGCTGCGACGTGAGCGATTACAAGCTGATGTCCTCGCCGCTCGCCGACGCTACGGCGAGCGCCGGTGAACGCGTCGTCTCGATCCCCTCCGGGCTGCGCGGCGCGAGCCTGCGGATAGCTGGGGAAGGGGGGCCACCGTCGGTGGTGCTGATCTCCCCGTCGGGCGAGCGCTTAACACCGGTTCCGCCCACAGAGGGATCGGACGCACCAGTGACCCAGGTGAACGGAGAAAACGAGGCGCTGATCGGGCTTGCCAGCCCGGAGGGGGGCAGCTGGACGATCGAGCCGCAGCCCGGCCCGGCGATCGCCTCGGTCGAGTTCGCGCGCAGCCTGGCGCCGCCGACCGCGAAGGCGAAGGTCAAACGGGGCAAGGGAAGGAAGCGGACCCTGACCTACCGGGCGACCACTCGCCCCGGTCTCAAGACGGTGTTCTTCGAGCGGGTCGGCCAAGGCATCAGCCTGATCGGATCTACCACCAAGGCGAAGGGGAAGATCAGCTTCCGGGCGGCCGACGGCGCGGCCGGCAAACGAGCGGTCTTCGCCCGGATCGACGAGGACGGCCTGCCTCGGCTGCAGAAGAAGGTGGCCAGCTACCGTGCGCCCGGGCCGATCCGCCCGCCCCGGCCAAGAGGGCTGAAGGCGAGCCGCAAGAAGGCGAAGGTGACCATCCGCTGGCGGAAATCGGCCGGCGCGAGCGATTATCTGGTCCGGATCAAGGTCTCGGACGGAAGGAACCTCCAGTTCCTGACCAGCCGGACCAAACTCCGGGTGGGGCAGATGCGCAAGGGCGATCGGGTCAAGATCTCGGTCGTCGGCCGGTCGAGGGCCGGACGCGCCGGCAAGGCCGCCCGAATCACGAAGAAGGTCAGGTAGATCGCTTATGCTCGGACCAGTTCTCTAAAGCTGGAGGGGTGAGATGTTCTCAGGCAGTCGTTTGCGGGTTCTGGTTCTGGCGACGGTTTTCGGCCTAGTCGCGGCGGTGGGGCTTTCGTCCGGGCCGGCGACTGCGAAGACGAAGAAGTTGAAGCTGGGCAAGGAGGGGTCGTATGTTCAGGTCTTCAAGAACAAACCGGGCATCTGGCAGGACGACACCTCCGTGCAGATCTTCACCAGGAACCGGAAAGTCGTCGCGGTCTGGCTGGTTTCCAACTACGAGTTCGATGGAGGGGGCAAGTGCTGGCCGATCGGTTATGGCGGCACGCTGATGCCGGACAAGACGACGACCGGCCCGGTCCACGTTGAGGTGCACCCGAAGAGTCCGACACCGCTGAATGCGAAGAACGGCTTTACGATCAAACCGACCAAGAGCAATCCGTTCTACGACAATGGCGGCGGCGCGATCACCGGAAAGCTCCTGCCCTCTGGAAGGCTGAAAGTCACGGCGAAACTGATCCAGTCGGCAAACAGCTTTCAAGGGCAGTGCAGCACTTCGTTCAAGGCCCCGAAGGCGAAGTTCAAAGCCTTCAAGGTCAGTAAGGAAATCGGCTAAACCGGGAAGCCGTTTTCGACCGTGGGTAGGGCCCATTCGGGGCCCGCCGCCGTGAGCGTCTCCAGGTCGAAGAGGCCGGTGGCGACGCTGACCACTCGGATTCCCGCCTCGTGGCCGGCTTCGACGTCGCGGGGGGTGTCGCCGACCGCGATGAAGTCGTTCTTGGAGAGCACCTGGGGGCGTCCGCCCGGGTAGCTGCCGGTGGCGCAGGCGACGATGCCGCGCTTGACCGCGTGCAGGGTGAGGTCGGCCCGGTTGGCTGAATCCGAGCCGTAGCCGCCGAAGGAGAAGAAGCGGTTGAGGTTGCCCCGCTCGAGCTTGATCTCCGCGGCCGGCTCGATGTTGCCGGTGGTCACGCCGAGCGGGACGCTGTCCGCGGCGAGGCGCTCCAGCGTTTCGACGATGCCGGGTTCGATCCGGTAGCCCTTCGAGTTGGCGACCGCCTCGGGAAGCTCCCGCACGTAGATCGGGGTGAGCTCCTCGATGTCCTGATGGCTCGGTTCCCGATCGAGCACGGTGCGAAGCGCGGCGAAGGCGACGTCGTGGTCGGTCATGCCGGACTCGGTCACCTCGGCGATGTCGACCGACTTGCCGAAGACCTCCCGGAAGGCCTTGTCCCAGGCGACCGCGCCGGCCCCGCCGGTGGTGAGCAGGGTGCCGTCGACATCGAAGATCACGGCGCGGATCGGCGCCTCGGCCGGGGCCGGACTCATCTGGACACCCGGATCCCATCGAAGTAAGGAAAGTTGGCAATTATTGCCAACTTTTCCGACTTCACCGTTGGCAGCCGGCTCATCG
>MKST01000003.1:31098-80887 GCA_001897355.1 Solirubrobacterales bacterium 67-14 | reverse complement strand
GCTCGGCCGTGCTGCTGTCGTGGTCGAGCGGCGGCGGTTCTTCCGACTCCAGTTCGGGGATGATCTTCTGGGCCAGCGCCTTGCCCAGCTCGACGCCCCACTGGTCGAAGGAGTCGATGCCCCAGATCGCGCCCTGGGTGAAGACCGAGTGCTCGTAGAAGGCGACCAGCGTGCCCAGGGTCTTCGGGGTGAGGCGGTCGGCCATGATGGTCGAGGTCGGGCGGTTGCCGAGGAAGGTCTTGTGGGGGATCAGCCGTTCCTCCACGCCTTCGGCCTTCAACTGCTCGACCGTCTTGCCGAAGGCCAACGCCTCGGTCTGGGCGAAGACGTTCGAGACCAGCAGGTCCTGATGGTTGCCGAGCGGGTTGAGGGCGTGGTCGAAGCCGATGAAGTCGGCCGGGATCAGTTCGGTTCCCTGGTGGACCAGCTGGTAGAAGGAATGCTGTCCGTTGGTTCCCGGCTCGCCCCAGAAGATCGCGCCGGTGCCGTAATCGACTCGGGCTCCGTCGAGGGTGACGCCTTTGCCGTTCGACTCCATGGTCAGCTGCTGGAGGTAGGCCGGGAAGCGATGCAGGTACTCGCTGTAGGGGAAGACGGCATGCGTCTCGGCCCCGAAGAAGTTCCGGTACCAGACGGTCAGCAGGCCGTGGAGGGCCGGCAGGTTGGTTTCCAGCCCGGTCTCGAGGAAATGCTCGTCCATGGCGTGGAAGCCGTCGAGCAGCTCGGTGAAGCGGTCGGGGCCGATCGCCAGCATGGTCGAGAGGCCGATCGCCGAATCCATCGAGTAGCGGCCGCCGACCCACTCCCAGAAGCCGAACATGTTCTCGGTGTCGATCCCGAACTCGGAGACGCCCTCGGCGTTGGTCGAGACTGCGACGAAGTGCTTTGCGATGGCCGACTCGTCGCCACCGAGGCCGTCCAGCAGCCACTGCCGGGCGGTGCCCGCGTTGGTCATGGTCTCCAGGGTGGTGAAGGTCTTCGAGGAGACGATGAAAAGGGTCTCGGCCGGGTTGGCGTCGAGCGTCGCCTCGTAGAAATCGGTTCCGTCCACGTTCGAGACGAAGCGGAACTCGAGGTCGCGCCGCGAGTAGTCCTTGAGCGCCTCGTAGGCCATCACCGGCCCGAGGTCGGAACCGCCGATGCCGATGTTGATGACCCGCTTGATCGGCTTGCCGGTCTGGCCCTTCCACTCGCCGGAGCGGACCTGCTCGCTGAAGGCGGCCATGCGGTCGAGAACCTCGTGGACCTCCCGGACCACGTCGACCCCGTCGACCACCAGCGAACGGCTGCGCGGCATCCGGAGCGCCACGTGGAGCACCGCCCGGTCCTCGGAGACGTTGATGTGCTCGCCGCGGAACATCGCGTCCCGGCGCTCCGGCATGCGGCGCTCACGGGCCAGTTCGGCCAGCAGGCCGACCGTGTCCCGGCTGATCCGGTTCTTCGAGTAGTCGAAATAAAGCCCGCAGGCCTCGGCGACCAGGTCGGTGCCGCGCGAGGGATCGTCGGCGAAGAGATCCCTCAGGGGGAGTTCACCTATGTCGGCGTGGTGGCTCTCGAGGGTCTTGAACGCTGCTGACTCCCGGAGCTCACTCACGGCTCAGCTCCCGAGCAGCGTCTTCGCTTCTTCGACCATCCGGTCAGGGGTGAAGCCGAAGTATTTCTGGAGGTCCTTGAACGGGGCGGAGGCACCGAAGGTGGTCATGCCGATCGCCACGCCTTCCTCGCCGACGTAACGCTCCCAGCCGAAGGTCGAGGCCTGCTCGATCGAGATCCGCTTGGTGACGGACGAGGGCAGGACCGACTCGCGGTAGGCCTCGTCCTGGCTCTCGAAGATGTGCCAGGAGGGCAGCGAGACGACCCGGGCCTTGACGCCCTCGATGGTCAGGGTCTCGTAGGCCTCGAGCGCGATGTGGACCTCGGAACCGGTGGCGATCAGGATCAGCTCCGGCTCGCCCTCGGAGTCGGCGATGACGTAGCCGCCCTTGGCCAGGCCGGAGGCGTCGGCGTACTTGCCGCGGTCGATCACCGGCACCTTCTGGCGGGTCAGCACCAGGGCGGTCGGGTGGTCCGTCCTCGGCATGATCACTTTCCAGGCCTCGGCCACCTCGGCCGCGTCGGCGGGCCGGATCACGTCCAGGTTCGGTATCGCTCGTAGCGAGGCGAGCTGCTCGACCGGCTGATGGGTCGGGCCGTCCTCGCCGAGCCCGATCGAGTCATGGGTCAGCCAGTGGACCACCGGCTGCTCCATCAGGGCGGAGAGGCGGATCGCCGGCCGGGCGTAGTCGGAGAAGATCAGGTAGGTGGACCAGACGGGCCTAAGCGAACTCAACGCCATGCCGTTGGAGGAGGCGGCCGACTCGTGCTCGCGCACCCCGAGGTGGAGCATGTGGCCGGAGCGGTTCTCCGGGTCGAAGACGCCGGCGACATCCTCCTTCAGGCCGCTCGACGCAGAACCGGTCAGGTCGGCCGAGCCGCTGATCAGCCACGGCACCTTCGGCGCGATCGCCTGCAGGGTCTTCTGCGAGGCGGAGCGGGTCGCAACCTGCTCGCCGGCCTCGAAGCTGGGGATGTCGGCGTCCCAACCGTCCGGCAGGCCACCGCCGAGCATGGTGTCGATCAGTTCCCGGCGGTCGGCCGGGGCGGCGTCGAAGCGCTCCTTCCAGGCGGCGGAGAGCTCGGCGCCACGCTTGCCGACCCCGTCGGCCCAGGTCTCGTAGACCCCATCGGGGACCAGGAAGTGGGCGTCGGTCGGCCAACCGTAAGCCTCCTTGGTCAGCTTCGTCTCCTCGGCCCCGAGCGGGTTGCCGTGGACGTCCGCCGTGTCGACCTTGTTCGGCGAGCCGTAGCCGATGTGGCTGTGGATCAGGATGAAGGTCGGCTTCTCGGTCTCGGCCTTGAACTTGTCGAGGGCGGCACCGATCTCGTCGAGGTCGTTGGCGTCGTTGATGTGATGGACGTTCCAGCCGTTGGCGACGAAACGCGCCTCGGTGTCGTCGGTGAAGGTCAGGTCGGTCGAGCCGTCGATCGTGATCCGGTTCGAGTCGTAGATCCAGCAGAGGTTGTGCAGCTTCTGGTGGCCGGCCAGTGAGGCGGCCTCCTGGGAGACGCCCTCCATCAGGTCGCCGTCACCGCAGATCGTGTAGACGTCGTAGTCGAAGAGCTCCTCGCCGTAGGCGGCGCGCTTCCAGAGGCCGGCGATCGCCATGCCGACCGAGGTGGCGACGCCCTGGCCGAGCGGGCCGGTGGTGGTCTCGACGCCGGTGGTCAGGTGGGACTCGGGGTGGCCCGGGGTGGTGGAGCCGAGCTGGCGGAAGTTCTCGATGTCCTCGAGCGTGACCGAGAGGCGATCGGCGATCGTCCCGTCGTGGTCGACCTTCTTGACCCCGGCCAGGTGCAGGACCGAGTAGATCAGCATCGAGGCGTGGCCGGCCGAAAGCACGAAGCGGTCGCGGTTCGGCCAATGCGGGTCGGCCGGGTCGTAGCGCAGGTACTCCTGCCAGAGCTTGTAGGCCAGCGGGGCCAGGGCCATCGCCGTCCCCGGATGGCCCGAGTTGGCCTTGTCGATCGCGTCGATCGAAAGGGTCCGGATCGTGTTGATTGCGCGTAGTTCGGGCGTCTGGGAATCGAGGGAGTCGGTCACGACCGCCATCCTACGAAAAACGGCTCGCAATCAGTGACCGGCAAGGCCGGACTTTGCGCAAACGATCCGGCCTAGTAGCTGCTGCTGGGCTCGCCGAGCCCATGCGAGCCACTGGCGCCGAGCGAGGTGGCCCGATCGACCTGGGTCACGACGTCCTGCGGGTTGGCGACCCCGTTGAAGATGAAAAGGTTGTCGGCGTCCGAGGCGGCGGTGTCGAAATCGACGTCGCCGACCTGGAGCAGCCGCTGGAACACCGTCTGGCGGTAGTTCACGTTCTGGACCCGCTCGAGCCGCGTCTCCTGGATGTCCCGGGCAAAGATGCCGCGTTTGATGTTCAACCGCCGGTTGGTGATCGTGTACACGGTCGCGACCCGCCGGATGAAGCCGATCAGCACCGAGATGCCGAGGGCGGCCAGGATGATGATGAAGACGGTGAAGAAGCCTTCGCCGAGCAGCTTGGCGACCACCGCGACGATCAGGCCGATCAGCAGTCCCTTCAAGTAGAGGGCGAGGATCGAACGCCAGGAGGGATGGCCCTGGAAGATGATCTGTTCGCCGGGACTGGGGGTGAAGGCCACGGCGCGAGCATATTCCACCCGGGCGGACCCGTGTTGAGGATGGCGACGCCGAGGCCGCCCGTCCGAAAACCCGCGTATCTTCAACCGGTGTCCATCGCCAGGGTCGAGCCGCTGACGACGGCCCGCGCTCTGCGGGGCCCCTTCGACTACCTGATTCCGGAACGGCTGGGGGAGATCGCGGTCGGCACCGTGCTCGAAGTTCCCTTCGGCCGGCGGCGGATCACCGGGGTGGTGGTCGAGCTGGCCGAGACTTCCGAGGTCCCGCCCGAAAAGCTGGCTGAGCCGATCCGGGTGCTGGGCACCGGCACCACCGAGGAACTGATCGACCTGGGCCGCTGGATCGCGACCGAGTACTGCTCGACCCCGGCCCGCGGCCTCGGCCTGGTCCTGCCGCCCGGGACCGGCACCGGCGGCGAGCGCACCCGCTTCCGGATCGAGAAGCTGAGCTCGATCACCGCCGCCGGCCGTGAGGCGCTCGAAGGCGGCGCCCGGCTCGGAGCCAAACAGGAGCTGGCGCTTCAGCAGCTGCTCGAGGGCGACCTGACCGGCCGCCAACTGGCAGCCCGGGCGGGAATCGACTCGAGCACCCTGAAACGGCTCGAGGACCGGGGCTTGATCGAGCGGCGGCAGGTCAACGTGAGGAGACGGCCCGACGGAGCCGGGGTCGGCGCGGCGGCCGCCCAGGCGCCGAACCTGACCGAAGCGCAGCAGGCCGCGGTCACCGGCCTGGTCGGGCGGCTCGACGACCCCCGCTCCGGTGAGGGGGTCCTGTTGGCCGGGGTGACCGGGTCCGGCAAGACCGAGGTCTACCTCGCGGTGGTCGAAGCGGTGCTGGCCCGGGGCGAGACCGCGATCGTGCTGGTGCCGGAGATCGGCCTGACCCCGCAGGCGGTGGGGCGGTTCCAGGCCCGGCTCGGTGACCGGGTCGCGGTACTCCACTCGGCGCTCACCGCCGGCCAGCGCTTCGACGAGTGGCAGCGATTGAAGAGCGGCGAGGCGACGGTCTGCGTCGGGCCGCGGAGCGCCGTCTTCGCCCCGCTCGAGAACCTCGGCTTGATCGTGATCGACGAAGAGCACGACCCCTCCTACAAGCAGGAGGGCGACCCTCGGTATGACGCCCGCGAGGTGGCCCGGAGGCGGGCGCTGGCGACCGGTTCGCTGCTGGTCCTCGGCACGGCCACGCCACGGCCGGAAAGCTGGGAGCGGCTGGAGCGGATCGACCTGCCGGCCCGGGTCGACGGCCAGGGCATGCCGCCGGTCGAGCTGGTCGACATGCGCGAGGCCGACCCCCGGCAGGGGCCGATCCACCGACGGACCTGGGAAGCCCTGGCCGAGGTCCGCAACAAGGGCGAGAAGGCGATCGTGATGATCAACCGGCGCGGGTTCGCGCCCTGGCTCACCTGCCGGACCTGCGGCCATCACTGGGGCTGCCCCAACTGCGACGTCTCGCTGATCGTCCACCGCGAATCGGACCAGTTGATCTGCCATCACTGCAACCACGCCGAGCCGCTGCCGCGGCGCTGCCCCGAATGCGGCGGCACCACCCTTTCCCAGACCGGGGCCGGTACCCAGCGGATCGAACGGCTGCTGGCTGAGGAACTGGCCCCGATGCCGGTCTTCCGCCTCGACGCGGACACCAGCGCCGGGCCGGGTGGCCACGCCCGGATCCTCTCCGCCTTCGACCGGGAATCGAGCGCGATCCTGGTCGGCACCCAGATGGTCGCCAAGGGCCATGACTTCCCCGAAGTCACCCTGGCCGCCATCCTCGACGCCGACGCCACCCTGCGTTTCCCGGACTTCCGGGCCGAGGAACGCACCTTCTCGCTGGTCACGCAGCTGGCCGGCCGCAGCGGCCGCAGCCGGGCCGGGGGAAGGGTGATCGTGCAGACCCTGGCCCCCGGCAACCCCTCGATCAGCCACGCGGCGACCCACGATTCGGCCGGGTTCCTAGCCGGGGAGCTGGAGCGGCGACGCGAGCTCGGCTATCCGCCCTTCTCCCACCTGATCCGGATCCAGCTCGCAGCCGAGGCAGAACCGGAGGTCGAACGGGCCGCCAACCTGGTCGCTGCCCGGCTCGACCAGGCGCTGCCGGCCGGGGCCGAGCTGCTCGGCCCGGCCCCGATGTTCCGGGCCCGAAACCGTTACCGCCGCCGCCTGCTGGTCCGCTCGACCACCCGGGCCGATTCGATCGAGGCGGTCCACCGAACGATCGAGAACCTGCTCGCCGACCGCTCCCTGAACAAGATCACCCTGGCGATCGACGTCGACCCTCAGTAGCCGGGCACGATGAGCAGCATCCACCTCTGGGCCTTGGAGTGGGCGTCGGTAGACTCGGGATCGATGGCTTCCGAGGAAGAAACAGCCACGCTGAGCGAAGAAGCGGCCGCCTATGCCGAGGGCATGGAGCGGGCCGAAGAGGCGCTGGCCGGGGACGCGGCGGAAGTCGAGGTCGAACCCGAGGGCGGCGAGCAGCCGGTCCAGCGATTTGACGAAGAGACCCTGCGCAAGAGGGAGGCGGCGCTGGCCCAGATCGTCCAGTACGGCGACCCGGTGCTGAAGAGCAAAGCCTCCGCGGTGACCGAGTTCGACCAGGCGCTCTCCGACGAGATCGAGCGCATGGTCGAGTTGATGAACGACGGGCTCGGGGTCGGGCTGGCCGCGACCCAGGTCGGCAAGCTGCGCCGCCTGCTGGTCTTCCAGACCAACGCCGACGCGGTCCCGCAGGAGCTGGTCAACCCGGAGATCGAGTGGCTCTCCGAGGAAACCGAGGTCGCCTCGGAGGGCTGCCTCAGCATTCCCCGGGTGGTGGTCGAGGTGGACCGTCCGCTCTACGCCCGGGTGCGGGGCCAGGACCGGACTGGGGCCGAGGTGCTGATCGAGGCCTCCGGCCACGAAGCGCGCGTGCTCCAGCACGAGATCGACCACCTCGACGGCATCCTGATCCTCGACCGGACCGAGAAAAAGCAGCGCAAGGGCGCGATGAAGGCACTCCGCCGGGGTGAAAGCTTCTCCCCCCACGAAGAAGACTGACCAAGCCGCGATGAGTGGAGTTTTTCTCGGTACCTCGGATTTCGCGGGAGTCGTGCTCGAGATCCTCGCCGCCTCCGACCAGCGACCGGAGCTGGTCGTCACGCTGCCGGATCAGAGGCGCGGCCGGGGCAGGAAGGAACAGGCTTCACCGGTCGCCCTGAAGGCGGAGGAACTCGGCGTCCCGGTGCTCAAATCGGGCAACGTCAACGACGAAGAGGACCGGGCCAGGATCCTGGCGGCCGGCGGCGAGTGGGCCTCGATCTGCGCCTTCGGCCAGCTGGTCAAGGAGCCGCTGCTCTCCGAACTGCCGATGCTGAACGTCCATCCCTCGCTGCTCCCGCGCTGGCGCGGCGCGGCCCCGATCGAGCGGGCGATCATGGCGGGTGACCCCGAGACCGGGGTCTGCGTGATGCGACTGGTCGCCGGGCTCGATTCCGGGCCGGTGGCCCTGCGGGAGGAGACGGCGATCGGTCCGGATGAGGACTTCGGTTCCGTTTCCGCCCGGCTGGCAGAGATCGGCGGTCGGCTGCTGGTCGAAGGCCTGGCCGCGGCCCGGCGCGACGAGATCACCTGGCAGCAGCAGGGCGAGGATGGGCTCACCTACGCCGAGAAGATCACCGGCGAGGACCGCCAGGTCGATCCGGCCCGAACCGCCCGCCAGGTCCACGACCAGATCCGCGGGCTCACCCCGCACATCGGCGCCTGGCTGCCGTTGGATGGCGACGAGCGGCTGGGGATCCGGGGCACGACGGTGCTCGATTCAGGCCCGGCCGAAGGCGAGTTCGCCGACCAGGAGGGCTGGCCGGTGCTCGGCTGCGGTGAGGGTGCGCTCCGGCTCGACCGGGTCCAGCCGCCCGGCAAGAAGGAGATGGACGGCGACGCCTGGCTCAGGGGACACGGCCTGCCGTGAGCAGGGTCACGCCCGAGCGTGAGGTGGCTTACGCCGTCCTCCGCCGCACCTTCGAGCGGGACGAACACACCGAGGCCGCCTTCCGCGAAGAGATCGCCTCCCGAGACCTCGACGGGCGGGTCCGGGCCCAGGCCCAGCGGCTCGCCTACGGTGCCGTCCAGCGTCGCGGCACCACGGACTGGGTCGTTGCCTCCTTCATGAAGCAGAAGGCGCGGCGCCCCGATCCCGCGGTGGCCGCGGCGCTGCGGCTCGGCATCTTCGAACTGCTCTTCTCGGACGGCACCGCCGACCACGCCGCGGTCGACCAGGCAGTGAGCCTGGTCCGGCAGGCCGGGGCGGACCACGCGGCCGGCTTCGCCAACGCCCTGCTGCGACGCACCCTGCGCGAAAAGGAGCAACTGGTCGAGAAGCTGGCCGACGACTCGACCCCGGAAAAAGCGGCGATCGCCCATTCCTGCCCCCAGTGGCTGGCCCAGCTCTGGTGGGAGGAGCTCGGCCCCGAACGCGCCCGCGCGCTGATGGCCGCGGCCAACCAGCCTTCGGAACGGGCGGTCCGGGTCAATACGGCCCGGATCACGGTCGAGGAAGCGATCGAGCGCTTCTCCGGACCGGACCTGGAACTCGCCCCGGCCGAAGGGCCCTGGCCGCTGGCCCCGGCCGAGCTGCTGATCGCCCGGGGCAGCCTGGCGACGATCGAGGCGGCGGCCGAGCAGGGCCTGGTCGTTTCCCAGTCGCGCGGCTCGGCGGCCGTGGTCGAAGTGCTGGACCCGCTGCCGGAAGAGAGGATCCTCGACCTCTGCGCCGGTCCCGGGATCAAGACCGGCCAGATCGCCGCGCGGGTGGGGCGGATGGGCAACATGGTCTCGATCGAGCCGGTCGAGTCCCGGGCCGAAGACGTCGCCATCCAGCTGGAGCGCCTCGGCTTCCACCACGGCCTGGTGGTCGAAGCCGACGCCCGCGAGAGCGAGATCTTGAGCGGCTTCGACCGGATCCTCGTCGACGCGCCCTGCTCCGACCTCGGCGCCCTCTCGTCCCGCCCGGATGCCCGCTGGCGCAAGAACCCGGCCTTGATCGAGCGGGTGGCCGAACTGCAGGGCGAGATCCTCGACCGGGCCGCCGACTTCGTCGGCGAGGGCGGCAGCCTGGTCTACTCGACCTGCACGATCTCGAAGCGTGAGAACAGCGACCAAGCGCTCGCCCTGGCCGAACGCCACGGCCTGACGATCGAAGATCTCGGCGGCCGCTCGCCTGGCCTGGCCGACCCGCATGACTCCAGATTCCTCCAGCTGATGCCGGATCGCGAGCGCACGACGGGCTTCTTCATCGCCCGCTTCACGGCCTAGGGGCCTGATTGTCGGGTTAACCCCCGTAAGGACTTCCGACCGGTTCGGGATAATCGACCAATGGCGACCGAGCAAGAGAAGGCCACCGACCGCCGTCCTCCTTGTCCGGGCTGCGGCGAGCCGTGGCTCAGGCCGACCCAGCTCCCCGGAAGGTTCCGTTGCGTGTACTGCCTTTCGCGCTACGAGCTCGTCTCGCAATGCCCGAACTGCGGGGAACACCAGACGATCGCCAGAATGAGCACCACCGAGGACATGAGCTGCCAGAGTTGTGGCGCCTCGATGCTCCAGCCGATCTGAACCCCGACCCCAAGAAACCGGATGACCGACCAGCCCCGCACCGCCGAAACTCTCGTGCCCGAAGCCTTCCAGGGCATCCGCATCGCTCCCTCGATCCTCTCCGCCGACTTCGGCCGGCTCGGTGCCCAGATCGCCGAGGTCATGGACGCCGGTGCGAAGGTCATCCACTTCGACGTCATGGACGGCCAGTTCGTCCCGCCGATCACGATCGGCCCGCTGGTCCTTTCCGGCATCGCCGACCAGGTCCACGACGCGGGCGGGGTGGTCGACGTACACCTGATGATCGAGGATCCGGACCGTCAGTTCGAGGACTTCGCGAAAGCCGGGGCGGACTCGATCATCTTCCACGAGGAAGCGACCCCGCATGCGCACCGCTGCTGCCACAGGGTCCGCGAGCTCGGCTGCCTGGCCGGCGTCGCGATCAACCCGGGCACCCCGGTCGAAGCGCTTTCCGAGCTGGAGGGCATGGTCGACGAGGTGCTGGTCATGACCGTCAACCCGGGCTGGGGCGGCCAGCCCTTCATCGAGACCTCGCCCGACAAGGTCAGGCGGATGCGTTCTCTGCTCGGGGAAGACGTCCTGATCGAGGTCGACGGCGGCATCGGCACCAAGACCGCCGGCCCGATGGCCGCGGCCGGGGCGACCCTGATGGTCGCCGGCTCGGCGATCTTCGGCTCGGATGACCCCGCTCAGGCCTACCGGGACATCCACGCCGCCGCCGAATCCGGCACCTGAATTCACCGAGATTGAAGTTATTCGCGAATAGGGCGAATAACTTCAACCTCGGCGCATGGCGCCTAAGTGGAGGTGTCTTCGAGGCCGGCGAGCCGGGCTTCGATCGCCTCGCTTGAGCCCTTGACTGGGATGTCCTCGTCGATGCCCCTGGGGCGGAAGTAGATGTAGGTCAGCAGCGAAAGCAGCAGGAAGGCGGTCAGCGCGAAGCCGAGCTCGACCCGCAGGTTGCCGTCGTCGATGAACGGGACGACGGTCCAGACGATGAAGAAGATGGCGCAGGAGATCCAGCGGATCGAGGCTCGCCGGGCCTGTCCCTGGGCGACACAGGCCTGGTTGACGGTGACCGTGGACAGGTAGAGGCCCATGCCGGCGGTGACCAGCAGCAGGCCGAGCCGGTCATAGGTGTGGTCGGCGCCGAAGGCGATCTGCATCAGTTTCGGGCCGGCGAGGACGACCACGACCGCGGTCAGCGCCGTGAAGGCGAGGATGCCCGCCAGCACCATCCGCACCGAGCGGTGGAACTGGTGCTCCGAGTCCGGGTCTTCGCTGCTGTGGAGCGCGGTCAGGTGGGGCAGGATCGAGGTCGAGACCGCCTGGAAGAGCTGCAGCGGCGCCCGGGCGATCATCAGCACGTTGAAGATGAACCCCGTCGCGGCAGAGCCCTTGACGATCCCGATCACCAGCGGGCCGGCGTTGAGGAAGACCTGCTCACTGAACATGATCAGGAAGATCGAGCCGACGAAACCGGCCCCGTGGGCCAGCGAGAACTCCTCGCGGGCCTCTTCCTCCTCGGCCGCGAGATCCTCCTGGCCTTCGCCGTGGGCCGCCGCGTAGGCAGCCCGTTCCTCGGCCTCGCGGCGGCTGCGGCGGGTGATCGCGATCGGCACCACCAGCAGGCTGAGCAGAGGGGCCGCGACGATGCCCATCGCGACCATCGACTGGCCGCTGAGCAGGCCGAAGGCGACCAGGGCGGCAAACAGGGTGCGGAAGACCGACTCGGAGAGGATCAGGGTGGTGAAGAGACCGAACTGCTGGTGGCCGGCCAGGTAGCCGCGGGCGAAGTAACTGGCGGCGTAGAAGAGAACCGCCGAGAAGAAGACCCAGTAAAGCGTGGAGTTCCCGTAGAGCAGGTTCTCCAGCGGCTGCTTGAGGATCAGGGCGATGACCGCGAAGCCGACCGCCAGGCAGCCCTGGATCTTGGCCGCGACGCGGACCGGGCCGACGTCGGTCTCGCCCCGTTCGATGTGCTCCGAGATGTGGCGGGAGAGCAGCTGGTCGATCGGCCGGTAGAGGGTCGAGACGGTGATGAAGACCGCCGACCAGAGGAAGGCGATCTCGCCGTAGGCGTCCTCGTTCAGGTCGTGGGAGGCGATCAGGAAGTACGCGTAGGTGAAGATGCCGGTCAGCCCGACCCCGATGGTCAGGAACCCGGCCGTCCTCCCGTAGTCGCGGGTGCTTGATCCGGCAGCTTTTTCTGGGGGCTTGGGCAAGGAGTTACGGGCAGGGGAATTCAGACGGTGCTTCGATCCCGGGGCGGGTCGAGGCGGTGGCTCGGCTCGACGTCGAGTTCAAGCTCGATCCGGCGCACCCTTTCATAGACGCGCTGGGTCATGACCCGCTGCCCGGCGAGAAGGTCGCCGATGATGCCGAGCGCGAAGAGCTGGATCGAGACGATGAACAGCACCGCGCCGAGCAGCAAGGACTGGATGTGGCCGTCCCGGTCGCCGTTCACGATCCAGTCGACGAGGAAGGGCATCCAGGCGGCGAGCGCGGCAACGGCGGCGATCAGGCCGAGGAAGGAGAAGACCTTGAGCGGTTCGTAGCGGGTGTAGATCCGCAGGATGGCCAGTCCGTTGCGGCGCACGTAGGTGGAGGTCGAGCCGAAGAGTCGCGACTCACGGGTCTTCGGATTGGTCGAGATCCGGACCTCGCCGACCGCGACGCTTCCCTTGCCGGCCTGGATCAGGCTTTCCAGGGTGTAGGTGAAGCTGTCGACCACCAAGAGCTGTAGGGCGGCCTCGCGGTTGTAGGCCCGGAAGCCGGAAGTCGCGTCGGTCACTTCGGTGTCGGAAAGCCGGCGGACGACCCAGCTGCCGAACTTCTGCAGCACCTTCTTGGCCGGGGAGAAGTGGTCGATGTCGGCTACCTCGCGGTCGCCGACCACCATCTCCGCCTCGCCGTCGAGGATCGGGGCGACCAGCTTCGGGATGTCGCTGCCGGAGTACTGGTTGTCGGCGTCGGTGTTGACGACGATGTCGGCGCCGAGCTTGAGGCAGGCGTCGAGCCCGGCCTGGAAGCCGGTCGCCAGGCCACGGTTGTTCGGCAGCTTGACGATGTGGTCGACCCCGCATTCCTGCGCCACTTCGATCGTACGATCGGTCGAGCCGTCGTCGATCACGAGGGTTTCGATCTCGTCGACGCCGGTGATCTCGCGGGGGAGGTCGGCCAGGGTCGCGGGGAGGGTCTGCTCCTCGTTCAGGCAGGGGATCTGGATGATTACCTTCATTAGCCGTCAAGATTCTCCCATGAGTGACCAGCAACCCACCTCCGAGGCCGAGATCTGGCAAAGGGCCATCCAACTGGCCGAACGCGGGCTGGGCTGGACCAGTCCCAATCCAGCGGTCGGCGCCGTGCTGATCAAGGACGGCCGGGTGATCGGCGAAGGGTGGCACCACCGCCACGGTGGACTGCATGCCGAACGGCAGGCGCTGGCCGACGCGTCCCGACGCGGCAACGACCCGGTCGGGGCCACGATCTACGTGACCCTGGAACCCTGCGCCCACACCGGCAGCCAGCCGCCCTGCGCCGACGGCCTGATCGAGGCCGGGGTGGCCGAAGTGGTGATCGCGGCCGATGACCCGACCGAAAAGACCCGCGGCATCGGTCCGTCCCGGCTGGAGAATGCGGGGGTCAAGGTGCGCTGGGCCGAGGGATTCCCGGCCGACGAGGCGCTGGCCCTGACCCAGGACTTCCGCAAGCGGGCACGGACCGGCAAGCCCCTGGTCACCTTGAAGATGGCGATGAGCATGGACGGCAAGGTCGCCACCCAGACCGGGGATTCGAAATGGATCTCCGGCGAGAAGAGCCGCGCCCTGGTCCACCGCTGGCGGGCCGAGATGGACGCGGTCGCGGTCGGGGCTGGGACGATGGCCGCAGACGACCCTCGTCTCACCGCCCGACTGGGCGAAGACACGCCGGTCCGTCAGCCGGCTCGCGTCATATTCGACTCGAGCCTCCTGACCACTCCCCGGGCGGCGTTGTTCGAGGACGTTTCCGAGGCACCGGTACTGATCGTCGCCGGGTCCGACGCGGACCCAGTGAAGGTGAGGGAACTGGAGGCAGCCGGAGCGCAGGTCATCCCGATCGAGGGCGAGGACCATGAAGCCCGCTTCTCGCTGGCCCTGGAGGAGTTGGGCGAGAGAGGGATCGGCTCGATGCTGCTCGAGGGCGGCCCGAAACTGGCCGGGGCGGCGGTCGGCGCGGGGGAGGTCGACCGCGTCGAGGTCTTCGTCGCACCGCTGATTCTCGGGGGCGGCCGGCCGGCCACCGAAGGGCCGGGGCCGGAACTGATGGCGGGTGCCACCCGGGCCCCGGAGCTGCGGGCGAGCCGGGTCGGGCAAGATGTGCTCATGTCTTCGACGATCAGGACTTGGTGATGTTCTCCGGACTGGTACAGGATCTCGGCCGGGTGGAAGCGGTGGAACTCGGCCCCGACGGCGCCCGGATTCGGGTCGGAACGAAGCTGGCCTCCGAGATTGCGCTCGGTGACTCGATCGCGGTCAACGGCTGCTGCCTGACCGCGACCACGGTCGATGACGGCGGCTTCACGGCCGACGCGATGAAGCAGACCCTCGACCTGACCTCGCTGGGTGGTCTCGAAGCGGGTACCCCGGTCAACCTGGAGCTGGCGCTGCGGGCCGACCAGCGGCTCGGCGGGCACATCGTCCAGGGCCACGTCGACGGCACCGCCGAGGTGATCGGCCTCGAGGGGGACGGTTTCTCGCTGCGGCTCAGGATCTCGCTGCCGGAGGCGCTCGCCCGCTACGTGATCCCCCAAGGGTCGATCACGATCGAGGGGGTCAGCCTGACCGTGGCCGACTGCGCCGAGGACTGGGCGGAAGTGGCGCTGATCCCCGAAACGCAGGAACGCACCAACCTCGGCAATCTTGAGCTCGGGACGACCGTCAACCTCGAGTGTGACGTAGTCGCCAAATACGTCGAGCGCATGGTGTCACCATATGTGCGAGGTTCCGCAAGCCACACGGACCGCTGAGAAACCCGGAAAGAAAGTTTGGAAGGACCATGGCAACCGAAGAAGAGCACGGCGGCGTGAGCGCGGCACAGGAAAGTCCGTTCGCGACGATCGAAGAGGCCCTGGAGGAAATCCGGGCCGGCCGCATGGTCATCGTCGCCGACGACGAAGACCGCGAAAACGAGGGCGACCTGGTCATGGCCGCCCAGTTCGCGACTCCCGAGGCGATCAACTTCATGGCTAAGGAAGCCCGCGGCCTGGTCTGCCTGTCGCTGACCGCGCAGCGCTGCGACCAGCTCGGCCTCAAGTTGATGACCGCGAAGAACGAGGCGCCGCTGGAAACGGCCTTCACCGTTTCGATCGAGGCGGCCGAAGGCGTGACCACCGGGATCTCCGCCCACGACCGTGCCCACACGGTCCAGACCGCGATCGACCCGAACGCGACCCCGCGCGACATCGTCGTGCCCGGCCACGTCTTCCCGCTGAAGGCGAAGGACGGGGGAGTGCTCGAACGCACCGGCCACACCGAAGCCGCGGTCGACCTGGCCCGGCTGGCCGGGGTCTCGCCGGCCGGCGTGATCTGCGAGGTGATGAACGAGGACGGCACCATGGCCCGGATCGACGACCTGGTCGGGTACGCCGCCAAGCATGGCCTGAAGATGGTCACCATCGCCGACCTGATCGCCTACCGGCGCGAGAACGAGAAGCTGGTCGAGCGGGTCGTCTCGACCGCGCTGCCGACCAGCTTCGGTGATTTCCGGGCGGTCGGTTTCCGCTCCCTGGTCGACGACAAGCACCACGTCGCGATGGTCAAGGGCGAGATCGACAACGGTGAGCCGGCCCTGGTCCGGGTCCACTCCGAATGCCTGACCGGTGATGTCTTCCACAGCATGCGCTGCGACTGCGGCGAACAGCTTGCCGCGGCGATGGCGATGATCGAGGAGGAAGGGCGCGGCGTGCTGCTCTACCTCTCCCAGGAAGGCCGCGGGATCGGGCTGCTGAACAAGCTGCGCGCCTACAAGCTCCAGGAAGAAGGCCTCGACACGGTCGACGCCAACCTCAAGCTCGGCTTGCCCGCCGACCTGCGCGACTAC
This sequence comes from Solirubrobacterales bacterium 67-14, assembly GCA_001897355.1. Taxonomy (GTDB): domain Bacteria; phylum Actinomycetota; class Thermoleophilia; order Solirubrobacterales; family 70-9; genus 67-14. Next base: position 65,008 of record MKST01000003.1, on the reverse strand, counting down.
GGCATCGGCGCCCAGATCCTGCGTGACCTCGGCCTGACCAAGATCAAGATCCTGACCAACAACCCGAAGAAGATCATCGGCCTCGAAGGCCACGGGCTGGAGGTCACCGAGCAGATCAAGATCGAGGCGCCGCCCAACACCCACAACGAGGGTTACCTGCGCACCAAGCGGGACCGGATGGGGCACATCCTCCATCACCAGGGCCTGGCCCTCGACGAGGAGATGATCCTCGACGAGCAGATCCACGACAGCGAGAAGGGCGAACGTGCCTGAACCGGACTTCACCAGCCGGTTTGCCATCGCAGTCGGCAATTTCTACGGCGACCTCGCCGACCGGCTGGTCCAGGGCGCGAAAGAAGAGTTCGCCAAGGACGGCATCACCGAGGACGACATCGACGTCTACGAGGTGCCCGGCGCCTTCGAGCTCCCGCTCGCGGCCCATTACGCCGCCGTTTCGGGCCGTTACGACGGCGTCGCCTGCCTCGGCGCGGTGATCCGCGGTGAGACCGACCACTACGACTTCGTCTGCAACGAAGCCGCCCGCGGCATCCAGAACGTCCAGCTCGAGACCGGCGTCCCCTGCGGATTCGGCGTGCTCACGGTCGACAACATGGACCAGGCGCTGGCCCGGGCCGGGGGAGGCGGCAAGCGGGATTCCGGCGCCAACGCGGCCCGCGCGGTACTGCGGATGAACGAGATTCGTCGGGAGCTTTCCGCCTGATCAAGCCGCCTTCCGGCCGCGGTTCAGCGAGGAAGCCGCGAACCGGCCGGATCGGCTAGGATGCTCCGTCCCATGGCACGCGTATGTCACAACTGCGGTAAGGGTCCCAGCTTCGGCAACTCCCGAAGCCACTCGATGGTCGCCACCCGGCGCCGCTTCGACCCGAACCTCCAGAAGGTCCGCATCCTCGAAGACGGCGCCAAGAAGCGCGTCCTCATCTGCACCCGCTGCCTCAAGGCGAACAAAGTCACCAAAGCCGCTTAGCCCGGGCGGCGCCAGGAACCACCAGCCCTCCGCTGCCTTCGTCGGCGGCCGGAAACGGCAGCTCACGTACCCGCGTACTATCGCGGCCATTTCCGGCCTGTCTCCTCGGCAGCGAACGCCTGGAGGCCCCTGACATCCACCCGCCCAAGCCTGAGCAGCCTCGTGAACCGGTCCCGAAAGCCGGTGGGTCGGATAACCGGTGCCGATGCCGGAAATCCGACCCGCTGCCGCTTCGCCGTTCGGATCGGTAGGCTCATCCGTCGTGTCTGATCCGAGTATCGAGAGATTCAAGCGGGTCGTTGCTGCTGCTTACGGGTCGCTTGAAGCGCGTCGGCAGGAGGTCAATGACCTGAACGTTTTCCCCGTTGCCGACGGCGACACCGGGGACAACATGGCGATGACCATGAAGGCGGTGATGGAAGAGCTCGACCGGCTCGACAACGGCCAGTCGCTCGACGAGATCGGCCGGACCGAACTGGTCTCCGCCCTGGCCCGCGCCGCCCTGATGGGGGCTCGTGGCAACAGCGGCGTGATCCTCAGCCAGATCGTCCGCGGCGCCGCCGAGGAACTCGCTTCCCGGCCGGGCGAGCTGGTCGACCCGGTCCTGGTCGCCTCCGCCTTCGCCAAGGCCGCCGACGCCGCCTACTCGTCGGTCCGGAACCCGGCCGAGGGGACGATGCTGACCGTCTTCCGCGAGATCGCCCACTCGGTTTCCCGTCAGCTCGCCCACATCGAGCCCGAACGCCAGAGGCTTTCCCAGAACGCATCGCCGGCCGAGCAGGACCAGGTCTTGGCCGACGTGCTCGAACAGGCGATCGCCGACGGCCAGGCCGCGGTCGAACGGACCCCGGAGCAACTCGAGGTCCTGGCCCAGTCCGGGGTGGTCGACGCCGGCGGCTACGGCCTCGTCCTGATCCTGGCCGGGGTACTGGCCGCGCTGCGGGGCGAGGATGCCGACCTGCCCGAGATCCAGCACCACTCGGCCGCCCAGATCACTCATCCCCAGCACGAGGACAGCCGCTTCCAGTACTGCACCAACTTCATCGTCTCCGGGGCCGGGCTCGAGTCCCGCCAGTTCATCCCGAAGCTGGAGGAGCTCGGTGATTCGGTGCTGGTGGTGGGTGACGAAGCGACCCTGAAGGTCCACGTCCACACCGACGACCCCGAAGCCGCGATGGACATCTTCGCCGGGGTCGGCGAGGTGACCAACCTCGACGTCGCCGACATGCGCAAGCAGATCGCCGAACGGGAAGCCCGAGTCAACGCGGACCACCGGACCGGGGTGGTCGCCGTCGGCAGCGGGGCGGGGCTGGAGTCGCTCTTCGCCGAGATGGGGGCGATCGTCGTGCCCGGTGGCGAGACCCTCAACCCTTCGACCGCCGAGCTCCTGGCCGGCATCCGGGCGGCCCCGGTCGAGGAAGTGCTGGTCCTGCCTAACTCGTCGAATGTGATCATGGCCGCCGAGCGGGCCTGCGAACTGTCCGAGAAGCGGGCCGAGGTGCTGCCGACCCGGACCCAGCAGGAAGGACTGCTCGCCCTGGTCGAGTTCAACGGCGAGACCGACCTCGACACCAATCGCAAACGACTGAAGGGCGCGGTGGCCGACGTCACGGTCGGCGGCATCGCGCCGGCCGCCCGCGACGACGCCCAAGGGCGGTTCCGGCGCGGTGACGCGGTCGGCTTCATCGACGGCGAGATCGTCGCCTGGGGCGGCGCCGGTTCGGCCCTGGCCTCGACGATCGAACGATTGGCCGGGGACGCCGAGCTGGTCACCGTGATCGCCGGCGACGGGGCACCGATCCCGCTCGACGAGATCGATGACCACAGCCCCAACGGGGTCGAACTGGAACTACACGAGGGCGGGCAGCCAAGCTGGTGGTGGCTGCTGGCCGCTCAGTGACGCCGGCCCCCGGGCCAGCCCTGCCGCCGCCCCGGTTCGGCGGAGGAATCGAAGACCGCCCCGAACGGCACGAACTGCTGTGCGCCGCCATCCACTGGGCGGATCGGAGGATCCCCGACTTGGCTTTGACCACGCTGGCCGGGGTCGGGCCGAAGCTCGGTGCGCAGGCCTCCGAGGCCGGGGTGGAGACGGTCGGCGACCTGCTCTGGCGGGTGCCACGGGCCTACGGACAGCGGCCCGGGACCAGCCTGCTCGGCGACCTAGAACCGGGCGAGGCGACCGGGGTGGAGGTCCGGATCATCCGCTCCCGCAAGGTTCGCACCCGTCGCCGCAAGTTCAGCCTGGTCGAGGCCCGGGTCGCCGACGACTCCGGGGCGCGCAAGGCAATCTGGTTCAACCAGCCCTGGATGGCCGACAAGCTGACCGCGGAAAGCCACTGGTACCTCGAAGGTCGGCTCGAGAAGGGCGGGTTCGTCGTGTCTGCAGCGGAACCCACCCAGGGACCGGTGGCCGAAGCCGGATCCGGGGCGGGAATCCGCTGGCAGGCCCGGGAGTCCCAGGCGCCGGGCCTGGCCGACGATTCACCCCGGGCAGCCCACTCGGCCGGAGGCGAGATCGGGCCGGGTCGGTGGCGAAGCTGGGCCTTCCAGGCCTGCCGGCTGGCCGCAGGGCTGCCGGAGCCGCTGCCTGCCCGTCTGCTGCGCGGGCGACGGCTGCCCGGCCTGACCGCCTCGTTTCGCGAAGCCCATTTCCCGTCCGGTGAGGAAAGGGCGGCCGAGGCGCTGCGGCGGCTCGCGTATCAGGAACTGCTCGAAAACCAGGCGGTGATCAGGGACCGGCGCCTGCGACACCGCCGCGGCGCCGGGCCGGCGCCGGCTCTGGACCAGGGAGCCGGGCTGGCCGCCGCCTGGCGGCGGGGCCTGCCCTTCGAGATGACCGGGGACCAGGCCAAGGCGATCGAACGGATCGGCGCCGAGATCGCTTCGACCGAGCCGATGGGACGGCTGCTGATGGGTGAGGTCGGCTCCGGCAAAACCGTGGTCGCGGTCCATGCGATGCTGGCGGCGGTCGGCAGCGGCGCCCAGGCGGCGATGATGGCGCCGACCGAGGTGCTGGCCACCCAACACTTCGCCACCCTGACCGGGCTGCTGGAAGGGAGCGGGGTGGAGGTCGCCCTGCTGACCGGCTCGACCTCGGCGGCGGAACGAAAAGATCTGCTCTGTCGGCTGGCCTCCGGCGAGGTCGGGATCCTGGTCGGAACCCATGCGCTGCTGGAGGAACCGGTCCGGTTCCAACGCCTGGGGCTGGCCGTGGTCGATGAGGAACACCGCTTCGGGGTGCGGCAGCGGGCCGCCCTGGACGGCAAGGCGCCGGCCGGGCAGGCCACCCATCTGCTCCACATGTCAGCCACCCCGATCCCGCGCACGCTCGCCCTGACCGCATACGGTGACCTAAACGTGACCACCCTGAAGGAACTCCCGGCCGGCCGCAGCCCGGTCGTCACCGAGGTCGTCTCGGACGCCGGCCGGGCGGCGGCATTCGAACGGCTCACGGCCGAACTGGACCATGGCCGCCAGGCCTTCGTGGTCTGCCCGCTGGTCGAGGAATCGCCCCTGGTCGAGGGCCGGTCCGCGGCCGCCGAGGCGGAACGACTGGCCGCCAACGAGCTGGCCGGATACGAGGTAGGGCTGCTCCACGGCCAGATGAAACCGGCCCAGAAGGAGATCGCGATGGCCGCCTTCGCCGACGGCCGCACCGACGTGCTGGTCGCGACCACGGTGATCGAGGTCGGGATCGACGTGCCCAACGCCACCGTCATGGTGATCGAGGGCGCCGACCGTTTCGGCCTCTCCCAGCTGCATCAGCTCCGCGGCCGGATCGGCCGGGGTGCCCACGGCGGCACCTGCTTCCTGTTCAGTGAGAGCTCCGGCGCCCGGGCGGCCCGAAGGCTGGGCGCGATGGCCTCGACCAGCGACGGTTTCCGATTGGCCGAGCTGGACCTGGAAATGCGCGGTGAGGGAGAGGTGGCCGGAACCCGCCAGCATGGCCTGCCGCGTTTTCGGGTCGCTTCCCTGCCGCGTGACATCGAGCTGCTCGAGGCGGCCCGCCAGGATCTCTCGACCATGGATGACCCGGAACTGGAGATTCTCGGCGCCTCGGTCCGCGTCGACCGCGCGTCAGGCGAGGCTGAGGAGGTGCCATGAGGGTGATCGCCGGCCGGTTCGGCGGCCGTCAGCTCCTGGCTCCGAAAGGCTGGAAGGTGCGGCCGACCTCGGAACGGGTGCGGGAGGCGATCTTCTCGGCCCTCGGAAGCGTCGAGGGGATGGCCGTGGCCGACCTCTACTGCGGGACGGGGGCGCTCGGGATCGAGTCGCTCTCCCGCGGGGCCGCCTCGGCCGTCCTGGTCGACCGAGACACCCGGCCGGCCCTCGGCAACGTGCACAACCTCGGCCTCACCGGGCAGGCCGAACTGGTCCGGGCCGAGGCCCCGGACTGGATCCTGGGCGCACCGGCGGGAGCCTTCGACCTCGTCTTCCTCGACCCGCCCTACCGCGAAGCCGAAAGGGTCGCCGAGCGTCTGGACGGCGAGCTGGCCCGGGTCTTGGCGCCCGGCGGCCGGGTGATCGCCGAATCGGACCGGCGCGAGCCGCTGGAATTTCCCTCCCTGGAAACCGTGCGGGAGCGACGCTACGGACGCACGGTGGTTACATTCCACCGGGTTCCGTCCCCCTCAAACGAAGACAACAAACCTCCTGAATGAACCAGAACACCGAGAAAGTCGCCGTCTGTCCCGGTAGCTACGACCCGGTCACCAACGGCCACCTAGACATCATCACTCGCGCCTCCCGTACCTTCGACCGGGTCGTGGTCGGCGTCGTCAACCAGCCGATCCGCAAGAAGAAGACCCTCTTCACCGCGGAGGAACGGATCGCCTTCATCGAAGGCGCGACCGAGCACCTCGGCAACGTCGAAGTCCAGGCCTTCTACACGCTGCTGGTCGAGTTCGCCCGCGAGCACGGTGCCACCGCAATCGTCAAGGGGCTGCGTGCGATCTCCGATTTCGAGTACGAGAACGAGATGGCCCAGCTCAACTACAAGCTCGACCCTGAGGTCGAAAGCATCTACGTTTTTGCCCGTCCCGACTACAGTTTCCTCTCCTCGACCGGGGTCAAGGAAATGGCCACTTTCAACGGTGACGTCAGCGATCTGGTTCCGCCCGAAGTGGCAGCCGCACTGGCGGATAGACTGGGTCGCAGCTAGTGTCATCGTTGGCGCTTAGAGGAATGGAAGATTCCATGCAGAATCTTCACCACATGGCCACAAATCCCCCGCAAATCGACCGAGACGCATAGGGTTCCCTCCACACATGGATGTCCTCGTTCTAATAGACAAGCTCGATGACCTCGTCCACAATGCCCGGCCGGTCCCGCTGACCGACCAGGTGCGCGTGGATCGTGAGGAGATCTACGACCTGCTCGACCAGATGCGGGCGACGATCCCCGAGGAAATCAAGCAGGCCCGCTGGATCGTCAAGGAGCGTCAGGAGATGCTCGAAGAGGCGAAGCGCGAGTCCGAGCGAGTGGTCCGCGAGGCCCGCGAACAGCAGGCCCGGTTGGTTTCCGACGAGGAAGTCACGAAGCAGGCCGAGCGCGCCGCCGACGAGATCGTCGAGGACGCCAGGGCCCGCGAACGGGAGATCCGCCTCGGCGCCGAAGACTACGCCGACGAGATCCTCAACACGCTCGAGGTCAACCTCCAGAAGTTCACCGCCGCCGTCCAGCGCGGCCGCGACCGCCTCGCCGGCCGCGACGAACCTTTGGAAGAAATAGAGGAATAAGTAGTCGGAGAGTCGGTGCCGCCGAGAGCGGAGCCGGCCCATCCATTCTTGGTTTCTGTGGGCCGGCGGGTTCTACTTGGAGGCGGAGCGAAGCTCGCCGACTGCAGTTAAGCCCGGTAATCGGCGACGATTACGACCAGGTCGTCTTCGCTCCAGACGATCTCGCCGTCGCACCATCCGGCGAGTTCTTCGGCCGTGTCCGGGTAGGCCTGGCCGGGAACCTGAGTCTTGCCGCGATCTCCCCCTAGGGAGACGAAATCCCCGATGACCAGGGCTTTCGACTGCTCCCTGACCCGGCGAAAGAGTGACTGCTTCTGCTCGTCGGTGAGCCGATGGACGGTGAGCACCGAGAGGACCAGATCCCAGGGACCGTCCGGCAGGGGATCCTCGATCCGGGCCAGGCTTACCTCATGGACGACCTCACGGGCCTTGAACAGCATGTCCGGGTCCGAATCGAGGCCGGTGATCTCCGCTGCGGGGAAGCGCCTGAGCAGGCGAGAGGCCGTTTCGCCGGTCCCGATTCCCAGCTCGAGCACGGTCGACGGCTGGAAGGGGATCGCCGCCACTGCGGCGTCCTGCAGCGCGTCGTAGAGCGGCACCTGGTCGCGAACCAGGTCGAGATAGCCGGAGTCGTCGGGGCTGGTCATTCTGGCCATCGTAAACGTCTGTCAAGCTGGAACGGAATGCTGATCGAAAAGGTTGATCTCGATGCCCTCGGCCTGGCCTACGGTGACGCCACCCGGATCCAGGGCCAAGTCACCCCGGCCCAGGTGACGCTCGGCGGCCAGGAATACGAGCCGGTGCCGGCCGAACCCTCCTTCTCCCTGGACGTCTCACGGACCAGCGCCGGCTACGCGATGCGGCTCCGGTTCGAGGTCGGGCTGAGCGGCCCCTGCTTCCGCTGCCTCGAGGACGCGACCGCGCAGGTCTCGGTCGACGTGCGCGAGGTGGACCAGCCGGTCGAGCCGATCCCGGTCCAGGGCGCGAGCCGGCACCAAGAGGACGACGATGACGAAGACGAGTCGAGCGCGGCCGAACTGACCAGCCCTTACGTCGAGGAGGGCACGCTCGACCTGGCAGCTTGGACCCATGACGCGCTGATCCTTTCGCTGCCGGAGCAGATCCTCTGCCAGCCCGACTGCCTCGGCCTTTGCCCGGTCTGCGGCGAATCGCTGAACGGGGCCGACCCGGCCGCACACGACCATGGCCAGAATCTGGATCCACGCTGGGCCAAGCTGCGCGACCTCCAGTAAATCCTCTAGACTGCTGCGTCTTATGGCCGTACCGAAGAAACGAACCTCACGCACCCGCCGGGACAAGCGGCGCGCCACCCACAAGGCCGCCAAGGCCCGCGTCAACCACTGCCCGCAGTGCCATCACCCGCGCCTGCCGCATCGGGTCTGCCCGAACTGCGGCCAGTACAAGGGCCGTGAGGTCGTCGCTCCCAAGGAGCAGCCCTTCGGCACCGTAGCCCCCGACGCCTAGCCACGGCTCTTGGATCTGAGCGGGACCACGGTCGCGCTTGACGGGCTGGGCATAGAAAACGGCCTCGACGTTCTGGTCGAGGGCATCCGGCTTGCTGCCTCCGATCGCATTGGCCTGAGGGTCTTCGGCCCGGCTGCGGAGATCGACGTATCCGATCTGGACGGGGTCGAGGTGATCGACACCAGCGACCAGATCACCAACGACGACGACCCCGTCCCCTCGGTCCGCTCGCGTCCCGATGCCTCGATCGTGCGGGCCGTGGCCGACGTCTCGGCCGGCAACTCCGAAGCGGTGGTCAGCCTCGGCTCGACCGGGGCGACCATGGCCGCCGCCACCTTCGGCCTGAAACGCTCGCGCGGCGTCAAACGACCCGCCCTGGCCGCCCAGGTTCCCTTGCCGGGCCGGACCACGCTCTTCCTCGACGTCGGGGCGAACCTCGACGTGCGAGCCCAGCACCTGGTCCAGTTCGCCTGGCTCGGCGCCGCCTTCTCGAAGTCGGTGATGGGGGTCGAGCACCCCCAGGTCGGCCTGCTCTCGGTCGGTGAGGAAGCCGGCAAGGGCAAGGAAGAGGTGGTCGAGGCGAATGCCACGCTGACCGGCACCGAAGAATTCGACTTCATCGGCAACGTCGAGGGCCGCGACCTGCCGGCCGGGGTGGCGGATGTGATCGTGACCGACGGCTTCACCGGCAACGTGGTGCTGAAGGCGCTGGAAGGAACGGTCAAGACCGTGGTCGGCGCGATCTCGGACGCGGCCCGCAAGAACCCGCTCGCAGCGGCCGGCGGGCTGATGCTGAAACCGGCCCTGGGAGGCCTGAGGAAAGACCTCCACCCGGATACGACCGGCGGCGCGATCCTGCTCGGCCTGCGCCGGACCGCGGTGGTCGGGCACGGTTCCTCCGGCCCGGAAGGGGTCGCCAACGCGATCCGGGTCGCAGCCCGCGCGGCCCGCGTCGACGCACCCGGACTGACCGAAGAGATGCTGCACCGGGTCGGCGCGAACCGGGGCGCGATCGACTCGGATACCGACTCTGTCTGATAGGAAAGGTGCAATGAATCGCGACGAAGTAATGGACCTGGTTCGTAACCACCTGGTCGCCGAACTCGAACTGAACCCCGACCAGATCACGGAAGGCGCCCGGTTCAAGGAAGATTTCGACGCCGATTCGCTCGATCTCTATGAACTCGTGATGGAGCTCGAGGACCAATACGGGATCACGGTTTCCGAGCAGGAGGCCGCGGAGATCAAGACCGTCGGGGACGCGGTTGACTTTGTCGTGGCTAAAGCGGTCGCGTGATCGCGCCGCGGAGCGTGACGGTGACGGCGCCGCGACCGAAGCGGACCTGACCGAGCTGATCGCGGGCCTGCCGGAGGAGCTGAAGGTTCCGGCCCTGACCCATTCCTCCTGGACCCAGGAGCGGACCGACTCCTACGAGCGCCTGGCCCTGCTCGGCGACAGCGTGCTCGGGCTCTCGGTCGCCGACGAGCTCTACGGGAGCCTGCCCGACCTGAACGCCGGCGCTTTGACCAAGATCCTCAACCAGACGGTCAGTGGCGCTTCCTGCGCCGAGGTCGGCCGGGAACTCGGGATCCCGGAAATGCTCCTCGAAGCCGATCCGGGCCAGACCGATGGCAAGCAGACTCCGGCCCGGCTGCTGCTCGAAGGGGAGCGGCCGTTGCCGGAGATCACCGAGGCCCTGATCGGCGCCTGCTATCTCCACTACGGGTTCGGCCTGACCTCGGCTGCCGTGGTGGGTGCCTTCGGGCCCCGGATTGCGCGGGTGCGGGAAAACCAGACCGACTTCAAATCGGCCCTTCAGGAGGAAGCGGCACGCCGCGGCGAGACCGTTGCCTACGAGGTGATCGGGGCCCGTGGACCGGCCCATCAGCGCACCTATGAGGTTGCCGTGATCTATCGCGACGAAGAGATCGGCCGAGGCGAAGGTCGAAGCAAGAAGGCGGCCGGGCAGGCGGCTGCCGAAGTAGCTCTCGCCCGGCTCGGCGACTGAAACCCCCTGCACTTTGCGAGAAACGGTTTTTCCCAGTCCCGGTGCGGGGTTTCTGAGCTGCGGGTCGGGCAAACATCTGTCCGGCGGAACCGGCAATCTGTAAGCCGTATGTACCTGCGCTCAGTCACGATGAAGGGCTTCAAGTCCTTCCCGGAAAAGACGGAGTTGGCCTTCTCGCCCGGGGTCAGCGTGATCGTCGGGCCGAACGGCTCCGGCAAGTCGAACATCACCGATGCCGTGCTCTGGGCGCTGGGCGAGCAGAGCCCCGGAGCGATCCGTGGCACCTCGATGCAGGACGTGATCTCGGTCGGCGGCAAGAACGTCGGCGCCCGTTCCGAGGCCGAGGTCGAGGTGGTGATCGACAACTCGGAGGGGCATCTCGGTGAGGATTTCGCGGAGATCTCGATCACCCGCCGGCTCGACCGCGACGGTGACGGCGGCTACTGGATGAACGGGGCCCGTTGCCGGCTCTCCGACATCGTCGAACTGCTTTCCGATGCCAACCTCGGCAAGGAGATGCATTCGGTCATCAGCCAGGGCCGGGTCGATTCGATCGTCCACTCGAAGCCGCGTGAACGGCGGCTGCTGATCGAGGAGGCGGCCGGGCTCGGCAAGTTCCGCAAGCGACGTCGCCGCTCGGAGCTGAAGTTGATGGCGACCCGCGACAACCTCGACCGCGCGCTCGATGTCGAGCGTGAGGCTCGCAAAGCACTGAGGCCGCTCAAGCAGCAGGCCAACTCGGCCGAGATCGGAGCCCGGATCGAGCGTCAGGAACTGGAACTGAAAAGCCGCCTGGTGGCCGAGGAACTCCGTTTCGGCGAGGCCCGGCTCGAGCAGGCGAAGGCCCAGGCCGAAAAGGCTCGCAAGGTCCGCGACGGGCTCGAGAAGGAACTCTCGACCGTGTCCGAGCGCCGCCGGGCGGCCGAGGAGCGCTTCGCGGAGCGGGACCGGGAACGAACCGCGATCTGGGGCATCCTCAACGGGCTTCGCTCCGGCTCCGAGAAGGTTTCGATCGACGCCTCGCGGATTGCCGAGCAGGGCCGCCGGCTCGGGCTGCGGCTCGAGGAGCTGCGGCTGGAGATGGCACCGCTGACCCTTGACCTCGGTTCGAGCGGGAGCGCTTCCGAACGGGCCAAGCATCTGGTCCAGGAGCTTTCCGAGGTCGATGCCGGGCTGGCCACCGCGGCGGAAGGTCTGCGGCAGGCCAAGGCCGAAGGCCCCGAATCGAAACGGCTCGAGGCCCTGGCCGAGGTCCACAAGGGCGCCGAACGTGCGACCACCCACGCCCGGCGGGCCGAAAGCCTGCTCGGTGAACGCCACCGCGAACGGCTGGGTGAGAAGATGGCCGAGGTCGAAAGGCTGGCGGGGCTGATCACGGCGCTCGAATCAACGGCCGGCCAGACCAGCCAGGCGATCCGGGACCGGGTCGCTCGGGCCGAGCGCACGGTGATCGGCGACCAGGGCGACGCCGACGAGATCTCGGCCGAGCTCAAGGCCTGCTCCGACCTCGAGGTCGAGATCCAGGGCAAGCTGCGCGCGGTGGCCGAACAGGTGACCAGCGCCGAGGTCGAGGCCGCCCACCTCGGCGACCGTCGGGCCGAAGCGGCCGGCGAGCTGGCGCGGATCTCGGAGATCCTCGAGATCGAGATCCCAGAGCCGGAAGAGGAACTCGACCAGGAAGAGCGCGAGCAGATCGAGAAGCGCCTGCACAACCTGCGGATGCGCCGCGAACGGCTCGGCCCGGTCAATCCACTGGCCAAGAAGGAGTACGAGGAAGCGCTCGAACACGTCGAGCAGCTGGTCGCCCAGCGGGAAGACACCGAGCGCGCGATGCGCGAACTCGAAGGCGTGATCAGGGACATCGACGCGGAGATCAAGCGCTCGTTCGATGAAACCTTCGAGGCGACCGCCAGCAACTTCGAGGAAATGATCTCCCAGCTCTTCCCGGGTGGTTCCGGCCGGCTGCGCTCGGTAGACCTGCGGCCCGTCCCCAAGCCGGCTGCCGAAGGCGAGGAGACCGAGGGGGATTCCGCCGAGGACGAGATCGAGGAAGAAGACGGCCCCCGCACCCCGAACGAATCCGACTTCGGCGTCGAGCTGGAAGTGACCCCGCAGGGCAAGCGGATGCGGCAGATGAGCCTGCTCTCCGGTGGCGAGAAGGCGATGACCGCGCTGGCTTTCGTCTTCGCGGTCTTCCTCGCCCGGCCCTGCCCCTTCTACATCCTCGACGAGGTCGAGGCCGCCCTCGACGACGCCAATATCAACCGCTTCCTCGAGCTGGTGCGCCGCTTCTCCGACCGCACCCAGTTCGTGATCGTCACCCACCAGAAGCTGACCATGGACGCAGCCGACGTGCTCTACGGGGTGAGCATGGGCGGCGACGGCGTGACCAAGGTGATCTCCCGCCGCCTGCCGAAGGGCGTGACCGCCCTCGAGGGTACGTCACTAGAAGCAGCCTGATCCGGGCCTTGCCTGACCTGTAGCTTTCGCCTCCGATGGCCACGACCTGGAATGACATCCTCGACCTCGGCGACCGCGTGGTGCCGGACTCGGCGCCACCCCCGGCGGCCGAGGAGGACGCCCCGAAGAAGATCGGCGCCTTCCGGCGCCTGCGTGAAAGCCTCGCCAAGAGCCGCCGGGCGCTGACCGAGGAGATCGGCTCCAGCCTCTTCGACCGGATCGACGAGGAAACCTGGGAGCGGCTCGAAGAGGCGCTGATCCTGGCCGACGCCGGAGCGACCACCACCGCCCAGGTGGTGGAGCGGCTCGAACATGAGGTCGATTCCGGGGCGGTCCCGCCGGATGGCGCCGCGATCAAAGAACGCCTGATCGGGATCCTGACCGAGATCGCCTCGACCAACCGGGCGCCGATCAACCTCAGCCAAGACCCGGCCGTGGTACTGATGACCGGGGTCAACGGCACCGGCAAGACCACCTCGATCGGCAAGATCGCCTGGCACCTCAAGAACGAGTTCGGCCTCTCGGTCCTGCTCGGTGCCGCCGATACCTACCGGGCCGCCGCGGCCGAGCAGCTCTCGACCTGGGCGGACCGCGCCGGGGCCGACCTGGTTCGCTCCAACGAGGGCGCCGACCCGGGCTCGGTCGCCTACGACGCGATCAGCGCCGCCAAGGCCCGTGGATCCGACGTCGTGATCATCGACACCGCGGGCCGTCTCCACACCCAATCGAACCTGATGGACGAGCTGGGCAAGGTCCGCCGGGTGATCGAGAAGCAGATCCCGGGCGCGCCGCATGAAACCCTGATCTCGATCGACGCCACCACCGGCCAGAACGGGCTTCGCCAGGCCAAGGCCTTCGCTGAGGCAACCGACGTCTCCGGCGTCGTCCTGACCAAGCTGGACGGCACCGCCAAGGGCGGCATCACCCTCGCGATCGCCACCGAACTCGGAATCCCGGTCAAGCTGATCGGCGTGGGAGAGGCCCTCGAAGACCTCCGCCCCTTCGACCCAGAAGACTTCAGCCGCGCCTTATTGGCTGACGAGTAGTCCTGACCTTGGAGTACGCCGCGGGTCGGGTAGGCATCCCCGGGACGGTCGCGGGCGGCATTCAGCCGCCCTCCCCCTTGAGTGTCCCGGAGACGCCTACCCGACCCCGCGGCTACGCGAACCCCGTGAATCGACCGGTCCTGCAGGGCTCGGGTCGGGGGTGTTCCCCAAAAACCTCCGGAATGAGGAGCGCAGCGACGGTTTTTGGGGGACACCACCGTCCCGGGCCCCTCGACCAGGCCCCGTCGACGGTCGGTAGGGTTGTTGGTCGATGTTTGACCAGCTTTCAGACCGGCTTCAATCCACGCTTTCGGACGTCCGCAAGCGCGGCAAGCTGACCGAGGACGATGTCGACAAGGCGATGCGGGAGATCCGCCTCGCCCTGCTCGAGGCGGATGTCAACTTCAAGGTCGTGAAGGCCTTCACCGCGAAGGTCAAGGAGCGCTGCCTCGGCGCCGAGGTACTCGGCTCGCTCAACCCGGGCCAGCAGGTGGTCAAGATCGTCAACGAGGAGTTGACCGAGCTGATGGGGGGCGCCGGACGCGACCTCGTCTTCTCGAACAAGGGAATCACCGTGATCCTGATGGCCGGCCTGCAGGGCTCCGGCAAGACGACGGCCACCGCCAAGCTCGCTCAGCTCCTGAAGAAGGAGGGCAAGTCGGTCGCCCTTGCCGCCTGCGACGTCTACCGCCCGGCCGCGATCAAGCAGCTGGAGACGGTCGGCAAACGGGCGGGCGCGGTCGTCTACCAGCAGGGGACCGACGCCGACCCGGTCGAGATCGCCACCTGGGCGCTCGACAAGGCAAAGGACGAGGGGCGCGATGTCCTGATCATCGACACCGCCGGCCGCCTCCACATCGACAGCGAGCTGATGGACGAGCTGGCCCGGATCCGCAAGAAGGTCAAGCCCCACAACGTGCTGCTGGTGGTCGATGCGATGACCGGTCAGGACGCGGTCGGGGTCGCCGAGTCCTTCTCCGAGGCGGCCGAGTTCGACGGCGTGATCATCTCCAAGCTCGACGGCGACGCCCGCGGCGGCGCCGCGCTCTCGGTCAAGGCGGTGACCGGCAAGCCGATCCTCTTCGCCTCGACCGGCGAGAAGCTCGAGGACTTCGAGCATTTCCACCCGGATCGCATGTCCAGCCGCATCCTCGGCATGGGCGACGTGCTCAGCCTGATCGAGAAGGCGGAAGAGCAGGTCTCCGAAGAAGAGGCCGAGGAACTCCAGCGGAAGATGGAGGAGGGGCAGTTCACGCTCGAGGACTTCCTCAAGCAGATGCGCCAGATCCGCAAGATGGGGCCGATCGGCAACCTGCTGGGGATGATGCCCGGCATGGGGGCGATGAAGCAGCTGAAGGACGTCAACGTGGACGACGGCGAACTCGACCGGGTCGAGGCGATCATCCTCTCGATGACCCCGCACGAGCGGGCGATGCCTCAGATCATCAAGGGCTCCCGCCGCCGCCGGATCGCCGAAGGCTCCGGAACCAAGATCCAGCAGGTCAACAACCTAGTCAAGCAGTTCGACCAGATGAAGAAACTGATGAAGCACATGGCCGGTGGCCAGATGCCAGACCAGAACCAGATGGCGAAGATGATGGGGCAGACTCAGCGTCCGAAGATCAGACGGCGCTAGCTTCCTTAAACCTGTACGATTCCGCGTCCAATGGCAGTCCGCATCAGACTTAGAAGAGTTGGTTCCAAGAAGAACCCGATCTGGCGAATCGTCGTCGCCGACAAGCGCGCGCCGCGTGACGGCCGCAGCATCGAGACGATCGGCCAGTACAACGCCCAGACCGACCCGTCGACGATCGTGATCGACGAGGAGCGGGCCAACTACTGGCTCGAAAAGGGCGCCCAGCCCTCCGAGCGGGTCGCCGGCCTGCTGCGGATCAAGGGCATCAAGGCCACCGGCAGCTGAGGCTGCGTCCCGCCGATGCAGGAGATGCTTCTCTACATCACGCGGGCTCTGGTCGAGGATCCCGACGCGGTCGAGGTCGAGGAACTCGAAGAGGACGGCGATCTCGTTTTCGAGATCACCGTAGGCGAGGACGATCTCGGCCGGGTGATCGGCCGGGGCGGCCGGGTCGCCAACGCGATCCGCACCATCGCCAAGGCCGCCGCCGTGCGCGAAGAGCGCCGCGTGCTGGTCGACATCCTCGACTGACCCACCGGGCCGAGGCGAGTCCGCCGATGAAGCTCGACATCTTCACGCTCTTCCCCGAGGCCTTCGACTGGTTCCGCCAGCAGCGTCCGGTCCGTAAGGCGATCGAGCATGGTGCGGAACTCAACTTGAGGGACTACCGCGACTGGACCCCGCTCAAAGGCGGTCGGGTCGACGATGCCCCGTACGGCGGTGGCGCCGGCATGGTGTTGCGGGTCGACGTGGTCGACGCTGCCCTCCAGGGCGTCTACGGTGACGGCGAGAAGCCCCGCACGGTCGTGCTCAGCCCGGCCGGCCGGGTGTTGGATGACTCGCTGGTCGCCGAACTCGCCGCCGAACCCGGCCTCGCCTTGCTCTGCGGCCGCTACGAAGGATTCGACCACCGCGTCCACGAGCATCTGGCCGACGACGAGCTCTCGATCGGCAAATACGTGCTGGCCGGGGGGGAGCTGCCGGCGATGGTGGTGGCCGACGCGATCATGCGCCGCCAACCCGGCGCCCTCGGTGACGAGGACAGCGCGATCGAGGAATCCTGGTCCGAGGCGCTCGACGGGATGCCCGAGTACCCGCATTACACGCGGCCACCGGAATACCGGGGCTGGGGCATTCCCGAGGTCCTGGTCTCGGGCGATCACGCCAAAGTCAGGGAGTGGCGGCTGGATCAGAGCCGCCAGCGAGGGGCGGAATGACGTCGCTTGCGATCCTCCGGTAGGATTGCGCGTCCGCGGGCCTTCAACCGGGCCCGTCTTTTTGAGCCATGAGCACCGTTATCCAGGACATCGAAAGCAGCCAGCTGAGGAAAGGACTCCCGTCCTTTGCCCCGGGAGACCGCGTTCGCGTTCACTTCCTCGTGATCGAGGGGAACCGCAAACGCCCGCAGGTATTCGAAGGCGTGGTGATCAAGCGCCAGGGTTCCGGTGCCCGTGAGACCTTCACGGTCCGCAAACAGTCCTTCGGGGTTGGCGTCGAGCGTACGTTCCCGCTCCACTCCCCGAAGATCGAAAAGCTTGAAGTCGCTTCGCGTGGCCGTGTGCGCCGGGCCAAGCTGTACTACCTGCGTGGCCGGGTCGGCAAGGCCGCCCGTGTCGCCGAGCGTCGCTGGGGCATCGACGAGGACATGGTCGGCACGTCCAAGGCGGTAGACGCCTCGGGCGAATCCCTCGAGGAGATCGAGGAGACCACCGAGGTCGAAGCAACCGAAGCGGAGGCGCCCGAAGCCACTGAGACCGAAGCCGCCGCCAGCGAAGGCGCCGAGGCTGAAGCACCGGCCGAGGAAGCTGTCGAAGCCGAGGCTCCGGCCGAGGAGGCTCCGGAGGCTGAGGCAGAAGCCCCCGCCGAGGAGGCTCCGGAAGCGGAAGCAGCCGAGGAACCGGCTGCCGAGGCAACTGAAGAGCCCGCCGAAGACGGCGAGCAGGGCGAGAAGGAAGAAGCCTGATCCCGAAGATCCCCAAGCCGAAAACGGCCGGGGGAAACTTCGTTGAACTGGTCGTTATCGTGGCGTTGGCCCTTGGGCTGGCGCTGCTGATCCAGGCATTCCTGATCAAGCCGTACCAGATCCCGTCGGGCTCGATGGAGCCGACCCTGGACATCAACCAGCGAATCCTGGTCAACCGCTTCATCTATCACTTCACCGACCCCAAGCCGGGCGACGTGGTCGTCTTCCACCCGCCGGCCGGTGCGGATCGCCAGCTGCAGTGCGGCGCGGACCACACTGACGACGAGCCCTGCCCCGAGCCGACCGCGGACAAGTCGAGCGAGACGTTCATCAAGCGGATCGTGGCCGGCCCGGGCGACACCGTTTCGATCAAGAACGGCCTGCCGGTGGTCAACGGCACGGTGCTCGAGCCCGACGGCTACAAGATCAATCCCTGTGGGCCGGCCGGGTCGGGCTGCAACATGCCGAAGGAAATCACGGTGCCTCCGGACCACTTCTTCATGATGGGCGACAATCGCGGCCAAAGTGACGACAGCCGGTTCTGGGGGCCGCTTCCGGAGGAATGGCTGATCGGCAAGGCCTTCGCCACCTACTGGCCGCCAAATCGGATCGGTGGCCTCTAAGCAGAGCAAACTCTTCCGGTATGACCTCGACCTCGGTGCCGATCGGGTGGCCGGGGCCGACGAAGCCGGGCGAGGATGTCTCGCAGGACCGATAGTCGCGGCGGCCGTTCTGCTCGACCGTGCCTGCCTCGAAAGCGAGGGCTACGGAAGTCTCAGTGACATCCGCGACTCGAAGAAGTTGACCGCGAAAGCGCGTGAACGCCTCTACCCCGAGGTGCTGACCTGCGCGGTGAAGGTCGTCGTGGTGATGCGTTCCTCCGGGTACATCGATGAGAACGGCCTCCACGTCAGCAACATCGAGTGCCTGCGTGAGGCGATCGAAGGTCTCAGCCCTGGTCGGGAAACGGTAACCCTGGTCGACGGATTCGCTCTCAAAGACTGCAAGGTCGACCATCGCCGGCTGGTCAAGGGCGACAGTACGAGCGCCGCGGTCGCTGCCGCCTCGGTCGTCGCCAAGGTGACCCGCGACCGTTGCATGGCCAGGGCCGGGCGAAGATACGAGGGCTACGGATTCGAAGGACACAAGGGCTATGCCTCGGCGGCCCACCGGGACGCGATCAGGCTGCTTGGCCCTTCGCCGATCCATCGACTCTCCTTCGCCTCGGACGCCTACGCAGCCTGAGGGTGGGCTGAGACCGGGAGGCTGCTCAGAAGGCGTTTTCGAGATGGTCGTAGGCGACCACCTCGCCATCGCGGTCAAAGGTGACGCCGACCACGTCGAAGCGCACGTCGCGAAACGCGACCCGGCGTCCGTGCCCGGCGATCCAGGCGGAGGCGAGGCGCCGGAGACGGCGCTGCTTGTTCGGGCCGACCGCGAGGACCGGGGCGGTGGGACCGCGCCGGGAGCCGAGGTGATGGGCCTTTACCTCGATGATCACGAGCACCCGGCCGGAGAGGGCGATCAGGTCGAGTTCGCCGGCCTTGATCCGCCAGTTGCGGGCGAGGATCCGCCAACCGCGTGCCCGCAGCCGTCCGGCACAGAGTTCCTCGGCTGAATTTCCGGTTGTCCGGCGCTGATCCATGCGTCGACCGTAGGGCAGGGTCCGGCGATTTCGGGCGCAGGCGGCTTCTTTGTTGCAGAGTCTTCTGCCGCGCTTGATGAACACTCCGCCGGATTCACAGAGACGTGCGGAATCGTTGCTCCTATCGAGCCACATGTGAGCGGATTCGGCCTAACTTGACCCGCATGTTGGCCGAGACCACATCCTTCACCCTCGACGGGATCGCGGCCCGGATGGTCCGGGTGGAAGTCGACGTCCACCGTGGCCTGCCGAACTTCCAGATCGTCGGGCTGCCCGACGCCGCCGTGAGGGAAGCCCGTGAACGGGTCCGGGCTGCGGTGGTCAACTGCGGCTTCGAGTTTCCCCTGCAGCGGATCACCGCCAGCCTCGCACCGGCCGACTTGCGGAAGGCAGGGCCGGCGATCGACCTGGCCCTCGCGACGGCGTTGCTCGGTGCTTCCGGCGAGTTGACGATCGCGCCGCTGGCGGGTTGGTCACTGGTCGGTGAGCTGGCGCTTGACGGTTCGGTCCGTCCGGTACGGGGAGCCCTGGCGATGGCCGAGGAGGCCCGGGAGAGCGGAAGGCGTGGGGTGATCGTGCCGGCCGCCAACGGGCCGGAAGCGGCCCTGGCCGAAGGGATCACGGTGTTGACGATCGAGAACTTCACTGAGCTGGCCAGCCTGCGTGAAGGCGAGGTACCGGGCCGGGTCGCGGTGCCGGCACCCCCGGCCGGGTTGGAAGGGCTGCCGGACCTGGCCGACCTGCGCGGGCAGGCGCACCTGCGGACCGCGGTCGAGATCGCTGCCGCCGGTGGGCACGGCCTGCTGATGATCGGGCCGCCGGGCGCGGGCAAGTCCCTGGCCGCCCGGCGGCTGCCCTCCGTGCTGCCGCCGCTGGCCGGTGAGGAAGTGCTCGAAGTCGCGCGGATCGCCAGCGCCTGCGGGCTCGGCAACGGCCAGGTCAGCTCGGCCCGTCCGTTTCGGGCGCCACATCACACGGTTTCCGCGGCCGGGCTGGTCGGAGGCGGCAGCCCGCCCCGACCGGGTGAGATCACGCTCGCCCACCGCGGCGTGCTCTTTCTGGACGAGCTCTGCGAGTTCAGTCGGCCCGCCTTGGAAGCCCTGCGCGAACCGCTCGAGGCTGGTTCGGTGACGATCTCGCGGGCCAAAGGGCGGCAGACCTTGCCCAGTCGCTTCACGCTGGTCGCGGCCGCCAATCCCTGTCCCTGCGGTCGGGGCGAGGACGATCCCCGCTGCCGGTGCAGCGAGGTCTCGGCCCGTCGTTATCGGGCGGCCCTGAGCGGCGCCCTGGTTGACCGGATCGACCTGGTCGTGGCGGTCAACCAGCCCTCGGCCGAGGCCTTGGCCGGCCCCGCCGGCGAAGGATCGTCGGCGGTTCGCGAGCGGGTGGTGCTGGCCCGCGAACGGATGGCCGAGCGACTCGGCGACGGCCGGACCAACGCCGAGGCCGAACCGCAGGAGGTGGTGGATTTCGAAGTGACCGCGGCTGCGGCCGGGCTGCTGGCCAAGGCCCATCGTTCCTGGCAGCTGAGTGGCCGCGCCCACGGCCGGATCCTGCGGGTGGCCCGGACCGTGGCCGACCTGGCCGGCGCGACCGCAATCGGCGAGGAGCACATGGCAGCCGCAATCCAGTTCCGAAGGAGATCCGTCGAATGAGCATTGACGCGAACACGGCCTGCCCCGAGTGCCTCAGGCGCAGCTGGCTGACGGCCCGGCTCGGACCCTGGATCCAGACCGTGGTCGACGACCGGCCGGGCAGACGGACCCCGGAGTTGCTGCGCCTCGAAAGCGAGGACCTGGTGCATGCGGTCGCCGCAAAGCAGGCGGACGAGATCCTCACCTGGAACGGCGCGTTGAGCGAAGCGGAGATGCGGGCGGCACTGGAGAACGCGGAATGCTGGGCCTGCTGCCGGCACCACGAGGACTTTCCCGAGGGGCTGGAAGACTGTGCCGACGCGCCGGTCGCGCTGATCGGCCGTGGCAGCGGGATTCCGCTGGCCGAGATCCGCCTCGGAAACTCGGTGACCGTGGTCGGGGCCCGCAAGGCGACCGGCTACGGGCTGGAAGTGGCGGCATCGATCGGCCGGGAGGTGGCGTCTGCGGAACTCAACGTGATCAGCGGCATGGCGCTCGGCATCGACGGGGCGGTCCATCGAGGGGCGCTTGAACGCGGCCCGACCGTGGCCGTGCTCGGCTGCGGCCCCGATCGTCCCTACCCGGCCAGCCACACGAGGCTCTACCGGCAGATCCTCGATCGGGGTCTGGCCATCTCCGAGGTGCCGCCCGGAGCCGACGCCTGGCGCTGGAGCTTCCCGGCCCGGAACCGGATCATGGCCGCCCTCTCGGGAATGACGATCGTGGTCGAGGCGGCCTCGCGGTCCGGATCGCTGATCACCGCCGAGATGGCCTCGGACGCGGGCCGGGACGTCGGGGCGGTGCCCGGCCCGGTGACCGCCGGCGCCGCGGCCGGGACCAATGAGTTGATCGCCAGCGGGGCTGCCCTGATCCGGGGTGGCCAGGACGTACTCGACCGGATGCTCGGGGCGGGCGCGAGCCGGCCGCTGTTCGGACCGGAACTGGAGCCGGGGGAGAGTGAGGTGCTGGAGGCGGTCGAGGCCGGCTGCCGCACGGTCGACGAGGTTGCCACACGAATCGAGGCCGGGTCGGACGGGGCGGCGATGGTGCTGGCCCGGCTCGAGGTCAAGGGCTATCTCAAAGGAAGCGCGGTGGGCACCTGGGCCCGTACCTCGCTCGCCGCCTATCCTTCGCCCGGTGAACGCTGAACGGCCCATCCCGACCGTGCTTTCGATCGCCGGCTCCGACTCCGGCGGCGGCGCCGGAATCCAGGCCGACCTCAAGGCCTTCGCCGCCTGCGGCGTCCACGGCACGACCGCGATCACCGCGATCACCGCCCAGAACACGGTCGGGGTCGACCTGATCGAGGCGATCAGCCCGGAAATGATCGTCGCCCAGGTCAAGGCGGTGGTCGACGACATCGGCGTCGACGCGGTCAAGATCGGCATGCTCGGCGACCGTCCTACCATCGAGGCGGTGGCAGCCGGCCTGGACCTGGCGGGCGGGGCGCCAGTCGTGCTCGATCCGGTAATGGTCTCGGAGAGCGGCGCCGACCTGCTCGCCCGCGATGCCCGCGAAGCACTGGTTTCGCGGATCTTGCCGCGGGCGACCGTGGTGACCCCGAACATTCCCGAAGCACGGGTGATCACAGGGCTGACCGACGCAGACGCGGCGGGGCAGCCCGAGCTGGCCCGCGCGATCGTCGGACTCGGTGCTCGGGTTGCCGTGGTGACGGGCGGCCACAGCGAGGAGATGGTCGATCTCTTCTTCGACGGCGAGCGGGAAGTCGAAATAAAAGGGGAGGTCCACCCGGGCCGCTCCGCCCACGGTTCCGGCTGCACCCACTCTTCGGCCCTGGCCGCCTGTCTCGCCCTCGGCCTCGACCCGCTCGAGGCGGCTCGCAAGGCTCGCGAGGTCGCCTCCCGGGCGGTGGCCGAGAGCCTCGAGGGCATCGGCGCCGGCCCCGGCCCGGTCAACGCCCTCGGCCTGCGCTCGCACGCCAGTTGACAGCGGCCGGCCGCAGGCCGAGAGCGGAGTTGTCAGACCTATTTGCCGAAAACCCCGTTCTCGGTGCGAGGGATCAGCCGTAGGATGGAAACATGACCGGGAACGAAGCTTCATCGAATCTGCCCCGTCCTCGCTCGGCCGCTGTCTTCGACGGTCCCGACCGGGCCGCCGCCCGTGCCTACATGAAGGGCATCGGACTGACCGACGAGGACTTGAAGAAGCCAACCATCGGGATCGCCAACACCTGGACCGACGCGATGCCCTGCAACTACGGCCTGCGCGACCTGGCCGGATACGTGAAGGAAGGCGTGCGCGCAGCCGGTGGTACGCCGATGGAGTTCAACACGGTCGCCGTCTCGGACGGGATCACGATGGGCACCCAAGGCATGAAGAGCTCATTGGTCAGTCGCGAGATGGTCGCCGACTCGATCGAACTGATGGCCCGCGGCTACCAGTTCGACGCGATCATCGCCTTGGCCGCCTGTGACAAGACGATTCCCGGCGCGGTCATGGGCGTGGCCCGGATCGACATCCCCTCGATCGTGCTCTATGGCGGCTCGGTCAAGCCAGGCCAGTACAAGGGCAAGGACGTCAGCATCCTCGAGGTCTTCGAGGCGGTCGGTGCCCACATCGCCGGCAAGATCAGCGACGAAGAGCTGACCGAGATCGAGGACGTCGCGAGCCCAGGGTATGGCGCCTGCGGCGGCCAATTCACCGCCAACACCATGGCCTGCGCCTTCGAGGCCCTGGGGATCTCCCCGGCCTTCTCGGCCATGGTGCCGGCCGAAGACGAACAGAAGCCCGTGGTCGCAGAAAAGATCGGCGAGTTGATCCTCCAGGTGCTGGCCGAGGATCTGAAGCCGAGCAGGATCATCACGCGCAGGTCGCTGGAGAACGCGATCGCCGCGGTCTGTGCTTCCGGCGGGTCGACCAACGGCGTGCTGCACCTGTTGGCGGTGGCCCGGGAAGCCGGGGTGGAGCTCGACATCGACGTCTTCGAGGAGGTCTCCCGGCGAACCCCGCTGCTGGCCGACCTCAAGCCAGGCGGCCGCTACGTCGCCACCGACCTCTACCGGGCCGGCGGTGTGCCGCTGATCCTGAGGAACCTGAAAAGGGGCGGCCTGCTCCACGAGGACGAGATCACGGTCACCGGCCGGAGCATCGGCGAGGAGGTGGACGGGGCCGAGGAGGAGCCCGGCCAGGACGTGGTGCTGCCGGTCGAGGCGCCGCTCAAGGCCCAGGGTGGCCTGGCAATCCTGCGCGGAAACATCTGCCCGGACGGCGCGGTTGTCAAAGTGGCCGGCACGGAGCGTCGCAAGCACGTCGGCCCGGCCCGGGTCTTCGAGCGGGAGGAAGACTGCTTCGCGGCGGTCAAGCGCGGCGAGATCGAGAAGGGCGACGTGATCGTGATCAGGAACGAAGGGCCGGCCGGCGGGCCGGGCATGCGGGAGATGCTGCAGGTGACCGCCGCCCTGGTCGGCGAAGGCATGGGCGAACACGTCGCCCTGCTCACCGACGGCCGCTTCTCCGGCGCGACGCGAGGGCTGATGATCGGCCATGTCGCACCGGAGGCGGTCAAGGGCGGGCCGATCGGGGCGATCCACGACGGTGACGAGATCACCGTCGACATCGACGAGCGCCGCCTCGAGGTGGCGCTGACACCAGAACAGGTCGACGAGCGGCTGGCCGCCTATTCCGCGCCACCGCCCCTCTATGATCGCGGTGTCATGGCGAAGTACGCGGCGACGGTGAGCTCGGCCTCGAAGGGCGCCGTCACCTAGCGGCGGACCGCCACCGGAGAGGCAGCGACCAGAGGAGAGGGGAGTCAGTTGAGCAACTGGAACCGCACAGGGAAGGCCGTCATCGCGGTGCTGGTGGCCGGGATTCTGACCGGGCTCGCGGCCCCGACCGCGGGGGCGGCGGAACCGCAGTTCGCCTGGCTTTGCAAGCCAGGCCGGGCCGAGGACCCCTGCCGGGGGAGCCTGCTGACCGAGAAGGTGACCGCCGCCGGCGCGGAAGGCCAATCGACCCCGAAGGTCCTGACCCGGTTGAGGAAGAAGGTCGACTGCTTCTACGTCTACCCGACCGTCAGCTTGCAGGAAGGTCCCAACGCCAACCTGGCCGAAGATCCCCAACTAGACGCTATCGCCGAACAGCAGGCGAGCCGCTTTTCGCCGGGGTGCCGCATGTTCGCCCCGATCTACCCGCAGTTCACCATTTCGGCGATCCTCGGAGCGAAGATCACGGACCAGGTCGCCGCGACCGCCTACGGCGGCGTCAAAGCTGCCTGGAACGAGTACCTGAAGAAGTACAACAAGGGCCGTGGCATCGTCCTGATCGGTCATTCGCAGGGAACCGGCCACCTCAAGCAACTGGTCTCCGAGACCTTCGACCGCAGGCCGAACCTACGCAAGCGCCTGGTCTCGGCGGTGCTGATCGGCGGCAACGTGACGGTGAAGAAGGGCAGCCGGACCGGCGGCAGCTTCCGCAAGGTCCCGGCCTGCGCCAAGGCGACCGAACTGGGCTGCGTGATCGCCTACTCGAGCTTCCTCGAGGAACCGCCGCCCGAGGATTCGCTGTTCGGCCGGGTCGGCGGCGCCCTCTCGGAGGATCTCGACCCGGCGACCCATGAGGTGCTCTGTGTGAACCCGGCCCGGCTCGACGGATCGAAGGGCCGGCTGAGGCCGCTCTTCAACACGGCCACCTTTCCCGGCCTCTACGCGAGCCTGCTGCCGAACCTGACCCAGTACGAAACCCCCTGGGTGAGCTTCCCGGCTCTCTACACGGCCTCCTGTCAGAACGCGGACGGCGCCAGCTGGCTGAGGATCCATGACGTCTCGGACGAGGCCGACGCCCGGCCGCGGGTCGGGGAGAAGCTCGGCCGCACCTGGGGCACCCACCTCACCGACGTGAACCTGGCGGCGGGCAACCTGGTCAGCGTGGTCACCAGCCAGGAGAAGGCCTACCTGAAGAAGCTGGCCAAAGCGAAGAGGGCCAAGGCCAAGAAGAAGCAGAAGAAGAACCACCGCTGACGGGCCCGAACCGCAGCGGGGGCGGCCCACAGGTGTTCCGGATGGTGGATGATGATGAAGTCAATTTCCGTGGGAGGAGTCTGATCGTGTCGAGAGTTTCTGGTCGTTTCACCTGGCTGGCCCTGGCTTGCCTGACGATGTTCATGGGGGTGGCCGCGATCGCCGGGACCTCGTCGGCCCGGGCCGACGACACCGTCTGGATCTGCAAGCCCGGTCAGGCCGACGATCTCTGCGCCGGCACGATCGCCGGCAAGAGCTTGGCACCTCCCGGCAAATCGTCGGTACCGCTCGAGTACAGCCGGCCGGCGAACCCGCCGATCGACTGCTTCTACCTCTACCCGACCCAGAGCGAACAAGCGACCCCGAACTCGAACCTGGACAAGGACCCGCCGATCAAGCGGGTCGTGGTCCAGCAGGCCCGGATGTTCTCCTCGGTCTGCAAGGTGTACGCACCGATGTATCGCCAAGTCACTTACAGCGGCAATCAGGCCGTCTACAACCCTGATGTGGAAACCGCGTACCAGAGCGCCAAGTCCGCCTTCGAGGACTACCTCGCCAACTACAACGACGGTCGCGGCTTCATCATCCTCGGCCACTCCCAGGGCTCGGCCCACTCGATCCGCTTGATCGACGAGATGATCGACAACGACGCGAATCTGCGCAAGCGCTTCGTCGGTGCGATCACCCCAGGTGGCAACGTCTACGTGCCGATCGACAAGACCGTGGGCGGCATGTACGACCACGTTCCGGCCTGCACCGATCTCGACCAGTACGGCTGCATGGTCGCCTACTCGATGTACACGGACAACCCCGGCCCGACCGGGGCGTTCTCACGGCTCGACTTCGGTTACTGGATCTACCCGCAGGACCGACCGGATGACAGCCAGTACGAGGTCATGTGCGTGAACCCGGCCGAACTCGACGGCAGTGGTGGCACGCTGCTGCCGCTGGCCAACCTCGACTACCTGAACGGGGTCCCCGCCCAGGAGAGTGCGACGCCCTGGATATCCGCCCCCGACTATTACAAGGCGGAGTGCAAGCGACAGGACGGCGCCCACTGGCTCAACGTCAGCAAGATCAACCTGCCGGGCGAAACCCGCCCGAACCTGGGTGCCCTGGTCGCCTCCGGCACCAACTGGCACGTGCCCGAGGTGAACCTTGCCGAGGGTGACCTGATCAACATCGCCGGCGCCTGGTCGGCGGACTACACGGCCGCACAGGACCGGCTCGCCGAGGCCAAGGCGAAGCTGAAGAAGCTGCAGGGCAAGCTGGCCAAGTCCAACAAGCGCCTCAAGCAGGGCCTCAAGAGCGCGAAGAAGCTGGACAAGAAGGCACGCAAGGCGAAGGGGAAGCGGAAGCAGGCCTTGAAGCGCAAGGCGAAGGCGGCCCGCAAGAAGGCGGCGGCCGAGCGCAAGCGGATCAAGTCACTGAAGAAGCAGATCAGTCAGGTGAAGAAGCAAATCGGGTGAGGCAAACGTGTACAGATCAGGCGGTTTTCGAGGAAAACCGCCTGATCTCCGAGTTGAAGCGGGCCGGTCGTTCGAGCTGGACCATGTGCCCGCAATCGTCGACCAGCGAGAGTTCCGCGTCGGGGATGCGCCGCTCGTAGGAGTAGGCGGCCCCGACCGGGACCAGCCGGTCCTGCTGCCCCCAGACGACCTGGACCGGGATCTCGATCTGACTTAGACTGTCCCGGTTGTCGTAGCCGCCCAGCGCGTAGGCGGCCTCGTAGAGCGCCGGCGAGTGGAGGGTTGCGTAGCTGCCGAGTTCCCAGAGCATCTCCGGCCGGATCATGCTCGGGTGGGCGATCACCCCGGCGAAGGAAGCCGTCCTGAGTCGCTTTCGCCCCATGTTGCGCTGCATCCGGGCGGCGGCGAGCGGGATCATCATCTTCACCACGGCGGCGGTCACCGACTTGCGGTAGCCGGAAATCGTCGCGAAGCTGATTCCGGCCGCCGAGATCAGGCTGACCCGGGAAAAACGATCGGGAGCGGTAGTGACCGCCTCGCTGGAAATGAACCCGCCCATCGAGTGGCCGACCAGGTAGGTCTCGGGGCCGAGCCCGACCGCGTCGGCGAATCTCAGGACGAGGTCGCCGTAGGCCGGCATAGATATCGGCTCCTCCGGCATCGGGCTCAGGCCGAAACCGGGCAGATCGAGCGCGACCACCCGGTATGAGTCGGAGAGGAACGGGATGTTCTCGAGCCAGTTGCGCCAGCTGCCACCCAGTCCGTGGACCAGCAGGATCGGCGGCCCCTCGCCCTGGTCGACGTAGCTGACCCGGCTGGCGCCCAACGCGGAGTGGACGGTCACCTCGCGGATCCGCTCGCGCCAGTCGATCTTCAGCCAACGGCCATCCGAGACGCCGTAGTCATCGTGGACCGGGGCCGGGGGTGGCGCTTCGGTCAGGAGGCCGTCGTTTTCGGACGCTTCCGTGGTCACGCCGACGACTCTATACATCCGCGAACCCGGCCCCGCCTGAAAGAATGCGCCCGATGGCGGACGACCTCAAAGGTGCGCGCCGGGTGTTGGTGGCGGGGCTCTCGACCTACTGGGGCGGGCGGTTGGCCGCTGCGCTGGAGAGCAACCCGGAGATCGAGGCGATCATCGGGGTCGACTCGCGCGAACCGACCCGGGAACTGGCGCGGACCGAGTATGTGAAGGTAGGGGAGGAGCACCGCCTGATCGAGAAGATCGTGCGTGCGGCCCGGATCGACACGGTGGTCGACGCGCGCCTGATGGTCGACTCCGTCCGCGGGCCGGACGGCCGTCGGCCGCAGCAGATCCACGAGCACAACGTGATCGGCACCCTCAACATCCTCGCGGCCTGCGCGGCCACGGGTTCGCCGGTGCGGAAGCTGGTCTTCAAGAGCTCGGCCCACTGGTACGGCTGCGCCCAGGATGACCCGGCCTACTTCACCGAGGACATGTCCCGTCGCTATGAGCCGGAGACCAGGGTGGAACGGGATGTGGTCGAGGCGGAGGCCGCGGTGGCCGAGTTCCGCGACCAACGGCCGAGCGTAACCGTGACGACGCTGCGCTTCGCCAACGTGCTGGGCGCCGAGGTCGACACTTCGCATGTCCAACTCTTCGCTCTGCCGGCGGTGCCGATGATCGCCGGCTTCGACCCGCGCTACCAGTTCGTCGACGAGGTCGACGTGGTCCACGCACTCGAACATGTCGTGGTCCGCGACGTCCCCGGCATCTACAACGTGGCCGGGGACGGCGTGTTGACCCTCTCTGAGGTGATTTCGCTGCTCGGCAAACGGCCACTGCCGGTGATCCCTCCCTGGGGCACCTCGTTGGCCACCTCCGCGTTCCGTCGCCTGGGCCTCACTCTGCCGGCGGAGATGGTCAAGCAACTCCGCTTCGGCCGCGGCATCGACAACCGGGCCTTCAAGGCCACCGGTTTCCACTTTCGCTACACGTCGAGGGAGACGGTGCTCCACCTGCGCGACCGACTGCGCCTGGACCCGGTCACGGAGACGCGCAAGGAGGGTTACAGCTACGAACCGGCGGTCGAAGATTTCCTTCGCCACAGCCCCCACGTGGACCGCTCCGGACAGGACTTCGGCCGCGAGGACGCGGCCCTGTTCGATCCCTCGCCGCCGGTCCAGGACTAAAGACGACCTGCAAAGGCGATTTCCGACCGGGTAAAGGGTTTCGCCCGTCGGTCGTGGTATCTACAATCCGAAGGAGTACTTCTCGGAACAAGAGAGCGGATTGAAGTGGGACGCAAGACTCAGATAGCGATTATCGCGGTGGTGGTCCTCCTGCTGGGCGGGGCGGTTGCCGCCTACGCCTACGATGGCGCCCAGAAGGACACGATCGCCGACGGCGTGACCGTGGCCGGGGTCGACCTCGGTGGCATGACCCGCGAACAGGCCGAAGAAGCCTTGGCCAACCAGGTACTGGCCCCCCAGCGCAAGCCGGTCACGGTCACCTTCCAGAAGCAGAAGTTCCAGCTCCCGGCCAAACAGCTGAAGATCCACGCCAACGTCGACGCTGCGGTCGACCAGGCCTTCGCGGAAAGCCGCGACGGCTCGCTGCCGTCACGCGTGTTCCGTGAGATCACCGGCGGCGAGGTCCAGGCCAGCGTCCCGGTCAACGTCGGCTACTCCAAACAGGCGGTCAACCAGTTCGTCAAGAAAGTGGCGGATGGGGTCCTCAAGGAACCGGTCGATGCCTCGGTTTCGGCCGGCCCGGAATCGCTGACCGTGGTCAAGGCAGAGAACGGCTACAAGCTTCGCGACAACCTGCTGACCCGGCAGTTGACCGGCCTGCTCGACAGCGGCAGGGGATCCCGGGCTCTGGTCGCCAAGGTCAACGTGACCAAGCCGCAGGTCACCACCGCCGAGGTGGCGAAGAAGTACCCGACCTATCTGACCCTGGATCGCAGCAATTTCACGCTTACCCTCTGGAAGAACCTGAAGAAGGTCAAGAGCTACACGGTGGCGGTCGGCCAGGTCGGCCTCGAGACGCCGGCCGGCACCTACGCGATCCAGGACAAGCAGGTCGATCCGGTCTGGACCGTGCCGAATTCGGCCTGGGCCGGTGACATGGCCGGCGAGGTCGTGCCCGGCGGAGTGCCCGAGAACCCGCTCAAGGCCCGCTGGATGGGCATCTTCGACGGGGCCGGGATCCACGGCACCGACGAGACCTCCTCGCTGGGTTCGGCCGCGTCGCATGGATGCGTGCGGATGGCGATCCCGGACGTGATCGACCTCTACGACCGGGTCGATGTCGGAACCCCGATCTACATCGGCTAGCGGTCCCGTCCAGCCCGGCCCCGCGGCGCCGAACGGAGCGGGCGCACCCTGCCCGGACTGGCCAGAAGCCCTGCGGCTGTTCCAGCGTGACCTGACCGCGGCCGGTACCGCGCCTCGGACCATGGCCGCCTACGAACGCGACCTCGGCCAGCTCGAGGCCTGGGCGCGGGGCTTGGGGCTGCGCCCCGACCAGTTGGGTCACAAGCACCTCAGGCGCTATGCGGCTTCGCTCTCGGCGGCCGGTCGTGCCCCGGCCACGGTGGCCCGCAAACTTGCCGCGATCCGGGGCTTCTACGGCTTCCTCTTGCGGACCGGGCGGGTCGGCCAGAACCCGGCCGACCTCGTCTCGGCGCCCCGGCGCAAGGCGAAGCTGCCACAGGTGCTGACCGCCGAACAGATGTCCTCGCTGCTCGACGCGGTGCCCTCGGGCAGCCCGCTGGAGATCCGCGACCGGGCGATGTTCGAGCTGGCCTACTCCTGCGGCCTGCGCAGCGAGGAAGTCTTGACCTTGACGATCGACTCGATCGATTTCGACGACGAGCTGGTCCGGGTGCTCGGCAAGGGGTCGAAGCACCGGCTGGTGCCGGTCGGCGAACCGGCCCGCCGGGCGGTCGAGCTGTACCTCTCGAAGTCCCGGCCCGGGCTGGTCGTCGACCCGGCCGAACAAACCTTGTTCCTTTCCCGCAACGGTCGGCCGCTCTCGGCCTCCGACCTGACCCGTCGCCTGGCGATCCGCATGCGGGAGGCGGCCGCGGCCGGCGGGGTCTCGCCCCACGCGCTCCGCCACTCGTTCGCGACCCACCTGCTGGAGGGCGGGGCGGACCTGCGTACGATCCAGGAGCTGCTCGGTCACGCCTCGATCTCGACCACCCAGGTCTACACCCATCTCGACGCCGCGCGCCTGCGCGACGCCTACGCCGGCAGCCATCCCCGTGCCTGAGGGCTGCCCGCCGGGACGGGGCGGCTTCCTCCGGCCGGATAGATTGGCAGCCATGAAATTGATCGTCAACGTCGACGGCGGCGCCAGAGGCAACCCGGGGCCGGCCGCAATCGGGATCGTGATCCGCGATGGTGAAGGCAACGTGCTGGAGGATCTCGGCGAGACGATCGGCGAGGCGACCAACAACGTCGCCGAGTACAAGGCCTTGATCCGCGGCATCGAGATGGCGAAGGAACTGGGGGCCGACGAGCTTCAGATCCACGGTGATTCGGAACTGGTGGTCAAGCAGATGCTCGGCCAGTACAAGGTCAAGCACCCCGACATGAAGCCACTCCACGCCCAGGCCAAGGATGCCCTGGCCGGGGTCTCATCCTGGTCGATCAGCCACGTCCGCCGCGAACAGAACGCGGAAGCCGACGCCCTGGTCAACCAGGCCCTCGACACGGCCTCCTGAGCCGGGCCGGTTCGACGGCCTGCGCGAAGAGGCGCCTACCGGAGTCGAACCGGTGTAAACGGCTTTGCAGGCCGCTGCGTAGCCACTCCGCCAAGGCGCCGAATGGGACGGCCCCGATTGGGGCGTCCCGAAAGCGGCTGAAGGGATTCGAACCCTCGACCTTCTGCATGGCAAGCAGACGCTCTAGCCAACTGAGCTACAGCCGCGAAGTCGGCGCAGTATATCCCGCGCCCGTTTCTATCTGCGGTGACGTTTCGGTTTCCTGAGCTTGATCGTGCGAACCGGCGAGCGGGCTGCCTTGAAGCCGCTGATCGCCTCGGCCCTGGCCCGGACCCGGGTTTGGCGCCTGATCTTCCTGAAAGTGAAGGTCGCCTGGCAGCGCTTGCCGGCGGCCATCTTGGTGCCGGCCTTCTTCCAGGCCCACTTGCGGCCTTGTTTGACTCGCCGTTCGAAACGCACCGTCTGCCAGGTCACGGCCGGGCAGGAAGCCAGCGTGGCCGTGGCCTTCACGCTGCCGCCCCGGCGTGACCAGTTGACCCGGTACTTGTTCAACTTCAGCTTCAGGCGGCGGCTCTTCGTGGGGGCCGTCTGGGCGGGCCCGAAGGAGATGTTCGTGCCGTCGACGGTGGTCTCGTCGGGGCCGGGCTTCGACCAGTCGCAGACCCCGTTCGGGAAGACCTGGTTGAGGCGGGCGATCTGATCGGCGGTGGGATTGCCGTAGTCGACCGGATTGACCGGCCGCAGCGTGCACTTGGACGTGATCGAGCCGAGGGGCTTGCCGGCCCGGTTGGCCGGCAGCGAGTGGGGTGCGTAGGTCGTTTCGCATTGGTTGGTGGCGCCGATCGCGGCTTCGCCATCGATCCGGTTGCCGCCGATCCAGCAGGCGTCGACGGCGCCGGCGGGCTTGTCGGCGGCAACCTTCTCGGGGAGGGGCTTGGCCGACTTGTCGGCGGTGATGGCGTCCAACCAGTCGGAAAGGGTGTCGACTGCCGTCTCGTTCATCGATTTCACGTTGGGGCCGCCCTTGGCGCGGAACATGACCTGATTGGCGTGGTCGCCGTTGAAGCGGTCGAGCCGGGCCCGGGTGCGGTAGGTGTTCACGTACTGGTGGACGTTGCCGCTCGCGTCGTCGTCCTGGTAGGCGCGGACGTCGATGACCGGGACGGAAGCCCAGCCGCCCGCCCCCTGGTTGAGCCGGCCGGTCTCGTAGGCGATCTTCAGCGCGTCCGGGTCCGCGACCGAGCGCGTAGCCTGGAACTCGCCGTTGTTGTCGAAGCCGCCGACGAACTGGTTCAGGTCCATGAAGCGCTTGAGGTTGATCTTTCCTTCCTGGAACGCCTGCAGGCCATACTGGATGCCGGTGTTGTCGTAGGTCCGCCGGGCGTATCCCGTCGACGGGTCGGTTCCGTAGACGTTGACCATGTTGTCCCAGAGGGTGCAGCGGATCCCACCCGGGTTGGTCAGCGGATCGAAGATCACCGAAACAGGCACCACGGCTTCGATGCAGCCCTCGTTCGCGTTGACCACGTCGGCGCCCGCGGCGAGGTTGGCGCAGCCACCGTCGGCCGGGGTCATCCCGGTGATCGCACGGCGCTGGGCGTTGCTCAGGTTCTGGCCGGTGGTCGTGTTGTCGAAGTAGTTCTCCAGCAGGCGGCAGTCCGGGTAGTCGGGCGAAGAGTTGTCGGGGAAGCTGGCTCCGGGGTTGATCCCGTCGAGCAGCCCGGGGTAGTTCTGGGCGATCATCTGGATCTGGACCGATCCACCGGAGCCGCCCTGGCCGGCGGTCCAGGCATCGGGCCTGCCGAGTTCCTCGATCGCGTGCTCCTTGACCATCGAGGTGGTCTCGGCCGAGAGCACGTCGTTGCATGAGGTGTTGAAGACGTTCAGGCTCGAACCGAGCACGGCGAAACCTCGCCGGAGCAGGGCGTCGTTCAGGCCGCCAGAGGCGCCCTGGCCCTGCTGATGGCCGGTCGAGCAGCCGCCTCCGTACAGGTAGAAGAAACGCCCGTTCCAGCCGTTGCCCGTCTGGCCTCCGGAAGCGAGCGTGGCGAAGTTGTAGACGGCCCGGTTGATCACGCCCTGCTCGAGTCGGACCACGTAATCGACGATGGTGCCGGTCCTCGTGATGGTCTGGGTCATGTCGGCGGGACGGTCGGTCGGGTTGGCG
>MKST01000003.1:1653-31086 GCA_001897355.1 Solirubrobacterales bacterium 67-14 | reverse complement strand
CGAAGCAGTTCGCGTCCTGCGGCTCGCCGAGCCCGAGCGCGGCGGTGGTGCAGTAGTAGGGCTGCTGCTGGGCGCCGGAGAAGAGCGGTCCCTGGAGCGGGCTGTTGTAGACGGCGAGGCGGGATCCCGAGTTCTGGCCGGGCGCCCAGGCGGTGATCCAGTTGCGGCCCTGGCGCATCCCGGAAACCACGCCGGTCTTGCGCCGCGGGTTCTCGGGGTCGGCCTTCAGCGATCCGGTGACCACCTTGCCGTTCAGGCGGACGACCATCTTCTTGCGGGCCGCGGCGTTCGCGGTCGTGACGCCGACCAGGGCGTTGCCTCCGGTGACCCGGTTCGCCTGGCTCGAAAGCACCTCGATCTTGACCGGTGTCGCGGCAGTTGCGGACGGGCAGGTGAAAACCATCAGGCCCGCGATCAGGGCCAGCAGGAGGGGAACGGAGGTCTTGGCTCGGGAGTTGATTCGCAAGGTCTCGCTCGGGTCGGGGTCAGGGGGGCGTGAGCGCTCTATGGATAGATAACGCGACGAGATCTCAAGTTGTGGTGGGTCCGCTGCGATCCGGCTGCATGTGGACGCCGACCGAGCCGGTGCTGCGCTAGGCTCTCCGTCCCCGGGGCGCATAGCTCAGTTGGTAGAGCGCCACCTCGACACGGTGGAGGTCACTGGTTCGAGCCCAGTTGTGCCCACTTTAAACACGAAACCCGGCTCTGCGGCCGGGTTTCGTGTTTCACGGAACTTCAGCGGCGATGCTTCTTCCGCTTCGGCTTTTTCTTCTTGAGCGGGTTCACCTTGAGACGGGCGGAAGTGGTGACGCTGTCACCCGCTCCGGCGACGGTGAACTTGACGAGGCCGGACTTGCTGCCCTTGAACTTGCCTTTGACGATGCGTCGGGTGGCGATCTTCAAGGTCACGGATCCCGCTCCCGGGTCGCCCTGGGTGACGCTGACGGTCTTGCATTTCGGCTTGATCGCGAGCTTGCGCGGAACCGTGGCGCAGACCTTGGTGAGCGCCGACTCGGCATCACCCCAGTTTTGGATCTGGAGCTTGTAGGTGGCCTTCTTCTTGGACTTGACGACGGCGTTCTTCGGCTTCGTCACCTCGAAGAAGGGCTTTGCGGTGACGCCGTTCAACTCGCGGACGGCGGAGATCAGGTCGCCGTCACCGAAATCGTCGACCGCGACGATGTTCGGCAGCTTGCCCCGCCGCTGCTCGCAGGCCCGGGCCCGGGCGACCAGCACGTCGGGCTGATTCAGGACCTGGGCGACAGCCGGGTCCGGGGTGATGCCATTCGAGTTGTCGAGCTTCCCGTTGACCCAGTGGTTCATCAGGAACAGACTCCCGGTGGTCCCACCGCGGTTGGGGCGGCAGGTCGAGCTCAGGGTGCTCGGATTGGTCAGCAGATCCATGCCCTGCTGCGTCGTCATCGTCTGTCCGGCCTCGTTCTTGCGGAAGTCGTACGGCGTTTCCTGCACCGCGCCGGCATAGCCGTTGTGGAACCAGCTGACGCTGCCCGTGTTGCCTTCGGAGAAGACGACGACCCGCTGGTTGGCATCGATCATCTGACTCAGGGTCGGATAGCTGTCGGTCGAACCGGTGTAGACGTAGTCGATCAATCCGCTGTCATCGAATGACTTGGCGATGTCATCCGGATCGACGTAGTTCTCGATCATGAAGGAGATCACTTCGCGGGGATGGGCGGCGAGATAGTCCTTGATCTTGCCCAGCTCCGCGGTGAAGTCGGAGGCGCCGAGCGGGCAGTACTCGTGGCAGAGATAGACGGTCGCGCCCATCTCGTGCGGATCGCCGTCGGTCCCGGCTTTCCAATCCGCCACGCTGCCCGAACCGGCCTTGCCGTAATGGGTGTCGATCAGGAATGCGCGGATCCCCATGTTCAACTGGGTCGGGATCGAGTAGTGCTGGTTCGGGATCGCCCACTTGTACTCCTCGTTCGACATCGAGTTGTGGGTGCCCGGCAGGACCACCTGATCGAGGGTCTTGCTGCACAGGTCGACCGAGCCGTTGCACGGTCGCTCGCGCGTGGCGCCATTTGCGGTGGCCACGGTCGTCAAGGTCAGGACACTGATTGCCGCGGCAAGCCACAGCAGGCTCTTTCTCCCAAGCATTGGATTCATCATCTCAGGTAACCGCCCCGTAAAGCCAGGGTTGCGGCGAATACGATGCGCACCGTGGATTCGAGCAGGGGGTCGGAAATGGTCCGGATGCTGCTGACCGTGGTGGTCAGGGCGCTGCTGGACATGCCCGACCGCCTGATGCGTCTGCTCTTCGGGAACCCGCCGGCGGAGGCGGCCGGGCTGCGGCCCGACCAGTGGGCGCTCAGCCGGGCCACCGCCCCGATCGAGAACGGGAGCCCAGCCCGTACGCCGGAAGAAGGACGACGGCGGACCGAGTTCCTGGCCTCGGTGGTCGGTCGGCCGGTCAGCGGCGTGATCAGCCAGGACTGGACGCTGGAAGGTGACGGGCGCAGCCTCGAGGCGAGGCTTTTCACCCCGGAAGCGAGTCCCCTCGCCGGGCCGATGCTGCTTCATTTTCACGGCGGAGGGTGGGTACAGGGATCGGTTGACTCACACCGTCATGCGTGTGCGCGGCTGGCGAAGAATGCGCGGGTAAGGGTGCTCTCGGTCGAGTACCGTCTCGCCCCGGAACATCCGCTGCCGGCCCAATCCGAGGATGCCCTGCTCGCCTGGCGGTCGGTGACGGCGGATCCGGCCCGGTTCGGGGCCGATCCGTCCCGGGTCGGCGTGATCGGCGACAGCGCCGGCGCCCACATCGCCGCCGTGCTCTGCCTCGACCTGAAGGGGGCCGGGGAAGCGCAGCCGGCCTGTCAGGTGCTGGTCTATCCGGTCACCGACTGCGCGGGCACGATGGAGTCACGCCGCATCTTCGCCCGCGGCTTCTATCTGACCCAGGCCCGGATGGACTGGTTCGAGCAGCAGGCGGTCCCACCCGGCGAAGAGCGCAATCCGCGGATCTCGCCGCTCTACGCCGAAGACCTGACCGGCCTCGCGCCCGCCTTGGTCTCCGTTTCGATCGCCGACCCGCTGCGGGACGAGGGGATCGCCTACGGCGAACGTCTCGCCGCGGCCGGGGTGCCGGTCACGATCGACCGGATGCCGATGCTCCACGCCTGGTTCAACATGACCGCCACTCGCTCGTCCCGATCCGGCCACGAGGTGCTGGCCGGGCGCGTCAACGAACTGCTCGGCTGATCCCACTACGATTGGCCGATGTCCGTCGAATCGTCTGAAATCACAGTCACCCTGCCGGATGGCACCCCGCTCCAGTTGGAGCCCGGCGCCACCGGTGCGGATGCCGCCCGGGCGATCGGCGAGGGCCTGGCCCGGGCCGCCCTGGCCCTCAAGGTCGGCGATCAGCTTC
This sequence comes from Solirubrobacterales bacterium 67-14, assembly GCA_001897355.1. Classification (GTDB taxonomy): domain Bacteria; phylum Actinomycetota; class Thermoleophilia; order Solirubrobacterales; family 70-9; genus 67-14. Next base: position 27,692 of record MKST01000003.1, on the reverse strand, counting down.
GCGACCTGAGCGCGCCGGTGGTCGACGGCGAGGAGATCTCGATCATCACCAGCCGCGACCCCGAAGGCCTCGAGCTGATCCGCCACGACGCGGCCCACGTGATGGCCACCGCCGTCCAGGAGCTCTATCCGGGCACCAAGGTGACGATCGGTCCGGCGATCGACAACGGCTTCTATTACGACTTCGACTTTCCCGAGGACGTCAAGATCACCGACGAGGACCTGCCGAAGATCGAGGAGGCGATGCGCCGTCACATCAAGGCGGATGAGACCTTCGAGCGCCGCGATGTGCCGGTTGCCGAAGCGATCGAGATCTTCGAGGGGCAGGACGAGAAGTACAAGGTCGAGCTGATCGAGGATCTGATCAAGAACGAAGGTGCGGAAACAGTTTCGCTGTATCGGAACGGCCCGTTCGAGGACCTATGCCGCGGGCCGCATGGTCCCGGCACCAAGCGGATCAAGGTGATCAAGCTGAACTCGGTCGCCGGCTCGTACTGGCGCGGCGACGAGAACCGCGAACAGCTGACCCGGATCTACGGCACCGCCTTCTTCTCCAAGGACGACCTCAAGGAGTACCTGGAGCGGATCGAGCAGGCCAAGGCCCGCGACCATCGCCGGCTCGGCCCCGAACTCGACCTTTTCATGCTGCGCGACGAGGCGCCGGGCATGCCGTTCTGGCTGCCGAACGGCACCGTGCTGCTGAGGCAGATCGAGAAGGAAGTGCGCCAGCAGCTGACCCGGCGGGGATACAAGGAAATCGCCACCCCGCAGGTGATGGACGAGGAGCTCTGGCATCGCTCGGGCCACTGGGACAACTACAAGGACGACATGTATTTCATGGAGGTCGACGAGCGCCGCTTCGCGCTCCGGCCCATGAACTGCCCCGGCTGTTGCCTGGTCTACGGCTCCGAGCGTCACTCCTACCGCGACCTGCCGTTGCGCCTGGCGGAGTTCGGCCGGGTCACCCGCAACGAGCGTGAAGGCGTGCTGCACGGCCTGCTGCGGGTCCGGGCCTTCACCCAGGACGACGCCCACGTCTACTGCACGATCGACCAGGTCGAGAACGAGGTGGCCGAGATCTGCGAAGCGATCGACGAGCTCTACGCCCGCTTCGGCTTCGAGAACGTTGACGTCGAGCTCTCGACCCGGCCGGAGAAGTCGCTCGGCAGTGACGAGCTCTGGGAGCAGGCCGAATCGATGCTCAAGAGCGCGCTCGACTCACAGGGCCGCGAGTACACGATCAACCCCGGCGACGGCGCTTTCTACGGCCCCAAGATCGACTTCCACGTGACCGACGCGCTGGGGCGCTCCTGGCAGCTCGGGACCTGCCAGCTCGACTTCCAGATGCCGGAGCGTTTCGGCCTCACCTACACTGATTCCGAGGACGAACAGGAGCGGCCGGTGATGATCCACCGCGCCCTGCTCGGCTCGATGGAACGCTTCGCCGGGATCCTGATCGAGCATTACGCGGGCCGTTTCCCGGCCTGGCTGGCGCCGGTCCAGGCCCGGATCGTCCCGGTCTCCGACAAGCACCTCGAGTACGCCCGACAGGTCGCCGAGGATCTGCGCGCCGGCGGCGCCCGGGTCTCGGTCGAGGAGCGTTCCGAATCGGTCGGCAAGAAGATCCGCGCGGCCGAACTGGGCCGCTTCCCGTACATGCTCGTGGTCGGCGATCGGGAGATGGAAGGGGGGGAGGTTGCGGTCCGCTCGCACGAGGACGGGGAGCTGGGGGCGATGAGTGTCGAAAAGTTCTGTATGCTGCTTGACAGTTGATTCGACGCACGAACAAGACCCCGCGCCTCGTTGCGCCCGCGTGCTCGCCTACCCGTTTCTTGTCCGCTTGACCTGTCCATTGGTTCTTAGCTAGTGCCGATTCCGCGCAGGTTTGACCGGCGTCCCCCTGAACGGGACAACACTCGTATCAACGAGCGCATCCGCGTGCCCAAGGTCCGCCTGATCGGCGCCGACGGCGAGCAGGTGGGGATCGTCGATACCGACAAGGCCCGCCAGATGGCCCGCGACGCGGAGCTCGACCTGGTCGAGGTCGCTGCCAGCGCCAAGCCGCCGGTCTGTCGCCTGCTCGACTATTCGAAGTACAAGTACGAGCAGGAGCAGAAGCAGAAGGCGGCCCGCAAGCACCAGACCCAGGTCAACGTGCGCGAGATCAAGCTGCGCCCGAAGATCGCCGACAACGACTACAACACGAAGAAGGGCCACGTCGAGCGCTTCCTCAAGTCGGGCGACAAGGTCAAGGTGACGATCATGTTCCGCGGCCGCGAACAGGCCCATCCGGACCGGGGTCGCGACCTGCTCTACCGGCTTTACGAGGATCTCGGCGAAGAGCTCGCCGTGATCGAGTCGCGGCCGCTGCAGGAGGGCCGCAACATGAGCATGCTGCTCGGCCCCTCCAAGGAAGCGTCCCGCGAGGCGGAAGCCGACAAGGCCGCGAAGAAGAGCAAGGGCAAAGGCAAGAACCGCGGCGGAGCCCCTGAGGTGCCCGACCACCCCAACGCGGTCGCCCCCGACGCGATCCCGGACCACCCGAACGCCGTCGCCCCCGACGCAGTGCCGGATCACCCGAACGCGGTGCCACCGGACACCGAAGCACCCGAACCGACCGACCCGGAAACGGGCGCCGGCGACGGCTCAGATTCCTCAGAATAGCCGGCCGTCCGGGCCAAGCCGTGCCGGATCAGCAGGCACCCGAAGATCTGTTGCCGCGACCTTGAAGTTTCCGCCACATAGCGCTCCTAACTTCAACCTCGGTGAACTCAGCGGGCCAGCAGGTCCGCGATCCGGTCGGCCGCGTGGCCGTCCCAGAGCGGGGGAGGGAGGCTGTGATGGCGTTCCCGTGGCTTTCTGGGCCTCGTGTTCCTGGCTGGCGATCATGCCAGCTCTGCGTTGCCGGAATCTCGTGCGGCCGGTGAAATCGCAAAAGAGCAGCAAATAAGTTCCGGCGAAGCAAGAGTGCGTTGGAAGCCGACCCTCTAGTTCGGAGCAAGCCAAGCCCTTGAATCGTTCTCGTCTCGTCCGGCTGAGCCGAACTGCGGCACAGAGACGGCTATCAGGAGACAGCACCACGATTGACAGGAACTGATATCGTGAACGAGAACGAGGTTAAGCGACCCGAGACGCTGCACAAACCCCGTTTTCGCTTGGGAACAACAAATTTGCGTCAATCGAAAGGAATCGATGAGTAAGATACTCAGGAACGCACTGCTTGTATCCGCAGTCGCGGCAGCAGCCTTGGTCGGATTTCTTGCGTTATCCGGCAAGCGATCGCAGGCCGATCAACCAAGTGCGAGCCGAGCCGATATGCCGCTCGCGGAAACACTGTCATGCACTAGCGTCGATGAACCGGTGAATTTCCTAACGTTCGGCGTTGGAGATGCCGTGGAGGGTCACCAACTCACTCACATCCTTCGTCGGTGTGACAAACCCTACCCGGGGGAGCCCGTAGCAGCCAACTACGTTTCATACATCTATGGTGATTGTATTCCGACTTCCGTCGGCGACGGCGAACGAAAGACATGTGCTCCACCTCTTGAGATACAGACTTGGCCTTCGTGTCAGCGATCACTCGCCGAATATGGCGATCAGATTCTCGACCAGGTGAAGAAGCTGCCCGACTTACAGGGTGCTACACGTGTAGAAATCAGAGATAGAATCGAGATCTACACCCTGGATTCAACTGTGGTCATCTTCGCTAAAACGCCCGAACTTCTTAGCACAGCGGCAAAAGAGATCGGCTATCAACCTTACTTAGAAAGCAGGCGGTGGCTCGACCATAAGGCGCAGGGTAGCGCTCAGATGAACTCTGAGCTAAGCGCAGAGCGGTCAATTGTTGGTCCTGCAGATAGTTCGGCACTTAGGGGGGAGAGCAAGTGTTCCTAACGGGAAAGATGTCGATCGGCGCACTTTGGTCGCTAATGTTGGCTTTGTCTCTTATCGTGCTGAGTTGGGGTGTTAGTGACGACAGGGCGTATGGGCTGGGTCAGGCTAGCGATTACAGTTTCCAGGACGAGTATCCGTATAACGATACTGATCCAGTGACGGTAATGTTCCAAGGTTCTCATGCCAACGCGTTGGGAGCGGCCGAGGCGTTGGAAGCGCACGCTGGATGGACCGTTTCGGGTGGTGGACTACAGAGACTCTGGGTGCTCTATCCTGGCTACTGGAGCATGAAGACCAATGAGTATCAGCGAGCAAACGGAACGCTCAGTAGATTTCATATTCGTTTGTGGTTTATTCCGATAAGCCGAAATTTACCGAAGCTAAAGACAGCTGGAACGCCTCACCATGAAGATTTTGTGATCAATACGATCCCCCCGTGTGGGCATGCCGTAGATTCAAACGGGCCTACCGGAAGTGGATTTGACTGGGGTAGGCGCGAAGTTTCTGAGAAGATGTTCGCGGGTGGGCATACTGCTCAGCAAAATGAGTACTGGGGGAACACACAGAACTTTAAACAGTGCGACGGTGACTGGGCCGGCAGCAATGGGACCGGAGTGCGAATTCCGCTAAATCACGGGCATTAATTATGGCTTTTGTGCTGATCGCGTTTTTCGTCGGTCTTGTACTGGGGCGCCTAAAGGTGGCACGGTGGTCGTTGGTTCTCTTGCTGCTTCTCCCGTTGCCCTTATACTTAGCGGTCGATCTTGGCCTGTGGGGCGATGGCCTAGGAGAGAACTGGGAGTTTGGCTTGATTCTTTGGTTTGTCCCGGCGATAGTGGGTTACATGCTAGGGATCCTTTCAAACAGGTATCAGAGGAAAGGCAGTTTCAGGGAATGACGCGCGGGGTGTGTCTTCTCCGTGTTGGTTCGGGCTTTACCCAGTGTTCGGGCGGGTAGAGAGGATCCTTAGCTGGGGTTACCTGGATCTTCCGACTAAACCTAGAGTGCGTATTGAATCGGGGTTTGGTTGATTAGAGCCGAAGCAGCCGCGCGATGCGGTCGGCGGCGTGGCCGTCCCAGAGCGGGGGAGGCTGCGGTGGCGCGGCCGTGCCCGCCTGAGTCTCGTGCTCCCGGCTGGCGATCATGGTCGGGATCTCTTCGATCCGGGCCGGGTCGAGGCCGAGCAGGACGTTGGTGCCGAGCTCGATCGTGACCGGGCGCTCGGTGTTGTCGCGCAGGGTGAAGCAGGGGATGCCGAGGTAGGTCGTTTCCTCCTGGATGCCGCCGGAGTCGGTCAGGACCGCACCGGCGTCGGATTCGAGGGAGAGGAACTCCAGGTAGCCGGCCGGATCGACCAGGTGGAGGTTCTCGGCCAGCTTCGCGTTGCCGGCCAGGCGGGCCCGGGTCCGGGGATGGACCGGGAACAGCACCGGCATCATGGTCGAGACCTGGTTCAGGGCATCGACTGCCTCGAAGAGCAGCGGCCCGTCGACCAGGGCGGGCCGGTGGAGGGTGACCAGCAGGTAGGAGCCCGGTTCGAGGCCGAACTGACGGCAGGTCTCGAGCGGACGGAAGCGGTCCTGAAGGGCGACCAGGCTGTCGATCATCGTGTTGCCGACGAAGTGCGCCCGTTCGGCCGGGATCCCTTCCAACTCCAGGTTCCGCAGCGCTTCCTCGGAATGCACCCAGAGGATGTCGGCGATCTGGTCGGTGATGATCCGGTTGATCTCCTCCGGCATGGTGCGGTCATACGAACGCAGGCCCGCCTCGAGGTGGGCGACAGGGATGTCCAGCTTGACCGCGGTCAGGGCCGCGGCGACGGTCGAGTTCACGTCGCCCGGCACCACGACCAGGTCGGGCCGGTTCTCGACCAGCAGCGGCTCGAGGCGCTCCATCACCCGGGCGGTCTGCTGGGCATGTGAGCCGGAACCGACCTCCAGCATGAAGTCGGGGGCCGGCACGCCGAGCTGCTCGAAGAAGATCTCGCTCATCATCCGGTCGTAGTGCTGGCCGGTGTGCACGATGCTCTGATCCCAGTCCGGCGAGCGGCGCGAGATCGCGGCGATCAGCGGCGCCATCTTGACGAAGTTGGGCCGGGTTCCGAGCACATGGACGATCCGCATCCCGGGCAATCTACCGGCGGGACCGGCTGCGGCCGGGGCTGCTTGTCCGGGTCCAGCCTGGGCGGAAATTGCGCCTGACGCCGATTCCGGCTGGAAATCACCCGATTTGCAGGGCGGAAAGGCGGTGGGCCGGAGTTTTTGATTGAATGTTCCGGCTCATGCCGAAGATGAAGACACATTCCGGGGCCAAGAAGCGCTTCAAGCGCTCGGCCAAGGGCAAGCTGCGCGGGCGGCATGCTTACTCCAGCCACATTTTGGAAAAGAAGTCACCCAAGCGCAAGCGCAACATGGGCAAGCCCGCCCAGATCAACGAGGCTGACGCCCCGCGTGTCAACAAGCTTCTGGGGGGCAAATAAATGGCCCGCGTGAAGCGTTCGGTAAACGCCCGCAAGAAGCGGCGCAAGGTACTTGAAGAGGCCAAGGGCTACTACGGCCGCAAGAACTCCTCGTACAAGCTGGCCAAGGAACAGGTCATGCGGTCGGGCGCTTACGCCTACCGTGACCGCCGGGTCCGCAAGCGCGAGTTCCGCCGTCTCTGGATCACCCGCATCAACGCCGCTGCTCGCCTCGAGGGCATGAGCTACTCGGAGCTGATGCATGGCCTGACCGCCGCCGGCGTCGAGGTCAACCGCAAGATGCTCGCCGACATCGCGGTCAACGACCGTGAGGACTTTCGCCGATTTGTCGAGATCGCCCGGGAGGGTGCCGCCGCCTAGTGCGCTGACGGCACCTCGACCCCACCGGGCGGCTTCGCGATCAGCGAGCCGCCCTTTTTCGTTCAAGGGACGAAAGCCGGACCACGAAACAGAAAAGACCGATGATCACCAGCAACGACAACGAGAAACTCAAACTGGTCCGCAAGCTCGGGCAGAAGAAGCACCGGCGCAAGCTGGGGATGTTCGTGACCGAGGGCGAGGACCTGGCCGCGGCGGGTCTCGAGGCCGGCCACGAGCCAGTGGCCTTGCTGGTGCACCCGGAGAGCGAACTGCCCGGCGAAAAGGTCGAGCCGGAACTGCTTGACGGGATCGCCACGCTCGCCTCCGGTACCCGGGTGATCGGCGTATGGCCGGAGCTCTGGGGCGTGCCGGAACTGCTCAGCGCCGACAAATGCCTGTTCCTGGACGGCGTTTCCGACCCGGGCAACGTCGGCACGATCATCCGCACCGCGGATGCCCTGGTCGGCGGCTGCGTGGCGATCGGACCAGGCACCGCCGACCCCTTTTCGGCCATCGCCGTGCGGTCCAGCATGGGCTCGGTATTCACCCAGCCGATCGTCCGGGCGGAGATCGGCGCCACCCCGGAGCCCCGGATCGCGCTCGCGCTCGGCGGGAGCACCGCCCCCGAGCCGGTCGCCGGCCCGGCCACCCTCTGCCTGGGCTCCGAGCGCGAAGGGCTTTCGGCCGAAGTATTGAAGGAATGCGGGATCACCTGGACGATCCCGCAGCGGCCCGGCGGGGCGCAGTCGCTCAACGTGGCGGCCGCGGCGGCGATCGCCTGTGAGCGGATATCTTCGCCGACGGGCGCAAGCGCGTAAAAGGAAAACTGGAAGCTGAACCGGGAAAGAAATGGTTGAACGGATAGAGGAAATCGAAGCCGAGGCGAAAGCGGCGGTCGAAGCCGCCGGTTCGGCAGCCGAGTTGGAAGACGCCCGAGTCAAGTATCTGGGCCGTAAGGCCGAGCTGACCGGCATCCTGCGCGGGATCGCCGACCTGCCACCGGAGCAGCGCGGGCCGGTCGGCAGCACCGGCAACAAGGTCCGCAAGGGGCTGGAAGCGATGATCGAGGCGAAGGTCGAAGGCCTGAAGAACGCCGAACTCGAGAAGTCGCTGGCCGAGGACCGGATCGACGTGACCCTGCCGGGCAGCCCGGCCCGGGCGGTCGGCCACCTCCACCCGATCACCCGCACCCGGCGGCTGATCGAGGACGTGATGATCGGCCTCGGCTACCAGGTGATGGAAGGCCCCGAGGTCGAGCACGACTACTACAACTTCACCGCGCTCAACCATCCCGAAGGCCATCCCGCCCGGATGCTCCAGGACACCTTCTACGTCGAGGACGACCAGCACGAAGAAGAGGTTCTGCTCCGCACCCACACCTCGCCGATGCAGGTGCGGGCCATGGAAGCCTCGCCGCCGCCGCTCTTCATGATCGTGCCGGGCAAGACCTACCGGCGCGACTCCGACGCCACCCACAGCCCGATGTTCCACCAGGTCGAGGGGCTGGCGGTCGGGGAGAAGATCACCCTGGCCGACCTCAAGGGAACGCTACTGGCGATGCTGCGCGAGATCTTCGGTCCCGACCGGGAAATCCGCATGCGGCCGCACTTCTTCCCCTTCACCGAGCCCTCGGTCGAGTTCGACGTCTCCTGTTTCCGCTGCGGCGGCTCCGGCTCGCTGGAAGACGGTTCGCGCTGCGGCCTCTGCAAGGGAATCGGCTGGATCGAACTCGGCGGGGCCGGCATGGTCGACCCCAACGTCTTCGGCTTCGTCGCCGACACCGGCTACGACCCGGACCATGTCACCGGTTTCGCCTTCGGTTTCGGGATCGAGAGGATCGCGATGCTGCAGCACAACGTCGGCGACCTCAGGCTTTTCTTCGACAACGACGTACGGATGCTGGAGCAGTTCTCATGAGGGTTCCCTACGGATGGATGGCCGACTACTGCGACCCCGGCCTGGAGCCGCGGGACCTGGCCGAGCAGATGGCGATGACCGGCACCGAGGTCGAGCGGGTGGTGACGCTCGGTCCCGAATCGGCCGACGGTTTCGTGATCGGCAAGGCGGTCTCGGTCGAAAAGCACCCCGATGCCGACCGGCTCAACGTCTGTCAGGTCGACGTCGGCGAGGGTGAAGTGCGGACGATCGTCTGCGGTGCCCCCAACGTGGCGGCCGGGCAGACCGTGGTCGTCGCCCTGCCCGGCGCGGTGATGCCCGGGGGGATGAAGATCAAGCAGGCGAAGCTGCGCGGGGTCGAGTCGAACGGGATGATCTGCTCCGAACGGGAACTGGAACTGGGCGAGGACCACGACGGCATCCTCGTGCTCGGCGACGGCCCGGCCCCGGGAACCCCGGCGGCGGAGTTGCTGCCCCTGGCCGAGCCGGTGCTGGACCTCGAGGTCACCCCGAACCGGACCGATTGCTTCGGCATCTACGGCGTTGCCCGGGAAGCCCACGCGATCAGCGGCGCCGAATTGGCCCCCGCCCCCTGGGACGGCGGCCCGATCGGCCCCGGGCTCAGCTCCGAAGCCGGTGACGTCGAGCGCCTCGACGACCCGGTCGGGGAGGAGAGCACGGCCGACCGGATCCGGATCATCGTCCAGGACGAGGACCTCTGCCCGCGCTTCACCGCCCGCGGCTACACCGACGTCAAGGTCGGCCCCTCGCCGCTCTGGCTCAAGGCCAGGCTGATCGCCGCCGGCATGCGGCCGATCTCGAACGTGGTCGACATCACCAACTATGTGATGTGGCTGACCGGCCAGCCGATGCATGCCTACGACCTCGACCTGGTCCCGGAAGGCGAACTGGTCGTGCGGCGGGCCGAGAGCGGCGAGAAGGTCGCCGCTCTCGACGGCAACGAGTACGAGCTGAGCGACCAGATGGTCGCCGTCGCCGACCGCAACGGCCTGGCCGGGATCGGCGGCATGATGGGCGGCTCCGTGTCCGAGGTGTCCGAAACGACGACGACGGTGCTGATGGAGGCGGCCAACTGGAACGGGCCCAACCTGCTCAAGACCTCGCGTGACCTCGGCCTGCGCTCCGAGGCTTCCTCCCGCTTCGAGAAGCAGCTCCACCCGGCCCTCACCCTGCGGGCCCAGGCGGTCGCGGCGCGGCTGATGATCGAGATCTGCGGCGCCACCCCGATGACCGGTCTGGTCGACGTTGCGGCCCCGGCCCCGGCCAGTGAGCCGATCCGGCTGCGGGCCGGCCGGGTCGAGCGCATCCTCGGCCTCGCGATCGAGACCGACCGCCAGGCCGAGGCGCTGGAGATGCTCGGCTTCGGGGTCGAACGGGACGGCGAGGACTTGGTCGTAACCGTGCCACCCGACCGTCACTACGACGTGACCCGGGAGATCGACCTAGTCGAGGAAGTCGGCCGAATCAGCGACCTCGATCGCAACCTGCCCGCGACCCTGCCCTCCGGGGCGGGCCGTCCGGGCGGTCTCAGCCGTCAGCAGTCACTGCAGCGTCGGGCCGAGGATTCCCTGCGGGAATCGGGTTTCGACGAGATGGTGGGGTGGAGCTTCACCGATCCCGCCGAGGTCGAAAGGCTGCGCCTCGATGCAGCCGATCCGCGGTCGCATCCGGTCAAGCTGGCCAACCCGCTTTCCGAGGACCAGTCGGTGATGCGGACCATCCTGCTCGGGTCGGTGCTCGGTGCCGCGCAGCGCAACCTTTCCCGTGGCGCCGATCGGGTCGCCCTGTTCGAATCCGGCCGGGTCTACCTGCCGGCCGGCGAGTTCGGCCCCGGGCCGCTGGGCGGGGATTTCCCCGGCAACACGCGGCCCCCGTCGAATGAGCCCCAGCACCTCTGCGCGGTGGCGGTCGGCTCGATCGACCCCTCCTCGTGGCGGGGAGAAGCCGGGGTTTCCGACTTCTTCGCGTTGAAGGGGGTGCTGGAGCACCTGGCCGGCGGCCTCGGCACCGCGGTCACGGTAGAGCGCCTCGCCGACGGGCCGGTACAGCCCTTCCTTCATCCGGGCAAGAGCGGGTCCGTTCTGGTCGAAGGCCAGGCGATCGGCTGGATCGGCGAAGTCCACCCGCTGGTTGCCGCCGAGTACGACCTCGACGGGGCGGTTGCCTTCGAGATCGCGCTGGCCGACCTGCTGGCCGCCAGCCCGGTCGGCGAAGAGGCCTACGTCGATTTCACCCCGTTCCCGCCGGTCGACCGCGACCTGGCGGTGCTGGTCGCAGAGGAGGTGTCGGCGGCGACCGTGGTCGCGGCCGTGGAAGGGTCCGGTGGCGAGCTGCTGACCGGGGTTTCCGTCTTCGACGTCTACAGCGGTGAAGGTGTCGGCGAGGGCGAGAAGAGCCTGGCCTTGAGGCTGCGCTTCCGGGCACCCGACCGCACCCTGAGCGACGAGGAGATCGACCCGCTGGTCAGCGGCATCGTCGAATCCTTGGCCGGGATCGGAGGAAAGCTCCGTGGCTGAGCTCGTACAGCCGATCGCCCCCGACGGGGCGAAGGCCCGGGTGCTGGTCGCCGGCGGCACCGGCTACGCCGGCGCGCTCGCGGCCGAGCTGGTCTGGAGGCACCCGCATCTGGAACTGGTGCGGGTCACCGCCCGCTCGGAAACCGGCCGGCGGGTCTCCGATCTCTACCCGCGGTACGAGGTGCCGTTGGAGCTGGTCGAGCTGGACCTGGCCGATCTCGACGAGGTCGAGGCCGGGATCGTCGCCTACCCGCACGGGGCCGCGGCCCCGGTGGTGGCCGAGATGCGCGGCCGCGGCCTGCTCGTGGTCGACCTTTCGGCCGACTTCCGGCTCAAGGACCGGGCCACCTACGAGGAGTACTACGGCCCGCACGGTGCCCCTGACCTGTTCGGCGGCGCCGCCTACGGCCTGCCCGAACTGGACCGGAAGTGGATCCGCGAGGCCGAGCTGGTCGCCAACCCGGGCTGCTACCCGACCGCCTCGATCCTCGGCCTGGCGCCGCTGGCCCGGGCCGGCCTGATCGAGGACGTGGTGATCGACGCCAAGTCCGGGGTGTCCGGCGCCGGCCGGGGCGGGGGCGAAGGCACCGCCTTCGTGACGGTCACCGAGAACGTGAACGCCTACAAGCCGTCCGGCCACCGGCACCGGCCGGAGATCGCCGAGAAGCTCGGCCTGATCGCCGCCGCCGGGGGCGAGGCCGACGCCGCGCCCGACCGGCTCACCTTCGTACCCCACCTGGTCCCGGTCGACCAGGGCGAGCTGGTCAGCTGCTACGTGACCCCCCGCCGCGAGGTCAGCCAGGAAGAGCTCGACCAGCTCTATCTCGACGCCTACGGCGACGAGCCGTTCATCCGGCTGCGGGACGTGCCGCCGGGCATGCGCGACGTGCGCGAGACCAACATGTGCCACATCTTCCCGCTCGTAGCCGACGACCGGATCCTGGTCGAGTCGGCGATCGACAACCTCTGGAAGGGCGCTTCCTCCCAGGCGATCCAGAACCTCAACCTGATGCTCGGGCTCGACGAGACCGAGGGCCTGGCATGAGCGGCTACCCGAGCCTGAGCCAGCCGCCGGAGGGCGAGTTCTTCCGCTCCAAGTGGGTCGACCCGCCGGCCGGGATCGAGTTCCACGACCCGGCGGTGTTGCCCGCGGGCTTCCGGGCCGGCGGCGTGGCCTGCGGCATCCAGGGCTACGGTGCAACCGACCTCGGGGCCGTGGTCTGCGACATCGAAGAAGTCAGCTCGGCGATTCTGCTGACCGCGAACGCGGCAGCCGCTGCACCGGTCCGGGTCTGCCGGGACAGCCTCTGGCAGAACGAGATTCGGGCGGTGATCGTCAACTCCGGCAACGCCAACGCCGCGACCGGAGAACAGGGGATCGAAGACGCGCTCACGATGCGCAACTCGCTGGCCACCGACCTCGGCCTCGCCCCACAGTCCGTGGCCGTGGCCGAAACCGGGGTGATCGGCGTCCCGCTCGAGATGGACACCGTGATCGCCGGGATTCCCCAGCTGGCAAAGGATCTCGAAGGCGAAGCCGGAGCCCGGGGCGGTGGCCGCTTCTCCGAAGCGATCATGACCACCGACAAGTGGCCGAAGCGGGTCTCCCTGACCGTCGACGGCGTCACGCTTTCCGCCCAGGCCAAGGGTGCCGGAATGATCGAACCCGGCTTCGCCACGATGCTCTGCTTCGTCCAGACCGACGCGGTCGTCCCCGACCCGGAGGTGGCGCTCCGGCAGGCGGTGGACGGCTCGTTCGAGCGGATCACCGTGGACGGCCAGATGAGCACCAACGACACCGTGCTGCTCCAGGCCTCGGGCGTCGCGGGCCGGGAGCTTCCGGCCGGGCTGCTCGACGCGGTCCTGCTCCAGCTTGCGCTGGAGATCGTCACCGACGGCGAGGGCGCCAGCCGGGTCGGCCGGGTCGAAGTGACCGGCGCCTCCGACCGGGCCGAGGCCGAACTGGTCGCCCGCAAGATCGCCAACTCGCCCCTCGTCAAGACCGCTCTGCTCGGCCGCGACCCCAACTGGGGCCGGATCGCCCAGGCCGCGGGCCAGGCGCTGGCCGGCCAGGACATCGGCGAGCTCGGCCCCGACGTGATCGAGGCGGGTGACATCGCCGGCGGTGGCCGCGAGGCCGAACTGGCCCTCCGCCTCGACCGTGGCGAGGGCTCGGCCCATGTCTTCTTCAGTGACCTGACCCACGAGTACATCGTGATCAACGCGGAGTACACGACGTAGTACCCATGGCCGGCCCGCCGGCCTGAGAAAGAAGGAAAGCGAAATGGATCCCCAGGACAAGGCAAAGCAGATCGCGGAAACGATCGGCGGCTCGACCCGACTCGATGACGAGAGCGTCAACGTGCTGCTCGAGGCCCTGCCCTACATCCGAGAGTTCTACGGCAAGACGGTGGTGATCAAGTACGGCGGGGCGGCGATGCGCGACGAGTCGCTCAAGCAGGCCTTCGCCGACGACGTGGTCCTGCTCAAGTACGTCGGACTCAACCCGGTCATCATCCACGGCGGCGGGCCGGAGATCACCAAGTACATGGAACGGATGGGGATCGAGGTCCGCTTCCAGCACGGCCTCAGGGTGTCCGACGCGGAGACGGTCGAGGTCGCGAAGATGGTGCTGCTCGGCAAGCTGAACGCCGACCTGGTCGGCCGACTCGGCCGGGCCGGCTCGCCGGCGGTCGGCCTCTCCGGCGAGGACGGCGGGCTCTTCGATGTCGCCCCGGTCGCCAACGCCGAGGAGGTCGGTTTCGTCGGCGACATCGAGCGGGTCGACATCGACGTGCTCAACCACATCGCCGAGGACTACATCCCGGTCATCGCCTCGGTCGGTTCCGACCGGGAGGGCAACTCGTACAACATCAACGCCGACGAGGCGGCCGGCAAGGTCGCCGCGGCGCTGGGCGCCTTCAAGGTCATCTTCCTGACCGACATCGTCGGCTGGCTCGAGGATCCGGAGGACGAGTCGAGCCGGATCTCGGTCACCGACGTCGCCGCGGTCGAACAGGCGCTGGAATCGATCTCGGGCGGCATGCGCCCGAAGCTGAACGCCTGCGTGAACGCGATCCGGGGCGGCGCCCAGAACGCGTACATAATCGACGGCCGCCGGCCGCATTCGCTGCTGCTGGAGCTGTTCACGGACGCCGGAATCGGAACGATGGTGACCCCATGAACGAGCAGGTGAGGGCCGACGAGGCCAAGTACGTGATGCAGACCTACAAACGGGCGGAGGTCTCCTTCGTCCGGGGCGAGGGCGCGCTGCTCTTCGACGACCAGGGCCGGGAGTACATCGACTTCCTCAGCGGGATCTCGGTCGCCTCGGTCGGCCACTGCCACCCCGAAGTGGTCCACGCGATCCACGTCCAGGCCGGCGAGCTGCTCCACGTGTCGAACCTCTTCTACACCGCGCCGATGGTGGAGCTGGCCAAGCGGCTCTCACAAGGGTCGCTGGGCGGCAAGGTCTTCTTCTGCAACTCCGGCACCGAGGCGAACGAGTGCGCGATCAAGATCGCCCGTAAGGCGGCCCGCGCGCGCGGGGTCGAGAAGCCGGAGATCGTCTCCTTCGAAAGCGACTTCCACGGGCGCAGCTACGGCGCCCTCTCGGCCACACCCGGGCTGGCGGCCAACCCGGACTTCGCCCCGATGCTGCCCGGCTTCCGCTCGGTGCCCTTCGATGACGCCGAGGCGCTGCGGGCCGCGGTCGACGAGAACACGGCGGCGGTCCTGATCGAACCGATCCAGGGTGAGGCCGGCGTGTTCCCGCTCTCCGACGAGACCCTGCTGGCCGCCCGCCAGGCCTGTGACGAGTCCGGGGCGCTGCTGATCTTCGACGAGATCCAGACCGGGATCGGCCGGACCGGGTCGCTCTGGGCCTACGAACAGGGTCCGGTGCGCCCGGATGTGATGACCACGGCCAAGGCACTGGGCGGCGGCGCCGCAATCGGCGCCTGTATCGGCAACCCGGAGACCGGGGAGGTCCTGAGCGCCGGCGACCACGGCTCGACCTTCGCCGCCGGCCCGGTCGCGGCCAGCGCTGCGCTCGCCGTGCTCGACCTGGTCGACGACGCGGCCATGCTGCGCCGGATCCGCGCCCTCGGCGCCAGCCTGATGGAGGGTCTGGCCGGGGTCGACGGGGTGGCCGAAGTGCGGGGGAGGGGACTGATGCTCGGCGTCCGCCTCGAAGAGGGGGTCGATTCCGCCGAGGTCAACGCGGCGTTGCTGGAGGCCGGCCTGGTCGCCAACGCGCCGCGACCCGACACCCTTCGTTTCCTGCCGCCATTCGTACTTTCCGATGACCAGGCCGAGCGGGCACTCGAGCTGATCGCCGAAGTGCTCGCCGGGTACCATCCAAGCGAACCAAATTGACTGGAGACCTCCAATGAGTGACGACCCGACACGAGTGATGCCCCGTGGCGAGCCGCCCCGGCGCCGTCGCGACGACGAGCCCCATTACACGCCCGAAGAGAAGCAGAAGCACCTGCGCAATCTGATCATCGTCCTGGTCGCGGTGATCGTCGGCCTGATCATCGCGGTGATCGTGATCAGCTCCGGCGGCGACGATTCGGACAAGACTTCGAACACCGGCGACACGGCGGTGACCACCCCGGTCGTTCCCGTCACCCCGACCGGCACCACCGGTACTACCGGTACGACCGGTACCACCGACAGCTCGGATGACGACGACGGCGGCGTGACCCCTGATACGGGTGCGGATACCGACGGGACCGGTGGCGTGACCCCCGACACCGGCACCGGCACCGATACGGGTACCGGCACTGACGGTACCGGCGGGATCACCCCCGACACCGGCTCCGGCTCAGGCAACAGCAGCGGCGGGATCGGCCCCGGATGACCGACATCTCACTCGATTCGCTTCCGGGCCCGGTCGCCTCCTACGAGGCCCGCCCGGAAGAGGTAAACCGTGTCGTGCTGCTCTACTCGGGCGGTCTCGACACCAGCGTCATGCTGCATTGGATCCAGGAGGCCTACGAGGCCGAGGTGGTCACCCTGACCGTCAACCTCGGCCAGCCCGGTGAGGACTACGGCGCGATCCTCGACAAGGCAAAGTCGATGGGCGCGGTCGAGACCGTGGTGATCGATGCCCGCGAGGAGTTCGCCGAGGACTTCGTGCTGCCGGCGATCAAGGCCAACGCGCTCTACGGCGGCGGCTACCCGCTGTTCACCTCGCTCGGCCGGCCCCTGATCGGCAAGCTCGGGGTCGAGGTCGCGGCCAAGTACGGCTGCGACACGCTCGCCCACGGCTGCACCGGCAAGGGCAACGACCAGGTCCGGCTCGAAGGCACGGTCGCCACGTTGAACCCCGACCTGAAGATGATCGCCCCGGTCCGCGCCTGGCAGATCGGCCGCGAGGAAGAACTGGAGTACTGCCGCAAGCACGGCATCCCGCTCAAGGGCGGCACCTCCGAGTCTCCCTACTCGATCGACGACAACCTCTGGGGCCGTTCCTCCGAGGGCAAGGCGATCGAACACCTCGACAATCCGCCGCCGGACGACGTCTTCCAGCTGGTCACCCGGCCGGAAGAGGCGCCCGACGAGCCGGAGTTGGTCACGATCGGCTTCGAGGCCGGCCGCCCGGTCAGCTTCAACGGCGAGCGCCTCGACCTCGTGCCGCTGCTGGAAGCGGCCGCCGAGGCCGGTTGCCGCCACGGCTGCGGGATCGTCGACCACATCGAGGACCGCATCGTCGGCCTCAAGGTCCGTGACATCTACGAAGTGCCGGCCGCGTCGCTGCTCTTGACCGCACATCAGGACCTGGAGAAGGTCGTCTCGACCATCCACCAGAACAACTTCAAGCACTCTCTGGACCGGCACTGGGCCTACATGGTCTACGCCGGCCTCTGGTTCGAGACGCTGCGTCACGATCTCGACGCGTACATGGATTCGGCCAACGAGTTCGTGACCGGTGAAGTGACCTTGAAGCTCTACAAGGGCTCGGCGACCCCGATCGCCCGCAAGTCCGAGTACGCGGTTTACGATGAGAACCTCGCTTCGTTCGGCGCCTCCGGGGGAGACTTCTCCCAGAACGCGGCGCCGGGCTTCATCGAGCTGTTCTCGCTGCAGAGCCGCATGGCCCATCAGGTGAGAAACCGCGAGGACTAGGGTAGGTTCAGGACATGGAGGAAGGCAAGTGATCTACAAGCTGATCGGAATGGCAGTCGTCAAGCTCGGCCGGGTCTTCCTCCGCCGCAAGGCGGCGGCCAACAAGGGTTTGCTGACCGGAATCGGCGCCGCCCTGGCAATCGCCCTGCTGGCCGCGATCGCCGGCACGGTCGGCTACGTCCTGACCAAAGAGACCCCCGAAGCCTGAGCCATCGAGATTGAAGTTATTCGCATATAGAGCGAATAACTTCAATCTCGACTCATCTCAGACGCAAGGCATCTTGCGTGTGTGAGGCGATTCACGGGTAGGTGAGGCAGTCACCGCTACGGTGAATGCTTCGCATTTTGGCTCCAACTCGAACAGTTTTCGCCGCCCTGACGGGCGGTCTCCTCCTGGCTTTCGCCAGCACGCTCCTGCTCGTTTCCCTGACCGCCGGGCCCGCCTCGGCGTCCACGCTAGAGCAGAAGCAGGCGGCTGCCCGCGACCGGATCCAGCAGACCTCGGAGGCGATCGAGTCCGGAAGGGCCGATCTCGAGGCGGCTCAGTCCGAAGCGGCCGACGCGGCCGCCCGGGAGTCCGACCTGAGCGGCTTGCTCAGCAACGGGGAACGGCGTTCGGCCGAGCTGGCCGACCAGCTCGACCAGGCCGAGAAGGCGCTGGCCCGCTCGAAGAAACGGCTCGCCCGCGCCCGTAGGTACCTGGCCCAGCATCTGGTCGCGGTGTACATGAACGGCGGCGAGCCGAGCACGCTGGACATGGCGCTCGGCGCCGGCTCCTTCGACGAGTTGACCACCGGCACCGAGTACCTGAGTGCGATCGAGGACACCAACGAGCGGCTGATGGACCGGGTCGCCGACCTGCGCCGCGAGCTCGACGGCAAGGTGGACGGCCTGGGCGAGGCCAAACAGGCGATCGACCAGCACAACGCGGCGCTCGCCTCGGCTCGTGACCAGATCGCCTCGGTCCGGGCCGAAGCCGAATCGAGCGCCGCCTCGCTGGCCTCCGCCAACGCGGCGAAGGCCGCCCAGATCGACTCGCTGAAGGGCGACATCGCCGGCTGGCAGAAGCGGATCGAAAAGCAGCAGCGGGTCAGTGCCGAGCAGGCCGAAGAGGAAGTCGAGCAGGATCTCGGTGGCCCCTACTCGATCCCGACCTACATCGTGATGTGCGAGTCCGGCGGCAACTACTCGGCGGTCAACTCGTCGAGCGGGGCCGGTGGTGCCTACCAGATCATGCCCTCGACCTGGGAGGCCTACGGCGGCAAGGGACTGCCGCAAGATGCCTCCAAGGCAGAGCAGGACCGAATCGCCGCTTTGATCTGGGCGGACTCAGGCCCAGGGGCCTGGAGCTGCGCCTAGAGCCCTTGCAAGCGTCCGGTGCACCGGACTAGGATCGGGTTCATGGCGGATGTTGCTGCGCCCACGGTCTCGGTTCCATCCGAGGTGCCTCCCGGGGCTCCTTCCGAGCGTCCCGACTTCCAGGTGGTGCCGCTGAAGGGCCTGCCGATCGTCGGGGTGATCCTGATCCTGCTGGTCGCGGCGATCGCGGCCGGGAAGCTTTGGCCGCTGATCTTCCTGCATGTCGCCTTCGGCGCCGCCTGGACGATCGTCGACCTGTTCATGGGCTTCGTGATCGGGCCGATCCTCGGTCGCATGTCAGTGCCGGCCCGGATCGAGCTGACTACGAAGCTGATGCCGAAGATGGTCCTGATCATGCCGACCGTGGTCAGCGTGACCCTGGCCGCCGGTTGGCAGCTCGGGGTCGAGATGGGCACGGTCGACAGCAGCTACTACCACCACGGACTGCTGGTCGCGAGCTACATCGTGGTCGGGGTGATGGCGGTGATCGCGCTCGGCCTGCTCGAGCCGGCCAACATCGCGGTGCTGACCGAGCTCAAGAAACCGTCCCCGAACCCGGCGGTGATCGAGAAGCTGATGAAGCGGTTCATCTACACCTCGGGCATCATCGGGGCGATGCAGATCGCGACGCTGGTGATCATGACCCGGATCGCGGCCGGCTGATGGCGGAGGAGAGGACTCTTCCGCCGGTGACCCAGGTCGGCATGGTTTCGCTGGCCTTGATCGTGGCCGGCGGGATCTACCTCGCCTCGCACCTGCCGAGCGAGGTGCCGCTGGCGCCGGCGATCATCCTGCTCGCGCTCTCGGCCCTGCTGCTGGCCGGCAACCTGCTGGCCCTGTCCCGGGTCGAGGGTTTCCACTGGGGCCGGTTCTTCGCGGTCGCGAAGTGGGCGCTGCTGGCCTACGTCGTGATCGCCGGGCTGATCGAGTACGCCTTCGTGCGCAACGACGTAACCGGCGGCACCCTGGTCGTGCTGACCCTATCGCTGGTCATCTTCGCGGTCCACGTACCGCTGATGATCGGCTTCACCGTGGCCCGCTATGACTGATACCCGCAAGCTCTGAGGGGCGGAGCAGGGCCTGTAGCTGGCTGCCCTTGATGATCGCGAGGCCGCCCTTCTTCATCTTGATGTTGGCGCCGGTCAGGCGCGCGACCTCGGCCGACATGTCCGGTTCGTGGCCGACGATCAGGGTGTCGCCCCGGCCGGCGGCCAGCTCCAGGCTGTCGTAGTCGTCATAGCCGATCGCCTCGACCACTTCGACCTTGACGCCCAGCGGCCGGCAGGCCAGGGTCGCCGTGTCGAAGGCCCGCACCCGGGGAGAGGCGAGGCAGGTGTCGACGTCGATCCCCAGTTTGGCCATCGCCAGTCCGGCCGCCTGGGCTTGGGCCTCGCCCTTCTCGGTCAGTCGGCGAGCGGCGTCGCCGTGGCCCTGGTCGGGTTCGGCGTCACCGTGTCGGAGCAGATAGATCACCGGCCGAAGCCTATTGGAGGCCAACCCGCCTCCGTTCCGGGGCGATCACCCACCGATTGCGTGGGCAATCGCCCCCGGATGGCTTGGCCATGGCTTCTAGGATGCGGCCATGTCGAAGACGACCGAATTGCCAGAGTTCTCCACCGTCATGCTCGAAGTCGAGGGCGCGATCGGGCAGCTGATCCTCAACCGGCCCGAGAAGCTGAACGCCCTCTCCGGTGAGTTGCTGAACGAGCTGATCGAGGCCTCCGAGTGGTTCACCAGCCAGGACGAGATCAAGGTCGTGGTGGTCCGCGGGGCCGGCCGGGCGTTCAGCGCCGGTGCGGACCTGACCACTTTCGCCGGCGCCGGCCCGGACCCGACCGAGGAGCAGCGTCTGGAAGCCGCCGATCTCGGACGTCGGGCCGCCGACGCCCTGACCGACACTCGACCGATGACCATCGCGGCGATCCACGGGCATTGCGTTGGGGGAGGGCTGGTCCTGGCCGCCGCCTGCGACCTGCGGCTGGCCGCCTCCGACGCACGCTTCTCCATTCCCGAGGTCGACCTCGGCATCCCGCTCGCCTGGGGCGGCATCCCGCGACTGGTCCGCGAGATCGGGCCGGCCGCGACCAAGGAACTGGTCCTCACCTGCCGTGAGTTCGGTCCGGACGAGGCCAAGCAGCTCGGTTTCCTCAACCGGGTAGTGGCTCCCGAACGGCTGCCTGCCGAAGCGAAGGAGCTGGCCGAAAGGCTCGCCGGCCAGCCGGCCTACTCGCTCGAGTTGACCAAGCGCCAGGTCAACGCGGTAACCGAGGAATCCGGTTCGACCGCCGGTTCGGGCCAGGACGCGGCATCGCTGCTGGGAGCCCTCGAGGATCCGGAGTCGCTGGCCAAGATGAGCGCCTATCTGGCCTCTCGTGGCTGAGCCCCGACTGTAGGGCGAGGCTTCCCGCAGCTTGCGGGAAAAGGTCCCGGGGAGGGGGTGAATCGACAAGCTTGTCGTCCTCCTCAGTTGCCATCATGGTCGGGCGATGAGTTCAGGCGTATCCAGCAAGGGACAGGTAGTCCACCTTCACGTTCACAGCGAGCATTCGGTGCTCGATGGAGCCTGCAACATCAAGGAGATGACGGCCCGTGCGGCCGAACTCGAGATGCCGGCCCTCGCCCTGACCGACCACGGCGTGATGAACGGCTCGCTGGAGATGTACAAGGCCTGCAAGGCCAACCAGATCAAGCCGATCCTCGGAATCGAGGCCTACTTCGTAGACGACCGGGTCAAGGCCAAGGAGATGGGTCGCTACGAGCGCAACCACTTGACCTTGCTGGCCGAGAACAACACCGGCTTCGCCAACCTGGTCGCGCTCTCCTCGGAAGGGTTCCTCGAGGGCTACCACCGGGGCAAGGCCAACGTGGACATGGATCTCCTGGAACGGCACTCGGAGGGCGTGATCGCCCTGACCGGCTGTCTGCAGGCCCGTTTCGTCAAGCGCCTGGTCGAGGACCGTCCCGACGAGGCCCGCGAACACCTCGACCAGCTGATCCAGGTCTTCGGGCCGGAGCAGGTCTACCTCGAAGTCCAGAAGAACGGACTGTCCGACCAGGACAAGGCGAATGAGCAGATCGCGCGGATCGCCCGTGAGGTCGGCCGCCCGCTGGTCGGCACCGCCGACGTGCATTACCTGCACCGCGAGGACTACAACAACCACACGGCGCTGCTCTGCGTCCAGACCAAGTCGACGCTCGACGACCCCAAGATGAGCTTCGACACGAACGAGTTCTACCTCAAGGACGCCGAGGAAATGCATTCGGACTTCGCCGAGTGGCCGGAGGCGATTCCCTCGACGATCGAGATCGCCGAACGCAGCGACATCGAGATCCCGCTCGGCCAGATCCTGCTGCCGTCGTTCCCGACCGAGAACGGCGAGACCGAGAGCCAGATGCTCCGGCGCCTGGTCGAGGAGGGATTGAAGAAGCGGTACGGGGACCCGGTTCCGGCGGAGGCCCGGGAACGAATGGAGTTCGAGCTCGGGGTGATCGAGGAGATGGGCTTCCCGGCCTACTTCCTGATCGTCTGGGACTTCATCCACTACGCCAAGGAGAACGGGATCTCGGTCGGTCCCGGCCGTGGCTCGGCCGCGGGATCGATCGTCTCCTACTCACTGGGGATCACCGACCTCGACCCGGTCGAGCACGACCTGCTGTTCGAGCGCTTCCTCAACCCGGGTCGAAAGTCGATGCCGGACATCGACATCGACTTCTCGGTCCGCGGGCGGGACAAGATGATCCAGTACGTGACCAAGAAGTACGGCTCGGATTCCGTCGCGCAGATCATCACCTTCGGCAAGATGGCCCCACGGGCCGCGGTGCGCGACGCCGCCCGGGTGCATGGCTTCGACTACTCGACCGGTGACCGGCTGGCCAAGGAGATCCCCGAACCGATCATGGGGCGCTCGCCTTCCTTCGCGGAATGCTTGAAGGAGGGGGAGGATCTGCGCAAGACCTACGACTCCGACGCCGACGCGGCGAAGATCATCGACACCGCCCGCGGCCTCGAAGGGAAGATCCGCAACACCTCGATCCACGCCGCCGCGGTGGTGATCTCGGGGCGGCCGCTGAAGGAGATCGTGCCGCTGCAGCTGGTCGAGGACAAGTCGGCCCCCGCGGCCACCGGGGAAGACGGCAAGCCAGTAAAGCAGTACAAGACGGTGACCCAGTACTCGATGGGCCCGGTCGAGGAGATCGGCCTGTTGAAGATGGACTTCCTCGGCCTGCGCAACCTCGACGTGATCGACGACGCGGTCGACATCATCAAGCGATCGCGGGGGGTGGAGATCAAGATCGACGAGATCCCGCTCGATGACCCGGTCACCTACGAGATGCTGGCCAACGGGGACTCGGTCGGGGTCTTCCAGCTCGAATCCGACGGCATGCGGGAAGCCATGCGCAAGGTGGTGCCGACCGAGTTCGATGACATCACCGCCCTGGTCTCGCTCTACCGGCCGGGCGCGATGAGCGAGATCCCCAAGTACGCGAAGGGCAAACATGACCCGGCCTCGGTCGAGTACAGCGATCCACGCCTGAAGGAGATCACCGAATCGACCTACGGCTGCTTCCTGTACCAGGAGCAGCTGATGGCGGTGGCCAAGCAGATGGCCGGTTTCGAGCCTTCCGAAGCGGACGACCTGCGCAAGGCGATCGGCAAGAAGAAGCGCGAGCTGATGGCCGAGATGAAGCCGAAGTTCATGGAGGGGCTGGCCGCCTCGGGCACCGACCCGACCCTCGCCGCCTTCCTCTGGAGCACCAACGAGGCGGCGGCCGACTACTCCTTCAACAAGTCGCACGCCGCCTGTTACGCGCTGATCTCGTACCGGACCGCCTACCTCAAGGCCAACTACCCGGCCGAGTACATGGCCGCGGTGATCTCGTCCGTGATGAGCACCAAGGACAAGGTGCCGTTCTTCGTCAGCCACTGTTCCTCGATGGGGATCCAGGTACTGCCGCCGGACGTCAACATCTCCGACCACAGCTTCGTGGTCGACGGCTCCGACATCCGTTTCGGGCTCGACGCGGTGAAGAACGTGGGCTACTCGGCGGTCGAGGCGATCATCCGGGCCAGGGAAGAGAAGCCCTTCGAGTCGCTCTGGGATTTCTGCGAGCGGGTCGACAACCGGGCCGTGAACAAACGGGCGGTCGAATGCCTGGTCAAGTGCGGGGCCTTCGATTCACTGCCCGGCTCACGTCAGGGCATGCTGGAAAGGCTCCCCGACGCGACCGCGGCCGGGGCCAAGTCCCAGTCCGACCAGATGCTGGGCCAGGAGTCGATCTTCAGCCTGGGTGGAGTGGACGAGTCCGGGGGCGGGGGCAGCCACGAGCCGATCAGCGAGGTCGAGTTCGACCAGAAGGAGCTGCTCGCCCTCGAGAAGGAGACGATGGGCACCTTCCTTTCGTCGCATCCCCTGGACGGCCTGAAGGAAGCGATTCTGGCCGAGGCCGACTGCAGCCTGGGGGATCTCGCGCATCAGAAGGATGGCTCCCGGGTCAAGGTCGGCGGGCTGGTCACCGCTTACAAGAAGGTGCGGACCAGGGCCGGCAAGCAGATCGCCTTCGCCACCCTCAGCGACATCGAGCATGACATCGAGATCATGCTGTTCAACCTCGAAGATTCGGAGAAGCAGCAGCTGGTCCAGCTCGACGAGGTCGTGATGGTCAAGGGCACGATCGACCAGTCAGAAGAAGGGGCAAAGCTCAAGGTGCGGGACGCCGAGATATTCAGTCCGTCCGAGGCGCAGATCGAGAAGGCCAAAGAGGTCTACGCGAAGAAGAACGAACCCTTCGTCGTTCGGGTGGTCCCCGAGCAGATGTCGCTTGACACCCTGGAGGAGATGAAGTCCGTCTTCGGCCAGCATCAGGGCGACTCGGACGTGGTCATGGTGGTCGACGGCGAGCGCGAGCACCGGCTCAAGCTCGGTCCCGACTACCGGGTTCGCACCTCGCCCGGGCTGAGCACCGAGATCGACCAGATCTTCGGCCAGGGCACCGCCGCCCGCGCCGCCTGACGGTCCGTTCCCACCGGTTCTGGGCACCGTGGTCCCGCTCACATAACGTTGTCATCGATCCGTGTAACATTTACGTCATGACCGCAACAGAAACTTCAGAAGAAACCACCGTGGATGAGGCTTCGGAAGCCAAGTTCAGCCTGGAGCTGAACCAGGACCAGAAGGACATCCAGGAGTGGGTACACGGCTTTGCCGAGAACGTGATGCGCCCCGCCGCCCACGAGTGGGACGAGCGTGAGGAGTTCCCCTGGGAGATCGTCCAGGAGGCTGCCAAGATCGGCCTCTACGGTTTCGAGGGCACCGCGCAGTTCTTCGCCGACCCGACCGGCCTCACCCTGCCGATCGTCAACGAAGAACTGTTCTGGGGCGACGCCGGGCTCGGCATGGCCATCCAGGGCACCGGGCTCGCCGTCGCCTCGATCTTCGGCCAGGGCACTCCCGAGCAGATGGGCGAGTGGGTCCCGCAGTGCTACGGCACCGAGGACGACGTCAAGGTCGCCGCGTTCTGCGCCTCCGAGCCCGACGCCGGCTCCGACGTCTCCGGGGTCCGCACCACGGCCAAGTACGACGAGGCCAAGGACGAATGGGTGATCAACGGCCAGAAGGCCTGGGCCACCAACGGCGGCATCGCCAACGTCCACGTGGTGATCGCCTCGGTCGATCGTGAGCTCGGCTCGCGCGGCCACGCGGCCTTCATCATCCCGCCGAACACCCCCGGCTGCTCGCAGGGCGCCAAGGTCAAGAAGCTAGGCATCCGCGCTTCCCACACCGCTGATGTACACCTCGACGACTGCCGCGTACCCGGCAACTGCCTGCTCGGTGGCAAGGAGAAGCTCGACGAGCGTCTCGCCCGCGTCCGCGAAGGCAAGAAGGGCAAGCAGCAGGCCGCGATGGCGACCTTCGAGGCCTCGCGCCCGATCGTCGGTTCGCAGGCGATCGGCATCGCCCGCGCTGCCTACGAGTACGCGCTCGAGTACGCCAAGGAAAGGGTCCAGTTCGGCCGCGCGATCATCGAGAACCAGGCGATCGCCTTCACTCTCGCCAACATGGCGCTGGAGATCGACGCCGCCCGGCTGCTGGTCTGGCGCGCCTCCTGGATGGGCCGCAACCAGGTTCCGTTCACCAAGGCCGAAGGTTCGATGTCCAAGCTCAAGGCCGGCGAAGTCGCCACCTGGGCCACCGAACGGGCGATCCAGATCCTCGGCGGCAACGGCTACACCCGCGAGTTCCCGGTCGAGCGCATGCACCGCGACGCGAAGATCTACGACATCTTCGAGGGCACCGCGGAAATCCAGCGCCTGGTCATCTCCCGCAGCATCTCGGGAATCAAGATCAAGTAAGACATCTGCATGCCGCCCGGTCTTCGCCGGAC
>MKST01000003.1:1085-1624 GCA_001897355.1 Solirubrobacterales bacterium 67-14 | reverse complement strand
CTTGAGGGCGGTCCCGGTAGGGGCCGCCCTTGCTTTGTGGCGGCCCGGGTTGCCCGGGCGGTGGGTCGGAAACCGGCCTCGATGCCGGAAATCCGACCCACCGCCGTCAGCCAGCTGGATTTCGTCCGATTCGGATGATCGGGATA
Source organism: Solirubrobacterales bacterium 67-14 (assembly GCA_001897355.1). GTDB lineage: Bacteria > Actinomycetota > Thermoleophilia > Solirubrobacterales > 70-9 > 67-14. The sequence goes on along the minus strand of MKST01000003.1, from coordinate 1,478 downwards.
TAGGTTTATCGTCGAAGATTGCGCCACGCCACTTCTCCCGGAGGGACTTCCTTGTCTGAGCAGCCCGATGTTTTCTCGCCCCATGTGAATCCGGTCAACGAAACGATCGCCGAGACCTTCTTCACCAAGCCGGCGCCGGATGGCGAGCTTCCGCTCGACGGCGTCAACCCACGGGCGGCGATGCGGGTGCTGCAGAGCGAGATGATCCTCGACGGGGAGCCGAACAAGAACCTGGCTACCTTCGTCACCACCTTCATGGAGCCGGAAGCCCGCGAGGTGATCGCCGACAACCTCCATCGCAACTACATCGACCACGCCGAGTACCCACGGACCGCGGAGATCTCGAAGCGTTGCGTACGGATGATCCACAGCCTCTTCCACGGCAAGGAGGGA
>MKST01000003.1:0-969 GCA_001897355.1 Solirubrobacterales bacterium 67-14 | reverse complement strand
GAGCCGCGGCAAGCCAACGTGCCAAAGGGCAAGACGACCGTCGGACCGGAAGAGCTGGGCCCGCTGATCGACGAAAACACGATCGGGATCGTCGCCGTGGTCGGCACCACCTTCACCGGGGAATGCGACGACGTCGAAGGCCTGGACAAGATGCTGCAGGAACTCAAGGGCAAAGGCCTGGAAGTCCCGATGCACATCGATGCGGCCAGCGGCGGTTTCGTGTTCCCGTTCTCGCACCCGGACTTCGAGTGGGACTTCCGGCTCGATTCGGTGGTTTCGATCAACACCTCCGGCCACAAGTTCGGGCTGGTCTACCCGGGGATCGGCTGGCTGCTCTTCCGCGACGAAGCCCAGCTGCCGGAGGATCTCGTCTTCTACGAGGACTACCTCGGGGAGAAGGACGCGACCTTCACCCTGAACTTCTCGGGCAGCGCCTCCTTCGTGCTGGCCCAGTACTACAACTTCGTGCGCCTGGGCTACAACGGCTATGCGTCGGTGGTCAGGGCGATGGAGACGAACTGCAAGGCGATGGCCGAGCGGCTCGGGCAGGAAGAAGCCCTCGAGATCTTCGAGAGCGACCGGCCGGTATTGCCGCTCCTGATCTGCAAGGTGCGGGACGAGGAAAGCTTCGACGCCAGCCACCTGGTCGGTGAGCTGGCCCGGCGCCGCGGCTGGCTGATCCCGGCCTACGACATGCCGCCCGACAACCAAGACCAGAAGATCATCCGCATGCTGGTCAAGCTCAACCAGACCCGCGAACTGGTCGACGCCCTCTGCGACGACTACCACGACTCGATCGAGTTGCTGCGGTCAACCGACCTCAGCAACGTCAAGGACCTGCCCGTCCACAGCGGCAGCGGCTACTGAGTGCGGCGCTTGCGGGCTCCCTGCCCGCGGCTTCGCAGTTTGCGAGCCAGTTCGATGTCCGCGGCAACCGGGCCCTTGCGCTCCGGGCCGGGCGTTTCCATG
>MKST01000002.1:463653-498124 GCA_001897355.1 Solirubrobacterales bacterium 67-14 | reverse complement strand
AAGGGGCCGAGATTGCCGGTCGCCCCGGCCGCCTTGGCGATGTGCGGCCGGCCGATCGCATCTGCCGCGCCGGCCTCGCGGACCGCGTCCTCGAAGGTCAGGTCGAAACCGTGGTCCCGCAGGTTCTGGACGATCTTCTTCGCCCGGTTCCGCCGCTCCTCCTGGGCCCGCTCGCAGGCCGGGGTGATCTCCTCGACATCCACCCAGTAGCCGCAGATGTGCAGGTCCTCGGCGTACTCATGGACCGAGGACATCTCGACCGCCGGCACGATCTCCACGCCCAGCCGCTCCCCGGCCTCGATCGCCTCGGGAACCCCGGCCACCCCGTCATGGTCGGTCAGGGCCAACACCTCGACCCCGGCCTTCGCGGCTTCCTCAACCACGCCTGCCGGTTCCAGCTGGCCATCAGAGACAACGGAATGAGACTGAAGTTCGATCATGAGGAACGCATGTTAAGGATCGAAGAGCCCCGGTATGGCCCCGACAAATAAACTGCTGCGGCTATGTTTTCGAAGATCCTGATCGCCAATCGTGGCGAAATCGCCATCCGTGTTGCCCGCGCCTGCAAGGAGATGGGCATCACGTCCGTCGCCGTGTACTCGGAGGCCGATCGGGATGCCCCGCATGTCAAGGCCTGTGACGAGGCTTTCCTGATCGGGCCGGCGCTTCCGGCCGAGAGCTACCTCTCGATCGAGAAGATCATCCAGGCCTGCAAGGACAGCGGGGCCGAAGCCGTCCACCCCGGTTACGGCTTCCTGGCCGAGAACGCCGACTTCGCCCGCGCCCTGGATGAGGCTGGGATCGTCTTCATCGGCCCGCCCGCTTCGGCGATCGACGCGATGGGTTCGAAGACCATGGCCCGCGAGGTCATGGAGAAGGCGGGCGTGCCGATCGTTCCCGGCGCGACCGAGCCTGCCAAGGATCTCGAAGAAGCCCGGGCCCAGGCCGAGACGGCCGGTTACCCCGTCGCCTGCAAGGCGGTCGGCGGTGGCGGTGGCAAGGGCTTCCGCGTCGCCATGACCCCGGACGACCTGGCCGAGGCCTTCGAAGGTTCCGGCCGTGAGGGCATGAAGTTCTTCAACGACGACCGGGTCTACGTCGAGCGCTACCTCGAGGATCCACGTCACGTCGAGGTCCAGGTCCTGGCCGACAAGCACGGCAACGTGATCCACCTCGGCGAGCGCGACTGCTCGATCCAGCGCCGCCACCAGAAGCTGATCGAGGAGGCCCCCGGGCCCCACGTGGACGAAGAGATGCGCGAGCGGATCGGCAAGATCGCGACCGACGCGGCCCGCGCGGTCGGCTACTTCTCGGCCGGCACGATCGAAGGCATGCAGGTCGGCGACGAGTACTTCTTCCTCGAGATGAACACCCGGGTCCAGGTCGAGCACTGCGTGACCGAGGAGATCACCGGGGTCGACATCGTCCGCGAGCAGATCAAGATCGCCTACGGCGAGGAACTGAGCCTCAAGCAGGAAGACGTCGAGATCAACGGGTGGGCGATCGAGTGCCGGATCAACGCCGAGAAGGCGCACATGAACTTCGCTCCCGCCCCCGGCCCGATCGATACCTACGACGAGCCTTCCGGCCCCGGCGTACGGGTCGATTCCGGGGTCAAGGCCGGCTCCGAGGTCACCCCGATGTACGACCCGATGGTCGCCAAGCTGATCGTCTGGGACGAGGACCGCGAGGCCGCCACCAAGCGGATGCTGCGCGCCCTCGACGAGTACGAGATCGCGCCGCTCTCTACCCTGATCCCCTTCCACAAGACGATCCTCCAGACCGAGCAGTGGGCTCGCGGCGAGACCTGCAAGGACTTGACGGAAGACAAGAAGTGGCTGAAGACCACGGACCCCGAGGACGACTCGATTCCGGAACCGGCCGAGGGCGAGGCCGAGAAGGTGGCCCGCGACTACCTGGTCGAGGTTTCCGGCAAGCGCTTCGACGTCAAGGTGATCGGCGAGGCGACCGGTTTCGCCGCGACCAACGGAGCTGCTCCGGCAGCAGGTGGCCCCAAGCCGAAGCGCGAAAAGAAGGCCGGCAGCGGCGGCGGAGCCGGTGGCCCGGTACTCGCCTCACCGCTCCAGGGTTCGATCTTCAAGCTCGAGGTCGAGGAAGGCGCCGAGGTCAAGACCGGCGACCTGGTCTGCGTGATCGAGGCCATGAAAATGGAAAACGAGATCACCGCCCACAAGGACGGCAAGGTCAGCAAGGTCAGCATTTCCGTTGGCGATGCGGTCGCATCTGGTGACCCTTTGGTCACGATTGAGTAACATTCCGCGGCCGGTCAACGCCAGCCGCTAAACAAAGGCATTGGCCGGTCCCGCTCAAGAGAGGATCACTTATGCACATTTTTGCCTACCTGGACCCGGGCAGCGTCAGCGCCGCCCTCGCCGCCGTTCTGGCCGGAGTTGCCGGCATCGGCGCCGCCTTCCGTACCTTCGGCTCGAACCTGAAGAAGAAGCTCTTCTTCTGGAAGAAGGACGAGGAGACCCCCGAGGCCGCTGCCACCGCAACCGCGGCGCCCGCCGAAACCCCCGAAGACAAGCCCGCCGAGCAGTAAGGCTGTGACAGCCGCAGAACCGGGCTCGTTCAGAGACCGTGATAGCCGCGTCGTCGTTGCCGACGACGCGATTTACCGAGCGCTGAGCCCGGAGGGCACCGAGGACTGGGATGCGCTCTCGGCCAGCCCCCTGCTCGAGAAGATGATCGCCGCCGGCCAGGTGGTCGGCACTCGCGAGGTCGACCCTGCGGCTGCCGGCGTGGGCCAGGAGCTGCTCCCGACCGGGGTTTCGAAGGTGCTCGAGCACGACCGGATCCCCTTCGTCTCCTACCCGTACGAGTGGACCTTCAGCATGCTGCAGGACGCGGCGAAGCTCCAGCTCCAGCTCGGGGCGGAGGCGATCGAGAACGGCTTCGACCTCAAGGACGCGACCCCCTACAACGTCCAGTTCATCGGGTCGCAGCCGACCTTCATCGACATCGGCAGCTTCGAGAAGCAGACCGAAGGCGAACCCTGGATCGCCTACCGCCAGTTCTGCATGCTCTACCTCTACCCGCTGCTCTTCCAGGCCCACAAGGACATCCCCTTCCAGCCCTGGATGCGCGGCTCGATCGACGGCATCCAACCGATCGACGCGATCAAGGTCTTCTCCCTGCGTGACCGCCTGCGCCGCGGCGTCTTCCTGCACACTTCCCTCCACGCGCGGCTCGACCGCCGGGCCAACAAGTCCGGCCCGGGCAGTGCCGAGGAGAACAAGAACACCCGCCAGGTCAAGCCAGGCCAGATCAAGGCCCAGCTCGAATCGATGAACCGGCTGGTCTCGAAGCTGAAGTGGAAGGCCGGCGAGACCTCCTGGAGCGGCTACCGCCAGTCGAACACCTACTCGGATGACGACGACAAGCGCAAGCAGTCCTTCGTCGCCGAGGTGGCCGCCGAGAAGAAGCCCGCCCTGACCTGGGACATGGGCTGCAACGACGGTGCCTACTCGCGCATCGCGGCGGAGAACTCGGACCGGGTGGTCGCCTTCGACTTCGACCACGCCACGGTCGAGGCGCTCTACCGTTCACTCCGGGAAGAGGGCAACACCAAGATCCTGCCGCTGGTCTCGAACCTGGCCGATCCCTCGCCGGCCCTGGGCTGGCGCGGCCTGGAGCGCAAGACCCTGGTCGACCGCGGCGCCCCAGACCTCATGCTGGCCCTGGCCCTGATCCATCACGTATCGATCAGCGCCAACATTCCGATCGCCGACTTCCTGCAGTGGGCCCGGGACATGGGCACCACGCTGCTGATCGAGTTCCCGAAGCGCACCGACCCGATGGTCCGGGCGCTCCTCGCGAACAAGCATGACGGGGCCAACCCGGATTACGAAGAGGGCAACTTCGAGCGGGAGCTCGAGAAGCGATTCACGGTCGAAAGGCGTGAAGAGCTGCCCTCCGGCGATCGCGTCCTCTACCTGGCCTCTCCGCGGTAGCGAAAATGAGCGGGCCGGGCGAGAGTTCGGGGGGAGAACTGAAGAAGGGTCTGGCGGCCGTATTGGGACGGCCGGCACCCACCCGCCGGCAGCTGCTGCTCGGTGGCGGCCACCTGGCCGCGGTCTGGACCCTCGCCTTCGTCCAGCCCATGCTCGACCTGCTGGGCAAGAACCCGGACTTCTTCGTCGCCCGGGGCAACTCGACCGGCGACATCCTGATCCTCGCCTTCGGCTTGATCTTTGTGCCCCCGCTGATCCTGCTCGGAGTCGAATGGGTGGTCAGCAAGGTCAGTGCCAAGGCCTACTACGGCCTTCATTTCCTGCTCCTGGCGGGGATCTCGATGTTCTTCTTCACCCAGGTCGTCTCGGATGTCTTCAGTGCCCGCTCCGCCCTCATCCTGCTGGTCTCGCTGGGCCTTGGGGCCCTGCTGGCCTGGATGGTCTTCCGGTTCGTCTTCGTCAAGAACCTGATGGACATCCTGATCATCGCGCCACTGGTGGTCCTGGCCCTGTTCATCTTCAACTCGAAGACCACCGATCTGATCTTTCCCAAGGAGGGCGACTTCGAGGTTGCGGCCGACTCCGGCAACGACACCCCGGTGGTGCTGATGATCTTCGACGAGCTCGGCACCTCCAACCTGATGACCAAGGACGGCAGGATCGCGGCGAACCGCTTCCCCAACTTCGCCCGGCTCGCCTCCTCGAGCACCTGGTACAAGAACGAGACCACCACCGCCTTCTTCACCTCACATGCGGTGCCGGGGATCCTGACCGGCGTCAACCAGCCAGCCGACACCCTGCCGACCTGGCAGGAACAGCCGCTCAGCCTGTTCAGCCAGTTCAGCAAAGGCCGCAAGCTGCATGTGCTGGAGCCGGTGACCGCGATCTGCCCCGAAGAGCTCTGCCCCGACCAGGAAGCGGATGCCGGCCAGCTGACCAGGCTCAAGGCGCTCTACCAGGACCTCAAGATCGTCGAAGGCAAGCTCGTGCTGCCACCCGGCCTGGCCCGCAAGCTGCCCGATGTCAGCTCCAACTTCGAGGGCTTCGGCGAAGGCAGCCAGGACGAGGCTCCGGTAAAGCTCGGCAAGCGCAAGCACAAGAGCGGCGACCTGGCGGTCAAGGCCAAGCCCCATTCGGATCCGGAGCTCTACGAGCAGTTCATCCAACAGGTGCCGGACAGCGACCGCGGCTTCACCGTGATGCACATGCACCTGCCGCACCAGGTCTGGAAGTACGACCTGCAGGGCAACCAGTACAACGACTCGCCGCTGGGACAGCTCTCTCGCAGCCTGGGCAAGTGGATGGTCAACTCGAACGGGATCTCGATATCCCAGGACCGGATGTACGTGCAGACCGGCTTCGCCGACAACCTGCTCGGCCAGATGCGCCGCAAGCTCGAGTCGATGGGCCTCTGGGACAAGGCCCTGGTGATCGTCACCGCCGACCACGGCATCTCCTTCCAGGGCAACGGGGTGCCTCAGCGCCAAGCCGACAAGCGGGCGATGGGCGAGGTCGCAAACCCGCCGCTCTTCATCAAGTACCCCGGCCAGGAGCAAGGCAAGGTTTCGCGTAAGCACAGCATGACCCTCGACATCGCCCCGACGATCGGCAGGACGCTCGGGGTCAAGGGCATGTACAAGACCGACGGAGTGCCGCTGCAGGGACCGGTCCCGAACCGCCCGATCACGATCACCGACCCGGAGGGCAAGCTCTACACCTCGAATGTCCCGACCATGGTCCGGCAGCGCGACCAGGCGATCGCCCGGGCCGACCAGCGCCTCGGCACCGGACCCTTCTACACGCTCGGGCCGGCCCCGCAGCTGATCGGCCAGCCGGTCAAGCCGGTGCCCCCGGGCACCACCGATGCCCTGCTCGACGAACCCGACCTGGGCAAGGCCTACGACCCCGGCGAGGACCTGATCCCGATGTTCATCACCGGCACCTGGAACGGCACGGTTCCGAATGCCCCGAAGAAGGCGCCGCTCTTCGCGATCGCGATCAACGGCAAGGTCGAGGGAACCGCCCGCCCCTTCAACTTCGACGGCCAGGTCCACTGGGGAACCCTGATCAACCCCGCCTCCATGCACCAGGGAAAGAACACGATCGCCATCTACCAGGTCCAGGGCAAGAAACTGATCCCACTCGGCGGCAACTCCTAACTAGGGGGCTGCGGCCAGCGGGGGGCCCAGTTGCGGCAGCTCTGGCCCTTGCAGCCGCGGAGGACCTCGAGCTGGGCGTCCAGGTACTTGATGATCCGGCGGTATCGGGGGTCGGCTGCGCGGTTCTCCAGCTCAGCCGGGTCGTCACGCAGCACGTACAGCTCCGATTCGCCGTTCTCGTAGCGGATGTACTTGTACGGGCCAAGCCTGATCCCCACGTAGTTCTGGTCCGGGCTCTTGACCGAGGCGCTGGCGTCCTTGCGCCGGGCGCCGGTGCCCGCCGTCTGGTCCTCGTCGTCCGGATAGTCGCCGGGGATCAGACGGGTGATCTGCTGGTAGCTGGAAAGCAGGATCGGCCGGCGGGAGCGCCTCTTCGGGTCGAGCCAGAACGGTTTCATCGAGCGGCCGTCGATCGAAAGGGCCGCCTTGGCCCCGGCCAGCTTGACGATGGTCGGGGCGACGTCCTGGTTGGCGACCGGCTCGTAGCTCTTGGTGCGGGGCTTGATCCCGGGGCCGCGGATCACGAAGGGGACCCGCAGGGCCGGTTCATAGGGCAGCAGCTTGCCGCGGCTGATCCGGTGCTGGCCGGTGAAGAAGCCGTTGTCCGAGGTGAAGATCACGTAGGTGTTGGCTAGGCGGCCGCTTTCCCGCAGCGCCTTGATGATGCCGCCGACCCCGTCGTCGACCGAGCGCAGCGCCTCGATCGACTTGCGGTACTCGGTGTCGATCTGCTTGACCTCGTTGCCGGTCAGCGGGGCCGCCGCGTCGGCGTCCTGCAGGTACTTGGGCTTGTCGGTGATGTCCCGTTCGTTGAAGCCGGCCGGTCTCGGGCCAGGGGTGCGGAGAGCCGTGTCGTAGTGCCGTGGTGCGGGTTCGGGGCCGATCGGCGGGCGTGAGTCCCCATGTGGCGTGTGGTAGTCGATCTGGAGATAGAAGGGCTGGTCACCGGCCTCGCGGATCGCCGCCTCGGCCTGGATCGACATCGAATCCGTGTGGTAGTGGCAGATGTCCAGCCCGAGCCGGGGGCAGCCGTAGGGATCACGACCGCCGAACTGGTCGTAGTACGGCCAGCCCAGCCGCTCGGTGATCTGGCCGTCGATGTTCTGCCGGTAGCCGTAGAACTCGCGGGTCGAGTTGTCGGTCGCGTCCGATACCCAGCGGTCCCAGCCCGGCGGCACCTCGGTCTCGGCCGGGTCGTCGGCACCGCCGTAGTTGTTCATGAACTTGCCGAAGTGGAGGGTGCGGTACCCGGCCCGCTGCAGCCAGACCGGCAGGTTCTCGTGCATGATCGGGTTGGCCTGGTAGGCCCGCCAGCCACCACGCGTGCCGCCGATCCGGACCACCCCGTGGTTCTGGGTGTAGCGGCCGCTGAGCAGGGTCGCCCGGGACGGGGCGCAAAGCGGGAAGGGCGTCATGTACTGGGTGAAGGTGATGCCCTTGTCCCTCATCAAGGCCATCGTCTTCGGCATGATCTGCCGCCAGTTGTCGTAGAGGTCGCGGAAGCGGCGGTCGAATTCGTTGTTCGGCTGATCGTCGGTCTGGATCACCACGAAGTTGGGTTTGGTCGCGGCACTCGCGCCCGAGGCTGCCAGGCCGGCCGCGGCCAGGCCGAGGCAGAGCGCCGTCAGGAGGATGACGAGGTTGCGACGGATCACCGGCCGGCCACCTTCCGCTTCTTCTTCACGCCGGGTGGGGCCGGCAGCGGCTTCGTCTGGGCACGGCAGGCCGAGCCGCGGCAGCCCTCGCGGGCGGCCAGTTCGGCGGCCATCCGCCTGACGATGCGACGCCAGGCCGGGTCAGCGGCCCGGTTGTGCAGCTCGGCCGGGTCGCTGCGCAGGTCATAGAGCTCGCGGTCGCCGCTGGTGTACTCGACGTACTTGTAGCGGCCCGCCCGGAGGCCCGAGAAATTGCGGGGCGGGGCCGGGGAGGAAGCGGTCGCATCACCGGAACCGGGTACCTGCGGAACGTCATTGGGCCCGGAGAAGCCTTCGAGCACGACCGGCCGGCGGGTCCGCTTCTTCGGGTTCTTCCAGAACGGTTTCAGGCTGCGGCCGTCGTATCCGCCAGGCAGGCTGGCACCGGTCAGGGAGAGGATGGTCGGGGCGAGGTCGATGTTGGCGGACAGCTCGGCGGATTTCGTCCGTGCGCGGATGCCCGGGCCACGGACCAGGAGCGGCACCTTCGCGGCCGGTTCGTAGGGCAGGAACTTGGCGCTGCCCATCCGGTGCTCACCGTTGAACTGGCCGTTGTCCGAGATGAAGAAGATGTAGGTGTTGGCGAGCTTGCCGGTCCGCCGCAATGCCTTCACGATCGCGCCGACCCCGTCGTCGACTCCGCGCAGTGATTCGAGATCCTTCTGCCAGCGGATCCCGATCTGCTTGATCTCGCCCGCCGACATCCGCGGAAGCTGCCGGACGAAGGATGGCTTGTCGGAGACATCCGCCTCGTTGAAGCCGGCCGGGTGCTTCATGACCGTCTTCAGGGCCGAGTCGTAGTGGCGCGAGAGCGGCTGGGCGCCGATCGGCGAGCGGTAGTCGCCGTGGGGCGTGTTGTAGTCCACCTGGAGGTAGAAGGGCTGGTCTCCCGACTGCTCGATCTGGGCCACCGCATCACGGCTGAAAAGGTCGGTCGAGTGGTTGCAGACGACGCCCGGCGCCGGATCGAGCAGGTTGGCCGCGGTGCATTCGGGCGGGTCGGTCTCCCGCCCCCCGATGTCGTAACCCTCGCTGCCGAGGGGGCCGCTCTCGACGCCGTCGACATTGAGCACCGTGCCGTAGTAGTACAGCCGGTTGCCGTAGGAGGGCACGTACCAGTGGTCCCAGCCAGGGGGCACCGCCAACTCGACCGAGCCCGGCGTCTCTCCCACGTAGCCGTTGGTGAACTTGCCGACGTGGGCGGTGCGATAGCCGGCCCGGTCCAGGGCGACCGCCAGGTTCTCGCCCAGGATCGGCTGGGTCTGCCAGCCGGTCCAGCCGCCCTCCGGCCCGGAGTTCCGCTTCATGTTGCTGGTGTGGGCGTACTGCCCCGAGAGCAGGGCCGCCCGCGAGGGCGAGCAGAGCGGGTCACTGGCGTAGTAGTTGGTGAACTCGATTCCTTTCGCGCCAACCAGGTCGAGCGTGTTCGGCATCGCCCGGCGCTGGCGGTCCCAGTAGTCGCGAAATGTCGCCTTGAGCGACATCAGGCTCTGGTCGTCGGTCTGGATCAGGACCACGTTGGGACGGGATCCCTCACCCGCGGCGTGAGCTGCCGGGGCCGCGCTGGCACGGCCCAGCGCCATCGCCAAGACCAAGGCGATGAGGGGCAGGAATGCCGCGGACCGGGCTAGATTGTTTCGCGCTACTTTCCTGATATCTGTCCATGAAACCGGTCAATGACGCCGGAGTTTCGGCAGCGGCAGGCGACCGGTTCCTTTCCTGCAGGTCCGGCCGGAGCAGAAGCGACGCCATTTCATCTGCCGCTGGAAGGTCTGAACCACCTTGCGATAGGCAGGCCAGTGGATGCGATTCGAGACCTCGTAGGGGTCGAGCCGCAGGTCGTACAGCTCACGGCCCCCGGCCTCGTACTGGACGTACTTGTAGCGGCCGGCCCTGATCGCGGTGTAGTTGAGCGCCGGTACGACCGCCGAAGACGAGGCGTCGAGGTCATCGGGGGTTTCGATTCCTTCACCCTGCAGATGCGTGTAGAGGGCGTTCGAGGGCAGCCGATAGGACTCGAGGATCACGGCGCGGCGGCCGACCTTCTTCGGCTCGCGGAAGAGCCGCTTCATCGAGCGTCCGTCCGGCGGGATCAGGAGCCGGGTCCCAGCCAGGTCGGCAAAGGTCGGGGCCAGATCGACGTTGCTGACGATCGCCCCGGAGCGCTGGTCGCGTGCCACCCCTGGCCCGCGGACCATCATCGGCACGTTGGCGGAAGCCTCGTAGGCGAGGAACTTCGACCCCGCGTATCGATGCTCACCGAAGAAGGCGCCGTTGTCGCCGATGAAGAAGACGTAGGTGTTCGGCAGGCGGCCGGTGCTGCGCAGGGTGCGGATCACCCGCTCGACGCTCTCGTCCACCGCCCGCAACGATTCGAGCTCGTTTTGCCAGCGCTCCCGGATCGCGATGATCTGCCGCCGGTTCAGACGCGTCGCGCCGCTCCTGAGTTCCGGCGGCTTGTCGGAGATGTCGCGCTCGTTGAAGCCCGGCGGCTTCGGCAGCGGGGTGCCGTCGGCTGAGCCGATGTGACGACTGGCCGGCTCCGACTGGCCGTTGCCGTCGGCGACACCATGCGGTGCTTCGTAGTCGATCTGGACGTAGAACGGCCGTTTCGGCGCGTGCCGGATCACCCGCAACGCCCGGGTCGTGATCTGGTCGGTGTGGTAATCGCAGCTGAGTCCGCCGGCCGGGCATCTGCGGCTGTCCTTGTTCTTCCAGGCCTGATAGGTGAGGCTGCCCAAGGGGCCGACGATGTTGCCGTTCACGTTCAGCTTGTAGCCGTAAAACCGCCGTGCCTTGCCCGGGGTCCAGTCGGTCGCCCATTGGTTCCAGCCGGGCGGGACCGGCCTCTCGTCGTAGCCCGATGCGTTGCCGTACTCGTTGACGAAGCGGCCGAAGTGGGCGGTGTAATAACCGGCCCGCTGGAGCGCGGCGGCGAAGTTGCCGTCCCAGGCGGCACTGTCGGCGATCCCGCGGGCACCACCGAGCAGTCCCAGGTTGCGGATCAGGCCACTGGTGTGGCCATACTGGCCGGAGAGCAGGGCCGAGCGGGAAGGCGAGCAGACCGGGATCGAGGCGTAGTAGTTGGTGAACTCGACCCCTTGGTCACCGATCAGCCGCAGCGTGTTGGGCATGGTGCGGTGCTTTTTCCGGTGGCGGTCGATGTACGACGAGTGGAGCATGCGAACCGTCTCGTCGTCGGTCTGGATGACCACGATGTTCGGCCTGGCGACAGCCAGTTCGGCCGAACGGCCGAGGGCGGAAGCCATCATCGCGGCGACGAGTCCGGCAAAGAGCAGCGCGGCGCGCAGGCGCCACCGGTTGTTCCTGATCGAGATCAAGAGGCTAGAACCAACTGGTTGAAACCCGCTTCAGGGCAGCGAGTTGCCCTCAGACACAATAGGATCGCGGGCCGATGTCAGAACGGGCGGAAAAGGGAGCCCCGCTTGAGCCGCCTTCAATTCTGATGAGCGGCCTGCACCTGGCTGCCCTTTGGGCCTTGGCGATCGTGCAGCCCCTGCTCAACCTGCTGGGCAACAACCCGGACTTCTTCGTCGCCCGCGACAACACCAGTTCGCAGATCGTCGTCTTCGTCCTGCTGCTGGCGATCCTGCCACCCCTGCTGGCTGCCCTGGCCGAGCTGTTGCTCAACCTGCTCAGCCCCCTTGCCCGCTGGATCTTCCACCTGGCACTCTGCGGCGTGCTCTTCTGGGCGATCGCCCTCCAGATCCTCAAACAGTTCGCAGACGGGCCGGCCTGGCCGATGATCTTCCTGGCGATCCTGTTCGGTGGCCTCTTGACCTGGGCCTACGCGAAGGCCAGGTTCATGCGGTCGATGACCGACATCCTGATCATCGCCCCACCGGTGATCCTGATCGCCTTCTTCTTTTTCAGTGACGCCTCGGAGCTGACCACCTCGCCCGAGGAGGTCCACGCCAAGCAGGTCACCGCTTCGAACCCGGCCCCGGTGGTCATGGTGATCTTCGACGAGTTCCCGGCCGGTTCGCTGATGACCCCCTCGGGGAACGTCAACCCGAAGCGCTTTCCCAACTTCGCCGAGCTGAAGGACACCTCGACCTGGTACCGCAACACGGCCACCGGCGGCTCTTACACGGCGATCGCCGTGCCTTCGATCCTGACCGGCAAGGCGGCCAGCCGGGACCTGCTGCCGACCGCGGCCGACCATCCCGACTCGATCTTCACTCTGCTCGGCAAGGAGTGGAAGACCAAGGCGATCGAACCGATCACCCAGCTCTGCACGGAAGATATCTGCGGTAAGCGGGAAGGCGTGAACACCGACATGGGGGACGCGCTCCACTCGTTCTACACAGACCTGAAGGCGGTCTCGGCTCATCTGCTCCTGCCCGCCGACATGGGCTCCTCGCTGCCCGACATCTCCCAGAGCTTCCAGGGCTTCGGCGGCACCGAGGAGGACTCGGTCGAGCGCGGCCGGGCCCGCCAGTGGGTCCATGACCGGCTGGTCGCCGGGGAGGACTCGCTCGACGGCGAGGGCGACGTCGCCAGGTTCATCAGCACGCTCGGCAAGGAAGGCAAGACCTTCGACTTCGTCCACGTCGAGAAGCCGCACTACCCGTGGACGCATTACCCCTCGGGCCTGAAGTACTCGGACGGGACCGAGGATTTCCGCAACTTCATCACCGACACCGACTGGCTCGGCGACGAGTACGTGACCGATCGGGCCCATCAGGCCCATCTGCTCGAGGTCGGCTTCACCGACAACCTGCTCGGCCGGATCATCGGCGCCCTGAAGAAGGACGGCCGCTGGGACGACACCCTCTTCGTCGTGACCGCCGACCACGGCGCCGCCTGGACCAAGGACTCCAACCGGCGCGAGGCGGAGACCAAGACGATGGGCCAGATCGGGATGGTCCCGCTCTTCATCAAGGCGCCCCACCAGGAAAAGGGCACGGTGGTGGACCGTCCTTCGTGCACCACCGAGATCGTCCCGGAGATGGCGGAGATCCTCGGCATAGATCTGCCCTGGAAGCCGGCAGCGTGTGACCGGGAGACGATCCGCATCGACAACGGGACCGGGCCGCTGACCACCCTCTCCTTCGCCAAGACGATCGCCCAGCGCCAGGTCTACATCGACCAGATGGCCAAGCTGCTCGGCGGCGACGGGGCCGGTTGGGACCGGGCCTTCGAGTGGGGCCGCGGCGGCGACCTGATCGGAACCCAGGTCGGATCCCTTCCCACCGCCACCGGCGCGAGCGCCGATGCCCCCAGGGCGAACCCCGACACCGGCTCGCCGCGAAACAGCACCTTCGACCCCAAGGTCGAACTCAACCCGGTCCTCAGGCAGCGGGGCAGGGTCAGTGGCCTGGACGCGGGCGTACCGCTGGCGGTCGCGGTGAACGGCCGGATCGCCGCCGTGGGCCAAACCTATGAAGACAAGGGCAAGACGCTCTACTCGATCCTGCTGCCGCAGTCGTCGCTGGGCCGTGGCGGCAACTCGATCGCTCTCTACGAGCTCTCAGGCCCGGCCGCAACGGCCCCTGGTGGCGGAGGCCAAAAGCCGGCTTTGACCCTGCTTTGGTCCTCAGCCGACCAATAGGATGGTCTTTCCGTGACTGACGCCGCCAAGTCCGGGGCGGACCCCGAACCGGGGCCAGAAGCCCGCTTCAAGCGGCCCTCCCTCCTGCTGGGGGCGGCCCATGTCGCCGCGCTCTGGGCGCTCGCCTTCGCCCAGCCGATGCTCGACCTGCTGGGCCAGAACCCGGACTTCTTCGTCGCCCGCGGCAACAGCTCCGGGCAGATCATCCTCTACGCCCTGGTCCTGACCTTCGCCGTACCTCTGGCCTGTCTCGCGCTCGAGGCGCTGGTCCGGTTGGCCAGCCGGGACGCTCAGTGGTATCTCCACCTCTTCTTCCTCGGCCTCTTCGGCGCCTGCTTCGCCCTGCAGCTGATCAAGGACCATCTCGACTGGCCGGCCGGCCTGCTGATCGCGATTTCGATCGCCCTCTCCGCAGTCGGGGTCTGCTTCTACGCCCGCTGGCGCTTCCCGCAGGCTTTCATGGACGTGCTCAGTATCGCCCCGGTCGTGATCCTGATCCTCTTCTTCGGCTTCAGTTCAACCTCGCGGCTGGTGCTGCCGCGCGAGCAGCCCGACCCGGTCGACGTCGCCATCACCAACCCGGCGCCGGTCGTGATGGTCGTCTTCGACGAGTTCCCGGTCGGTTCCCTGATGAAACCCGATGGGGAGATCGACGGCACCCGCTACCCGGCCTTCGCCGACCTCGCCGACCACTCGACCTGGTACCGGAACACCAGCGCCGCCGGGGCGTACACCCCGCTGGCGGTACCGGCGATCCTCTCCGGACAGCAGCCGAACCACGACGACCTGCCGATCGCCTCCGACTACCCACACAGCATCTTCACCCTGCTCGGGAAGACCTACGAGTTGCGGGTGATGGAAGCTGCGACCCGGATCTGTCCGGACGAACTCTGTCCCGAGGAGGACAACTCGGCCCAGGACGACTCGACCTCGGACCTCTTCTCCGACCTCTGGGTCGTCTCTCGCTACCTGCTGCTGCCTGACTCGATGACCCGGAACCTGCCGGATGTGTCCAACTCGTTCTCCGGCTTCACCGAATCGGACGAGGTTGACACCAACGCCGAGTCCGAGGTGACCGGCCTGACCGATGAAGGCGGGCCGACCGGGGCCACGGGAACCACCGGCCAGACGGGACTGACCGGGCCGACCGGCCTGACCGGCACCACCGGGGACACACAGCCGGAGAGATCCGGCCAGGGCGCCGCCCGCAAGCTCGGCCGGCTCTTCGCGCTCGAGTCGTCGGCCGACGAGTTCGAACGGGTCGGCGAGTTCGACGAGAAGCTGACCCCCGGCC
The DNA here is from genome assembly GCA_001897355.1 of Solirubrobacterales bacterium 67-14. Classification (GTDB taxonomy): domain Bacteria; phylum Actinomycetota; class Thermoleophilia; order Solirubrobacterales; family 70-9; genus 67-14. Next base: position 483,428 of record MKST01000002.1, on the reverse strand, counting down.
AGACGAAGACCCTCGATCTGATCCACATCGAGAAGCCGCATTACCCGTGGCGACACATCCCAAACGGCCAGCGTTACTCGAACCTGACCGCCGAATGGTCGGGCCTCCTGCCCAACGACGGGCCTTGGATGGCGCCCCCGAAGATCGTCAACATCGCGCTGCAGCGACACCTGCTCGAGGTCGGCTACACCGACACGCTGCTGGCCCGGATCATCGCCCGCCTGAAGGAGACCGGCCTCTGGAACAAGGCCCTGTTCGTGGTCACCGCCGACCATGGCGCCGCCTTCCAGTCGAAGGTGCCGCGGCGCACCGCGGTGCCCGAGAACATGGGCGAGATCGCTTCCGTGCCCCTCTTCGTCAAGTACCCGGGGCAGACCAAGCCCGAGGCGACGGACCAGCGCACCTGCACGACCGACATCCTGCCGATGATCAGCGACGAGCTGGGCATCGACTACCCCTGGAAGAAGACCAAGTGCGACCCGGACAAGGTGACCGTGGTCAATTCGCCCAACGGCGAGAGCTCGATCGCCCCGGCGAAGATGCTGAAGCAACGGCAGAAGCTGCTGATCAACCGGATCCAGAAGGTGTTCGGGACCGGCCATGGCTGGGGGCCGTTTTACCGCTTCGGCCCGCACAAGGAACTGATCGGCAAGCGGGTGAAGAGCCTCGACGTGTTGCCGCTGAAGCGTTGGCGGGCGTTGCCGGACGAACGCAACGCGGTCAAGAACTACGACCCGACCGCACCCACCCTGCGTGGGCTTCTGCAGCGGGGCGTGACCGACCGCATCCCCGAGAAGAGCGTGCTGGCCGTCGCCGTGGACGGCAGGATCCGGGCGGTCGGCTGGACCTTCAAGGACGGCACCGGCCGCGGCCCGGGCTACTCGATCCTGCTGCCGCCCGAATCGCTCCGGGCCGGCTTCAACCGGGTCGACATCTACCAGCTGAAGGACGACGCCAAGAAGCTGCGGCTGATCTACGACGGCTCCAAGCGACTGCCGCCGGAGGTGGTCGCCAAGCAGAACAAGGCCCGGGTCGAATTCCGCAAAGAGATGGGCCTGACCGGTGGGTCGTGAGTTGCCGCGGCGGAGCGTGAACTGAGCATGGGTCCCGAAACCCCCTTGCGGGTCGCCAGCCCGGCCGATGTCGCCCCGGTCACCCGGCTGATCGCCGGCTTCCGTGACTTCCTCGGCGGCGCCTCCCCGACCAATGCCGAGATCGAGGCCAGGACCACGATCCTGCTGCGCGACCGGTCGACCGAGTTCCTGCTGATCGGCGATCCGGAAACGGGTTTCGTCCAAACCCGGTTCCGCCTCTCGGTCTGGACCGGTTCCGAGGATGCCTGGCTGGAGGATCTCTTCGTCGAGGAATCCGCCCGCGGGGAGGGTTACGGCCGCAAGCTGGTCGAAGCGGCGATCGAGCGGGCCCGGGCCCGCGGCTGCGGCCGGATCCAGCTCGACGTCAACGAGGCTAACCAGGCGGCCCTCAAGCTCTACGAATCCTGCGGCTTCAAGGCCAACCACAACCCGGGCAAGTGGGGCGGCACCCCGGACTTCTTCTACACCCGAGAAATCGAACGCTGACCCGCGTCGAGCGGCAGCAGGTGGGTGAGCTCCCGGGCCGAGACTTGGGTGTTGCCGGTGAGTAGCCGGACCCGGTCGACGATCCCGGGCCGCCGCAACGCGGCCAGGACCGCCTCCCAATCCACCTCGTCCGCCTTCTCGTCGATGCGGCGGCGGATCACGTTGACGTGGTTTTCGGCCAGGAACTCCTCGCCCTCCGGGACCAGGGCGGCCCTCAGCTCGCCCCGGCCGACTGCGCCGACCACACGGTTGGCCACGATCGCCGGCCCCCTGAGCGGTGGGCGACCGCCATCGCGGGCGTCGTAAAAGCCCGGCTTGCCCGGCCGGCCGCCCGGGCTGCGGGCCCTTAGTTCTCCTTCGCCGATGCTGTGGGACCAGATCAGCGGAACCCGCTCAGGGCCGGGTTCCCGGACCAGCCGGTCCCGGTTCTCGTTCCAGATCACCTGACCGGTCACCGCTTCGAGCCCGAGCTCCCAGAGGGTCTTTCGCCCCGCGAACTCGGCCGCCAGCCGGGCCGGATCGGGACTGAACAGCACCCGCCGGAAGCCGGCCTCAGGAACCTCCCACCGGAAGGTGAACCGCTGGTGGGTCGGATTTCCGGTGTCGACACCGGAAATCCGACCCACCGGGCTCGAGGCATCGGGAGCGGGTTCCCGCTTCTTCAGCACGAGGAGTTGGATGGCCGTGTTGGCTCCCTCGAAGATGTCCGTCCCGTCGAGGATGGTCAGGTCCTCGATCGTCGCCCGCTCGGTGACGTATTCACGCAGGCCTTCGAAATAAGCGCCGCTGTTCATCGACGGAGGCACGATGTAAGCGAGGGTTCCGCCCGGACGAAGGCGCTCGAAACCGACCTGGAAGAAGAGGGCGAAGATGTTGGCCCGGCCGGAGACCACCCCCTCGAAGCGGCGCCGATCGGCCGGGGGAAGGCGCAACTGGAAGTAGGGCGGGTTGCCGATCACGAGATCGAACTGGTCCACGTCTCGATCCTGGTCGAGGGCCGAGCGAACTTCCAGTTCCGCTTCCGGGATCAGGCGACGGGCCGCCTCGATCGCGGTCTCCTCGATGTCCCATCCCGAGGCTTCAAGCCCAGGTTGCCGGTCAAGGACGACCCGCAGGAGCTCCCCGGTACCGACGCCCGGGTCGAGCACCCTCATGCCCGGCCGCAGCTCGACCCGCTCGGCCAGGGCTTCGGCCACGGACCGTGGGGTCATGTACTGGCCGCGGGCCTTGCGCTCGGCCGGGTCGGTGCGATCGAGCCAGTCCGAGGTGATCCCAGAGAGACCCGCCCGAAGGCCGGCCTGATCGGCTGTGGACGGCTGGCTCACGGAGCAGCAATCGTACCCTCCCTTGCAGAAGCCCCCGAGGCCGCAACTTCGAACACTTTGAGTGGTCTAAGATCTCGGATCCCGTTAATCACGATGAGAAAGGGGAGCAGGTGTCGCGCCTAGCCACGACCGGAGCCGTCCTGTTCGTCTTCATCCTGGGAGCAGCAGTTGCATCCGCTGCCCAGGCCAAACAGATTGCCGCATACCCCAGCCCCGGAGTCCGGGTCGCCTCGAACGAGACGACGATTTCCTTCCGGGGCATCAAGCCGAGCTCTCTCGGCAAGATCACCGTGCGTGGCTCCCGCAGCGGTCTTCATCGTGGTCGCCTGGTTGCCCACTCCGACGGCAACGGGGTCAGCTTCATCCCCAACAACGCCTTCCTCTTCAAGGAGCGGGTGACCGTCACCTCGAAGCGCAACACCTTCTTCGGCACCGGCAAGCGCGGCAAACGCAGCTACTCATTCGCCACCGGGCTGCTGCAGCCGAAGGGCTGGCGGCACGAGAAGCCGGTTCCGCCGCAAGGTGCCACGCCGCCGGAATGGACCACCTATAAGTCCTTTCCGCTCAAGGTACCCAAGATCACGATCAACACCAGCAAGCCGGGCGTGGCCGACGGTGACGTCTTCCTGGCACCCCGGACCAACGGGCCGATGATCATCGACAACGATGGCGGTCTGGTCTACTACCGGCCGGGCCAGCGGATCACCGACTTCCGGGCCCAGACCTATCTGGGCAAGCCGGTCCTCACCTGGTGGCGGCGGGCCCAGGTCGGCAAGCACGTCGAAAGCAACTACGCGATCGCCGGCACCGACTACAAGGTGATCAAACGCTTCGAGGCGGGCAACGCGTACACCAGCGATCCGCATGAGTTCACCATGGCCAGCGACAGCACCGCCTACGTGAAGGGCTTTCGCAACGTGGTCATGGACCTGAGCAAGTACGGTGGCCTCAAGCGGACCCCGGTCATGGACGACGTCGCCCAGGAGATCGACCTCCGGACCGGCCAGGTGCTCTGGGAGTGGCATTCGCTCGGCAACATCAGGGTGCCCGAGACCTACAAGAACATCCCGAACAAGATCACCCGCGCCTTCGATTTCTTCCACATGAACTCGATCTCCCGGGACTCCGACGGCAACATGCTGATCTCCGCCCGCCACACCTGTGCGCTGTACAAGATCAACCGCGATACCGGCAAGGTCATGTGGCGTCTCGGCGGCAAGGACTCCGACTTCAAGCTGGCCAAGGGCTTCCGCTTCTGTTACCAGCACGATTTCCGTCGCCACGCGAACGGGACCTACTCGATCTTCGAGAACGGGGCCGGCGACGGTGAACTGAAGCCCACCGCCAAGGCATCGAAGGCCTACATCTTCCGGATCAACGAGAAGAAGAAGACCACTTCCCTGGTCAAGACCTTCATCCATCCGGGCAACCTGCTTTCCCCCAGCCAGGGCAACACCCAGCTGCTTTCGAACGGCAACGTCTTCACCGGCTGGGGATCGCTGCGTTACTGCACCGAATTCGCCCCGAACGGCGAGGTTCTCTGGGACATGGAGTACAGCGCCGCCGCGGTGACCTACCGCTGCTACCGCGATCCGTGGACCGGCACCCCGCCGGCCAGCGCGATCCATGTCAAGTCCGAGGCCGAAGGCGCAGACAGCCACGTCTGGGTCAGCTGGAACGGCGACACCCAGGTGAAGACGTGGCGGGTACTGGCCGGCACTCCGGGCAAGCTGGCCTTGGCGACCGAGGCACCGCGCACCGGGTTCGAGACCTCGATCCCGGTATCGGGCCAGCCGGCTGCGTTCAAGCTGGTCGGGCTCGACGCTGACGGCAAGGTGCTGGGCCGCTCCGGAATCAACCAACTGGGCAAGTTGAGCCGATGACCGCTGGTCGGGCGCTGAGAGGATCCGGGGCACCGAGCCGCGGAAAGCTGTGCGTTCTCGCCCTGCTGGTCGGCTGCTTCGCGCTGGTTTCGTTCGCTGCACCAGCCGGTGCGCGGACGATCGCCGCCTACCCGAGCCCCGGCTCCTTCTTCGCGTCCCCCACCACTGACATCGCCCTGAACGGGGTGACCCGGGCCAACATCGGCCGAATCACCGTCCGTGGCTCCCGCACCGGGGTCCACCCGGGCCGGATCGTGGCCTGGGGCGGCCCGGCCGGGGTCAGCTTCGTCCCGAATCGTCCTTTCGCGGCCTACGAGCGGGTCACGGTCGCCTCCCAACGGCACGCCTTCTTCGGAACCGGCGGCCGGCGCAGCTACTCGTTTCAGATCGGCAAGTTCCTGCCCACCAACCTCGGCGCCGACCCGTACAGCCCCGCGAAGGGCCAGAAGCCCCGCGAAGCGCAGACCTACAAGACGCTGCCCCTGCTGGTTCCGAAAGTCAGGGTGAACACAGACCTGCCGGGCAAGTCGAACGGCAGCATCTTCTACGCGCCCCGGGCCAACGGGCCGACCATCCTCGACGCCGACGGCAACCTCGTCTGGTACCGGCCCGGTCTCCGGGTCACCGACTTCCGAGCCCAGAAGTACAACGGACGGCCCGTGTTGACCTGGTGGCGGCGTGACACCTTCGGCAAACGCGTCGACAGCAAGTTCGAGATCGCCAACCGCCATTACAAGGTCATCCGCCGCTTCGGTGGCGGCAACGGCTTCACCGGCGACCCGCATGAGTTCAACCTGACGTCGCGCGACACCGCCTACGTGACCGCCTACAAGACCGCGGTCGTCAACATGAGCAGATTCGGCGGCCCGCGCCGTGGCTTGCTGCTCGACTACATCGGCCAGGAGATCGACATCAAGACCGGACTCGTGGTCTGGGAGTGGCATCCGCTGGGCAACCTGCCGCTGAATCGCACCTACCTGCCGATCCCGAAGCGGAACACCCGACCCTTCGACTGGTTCCACATGAACTCGATCAACGACGACCGCGACGGCAACATCCTGATCTCCGCCCGCCACACCCAGGCGCTCTACAAGGTCAACAAGAAGACCGGCCGGATCATGTGGCAAGTTGGTGGCAAGGGGTCGGACTTCAAGCTTGGCAAGGGTGTGCGCTTTGGTTTCCAGCACGACCTGACCCGCCAGAAGAACGGCACCCTGACGATCTTCGACAACGGGGCCGGAGGCAAGCATGGCCAGGTGAACAGGTTCACCAGCGCCAAGGTCCTGCGGCTGAACGTGAAGCGCAAGCGGGTCGCCCTGGTTCGCGCCTACCGAGACCCGCGCAACCTGATCTCGAACAGCCAGGGCAACGTTGACGTCCAGCCGAACGGCAACCTTTTTGTCGGTTGGGGCGACAAGAACGCCTGCACCGAGTTCGCCCCCGACGGCGAAGTCCTTTTTGACTTCACCTTCGCTGCGAAGCAGGTCTCCTACCGCTGTTACAAGATGCCCTGGAGCGGCGCCCCGACTTCGCCGATCGCGGTCAAGAGCGCCCGCACCCCGGACGGCAGCACGGTCTGGATGAGCTGGAACGGCGACACGCGGGTCAACCACTGGCGGGTACTCGCCGGCGGCGCGACCGGGCCGCTCGGATTCGTGGCGAACGCACCCAGGACCGGCTTCGAAAGCACGGCCGAACTCAACCAGGCCTATGCGCGATACCGGGTCGTCGGGGTCTCAGCCGAAGGCAAGGTACTCGGCCGCTCCAAGGTCAGCCGGCTAGGCCGGCTGACCAAATAAAGGGCGTCCCGGTCTGCGCCGGGACGCAAGTGAAACCCGCCCCTCCCACTCAAACGAACTGACGGTTGGGAGGGGCTAACCCGGTGTTGGGACGGCCGGGAGGTTCTTCCGGCAGGTCGAGCCGGAGCAGCGGGTCACCTTGTTCAGGTTGGCGCGCATATAGGCGCGGACCGGGACGTAGCGGGGTGAGCTGATGCGGTTGTTGAGCTCGTTCGGGTCGACCGAGAGGTCGTAGAGCTCCTCACCGCCGCGAGCGTAGCGAATGTACTTGTAGGGGCCGACCCGGAAGCCGCGGTAGCGCAGGGGCGGCGCGTGGGCGGAGGCCGAAGCGCCCTGACCGGCCGTGCTGGAAGAGGCCGAGCTCTCGCTTACCTGGCCCGAGTTGATCGTGATCGCGAACGGCCGGCTGGTGCGTCGGCCCGGATCCCGCCAGAAACGCCGAAGCGAACGGCCGTCGACCTCGTAGTCGGGCTGGGCTCCGGCGAGACGCATGATCGTCGCCGCCACGTCGATGTTGCCGGTCACCTCGCGGCTCACCGCGCCCCTCGTCACACCGGGCCCGCGCACCGCCATGAACGGCGAGGCGGCATCCTCGTAAGGCAGGAACTTGCCCCAGTCGAAGCGATGGTCGCCGAGGAAGAGGCCGTGGTCGGAAAGCAGGAAGACGTAGGTGTCGCGCAGCTTGCTGGTTGCGCGCAGGGTGCGAACGATCGCCCCGATCCCGTCGTCCACCGACCTCAGCGACTCCACGTAGCGCCGGTAGGTGAAGCGCAGACGCTGGATCTGGTTCGGGCCCATCTGCCGGGGGGCGTAGTTGCGGATCAGGCCCGGCTTGTCGCTGAAGTCGGCCTCGTTGAACGAGCCCGACCGCGGCAGCGGCGTATCCGCGGCGATGCGCAGGTTCCGGGTCGCCGGCTGCGGGCCGCGAGGGCCGGCCACGTCGCCGTGGGGCGCCTGGTAATCGAGCTGGATGAAGAACGGCACGCTCCCGCTGCGGCGGATCTGCCTGACCGCCGCCATGGTGAAGACGTCGCTGCTGTACAAGCAGCTGCCGTTGGGCCAGAAAGCCTCGGGCTGCCGGAGCGCGCAGGAAGGCGGGTCGATGCCGGGACCATCCTGCTTGTAGAGCGGATTGCCGATCGTCCCGGTGATCTGACCGTCGACGTTCAAGTTGTAGCCGTAGAAGTGCGTCCCCCGCACATAGGAGGTGGTGATCCAGCTGTCCCAGCCGGGCGGCACCGTGGTTTCGACCCGGCCGTTGGCGGTGTCGTAGTAGCCGTTGGTGAACTTGCCGATATGAGCGGTGTAATACCCGTTGTCATGCAGGGTGGTAGCGAGGTTGTGGCGGAAGATCGCGTGGTTCTGCCAGCCGGTCCAGCCGCCGCTCGGGCCGACGTTGCCCTCGACCCCGTTGTTCCACGGGTACTGGCCGCTCAGCAGCGAAGCCCGCGAGGGGCTGCAGACCGGCGTCGCGGCGTAGTAATTGCGGAACTCGGTCCCCTTGCCCACGATCTGCCGCATCGCATGTGGCATCACGGGCTGGAAGCCGCCGACCGCACCGCGCAGCTTCGCCCGGACGGTCTCGGCGTTCTGATCGTCGGTCTGGATGATCACGAAGTTGGGCCGGGCCGCCAGCGAGCGGTCGAGCGGAGCGAGCATTGTGAGGAGGAACGCCGCGACAGCGAAGGCGCAGAGGACCAGCCAGGAACGCCCGGCCCGCGGCCAGGTAATTGTCTTGAAGCTGTTCATCAGTTGCAAAATGGTGAATCTCGGGGGGCTTGGGACGACACCCTTGGTAACAAGGGTTCAGCTGAAAAGAAGCGGCCGGGTTCAGGAAACCCGGAGCAGGGCGAAGCGGGAAGAGGCTCTCAGCCTCCGGCGCCCAGCTTCTTCACTGCGTCGCGGAAGGTCTTGACCTCCAGCGAAGGCTTCTTGCGTCCGGCGAGCTTCTCGCCATGTCGGTTGACCCAGATTACCGGGACTTTCATTTTCAGCAACGGTGCCACGTCCGTGTCGTAATTCGACCCGATGTGGAGCCAGCCCTTCTTGCCGCCGATCCGGCGGGCGCATTCCTTGAAGTGCGTGTCGTCCGGCTTGTAGCTGCGGACCTGCTGGGCGGTGACCACAAGGTCGAGCTCGGTCCGCAGGTGACGACGGGAGATGCCGAGCATCTTGTCGTCGATGTTGCTGATGATGCCGACGTTGAATTTCTTGGCCAGCCGGTCCATCGCCGCGTTGGCTTCGCGGAACGGCATCCAGTAGGCGACGCTGTCCGGCAGGAACTGGGCCCGGGAAGGTTCGACTTCCCAACCGATCTCACCCGCCACCTTGATGATCGTGCGGCGCAGCACCTCGGCGTAGAGCTCGTAGGAACCGGCCATGATCTCGGCCTGCACCTCGAAAAACCGCTCCATGAAGGGATCGATCTCGAAACTGAAACCGTCCTTCTCGGCCTCCTTGAGGCAGGCCTCGGAGATGCCCTTCTCCCAGTCGATCAGGTCTCCGTAGCAGTCAGTGGTAACCCACTCGATGTTCTTCAGTGATGGCAGCGGCATGCGGGAAGGGCATTATGTCGAATAGAGTCCCTCGTCGGCTTCGACGTGGCCCCGCGGCCTCCGTTGCCCTTCACCACCTAACTCCGAAAAGGCCATGGATCTCCTCGAATATCAGGGAAAAGAACTGTTTGCCCGTCACGGGCTTCCCGTCCCCAAGGGCGTTCACGCGTCCACTGTTGACGCCGCAGTAGCCGCATCCGAGACGCTCGGCTACCCAGTAGCGGTAAAGGCGCAGGTGCTGATCGGCGGCCGCGGCAAGGCCGGCGGCATCAAGATCGCCAAGGACGGCACCGAAGCCCACGAGTATGCCGGTGAGATCATCGGCATGGACATCGTCGGCCCGCACGGCGAAGGGCCGTTCAAGGTCCACGAGCTCTGGGTCGAGGCCGGGTCGGAGATCGAGTCCGAATTCTACGCCTCGGTCATCCTCGATCGCTCGGCCAAGAAGCTGATGGTCATGCTCTCCCGCATGGGCGGCATGGACGTCGAGGCGATCGCCGCCTCCGACCCGGAGGCATTGGTCAAGCAGCACGTCGACCCGCTGGCCGGGCTGGGCGAGACCGAGGCGAAGGAGATCGTCGCCCAGGCGAAGATCCCCGAGGAAGCCGCCGGCCAGGTGGCGAGCGTGCTGGTCAAGCTGGTCGAGGTCGCCCAGGCCGAGGACGCCACCCTGATCGAGGTCAATCCGCTGATCGTCAACGCCGACGGTGAAGTGGTCCTGCTCGACGCCAAGGTCACGATCGATGGCAACGCGCTCTTCCGCCACCCCGAGCTGGAGGAGCTCCCCGAAGGCGCCGACCAGGATCCGCAGGAAGCGATGGCCAAGGAACGTGGCCTGACCTACGTCTCCCTGGACGGCAACATCGGCATCCTCGGCAACGGTGCCGGGCTCTGCATGTCCACCCTGGACGTGGTTGCCCAGGCCGGTGGCCGGCCCGCCAACTTCCTTGACGCCGGCGGCGGCTCAAAGGCCGAGGCGATCATCGACGCGCTCGAGGTGATCACCTCGAACCCCGAGGTAACCGCGATCCTCTTCAACATCTTCGGCGGGATCACCCGTTGCGACGAGGTCGCTCGCGGCATCATCGAGGCCACCAACAAGATCGGGCTCGAGCTGCCCCTGGTGGTCCGCCTCGACGGCACCAACTCAGAGGAAGGCCTGGCCCTGCTGGCTGAGGCCGGACTCGACAACCTGCACCACGAAGCCACCATGCTCGGCGCGGCCAAAAAGGTCGTCGAGCTGGCCGGGAACTGAGGACTGACCCGATGAGCATCATCATTGACAACGACACGAAGCTGGTCGTCTCCGGCCTGACCGGACGCGAAGGCAGCTTCCACGGCCTGCGCAACAAGGCCTACGGCACCCAGCTGGTCGCCGGCGTGACGCCGGGCAAGGGCGGGCAGGACGTCGAAGGCACCCCGATCTACGACACGATCAAGGAGTCGGTCGAGGAGGCTGGCGCCAACACGTCGATGATCTTCGTGCCGGCCAAGTTCGCGGCCGCGGCGATCAACGAGGCGATCGACTCGGGGGTCGACACGGTGATCGCGATCACCGAAGGCATCCCGGTGATGGACATGCTGCCGACCTACTGGAAGGCGAAGGAGAAGGGCGTCCGCCTGATCGGGCCGAACTGCCCCGGCGTGCTCTCTCCAGGCAAGGCGAACGTCGGCATCATCCCGGCCCAGTTCTTCGACCAGGGCCGGATCGGCGTGGTCTCCAAGTCGGGCACCCTGACCTACCAGATCGGCAACGAGCTGAAGCAGGCCGGCGAGGGCAACTCGACCATCGTCGGGATCGGCGGCGACCCGATCATCGGCTCCGACTTCATCGACATCCTCACCCTCTTCGACGCCGACCCGGACACCGACCTGATCGTCATGGTCGGCGAGATCGGCGGCGACGCCGAGGAACGGGCCGCCGAGTTCATCGCGGCCGAGATCTCGAAGCCGGTGGTCGCCTACATCGCGGGCTTCACCGCGCCTCCTGGCAAGCAGATGGGCCATGCCGGTGCGATCATCTCGGGATCGTCAGGTACCGCGAAGGCCAAGCAGGAAGCTCTCGAAGCCAAGGGAGTGCGGGTCGGGGAGAGCCCGACCGAGGCCGCGCAGATCGCGGTCGAGACCCTTCGCGCGCTCTAGCGCCCAGGCGGCCACCGGGCCGTCACAAAGACCATGACTGAGGATCCAGACACCGGAGAATCGATCCAGACGCCCGCCAAGCCGGCCTCCTGGCTTCGGGTCTGGATCGAGTTGACGGGCGCCTGGGCGCTCGCGGTTGCCTGGCCCCTGTTCCAGGGAGCGTCCAGTGGGGCCGATGCGTTCACCGGGATGCGCGCCGGTCCGCTCGACCTGATCCTGTTCGTCGCCGCGACCGTTCTGGTCGCACCGACCATACTCACGCTGATCGTGGTCGGCGTCGGGTTGATCAGCCCGCGGCTGCGCCGCTGGCTGGGTGCCGCCCTGCTCGGGGCGCTGTTTTCGCTCGTGATCTGGCAGGTGCTGCGCGACCACGTCGGCCCGGACGGGCTCGAGTTGGTTCTCTACCTCGCGATCGCCGCGTTCATCGCCTGGGCCTATCTGCGTTTCCGGTTCGCGGAGACGATGATCACCCTGCTGTCGATGGCGGCTCCGGTGACGGTGTTCGCCTTCCTCTTCACGGGGCCGGGTCATTCTCTGTTCTTCGGCGACTCTACGCCGGAGGCCGCCGGCGCCGGCCAGCAGCGAGCTCCGGTGGTGATGTTGGTGCTCGACGAGTTCCCGCTGGCAGCGCTCGAGTCGCGGCCCGGGGTCATCGACGCCAAGAGGTTCCCGAACTTCGCCCGGCTCGCAAAGCTATCCAGCTGGTACGCGAACGCCCGGTCGGTCGGCGACGCGACGATCCAGGCCGTTCCGGCAGTTCTCTCAGGAAAACGAGCCGAATCCCTCGATACGCCGCCGGCTTCAGGGGAGTATCCGAAGAATCTCTTCACCCTGCTGCACGCCGCCGGCTACCAGGTCGACGCGGACGAATCCAGCACCGATCTCTGCCCTCACGACATCTGCCCTCGCCAAAGCCGAACTCGCGCTCGGCTCGCGGAGATCGCCGTGAACGGCCTCTGGATCGGCAGACCTTTACCCGATGCGATAGACGCGCCGATCCTTCGCAAGCTAGGGCCCGTAGCGAACGAGTTGAACGTCTCTCAAAGGACCCTGGCCGATCGTTTCATCGCCGAGGGGGGTCGAGGGCCGGACACGCTTCATTACCAGCATCTGCTGCTCCCCCACATCCCCTGGATGTATCTCCCAGACGGCACCACATACACGGCGCCTGCCTACCCCGGACTGGAGCCGGCCGAGAACGGGTCGTTCTGGGCCGGCCCCCCGGAACTCACGGCGGCCACCTTCCAGAGGTTCATGCTTCAGCTTGAGTATGTCGACTCCGTTCTCGGCCGGCTGATCCAGAGCATGCGGGCCGACGGCAGCTGGCAGAAGGCGCTTTTCGTGGTGGTCGCCGATCACGGTGCTTCATACGAAAACGGTCAGGTGCGACGCGAGGTATCAGAGCACAACGCGGGATGGATCCTGCCGGTTCCCTTGTTCATCAAGCGCCCCGGACAAACCCGCGGTCGCGTGATCAAGCGCACCGTCCACACGAACCAGACCCTGCCCACCATGCTCGACATCCTGGGAGTGCCGACCCCTGAGGGACTGCCACCCACGCTCCGGTCTCCTGCCGCCACCAAAGACACGAAAGTGCTCAGCACCGCAGGGGGCGAGGTGGACCTGTCCGCGGTTCAACTCCACCGACTCTTCTCGCGGGCGGTGCGCTACCGAAATGAGATCTTTGCCAGCCCGTCCCTCTACGACCTGACCGGCAACCTCGATCTGATCGGTACCCGGCCCGACGACCAGCCGAGCCTGGATCCGATCGATGCGGAATTCAACCCGTTCTATGGGAACACGAGGGCCGATCCGTCGTCCGGCTATCTGCCGGCCTACGTCACCGGAACCTTCCCGGGCGGCCCGGAATGCCCGAAGCTGGCGATCGCTCTCAATGGCCGGGTCGGCCTCACCATCAAGAGCTTTCCCGCGGAAGGGGAGTGCGAGTTCGCCGGGGTCGTTGATCCTTCACTGTTCCGGGAGGGCGAGAATGACCTCCGGGCATTCCGGATCAAAACGACCAAGGCCGGGTGAACGTGAAACCTGGCTCGGACTCCACGGGTAACAAGCAGTACTCGTGGCTCAGGATCTGGGCCGAGGTGGCCGGAGCGTGGGCGATCGGGATCGCCCATCCGCTTTACACATCGATCGCCTCCGGCCCGGAGGCACTCAGCTCCTATGGCCTGCGCCGTTTCGACGTGCTGGCCCTGATCATCCTGCTCTCCCTGGTCGGGCCGCTGGTCATCGCGCTTTTCGAGGTGCTGCTGCGAAAACTGACCAATGAGAAGGTCCGGCTGGTCTTCCACGGGCTGGCGGTCGGCACACTATTTTCGATCGTGATCTGGGACTGGATGACCGACCACGGGCACAGCGGCACCCTGCGCAGCCTGCTGCCGGTGCTCTTCGCTTTCGGCTTCGCCTGGTGCATGCTCCGGTTCGAGCTGATCCGGAACTTCGTGCTGGTCTTCCAGTTTGCGACGGTGGTGGTGATCATCTCCTTCGTGGTCAGCTATCCGATCTGGAGCACGGTCGGCCCGCATGAACCGGCCTCCGCCGCCCAGTCGACCGACAGCGAGACCCCGGTGGTGATGGTGATCTTCGACGAACTGCCGTTGGCCGCGCTCGAAGACCGCCAAGGGAAAATCGACGCCGAGCATTTCCCGACTTTCGCCCAAGTCGCCGCCACCTCCACCTGGTATCCGGGGACAAGGGCGGTCGGTGACCAGACAGTCTTCGCGGTGCCGTCGATCATGACCGGCCAGGATCCCGCCGGGGGCAGCGCCGTGACGCCACCTCCCCCCAGCGGGGCCGAGTACCCGGACAACCTCTGTGCGATCTTGAAGAAGGCCGGCTACGAGGACCACGCATACGAACCGGTCACCGACTTCTGCGAGCGCAGCTACAGCTTCACCACGAGAATGAGCGGGGTGCTGGACCGGGCAACCGTACGGGCCGACCCGGGGTTCACGCTGAACCCGGGTTACTGGCGGGAAATGCTCGTCCGCGGCGTGACCAAACCGTTCAAGGACCCCTACACCGAATACGACAGCGACCGGCCGAAGGCGGTGAGCGACTTCGTCGAAGGGATGCCGGGTTCAGACCGGGCGATCAGCCTGCTCCACATCGCCTTGCCACATGTCATGTGGATGTTCCAGCCAGACGGAACCTCCTATCCGAACTGGCGTCCACCCGGCCAGGAAATGCTGATCTCGCCCCCGACCCGGGGTGAGAACAGCCGCGACATGCAGCAGATGATGCTGCAGCTCGCCTACGCCGACACGGTGTTGAAGCAGGTGATCGACCGGATGAAGCAGCTGGGTATCTGGGAGAAGTCGATGTTCGTGGTCACCGCCGACCACGGCGGCGCTTTCCTTTCCAGCGGCAGCCGTCGAATCATCGACTCGAAGAACGCAGGCTGGATCCTGCCGGTACCGCTGCTGATCAAGCAACCGGGTCAGACCAAATCGCGGGTGGTCAGGGGCCCGGTCGATTCCCGTGACATCACGCCCACCGTGCTGGCCGAGCTCGGTCTCAAACCGGGCGAGAAAGCAGTCGGCCGGGATCTGAACAGCCTCGACCGGTTGCCGGCTCGCAAGGAGTTGAGTGCCAAGGGTGTGTTCGGCGAACAGACATTGAAACGGTCACTCGTCGAACGGGAGTTCGAGCAGGCGAAGAAATTCCGCAACCAGCTCTTCCCCGGCTCGCTCTACGCGATCGGCGGCGACCCCGACCACCTGATCGGCACCCGGCCGAAGGGGCTCCAGAAGTTGGACTTCGAACTCGGCTCCGCCGATCAATACGAGGACGTCGACACCTCCAGCGGTTACGTACCCGCCTGGATTCAGGGCACCCTGACCGACCCCGGCGACCCGCCGCCCAAGCACGTCGCGATCGCCCTCAACGGGAAGATCGTCGCGATCGCGCCGGTCTGGACCGTATTCCGGATAACCACCGCCGGGGCGGTCGTGCCCGACAAGGACTTCGTCGACGGCAAGAACGACGTCGCCGTGTATCGGGTGCCGGATGGGCAGCATCCAGATCACTGACGATTGGCCGCTATGATCGTCCGTCCCTGAAAACCGCCCCGTTCCGGGGCCCGAGAAAGATTCCGATGCCAGACACGATCAGCTTCGCCCGAGGTGCCCCCAGTCCCGACCTGATTCCGGTCCACGCGGTCCGCGTCGCGACCGCGAAGGCCCTCGAGGACGACTGGCAGAAGGCGCTCTCCTACGGCGTCGGCATCGGCCACCCCGGCCTCTGCGCCTGGATCGCCGACCGTCACGGCATCGCGGCCGACCAGGTGATGACCACGAACGGCTCGCTCGAAGCGGGCGCGATGCTGTTCCGTCACCTGCTCTCGCCCGGCGATCGGGTGGTGGTCGAGCAGCCGAGCTACGACCGCACCCTGCTCCTGCTCGAGCGGCTCGGCGTCGAGTTCGTGCCGGTCGCCCTGGCAGCCGACGGGATCGATGTCGACGCGGTCGAGAAGGCGCTCGAGGCCGGCCCGATCAAGCTGGCCCACATCATCCCGAACTTCCACAACCCGGCCGGCTGCACGCTCTCCGCCGAGAAGCGCCGCCGCCTGGTCGCGCTGGCTGCCGAACACGACTTCACGATCTTCGAGGACGACCCGTACCGTGAGCTGCCCTTCGGCGAGGATCCGCCCCCGACCATGCTCTCGATCGACGAGGCCGACAAGGTGATCCACGCCTCCTCGTTCTCGAAGACGGTCAGCCCGGGCGTCCGGGTCGGCTACCTGGCCGGCCCGGCTGGACGAATCGCGGAACTGGCCAAGGTAGCCAACGAGAACTACATCTCACCGAACATGCTGGCCGGCTCACTGGTCCTCGAGCTCTGCCAGTCCGGGGTGCTCGACGACAACATCGCAAAGGTGAAGGTCGCGCTCCAGGAGCGTCGTGACGCATTGATCGCCGCGCTCGAGAAGCACATTCCCGAGGCGAGTTTCGTGATCCCGGGTGGCGGCTATTTCCTCTGGGCCGACCTGGCCGAGGGTCGCGACACGGTCGCCCTGGCCGCCAAGGCCAAGGAAGCCGGCGCCCCCTTCATCCCGGGCACCGACTTCATGCTCGAAGGCGGCCAAAACAGCCTCCGCTTCTCCTTCGCCTCAGTCCCCCCGGAGCACATGGACGAAGGCATCACCCGCATCGCCTCGTGCCTGTAGGCGGATTTGCGCATGCGTTTCGCATGCTACTCTCGAAGTATGAGCAAGATGGTTCAGATTCGTGATGTGCCGGACGATGTTCATGCTCGGCTGGTCGAGCGGGCCGCAAGTGAAGGCAAGTCCCTTACCGAGATGCTGCGGGAGGAGGTTGCGACGCTGGCCCGTCGTCCCAGCCGAGCTGAGGTACTGAAACGCATCCGCAGCAGGCCCCCTATCCCGACGGACGAGACCTCCGCCGAAGCCATAAGGAGACTGCGAGAAGACCGATGATCGTGGTCGATGCCAGTGCGGTGCTTGACCTTCTCTTCCGCCCCAGGGGATCCTTGTCGATTGAACTGCAATTGGTTTCCGGGGAGCCACTTGCGGCACCCGACCACATGCTCGTCGAAACAGCGCGAGTAGTGCGACGGCGCCAGCTCGCAGGAACTGTCGAACCAGGAGTTGCCGGCGAGATGGTGGATGAAGCACTGGCACTTGGGATCCAGAGTCATCCGTGCGCAGACTTGATCCCCAGGGCTTGGGAGCTTCGCGATCAGTTCTTCTTGGACGACGCCCTGTACGTCGCCCTCGCAGAAGGTGTCGATGGAACCCTGCTGACGTCAGATCGCAAGCTCGCCAGCCACGCATCACGCTTCGTCGAAGTGTCGGTCCCCGCCTGAGCCGACCCATCCACAGGGTCTATCTTCCGTAGCGGTCGTCTGAGATTACGAGTTGGTCGGGAAGGGCCGCCCGGGGAGGTGGGGCCGGGTCGGCGCGGACGGTGACCGTTTCGGCGACGGTTCGGCTTATTTCGTGCTTGCCGTCGGGTGATTCGATCAGAACCGCGTCGTCATCCTTGGCGGTGACCGTGCCTTCCAGCCCGGGGTGGACGCCGATGTCCATCAGGTAGTGGAGCAGGCTCTCGGCCTCGTTCTCGAAGCGCAGCACTACGACCTTGGCACCGAGGTCTACGTCAGCCAGCGGCGCGCCCTGCTCGCGGACCCCGTCGATCGGGTGGCCGTGCGGACAGGTGTTGGCGTCACCGATCGCGGCCCGCATCCGTTCCTCGAGCACCGGCGACATCGCGTGCTCGAGCCGCTCGGCCTCCTCGTGGACCTCGTCCCAGGGGATGCCGAGCACATCGGTGAGGAAACGCTCGATCATCCGGTGGCGACGGGTGATCTGCTCCGCCTCGGCCCGGCCATCCTCGGTCAGGTGGAGGATCTTGTCGGCGCTGCGGGTGACGTAACCGTCCCTTTCGAGCCGCTTGATCATCTCGTGGACCGTGGGCGGTGAAAGCTGCATCGCCTTGGCGATGTTGGCGCCGGTGATCGGCAGCCCGGCCTCCATCAGCCAGAAGATGGTCTGGAGATATTCCTCTTCCGCAACGGTCGCGTCAGCCATACGATGATCCTAGAGGCTGAGGTGGATTAGGCACCCATAAGCGAGGTGACCACGGCCTCGTAGAAGCCGGCGCCGTTCCGCGCCTCGGTCACGGTCGCGTTCGGGTAGCGGCCCAGCGCTTCCCGCACCCCGGGATCCTTCTCGGGGCCGTTGGCCACCACGAAGAAGCGGCCGACCGAAGGCGCGACCTCGAGGTCCTCCAGCGAGTCGCCGACCGCGATCGTCTCCTCCAGCTCGTAGCCACGGGCCCGCGCATGGGCGGCAACCGCCCCCGCCTTCGAGACCCCTCTCGGGACCAGGTGGTAGCAATGGGCCTGGTCGATCCCTTCCATCTTGCGGTGGATCGCCCCGTTGTCGAGCAGCCGGAGGTCACCGTGACCGTTCTCCTCGAGCAGGGCGTTGGCCTCGGCCGGGTCGATGTCACCGCGGAAGAGCGAGGACATCTCCCGGTTCAGATGCCAGGGCTCGTGGAACTCCAGCTTGCCGGGAAAGGCTCCGAGCAGCAGTTCCGGCACCCCGCGCTCCTCCATCTGCTGGACGACCGTCTTCCCGTCTTCATGTTCGAAGTCGCCGGTCATCAGCGTGATCTCGTGATCCATGGAGTAGGCGGACCCGGCCTCGAAAATGAACGAGGTCTGGCCGATGATCCGCGCGTC
This sequence comes from Solirubrobacterales bacterium 67-14, assembly GCA_001897355.1. GTDB lineage: Bacteria > Actinomycetota > Thermoleophilia > Solirubrobacterales > 70-9 > 67-14. The sequence continues at coordinate 464,923 of MKST01000002.1, read as the reverse complement.
CTCGTGGACTTGGACCTGGCGGCGGCCGGACATGATCACGACCTCCACCCCGGCCCGGGCACAGGCCTCGAGCGCCCGCGCCTGAGACATCGAGAAGCTGCCCTCCTCGTCGGTGAAGAGGGAGGCACCGGCCCCGAGCAGGGTGCCGTCGAGGTCGGTGTAGACGCAGCGCAGGCTCATGGGCGTCTACGCTATCGATTGGGCATCGCTAAGCAGTATCTGAGGCGGAGCCAGTTCATCCATCGTCATTTTCTGTGAACTGGCGGGTTTCACGGGGAGGGCGGGTCGGACCCCGCCCGACTCCTTGTGTTGTGGTGAAGGCGGGTCGCATGGTGACCTCGGGCCCGGTGCCCTCGACCATCGCCAGGCGGCCCGTGTCTCGCCGATCGAGCCGGTCCAGGGTCTCGGCCATCGCCGCGATCACCTCGGAGGACATGCCGGCGAGTGCGGCCAGGGACTGGTGGGCGTTTCGCTTGGTACCCAGTTCGACCTGGGCCATGCCCTCGATGCCGACCCGGTCCCAGACCTCGAGCAGCATCGCGATCTCGACCCCGTAGCCGCAGGTAAAGGGGACCCTTTCCAGCAGTTCGCGACGGGCGGCGACCTCGCCGGCCAGGGGCTGATCGAAAGCGAGCAGCTCCGGGGCGAGCCGGGCCAGCAGCGGGCGGGCGGCGAGTTCGGTCACCCGGCCCCCGCCGGCAGGCTCCTCGTTTTCCCCGTAGCGGAAGGGGCGCCGGTAGCGACCCTTGACGAAATGCCTGGCGGGATCGACCAGCGGACCGACCAGGCCGGTTATGTAGTGGCGGCCGAAGTCGGCGATGTCACCGTCGATGTAGACCACGACCTCACCGTCGACGGCAGCCAAGGCGCGCCACATCGCGTCGCCTTTGCCCCGGCAGGGCCCGTGACCCTCGACCAGTTCGTTCTCGGAAACCACCTCGGCCCCCGCGTCGCGCGCAACCGCGGCTGTGCCGTCGGCTGAGTCCGCGTCGACGACCAGGATCTGGTCGACCATCCCGTCCTCAGCCAAGACCTTCAACTCGGCGACGGTCGCGGCGATGGTTCCGGCCGTGTCCCTCGTCGGGATCACCACGCTGACCGTTTCCCGCAGCTTGCGGGCGATGTCGGCGGCGGCGAAGTCCCCGTGGTCGAAGGTGTCTAGCATCGTCATCGTGACCTCAGTCCCGGCAACCTTACTGCGCACCGCCAAGGGCGAGGTCGATGTCTCACGACCGGTGATCGTCGGCGTGGTCAACGCGACCCCCGACTC
>MKST01000002.1:426961-463592 GCA_001897355.1 Solirubrobacterales bacterium 67-14 | reverse complement strand
CGCCGTGGGCCCAGAGGAAGAGATCGAGCGGATCCTGCCCGTGGTCGAGGCCGCGGCGGCGGCCGGGGCGACCATCTCGATCGACACCTACAAACCGGCGGTCGCGGCAGCGGCTTTGACGGCCGGGGCGGCGATCGTCAACGACATCAGCGGTGGCGGCAACTTGGCTCTAATGGAGGTCGCCGGCGGTGCGGGCGCCGGTGTGGTCCTGATGCACACGGTGGTCGAGCCGAAGACCCAGCGCTGGGACGAGTCTGCTTATCCGGAAGGGATAACCGCCCATCAGCTCGCCTTTTTCGAGGAGCGCCTGGAAACGTTGGCCGGGCTGGGTGTCGAGCGGGACCAAGTGGTGGTCGATCCGGGGCCGGATTTCGGCAAGACCCCTCGGCAGACCGTCGACTCCCTGCGCGGCCTGCCCGAGCTCTGCGCCCTCGGCTGTCCGGTGATGTTGGCCGTCTCCCGTAAGGATTTCGTCGGCGCGATCACCCACCGTCGCCCCTCGGAGCGCGGGCCCGGCACCTTCGCCGCGCTGGCCTTCGGCCTCGACTGCGGCGGTCGCCTGCTGCGGGTCCACGATGTCGCCGGCGCCCGCGATTTCCTCGCGGTGTGGGCGGCGCTTCGAGGCGAGGCCGAGGTGGATCATGGTCTGAGGATCGCCGAAGAAATCCGCCGCGAGCCGCCTCGCGAAGATGTCTGAATCGCTGCTTTCCGGCCGCTGGTCGATCGCGATCGACCCGGCCCGGCGGGACGGACGGATCGTCGAAAGTGCTTCGGAGCCCGCCGCCGAGGCACGGCTCGAGCCCCTGCCGGCGGCACTTGAGCCCGGCCTGGCCACGGCACTGCGCAGGAGCGGCATTGACGAGCTCTACTCGCATCAGGCCGAGGCCTTGGAGGCGGCCGCCGACGGCAACGTGATCCTCACCACCGCAACCGCGTCCGGCAAGTCGTTGGCTTTCAACCTGCCGGTGCTGAACGCGATCGCCGCCGACCCCAAGGCGCGCGCGCTCTACCTCTACCCGACCAAGGCGCTGGCCCAAGACCAGGCTCGGGCCCTGGCCCGGCTCGGTTCACCGCACCTGCGGCCGGCGATCTACGACGGCGACACGCCGCGGGACGAGCGGCCGGCGATCCGCCGCCAGTCCAACCTCGTCCTGACCAACCCGGACATGCTCCACATCGGGATCATGCCCCACCATCGCGGCTGGGGCGACTTCCTGGCCAACCTCGACTGGGTCGTGGTCGACGAGGCCCACACCTATCGTGGCGTCTTCGGTTCCCATGTCGCGAACGTGCTGCGCCGGCTCCGGCGACTCGCCCGCGCCTACGGCAAGGAGCCCCGCTTCGTGATGGCCTCGGCCACGATCGCCAACCCGGCCGAACTGGCCGAGAGGCTGACCGGAAGCCCGGCGACGCTGATCGACGATGACGGTGCCCCCAGGGCGGGCCGGGAGATCCGGATCTGGAACCCGCCGCTGGTCAACCCGGCGATCGGCGCGCGCCGTTCTGCCCTGGCCGAGGCGGCCGACCTGCTGGCCGACCTGGTCTCGCACGAGGTCCGCACGATCTGCTTCCTCAAGAGCCGCAAGGGGATCGAGCTGATCCGCAAGTTCGCCGCCGACCGGCTGACCGAGCGGGGCCGGCCGGACCTGGCCGACCGGATCGCCCCCTACCGGGCCGGTTACACCCCGGCCCAGCGCCGCGAGATCGAGGCGAAGCTGGTTTCCGGCGAGCTGCTCGGTGTCGCCTCGACCGATGCGCTGGAGCTCGGGATCGACATCGGCGGCCTCGACGCGGCGATCTGCGTCACCTTTCCCGGCACCGTGGCCGGCCTGAAGCAAATGTGGGGGCGGGCCGGAAGGCGCGAGCGGGGCCTCGCCGTCTACGTGGCCGGGCCGGACGGCCTCGACCAGTACTTCTGCCGGCATCCGGACGAGTTCCTGGAGCGGCCGGTCGAGGCGGCAATCCTCGACCACCTTTCGCCCGAGATACGGGATCAGCACCTGGTCGCTGCCGCCTACGAGCTGCCGTTGACGACCGAGGACGAGGAGTTCTTCGGCGACGGGCTGGAAGATGCCGGCCAGGCGCTGGTGAGGCGTGGCGAGCTGCGCAAGTCCGGCAAGGGCCTCGTGCCGAGACGGGCCGGCTTCGCGGCTTCCGACGTATCGCTTCGCTCCTCTTCGGCCGGCGCCATCGCCGTGATCGACCGGGACTCCGGCGAGGTGATCGGCACGGTCGAGACCGGCCGGGCCTTCACCACGATCCATCCCGGCGCGGTCTACATGCACCTCGGCACTTCCTGGGAGGTGGAGATGCTCGACCCGGTCGAAGGCCAGGCGATCGTCCACCGTTTCGAAGAGGACTGGTACACCCGGCCGAAGTCCGAGACCGAGATCTTCATCGACCGGACCCTGGAGACGAAGGAAGCCTGCGGGGTGAAGCTCAGTTTCGGCCGGATCTCGGTGACCGATCAAGTGATGGCTTACCAGCGCATCCTCAGCGCCGACGGCGAAGCCTTCGACCTGGTCGACCTCGACCTGCCGGAGCAGGAGTTCGCCACCCGTGGCCTCTGGTACGAGGTGCCGGAGGAGTTCATCGACGGCCTGGCCCTGAACGAGATGCTGGGTGCCCTGCACGCGACCGAGCACGTTCAGATCGCGGTGTTGCCGCTGATCGCGATGTGTGATCGCTGGGACATCGGCGGCCTCTCGACCAACCTCCACATGCAGACCGGAACCCCGACCATCTTCATCTACGACGGTCACCCCGGCGGGATCGGGTTGACCAAACGGGCGTTCGACCTCTTCCCTCGGCTGGTCGGCGATGCGCTCCGCCTGATCAGCGAATGCCCCTGCGATTCCGGCTGCCCCTCATGCGTCCAGAGCCCCAAGTGCGGAAACCTGAACGAACCCCTGTTCAAGGCCGGCGCGGTGGATCTGCTGGAGGCAATGGCGACCCCCCAACTCTGAGGTTCCCCGAATGGCGAGGGCCGGGATCGAACCGGCGACACCACGATTTTCAGTCGTGTGCTCTACCAACTGAGCTACCTCGCCAAGGAACGACAGGCTATCGAGAAACGGCCCTCCCAAGACTCGTGGGAGGAAGCAAGGAAAAGGCCCCGGATCTCTCCGGGGCCTTGTCCCAAAATCCGCCGGTGCTCCCGGCGTAGGGCTGCTACTTCTTGCCCTTTTTCTTCTTCTTGGCCTTCTTGATGGTGACCTTGCCCTTGCCGGACTTGCCACCGACCTTGGCGGTGATGGTCGCCTTGCCCTTCGCCTTCTTGGTCGTCTTCACGACGATCGTCTTGGTCGCCGACTTACCGGCGGCAACCTTTATCTGGACGCTCTTGGCGACCTTGACCTGCTTGTTGCTCGACTTGAGCGTGACCTTGCCCGAGAACGCGGCATCACCGGTGTTCTTCACGGTGACCTTGATCTTGCCCTTCTTGCCGGCCTTGATCGTCGCCTTCGTGACCTTCACGCTGCTGATCACAGCCTTCGGCTTCACGATGTCATGACAATCAGGGTAGGTGCCTTCCTGACCTTCCGGACAGACCGGATCCTCACAGTGGCCCCAGTCGCCAACCTTGCCGATCTCCTCGCAGTTGTTGGGGGGCGGCTTGGGATCGAAAGGTGCCGGCATGTCAGTGATCGGCGTGCTGCTGTTCGCGAGCCAGAGGCCGCCGACGTCCTGAAGGACGCCGCCGACCAGGTCGCAGGTGGACTGCTTGCCCATGCCCGGAACGACCGTTGCGTCAGGCTTGCTGCGCCAAGCGCCGGCGACCGCACCGTCGGTCAGGTTGTCCTTGTCGGCGAAGGGCTTTCCGGCATGCGGCCAACCCTTCTTGGTCGAGAGGGAGACGTCGATCGGGGCAAGGACGCACTTGAGCGCGCCGGTACCGCCGCCGAAGATGCCCTGGTACTCGGCCGGCAGGGCCCCGATGTCGTCGACGCCGATGGTCAGCGCGATGCTGGCGTCGATGTCGAGGTCGCCGGACGAAGCGTCATAGTGGCCGCTGCCGGCCTTGTCGAGACCGATGGTCGCGCTCAGGTTGACGTCATCGGTGATCGGAATGCTGATGTCCGGGAACTGGAGGCCGGTGGCCTTCGGCAAGGTGAAGTCGCCGTTGGCGTTGGAATACTCGCCGCGAATCTTGAGCGGCTCGCCTTCGTCCTTGAGGACCAGCTGGTCGATCTGGGCCAGGGTGACGTCGACATTCAGGCCGGCGTAGTTGAAATCGGCTGCGAACGGATCGCCGGCAGCTGGGGGGTCGGCCTTGGCACCATTGGCACCGAAAGCCAGCGCCATGCATGCGGCCAGAAGCGCGGCCAGAGCCACCTTCACCGTGAGGGCCTTTCGGCCGTTGGATACGAGAGTGGTGTTCATCTTTCCTCCGTGGCCTTTTCCCGGAAAGGTCCGGCCGTAGTTGTTCTCCCTTTGATGCAGCGGGGTCCCTGCTCTTGAACGTTTTCCCGACGGCCAGATGGCCGTCCTCCCTGTCTGATGATGCGAGATCGCGATCGTAGTGACGGCGATCACACAAGCTCGATACGGCAGCCAGCATAGCTGATGGCGCATCACTTCGCAAACAATCTGTTTACGAGAAAGGGCCGGCCCTCGCGAGCCGGCCCTTTCCGTTCAGTGCTTCCAGGCTGAGCTGGAAGAAGTGCTACTTCCGCTTCTTCTTGGCCTTCTTGATGGTGACCTTGCCCTTGCCGGACTTGCCACCGACCTTGGCGGTGATGGTCGCCTTGCCCTTCGCCTTCTTGGTCGTCTTCACGACGATCGTCTTGGTCGCCGACTTACCGGCGGCAACCTTGATCTGGACGCTCTTGGCGACCTTGACCTGCTTGTTGCTCGACTTGAGCGTGACCTTGCCCGAGAACGCGGCATCACCGGTGTTCTTCACGGTGACCTTGATCTTGCCCTTCTTGCCGGCCTTGATCGTCGCCTTCGTGACCTTCACGCTGCCGATCACAGCCTTCGGCTTCACGATGTCATGACAATCAGGGTAGGTGCCTTCCTGGCCCGCGGGACACTCCTGACCCTCGGTGAAGGTGGTGGTGCCACCCAGCCAGATGATCCCGTCGAAGCTCTGGTTTTCATCACCGCCGGTGAAGCTCGCGATGGTGTCCTTGCAGAACGAAGTCATCTCTTCGGCGCTCTTGCCGTAGGTGGCGATGCCGTAGACGTTGTTCGCGGCGGTGACATCGGTCCAGTCGCCGATCAGCGCGCCGGTTCCGGCGGGCGGGGCGAACGCAGCGCCGGCCTTGTTGTTGGTAGGCAGGTCCTCGGTCGAGAAGTTGACCGGGGCGCCGGCGGAATCGAGACCGATGTTGAGCGGACGCAGTTCACACTTCAGATTCAAGCCAGCCGCGTCGACCGTGAGCTTCAGCGGCAGGTCCACCTTCAGCGCGCCGGTGTTCTTGTCGTAGGTGCCGTTAAAGTCCTGAAGCGCGGTGATGTCCAGGTTGATCGTGCCCAGCGCGCCGGCATCGAAACTCTGGCGCGGGAAACTGAATTCGGACGCCTTGTAGGCGACCTTGCCGGTGGCAGCATCGTAGTCGCCCTTGAGGTTCACTTTCAGACCCGCCGCGTCGGCCGGGTCCAGCGCGTGCATGGAGCCCTTGAGCAGCGCGTCGAGCGCCGGCAGCTTGATCCAGGCGTCGTTGAATTCGCTTTGCACGGTGTCGGCGGCGCGGGCGGCGTTCGCGAAGGCGAGGCTCGCCACGATTGCCACGACGACAGCGGTGATCTTGGTGGATAGACGACCGAGGCGGCCGGTGTTCTCCCTCATGCTTTCTCCCAATGAGTTGTGGCCGCGGATCGGCCGTTTCCCTGTCAAATTCATCCACGTGAGATTGGTCACGCGGAATACGTCGTGGGCAGGATAGCGGAAACCCCTCGTTCCCGCACGAACTTCCGGCGTTCCGACCGGCGATATGCCCGGGTCGCTTCGGGCCCGGAGCCTAGCCCCAGGGATTGGGTTTGCCGACGGGCACCCTGCGTGGGTAGGGGTAGAAGCCACCATCGAGGATGGTGCGGTTGCCGAGCGGTTCGGCCAGCCTCAGGGTCTTCTTGACCGGGGGGTTCGACGGGCAGGTCTCGAAGGTCGATCCGGTCTTCCACTTGATGAAGTAGGTGACGATGACCCATTTCGGCCGATACTTGATCTCCGGCACCAGCACCCTTCCCGTTGCCGGCCGGCCGCTGTTGCACTCCATCTCGTAGACGTCGACCTTGAGCGAGGTGGTCTTCGGCGTGACCTTCTGCCCTTTCGACAGATACCACTCACCGGATGACGCCCCGTCCCGAACCGGCGAGAACCAGCAGTTGCTCCAGTAGTACTCACCGACCCAGCGGCCCTTGACCTTGCGGTAGCTGCTCCAGGCGTTGCCGCCACGGGTTGGCTTGCCGGCGACCAGTTCGGCGTACTTCGCGTCCTTGAAGACCACCCGCCAACCACGCTTCGGCATCAGGAATGGATCCTCCTTGAGCTCCCGCCGAAGGGTCGCGGCCAACGCGGTCTTCTCTTTCTGGTATCCGGCCGACTGGTTGAACACGGAGAGCGGGAACGCCTTGCCTCCGCAGGTGCGGAGATTCGGAGTCGCCCCCTCATCGGCCCGGCCGCTCGCGGTTCCGACGGCCAGCCACAATGCGGCCACCGCGACGATGCTGGCCCATCGAATCCCCTTCAACCGGATCACCGAATTCCTTTCATAGGCCTTCTACGATCCGGATCGCAAACCGTCACAGGCTTCTCGGGACTTGGGGATGGTCTCCGCGTTCCGTGGAGATCTCACCCGAACCAGTGACTCTGAAGAGGACCGTGCTTTGAGTATTGATGTCAGAACTCGATGAACCTTGCACCTGGCCAACTGGCGCTGGCGGCCGAGGCCACAAGTGCGATCGCGACCATCGCCCACACGAGCACGGTAGCCGCCTGGATGATTCGCTTGACTCCGTTCAAACCTCGTACTCGCAGTCGAAACTGAATGGTCCGGGTGAGTGGGCCGTGAAGGGATCGAACCTTCGACCTTGAGATTAAGAGTCTCCTGCTCTACCAGCTGAGCTAACGGCCCGGAATGCGGCTTCGGTGGTTGAAGCCGGATGAAAAGTATAGAGCGGGCGGACCGATTCTGTGGCCCGCCCGCTCTTCAAGTGATCTTCGGGTCAGGGGGTGGCCGTGCTGCCCGAAGCGCCGGTCAGCGAGTCGCCCGTGCCGAGGCTGCCCAGCGGATTCTTCAGCGAGTCGTCGCCGCTCTTCTGGGCCTGCTTGACGGCCTTGTCGATCAGCTTGCCGACTCGCTGCGCGTCCTTCTTGGTCGACTTGAAGGTCTGCTTGATCTGCTTCTCGTCATTCTTGTCGTCGGTTGCGGCGAGCGCCCGGTCAAGGGTCTTCTCGGCGGCCGCGTAGTCCTGCGCGTAGAGCTGGTAGATCGCGAGCGTGGTCAGCTGGTTGGAGGCGCTGGCGCCACCTTTTTCCTGCGTCTTCACGGCATCTTCGGCCACGAACTCCTGGGCTTTGGCCGCGTCCTTGATGTTGTTCTGGAACTGGGCGACCGTCGATCCCTGGGAGAGCGTGAACAGCATGTTGGCCATCAGCTGGGCGACCGTCGGGTCGGGATTGTCCTTGCTCAGCTTCAGGTACTTGTTCCAGGTCTCGGCGGCCATGTCGAACTGGGTGGTGGCCTCGTCGGTGATCGAAGTCTGCTGGGTGTCCGGATCGGTCGAATAGAGCGCCTGGCCGGCCGAGAACCGTGCCCGGATCAGCGCGACCGCCAGATTCTTGTTGTTCGGCTGTGCCTCGAACTTGGCCTGGATGTCGTCGGCCCGCTCGACGTTGACCTTGGCCACGTCCGTGTTCCCACTGTTGCCCGCACCGCTGAACGGGTTGAGGTTCCCGGGCAAGCCGATCACGATCAAGCTGGCCGCCATGATGACCGCGAGGATCACGTAGATGACCTGAATCACCCGCTTGCGACGGCCGCGCACGTCGAAGAGCATTCTGTGTTCGGGTTCGTTGGCCACTTGGCTAGTTCTCCTGGATCGAAGGTATTTGGGACTCAGCGCCCTCCTTGGGCTGACCGATCCCCCGAGCGAGCAAGATACTCAACTCATAGAGAACCAGGAGTGGCACCGTCTCGATCAGCATTGAGATCGGATCGACTCCGGGCAGCGCCGCGGCGAGGATCGCACAGATCAGATAGGCGTACCGACGGTTCTTGCGAAGCTGCTGGACGGACAGTATCCGGAGCCTGACGAGAGCCAGGATCACGACCGGCAACTCGAAGACCGCGCCGCCGGCGAGCAGGGTCATCGAGAAGAACGAGTAGTACTCGCGGGCCCTTAACTGGATCGCGAACTGCTCGTCGTTGAAGTTGAGCAGGAACTTGATCGCCGCCGGCACGACAACGAAGTAGGCGAAGATGCAGCCGACGATGAAAAGCGCGGGAATGGTGATCAGCAGCGGCATGATCGCCTTGCGCTCCCGGGGCGAGAAGGCCGGCAGCACGTAGGCGAACAACTGATAGCTGATGAAGGGCGCCGAGACGATCAGGGCCGCATAGACGCAGACCGTGACCGTGGTCATGAAGGCCTCGGTCGGGGCCAGCACGATCAGGGCTTTGTGCTCCTCCGGCAGCGGGGCGGCGGCGATGTCGAGGATGTGGTTGCTCTGCCAGAAGCAGACCGCGAAGGCGACCGCGACGAAGACCAGCGAATAGATGATCCGCGAACGCAGTTCGTCGAGGTGGTCGATCAGGCTGAGCTGGTCGTCGTGCCGAACCGGTTTGATCTTGGCCACGAGCGGCCTCAGTCTCGCGAGTCGGGAACCACTTCCCCGTCAACCGTCTCGGCTTCGGAGGCGACCGTATTCTCGGTGACCTTCGGCTCTTCGCCCGGCAGCGGTTGCTCGGCATCGGTTGGCGGTGGCGTCAGTTCAGCCGGCTCGTGGTCTTCGAAATCCTCGTCGTCATCATCGTCATCGTCCTGACCGATGTTGCTGAGGCCGTCCCGGAACTCGTTGATCCCCTTGCCCAGGGACTTGCCGAGCTCGGGCAGCCGCTTGGGTCCGAACACGATGAGGGCGATCACCAGGATGATCGCGATTTCCATTACGCCGAAATTGGGAAGCATGCCTATGAATCGTACCCCTGTTCGACTTTCGACCCCGAGTGGCCTCGGTCTGCGGCGCTAATCCCGGAAGTTCAGGTAGTAGCGGGAGGCGGTCGGCTCGGCCTGGCCCTGGTACTTCGAGCCCTTGCCCTCGGCCCCGTAGGCGGTGTCCACGGCACGGTCCATGCGCATGAAGGAGAGCTGGCCGATCGGCATGCCCTTGTAGATCGTGATCGGCAGGTTGGCTACGTTGGAGAGCTCGAGGGTGAGGTTGCCGGCGAAGCCCGCGTCGACGAAACCGGCGGTCGAGTGGATCAGCAGGCCGAGCCTGCCAAGCGAGCTCTTGCCTTCGAGCCGCGCGACCATGTCGTCGGGGACGGTGACCCGCTCCAGGGTCTGGCCGAGCACGAACTCGCCTGGGTGCAGGATGAAAGGCTCCTCGTCGGCCGGCTTGACCAGTTCGGTCAGATCCTCCATCGGCTGCTTGACGTCGATGAACGGATAGCGCGAGTTGTTGAAGACGCGGTAGCTGTGGTCGACCCGCAGGTCGATGCTCGAGGGCTGGACCAGCCGGTCCTCGAAGGGATCGATGACGATCCGGCCGGCCTCGATCTCCTCTCGCAGGGTCTTGTCGCTCAGGACCATGAAGCGGCAGTATGTCAGCTATAGCGGAGGACTACGCCGTCGGCGATCAGCTCGAGGAGTTCGCGCTGCTGGTCGTCCAGCCCGGCCCCGGCAAGCCCGGCCTTGGCTTCCTCGATCAGACCGATCGCGCGGTCCCGAACCCGGTCCAGGGCGCCGGTCGCGGCGATCCGGTCACAGGCGAGCGCCGCCGAATCCTCGTCCAGCGAGCGCAGGTCCAAGGCGGCCAAGGCGGGGTCCAGTTCCGCCGCGACGATCAAGGGCAGGGTGACCGTGCCGTCGAGCAGGTCGGTGCCGCGGGCCTTGCCGGTTCGCTCCGGGGGGCCGGCGATGTCAAGCACGTCGTCGAGCAACTGGAAGGCGAGGCCGATGCGGTGGCCGAAGAGGCCGACCGGGCCGGCCTCGCCCCCCGTGCTGGCCCGGCCGAGCACGCAGGCCGCCTCGAAGAGCCGGCCCGTCTTCAGGGCGCAGCGATCGAAGTAATCGGTCTCGGTCAACTCCAGGTCGAAAGCACCTTCGCGCTGGCGGAGCTCGCCTCGGGCGAGATCGACCGCGGTGGCGCTGACCTCGGTCACCGCTGCGGCATCGCCGCCGTCGACCAGGACCTTGAAGGCAGTGGAGAAAAGCCGGTCGCCCAGCGCGGTCGCCCGCTCACGGCCGGAACTCGCAAAGACGGTGGGCAGGCCACGGCGCAGCGGCGCCCGGTCGAGTACGTCGTCGTGGACCAGGCTGGCCATGTGGACCAGCTCGACCGCGATCCCGGAGCGGACGGCGGCATCCCCGGCTTCCGGCCCGGCGCAGAGCAGGACCAGCATCGGCCGCATCCGCTTGCCGCCCGCGTTCAGGGTGCGGACCGCGTCCTCTGAGAGTTCGGCTTCGTCCTCGACCGCGGCCAGCAGGCCGGCTTCGACCTCGGCCATGCGGGCCGGAAGCCAGGCGCCGGCGGTGTCGGTTACCGCGGTAACCGGTTCTGGCAGCGAGCGGCGTCGGGTTGGTTCGTTTTCAGCCGGGGAACCCATGGTCAAAGCGTCCCACGATTATGGGACCGTGGGTTCAAGATCTACCGGATCCCTGAGTGGAGGGCGATGATCCCGCCCGCCATCAAGGTCCAGCGGACGTGGTCGAGGCCGCCCGCGTCGAGCTTGCCGGCCAGGGTCTCGGCGTCGGGAAAGCTGCGGACCGATTCGGGCAGGTAGGCATAGGCCGAGGAGTCACCGGCCACCTTGCCCAGCATCGGAACGATCCGATCGAACCAAAGCCCGAAGAAACCGGCCAGCGGCTGGCGGCGGGGCTGGGTGATCTCGAGGATGACCAGGCGGCCACCCGGGACCAGTACCCGGCGCATCTCGCTGATGCCCTTGTCGAGGTCGGCCAGGTTGCGAGCGCCGAAGGCGATCGTGACCGCATCGAAGCTCTCGTCCTCGAAGGGCAGGTCCAAGGCGTCGGCCCACTTGAACTGGGCCTGCCTCAAACCGGCATCCTTGGCTTTCTGAAGCGCAATGTCGAGCATCGGCCGGGAGAAATCGGCCCCGATCACTTCGCCTTCCGGGCCGACCCTTTCAGCCAGCATCAGGGCGAGGTCGCCGGTGCCGCAGCAGAGATCGAGCGCCTTCATGCCGGGCTCGAGCCGGGCCCGTTCGGTCGCCCGGGCTCGCCAGCTCTGGTCGAGGCCGGCGGTCATCACCCGGTTCATGCGGTCGTAGACGCCGCTGATCCGGTCGAACATGGAGTTCACCTCGCCGGCGAACTCCTGGTCACCTCGGCGGGGAGGCGCCTGGTTCATCCGCAGAACCTCAGTCTTCGCCGTTGAGCGAGGCCAGGTAATCCGCGACGGCGTTCAGGTTCTTCTCGCCGAGGCCCTGGAAGGAGGGCATGATGCCCGGGCCGATCGTGACCGACTGCTTGATCGCCTCTTTCGGGATCCGCGAGCCGATGTCGGTCAGGTCCGGGCCGAGGCCGCCGTGGGCCCCGTTCTCCCCGATCGCGTGGCAGGCCAGGCAACCGGACTCGGCGACCAGCGCCTTGCCCTTCTCGTATTGCGGGGCCGTCGCCAGCTCGATCTCGCTCGGTGCGCCGGCGGTCGCGCCCTTGTAGGTCAGCAGGGCCATCGCGATGATCACCATGATGCCGGTGATCGAGGCGATCGGCCGCTTCCACGGCACCCGTTCCGGGCCGCGGTCATAGAAGGGCAGCAGGAGCAGCAGGACCATGCAGATGGTCGGGATGCCGATCGTCGCGACCGGAACCAGGGCCGGCGGCTTGATCACGCGCAGCAGCTCGAAGAGGTAGAAGAAGTACCACTCGGGGCGTGGGGTGTAAGTGGTGGTGGTCGGGTCAGCCTTGGGACCCTGCTCGGCGCCCATCACGATCGACATGACGATCAGGACGGCGGCGACGATCAGCATCATCACCGAGTCCTTCATGATCGCGTAGGGGAAGAACGACTTGCCCTTCTTCTTCAGGATCTCGTATTCGCGGAGGTATTCCTCCTTCTCGCGGGCGTTCACTGATTCACCTCCCCTTCGCCAGGTTCGTCGGGCGCGTCGGCCGGATCGGCCGGCGGCTCCTCCGGGGCGGTCTCGTCAGCGGCCGCTTCTTCGGCCGCTTCCTGTGCCGGCTCCTCGGGTGCAACTGCCGCTTCGGTCTCCTCGGCTTCCTTGGCCTCGACCTCTTCGGCTTCGGCCGCGTCGGCGTCGGCTTCGTCAACCGGGGGTGCAGCAGCGGCCGCGACCACGGCCCCGTTCACCGGAACCTCGTCGAAGTCTTCCTTCGCAACCCCGGCGGTCACTTCCTCCTCCGGGCGCGAACCCTTGGGGCGGCCGGCCCGCACCCACGGCGGGGCGGTGGTGCCGAGCTTGACCACGAAGAAGAGATGGGCGCCGATCAGGGCAGCGATCAGCCCTGGCACCACCATCATGTGGAGCGCGTAGAAGCGCGAAAGCGTGGTGGCGCTGAAGTCCGGGCCGGCTCGCAGGAAGTCCGCCAGGTAGGGGCCGACGATCGGACCGGAGGCGGTGATGTTGTTGGCGACGATGGTCGCCCAGAAGGAGCGCTGGTCGAAGGGCAGCAGGTAGCCGGTCAGACCCATGACCGTGGTCAGGATCAGCAGTACGACGCCGATCACCCAGTTCAGCTCGCGCGGGTACTTGTAGGCGCCGAAGAAGAAGGTCCGGGCCATGTGCAGGAAGATCAGGATGATCATCAGCGAGGCGCCCCACTTGTGCAGGCCGCGCACGAACTCGCCCATGAAGACCTCGTTGGTCAGATGGGTGATCGAGGCGTACGCCTGGGTCGCCGACGGCGTGTAGTACATCGAGAGGAAGACGCCGGTGATCGCCTGCATCGCGAAGATGAACATCGTGGCCGAGCCCAGGGTGTAGAACCAGTTGGTTCCCTTGGGCACGTGCCGCGACATCATCGCGGTGAAGATCCCGGTCGCGTTGACGCGCGAGTCGACCCAGCCGGCGACGTCGATGCCGGCCTGTGTGCCGTGGTGCACGCCCAGGTCCTTGGCCTGGCTCATCCGGCCGGGCTTGGCCGGCTTGGCGACCGCTTCGGCATCGCCGGAGCCATTGGACTCGGCGGTCTCGCTCTTCTTTCGCTTGAGAAGACTCATTCGGATCAGTTACTCGGCGGGGGAAAGGTGGACGGGCGGGGCGGGTACAGGTACTCCCAGATACCGCCGGTGAACTCGCCGGGGTCTCGGACCCGGACGGCCTTGAGCTGGTTGGTCACCGAGTAGCGGGGACCGAGTTCGACCTGGCCGCCGCGGACACGGGTCTGGAAACGGTCGAGCGGGCGCACGGGCGGGCCGCCGATCCGCTTGCCGAGGAAGTCGTAGACGCCGCCGTGACAGGGGCAGATGAAGTTCTGGGCGGCCTGGACGAAACGGACCGGGCAGCCGAGGTGGGCGCAGCGGGTCGAGACCGCGATCACGTCCGACGGATCCTCGTCGTACTTCTCGGAGCCGGTGCGGACGTAGGCGGTGGTCTTGCCGACCTCGCCGATGCCGGGGGTCTCGGTGAAGACGACCTGCTTGTAATCCTCGGCGGTGAAGTCGCTGAGCGGGCCGACGGCCTCCCAGCGTTCCTCGCCACGAGTGAAGAGGGGGGCGACCGCGAAACCGACGACGGGCAGCACGACGGCAGCCGCCGCGACGCCGCCGATCGCCTGGCTGGCGACCGTGAAGACGCGCCGACGGGTCATCGACTCGCCCTCGAAGTAGCCGCGAGGCTCAGCGGGGGGCAGTTTGACGCGGGGGGTTTCCCCCGTCTCGGAGTTCTTGTTCAACGGATCAGACACGCTTCTAGAAATTCGACGGGCCGGAGTCTATTGCAGACTGCGCCAAGTCGAATGCTCGCCCCATCCGGTTCGCAGCCGCCGTTTCAATCGACCACTCCCTGAGCACCCCTTCGGCGCCCTGCCGGCCGGCCTCCAAGGCCGCTACCGCCTCCTGGTGGGCATCGTCTTTTCCGCATGACAAAGCGACAATCTGGCCCAGCCACAGAGTCTCCGTGAGCTCCGTCCGACCCGCCGCCTGCAGCTCGGCCGCGACCCGGATCAAATCCGACAGAATCCCTGTGGATTCGAGGTCGTCGAGCTCGGCGAGGCCGCGAATCCCGATCGCGTAGAAGAGATCGCCGGCCAGCAGGGCGAGGTCGGCGTCCGGCTCGTCGAGGATCCGCGAGCGGCCGTAGTGGCAGAGATAACCCTCACGCACCGCTTCCACCACGAAGGCGTACTCGGCCGCCCGGGCACTGGTCCGAGGGCCGGCCGCGGCCAGCTGGCCGAAGACCCCGTCGTCGAACCCGGGGCCATCGGTCCCGGTCCCCTCCTTCACGGCCAGCGGCGAACCCTCCTCGCGGACCCGGCCCGCGAGGCGATCCAGGGCAGTGGCGGGGCTCAAGCGATCGCCTTCCGGGGGTCGGTCGCGGCGAGCGCCTCCGCCGCCGCCATCAGGGTGCGGTCGACCTGGATCTCGTCCTGGGCGAGCGAGACAAACCAGGCCTCGAACTGCGAGGGGGGCAGCCAGATCCCCCGTTCCAGCATCGCCCGGTAGAAGGCCGCGTGGCGATCCCGGTCGGTCGCCATCGCGTCGGCGAAGTCCCTGACCGGCCGGGCCGAGAAGAACAGGGTGACCAGCCCGGGGGCCGAGCCGACGGTCAAACCGTGTTCCCCGGCCAGGTCCTCGAGACCGGCTCGCAGCCGGTCGGTCAGCGCAGCGAGTCGGGAGTAGGCATCCTCGTCCAACCGTCGCAGGGTCGTGAGGCCGGCGGCGACCGCCAGGGGATTGCCGGATAGCGTGCCGGCCTGGTAGACGTCGCCTTCCGGGGCCAGCCTTTCCATCAGGTCACGCGGCCCGCCGACCGCCGCGGCGGGCAACCCGCCACCGATGATCTTGCCCATGACGGTCAGGTCGGGGTCGATCCCGTAGAGCTCCTGGGCACCGCCGCGGGCAACGCGGAAACCGGTGATCACCTCGTCGAAGATCAGCAGCGCCCCCGCCTTCGCGGTGACCTCACGCAAGAACTCGAGGTAACCGGCATCCGGCGGTACGACGCCCATGTTGGCGGCGATCGGCTCGGCGAAGACAGCCGCGACCTCATGCTTCTCGAGCGCTTCGGCCACCGCTTCGCGGTCGTTCCAAGGCACGACCACGGTGCCGGCCGCCTGGGCGGCGGGAATGCCCGGACCGGAAGGGATGCCGTGGGTCGCGACCCCGGAGCCCGCCTCGGCCAACAGCCCGTCGGAGTGCCCGTGGTAGGCACCGGCGAACTTGACCAGCACCTCGCGTGCGGTGACCGCGCGGGCCAGTCGGGCCGCGGTCATCGCCGCCTCGGTGCCGGATGAAGTCATGCGGATCATCTCGACCGAAGGCATGCGGGCAGCGACTTCCTCGCCCAGTTCGACCTCGGCCTCGGTCGCCGCACCGAAGCTGGTGCCGCGGGCCGCAGCCGATCGGATCGCTTCCTGCACCTCCGGGTCGGTGTGGCCGAGGATCATCGGCCCCCAGGAGCCGACCCAGTCGAGGTAACGCCGTCCGTCGCGGTCGACCACTTCCGCGCCCTCGGCGGATTCGATGAAGACCGGGTCGAGGCCGACCTGACGCATCGCCCGGACCGGCGAGTTGACGCCGCCGGGCAGTACTTGGCGGGCCCTGGCGAAAAGCTCCTCGTTGGTTGCCCGCCCGGCGGCGGCACGGGCCGCTTCGGCCTTGGCCTGCTGCTCTTCTTGATGGTCGATCTCCGACTGGCTGTCGGCCAGCGGGCGACCGTCGCCGCGGACCTTGATCTTCACCTTGTCGGGAGCTCCTCGACTCAATCCAGCCATGCCGCCGCCTCCTTCGCGAAGTAGGTGACCAGGAAATCCGCCCCGGCCCGGCGCATCGAGACCAGCGACTCGAGGGCCGCGGCCTGCTCGTCGATCCAGCCGTTGGCCCCCGCCGCCTTGATCGCCGCGTACTCGCCCGAGACCTGGTAGGCGGCAACCGGCGCCCCGGTCTCGTCCTTGACCCGCCGCACGATGTCGAGGTAAAGCGAAGCCGGCTTGACCATCAGCGCATCCGCCCCTTCCTCGAGGTCCAGCTTGGCTTCCCGCACCGCCTCGTCGGAGTTGGCCGGATCGAGCTGGTAGCCCTTGCGGTCCCCGAAAGCCGGAGTCGACTCGGCCGCTTCCCGGAACGGCCCGTAGAAAGCCGAGGCGTACTTGGCCGCGTAGGAGAGGATCGCCGTGTCGGGGTGGCCTTCCTCGTCCAGCTGGTAGCGGATCGAGCCGATCCGGCCATCCATCATGTCGCTCGGGGCGACGATGTCGGCCCCGGCCTCGGCATGCGATATCGCCGTGCGGGCCAGCAGCTCCACGGTCACGTCGTTGTCGACCTGCCCGTCACGGACGAAACCGCACTGGCCATGGTCCGTGTACTCACAGAGGCAGACGTCGGTGATCACGATCAGGTCCGGATGGGCTTCCTTCAGCGCCCTGACCGCCATCTGGACCACACCCTCGTCGTCGTAGGCGCCACTGCCGGCCTCGTCCTTCTCGGTGGGGATTCCGAAGAGCAGCACCGCCGGGATGCCGGCCGCCTCGATCTCACCGGCCTCCTCGACCAGGGCCGCGATCGAGAAGCGGCTCACCCCCGGCATCGACTCGACCGGTTCGCGCAGGTCGGAGCCGGTGGTCACGAACAGCGGCTGGATCAGGTCGGCCGGGCTCAGTGTCGTTTCGCGGACCAGGCCACGGAGGGCCGGGGTCCGTCGCAGACGACGCAGCCGGGTGCTGGGAAAGCTCATAGGACAAGTGTAGGCAGCCCGAGCCGGCGAAGGATACGCCTGTTGCTCTGGGCCTCGGGGGTTGTGCTTTTTCCTTGGTGCGGGACTACGCAGTCGGAAAAACCACAACCCCCGAGATGCCTACGAAATGGACAGCCCTCCTGGTAGCAGGTCGAAGCCGAGCCGATCTTTACGTGGTTGTCAGAAGCGGCGGAGTGCCAGGCGAGCTAGCAGCGAGTAAGCCGTCGTGAGGATTGCCAGGTGTAGGAGGGGGAGCCAGACGTTGGGGCCGGATATTTCTAGGCCTCCGGTTATGGCGTCGAGGGCTGGGCGGAAGGGGAAGAGCGCGCTGACCAGGTTGATCGCGGTTTCGATTGCCGGGCCGACCGCGTCGTCCGGGACCAGGGAGAGCAGGGCCACCGGCAGGCAGATCATCACCGCGGCCAGGGTCGCCGCCCGTACCTCGCGGGCCGCCGCGCCGAGGGCGGCCCCGGCGGCCGAGAAAGCGGCCGCGCCGAAGATCAGGGCGAGCAGCCAGTAGGGCGTCCTGCCCCATTCGATCCCGACGAACAGGCCCAGGCCCACCATCAAGATCAGCGAGACAGCGAAACCGACCACCGTGCCCAAGCCGACCTTGCCGACCAGGATCTGGATCCGGCTGACCAGGCCCGCCGTGAGCCGGGTGAAGGCGTTCTCCTCCTTCTCCAGGGCGAGCGAGCCGGCGACCAGCAGCACGGTCACGAACATCAGGGCGAAGGCGACCGTGACCCCGATCGCGAAGGTGTCGAGCGACGGTGCCTGATCACCCACCTCGACCTTGTCAGCCTTGATCGGCTCCGTGATCGCGGTCAGCAGGGGGCCAGCCAAGTCAAGGTTGTCGGTCGCCAGGTGGGCGAAGCGGACGGCGCGCTGGAGCTGCTCCTTGTCGGTCCCCGGAGGCAGCTTTGGCTCGATCTTCTTGAGGATCTGTTCGCTCTTCTGCAGGCCGAGCACCTCGATCTGCTGGCCGAGCAGGTCGAACTGACCGCCCTTGAGGATCAGGTCGAGATACTGCTTCGCCCCTTCCGAAAGGCGTTTGGCGAGCAGCAGGTTCGCTTCGCCCAGCATCGACTCGATGCGGTCGTCGGTGACCCGGTTCTCGACCGCGTCGGATCCGTTGACGATGATCTGGATCTCCGGTGACTGCGGGGTGAGGGAGGCGAGCGAGCGGATCTTCTCGCCGAGATCCTCCGGCACGATCACCGCCGCCGTCGCCTCGCCCGACTCGACCATCTCCTTCGCCTCGGCGGTGCTGTCGGCATCGACGCAGTCGACCCGGTCGCAGAGCTGGTCACGGATCTCGTTGCCGTCTACTTCCTCGCCGCCGAAGCCGAGCGATTCGCCGGCCGGCATCGCGTTGTAGAGCGCCACGGTGGGATCCTCGGAGCCACGGGTCATCGCGAATCCGACCAAGAGGGCGATCACGATCGGGTAGAGGACGAGCAGCGTGAGCTGAAGCGGCGAACGCTTCAGGATCTGCAGGTCCTTGAGCAGCAGCCAACGCATCAGTGGCCACGCTCCCGGAGAAAGGCCAGGAACGAGGTCTCGAGGTCACCGCTCGGACCGCCCCCGGCTTCGACCGCCTGGCGGAGCTCGTCCGCCGTGCCACTGAAGAGCCCGTCTCCCTCGGCGACGACCACGATCCGTTCGGCGTAGCGCTCGGCCTCTTGGATGTCGTGGGTCGAGAAGGCGACCGCGGTCCCTTCTCCGACCAGGCTGAGGACGAAGCCCCAGAGCCGCTCCCGCTGCGCCGGGTCGAGGCCGACGCTCGGTTCGTCCAGCAGCAGCACCGACGGGCCGGCCATCAGGCCGATCGCGATGTTGACCCGCTGCTGGTTGCCGCCGGAGAGGGTGCCGACCCGGTCGTCCGCGCGGTCGGCCAGGCCGGTCAGCTCCAGCATCCGGTCCACCATCGCTTCCGGAGCCTCGTCGGTCTGGCCGGCATCGTGCTGCAGGTGGGCGAAGAGCAGCAGGTTCTCCCGCACACTCAGCCGGCGGTAGAGAGCCGCCTGCTGCGGCACCCAGGCGACCCCGTCGCCGCTGACCTCGCCCGAATCGGGTTCGCTAATCCCGGCCAGGATCGAGAGCAGCGTGGTCTTGCCCGCCCCGTTCGGGCCGATCAGGGCAACGACCTCGCCCGCGGCGACCTCGAAGTCGATTCCGTCGAGAGCCTGACGGCCATCGAAGGCCTTCGTTACCGCCCGGGCCGCCAGAGCCAGCTTGGTTTCCTGCGGATCCACTTCCGGGGAACCTACCTAGACTGGCGGCATGAAGCTCTTGTTCATCGGGGACGTGGTCGGCAGCCCGGGCAGGAAAGGTCTGGCATCGGTGATGCCGCGGCTGCGTGAACGGCACGCGCCGGACCTGATCGTGGTCAACGGGGAGAACTCAGCCGGCGGGCTAGGGATCACCGAGAAGACCGCGACCGAGATCTTCGCCTGCGGGGCCGACGTGATCACCCTCGGCAACCACAGCTACCGGCAGCGGGAAAGCTGGGAGTACCTCGACCGGGCCGAGCGGGTGATCCGCCCGGCCAACTACCGGCGGGCCAATCCGGGCAAGGGCCACTGCGTGGTCGAGGTGAATCCGGCCGACGGTTCCGGGTCGCGCCGGGTCGGGGTGGTCAACCTGATCGGCAAGATCGGACTCGACGCCGCTCGCTCCCCCTTCGACGAAGCCGACCTGATCCTCGCCGAACTGGACAAGAACGGGGTCGAGACGGTGATCGTCGACTTCCACGCCGAGGTGACCAGCGAGAAGATCGCGATGGGCTGGTGGCTGGACGGCCGGGTCGCCGCCGTGCTCGGCACCCACACCCACGTCCCGACCGCCGACGGGCGGGTGCTCCCCCAGGGAACCGCCTTCATCTCCGACGTCGGCATGACCGGCGCCCGGGATTCGGTGCTCGGGGTGAAGAAGGAGCAGGCGATCGAGAAGATGCGAACCGACATGCCCGTACGCTTCGAAACCGCCACCGAGGACGTCTGGGTGATGGGCGCCTCCGTCGAAATCGGCGAAAACGGCCTGGCCACCGACTTCCGGCAGATCCTCGAACCCGCGGGTTGACCGGTTTGCCTGTTGCTTTGGGCCTCGGGGGTTGTGCTTTTTCCTTGGTGCGGGACTACGCAGTCGGAAAAACCACAACCCCCGAGATGTCTACGAACTGGTCGGCCTGCTGGTAACAGGAGCAGGCGAGCCGATCAGGTCTGGGTAGCCGTGGGGTAACGCTAGACCTGAAAGTGCTCGCGGATTATTGGGGCTACGTCTTGGAGGCCCCACTGGGTTCTGGCTTGGTGGTGGGCCGCGGTTTCCGGGTCTGGTGAGTCGGGGCCGCAGCCGACGAAGAGGAGCGGGCCTTCGGAATCCTCCTTGCGGAGGGAGCCGTGGCTGCCACCGGGGCAGTGGGCCGCGCCGCCCCAGTCGACGCATTCGTAGCCGAGGCCGAGCGAGACGATCAGGTCGCCGCCGTGGGGGGAGCGCAGGGCGGACCAGAGCCGGCCGAGGCCATCCGGGTAATCGGGCATCGTGATCTGGCCGTCCTCGACCGCCGCTCCCAGCGCCTCGATGTTGCCGCTGATGCTCCAGCGCCGCCCCCGCGGGTCGGTCACCGTTTCACGGCCTTCGGCCGCCGGAGGTGACGCAGGTTTAGTCGCGTAATCAGTCGAAACCTGCGGCACCTCCAGCGGGAAGAAGTCGAGCCGGCGACCGGCCCTTTCCACCACCGCGACGTTGCCCGGTTCGAGTTGGCCGGGCCGGTTCGAGCGGGCCACCGGTTCGCCGTCCCGTTCGGTCCAGGCGACCAACTCGGTCCCGTCGAGGCCGAAGAGGTGCTCGCGGATCCGGCGGTGCCGGACCGGGTTGTCGGTCTCGGTCAGCAGGTAGACATGGGCGGCCCGGGAGGTCGGGCTGACCGCCACCTCGGCCTCGGAGAAATCCTCGGCCGAAGGCGGCAGCACCTTCCACTTGCGGCTCATCCACTCGATCAGGTCGTAGGTGTCCTCGACCGCGGTGTGGGCGTGGTCGGCCAACAGGATCAGCGCATGACCTTCAAGGAAGGGCTCGATTCCCCCGGCTGCCCGGACCACCTCGGCCATGCAGTAGTCGGCCCTTTCGATCGAACGGACCGAGGCCAGCGGGCCGTGCCGGTGTGAGTAGTTGTCGTTGTCGGGGAAAGCGAGCAGCATGAAGTCGAAACGGTCACGCGAGATCAGCTCGGCCCCGCAGCAGGCCGAGTACATGTCCCGCTTGCCGGGGATCGAGCTCGCCTTGCAGTTGGTCTCCATCGAGGAGTAGAGGTCCCCGTAGAAGAGCTCTCGCGGGCCCCAGGTTCCGTAGTCGAACTTGAGCAGGCCGGCCTCGATCGCCTTACCGGTGATCCCGACCAGGTTCACGTCGTGGCGGTGACGGCCCCGGTAGATCAGGAAGGGGGTCGAGGCGGTGCGGACGCCGGCGTCGTCCAGGGACTCGAAAACCGTTTCGACCGAAGGGCTGAGGTGCTTCAGGTTCATGTTGTAGACCAGGTCATGAAGTGACCGGAACAGGCCGAAGGCACGGGTCGCCTCGAGCGAGGAGCCGTACTCGACATAGCGCTGCTCGGCCCGGTGGTACCAGTTCATGCCGCTGATCCAGTGACGGTCGGCCTGGACCCCGGTGACCATCTCGGCCGAGGCGACCGGGGTGACGGAGGGGAAGGAGGAGACGCAGTCGCCGATCAGGGTGCCGCGCTTGAGCAGCCGGCTGAAGGTCGGGGCGCGGCCTTCCTCGATCGTCTGCCGGAGCATGTCGGTCCGGAGCGAGTCGACATAGGCGAGAACCAGCTTTTTCGCCATGGCGGGCGCCTAGCGCAGGATGCGGAGGCCGGCGTGCTTGCGATCGGCCTGCTGGCGGCGGCGCCAGGCGAGATAGATGAGGAAGCCGGCCGGGAGGATCGCGAAGTAGGGCACGATCAGGCAGATGATCGCGATCAACAGGGCAAGGAAGACGCTGATCACGGCCAGGGCCGCGGTGCCGCCGCGGCGTTGGGCGCCGGCGATCACGTCGGAAACCACGGCGGTGGAAAAGACGGCGGCGATCGCGCCGACCAGGAGACCGATGAGGCTGGTGCCGTCGAGCACCGAAGCACCGAGGTAGCCGAGCACCGCGCCGATGATGCCGGCGAGAATGGCCATACGGCCGCGGGCCGAGCCTTCGAGGCCGGTGGTCCCGGCGATCATCCCGGTGGCAATGCCGATTCCGGCGCCGAGGCAAATTGTCGCGAAAGTGTCGATACCGGCAGAATAGAAGGATGGCGGCCTCACCACCTCCCCGACGGCAGCAGACCCGGGCCAAAGACCTCGAGCGTTACGCCTCGCTGTTCGCCAAGCGGACCCGGGTGATGCGCTCCTCTGCGATGCGGGACATGATGGAGATAACCGCCCGACCCGAAGTGATCTCCCTGGCCGGCGGGCTGCCCGACACCTCGACCTTTCCGCCGGAGGCCTTCGCGGCCGAGATGACCCGAATCGAGAAGACGGCGGTCGCCGAGGTGCTGCAGTACGGGCCGACCGAGGGTTCGATGCTGGTTCGCGAGCAGATCGTCGAGGTGATGGCGGCCGAGGGAACCCGGGTCGACGCGATCGACGTCACCGTCACCACCGGCGGCCAGCAGGGCATCGACCTGATCACCAAGACCCTGATCGATCCGGGCGACGTGATCATCTGTGACGCGCCGACCTATCCGGGGGCGATTCCCACCTTCTGTTCGTATGAGGCCGATGTGCGGCAGATCGAGATGGACGCCGACGGCATGCGGATGGACCTGCTCGAAGCGACGATCGACACCCTGGAAGCGGACGGCAAGCGGCCCAAGTTCATCTACTCGATCCCGACCTTCCAGAACCCCGGCGGGGTCACCCTTTCGCTGGAACGGCGCCGGCGCCTGGTCGAGATCGCCCGGGAGAAGGAGATCCTGGTGGTCGAGGACAACCCCTACGGGCTGCTGCGTTTCGAGGGCGACCCGCTCCCCACCCTCTACAGCCTCGACGGCGGCAACTACGTCGTCTACCTCGGCACCTTCTCGAAGATCCTTTCGGCCGGCCTGAGGATCGGCTGGCTGGTCACGCCGACCCCGATCCGCGAGAAGGTGGTGCTCGGCAAGCAGGCGGCCGATCTCTGCACCTCGACCCTGACCCAGGACTTCGCCGGCCACTTCTTCCAGAGTGGCCGCTGGCGCGAGTACGTCGACGAGCTGACCGCGATCTACCGGACCCGCCGCGACGTGATGATCAACGCGATGGCCGAGTACTTCCCCCACGGCGCGACCTGGAACAAGCCACAGGGCGGCCTCTTCATCTGGGCGACCATGCCCGATGTGCTCAGCACCGAAGATCTCCTGGCCAAGGCGCTTTCGCGCAACGTCGCCTTCGTGCCCGGCCCGAACGCCTACGTCGACGGTCGCGGCGCCAGCTCGATGAGGCTCAACTTCTCCGGAGTCAAGGAGGACGAGATCATCGAAGGCATCCGCCGGATCGGCCAGGTCGCCCGCGAGATGCTCAAGCTCTACGAGACGATGACGTCAACGGATGAAATGAAGTTGCCGCCTGTAGAGCGGGAGGATCCATCGTGAAGGTCGCGCTGCTTCAGGGTGGGCGCTCGCTCGAGCGCGGCGTTTCGATCCGCTCGGGCCAGCGGGTGACCGAGGCGCTGCTCGACCTCGACCACGAGGTCGAAGTTCTCGATCTCGGGCCCGACCTGGTCGGGCACCTGGACAAGCACCGCCCGGACGTCGTCTTCATCGCCCTGCACGGCACCGAGGGCGAGGACGGCACGGTGCAGGCCCTGCTCGAACTGCTCGACATCCCCTTCACCGGTCCTGGGACCGCTGCCTGCATCCGCTGCATGGACAAGAGCCTCGCCAAGTACACCCTGCGCGAGCACGGCCTGCCGACGCCGGACTGGGTGACTTACACCGAGGCGGCGATCCGTGATTTCGGAGCGGCCACCACCTTCGGGTCGGCCGTGAAACGGGTCGGGCTGCCGCTGGTCGCCAAGCCGGCCTCGCAGGGTTCCTCGCTCGGGGTGAAGGTGGTGACCCAGCTCGAGCAGATTCCGGGGGCGCTGATCACCGCCCTGAGCTACGACGAGCGGGCAATGCTCGAGACCTGGGTCGGCGGCCGCGAGCTGGCCGTCTCGGTGCTGGGCGACGAGGCACTGCCGGTGGTCGAGGCGATCCCCACCGACAGCAACACCTATGACTTCTCGGCCCGCTACGAGATCGGCGGCGCCAGCTTCGAGTGCCCCGCCGATCTGCCCGACGGCGACGCGGCCGAGGTGGAAAGGGTTGCCCTCGCCGCCTACGAAGCCCTGGGCTGCTCGGGCTTCTCCCGGGTCGACATCATCCTGGCCGAGGACGGGCCGCAGGTGCTGGAGGTAAACGCGATCCCCGGCCTGACCGAAACCTCGCTCCTCCCTCAGGCCGCCGAAGCAGCCGGCCTCGACTTCAACGCCATGGTCCAGCGAATCCTGGACCTGGCCACGGCTTAACGGCAAGTCGGGCGGGTCCGACTCGCCCTGTTGCCTTTCCTTCGGTGGTTGACGGTTCTGCCTGTTGCTTTGGGCCTCGGGGGTTCTGCTTTTTCCTTGGTGCGGGACTACGCAGTCGGAAAAACCAGAACCCCCGAGATGCCTACGAACTGGATTGCCCTCATGGCAGCAGGAGCAGTCGAGCCGATTAGGTTCGGGTAGCCGTGGGGTTGGGTAGGCGTCTCCGGGACACTCAGGAGGAGGGCGGCTGAATGCCGCCCGTTCGCTCCGTCCCGGTGATGCCTGCCCAAC
Source organism: Solirubrobacterales bacterium 67-14 (assembly GCA_001897355.1). Classification (GTDB taxonomy): domain Bacteria; phylum Actinomycetota; class Thermoleophilia; order Solirubrobacterales; family 70-9; genus 67-14. The sequence continues at coordinate 438,717 of MKST01000002.1, read as the reverse complement.
CCCGCGGCGTGACCACCGGGTGCGTGACCACCAGGTCAGGAATCTTGGAGGAAGTCCTCGGGTGAGACGTCGTCGAGGAAGTCTTTGAACTTTTCGACGACTTGCTCGTTGTCTTCGATGCCCTGGTCGAACTCGATCGAGGACTCTTCGATCACGTCCTCAGCGACGAAGATGGGGGCTTGGACCCGGACCGCGAGGGCGAGCGCGTCGGAGGGGCGGGAGTCGATCTCGATCTCGGTGCCGGAGACCGAGAGGGTGATCGTGGCGAAGAAGGTGTTGTCGCGGAGTTCGTTGACCGAGATCCGTTCGACCTTGGTCTCGACCTGGTCGAGCATGTCGACCATCAGGTCATGGGTCATCGGCCGCGGCGTATCGGCGCCCTGGAGCTTCATCAGGATCGCGGCCGCTTCGGGGTGCCCGATCCAGATCGGCAGGTAGCGGTTGTCGTCGACCGTCTTCAAGAGGACGATCGGTTGCTTGCCGACCATGTCGAAGCTGACTCCGTAGATCTGAACTTCGCGCATCGAACCTCGATTATAGGTAGAGCGGGCCACCGCCCCGCGGCCGCGTCAGGATGAAAGCGGTGTCGGCGGCGGCTACTTCTTGGTCAGCATGCCGAGCACGTTGCGAACCAGGTTGCGCTGGAGCTTCTTTCCTTCGCGACTGTTCAGCACCTTCCCCAGCGCTTCGGCCCCGCCGGCCAACGCCCCGGCCGACTCTTCCGCTTTCTTGCCGGGCTTCTTCGACACCTTGGGCTCGGCCGCCGGCGCGCCTTCCTCGGCGGCCTGGTCGACTTTCTCCTCGACCCGGGCGGCCAGCATCTCACGGGCACTCTGGTTGTCGACCCGGGTTCCGTACTTGGTGAACAGCGGGGAAGCCGAGGCGACCGCGGTCACGTCCCCGGCCGAGTCCATCGAGGCGCACGGGCCGGGCAGGCGGCTGGCGACGACCGGGGTCGGGACGCCCTTTTCGTTGAGGATGGTGACCACGGCTTCGCCGGTCCCGAGCTGGGTCAGGGTTTCCTTGAGGTCATAGAAGTCGGATTTCGGGTAGGTCTTGACCGCCGCCGAAAGGGCTTTCTCGTCATCGGGCGTGAAGGCGCGAAGTGCGTGCTGGACCCGGCCGCCGAGCTGGCCGAGCACGTCGGCCGGGATGTCCTTGGGAGACTGGGTGACGAAGTAGATGCCCACCCCCTTCGAACGGATCAGGCGGACGGTCTGCACGATCGACTCGAGGAAGGCCTTGCTGGCGTCGGCGAACAGCAGATGGGCCTCGTCGAAGAAGAAGACCAGCTTCGGCTTGTCGAGGTCACCGACCTCGGGCAGCTGCTCGAAGAGCTCGCCGACCAGCCACATCAGCACGGTCGAGAAGAGCCTCGGCTTGTCCTGGACGGCGGCCAGCTCGAGGCAGCTGATGATGCCGTGGCCTTGTGGGTCGGTGCGGATCAGGTCGGTGATCTCGAACTGCGGCTCACCGAAGAACTCGTTGCCACCGCCGGTTTCCAGGGCGACCAGGTTGCGGAGAAGCACCCCCACGGTGGCTTTGCTGAGTCCGCCGATTCCCTCCAGCTCTGCCTTGCCTTCGGCCGAGTCGAGGAAGGTGAGCAGGGCGCGCAGGTCAGAGAGGTCGAGCAGCGGCAGCGACTTCTGGTCGGCGTAGTGGAAGACCAGGCTGAGGCTCGATTCCTGCACCTCGTTGGCGCCGAGGACCTTGGCCATGAGCAGCGGGCCGAAGTCGGAGACGGTAGAGCGGACCGGGACGCCGGGGCCGATCCCGCCGATCGAGAGGAACTCGACCGGGAAGCCGGCGGGGGATGCGTCGATGCCGAGCTCGGCGTTGCGCTTGGCTCCGGGACCATCGGCCGGGGCCGGGTTCATCAACCCGGTCAGGTCGCCCTTGACGTCGGCCGCGAAGACGGGGATGCCGGCACTCGAGAGCTGCTCGGCCATGCCCTGCAGGGTCCGGGTCTTGCCGGTGCCGGTGGCGCCGGCGACCAGCCCGTGCCGGTTCATCGTCTTCAGCGGATAGCGGACCACCGCCTCGAGGTCGACCTCCCCGTTCAGAACCCCCCGGCCCAGATCGATCGATTCACCCTCGACCTGATACCCCGCCGCAATCGCCGCACCAAACTCGCTCATGCCGGGAAGGATAATCGGGCTTGAGTGGTGGGCCGGGCATGGGCGATCCTGGATTCGAACCAGGGACCTCATCCTTATCAGAGATGCGCTCTAACCAACTGAGCTAATCGCCCTCGAGGGACCGAGGATTCTAACTGCGCGGGTTTCCGGGCGTCGTCAGGCACCGGTCACCCGTTGTACGGATCACCGGTAGCCGTCGCTCTACGCGAGACGCTTGGCGATCTCGATCGCCTGGGCCAGGTCTTCGAGTTCGATCTCGACCACCAGCCCCTTGCCCTTCGGCTTGATCTTGACCGGCCGGTCGAGGCCGGTTTCGAGCCGTTCGGTCGCGGCGGCGATCGCTTCGGTCTCCTCGGCCGAAAGGCCTCGCTTGCTCCGCCCTTTCTTCGGTGCTTCGGCCATCGCCCGGGCACCGGCTTCGGTCTGACGGACCGACCAGGCTTCCTTCCTGGCCTGCTTGGCGAGCTTGCGGCGGTCGGCGTGGTCGGGCACCTGGAGGATCGCCCGGCCGTGACCCTCGGAGAGCTCACCCCCCTCGAGCATCTCCAGTACGTCGTCGGGCAGGTCGAGCAGGCGGATCAGGTTGGAGATCTGGGGGCGGCTGCGGCCGACCCGCTTGCCGAGCTCTTCCTTGCTCAGGCCGAGATCCTCGACCAGGGCGGCACAGGCCTTCGCCTCTTCCACCGGGTTCAGGTTCTCCCGGACCATGTTCTCGATCAGCGCGACCTCGAGCCGGTCGGCTTCGTCCGAGTCGCGGATCACCACCGGCACCTTTTCGACCCCGGCCATCTGGGCCGCCCGCCAGCGGCGTTCGCCGGCGATGATCTCGTACTTGCCCCGGCCGGCCGGCCTCACGATGAGTGGTTGGACCACTCCGCTGGCCTTGATCGATTCGGAGAGTGCCTCGAGGGCCGCCTGCGAGAAGTTGGTCCGGGGCTGCTCGGGGTTGCGGTCGATCGATTTGACCGGCAACTCCCGCATGTCCGGGCCGGTCGCGCTCTCCGGCAGGATCGCGCCGAGCCCCTTGCCCAGCCCGCGCTTCTCAGCCACGGGCACTCACCTCGTCGGCGAGAGCCAGGTAGGCCTCGGAGCCACGTGATGTTGGCGAATAATCGGTCACGGGAATGCCATAGCTTGGCGCTTCCGCCACCCGGACGGTGCGCGGGATGACCGTGCGGAAGACCGTCTCCGAGAAGTGGTCGCGCAGTTCCGCCTCGACCTGCTGGGCCAGACGGGTCCTTTCGTCATGCATGGTGACGAGGATCCCGCCCAACTCAAGGGAGGGGTTGAGCTGCTGTCGGACCATCTTGATCGTGTCGAGGAATTCGACCAGGCCTTCGAGGGCCAGGTACTCGGCCTGGACCGGGATGATCACCCGGTCGGAGGCAACCAGAGCATTGACCGTGATCGGGCCGAGGGCGGGCGGGCAGTCGATCAGCACCACATCGAAGTGGTCGTCGAGCGGACCAAGCTGCTCGGTCAGGCGCGTATTGGGGTTCTCGAGCTGGGGCAGTTCGACCACCGCCCCGGCCAGGTCACGGCTGGCCGGAGCCAGCCAGACGTTTTCCGGGCCGGCCGGCAGGGCGGCTTCGGCCACCGTGACCTCGCCGCTCAATACCTCGTAGGTGGTCGGCAGATCGGTCTTGTCCAGCCCGAAGGCGACCGTCGCGTTGGCCTGCTGGTCGAGGTCGACCACCAACACCCTCCGGCCCATCCGGGCGAAGGCAGCACCGAGATTGACCGCGGTCGTGGTCTTGCCGACCCCACCCTTCTGGTTGGCAACCGCGTAGATCAAGTACCGACCTCCGAAACGGGGAGGATTTCACACGTGGACGAGGAATAAGTCATGTAGAAGCCAGCTTATTTGTTTGCCGGCTCCGACCGGCCGACGGTTCAGTGACCGCCCAGCGGCCGCTTGCGAGCCATGCCCGGCCGCCTGGGCAGGTCGTCCGGAGTCGGGCCGGTCTTGGTCAGCACGTAGAGCCTTCGTTCGCGCGATCCGGCGAATGGGACCACGGATTCCTGCCGCAGCACCTCCATGGCCAGGCGGTCGACCTGCTCTTCGATCACGCGTTCGGACTCGGGTTCGGACTCGCCCTTCCAGGCGACGAGGTGGCCGCCTTCGGCCAGCAGCGGGGAGGAAAGCTCGGCCAGGGCCGAGAGCGGAGCGACGGCCCTGGCGGTCACGAGGTCGTACTTTTCACGACCCTCGGACGCCGCCCAGGTTTCGGAGCGTTCCTTTATGGCGCGGGCATTTTCGAGTCCCAGAGCCGAAATCACCTCGTTCATGAACTCGACCTTGCGACCGACCGAATCGAGCAGTGTGAACTCGCAGGAGGGTAGAAAGACAGCCAGCGGGATGCCCGGGAAGCCCGCCCCGGCACCGAGGTCCACCGCCTGGGATGCGTTGCGCACTTCCGGGCAGGCGAGGCCGGTAAGGCTGTCCGCCACGTGAACTCTTCGGGCTTCGATCGGATCGGTGACCGAACTGAGCGAGACGTAGCTCCCGGAGAGCAGTTCCAACATCGGATCGAGCCGGGCGAGCTGCTCCGGATCGAGCCAGGCGGAAGGGGAAGGGTCCGGAGTCACACCGGTCGCGTTCAGTCCGAGATGAGGGGAGCGACCACGACGCGTCGATGGGGCTCGTCGCCGGAACTGAAGGTCTCGACCTCGGGCCGGTTCTTCAGGTGTTCGTGGACGATGCGTCGCTCGCGCGCGCTCATCGGGTCGAGTTCGACCTCGTCCCCGGAGGCAATCGCCTTCTCGGCGGCCCGATCGGCCCGTTCCGAGATCACTTCTTCACGCCGGGCGCGGTAGCCGGCCGCGTCAACGACCACGCGCTTGCGTTCGCGGATCCCGCGGAAGGCAGCCTGGAAGGCCAGGAGCTGAAGCGCGTCGATGGTCTGGCCACGGCGCCCGATGAGCAGCCCGTAGTCCTCGTCTCCCTCGACCGTGGCAGTGATTACGTCCTCGGTCTCCTCGAGATCTACCTCGCCATCGAGATCGAGTTCGTCGAGCACCCGCTCGACCAGCAGTCTGACCCGTTCTGCCGGCTCGGCCGGCCACTCGCTCGCTTCCATCGTCCTGAGTCTAGATGGAAGCGCTCAGCGCTTGCGCTTCTTCTTCTTGGGCGGCGGGGGCGGGGGCTTGGTGGAAGCGGCGGCTACCGCTCCTTCTGGCGTCGCCATCACCGGAGGCGGGATGACCCGGTTGATCACGTAGGTCTGACCGATCGTCCAGAAGTTGGTGGTGATCCAGTAGAGGATCAGGCCGGCCGGGAACGAGATGATGAAGGGGACGAAGATGACCGGTAGAGCCAGCATCAGCATGCGCTGGTTCCGATCGCCGGTCGTGGCGGAGATAAGTCCGGAAACCAGCTGGGTTCCGACGTAGAGGATCAACAGCGCGATCAGAACGCTGCCGGTGGCCTTGTCGGTCAGGTCCGGGATGAAGAGGAAGGACTCTCCGAAGGGGTAGAGGGCATGGATGGCCGGGTTGGCGTCAATCTGAGCCTGGGTCAGCTGGCCACAGGCGACCGCGGTCTGACCACAGATGTCCTCACGGAGCGGGCCGCGGAGGGCTTGGAAGAGGGTGATGAAGACCGGAAGCTGAGCGAGCAGAGGGATACAGGAGGCAAGCGGATTGATCTTGTTCTCCTGGTAGAACTTCATCATCTCCTGCGAGAGGCGCTGACGATCGTTCTTGTACTTCTCTTGCAGCTCCTTCATCTGCGGCTGGAAGGCCTGTAGGGCGCGCATGCTCTTGAGCTGCTTATAGGTGAGCGGGATCAGTAGGGCGCGGGTGCAGACCGTAAGGAGGATGATCGCCATCCCCCAACTGACGCCGATGTCGTCGTGGAAGAACGACAAAACGGCATTGGCCACATCGATCAGTGGCTGCAGGATGTTTGCGGTCGGCATCAACGCTGTTCTGTTTCTCCGTGGTAAACGGCCGGATCCATCGGCCCGACCTTCAAAGTGAATTGATCCCGCACGGGATCGAAGCCACCGTGACTGAAGGGATTACAGCGCAGGACGCGCCAGCAGGCGAGAACTGTACCCCGTATGACGCCGAAGCGTTCTACCGCCTCGATCGCGTAGGCGGAACAGGTGGGTTCGTATTTGCACCGGCGGGGCAGTAGCGGGGAAATCCAGCGACTGTAGGCGCGTACCGGAGCGAGGACTATCCGTTTCACGTGGAACGCTTTCCGCCTTCCCCCAGTTTCAAGACCTCAGCCACGCAACCCTCGGCGCCCGAAAGTCCCTCGTTCTCGATCACTTCACCGATCCCGCTGCGCGCGACCAACACGAAGTCCTGGTCCACGCTCTCTGGATCCACCTGCGCCCAGAACGCCTCCTTCAAGACCCGCTTGACCCGATTACGGGTGACCGCATCGCCCAACTTCTTGGAGACACTGACCCCGAGGCGGATCTCCGAGTCGTCATCGGCCCGGCGGTCGAACCGATAGAGAACGAGATAACGGGTCGCCTTCGACGACCCTTCTCGATAAGCCCGTTTGAAATCTCCGCTGCGGGAGAGTCGGCGGCGTCTGGGAGTGCCAGCGCCGTTACCGGACATCGTCAGACGGCGAGCCGCTTGCGGCCCTTGCGGCGCCGACGCCGGATGACGTCACGGCCGCCCTTGGTGCTCATGCGGGCTCGGAAGCCGTGGGTCTTGGCTCGCTTACGCTTCTTTGGCTGGTACGTACGCTTCATTGGAGTCGGGCAGTATAAGGACATTCCCCTGGTTCCGCCTGCTCCCCTGCTATCGCGGACGCGTCTGACCACCTCCAAGAAATTTTCCGCGCGATTTGCGGAGGCAGGCGACAGCAGCTTCGGCACCGGCGCTATGGTCGGCAAACAGGCTGGAGAACTCGCTCTGAAGGCGGTGGACCAGCCCATCCCGATCATGGAATCCACTGCGACCAATCCCAACCGAACCAAGTCAGAAAGCCAAAAACGGCTGCCAGGTTCGGCTCGGGCCGCGCAGGAATGGGAGGCGATACAGCCCGCCGTCAAGGGACGCCTGTTCGAAACCGCCTGGCGGATGTGGATCGACCCGATCCGCCCGGCAGCAGTACGCGGCACCACCCTCTATCTCGAAGCGGCCGACCCGATCCGAACCTGGGTCGAGCGTCGCTATCTCGAGGTCATCGAACAGGCTCTTGCCGACTCGAAATCCCATCTCACCTCGGTCAGCTTCGAGCGCCCACCTGAGCCAGAACGCGTGAAGGCGCCGACTGCGCCCGTCGGTCCCAATCCAACCCATGATTTCGACCGCTTCGTGATCGGTCCCGGAAACCATCTCGCCCACGCCTCCGCCCTGGCCGTGGCCGAGGCTCCGTCCGAGGCCTACAACCCGCTCTTCCTTCACGGTCCTCCTGGGCTCGGCAAGACCCACCTGCTCGGAGCGATCGCCAACTACCTGACACTGCACGTCCCCGAGCTCAACGTCCTCTACACCAACGCCGAGTCCTTCACGGCGGAGTTCGTCACTGCCCTCCGCGAGCAAGGAACCGACGAGTTCAAGCGCCGTTACCGCAACCTCGACGTCCTCCTGATCGACGACATCCAGTTCATCGCCGGCAAGCACCACACCGAGGAAGAGTTCTTCCACACCTTCAACGCCCTCCATGACGCTGGCAGCCAGATCGTCCTTTCCGCCGATCGCTCGCCCGACGAGATCTCGACCTTGGCCGACCGGCTCAGCGACCGCTTCGAATGGGGCCTCACAGTGCCCCTGGAAGCGCCGAACCTGGCCACCAGGCTGACTGTCCTACGGCACCTTGTCACCGAAGCGGGCCTCGAGATCGCCGACCAGGATGCCCTCACGCTGCTGGCCCGCCGGGTCCAGACCAACCTCCGCCAGCTCCGCGGCGCCCTGACCCGCACCATCGCCGAATCTTCCCTTACCTCGTCCCCTATCGACACCGACCTGATCAGCCAGGTATTCCCGGCTACCGAGGCCGCACCTGCCACCCAGATCACCCCGGAGTCGATCCGCCAAACCGTGGCCGAGCACTACCGCACCGAGGTGGAAGTCCTCACTTCCCGCCGCCGCGACCGAAACACCGCTACCGCACGCCACGTCGCGATCTTCTTGACCAGGGAGATGACTTCGCTTTCGCTACCCCAGATCGGCGGCCTCTACGGAGACCGCGACCACACCACCATCCTCAACTCGATCGAGCGCATCGACCAAGCGATCGGCGACGACGCCGAGATCACCGCCGCCGTCGAGATCCTCCGGGCACGAATCCACAGCCCCGGGGACAACTCCTGAGATGGCTCTTCCAGCCGCCGAGCACGCTGAAAGAATCCTGGTTTCTCCACTGTTTGCCAACAATGGATTCGGCTCCACAAAGCCACTTCCAACGGTTCTGCGCTTTACTCCACAGAACCAGAACACTTAAACGAGGTATTCGGATTTGAAGTTCTCAATCAAGAACAACGAACTTGCCGCGAAACTTGCCTTGGTCGCCCGCGCCCTTTCGACCGGCGGCGTCAACCCGGCTCTCGGTGGAGTCCTGGTCGAGGCGACCGAAGGACGTCTGTCTTTCAGCGCGACCGACAGCAACTTGAGCCTTCGCGTACCGGTCCACGTCGAAGGGTCGGTTGAATCCGATGGCAAGGTCCTCTTGCCCGGCCGTCTCTTCGCCGACATCTCCCGCCTGCTCGGTTCCGGCCAGTCGGAGATCGAGTACCTACCGTCGGAGCGGACCGTCAGCGTCAAGTCCGGTTCCTCGAGTTTCAACCTTCGCACCCTCAACGAGCAGGACTTCCCGCCTCTGCCCGACGCCGGCGGTGAGACGATCTCCCTCGGCCGCGAGTCGCTGTTGGAGACGATCGAGCTGGTCGCCCGGGCGGCCTCACGTGACGATATGCGTCCGGTGCTGACCAGCGTCCAGGTACTGGCCTCCGGCAACGAGCTGACCATGGTCGCGACCGACTCGTATCGGCTCGCGGTCAAGCAGACTCACCTGGCGGAACCGGTTGGGGTCGAGCTCGATCGCAACATCCCGGCCCACGCACTGCGCGAGCTGTCCCGTCTCCTTTCCTCGTCCGACTCGGATTCGGTCCGCCTTTCGGTTACCGATCGGCTGGTCGTCTTCAACGTGGACGGGTCCATCCTCTCGACCAACACGGTCGACGGCCAGTTCCCCAAGTACCAGCAACTCTTCCCCGAAACGTGGGATCACGACGTGCGCCTTCCCCGCACGGAGTTGCTGGAATCGGTGCGTCGCGTCAGTCAGATGGCCCAAAAGAACCGCCCCCTCAAGGTTGCCCTCTCGCCGGGCGAGCTGACGATCTCGGCCGAGACCCCCGACCTCGGCGACGCCGAGGAGAAGATGCCAGCGAACTTCGACGGCGAGGAGTTGGCGATCGGCTTCAACCATGAGTTCTTCCGTGACGGGCTCGAGGCGATCAAGAGTGACGAGGTGCTCCTGCGGTTGATCTCGCCCCTTCGCCCCGGCTTGCTGCAACCAGTAGACGCCGAAGACTTCCGCTACCTGGTCATGCCGATCAGGCTGAACGAGTAGTCACGTGCTGATCGCCCGGGTCGAAGCGGACCGGGTGCGGTCCCTGACCGGGGTCAGCTTCGAACCGGACCGTGGCTTGACCGTGATCATCGGGCCCAACGGGGCCGGCAAGACCAACTTGGTCGAGGCGATCTTCTTCGGCCTCACCTCCCGTTCCTTCAGGACATCGGACCGTCGCGACCTGATCCCCTTCGGTTCGTCGTATGCCCGTTGCCGCGTGACCGTTTCCTCCCGCGGGGTGGACCATGTGTTCATGGCCTCGGCCTCGCGCAGCGAAGGCAACCGATTCACCATGGACGGGGCGAAGATCGAACAGTCCGAAGCGGTGCTCCATCGGCCCAAGGTCACCGTCTTTTCCCCGGATCGTCTCGAGCTTGTCAAGGGTCCGCCGGCCGCAAGGCGGGCCCATCTCGACAGCTTCGTCGCGGCCCGCTGGCCCAGCCAGGCCGGGGTGCGCTCCGCCTTCGGTCGGGTTCTCGCCCAGAGAAACGCATTGATCGCCCGGATCGCGGCCGGGCAGGGGGATAGATCCCAGCTTGCCACGTGGAATTCACAGTTCGCGGAAGCCGGTTCGGCCCTGGCCCGGAGCCGCGAGCAAGCGGTCGACGAGTTGGGTGAGCGCTGGGAGATGGCGGCCGAAGAACTCGGCCTCGAGGGTCCAAAGGGACTTTCCTATCGCCCCGGATCCGCCACCTCTGCGGAAGAGATCCAGGCCGGCCTCGAGGAGAAACTGGAAAACGACCTGCGGCTCGGACGCAGCAGTTGGGGGCCGCACCACGACGAGCTCCGGCTGGAGATGGACGGCCGGCAGCTGCGTCGCTTCGGATCCCAGGGACAGCAACGACTGGGCTTGTTGGCCTTGCTCTTCGCGGAACGCGAATCCCTGCTGGCGACCGGAGGGTCGGCGCCCCTGATGTTGCTTGACGACGTTATGAGCGAACTGGACGAACGTCGTCGGGAACGACTGGTCGAGCGCCTGCTGGAAGGTGGCCAGAGCGTGATCACCGCGGCCGAAGGCGAGTTGGTCCCGGAGCGGGAAGGGATTGCCCGGGTGGCGATCAGAGATCTGACCGAGGCCGGAGCCGTCGATCAGACGCGGGGCCAGTCCACGTGAGGGACTGGCGGGGGAGAAGCCCCGACCCCAAGTCGATCGGCGAGCTGTTGGGAGGGTTCCGAACCGAGGTGGCGCCAGGATCGCCCTTGGCCGCGATCCAGGGCGCCTGGAAGGCGGTCGTCGGGGAGCGGATCGCCGCCGTGACCGAGGTAGTCGACGAACGGGAAGGAGTGCTCACGATCGAGTGTTCGAGCGCGGTATGGGCCCAGGAATTGGAGCTGATGGGGCCGCGGATCATGGCCCGCTTGAAGGCGGAAATCGGGGACTCGGCACCGGAAAAGATGCGATTTCGGGCCGGGTCCGGCGGATAACCGTAAAAGTTCTGTGACAAAAGAGCACAAAAGTTGCCATTTGCAGGAGTTTTTCGGCTCTACCAGGGGGGTTTATCCGACCGGCGATGGTATTATGGAGACCTGACTCGCGGTTCCGTCCGGGCGCGCCTTCTCCACAGGTAGCCAGTTCGACGGTGGCCGCCGACTAGTTTTCGGAAAGGTATTGATTGGCTGAGAAGAAGAGCAGCGGCGACTCCTCCTATGGGGCCAAGGACATCACCGTCCTCGAGGGTCTCGAGGCGGTCCGCAAGCGACCGGGCATGTACATCGGATCGACCGGTCCGCGGGGCTTGCACCACTTGGTCTACGAGATCGTCGACAACTCGGTCGACGAGGCCCTGGCCGGCTACAACGACTCGGTCGAGGTCGCGATCCAGCCCGACAACAGCGTCAGCGTCACGGACCATGGCCGCGGCATCCCGGTCGGCATCATGGAGAAGGAAGGCCGTCCCGCGGCCGAGGTCGTCCTGACCGTTCTCCATGCCGGCGGCAAGTTCGGCGACGGCGGCGGCTACAAGGTCTCCGGCGGGCTGCACGGCGTCGGCTCTTCGGTGGTCAACGCGCTGTCCACCTGGCTCAAGCTTCGAATCTGCACCGACGGCTTCGTCTGGGAGCAACGCTACGAGCGCGGC
>MKST01000002.1:327819-426936 GCA_001897355.1 Solirubrobacterales bacterium 67-14 | reverse complement strand
GAGACCCTCGACTTCGATTTCCAGACCCTGGCCGAACGACTCCGCGAAACCGCCTTCCTCACCCGCGGCCTCCGGATCGAGCTGGCCGACCAGCGGGCGGAAGGACAGACGGTCGAGTTCAAGTACGACGGCGGCATCGAGGACTTCGTCCGCTACCTGAACGAGAACAAGGAACCGCTCGGGAAGAAGGTCGTGTACTTCGAGGGGGAGGACGAAGAGGGTCAGGTCGAGGTGGCGATGCAGTGGAACGCCTCCTATAACGATTCGATCCACAGCTTCGCCAACAACATCAACACCCATGAGGGTGGCACCCATCTCTCCGGCTTCCAGGCCGCGCTGACCCGGACCCTGAACGCGTACGCCCGCAGCAAGGGACTGCTGAAGGAGAAGGACACGAACCTGGCCGGCGAGGATGTCCGTGAGGGTCTGGCCGCTGTGATCTCGGTCAAGCTCCACGACCCGCAGTTCGAGGGCCAGACCAAGACCAAGCTGGGCAACCCCGGGATCAAGGGAATGGTCCAGGAAACGGTCAACCGCAAGCTGGCCGAGTTCCTCGAGGAAAACCCCGCCGAGGCGAAGCTGTTCATCACCAAGGCGATCGACGCCTCAAGGGCGCGGATGGCGGCCCGCAAGGCCCGCGACATGACCCGCCGGGGATCCGCCCTGGAGAACATGAACCTGCCCGGCAAGCTGGCCGACTGCTCGGTCCGCGACCCCGAGCTGGCGGAGATCTTCGTGGTCGAGGGCGATTCGGCCGGCGGCTCGGCCAAGCAGGCCCGCGACCGCTCGACCCAGGCGGTGCTGCCGCTGCGCGGCAAGATCATCAACGTCGAGAAGAGCCGGATCGACAAGGTCCTGGCCAACAACGAGATCCAGGCGATGATCACCGCGATCGGCACCGGCATCCACGATGAGTTCAACATCGAGAGCGCCCGCTACCACAAGATCATCATGGCGACCGACGCCGATGTCGACGGAGCCCACATCCGGACCCTGGTCCTGACCTTCCTCTACCGGCAGATGCAGCCGCTGATCGACGCCGGCTTCGTCTACATCGCCAAGCCGCCGCTCTACAAGGTCAAGCGCGGGAACCAGGAGACCTACCTCGACAAGGAATCAGAGCTCGAGGAGCTGCTGCTGCGCGATCGTCTGGAGGACTTCCTGGTCACCGATTCCACCGGCAAGGAAACCAAGCTGAACAGCCGCCGCTGGCAGACCTATACCCGCCGCTCCAAGGAGTACGAAGGCTGGCATGCAGCGCTGCAGGCCGAGTTCGGAAACGACGTGATCAGCTTCATCGCCGGCTCTCGGTTGCTGGACGAAACCGCGACCACGGTCGACGAGGTTCGACGCATCCTCGGCGAGGTCGATCGGGAGGAAGACATCTTCGCTACCGAGATCATCTCCCAGGAAGGTGAAGACACCCAGATCAAGGCGATCCACCAGCGTTCCGGCCTGGCCCGGAACCACCTGCTCCCGGCCCGGCTGTTCGAGGGCGATTCGTTCCGCCGTTTCGCTGCGGTCCACGCTGAGTTGCTGGGGACCTTCGGTCAGCCGCCCTTCCGGGTCACCCTGGGCGAGCGGGCCGAAGAAGCCAGTGACTTCCTCGACCTGCACCGCGCGGTGCTCGACCTGGCCAAGCACGGGGTGCAGCTGACCCGATTCAAGGGCCTCGGCGAGATGAACGCCGACCAGCTGCGTGAAACGACCATGGATCCGGCCACCCGGACCCTGCAGCGAGTCACCCTCGAGGACGCGACCGCGGCCGATCAAGTCTTCTCGATGCTGATGGGCGACCAGGTCGCACCGCGCCGCGAATTCATCGAGGCACACGCGAAGGAGGCGGGCATTGACATCTGATCTCGTCCTTAGAAGCCGTCTCAAAATGAGCCCGGCGCGGGTGAGCCCGAATGACACGGCGCGGATATGGCCCCGTATCGCCGACCACATGGCTTCACCATGCGGCCGTCAATCCGGAGCCATCCCGCTTGGTCCTCGGGCTAACCGCATCCACGTCATTTCGAAACGACTTCTGACCACGAACGGAGTTCCCGCCTGATGGCACTCGAAGCATTGACCGGACATATCGAGGAGCGCGAGCTCGAGCAGGAGATGCGCACCAGCTACATCGATTACGCGATGAGCGTGATCGTCGGTCGCGCCCTGCCCGACGTGCGTGATGGCCTCAAGCCGGTGCATCGCCGCGTGCTCTTCGGCATGCACGACCTCGGCCTGCAGCCGAATCGGCCCTACCGGAAGTCGGCCACCATCGTCGGCGAGGTCATGGGCAAGTACCACCCCCATGGCGACTCGGCGATCTACGACACCCTGGTCCGCATGGCGCAGGACTTCTCCCTGCGCTACCCGCTGGTCGACGGACAGGGCAACTTCGGCTCGATCGATGACGACGCCGCCGCGGCGATGCGGTACACGGAAGCTAGGCTCACTCGCCTGGCGACCGAGATGCTGCGCGACATCGACTCGGACACCGTCGACTTCGGCCCGAACTACGACGGCTCCCAGCGCGAGCCGCTGGTCCTGCCGTCCCGCTTCCCCAACTTGCTGGTCAACGGTGCCTCCGGCATCGCGGTCGGCATGGCGACCAACATCCCGCCGCATAACCTGCGTGAGGTGGCCGGCGCCGTCTCGGCCTACATCGAGGATCGCGGGATCGGCGTCGAGGGCTTGATGGAGCACGTCAAGGGCCCGGACTTCCCCGGTGGCGGCTTGATGGACCCGGGCGGCATTCGCGACGCCTACGTCACCGGCCGTGGTTCGGTGAAGGTGCGGGCGAGGATCCATTCCGAACCATTGAAGGGCGGCAAGGACGCACTGATCGTGACCGAGCTTCCCTTCACCGTGAAGAAGGGCGGCGACAGCGGCGTGATCGCCAAGATCGCCCAGCTGGTCCGCGACAAGAAGCTGGACGGCATCTCTGATCTCCGCGATGAGACGGACCGCACCGGCATGCGCCTGGTGATCGAGCTGAAGCGGGGCTCCGTCCCCAACACCGTTCTCGCCAACCTCTTCAAGAAGACCCAGCTCCAGACCTCGTTCGGGATGAACATGGTCTCCCTGGTCGAGGGGGTACCCCGCACCCTCGGCCTGCGCGACATGATCGTCCATTACGTCGAGCATCAGCGCGAAGTGGTCACCCGCCGGACCCAGTACAAGCTGCGCCGGGCGGAAGCGCGGGCCCACATCTTGGAAGGCTTGCTGATCGCGCTCGACAACCTCGACGCGGTGATCGCCCTGATCCGGTCTTCCTCGGACCCGGACGTCGCCCGCGACGGACTGATCAGCGAGTTCGACCTGAGCCGCGAACAGGCCCAGGCGATCCTCGACATGCGCCTGCAGCGCCTGACCGCGCTCGAGTCGGACAAGATCCGCGAGGAGCACGCCGAGCTGATGGAGCTGATCGGCGAGCTGCGCGCCATCCTCGGCGACGAGAACCGGGTCTATGGCCTGGTCAAGGAAGAGCTGATGGAACTGGTCGAGACGCACGGGGACGCGCGTCGGACCGAGTTCCAGCACTTCGGTGGGGACATCGACATCGAAGACACGATCGCCGAGCAGCAGATGGTGATCTCGCTGACCAACACCGGCTACGTGAAGCGGCTCCCGGTCGATTCCTACCGCCAGCAGCGTCGCGGCGGGGTCGGGGTCACCGGCATGAACCTCAAGGAAGGCGACTACATCGAGCATCTCCACATCTGCTCGACCCATGACTTCCTGCTCTTCTTCACCAACTTCGGCAAGGTCTACCGCAAGAAGGTCTACGAACTGCCGGAAGGCTCGCGCCAGGCCCGGGGTTCCGCCTTGGTCAACCTGCTGCCGCTGCGTGAGGGCGAAAGGGTGATGGCGGTGATCCCGACCCGCGAGTTCAAGGAGAACAAGTACCTCGTCTTCGCCACCGCGCAAGGCCAGGTCAAGAAGACCGAGTTCATCGAGTACAACACGCCGATCAAGTCGGACGGCATCATCGCGATCAAGATCCGCGAAGGCGACGAGCTGGTCGGGGTGCGGCTGACCTCCGGCGAGGACGACCTGCTGCTGGTCTCGAAGTCCGGCCACGCCAGTCGCTTCCACGAGGACCAGGCCCGGCCGATGGGCCGCGGCACCTCCGGGGTCCGGGGGATGAACGTCTCCCAGAAGGGCAACCGAGTGCTCGCCCTGACCGTCGCCCGCGACGATTCGGAGCTACTGGTCGTGACCGAGAACGGCTACGGCAAGCGGACCGACGTCTCCGAGTACCCGGTCAAGAACCGTGGCACCAAGGGCGTGCTGACGATCAAGCTGACCGAGACCAAGGGCGGCCTGGCCGGCGCGTTGAACGTGCGCGAGCATCAGGAGCTGATGTTCATCACCGAGAACGGCATGGTCCAGCGGACCGGTGCGGGCGGAATCAGCAAGACCGGCCGCGCCACCCAGGGCGTCAAGGTCATGAACGTCAAGGAAGGCGACCGCATCAGTGCCGTCGCCCTGGTCGTCGAGGCCGCCAACGGCAACGAAGCCGACGGTGAGGGAACCGACGGGCTGGACCCGGCTCCCGAGCAGCCCGAACTCGAAGCACCGGCCGCAGAAGAAACCGACGAGTAGCACGCGGCGCGGCGGTCATGGTCACGCCGCGACTCCGGGGGTCGGCAGTACGCCCGACCCCCGGGGATCCTCAGGGGTAGAGGCCACGGGCCCGGTGAGCCCTGGCCACGCGGTCTACGCCGATCACGACCGCGGCGTCCCGGGTGGAAATGTTTCGTTCCGCGCTGTGCTGAACGACGGTGTCGTAGGCCTGGCGGATCCGGGCTTCTAGCCTCGCGGCGACCTCGCTGCCCAGGGTCTCGAGCCCCTGAAGCCCACCCGACCACTCGAAGTAGCTTGCGATGACCCCACCGGAGTTCGCCAGGAGGTCAGGCACGAACTGCACGCCTCGTTCCCCCAGCAGCACTTCGGCGGCGTGGCTGGTCGGGTGATTCGCGCCCTCGACGATGACGCGGCAGTGGAGGTTCTCCGCGTTCAGTTCATGGATCACTCCCCCGACCGCCGCCGGGACCAGGACGTCGGTCGACATCTCCAGCAACTCGGACCGACCGACCGGCTCGCCGGTCCTCGCGGAACCGACCTCCCCGGTGTCCGCAGCCTCCGCGAGAGCGGAGAGATCCAGGCCATGCGGGTCATAGCGTCCGCCGGAGAGATCGGAGGCACCGACGATCCGGAACTCCTCCTCCCGGCCCAGAAGCTCGGCGACGGTCCGGCCGACGTTGCCGTAGCCCGCGATGATGCATCGGATCGGCCCGTCAAAGGAGATCTCCCGGCAGGACTGGCGCACACATTCCGCGACCCCCACACCGGTCGCCGACCGCCTCGCGGCCGAGCCGCCGACGATCACCGGCTTGCCGGTGACGCAGGCCATCTCGGACTGCCCGTGCACCGTCTGATAGGTGTCCATGATCCAGGCCATCTCCCGCTCGCCGGTGTTCATGTCCGGAGCCAGGATGTCCTTGCCGGGGCCGATCATCGGCATGATCTCGCTCGCATAGCGCCTCGTGGCCCGCTCCAATTCGGCGACCGACATGTTGGCCGGGTCGCAGCGCACGGAGCCCTTGCCGCCGCCGAACGGGATGTCGACCAGCGCGCACTTCCAGGTCATGGTCATCGCCAGGGCCTTGGTCTCCGAGAGGTCGCTCTCGGGCGAGTAGCGCAGCCCGCCCTTGGCCGGACCGCGAGTCAAGCTGTGTTGGACGCGAAAGCCCTCGAAGGTCCGTATCGCGCCGTCGTCCATCCGGACCGGCACCGCGACCTCGACGGTGCGTCGAGGCATCGCCAGCATCTCGATCTCACCGAGCGGCAACCCGAGCAGATCGCCGGCGCGGTGAAGCTGGTCGAGGGCATCGATCCAGGTGGTCGCATTCGAATCCCCGGCACGTCGAGGATCTAATCCCATCATCAATCTCCTTCCAACTCCGCTTCTTTGACCGGGTTCCTCAGCAGCAGGTAGCCGAGCGAGGCGATCGCCGTGATGACCAGCGATATCCCGAAGACCTGGACCGTCCCCAGGCCTTCATCCAGGAAGACCGCTGCGAGGGTCACGGCGACGGCCGGCTCGAGCGTGCTCAGCATTGACGTCACGCCCGCCGGCAGTCGCTCGAGGCCGCTGAGGAAAAGGGTCATCGAAGCCACCGTCCCGACCAGGACGACTCCGCCGAAAGCCAGCCAACCAGTTGTGTCCGATGGCATCGAACCTCCAGCCGGAACCATGAACAGCCCGAACACAACGGTTGAGTACGCGTAGATCAAACCGGCCGTCTCGATCGGATCGAAGTAATCCTCGAGTCGACGCTTGCTGAGGACCAGGAAGATCGCGAAGAGGATTCCCGAAAGCAGGGCAAGACTGATCCCCGGTACCGAAGGGTGCCCCTCAATGCCGCCCAGGGTCAGGCAGACGCCGAACACCCCGACCAGCAGGATCAACATCTTGATCGGGCCCAGCCGCTCGCCCAGGAAAGCGACCGAAAGGCCGGTGACGATCAAGGGATAGGTGTAGAGCAAGAGCACGGTGATCACCGTGCTGGTCAGATCGAGGCTCTGGAAGAAGCAGAAGGACTGCACGCAGAAGATCGCGGCCAGCATCCCCACGTACTGGTGGCCTCGGCCGAGCGGAGTCAGCCCGCGCCGCATCGCCACATAGCCGAGGATCAGGATGCTGCCGGTGAGGTACCTGGCAGTCAGGAGCCCGATCGCGTTGGCGCCGTGGTCGTATGAGATCTTGGCGAAAGTCGGCATCGACCCGAAGCAGAAGGCGGCTCCTACGGTCATCAGCACGCCGATCAGCGTGTAGCGACGCGACGAGGTCATAGGTTCCGGGGATTTGTCAAGGGAGAGAGCACAGACTAACGTTAGTTAGTATAGACTCGAATCCATGGAGAGGAGCACCGCAGCATCAGATGGTGGGCGTGCACCGGTCATGGTGACCGGCGGCAGCGGGTTCATCGGGCGCCACATCGTGGCTCGGCTGGTCGAGGGTGGACGCCAGGCCCTCACCTATGATCGCGACCCCGTCGCACCCCAGGACGGCCTGATCACCGTCCACGGCGAACTGCACGATATCCCCCGGATGATCCGGACGATCGAGGAGCATGGAGTCCGCGAGATCATCCACACAGCGGGGATCTCCGATCCGGATGTCTCGCTCGAGATGCCTGTCACCACCTTCTTCGCCAATGCGATGGGCACGGTCAACCTGCTCGAAGCCGCGAGGCTCACCGGGATCGAGAAAGTGGTCAACTTCTCCAGCTCGTCCGTGTTCGGCCACCAGCCCGAAGGCGTCCGCGAGGACGTGAAGCTGGAGCCGGTCACCCCGTATGGGGTCAGCAAGCTGGCGGCCGAAAAACTGGGCAAGGTCTATTCCGAGATATACGACCTCGATGTCACTGCCCTGCGGGTCACCTGGGTATACGGCCCCGGCAACAAGATGCCGGAGACCGTCAACCAGTTGATCCGGGCAGCGCTCGATGGCAAGCCCTACGTCCGCGACGAGGGCGCCGACCACCCGATGCCGATGGTCTACGTGGACGATGTCGCCTCCGCCACCTGGTGCGCCCTCAACTCCGTCCGTCCGCCGCTTCCGGCCTACACGATCACCGGCCCCGACCGGCTCGATCTCGGAGGGCTCGCCGAGGCCGTGCTGGCCCAGCTCCCTGGAGGGGACATCCGGATCGGCAACGGCGACCTCCACCTTCACCGCCTTGGACCGATCGACACCAGCGCGACCGAGGCCGATCTCGGCTTCCGTCCCGACTGGGGTATCGAGAGAGGCATCCGTACCTATGTCGCATGGCTCCAGAAAAATCCCTTCTGAAAACAACCCGGAGATGAACATGAGTGATGAGATAGCCAAATCCGACCGATTCGACGACCGTGTAGCCCTGATCACCGGGGCCGGTCAGGGAGTCGGGCGCCAAGCGGCCCGGATCTTCGCGGCGCGTGGTGCCGGCGTCGCCGTCCTCGACCGGGTGAAGGAACGCGCCGAGGCGGTGGTCGCGGAAATCGAGGCCGCCGGTGGCAAGGCGATCGCGCTCGGCGCGGACGTATCGAGTGAAGAGGAGATCGGCAAGGCGGTCGCCGAGACCGAAGCGGCGCTCGGCCCGGTCGACTTCCTGGTCGCCAACCACACGATCCATCCCTGCGGGACCGTGCTTGAGACCGAGCCGGTCGAGTGGGATCTGATGCTCGACATCAACCTCGGTGGCACCTTCCTCGCTTCCCGCGCGGTCCTCCCCGGCATGATCGAACGCCGTCGCGGAGTGATCATCGGCCTCTCCTCCGATTGTGTCGTGCGGAGTTGCCGTGATGCCGCGGCGTATGTCGCCTCCAAGGCCGCGATCAACGGACTGATCCGCTCGATCGCGATCGATCACGGAGCCGACGGGGTCCGCGCGAACATCGTGACTCCCGGCGTGACCAAGACACCGGGACTGGAGCAGGTCTACACCAACAACCGCGACCTCGACGAAAGCACGGCCCGCGCCGCGGGCCAGAGTCCGATGAACCGGATCGGACTTCCCGAAGAAGTGGCCGAAGGAATCGCCTTCCTCTGCTCCGAACGGGCCAGCTTCATCACCGGTGCGGAGCTGCTGGTCGACGGTGGCATGACGGTCAGCTATTCGGGCGACTGATGCAGCCGGAGTTCTCAGCCGACGAGATCCAGGCGGCCGCCCGCGGCTTCGGCCTCGATCCGGATCCCAAGGAGCTGGAATCGATGGACGGAGTCGTAGCCGAGCTTCTGGCTGACTACGAGGTGCTCGACCGGGCACCGGCCGAGCCCGCGGTGCCGGCCCGCCCCGGAGGCAGGCCCGACAACGACCAGAACCCCTTCTTCGGCTGGAGCTGGGTCGGCCAGGTCGAATCCGCATCCAACGGTCCTCTGGCCGGGGTCGAGGTGGCGATCAAGGACACCGTCTCCCTGGCGGGAACCCCGATGCTGAACGGCTCGGCCTTCCTGGAAGGGTTCGTCAGCGAGGTCGACGCCACGATCGTCACTCGCCTGATCGAGGCCGGGGCCACGATCCGGGGCAAGACGGCGGTCCCTGCTTTCTGTTTCGAAGGTGCCGGGATCACCGGGTATCCCGAGCCGTTCCCGGTCAACCCGCGGGATCCCGGGCGGATGCCGGGCGCTTCCTCGAGTGGCAGCGCGGTGCTGGTCGCCGCCGGCGTCGTCGACCACGCGATCGGCGGGGATCAGGGCGGATCGATCCGGATCCCGGCCTCTTGGTGTGGCTGCGTCGGGCACAAGCCGACCTTCGGCCTGGTTCCGTACACCGGCGTCTTCCCGATCGAGATGACCCTCGATTCGGTCGGTCCGATGGGCAAGGACGTCACCGCGGTCGCTCGGCTGCTCGAAGTCCTGGCCGGCCCAGACGGCCTCGACCCACGTCAGACCGGTGGCGAGCGGGGCTACCGGCTCGCTTCACTGGGCGACGATCCCTCGGGACTCAAGGTCGGCCTCCTCGAGGAGGGCTTCGGCATCGGCGACACCCCGCGCCCGGATGTGGACGAAGCGGTCCGTGCCGCCGCCGACGGCCTCACCGACCTGGGAATCAAGCTCAGCGAGGTGTCGGTGCCAGATCACCACGATGGTGTCGCGATCTGGAACCTGATCTGCATCCAGGGCGCGACCGAACTCTTCGAGAGCGCCGGCCTGCACAGCAATCGGCGAGGCCTCTACCCGGTCGACATCGGTCGCTTCATGGCCGGCCACCGAGATCGTGCGGACCTGCTGCCGGACACCCTGAAGGCGACCTTGGTCGCCGGCCGCCTGGTCACGGACCGGTACGGGCTGGAGCCTTACGCCAGGGCACAGAACCAGGCGCTCGGCCTGCGCCAGGCCTACGACCGGGCGTTGGAGGAGGTCGACGTGCTGGTCATGCCGACCACGCCGATGACCGCTCCGCCGCTGCCGGACCTGTCTCAGGCGGGCGAGACCGAGACGATCGTGGAAGCGATCGGCCTGGACAGCGCTCGAAACGTGGCGCCCTTCAACGTAAGCGGCCACCCCTCGATCTCGATTCCCTGCGGCCAGGACGAGCAAGGCCTCCCGATCGGCCTGATGGTCGTCGGTCGCTGGTACGAGGACGCGACCGTACTGAGAGTTGCCCGGGCGATTGAAAAGATCGCCGAAAAGCGTGTAAGCTAACTAACAACCGTTTGTCTAGTCCCCGTCCTGAATGGACCCTAGTAAGAGGTTAGGAGAGAGGTGAGTAAGTTGTTGAGGAAATTCCGTCGAATCGGAGTGGTTGCTCTGGTCCCGGTGCTGGCTGTCGTGATGTCTGCCTGCGGCAGCAGTTCGACGACCAGCGGAGGAGGCGATTCATCCGGATCTGGTGGGCAGATCACCTACGCGGTCAGCGTCGGTGTCGCGTCGATCGATCCCGGTATCGCATGCAACGCGTTCTGGGACTACGTCCCGGTCAAGAATCTTTACGACACCCTGGTGCAGTACAGCGAAGAGCGGGACGAGAGCGGCGCCCAGAAGATCGTGCCCATGCTCGCCGAGAGCTGGGATGTCGATCCCAGCAGCAAGGTGTTCACGTTCCACCTGAGGGACGACGTGACCTTCGCCAACGGCGACAAGATGACCGCCGAAGACGTCGTCTACGGCTTCGACCGCCTGGTCAAGCTCGGCGGCTGCCAGGACTACGTCCTCACCCTGGGTGACCCGAAACTGATCGAGAGCATCAAAGCGGTCGATCCTCAAACGGTCAAGTTCACACTCTCCGAGAGTTCGCCGCGCTTCCTGGCGCAGCTCGCCCAGACCGGGATGAGCCCGATCAACAAGAAGGAGCTCGAGGCTCACGGTGGCCTGACCCAGAAGGGCGACCAGTGGATCGCCACCCATCCGATCGGCACCGGGGCGTACGAGCTGACCAAGTACGAGCCGGACAGCGAGATCGTGATGAAGTCCCGGCCGGACTACTGGCAGGGCAAGCCGAAGAACTCGGGCGTGAGTATGCGGATCGTGTCCGACGTCAACACCATGAAGACGCTGGTCCAGTCGAATCAGCTCGACATGGCGACCGGGCTTCCACTCAAGGACATCGACTCGCTCGCCACCGGCCGTCAGCTGCTGGCCGACCCGAGCCAGTTCTACATCTGGTTGGGCATGAACAACAAGAAGGCGCCCTTCACCGATGTGAAGGTCCGCCAGGCTATCCAGTCGGCGGTTCCGGTCGCCGAGATGGCCGATCAGCTCGGGCACGGGCACGCCCAGTCGTTCGCCGGGCCGATCCCGCCGGCGATGCCGTTCTACCCGGACCTGCCGATCCCGCCGGTCGATCTCGACAAGGCCAAGCAGCTCGTCTCCCAGGCGGGCGCCGACGGCTCGAAGTTCACGATCGACATCAAGAACGGCGACAGCCTGGCCAAGGACGCGGCGACGGTCATCCAGTCGAACCTGGCTGACATCGGAATCGACGTCAGCATCGCGCAGCTGGGGCCGTCGGCCTTCTACAACAAGGTCTCGACCTTCAAGTCGGACGCCTATCTGATCAAGGACGGCGCGCCCTACAACGAGCCGGCCTACTTCCTGGGCTTCCTGATCAAGTGCGGGGATCCGTTCAACTGGATGCAGTACTGCAACAAGGAAGTCGACAAGCTGCTCGCCGAGGGCAAGGCGGAGACCGACAACTCCAAGCGGGCGGAGATCTACAAGAAGATCTCCGAGATCGTCGAGGAGGAGGCGCCTCAGCTCCCGATCATGGCGCCCGAGAACATCGTGATCGCGTCCAACTCACTGAAGGGCTACGTCTACTACGACGACCAGCAGCCGGTGTTCTGGCCGATCTCGGCCGACTAGCGGGGTTCTCTCTCCCCCCGATTCCGTCCGGGCCGGGCGCCAGTCGAGCCCGGCCCGGACGGATCAGGTCGGCAGAGTCGTCGCTCCGAGCTGACGCAGCAGCCCCAGGGTGTCCCAGCTATGCCACTCCTCGACGATCAGGCCGTCACGTATCTGGTTGAACTGGATCCCGGTCACGTCCCGGCGGTTGCCGGTCGGGGCGATCCCGAACGAGGTCCCTCGGTGAGTGCCGGTCGAGGACCAACGCGTCGCGACGAGGTCGCCTTCGCCGATCTGGGCCTGGATCGTGTTGACCAGATCCGGAAAAGCGGAGTGGTATTGACGGATCGCCTGGGTCAACCCGGCGAATCCGCGGATCGGCTCGGGGTCGGCGGGATCGTGGCTCACGAACTCCGGGTGGATGAACTCCGAGAGACGTTCCACCTGGCCTTCGTTCCAGATCACCTGGATGTACTCGGCCACCAGGGCCCGGTTCTTTTCGACTGATGTGTGGCTCACAAAATCCTTTCGAAGACGCGCTTGACAACTTGACAAACAAATGTTAGTTTGTTTCGCACTATTCTGCGGCAGTTAACGAGGAGAGATCGATGCAGACCAGTTTCCACCGAATCAAGCTTGCAATAGCCGCTTCCGCGGTGGCCCTGCTCGGGCTCGCGATGGCCGCCTGTGGCAGCTCCGAATCCACCGGCACATCGTCGGCCGGGGGTGACTCGTCCAAGACCCTTCAGGTCGCCTTCAACTCAGGCCTCGCCACCATCGACCCGGCCTTCGCCTGTGACCGCAGCGAGTACACGGTCATCAGGGCGCTCTACGACCAGCTCGTCCAGTCCAAGCCGGCCGCCGACAGCAAGTCGGGTGCCGACGTGGAGCCGATGCTGGCCAAGAGCTGGAAGACCAGCAAAGACGGGACCACCACTACCTTCGAGCTGCGCGACGACGTGAAGTTCGCGAGCGGCAACCCGGTGACTGCCGACGACGTCGTCTTCAGCCTCAATCGCGGCATCGACAAGGAAGCCTGCGCGAACTACGTGATCACCGCCGGCTTGCCCGACAACTTCCAGTCGGTCAAGAAGCTGGGACCGACCACGGTGCAGGTGGTCCAGAAGAAGCCGGACCCCCTCTTCATGGAAAGCATCGCCTCCCGGGCGTCCTCGATCATCGACAGCAAGCTGCTGAAGCAGCACGGAGGGCTCTCGGCCAAGGGTGACGACTGGCTCGCCTCCCACGGGGCCGGGTCGGGCGCCTACACGCTGGACACCTACCGGCCCGACTCGGAGATCAACCTGACCGCGACGCCGGACTACTGGCAGGGCGAGCAGGCCAACAGCGGGGTCTCGATCAAGATCGTGACCGATCCGACCACCCTCGAGACGCTGACCAAGTCAGGTCAATCGAACCTGGTCCTGGGCCTCACTCCGAAGACCGCGAGGCAGCTGGAGGACTCGGGCACGAAGATCGCTTCCGACCCGAGCCAGTTCACTACCTACTTCGGGATGAACAACACCAAGCCGCCACTCGACAACGTCAAGGTTCGGCAGGCGCTCGCCGCGGTGGTTCCCGCCAAGGCGATCTCCGACCAGTTCGGATACGGGTTCTCGGCTCCGTTCGTCGGGCCGATCCCGCCGGCGATGGACTACTACCCCGACCTGCCCCTGCCGGAGCCGGACGTCGAGAAGGGCAAGCAGCTGATCGAGGAATCAGGTGTCAGCAACCCCAGCTTCCAGGTCGACATCGAAAACGGGGAATCGACTCATGCCGACATCGCGACCGTCCTCCAGGACGCGTTCAAGCAGATCGGCGTGGACATGCAGATCAAGACCCTGGGCTCCGCTTCCTTCACGGACCGGGTCTACAACTTCAAGTCCGACTCCTACATCATCGACGACGGCCCGACGATCAACGACCCGGGCTACTTCCTCGGGTACCTGGTCAGGTGCGGCGATGCCTTCAACTGGGCCCAGTACTGCAACAAGTCGGTCGACCAGAAGCTGGAGCAGGCCCGCTTCTCACTCTCCTCCGAGGAGCGAGCCGAACTCTACCGCCAGGTCAGCGACCAGGTGATCTCCGACGCCCCGTACGTCTCGATCTGGGCGAAGGACAACATCGTCGCCCTGCCCGGCGGGACCACCGGCTACCAGTACTACACCGACCAGATCCCGAGGCTGAACGCCATCGGAGCCGGGTGATCGTCGGAGGACAGAACCGATCCCGCACGACCGATTCCTGCCAACCGCTACCGACGTGAATGACCGCCACGACATTGATGAACCCTGAACCAAGCAGCGCACCGCAAGCCCTGGAGGCTCCGGAACCGGCCAACCTGCTCACCGTCGAAGGACTGAGAGTGTCCTTCCCCGGTGAGGAGGGAATGGTCGACGCGGTCCGGGGCGTCGACTTCTCGGTCGACGCCGGCGAGATCGTGGCGGTCGTCGGCGAGTCGGGGTCGGGCAAGACGGTCAGTGCCCTATCCCTCCTTGGCCTGCTCCCGAAGCAGGCCAAGGTGGAGATGGATCGGGGCATCATCGCCGGGGAGGACCTGACCAAGGCCAGGGAATCGGCCCTGCGAGCCATCAGGGGCCGCAAGGTCGGGGTCATCTTCCAGGACCCGCTCTCCAGCCTCAACCCGGTCCAGCGGGTCGGGCATCAGATCGCCGAGGCGGTCACCGTCCAAAACGGTCTCCGCCGATCGCAAGCCAGGGACCGCGCTGTCGAGTTGCTCGAGCAGGTCGGCATCCCCGACCCGGAACGGCGCTACCGCGCATACCCCCACGAGTTCAGCGGTGGCATGCGGCAACGGGCGATGATCGCCATGGCGCTGGTCTCCGAGCCGAGCCTGCTGATCGCCGACGAGCCGACCACGGCACTGGACGTCACGGTCCAGGCCCAGATCCTCGATCTCATCCGGAGGCTTCAGCAGGAGCTGAACATGGGCGTCCTCTTGATCACCCACGACCTCGGCGTGGTGGCCGGCACCGCCGACCGCGTTGTGGTCATGCGACGCGGCGAAGTGGTCGAACGCGGCAGCACCGCCGACATCCTCGAGCGGCCCCGCGAGCAGTACACGAAGGATCTCCTGGCGGCGGTTCCGAGACTGGACGAAGAAAGCCACCAGACGATCCGGGAGTCCGATGGCGGGGAGATCCTCAAGGTCAGCGACCTGCGAGTCGACTTCGGGAAGGTCCGCAGGTTCCGGCCCGAGAAGTCGAACTTGATCTCGGCCGTGAACGGGGTCGATCTCGAGCTGGGCAAAAGCCGGACCTTGGGCCTGGTCGGTGAGTCGGGCTGCGGCAAGACGACCCTCGGCCGCGCGATCATCCAGCTGACCAGGCCGACCGACGGCCAAGTGGAAATCGGCGGGGCCTCGCTTTCCGGCCTCTCGGACAAGGCCTTGAGGCCGCTCCGGACCGAGTTCCAGATCGTCTTCCAGGATCCGCAGGCGAGCCTGAATCCCCGATTCACGGTCGAACGCATCCTGGCTGAGCCCCTGGACATGCACGACCTGGTGCCCGGCGGTCCGGCGGAAAAGCGGGCCCGTATCGTCGAGCTCCTCGAGCTCGTCGGGCTCGGCCGGGAGCACCTCAAGCGCCGGCCACACGAGTTGAGCGGCGGTCAACGGCAGCGGATCGGGATCGCCCGCGCGCTCGCGGTCGAGCCGGAGCTCATCGTCCTCGACGAGGCGGTGAGTGCCCTCGACGTGTCGGTCCAGGCCGAGGTGCTGCTGCTGCTCCAACGGCTCCAGGAGGAGCTGGGAGTGGCCTATCTGTTCATCGCCCACGACCTCGCCGTGGTCAGGCAGATCTCGGACGAGGTCGCCGTCATGTACCTGGGGCGGATCGTCGAGACCGGCCCCGTCGACAAGGTCTATCGAGCTCCGTCCCACCCGTACACCGCGGCCCTCCTTTCGGCGGTCCCGGTGCTCAGCACCGAGCGGCGCCGCGAGCGGATCGTCCTCAAGGGCGACCCGCCCAGCCCCGGCAACATCCCGCCGGGCTGTCCGTTCCAGAATCGCTGCTGGCTGCGCGAAAAGCTCGGCAATCCAGAGATCTGCACCACCACGAGGCCGGACCTGACCCCGGCCATCGACGACATGGCGCGCTCCTCGGCCTGTCACTTCTCCGGTGATGTGACCGCCAGCCTGCCGCCCGAATCCGTTCCCACCGCCGACTCGTCAGGGGCTACGTCATGACCGATCATCGCGAACGCAGTCGCTGGAACCCGAAGGAGATGTGGCGGGCGATCGACCGGGCGGGAATGAAGGGCGTGACGATCGCGATCATCATCTTCATCGCGGTCGCCTTCCTCGGCCCGCTCGTCTGGACGGACAGCCCGACCCAGGTCAACCTCGAAGACGCGGTCAAGGCGCCGAGCCTCGCCCATCCGTTCGGTACCGACGAGTACGGGCGCGACGTCCTGGCCCGGTTCCTGGGCGGCGCGAAGCTCTCGTTGATCGTCGGGGTCTGCTCGGTACTGGCCGCCGCGCTGATCGGGATGGTGATCGGCTCGATCATCGGCCTGGTCGGCGGCTTCACCGATGGCGTGATCGGACGGATGCTGGACGGCATCCTCGCCTTCCCCGCCCTGATCATGGGCATGGCTCTGGCTCTGGCGATCGGTCCCGGCGCCCTCGCGGCAGGCCTGGCCGTGGCCATAACCGGGATCCCCTGGTACGCCCGGGTGGTGCGGAGCGAGGTGCTCTCGCTGCGAGAACGTGAGTTCATAGACGCGGAGAGAGCGCTCGGCGCCTCGCGTCGGCACATCATCATCCGGCATCTGATCCCGGCCGTGACGGGCGGCGTCGCAGTCCAAGCCTCGCTCGGGGTCGCCTATGCCGTGCTGGCGATCGCCGCCCTCGGATTCATCGGGTTGGGCGTCCAGCCGCCGACCCCGGAATGGGGCGCGATGATCACCGAGGGAAGGACCTACCTCACTTCCGGCCAGTGGTGGATGTCGATCATCCCCGGCTTCGGAATCTTGGCACTCGTAACCATCAGCATCCTCTTCGGTGAGGCCCTGCGCGACCACCTGGATCCCCATGGCAAGCTTCATTTTTAAGCGTGTACTGGCAACCGTCGCGGTTCTCTTCTTCGCCTCGGTGATCGCCTTCCTCCTGCTCAGGATCTCTCCTGGCGACCCGGCCCGTCAGGTGCTCGGCCCGCAGGCGAGCGCCCAGGCGGTCGAGAAGCTGCGCGATCAGATGGGGGTGAACGACCCCCTGCCGAAGCAGTACGTGGACTACATGGGCGACATCCTCCAGGGTGACCTCGGCATCTCGTGGCGCACCCGGATCCCGGTCAAGGACGAGCTCACGACGCGAATCCCGGCGACACTCGAGCTCGGCCTCTACGCGATCGCGCTTTCGATCATCCTGGCGATCCCCCTCGGGGTGCTCGCGGCCGGCAGCCGAAGATGGATCGACCGGAGCTCGCGAGTGTTCGCCGTGGTCGGCCTGGGGACCCCGCCGTTCTGGCTGGGCCTGGTGCTGATCCTCGTCTTCTTCACCTGGCTGGCGATCGCACCGCCACCGTTCGGGCGGTTGAGCGAGGGGTATCTGCCGCCTCCGCACGTCACGGGCCTCTACACGGTGGATGCCCTGCTGGCGGGCCAGATCAACACCTTCTTCAACGCGTTGGCCCACCTGGCGCTGCCCGCCATCACCCTGGGGCTGCCCTTGGCGGCGTATCTGTCGCGGATCATGCGCCGCAGTACGGCGGATGTGTTCCGGCTCGACTTCATCCGGACCGCCCGAGCCAAGGGCGCGAGCGAGCGACGGGTGATGTTCCGCCACGCGATGCCCAACGCGATGCTTCCGGTGCTGACCCTGTCGGCCCTCTACTTCGGCGAGCTGCTCGCCGGGTCGCTCCTGGTCGAGGCCGTGTTCGGCTGGCCCGGGGTCGGGGGGTACGTCTCGGAGTCGGTTCTCGCGCAGGACTACGCACCCGTCCAGGGGGCGATCCTGCTCGGGGCTTTGACCTATTGCCTGCTCAACCTCGGCGCCGACCTGCTCTACGGCGTGGTCGACCCCCGGATCAGAACCTCCAAGTCCTAGTCAAACCGTTGCCAGCCCGTAAAGGACCACTCCACCCAGTAGACTAACAAGCGTTAGTTCGTAGATAGGCAGAAAGAAGCGATGCAAACCACCACGATCAGCCCACCAGACTTGCCCGAGAGCGAAGCTCTCTTCGAGCGAGCGCTCGACGCCCTGCCGGGAGGCAACAGCCGGACCACCCTCTTCGTCCCCCCTCACCCGCCCTACGCGGACCACGGAGAAGGATGTGAGCTGATCGACGTCGACGGCAACCGCCTGCTCGACCTCCAGAACAACTACACGACGCTGATCCACGGCCACGCGAACCCGCAGATCATCGCGGCGGTCACCGAGGTGATGGCCTCGGGAACCTGCTTCGGGCTGCCGACCAGGCACGAGATCGAACTGGCAGAGATCCTCACCTCCCGCATCGCCTGGGCTCGCCACTGGCGCTTCGCCAACTCCGGCAGCGAGGCCGTGATGATGGCGATCCGCGCCGCCCGGGCCTTCACCGGACGGGATCAGATCCTGCGCTTCGACCGTTGCTACCACGGCAGCTACGAGTCGGTCACCGCACCCGGTGCGCGCGGTGTGCCGGCGGCGGTCGCGGCTCTCTCGAGTTCCGCGACCCACGGTGACGAACAGCAGTTCATGGAGATGATCGCCGAGCTCGGTGACCAACTCGCCTGCGTCGTGATCGACGCGATGCCGAACCGGGCCGGCCTCGTGCCCGCCAGCGAGAGCTTCATGAAAGCCGTCCGCGCCGAGACCGAGAAGCGGGGCATCGTGATGCTCCAAGACGAGGTCCTCACATACCGGATCGCACTCGGGGGCCTCCACAGCACCTACGGGGTCAGCCCCGACCTCGTGACCCTCGGCAAGGTGATCGGGGGAGGCTTCCCGGTCGGCGCGATCGGCGGCCGCGAGGAAGTCATGGCCGTCTTCGACCCGCGCGGCGACACACCGGTCTCGCATGGTGGCACCTTCTCGGCGAACCCCGTCACCCTCCGGGCGGGGATCGAGGCCCTCAAGCTCTTCGACCAGGCCGCGGTCGATCGCCTGAACGCGATGGGCGACTCGCTGCGCAAAACCCTCGCCTCCCGGGGCTGGGACGTCACCGGCCGAGGCTCGCTGATCCAGGTCCACGTCGACGACATCGCCGCGCTCTGGTGGCGTCTCTACGGCGAGGGGATCCTGGTCTCCGGCAACGGGCTGATCTGCCTTTCGACCCCGATGGAGCAGGGTGACCTCGATCGGGCCGCCGCGGCCTTCGGAGACAACGATGGCTGAGCGCGCGACCCTCTCCGAAGCGGTTGCCGAGCTGGTCGAGCCGGGCAGCTCGCTCTACATCACCGGTTTCACCCACTTGATCGGCTTTGCCGCGGCTCACGAGATCATCCGCCAGAAGATCGAGGATCTGACCCTGATCCGGCTCACGCCCGATGTCGTCTACGACCAGATGATCGCGGCCGGCGTCGCCTCGCGCCTGGTGTTCAGCTATCTGGGCAACCCCGGGGTCGGCAACCTCCACGCGATCCGCCGGGCGATCGAAGGCGGCGAGATCGAGTGGACCGAATACACCCACGGTTCGCTGATCGCCGCCCTGCGGGCCGCCGCCTCGAACCTTCCCTTCGCCCCGGTCGAAGCGGTCGGGGCCACCGACCTCATGAAGCACAACCCCGGTTACGCGACGGTCGAAGATCCCTTCGGGGGTGGTGAGATCGCGGTCGTCGCGCCGGTCCGGCCCGACCTGGCGATCGTTCACGTCCAGCGGGTCGACCAGCACGGCAACGTCCAGGTCTGGGGCTCGACCGGCGACATCCGTGAAGCCGCGATGGCAGCCGACCGGGTGATCGTCACGGCAGAGGAGATCGTCGACGAGGCGGAACTCAGGTCGGACCCGAATCGGACCCTCCTCCTGGGCGCCAATGTCGAGGCGATCGCGCTGGCGCCGATGGCGGCCCATCCCTCCTACGCACAAGGGATGTACGCGCGGGACAACCGCTTCTACCGCGAATGGGCCGAGATGAGCTCGACGGCCGAAGGGGCCAGGGCCTATCTGGACCGCGAGGTCCATGGCCTCGACGGTCGAGAGGCCTACTGCGAACTGCACAGAGAACGCCTGAACGAACTCAAGCGGGTCGGCGACCAGCCGGCTGGAACAGTCAATTTCGGAATCAACGCCGCGATCGCGGATGTACAGGAGTGAGCTAATGGATGGAAATCGAGTTGTCGTCATAGGCGGTGGAGCAGTCGGATTGGCTACGGCGTTCTTCCTCTCCGAGCGAGGCGTCAAAGACGTGACCGTGCTCGAAGCCGACTATGTGGCTTCGGCTTCCTCCGGTCTCTCGGTAGGCATCATCGAGACGCAGTACATGAAGCCGCTGGACATCCGGCTGCGGGTACGGGCGATGGAGTTCTTCAAGCGCCTGGAGCGAGATCACGGCCTGGACGTCGTGCGCAACGGCTACCTGCGCCTCGCCCGGGACGAAGCTTCGCTGCTCGCGGCCGAGAAGAGCGTCGAGATCCAGAAGGAGCTCGGGGTCACCGACGCGACGTTCCTCGGCCCCGAGGAGATCGCGGAACGGATCCCCCAGATGCGCTGCGACGACATCCTCGGCGGGCTCTTCGGTCCCAGCGACGGGTACATCGACGGCCACCTCTACTGCACCCTTCTGGCCGAACAGCTTCAGGAGCGTGGGATCCAGGTCAAGGTCAAGCACAAGGTCACGGGCCTCGTGGAGAACGGCCGCGGTTACACGGTCGTGACCGATAACGACGCGCGGTTCGAATGCGACTACCTGGTCAATGCCGCCGGTTCGTGGATCGGCGAGATAAGTGCCCTGGTCGGCATCGAGACCCCGGTCATCGCCCAGCGCCACCAGGCGGCGATGGTCGCGACGAACGTCGACTACGGCTACCTGATGCCGTCGGTCATGGACTACGTGCCGCATTCGGGCGACACCGGCCTGTACTTCCGTCACGAGCGGGACGGGATGCTGGTTGCCGGCCTCCACTCGGAAGAGGTTCACGAAGGAACGGTCAATCCCGACGACTACCACCGGAGCGCCGACCAGGAGTTCCTCGAGCTGCTGGCCGCCAAGCTGGAGTCGCGGCTGCCGGGTTTCCCTGACGCTGGACTCGGCGACGGCTGGGCCGGCCTTTACCCGATCAGCCCCGATGGCCTGCCACAGGTCGGTCCCAGCGTCGGCCACGACCGGTTCATCACGGTCGGCGGAGCCGGCGGCTCCGGCATCCAGCTCTCCCCGGTGCTGGGCGAGGTCGCCGCCTCCTGGATCCTCGACGGCGACGCCCGCGTGCTCGAAGGAGCCGAGGCCATGAAGCCTGGTCGTCCCTCCCTGTCCGAGGACACGGTCAGGTCGGGAGCCGATTGACTTGAACTCGCGAGACCGCATGCTCACCGCCGCGGCCGGCTTCCTCGGCAACAACGAGACCGTCCTGGTCGGGGTCGGCATGCCCGGCCAGGCCGCGACCCTCGCCCAGGGATCCCACGCACCGGAGCTCACGCTCGTATACGAATCGGGCGCGATCGGGTCCCGGCCGGCCCGTCCGCCGCTCTCGATCGGCGACCCGACCCTGTTCGCCGGTGCCCTGCAGTCTCTCTCCGTCGCCGATGTATTCACCTTCCTGATCGAGGGGGGCCGAATCGACACCGCCTTTGTCGGGGCGGCCGAAATCGACCGGCTGGGCCGGCTCAACAGCACGGTGATCGGCCCCTACGAAAGCCCGAAGGTGCGGCTTCCCGGAAGCGGCGGAGCCTGCGAGATCGTGCAGTACGCGAAGCGTTCCCTGCTCCTCTCGCCCTTGCAGGAACGTCGCTTCCCGGCCGAAGTCAACTTCGTGACGAGCGCCCCGCCAGAGCGGGCAGAGATCCTGATCGTCACGGACCAGTGCGTCCTGCGGCGCGCGCCCGGCGGCGACGAGGTCGAGCTCTGGCGGCTGTACGAAGGGGTCGAGGTCGCGGATGTGGACGCGGTGGTCGGCTGGCCGCTGCGGACCTCGCCTGAGCTCGAGCGGATGGAAGTCGGAGGAGGAATCGATGACTGACGCGTATGTGCTCGCCGGGTTCCGCTCCCCGATCGGACGATTCGGCGGCGCCCTCTCCGGGGTGCGTCCCGACGATCTCGCCGCGACGGTCCTCAAGGAGACCGTCGAGCGCAGCGGGATCGACCCGGGGGAAATCGACGAGGTCTACTTCGGCTGCGCCAACCAGGCCGGAGAGGACAACCGCAACGTCGCCCGCATGGCGACGCTGCTTGCCGGTCTGCCGGAAGAGATCCCGGCGGTCACGCTCAACCGGCTCTGCGCCTCCGGGCTCTCGGCCGTGGTCGCGGCCTGCCAGGCGGTCCGCTCCGGAGAGGCGGACCTGGTGATCGCCGGCGGGGTCGAATCGATGAGCCGCTCGCCACTGGTGGTCGGCAAGTCGTCGCGACCCTTCGAGCGGGGCGAGCGCACGATGTACGACAGCACGCTCGGATGGCGCTTCCCCAACCCGAAGATGGCCGAAAGGGTGCCGCTCGAAAGCATGGGCGAGACCGGGGAGAACGTCGCTGATCGCTGGAACGTGAGTCGTGAAGATCAGGACCGGTTCGCCCTGCGCAGCCAGCAGCGATGGGCCGAAGCCGATCGGGAGGGGCGCTTCGAGGGCCAGCTGGTCGCGGTCGAGGGTCTCGACCGGGACGAGCATCCGCGCCCCGATACCGAGCTCGAGTCGCTGGCTCGCCTCAAACCGGCCTTTCGCACCGACGGGACCGTGACCGCCGGCAACTCCAGCGGCATGAACGACGGCGCCGCCGCCGTCGTGATCGCGAGCGCCGACTACTTGCAGCGTCACGGCCACCTTCCCGGGCTTCGCTACGTCGCTTCGGGGTCGGCCGGGGTCGATCCCCGCTACATGGGAATCGGTCCCGTGCTGGCGACCCGACGGGCCCTGGACCGGGCCGGCCTCGGTACCGGCGATCTCGACCTGGTCGAGTTGAACGAGGCCTTCGCCTCGCAGAGCCTGGCGGTGGTCCGTGAACTCGGCATCGACGAGGAGCGGGTCAACGTCAACGGCGGCGCGATCGCGATGGGTCACCCGCTCGGCATGAGTGGCGCCCGCCTGGTGGTCGGGCTGCTGCATGAGATGCCCGCCCGGGACGCCAGGTACGGGCTGGCCACGCTCTGCGTCGGGGTCGGCCAAGGACAGGCGGCGATTTTCGAACACGTAAACAAGGCCGGCGAACCGGCTATCGACGGCGCCAGAGGGGCGTCCGAAGGAGAGTCCGAATGACACGTCTCACTTACACCAGCGGCAGTTTCGGCGCAGAGGTCGACGAGCAGTTCGAGTCGGCGCTGGCCAAGGTCCGCGACGAGAGCCCAAAGGACTGCGGTCACCTGATCGGTGCGGAGTGGTCGCAGGCGGGAGAGCTCGGCGACCGCCTCGATCCGGTGGACACGTCCAGGGTCGCATCGCGCTACCACGAGGGCGGCCCCGCCGAGGTGGAAGCGGCCGTCGCCGCCGCCCGGGACGCCGCCAGCGCCTGGCGCCGGACCGACTACAAGGAGCGTTGCCGGATCCTCCGGGCGGTCGCCGAAGTGATCGACCGCCGCAAGATCGAAGGCGCGGCGATCGTCGCCCTGGAGACCGGCAAGAGCCGGGTCGAGGCGATCCTCGAAGTGCAGGAGGGGGTCGAGCTGATCGAGACCTACTGCTCCGAGATGGAGGACAACGAGGGCTTCACCCGTCCGCTCAAGACCTTCGTCGACAACGAGAGCAACGTCGACACGCTGCGCCCCTACGGAGTCTTCGCGGTGGTCGGTCCGTTCAACTTCCCGGTCGCGCTCTGCATCGGGATGTCGGTCGCGGCCATGGTCGGCGGCAACACCGCCATCCTCAAGCCATCCGAGGAGGCTCCCTGGTCGGGCGCCTTCATCGCCGAAGCGATGGTCGAGGGCGGTATGCCCGCCGGGGTGTTCAACCTGGTCCAGGGCGACGGCGAGACCGGCCGCCTGCTGGTCGACGCCAATGTGGACGGAGTCGCCTTCACCGGCTCCGCCGAAGTCGGGCAGGAGATCGCCCGCAAGATGCACTCCGGCAAGTTTGCCCGCCCGGCACTGACCGAGATGGGTGGCAAGAATCCGGCCATCGTGACCGCTTCGGCGGATCTCGACAAGGCGGCCGAGGGCATCGCCCGCGCCGCCTTCGGCCTCTCCGGCCAGAAGTGCAGCGCCTGCTCCAGGGCGATCGTCGTCGACGAGGTCGCAGACGAGCTGATCGAAAAGCTGGGCACCTTCACCTCTTCCCTCCAGGTCGGCCCGCCTGAGGACCGGTCCAGCTTCCTCGGCCCGGTCATCAACGAGCGGGCGGTCGAACGCTTCGACGCCGCGGTAAAGGCCGCACGGGACGAGGGCCGGGTGGTTGCCGGCGGCAACCGCCCCGACCTGCCGGGCCACTTCGTCGAGCCGACCGTCGTCGCGGACCTGCCACGCGGCCACTGGCTGACCCGGGAAGAGCAGTTCATGCCCTTTGTCACGGTCACCCGGGTCGAATCACTCGACGACGCGATCAGCGAAGCAAACGATGTCGAGTACGGCCTGACCGCTGGAATATTCACCGAGGACACCGCCGAGGCCGAGGAGTTCCTCGACCGGATCGAAGCCGGTGTCACCTATGTGAATCGCGGCGCCGGTGCCACCACCGGCGCCTGGCCGGGCACCCAGTCATTCTGCGGCTGGAAGTCCAGCGGCACCACCGGAAAGGGCGGCCTTGGCCCCCACTACGTGCCTCAGTTCATGCGTGAGCAGAGCCGCACGGTCGTTTCCTAAAACTCAGAAGCTCACACAAAGGAGTCAGATACATGCCCCGTCAAGCACCACGAATGGCCGTCTCGGTAGAGGAATACCAGGATCGGCTCGCCCGCACCAGAGCCTGGATGGAAGAGCAGAACCTCGACCTGCTGATCCTCAGCCAACCCGAGCACTACAACTGGCTGTCGGGATACGACCCGACCAGCGTCTTCTACTTCCAGGCCCTGGTAATCGACACGGATTCCTCGCGGGAGCCGACCCTGATCTGCAACAAGGCGGAGATGGCGCTCTATGACGAGACCTGCTGGGTCGAGGACGTCCGGGTGGTTTGGACCCACGAGGACCAGGTCGAGCGCACCATGGAAGTGGTCCGCGAACTGGGGCTCGACGACAAGGAGATCCGCCTCGGCCTCAACCTCCACAGCTACCACCTGAAGCCGGTCTACGCGCTCGGCTTCCAGCAGGCCTTGCCGAAGGCGGAACTGGTCGATGTCTGTGCCGGCGTCGACGACCTGCGGCTGGTGAAGTCGGAGGCAGAGATCGACTACCTGCGCCGGGCCGCGCACATGGCCGACCTCGGCGTGACCGCGGGCATCAACGCGATCCGCGAAGGCGTGACCGATCGCGAGGTCATGGGCGCGATTCAGCAGGCGGTCTCCACCAACGGCGGCGAGTTCCCCGCCTACCCGTTCCTGGTCGATGCGCGAGGCACCCTCCACGGCACGCCGACCGGCAAGATCCTCGGTCCCGGTGACACCGTCTACATGGAGGTTTCCGGAGTCTGTCGTCGCTACCACTGCAACATCTCGCGGACGGTCTCGGTGGGCGAGCCTTCGAAGGAGGTGCGGGAGCTCTACAAGGTCGTGAAGGAAGCGCTCGACCTCGGCACCGACGCGCTTCGGCCCGGGGTCTCGGTGACTGAGATCACCGAGCTGGTCGCCAAGTGCCACAGCGGCTGGGAAGAGAACACCTGGGGCCGCTTCGGCTTCAGCATGGAGATCGCCTACCCGCCGATCTGGATCGGTGGCCTGAGCTTGATGAAGGGTGACGACCACGTGCTCGAACCCGGCATGGTGATCACCATGGAGCCCGGCCTCTCATACGCGTCCGGACAGACGATGATGCTCGGCAACAACGTGCTCGTGACCGAGAACGGGCCGGAGATCCTCAACAACGTCCCGTCCGACCTCTTCGTCAAGTGATCAAAGGAGACTGAGATGCCACAGCTAGATCTGGTTCATCACTACTCGGGCCCCATCACCTTCTACCGGGCTCCGGCCTGCGCTCCCGAGGAAGTCCCGAAGGGCGGGGTCGGAATCGTCGGCATCCCGCTCGACTCGTGGACCCTCGGTCGCAACGGCCAGCGGATGGGCCCCCGGGCGATCCGTGAATCGTCGCTGTACCTGGCGGCCTACTACGGCCTGCAGGTGCCCTTGGACGAGGGCTACATCAACGTGGCCGACGGATCGGTATCGCGGGTCCCGGCCGAGCCGCGGCTCTTCGACACCGGTGACGTGCGCCTGCACCAGGGCGATGCCGAAGCCCAGACCAGGGCGATCGCCGACCACGTCCGCAAAGTGACCGAGCAGGGCGCGATGCCGGTCATGCTCGGTGGAGACCACTACATCCCGTACCCGTCGTTGCTCGGATTCATCGAAGGGATGCAGCAGGTCAAGGAGGACTTCAAGGTCGGCTTCCTCAACCTGGACGGCCACTTCGACCTCTGGGACGAGTTCCGGGACATGGGTCGCTACAACCACGGAACCTTCGCCCGGCGGATCAGCGAGCACCCGGCGGTCGGCAAGATGGCCTGGTGGGGCCTGAACGGCACCCACATCATCGAACCGCAGCAGTTCGACCTGTGTCGGGAGAAGGGCTATGTCGGCTATACGGTCGACTCGATCCGCCGGCGCGGGGTCCAAGAGACCATCCGCGAGGCCCTCGACATCGTGTCCGAAGGCGTCGACGCGGTCTACGTCACCTTTGACATCGACACCGTCGACGGGGCCTATGCCCCGGGAACCCACAGCATCGTCGTCGACGGCCTGACCGCGCACGAGGTCTTCGAAGCGGTCTCCGTGATCCCGGAGTACGAGTCGGTCCAGGCCTTCGACGTGGCCGAGATGCTGCCGCAATACGACGTGGGCGGCGGACGCACGGCACGGTTCTCGGCGCATGTGATTCTCTCGGTGATCGGCGATCGGATCCTCGATTCGAGCCCGACCTACAGTCAGGAGGAGCTGGCGCAGGTGTTTCGATGAAGGAAGGAGCCCGGCGGCACCGACCCCGCCGGGCTCAGCCTTCCCCTGGCACGACGAGCGCGTCGAGCGCTATCGCACCCCGGCCGGCGACCAGAACCACGGGGTTCATGTCCACCGCGGTGCCGACCTGGCTCGATTCGAGGAAGGTGGCCGTGGCGAGGATCACGTCGACGAAAGACTCGATCAGCTCATCCGGGGCTACTTCTCGCAGGCCCGCGATCGACCCGGTCAATGAGAGCGCGGCCTCGCGGGTCAGCGGGGCGAGCGCGCAGCTCACGTTGTCCCTGTGCTCGAGGGCCTGGCCGCCCCAGCCGACGCAGACGATCGGCCCGAACCGCCCGTCGTGGCGGCCACCGATGTACAGCTCGGGACCAGCGGCCACCTGTGAGGCGACGATGACCGGTCCCTCGAGGGCATCGAACTCGGCCGCGACCCCGGCCAATGTCTTCAGTCCGAGCGTCACGGCGGAAACGGCGGAGCGATGAGCGATCTCGTTCGACTTGAGGACCACCGGCAGGCCGATCCGCCGCGCCGCCGCGACCGCCTCGTCCGCGCTGTCGGCCAGCTCCCGTTCGGGGAAACGGATGCCGGCAGCGGAAAGGATCTGGCTGGACCTGAACTCGCCGAGATGGACGGTGCTGGCCGGCGGCCCGCTGTCGCGGCCGGCATCCCAGACGATGGTGCGGTCGGCCCAGCGGGACACCCTGGCCAAGGCGCGGATCGCGAACTCGGAGGCCCGCAGCAGCGGAACGTCATGGCGTTCGGCCAGATGCCGGATCTCGGCGACCGATTCGCTCGATTGGCCGGAGATCATCACCGGTGCGACCGGTTTGTCGGCGGTCGCTTCGATCAACGCCTCGAGCAACTGCAATCCGACCTGGATCTCGATCTCCCCGGTGAAGGGGGTCTGATCGAGTTGGAGCGCGAGAACGTCGAATTCGCCCGAGTCGGCGATGGCCTGGAATATCCGCAGGTAGCTGCCGACGGTGTCGTCGATCGTCCAGGCGTCCAGCGGATTGCAGACCGGGATCCCCTCGCCCATCAATGTTTCGAGGCTTCGGGTGGTATCCGGACCGAAGTCGGCCATCGGCAAGCCCGTTTCGCTCATCAGGTCGGCGAACAGGGCCGCCTGGCCGCCCGACTGGGTCACCGCGGCGATCCGGGATCCGGCCGGCCGGCGCCGGTGCCCCAGGAGTTCGAGGGTCTCGACCATCTCGCCGAAATCGTCGACCTCGATCATCTCGACTTCCCGGGCCAGGGCGGAGAAGGCCCGGTTCGGGGTGAGAACCGCGTCGGTGTGCGCCAACGTCGCCTTGGTGCCGGCCTGGGACCTTCCGACCCGAAGGCAGACCACCGGTTTGCCGGCCTCCCGCAGCATGGTCAGCGCTTCACGGAAAGCGCCGGGGCGGCGGATCGTCTCGAGGAAGATGCCCACCGCTTCGGTGCCCGGATCCGTGGCCATCGCGGCGATGATGTCGGAGACGTCGCGGTCGGCCTCGCTGCCGATCGAGAGGATGCTGCGGAAGCCGACTCTCGGGCCGAGCGCCGCAAGCGCTTCGCCGACCGAGCCCGAATGCACGATCGCCGAGACGTTCCCGGGTTTGATCTCGCGACCGAGAGTGCCCACCCAGGCGGACGCGCCACCCGGCACAGCCACTCCGATGCAGTTCGGGCCGATCATCGGGATGCCGGCCCGATCGGCCATGGCGGCGATCGAGCGGCTGATAGAGACGGCCTCGGATCCCGCTTCGCGGCCGAGGCCGGGCACGATCAGGGACCGAGCCCCGGCGGCGATCGCGTCGGCTGCCAGTGCCTCGATGCGCTGATGCCCGACCAGCAGCAGGGCGATATCCGGACTCTCGGGCAGGTCGGCCGCGGTGGGCACGCACTCGATGCCGCGCACCTCGCGACGGGTCGGGTGGACCCCCCACGCCTTGGTTCCGGAAGCGGTGAGATTGTCGATCGCCGCACGGTGCACACCCCGCTTCTCGGAGGCGCCGAATATGGCAACTGACCGGGCGTCGAGCAGCGGACCTATGTCAGCGCGAAGGAGGTTGCCTTGAAACGTCACGGACCCGATTATCGGGTATCTGCACGCTCCTCGCTAACAGCCGTTAGCCTTGCGGCGATGACTCTCGACGAATCAGCTTTGGGCGCGAGCCGGACGGATGAAAGGATCGTCGCTGTGGCGACCAAACTCTTCTACGAGAAGGGCTACCACAGCACGACCCTCAGGGAGATCGCGGCCGGGGTGAACATCAAGGCCGGCAGCGTGTACAACCACTTCTCGAGCAAGCAGGAGTTGCTCATGCACATCGTGTGGACGACCACCAAGGACATGCTCGACGGTGCCGTCGAACGGCTCGAAGGCGTCGAGGGTTCGGAGGAAAGGCTGCGGGTCTTCCTCACTTGGCATGTCGAGTTCCATGCGTCGCGCCGCCTCGCCGCCCAGGTCGCCGACGTCCAGTTGAACGCGCTCGAGAAAGAGAACCTCGCCAAGGTCCTGGTCCTGCGGGACGAGCATCAGGCGATCATGCGCGAACTGATCGACGCGGGGCAGAAAGAGTTGAACTGGTCGGTCGAGGATCCGGCGGTCTTGACCATCGCCATCCTCACCATGTGCACCCAGGTCGATACCTGGTATCGCGAGAACGGGCGGCTCACCCCGTCCCAGATCGGCGAGATCCTGGTCAACTTCACGCTCAACTCGTTGCAGGCGGACGCATCCTGATGGCCGCGGTCGAGGATTCGAGCGGATCCCGGCGCGCGGTCGATTTCGACTGGTTCCAGCTGACCGCTCGACTGCGAGACCGGATGCCGTTGGTCCTCCCGGTCGGATCGACCGAACAGCACGGCCCGCATCTGCCCCTCTCGACCGACGCGGTGATCGCCGAGGCATTGGCGGACGGGATCTCCAGAGGAGTCGGTGGCGCCGTGCTGCCGACCATCACCTACGGCGCTCCGTCCCGCCCGCGGTCCGGCGGCGGCGATCTCTTCGCCAGTCCTGACGTTTCGCTCCCGACCCTGCTGGAGACCGTCGAGTCGGTGGTCCGGAGGTCGCTGGAGGCCGGCGCGAAGACGATCATCGTCGTCTCCTGGCACTGGGAGAACGCCTCGGTCCTCTGGGATTCGCTGCGGGCCGCCCATCAGGGGCAGGATCCCGAGGCGCGGTCGATCCTCTTCGCCTCGCCGTGGGACCTGATGGGGGTGGCGGAGACCAACGAACTTCTCGGCGAGGGCGGCGCCGACGGCTTCGACTGGGCGGCGGATCACGCCGGCCTGCTCGAGACCGCGATCATGCTCCACCTGGAGCCGGAGCTGGTCACCGATGCGCCGGCAGCGGTCGAGTTCCGTCCCCGTCAGTACGAGGTGCTGCCCACGCCGGTGGATTCGGTTCCCGCGACCGGGGTGGTCCACGACGCCCGCCGAGTCACCGCCGAGCAGGGCGCTGCCTGCTTCGATTCGATGGTCGCCGGCCTCGTCCAGGCGGTCTTGGACGAGACCGGCGACTGACCGCCGTCCGGCGAATCTCAGTTCCCGCGGCTCGAAGGCGTGAACTCGGACAGATAGATCAGGTTGCCCTCGGGGTCGTGGAGCCCCCGGAAGCGGAAGACCTCGCCGCTCGGCTGCTCGAGCCGGGTCGGTTCGCTTTGGGCCCAGGTCACCGATTCCCCGAGCTCGTCGATCGACGAGTCGAGATCCTCGACCTCCAGCGCGAGCGAGTCGAGTCCGGGCCGTCCCCCTTCACCGGGGCTGCGCTTCGGATCCCGCTCAGCTTGATCCGAGGGCAAGAGGAACAGCATCACCTCGCCGATCCGCAAGGCGGCCCACCCATCTTCGCGCGCATAGGGCAGCGCGAACGGAAGCCCCAGGACCTGGTTGTAGAAGCCGGCCAGAACGTGGACATCCTCAGCGAGGATGTCCACGTTCAGCAGACGCATCGGGGCGGATCTCATCCGCTGACCGACATCGGCCAGAACACCGGTTCCAGGTCGTCGTAGGCGACGAAGCCATGCAGCGACTTGGCCCCGATCACGTTCGGCGTCACCCCGAAGATGGGGATCAGTGCCGCGTCCCTGGTCGCGATCTCCGAAATCTCGCCGTAGGCCTTCCGGCGTACTTCGGGATCCTGGGAGTTACGGCCCACTTCGAGCAGATGGTCGACCCGCTTGTCGCAGTATTGGGTCCAGTTGAAGGCGTTGCCGCACTTCACCTGGAAGCCCAGGTAGTAGGCCGGATCGTTGAAAGGCGTCCCGTCTCGTGACAGGTAGGCCTGGGACTTGAAGCCGCCGCCCTTGCCGTAGAAGGCGGAGGTGCCGAGCTTGGCGACGGTGACGTCGAACCCCACCTCGTTGAGTGAGGACTGGATCACCTCGGCCACCTGGCTTTCGAGCTGGTCGCCGGCTTTGACGTCGATCGTTACCCGCGTCCCTTCGGCGCCTGCCTCGGAGACCATCTTCCGGGCCTCGTCCACGTTCTGTTCGACCAGGGGGATGTCCGGCCGGAAGGGCATGGTCGGGGGCATCGGGCCCTCTACCAATGTGGCGTGACCCTGAGCGAGCTCGTCCGCCATCGCCGGCCGGTCAAGCGCCAGCCGCGCCGCCTGGCGCAGCTTGATGTCGTCGAAGGGAGCCTTCTTGGTGTTCAGGCCCAGGTAGATGTACCAGGGGCCGGGCTGGCTCAGGCTCTGCCGCCCTTCTGCCAGCCGGTCGACGTCCTTGGGATGGATGCCG
This sequence comes from Solirubrobacterales bacterium 67-14, assembly GCA_001897355.1. Classification (GTDB taxonomy): domain Bacteria; phylum Actinomycetota; class Thermoleophilia; order Solirubrobacterales; family 70-9; genus 67-14. The sequence goes on along the minus strand of MKST01000002.1, from coordinate 395,259 downwards.
TAGGCCAGGTCGACTTCGTTGGACTGAACCAGGGTGTTGAGCGTTGTCGGGTCGGAGACGATCCGGACGTTGACTCCGGGGTTTTCCGGCTTGCCCTGCCAGTAGTCGTCACGGGCTTTGAGGACGATCTGACTGTCCGGCTGGTAGCTGGTCACCTCGTAGGCACCGGTGCCGATCGTGTGGGACGCCATCCAGTTGTCACCCTTCTGGGTCAGGCCACCGTTGGCCTGCAGCTGCTTCCTGTCGATCGGGCTGAGCCCGGTCTGCGTCAGCTGCCCGAGGAAGATCGGGCTCGGCCTGTTGATCCGGAAGGTCACCTGGTGCTTGCCGGTGGCCGTGACGCTCTCGACCGCTTTCGGGTCGCCCAGCCGCAGGACGTAGTCGGCGCAGCCGCCCTTGTCCATGAGCCTTTCGAATCCGTAGACGACATCCGCTGCGGTCATCGGGTTGCCGCTGGCGAATTTGACGTCGTCACGCAGATTGAAGGTGTAGGTCTTTCCGTCGTCGCTGATCTTCCAGTTCTTGGCCAAGCTGGGCTTGATCTCCGCCTGCCCGTTCTGGTCTCGCTCTGAGCCGTACTGGACGAGGGTGTCGTAGGTGTTCTTGATGATCCAGTAGTCGTACTGCGGGAAACAGCCGTAGGCCGGGTCCAATGTCGCGATCCCCGAGTTGAGTGCGACGTTGATGGTCCCTCCTGACCCGGAACCAGTTCCGGTGCTGTCCCCGGCTGAACCGCAGGCGGCCTCGAAGGTGGCGATCGACAGGAGTGCGGCGAGCAGCGCTAGCCGTGTGAGCAGCTTTCCGGCCATACGACCGGTATTCAGTCCAGGCATTTTCCTCTTTCGGTTAGGGCGTCATCCCGAGTTGTTCGCGGAGTGACGCGATGTAGCCGTCGATACCGTCGACGGGGTCGAGCACGGGGAAGTAGTTGAAGTCGCGGCCGGCGGAGCTGATGTCCACGTCGGCGACGCGGTGGTCGCCGAGCCTCTCGAGGGGGAGGAAGCCGGGCCCAATCTCGATCTCGGCCTCGGGGATTCGGGATCGGACTACCTCGGCGGCCTGGCCGAGGGTCAGGGTCCGAGGCCCGGCCACGTTGTAGACCGGTTGTGAAACGGACTTGGCTTGCGCGGCGAGGATCGCCGCCTCGGCCACGTCGCCGACGAAGACCAGCGGCAGGGGATGGTCCGCACCCGCCTCCAGCCTGTAGGCCTCGCCTTTCAGGGCCGCCCAGATCATCTGCCCGACGTGCTCGCCCGGCACTCGTAGGCCTGGGCCGTATACCCAGCAGACCCGCAAGGAGAGGACATCTAGGTCGTGGATGCTGCGAAAGACGGTGGCCAGGTTCTCGGCGGCTAGTTTGCTGACCCCGTAGGTGGCCTTCGGCGCGGGAATCGAACCCTCGCCGACCGGACCCGTCTGCCAGCCATATATGGACGAGCTGGAGAAGTTCACCACCCGCCTGATCCCCGCGCCCCGCGCTGCCTCGAGCACGTTGGCGGTTCCCATCACGTTGGCGGCCAGCGTCGCGGTCGGCATCGCGAAGCTCATGTCCGGGCTGGAGATGGCCGCCGTGTGGATCACCGCGTCCACTCCGTGTTCGTCGAGGACCCTTGTCAGTTGGGCGAGGTCGACCAGCTCGCCGTGGATCGCGGTCACTCCGGGCTCGTCCGGCCAAGGATCACGGTCGAAGGTCACGACCGGGATCCCCATCTCGACCAGTCGCCGGACCGCCCACCTCCCCACATAGCCGCGTCCACCAGTAACGAGAATCGGATCGTGTGCTGTCGCCATATGAAGGCGCAGATTAGCAAACGAGCGTTAGTTAGCTTAGATATTCTTTAGCTACGAGTCCGGCCGGCAACCGGCCCGGACAGTTCACCGAAAGGAGAAGGCATGAGGGTCGTCGTGACTGGCGCCGCACAAGGGATCGGTGAGGCCGTCAGTCGGAGCCTGGCCGCGTCCGGGCACAGGGTGTTCCTGGCCGACATCCAGTCGACGAAGGTGGCCTCCGTGGCCGACTCGATCGGCATGGAATGCTGCACCGTCGATATTTCCTCGGATCGGGCGGTCCAAGCGATGTACGAGAAGGTGACGGCGAGCTGGGGCTGGTTCGACGCCCTCGTCAACGTGGCCGGGATCGACGCGCCGTTCGAAACTCCGGAGGAGACGTCGATCGAACGATGGCAGCAGCTGATCGACGTGAACCTCACCGGCACCTGGAGATGCATCAGCGGAGCCCTGCCGACCCTGAAAGAGCGCGGAGATTCCCGCGTCGTCAGCATCGCCTCGATCTGTGGCGTCGTGCCGACTCCCGGCGTTTCGGTGGCGTATGTCGCTTCGAAGGCGGGCATCGTCGGATTGACGATGGGCCTCGCAGCCGAACTCGAGCCATACGGGATCCGGGTCAACGCGATCGCGCCTGGAGCCACCGGTACCACCGGCAACCCCATGACCGAGGAAGAGGAACAGCGATACCTCGAATCGCAGCCACTTGGCTTCGGGGGCCCGGAGCCGGTCGCGGAAGCCGTCGGGTATCTGCTGGGAAGCGGCGGCGCCTGGGTTTCCGGCGCCGTGATGAACGTGAGTGGCGGCTACTGGCGCGGAAGGTGACAGCCCGGCCGACGCTCAGGTCGTGGGGTACGAACCCAGTATCGCCAACGATCCGGCCTTTGATCTCAACTCGGAAATCGCATTCGCGATCTCTGCTGAGTCGTCCCGGCCCTCGATGTCGATGAAGAAGCGGTAGCGGCCCAGCTCGCGGCGGATCGGTCGGGACTCGATACGGACCAGGTTGATCTCGCGGTCCGAGAAGACGTGAAGGGCCTCGACCAGGGCACCCGGATGGTCGGCGCCGAGCTCGGCGAAGACCAAGCTGGTCTTCCACGGGCCGTCCGGGTTGCCCGGGGCCGCTTCGTCGACGGAAAGGTCGCGGGGCGCCAGCCAGAGGAACCGGGTCACGTTGCCCGGCTCATCCTCGATCCCCTCCCGCAGCACCTCGCAGTCGTAGAGGCGGGCGGCCCGGGCCGGGGCCAGCGCCGCCCAGGGCCGGTCGGTGGACGCGACTTCGCGGACCGCGGCACTGGTGCTGGAAGCGACCCGGAGCTCGGCCTGGCCGAGTTCGGTCCGCAGGAACAGGGCGCATTGGGCCAGCGGCTGGGGGTGGGAGATAACGGCCTCGATCGCGGCCGGGTCGAGGCCCGGGCGTGCGATCAGCGCCGAGCGGATCTCGTGGTCGTACTCGCCGATGATCCGGACCCGCTCGGCCTGCTCGATCAGGGAGTCCAGGGTCGGCCGGACCGAGCCTTCGATCGAGTTCTCGACCGGGACCAGCGCCCGCTCGGCGAACCCTTCGGCCACGGCCTCGATCGCCGCCGGGATCGTTTCGGTGACCCGAGGTTCGAAGGTATCGGGGGCGAAACCGCTCACCTCGAGCGCGTCTTCGCTGAAGGTACCGGCCGGGCCGAGGTAGGCGACACGCAAGGCGTGCCTACCCGAAGTCGACGGTGTAGGAAGCTTCGTTGTTGGTCGTGATCGACTCGCCCGGGACCGCGTCCACCGTGACCTCGAGTGTCACCTGGCCGGTCGGGGCCGGGGTCAGGGTTATCGACGCCGTTCCGGTGTCCATGCTGGCGATCTCGGGGATCGATTGCTCGACCGGGCTTCCCCCGTCGACCGAGACCGAGACGTTGACGTCGCTTTCGGTCGCGCCACCCTGGTTCTGGACCGCCACGCTGACCACCGGATCGGTGCCGGCCGGGATCGTCGTGGTCGTGTCCGGGCTCAGGGTGGTGTCGCCGATCGTGACCGAAGAAGCGGGATCGATGCCGGTCCCGTGGGAGAGGTTGTCGTCCGGTGCGGCCCCGGCGGCGCCGGAGACCCCGTCGAGCGCGTCGCTCACCGCATCGGCCGAAATCCAGTCCTCCGGCTTCTGCATGAAGGTGCTGACCGGCATGGCCGGGGCGTTGGCGCCGTTCGAGGTGATCGTGTTGTCGATCTGGTGGCGGGTCACCCGGTTGTAGAGCACGTCGGCGGCGCTGAGGACCTGCATCTGACCGGCGATCTGGCGGCGGGCCCGGTCGGCTCCCTCGTCGCCGAGGGCCGTGCTCATCTTGTCGGCTATCTCGTCCATGGCCGAAGCCCGCAGCTGGTAGACGAGGGTCAGCGAATCCTGGGATGAACTCATGTCGCCCGGGGTGTCGAGCTTCTGGACCCGGCTGAGGAAGCCGTCCATGGCCGAGCGGTCGGACTGGATCTCGCTGGTGAACTCGGTCACCGAAAGCTTGCCGGGGTCACTGAGCCGCGCAAAGAAGGACTTGCCGAGTGCGTTGGTCTCGTTGACGATCTGGGTGACGTTGTTCGCGTAGTCCTCGAGCGAGCGGTTCTTGCGTGCGTCGAGGCAGCCCTTGGCGCCGAAGACCAGCAGGATCAGCACCAGCAGGCCGGCCCCCAGCGCGATCGCGCGGCGGACCATCAGCTGCTGCTTGCCGCCTCCCGAGCCTCCGCCGCCCCGTGGGCCGCGGCGCGGGGGACGGCGGGAACCACCGCCCGAACCGCCTGAGCGACGCCTTCTCGGCGTTCCGGGATCTCTGGCTTCGGCCGGGTCGTCGAATCCGAGGTCGTCGAGACCGGGTTCCGGATTGGACTCGATCGTCGCCGGCTCCTGGTCGGGACCGTCGATGAAGGGATCGTCGTCGCGGTCGTCTGAGTTGTAAGGGTTGGAAAACTCCAAAAGTCCACCTGCCGAACGCTTTTCGGCGCTGCCAATCTATTCCCTTCACCCGAATATCGCCCACCGGTACCGGCATTTGCAGGGACTTCATCCAAAACCGTCCGGCCGGGGAGCGAAACCGCTCCGGGTGAGTGACGGGGAGGTTAGGGACCCTCGGCGCAGAAAGGTGCTGGGTGATGAACGGCACCCTGGTTCTCAACCGCTTCGAGATCGGCGACCGGCTTGGCGCCGGCGGTTTCGGCACGGTCTACAGGGCCTGGGACCGGCGCCTCGAACGGGAAGTGGCGGTCAAGGTGATCGAGACCGCGGCCGAGTCCGGCCCGCGGATCCAGCGGGAGGCCAAGGCGGCGGCCCGGCTCAACCACACCGGGATCGTCACCCTCTACGAGTTCGCCCACCACGAGTACGGCCGCGAAGGTGGCCGGGCCTACCTGGTCTCCGAGCTGGTCGACGGCCAGACCGTGCGTGAACTGATCGACGGCGACCTGATGAGTGACCACGAGATCGCCGAGATCGGGATCGACATCTGCGAGGCGCTCGACCACGCCCACTCCCGGGAAGTGATCCACCGCGACATCAAGCCGGCCAACCTGATCGTCCCGAACGGACGGGGCGGGGCCAAGCTGATGGATTTCGGGGTTGCCCGGCTGACCGACGGCGACGACCTGACCAACACCGGCGACGTGCTGGGCACCCTCGCCTACATGTCACCGGAGGCGGCCGAAGGCAGTCCGGTGACCTCGGCCGGCGACGTCTACTCGCTCGCGCTCACCCTCTTCGAAGCGTGGACCGGGGAAAACCCGCGGCGCAAGCCGACCCCGAGCCTGACCCTGAGGGCGATCGAGAAGGATCTGCCTCTGCTGGCCGACCTACGGCCCGACCTGCCACCGGCCATGACCGAAGCGCTCGACGCCTGCCTCGACCGCGAACCGGAGTACCGGCCGGGCCTCGAAGACCTCGGCGTGGCGCTTGAGGCCGCGCTCCCCGAACTCGACCGCACGGTCCCCGAACCGGCCCGCCGCGAATCGAAGCTCACCTCCTTCGCCGACGGCAGCCTCGACCTGGGCCGGATCGCCTGCGCGGCCGCGGTCTGCGGCATGGTCGCCACCGGGATGATCGTCAGCGGCGCGGCCGACGCCGCCTCGGTCGGCCTGCTCACCGTGGTCTCCGCCCTGCTCACCCTGCTCCGGCCCAAGGCCGGCTTCCTCGCCGGCGGTGCCTTGCTGGCCGCCTGGCTGGGCCTGATCGCGGCGATGCCCGGGGCGGCGCTGGTGGTGCTGCTGGTCTCGGTGCCGCCGGCCCTGCTGGTCCGCGGCTCGGGCCGGCCACTGGCCCTGGCCGCGATCGGACCGCTGCTCGGAACCCTTGGCATGGCGCCGTTCCTGCCGCTGCTGGCCGCCCTGGCGAGCGACTGGCGGGACCGCGCCGTGGTCGCGGTGACCGGCCTCTGTTTCACCGCTCTGGCCGAATCGATCACCGGCCGGTCCCTGCTCTTCGGCAAGATCGAAAAGGCTGAGACCGGTTGGGAGGACACCGTCTCGGGGGCGGTCGCCGGGCTGGTCGCACCGGTCGTGACCTCGCCTTCATTCCTGCTTTCGGTGGCGGTTTGGGCCGTCGTCGCGGTGCTGGTCGGCGCGATCGTCGGCTGGACGCGCCAGCGTGGATCTGGTCCGGTCCACGAACCGATGGCCATCGCTCCCGTAGGATCAAGTCGTGTCCCCAACGCCCACTAGGCCGTGGCGATGAGTGTCTTTCGCAACCTCGAAGCCCGTATCGAGGGCCTCGTCGAAGGCGTGTTCAGCCGTGCCTTCAGCTCCGAGGTGCAGCCGGTCGAGCTGGCCCGCAAGCTGGCCAAGGAGATGGACTCGCACAAGACCGCCTCGGTCTCCCGGGTCTACGTGCCGAACGAGTACACCGTTCACCTTTCCGAGAAGGACCGCGACAAGCTGGAGGGCTACGAACGCTCGCTCGAACAGGAACTCTCCGGCTACCTGCTGGAGCATGCTCGCCGCAAGGGCTATGACCTGCTGACCCGGCCCGAGGTCCATTTCAACACCGACCGCCGGTTGCGGCTCGGCGAGTTCGGCATCCAGGCGCGTCTGGTGAAGCCGCCGGCCCGGGAAGGCGAAATGCCCGAGCAGGCCGACGAGGGCCACACCATGGTCTACAAGGTGCCGCCGGCGCAGCCGGCCGCCGACCCGACCGCCCGCGCGCCAGAGCGGCCTTCCCTGACCCGGGCGGTGGTCGACCTGAACGACCGGCGCTACGTGCTCGACGGTCCCCGCGCGGTGCTGGGCCGCTCTGACGATGCCGAGTGCGTGCTGCGTGACCCGAACGTCTCCCGTCGCCACGCCGAGCTTCGTCAGGACGCCTCCGGCCAGTGGGAGATCTTCGACCTCGGGTCGACCAACGGGGTGAAGGTGAACGGCCGCCGGGTGACCGAGGCGCCGCTTCGCGAAGGCGACCAGGTCACGATCGGAACCACGACCTTCCGCTTCGGGATCGAACGGTAAGCACAGCCGGGCACGCAATTGGACTACGAACCGATTTCAGTAGCCCTCAAGTTCGGCTTCCTCGCCGTCCTCTACCTGTTCCTGCTCTGGATCGCGGCCAGCGCGCGCAAGGACCTCAGGCGCAACCGCGGCGGGGACGGCGGCAGCGACGCGACGATCGCTTCGGTGCCCTCCGGCTCGTACGACGCCTGGCTGGTCGTGGTCAAAGGCGGTGGCCTGGAGGCCGGAACCCGCTTCGACGTCTTCGGTGGGGTCACCCTCGGCCGTTCCGGCGAGGCCGACGTCTCGTTCACGGATCGCTACGCATCCGGCCTCCACGCGAGGCTCTACCCTCGCGGTGACCGATACTTCCTTGAAGACATGAACTCGACCAATGGCACCCTGCTCGACGGCGGCGCAGTCACATCCGAAGTTGAGATGCGGGATGGCAGCATGATCGAGATCGGGGACACCGCTTTCAGGTTTGAACTGGATCGCCCATGAGTAGGTCAATCACATCGCCATGTTGAGGGTTGCCGGACATTCCGAGCGGACCGACGTCGGCCGTCAGCGCCAGGCGAACGAGGATTCGTACCTGGCCCGTTCGCCGCTTTTCGTGGTTGCCGACGGCATGGGCGGCGCCCAGGCCGGCGAGGTCGCCTCGCTGACCGCGATCCAGGCTTTCCAGGGCGGTCTGCCGGACGGCCTGCCGGAGGAGTCGATCGAGCGGACGATCCAGGTCGCCAACCGGAACATCTACGACCAGGCCCACGGGGATGCCTCCCTGGCCGGGATGGGCACCACGATCACCGTGGCCGCGGTCGACGCCGAGGGCGAACGGGTCGTGGTCGGCCACGTCGGCGATTCGCGCGCCTACCGGATCCGAGACGGCATCATCCAGCGCCTGACCAAGGACCACTCGCTGGTCGAGGAGATGCGCCGACGGGGACAGATCACCGAAGAGCAGGCCGAGGACCATCCCCAGCGCTCGATCATCACCCGCGCGCTCGGGCCCGAGCCGGAGGTCCAAGCGGACCTGGCCACCATCCCCTCTGAACCGGGGGACATCTTCCTGCTCTGCTCCGACGGCCTGACCACGATGATCGGGGACGAGAAGATCCGCGACATCCTGATGGGGGCGACCAGCCTCGATGCGGCCGCCCGCACCCTGGTCGACGAGGCCAACCGGGCCGGCGGACGCGACAACATCACGGTGATCGTCTTCCAGGTCGAGGATCCGGCCAACCCGCTGCCCCGGGGCGAGCACCCGACCATGGTCCGCCGCGGCGGCACTCGCAGCACCGCCCGCCAGCGTGAGCGTGAGAGGCCGAAGCCGCGTCGCCGGGGCAAGATCCTCGCCGGGGTGGCTGCGCTCTGCGCGGTGCTGGTGCTGGTGGTCGGTGGGCTCTTCTTCGCGACCCGCCAGGCCTGGTTCCTCGGCACCGACGACGCCGGCCGGGTCGCCCTCTACCGCGGCCTGCCATACGAGCTCCCCTTCAACATCGACCTCTACCAGCTCAAATACTCGACTGCGATCCAAACCGAATCGCTGCCAGCCGGTCGCCAGCGCTCGGTCACCGACCACTCGCTGCGCTCCGAGGATGACGCCGTCTCGCTGATCGAGGACATCGAAAGCCGCGAGGGCCTGACCGGGTGAGTGCCTCCCGCAACCGGGAACTACTGGCCCTCGTCCCGGTTGCCCTGCTCCTGACCGCCGGCTTCGCCGCGGTCTTCGCGCAGAACGACAGCCAGCTGACCAACCTGAGTCTCTCCTACGGGCTCTACTTCCTGGCGATCTGCCTCGCCACCCACATCTACATCCGGATCCGCCTGCCCAACGCTGACCCGTACCTCTTCCCGCTGATGGCGCTGCTGACCGCCTTCGGACTCGTCATGCTCTACCGGCTCGACTCCGAACTGGGTGGTGAGCTGGCCCGCGACCAGGCCAACTGGTTCGTGCTCGGGCTGATCCTCTTCGCGGTCGTGATCCAGGTCTTCCGCGACTACTCGGTGCTCGAGCGGTACCGGTACACGATCGCCCTGATCAGCCTCGCCCTGCTGATGGCCCCGCGGCTGCCGCTGATCGGCTCCCAGGTCAACGGCGCCTACCTGGGGATCAGCCTCGGTCCGATCTCCTTCCAGCCGGCCGAGCTGGCCAAGATCGGCATCGTCATCTTCCTCGCCTCCTATCTGCGTGAGCACCGCGAGCTGCTGGTGGTCGGGGCGCGGCGCTTCCTCGGCATCACCTTCCCCCCACTGAAGCATCTCGGCCCGCTGCTGGTGGTCTGGGGCGCGGCGATGTTCATGCTGATCTTCATCCGCGACCTGGGCAGCTCGCTGATGTTCTTCGCCGCCTTCCTCGCCCTGATCTACGTCGCCACCGGGCGGCTCTCCTTCGTGATCATCGGCATGGCGATGTTCCTGGCCGGCGCTTGGGTGATCTACCACACGGTTCCCCACGTCACCGACCGGGTCGACATCTGGCTCGACCCGTACCAGGATCCTTCCGGGGCCGGGTACCAGATCCTGCAGTCGATGTTCGCGATGGCAGACGGGGGGTTGTTCGGCGAGGGCTTCGCCCAGGCGATGGTGGTCATACCCGGCACGAATTCACCGCTGCTGCCGGCTGCCCAGACCGACCTGATCTACACCCTGATCACCTCCGAGCTGGGCCTTTTCGGGGCCTGCGCGATCATCGCCACCTACTTGCTGATCGCCGCCCGGGGCTTCAAGGTCGCCCTGATGGCCAACGACGGTTTTTCGAAGCTGCTCGCCACCGGCCTGACCACCGTCTTCGCCTTCCAGGCCTTCGTGATCATCGGTGGCGTCACCCGCGTGATCCCGTTGACCGGCGTCACCTTGCCGCTGGTCTCCTATGGCGGTTCGTCGATCCTCGCCAACTTCCTCTTGCTGGCGCTGCTGCTGCTGATCTCCGACCGGGCTCGCCGCGAGGCCCGTGAAGGCATCTAGGCGAGGTACCCGCCGGTGAACGCACGGATCATCAAGCTCTTCGCCTTCATCGGCGTCGCCTTCGCCGTCCTGGTCGGCTTCACCTCGTACTGGACCGTCTTCGACGCGAACAACCTGAAGAACGAGCGGGTCAACAAGCGGCCGCTGTTCGAGGCGCAGCAGGTCAAGCGGGGCCGCATCCTCGCCGCCGACGGCACCGTGATCGCCAAGTCGGTGGCCAAGGGCAGCGGCCCCTCGCTGCGCTACGTGCGGGACTATCCGGAGGGTCCGAGCTACGGCCATCCGATCGGCTACAGCTCGATCGAATACGGCAACTCGGAGTTCGAGGCGTACCACAACTCCGAGCTGATCGGAGACGAGAACGAGTTCTCCTCGATCTTCGATGAGCTGCGCGGCAAGAAGAAGCAGGGCAACGACGTGCTCACCTCGCTGGATCCGGTGGCCCAGCAGACCGCCTTCGACCTGCTCGGCGGCCAGGCCGGGGCGGTGGTGGCGATGGATCCCAGCACCGGCGCGGTGAAGGTGGCGGCCAGCGTGCCCCAGTTCGACCCGAACGATGTCGCGACGGACTGGAACGCCCTCAACACCGACTCCTCGAAGCCGATGCTGAACCGGGTCACCCAGGGCCAGTATCCGCCCGGTTCGACCTTCAAGTTGGTCACCGCGGCGGCCGCCCTCGATTCCGGCGCGATCAGCCCGGATGACACGATCAACTCCCCCGGTTCGATCCAGGCTCAGGGCCACACGCTGGCCAACGACTTCGACCAGGACTTCGGCGACATCAACGTCACCACCGCCCTCACCCACTCCGTCAACACCTACTTCGGCCAGCTCGGCGAGAAGATCGGCACCGGCACCCTCGAGGACTACATGGCGAAGTTCGGCTTCAACGCGAAGCCGAAACTCGACCTGCCGGCCAGTCAGATGTACTCCAGCGGGGTCTTCGACCTCGAGAACGGCGGCAAGCTGCTGACCGGCGACGACCCGATTGACGTCGCCCGGCTGGCGATCGGCCAGGAGCGGCTGCTCGCGACCCCGATCCAGATGGCCGAGGTGGCGGCGACGATCGCCAACGGCGGCAAGCTGATGCGCCCGCAGATCTGGTCGAAGGTCAAGGATCCCGACGGCCGCACGCTGAAGACGATGGACCCGGAGGTGCAGTCGGATGTGATCTCCTCGGACACGGCCGACGAGCTGACCGAGGCGATGAAGGACGTGGTCAACGAAGGCACCGGTACCGCGGCGGCGCTGAGCGGCGTGGACGTGGCCGGCAAGACGGGAACCGCCGAGGTGCCCGACAAGGAGGAATGCGGGGGTCTGCCGAACCAGGCCTGGTTCGTCGGCTTCGCCCCGGCCGACGATCCGCAGATCGCGGTTGCCGCCACAGTCGAATGCACCGAGGGCCAGGGCGGCACCGTCGCTGCCCCCATCGCTGCGGGTGTCATGCAGGCTTTGCTGGGCAGCGACTGACATAAGGAAGTCGGGCGGGGTCCGACCCGCCCTCCACGAGACACCCGCCCCTCCCACTAGAGACAACCAACGGATGGGAGGGGCTCTGCTTGAGGCTTTGCCGTCAGTTACAGGACTTGAGGTACGTAGGCAGAAAGGCAGTAGCTAGATGAGACTTGAAGAAGGCATGGTGGTTGATGGCCGGTACCGGGTCGAGTACCTGATCGGCTCCGGCGGGATGGCCGACGTCTGGCTGGCCGAGGATCTCGAGCTGCCGCGCCGGGTCGCCCTGAAGGTGTTGCACGAGCGCTACGCCCGCGACCCCGAGTTCATCGCCCGCTTCCGCCGCGAGGCCGAGTCGGCGGCCTCGCTGCAGCACGTCAACATCGTCTCGATCTTCGATCGCGGCCAGGTCGGCGACACCTACTACATCGCCATGGCCTACCTCGAGGGTCGCACTCTGCGCGACCTGATCAGCCTTGGCCTGACCCCGCCGGAATCGGTGGCGATCGTGCGCCAGATCCTCGAAGCGGCCGGTTTCGCCCACCGCCACGGCGTCGTCCACCGGGATCTCAAGCCGCTCAACGTGATCGTCGACGAGACCGGCCTGGCCACGGTCACCGACTTCGGCATCGCCCGCGCCGGCATCTCGGAGATCACCGAAGAGGGCTCGATCATGGGCACCGTCCACTACCTCTCGCCGGAGCAGGCCCAAGGCTACGAGGTCAGCCCCCAGTCGGATCTCTACTCGATCGGGGTCATCCTCTACGAGTGCCTGACCGGCCGGGTTCCCTTCGACGGCGAGACCGCGGTCGCGGTCACCCTGCAGCAGCTGCGGGAAGATCCGGTGCCGCCCAGCTACTACAACCCAGCGGTCTCGCCGGCCCTCGACGCGGTGGTCCTGCGAGCCCTGCAGCGCGAGCCCTACGAGCGCTATCCCGACGCCGACAGCTTCATCGCCGCCCTCGACGAGGCGGAGGCGGACCCGGGCGAGCCGCCGGCCGAACCGAAGAAGTGGTGGAAGTGGGCACTGGTCGCCGCCGCGGTGCTGGTCGGCCTGCTGGTCGCCTGGGCGGCGACCCGCAGCCACACGGTCGAGGTCCCCGACGTGGTCGGCTCGACCAGTGACTCGGCGGTCTCGAAGCTGAACGCCGAAGGGTTCAAGGTCGAGGTCGACCGGGAGCACAATCCCAAGGTGCCGAACAACCAGGTCTTCAAGCAAGATCCGTCCGGCGAAGCGGACCAGGACTGCAACTTCCTCGGCTTTTCCTGCTCGAACCCGACCGTCACCCTCAAGGTCAGCGGCGGCCCGGGCCAGGCCGAGGTGCCGGATGTCGTCGGCGAGAGCCAGGACGATGCCGAGCAGGAGATCAAGGACGCCGGTTTCACCACCAACGTCGAAACCGAGGCATCTTCGGACGTCGATTCTGGGTTGGTCATCTCGACCGATCCGGCCGGCGGCGAGACGGCCCGGCGCGGGTCCGAGGTGACGATCACGGTCTCCAGCGGGGTCGAGCAGGTCAAGGTGCCGCCGGTGGTCGGCATGACCCTGAACGCGGCCAAGCAACAGCTTTCGGCGGCCGGGCTCGAGTTCTCCTCCAGCCAGGAGTCAAGCGACCGGCCGAAGAACGAGGTGACCGGGCAGTCCCCGGACGCGGGCACCTCTGTCGATGCCGGCAGCACGGTGAACCTGACCGTTTCCTCCGGCCCGGCCGAGACCAAGGTGGCCGTGCCGCCGCTGGTCGGCCTGACCCAGGCCGACGCCGAGTCGCAGCTTTCCTCGGCCGGCCTGGTCGCCAGCGTCCAGACCCAGAGCACGTCGATCCAGCCGCAGGACGGCCGGGTGATCGATCAGAGCCCTTCGCAGGGAACCCAGGTGGCGGACGGCTCCACCGTGGTGATCACGATCGGCCGCTATGAAGCGTCTGGCACCGGTGGCAACGACAACGGTGGGTCCAGCGGCGGACTCGGCGTCGACTGACCGAATATCGTTTCCGCTGATGAGAGTCGCAGTCCTCAGCGGTGGCCGGTCCAGCGAGCATGAGATCTCGCTGCTCTCCGCCGAGGCGGTCGCCGAAGGGCTGGAGGCCGCCGGCCATGACGTCACCCGGATCCTGATCGAGAAATCCGGCACCTGGATCACCGACGGGCACCCGGTCGGGATCCGTCCCGGCGAAGGCCTGGAGGTGGACGGCGACCTGCTTTCGCTGGATGTCGTCTTCCCGGTCCTGCACGGACCCTTCGGCGAAGACGGGGTCACCCAGGGGGCGCTCGACACGGCGGGCCTGCCTTACGCCGGCTCCGACGTCCTTGCCTCCGCGGTCTGCATGGACAAGCTGACCCTGAAGCGGCTCTGCGGCTTCCACGGCATTCCCCAGGTCGGCTTCGTCCAGGCTTTCACGCCCGGCTGGAAGGAGGAGGCCCTGGCCCTGGACTTCCCGCTCTGGGTCAAGCCCTCCCGCCTGGGCTCGAGCGTCGGCATCAGCAAGGTCACCGACCCGGGGCAGCTCGAGGCCGCGGTCGAGGAAGCGGCCGGGTTCGACCCGCGGGTGATCATCGAGGCGAACTCCGCCGGCCGCGAAATCGAGTGCTCGGTGCTCGGCAACGAGGATCCCGACGCCTCTCTACCCGGCGAGATCCTCACCGACGACGAGTGGTACGACTACGAGGCCAAGTACACGGAGGGCCGCACCCGGATCGCCGCCCCGGCCGAACTCGACGAGGCGACGACCGCCGCCGTCCGTGAGCTCGCCGCCCAGGTCTTCACCATGGCCGGCTGCTCCGGCCTGGCCCGCTGCGACTTCTTCGTCGAGCAGATCGAGGGCAGCGAGTCCCGCGTCCTCCTCAACGAGATCAACACGATCCCCGGCTTCACCCGGACCTCGGTCTACGCCAAGCTCTGGGAAGCCACCGGAATGCCCTACCCAGACCTCTGCAACCGCCTCGTAGAACTCGCCCTGGAACGCCACCAGTCCGAGTCCCAGCACAGCTTCTAGCTTCTCGATGGTGACGCAGGTGATGCGTCGATACGACTCATAACCTGCGGCACCGCCCCTTGCGGTGGCCCCCTGAGATCGAGCACTCAGCAGCCGTTGCACAATTGTCACCCTTGTAGAGCCACATGTGAGCAAATTCGCTTCAAAGTGGGCGGATGGACTCGAAACAAGCTGGACGCGAGTTGGAACTCAACAGGCAGCTACGGGAAGTAGCCCTCGCCAACGACGGAGTCCTGAGCCTTGAGATCCTTTTCCGCTTGGGACTCAGCTGGACCATGGTTCAGAAACGAAAGGACGCCGGAAGGCTGTTGCCGATCCTAAGAGGGTCGTTTGCCTTGCCGGGAACAAGGCTCTCTTTTCGCGGCAGGCTCCGTGCCGCCACGGCTTCCGTGTCCCCGAACGTAGTCGTCTCCCACGGCAGCGCTCTGGCCCTCCATGGCCTAATCCGCGATCCCGGCCCGGTTCACCTCACGGGCGAGTCAGGAACATTTCGTGATCATGGCTCTGGCCGGTGGGAAAATGACGCCTTCAACTTGAAAGTCATTCGCCACGAGACTAGGCAGTTGCCGCCCGAGCACATCACAGAGCTGGACGGAATCCGGGCAACCACAGCAGAAAGGGCGATCAGGGACTTCGCGGCTACGGCCAGACCAGATGAGGTAACCAAAGCCCTGACTCAGGGCGAGAAGGAGAGAAAGCTCTGTTGGAATGAGCTTCGGGCGATCTCGGATGCTTCAAACGGGCACAAGGGCATTGGCATCCTGAGGAGTGAGATCGATGATTGGGACCCGGTGTTCGCTGACACGATCTCGGATCCTGAGATCGACTTCCTGCGGATGATCCGGCGAGAGCGGATGCCGAAGCCGTTGGTCAATCATCGGATCGGCCGCCACATTCCCGATTTCCTCTGGAAGCACCTGTGTCTCGCGGTTGAACTGGATCCCTACGGAACCCACAGCGGTAAGGCATCACACCGTCGTGACCACAGAAAAGGAATCGAACTGGAAACCAGTGGCCTTCGGGTCGTCCGATTCACCTGGGAGGACCGGTACTTACACGAGGAGCGAACTGCGAGCGAACTCTGGACCGTCATGAGACAGCAAGCCACACTCCTTCAGTGCCCGCTGTTTCCAACTGACGGGAACGGTCCTCAATGGTGACGCAGGTGATGCGTCGATACGACTCACGACCTGCGGCACCACCGCCACGGTCGTCGGGCAGGGTCAGCCGTATAAACGGATGTCGCTGATCGAGGCTCCGTAGCCGGAATCGGTTTCGGCTGGGTTGGTGATCCAGAGCAGGTAGTACTGGTACTTGTTGCCGCCGGTGATCAGGTCTATTCGCTCCTGTTCGGAAACCTCTGGCACCTGGGCCAGGCGGGTCCAGCCGGAGAAATCGTCGGGGACCGGCTTGTTCGCCCCGTAGACCTCCAGCGTCCAGCCGGGGGTGCCGGTGCGGACTTCCATCTCGGAGGCGGAGACCGGCTGGCCGGCGTCGACGTAGATGCCGACCCCGGACTTGTCACCGAAGCTGTCCGTCTCGTAGGTCTCGGTGGTCCAGGCCGTGGCGGAACGGTCGTCGTCGAGGGCGAGGCCGACCTCGTCGGAATGCTCCTGGTTGTCGCCCTCGGGGTCGTAGTCGCTGGCCGAGACCAGGGCGATCTGGGACTCGTTCGTGCCGCCGCCCCCGGCGCCACCGCCTCCCCCGCCGCCGGTGTCGCCGCGGGAGATGAAGTAGGCGGTGCCGGCCGCGATCACCAAGGCGACCAGCAGCATGATCACCGCCGGCCAGGGCGAAGTCTTCGAAGTCGGGATCTGGCGGCGGGGAGGAGCGACCGCGTCGAGCACCGAAGTCGCTTCGCCGGTGGTGCCGCCGGCCCGGATCGCCTCGACCTCCAGGGCGGCCTGGAGGTCGTCGGCCATCTCCTCGATCGTCTGGTAGCGGTCGTCCGGGTTCTTGGCTGTCGCCCGGTCGACCACCCGGGCCGAGGCCGCGGAGATGTCGGGACGGATCGCCTGCACATCCGGCAGCTCCTCGTTGACATGCTTCATCGCGACGCCGATCTGGTTGTCGGCCTCGAAGGGCACGTCGCCGGTCAGCATCTCGTAGAGCACGATGCCGAGTGAGTAGATGTCCGAGCGGGGGTCGACGTCCTTGCCCATCGCTTGTTCGGGTGCGACGTAGTCGGTGGTCCCGATCACGCGGCCGGTCGCGGTCACGCCCTCGTCGTTCAGTTCGCGGGCGATGCCGAAGTCGGTCAGCTTGGCCCGGCCGGTCGAGTCGATCAGGACGTTCTGGGGCTTGACGTCCCGGTGGACCATGTTCCGCTCGTGGGCGACCCCGAGACCCTGGGCGACCTCGAGCCCATAGGCGAGCGCCTCGGTCGCGTCGAGCGCGCCGACCCGGGCGATCCGCTGCTTGAGGGTCTCGCCCTGGACGTACTCGAGCACGATGTAGGGGCGACCCTGGTCCTCGCCGGCGTCGATCACGGCGACCACGTTCGGGTTCGAGAGCTTCGCCACCGCTCGTGCTTCCTGGTTGAAACGCTCGAGCTGGTCGGCCTGGTCGGTCATCTCCCGGTGCATCAGCTTCACCGCGACCGGACGGTCGAGCACCTCGTCGCGGGCCAGGTAGACCGTGGACATGCCTCCGCTGCCCAGTTTGGCCTCCAACCGATACCGGTCCGAGAGGACCGTGCCGATCATCTGTGAACTGGCAGGCGGCTGGGTCACTTCACTGGTTTTGCCTGCGAAAGCTCATAGGTGCCGGAGGCTATCCAGAGTCTCTGAATTCCGCTTAAGCGCGGACAATCTCGGGAAAAATTGGTCAATTCGGGTCAGTCCCCAGTATGACCCGCTCGGAGGAGGTTCGGAGTGTTGGTTTCTGCCAACGAAAATGCCGCAGAGGGCTGACACTCGCAGCACCGAAAATCGGGCCGCGAAAGCCGGGTGGTCAGCCTCGGATTACCCGGGCCTCGCCGGCCGTGGCCTGGCCGATGCGGCGGGCCTCCGGGTAATGGCCGCGCAGGACCGCGAGTGCGGCTTCCTCGTCCTCGGCCGGCACCACGACACAGAATCCGCAGCCCATGTTGAAGACCTCGTACATCTCGTCTTCGGGAACCCGGGCCCGTTCGGCGATCAGCTCGAAGATCGGCTGCGGGGCCAGCGGATCGGTGATCTCGTAGGTGACCTCGGCCTTGAGGCGCAGCAGGTTGTCGAGCCCGCCAGAGGTGAGGTGAGCCAGGCCGTGGACCCGGGCCGGGGAGGCCAGCAGGTCCATCACGGGCTTGACGTAGATCTCGGTCGGCTCGAGCAGGATCTCGCCGAGCGGCCGGCCCAGCCGGTCGTCATCCATCGCGATCCCGTCGAGGGCGGAACGGGCCAGCGTGTAGCCGTTGGAGTGGATGCCGGAGGACGGGAGGCCGATCACGACGTCGCCCGGGGTGACCGCGGAACCGTCGATGATCGAGTCGAGCGCGACCGTCCCGAAACAGGCGCCGGCGATGTCGAAGCCCTTGACCAGGTCACCGATCTGGGCCAGTTCGCCACCCGGGATCTCGATCCCGGCCAGTTCGGCGCCGCGGGCGAGGCCGACCCCGATCTGCTCGCACATCTCCGGGTCGGCCTTCTCGACCGCCAGGTAGTCGAGCATGGCCAGCGGCTCGGCGCCGACGCAGATGATGTCGTTGACGTTCATCGCGATGCAGTCGATGCCGACCGTGTCGAAGCGGCCCAGCTCCTCGGCGACCAGCAGCTTGGTGCCGACGCCGTCGGTGGAAAGCGCGATCCCGGTCTTCTCGTCGAGCCGGATCACGGCCGCGTAATGGCCCTTCAGGTCGACCTGCCGGCTCGGCCGGCCGAGCTGCGCGGAGGCCAGGGCGGCGACCAGGCGGCTGACCGCGAGGTCCGCGTCGGACTGGCTGACCCCGGCCTTTGCGTATGCGTCTTCGCCGCTCATCGGAAGTGATTCAACAAGAGAAGGCGGTCACTCGGCCGTGCGGCCGCGGCTCTCGGCCGCCAGCCGGCCCAGGATCAGCAGGCCGAAGGCGATCCGGTAGGCCGAGTAGGGGGCCAGGGCGCGGTCCCGTTCGACCATGCGGATCAGGTCGGTGGCGGCCATCGTCGAGACGAATGAGGTGGCGGTGCCGATCGCCAGCCAACGTGCCTGGCGGCGAGAGATGCCCCGCTTCGCGAGGCGGACGCCCTTGAGCCCGACCGCGCCGAGGATGACCGGCAGGGCGACCGTGCGGGAAAGCAGGTTGGCCTGGTCGCGGGAGAAGTCGCGCAGGCGGGCCGCGGTCAGGGTGGCCCCGTTGCGGGAGACGCCCGGGATCAGAGCCGCGGCCTGGGCGAGCCCGAGGGCCAGGCCATCCTTCCATCCGGCCTCGCCCTTGCCCCGTCGCTGCGGCCGGCGGTCGGCCACGGCCATCGCCAGGCCACCGAGGATCAAGCCGGCCGCGGTGGTTCGGGGGCCGCCGAACCTCGACTCGATGATCCGCTCGAAGCCGTAGCCGAAGGCGGCCGCCGGCAAGAACGAGAACAGCAGGACCGCGGCCCGGCGCCGGTCGAACTCGGTCAACTCGGTACGGATCTCGCCCCGCCGGGTGATCAGCAGGGCCAGTGCGGCACCGCCGTGCAAGGCGACCTCGAAACTCTTGCGCAGCTCCGGGTCCAGCTCGTCCGGATCCCAGTCCAGGAGCCGCGGAATCATCGCCAGGTGGGCGGAGGAAGAGATCGGCAGGAGCTCGGCCGGACCCTGGACCAGCCCGAGGATCACCGCGTGGCCAACCGCCCGGCCGGGACTGCCGCCAGTTGCGTCTCGGCTGTCACCAGAACCGGAAATAGCAGCGTGGATGCTAGAAGGTGTGGCCAAAATTCTGTCCTCGGTGTGGGACCGTGTGCGGGCGGCCTGCTTCGCACAAGGGCAACGTCGGGCAACCAGCTCGCCTTACGCCCTTCCGCTCGCATCCCACCCGCACACGGTCCCACACCTTCGGGACATTTTGGCCACACCTTCACCCACGGGGTAGAATCCGGGGCTTCAATGCGACGCCCAGATTTCCATTTGCGCCGGTATCAGCTGATGCAGATGGCCGGTGACGGCCTGCTCGTCGCGCTTTCGTACTTCCTCGCGTACCAGCTGCGCTTCCTCGACGATCCGGGAACCATCCCCGATCGCTACGTCGATCTGCTGCTGCAGTCGGTCGGCTTCGTGATCGTCGGCAAGCTGTGCGTCTTCTACCTCTTCGGGCTCTACCAGAAGTGGTGGCGCTTCGTCGGCGGTCGCGACATCGCCCGGATCATCCAGGCGGTCTCGGTTTCGAGCCTCCTGCTGGTCGTGCTCTTCACGGTGATCCAGCCCTTCAAGCACGACCTGCCGCGCTCGGTCGCGGTGACCGACTTCCTGCTCACCCTCTTCCTGATCGCCGGCGCCCGCCTCGGCACGCGGCTGTTCAAGGAACGCCCGAACAAGGGCAACCGGATCGCCCGCGGCCGTGAGGTGCTGGTGATCGGGGCCGGCTCCGGCGGCCAGATGGTGGTCCGCGAGCTGCGCCTCAACCCGCATCTCGGCGAGACCGCGATCGGCTTCGTCGACGACAACAAGGACATGCGCGGCATGCGCATCCAGGGCATCTCCGTGCTCGGCACCACCGACGAGATCGAGACGATCCTCGACGAGACCGAGCCGGACGAGGTGATGATCGCGATCCCCTCCGCCCCCGGCGTGCTCCGGGCCCGTGTCGTCGCCGCCTGCCGCGACCGGCAGATCCCCGTCCGCACCCTGCCGACCGTCTTCGAGCTGCTGCGCGGCGGCGTCCAGCTCAGCCAGCAGCTGCGCGAGGTCCAGGTCGAAGACGTGCTCGGCCGCGACCCCGTCACCATGGAGCTGGCCCGGGTCGGGGCCTACCTGGAGGACCAGGTGGTCATGGTCACCGGGGCCGGCGGCTCGATCGGCAAGGAGCTCTGCCGTCAGATCGGGCTGGTCGGGCCGAAGCTGCTGGTCATGCTCGACCACGCCGAGGACAACCTCTTCCAGATCGAACGCGAGCTGGTCGCCGAGCGGCACTTCACCCGGGTCGAGGCGGTGCTGGCCGACTGCAAGGAGACCGAGCGGATGTTCGAGGTGATGCAGCGCTTCAAGCCGAACATCGTCTTCCACGCCGCCGCTTACAAGCACGTGCCGTTGATGGAGTCGAACCCGCTGGAGGCGGTCCGCAACAACACCTTCGCGACCCAGATCACCGCCGACTGCGCGGCCGCGGCCGGCACCGAGCGCTTCGTCTTGATCTCGACCGACAAGGCCGTCAACCCCCAGACCGTGATGGGCGCCTCGAAGGCGATGGCCGAGTGGGCGGTCGCCGCGGCCGATGCGCGGCACGCCAACACCCGCTTCGTCTCGGTCCGCTTTGGCAACGTGCTCGGCTCCTCGGGCAGCGTGGTGCCGATCTTCAAGCGCCAGATCGAACAGGGCGGGCCGGTCACCGTCACCCATCCCGAGATGACCCGGTTCTTCATGACCATCCCCGAGGCGGTCCAGTTGGTGATCCGGGCCGGCGACACCGGGGTCAGCCGCGGCGACGTCTTCGTGCTCGACATGGGTGAGCCGGTGAAGATCACCGAGCTGGCCGAGAACATGATCAAGCTGGCCGGCCGCGAACCGGAGAAGGACATCGCAATCGAGTTCGTCGGGCCGCGGCCAGGGGAGAAGCTCCACGAAGAGCTCTTCGGGGATGAGGAACGGCCACAGCCGACCGCGTCGAAGCGGATCATGCGGGCGGTCCGTGAGCAGCCGCTCGACCCCGATTGGATCGTCCAGACCCTCGACCGACTCGAACAGGCTGCCCAGGCCGGGGACGAAGCGGACCTCGGCGGGAGGGTGGTCGAGCTGGCCAGCAATCCCGGTGGCGACCCGGCAAAAGTCAGCTGAATACGGCCTCGAAGCGCATTCATCCGCCATTCCTAAATAACATGCCCCGGTCGGCGTTTGAGGATGGCGGGCCCACCGCTTCCGACAACGACGCTGCGACCGTCCGAAAAGTGGAGATCAGTTGACCGACGTAATCCAGACCGTAGGCGCCTACGCCGGCCTTGTCGCCTTGCTCGCCATGGCCGTGCTCGCCTTCCTGGTCTTCTCGCAGGCCCGTGACATCCGGCGCCTCCGCGACTGGGCCGGTGGCGCCCCGGAACGGGATGCCGAGGTCCGCGAGGTCAGCGAGATCGTCGCCGAAGAGCGCTCCCAGGAACTCAAGGTCCTGGCCGACCGTGAGGAGCGCCGCATGGAACGGGCCGGCCTGGTCGAGCCTTCCTTCTGGGACCGCCTGGGCCGCAGCGGCCGGATCATCGCGATCGTCGCCGTGGTCTTGATCCTCGGCGCGGCCGCCGCCTGGGCGGCGACCAGCCTGCTCGGTTCCGACTCGAATGACAGCGCCAACCAGGGCCGTCGCGGTCAGGCCACGAAGCAGAAGAGCGTCAAGCCGAAGCAGATCGAAGTCGGCGTCCTCAACGGCACCGGCGGAACCGAAGCCGGACTCGCCGCGACTTACGCGGATGCTCTCGAGAAGGAGAACTTCACGATCGCCGGAAACCCGTCCGACGCCACCGAGACCTTCACCGAGAGTGTCGTGATGTACACGAGCGGCAACCAGTCCGCGGCGACGAAGGTCGGGGCCGCGGTCGGGATCACCAACACCGCTCCCATGGAGAGCAACATCGCCAGCCTCACTCCCGGAGCCGACGTGACCGTGGTGATCGGCACCGATCACGGCCCGCTGCCCGGAGAGTAGATGGAGGAGGCCGCCGGCTCCCGTCGCCTGGGATGGCTGGCGCCACTCACGATCGGCCTGCTCCTGGTCGCGACCGTCGCCGCCTTCGGCTGGTCGCAGCGACTCAAGCGTGAGCCCCTGGTCATCGACCGGGTCGAGTACCGGGTGCTCGGTTTCACCGCCAACGGCGAGGCGCCGACCGTCTTCAGCCCGAACGGCGACTGCAAGCGGGACCGGATGTCGATCAGCTTCCGCACCACCAAGTCCGACATCGCCGACGTCGAGATCATCGGTCGGGGCGGCAACCCGATCCGCACCCTGGCCCGCAACCGGTTCTTCAAGCGCTACCGGGAACACACCCTGGTCTGGAACGGACGCAAGGACGACGGCTTCATCCCCCTGACCGGCAAGTACCGGGTCCGGGTGACCATGCACGGCGAGGATCGTGTGCTCTACCTGCCCGGCTGGATCCGCCTGCACAACTACGAGCCGCGTGGCCCCTCCGGCTGCCCGAAGCCGATGGAGCGGAAAGACGGAGGGCGAACCCAATGATCGAGGCACTCGTCGCCCTGATCGCTGCTGCTGCCGTGGCGGTCGCGATCCTCGATCAGCCTTCGATGCGACGTTCGGTCGCGATGGCCGTCGCCGGGATCCTGGTGCCGGTCCTGATCGCCGGGGACCAGTGGCACTCCGGCCCGATCACCGAGCTTCGCAACACGCCAGGAATGTTGGTGGTGGCGCTGGTCGCCGGCCTCGCGCTGGTCGGCCTGCTGGCCTGGGTGATCGACCGCTGGCCGGTGATCCTCCCGGTGCTGGTCCTGGTCGCCGTGCCCTTCCGGATCCCCCTGAACGTCGGCGGGGAAGACGCGAACCTGCTGGTCCCGCTCTACCTGGTCATGGGCGGCGGGGTGCTCGCCCCGCTGATCCGGGCCCGCCGCGGCGACCTGCTGCCGGCCACGCCGACCGTCGCCCCGACCGGGTTGGCCCGCTGGCTCAAGCCGCTGCTCGCCGCCGCGGTCGTGCTCTACGCACTCGGCCTCTTCTACTCGGACGACCGCTCGACCGGCCTGCAGAACCTCTGCTTCTTCCTGATCCCCTTCGGCGTGATCTTCGCCCTGATGGCCGAGGTCGAGTGGACCAGGGAGCGGCTGCGGATCCTGCTCGGCGTGGTCATCGGCCTGGCCCTGATCTGCGCCCTGGTCGGCTTCGTCGAGTACGCGACCCGCGACCTGCTCTGGAACCAGGTCGTGATCCGCTCGAACGACTTCCACGTCTACTTCCGGGTCAACTCACTGTTCTGGGACCCGAACGTCTACGGCCGTTACCTGGCCCTCTCGATCACCATGGTCGCGGCGGCCCTGCTCTGGGCGAGATCGACCCGGGACGGGATCGTTCTGGCGGCGGTCTCCGGGGTGCTTTGGCTGGCCCTGATGACGACCTACTCGCAGTCGAGCTTCATCGCCCTGATCGCTGGCCTTGCCGCATTGGTCGCCCTGCGCTGGAGCCTCAAGTGGATGCTGGCCGGGATCGCCGTGCTGGCGGTCGGCGTGGTCCTCTTCGGCACCTTCGCCGGCGGCCTGGTCAAGCTCGACCTGGGCGCGATCAACAAGCAGACCAGCGGCCGGGCGAACCTGGTCGAGGGCGGCTTCGACCTCTTCGAGGCGCGCCCGATCTACGGCTACGGCCCCGGCTCGTTCTCGGTCGCCTTCAAGCGCGAGGTGGCCGGCCCGAACGCACCGGTCACCGAATCACACACCGAGCCGATCACGGTGGCCGCCGAGCAGGGTCTGATCGGGCTGGCGTTCTACGTCGTGCTGATCGCCAGCGCGCTCGCCGCCCTGCTGGCCGGGACCCGCAAGGTGATGCCCGGGCTGGGTGCGGCGGCGCGCTCCTACGACCCGGACCGGGGTCCGCCCGCGGCGCGCGCGGCGATGCTGGCCGGGTTCATCGCGGTGCTGGTCCACACCCTCACGTATGCGGGATTTCTCGACGACCCGGTGACCTGGGTCATCATCGCGATCGGCTATAGCCTCGCTTTCCCATGTCGGGCTACCTCCGCCGCCTAGCGACAACCGGCGCCGCCTACACGGCGGCCAGCATCATCTCGAAGCTGATCGCGGTTGCCCTGCTGCCGCTCTATACCCGGTACCTGACCCCGGCCGACTACGGTGCGGCCGAGGTGATGTTCTCGGCCGTGGTCGCGGTCTCGATCGTGATCCGGCTCGGTGTGGTCGAGGCGCTGCTGCGCTTCTACTACCTGAAGGACCAAGACCCGGCCAAGGTCGTCTCGACCTCGTTCGCGACCCTGTTCTGGTCGGGCCTGATCACCGTGGTGGTCCTCTTCCCCTTCGCCGGGCCGATTTCGGACCTGCTGCTCGGCGAGCCCGACCCGACGCTCGCGCGCATCGCGATCCCGGGCCTCTTCGTGCTCACTCTCTCCGAGTACCTGCTGGCCATCTTCCGCCTCGACGAACGGGCCCGGGCCTTCTTCGCCTGGACCATGATCTCGGTCCTGCTCACGATCCCGGTCACCGTGATCCTGGTCGTGCCGCTCGACCTCGGTGCCGAGGGGCTGCTGCTGGGCAGTTACGGCACCGGCCTGGCCGTGGTGCTCGGCCTGATCTTCTACCACCGGCGTCGCCTCGCCCTGGTCCCGGATCGTCCGCTGCTGAACCGGATGATGGCCTTTGGCCTGCCGACCATGCCGGCCGAACTCTCGCTCTACTCGCTCAGCTTCATCGACCGCATCCTGATCGCCCGCAAGCTCGGCCTGGCCGAGGCCGGGCTGTACGCGCTCTCGGTCAAGATGACGCAGGGGATCGCGGTCCTGGTCCGTGGTTTCCAGCTCGCCTTCCCGCCGCTGGCCTACTCGATCGAGGACGACGAGGAAGCGCGGCTCGCCTACTCGGCAGTGGTCACCTGGTTCGTCACCCTGATGGCGCTGGTGGTGGGCTTCCTCTGGCTGATCGCCCCCTGGATCGTGCGGGTCTTCGCCGCGCCCGAGTTCTTCGACGCGGCGGATGCGGTCGGCCCGGTCTCCGCCGGTGCCGCCCTCTACGCGCTCTACATGGTGCTGCTAGTCGTGCTCGGCCGCACCGGGCAGACCAAGTACAACCTGCCCGCCACGGTCGCGGGGCTGGTCGCCAACATCGGACTGAACCTCCTCCTGCTGCCGATCTGGGGGATCATCGGGGCCGGTGTCTCGCTGGTCATCTCGTACCTGATCGTGGTCGTGCTGATGTACCTCTTCACCCAGCGGCTCTTCCCGGTCCCCTACGAGTGGCTGCGGCTGGCCCGGGTGCTGCTGGTCACCGCCGCCCTGATCGCGGTCGGCGAGGTGTTCGTCCCCGGCGACGGCATCGCCTGGCTGGTGGTGCGGCTGCTGCTGGTCGCATCCTTCCCCTTCGTGCTGCTGCTAACCGGCTTCTTCTCCGCGGAAGAGCGGGGGTGGCTTATGTTGCTGACCCAACCCGGCGCGCTGAAGGAGAAGCTGCTCGAGGCCCGCCGAGCCGGGGAACGGGCAGGCGAGGGGGAGGCTGGAGGAGGGATCGGCGAGGAAGGCAAACCCGGGCGACGGGGGTTGCCGGAAGCGATCGAGGTCGAACAATGGGACGAAGATCTGCGCTCCTGATGGTGCCGCAGGTCTTTTGTCGAATCGACTCAAAACCTGCGTCACCGCGGTGACGCTCAGCTGTCCTGGACTGTTTTCCTGACTCGGGAGCGGTCGGCGAGGCTTTCTCCGCGATAGGGGAAGAGGGCCTGGCGGGTGTGGGCCGGGTAGACCTTGGGCGGGGCGGCCGGCACGAAGATCGAGGCGATCGTCCGCAGGCCGTAGGCCCAGGCGGTGAGGACGCGGACCGCGAGGGCAGCGGCACGGTTCGAGTGCTTGCGCATGTAGAGGTCGCGGTTGCGGTGGAACTCGACGATGCGAGGCA
Source organism: Solirubrobacterales bacterium 67-14 (assembly GCA_001897355.1). Lineage (GTDB taxonomy): Bacteria > Actinomycetota > Thermoleophilia > Solirubrobacterales > 70-9 > 67-14. The sequence goes on along the minus strand of MKST01000002.1, from coordinate 368,926 downwards.
GGCCGGAGGAGAGGTCGGTCGAGAGCTGGTTGTGGTGGACGGCCTCGGCGGCGGGGACGTAGAGCGTGCTCCAGCCGGCGTCGGCCAGCCGCTTGCAGAAATCGCACTCGTCGTAGTAGACGAAGAACTGCTCGTCGAGAAAGCCGACCTCGGCCGCCGCTTCGCGGCGGACCATCAGGGCCGAGGACTGGGCCCAGTCGACCCGTCGGGTCACCTCGCCCTGGCTCTGCACGGTGAGGCGGGAATGCAGGAACATCGCCCCGACCAGCGCCGACTCGACTCCCGGGAAGCGCCAGGCGCAGGCATAGGCGTTGCCGTCGCCGTCGAAGAGCCGGGCGCCGGCGGCACCCGCTTCCGGGTCGGCGTCGAGGGCGTCGACCAGGGCCTCGACCGCCCCGGCTCGCAGCTCGGAGTCCTCGTTCAGCAGCAGGCAGTAGCGGCCGCGGGCCGACTCCAGCAGCAGCGAGTCGTTGGCCGCCTTGCCCTGCTTCGAATCCAGGGCGATCACCCGAGCCTCCGGAAAACGCTCGCGGACCGCCTCGACCGAACCGTCGGAGGAGGCGTTGTCGAGGACCAGCACCTCACGGCCGAGCGTCGCCGGGTGGAAGGCCTCGATCGCCTCCAGGCAGGCCATCAGGTACTCCCGGCCATCGTTGTTGACCACGCAGTAGCTCAGGTCCACGGATGTGGCCTGGCTTGCAGGTTCCGGTGCCGGGGGGTGGGAGTTCACGGTCGCCAACGATAATCCCGCATGTGCATGTCAAGTTGATCGACCCCTCGGCCTTCACCCCGCCGTATGACCGGGCGCTCGCCGCTGCCCTGGCCGCGCGCGGGGCGGAAGTCGAGCTGATCACCTCAGAGTTCACCTACGGCCCGGTGCCCGAGCCGGAGGGCTACGAAGTCTCGTACGACTTCTACCGGCGGGTCTCGCCGCGGGCCCGGCGGCTCAGCAAGGCGCTGCAGCACTTTCCCGAGATGCGCCGGCTGCGCCGCAAGCTGGACGCCGCACCGGACCCGATGGTCACGCACTACCAGTGGCTGACCATGCCGCGGGTCGACCACCGGCTGATCTCCGACCGCCGGCCGCGGGTGATGACCGCCCACTACATCCTGCCGCCCGGCCCGACCGATCGCCAGATCGGCGAGGCGAAGAAGGTGTTCGGCGGCATGGACGCGGTGATCGCGCACTCGCGGACCGGCGCCGAACGGCTTCAGGACGAGGTCGGCCTGCCGGCGGACCGGGTCCGGATCATCCCTCACGGCGCCTTCGACTACCTGACCCATCAGCCCGACGAGCGGCCGCTGCCGCCTGAGCTGGCCGCGCCGAACCCGGCCTGGGACGACGATTCCGATCCCGAATCGCGCCCGCCGGTGGTCCTTTTCTTCGGGTTGCTCCGCCCCTACAAGGGCATCGACGTGCTGATCCGCGCCGCCGAGCAACTCGCAGCGCCGACCGGGCAGGCCGCACCGGAACTTTGGATCGTCGGCAACCCGCGGATGGACCTGACCGAGCTGAGGGAGAGGACCGCCCGCCTGCGGCTCGACGTCCGCTGGCTGCCCCGCTTCATCGAGGATTCCGAGATCCCCGCGATCATGCGCCGCGCGGACGTGCTCGTCCTGCCCTATCTGGACGGCGAACAGTCCGGCGTGCTCTACACCGGCATCGCCTTCGGCAAGGCGATGGTCGTTTCCGACGTGGGCGGGATCGGCGAGGTCGCACACGAACATGGGCTGGCCCGGCTGGTCGAACCGGGCGACGCCGATCAGCTGGGCGAGGAGCTCGCCCGGCTGGTGGTCGGCCCGGATGCGGCGGCCGAGCGCCAGCGACTGGAAGGCCGCTGCCGGGCGGCGGCGGAAGGCCCGTTCGCCTGGGACAGAGTCGCCGACCAGACGATCGCTCTCTACCAGGATGTGCTGGGGTGATCCGGACGCAATGCTGACCATCGTCTACATCCTCTTCTGGTTCAGCGCCGGCCCGCTCTTCTTCACGCATGTCGGCTACCCGATCGCGCTCTGGCTGCTCGATTTCATCGGGCTCGGCGGCCGGGCCGGCGAGGTCCGCGGCCCCAAGCTGAGTGAGATCCCGCCGCCGATCGACCCCGACACCGAAGAGGAGCTCGTGCCTAAGGTCTCGCTGGTCATCGCCGCCTACAACGAGGAGACCGTGATCGAGGCGAAGGTCAAGAACGCGCTCGAGCTCGAGTATCCCCGGGAGCTGCTGGAGGTCATCGTCGCCTCGGACGGCTCGAGTGACCGCACGGTCGAGATCGCGAAGGAAGCAGGGGCCGACCTGGTCCTGGAGCTGCCGCGCGGCGGCAAGATCGCCGCCCAGAACGCCGCCGCCGAGAAGGCGACCGGCCACCTGCTCGCTTTCTCCGACGCCAACTCGACCTGGGAGCCGGGGGCGCTGAACGAGCTGATCGAACCCTTCCGGGACGAACGGGTCGGCTACGTCTGCGGCCAGGTGAGCTTCACCGGCCCCGACGGCGGCAACCTCGAAGGCGCCTACTGGCGCTACGAGATGCGGGTCCGGGAGATGGAGTCCGAACTGGCCGGGGTGACGGCCGGCAACGGCGCGATCTATGCGGTGCGGGCCTCGGCCTACATTCCGCTGAAGCCCTCCGGCAGCCACGACCTCTCCTTCCCCTTCGCCCTGGCCAAGCGGCGTCTCGCCTCGCTCTATCGCCCCCGCGCCCGGGCGACCGAAAAGCTCGTGCCCAGCCTCGAAGGCGAGCTGGCCCGCAAGCGTCGGATGATGGTCGGGCTCTGGGACATCGTGGTCGGCGAGGGCATGCTCGATCCGCGCGGCTACTCGCCGCTCTACCTCTTCGAACTCTTCTCCCACCGGCTGCTCCGCTACCTCAGCCCCGCCCTGCACCTGATCGCCCTGCTGACCAACATCGCCTTGCTCGGCCACGGCTGGTTCTACGGCCTGACCATGCTCCTCCAGGTGCTGCTGCTGGCCGGGGCGGTGCTGGGCCGCTGGATCCCGATCCTGCCCTTCCGGATCGCCCGCTACTACGTCGAGGTGACCCTCTCGATCGCGCTCGGCCTCTGGGACCGCTGGCGGCAGGGCCCGCCGGCGGCCTGGGAGAAAGCCGAGGGAACGCGGTGAACCGGCCGCTGGAGAAACTGCTGACCGGGGTCGTCCTGCTGCTGACCGCGCCGCTCCTGGTCATCTGCGCCATCCTGGTCCGCCTCGAAGGCGGGGGCAGCGCGATCTACCGGCAGATCCGGGTCGGCAAGGATGGCCGCGAGTTCGAGATGCTGAAACTCAGGACCATGGTCCCGGGCTCCGACCCGGTCGGGGTCGGCACCGTGGTCGGCCGCGACGACCCGCGGGTGACCCGGGTCGGCCGCTGGCTGCGGCGCACCTCACTCGACGAGCTGCCCAACCTGATCAACGTCTGGCGGGGCGAGATGGCCCTGGTCGGCCCGCGCCCGACCATCCCCGCCCAGGTCGCCGACTACACGCCGCATCAGCACCGCCGCCACGAGGTCCGGCCGGGGATCACCGGCTGGGCCCAGGTGCAGGGCCGGGCCGGCATCCCCTGGGAGGAGCGGATCGAGCTAGACGTCGAGTACGTGGACAACCGTTCGCTCAGGCTGGACCTGGAAATCCTCCGCCGCACGGTCTGGCTCGCCGCGACCGGCCAGGGCCTGGCCCCGGACTGATTTCCCATTCCCGCTAGGCTTTCCGGATGCGCATCGGCGAGATAATCACGGCGAAACGGCCCGTGTTTTCGGTGGAGTTCTTCCCGCCGAAGACCGATGAGGGCCGGGTTCAGCTCTTCGAAACGGCCCGTACCCTGGCCGAGCTCGAGCTGGACTTCGTCTCCGTGACCTACGGCGCGGGCGGCTCGACCCGGGACGGCACGGTGGACATCACCACCGCCCTCAAGGACGAGGTCGGCCTCGAAGTGATGGCCCATCTGAGCTGTGTCGGCGAGACCGCCGAAGGCCTCGACGCCACCCTCGACCGGCTGCGTGAGGCCGGCATCGACAACATCTTCGCCCTGCGCGGCGACCCGCCCCGCGGCGAAGCCGACTTCGTCCAGCCCGAAGGCGGCTTCGGCAGCGCCGCCGACCTGGCCGGCCACATCAGCGCCAACTACGACTTCTCGATCGGCGGCGCCTGCTTCCCCGAGGTCCATCCCGAGGCACCGGACCTCGACACCGACCTGACCTACCTGAAGACCAAGGTCGACGCCGGGGCGGAGTTCCTGATCACCCAGCTCTTCTTCGACAACCGGGCCTATTTCGATTTCGTCGAGGCGGCCCGGGCCAAGGGCATCGAGGTGCCGATCCTGGCCGGGATCATCCCGGTCACCGGCTACGCCCACACCAAGCGCATCTGCAGCCTCTGCGACGCGAGCATCCCGGTCGAGCTCGAGGCCGCCATGCTGGCCGCCGAGGGCGACCCGGAAGCCGAGTTCAACCTGGGCGTCGCCTATGCCGCCCAGCAGAGCGCCGAACTGCTCGCGGCCGGCGCCCCGGGTATCCACTTCTATGCGCTGAACAAGGCCCCGGCCACCCGGGCCGTGCTGGGGGCGTTGCGGGCCGCCCAGCCCTGGCGCGGTGCCCGCGGCCAGTCCCTGACCCAGTAGGCGCCATCCGGTCTTGGGCCAGGAAGGCAACAGCGCCGAAGCGAAGCCGACCGTGGCCGGCTACCTGGTCGGCCTCGTCTTCATAGTCTTCATCGTCGGCGGGGTCTTCGTCGCCCTCAGGTCCGGGGGAGAAGACGGCGGCTCGGCCCACATCTCGAGTGCTTCCGGCTCCAGCAACGACCTCACCCCCGACACCCGGACCGGCACCAAATACGACGGCCCGCAGATCACCGACCTGAAGGCCGCCGCGACCGCGGCCAAGTGCGTGGTCCGCGAGGACCTGCCCGAGGAAGGCCACCAGCACCTCGGCCCGGACGACCCGGTTCCCGATTACGGGACCGTGCCGCCGACCTCAGGCGATCACATCCAACCGCCGCTGCAACAGGCCGATGGCGCCTGGGCCGACCCGGCTGCGCCGGTAAACGTCGTCCACTCGCTCGAACACGGCCGGGTCGCGATCCAGTACGACCCGGACCTCCCCGAAAAGGACCAGCTCGCCCTCAAGGGCTTCTACGACACGGTCTACTCGGCCGCGCTGCTCTTCCCCAACCCGGACATGCCCTACGCGGCCGCCGCCACCTCCTGGCGCAACTTGATCGGCTGCCCGGACTGGATGGGGCAGAAGACGCTGGACGCGATCCGCGCCTTCGGCGTCGCCCACTGGGGCCACGGCCGAGAACCGATGTCCGGCTTCCCCGCCCTAAGCGGGCCTAGCTTCGGAACATAAGGAGTCGGGCGGGGTCCGACCCGCCCTCCACGAGAAACCCGCCCCGCCCATTCGAGGCAACGGATAGTTGGGCGGGGCTCCGTCTTGGGGAGGGTCAGGCTCGGTAGGAGGGGAAGAAGCCGGGGTCGGCGTCCGGGGCGAGTTGGGTGGTTAGTTCGGCGTTGGCTTCGGGGTCGCAGACGATCTCGGAGGTGAACCATTGCTCCTCCCGGTTGGCGAAACCACGCTTGAACTCCTCGAGTGCGTCGCCCGGGGTGATGCCGCCACCGAAGTTGACCGCGAGCTCCCGCTCGGCTCCGAAGCCGATCATCTCCTCGACCACGTTCTTCATCGGCGCCCCCTTGAGGTGGGCGTCGGCCGTGCCGGAGAGGTAGTAGTGGAGCAGGCCGTCACTCAGCGCGGCGATCGAAGCGGCAGCCGTCTCACCCTCCGGGCTGCGGAGGATGAAGAGCCAGGTCCCTTCGGCCGAGAGGATCAGGTCGAAGTACCGCTCGCTGAAGAAGTAGCGCTCGGCGGCATTGGTCCGGGCCATGGTCTCGGTGTAGGCGGTGAAGAAGCCGGACCGCTGCTCGGGCGAGGTTTCGGGGCCAGGGACGATCTCCAGTTCACAGCCCCGCTTCAGGTTCTTGCGGATCTGCTGGCGGTCCGAGGCGCGGCTCTTGCGGGGCAGGGTCGGGTCGGAGAGCAGGCAGACGTTGCGCGGAGTCGCCTTGGCCAGCGGTGGATCCCCGCCCAGCGAATGCCTCAGGAAGATCGTGACCAGCCCGGTCTCGGAGAAGTCGATCGTCCCCGCGTCGAGCGGGAAGTCGAGTCGCAGCAGCGGGCCGTCGGAGATCGCCAGGCCCGGGTAGCCGTAGGGCGAGACCGCGTCGAGGCGGTCGCTGCCGGGGATCTCGCGGACCAGCAGCGGGGCAGAGGCGACCAGTTCGGTTTCGTCGCCGGTCTCGTGGATCAGCAGCGAATGGGTGGTGCTTTCCGCCTCGAGGAATTCGGCCGAGCGGAAGAAGTCGGGGCCGCTGGCAGCCCGGCCACCGTCTTCAACCAGTTCTGCGCTCAGGCCCGTCACCACTTCTCGACCGCAGCGAAGAACTGTTCGGGCGTGGCCCCCCAGATCTCGCAGTCGAGCAGGGTGCCGTCGGGCCGCCGGATGTGGCCGGGCATGTTGCCTTCGAAGGTCCAGCCCTGGGCCGTGACGACCTTCTTGGCCGCTTGGTTGAAGGCGGGGATGCGACCGTAGATCCGGTGGGCGCCGAACTCCTCGAAGGCCTTGGTCACGGTCAGGCGCTCGGCCCAGCGGCCGACCCCCTTGCCGCGGACCTCGTCGCCGATCAGGCAACCGAGTTCGGGGGCGGTCTGGCGGAAGAGCCCGTAGAGCGCGGTGAATCCGACCGGCTGCTCGATCCCCGGCACCTCGATCGCGTACTTCCGGTCCTCGCCCTCCTGCTTCACGGCGGCCCGGGTCCAGCCCTCGGCGTTTTCCATCTCGAAGCTCTCACGCTGTTCCATCAGCGTCTTGGTGGCTTCCTTGTTGTTGAACCAGCGGTGAACCGCTTCGGCGTCCTCGATCCGGAAGTCACGGATCGAGCAACTTGGGGTCTGACTCATGCCGGAGAGTCTATTTCCGCTCCGGCTGCAGGCGAATCTGGTCGAGGGTCACCGGCTGGCCGCTCCGCAGTCGCAGGAAGCGGCGACCGCGATTGAGGTTGATCGTGCCCAGGTCCAGGTTGACGACCCGCTCGCGAGGTCGGGCAAGCTTGCGGAACACGTTCCGGGCGTCCGGGCGAACCAGCTTCAGCCAACCGGCCTGCGGTCCGCCGAGCACCCGCAGGTAGAGCCGGTAGCGGCCCTTGCGCAGGATCCCGAACTTCATCGCCGGCAGCTTCCCGCCCTTCGGCTTCAGGGTCATTCCGGCGTAGCCGAAGAAGCGACTGTCCTCGATCCGGCTGGCGCGGGCCGACGGCCGGAAGGATCGCTTCAGTTCGGCCTGGATGGCGATCGTCCGGTCGGGTTTCGGGGCGACGAGATCGTTTCCGAGGGAGGCGGGACGGCCGAATCGCGGGGTGCCGTCCCAGTTCCAGGTGAAGCGCTGCACGCGGGTCGTCCTGAGCCCGCCCGTGAAGCAGCCCTTGCCGGCCTGGTCGGTGGCGTGGTAGACGTTCCACCATTCCTTGCCGCCGTTCGTGCTGAAGAAGGAGCCGTGCCCTGGCCCGTAAACGCCGCGGGCCGCATCGGTTTCGAAGACCGGGTCGGGGAACTTGGAGTCGGCCCAGGTCGCCGGGTCGATCAGGTCGGCGCCGGCCGGAACGGTCAGCCGGCCCAGCGCGTAGAGGCCGGAACCACACCAGCTGGCCGAGAAGATCAGGTTCAGCCGGCCGCCGTGGATCAGCGCCTCCGGGCCTTCGTTGATCGCAAACGACTGCTTCTCCCAGTCGTACTCCGGGGTCGAGACCTCGATCGGCAGGCCCTTCACGGTCCACGGGTTGGAGAGCTCGGCCAGGTAGATCGAAGCCGGCGTGAAAAGGGGGCCGCCTGAGTAGGCGAGGTAGAGCTTCCCCTTCAACTCGAAGACGGTGCCGTCGATCGCGTACGGCTGGGGGAGTGAAAGCTCGGCCTTGAACCGGTACGGGCCGGCCGGGCTGTCGGACTTGCTTTCCAGCACGTAGATCCGATGTGAGTAGATGCCCGTGCCGGCGGTGGTGGCCGTGTAGTAGACGTACCAGCGGTTGCCGATCCGATGGGTTTCCGGCGCCCAGAGTTCGGCGCTGCGCTCGACCGGCTCGGTTTGCCCCTCGGGGGGCCAGATGCGGTGCTCGCGGGCGTCGGCCAGTCCGTCGAGCACCCGGGCGCTCCGGTAGACGAGCTGACCGTCGGAGGTGTAGTTGATCCAGTAGCGGCCGTCGTGGCGGAACAGCCACGGGTCGGGCGAGTCGTTTCCCGAAGCGTCGAGCGGCAGGACCGGATTGCGGAACGAGCTCTGGGTCTGGGCGCCGGCCGGCGCCGTGAGCAGAAGCCCGGTCAGGACGATGTACGCGATCGCCGAAACCGCCCCTATCAGCCTGGATCCCATCGGCCCAAGCTATCGCAAACTTGTTGGACCAGTTGGCTGCCCGGGTTTACTTGGCTTTGGCTCTGGTTTCGAAGATGTCGTTGATCTGCTCGAGGCTGCGGCCCTTGGTCTCGGGCACGAACTTCCAGCAGAACCAAAGCGTGAGCAGGCCGACCGCGCCGTAGAACCAGAAGGCCCCGGTCTGCGAGAGCAGGTCGATCAGCGGCAGGAAGGTCAGCGAGACCACGAAGTTGAAGAACCAGTTGGTCATGGTGCCGGCCGAGGCGGCCTTGCTGCGGACCGAGAGCGGGTAGATCTCGGCGTTCAGCAGCCAGAAGATCGGGCCGAGGGAGATCGCGAAAGAAGAGACGAAGAGCATCAGGCTGCCGATCGCCATGACGGTCGCCCAGGTCTTGTCGGCCCCGATCAGGAAAGCGAGGCCGAGCAGGAAGAGCGAAACCGAGATCCCGGTGACGCCGATCGTCAACATCTCGCGTCGGCCCCGGGAGTCGAGCAACCTGAGGGCGACCACGGTCATGATCACGTTGATGATGCCGACCCCGAGGGAGGCGAGGATCGCCGCCGAGTTGCCGTCGATCCCGGTCTCCTTGATGATCGTCGGCGCATAGTAGATGACCGTGTTGATGCCGGTGATCTGCTGCAGGATGGCGAGGCCGATCCCGACCACCAGGGCCGCTTTCACGGCAGGCTGCAGCAGGTCGCGCCAGGATCCCTCGTGGATGTTCATGCTGGTTTCGATCTCCTGGATCTCCAGCTCGATCTGCTCCGACCCTTCGGTGCGGACCCGCTGCAGGGCGGCCCGGGCGTCGTCCTCACGGCCTTTCATCAGCAGCCAGCGCGGGCTGGAGGGCAGCCGCGAGATGCCGACCACCAGCAGGATCGCCGGCAGCGCCCCGAGCCCGAGCATCCAGCGCCAACCGTCGTTCGCGTCGGCGAAAGCGAGGCCGACCAGGTAGGCGACCAGGATCCCGACCGTGACCGCGAGCTGGAAGAAGGTGACCAGGCGCCCGCGGATGTCGGGCGGGGCGACCTCGCTGATGTAGACCGGGGCGACTGCCGAGGCGACGCCGATCGCCACACCGATCAAGACCCTCGAAGAAATCAGGACCCAGAGCATGTCGGTCGGCGAGAGGGCCGAGATGAGCGCGCCGACGATGAAGACGATGCCGGATACGACGATCAGGGTGCGGCGGCCGTACTTGTCCGAGTTGGTCGAGGCGAACCAGGCACCGAGCACCGCGCCGATCGGGACCGCGCTCACCACCATGCCTGACTTGAAGCCGTTGATCCCGAAGTCGGGTTCGATCTGCAAGAGCGCCCCGGCGATGACGCCGGTGTCGTAACCGAAGAGCAATCCGGCCAGCCCGGCGGTGGCGGCCGTGACGATGACGTTGCGATAGGCATGTGCCCGGACACCAGCGCTCATGAACTCTTCCCCCTCCTCGGTGGCATTGGCGGTAATTATGTGCGGGTGAGCGGACGAGACGCAAACGGCCCGGTGCGGCTTTCTTCGGCGGCAGCGAGGCGGGTCGCGCTGGCCGCCCAGGGCTTCGGCCGGGAGCGTCCCTTTCCCCGGGTGACGATGCGCCAGGTCCAGGCCACGATCGACCGCATCGGCCTGCTCCAGATCGACTCGGTCAACGTGCTCGCGCGGGCCCACCTGCTGCCGCTCTACTCACGCCTCGGCCCCTACGACACCGGCCTGCTGGAAAAGGCCAGTTCGAAGCGGCCCCGCCGGCTGGTCGAGTACTGGGCCCACGAGGCCTCCTTCGTGCCACCGGAAACCCACCGCCTCCTGCGCTGGCGCATGGAGCGGGCCGATCGCGATGCCTGGCGCACCGTCAGGGCGGCCGCCGAGCAGCCCGAACTGCTCGAGGACGTGGTCGCCGAAGTCGGCCGTTCCGGGCCGGTGACCGCGGGCCAGGTCGCCGCCGCGGTGGATCCAGACCACGTCCCCGACAAGAAGAACTGGGGCTGGAACTGGCCTCCGGTCAAGAGTGCCCTCGAGTACCTGTTCTGGTCGGGACGGATCAGCTCGGCCGGCCGCACCAGCCAGTTCGAGCGGCTCTACGATCTGCCCGAGCGGGTGCTGCCCGGTCACGTCCACGAGGCGGATACCCCGGCGCCGGAGGAGGCGATCAAGGGACTGATAGAGATCTCGGCCCGGGCCCACGGGGTCGGCACGGCCCGCTGCCTGCGGGACTACTTCCGGTTGCCCGCCCGGGAATCGAAGCGGGCGATCGAGGAACTGGCAGCGGAGGGCCGGCTGGTCGAAGCCGAGGTCGAGGGCTTCTCGGCCCCGGCCTGGCTCCACCCGGAGGCAAGGCGGCCGCGCAAGGTGGGCGCCCGCGCCCTGCTCGCCCCCTTCGACCCGCTGATCTTCGAACGCCGGCGCCTGGAGGAGCTGTTCGGCTTCCACTACCGGATCGAGATCTACACCCCGAAGGAGAAGCGACGGCATGGCTACTACGTGCTGCCGTTCCTGGTCGACGAGCAGATCGTCGGCCGGGTCGACCTGAAATCCGATCGCGACGGTTCGGCCTTGCTGGTGCAGTCGGCCTGGATCGAGAACGAGGCCCCGGCTGGAGTGGCGTCCGAACTTGCCGACGAGCTCAAGCTGATGGCCCGCTGGCTCGGGCTCGGAGAGGTGACGGTGCGGCCGAAGGGCGACCTTGCCGGCGACCTGAAGGCGGCGCTTTGACCGGCGACGGCATTGACCTGTTCCACCCCGACCGCGATCCGGGGCGGGCCGCGGGCCGCTACGCGCCGAGCCCGACCGGTCGTCTCCACCTCGGCAACCTGCGGACGGCGCTGCTGGCCTGGCGCTCGGCCCGCGAGCGCGGCGCTCCCTTCCTCCTGCGGATCGAGGACGTCGACTCCGGCCGCTCCCGCGAGGAGTGGGTCGAGGTCCAGTTGGAGGAGTTGCGGCAGATCGGGATCGACTGGGACGGCGAGCCGGTCCGGCAGTCGGCTCGACACGAGCTCTACCGCGAGGCGCTGGCGAAGCTCGAAGGCGAAGACCTGCTCTACGAGTGCTTTTGCACCCGGGCGGAGATCCGCGAGGCCGCCTCGGCGCCGCACGGCGAGCTGCCCGAGGGCGCGTATCCCGGCACCTGCCGCGACCTGACCGAGGCCGAGCGCGAAGAGCGCCGCGCCGACGGCCGCCCCCCGGCGCTGCGGGTGCGGGCGGCCGGAGCCCGGGTCGGCTTCGAGGACCACGTGTGCGGCCGGGTCGAGAAGACCCTCGACGATTTCGTCGTCAGACGCAATGACGGCGACTTCGCCTACAACCTCGCGGTCACGGTCGATGACGCGGAGCAGCGGGTCGGGGAAGTGGTCCGCGGGGCCGACCTGCTCGACACGACGCCCCGCCAACTCTGGCTCTACGACCGCCTGGGGATCGACGCCCCCGACCGCTTCAGCCACGTCCCCCTGATGCTCGGCGAGGACGGCGAGCGGCTGGCCAAGCGACACGGCGCGATCACCCTGGAGGAGCGGATCGAAGCCGGTCAGAGTGCCGAGCAGATCCGGCGGGAGCTGCTCGATTCTGATTTGCTCTTACCGTGAGAGCGAAGGTCTCACCGACTGAGGCGAGGTTCGGCCAGGCCGGACCCGATCAGGGGATGTACGAGTCCTGGTACGTGCGGCTGGTTTCCCCGGACGAGCCGCTGGCCGTCTGGATCCGCTACACGATCGACAAGGCGCCCGGCCGGGAAGCGACCGGAACCACCTGGTTCACCCTCTTCGAAGGCGAAGCCGAACGGCCCTTGGCCCGCCGCGAGGCCGGGCAGCCGGCTTCGAGCCCTCCCGGCGAATGGGTGCGGATCGGTGATTCCGCGATCGGGCCCGCCGGGCTGCACGGGCAGTGCTTCGAGGCCGGGTGGAACCTGCGGTTCAGGCCCCGGGCTCCGGTCCTCTTCCACCTGCCTCGCCCGCGGTTCTACGAACTCCCGCTGCCGAAGACCAAGCCGATCTCGCCGGTCCCGCTCGGGGGCTTCTCCGGCTCCTTCAGGGTCGGCGATCGTGAGATCGGCGTCGATGGCTGGCACGGAATGGTCGGCCACAACTGGGGCTCCGAGCATGCCGAGCGCTGGATCTGGCTCCATGGCAGCGGCTTCGCCGAGGATCCGGAGGCCTGGATCGACGTGGCGATGGGCCGGATCAGGGTGGCCGGCCGCCTGCTCCCCTGGGTCGCGAACGGGGCGGTCCACCAGGCCGGCGAGATCAGGCGAATCGGCGGGCTGTTCGCTCCCGGGGTCGAGGTGAACGAGACCGCCTCGCGGCTCGAGGCCGGCCTGCCGGTCGCCGGGAAGGGGTACCTGGAGCTCGAGATCGATTCGCCCCCGAACCTGACGGTCGGCTGGCGGTACGGCGACCCGGCCGATCCCGAGGGCGAGTTCCACGAGGTGGCCAACTGTTCTGCCGCCCGGATGACCGCCCGCCTGACCATGCCGGGGCCGAACAACGAGAGCGTCCTGACCACCGCCCACGGCGCCGTCTACGAGCTCGGCATGACCGAGACCGATCACGGCGTCCCGATCGCCGACGGCTTCCCGCCGAAAGCCCCGGAGAAATAGCTTTGCCGAAATGTCGATTCCCCTTCAGGGCGTTCGTCAAATAGGCGTACATCCACAAAGGAGGAACCAATGAAGTTCATGTTGCTGATTCATCAAGGCACCACCCCGCTGCCGGGCAGCCCCGAATGGGACGCCCTTTCCGGTGAGGAGCAGGGCGCCGTCTACGCGAGCTACCAGGAAGTCAACGAAACCCCGGGCGTTACTCCGGGCGAGCGGATGGCCGGCCCGGAGGACGCGAAGACGGTCCGGGTCGAGGGCGGCAAGCCGATCCTGGTCGATGGCCCCTTTGCCGAGGTGAAAGAGGCGATCGGGGGCTACCTCTTCCTCGACGCCGACGATCTCGACGCCGCGGTTGACCTCGCGGTAAAGATCCCGGCGGCCCGCATGGGCGGCGCGATCGAGATCCGGCCGCTGCTCTAGCGGTCGCCGTAGGAAGGTGGCGCGAGGTTCGCGGCCCGGCCCCAATGGCCGGGCTTCGAACCGAGCGTCCAGCCTAGGCTGGCGCCACGCTGGAGCCGCCGCAGGTGGATCCACGGCTGCTTCCACTTGTGGCCGTTGATCCGCAGACCCTTGACGTAGGGTCGGCCTCGGGCCGCGTTCTTCGCCCTGACCTTCACCTTGCCGCGGGCGAGTTTCAGGGTCGCCGCGGGAAAGAGGGGGCTGCCCAGTGGCATCACGTCGGTGCCGGGGATGACCGGTGAGAGGCCGAGGGCCGAGAGCACGAACCAGGCGCTCATGGTGCCGCCGTCATCGTTCCCGGGCAGGCCACCGGGCCCCGGACCGTAGAGTCCGAGCTGGGCTCGCCGGACGATCGACTGGGCCTTCGCGGGCCGTCCGAGCCAGTTGTAGATCCAAGGCGTCTGCAGGGTCGGCTCGTTGCCGAGGAAGGCGTAGGGCGAGCCTGGTCCGGCGTTCAGTTCGGTGAAGAACTCATCCAGCTTCGCCAGCGCTGCCTCGCGGCCGCCCAGGGTGGCGAACCGTCCGGCCAGGTCCTGCGGCACGAACCAGCCGTACTGGGCCGAGCTGCCTTCGACGAAGCCGTTCTCGGTCGAGGGGGTGACCCCGGGCATGAAGCTGCCGTCAGCCATCCGCGGCTCGATCGCCCGGCTGGCCGGGTTGACCAGGTTCCGCCAGTTGCCGGAGCGCCTGAGGAAGCGCGCGACGAGGTCCTTGCGGCCGAGCGACTTGGCCAGCCGCGAGATCGTGAAGTCGGCCAGCGCGTACTCCATCGCGGTCGAGGCGGTACCCCAGGGCGAGGACCGCATCACGAGCGAATGCTGGGCGCTGCTCACGTTCCGCTCCTGCGGGATCCAGCCGAGCTCGAGGTAGTCGTCCAGCGCTTCGCGCTCGGTGTAGTCGGCGTTGTCGGAATGGCAGGCGTGGTCGGCTCCCTTGACCATCGCCTTGAGCGCGTCCTTCGCGTCGAAACCCCGGACCCCGAGCGCGTGGACGGTGGCGATGATCACCGAAGAGGGGTCGCCGTTCATGATGTTGGCGTTCTGGGTCGCGTAGGGCCAGCGGGGCAGGCAGCCGCCCTGCCTGGCCATCAGCAAGAGCGACTGGGCCAGGTCGGCGGCCCGGCGCGGGGCGATCATCGAAAGCAGCTGGACCTGGCTCCGGTAGATGTCCCAGCCCGACACGTCCGAGTAGTAGGCGTGGCCGGGCTTGACCCGATGGACCTTCAGGTCCTGGCCACGGTAGAGCCCGTTCACGTCCGACTGCACGCTCGGTTCGAGCAGCGAGTGGTAGAGCGCGGTGGCGAAGGTGCGGCGGTCTTCCTTCTTCCCGCCGGAGACATGGACCCGGTCCAGCTGCTTCTCCCATGTCCGGCGGGCCCGCTTCCTTACCTTGTCGAAGCCCAGCCCGGCACTTTCGCTCAGGTTGCGACGGGCCTGGGCGACGCTGACGAAGGAGATGCCGATCCGCATCCCGACCGGCCGCGAGTCTGCCGTGTCGAAGCTGACGTAGGCACCGGCCTGGGCGGTGGTGCTGGGGTTGCCGGGAACGAACGGTGGCCCGCCGGCCACCGGCTTGTAGTTGAAGGCCTCCGGCGAGTAGTCGCTGGCCTGGGTCGAGGCGGGCGAGAGTGTCGCTCCCTTCCAGGTTCCGTGGGCCTTGAAGGGCCGGTCGAAGCGGGCGGCGAAATAGACCTTGTACTTGGAGGGCTCCCAGCAGAAGCGGTCGCTTTCGGAGACCCCGGTCACTTCCCGCTTCTTCGGATCGACCTCCACCTTGGCCAGGTAGTTGGCGATCGTGCTGCCGCCGGCGTTGAGGGTCAACGTGCCGGTGTCCGACTTCGGGAAGGTGAAGCGCCCCACCGAGGTGCGCGTGGTCGCGGTCAGCTCGGAACGGATCTGGTCGTCCTCGCCGGGGTTGAGCACGACGCTGTAGGAGCCGGGATGGGCCTGTTCGTGGCGGTGGCTGAAGGTCGGGACGATGTCCGGGTCGAGGTCCGAGGATCCGGCGATCACCGGCGACTCCGAGAGCGTCCCGGCGACCGGGAGGATCGGCACATCCTGCAGCAGGGCGCAGCCGGCTCCGCTGAAGTGGGTCAGCGAGAACCCCCGGATCTGGTCGTCGGAGTACGTGTAGCCGGCCGTGAAGTTGGTCAGGCTGGGGATCGTGTCGGGGCCGAAGGCGGTCATGCCGAAGGGCAGGGTCGCGCCGGGGAAGGTGTTGCCGGCACCGCCGCCGGTGCCGAAGTCAGGGGCCGACGCCTCGGTGCCGACGAAGGGGTTGACCAGGCCGGCCAGGCCACCGGCCTTGACTCCGGCCGGGGCGGCTAGCACCACTGTCGCAGCGATCAACGCGGCCCATCCCCTGCAATTCACACCGTGCAAATTACACGCCAACGCCGGTTCCGCAAGGTGGGACGATGTACCGGAAAAGCTAGCCTCGGGGCGGTGGCCAAGAAGAAGAAAGCCGGCAAGGTGAGCGCCGGCCTGATCCTCTACCGCACGGGACAGGACGGGCTCGAGGTGCTGATCGCCCACATGGGTGGCCCGCTCTGGGCGAAGAAGGAGCGCGGCTGGTCGATCCCCAAGGGGGAGATCGACCCGGGCGAGGAGCCCCTGGAAACTGCCCGCCGCGAGTTCCGCGAGGAGGTCGGGATCGAGCCGCCGGCCGGGGCACCGATCCACCTCGGTGAGATCACCCAGAAGTCCGGCAAGAGGGTGCTGGCCTGGGCGATCGAAGGGGACCTCAACCCCGCTGACCAGAAGAGCATCACCTTCGAGATCGAGTGGCCGCCGCGTTCGGGCAAACGGATCGAGATCCCCGAGGTCGACCGGGTTGAATGGGTCGCCCCCGCGACCGCCAAGAACCTGGTCATCGAGGGCCAGATGCCGCTCTTCGACCGCCTTGAAAAGCTGGTCAGCGGACCCTGAGGTCCTCGACCTTGCGCTTCAGGTAGCGGTCGGTCGCGGCGACTAGGTCGACCGACTCCGGATCCAGGAGCCAGTTCGCGGAGAGACCTTCGATCAGACCGACGATCTCCACCGCTTCGGCCCGTTTGTCGATTCCGGCTCGAAGTTGTCCCTGTCGGTCGGCCTGCTCCAGCAGCCCGACCACGGCGGACCAGTATCGGTCGTAGGCGTCCAAGAGCCGCTGGCGGAGCGGCGAGCTGGGCCCCGGGGCGGAGTTCTCTGCCGAGACCATGCTCCAGAAGGCGACGCCTTCGGGGTTCTCGACTTGCCCGACGGCGAGTCCGACCAATCCCTCGATCCCCTCCAGCCCGCCCGCCTCGGACAGCTGTTCGAAGAAAGGCTCGACGGCGCGCTCGTGTTCGGCGAACACCGCCTCGATCAGCCGTTCCTTGCTCGAGTAGTGGTGGAGCAGGCCCGATCGGGTGACGCCGGCGGCTTCCGCGATCTCGGCCAGGCTGCTGGCGTGGGATCCCTTCTCGGCGATCACGATCGTGGCGGCGTCGAGGATCGCCTGCCGTCGCCGTTCTCCCTGCTCTTTTGCCCTCTGGGTCTGCCCGGGTTCACCCGGCCGAGTCGCTGCCACCGTGCCGGGATCATAGTCGCATAGCAGGCTGACTGACGAGTCGGTCTGCTACTCTCACGAGATGACTTGGACCTTCAGGGGGAAGGCATCCGTTCTCGCCGGGCTCGCGGCGCTCGCGGCCTTGGCCGTGCCGATCTGGTTCGTCGCCTCCGCGGGCGCGGAGTTGCCGCAGCAGTTCGGACTGACCGGCGCCGCCGATCCCACCAACTTGAACCTGCTCGGCCCCCAGGACGGCAATCTCCGTTTCGGGTCCAGCGTCGACTTCGCCGGCGACGTGAACGGGGACGGCTTCGATGATGTGGTGGTCGGCGCCGGGGGTGCCTATCAGGACGGTGGCGCCTACGTCCTCTACGGGCCGCTCGGCCCCGGCAGCATCCAACTCCCGGCCGATGGTTCGATCGCCCCGTCGGACGGGTTTCGGATGCTCGCTCCGACCGACTCCGACCTCCTGGCCGGCCGGGCGGTCGCCGGGGCGGGGGACGTGAACGGCGATGGCCTCGACGACGTGATCATCGGAGCGAACGGCATCGGCGGCAACGTCGGCGGCGCCTTTGTGGTCTTCGGGTCGGCAACCGGCGGCACCGTGACCTTGAACCCGGACGGGCTCGATCCGGCGGTCGGCTTCGTGATCCGCGGCGCGGCCACGGTCGACAACGCCGGCATGAGCGTCGCAGGCGGAGAGGATGTGAACGGGGACGGCTTGGATGATGTCGTGGTCGGGGACACGGGATATGACTCGGGCGGGCTGGCCAACGTCGGTGCCGCCTTCGTCGTCTTCGGTGCCTCCGGGCCGGGGTCGACGGTCCAGCTCGCCTCACTCCCCGCGAGTCGCGGGTTCCGGATCCGCGGTGATGCCGAAGACGACCGGCTCGGCTACGTCGGGATGGCCGGCGACGTGAACGGTGACGGCCTGGGCGACCTGATCGTCGGGGCCAGCGGCAGCTACGTCAGCAATACGGTGACCGGCTACGCGGCCGTGATCTTCGGCAGCTCGGCCCCGGTCTCGGTCAACGCGACACGGGTCGGTCTCGCGTCGACGGTCGGCTTCGTGATCATCGGCAGTGGGGCCGATGACTTCACGGGCTATTCCGTGAGTGGGGCGGGCGACCTCGATGGAGATGGCTTCGGTGACGTCGTGGTCGGGGCGCCGCGGGCCTCGGTCGGTGGATCGGCGACTGGTGCCGCGTACGTCATCTACGGTTCCGCGCAGGAGAGCACGGTGAGCCTTGCCGGTGCCGGCCCGGCGGAGGGCACGGGCTTCCGGGTGCGAGGTCCGAGCCCGGCCGCGAGTGCGCCGAAGACAGGCTCAGCGGTGGGCGGCACCGGAGACCTGAACGGGGACGGCTTCGACGACGTGGTCGTCGCGGCTCCGGGTGCCGGTCACCTCGGCAGTTTGGGCAACACCCCCAACGTCGGCGAGGTCGCGGTCATCTTCGGCTCGTCGGCGAGGCGGACCGGCACCTTGACCTTGCCGGCGACGAACCAGAGCATGGATTCGGCCGATGGGTTCGTCGTCCGGGGCCCGGCGCAGTCCAGCTACTTCGGAGATCCGGTCGACGCCCCGGCCGGCGGTCACACGGTGAGCGGTGGAGGAGACTTCAACGGCGACGGCCGGCCCGATCTGATCGCCGGGGCCGCCTACTACCCGAGCCGCGACGGGTACGTGGCGGGGGTGCTGGGCTTCGGCCAGCCGCGGATCGAGTACCCGGAACAGATCCAGGGCGAGGTCGGCAAGCCGTTCTCGCTCTCTCCGGAAAACGTGGCCCGGACCGGCGCCCCCGAGTTCGACGCCGCGTCCCCACTGCCGGCGGGTCTCTCCCTCGACCCGGAATCCGGTGAGATCGCGGGCGTGCCGACCGAATCGTCCGGGCCGACGGTGACCACGATCGCCATGACCGATCTCGTGGGAGAGGTCCAGACGGCGGTGGAAATCACGATCTCGCCACAGGGTCCGACCGGTCCGACTGACCTCGGCCCGACGGGTCCGACGGATATTGGGCCAACTGGCCCAACCGGCCCGACGGGAATCGCGAAACCATTGAAGCTGAAGTCCTTCCGGGTCAGGCCGAGGAAGCTCCGCTTGAGGCGCGATGGCAGGGTCGGCAGGCTGGCGCTGAGCTTCCGTCTGTCGGTGTCAGCGCGTGTGGTCGTCGTCTTCAAGCGCAAGAAGCGGCACCATTTCCGCCGGGCGGCTCGCATCCGGCTCGGGCAACGGAAGGCAGGTCGGAATCGTGCCGTCCTCCGAGGCCGGATCGGCCACCGCAAGGTGCGGTCGGGTGTCTACCGGGTAGTTCTGGTCGCTCACGCGCACGGAAAGACCGTGAGGCGCGCCAAGCGGATCACGATCCTGAAATCGCGCTGATCCGGGTTCGTGGCAATGGCGTTGGGTAGGCTCGCCCAATGGGAGCGTTGAGGAGAGCCGTCTGGAGTGGCCTCGTCGTGGGGGCGAGCTTACTCGCCGGTGCCGGGCCGGCGACTGCCGGTGATACCTACATTGATTGCTCGGTCCAGGCCGCTGGTAACGGAACCCTGTCCCAGCCATTCAACTCTTTGGGCAGCGGCTTCTCGCTGGCGCCTGGTGACCGGCTGTTGCTGCGTCGCGGCACCGCTTGCAGCGGCGAGCTCCGAGTGAGCGGCGGCGGTTCGGCCGGCGCCCCGGCAGAAGTGGCGGGCTACGGATCGGGGAGCCTGCCGAACGTGGTCGGGACCGGCCAGGACGCGGTGCGGATCGAGGATGCCTCCAACCTGCTCGTTCATGATCTCGACATCTCGAACCCGGACGGGGGCGAAAGCCTGGGTGAAGGGACCGAGGTCCGCAACGGGGTCCGGGTCACCGCCACTTCGCAGGTGGTGCGCAACCTGACCCTGAGCGATCTGGTGATCCATGACGTGGCCGGGGACCTGACCAAGAACCCGGAGGGCAGCGCCGGGATCCAGGTCAGCGCGGCCGGCTCACCCCCGGTTCGATTCGACGGCCTCACGATCAAGGACAACCAGATCACCTCGGTCTCGCGCAGCGGGATCTCGATCAGCGGGACCAATGACTCGGACCGCCCCGACGCCGACCAGCCCTGGCCGGAAGCCTCGACCGGGGTGGTGGTCGAGGGCAACCGGATCGACCGGCTGGCCGGCGACGGGATCGTGCCGCGGGGAACCGACGGCGCGATCGTCCGCGGCAATGTGGTCAGTCATGGCAACCTGGCGGGCCGGCCGGTGCTAGACCCGACCGGAGCGATGTGCAACGCCGGCATCTGGGCCTTCCGGGCCAACAACACCTTGATCCAGGGCAACGAGGTCTTCGGCATGGAGCACAACGGCTGCGACGGCACCGGTTTCGACGTCGACTATCGCCAGGACGGCACGATCATCGAGGGCAACTACAGCCATGGGAACGGCGGTGGCTTCGTGCTGCTCTGCACCGATTCCGCGACCCACCGGGCCGACGTCCGTTTCAACCTCAGCGTTGATGACGGCACGATGATCAACCACGGTCCCTGCGGCCTCGCCGACGGTGTGCTCGGTGACCTCTCGGGAGTCCGCATGTTCAACAACACGGTGGTGGGAGACAGCCCGACCACCTCGATCCAGCTCGCGGTCTCGAAGCAGATGTACCAGCCGGGAAGCTTCGAGTTCCGCAACAACCTGGTCTATGCGCGCCGGCCGATCGCCGCCGTGGCCTGCGGGAACTCCTGCTCCCGCAACGCCTTCTTCGGCCTGCCGCCCTCGGGTGAAGACGCGGTGACCGAGGATCCGCTGCTCGGCGAAGATTTCAAGCTCGGCCCGAAGTCGCCACTGCGGGGCGCCGGCATGCCGATCCCCGACGGGGCCGAACACGACTACTTCGGCAACCCGGTCCCGGCGGTCCCGTCGATCGGTTTCGACCAGACGCCGGCCCCACCGGTCACCGGCCCCAGCAAGGCCTGTCGCAAGGCCCGGGTCGCCAAGAAGAAAGCGGTCGTCCGGGCCAAGTCGCTGGGCAAGAAGCTGAGGAAGCTGCGCCGCCGCCACGCCCCCCGAGCCCGGATCAAGGTCATCGTCCGCCGCCGCAACAAAGCCCGAGCCGAAGTCAAACGCCGCACCCGAACGGTCCGCAAGAAGTGCGCTTGAATCAGGACCCTTCGGTCAGCGGCGCTTGGGGCGCACCAGGCGGATCGTGCTGGTGCCGGAGCCGCCGGAGCTGTCTTCGCCGACCATCTTGATCGTGACCCGGGCGGTCACCCGGCTGCCGTTGCGGATCGCCTTCTTCAGCTTCGGTACCCGCCGAGCCGGTATCCGGAAGACGAGCTTGCCCCGGATGTCCGCGGCGAGCGAGCTGGTCACCGGCCGCAGCCGGATGAAGGACGGCTTCTTGCGGAACCGGTTGCGGGAGACCTTGACCTTCGCGGTGGCGGTCGCGGCGCAGGCGAGCGAGCACCTCGCCCCGACCTTGAGCCGCTTCCCGATCACGGCACGACGCGGTATGAACGAGTTGTAGGTCACATCCGGGCTGGGCGGCTGCTCGGGCGGATAGGGGCAGGCCACGGTCCCGCTCTGGTCGGCGACCAGCCGGTAGAGCCCGTTGGTGTCGCCGCCGCCGGACTGGAGCAGGTACGAGCAGCCGGCCGAGTCGACCCCGAAGGCGACCGGGTTGCCGTAGCCCGTAAGCCCGGTCGAGTGGAAATCCCCGCCCGGCGTGTCGAGGTCGATCGAGTGGATGATCCCGCCGCAGTAGTCGGCGTAGACGTAGCGGCCGGTCAGTCCGGTCAGTGAAGGATCCTCGACCACGTGGCCGCCGATGATCGCGCAACCGCCGCCGTAGCCGTCCTCGTCGTGGTGGTCGTAGGCGAAGACCGGCGCGGTGAACGATGAGTTGGAGCCGTCGCAGGCGAATCCCTCGCAGGTCGGCCAGCCCATGTTCTTGCCCTTGAGGTCGCCGGCGTCGACCTCCTCCCAGGTGCCGTTGCCGACGTCACCGATCGTCAGGCGGCCGTCCGGCGCGAACGAGGCCCGGTAGGGGTTCCGCAGGCCGTAGGTCCAGATCTCGCCGCGCGCCCCGGAGGTGGAGACGAACGGGTTGTCGGCCGGGATCGTGTACCCGGCGGGGCCGGACGGATCGGCCGGGTCGATCCGCATCACCTTGCCGAACAGGTTGCCCAGGCTCTGCGCGTTGTCGCCGTCGGCGTTGTCCCCGATCGAGAAGTAGAGCCGCCCATCCGGGCCGAAGGCCATGAAGCCGCCGTTGTGGTTGGAGGCGCTGTGATGGGTCTCGAGCACCAGCCGGGCGTGGTCCGGGTCGGCCAGGTTCGGGTTGTCGGCCGAGCGGCGGTACTCGACGATCCGGATGTCACCGGCTTGCCCGGAGGGGTCGAGCGTGTCCGGCCCGTTGGCGATCCAGAAGACGTAGAAGAGGCCGCTGGTTTCGTAGTCGGGCGGGAAGGCGAGTGACATCAGTCCCCGTTCACCTTCGGTATCGACGTTGCCGATCGTCAGGAAGGGAGTGGAGACCGGGGTGCTGCCGTCCATGATCCGGATCGAGGCCCGGTGCGTGTCGCCGTTGCCACGCTCGGCGACGAAGATCCGGCCATCCCCGGGCGGCGAAGCCATGTAGCTCACGTCCGCCTGGAAGAAACCATCCGGCGTCACCTTGACGAGTTCCGCCCCGAAGGCCGAACCGGCCAGGCCCAGCCAGCAAAAGATCGCGACCCCTGCCGCGGCAATCCTCTTCATGCCAGTGAACCTACCGGGACTGCCCGGGAATCAAACCGCCGCAGGCCGGTCAGGGAATCAGGCCGGTGACCGTGGCCGGTGAGCCGGACCCGTCCTTCAGCTTGAGCGGGGCGATCACGATGTCGGCTCCGGTGGCCGGCATCTGGTCGAGGTTGGTCAGGTTCTCGAGCACGATCCGCGGCTTGGCGAGCATCTGGGTGTTGGTCGCGTAGGTCTCGTCCTGGCCCGGGTCGACCCCGTGGGTGTCGATCCCGACCCCGGCGATGTCGCGCTGGTCGAGCAGGTACTTGGTGGTCTCGCCGTCGAAGCCGGGAAAATGGAGGCCACCCTTGCCGTCGAGCCCAAAGAACTTCTTCGGGTTGCGCCAGTACTGCGTCCAGCCGGTGTTGAGCAACACCACGCTGCCGACCGGCACCTCCCCGTTCTCGGCTTCCCAGGCCTTGAGGTCGTCGACGCTGAAGGCATAGTCCGGGTCGGCCGCGGCTTTGTCCTTGACGTCGATCATCACCGCTTTGCGGATCAGGTCGGAAGCCTTGTAGTGGTCGATCCCGACCCCGTTCGCGTGGAAGGAGTTGGGCGCGTTCATGTGGGTGGCGCTGTGCTCGCCGATCGAGAACTTGCGCAGGTAGTAGCCGTCGTCCTTGAAGTTGGCGACGGTGGTGAACTTCATCGGCGGGTCGCCGGGCCAGAGCGGGATCTGCTCGTCGACGGTGTGGCTCAGGTCGACCACCTTGGCGACCCCGAGCGGGTTGGTCGCCGAGCTCTTCTCGCCACTGTCATCGTCGCCGCCCTTGACCAAGGCGATCGCTCCTCCCCCGATCAGGAGACCGATGACCAATGCGGCAATCGTCCGAAACACACCGTCAACGTATCGCCCAGACCGGCGATTTCCAAGCGTCGCCTACTCGGCGAAGGTGTCGTGCACCGCCCGGCGCCCGGCTTCGAGCCCGGTCCGGACGACTTCCATATCCGATTCGAGCCGCGATGGCACCGGCGAATCCGCGGGTGGCCGGATCGAGAGGATGCTCGGGGTCAAACCCGGTTCGCGGTCGTGGCGGGCGAGGAGCTCTTCGTCGGCGCCTTCACGCCGGCCGCGGGTCAGGTAGCCCGCGCGGATCGCCGGGCTGATCCGGCCGAGCATCCGGGTGGTCAGCCGGCCACCGAGCCCGGAAGGATCGGTGGCGACGTCCCCGCTCTTGCGGGAGCGAAGCAGCAGCAGATGGGTAGCGCCGTCATCGATCGCCGCCTGGAAGGGGATCGCCGCGCTCAGGCCGGCATCGAGGTAGCGGGATCCGTTCAGGGGAACCGGCGGACCGCCGATCAGCGGCAGGTTCGAGGTCGCCCGGGCGGCCAGGATCAGCGACTCGCGGTCGGTGATCTGGTCATGCAGGTCGACCGCCAGGCCGCTCTCGACATCAGTCGCGAGCGGATGGAACTCGGTGTCGGCGGCCAGCACGGCCTCGAACAGCCCGGGCGAGACCCGCTCGTAGTTCCGTTCGATCATCGTCTTCATGTCGACGATCGGCCGCTCGCCGAAGATCCGCCGCTTGCTCATCAGGTCCTTGCCGAACTCGGCATCGGTCCAGGTCGGCATCCCGTCCAGCGCCCGCCCGCTGATCAGCCACATCGCATTGAGCGCCCCGGCCGAGGAGCCGTACGCCGCGTCGAAGCGTTCGGCCAACCCCAGTTCGTGAAGGCCCAGCGCCATCCCGCCGGAGACGGCGCCGCGCATCCCGCCACCTTCGACGACCAGCGCGACCCGCTCGCCCTCCGCGGGCTCCTTGATCGCTCTCAGTACGGGATGAAGTTCAGCGGTGCCTGCCGTCACAAAGCCACTTCTACCGCATAAGTCCTCTCGGCAACGAGTGGGCTGGCATACGATGTGCCAAAGGAGGAGTCATGGATCAAGCGGAAGCGAAAGCGCGTGACCCGAGGACCGCCCTCGAGCAGAACATCCCGCCTCACGGCATCGGGATGTGGATCTAGCCGACGAGCGGGATTTTCGGCTCGCCGTGCGGCGCCTTCGGCGGCCACACCGGTGGAGCCGCGAGGCTCGAGGCCGAGGCCGAACTGCCACTGCCGGAACCGGATGATCCACCTGAGAAATCCGTGTACTTGAAAGCCAGGTAGATGGCGGCCATGAAGATCACCCCGCTGTTGCGGTGCAAGACCTTGGCGGCCGGGCCTTTCTGCGTGTTTTCGAAGATGAAATCCTCTTCCAGGTCCAGGCAGCGAAGCGAGCCCAGCTCGTAGAGGATCAAGAAGGTCGGATAGGTCTCCCGGTCCATGAACCGGAACAGCTTCTTGCCCAGGGTCTTCGAGACCTGCTTCCGCCGTTTGATCACGGCCCTGCGAACCCGGGCGATCGACCGGATTCGCTTGGCTGAAGCCCCTTGCGAGCGGAGCTTCGCGATCCGACGGTCGAGCCGGTTGACGCGGCTGCTGATCGGGTTCAGGCGCCGCTCGTACCGGTTCATAATCTTCGTAAACCTGGTCTTCGCCGGGGCCAGGTAGCCGTTGGCATCCTTCGCCGCGGCGACGCATTGCTTCGAGAACGGCTTGGGCTTCATCGGCTTCAGCAGCGGCTCCGGGTCGGAAATGCAGTCGGCCTCGTAGAGGTCCTGGGTCAGTTCGCGATCGGCCTTCTTCTCGGCGGCGTCCGAGTCGTTCTTATTCAGCTTCTCGAAGTACTGCCGGAACAGCTTCTTCGAGGTCTTCACGCACTTGGCGGTGGGTGGGATCTCGGCCGCGCCCGCGTTCGGAACGGCGACAAACCCGACGACCAATGCGAACAGCATCCCTGCCAAAAGTTTCCCCATGCGGGAAGTATCGCTGATCGCGGATCGAACAGGCCTGGCCGAGAGCCAGCCGGCGCGCCTCCTGTCGCTTGGCCAACCCGGCGAGCGGTCTAGTGTACGTTACGTACACTAGACTCGGAAAACGGCTTCAGGACTGGCCAGGCAGTGGTTTCGGGACATCGTCCCGCGCGACCTGCATTCCTCAAGAGAACCGCACGAATCCGTCAAAAATATGCAACAAAAAGGCGGGCAAGACCTGAACTTGGCTTTTGCCCGCCTACGCTCGTGAGAGCGGAAGGTGATGTCGCCTGGTGACGACCCACACCTGAGACGCGTCGGGTCCGATCTTACCATCGGATGGGGTTCGATTCCCCCGCCTTCCGCCAGAGGAATAGCTGGACCGGGACAGGTCAGGAGAGCGACGCTCAGGCAATCCGCGGATTGGTAACCGCCATGTGGACCGTCCTGGTTCCAGCGTCCGCATCGACGAAAGTGGAAAAGCTGGCAATAGTTGCCATCTTTTCCGGGTTCGGTGCCAGCAGGACAGGCATCCGGGCCGATCACCCAGACTGGCCGGGCATCGGCTTCGGGACCTCGGGCCAGTCTTCTGCCATCCGGACGAGATCCTGGGTGAGCCGTTCGATCGTTTCCTGCACTTCGGCCCGCTGGATCCGGCCCTCGACCAGCCACATGCGAAGACATGCCTCGGCGGCCCGCAGGTAGATCTCGACCTGGCGGAGAAGCTCGCGGCTGGGTTCGGTCACCCCGAGATACACCTCCGCGATGTGCTTGATGAATGCCTGCGCCGTCTTAGCCACGAAGGCGATGAACGCCGGGCTCGTGTCCTCCAGCCAGAGCGCCCGGGCGGCCAGGCGGTGGTTCTCGTCGACCCAGGTCATCCAGACCGAGACCGCCACCCGCGGCCGCTCGTCCCATGGCACCCCGTCGAGCTGGCGGTGAAGCGGCTGGACCTGGCCGACCAGCTTCCGCTGAACCGCCGCCTACAGGCTTTCGAGGTCACCGAAGTACTCGTAGAGGGTGACCCGGCTGGTGTTGGCGGCCCGGGCGAACTGGCTCAGGCTCCAGTCAGCTTCGCTGGCGCCCTGCTCTTCGAGTGAAAGGACGATTCGATCGAGGATCACCTCCCGGCGCTGGTCGCGGGGGATCGCCTGCAGCCGCTTGGTGATCGGGTGCTCTACCCGTGCTCTGCGTCTCGGTTGGACCTGATGTGAGTGCATCGCGCTCCCTGTTTCGCTTGCGGCAAATGCCCGCGCCTGCCCCGGGCATGCATCACATCTTATACATGTTGTCACTGACAAGTAGTGACGACCTGCTACCCTCCCCCGCTTGTCCACTGGTTCGAGGGAGGCGAACCGCAATAGCCCGAAGGAGTCTGGGAATGCGAAGTTCCGAATGCGAACCGACCAGCGACGAGATCATGGCCCGCGAGATCGCCGAGTTCATCGCCGACCGGGCCTTCGATTTCTGGCATCACGAGTGCCGCGCCTGGGCCCTATCTGACTTCAAAGTCTGGGCGGTGATAGCCGGCTTCGACCCGGTTCTGACCTTCCGGCACCGGCTCGCCGCGGAAGAGGCCGCCTGTTCAGAGCACTGAACGCTCCGTTATCCCTTGATCTTTCGCGTTGTCGCGAATTATGGTCAAGGAGTCCGGAGCAAATCGAAGGAGGAAACATGCTCTCCGAAACTCGCACCGCATTCCGCGAGCAACCAGCGTCGAAGACGTTCACCACGCGAGACGAGCAGCTTGCGCTGGAGATCGCCGAGTTCGTCGCCGACCGCGCCCAGTCCTTCAGCGACCATGAGTGCCGGGCCTGGGCCTTGACCGATTTCGGTGTCTGGGCCGTCCTGGCCGGCCAGTCGCCGAAGCTTTCGATGGATACGGAACGGGACGTGCAGCTGCTCTAGCCGCCGACAAAAAGAACCGAACTTGACAGAAAACGCCCTGTACATGTACAGTCCAATCCGGTACATGGTGTAACTACCTGTTCGCGGGTAAGCCGCGACCGAAGCGCTGAAGGGGTGACTGAGGAGATGGGTGAAGTTCTCTGTGGAGAGTCCGGGAGCCAGGCGGCGATTGCGTATCCGCCGGGCGCCGAAGAAGTTCGTGAAGATGACCAGCGGCTGGCGTCGGAGATCGCCGAGTTCGTGGCCGAGCGGGCCCAGTTATTCGGCGACCATGAGTGCCGCGCCTGGGCCCTTACGGACTTCGGCGTTTGGGCTGTACTCGCTGGACAGTCTCCTCGGCTAGCTCTTGAGCCCGAGCCACCGCTCCCCGACGCTGATGCGAATGCCGCTTGATCTCTTCGAGACTGACCTCGATCTCTTCGAGGTTTGACTCTTCGAGATTCTCGATCGCCTGATCGAGACCGACCTTCTCCTCGTCGAGGACGTGCCGGGCCAGAGCGAGCCGGTACTCGGCAAACTCCCGCGGATCCACCTGGAGGGCCGCGGCCAGCGCGGCCATGGTCCGAGCCGACGGCCGGCGGGTTCCGCGCTCGATGCCGGTAATCAGGGCACCGCTGGTGCCTTCTTGGTCGATCGCGAAGGCTTCGTGGGAAAGCCGATCCCGGCTCCATCCCTTGGCCTTCCGTAGCTCTGGGAGCTTCTGCCGGATTGAGTCCATAAACGGCGAGATACTCAATCGGACTCCCCCGTACTTGACAAGAAACGACCTGTACATGTACGCTTCTTTCTGATACAACTTGTATCGATACAGATCTGAGGGAGGATTTCTTCAGGGAGACGTGTTCCGCCAAGACGAAGTCGAGCGGACGCAGGGACCGGAAGAGAAACGCCAGCAGATCTGACCGGAAAGTGATTTGACGAGGAGAAGTGGGCTATGAGAGCTCCAGGTTCTGGAGTTTTTTGGGTGTCTGGTTGCCGGCGGATCAAGCCGGGACTGACCCCTCCTAGCACGATCGGTCTGACAGCACGCAGTGGGGTCGTCCCCTGTGGATCGGCCGATCAAAACTCATCCTATCCCGACGCCGCGGAGGTTATCCCCGGCACGGGAGGTCGAATCGATCGAAATCCATTTCAGTCGACGGCCACTCGGACGGGTGGCTTCAAGGAGGGGAAGCACAATGAGACACGCATCTGCAAATAGGAGCCTGCCGGCTCCAACGCTCCTGCGCTTCACAGCGCTGGCGGCTTTCCTCATCGCGGTCTGCGCCGCCATGGGAATAACCGCCGCAGGAGCCAAGGCCGAAACGGTTGGTTTCACATTCGACCGCGGGGTAATCAACCTCGGCGGCGAAGAAGACGGTCTTTGGGCCAAGCTGGTTGATCCGGATATCGGTGATGCGCCGGCCACGATCAATTCGGATGTGGCCGAGGACGGCACTCTGACCGCGCCGAAGGAGGATTTCTTCTTTCCAGAGAAGAAGATCGAGGCGCTTGAGACCGGTAACCCAAGCTTGCCGGTGGTTGACGCGAAGATCGCGATCAAGGCTGAGGACACCCTGACCGGCACTTACGATGCCGACACCGGTGATGCGTCGATCGTGTTGCCGGCCGATGTTTTGATCACTGTGTATTCGGCGGGTTCGCCGTCGTCGGTGGCGAAGTGCCGTGTTCATGGTTTCGATCTGACTATGGCCACCACCGGTTCGATTTCGGATCCGGGTGATCCGACTGCCGACCCGCCCCGGTCAGCTGCGACTTATGACGCGGCACCTTTCACCGGTGATCCGAAAATGGGTTCGGTGATCGCTCCGTGGACGGGCCTTCCGGCATCGGAGCAAGAGGGCGGTTCTCTGGCCAGCATCGTCTGTCCGGCTCTTGACGACATGTTGGGTGGTCCGGGGGCGATCTGGCTGACCGGCAAGGCCGGCGGCGAGGTTCAGCATCCGGCCCCGTCGAAGGCCCCGAAGTTGACCGGCACCCCGGCAACGAGCACCGAGCAGACCAGCGCCGAGTTCAAGTTCGAGGCCGGTGAAGGCGAAACGAGCCCGGTGACCGGGTTCGAGTGCAAGCTCGACGCGGGCGCGTTCGCTGCCTGTGATTCCGGCACGCAGTCGTACTCGGGCCTGGCGGTTGGTGCCCACAAGTTCACGGTGAGAGCAAAGAACGAGACCGGTGCGGGTCCGGAATCCACCTACGACTGGACCATCACGGAAGCTCAAACGTGTCCGGATGGCACTACCGGCACGCCGCCGAACTGCGTAAAGCCCGGTAAGGCGAAGCTCGGTGCGCTCAAGATCCAGCCGAAGAACAAGGCCGTGAAGCGCGGCAAGAAGGTCACTACCAAGGTGAAGGTGAAGAACGCCGGCACCGCGGCGGCGAAGGGCGTGAAGGTGTGCGTGAACGCCCCGAAGAAGCTGGTCAAGGTCAAGAAATGCGTGAACCTCGGCCAGATTGCCGCGGGCAAGACGAAGACCGCGAAGTTCAAGGTGAAGGCCAAGCGCAAGCGTGGCAAGGCGACCCTGAAGTTCAAGGCCACGTCCAAGAACGCCGGCAACAAGTCCGGCAAGGCGACGGTCAAGGTCAAGTAACGGGAGAGGGGGATCAGATCTGGCCGCACGCTTGCGGCCGGGTCTGCCCCTTCCTGAACCCAAAAGGGATCAAGGAGAAAACAACCATGAGATTTACAGCAAGACAAACACTCAAACACTGCCTCATCGCGGTAGCGGCCACCCTGGTGGGTCTGCTGGTGATGGGCGGGACGGCCTCGGCCGCGGTCACGGAAGCGCCGGACATCACCGCGCAGCCGTCCAACCCGAACACTGATCTGGTGAGCGCGTTCACCTACAAGGTCAGCGACGACGAAACCTCGACCGCGGCGACGCTTCGTTACTACTGCCGCGTCTACGACACCGACGGAACTCCGCCAGCGGCAGGCACGGGATGGCTGGCTTGCGGCACCACGACCTCAGCCGACCCGCAGCCAGCGAGCAAGTCCTACACGCAGGCCAATGGCAACTGGACCTTCGAGGTCGCGGTCCGGGAGACCACGAACATCAGCACCCAGGGACCCCCGGCTGCTTATTCCTGGACTCAGAACGGACCGGTTCCGACTAAGGCGCCGGTATTCACTTCGCAGCCGGAGGATCCGAGCGGTCTAGTCGTCAACAAGTTCGCGTTCGCGGCCGGTGCTGGTGAAGAGAGCCTGGTCGATCGTTTCCAGTGCCGGCTCGACTCGAACGAGGAAAGCGATTGGACACAAACCTGTAGCAATGGATCGCTGGTCATCCCCGTCGGTACCGGCCAATACTCCCTTGGCAATGGTGAACACACCTTCCAGGTTCGGGCCGGTACTTCGGCTGGCTGGGGTCCGGCAAGTGAGACCGTCACCTGGACGGTGGATGTGCCGAATCCGGAGCCGTCGGTCCTGCTTGGGGACGTGAGTACCAGCAGCTGGAGCCGAGATATTTCTTCTTCGATCGCCACCGATCAGGGTGAAGTTCTGACGGATCTTGGTGACGTCAACGACGACGGCAGCTCAGATTTCGCGGTTGTATCGAATGAGCCCACTAGCGACGGGTATGTCGACGTGCTGTTCGGATCCGGTCGGGATGTGGGTGATCGCGATTTCGGCACCCAGGATCCGCGGGAGGGTTTCCGCATCATCCCGCTTCCCAGTAGCTCGGCAGGCAATGTTCAGGTATATGGGGCCGGGGATCAAAACGGGGACGGTATAGATGACCTGGTCGTGTTCACCCCCCCTCTGTTCGGAGTATTGCCGCCGGCCACTCTCACGGTCGTCTACGGCGGGTTCTCAGTCGAGGATCTGCCGTCGTGCCCGTCGTTGCCGGTCCACTGCCTGAACGTCGCCGACTTGGACACCGGCCCGGACGGTCAAGGGTACACGTTGACAACGTCTATAACCGTGGGTAGCCCAGTTGGCTCGGCTATCGCAGCTGCCGATTTCGACGGTGACGGCACGGACGATCTGGTGATTAACGGTGGTGGTTCCGAGGTCGGAGTTCGAGTCGTCAAGGGCACGGAACGGTCCGGGACTGTCGATATGGACAACCTGCCGACCGACCAGTATCTAGCGATCGGCACTACGCTCAATGCCAGCGACCTTAATGAATCTGCGGGCTATATCGCGACACTGGGCGACCTGGACGGTGACGGTCGTGACGACGTGTACGTCGCCGGCCAGGCATCGGGCATCAACGCTGTGATCTACGGACGGCCCTTCGGTGGCGATGACCTCGATATCCCCACCTTGGACCCGGATGACGGGTTCAAGATATTCAACGCGCCCCTGACCGACATCATGTTTGTCGGCTCGGCCGGCGACGTGAACGGTGACGGCTCCCCGGATCTTTGGGCCAGTTCGGGCAACGGATTCTTCGGGACCGACTCGGATCGAGTGTTCACGATCTATGACGCTCTGCCGGCTCGGGGATCGGGTGATTCCCTTACGAAGTTCCCTGATATGGATCCGGCCACGGGCTACGTAGTCGAGCGCGGGGGAGAGAACGACATCGCGCTCGGGGAGATGCCTGCGGCCAACATCGGGGACTTCAACAACGATGGGGTGCCGGACACCCTGGTGCCGGCCACTGCCCAGCACGGACTGGACGGAACCCCGGCAGTCGGTGGTGCCTATGTCCTGTTCGGGCAGCGGCCCAAACCGACCGGCTCGCTCGGCGTCGATGCCTCACTCACCCCTGATCTGGGTGTCGGTCTGATCGGTTCGGCGCAAGCGAAGGTCGGCTACAAGGTCGCGTCGGCCGGCGACATTGACGGTGACGGATTGCCCGATTTCATCGTCAACGGCAATAACCGGGACGCCTCCGGCGCGCTCACTGGGTTCACGACCTATGTCGTCAAGGGCAAGTCCCTGATCGATCAGGTGAAGACCGGCAAGGCGGCCGGGGTGGCGAACACCTCTGCGGTTCTGAATGCCGGCCTCTCGACCAACAATCGCGACAGTGAGGTGTGGTTCGAGTACGGCACCACGGACGAGTACGGGTCGAGCACTGATCCGGAGTCGTTCGAGGCGTCCGTGACTGGTGATGCTGCTTCGGCGGCTGTCTCTGGGCTTGCGAAGGCCACGACCTACCATTACCGGGCGGTCGCGAAGAACGCTCTTGGTCTCGTCAGGTATGGCGATGACAAGACGTTCACGACGAGCAATGTGGATAACCCTGGTGGTGATCCGTGTGCGGCTGACAACACGAAGCCGGGTTGCTCGGGCTATGACCCGTGTAAGGCGGACAACACCAAGCCGGGTTGCTCCGGCTACTGCGCCGCCAACCCTGGCAAGTGCTCCACGAGCGGGCCGGCGAAGCTCTCGATGATCACGATCACGAAGAAGATCGTGGTCAAGCGGGGCAAGAAGGGCACGGTTCAGGTCGCGGTCATCAATGCGGGTGGGAAGGCTGCCAAGGGCGTGAAGGTTTGCGTCAAGGCGCCGAAGAGGCTCGTGAAGGTGAAGCGCTGCACCAAGGTCGGGTCGCTTGGTTCCGGTGCCAGCCGGACGGTGAAGGTCAAGGTGAAGGCCAAGCGCAAGCGCGGCAAGGCCACCTTGAAGCTCACCGCCACGGGCAACGGCGTCGGCAAGAAGACGGCGAAGGCCAAGGTGGTCGTTCGCTGAACGAGAGAGCAAGGTCCGAGAGGGCCTGAAGTCCGAAGAGCCCCGGCCCGGTTTCGACCGGCCGGGGCTTTTCTTGTCTCGGTCGGTAGTTTCGGTCCAAGCGGCGATCTGCCTAACTCTTAATCGACTATTTACCTAATAGAGAGGCGACTATCTGCTAGATTCGAATCATGTCCTATGAGCGGCGCATCATCGATGACTTCCTCGATGAGCTTTTTCCGCACCTGGCGGCGGTCTCCCTCGAAGGTGCCAAAGGAGTCGGTAAGACAGCGACAGCGAGCCAGCGCGCGAAGACGATCCTGTCGCTCAACGTGCCCGAGCAGCGCGAAGTCTTGGCTGCGAATCTCGACCGGGTCACGGAGGTCCCACCGCCGGTTCTGATCGATGAATGGCAGCTCGAGCCTCCGGTATGGGATCGCGTTCGAAGGGCGGTAGACGAGGACAGCACCGGAGGGCAATTCCTGCTGGCCGGTTCGGCCGGGGTCGGGCCGGGCGTGCGGATTCACTCTGGCGCCGGTCGGATAGTCAGCATCCGGCTGCGACCACTCGCGTTCAGTGAGCGCGGCTTATCGGAGCCGACCGTGTCCCTGCGAGGGTTGCTCGACGGTGGCCGGCCGGACATCGACGGGCATTCCCCGGTTTCTCTGGGTGACTATGTGGAAGAGATTCTGCGTTCCGGGTTTCCGGGCATCCGTCCCTTGCCCGAACGAGCCCGGACCGTGCAACTCGACAGTTACATCGCCCGGATCGTCCAGCGTGAGCTGCCGGAGAACGGCATCGCGGTGCGTCGCCCGGAGGCGCTCACTGCCTGGCTGACCGCCTACGGGGCAGCGACTGCGACCGATGCGGCATACACCAAGATCCTCGATGCGGCGACAGCAGGCGAGCAGGACAAGCCCGCCCGCGCGACGGTCGACGCCTACCGCGAGCACCTGACGCGGATCTTCGTGCTCGATCCGATTCCGGGGTGGATCCCGGTTTTCAATCCGCTCAAGCGACTCACTCGTTCTCCCAAGCACCACTTGGTGGACCCGGCCCTGGCGGCACGGCTGGTGAAGGTCGGGAAGGACGGCCTGCTTCGGGGGGAGGGCGACCGCGTCGCGGCCTCTACGGGAACCTGGCTGGGTGCCCTCTTCGAGTCGCTTACAGCCCAGAGCGTTCGCGTGTACGCCGACGCGAGTGATGCCCAGACCGGGCACCTGCGCACCAAGGATTCCACTCGTGAGATCGACCTCATCGTCGAAGGCGGCGATCGCCAGGTGGTCGCAATCGAGGCGAAACTCGCGGCCACCGTCAGCGACCATGACGTTCGTCATCTGAACTGGCTCCAACGGCAGATCGGCGACCGACTGTCCGATCGGGTCATCGTCACTACTGGTGAGTACGCCTATCGCCGGACGGACGGGGTGGCGGTTGTCCCGCTGGCTCTGCTCGGACCGTAGGTTGATTCCACTGTAAGGCTAAGCCACCGATGCTCTGAACGGCCCATCCGTTGCTCCAGAACGGGAAATCTCGCCGTACTTGACAAGAAATGACCTGTACATGTACACTCAACCGATACAAGATGTATCGATACATGTCTGGGGAGGGAATTCTTCAGGGAGTCGTGATTCGCAGGGAGGCAGGTTGCCACCGCAATGCGGACGAGGGACCCAGAGAACTCTCTCCAGGGTGACCGATTTCCCGGTCCGGCCACGAGGGCCGGGTCGGGGAACCGGCCGCCCGCCAGATCTGAAACGAAAAGGAACGGAGAGATGGGGATTACAACGGGTAGGGACAGATCAGGATTCAAGTGGTTGGCGGTAGCGCTCTTCGCGCTGGCCGGCCTCGCCGCGGTTAACCTCGCGGTCGCAGCTGACGCCGGCGCCAAGCCGGCCAAGAAGAAGCAAGCGAAGAAGAAGGCCAAGAAGAACAAGGGCCTGAAGAAGGCGCCGGCGATTGCCGGCAAGGCGCCGTACGCGGCCCGCGGCAGCATCGAAGACGCCTACGTCACCGGGGCCAAGCCGGGGCAGAAGCTGCTGCTGGTCAACAAGAAGAACCGGATCCTCCGGACCGGCAAGGCCGACAAGTTCGGCTCGAAGATCTTCTACACGCTCAAGCCCGGAGGCGGCTACACCGTTCGCACTCCGAAGGGCAAGAAGAAGTCCATCTCGACCCCGAAGTTCAAGATCCTCAAGGCGGGGGCCAATCCGCCCCAGTCCTACTACGACAAGATCGACCTCCACCCCGGTCTCAACTACGTGAAGATGCGTGACGGGATCGAGCTGGCGATGACCGTGAGGCTGCCCAGCGGCAAGACCATGGCCGACGGGCCGTTCCCGACCTTCGTCGAGTACTCCGGCTACCAGACCGCCGCACCGCACGACCTGCTCCAGACGATCCTGGCCCAGGTGAGCGGCGGTGGAACGAGCGAGACCGACCCGCTCGCACCGCTGACCTCGACCGCGGTCGGCTCGCTGATCGGGCCGCTGCTCGACTTCGCGACCGTCAGCGTCCAGATGCGCGGCTCGGGCTGCTCCGGCGGCGCCTTCGACCTGTTCGGCTTGCCGACCACCTACGACGGCTATGACGCGATCGAATCCGTCGCGGCCCAGGACTGGGTCAAGGGTGGCATGGTCGGTATGGGCGGCATCTCCTTCTCGGGGATCACCCAGCTGTTCACGGCCGGCACCCAGCCGCCGCACCTGGCCGCCGTCTCGCCGCTCTCGGTGACCGACGACGTCTACCAGGGCACCGGCTTCCCCGGCGGCATCTTCAACGACGGGTTCGCGTACAGCTGGATCACCGAGCGGATGGAAGAGGCCAAGCCGGCCCCGGCCCCGCTCGACGACCAGGGCAACTTCGTCAGCAAGTGGTCGCAGCCGTGGGCGAACATCATGTCCACGACCGGTGACCCGGACGTGGCCGAGCCGCTCCGGAGCGAACAGAAGCAGCACTGTCTCGACAACCAGAAGCTGCGGCTCCAGACGCGGGACGTCAACAAGCTGATCGAGTCCAACCCGTACCGGACGACCAAGCTCTTCGGAGACCGCTCGCCCGGTGAGTGGGCGAAGCACATCAACGTGCCGGTCTTCCTGGTCGGGCAGTTCCAGGACGAGCAGACCGGCGGCCACTGGCCGGAGCTGATCAAGAACCTGAAGAAGAACCCGAACGTCTGGGTGACGCTCCAGAACGGCGTCCACGTCGACTCGCTCGGCCCGAGCACGATCACCCGCTGGGCCGAGTTCATGAACCTGTTCGTGGCCAACCGAGTGCCGGTGGTGCCCGACTTCGTCCTGCCGCTGGGTGGCGAGCTCTACAACGCCCTGGCCTCGGCCGGGTCGCTGCCGATCCAGCAGTCGCGCTTCGCCGACTACACCAGCTCCGAACAGGCGATGAACGACTTCAAGAAGGATCCGCGGATCCGCGTCCTGATGGACAACGGTGACGCCGTGCCCGGTGACCCGGGAGCGATCGGCGCGAAGTGGGAGACCCACTTCAGCGACTGGCCGGTTCCCTCGATCAAGCCGACGAAGTTCTTCCTCGGCAAGGGTGGGAAGCTGAGCAGCGGCAAGCCCGGCAAGGGCCAGGCCAGCTACAAGTCGGATCCGAAGGCACGTCCGGCCAAGACGCTCGGCCCGGACGGGCAGAGCGAGTCGTGGCTCGGCCAGCCTCCCTACAACTGGACGCCGGTTGCGAAGGGCAAGGGACTTGCCTGGGTGACGCCGCCGATGAGCAAGGACACCTTCATCGCCGGCACCTCCAGCCTCGATCTGTGGCTCAAGTCGAGCAAGCGGAACACCGACCTGCAGGTCACGATGACCGAGGTCCGGCCGGACGGCCAGGAGACCTACGTCCAGGGCGGATGGCTCCGTACGTCGCATCGGGCGATCGACAAGAAGGCCTCGAGCCCGACCGATCCGGTCCAGACCTGGCTGAAGAAGGACGGCAAGCCGCTGAAGAAGGGCAAGTTCAACTACACCCGGGTCCAGATCTTCCCGGTCGCCCATGTGTTCAGGGCCGGCTCGAAGATCCGGATCGCTCTCACCGCACCTGGCGGTGACCGGACGATCTGGAACTTCCAGACGATCGAGAAGGGCAAGACCCGCAACACCATCTCCTTCGGCGGAAGCAAGGCCTCGAAGCTGGTGCTGCCGGTGATCCCCGGTCAGGACGCACAGGGCACGCCGTTGCCCGGTCCGACCGCCCTGCGTGGCGAGCCGAGCCGGGATTACGTCCCCGCCTCGAATGGAGGTTGAGCGAGCCAAGGCGTTACGACGACGGCCGGTAGCGATGAGCCCGGCAATAGCCAAGAAGGCTTGGGCCCCGGAAGTGACTCCGGGGCCCGAGCGGCCCGAGACCTCCCAACTCCCTGTCGGGGGCCGGGCCGAGAGTGGGGGTTAGCCGTCCTCCCAATTACGGATGGCTCTCACTCGAAGGCACCAGGTGTCCCTGCCTAATCCTGGTGCCGGTAACGGCGGTTACTCCCTAGCCGTCGACCGAACCGAAGCAAGCGCGGCCCCCGCTCCCCTCCACTAACTGGATCGGGGGTCGCGCAAGCTTCGACCCAAAACCCCAAGCTCACAAAGGAGCCAGTTGGAGGGCAGGGTACACACAGCCCACGATGACGTGCTCCGACGCTGGTATAGCTATGTCGAAGGCGAGCGCGAACCCTTCGGCTTCGAGTACCACAAGGACCGCGCGATCCAGATCGGCCAGGACACCGCTCGCTACCACCAGACGGAACACCTGATCCACGACGAGAGCGGCGAGGTCGAGTTCATCCACTCTTACCGGGACGACGCCACCGGCTAGCTCAGGTGCGTCGACCAGTCCCCGGCGCCGGTTCGAGCAATCTCGGACAAGCCACCTTCAATTTCGCCGCGATCTCTGTCAGATTCGTGATGATGGCGCGACTTGGCCAAGACAGCAATCCACACCAACTAAGGGGGAAGCAAATGCGTTTGAAGAATTTGGGCGTTGTGGTGGTATTCACGGTAACGCTGGGCTCGATTTGCGCTTCGGGAGCTTCGGCCTCACCGAATTACGACCGGACCTGCGGGATTCTCCCCGGTAACGGCTATGTGAACTACGTGAGGGTCAAGAACATGACTTGCCACCACGGTATGAAGGTCTCGATCCGCGCCAGGAAGAAGTTCTGCAATCTGAACAACGGCTGCCCCATGGACGCCGACACCGACTTCTACCGCGGATCTGTCTCAAGGAACGGCTGGAAGTGCAAGGTCACCGTCGCTTGGGAATACGAACGCGAGAAATGCCGCAAGGGACGCAGGCGAGCGGTCCACATCGCAGGTGCTTGAACAGAAGTCACACAAAACAGTCAAGAGTGTGCAACAAAAAGGCGGGCAAGACCGGAACCTGGTCTTTGCCCGCCTACGCTCGTGAGAGCGGAAGGTGATGTCGCCTGGTGGCGACCCACGGATGACAACCGTTGGGTCCGATCTTACCATCGGATGGGGTTCGATTCCCCCGCTTTCCGCCAGAGGAATAGCTGGACCGGGACAGGGTCGGGCAAGCAATAGTCAAGCGAGCCGCGGCCGGTAACTGCCTCGCGATCGTCCCGGTTCCAGCATCCAGCAAGTTTCCCCGTCGCCTGTAACGCTGGGAGGGTCCCGACCATTCTCTTTTAGACGTGGCTTCCGGCGAAACATCCCGAAACGAGTTCGAGGCGGTCAGTGAGCTGCGGCCGATGATCTCGGCGTACTGCCGGCGTCGGGGTAGCCGGGATCCGGAGGGGATTGCGGCGGAGGTGATCGCGATCGCGTGGGGCCGGCGGGATGAACTCGATCTCAAGGATTGCCGTCCCTGGCTGATCGCCACCGCCCGCAATCTCCTGCTCGACGAGTACCGGGCGAGGCGCCGCTCCATCCCGACCGATCCGGGTGCCATGGCCGACCTGGACAAGAGGCGGGAGCCCGACTTCGAAGTGGAATCTCTGGACCCTGAGCTCCGGCTTGCTCTCGACTCGCTCTCGCCAAGTGACCGGGAGGCCGTCCTTCTGGTCGCCTGGGAGGAGCTGAGCCCGGCCGAGGCGGCCCGGTCGATGGGTATCCGTCCCGCGACCTTCCGGGTGCGGCTGCATCGGGCCCGGAGTCGCTTGAAGCAGACCCTTGAAGAACTCTCGGCCACCCCGGCCGAAGCAACCGACAGTCCCCTGGAGGACACGATATGAACGACGCGCAACTCGACGCCCGGCTTCGTGCCGCAAACCCGGTTCCCGGACGAGAGGCTCCGTCGACGTCCGGCCTCTCGTTGATCCGGAGGATCGGTCAAATCTTCCTGGCGGTTCTCGCCGTCTTGCTGGTCGGGGTCGGGGTTGCTTGGGCCGCCAGCGGCACCAATCCGATCGCTTCCGTCTTCTCCGATGACCTGAAGGTGGTCGAGTCGGACGTGGGCTTCGACTCGTTCGAGATTCTGGAACCGATGACGGAGGAAGCGCTGGCGACCCTGCCGCGAGGAGCGGCGCAGGCGGCCACGTTCCACGCGATCACGAAGCAGACGATGGAGAACGTCTTCAACGGGCTCCCACCGTTTGGTCGCGACAAATCGAAGTTCGAACCTGATCCGGTCTTCATCTCGGCGATCGGCCGGGGCGAAACCAACACCGGCAACCCGGTCACCCTGCTCGTCGAGGGCGGTGAGGTCTGCTCTTATGCGGGCGTCAACGGCTACGGCCGGGGTAACTGTGGCGACCTTGAGGCGATCGATAAGGGCGATGTCGTGAGCTGGGGCGGAGAGAACCGAGGGCGGCGGCTCGACCTTGCCGGGATCTATAACGACGAAGTAGCTGCGATCGACGTGCTCGGAGATGGTGAACCGCCAATCGAAATTCCGGACAACGTCCTAGAACTCCACCACCTGAGGTACCAAGACATCACGCTTGTCGGGCTCGACGACGAAGGCAACGAACTCTTCCGCGATCGCGTCCCCATGAGCATGAAGCCGTGACGTGTAGCGTGGCGCTCTCACCCGTGGCCAAGATCCCGTCAAGGTTAGGTCCGTAGCAAATCATCTCGTAGCGAAACGGTCCTGTTACCCTGTGTACATGGGCAAATCAGCTCAAACCGCCGAGCGACCCGACGTGGGTTCGTCGGATGTGATGTCCGGCGATCTCGGCTGGCTGCTTGCCCAGACTTCCCATGGTCTCGCGGTCGAACAGACCGCGCGGCTGGAAGACCTCGGCATCGCCCCGCGTGGCTACTGCGTCCTCCGGGCCGCCCTGGACGGCGAATACACGCAGGGTGAGATCGGCCAGATCATCGGCGTCGACAAGACGACCATGGTGGTGACCCTGGACAGTCTCGAAGGTGCCGGGCTGGCCGAGCGAACCCCGTCGAAGACCGACCGCCGCGCTCGGGTGATCTCGGTCACGACCAAGGGCAAGAAGAAGGTGGCCGAGGCCGAACGGGTCACCGAACGACTCCATCAGGAAATACTGGCCGAACTGAGCGAGGAGCAGCGCGAAGTCCTGCTCGGAGCGCTCAACCAGCTTCAGTGCGGCGCTCTCGCGGAAGCATCTCCCTGCCAGCAAAAGCCACGGAAACGCGCCCCTCGCGTCTGACATAGTTCCACAACAAATAGTTCCGAACGGATCTATTTGCTACGGTTCTTTCTTCGAAGAAACGAACCTGAGGAACCGATGTCTGAAATCGCAGCACCCGATGTCTCCGTCTCTGCACCATCCGGTCCGGTCTCGTCCGAGCCCAAACTAAGTCTCCGCGAGCGCTGGATCGCGCTCATCACCCTCTGCGCCGGGATGCTGATGATCATCCTCGACGGCACCATCGTCAACGTGGCGCTGCCCTCGATCCAGGACGACCTCGGGTTCTCCCAGTCCGACCTCGCCTGGGTGGTCAACGCCTACCTGATTCCCTTCGGCGGGCTTCTGCTGTTGGCCGGCCGGCTCGGAGACCTGCTCGGTCGCAAGCGCCTCTTCACGACGGGCCTCGTCGTCTTCATCGGGGCATCCCTGCTCTGCGGATTGGCCCAGAACGAGATGATGCTGGTCGGTGCCCGCTTCCTGCAAGGAATCGGGGGCGCGATGACC
>MKST01000002.1:205723-327810 GCA_001897355.1 Solirubrobacterales bacterium 67-14 | reverse complement strand
CGTCTACAGCTTCGTCGCGGCCGCCGGTGGGTCGCTGGGGCTGCTGCTCGGCGGCGTCCTGACCGAACTCCTCTCCTGGCACTGGATCTTCTTCGTCAACCTGCCGATCGGCGTCGTCACCGCGGTCATGGCCCGCCGGGTACTCCAGCACGAGGAAGGGCTCGGCCTGCATCATGGGGCCGATCTCTCCGGCGCGGCGCTGATAACCGGTTCGATCATGCTCGCCGTCTACACGGTGGTTCAGGTGGCCGACACCGGATGGGGCTCGGCCACCACCCTGATCCTCGGAGCAATTTCACTGGCCCTGTTGGCCGGATTCATCACCCGCGAAGCGACCGCGAAGAATCCGCTGATGCCGCTCTCGGTGTTCCGCAGCCGCAATGTGGCTGGAGCAAACCTGGTCCAGATCCTCATGGTGGCCGGCCTCTTCGGCATGTTCTTCATGGGGGCGCTCTACCTGCAGCGGGTGCTCGGCTACACGGCGATCGAGGTCGGGGTGGCGTTCCTGCCGCTTTCGATCGGGATCGGCGCGATGTCCCTGAAATGGTCTCCGCAGCTGGTCAACCGCTATGGCCCGCGGCCGGTGCTGGTGCCGGCCCTGTTGCTGATCGCGGTGGCGCTGCTGTTGCTCTCCCGCGTCTCGGTCGACGGTCACTACGTCACTGACCTGCTGCCCTCGATGCTGATGATCGGCATCGGCGCCGGCCTCGGCTTCCCGGCCCTGATGACCCTGGCGATGTCCGGGGCCACGGTCGAGGATGCCGGGTTGGCCTCGGGCCTGGTCAACACCTCCCAGCAGATGGGTGGGGCCCTGGGACTGGCCCTGCTGGTGACGATGTCGACCACTCGTACTGACGACCGGCTGGCCGATGGCGTGGGCCAGGCTGCAGCCCTGACTGACGGCTACCAGCTCGCCTTCGCGATCGGCGCGGGCCTGGTTCTGCTCGGGGTGCTTCTTGCCGTAACGGTCCTCGAGAAGCCCAAGGCAGATCTTCGCACACAGGAAGTCCGGGAGCCCGAAGGCCAGCCCGCCTACGAGCAGGCCTGATTCAAAGAGCTACGAACGAAAGAACGCGATGAATCCGCAGAAAGACAAGAACCCAATTCTCTACTGGCTCCTTCAGCGCCAGCAAAAGAAGGGCGCCCGGGCATCTTCCCGGAGAAGCGTGGCAAGCAGAAGCATCTAACCG
This sequence comes from Solirubrobacterales bacterium 67-14, assembly GCA_001897355.1. Classification (GTDB taxonomy): domain Bacteria; phylum Actinomycetota; class Thermoleophilia; order Solirubrobacterales; family 70-9; genus 67-14. Next base: position 326,620 of record MKST01000002.1, on the reverse strand, counting down.
TCCGGCGACCGAAACACACAGGTGATGCGAAGACGGGCCCGGGCGGAAAAAGCCCGGGCCCGACTTCTCGTTAATACGGCGGGCAGGATGTCATGGAGCTAGCCGGAGTCGAACCGGCGACCTCTTGGGTGCGATCCAAGCGCTCTGCCAACTGAGCTATAGCCCCGCGTTCGACAAAGGATACGGAGTCCCGGCGTGCAAAGTAGGGAGAGCTCATGCACATGTCCGTAGAAACCGCATAGTCTTTACCACGACCGTTAGCTACTGAGAGATCAATGGGAATTCTCGACGAGGCAATCCGGGAACACCTCGAGCTGAAACGCCAGCACGGGGCCGACGAATCCGAACTGAAGGGATTGGAGGACGAGGCCTTCGGCGAAGCCGAACGGCCCGACGCTGTCAGCCCGCAGGCGGGCGAAGCTGAGACCCAAATCATCAGTCCCGGGTCCAGCATCACCACGCCGGCCGGCGAAGGCGATCAGCTCGACAAGGTCTTCGAAGCGACCCGTCAGCGCGAGGCTGCGGCCGAGGAAGCGGTCGCCCGGGAAGCCGCCAAGGCAAAGGAAGCCGGCAAGCCGAGCGAGGCACCGGCCGAACCCGACGCGACTTTCGCCGAGCATCCGGTCCCGGAGCCCCCGGCCCCGGCCCCCGAGGAAGCGAAGGCCGAACCGGAGGTGGCCGACGAGGCCACGGTCGAATCGCCTGAAGCCAAACCGGCGGAGCCCGCACCCGAACCGGCGGCAGAGGAAGGCGACGCCGGCGACATGCTCGAAGCCGAGCGTGCCCAGCTGGCCAGCCACCCGACCGAGCATTACGACGTTGACGCCGCGATCGCCGAAGAGGACGAGATCGACATCCTCAGCGAAAGCTCGCTCTCGGACGAGCTCGATCGTGCCCTCGACAGCGGCGAAGTCGCCGCGACCGGCGGCGAGACGGTCGAGTACGACGTTTCCTCCGAACCGGACTCGGCCGAGGTCGACCTCGATGAACCCGACTCGGGCGAGCTGGAAGCCGAAGCCGACTCAGCGGAACACGAGGCGGTTGAAGAAGGCGCCGAAGAGGATTCGGCCGAGTTGCTCTATGAGGATGCGGCCACCGAGAGCCAGCCCGCCGGAGGGGAATCCGACACCGGGGAGCAGGAGGCCGAGGGTTCGGGCGAGTTCTTCGACCAGGACGACGTGCTCGAGGCGACCCCGGACTTTCTCGAGGAGACGCCCGAGCACGATCAGCTCTGGTTCGAGCAGAAGGAACCGAAGGACTTCGACTTCGGCGACTGACCGGTGCCGCCCCTCGCGGGTGGGGCTCTCGTCGATCGTCTACTGAATCGCCGCCGACCAGCGGCCACCGTTGCGATGGACCTCGATCGGCAGGTCGAAGCAGGCGGAAACGTGCTCCGATGTGAGTGCCTCGTCGACCCTGCCCTGGGCCAGCACCCTTCCGTCCTTGAGCAGCAGGGCGTGGGTTGTGGTCGGCGGGATCTCCTCGAGGTGATGGGTGACCGTGACCGTGGTCAGGCTGCGGTCTCCCTCGGCCATCGAGACCAGGGCCGAGACCAGCTGTTCGCGAGACGGCAGGTCGAGGCCGGAGGCGGGCTCGTCCAGCAGCAGCAGCTCGGGGCTCGGCATCAGCGCCCGGGCGAGCAGGATCCGTTGGCGTTCGCCCTGCGAGCACTCGCCGAAGGCGCGGGTTTCGAGATCACCGAGGCCGACCACGCCCATCAGCTCCCTGGCCCGCTCGCGATGGCTTTCGTCGAGGCGCTGGTGCTGCAGGGCGATGCTGTTGAAGGCGCCGGATTCGATCGTCTCGAAGACCGGCCGGCGCGAAGGGATCGCGCGGGAGGTGCGGGCGTCAACCAGGCCGATGGCCTCTCGCAGCGCCCGCATGTCAGTGTTGCCTAGCCGCTTGCCGAGCACATCTACCGTGCCCTCCGAGGCGTGGGAGTCGGCGGCGGCCAGGTGGAGCAGGGTCGTCTTGCCGGCCCCGTTCGGGCCGAGCATCACCCAGTGCTCGCCACGGCCGACCAGCCAGTCCACCCCTTCGAGCAGCATCACCCGCTGCTTGAGCGCGGTCGACCAGCGAAAGACGTTGACCTGGTCAACCCGTATGACCGTCGAACCGGACGGATGGCCATCGCGTTGGCCGAGGGTTGTGGCAAGGTCGTCGATCGACATCGGCCCAGGCTATCTGTGTGACGCGTCCGGCCGGCCCCCAACCCATACAATCACCGTCCACTCTGGGGCCATAGCTCAGTTGGCAGAGCGCCTGCTTTGCAAGCAGGAGGTCGCCGGTTCGATCCCGGCTGGCTCCATCAAGCACTTTCCGCCCCACAAGCGGGATGCGCGACCCTCACGGGTCACGCCCACCACCGCGGGGCGCTCTCGATGTACCAGTTAATGTACCGCGACGGCGGATCGTCAGTTTAGGAATGGTCCGCCGAACCGACACGCCGCCGGCGAGCATGGTTGCGCTTAGCTCTGTGCGCGGAGCCTGAGCGGGATCTGCGCCGTCAGCGGTGTTAGAACGTTGAAGCGTGACCGGACAGCGTCGTAGAGCTCAACTCCGGTAGGTGCTTGGATGGTCAGCAGCATCGCGAATGCAAGCGGCGGTGCGGCAACAAGAGTGCCGCCTTCGCGTGCGAGATAGGAGACAGTGAGCTGTGGATCGAACAGGCTTGAGGAGCGCATGCGCTCGGTGTAGTGCAAGGCAGTCTCCCACTTGCCCTCTTCGCGCTGGAGTATTTCGTTGCGGCGGCGCTCGGATGCGCGAGTGGTCGGGAGCGGCGCGGGAACCCATCCGTCGCGCAACCGCTTGAGCACCTTCTCGCGATCACGTTGTACGTCGAGTTGAACCGACTTGTTGGTCCCGGTCTTGCGGAAGGTATAGCGGCGCGCATGGGGTCGGAAGGCGACCTCCAATCCTGACTGGGTGTAATCGACGGGATCGGTCGGATCGGTTGGGGCAACGAAGGCGAGCGTCCAGCGGAGGTTCAGCGTCCGACCTGAGACGACATCGGCAGGCAGCGGGAACGGCAACGCGATCGTTTGCCCGCGCTCGATCTCATCGCGGTAGAGGATCGTTACGTCCTGCGGCGGCAGATCCCAGTGAGGATCGTAGCGCTCTGCCAGCCGACCGAACCCGACCTGGTCAATGAGCGTGTTGTCAGTACCAGGCTCGGCGAAGTGGATCGCGAACGCACGCAGTACGTCGGGGGTCGCGGCGTCTTGGCCGATGGTCGCCGTCAGTGCCGCAAGCCCATGCGCGACGGTCGGTGCAGCGAAGCTTGTTCCCTGGGCTTCGCCGATTGTGCCACCGGGAGCGATTCCGCGATACGGCGCGTGGTTGCTTCCGCCGAACGCGACACCGATCGGCTGGATTCGCGCTCCCGGCCGACCAGGACCGATCGCGCTGTAGGCGGCACGCTTCCACGAGGAGTGTGGTGCCTCTCGGTCGCAAGCACCGACCCCGATCCCATTGACCATGTCACCGGGTACCTGGATGCGATTAAGGCCGGCGTCGCCATCGTTTTCGCCATTGTTGCCCACCGCACACACGAACAGCGTCCCGTGCTGCTCAGTGAGTTCATCCAGTCGGGCTGTCCAAGCGTGCGGTTCGTCGTCATCGTCGAGACACAGGTTCGGACCGAGGCTGAGATTGACGATCGGGTAGTCGCGCTGTCTGACCAGCTCTACGATTCGATCCAAAATCCAGTACAGGTCGACATCCCACTGATCGCTCGCGGGTACCGGCAGAACACGAAAATGGTCGACGCCGACATCGGGAGTGCGCAGCTGCTGATCCGGTTCGAATGCGCCATAGAGCAAGGCGCTGGTAACCATCGTTCCGTGCGCAACCGCCTGAGAGTCGGGGAGTTCCGGCGTCACGTCGATGTTCGTCGCGAACGGCCCTACATGAGCAACGGTGTCATCGAGTCCCCCGTCGAAAGCAGCGATACGCACGTCAGACTGCGGCCGCTGACCGGCGGGCGGTGTAGGCAGTTGCGTGTCGGTGGTTGCGATCCGCAACGGCCCGACTGGCACCGGTCGGACCTGGGGCATGGGTCGCAGCGCTCGCAACGGGTTGAAGCGTGCCGCGATCTCGCCAGCATCGGCGGGCAGTCGGACGGGTATGAATGTGAGGCCCTTAACCGGGCGCTCATAGTCGACAGCGACCTCACCACCGAGCTGGCTGATCCACGCTTCCCACTTCTCCAGCACGGAGCGGCGCTCGGTCTCGCTGGGCTCGCCTCCGGCAGCGATCGCCGGATGCAGCACGGCTTCCCATGTGACCAGTGCTCCAGCGGGAGCGTCGGGCTCGCTGCGCAGTACATCGTCGACGGGAGGCATCCGAACCACATCAAACTGGCGAAGAGCATCGCGTGCGGTTGCGCTCATGCCGCGTGCTGGCCCCGCCTCATGCAGCAGTTCCGACACCTTCGTTAGCGACCGTTCGTCGCCGGCTAGCAGGTAGGTCTTGGTGGGACGTGGCTCGCTCGGGCGGCTTTTGGTCTTGTACTCGGCGACCGCGCCGCGTGTTCCAACAGGCACAAGGTCTGCCGCGCGGAACAACTCGGCTGGGAAATAGCTGTTGGCCAGGTAGTTGGGCAATACCGTGGCTTCGAAGATGACTCGTGCGCCACGCAGGCCACTGGGGGTCTCGGCGACGTCTCGCTGCAACGCGGCGACCTGTGGGGTGAGGATCTCGCGAGCCTGCTCAAGCGAACGTGGATGCCACTTTGGACCCCCGCCACTTGCTCGTTCGACCTCGCCGCGCAGTCGCTCTCCTCCCGCCAGCAACGGACGCTGCGTCTCGACTGGGTTACGGGCGCGATCGTCGGAGGCCATCAGCTCGCCGCCAACATGGGCTCGGGTACAGCCTGCGGGCTAAGCTCGGTACGCCAGCGTTGCGCAAGCTTCCCGACGGTGGGATGTGAGATCCCAAGCAACTTGGCGATTTCACGTTGAGAAAGACCGAGCTGATCAATTGCCAGCGCGCAGAACGCCGCCCGTTCAGTCGTGTCCGCGTCGGACCAATCTCCCAGCGGCTTCAGCACCGTCTCGCTGAGGATTCGCTCGAAGCTCACTTCGTCCAGAACCGCACGCCGCGCGGCGTGCGCGACCGTCTGTTCGAGGTCGGCTCCACTAGAACCGTTCAGTGCCAACGCACAGGCTGCCAACACATCGCATGATGAGACTTGGCCGGCACGCCGAACGGCCCGTCCAAGGATCGCGATGCGCTCCTCCAATTCGGGTAAGTCGAGATCGAGGCGCAGGTCAAAGCGCCGATCGACCGCGGGATCGAGCAACTGCGGGTGATTAGTGGCTGCCACCAGCAGTCCGCTCGCGGGCCAACGATCGAGTTCCACCAGCAGCACGTTGACTAGTCGCTTGAGCTCGCCGATATCGCTTTGGTCGTCGCGACGCTTGGCGACGGCGTCGAACTCGTCTAGCAGCAACACACACGGTGCCTGCCGCGCGTAGACCAGCAGCTGCCGCAGGTTTTGACCGGTCTTGCCTAGCAGACTCGACATCAACGTTGCCAACTCAACACCGACTAGTGGCAACTCCAACTCTTGAGCAAGATAGCGCGCCGTCATCGTCTTACCTACCCCCGGTCGCCCGGACAGGAGTACCGTCTTGGGTGGTTCCAGGCCAGCGGCTTGCAGCTGCGAAGCAGCGCGACGTTCTGCCACTAACTGCCCGATCGCTTCAGTAGCCTTGGGACTGAGTATGGGCTCCTCGACGACCGGTCGTTCCTCCACGGATGCGAGCGGTAGCTGACTCTCGGGCTCAAGTGGCATTGCCGCACGCTGCCCTCCGCGTGTTGGCGACGTGTCGGTCCCTACAAGCAAGCTGCCTAGGTGTTCACGGAAGGTGTCAGAGACCGGCTTGCCCTTGCGTTGGCGAAGGAGTTTACGAGCCAACTGGCGAATCGATGCGTCGTCGCCATCCAAGCCGAGTCGCACTAGGTCCACGATCACTTTCTCAGTGGGATCTAGCTGCTCTGACTTGTGGTAAGAATCTGCGGTCATGGCACCTGTAGATTACCACCGCCATAAGCAGAAACGATTAGCGTGGTAATAAGTCTGCCAGTACTAAGCGGACTGTTTCCATACACCTATCCTGCCTGAAGGCTTGAGAAGCACATTTCGAGGTTACCTCAGGCCTCGGCGGGACGCCGTGCGAGCGCTCGCTCACTACGGCCCCTGGACGCTACAGCTCGGTGGTCCGGATGACTCCAAGGCCCGCGAGACGCGCCTTATTTCGGACGTTGCGGTCGCTGGCCGCGATGGCGATGCTGCTCGTGAGGTCTTCCCAGCGCAGCTCGAGCGCGCTGGCGATAATGAGGTCGTCGGGCGTGTCGGCGTGCAGCCACGGCAGTGTCTGGCTCATGTTTGGGGTAATGGCGACTTCTCGGACGGTGAGCTTGCCGGCGAGCGGCACGCCGACGGTGGTCTCGCCGCGGCGGTCGAACTCCTCCAGCTGGCGGATCACCTTTTGCGCGGCGTCCCGCGTATGGGGATCACGCTTGCGCTCGTCGAGTTCGGAGAGCACCTGCGGCACGAAAACGACGACCCACGCCTGATCGTCAAGGGTCCAGTCTTGAAGATTGGGGCGATCGAGCAGTGCGCTTGTGTCAACAACGAGCAGGCGCTGGTCCAAACCGTGGGCGCATGGGAGGCGACGAACGATGGCCGGGTATTCGGCGAGCTGCTGATCCAGCCTTTCGCGGATCTTCTCGATCGTCGAATGGGGTGCACCACCGGGATAGGTGCCACCCGGTTGCTCGATAAGGCGTTCGAAGGCATCCTCAAGCTCGGATAGCTCAGAGAGACGGTCAGGGGCATCTTGGGAGGCGCAGGCCGAGAATTCGCGGAGGCGTGTCAGGGCCTTGCGAGCTTGCCCGACGTACGGCGCCGCTTCTCCAGGGAGTTGGGTCCACTGCTGCTTATTCCAGCCCACGACGAATACACTGCTAGTGCGAGCGTTGATGTCGTCGAATCGGACGCCGGAGTGGTCTAGGACCGCATGCAGCGCCGTGCCCAGTTCGGCGACTAGCTGGTCGCCGAACTCGAGACCGCTCGGAGGTAGCGGGAACTGATTCTCGGTGTTTTCGACTACCTGCGGGTGGGGCATGCGATTCACGGTAGCCGAGGCGGATGACAGGTTGACGCTGAGGGTGCGTAGTTGGATGTGGCGGGGGCCCAATCAATCGCGTTACGGCACATCGGCCACCCGACTAGTAGGACGTGGCCGCCAGTGGGTAAGTGTCGGTTCTCCGTCATTGATCCGAGAGAAGACGCGGGTTTTCGTTCGACGACTGGCTAGCCGAGGACCATTCGCATACTGCGGTGGATTGCACCTGTTGCACAAGGCGTTTCGGGCGTGTGCTTGCGTTTCAGACGATGTCAGCTCTATACGGGCACGACCTCGTCGTGCGAACGTATGTTCTGGTGATACTGTGTGGGTCGGTGGCTGGTTGGGGTCCGAGGAGCGCTGGAGAGCAGAATCCGAGTCGATGAGCCAGTTGTGGTTGTGGGCCTCCAACGGACAGGAAGTCTGGCACCGTGAGTTTGGAAATCGGTTGGAAGACGGAGATTGCTCGGTAAGATCAAGCTATGGCTAACGCGATCAAAGTCACTGACGCCGAGGAGAAGGAGCGCCTCGCCGCGATCGAATATGCGCAGGGCAGCATCGTCCACTTGGCGCCGGGTCGAAACCTGGCCGACGAGCTGATCGCAGAGCGTCGGGCTGAAGCCCGCGCGGACGAGTCGAGCCACAAGACCAAGCGGTCTAGTGGCAAGTAGTGATGACGGGACGGCTACGGCTGTTCTGGATGCTTCGGCGCTGATCGCGTTTCTACATGGTGAAGACGGTCAAGAAGTAGTCGCCTCCGCCCTGGTTGGACGCGCGACCATCAGCGTGGTCAATTGGGCCGAGGTGCTGTCAAAGGTGGCTATGGATGGCGGAGACCCCGTGGCCTTGGAAGCCGACTACCGCGAACGGGGACTTCTCGGACGATCGTTGAGCATCGAACCCATGACCGATGCGGATTGTGTCGAGGTAGCACGGCTACGTCCGTTGACGGTGAAGCAGGGGCTTTCGTTAGCTGATCGTGCTTGCCTTGTGCTGGCAGAACGGCTTGGAGTACCAGCGCTCACGACCGATCGTGTTTGGGCGGACGCGGATGTCGCGGTCGAGGTTCAGCTGATCCGATGAAGCCGAGATTGCGATGGCTGCCGTGACGTGGCGGCCCTTATCGCTTCAGGGGGAGACCGATCCTCGTTTTGACGAACCTCACGAAGGTCTGCCCCCATGGCTTCGGGATCCCGTCGTCAACTGGATTAAGGCGTCTTTCGAGATCGACGATCCTTATGACGGGCCATTCATCAGAAACGATGCCCTCACTGATCTTCAACTTGAGATGCGCCTCCAAGAGCCACTTAGCGGAGGCGATGATTGGCGTCGCTTGAACGACCTAATCGCACGCGTGAATCTCGACCAGGAGTTTGCCCTGGATGTGATCGATTGGATGGTCGCGCACTGGCCGCGTTTCTCGAGTGGTGAGCACATGGACGAGCGGACTGTCGCGGAACATTGGACCGCGGACCTGAATCTCAAGCTTCGTCAAGGTGGTTCCGCGTGGGAAGTGACCTCCAGCGGGTCGGTCTATCGATTGACGCGCCGCGCGGTGGGTCCGGTGGCTGACGTGCTGGAACACACGGCAACCGACGCGACTCGGGCGCACAATCACCTGACCGCAGCCTGGTCGAAGTTGATGGGAAGACAACCTGACCCTACGGGTGCGTACCGGGAGGCGGTGAGAGCAGTCGAGGCGGTGGCGAAGCCGGTCATTTTGCCCAACAATGATCGGGCGACTCTCGGTCAAATGATCTCCGCGATGAGGGACCGCCCTGAGAAATGGAACGTGACTCTCGGGTCGGTCGACGACGTTCGAGCCCAGATGGACCTTGTTTGGCAAGGCCAGACGGATCGTCATGGGACTGACGACGAGGCGGTGCCAGAGAATGTGCCTCATGAGGATGCGGATGCAGCGTTCTCCGCTTGCCTCTGCCTCGTACGCATCTTCGTTGGGGGACACATCGTCTCCGCTTCCTGAGTTTTGATGGGTTCCTTGTACGTGGGGATCCTCGTGTCGCTACGGCCAGCACCAACCGTCGAAGCTGAGGCCCCGACCTGCGGTGTGCGTAGGCTTGACCACAAATGGACGATTTGCGGAACACCCTCGGATCATTTGGTGAAGACGAGCCAGTTGCGCGGTGCCTCGCCATCTGGGTGTGCTCAGGCTTGCGGTCGAGTGACGCTTGGCAGGTGCAGCGAGAAGGCCAACGGAAAAATCTGGGCACCCATCCGATGCGAGTGAAGCGAGCCAACGCTGCCGCCCCGGGCAGCGCCAAGGATCAGGGAGACAGCACGGGCTTGATCTGCGGCGGATTCGGCGGGTCTGTCTCGATGCCGGCCGCGATCTTCTTGTAGGCGAAGATGTTCTCGGGGTTACCGAGGACCAGTGGATCCCACTTGTCTCCCCACCAGTAGCGGATCCGGTTGTGGTGTTTCGGGTCGAGCTTCCACCCCTGGCTAGGGTCGGGCGGCGGTTTTAGGTCGGCGATTTCTGCTTCCTCGTCGACCCAGGCCAGACCTTGCGGACTGAGGGAAAGCGGTGACGTGGCCCAGAAGGTGCGGTCTGGGTCGATGCCCTGCTCCTCGGCCAGGATTTCCGCTGCCGCGATCACGATCCCGCTCCAGGCGCTCTCTGCCACGTACAGCAGCTCCTTGATCTCGGCCACCGCGAACTCCAACGACTCGCCCGGGGTCATGGCCTCGTCGCCGTCGAAGGTCGGCTCGTGGTCATTTTCAGTCGGCATGCTTCCTCCGTCCATCGTTCTGGGTGATGTCGAGGCAGGTCATCGTGGCCGGCCCACCACGGACTATGCAGCGTATCTAGATACAGCATATCAACGTACAGTTGATCTACGGTAGACATATAGGCTGGAACGCTTGATGCTGCGCTGGTGCCGACGAACGGACCACCGGAAAACCTCGCGCTGGGTCGCGCTATGAGGGACATGCGAGAAGAGCAGGGAGTAAGCCAGGAAGCACTTGCGCTCAAGGCCGGGCTCCATCGCAACTACTACAGCAGCATCGAGCGGGGAAACCACAACCCCAGCCATCTCGTGATCTTGAAGATCGCCGAGGCACTCGACGTGAAAGCGTCAGAGCTGTTGGCGCGAGCCGGCCAGTAGCGGCTATGTCCAGTCGACCTCGGTCTGGTCGATCAGGTTGGCCTCGTCCTCGGCAGTGAAGTTCTGCGGGAAGGAGACCAGGATGGTGCCGATTCCGGTCACGGACGGTGCGAGCAGTCCGGAGGCTCCGGTGCCGGCCACCATCTCTCCGGCAGCTTGGCAGAGGGTCGTAGACAGGTTCTCGTAGCGTCCGTCTTTGGCTCCTAGCTCGCGGAGAACCGAATCATCCTGAAGGTCGACGACCTCGGCTAGGTTGAGCTGCACCCTAACTAGGTTTCGAGGATGTAGGTCGGAGGCGGCCTGGACCCTCAAATCGACCAGCCGGTCGAACTCGGCCCGCGCGGTCTCCATGGAGAGGGCGAGGTAGAGCGCCGGCGTGCCGGGCTTGTTCCAGCGTCCGCCGTGCAGTTCGGCACCCCGGGTTGAGAGTGGATCGAAGGTGGGGGATATGTGCCGGTAAGCAAGGCCGGACCACTTCTCGGCCGCGTCCTTGGCCAAGGCTTTAACGAGGTACTCCAGCACCTTCGGCTACACGAAGACGCCTTCGCCGATCGCTTCTATCGCTGCGATCACCTTGCGGTACTCGCCCTCGGTGAGGAGATCGGCGGGCTTGGTGAAGTCGAATGCCTGGTTCGGGGCAAAGAGCCAATTCGCGGCTCCCTCCGGCTTGAACACTCGGGCCAGTTCCTCGAGCACGACCACGACTTCAAGAGCGCGTTCGCGGTCGCGCTGGCGGGGGAGGCTTTCGCCGTCCAGCCAGCGCCGCAGGGTACGTTCGCTGGCTGGCATGATCCGTGAAAGCTCGGTCGGCCCGAGATCCGCGCCCTCGCACGCGGCGTTCAGTCTGCCAGTGAAAGTGCTGGTATCGTGACGTATCTGTGTCAGCGCCATGACTGAATTATGTCATAGTCAACATTGTGGCTCTGCGGGGAAGGCATCCGCCCAACGGACACCCGGCTCGCCTGATGCGCCGTGGACTGCCCGGCGATCCTCGTCGGTCAGCTCCTCGTCGTCGTAGGGTGCGGCGTCAAGCTTGGCGACGATGGGGTCCTTGGCCCTTTCGAGCAGTACCGCGACGGCCGACAGTGAGTCGTCTGGCAGGGCGTCAATCAGTTCGTGTAGTTCGGCCCTTGTCACGCAACGAGGGTACCTCCCCAGGCCGGTGCTGAATCTGGCTAGTACGGCGCGGTCAGGTTCTCGAACATCGGGAAGTGTTTGACGTTCTTGGTCAGCAGTTCCGCGTTGAGCAGTGTTGCTGTTGCGGCGATGATGAAGTCGGCGGCGTCGATGCCGTTGTGGGAGGGCAGCCAGGTGCGGCCGAGCGAGCCGGCGGCCTCGGAGATCTGCCGGTCGACGGGGTGCCAGATGATCGCTCCCAGCAGTGGGGCGATCGCTTCCAGTTCCTGGTCTCGGATCAGCACGAGCAGTTCTGTGCGGACGATCTCGCTGGAGTGAAGCTCCCCCTGCTCGACGGCGCGGGTCAAAGCCTCATGTGCTGCCTGGAGACCGCGGGTGTGGTCGATCAGGATCGAGGTGTCGATGAAGGTGCTCACGCCTCGGTCAGCCGTCGTCCCGACCGGATCGAGTCGACCAGCTCCTCGCCGGAGCGGTCACTGGAGACGACTCCGAAGGTTGAATCGAGCGCTGCCCGGACGCTTTCGACTGAGCCCGCCGATCCATAGGTCGAATGGATCGCGTCACGGATCAGCGCGCTCATCGACTGGCCGGTCCGCCGACGCATAGCCTCGAGCACTTTGCGGTCTTCATCGCTAAGTGAGATCTGGGTGCGGGTCAGCGACATGATGTAACTGTAGTACATCACTTGAGTGTGAGCGAAATCCGGTTCAACGCTTGACTTAGATTCGACGAGCGGCTTTGGCGTCGATGGAGCCGCGGGTCTCCCTCGCGGCAATTCGCGCAACCAAGCCGCTTGATGGCCTCCTCGATTGCCCTTGACAGGAATACGCCTGTACATGTACAGTCGAATCTGATACAAGTTGTATCGAATGGATCTGAAGGGAGGGTTTCTTCAGGGAGCGGCATTCCAAGACGTATTTGGGATGGCTTGTCCGGGGAGAGCCCGCCGGGGATCTGGGCGGAAATGTGATTTCGACGAGGAGAGCAAGGGGCTATGAAAGCACCGGATTTTGGACCGAGGGCTAGTCGCCGACTGATGTCGGCCCGTCCGGTCTGCGCTTCTGTCGAGTCGTTTCGCTCCAGCAATGACGGCCGCCCAGACGGGTGGCTCCAAGAAGGAGAGACAGACATGAATCGCGTAACTGCACCTGCGGGTGACCCCGAATTGTCGGGGGGGGGGGCATCTAAGTAGCCCCATAGGTTTTCTGGCCGCGATAGCGGCCCTGGCTTTGATCGGCATCCTGGCGCTCGGCGCGGGTCCCGCCAAAGCCGAGAAGGTTGGTTTCACTTTCGATAGCGGCGTGATCAATCTGGGCGGCCCGTCTGGCACCTGGGCAAAGCTTCCCGATCCGACTGTTGGTGATCCGGCGGTCACGATCAACACCGAGGTAGCGGCTGATGGAGCGTTGACCGCGGCGAAGGAGGATTTCCTGTTTCCACCGAAGCGGCTCGAAGGATTCGAGACCGGCGAGGGCGCACTTCCGGTGGTTGACGCGACGATCGATATCAAGGCTGATGGCCCGTTGACCGGAAGCTTCGACGCTGACACGGGCGATGGGTCGATCGTGTTGCCGGCCAATGTATTGATCACGGTCTACAACCACGGTTCGCCGGCTTCGGTCGCGAAGTGCCGGATCAGCGGGTTCAGTCTCACTTTGGCTACGACGGGTTCGATCTCAGATCCGGGTGACGCGGCCGCCGATCCGCCACGCGAGGCAGCTATCTATGACGCGGCTCCGTTTGCGCCTCCGAGCGGCAAGGGCGCGACGATCGCTCCTTGGACGAGCTTGCCGTCTGCTGTTGTCGAAAGCGGTTCGCTGGCCAGCATCGTCTGCCCGAAGCTCGACGACCTTCTGGGCGGCCCCGGCGCGATCTGGTTCTCGGGCAAGGCCGGTGGCGAGATCGTTATCCCGGCCCCGGAGAAGGCCCCGAAGCTGACCGGTACCCCGGCCACGTCGACCGAGCAGACCACCGCCGAGTTCAAGTTCGAGGCCGGTGAGGGTGAGACCAGCCCGGTCACGGGATTCGAGTGCAAGCTCGACACGGGCGCGTTCGCGGCCTGTGACTCAGGTACGCAGTCCTACAGTGATCTCGCGGTTGGTTCTCACACGTTTACGGTCAGGGCGAAGAACCAGACCGGCACGGGCCCGGAAACCCCGTTCAATTGGACTGTCACCGAGGCAAAGGTCTGCCCGGAGGGCACGACCGGCACCCCGCCTAACTGCATAAGACCGCCGAATGGCAAGGCCAAGCTCGGCAACCTGAAGATCCAGCCGAAGAAGAAGGCGGTAAAGCGCGGCAAGAAGGCCGTGATCAAGATCAAGGTCAAGAACGTCGGCAAGGCCAAGGCGACCGGGGTGAAGGTGTGCGTGAACGCCCCGAAGAAGCTGGTCAAGGTCAAGAAGTGCGTGAACCTCGGCCAGGTCGCTGCGGGTAAGGCGAAGACGGCGAAGTTCAAGGTCAAGGCCAAGCGCAAGCGCGGCAAGGCCGTCCTGAAGTTCAAGGCGACGTCCAAGAACGCTGGCAAGAAGAACGGCCGGGCGGTAGTCCGGGTCAAGTAGAGGGGAGAGGGGACCGGGCCTGGCCGCATGCCTGCGGTCGGGTCCGCCCCTTCCTGAACCTGAAAAGGGATCAAGGAAGAGAGACACACATGAAAACTTCATCCAGACAGACACTCAAGCGTTGGTTGCTTGCGGTGACAGTGGCTCTGACCGGGCTGCTGGCTATATCCGGAATTGCCCACGCGGCGCCATCGGCTCCGCCGGACCTGGTAAGCACCCCGAGCAATCCCAATACGACTCATGTGACTAGCACCTTCGAGTACACGGTGGGAGAGGGAGAGACTTCGACAGTCAGCCCACTCTACTTTTGGTGCCGGGTTTACGACCCGGCGAGCCCACCCACCCCGCTCAACGGCTGGGTATCGTGCGGTAAGTCGACTGACGCACAGCCATCCAGCCACAGTTTTCCCAAGCTCAATGGCAACTGGAAGTTCGAGGTTGCCGTTAGCGAAGGACAATCCCTCGCCACCTTGGGTTCAGCCACGAGCTACACCTGGACTCAGAACATTGTCACGACAGTGTCTGAGCCCCCGGTGCTGACGCTTCAGCCGGACGATCCGATGCGTGATTTCCCGACAAAGTTTGCCTACAAGGCCGGACCGAATGAGAACGATCTCGTCAACCGGTACCAGTGTCGAGTCGACGGTGGCGTTTGGCAGGACTGCAGTTTCGATAGCCAAGTTAGCTACGACAGCCTTGAGAACGGGGAACACACGTTCGAGGTCAAAGCCGGCAACCAGTTTGGCTACGGTCCCGCAATCGCCCCCTTCACATGGACAGGCACTGTGCCGAACCCGGAGCCGTCGGTTCGAGTTGGCGAGCAGGCCGTTACCAGGCTCAATGGCACCGAGCCTTTCGAGAGCGTCGGTGGCAATACTGGCTCGGGCGCTTCCCGGGAAGGTGTCATCGAACTCGGCGACGTGAACGGCGATGGGATCGACGATGTCGCGGTAGGAAACGCTCAGTTTTCTAGCAACCCAGGCGTCTATGTCGTATTCGGCAGCCGCACCGGCCTCGGTGAAAAGGACTTGACCTCACTTGGCCCGAAGAATGGTTTTCGAATCGAGTCGCGTGGGTCGGCGTGGGACGGTGTTCGCGGATATCGCAGCATCGGGGACCAAAACGGCGATGGCATTCGTGACATCGTCGTCGCCGCCGGAATGGATAGCTCCACGTATGACTACGAGATCTTCGTGGTCTACGGAGGGGTCGATCCAACCGATCTGTCGCCATGTCCGGACGCAGCCGCAGTTCGCTGCCTTGAGTTGAATTCGATCAGCGATGACCAGGGCTACGCGCTCACGGTACCGTCCGATCAGCAACTGACGAGCAGCGGCGAGCTCGGGATAGCCGACTTCGACGGCGACGGAATCGATGACATTGCAATGGGGGACCCCTTTGGAGGCGCCAACAAGGGGACCGTGTTGATCGTGAGAGGCGGCGAGCGTACCGGCACGTCAGATGTGACTAGTCTCGCCGCAGACCAGGCTTTTCGCATCAACGGCGCAATGAACGGCAGCCAGTTCGGTCACGGCCTTCGTGGCATCGGTGATGTCAACGACGATGGCAAAGATGATCTGTTCGTGGGCGTCACCTTCGTGGACGGCGGCGGGTATATCGTCTATGGCCGTTCTTTCGGTGGCGTCCTCGATGCCTCGACATTCAGTTCAGCCGACGGGATCCGCTTCGTGGCCGCCCCGATTGGCGAGACTAACGCCGAAAACCTTGGTGACTTGAATGGTGACGGTCGTCCGGAGTTGGCTTTCGCGTCAGTCGGAGATTTCCAAGAGCGGGACGCCATCTCGGTTCTCTATGGCCCTGAACAGCCGACCTCAGATCCATTGGTAGGTGGCGACGATCTGGTTCCAGGAGCCGGCTACCTGGTCGACGCTGGCAGTTTTCCAGGTTTCTTGGGGGTCAACCTTCGGAACATCGGTGACTTCAACAACGATGGAACACCTGACCTGGTCACCACTGCCCCGAAGACACCGGTAGACGGGGTTGCCAATCGGGGCGGCGCATACGTCGTGTTCGGTCAACACGAGCATCCGGAGGCACCGATTCAACTTGGCCCCGGACTTACCCCTAAGGCCGGGGTAGCCCTGCTAGGCCAAGACCTGAACAATGGTCAGCACACCTACCAAACCGTCAGCCCGATAGGAGATTTCGACGCGGACGGTCTGACCGACTTCGCTGTCGGTGCCGGTCTGGCCAGCCCAAATGGTCTGACAGAGGCCGGCTCGGTTTACATCGTTCCGGGCAAGTCCCTGATCAACCAGGTCAAGACCGGCAAGGCCGCCGGGGTTGGCAATGAGTCGGCGGTGTTGAACGCCGGGCTCACGACGAACAATCGCGACAGTCAGGTGTGGTTCGAGTACGGCACTACGGACGAGTATGGGTCGAGCACTGATCCGGAATCGTTCGACGCGTCGAGCACTGGTGACGCTGCTTCCGCGGCGATCGACGGGCTCGAGAAGAACACGACCTACCACTACAGGGCGGTCGCGAAGAACGCGCTTGGTCTCGTCAGGTATGGCGATGACAAGACGTTCACCACGACCAACGCCGATGACAAGCCGATCGAGACGTGTGATCTTGATCCGACCGGTCCGGGTTGTGTGGACTACTGCAAGGCGAATCCGACCGCGAAGGGCTGTGATCAGTACGACTGGTGCGGAAACAACCCCGGCAAGTGCACCACCGGCACCAGCAAGGCCCGTCTTGCTCTGATCTCGACCACGAAGAAGATCGCGGTGAAGCGCGGCAAGAAGGGCACCCTCGCTGTGGCGGTGGTCAACACGGGTGGCAAGGCCGCGACTGGCGTCAAGGTGTGCGTCAAGGCGCCGAAGCGGTTGGTCAAGGTCAAGAAGTGCGTGAAGGTCGGCAAGCTCGCCTCGGGGAAGACCCGTGTGGTGAAGATCAAGGTCAAGGCGAAGCGCAAGAAGGGCAAGGCCGTCCTCAAGTTGACCGCTTCCGGCAACAAGCTCTCAGCGAAGAAGGCGAAAGCCAAGGTGGTTGTTCGCTGAACAAGGTCTGGGTCAGTGATGACCCAGTGTCTCTGGGCCTTTGATGGCTCCGAGTCGAATCACCCCCGGCCCGGCCACCTCGGCCGGGCCGGGGTTCCGGTTTCAAGCAACACATACGAGGAGATTCCACCACGGCCCAATCTGGGGCCGTGGTGGTTTCGGGACAGGCCACCGCCCTCCTGGTGGGCTCGCCGGGGCAGACGCTCACGACATAGGAGCGCCTGCTAATGGGGCGGTCGGTCTTTCCCGGTCGTCCTGCGAAGTAGATGCGGCCCGGTCACGGCAGACCGGACCGCACTGCTTTCCACGCAGTCGGTTCCGTCAGCGCTTGATCTTTGCGGTAAGCCTGAACCTGGAGCCTGGTTCGGAGTTGCGCTTGGGTCGGGCTTTGGTGCGGGTCAGCCCGGGTTGGATCTCCGAGTCTGAAGCGAATGCCGCTGCTAGCCGGGCGGCGTCGTCGGGACGGGGGCGGCTGTGCATGTAGCGCTCGGTGGTGCTTAGGCTGGAATGTCCCATCAGGGCTTGGACCGTTACAGGGTCGAACTTTCGTACGGCGATCGAGCCGAAGGTGTGGCGCAGGTCGTGGAAGCGACGGACGCGCACACCGGCCTCTTTCTGGGCTCGCTTGAAGCGGCGGCGAAGGGCGGACTCGTTCAGCACCCCTCCGTCGGAGGAGGAGAACACCAGATCGAACGGGTCGAGCCACTTGCCCCGGTCAGCGACCCTGAGCAGCAGCTCGCAGGCCGCTTCGGTCAGCGGCACCGAGCGGACCCGGCGGCTCTTGGTGGAGCAGACCTCGCCGGCCGAGATTGCCTCTTCGACCGAGATGCGCTGGGCGTCGATGAAAACGTGACGCCAGCGAAGCGCCCGTAGCTCACCTTGCCGGAGTCCGGTGTAGGCGGCGAGCATGAATATCGCTGCGTCCTGCTCGTTGATGCGCCCCCACTCGGCGAAGACCTGTGGGCCGTAGAAGCCTTCCGGCCTCTCGCGGTGGCCTCCGGCGCGGGCGACCCGCTCGATCGCTTGCAAGTCCTCGGTCGTGAACGGGTCGATCGCCTTCGCTCCGCCCTCCCCCTGACGTTCGGTGCCGGTGACCGGGTTCCTTGGCAGGCCGAAGCTGCCCGGCTTCATGCCGAACGCGAACGCCGCATGGAGAACCTGCCGGTAGCGGTTCACATTCCTTGGTGAAAGTCCCTCGACGACCAGGCGATCGAGGAAAGCAGCCACATCGTCGGTCGTGATCGAGGCGGCATCGCGTGAGCCGAACGCTCGCATGATCCTCGCCTTGGTCTCCCCGTTGCCGCGAGCCAGAGGCCGTGGCTTGGCGAGCATGATCTTGTAATCGAGCAGCGTCGAGGGCTTGGCCCGCTCGCCTCGAGAGAGGTGCTCCATCCAAGTATCGGCCAGCTCCTCAAAGGTGACCGCCGCGGGCGGTGGCGAGAGCAGCGCCGCGTCGCGCTCCGCGATCAGCTCGGCCATGCGCAAGTAGGCGCGCTGCTCGTCGTAGAAGCCGGACCTCACCCGGCCCGGCCGAGGCACCCACTCCTCGCCGTCCTTGACCAGCCAGGCCGGGCCGATCGTCGGGGCGCATTGTTTGCCGGTGCGGTCGCGCCACTTCGCGCGGTACTTCGGTTTGCCGCCCTTCGTCTCGTAGACGAGCAGCGATCCGCTGGGGAGTTGATTTGTCGGGTCCATTTCCAAGCCGTCCTTCCGTTACGGCTTGATGGGAGCCAGGGGTCCGCGACCGTTATCCGCCTGCTTGATCTGGGCCGGGCGATGTACCAAATATGTACCGACCGAGGCCGATCTTGACCGATCCAGGCCGAGTCAGACCGACTCAACTTGGCTCTGTCATGGGAAATCAACTCTGACCGACTCATCCAAAATCACCCTGGGTCCGTTTGCAAGCAGGAGGTCGCCGGTTCGATCCCGGCTGGCTCCATCAAGCACTTTCCGCCCCACGAGCGCGCTGCGCGACCCCCGAAGACGGTTCTCAGGTGTCGGCTGACCGAAGCCTCTGGGGGATTCTTCCGGCGAAGTTGCCTTGCAGGTCCGGAGCGGCCCCAAATAAAGTTGACGTGCGTCAGCTATTGTGGGTGGAGCTTCCAAGAAAGGCGAGGAGAATCATGAGCAGGGAAAAGCATCTCAAGGGTCAAGGGCTGGGTCAGCGTCTGGCGGTCTTGCTGGCTGCGATTCTGGCCGGGCTGGCCATCGCCGCGACAGCAGCCTCTTCCGCCTCGGCCGGGTACTACCCCTACTACTCCTGGACCGCCTCCACCTTTGCCGGCACGCGCGGTGGCATCGACGTGGTGGGGAACCGCAACGACGTCGACGTCTACACCGCCGTCCGCTTCGAGGGCCAGGGGTCGACCGATCGATGGGGTCCGCTCGGCGCAAACCGGGGACGTTCGCCCGTTTCCTGGGTGTCATCGAGGGTCTTCGACGTCGCCGCCAACGCGAGGACCGGGGACTACTTCCTGACCACCAAGGACGCAACCGAGGACCGGATCCTTCGCTACAACCCCGACAGCCCGACGGAAACCACCTCCTGGGTAGTGAGCTCCGGGGTTGGATACATGGATGTCGGCCCGGACAACTTGATCTACACGGTCAGCCCCGACGGCTACGAGATCCGGGGCTACCAGGCGAACGGGTACCTGGCCAACACCCTCTACACGATCACCTACGGGGAAAATCCGGCCAGCGCGACGGCGGCCGGCCTCGCCATCGACAACGGCATCGCCTGGATCAGCGATTCCCAGCGCAAGGAGATCCGCGGATTTCGGGTCAGTGGAGCGTCACTGGTCGGATCGATCGCCAATAGCGGGCCCGGGGCGGTCGAAGATCCGGGGCAGCTGGACGCTGACGGCAACGGCCAGATCTACGTCCTCGACCACGGGGACGACACGGTCAAGATCTACAAGACCGACGGCACCTTCCTCGAAGAGGTGGATCTCGGCGTAGGCGACGCGATGGATGTCTCGGTCGATGCCAACGGCAACTTCTGGATCCTTCGCGCAAACGGGACCGTGCAGGTCTTCGCGCGGACACCCAAGGTGATCGCCGGCGACAACTTCGATTTCGGCGCGAGCTATCTCGGCAACCCCGGGTCACCGCGGACGATCTACATGCAGAACACCAACTACCTGTTGCCGGTGCCGGTAGGCGCCTCCAGCCTGGCCGACGGCAGTCAGTTCTCGGTGCTTCCGGGGAACACCGATTGCGATGGCCAGCTGCTGGCCCCCAAGGACGTCTGTGGTGTGTCGGTGCGCTTCGATCCCGACTCGGTCGGTGCCCATGCTGACACCCTGCTTCTGGACGGTGGCCATATCGAGGTGGGCCTGGAGGGACGAGGGGTGCTCGCCCCGACCGGGACGACCGGCGCGACGGGAGCAACCGGCGACACGGGCGCGACCGGTGACACCGGACCTACGGGTGCCACCGGAGCGACGGGTGACACGGGGCCGACCGGACCTACGGGTGCCACCGGCGCAACGGGTGACACAGGGCCGACCGGACCGACCGGGGATACCGGCGCGACGGGAACGACGGGTGAGACCGGTGCTACCGGCGAAACGGGAGATACGGGCGCGACTGGCGAGACCGGTGCGACCGGGGAATCGGGCGTGACAGGAGCCACGGGATCCACCGGCGAAACGGGAGCGACCGGCGTGACTGGAGCAACGGGCGAAACCGGGGCAACCGGAGCCACGGGGGTGACCGGCGACACCGGACCCACCGGCGACACCGGACCCACCGGCGACACCGGGCCGACCGGCGATACGGGAGCCACGGGCTTGACCGGCGAAACCGGGACGACCGGGGAGGTCGGCCCGACGGGAGATACCGGCCCGACGGGAGATACCGGTGCGACGGGTGATACGGGAGCGACCGGCCCCAAGGGTGACAAGGGGCCCAAAGGACCGAAGGGTGATCCCGGAACCAAGGTGCCCTGGGTCTCGAAGGCGAGATCCGGTCCGGTTCGTTTGCGCGCGCGGCGCCGGGTCAACCTGGTGACCGTGACCTGTCCGACTCGCAGCTGCGAGGTCCGAAACCGCAGGGCCAGCTTCAGAGCCGTCGGCGGAAAGGTGTCCCGGGTCCGCGTCCTCGCCCCGAAACGGATCGCCAGCGGCAAGACGGTGAAGATCGGGGTCAAGGTTCCCGCGCGGCTCGTCAATCAGCTCAAGCGGGGCATGAAGTCCGGAATCGCGACGGTCTACGTCTCGGTCTCCCTCAAAGGCGGCGGTCGTACGGTGAGGAACCTGCGCATGGGAGTCATGCGCTGAAGCCGGGCACGAAAGCCGCGGGTTGAAGTTGCCGACACCCGGCGCCCTCGACCTCAGCCTCGCGGCGGCGCAGGTTATGGTCAGGAACTTCTCGGGCAGGGGATAGGTTTGGTGCCTGCGAACCGCAACCATTTGGAGGATCCCGATGCCTGACACGACCTGCCACATGTCAATCTCGCTCGACGGCTTCGTTGCGGGGCCGGACCAGAGCCGGGAGAACCCGCTGGGAATAGGCGGCAAGGCGGTCCACGCCTGGCACCTCGGCGATGAACGCGCGAACGAGGCTGATGCGACTGCCGTGGACTGGCTGATGCGACCGCGCGGGGCCTACGTCATGGGTCGCAACATGTTCGGGCCGATCCGGGGGGAGTGGGATGAGGACTGGGACGGATGGTGGGGGTCCGAGCCGCCCTACCACGCGCCGGTCTTCGTGCTCACCCACCACGCGCGCGAGCCGATCGAGATGGAGGGTGGCACGAGCTTCCACTTCGTCACCGAGGGGTTCGATGCTGCCTATGCCCAGGCGCTCGAGACGGCTGGCGAGGACGGCGTCGACATCGCGGGCGGCGCCTCGACCGTCCGCCAGGCGCTCGCCGCCGGAGTGATCGACGAACTCACGCTCGACGTGGCACCCGTCCTGCTCGGGTCCGGCGAGCAGTTGTTCGATGGAATCGAGTCCTTCGATTTCGAACCGGTCGAAGTGCTCCACTCGCCGCTGGCCACCCACATCCGCTACCGGCGTGTGTAGGGGATAGGTCGGCGCCAGTCCGGAAGTCAGACGCGGCGACGTCTCCCAGCCCGACAGTGAGGATCGCCCGACAAGCTCCCTTTCCGCCTTCGAAAGGGCGGGTACTAGCGACTAGGGACCGGTCCAGCCGTTGCTGTAGCAGTAGCTGCCGCTGGCACAGGCAGCGATACCGTTCCCGGCCAGGAAGCTGCTCTCGTGCGCGCGGCCGTCGGGGGACTGCCAGGGGTAGTAGTGCGAATCACCACCGTAACCCCACTGCGGCCGCGGTGGGACGTTCATCGCCGGCTCGACCAGCGAGCCCTGGCCGATCGTGCCGTTGAACGATGGTGGGCCGCCGTCGTAGTAGACGGCCGTGTTGCCGCTGGTGATCGGCGGGGCCGCCTGGGTGATGCCCATGAACGGGTCAACGTCCCAGTGGCGTCCCTGGTTGACCGCCGGGTCATAGAGCTTGGCCCCGATCGTGCGGGCCTCGACCTCGGCTGCCACATTCGAAACCTGGTGGTCGCCGACCGCGAGCTGGAGCAGCACCTGGTGGGGCGGCGTGTCCGGCAGCTCGCTGCCCGCCATCAGGTTGGCGGCATAGCCGTCGCCCTCGCCGCGGTCCCAGAGCAGCTGCATCGCACCGAGGCCGAGCGGCCGCACCGCCTCGTCAGGGTAGTTCGCCCAGAGGCCGAGATTTGGAAGTGACGCGTACTGGTCGAAGTCGACGCTCCGGCGCAGCATCGTCGAGTAGTTGATGCCCGGCACCGCCAGCACCGAGTAATCGACATCCGGTTCGAGGGCGGTGAGGGCGGCGCCCATGATTCCGCCCTGGCTGATCCCCATGTAGAGCAGCCGGTTCGCGTCGCCGGCCGAGGTGTCGATCACCGAACTCCCGCCGACCTGGAACTCCGGCTTGGTCGCCAGTCCGTCGGGATGGATAGCGGCGCGGCCGAGCATCATGAAGTTCACGAAGCCCTGCTGCATCCGGTCGACGAGCTTGTAGAAGGTCGACAGATCCGACATCGCCGGGACCAGCCCCCCGACCAGATCCCCGGACGAGAACCCGATCCAGTTGGTCGCGCACCAGGTCTGGCCATTCTGGTTGGCGAGCGTGGCCTGGGCCGTGATCTGGCTCAGGTTGCCGAGCAGGCCGTGGCCGAAGATTCCGATCGCGCCGGGGACGGCCGTACCCGCGCTTTCCGCCGAAGCGGGGATCAGACAGCGGAATGGCACGTCGGTGGTGAAGGCGGGGTTGAACTTGAGGCTGCCGTCGGCGTCGATCTCGAAGTGGGAGCCGGTCGGGCAGCCGTTCTGGTTCAGGTAGCAGGGGACATCCTTGATCAGCCCGTCGACGTAGCGGTAGACATTCGGGCCGGGCTGCGGCGGCAGGCCGTCACTGGCGCTGGTGCTGCAGTCGGTGTAGCCGCCACCGCATGCATGGGTGACTTCGACCGTCGGCGACTGGCTGCCGTCGAGCGAACGGTTGGAGAGGTCGGTATCGCCGAGGCGGGAGAAAGCGTCGTTACGGATCTCAAGGGCACGGCCGGTGATGCCCTGCTGGCTGGAGATCGTGAAGTCCCAGGCCAGATAGAGATCCTTGCGGGCGATCCCGTCCCGGGCCAGTTCGGGGAAGACGGTTTTGTCGAGCTGGTCGCAGCGGTAGACCAGCGCCGGATCCCTGGTCTCGAGCTGGTCGCGACAGGTCCGGAAGGGCGACTGCGCCTCCACCTTGTTCCCGGCGGAGTCCTTGAGGTTGCGGAAGGCGATCACGTAGGTGTGGCCTTCGGTGAAGTTCCGAGCCGGCCGCACGATCAGGTTGACCGGCCCGGTGTTGTCGGGTTTGAGCCCGATGCCGCCGATCCCGTCGCTCGCCTCGTAGGGCTGGATGCTGGTCGGGTTGCTGTCCAGCTCGGCCCAGATCGGCCAGCGCTCGTGGGTGGTCGTGTCATAGACCACCACGGGCTGGTCGGCCCGGGTGTAGTCGTGCATGTCCGTTTCCGGGACGAAGCCCGTGTTCGTGAAAGCGGCCGGGGTGTCGACCCCGGGGATCTTGGTGACGATCATGCTGCCCGGGCTGAAGCCGTCACCGCGGTTGATTTCGGTCGGGTCGACCTTGACCCCACTCTTGTTCGCCGGCATACCCTCCAGCGGGAAGTCGAGCCGGAGGCCGGTCGGGGTGGAGGGATCGGCCTTCGTGTAGTAGTTGCTGGGGAAGGGCTGGAGGCAGATCGCCGGATCGAGCGGATCGCAGGTCGCCTTCTCCGGCTTGACCGGCGGCTTCTTGCAGCGGCCCTGGTCTTTGGCCAGGCGACGATGGGTTCGTGCCGTCCTCTTCGCCTTGCGTTTGCCGCGATAGCTGCCACGGAGCTTCACGGTCTTCGCGCCGCAGGTGGCGAGGCGTTTCCTGCCGCGGCTGGTGAGGCGGAGTTTCACGGTCCGGGTATGGAGGCCGCGGCGCTTGAAGCGCACCGTCTTGCTGCGGAAGAACCCGCCTTTCGAACCGACCTTGGCGCTGAGGCGAACCGTCACCTTGCCGCGAACGCGGACCTTGACTGCCAAGCTCTTCCGTTTGAGCAGCGCGTGCTGGCCGGCCGTGACCACCTTGAGCTTGACGACCGGCTTCGGGGAGGGATGCCGCTTGGGCTGCCCGTCGGCCGAGGCCGCCCCGACGCTCAGGGCGAATCCCAGGGCAATGAAGGCAACCGCAGCCACCAGGGCTGCTCGGGCTGGGTTCCAGTTCGTTTCCCGTACATCAGTCATCGTCTCGGTCCTCCTCCGATCGTCGGCTGATAACCCTCCCTGCCCGTCAGGCCACCATGAACATTGGGTTCATCAATTCTTACCACGCATCGCCGGGGGTTACACAGGCTCTGGAACGGCGGCCCCAGCGCGAGAAACCTTCGGGTGGGAGTGATCCGCTGACCCCGGTACGGTGAGGTCATGGCACTCGCAATGTTCGCCGGCAACCCGGTCAAGGATTTCGCCGCCGCGCGGTCCTGGTGGGAGCAGTTGCTCGGCGAGGTGAGCTTCGTTCCTCACGACAGGGAGGCCGTGTGGGAACTGGCCGAGAACCGGTCCGTCTACCTGGTCGAAGACCCGGACCGCGCCGGCTCCGCGATCGCGACCGTCTTCCTCGATGACTTCGAGGGGAAGCTGGAGGAGATCCGCCGCCGGGGGCTCGAGCCGGATGAGGTCGAGACCTACGGCAACGGGGTACGCAAGGCGATCTTCCGCGACCCGGAAGGAAACGAGATCGGCTTCGGTGGCGCCCCGGCCGGATAGAAGGGCGCTAGGTTCGATTTGCAGGTGCTATTCCCTAGCAACTTGAACCTAGCCAGTCTCGCCTGGGTCAGTTGCGGATCATGACCGGGGTGCCGGGGCCGGCGTGGAGGGCCAGCCAGCGGACGCCCCGGTTGGAGACCCGGATGCAGCCGTGGGAAGCGGCGCTGCCCAACGGGTCGAGGTAGCTCTCACCGCCGCGGCCGTGGATCGCCACTCGGCCCGGCCCGCCGCCGAAACTCTTCAGGGTTGGTGAGAAGGCGGTCAGGGGAAGCGACCACGGGCCGAGAAACTCCTCCGGATCCGGCTGCCGGTTTCGTTCGTAGATGGCGGCCAAGCCGGCCGGGGTCGGGGTGGCCCTGGTGCCGATCACGATCCGGTACCGGCGAATCCGCCGACCGTTCCAGAAGGCGAGCAGCCAGCGGTTCTTCTTGCGGATCTCGACCCAGAGGTTGCTGTGACGGAGCACCACGCGGTTGCGCGGGATCCAGCCGAAGGATCCGGAGGGCCGGACCGGCAGCAGCACCTTGAGCCAGTCGCGGCCTTTGACCGTCCGCGATTCAAGGACCAGCAGCGCCTGGGGATGATGTGACCAGGTGGTCGAGGTGCCGAGCCGGGCCCGCACCGGGCCGCTGCCCGGCCGGCCGGTGGCCCGGGCCGGGGCGACCAGACGGGCCGAATACGAACCACCCTTGCGGGAAGGCGCAGTCAGCTTCTGCCCGGTGGTCGAGGGTGCTGCCGAGACGGAACCCGTACTCGCCGCGACTCCCGCGGCGAGTACGAGTCCGAGGGCGAGCGTTTTCGCCCGCCGCCAGGTCAACCAGTGACTCCGCCTGGCCGCTGCTTGGCACCGGTCACGCGGATCGCCGAATGGCTCTTGGTCCGGATGATGTCCTTACCCTCAACCCAGGCGACGTTGGTGATCCGGCCCTTGGCGCCCTTCAGGGTGCGGGCGATCGCCTTCATCGTCTTCGAGCTGTGCGGGCCGAGGCGCTTGACCTGCCAGCACCAGGCGCCGTTCACGAGCTTCGCCTTCGGCTGGGTGCGGATCACTTCCAGCCCGGCCGGCGGCCGGTCGCAAACCTTCACGTTGTGGGCGGTAGCGACGGTCGGGTTGGTCACCCGGATCCGGTAGTTGATCCTCTGTCCCGCCCGGACCTTGCTGCGACCGGCGGTCTTCACGATCTTGAGCTGAATCTTGCCCGTGATCGTCGCTTTGTCGGTCGCCGGCGGTACCTCCGGGTCCGGAGTCGAGCTGGTCGCCGTGTTCGGGATCTTGCCCTCGACCAGCGGCACGGCGATCACCGTCACGGTCACCTTGCGGCCCGCTTCGATCGTGCCGAGCTTGCAGGTGAGCGGGAACTTCGCGTTGCAGGTTCCCTGGCTCGGATGGGCCGAGACGAACTTCATCGGCTTGGCCGGCTTGTCGACCATCTTCACGTCCGGCACCGGACCGGCACCGTCGTTCTTCACCACGATCGTGTACTTGACCTTGGAGCCGACCTGGACGTTCTTGCGGCCTGCCCGCTTGGTCTCGGTGAGATGGCCGGGATCGGTCCGGACGAGTACGACCTCGTTCGGGCTGCCGGCCGGACTGTTGGCGCTGCCACCGATCGCGTTGCCGCCTACCGTCACCACGTAGCCGTAGCAACCCTGATCGGGCAGCGTCGTGGCCGGGGTGTCGTAGTCGCCATCGCCATTGGTCGGCAGGGTGCCGGAATCGACCACCGGGGCGCCGGTCCAATCGACCGCGTCGCAGGTCCAGTTCTCGTCCATCGAGACTGGACCGACCAGGCTCCACTGGATCTCGCCGGGGCGCCCTTCGGTGCCCCCGACCGTGACCTTGTCGGTCACGTTGCCACCCGGGGTGATCCGGGCGGACGAGATGTTGGTGTTCACGGTCGGCGTGAGGCGGCGGATGATCGCCACCTCGTTGGCGCTGCCGACCGGGCTGGTCACCGGGTTGCCGAAGCCGGGGCTGTCGATCGTCACCTCGTAGCCGTAGCAACCGATCTCGGTGAGCGTGGTCGCGCCGGTCTCGTAGCTGCCGTTGCCGGTGATCGGCAGGCTGCCCTGGTCGGCCACCGCGGCACCGGACCAGTCGGCCGCGTCGCAATTGGTGGCGTCACCGACGTCGACCGGCCCGTAAAGGGTCCAGTCGGCGGTGCCGGCGACTTGGTCGGCAGCCGCGACCGTTATCTGGTCGGTCAGCTCGTCTCCCGGCTTCAGGTCATCCGAGGAGACCTGGGTCGAGAGAGTCGGCGCGAGCCGCGGAATGATCGCCACCTCGTTGGCGCTGCCGACCGGGCTGGTCACGTCATCGGTGAAGCCCGGGCTGCTGATCGTCACCTCGTAGCCATAGCAACCGTAATCGGTGAGCGTGGTCGTCGGGGTGTCGTAGCTGCCCGTGCCGGCGATCGGCAGGCTGCCCTGGTCGGCGACCGGGGCTCCGTTCCAATCGACGGCGTCGCAGTCGGTGGCGTCACCGACGTCGACCGGCCCGTACAGGGTCCAGTCGGCGGTGCCGTTGATGTCGTCAGCGCCGCCGACCGTGATCTGGTCGGACAGCTCGTCTCCCGGCTTCAGATCATCCGAGGAGACCTGGGTCGAGAGGGTCGGGGTGACCGGGTTTATCGGGGCGGTGATCCCGACCTTCGGCGGTTCGGCCGGCAACAGGTAGGTGTTGTTGACCTTGGCCGACGAGGCCGAGCTGTTCCAGGCGATCGTGTTCACCTCGCCTACCGGCAGGTGAATCTTGAAACGCATCTCGAACGATTGGCCGGACGTGTACGTCCCACTCGATGTGAATCGAAGTGACTTCACGTCGGCGGGATCGTCTGGCGTCGAGGTCCAGTCGTTGACGCATCCCGGCGCACTCGGATACACCTCGGGACGACACGGGTTGTAGGAATCCGAGTACTCGACCGACACTCCGGGATCGAGATGGCTGATCTCGTCGAAGATGACCGCGAACTCGCTGCCGCGGGGGGTCGAGGACTGCCCCTGGTCGACGCCGGTGTCGTTCACGTGGGGCAGGATGTCGTAGACCACCGGGTCGGTCAGCGGGTCGGTCGCGGTGTTCCGCCAGACCAGCGTGTACTCACCGGTGCCGCCGTTGGTCGTCTGGGCGACCAGGCCGGCGCCGAGAGGCGACGGGTCGAGCTCGCCCTGGACCTTCTTGCTGAGGCCGAAGGCCGCGCCCGGCAGCGCCTGCGCCTGGAGCGTCGCCCCGTACGAGCAGTGGTTCTGGGTGGTGACGCCGTCCCCGTCGAGATCCCGCGGGTCCTCCGACTCGAACTCCGAGACGTTGGTGCCCGAGGCGGTGCCGCATTCGGGGCTGGTGTTCTGCCCCGATCCGGAGATGAACGTCTGGGCGGTGTTGTTGTACGCCCTCGCCTCCTGGGGCACGCTGACCAGGATCAGGTTCGAAGGCGGCGTCAGCCGGAAGTAACCAGCGCTGGTCGGAGTGGTCGGGAAGTCAGCCGGGTCGAAGCTGATCCGGATGAGGTCACGGCCAGAGGCCTGGTAGTTGGTGATGTACTCGACATCGCCGGTGATCGGCCCGACGTTGACCCCGCCCTGACTGAGGGTGAAGGTCGCCGTGCTGCTCCCAGGTGGGTTCGACCAGGTCATGTCCTCCGGCAGGAGGTCGGTGAGGACCACCGGGCCGGGCAGCGTGTAGCCGATCGGGATGGTCACGCCACCGACGATGTTGAGCGGCGTGGTGCCGCCGGCACCGGACCGGTAACCGCCGAATGACTTGAAGACAGCCAGCTGAGGCTGGGTCTCTTCGATGTAGAGGCGATCGTTGTCCTGGCCGCTGCCGGCCGCCGTGCTCGGGTCGTCGGTCGGGTAGGCAGTGGCCTTGGCCACGTCGTTGAGGATCTCACCGGCCTCGACCGACGGGTCGGCGTAACCCCAGACGTCGATCGTCATGGTGCGATCGGTCAGGTTCGAGTTCGGGGGGATCCGAACAGCGGTGACCTGACCGACGTTCGCGGGCGGCACCGGGAAGTAGGCGCTGGTCCCGCTGATGCTCCCGACCGGCACGGTCACGACCGAGCCGTTGGTGAGGATCAGCTGGATCGTGTAACTGGCCGCGGCCGCCTGCGGCATGCTGGCCGAGGCGACCCGGATCGCGGTCGGATGGAAGGCCGGCTGGGCGCAGATCGGAGCCGAGCCGGACCCGTTCACGTCACCGGTCACCGGCAGCGAGTCGTACTGCACGCCGGTCTGGTTGGTCAGGCACGGCATCGGGTCGACCAGGTCGGTCAGGAAGGCACGCGAGGCCGGGTAGGTCACGGTCATCGTGTACCGGCCTTCTGCGGCGCCCGGGTTCTGGCCCGGTGCGGAGCTGGACGGCTGCATCCAGTGGCCGGGATAGGTGCCCTTGAAGCCGGCACCCTCGATCTCCAGCGGACCCTGCGAGCCCTTGCCGAGGAAAGTGCCGGGGCTGGCCGGCGGTTCGCTGATCGCGGTCACATCCTTGGCCGCGGTGGAGCTGAGCTCGTCGTCGGGGTTGCCGACCGCCTTGCCGCTCAGGGTCACCGAGTTGTGGAGCACGGTGGCGTCGGGGACCGAAGTCGGGACCTCGACGATCACCTGGTAGTTGGAGGTGCCACCGGCACCGGGTACGCAGCCGGGAGGCATGGTGCCCGGGTTGGTGAAGTCCCAGGTCAGGGTGCCGCCCGCAACCGAAGTGGGGGCCGGGTTGGCACTGATGAAGGTCACGCCGGGGGGCAGCGTGTCGACCAGCTTGGCCTCGGTCAGGTAAAGGCTTCCGCGCGGGAACCCGGGGTTGCAGCTCGCGGTGATGTTGTAGATCACCTGGTTGCCGACCACGTAGACCGAGCCGCCGTCGTTGGTGTTCTTCGAGGTCGCCAGGTTCGCGGTGGCCTGGGCCTCGCCCAGGGCCGGGTCCGGCGCCTCGGTCTCGGGGATGGTGGACGACTCGAAGGTCGGCTGGATCTCCCAAGTGGTGCCGTCCGGCGTGTAGCCGTTCGGCGGGGTGACCGAGAGGTTGAAGGTCTTCGAGTCACCCGGGTCGATCTCGTCGGGGTCCAGTTCGACCACGATCTCGTTGGTCACCGTGTCCAGGTGCCAGCCGGTGATCAGGCCGGGAGTGCCGCCGCTGTTGACGTCAAAGGTCCAGTCGCTGAGCGAGGGCGTACCCGGAAACGATGAGGTGACGTCGATCGGGATGCGGACCGTCGGGTTGGTGCCGCAGGTCTCCACCTCGGTCGCCGAACAGGTGAAGTTGATCACGTAGTTGGTCGGCGCACCGGATAGCTGCGGTGGCGAACTCGGGGGCGAGTTCGTCCCGACGATGCTGATCTGCCCGCTGGCCGCGTAGGCCGTGCCGGTCCAGAATACGAGTGAGGCGATCGCCGCGATCAACGCAGCGACCAGATATCGAGACAAGTTCCCTTGCCAACTTGCGGTCACGTCTTTTCTCCATTCGGTGTTCGAGTGGGGACGAGACTCCTGAGGCCCGCAAGAGGTCGGTGTTCCCTATGTTTCGGGAGGACTGTGCCTGAACACGGTGCCTGACCCGGGTTTGTCACCACCATACCCAGGTCGGGCCGTTTCTAAAACTGAGGATCGTTCGGTATGCAAGTTGGCGCCCAGCCGGAGTCGCGAAGCCAGAGGTCGAGGCGGCGCCTGGAGGGGGTGATTGATCCGGGTCGACGCGGGTACCCGGCCCTCCATGGTCGACCGGATCGCCGATCCCTGGGGGGAACGGACCCCCTACGACAGGGGAGAGGCCTGGCCGCGTCGGGTCGACACTTTCCTCGAGGGCGACCTCCGGTCCGAAGACGTCGACCGATGGGTTCAGACCGCGTCGATCCTCCACTCGAATGGCGACGGACTGGACATCGCGGTCAAGGACGGCCACATCGCCGGGGTGCGGGGACGACGAGATGACCGCGTAAACCACGGCCGGGTCGACCCCAAGGACCTCTTCGGCTGGCAGGCGAACAACAGCAGTGACCGCCTGACCCGGCCTCTGATCCGCCGCGATGGGGAGCTGGTCGAATGCGACTGGAAGACCGCGATGGAAACCCTGGTCGCGCGGTCGAAGGAGCTGCTCGGAACCGGACCGGGCGGCTGGGGGCACTTCGGCTTCTACACCTCCGGGCAGCTCTTCCTCGAGGCGTACTACACGCTCGGGGTGATCGGCAAGGCGGGAATCGGAACCCCCCACATGGACGGCAACACCCGCCTGTGCACCGCCACCGCCGCCGCTTCGCTGAAGGCTTCCTTCGGTGCTGACGGCCAGCCCGGCTCCTACGGGGACGTCGACCACTGTGACGCGATCGCCCTCTACGGCCACAACGTCGCCGAGACCCAGACCGTGCTCTGGATGCGGATGCTCGACCGGCGAAGGGGCAGCGACCCGCCCCGCATGCTCGCGGTCGATCCCCGGCCGACCCCGGTCGCCCGTGAAGCGGACATCCACCTCGCGGTCAAGAGCGGCACCAACGTCGCCCTGATGAACGGGCTGGTGCGCGGGCTGATCAAGAATGGCTGGATCGACGAGGAGTACATCGCGGCGCACGCGCTGGGCTTCGACCGACTCGAGGCAACCGTCGAGTCGTACGGCCCCGACAAGGTGGCCGGCATCTGCGGGATCGACGCCCGCGACATCGAGGCCGCGACCGAGTTGGTCGGCACCTCCGAGCATCTGCTTTCCACCGTCCTCCAGGGCTTCTACCAATCGAACCAGGCCACGGCCGCGGCCTGCGGCGTGAACAACATCCACCTGCTGCGCGGAATGCTGGGCAGGCCGGGTTGCGGGCTCTACCAGATGAACGGACAGCCGACCGCCCAGAACGCCCGAGAGGCCGGTGCCGACGGTGACCTGCCGGCGCTTCGCAACTGGGAGAACAAGGAGCACATCGAGGAGCTGGCCGAACTCTGGAACGTGGAAGCTTCGAAGATCCCCCACTGGGCTGCCCCGACCCACGCGATGAAGATCTTCCGCTACGCGGAACAGGGCTCGATCAAGCTGCTCTGGATCAGCGCGACCAATCCGGCGGTGAGCCTGCCCGACCTGCCGCGGGTACGGAAGACGCTGGCCAAAGAAGACCTCTTCGTGGTGGTCCAGGACATCTTCCGGAACGAGACGGTCGAGTATGCGGACCTGGTCCTGCCGGCGGCCACCTGGGGTGAGAAGACCGGGACGTTCACCAGCGTCGACCGTACGGTCCACCTGTCCGAAAAGGCGGTCGACCCGCCGGGCGAGGCCCGTCCCGATCTCGAGATCTTCCTCGACTACGCGCGGCGCATGGACTTTCGCGACAGAGATGGGGATCCGCTGATCAAGTGGTCCGATCCAGAAGGTGCCTTCAAGGCGTGGCAGGAGTTCACCCGAGGACGGCCCTGCGACTACAGCGGCATGAGCTACGAACGCCTGCGGCACGGGCCGATCCAGTGGCCATGCAACGCGGAAAACCCGGAAGGCACCGAGCGGCTCTACGTCGATGGCGTCTTCTCGACCGATCCCGACTACGCGGAGACCTTCGGGCACGATCTCGCCACCGGCGCGGTGCAGAGCGAAGAGGAGTACCGGGCCAAGGAACCGGCCGGCCGGGCTTTCCTGCACGCGGCCGACTACGAGCCTTCGCCCGAGGTGACATCCGAGGAGTACCCCTTGCTGCTCACCACCGGGCGCACCGTCTATCAATTCCACACTCGGACCAAGACGGCCCGCGCCCCCCAGCTGAATGATGCGGCAGCGGACGTCTGGCTCGAGATCGGCCCCGACGACGCCGCTGACCTGCGGATCGGCGAAGGGGACATGGTGCGCGTCTCCTCGCCGCGGGGCGAGGTCTTCGCCCCCGCAAGGATCAACGGGATCCGGTCGGGCCAGGTCTTCCTGCCGTTCCACTACGGCAGCTGGGACCGCGAAGGCGAAACGGACCGGACCGCGAACAACCTGACCGTCACCGCCTGGGACCCGGTGTCGAAGCAGCCGGTGTTCAAGGTCACCGCGGTCCGGGTCGAACGAGTCGGTGCCGCGTGAACCTCGGCCACTACATCGGGCTGATCAGCCGCAGCCAGTCGCTGCTCGCCGAGGCCTTTCGCGAAGTTGCCAGTGAGCATTCGGCCGAGGCGGCGATCCACTTCACCGCCGGCCGGTTGGCCGACCAGTGCGACCAGCACGTGTCCCGGCTCGAGCCGTTCGTCGATCGTTACGGAGAGGATCTGCCGGAGGAGCCGGAACGCCTGCATAGTGACCTTTTCCAGGGCAGCCGCCAGGGTCCGCTGGGCATGCTCCGCGATCTGCATGACCTCTACCTGATCGCCGCCGAGGTCGACATGGCCTGGACCGTGGTCACGCAGGCGGCGCAGGGCGCACGCGACCCGGAGCTGCTC
Source organism: Solirubrobacterales bacterium 67-14 (assembly GCA_001897355.1). GTDB lineage: Bacteria > Actinomycetota > Thermoleophilia > Solirubrobacterales > 70-9 > 67-14. The sequence goes on along the minus strand of MKST01000002.1, from coordinate 292,961 downwards.
GCCGTGACCTCCGATTGCGAGCAGGAAACGGCAACTCAACTGAAATGGCTGCGCAGCCAGATGAAGGAGGCCGCGCCCCAGGTGCTCGTGGTCGCCGAGTGATCCGCGGAGTTGGCACGAGCGTCACCGCGGTCTGAGGGGGCGGAGGGCCGGACGCCTTGCTCCGCCGAGGCGGTTGGTCTTTTACACCCGAGCGGGAACCGAAGAAGGTGAAAGCCGCTGGGATCCGGCCGAACGCACCCCGATCGGTACCCGAACCGATTCGGGCCAAGCAACGCGTTGAGGCTGTGAAATGAGAAAGACCCGCCGGAGCGGGTCTTTCTGAAGGTGACGGGAGAGCTACTCCCGAACGCTTGAAACACGTATCTGAATAGTACCAAGCAGAATGCTGGGACCGAAGATGCCACAGGGCGGGAGCCACCCGCGGTTTGCTTGAAACGTTGCTCGCCTGACGTTCTTCGGCCCAGCGAATTTATGGCGGAGGGCGGGGGACTCGAACCCCATCCGAACGGCTAGCTCGGACTCACGTGTTTCAAGCGCTCGCCACCACCTGGCAGCTTCACCCTCCGCTGATTTCAGCGTAAGGGATGGGTTTACGAGATCAAGTGATTTGCGCCGTTTTGTCGCTATTCCGTCACACATCTGTCACGGACTTGTGAGGAAAGTCAGGCCGTGAGGGAGTAGACGGCGCGTTCGGCGAGGAGGTTCGGGGCGCGGTTGGTGAGCTTCGGGGCGTGGCGGCCGTTGGCGTCGATCAGGATGCGGCGCTCGATCCCGAGGTCGAGCCCGGTCGCCAGCTCTTCGAAATCGACGATCGTGCAGAGGTGGATGTTCGGGGTGTCGAACCACTGGTATGGGAGGGCGTCGGTGACCGGCATGCGGCCCCGCAGCGCGACCGTGGCCCGGAGCCGCCAATGGGCGAAGTTCGGCAGCGAGACGACCAGCCGGGGCGCGACCCGCTTCATCTCGGTCAGCACCCGGTCCGGCCGGCTGACCGCCTGCAGGGTCAGCGAAAGCACCGCGACGTCGAAGTCACCGGCCCCGAACCGGGGCAGCTCCTCTTCCAGGTCGCCCTGGGTCACCGGCACGCCCCGGGCGATGCAGGCGTGGAAGTCGTCGAGCTCCCGTTCGACGCCCAGCCCGGAGCAGTCCCGTTCACTGATCAGGTTCTCCAACAGGGCACCGTCGCCGCAGCCGAGGTCGAGCACCCGCTGGCCGGAGCCGACCAGCCCGGCGAGGATGTCGAGGTCCGGCCTCAACCCGGGCCTCCCGCGGTGGCCAAGCCCTGGCGGGGCCGGATGCCCTTCTGGGTGGCGAGGCGATCGAGGTAGCCGGCCACCGTCCGGTGGTACTCGGCCGGGTCGGGGAAGAGGAAGGAGTCGTGGCCATGGGGGGAGGAGATCTCCTGGAAGGTGACCGGCGCGCCGGCTCCGCGCAGTTCGCTGGCCAAGACCCGCGCGTGCTCGGTCGAGAAGCGCCAGTCGGAGTCGAAGGAGACGACCAGGAAGCTGGTTTCGCCCTGCGCGATCTGCTGCTGGACGTGGACCCGGTCTTCGAAGGGATCGAAGTAATCCATGGTCCGGCCCATGTAGAGGTAGGTGTTGGCGTCGAAGCGGCCGACGAAGGACTGGCCCTGGTAATGGAGGTAGCTCTCGACCTGGAAGTCGACGTCGAAGCCGAAGCGAGGTACCTCCGCATCCTGGATCCGGCGGCCGAACTTCTCCCGCATCGACTCCTCGGAAAGGTAGGTGATGTGGCCGATCATCCGGGCCAGGGCGAGCCCGGCATCGGGTCGGCGCTCGTTCTCGTAGTAGTCGCCGCCGGCGAAATCGGGGTCGCGCATGATCGCCTCCCGGGCGACCGCGGAGAAGGCGATGTTCTGGGCCGATAGCCGGGCCGAGGCGGCGATGATCGCGGCCCCGTCGACCTCGGTCGGGTGGTCGATCGCCCACTGCAGCGCCTGCATGCCGCCGAGCGAGCCGCCGACCGCGGCCAGCAGCCGCTCGATCCCGAGTTCACGAAGCAGGGCCCGGTGGGTCTCGACCAGGTCACGGACCTGGACCAGCGGGAAGCGGAGGCCGTAGGGCTTGCCGCTGGCCGGGTCGATCGAGCTCGGCCCGGTGGTCCCCTTGCAGCCACCGAGCACGTTGGCGCAGATCACGAAGAAGCGGTCGGTGTCCAGCGCCCGGCCGGGGCCGACGATGTTGTCCCACCAGCCGGGCCGGTTCGGATCATCGCCCTGGTGGACCCCGGCCGCGTGGGCGTCGCCGGAGAGGGCGTGGCAGATGAAGACCGCGTTCGACTTCTCGGCGTTGAGCTCGCCGTAGGTCTCGTAGGCGACCTCGACCTCCGGCAGGGTGGCGCCGGAGGCGAGGGTCAGCGGGCGGTCGCCTTCGAAGACGACCGCCCGCTTGGTCTCGACGATGCCGACGCCGGACGGCTCCCCGTCGGGCAACAATGCGTTACGGGCGGACCCGTCCAGCATCTACGACGCCTTGGCCAGCGCCTGGTCGATGTCGGCCTTGATGTCCTCGAGCGACTCGATGCCGACCGAGAGGCGGACCATGTCCGGGCTGACCCCGGCGCTCTCGAGCTCCTCGTCGTTGAGCTGCGAGTGGGTGGTGGTCGCCGGGTGGATCGCCAGCGACTTGGCGTCGCCGATGTTGGCCACGTGGGAGAACATCTCCAGCGAGTCGATGAACTTGCGGCCGGCGTCGCGGCCACCCTCGATCCCGAAAGCGACCAGGGCGCTGCCGCCGTTCGGCAGCACCTTCTTGCCGGTCTCGTAGCCGGGGCTGCCTTCTAGGCCCGGGTAGGAGACCCAGGTGACGCCGGCATGGTCCTTGAGGTGCTTGGCGATCGCCAGGGCGTTCTCGCTGTGGCGCTCCATCCGGATCGGCAGGGTCTGGATGCCCTGGAGCAGGATGAACGCGTTGAACGGCGAGAGGGCCGCGCCCATGTTGCGGAGCAGCACGGTGCGGGCACGGCCGACGTAGGCGGCCGGGCCGAGCGCGTCACTCCAGACGACCCCGTGGTACGAGGGATCGGGCTGGGTCAGGCCGGGGAAACGCTCGCCGTTTGCGACCCAGTCGAAGTTGCCGGAGTCGATGATCACGCCGCCGAGCGTGGTGCCGAGGCCACCGATGAACTTGGTCGCCGAGTGCACGGCGATGTCGGCGCCCAGCCCGAACACGTCGGCCAGTACCGGCGTAGGAACGGTGTTGTCGACGACCAGCGGCAGGCCCTGGGCGTGGGCGGCGTCGGCCCAGGCCTCGACGTCGAGCACGTTCAGCTTCGGGTTGCCGATCACTTCGCCGAAGACCAGGCGGGTGTTCTCGTCGGTCAGTTCGGCCACCTTCGCCGGATCGTCGGGGTCGGCGAAGCGGACCTCGATCCCGTACTGCGGGAGGGTGTGGGCGAACAGGTTGTAGGTGCCGCCGTAGATGGTCGAGGTCGAGATGATGTTGTCCCCGGCCCGGGTCACGTTCAGCACCGAGTAGAGAACCGCCGCCTGGCCGGAAGCCAGGACCAGGGATGCGATCCCGCCCTGGAGCGCGGCGAGCCGCTCCTCGAGCACGTTCCAGGTCGGGTTCATGATCCGGGTGTAGATGTTGCCCGGCTCGGCCAGCGCGAACAGGTCCTGTGCGTGCTGGGCGTCATCGAACTCGTAGGCGACCGTCTGGTAGATCGGGACCGCCAGCGCGTTGGTCGCGGGGTCGGGGTTGTGACCGGCCCGGATCGCGTTGGTCTCGGGGCCGTACTGCTTCTCTTCGTCGCTCATTTTTCTCCTGTTGGTGTCATGTGGGTCGGTCCCGCGGGCGGAGCCAAATAATCTATAAAGCTGATCGACATTATGGTGATTGATCGCCGGCCGCCGGCTTCAAGCCTTGCAGCCAGCGAAAGGCGGCCTTCAAGTCATCCTGGGTCAAGCCGTGGCCGGCGTTGGGATCGAAGGCGTATTCCACCTTCGCGCCGTGGCTCTCCAGCTGGCGGGCGAGTTGCTCGCTTTCCGCCGCCGGCACGAACTGGTCACGGCCGCCGGAGGCGACCAGCACCGGTGCCCCGGCCAGGTCGAGATCATCGGGCGGGTCGTACGGCAGCATCGGCCTCAGCAGGGCCGCGCCGGCGAGGAGCCCCGGCCGCCGGAAGAGCATGCTGGCGGCGATGTTGGCCCCGTTCGAGAGCCCGATGCCGATCAGCCCGGCCGGATCGAAGCCGTAGTCGGAAGCGGCGGTGGCCACCCAGTCGGCCAGTTCGTCGGTTCGGGCCAGAAGGTCCGGGATGTCCAGTTGCCCGACCGCGAGGCGCCGGAAGAACCTCGGCATGCCGTTCTCCACCACCTTGCCGCGAGGGCTGATGATCCCCGCCCCCGGAGCCAGTTGCCGGCCCAGCGAGACGAGATCGTTCTCGTCGCCGCCGGTTCCGTGGAGCAGCAGCAGGGTCCGACCCGGATCTCCCGGCTCGAAGACATGGATGAAACCCTCCGACATGCCCCTCAGCCTATGGCAGCCGCGGCTCAGGAACAGAAACGGCGCGCGGTCTCCTCGAGCACGGCGGCACAGGCGGCGACCGAAGGGAGATCCACCCACTCGTCCGGCGTGTGCTCGCCGCCGCCGATCGGGCCGAAGGCGACGCAGGGGATCCCGGCCGGGGTCAGCACGCCGGAGTCCATCCACCCCATGTCACCGCGCAGGACCGGAGCCCGACCGAGTACGGACGCGACCGATTCGGCCAGTTTCTCGACCACGGGCTCGCCGGCGTCGAGGCGGACCGGGTCCCGCCCGAGCAGCGTGCTCAAGGTGAGGCCGGCTCGGGGATCCCCCGGGCTGGCCTGGTCGATCAGCGCCTCGAGCTCCCGCTGGGCTTGCTGCCAGGTTTCGCCGGGTACGGTGCAGCGCTCGATGCCGACCCGGGCCTCGGCCGGGTAGGCGGAGAGCTGGGTCCCTCCCGAGAGCATCCCGGCGTGGAGGCAGGGACGCCCGTAGGGCGCCGCCGGCCTCTCCGCCAACTCTCGGTCGAGGGCGAGCAGGCCGTCGAGCGTGCGGCCGAGGTGCGCGATCGCATCGACTCCGCCCTCGGGGTCGTCGCCGGCGGCCTCGACCCCATGGCAGGTGATCTCGAACCAGGCGAAGCCGCCGTGTTCGATGACCAGGTCCAGGTCGGTCTGCTCGGGCAGGATCGCACCGTCCGCCTTCTGTTCGGCGACGAGCGCCTCGGCCCCGGCGCTCCGGAACTCTTCGTCGGCCACGACGGCGAGGATCAGGTCACCGGCCAGCGGGCCGGCGGCGGCGATCCTGGCCGCGGCCGCCATGCCGGCGACCAGGCCGCCCTTCATGTCGATCGTGCCCCGTCCCCGCATCCGGTCGCCGTCGATCCGCGGCCGAAAGGCTTCGGGCGCGGCGCCCACCACGTCGCCGTGCCCGCAGATCATCAGGCGGCGACCGTCCCCGGTGCCGGGCAGCGTGGCAACCACGTTGGGCCGGCCCGGAGCGACATCGGCCACTTCCACCCGGAAGCCGAGCCGCTCCATCCGGTCGGCGACCAGGGCGGCGTGGGCGGCCTCGCCGGCTCCGCCCGGGACCAGCTCCGGGTTGGTCGAATCACAGGCGACCAGCTCAGCCAGCAGCGCTGCGATCTCCCGCTCGTCCATCGGTTCAGGTTGCCCGGCCCAGCAGGTCGGCGATCGTCTCCCGCCGTATCGCGACCCGGGCGTCGCCGTCCTCCACGAAGATCACCGGTGGCCGGGGCATCGCGTTGTAGTTGTTGGCCATCGAGTGGCAGTAGGCGCCGGTCACGGGGATCACCAGCAGGTCGCCGACCTCCGGCGAGGACAGCCAGGCATCCGTCGCCAGCCGGTCACCGGTTTCGCAGTGATGGCCGACCACGTCGCAGCGTTCCGGGCCGCCGTCCTTGTCGACGATGGCCGGCCAGAAGCGCGTCCCGTAGAGCGCGGTCTCCATGTTGTCGCCCATGCCCCCGTCGATTGCCACGAAGGTGCGATCGCCCCGTTTCACCCCGACCACCGAGTAGAGGCTGATCCCGGCCGGTGCGACGGTAGAGCGGCCGGGTTCGATCGCCACGACGCTCTCGTCGGGCAGGTGGACGGCCGCCGCGCCGAACAACGCCTCGGCATAGTCCTCGATCGAGGGGGCCACCGGCTCGTCCATCGCATAGCGCGATCCGAGGCCGCCGCCGAGGTCGTACAGATCGAACGTGCCAAGCGCCGCGATCCGCTCGACCGACTCGACGAACGGCTCCAACTCGAGTATCTGAGAGCCGATGTGGACGTGGAGGCCCAGCATCTCCATCTTCGGTGAGGCCGCGGCGCGCGCGATCGCGGCCTCGACTTGCCCGTTCGGAATCCCGAACTTCGACTCGCCGTGTCCGGTGGCCATCGCCTCGTGGGTCGGGGCCAGCACGCCCGGGTTGATTCGCACGATCACCGGCTGGGGGCGCTCGGCCAGCCGCTCGATCCGATCGATGTCGTCGAACGAGTCGATCACGATCAGGCCGATCCCGGCCTCGAGTGCGGCGCCGATGTCAAGGTCGGTCTTGGCATTGCCATGCAGCAGGATGCGTTCGGCCGGCATGCCGCCGGCCAGGGCGATCGCCAGCTCGCCGGCCGAAGCCACGTCACAGTAGAGACCGGCTTCCGCCATCAGCCCGACGACCGCCGGCACGGGGAAGGCCTTGGTGGCGAAGTGCACCCGGCTGTTCGGCCGGATCGCGGTGGTGGCCTCGACGTAACGCTCGGCGGTCGAGCGGAGGGTTGCGACGTCGACCAGGATCGCTGCCGTGCCGAACTCGGCGGCCAGGTCGGCCAGCGCACAGCCGCCGAAGGCGAGGCGGCCGTCCGGGCCGGGTCGCAGTCCCGGGCTCAGCTCGGCCAACTCCGAGTGCGAGGCCGGTCTCTCCATCAGCCGCAGAACTTCCGGGCGGTGGCTTCGAGGATCTCGGCGCAGAGGTCGAGGGAGGCGATGTCCACCCACTCGTCGGGTGTGTGCTCCAGGGTGCCGGTCGGCCCGAAGACGACGCAGGGCACACCCGCCTCGGCGAGGATTCCCGAGTCCATCCAGCCCATGTCGCCACGGCGGACCGCCGGCCGGCCAAGGCGCTCCGAGGTGGCCAGGGCGAGCGCTTCGATGATCGGCTCGTCCTCGTCCAGCTCGACCGGGTTGCGGCCGACGATCATCTCGAGATCGGCCCGGAAGCGTTCATCCGCCCCCTGGGCAGCGGCCATCATCGCTTCGATCTCGGCCTTCGCGCCGGACCAGGTCTCGCCCGGCACCAGGCAGCGCTCGATGCCGAGGGTCGTGCGCTCCGGATAGGCCGGGTACTGGCTGCCCCCGCTGATCGTCGAGGCGTGGACCGAGGGCCGGCCGTAGGCAGCCGGCTCGCGGCCGGCCAGCTCGCGGTCGAGTGCGGCGATCCCGTCCAGCACCGGGCCCAGCAGGGAGATCGAGTCGATGCCGGTGTCGGGTTCGATGCCGGCGGATTCGACCCCGTGGCTGACCAGCTCGAACCAGGCAAAGCCGCCGTGGGCGGTGATCAGTTCAAGGTTGCTCTGCTCGGGCAGGATCGCGGCGTCGGGCGAGATCGCCTCGGCCAGCGCGATCGCGCCGGCCGACTTGTACTCCTCGTCGATCACCCCGGCCACGATCAGGTCGCCGGCCAGGGGACCGCCCTCGGCGATCCGCCGCGCGGCGACCAGGCTGGCGGCCAGGCCGCCCTTCATGTCGTTGACGCCGCGGCCCAGCATCCGCCCGTCCTCGATCCGGGGCTGGAATCCCTCCGGCCCGGCCGCGACCACATCGGTATGCGAACAGAAGAGCAACGAACGCCCGCCCCCGGTCCCGGGCAGGCGGCCGACCACGTTGGGCCTTCCCGGCAGGACGTCCTTCAACTCGACCTCGAAGCCGGCAGCCTCCAACTCGGCCGCCACGATCGCCGCCACCCCGGCCTCGCCGGCCCCGCCGGGCACGAGGTCGGGGTTGGTCGAGTCGCAGGCGACCAAGCGCTCCAGCAACGGTGCCACCACGCTGTCTTCGATCCCACTCATGAGCGCGGCCCCCCACTCGAGCCGCGGACCGTCAGCGCGGTCTTCAGGCGGACCCGTCGCGGCGGTCCCTGCTCGCCCGCCAGGCGTTCGAGCAGGAGCCGGCCGGCCTCTTGCCCGATCTGGCTCACCGGCTGCGAGACCACGGAGATCGGTGGGGCCAGCACCTCGGCCAGGGGAAAGTCGTCAAAGCCGATCAGCGCCACGTCATCCGGGATCGTGAGCCCCAAGGAGGCGATCGCCGAGAGGGCGCCATAGGTGGCGAGGTTCGAAGCCGTGAAGAGCGCGGTCGGACGATCCGCCCGGTCGAGCAGCTTCAGCGCTCCACGCCGCCCGTCTTCCTGACTCGGTCCGCCCTCGACCACCAGCTCCTCGTCGAACTCCAGGCCGGCCTGGTCGAGGGCGGCCCGGTACCCGTCCAGCCGCTCGCCCGTGGAGGCGATTTCGGGCCGGTCCGTGACGACCCCGATCCGGCGATGGCCGACCTCGATCAGGTGGGCCACCGCGGCTTCGGCGCCGGCCTCGTTCTCGACCGTGACCGTGTCCAGCTTCGCGTCGGGCATGGGTCGGTCGATCAGCACCACGGGCGTGCCCGAGGCGGAGGCCGATTCGAGGAGGGAGATGTCCTCGACCGAGGAGCTGGCGACGATCAGGCCGTCGACCTGGCGCGAGCGGAGTGCCTCGACGGCGTGGCGCTCACGCTCGAGGTCTTCGTCCGAGTTGGCCAGCAGAAGGGTGTGGCCCTCCACCTCCACCGCGTCGGCGACCCCGCGGGCGACCGTGGCGAAGAACGGGTTCTCGATGTCACCGACGACCAGGCCGATCGTCTGGGTTGATCCGGCGACCAGGGCGGCGGCCAGCTCGTTGCGGCGGTAGCCCAGCCGGTTGGCGGCTTCGAGCACCTTCTCGCGGGCGCCGTCGCTGACCGATCCGTAGTTGCCGAGCGCCCGGGCCGCGGTTGCCTGGGAGACGCCGGCGGCCGAGGCGATATCGGAGACGGTCAGACCCACGGCAAGAAGAATAGCCATTTTCACAAATTGGTGATAGCGTTCTCACAAAGTTGAGGAGAGCGCTATCAATCTAGCCCCGGACAGAAGCTCAAAAAGAGTTCGCGTTGCCGGAGTCGGCGACAATTGCGTCGACCTCTATCTCCACGCGGGCCCGGCCCGCTTTCCGGGCGGCAACGCGTTGAACGTGGCCGCGCTGGTCGCGCTCGCCGGGCAGCAGAGCGCGTACTTCGGAGCGATCGGCGACGACGAAGAAGGTCGCTTCCTGATCGATGCGGCCAAGCAGGCCGGGGTGGACATCGAGCGGATCAGGGTTGTATCCGGCCGCACCGGCGTCACCACGGTCGAGCTCGACCGGCGCGGTGAACGCTCCTTCGTTTCGGAGGACTACGGGGCCTCGCTCGACTACCGCGTCACCGAGAGCGACATCGAGGAGCTTCGAGACTACGACTGGGTCCACATCGCGCGGCTCCCGGAATGTGGCCCCGTCGTCGAAAACTTGGTCGCCGCGGGGGTCCGCGTCTCGATCGATTTCGGCACCGATTGTGAGGCCTTCGAGGATTCATCCCCGGGAGTCGCGCCCGAGGTCGCGTTCTTCTCGGCGCGGGACCGGGACCAAGCCGAGCGGATCGGTACCAAGGCGCTGGCCGCTGGTGCCACCCTCGTCGTCGTGACGATCGGCGAGAACGGTTCCCTGGCCTTCTCGGCCGGCGGCAGTCGCCACGAACCGACGGCCGCGGCCGAGGTGGTGGACACGCTGGGTGCCGGCGACGCCTTCATCGCGGCCTTCATCGTCGCCCGGCTGGGAGAGGAGTCGCTGGACGGTTCGATGAGAGCCGCCACCCTGGCGGCCGCGGCAGTTTGTGCGCGTCAAGGCGCATGGGGCGAACTCAAACCATTCAGTGAGGTGAAGTCATGACGGATATGGACACACGGCGCAAAACGACCGAGTCGGAGCGACTGCTCGAAAAGGCCAAGGCGCATCTCGTCGACGGGGTCGGATCGGGCACCCGCTCGACCCGCTCCGGCTGGTTGCCGAGCCCGGTCTTCGTCGCCGAAGGGCACGGCTCCCGCCTGACCGACGTCGACGGGAACGAGTACATCGACTACCAGATGGGGCAGGGGCCGCTGATCCTCGGCCATCGTCCCCAGCCGGTGATCGACGCGGTCACCGAGACGATCAACCAGCGGGGCTCGCTCTTCGCCCTGGCCACCGACCTCGAGGGAGAGGCGGCCACGGCCGTGGCCGCGCGCATGCCTTCGGTCGAGGTGCTGCGCTTCGGCCAGTCCGGCACCGAGTGCGTCATGTACGCGCTGCGCTTCGCGCGGGCCGGAACCGGACGCAACCTGATCGTGCGCTTCGAGGGCCACTACCACGGTTGGTCAGACGCGATCCACTGGTCGGCCCATCCCTCGCTGGCGGAAGCCGGCCCGGCCGACGCCCCGGCCGTGACCCCGGCGACGACCGGCATCCCGCCCGAAGTCGGCGAGTCACTGCTGGTCCTGCCCTGGGGCGACGTCGAAGCGCTGGAGAAGGCCTTCGACCGACATGGCGACGACATCGCCGGAGTCATCCTGGAGCCGATCCTCGGCAACTGCGGCGGGATGATGCCTCCGGAAGGGTGGCTTGAGAAGCTGCGCGAGGTGACCCGGGACAACGGCAGTCGCCTGATCTTCGACGAGGTCCTGACCGGGCTGCGGGTCGGCCCCGGCGGGGCCCAGAGGCTGCTCGGGGTCGAGCCGGACCTGACGGTCATGGCCAAGGCACTCGCCGCCGGTTTCCCGGTGGCGGCGATCGGCGGCACCGCCGAAGCGATGGAAGTGGTCACCGAGGGAAAGACGATGCACGGCGGGACTTACAACTCGAACGCTGTGGCCTGTGCCGCGGTGATCGCGACGATGGCGGAAACCGGCCGGGCAGGGTTCTACGAGGAGCTGGTCGCCAACGGCGAGCGGCTCGCCGAGGGACTGGTGTCAGCCGCGCGAGATGCCGGCGTGAACGCGCACTGGACCGGGGTCGGATCGATGTTCCAGCTCTGGCTGAGCGACGAGCCGCCCCGTTCGTACCGTCACGCCCAGGAGCTGGTCGCGGCCAGCCCCTTCCCGACCTTGCAGCGGGAGATGCTGGACCGCGGCGTGCTGTTGCAGCCGCCGCAGGAAGGACTTTTTCTCAGTTCCGGTGCTCACACCGGGGCCGACACGGACGAAGTCCTCGCCGTGGCGCGAGAAGTGATGCCGATCGTGGCCGATGCCATCGAAAGAGGCGAGGTCGGACCGGTGGGAGGAGTGAGGTAGCAGTGCCTGGAGGAGAGATTCCGTGCCAAACGGAAAACAGTGGAGAGAAAGGTGTTAGGCATGCGTAGCAAAGTGATGGTTTTCCCAGCCCTCTTGGGGATCCTCGTGATCGGCCTGCTGGCCGGTTGCGGGGGGTCGTCCAGCTCGAGCGGCGGTGGCGGCGGTGACGAAGGCACGCCGGTCGACGGAGGGATCCTCCGGGCGGCGATCAACGACAACCCCGACCACATCGATCCCGCCCTGAGTTACACCAGCGAGGGCTGGCAGATCCTCGAGGCCACCAACAACGGGCTGCTCTCGCTGAAGAAGGCTTCTGGCGCCGAGGGCAACAAGGTCGTGCCCGACATCGCCGAGGCGCTGCCCAAGATCAGCGACGACGGCAAGACCTATACGTTCAAGGTCCGGCGCGGGGTCAAGTTCTCGCCCCCGGTCAACCGCGACGTCAAGCCCTCCGATTTCAAGTTCTCGATCGAGCGTCTGTTCCGGGTCAACTCCGGCGGCCTCGCCTTCTACAAGGGGATCGTCGGTGCCGACGAGTACGCGAAGACCCGCAAGGGCGGCATCTCCGGGATCATCGCCGACGACAAGAAGGGCACGATCACCTTCAAGCTGACCGAAGCCGACGGCACCTTCCCGATGTTCATGGCGATTCCCTTTGCCTATGCGCTGCCGAAGGGGACCCCGGACAAGGACATCTCGTCGGTCCCCGATGCGCGAGTGGCGACCGGCCCCTACATGGTGACCAGCTACACGCCGAAGCAGAAGCTGCAGCTGCGACGCAATCCCTCGTTCAAGGAGTGGACCGACCAGAGCCCCAACGGCCACTTGGACGGCATCGACATCGCGATCGGGGTCGACCCGGACGCGGCGGTCAACATGACGGTCAACGGGGATCTCGACTGGTACTTCACCGCGGTGCCGCCGGCCCGCCTGACCCAGCTCAAGGCCCAGTACGGGGACCAGGTCAACGACTACCAGCGCAACAACATCACCTACTTCTTCATGAACGAGCGCAAGGCGCCCTTCGATGACCTGAGGGTGCGGCAGGCCGTGAACTACGCGACCGACCGCGACGCGCTGGTCAAGATCTTCGGTGGGCAAGGTGAGCCGACCGAGAACATCGTGCCGCCACCCCTGAAGCCGGCCTACAAGAAGCACGAGTACTACCCATACGACCTGGCCAAGGCCAAGCAGCTGATCAAGCAGGCCGGCGTCGAGGGGACCGACGTCTCGGTTTGGACCCGCAACCAGGAGCCGTTCCCCAAGGCCACCCAGTACATGGCCTCGGTCCTGAACCAGATCGGACTGAATGCCACCGTGAGGGTGCTCGATCAGTCGATCTACGACGACACGATCTCCAACCAGAAGACCGATCCCCAGATCGGCATCAACGACTGGAGCCAGGACTACCCTGAGGCGGGCAACTTCATCGACACCCTGCTGAACGGGAACAACATCGTCAGCATCGGCAACAACAACCAGGCCAACGCCGACGTCCCTGCGCTCAACGCCCAGATCGAGAAGGCCAACCGCATGCCGCTGGGTGATGCCCGCGACCGGATGTGGGCCGAGCTGGACAGCGAGTACATGAAGCAGAACGCGCCGCTGGTGCCGTTCCTGAACGCCAGCTACCCGAAGTTCAACGGCCCGAACCTGCGGGGCCTGGTCTTCAATCCGACCTACTTCGAGCTCTTCCCGTCCATGTGGCTGGAGAAGTAGGAGGGCCGATCGGGACGTGAGCGGCCAGGGCAGGACGTCACCTCCCACTGGCCGGGGGGCCAAAGGACCCCCCGGCCAGTGGACCCTGGCCTGGCGCCGCCTTCGCCGCAACCGCACGGCGATGACGGCGCTGGGCATCTTCTTCGCGATCCTGCTGCTCTGTTACCCGGGCGCTTCGCTCTACTCGCGGCACATCGCGCATCACGGTCCCGACTTCCAGAACATCCAGGGGAAGATCGAGGTGAACGGCAAGCCGACACCGATCGTCCGTTATGACGGCACCCCGATCGGCCCCGGCTTGCGGTCCGAGTATCCGCTCGGTGCCGATGCCAACGGCCGGGACCTGCTGCTGAGGGTGCTCTACGGGGGGCGGGCCTCGATCATGATCGGGATCACGTCGGCCCTGATCTGCACCCTGTTCGGGTTGTTGCTGGCCCTGCCGGCCGGCTTCTTCGGCGGCGCGGCCGACGGGACGATCCGCTGGTTGCTCGACCTGATCTGGTCCTTCCCGGTCTACCTGCTGGCCGTGGCGCTGGCCACGGCGCTGGTCGTCGGCGGTGCCGACATCGGGCCGATCCACATCGAGTCGTCCTCGTTGCTGATCCCGATCCTGGTCATCGCGGTGGTCTACATCCCCTATATCGCCCGGCCGATCCGGGGTGAGGTGCTGGCCTTGAGACGGACCGAGTTCGTCGAGGCGGCGATCAGCCACGGCACGCGGTCCACCCGGGTGATGTTCAGCGAGATCCTGCCCAATGTGCTGCCGACCGCGGTGGTGCTCTTCACGCTGATCGTCGCCACCAACATCCTGATCGAGGCGGGCCTCTCGTTCCTGGGGGTCGGAGTGCCGCTGCTGACGCCCTCCTGGGGGAACATCATCCAGCAGGGCTACACGCAGATGGTGACCGCGCCCTGGCTGACCCTCGCGCCGGGCATCGCGATCGTACTCACCGCCGTCTCTCTCAACGTCTTCGGTGACGGGCTCCGCGATGCCCTGGATCCGCATGCCCGCCATCGGGCGCGCTTCTCCACCGACCCGCGCGGCGCGGTGGCCGAGACCGAAGTCGAGGCGACATGATCATCTTCTTGGCCAAGCGGATAGTCGGGCTGGTCGCGGTGCTCTTCGCGGTCTCGGTGATCACTTTCATCATCTTCAACGTGATCCCGGGCGGCGACCCGGCCCTGCGGATGGCCGGGCGGCATCCGACCAAGCAGGCGATCGCCAACATCAACAAGGACTGGGGCTTCGACCAGCCCCTCTACAAGCAGTACCTGGCGATGATGGACCACCTCTTCGTGAAGCGTGACCTGATCTCCTACCAGGATCAGACCGAGGTGCTGCCGACCATCGCCCGCGGCATCCCTCGCACCCTCTCACTGGCGATCGGGGCGGCGGCGCTCTGGCTGCTGTTCGGGATCGCGATGGGGGTGGCCTCGGGACTCAACCAGGGTGGCTGGACGGACCGGGTGATGACGATCCTTGCCATGACCGGCATATCGATGCCGATCTTCTGGCTCGGCGCGGTACTGCTCTACCTGATCACCTTCAAGTACCGCGAACTGCCCGTGCTGTCTTGGTTTCCCGCCGGTGGCTACTCACCGATCAGCGACCCGGTCGAGTGGGTCCGTCACCTGATCCTGCCCTGGATCACGCTCTCGATCGTCTCGATCGGCTTCTACGCCAGGGTGGTGCGCAACTCCCTGCTCGAGACCTCGTCGGCCGACTACGTGAGGACCGCGACCGCGATGGGCCTCTCCCGTCGGCGGGTGCTGTTTCGCCACACGCTGCGGACCAGCCTGATCCCGGTGGTCGCGCTCTTCGGCCTCGACTTCGGTGCGGCGGTCGGTGGGCTGGTCATCCTGGTCGAGCCGATCTTCGGCCTGCAGGGCGTGGGCCAGTACGCCCAGTCCTCGGTCGCCCACCTCGACCTGCCGCCACTGATGGCCCTCACCCTCTACGGCGCCTTCTTCGTGGTGGTCTTCAACGCCGTGGTGGACATCGCCTACGCCTGGCTCGACCCGAGGACGAGAGATGCCTGAACCCGCGAGCGTCACATCCAGCCCCGCCACCCCCACCGAGGATGCCCCGCTGCTTTCGGTCGAGAACCTGAAGGTCGCGATCCACACCGACGACGGCGTGGCCGAGGCGGTCCGCGGGGTCTCTTTCGAGCTCGCCCCGGGTGAAGTGCTCGGGATCGTCGGGGAGTCCGGCTCCGGCAAGTCGGTGACCGCGATGTCCTTGATGGGCCTGAC
Organism: Solirubrobacterales bacterium 67-14; assembly: GCA_001897355.1. Classification (GTDB taxonomy): domain Bacteria; phylum Actinomycetota; class Thermoleophilia; order Solirubrobacterales; family 70-9; genus 67-14. The sequence continues at coordinate 277,631 of MKST01000002.1, read as the reverse complement.
CGCCGAGAACGAGGACATCGACGTGTCCGGATCGATCCGCTTCCGCGGCGAGCAGGTTCTCGAGTTCGACTCCGAGCGCATGCGGCGGATGCGTGGCGCCGGGATCGCGATGATCTTCCAGGATCCGATGACCTCGCTGACCCCGGTGCATACGGTCGGCGGGCTGATCGCCGAGGTGATCCGCGCCCACCTCGACGTCTCCAGGTCGGAGTCCAAGGAGCGGGCGGTGCAGATGATGGCCGAAGTCGGGATCCCCGATCCGGCCGACCGGGCGCGGGCCTACCCGCATCAACTCTCGGGAGGGATGCGTCAGCGGGTGATGATCGCGATGGCCCTGGCCTGCGAGCCGGAGGTGCTGATCGCCGACGAGCCGACCACCGCGCTCGACGTGACCATCCAGGCACAGATCCTGCGCTTGATCCGGCGCCTGCAGCAGCGGCGCGGAACCGCCACCGTGATGATCTCGCATGACCTCGGGGTGATCGCGAAGATGGCCGACCGGGTGGCGGTGATGTACGCGGGCCGGGTTGTCGAGGAGGCACCGGTGCGGGAGCTTTTCGCTGCGCCCCAGCATCCGTACACCTGGGGGCTGCTCGACTCGGCTCCCAGCCTGGAAGGCGAGCGGGGCGATCGGCTCAACCCGATCCCCGGCCAGCCCCCGTCGATGGTCGGGATCGACGGTGGCTGCGCCTTCCGCGAGCGCTGTGCCTGGGCGCATGCCCGCTGTGCCGAGGATCCCGCCCTGCGCAGCGCCCACGACCCGGCCCATCGCTTCGCCTGCTGGCTGGATGACGAGACCAGGAAGGAGGCGTCCGGTTCTCGTGCCACTGCTTGAAGTGGAAGACCTGGAGATGACGTTTCCGGTCCGGTCCCGCGGACATCGCCGGACCCTGCATGCGGTGGACGGTGTGTCGCTGACGGTCAACGACGGCGAGACCCTCGGCCTGGTCGGCGAGTCGGGTTGCGGCAAGTCGACCCTGGCCCGCTGCCTGGTCCGCGTGCACGAGCCGACCGCGGGCCGGATCTTGCTCGACGGCACCGACATCGCCCACCTCCCGGCCCGGCGGATGCGGCCACTTCGGCGCGACCTGGCGATGGTCTTTCAGGATCCCCAGGCCTCGCTCAACCCGCGGCGCCGGATCGTTGACATCGTCGCCGCGCCGCTGCGGGCCCAGGGAGTGAAAAGCCGCGCCGAGCGGACCTCCCGGGCAACCGAGGCGCTGACCATGGTCGGCATGGGCAGCGAGTACCTGAACCGCTTCCCCCACGAGTTCTCCGGCGGCCAGCGGCAGCGGATCGGCCTGGCCCGGGCGCTGGTCACCCGACCTCGGCTGCTGGTCTGCGACGAGCCGGTCTCGGCCCTGGACGTCTCGATCCAGGCCCAGATCCTCAACCTGCTCGAGGACGTCCGCGACGAACTCGGCTTGGCCTGCATCTTCATCGCCCACGACCTCAGCGTGGTCCGTCACGTCTCCGATCGCGTCGCGGTCATGTACCTGGGCCGGATCGTCGAGCAGGGTGAGACGGAAGAAGTGTTCGCGCATCCCCAGCATCCCTACACCGAGTCGCTGATCGAGGCCATCCCCGAGCCGGACCCAACCGGTCCGATGCCGGACCGGATCCTCGAGGGTGACGTGCCCAGCCCGATCGATCTCCCGCAGGGCTGTCGCTTCGCCCCTCGTTGCCGCTATGCCACCGACGTCTGTCTCGGTGAGGAACCGGTCCTCGACACGAGCGAGGGCAAGCCCCACCCGGCGGCCTGCTACCACCCGCTGGGCAGCGCGGTCAGCCGAACCTGAGACGCGGCGGGTGAAAACCCCGGATCAGGGCCAGGGTGCGTCACTCAGCACCCCGTGGCCCATGAACACGCGGGCGTCGAGGTCGGTGATTCCGCGCAGGATCGCCGAGTAGACCACGAACCACTGGGTCAGGGAGTTGAGCACGAGGGGGGTGAGCAGGGGGTGGATCTCGCCGTAGTCGGACGCGTCGAAGACGAGAGTGCGCGCACCGTGGGCTTCGAGGAAGGCAAGGGTGGTCTCGGCGGTGGGACGGGAGGCATCGGTGCCGAGCAGCACCATCGCGTCCATCTGGCTCCGCTCCAATGCCTCCGCAGGTCCATGGTTGAACTCCATCGCGTCGCAGAAGGTGCCGCCGATCCGGATGTTCTCCATGACGACGGTGAGGGCGACCTTGTAGGCGAGCGGCGCGAGCGGCCCGGCTCCCAGGACGTACATGTGTTGGCTGTTCAGGAACTTCCGAGCGTCCGCCTCGGCCCGTTCTCCGTAAGAGTCGACCGCAGCCTGGATCACCGGGGGTGAGGCCAGCAGCGAGTCCTTGACTGCGGCTGCTTCTTCGACCCGGGCCTCGGTGGAGTTGGCGACCGCGGCCAGGGCCAGTGCGGCCAGTGGTGCCTCGAAGATGGCCGCCGACTCGTAGGTGATGACGAGGTCGGCTTCCCGGCCGAGCGAGCAGTCCGCGGTGTTGACCAGCGCCACCGTGCGGGCGCCACGCTCCTTGGCCAGCCGGAATGCGGCGAGCGTGTCGGCGGTCTCGCCGGAGTAAGAGGAGAAGATCGCGACCGCATCGGCGGCCAGTGGCGCCGGGTCACGCCAGATCAACTCGTAGCCGGTCAAGGCTTCGGTGGCCAGCCCGGTCAGTCGGTCGAGGATCAGCTTGGCCGCTTGCAGCGTGGCCAGCGATCCGCCGCTGCCGACCAGGTAGACGCGGTTGCTGGTGGCCAGCAGGGAGCCGGCATCCTCGATCGGGGCCGCTTGCCGCTCGAGGAAGCGGGCGAGGTCGTCGGCCAGCCGGGCCCCGCTGAAGTAGGTGCTCTGCTTGGCAGCCTCGACTTGCTTGATCAACTCGGTCATCGGATCCTCCGGAACGTCGGGCCTTGCCGACGATTGATAGCGCTCTCACAACTGACGGTGAGAACGGTATCACCATGTTCGGCCTCTCGCTGCGGGACATGCCGCGCAACAACGGTGAAAGCGCCGTGTTCAACCAGGCAGCGGCACCAACCAGCCGCATTCGAACCAGTCTGAGGGAGGTCAAGATGATCAAGGGATTTTGCACCGGGGCGCTCGTCGCTTTCTTTGTCCTGACGGGAGCGGCCCGGGCCGGTCAGGACCCGAACTGGATCCCTCCCCTGGATCAGGTCGCCCGCGACAAGGGGGAGATGGCCTTCGACGGTTGCCGCCCGAAGCCGGAGAACGTGGAGCCGGTGATGTGCGTCTACGGCGACCCGGACTCCGATCGCACCGTCGCCCTGGTCGGCGACTCGCATGCGATGCAGTGGGGCCCGCCGCTGATCAAGCTGGCCGAACAGCGCGGCTGGCGGCTGGTCACCTTCCTGCGGGCCGGCTGCCCGATCGCGGAGGTGAAGTTCGAGCCCAACTGCGACGAGTGGCGGGAACTCGCCTTCGAGGAGATCAAGGACGAACGGCCCGGCCGGATCATCGTCTCCACCTCGATCGCCCGGCGCTACACCCTCTCGCTCCGGGGCCGGCCGCTCTCCCGCCGGGGCAGCGAGAAGATCCTGCGGCGGGGCATGACCCACACCCTCAGGCGGCTTTCCACCCTGCCCAGCCTGGTCCGTCACGGGTCCAGGCTGAAGTTGATCCGCGACCAGGTGACGGCACCCTTCCTGCCGCCGAAGTGCCTGGCCAACCATCCCGACGACCCGGATGCCTGCGGGTTCGCCCGGCACCGCAAGTTCGGCCCGGGCTTCGACGTGGTCGGGGCGACCAAGTTGGGCCTGCTGCCGGCGATCGATCCGCTGCAGGTCCTCTGCCACCCGCACTGGTGCTACTCGGCCCACGGCCACGTGGTGATCTACCGGGATTCCGACCACCTGACGGCGACCTACACCCGCACCCTGACCGACTGGCTGGGCTCGAAAATCAGCTTCTGATCGTTCCCGCAGACTTAACAAAGGATTAATTCCGCAACGCCGGCCGTCTGGTCTAGTTTCGGAAGAACATGGCATGGCCAACCACCCTTCGTCTGGTCTTCGCCGGGCTCGTCGCCACGGCCGCGTTTCTTGCGAGCGGCGAATCTCCGACCACGACCGGCACGGCCCAGCAGTTCACGCCCCCGCTCGAGACGGCGCGTGAGGACGAGGGCGAGTTGGTGCGGCAGAACTGCCGCGTCCACGGCAAGCGGATCGAGCCTCTGGTCTGCGCCTACGGCCCGAAGGGGTCGACGAATCGCGTAGTCCTCTTCGGGGATTCCCACGCGATGCAGTGGGGGCCGGCCCTGATCCCCCTGGCGAAGAAGCGCGGTTGGCGTTTGACCACGCTGATCCGCACCGGCTGCCCGATCGCCAACGTGGTCGCGGAAAGCCACTGTTCTAGGTGGCGCGAGAAAGCTCTGCGGAAGATCGAGTCGCTCCGGCCGAAGCACATCATCCTCTCGACGTCGATCGGCAACCGATACCGGCTCAAGTACCAAGGCCTCGACCTGTCGCGCAAGGACAGCGAGCCGAGCCTCCGGACCGGCATGATCCAGACCATCAGGCGGCTGCAGCGGATCGACAGCCTGGTCGATGACCGGACCGCGATCACGCTGATCCGGGACCAGGTGATGGCGCCGTTCGTACCGGCGGAGTGCCTGATGAAGAGCGAGGGCAGGACCGATAGATGCGTCTTCCGCAACAAGCGGAAATTCGGCCCCGGATTCGACTGGTACGCGGCGAGGCGGACGGGGATCGGGCCGGCGATCGACCCCACCACGGTGCTCTGTGGCCGGAAGTGGTGTTCGACCACCTCGGGCCGGGTCCTCAAGTACCGGGATTCGGATCACCTCACCGCCACCTATGTCCGTACCTTGTCGGGGTGGCTAGACGACCGGCTGGGGATCAGATAGCGCGCCTCGGTGCCCGCCTCGCGGTCGGATTGGTGCTGCTCGCTTCCCTGCTGGCGAGCGGCTGCGGGAGCGATTCCGGGCCGGCGACGATCGCGGATCTGGCGCCGGCTCCAGACGCTGCCGCCGACGACAAGGGGCCGGCGATCCTCGACGGCTGCCGCTCGGGCACCGTCCACACGGAGGCCTGGGCCTGTGTCTACGGCGACCCCGCCTCGGAGAAGACCGTGGTGCTCTGGGGCGATTCGCATGCCATGCAGTTCACGCCGCCGCTGATCGAGCTCGCCGACCGGCGGGGCTGGCGGCTGCTGGCCATGTTCCGCGGCAGCTGCCTGACCGCCGAGGTCGCCTACCGGCCGGCCTGCGACAGCTGGCGGGCCAACGCCCTGGACCGGATCGAGCGGGAACGTCCCGAAATGGTGGTCACCGCGACCGACACCGGCAACGGCTACGCCCTCTGGCAGCGCGGGGTCCGCCTGACCCGCGCGGCGAGCGAACCGCTCCTGCGGCAGGGCTATGCCCGCACCCTGCGCCGGCTGAAGCGGGCGACCGGTGGCCGCACCGGCCGGGTGGTCCTGCTGCGGGACCTGCTCCGGGCCGGCTTCCGGCCCCCGGACTGCCTGCTCGACCACCCGGAGGACCTCCCGGCCTGCGACTTCAAGGGATTCCGCAAGAACCCGCCGGGCTTCGACCTGGCCGCCGCCCGTCGGGTCGGAGGCGTCAAGGTGGTCGACCCTTCCGAGGTCGTCTGCCCGGCCGGGCTCTGCAACTCGGCCCGGAACGGGATCGTGGTCTACCGGGACACGACCCACATCAGCGCAACCTACGCGGCAACCCTGGCCGGCTGGCTGGGGGAGCAAGTAGATTCCCTGCCATGAGCAAGCACAAGCACGGCAAGCCTCATCCGGGGTCCGAGGACGGCGACCCGGAAGTCCCCGATTACGTCGGTTTCAAGAAGGGCGAGAAGGTCTGGGTCCACACCGAGAACGGACAGCGCCCGGCGGTCTATGTCGGCGACGGTGAAAACGCGACCTTCTTCGGTGGCCCGCCACTCGCCTACGTGGTGATGGAAGACACCGACGAAGGCGGCGAGGTCGAGCTCGACCGGATCACCGCCCGGAACTGACCCTGCCCAGCCAGTCGTTTGTGAATTAGGCTCACCAAAGCCAGATACGGGCCGACTCCGGCTCGCGCGGCGGAATAGAATCGGCCTCCCGTGATCAAGTCCGTCCAGTCAGGAAGCAGCCGATGATCGCGTTCTGGCGATCCTCAGTCGGCAAGAAGAACATCGTCGCCGTCACCGGCGCGATCCTGATCGGCTATCTGATCCTGCACATGCTCGGCAACCTCAACTCGGCCTTCGGGCCGGGTGCCGACGAGGCCCGGGTGGACTGGTACGCGCACTGGCTGCGGGACTTCGGCGAGCCGCTGCTGCCGCATGCCTTCGTGCTCTGGGCGGTCCGGGTGATCCTGCTCAGCGCCCTGGTCATCCACATCACCGGGATCGTCCAGCTGACCAAGCGCAACCGGGCGGCCCGCCCGGCCAACTTCCCGGCCAAGCGGATCGGCCGCAGCTTCGAGTCGATGGCGATGCTCGGCACCGGCGTGCTGGTCCTCGCCTTCATCATCTTCCACATCCTCCAGTTCACGACGCTCTCGATCCACGTCACCCCGGTCGAGGAAGGCGCGGTCTACTCGAACCTCTATTACGCCTTCCAGAAGTGGTACTTCTTGGTGATCTACGTCGCGGCCCTCCTGCTGATCGGCATGCATCTGCGCCACGGTGTCTGGAGCCTCTTCCAGACCCTCGGTTTCGACAATCCGAACCGCAACCCGAAGCTCCGCCACGGCTCGACCGTCTTCGTGCTGGTCCTGATCGTCGGTTTCGGCGCGATCCCCGTGCTCTTCTTCACCGACGTCCTCGACCCGCCCAACGCGGCGGCGGTGATCACCTCGTCCATCGGGGCCGTCGGCTCCCTGACCGGAGGGGTCGCATGACGGTCTTCGATTCGAACATCCCGCCCGGCCCGCTGCCGGAGAAGTGGCAGAACTGGCTGGACACGCACAAACTGGTCGGCCCCCGCAACCGGGCCGGCAAGAACGTGATCGTGATCGGCACCGGCCTGGCCGGTTCCTCCTGCGCGGCCAGCCTCGGCGCCCAGGGCTTCAAGGTCAAGAGCTTCTGTTTCCAGGACACCCCCCGCCGCGCCCACTCGATCGCCGCCCAGGGTGGCATCAACGCGGCCAAGGACTACGCCAACGAGGGCGACTCGATCCACCGCCTCTTCTACGACACGATCAAGGGCGGCGACTTCCGCTCCCGCGAAGCCAACGTCTGGCGGCTGGCCCAGCTTTCGGCCAACATCATCGACCAGGCGGTCGCTCAGGGCGTGCCCTTCAACCGCGAGTACAGCGGCGCATTGGCCACCCGCTCCTTCGGCGGCGTGCTGGTCCAGCGCACCTTCTACACCCGCGGCCAGACCGGCCAGCAGCTGTTGCTCGGCGCCTACTCGGCCCTCGAGCATCAGGTCCGCGCGGGCAACGTCCAGGTCTTCAACCGGCACGAGATGCAGGATGTCGTGCTGGTCGACGGTGAGGCCCGCGGGGTGATCGTCCGCAACCTGATCACCGGCGATATCGAGCGCCACGCCGCCGACGCGGTCGTGCTCGCCTCGGGCGGCTACACCAACGTCTACTACCTCTCGACCAACGCGATGGGCTCGAACGTGACCGCCACCTGGCGCGCCCACAAGCGGGGCGCCTACTTCGCCAACCCCTGTTACACGCAGATCCACCCGACCTGCATCCCACAGACCGGCGAGTACCAGTCGAAGCTCACTCTGATGAGCGAGTCGCTGCGCAACGACGGCCGGATCTGGGTGCCGCGCAAGTCCGGCGACGACCGGCCGCCGGCCGAGATCCCCGAGACCGAGCGCTACTACTACCTGGAGGAGCGCTACCCGGCCTTCGGCAACCTCGCCCCGCGTGACATCGCTTCCCGCGCCGCCAAGGTGGTCTGCGACGACGGGCTCGGGGTCGGCGGCACCGGCCGCGGCGTCTTCCTCGATTTCCGTGACGCGATCGCCCAGCAGGGCAAGGAATCGATCGAGCGCAAGTACGGCAACCTCTTCGAGATGTACACCCGGATCACCGGCGACGACCCCTACGAGACGCCGATGATGATCTACCCGGCCCCGCATTACGCGATGGGCGGACTCTGGGTCGACTACGAGCTGCAGACCACCATCCCCGGCCTTTTCGCGATCGGCGAGGCGAACTTCTCCGACCACGGCGCCAACCGTCTCGGCGCCTCGGCCTTGATGCAGTGCCTGGCCGACGGTTACTTCATCTCGCCCCACACGGTGACCGCCCACCTGGCCAAGAACCACGACGAGGTCAGCACTTCGGACAGCGCCTTCGACGAGGTCGAGTCCGATGTCCGCTCGCACATCCAGAAGCTGATGGACGTCGGCGGCGGCACCTCGGCCCAGGCCTTCCACCGCGAGATGGGCCACGTGATGCTCGACAAGTGCGGCATGTCCCGCACCGCCGAGGGCCTCGACGAGGCGCTGGCCGAGGTCCGGGAGATCAAGGGTGAGTTTTGGAACGACCTGCGGGTCGACCCGGGCGACGAGGAGTTCAACCAGTCGCTTGAGTACGCGAACCGGGTCTCCGACTTCTTCGAGCTGGCCGAGCTGATGATCCACGACGCCCGGCGGCGGGAGGAATCCTGCGGCGGCCACTTCCGCGAGGAGCATCAGACCGAGGACGGCGAGGCGCTGCGCGACGACGAGCACTTCGCCAAGACGACCGCCTGGGAGTACGGTGGAGATGACCCGGTTCCCCACGACGAAGCGCTCACCTTCGAGGAAGTCCAGTTGGCGACGAGGAGCTACAAGTGAATTTCACCCTTGAGATCTGGCGTCAGTTCGACGGCACCGACGAGACCGAGGCGGGACGCTTCGAGACCTTCAAGGTCACCGACATCAACCCGGATGCCTCCTTCCTCGAGATGCTCGACCAGCTCAACGAGCGGCTCAGCCACGAGAAGAAGCGCACGATCGCCTTCGACTCCGACTGCCGTGAAGGCATCTGCGGCGCCTGCTCGCTGGTCATCGACGGCACCCCACACGGCCCTCAGCAGGTCACTTCCTGCCAGACCTACATGCGTGACTTCATCGACGGCCAGACGATCAAGGTCGAGCCGTACCGGGCCAACACCTTCCCCGTGATCCGCGACCTCGCGGTCGACCGCGGAGCGCTGGATCGGGTGATCCAGGCCGGCGGCTACATCTCGACCACGACCGGCCCCCAGCCGGAGCCGAACTCGATGCCGGTCTCCCCGGAGATCCAGGAGAAGGCGATGGACGCGGCGATCTGCATCGGCTGCGGCGCCTGCGTCGCCGCCTGCCCGAACGGCGCCGCGATGCTCTTCACCGGGGCCAAGGTCACCCATCTCAACCTCCTGCCCCAAGGCCAGCCGGAGCGCGAGTCCCGGGTGATCGGCATGGTCGAGCAGATGGACGCCGAGGGCTTCGGCGGCTGCACCAATTACGGCGAGTGTTCCCGGGTCTGCCCCCAGGAGATCTCGATCGACGTGATCGGAATGCTCAACCGCGAGTACCGCAAAGCCAAGACCAAGAAGAAGTCAAAGCCAGAAAAGGCAATGACCACCCAGTAGCCAGAGGCGCCGAAAGGCGCCTCTTTTCATTCCCCGTTCCACTGAGGTTGAAATTCCCGCCATATAGCGCTCGATTCTTCAACCTCAGTGCGACCGGGTTCGCTTGATTGCGTGTTTTTCCGCAGGTCGGTTCCGTAGTTGCCACGGTTGTTCAAGTCAAGTGACTTGGAATACGGTCGGCCCATGGCTTCGATCTGGTTCAGAACCGGCCTCGTGGCGGTGCTGCTGGCCTTTGCGAGTTTGTTCGTGCTGGTCTCGGAAACCCGGGCGACAGTGGTCGATGTCCAGTTGAACGCCCGGCCGGCCACGATCACCGTGGCCCGGGGAGTGAAGATGAAGGCCTGGACGTTCAACGGCACCGTGCCCGGCCCGGTGATCCGGGCGACCCAGGGTGACACGGTGCGGGTCACCCTCAAGAACAGCCACAAGGGGATCCGCAAGAGCTGCCGCGGCAAGAAGAAGCGCAAGCTGCTGAGCTGCCTGCGCTTCAACCGGGCCAACATGGCGATGCACCACTCGGTCGATTTCCACGCGGCGCGGATCGCTCCCAACGTCGCCTTCAAGGACGTGGCGCCCGGGAAGTCGTTCACCTTCGAGTTCCAGGCGAGTACCCCCGGCGTCTTCATGTACCACTGCGCGACGGGCCCGATGCTGGAGCACCTCGGGATGGGCATGCAGGGGATGATCGTGGTCGACCCGGCCACGCCCCGGCCTCCGGCCAAGGAGATTTTCCTGGTCCAGAGCGAGTACTACGGCAAGGTCAAGAACGGCTTCCTCAAGACTTCCTATGAAGCGATGAAGAAGGGCTCGCCCGCCTACGTGGTCTTCAACGGACGCAGCTACCAGTACGCCGAAAAGCCGATCCCGGTCAAGGTCGGTGAGCTGGTCCGGATCTACTTCCTCGATTCCGGTCCCTCGCTGTTCAGCGCCTTCCATGTGGTCGGGACCATCTTTGACTCGTATGAACACGACGGCCAGCCCGACGAGGCGATCCACAACGTCTCCACCCAGGTCATCGCTCCCGGTGGCGCTGGGGTATTCGAGACGACGTTCCCCGAAGCGGGCAGCTACCCATTCGTCAGCCACTCGGTCATCGACATGGACCAGGGCGCGATGGGGATGTTCGAAGCGAGTTGAGGGAGAACGCCCCGGCGGCGGGGAAGGCCACAGGCCGCCGGGGCGACTTCTTACGGTGAGGCGCTAGAGGCCGAGGGAGCGGCCGACGATCTCCTTCATGATCTCGGTGGTGCCGCCGTAGATCCGGGTGACCCGGTTGTCCGCATAGGCGCGGGCGATCGGGTACTCGAGCATGTAGCCGTAGCCGCCGTGGAGCTGGACGCACTTGTCGATCACCCGGTCGGCCATCTCGGTCGCCCACCACTTCGCCTCGGCCGCATCCTCGACCGTTAGCTTGCCGGCGTTGAGCTGCTCGACGCATTTGTCGATGAAGACGGTTCCGATGTCGACCTCGGTCTTGATCTCGGCCATCTGGAAGCGTGAGTTCTGGAAGCTGCCGATCGGGGTGCCGAAGGCGTAGCGCTCCTTGACGTAGTCGAGGGTCCAGTTCATCGCCGCGGTGGCGGAAGCGATCGCGGCGCAGGCGATCGACATGCGTTCCTGGGCCAGGTTCGAGACGAGGTACTTGAAGCCGTCACCCTCGTTGCCGAGGCGGTTCTCGACCGGGACCTTGACCTCATTGAAGAAGAGCTCGGCCGTGTCCTGCGAATGCATGCCGACCTTCTCGAGGTTGCGGCCCCGCTCGAAGCCGTCCATGCCCCGCTCGATGATCACGATCGACATCCCGCGATGCTTTTCCTTCGGGTCCGTCTTGACCGCGGTGATGATCAGGTCGGCGTTGATGCCGTTGGTGATGAAGGTCTTGGAACCGTCGACGACGTAGTGGTCGTCGTTCAGGATCGCCTTGGTGCTCATCGAGGCGAGGTCGGATCCGATTCCCGGCTCGGTCATGGCGACCGCGGTGATCAGGCTGCCGTCGACGATGCCGGGAAGCCAACGTTCCTTCTGCTCGTCGTTGCAGTACTCCTCGAAGTAGGGCAGGCAGACGTCGTTGTGGAGGGTTATGCCGAGCATGGCTCCGGTCGCACCCTGGTAGTAGCCCTCTTCGCCGATGATCTGGTTGAAGCGGAAGTCCTTCAGGCCGAGTCCGCCGTACTCCTCGGAAACCGACATGGCGAGCATGTTCTTCTCGCCCGCCTTCTGAAAGAGCTCACGGGGGACGATGGCATCCGTCTCCCACTGCTCGAAGTTCGGCATGATCTCGTCGGAGACGAAACGGCGCACCGTTTCGCGGAAGTCCTGATGTTCAGGTTCAAAAATCGCTCGGTCCATGCGCCGCACTCTATTTGACCAATCGAAGAGGAGCACCAGAAATGAAGCCGGAAAGCGCGATCGTGTTCGGAGGGGCCTCGGGCCTCGGTGAAGCAACCGCCCGCAAACTGGTCGAGGCCGGCCACAAGGTAGTGGTCGCCGACCTGAACGAGGAGAAGGGTGTGGAGCTGGTCGGGGAGATCGGCGGAACCTTCGTCAAGGCGGACGTCACCGACGAGGAGTCGGTCCGCGAGGCGATCGCCGAGGCCGCCGGGCCGGGCGCCGGCGGTTCCAGCGGCGGCCTGCGGATCTGCGTCAACTGCGCCGGGGTCGGTGCGGCCGGACGCATCGTGCAGAAGGGCGAACCGGCCCCGCTCGACGGGTACAAGTGGGCGATCAACATCAATCTGATCGGCACGATCAACGTGCTCAGCCAGGCCGCCGCGGCCATGGTGGGGAACGAGCCGGACGAAGACGGCCAGCGCGGGGTATGCATCAACACCGCCTCGATCGCCGCCTACGACGGCCAGATCGGCCAGACCGCCTATGCCGCCTCGAAGGGTGGCGTGGTCGGCCTCACCCTGCCCGCGGCCCGCGACCTGTCCCGCGACGGGGTGCGGGTGATGACGATCGCCCCCGGCCTCTTCGACACGCCGCTCCTCGCGCTTCTGCCGGAACCGGCCCGCAAGGCGCTGGGCGAAACGATCCCCTTCCCGCCCCGGCTCGGCGTGCCGGACGAGTTCGGAGCGCTTGCCCTCCACATCGTCGACAACGTGATGCTGAACGGCGAAGTGATCCGTCTCGACGGCGCTCTCCGCATGGCTCCGAAGTAGCCTGTCAGGTCCTTGGACCTCTTTCAGAGCATCTTTCTCGGCATCCTCCAGGGGCTGACCGAGTTCCTGCCGATCTCCTCCAGCGGCCACCTGCTGTTCGTGCCGGCGATCCTCGGCTGGGAGGATCCGGGCGCCGCCTTCACGGCGGTGATCCAGCTCGGAACCGAGGCCGCGGTGCTGATCTACTTCCGCCAGGACCTCTGGAACATCGCCCGGGACTGGCTGCTCTCGCTGCGCCGAACGGAGATGCGAGGCGAGCTCAACCCGCGCATGGGCTGGTACCTGATCATCGCCACCATCCCGATCTCGATCCTCGGTCTGGCCTTCCAGGACCAGATCGAGACCGCCGCCCGGAATCTCTGGCTGGTCGGCTCGATGCTGATCGTCTTCGGCCTGGTCCTCGGCCGGGCCGATGCGGTCGGGACACATCGGCGCGAGGTCGGCGAGCTCTCCTTCCGGGACGGGGTGATCATCGGACTCGCCCAGTCCCTCGCCCTGATCCCCGGCGTCTCCCGCTCCGGCGCGACGATCAGCGCCGGCCTCTTCCTCGGCCTGAACCGCGAGGCGGCGGCCCGCTTCGCCTTCCTGCTCGCAATCCCGGCCGTCGTCCTCTCCGGCTTCTACGAGCTCTACAAGCTGCTCTCCGGCAAGGAGCATTTCGACGAGCCGATGGTCAACATCGCGATCGCGACCCTGGTCGCCTTCGTGGTCGGCTACGCGGTGATCGCCTGGTTCCTCAGATACCTGACCAGCCACTCGATGTCGGTCTTCGTCTGGTACCGCCTGATCGTCGGCGCCGGCATCCTCACCCTGACCGCTGCGGGCCTGATCTCGGTCTGAGTCAGGCGGCGGTGAGGAGGATCTCGAGGGCGAGCCAGATCACGGTCACCCAGATCGTCGGCACTTCGACGAAGGTCATCGCGAAGGGGACCGGGAGCAGGCAGATGATCTTCGAGCGGGGCGCGAGGATGACGTGGACGCCCGCGGTCGCCAGTATCGGCAGGAAAAAGCTGATCGCGTAGGGGCCGGAGGCCTCGTCGACGGCGCCGACCAGGAAGCCGGTGGCGCCGGCCACGACCAGGAAGCCGACCACGAAGAGCGGCGTGCCGGCCCGGCGCTCCACATAGGGGGCGAAGAGCCACAGCCCGATCAGCCCGACCAGCACCTGCCAGGCGTTCATGTGGGGGATGTCCCCGATCAGGGCGAGGACCAGATAGACCAGCAGCAGGGCGAGGGTGCCCCAGACCGAACCGCGCAGGTCCATGTTGTCACGGAAGGGAATCACGGAACCTTCGAGGCTATCGCTGAAAGGGTCCGGACGGCTTTGGGGCCGGAGCGCTTTGGGAGCCGTGTTGCCCGCGGCTCAGGCCGCTTCGGCGGCCTTGCGGGCGCTTTCGTCCGCGTGGTAGCTGCTGCGGACCAAAGGCCCGGCGGCGACCGACTCGAAGCCGATCTCGTAGGCGGCCTTCTCCAGCGCCTCGAACTCTTCCGGATGCCAGTAGCGCACCACCGGCAGGTGGTTGACGGTCGGCCGCAGATACTGGCCGACGGTGAGGATCTGCACACCGTGCTCGCGGAGGATGCCGAAGGTCTCGACCATCTCGTCGAACTCCTCGCCGAGGCCGACCATCAGGCCCGATTTGGTGATCACTTCTCCCTCACCCATCTCCCGGGCCAGGCGCAGCACCCGGGCCGAGCGCAGGAACTTCGAGCCGCGGCGGGCCTTCGGGTAGAGCCGAGGGACCGTTTCGACGTTGTGGTTGAAGACGTCGGGGCGCTCGTGGACCACCCGGGCCAGCGGCATCTCCTGACCGCGGAAATCCGGGGTCAGGATCTCCACCTTGCAGTCCGGCGCCTGGGCACGGATCGAGCGGATCACGCCGACGAAGGCCGAGGCGCCGTAATCGGGAAGGTCGTCCCGGTCGACCGAGGTGATCACCGCGTGCTTGAGCCCCAGGCGCTTGACCTGCATCGCGACCCGGGCCGGTTCGAGCGGATCGTTGTGGCTCGGCTTGCCGGTCTGGACGTTGCAGAAGCCGCAGCGTCGGGTGCAGACGTCGCCGAGAATCATGAAGGTGGCCGTGCCACGCTCCCAGCACTCCCCGATGTTCGGGCAGTTGGCTTCCTCGCAGACCGTGTTCAGGCCCTCCCCGTCGATCATCTGCTTGATCTCGCGGTAGACCGGGCCGCCCGGCGGGGGTACCTTCAGCCAGGAAGGCTTGCGGGAACGGAAGGGGATCGCATCCTCGAGTTGGACGTTGCCACCCCCGGGATTGGCCCGCGACCGGGTGACGTGGATCCGCTCGGCGGGCGGCGCAGCTCCTTCCGAGGAGCCGGCTTCAGGGTGGCCTTCGACGGTCGCGCTATCCGGGGGCGGGGTGCTCACCACTACCTAGGCTACGGAATCTGCCCGCTGTCGCCGTTCGAGGCCGACCTCACCGGGCGTCCCGGTGACCGCGCGGAGCCCGAGATTCGTGGCCAGCGCATCGGCGACTGCCCCGCTCACCACCCTGGGCCTCGGCCCGTGGTGACCGAGCTCGGCCTCGACCGAGGTGGCGCGGCAAGTCTCGATCCCGCAGGAGTTGATCCACCGGAAGGGCTCGAGGTCGCCGGACACGTTCAGTGAAAGCCCGTGGCTGGTCACTCCGCGAGTGATCCGCAGCCCGATCGAGCCGATCTTGCGGATGCTGCCACGAGCCAGGCCGGGCGCGGCCGAGGCGGCATCGGCGTTCTCGAACTCGAAGCGGTCGACCCGGTCATCGTCGACCCAGAGTCCGGTCAGTCCCTCGATTCGGCCCGCGGCGAGCCCCCACTTGGCGAGGGCATCGGCCATCGACTGTTCGAGGGCGGTGACGAAACCGGCGACGTCGACCCGGTCGGCGCCCGCGGGTTGCGCACCGACCTCGCGCAGGTCGATGATCGGGTAGCCGATGATCTGGCCCGGCCCGTGGTACGTGACCTTGCCGCCCCGTGGCGTGTCGCAGATCTCGATGCCCCGCTCGCCGTACCAGTCGGCGTCATGCAGCAGGTCGGAAGGTTCAGACCGGCGGCCGAGGGTGTAGGTGGGCGGGTGCTCCAGCAAGAGCAGCAGATTCCCGCCCCGGCCTTCGAGGCGATCCGCCACCAGCCGCTCTTGGGTCGCGAGCATCTCCGCGTAGTCGCGGCGACCGAGCTCGATTACCTTCAGCTTCGCCATCGCCTCCACCCCCTGCGGTCCCCGCGGGACTTGCCGACCACGCCGCGGGCGCCGGTCAGGCCCTCACAGCCCACGCAACCGATGCAGTCGACGCAGTCGCGACAGCCGACGCAGAAGGCGCAGCGACGGCAGCGAAAGCAACCGACGCAGAAGGCACACGCGAAGAGCAGGGACGAGCCGATCGTGGCCAGGCAGAAAGCGATCGCGGAACTGAACAGGGTGCCGAAGCTGCCCGCCACGCCGGCACTGAACCCGGTCGCGGCACTGCCGGCCACCCCGGCCGAGTGGGTGGTGACGACGCTGCCGGCGACCCCGGCCGAGCGATGGATCCGACGGCTGCCGGCCACACCGGCGCTGGCGTTCACACAGTTCGGACCCGTTCCGCCGTCGGCTGGTACGGGCCCGGCGCTCATCCCAGCAGCCCCGGATCCTCGAGGTTCGCCTTGACCTCGTTCAGGAAACGTGCCGCCTCGCCGCCGTGCAGGACGCGATGGTCACAGGAAAGGTCGAGGGTCATCACTTCGCCGACCGCCACTTCACCGCCTCGTGCGACGGGCCGGGAAGTCACCGCGCCGACTGCCAGCTTGGCCGCCTGGCCGGGGTTGACCACCGGTTCAGAGGAAGTGATCCCGAGCATGCCCAGGTTGGAGATGGCGAAGGTGGCGCCGGCCTGTTCGGGCGGGGTGATCTCGCCGGAGCGGGCCCGGGCCGACAGGTTGCGGACCTCGGAGGTGATCTCTTCGAGGGGCTTTCGGTCGGCGTCCGTCACGACCGGGGTCAGCGATCCGTCTTCGGTGTCGACCGCCACCCCGACGTTGATCCGAGAGTGAAGCTCGATGCCGCCGTCGCGGTAGGTGCTGTTGACCCGCGGGTGATTTCGCAGGGCGAGGGCCGCCGTCTTGATCACGAGGTCGTTGACGGTCGGCACCTCGTCGCCCCCGCGGAGCTTCTCGCGCCGCCCGAGCAAAGCGGTCAGGTCGGCCTCCACCTGCAGGTAGATGTGGGGGATGGTCGCCTTCGACTCGGCGATCCGCCGCGACATCGACTGGCGGGCCCTCGTGTATTCGACGAACTCGCTCTCGCCTTTGTTGCCGGCGGCCGGTGGCGCCTTGACCTCTTCGCTCATGGTTGTTGACGATAGGGGCATACGGGTTCTCGCGTGGCGCCGGTCCTGACCAGCTCAGGCCAGCAAGCCTGGTTCTTCGAGGTTCGCCTTGACCTGGGCGAGGAACTCGGCCCCTTCGGCGCCGTAGAGGATGCGGTGGTCGCAGGCCAGGGTCATCTCCATCAGGTGGGCTGACCCGATCCCCTGCTCGGTCACGACCGGCCGCTTCGACACCTCGCCGACCGAGAGGATCCCGGCCTGGCCCGGGTTGATCACCGCGTCGAAACCGGACACGCCGAACATGCCGAGGTTGGAGACCGTGAAGGTGCCGCCGGAAAGTTCGGGCGGGGTGATCTCGCCGTCGCGCACCCGGCCGGCGAGCCGCCTGGCCGCTTCGCCGATCTCGGTCAGGGTGAGGTGGTCGGCCTCGCTGATCACCGGGACGATCAGCGCCCCTTCGGCGGCGACCGCGATCCCCACATTGACCTTCGGGTAGAGCTCGAAGTGGCCGTCGCGGAAGGCAGCGTTTGCCTTGGGGTGGCGTTTGAGGGCGATCGCCGCCGCCTTGACTACGAAGTCGTTGAGCGAGGGGACGGTTTCACCTTCGGCCGCCGCTTCCTTGAAGGCGGTCCGCACCTCGACCGCCCGGTCCATGTCGACCACGGTCCGCAGGTAGAAGTGGGGAATGGTCGCTTTCGACTCCGACATCCGCCGGGCGATCAGCGACTGGGTCCGAGTCAGTTCGACGATCTCCGGCGTTCCCTTGGCCGAATCCACCGGTGCCGATTCGGGCTTCTCCCCGGAGTCGGCCCCACCCGGCTCAGCCTCTTCCACATCAACCTTAATGATCCGACCACCGGGTCCCGACCCGGAAAGCGATGAAAGATCCACCCCCTTCTCCTCAGCGATACGACGAGCCAAAGGAGAAGCCTTGATCCGCTCCCCGGAACCCGGACCACCTCGGGAGGGTGAGGGCATTGAAGGGGCGGCATCTGGAGCTTCTGGAGGTTCGGCCGAACCCTTCTCGGCGTCGGAGGTGGAATCCGATGGGGGTTCCGACGGAACTCCCGGCGAAGTCCGGCCGGCGGAGCCCCCATCGGATTCCACCCCATCGCCAGCGCCGGAAGTCCCATCACCAACGTTCGCAATCGGCTCGCCGATCGGCCGGGTCTCGCCTTCCTGGACCAGGATCTCCAAGGTGCCGGCGAGGTCCGACTCATAGACCATCGAGGCCTTGTCGGTCTCGATCTCGACCAGCTCGTCCCCGACCGCGACCTCGTCCCCGTCGGACTTGAGCCAGGAGAGGACCACTCCTTCCTCCATCGAGTCGGTCAAGCGCGGCATCACGATCTCGCCCATCAATCGCCGCCTTTCGGTCCGATCGCACCGTCGGTCGCTGCCAGCACCGCTTCGATCACGTTCTCCTCGTGGGGCATCGCGGCCTGCTCCATGCGGCGTGAGTAGGGCATGTGGACGTCGGCACCGGTCACCCGCTGGACCGGCGCGTCGAGGTAATCGAAGGCCTGTTCGGTGATCAGCGTCGAGAGGTTCGCGCCGACCCCTCCGTGGGGCCAGCCCTCCTCGACGATCACTGCCCGGTTGGTCTTCTTCACCGACTCGAGGATGGTGTCGAGGTCGAGCGGACGCAGGGTGCGGGGGTCGATCACCTCGGCCGAGATGCCGTGCTCCGACTCCAGCTCCTCGGCCGCTCTCTCGGCGACATGCGCCATCTTGAGGATCCCGACGATCGTCACATCGGTGCCCTCGCGGCGCACCGCCGCTTCGCCGAAGCGCTGGATCACGTCCTCGCCCTCCGGCACCTCGCCCTTGATCCCGTAGAGGGATTCGTGCTCGACGAAGATGACCGGGTTCTCGTCCCGGATCGCCGCCTTCAGCAGCGTCTTGGCGTCGGCCGGCGTGGAGGGGCAGGCGACCAGCAGGCCGGGGATCTGCAGGTAGAGCGCCTCGAAACTGTGGGAGTGGGTCGGTCCGAGCTGGTGGCCACCACCGCCCGGCATGCGGATCACCATCGGCACCCGGACGTTGCCGTTGAACATGTAGGGGATCGCCGCCGCGTGGTTGATGATCTGGTCGAGCGCGAGCAGGGAGAAGTTCACGGTCATCAGCTCGACCACCGGCCTGAGCCCCGCCATCGCGGCCCCGACCCCGACCCCGACGATCGTGTTCTCCGAGATCGGCGTGTCGCGGACCCGTTTCTCGCCGAACTCGTCGAGCAGACCCTCGGTCACCTTGAACGCGCCCTGGAAGACGGCGACGTCCTCGCCCATCACGAAGACGTCCTCGTCGCGGCGCATCTCCTCGGTCATCGCGTCGCGGAGCGCTTCGCGCATCCGCAGCTCGACGGTTCCGCCTTCGTTGCTTGCCGGGCTGTCAGCGTCGTCCGGGCTCAATCGCGCACCCCTTCCCGGGATTGCCGTTCCTGCTCCTCGGCGGCGTGGGCGGCACCGGACTCGGCCAGGTTCTTCGCCACGTCCGGCGCGTCCTCGCCGAGTTCACCGCGATGCGGTTCCGGCGAGCGCTCATCGACCGCGTACCAACCCATCGTCTCGCTGACCACATAGAGCTCTTCGTAAAGCGATTCGAGGGCCGGCTCCGGCGATTCGTCGGCGAACTTCACGGCTGCTTCGACCGTCTCGTCGGCTTCCCTTCGTGCGGATTCGACGTCGTCGTCGTTCAGCACGCCATCGTCGAGACAGGCCTTGATGAAGGTCTCGATCGGATCCTTCTGCTGCCACTCCTCGACCTCGGATTTGTCGCGGTAGACCTCGGGGTCGGCGGCCGAGTGGCCGCGATAGCGGTAGGTGAAAGCCTCGACCAGGCTCGGTCGGCCCTTCTCCCGCACTTCTTCGAGGTGGGCGCCGACCCGCTCGCGAACCTCGAGCACGTCCATGCCGTCGATCCGTTCGCCCTCGATCCCGTAGCCCTCCGCCTTGCGGGAAAGGTCGGTCACGGCCGAGTGGCGCTCGATCGCCGTGCCCATCCCGTAGAGGTTGTTCTCGACCAGGAAGACCACCGGCAGCTCCCAGAGTGCGGCGAGGTTCATCGTCTCGCCGAAGTTGCCCGTGTTGGAGGCGCCGTCGCCGAACATGCAGACGGTGACCGAATCCTCGCCCTTGTACTGGGAGGCGAGGCCGAGCCCGGCGGCGAGGGGGAGGTTGCCGCCGACGATCCCGTAGCCGCCCATGAAGCGGCGTTCGGCGTCGAAGATGTGCATCGATCCGCCCCGGCCGCCGCTGGTGCCGGTTTCCTTGCCGAAGAGCTCGGCCATGACCTCGTCCGCCGGGGTGCCGCGGGCCAGGGCGTGCCCGTGGGTGCGGTAGGTGCCGATCAGGAAATCGTCGTCCCGCATGACCGAGGTGGTGCCGACGATGGTGGCTTCCTCACCGATCGCCAGGTGGAGGAACCCCCCTGCCTTGGCCCGTTGGTACTGGCGGCCGGCTTCCTCCTCGAAGCGCCGGATCAGACACATCCGGCCGAGGAGATCCAGACAGATCTGACGATCGGGAATCCGGGCCATACAAAGACCCTAGCGATCCCGCAATCCCGGCTTTTTGGCTTCGCGCCTGCGCTTGTATGGATGGGGGAGAAAAACCGCCCCATTGGGGGGAGGGGCTCCGCAAAGTTTCCGCAAGAAGACCGAAACGTGCTCCCGGGAAGCTGCCGCCACGTTCGAATCGCCCCTTCCCGAAACCTCACGAGGAGCACCGCAATGAAGAAGTTCCTGACAACCGCAATCGCCCTGATGGCCTTCCTGTCCGTCG
This sequence comes from Solirubrobacterales bacterium 67-14, assembly GCA_001897355.1. Taxonomy (GTDB): domain Bacteria; phylum Actinomycetota; class Thermoleophilia; order Solirubrobacterales; family 70-9; genus 67-14. The sequence continues at coordinate 256,843 of MKST01000002.1, read as the reverse complement.
CCCAGTCCGCGCAGGCCGCGACCGTCGAGGGCAGCATCGACGTCATCGCCTACGGGCCCGGCAAGCTGACCGGCCCGGGCATCGACTGTGGCTCAGGTGCTACCGACTGTGCGGAGAGCGCCAGCTGGGACGACGGCCAGGCGGCACCGGTTGCCACGCTGACCGTCACCGCCACCAAGCCCGGCTACGAGATCACCAGCTGGGGCAACTGCCCGACCAGGCCGTCGATGTCAGTTTGCCAGGTGCCGTACTCGGCGAGCCCGAAGCAGGTCATCGCCTGGTTCTTCGACGTCCAGCCTCCGTCGGTCTTCATCAACGGGTACACGCCCAAGGGCAGGGATTTCGTCAACGTCCAGGTCCAGACCTCGGACAATGACAAGGTGACCAAGGTCGAGTACCTGCTCGACGACGAAGTCGTGCTGACCAAGACCAGCGACTTCGGGATGACCGACATCGACACCTCGCAGGCGACCGAGGGTGATCACACGATCCAGGTTCGCGCCTGGGACGACAACCACAACAGCACCCTCAGCGTTCAGCACACGATCGAGGTCGACCACACCGCCCCTCGGGTCGAGCTGGTGGATCCGGTGGCCGCCACCAACGGCGATTCCGTGTCATTCGCGTTGGCCTTCCCCGACGGCGGCGTCTGGAACTCCTACTGCGCGCTCCAGAAAAAGGGCGAGACCAAGCCGCTCCCCGACCCCGACGACGAGAACACCTACTGCTGGGACGATGCTCCCTACACGGCGGCAGTCACGGACGAGGGCGCCTGGGAGTTCGTGGTCGAGGCCACCGACTCGGTCGGCAACGAGACCCGGGTCGTACATGAGTTCGTCGTCGACCGCACCGCCCCCGAGGCCGCCTTCACCGGTGGGCCGGACGAAGGTTCCGAGGTCGGCGCCGGCGAGGTCACCTTCGCTTGGAGTGCCAACGACGGATTGCCGCTCACCCAGGCCTGTGTCTGGGACCACGGCGAGGCCGGTGAATGCGATGGCAGCGCGACCGGCGACCTTGCTCCGGGCCGGCATGCCTTCAAGGTCGTGCTGACCGATCAGGCCGGCAACCAGACTGTCCTGGCCCGCACCTTCACCGTCAAGGAGCCGGATGCTGACCCGGATCCCTCCGACCGGACCGCGCCCGCGGTCAAGCTGGTCGCCCCGAAGCAGACCGTCAAGACCGCTCGCAAGAAGCTTCGGCTGAAGGTCCGCTGCAACGAGGCCTGCTCCGGCAAGGTCGTCGTCAAAGGCAAGCGTGGCGTGAAGTTCAGCGGCCGCGTCTCCCTGGCCAAGGCCGGTGTCGCGAAGCTGAAGCTGCGGCCGACCGCGAAGGTCCGGCGGCGGCTGGCGACGATCTCGACCCGCGCCCTGCGGACCGGGCGGTCAAGGTCACTGGCGCTGACCGCCACCGCCAACCTCCGCGACCTCGCCGGCAACGTCGGCAAGGCCAGCCTCAAGTTCAAGGTCGGGGCCTGACCCACGGCCCTGGCTGACCCCCGTTCATCCGGCGCCGTCCCGCTCCCTCCCTCCCGGCGGGGCGGCGCCAATCCTCCCCCGAAAGGAAACCCATGAAACTCTCAGTCCGAACAGCAACCCTGATCGCCTCTCTCTTCGCTCTCTTTCTCGTTGCCACGACGGTCCAGTCCGCCCAGGCGGCGGTCGTCCGCCAGGGCACCGTCCAGGTAGAGGTGAGCGGAGCCGGCAAGGTCACCGGTAGCGGCATCGACTGTGGCAGTGACTGCTCTGACCTCAGGATCTGGCAGGACACGCAGCCGACGCCGACCAACCGCCTCACGGCGACGCCCGCCCCGGGCTGGTCGTTCATCGGCTTCAGCAACTGCTCCGCGGTCTCCGGCAAGCCGCTGCAATGCGACGCCGAATACCGCGATTCCGATGGGCCGACGGTCTTTGCCTCCTTCAGGGACGTCACCGCCCCGACCGTCTACATGGACAGCGTCTCCCCCAGCGACAAAGCGGGGGACCACGTCGCGGTCACCGCGGTCGCCGGCGACGGCGACGGCATCCAACGGGTCGAGTTCCTGGTCGACGGTCAGTGGGTCGGCTCGGTCTACGTCGGTCCGTGGAGCCTCGACCTGGACCTGAGCAACTTCAGTGAAGGCACCCACCAGATCCAGGCCCGCGCCTATGACCCGAGCCTCAACTCCACGACGACCGCGGCCTGGCCGATCGAAGTGGACCACACCGCACCGGAGATCACCCTGAACTCGCCCCCGGCCGCGACCAACGCGGAGGCGCCCAAGTTCTCATTCAGCTCGACCTCGAACGACTTGAGCGGGGCCTGGTGCGCGATCCAGAAGCAGGGTGAGACCGACCCGATGAAGCCCTGCGAGCGCAACCAGGGCTACTCGGCGGACATCCCGACCGAAGGCGTCTGGGAGTTCGTCGTGATGGCCCAGGATGACGTCGGCAACCAGGGCCGGGTCACGCACACGTTCACGGTCGACCGGACCGCTCCCCAGGCATCCTTCACCTCCGGTCCGGCCGAGGGTTCGGTGGTCAAGGTCGGCAACGTGAGATATGCCTGGAACGCCGGTGACGACCTGCCGCTCAGCCAGGTCTGCTCCTGGGACAGCGGCGAAGAGAGTGCCTGCGACGGTTCGGCCGCTCGCGGCCTCGCCGCCGGCACCCACTCGTTCAAGGTCGTGATCACCGACCAGGCCGGCAACTCGACCACGCTGTCGCGGTCGGTGACCGTGAAGAAGGACGGCGACATCTCGGACCCCGATCCCGATACGACCGACAAGACCGCGCCCGTGGTCAAGCTGGTCGCCCCGAAGCAGACCGTCAAGACCGCTCGCAAGGCGCTTCGGCTGAAGGTCCGCTGCAACGAGGCCTGCTCCGGCAAGGTCGTCGTCAAGGGCAAGGGCGCCGTCAAGTTCGCCGGCCGCGTCTCCCTGGCCAAGGCCGGTGTCGCCAAGCTGAAGCTCAAGCCCGGCGCGAAGGTGCGCAAGCGGCTGAACGCGATCCTCGCGCGCAGCCTCCGTACCCACGAGGCCCAGCCGCTGAAGCTGACCGCCACGGCCAGCCTCAAGGACAAAGCCGGCAACACCGGCAAGGCCAGCCTGAAGTTCCGGGTCACGGGCTGATCCGGTCCTCCCCAACCGAAAGGAACCAATGTCCAGACTCCTCCGTAAAACCATCCTGGCGATGCTTCTCATCGTCACCTTCGCGATTCCCGCGGCGACCCAGGCGGCTGGCCCGCCGCCGCTTCCCAAGGCTGCCACCAGGGCCAAGGTCCAGCGCTTCGCCACCGGGGTCGGCATCCCGACCCAGCTCGCCTTCTCCGGCCGAAACGCCTTCGTCGCCGGTGCGGCCGAGGGCAAGCTGAAGGGCGGCGTGTTCGTGATCAAGTCCGGGTCGAAGAAAGCCGTTCCGGTGCCGGGCACTCCGAAGAGCGCCTTCGGCATCGCCGCCCGGGCGGGCAAGGTCTTCGTCAGCTCCGGCCGCAAGCTGTTCGCCTTCTCGCGCTTCGACGGCAAGCGCTTCCGTGGCAAGCAGGTGATCTTCAAGGGCCCGAAGAAGTTCACCGGCTTCAGCGGCCTGGCGATCGGTCCGAACGGCCGCCTCTACGCGGGCGTCTCCCTCAACCAGAAGTACGACCACACCGCCGACCCCTCGCTCTACGGCAACTCGGTCGTCTCGATGAGTCGGGCCGGCAAGCAGGTGAAGGTCGTCGCGACTGGGATGCGCCAGCCCTGGATGATGGCCTTCACCCCCGGTATCCGTGACCCCTTCGTCTCGGTGCTCGGCCCCGACCTGCCGCTGAACAACGGGGCGCCGGACCTGATCGTCCGGGCTCGTCCGGGGTCCGATTTCGGTTTCCCGGAATGCGACTGGCTGAAGGTGGATGCCTGTGACGGCTTCGGCCGGCCACTGGTCCGTCTCGAGGCCCAGCCCGGTGAGAAGGACTCGCTGAACCAGCAGTCGCCGATGGGCATCGGTGCGATCGGCAAGCGGCTCTACGTGGCGCTCTTCAGCGGCATGCAGGTGATGACGATGAAGACCGACGGCAGTGGCCTCAAGCCGTTCATGACCGGCTTCGTCGCCCCGGTCCTCTCGGTCGCGACCCACAAGGGCTCCGTCTACGTCGGCGACCTGACCGGCAGCATCTACAAGGTCAAGGGCTAGGAGGCGCCCGGCGGGCCAGTCCTCCGCCGGACCGGCTTCCGGGGGCGTTCACCCACCATTTGCGTGGGTGAACGCCCCCGGAATGTTCCACAAAGTGTCCCCGGCGGAGTAGGGTGGGCTGGTTGCACTAATCCGAGGGAAAGCGAGAGTCAATTGAAGAAGTTCGCAGGCACTGTGGTGGCCATGATGGTCGCCCTGATCGGAATGGCGGGGATCGCCCAGACTGCGACCGCGGCCGGTCCGCCGCCTCCGGTGGCCAAGAACGGCAACCCGGTCAAGGCTTTCGCGACCGGGGTCGCGGTACCGACCCAGATCGCCTTCAAGGGCAAGACCGCGTTTATCGCCGGTGGGGCCGAGGGCAAGGTCAAGGGCGGCCTCTACTACGTGTCGCCCGGGTCGGCCAAGGCCAAGCGGGTTCCGGGCACACCGCCGATCGCCTTCGGCGTCACCTGGCACAAGGGCCAGCTCTACGCCAACTTCGCCACCTCGATCCGGGTCTTCAGCGGGTGGACCGGCAAGCGCTTCAAGAAGGCACGGACCCTGGTCAGCCTCAGCCCGAAGCGCTTCACCAACTTCAGCGGCCTCGAGTTCGGTCCCAACGGGCGCCTCTACACCGGGATCGGCCTGCAGTTCGACGCCAAGGCCGGGAACAAGGCCTACGCGAACTCGGTCGTCTCGATCGACCCCGAGAGCGGCAAGATCAAGACCGTTTCGACCGGCCTGCGCCAGCCCTGGATGATGACCTTCGTGCCTGGCGTCAGCAGCCCCTTCGTGTCCGTGCTCGGGCAGGACACGCCGAAGAACACCGAGGCTCCTGACCTGATCGTCAAGGCGACGCCGGGCGCTGACTTCGGCTTCCCGCGCTGCAACTGGTCGAACTTCAAGACCTGCAAGAAGAAGGGCTTCAAGCAGCCGGTGTTGGCCCTCGGCCCGGCCGACCCTTCGCCTTCGCCGATGGGCATCACCGCCAAGGGACGCAAGCTCTTCGTCGCCCTGTTCAACGGCATGACCGCGAAAACCGGCCCGGTCGGCCCGGAGATCATCGCCACCAACGTGAACGGCTCGAAGATCAGCGACTTCGTGACCGGCTTCGTGGCGCCGACCCTGCTGGCCCACTACCAGGGTGGATATCTCTACATGGGCGACCTGACCGCAACGGTCTGGCGGGTCAAGGTCTGATCGTCAGGTGAGGGGAGGCGGTCTTCCGCCTCCTTCTCCGCCTGCACGTACCGGCCGCCGCGGAACCACGAGGCCGCGGCGGCCGCCAGGCAGGCGAAAGCCGCGAAGAGGAAGGCCTTGTGCAGCCCGTCATCGAATGGTCCGAGGATCAGGTGCGGGAAGAAGCTGCGGCCGTCGATGACCGTCGAAGAGTGGGCGGGAAGCGCGGCCAGGGTGTGGGCGCCGAGCAGGTGCTCGGCCGGGTTGTAGCCGAGGAAGGAGGCGAAGAGGACCGAGATCGGCGGCGCGTCCGATGCCCGGTGTGCGGCCGCCGCCCCGACCCCATGCTCCCGTAGCCCGTGGAAGAGCGCTTCGGGCAGGGTGGCCGCGAGGCCGATCGCCATCAGGCTGAAAAAGATCCCGATCGAGAGCACCTGGGCCGAGTTCTGGAAGGTCTGGTTCATGCCCCCGCCGGCGCCCCGGTCCCCGGCCGGCAGGCTGTTCATCACGCCGGCCCGGTTCGGTGAGCTGAAGACGCCCATCGAGATCCCGTTCAGGAGCAGCACCACGGCGAAGGCCGGGTAGGCGAAATCGATCGGCAGCAGGATCAGCAGCCCGAAGCTGAAAGCGGCTCCGAGCATGCCGCCGGTCGCGAATGGCCGGGCTCCGAAGCGGTCGGAGAGGTAGCCCGAGACCGGGCCGGCGAGCAGGATGCCGATGGTCAGGGGCAGCATGTAGATCCCCGCCCAGAGCGGGGTGGACTCGAAGTCGTAGCCGTGCAGGGGCAGCCATATGCCCTGCAACCAGATGATCAGCATGAACATCAGTCCGCCCCGGGCGATCGCGGCGAGGAAGGTCGAGCAGGTGCCGAAGGTGAAGGGGCGGATGCGGAAGAGGTCGAGCCGGAACATCGGGTCATCGACCCTTCTCTCGACCATCACGAAAGCGATCAGGCAGGCGATCCCGCATGTGAGGAAGCCGATCGTGAGCGGGTTGCCCCAGCCGAGCGGCGCATCGCCGTAAGGGCGGATGCCGTAGGTGACCGAGGTCATGACCAGGATCAGCCCGACCGCGAACAGCAGGTTGCCCGCCCAGTCGATCTTCGCCGCCCGGCGCTGGCCGAGCTCCTTGAGCTTGAGGATCGACCAGACCGTGCCGAACAGCCCGAACGGCACCGAGACCAGGAACACCATCCGCCAGGAGATCGGGGCCAGCAGCCCGCCGAGCACCAGGCCGATGAACATGCCGGTCACCCCGACCACGTTGTTGATACCGAGCGCCATGCCGCGCTGGTCGGGCGGGAAGGCGTCGGTGATGATCGCCGAGGCGTTGGCCATCAGGAAGGCGGCACCGACCCCCTGGACCACCCGGAAGGCGATCAGGTAGGTGGCACCGGCCGGGCCGGTCAGCCAGTCGATCGTCAGCATCAGCGAGGCGGCGGTGTAGATGATGAAGCCGAGGTTGAACATCCGCACCCGCCCGAACATGTCGCCCAGCCGGCCCAGGCTGACCACGAGCACGCTGGAGACGACCAGGAACCCGAGGATCATCCAGAGCAGGTAGCCGCTGTTGGCGGGTTCCAGCGGGTCGAGCTGGATGCCGCGGAAGATGTCGGGCATCGCGATCAGGGTGATCGAGGCGTCGATCGTCGCGAGCAGCACGCCGAGCGTCGTGTTCGAGAGCGCGATCCATTTGTAGCGGTCGCCCGTCATCCGAGAAATTCTACAGGTAGCCTGTTCAGTTCCCCTGTAGACTTTTGTCATGGCCTCCGAGGAGACGAGTGTGCCGACGATCGACGGCGAGCGGGATGCCGGTGAACTCCGCGTGGTCCTGGGTCGCCTGGTCCGCCGGCTGAGGGCCGAACACCGGTTCCCGATCTCCCAGGGAGCGGTGCTTGGACGTCTCGATCGCGAGGGGGCCCGGACGACCAGCGACCTGGCCAAGGCCGAGCGGGTCCGCCCCCAATCGATGGCGCAGATCGTCGGCGAGCTCGAGGACCGGGGGTTGGTCTCCCGTCGTCAAGATCCCGAGGACGGGCGGCGGATCCTGATCGAGTTGACCGACGAGGGGCGTGCCGCGATCGGTGAGGCGCGGCGCGACCGGGACGACTGGCTGGCCCGCGCCATCGACGAGGAACTCAGCCCGGCCGAGGCGACGACACTTTTCGAGGCGGTCGCGCTCATGGATCGCCTCTCCCGATTCGAATCGCAAACGAGGTGAACGATGTGCTTTGAGTTCGACGCGCTTCCCCCTGATCTGCCGGCCGATGCCCGGTTGGCCCCGATCGCCGGCGGCACCGGCCCGGAGATCCTGGAGCTCCAGTCGGCCGACGGGACAAGGTTCTCGGCCGCTTTCACCGGAAGCCCCGCTCCCAGCGGGCCGGCGGTGGTCATCCTCCCCGACGTACGGGGTCTCTATCCCTTCTACCTGGAGCTGACCGTCCGCTTCGCCGAGGCCGGTCATCACGCGATCGCGCTCGACTACTACGGCCGCACGGCCGGGCTCGGGCCACGCGACGAGGACTTCGAGTACCAGCCCCACCGCGAGCAGAGCCGGCCGGAACAGGTTCGTGCCGACATCGCCGCGGCCAGGTCGTACCTGCGGGAGCGGATCGGCGATGGTCCCGCGGCGACCGTGGGATTCTGCTTCGGCGGATTCCACTCGCTGCTCGCCGGAATCGTCGAAGAGCCGGAACTCGATCTGGCCGGCGTGGTCGCCTTCTACGGCGCCCTGGACGGCGCCCGCTTCGGCGGCAACGGACCGCTCCAGCGGGTCGCCGAGATCACCCGGCCCGTTCTAGGCCTCTTCGGCGGTGCGGACCAGGCGATCCCGGTCGAGCAGGTAGAACAGTTCGAAGCCGGGTTGCGTGAGTCTGGAACGAGCCACGAGATCCACGTCTACCCGGGCGCCCCGCACTCGTTCTTCGACCGCAAGGCGGACGAGTTCGCCGAGGCCAGCGAAGACGCCTGGCGACGTACGTTGGGCTTCCTCAGAGCAGTCGGCTGAGCTGGTCGTCGGGTCGAAGAAGAACACTGCAGAGCCCCTCCCAACTATCCTTTTATGCAAGTGGGAGGGGCGGGTTTGACTTGGAGGGCGGGTCGGACCCCGCCCGACTGCAGGTATTCCCCGCCCGACTCCTGTTAAGCGTGCGTCGCCCACTTGTCGACGGCGCGGGCGGCGTCGAGGATGGCTTCTGAGATGGTCGGGTGGGGGTGCATGATGCGTTGGAGTTCCTGGATGCCGCCCTCGAGGGCCATCACGGCGACCAGCTCGGCGATCATGTCACAGGCTCGGTTGCCGACGATGTGGGCGCCGACGATCTCGCCGTACTCCTTGTCGACCACGAGCTTGACCATGCCGTCCTTGTCGTCGTAGACGGTGCCGGCCCCGACCCCGCCGAGCTTCAGCTTGCCGGTCTTGATGTCGAGGCCCTTCTCCTTCGCCTGGGCCTCGGTCAGCCCGACGCTGGCGACCTGCGGGTGGCAGAAGGTGGCGCCCGGGACCAGGTCGAGGTCGACCGGGTGCGTATCGGCCCCGCTCGCGGATTCCGCCGCGACCACGCCTTCTTCCATCGCCTTGTGGGCGAGCGCGGAGCCGCGGACCAGATCGCCGATCGCGTAGACCTTGTCGTTCGAGGTCTTCTGGAACTCGTCGACCTGAACCCGGCCGTTCTCGTCCAGCTTCACACCGGCCGCATCAAGGTTCAGCGCATCGACATCCGGCCGGCGGCCGCCGGCGATCACCAGGAAATCGACCTCGGCCGAGTTCTCTCCGTAGGTGAACTTGACGGAGTCCTTGCCGACGTCGACGTTCTCGACCGGAGTGCCGGTCGAGACCTCGATGCCCTGCTTCTTGAAGGTCCGCTCGACCACCCGGACGACGTCCTTGTCCTCGGCCGGCAGGATCTGGTCGAGCATCTCGACCAGGACCACTTCGGTGCCATAGCGGATGTAGGCGGAGGCGATCTCGGAACCCGAGGCGCCGGCCCCGACCACGGCGATCTTCTTCGGCTGCTCCGGCAGGGACCAGGCTCCCCAGGTGTCCAGCACCCGGTCGGAGAACTCGACCCCGGGGATCGCCTGGGCGACCGAACCGGTCGCCAGGATCACTTTGCCTGCGCCGTAGGTCGTGCCGTTCACTTCGACGTCACCTTCGGCGGTCAGGCTGCCCTCGCCCTCGATGTACTGGATCTTGTTCTTGTCGAAGAGGCCCTTGACGCCGCCGGAGAGGCTGGCTGAAACATCGGTGCGACGCTGACCGAGTGCCTCCCAGTCGAGTTCCGCGCCCTGGACCTTGACCCCGATGTCGGCGCTGTTCTTCGCCTCGTCGAGCACCTCGGCCGTGTGCAGCATCGTCTTGGCCGGGATGCACGCGTAGTTCAGACAGCGGCCACCGGACTTGTCCGATTCGACCACCGCGGTGGTCTTGCCCAACTGCGCCGCCCGGATCGCGGCCACATAGCCGCCCGGTCCCGCACCAACAACGATTACGTCAAACGATTCATCAGCCATGGTCAAGCGAGACTATCGGACCGAACTGGTCCGACAGCCCGCTTGCCAGGTCGTCTGTATCGGCCCTGACTAGTCGCCCTCGGGGCTCTGGTACTTGAAGCCGCGCTCGTAGAAGCCCTTCTCGAGGTCGCTGTTCTGGTCGCCGAACATGGCGATGACCTTGTAGCCGCGGCGGTAGGTGATCTCGGCCCGCTGCGAGTTCTTCACCTCGCCCTTGCTGTCGGAATCCGGCGGTCGCATGTAGAGGTCGGTCAGCCCGGTGTAGCCCTCGTTTTTCAGGTTCTCCCAGGTCACCTTGGTGAAGTCGAAGTCGTTCACGTCGAGGCCACAGGCTCCGGCCCAGCTCAGGTTGCTCGAGCAGAGGTCGGACCCGCCCATGATCGCGCCGACCAGCGGATCGGCCGAGAGCGGCTCGTAACGGGCGGTGATCACGAAGGCCGCCATGCCGCGCTTCTGGGCCAGCTTGGTCAGGTTCAGCATCGGCTTCAGCGCGGTCTGTGATCCGAGGATCTCGTTGCGGTACATCGAGACGGTGTCGTAGTTCGGCTGCGGCGAGCCGTAGCGGAAGCTCGACATCGCGGTCTCGTCCATGTCCATGGCGATCGCCAGCCGCTTGGTCTTGCGGCATTTCTTCTTCAGCGCCTTGCGCTTCGCCGCCTTCTTCTTGGCCGCCTTCTTCTTCGAGGCCTTCTTCGACGGCTTGTGGGCCGAGACCGAACTCGACGAAGCCGCACTCAGCGAACTGGTCGAAGGGGCGAGCCCGGGGTTCGGTGCCTCGACCCGGTCGGCGGTCGGCTGGTAGGCGGCCGGAACCTCGACCGGAACCCGGTAGTCGGCGTTCGGGTCCTTGCCCGGATCCTTTTTGCCGACCTGGAAACCGGCCTTGTCGCAGGCCTTGACCAGCGGCAGGGTCTTGGCCGAGCGCTGGATGATCCAGGCACGGGCCTTCTTCGCCACGTAGTCCAGATCCTGCTGGTACTTGCCAGAGTCGAAGTACTCCTTGCGCTGCTGGGGCGAGTAGCTGCCAGCGTTGGCGACCTCGGTCAGCCCGAAGGCAAGGACGAGCAAGGCGAGCAGGGCAGTGATGATCGACCGGAAGCCGGTCCTTGAAATCTCCATGCCTTGAAAACTACCGGGACCACCGAAGGTTGCTGTGAGGAGCCTGTAACTTCGGCTCAGGAGCCGGGGCGTTCGGGCATCTGGATCCGGGCCATGGCCTTGACCATGAACCAGAAGAGAACCGAAAGCCCGGCCGTCAGCAGCATGGTGCCGACGATTTGCAGCAGGGTCGGTGCGGTCACCATGCCGAGCACCCCGGCCAGGATCAGCAGCACCAGCAGCATCTGGAAGCCGAGCACCGCCCAGTACTTCGCCTTCCACATCCCCCAGGCCATGGCGCTGATCACCAGCGCGAAGAAGGCCCACTGGAAGACGTTGACGTCGCGCCCGCCGGCTTCGGCCCCGGTGACGAGGGCGTAGATGGTCGATCCCCACAGCAGCACGGCGACCACGCCCGAGAAGATCGCCCCGACCGTGACCGCGGTCGGGCGTTCTCCCTCGGCCAGCGGCTGGAGTGCCTCGCGGGCCGCCTGGTTCTTGACCTCGGCCTTGGCGTAGCCGGCCTTCATCGCGTCAGCGCCTGGGTCCTTGCTTCGCCGGGACCCCCTCGCCTTGCGACGGACCGGCTCTTGCGGCTCTTGCTCAGCCACCGGGCAGTACCTCCTCGCCGACCGCGGCAAAACCGCGACGCAGGCTGGCCGCCACCGCCGCCGGGTCGGCCGCGTCGCGGATCGCCCGGACCACGCAGATCCTTCGGGCGCCGGCCTGGAGCACCTCGACCACGTTGTCGGGGTCGATGCCACCGATCGCGAAGAAGGGCAGGGTGGCGGTCGCGGCGGCGTGACGGATCAGCTCCAGGCCGACCGCCGGCCGGCCCGGCTTGGTCGGGGTGGCGTTGATCGGGCCGACGCTGATGTGGTCGATCCGGGCGCCCTCCCGGTCGGTCCGGTGGGCATCCGCGATCTGCTCCTCCGTATGGGTCGAGAGGCCGAGCAGATGGTTGGGGCCGATGATCTCCCGCGCATCGGCCACGGAAATGTCGTCCTGGCCGATGTGGACCCCGTCGGCCCGTACCGCCAGCGCCAGTTCCGGGTCGTCGTTGAGGATGAAGGGCACCCCGTAGGTGTCGCAGAGGCGGCGGAAGGTGTCCGCCGCCCGCTCGATCACCCGGGTGCCGGCTTCCTTCTCGCGCAGCTGGACGATGTCTACGCCGCCGTCGAGGGCCGCCCTGAGCAGCGGCTCCGGGTCGTTCCCGCCGGGCGCCGCATCGCAGACGAAGTAGAGCCGTGCGGTCCGCAGGCGTTCCCGCCGGAGGTTCCCGGCACCTTCGTTCGGCTCGAAACTCATGTGGTTGAGGATAAGTGACAAAAGGCCGGTAGGATGATCGATACCTGCGGGAGCCCGTTAGCCCGGGCTGAGAGGGTGGCGTCGAAGCCACCGACCGCCTGAACCTGATCCGGGTAATTCCGTGCGCAAGGGAAAGGGCACCGGCTCCGCAGGGACCGGATGACGCCAGAGACACAGAAAAATTCGAGCGACGTGGTCGTGGTCGGGGCCGGCCTGATCGGGCTCGCCGCCGCCTGGGAGCTCAGCTCCCGGGGAAAGTCCGTGGTCGTACTCGAAAGGGAGGCTCCGGGCTGCGGGGCAACCAGCGTGGCGGCCGGGATGCTGGCCCCGATCGGAGAGCTGGACTTCGGTGAGCCCGAACTGCTGGAACTGAACCTGCGCTCACGGCGGCTGTACCCGGAGTTCATCGCCGCGGTGGAAGCGGCCACCGGCCTTGACACCGGCTTCCGCCACACCGGCGCCCTCCACGTCGCCCTCGACCGCGATGAGGCGGCCGAGTTGAAGCGCAGCCTGGATCTGCAGCTTTCGTTCGGGCTCGATTCGAAGTGGCTGGGTCCGATGGCTGCCCGCGACCTCGAGCCCGGCGTGAACCCGTCGCTGGCCGGCGCGGTCCTGGTCGAGGAGGATGCGATCGTCGATCCCCGTGCCCTGGTCGAGGCGCTGCGGGCGGCCTTGCCCGATCGCGGTGTCCGGATCGTGACCGCCGGGGTGACCGGGTTGATCCGCGAGGGCGAGGGCGCCGGTCCCGTGGTCGGGGCCGAAACCACCGCCGGGGATTTCCGGGCCCCGGCCGTGGTCGCCGCACCGGGCGCCGAAGCCGGGATCGCCAAGTGGCTGCCGGAGGAGATCCGGCCGTCGGTAAGACCCGTCAAGGGCCAGGTGGTCGAACTCCGGGGTGACGCGGAAGGCCCCGTCTGCCAGCGGATCCTCGGTTCGGAGCGGGTCTACGTCGCGCCGCGCCCCGACGGCCGGGTGATCCTCGGGGCGACGGTCGAGGAGATGGGGTTCGACCGCCGGGTGACCGGTGGCGGCGTCCACGAACTCCTGCGCGAGGCCTACCGGATGCTGCCCGACATCGCCGAGATGGAATTCGTCGACGCGATCGCCGGGCTCCGTCCCGGCACCCCGGACAACACCCCGGTGATCGGCCGGACCGCGATCGACGGGCTGATCCTCGCCACCGGCCACTACCGCAACGGAATCTTGCTGGCCCCGGTCACCGGGCTGGCCGTGGCCGAACTGGTCGACGGTCACGATCCCGAGTGGCTGGCCGCGACCGACCCGGGTCGCTTCAGGGAAAGGGAGACGAGCTGATGCTGATCGAGTTGAACGGCAAACGGACCGAGGTCGAGACCGGGTCCACGATCACCGACGTGATCGGCCTGGTCGCCAGCGACCGGATACCCGAGGACCGGCGCGGGGTCGCGGTCGCGCTCGGGGGGGAAGTGGTCCCGCGCTCCGAGTGGGACGCGACGGTCCCGGCCGAGGGCGACGAGATCGAGGTCGTGGCGGCGATCCAGGGAGGCTCAGGTGAGGTCACCTCGACCGGGTGGGAGCTCGGCGGCCGTACCTGGAACTCCCGGCTGATCGCCGGCAGCGGTGGCTTCCGGTCGCTGGAGGCGATGGAGAGCGCCCTGGGGTTGGCCGGCACCGAGATCATCACCGTCGCGCTGCGCCGGCTCGACCCGGAAGCCCAGGGCTCGGTCATGGACGTGATCGAGAAGCTCGGCCTGTTCATCCTGCCCAACACGGCCGGCTGCTACACCGCCCGCGACGCGGTCCGCACCGCCAAGCTGGCCCGCGAAGCCTTCGGCACCGAGTGGATCAAACTCGAGGTGATCGGCGACGATCGCACCCTGCTGCCCGACGCCCCGGAGCTCCTGCGGGCCGCCGAGGAACTGGTCGGCGACGGGTTCATCGTGCTGCCCTACACCAACGACGACCCGATCCTCGCCGCCCGGCTCGAGGCGGCGGGCTGCGCCGCGGTGATGCCGCTCGGCGGCCCGATCGGGTCCGGCGCGGGGATTCGCAATCCGTACAACATCTCGATCATCGTCGAGCAGGCGAAGGTGCCGGTCATCCTCGACGCCGGGATCGGCACCGCCTCCGACGCCACCCTGGCGATGGAGCTCGGCTGTGACGCCGTCCTGCTGGCGAGCGCCGTCTCCCGGGCCGAGCGCCCGGACCTGATGGCGGTCGCGATGAAGCACGCGGTCGAGGCCGGCCGGGCGGCCCGCCAAGCGGGTCGCATTCCGAAACGCCTCTACGCCGAGGCGAGCACCCCGGAAGAGGGCATGCCGGGCCTCGGCTGAACCAGCACTCCCATATTGTTACGGGACATAACAATATGTTATGCTGCGTAACATGAACTCTGAAGTGATGAAAATAGAACGTCAGGGCGGCGAACTGGCAATCGAGGTTTCCGGCGAGGGGCCGCTTCTGCTCTGCGTCCCCGGCATGGGTGACCTGCGTTCCGAGTTCCGTCACCTGACCCCAGGACTGGCCGCTGCCGGCTATCGGGTGGCGGTGATGGACCTGCGAGGGCATGGCGAGAGCTCGGTCGCCTTCGAAAGCTACGACGACGAAGCCACGGCCGGTGACATCACCGCCGTGATCGAAGCGCTCGGCGGCCCGGCGACCGTGATCGGGAACTCGATGGGCGCTGCCGCCGCGGTGCTCGCCGCCGCCGAACGGCCGGACCTGGTCGACCGCCTCGTCCTGATCGGCCCCTTCGTCAGGGACCACGGCTCGTTCATCCTGCGCGGACTGATGCGGGCCGCCCTGCTTCGTCCCTGGGGGCCGCTCGTCTGGAGGAAGTACTTCGCCTCCCTCTTCCCTAGTGGTGGCCCGGAAGACCAGGCTGAGCACGCGGCGGCGGTCTCGGCCGCCCTCGCCCGTCCGGGTCGGTGGCGAGCCTTTCAGCGCACGGCCCGCACCTCTCACGCCCCGGCCGAGGCCGCCCTGCCGGAGGTCACGGCACCGACCCTGGTCGTGATGGGGGAGGAGGACCCGGACTTCTCCGATCCCGAGGCGGAAGCCCGCTGGGTCGCCGACGCTCTCGGCGGCTCCTTCGAGATGATCGCCGAGGCCGGGCACTATCCGATGGCCGAACGGGCCGGTCGGACCCTGGAAGTGATCCTCGGCCACCTGAGCCAGAATCCGGCCCATGGCTGAGCGACTGACCCGCACCACCCTGGTCGCCCGGGCGGCTGACCTCAGCGACGAGATCGGGCTCGACGAGCTGACCATCACCAAGGTCGGCCGGCACGTCGGGATCGCCGCGCCTGGGGTCTACCGGCATGTCGAGGACATCGAAGACCTCCGGGCCGCGATCGGTATCTTGGCCGCCGGTGAGGTGGCCGTTGAACTGGCCCGGTCCACCACCGGCCTCGCCGGGCCGGACGCCCTCGTCGCACTCGCCGGCAGCCTGCGTGCCTGGGCCGGAGCCCACCCGGGACGCTACGCAGCGCTGCAAGTCGCCCCCGATCCGGAGGACGTGGAAGCCCAGGCCCAGGCAGCCGAGCTGATCGGCACGATCGGCTCCGCGATGCGGGTCTACGAACTGGAAGGCGATGACCTGACCGACGCGGTCCGCCTGCTCCGCAGCCTGCTGCACGGATTCGTCTCGCTCGAGCAAGGAGAGGGGTTCAAGGATCCCCGCGACCTCGACGCCAGCTTCGAGCGGATGGTCCGTTCACTCGATCCGCTGCTGCGATCCTGGAAGGACTGACCAGGCTGAAAAGTGCCCCCTCTGGGATTCGAACCCAGGACTCACAGGTTAAAAGCCTGCAGCTCTAACCAACTGAGCTAAGGGGGCCCGGGGAGCTTAACTGCAAGTCGGCGAGCTTCGCTCCGCCTCCAAGTCAAACCCGCCGGCCCACAGAAGTCACCAATGGATGGGCCGGCTCCGTTGGGTGGCGATACTGAGCCGCCCAGATTGGGTACGTTCCATACGTGTCCCGAATCGTTCGCTTTTTTCTGCTGTCCCTGTCCATCTTCGTCATCGCTTCTGCCTCCGCGCAGGCCGGGACGATCGTTGCTGATTCCGGGTTCCGGCCTGGCGCCAACGGCTTCTCCTTCGAGAACTACGGTGCCGACGAGGGCTACAAGAACCTCGACACCGCCGAGGTCCAGAGGATCTTCGGGCGGGCGGCATGCATGACCGGCAAGGGCGCTACCTGCGTGCTCAGCCCGGGCGTACGCAACTGGATGAAGACGACGAACGAGGCGATGAGCGGCGGCCACTGTTATGGCTTCTCCGCCCTGACCCAGCTGATCTACAAGAACCAGCTTTCCCGCTTCGGCTACAAGTCGATCACGGCCTTTGGCGGCACCGATCCTTTCGGCCTGAACATCGTCGGCAACGACCGCCTCCAGCGGTCGATCGCCCGGGCCTTCACCTACCAAACCCTCAACTCGGTGAGCGAGAATGCGGTGCTCGGCACTCCCAAGAAGGTTCTGAACTACATGATCGACCACCTCGCCGACGGGTCGCAGCAGTCCTGGAACCTGCTGATCTTCCAGTGGGGTTTCCAGTCCGGTCACGCGATCACGCCCTACGCGGTGGAGGACATGGGTGGCGGGATCTATGACGTCCATGTCTACGACAACAACTGGCCGGACGACGACACGCGCCGCCTGACCGTGGACACCAACAAGAACACCTGGAGTTACTACGCCTCGACCCAGCCGGGGATACCGGCGGCCCAGTACAAGGGCAACGCGAAGTCGCAAACCCTTTTCCTCAAGCCGAACACTCCGGCGCTGGGAATCCAGTCATGCCCGGTCTGCTCCGGCCGCCAGGGTTCCAATTCGAAGTACAACCAGGTCACTCTCTCCAATACGGCCGACCAGCACGCCCATCTCCTGATCACCGATCCGAAGGGTCGCCAGACCGGCTACCGGAACGGCAAGCTGGTCAACCGAATTCCGGGTGCGAGGGTGATGCATCAGGCCACCTCTCCGATCCACTTCGCCGCGGACGGCGCGATCGAGAACATCGACGACACCCCCGAGCCGGTCTACCTGATCCCGAAGAAGCTGAAGCTGAGGATCCGGATCGACGGCCGCCAGATGACGGTCCGCGACAAGGAATCGCTCGGTGTGGTCGGCCCGACCTTCGATTCGACGATCGAGAACCTGCGCATGGGTCCCGGCAAGGTCGCCTTCGCCACCCTCTCGCCGAAGGCGAAGACCCTCTCGATGACCGGTGCCAAGGGTGAATCGTCGCCCCGCGTCACCTTCGGCGCCCAGGCGAAGAAGAACGGCTACCGGATCTACGTCGGGGCGATCAACGCGCCCTCTCGTTCGACCTTCTACTTCGCAAAGAAGCCGCGCTACCAGCTGCTCAGGATCGGCAAGAAGAACCCGGGCAAACAGGCCTGGGGGGTCCGGGTCGACAAGTACCTCAAGTCGGGTGAAACGGTCACCTACTCCCGTCGGTACCGCCTGCGCGGCAACCAGGTCGCCTTCCTCTACTACGGCCCGCTGGCCGTCGGCAAGGCCGCCTACGTAGCGATCGCCTCCGCCAACGGCAAAAAGGTCAAGCTCCTCAAATTGAAGAAGTCCTAGTGCCGGAAATGCCTATGGCGAGTGAAGACCATCGCGGTTTCGGTCTCGTCGCAGGCCTCGATCACTTCACCGTCGCGCTTCGAGCCGCCCGGCTGGATGACCGAGGTCGCCCCGGCTTCGATCCCGACCATCGGGCCGTCGGCGAAGGGGAAGAAGGCATCGGAGGCCATCGCGCAGCCGGCCAGTAGGTCGTCGGCCTCGTCGCCGTGGGCGTCGCGGCATTTCTCGATCGCCAGCCGGCTCGAATCGACCCGGCTCATCTGACCGGCGCCGATCCCGAGCGTGACCCCGTCCTTGGCGAAGACGATCGCGTTCGACTTGACGTGCCGGCAGACCGTCCAGGCGAAGAGCATGTCGGTCCAGGCCTGCTCCGAGGGCTGGGCCTTGGTCACGACTTCCATCATCTCCCGCTGCTCGACCTCGCCGTCGCGGTCCTGGATCAGGATGCCGCCGCGGACCCGCTTGATGTCCTTCTCCCTGGAGTCGGGGAAGGGCGGTGCCTCGTCCGTGAAGATGCGGACGTTCTCCTTCTGCTGGAGGATCTCCAGCGCCTCGGGCTCGTAGCCGGGGGCGACCAGCACCTCGACGAAGTTCTTGTGGAGCGACTCGGCCAGGGCGACGTCGACCACCTGGTTGATCCCGATCACGCCGCCGAAGGCGGAGACCGGATCGCAGTCGCGAGCCCGCTCGTAGGCGTCGAGTCCGGAATCCCCGAGTGCGACGCCGCAGGGGTTGTTGTGCTTGACGATCACGCAGGCCGGTCCTTCGAGGTCGGCCAGCAGCTTGCGGCAGGAATCGAGGTCGAGCACGTTGTTGAAGGAGAGCGCCTTGCCGTGGTGCTTCGACATGCCCGTGAGCACGTTGGTGTCGAGCCCGACCTGCGAGTAGAGCGCTGCCCGCTGGTGCGGGTTCTCGCCGTAGGAAAGATCGAGCAGCTTCTCGAAGGCCAGCACCCGGTGCTCGGGGAAGGCTTCGTAGGACTCGGAGAACCAGGCCGAGATCGCGGCGTCGTAGCGCGCGGTCTGGGCGAAGGCCTCATTGGCCAGCCAGTGCCGGGTCGAGGCGGAGACCTCGCCACCGGTCTCGTTCAGCTCCTCGGCCACAGCGTCGTAGCACTCGGGCTTGACCAGGACCACGACGTCCTCGTGGTTCTTGGCCGCGGCGCGGATCATGGTCGGGCCGCCGATGTCGATGTTCTCGATCGCTTCCTGTGGGCCGACGTCCTCGCGGGCGATCGTCTGCTCGAAGGGATAGAGGTTGACGCAGACCAGGTCGATCGGCGGGATCGATTCTTCCTCCAGCACGGACATGTGGGCCGGGTCGCCGCGGCGGGCAAGCAGCGCGGCGTAGATCTTCGGGTGCAGGGTCTTGACCCGACCGTCCATGATCTCGCGCTGTCCGGTGAACTCGGAGACGTCGATCACGGTCAGGCCGGCGTCACGCAGGGCCTGCGCGGTGCCTCCGGTGGAGAGGATCTCGACTTCGAGTTCGGCCAGCCCCTTGGCGAAGTCGGCGACGCCCGTCTTGTCCGAAACCGAGATCAGCGCGCGTCTGACCTTTACCGGTCCGTTGGTCGGATCCATGTTGTCCATATCAGCCCTCTTGTCAGTTTCGAAGCGCCCGGGGACGGCCGGCGTCACTTCCTGTCGACGATGACCTTGCGAGGTTCGTCGTCAGCGATCCTAACTTCGCCACGGGCAATCATGCCGATCGCCTCGGGGTAGATCTCATGCTCCACCGCGTGGATCGCCGTTTCGAGTTCCCCACGGTCCCAATTTGCGGGAATTTCAACGGCCCGCTGGCTGATCACCGGCCCGGTGTCGGTCCCTTCGTCCACGAAGTGGACGGTCACCCCGGTCACCTTCACGCCATGTTCGAGCGCCTGCCCGATCGCGTCGAGTCCGGGGAAGGAGGGCAGCAGGGCAGGGTGCACGTTGACGATCCGGCCCCGGAAACGTTCGACGAAGGCGACCGAGACCAGCTGCATGTAGCCGGCCAGTGCGACCAGCTCGGCTCCGGTCGATTCGATCCAGTCGGCCATCGCCAGGTCCCGCGCCTCCCGGTCCGAGAAGTCACCCCGCGCGAACACCGCGGTCGGCACCTTGGCCGCCACCGCCCGCTCCAGCGCATAGGCATCGGGCTTGTCGGACCCGACCCCGACCACTTCGACCCCGCCCCGCCCATGCAGCCGGTCGAGGATCGCCTGGAGGTTGGTCCCCCCACCGGAGGCCAGCACCACGACGCGAAAAGGCGAGGACGGATTCACCCCGCCATCTTCGCTGATCCACCGGGGGCGAGTCTTGACGCTCACGCACTTACCACAGTGTGGAAGGGACGCTCAACCAGAAGAAGGCAATGAAGTTGCTTCAGCGGCACGGGTGGACCCGCAGTTCGGGTGGCAAGCATCAGGTGAAGATGGTCAAGCCAGGCAAGCGCCCGATCACCCTGCCAAACAACCATCGGCGTGACTATCCGCCCGGACTGGCGATTGCGATTCTCAAACAGGCAGGTCTAAGATGAACAACTGGAGAATGACGACCCTGACCGCACAGATTCATCGTGAAAACGGCTCCTATTGGGCCGACGTTCCGGAACTTCCCGGAGTCTTCGCTGCCGGGGAAACCCTCGACGAGCTGTTCGAGTCTCTCCGGGAAGGTGTATCGCTGGTTCTGGAAAGCGACCCGGGATCCGACACCGTGCGAGTTGATCGCGCCCTGATCTCGATCAGTTGAATCGAGAAGGCTGTTTGGGGCGATAATCGCCCACTTCTGCCTTCTCGATGTGCGGCAGGCGGAGGCTGACTCAGTCCTCGTCGAAATCTTCGGCGAGGTCGGCTGGGGCCATGGTTCGCCAGGCGTCGGTGATCAGGTCCTCGAGCAGGTCGCCTTCGACCTGGTCGAGGGCGATCAGCACCGCGTCGAAGCCCTTGAAGTGGTTGATCGTGAAGACCGCCGGTCCCTCGTTTTCGCAGAGCACCTGCTTGATCAGTTCATCGGGCACCCTCACCCCGACCGTCACTCCATCCGGGGCGGCGTCACCGAGTTCGTCCTCGTCACGTTGCCTGAGCGGACGTTCCCAGACGAAAGTCTTGCCCCGCACCTTCCAGGCCTGCTGCCCGAACCAGGTTCCCGCTTCGGCCTCGGGAAGACCGAGGGCGATCCGTTCAACATCCATGAGAGAGGGCATGTCCCGACGCTAACACTCCGGTACGGGGGAGAGATTTATCGCTTGTGCACTGGAAGGTGTGGGCAAGCGGCAACGGCATACCGATCTGATCCCGTACTCCGACGAAGAGGTGAAGCGGCTTGCCAGGGACGGTTCGATCGAGGCCGAGCTTCGGCGGAAGTTTCAGCAGGAGGAGAAGTTCAGAAGACGACGGAATCGTCGGAAGCGCGAGAGATGAAAGGTACGATGGAAGGGACCATGTCACAGGGCAGGTACAGATTCAGGACCAGGCTGCGAGCTGCGCTGCCTCGCTGGTTGCTTTGGGCCTCACCCAAGGGGCGCCGTGACTGCGGTGCTCACCAGTGGTACCGCGCTGACGGCGATACCTGGCGCTGCTATCACTGCGAGGCAGGGGTCAGCGAAGGCAACCCGCTTTCACCCGCCGAGCGTCTGGAAGCGACCGTAGGCGCACTTCGGCTGACGGCCCAGCTTCCGTTGACGGCTGAAACTCAGGCCACCATTGCTCGTCTCGTCGAGGAGCTGGATCACTCGGTCCACCCGCTCGCCGAAGAGTTGGAAGCCGATCCCGATTCCGCTGCCCGAATCTACGCGTCGCTGCGAAGCGACCCAGTCAGTATCTAGCGGGGAAGGATTCGGACCAGAGTTGGCGACTCGTCTCCGCCGCTGGCGACGATTCTGCCGCGCCGGTCGATCAGAACGTCGGTGGCCGCGTGCCCGAGCTGCCTTGGCTTGAAGCCGGAAGGCTCGGGATAGCCGGGCTCGTAGGTGAACTTCGGCGTGAAGAGACCCCGATCGAAGAAGCTCCGGTCTCGCGTTCCGTTGCGAGTCAGCCTCACGAGCGCGAACCGGGTCGGGATGTTGCTTCCCTCTGAAATGTGAGGGCCGAGTTCACCGGAGACGACGATTCGACCGTCACGCTGGATCGCAACCCCAGAGCTGCTGAAATCCAGGTTGAACCGGAGCGAGTCGATGCCGTCGTTGCCAAAGCTTCGATCCAGGCGACCATTCTTGTGAAGTCGCAGCACGTAGGTGCTTCTGTCGGATGTCCTATCGCTCCAGCAGGTGCCCGCGACCACGACGCGACCCCTTCGGTCGAACGCCGAACTGGCGTCGGTCGGATAGCAGTAATGGTCGTCAGGTTGCAGTCGGCGCCGTTTGACCTTCACGATGCCGAGGTTCCCGAATCCCGGATCCAGGAACCCTTTGGCATTCAGTCGTACGACAACCAGGTCCCGTTCGTACGAGCCGACCGCAAGAACCTTCCGGTGCCGAAGGGATCGGACGTCGAAAGTGTCTGCTTCCGTGTCTTTGCGACGTCGAATCTCGGCTATCCCTCGTTCGCCCGATCTCGAACCCGGGCCACCCTCAAACGTGCGGTCGAGAGCACCATTAGCGTTGAAACGGGCTACGAATGCGCCGGTATCGCGCCAGTTGCTCAGCACCATTCCGCCAACCAGAATCTTCCCGCTGCCGGTCACGTCCATCGATGCCGGAGAAAGCCCGACGGTAGATCCGCTCCCCAAGTTGATTACGCTCGATGCTGCGTCAGAGCTCGCCCGGGACCGCCTTGAAGTCCTGTGAAGGCAGGTTCTCCTCTTTCCGTGGCGAGCGAAGCTTTTGTCGATCTTCCCGTTCGGCAAGAGTTGCGCGATGAAGGCGCAGTCCCCGGTCCAGTTTTGACCGCTTGGATCGGCTGTGTCCAGCCCGGCGACGACTGTCCCGCCCTCGCTGGTGACTCCCAGGGCGCCTCCGTATCCGGCGGTGGCGAAGCGGTCGCCCCAGATCGAGGATCCCTTGGTGCTTACGAAGCCGTCCGCCCCAAAGCTCCGATCGGGGTTGCCGTCTGCGCTGAACCGGGCTACGGAAAACGGACCCCCCGAGACGAGGGTGGTGAGCTTGCCGCCGCGTCCTTCGACGACGTCGAGCGCGTAGCGCCAGCTACTCGTGGATCCGGGCGGGTGGACCGTCGCGAATCCATTCTTTCCAAACGATGGGTCGAGCCTGGCGTTTCCGCTTGCCACCGAGGGCAGTAGCAGCAACAGAAGGACGGCGAAACAACTGGTGATGCTTTTCATTTGACTCCGTTCAGCGGCCGGACCCCGACCGACGTGGCCAACTCTAGCCCGGAAAACACCCTACGAAGCGGGAGTTTCGGTGAAACCCCGGTTCAGGCGACGAGGAGAACGCGTCAGCGAGTGACTGGGAGGACGGCGATCTGTTCGAGGTCGAACTTGCCGTCGGCTTCGTCGGGGTCGTCGCCGAGCGGGTAGCTGCCGGTGAAGCAGGCGTCGCAGTGGATGTCGGCCGGGGTGCCGACCGCTTCGTAGACGCCTTCCATCGAGAGGTAGGCGAGCGAGTCGGCGCCGATGTGCTCGGCGATCTCCTCGATCGTGCGGTTGTGGGCGACCATCTCCTCGCGGGCGGACATGTCGACCCCGTAGTTGCAGCCGTAGCGGATCGGCGGGGCGGAGATCCTCAGGTGGACCTCCTTGGCACCGGCGTCGCGCAGCATGCCGACGATCTGGCGGGTGGTGTTGCCGCGGACGATCGAGTCGTCGACCACCACCACGCGCTTGCCGGCGATGATCTCGGGCAGCGGGTTGAACTTCATCCGCAGGCCGTGCTTGCGGAGCTCCTGGCCGGGCTGGATGAAGGTGCGGGCGACGTAGCGGTTCTTGATCAGGCCGTCGTCCTGCGGCAGGCCGGAAGCGCGGGCGTAACCGCGGGCGGCCGGGGTGCCGGAGTCCGGCACGGCGATCACCAGGTCGGCCTCGACCGGTGCTTCGCGCCAGAGGATCTCGCCCATCTGCCCGCGTACCTCCTGCAGGCGCTTGCCCTCCAGCTTGGTGTCGGGCCGCGAGAAGTAGATGTGTTCGAAGACGCACATCGCGGTGCGTTCACTCTTGATCACCTGCCGGGAGACCAGGCCGCGCTCGCTCAGCGAGATCATCTCACCCGGGCTGACCTCACGGACCAGTTTCGCCCCGATGATGTCGAAGGCGCAACTCTCGGAAGCGAAGACGTAGCTGCCATCCGGCATCTGGCCGAGGGAGAGCGGACGGATGCCGTAGGGATCACGGAAGGCGACGATCGCGTGCTTGGTCATCACCACGGTCGAGTAGGCGCCCTCGAGTTGCGGCATCACGTTGGCGACCGCGTCCTCGATGTAGCGGCCGTAGTCGCTGGAGATCAGGGCGGCGATGATTTCCGAGTCGGTGGTGCCCCGGAACTCGAGCCCCTTGCGGCGCAGGCGGTTGTAGATCTCGACCGCATTGGTCAGGTTGCCGTTGTGGGCGAGGGCGAGTTCGCGGCCGCCGTCGCGCCAGATCGGCTGGGCGTTCTCCCAGGAACCGCCACCTGTCGTCGAGTACCTCACATGCCCGATCGCCATGTCCCCGGTCAGGGCGCGGAGCTTGTCCTCGTCAAAGACCTGGGAGACCAGGCCGCCATCCCGCATGGTGGTGATGTGGCCGCCCTCGCAGGTCGCGATGCCGGCCGATTCCTGGCCCCGGTGCTGGAGCGCGTAGAGGCTGAAGTACGCCAAGCGGGACACGTCGTGTCCGGGTGCGTAGACGCCAAAGACACCGCACTCGTCGCGCGGTCCCTCGCGGTCCAGGTCGATCCGCTCAGTCACAGGTCAGGCCACCAAAAATGAAAAAGGACAAAGTCGCAGGCGGGCTGCCTGCATTGGGAGAGTAGCAGCGCCCCGGGGTCGGTCCGTTGATTCCGCATAAAACCGCCGCAAATCGCGGAAAACTGGCCGTGAGGAAACAGGACTGGTAGACAGAAGCCATGAAGAAGCCCGCCAACGAGATCATCGACCCTTCGCTCAGGCCCGACCGGCGAACCTTGCTGCTGTCCGCCGGCGCGATACTCGGGGTTGCCGCGCTGGCGCTCCTCTTCATCGCCTCCTACGGCGGCGCCTTGCACCAACCGAAGCCCCATGGGGTTCCGGTGTCGGTGGCCCGAGGGGTGCCGCCGAAGGTGATTGCCGGGCTCGAAGCGGGCGGATCGCTCGACCTGACCATGGTCGACGATCGCGCGGCCGCACTAGACCGGATCAACAAGCGGGGGAGCTACGGCGCGCTCGTCCCGGCCGGGCGCCGGCTGCAGATGGTCGTGGCCCCGGCCGCTTCCGCGGCGATCGCCGACTTCCTCACGGGCGACGTCGTGCCGGGCCTTCGGAAGCAAGGCGTCCCGGTCACGGTCGAGACCGTCCATCCGCTGCCGGACAGCGACACCCGCGGGCTGGTCGGCTTCTACACGGTGGTCGGCTGGGCAATCGCCGGCTATCTCGGAGCCACGCTCTTCGGGCTCGTGTTCGGCACCAGCCCCGGCGTGAGCCGGGTCGCCTGGCGTTTCGCGGCGCTCGCGACCCTGGGCCTGCTGGTCGGCCTGGGCGGGGCGGGAATCGCCACAGGCCTGGCCGGGTACGACCACGGGTTCATCGAGATCGCGCTGATCGGGTTCCTGACGGTGATGGCGACCGGCACGATCACCGTCGCCTTGCAGCAGTTCCTCGGCATCCTCGGGACCGGGGTGGCGATCCTGGTCTTCGTCGTCTTCGGCAACCCGGCCGCCGGTGGCGCCTATGCGACCGAGCTCCTCCCCGGCATCTGGCGGACGCTCGGCCCGCTCACCCCGGCCGGCGCCGCGACCAGCGCGGTCAGGGATGCCGCCTACTTCCCCGACGCCTCACTGTGGCCGACGCTACTGGTCCTCCTCGCCTGGATCGCGGTCGGGGTCGTTGCCGCCCTGATCGCCGGCCGCAAGGGCCCGGGCATCTCCGAGGAAGCCGAGAAAGCCTCCCTGGCCGGCGTGGCCTGAGCGTGGGCGTCCGCCTGCGCCGGCGGATATTTCCCGAGTTCCGGTGAACGCCGCGGTTAGAGTGTGGGCGTGACTTCGTCCCGGGGGCTCAGGTGGTTGGGAATCGCCGCAATGGCGGCGCTGTTTTGCGCCTCGCTGTTCGCCCTGCCCGTCAACTCCCTGGCAATCACGAAGAAGCAGCGCCAGTGCCAGCGGGCGATCACCACCGTCTTCACCTTCAAGAAGGGCGTGCCGAAGAAGAAGCGCAAGAAGGCCGTGAAGCTGATCTGCCAGACGATGACCATCGGCAAGGCGGGACCGAAGGGGCCGACCGGCCCGGCGGGTTCCGGCAACGGGAGTACCGGACCGACCGGGGCAACCGGAGCCACCGGCCCGGCGGGGCTTCCGGGCCTTACCGGCCTGATCGGCCCGACGGGCCCAACCGGACTCCCTGGCTTGACCGGCTTGATCGGCCCCACCGGAGCAACCGGGCTACAGGGACTCGACGGTCTCATCGGGCCGACCGGGCCGACCGGCCTGACCGGGGCGTTGCCGATAGTGCTGGCGAACGTACCGTCCGCCACTCCACAGGCGATGGGGAACGGTGAGACCACGATCAGGAATTGGACCGAGGAATACGACCCGTCCGGTGCCTTCGATGCCGCCAACGGGATCTTCATCGCTCCCGTCGCGGGTCACTACCTTTTCGAGTCGGACGCGACCACCGGCCCGGCCACCCCCGTGACCGTCGCCAGCAATCCGACGCCTACTTTGATTACCGAGGTCAACGGGGTCAACCGGCACATCCAGAGCTTCCCCCTCTTGAACGTGAGCATTCCCGTGCTGCTTAGCTTGACCGCGCCGCTTCAGCTTGCGCAGGCCAGCTCGATGTCCGCCTACGATCTGGTGCCCGGCGATCAGGTGAGGATCCGGGTGTTGAATCCCGATACGAGCTTCTACAACACTTACGGCGACCTGAAGATCACCCAGATTCCGGACTACTAGGTTCACCCCGCGGCGGGTCGGGTAGCCCGACCGGCATGGCGGGCGGCACCGGTTTCAGTTCGCAGGATGCCCAGTCCGACTTCTCGAAAGCGAGGCGCGGACAGGTCTTACGCGCCCTGGTCGCCAAGGTCAAGGGTGGCGGCCATCCCATCCTGTTCCTCGACGATGTGACCGCGGCGCTGGGCCGGACCGGCACCCGACGGCTCGGCCTGCGCTCGATCCCGCTCGACTCGATCGTCGGCACGGTCGATCGGGGCCACGGATTCGACGGCGAGTTCCGGCCGACCACGAAACGGGTGCGGCGTCGCTGGGAGCGGATCGCCGGGGCGACCCGGCGCGGTGAGAGCTTCCCCCCGATCGACGTCTACCGGGTCGGCACCGTCCACTTCGTCGAGGACGGTCACCACCGGGTGTCGGTCGCGCGACAACTCGGCCATGAGGTGATCGAGGCGCGGGTGACCGAGATCAAGACCAGGATCCCGCCCAGCGAGATCGGCCTGACCGCTGCCCACTTCAGGTAGCGGCGCGCTCAGGACTTGATGCGCTCTCCCGAGTCCGGGTCGAAGAGGAGGATCCGGGTCGGGTCGACCCACAGCTTCAGGGTCTCGCCGCGTTTGGCCGAACTCTCGGGGCCGAGCCGGGTCACCACCTGG
Organism: Solirubrobacterales bacterium 67-14; assembly: GCA_001897355.1. Lineage (GTDB taxonomy): Bacteria > Actinomycetota > Thermoleophilia > Solirubrobacterales > 70-9 > 67-14. The sequence continues at coordinate 229,399 of MKST01000002.1, read as the reverse complement.
TCGGTGTCGCTGCCGGCCAGCTCCTCCAGCCCGGCTTCGCTGGCCGCCTGCTCGACCTTGCCGGTGTCCTCGCTGCCCGCGTCGAAGTAGGCGTATAGCTCCGAGCCCATCGACTCGACCAGGTCGATCTTCGCCTCGAAGGTGACGCCGTCCTCGAGGTGGTCTCCGACCAGCTCGGCGTCCTCGAAGTGCTCCGGCCGTATGCCGCAGATCACCTCGCGCTCGCCGCCGGCCGCCTGCTTCAAGTCGTCGCCCAGGGGCAGGGTGGCGAAGGGAAGTTCGACCGACCCCTCGTTGACCTGGCCGTGGATGAAGTTCATCGAGGGCGAGCCGATGAAGCCGGCCACGAAGAGGTTGACCGGGTCGTTGTAGAGCACGGCTGGAGTGTCCACTTGCTGGAGGACGCCGGAGCGCATGACCGCGACCCGGTCCCCGAGGGTCATCGCCTCGGTCTGATCGTGGGTCACGTAGACCGTTGTCGTGCCGAGCCGGGATTGCAGCTCGGCCACCTCGGTCCGCATCTGGACGCGCAGCTTGGCGTCGAGATTCGAGAGCGGCTCGTCCATCAGGAAGGCTTTCGGGTCACGGACGATCGCCCGGCCCATCGCGACCCGCTGGCGCTGGCCGCCGGAGAGGTTGGCCGGCTTGCGGTCGAGGTGCTCGGTCAGGTCGAGCGTCTTCGCCGCGTCCTCGACCTTCTGGTCGATCTCCTTCTGGTCGACCTTCGCCAGTTTCAGCGCGAAGCCCATGTTCTCCCGCACGGTCATGTGAGGGTAGAGCGCGTAGTTCTGGAAGACCATCGCGATGTCGCGATCCCGCGGGGCGCGGTTGTTGACCACTTCACCGCCGATCTTGAGTTCACCGTCGGAGATGTCCTCGAGGCCGGCGATCATGTTCAGAGCGGTCGACTTGCCGCAGCCGGAGGGTCCGACCAGGATCATGAACTCGCCGTCCTGGATCTCCAGGTCCATCGACTTGACGGCCTCGTAGCCGTCGCCGTACTTCTTGGTGACGTGGTCGAGAACTATTTCTGCCATTGCGGTTGCCTGTCCTTTCTGGCGCCTAGCCCTTGACGGCTCCGGAGGTCAGTCCCGCCACGATCCGGCGCTGGAAGAGCAGGACGAAGATGATGATCGGCACGGTGACGATCACCGCCGCGGCGGCGATGCTGCCGGTCGGCTGGGTGAAGCTCGAGTCACCGGTGAAGAAGGCGAGCGCTGCCGGCACGGTTCGCGAGGCGTCCGAGGAGGTCAGCGAGATCGCGAAGAGGAAGTCGTTCCAGGCGAAGATGAAAACGAGGATCGCCGCGGTGAACATGCCGGGCGCGGCCAAGGGCACGATCACCTTGCGGAAGGCCTGGAAGGGTGTGGCACCGTCCATCTGGGCGGCCTTCTCCAGATCCCAGGGGATCTCGCGGAAGAAGGCGACCAGCGTGTAGATCGCCAGCGGCAGCGAGAAGGTGAGGTAGGGGATGATCAGGCCCGGCCAGGTGTCGTAGAGGCCGAGGCTGCGCCACATGTCGAAGAGCGGGCCGACCGTCGAGATCGGTGGGAACATGGCGATCGCGAGGGCGCCGGCCAGCATCACCGAACGCCCGGGGAACTCGAGCCGGGCGATCGCGTAGGCGGCGAAGCTGGCCAGGATGATCGAGATGAAGGTGGTGATCAGGGCGATCCCGAGCGAGTTGATCAGCGGCTTGATGAAGGGGCTGTCGGAGATCCCGCCCTCGAACAGGCTCTTGTAGTTGTCGAGCGAGAACTCGGTCGGGATGAAGGACTGGTCGGTGATCGTCGCCGGCGTCTTGAAGGACAGCGAGATAATCCAGAGCACCGGGATCAGCGCGAAGATCAGGACCAGGGCGATCGCGATCGACCAGAGTACGTTCTGCCGGGCCGAGTGTTCCATCAGGCATTGCTCCCTTCCGGCTGGCGGGCGCCGAGGAACTTGACGAAGAAGATCGCGATGACCAGCACGCAGAGGAAGATCAGCACCGAGACGGCAGAACCGAGGCCCAGGTTGAGCCGGGATATGAGCTGCTGGTAGCCGAGGATCGAGACCGACTGGGTGTCCTGCGCCCCGTTGGTCATGATGAAGATCGTGTCGAAGATGCGGAACGCGTCCAGGGTGCGGAAGAGCAGCGCGACGAGGATCGCCGGCTTCATCAGCGGCAGGGTTATCCGGGTGAACCGCTGCCAGGCGCTGGCCCCGTCGACCTTGGCCGCGTTGTAGAGGCCGTCGTCGATCGTGGTCAGCCCGGCCAGCAGCAGGAGCGCCATGAAGGGCGTCGTCTTCCAGACCTCGGCCATGATGATCACCGCGAAGGCGCTGAAACGCTCACCGAACCAGTCCTTGTCGTCGGCGATCAGCGGCAGGTGGTTGACGAAGCCGGTGTCGGGGGCGAAGGCGAACTGCCAGGAGAAGGCGGCGACCACGGTGACGATGCCGTAGGGGATCAGCACCGAAGTACGGACCACGCCGCGGCCGAAGATCGCCCGGTGCATGACCAGGGCGATCGCCATCCCGAGGCAGAGCTCGATCGAGACCGAGATCACCGAGAGGAAGACCGTGTTGAAGAGGTCGGTCCACCAGAGGCCCGAGCTGAGCACGGCGCCGTAGTTCTGGAGTCCGACCCAGCCGCCCTCATCGGGGAAGCGGAGGTCGACCTGCTGCAGCGAAAGCACGATCGCGTAGCCGATCGGGTAGGCGGTCACGGCCAGCATCGCGATCGCCGCCGGGGCGCAGAGCAGCCAGCCGAGCCTTCGCTCGGACCGAGCGCGATCTGAGATCGCTGCCTTGACCTGGCTCACAGGAGGCCTTCCCGGTCCACACCCTGCTGGACCTTGTCCTTGAGCTCGTCGTAGGCCGGTCCCGGGTCGTCGGGGTCGATCTTGGTCGGCGGGTGGAGCGCATCCTGAATCGCCAGGCTGACGTCCTGGTAGGCGGGGGTGACCGGCCGCGGCCCGGCGGTCTCGATCGACTCCTTGACCAGATCGGCGAAGCCCGGGAAGGCCTTCTTGACGACCTTGGTGCCATAGAGGCCGGAGCGGGCGGGGGCGAGCCCGTCGAGCTCGGTCACGGTCAGCTGCTGCTTGGGCGCGGTCAGGCATTTCGCCGCCTCATAGGCGAGTTCGGGATGCTTCGAGTAGGAGCTGATCCCGAGGTTGAAGCCGCCCAGCGGTGGCTTGCTCTCGCGGCCCGGAACGATCCCCGGGTAGCGGGCCGCACCCATGTTCTTGGCCACGTCGGGGGCGTTCTCCTTGGCGCTGCCGTAGGCGAAGGTGTAGTTGACCATGAAGGCGGCACCGGCCTCGAAGCCGAGCCGGGCGGTGTCCTCGTCCGAGGTCGTGAGGTTCGGCGCGGCGGCGGAGGAGTTGGCCATCAGGCCCATCGAGGCGAGCGCCTTCTCGGTCGGACCCTGGGCCAGGTCGACCGTCTCGGGGCCGGAGAGGATCTGGGTTCCGGCCGATTCGATCATCGCGTTGGCCCAGACCGTGAAGCCCTCGTACTTGTTCGCCTGGAGCTGGATCTGGCCACCGTGGGCGGGCCCGAGCTTCTCGGCCATCTGGACCATCTCATCCCAGGTCTCCGGCGGCTTCGGGACCAGGTCCTTGCGGTACCAGAGCAGTTGCGTGTTCGAGTTGAACGGCGCCCCGTAGAGGTCACCGTCGAAGCTGGCCGTCTCGAGCACCGGCTTGAACACGCCGCGGGAGACCTCCTTCGCGTCGGCGCCGGTCCATTTGCGGATCCAGCCGGCGTTGGCGAACTCGGCGGTCCAGACCACGTCCATGCCGATCAGGTCGATCGAGGAATCCTCGGCCCCGAGCCGCCGGACCAGCTGTTCGCGCTGCTGGGAGGCGTCGGTCGGCAGCAACTCGAGGTCGATGTCGTACTTCCCGCCCGACTCTTTGGAGCAGGTCTCGGCGACCTTCTGGATCGAGCCGCCGGGCTGGATCGCGATGAACCATTTCAGCGACACCGGCCCGCCCCCGTCGCCTCCGCAGCCGGAGAGGATCCCCGCGCCCAGAACCGCGGCGCAGGCGACTGAAGCCAGGCATGCCCGTCTCCTTCCGGTCATACCTCGGGCGTACCCGCCCCGATGATCAGTCAATCAGCGGTAGCGCTTGCGAGCCTTCTTGATGCACTTGGCTTGCTTGCCGGCCTTCTTGATCTTCTTGCACTTGATGATCGCCGCCTTGAGCTTGGCCTTCTTGATGCAACGCGCCCGCTTGCGCTTCGCCTTCTTGCCCTTGCCTTTGATCTTCTTGCACTTGGCGATCGCCTTCTTCAGGTTGAATCCGGAAGGCTTCGAGATGATCGGCAGTTCGGTGCCCTTGAGCTTCAGCGTGAAGGTCGACTCGTAGTCGGCTACGGCCGAGGTCACCCCGATGAAATAACTGTCGCCTTTGACCGGGGCGATCGCCAGGCGGCCGCCCTTCGATCCGTCGCGACAAGATCCATCGTCGCTGTCGATCAGCTTGAGCCCGTCGACCTTCCCCGGGTTCTCCGCTTCGGGGTCGGGGGTGAAGACAGCCAGCCGGTTCGGCGCGACCGGCGAGCAGGCGGAGAGGACCACCGGGTTGTCGTTCGGAGCGAGCCACCGGTACCAGACCGAGCCGCCGTAGTCCCCGCCATAGCCTTCGGTGTGACCGGGTTCGTTTTCTTCCCAGGTGGCGTCGACGGTGGTCCCGTCGGCGCTCGTGTCAAGGGTCGATCCGAGGTTGACGGCGGACGTGAACGCGTCGTTGGCCGGGATCGCGACCTTGTGGAGGTTGAGCGAGAACGGGCCGTGGGTGCTCTCGAACGGGGCACCGGCGACCGCGATCTTGTAGGTGGTGCCGGCCGTCGCGTTGAAGTACCGGCTGCAGGGTGCCCAGCTCTGGCGTTCGCTGACATCGGTCAGGGCGGTCAGCAGGGTGCCCGTATAGACGCTGGTGAAGAGCTGCAGGTCCGGGTTGCAGGTCTTGACCCGCATCGGGCCGCTGACCGGTGCGGTCCAGCTGTACCAGACCGAGCGGCTGGTGTCAGGATAGCCGCCGTGGTCTGGTTCCCCGGCTTCCTCGGTGGCGAAGTCGTTGTTGCCGGTGACGTCGACCGGCAGGTTCGGACCGATGACCTGGGCATTGGCGAAGTCGTCGTTGGCCGGCGGCGGCGCCGGTTTCAGTTTGAGCACGAAGGTGAACTCGCCGATGTCGCTGCCGCTGACCGCGATCCGATAGTTGGTGCCGGCAGTGACCGGAAAGTCCATGTTGCAGTCGTTCGAGGTGAGGCTCGCGACCGGTGCCAGGGTCGCGAGCGTGGAACCGGTGTAGACGATCGTCGTGTCGTTGAGCGGACCGTCGACCATGGTCTTCTCGCAGAGGCTTAGCCGGATGCGCTGGGTCGTGGGGGCGGTCCAGCTGAACCAGACCGAACGGGATCGGCTCGAGCCGCCGAGCGACGGCGGTTCGCCCACTTCCCAGGTGGAGTCGACCGTGGTCGCGTTGACGGTGAGGGGCAGGGCGGGACCGATCACGGTCGGGGTGGCGAAGTCGTCGTTGACGGGCGGCGTGAAATTGCGGAGGGTCAGTTTGAAGGTGCCCTCGTTGTCGTAGTAGTCAACCTGGAAGTGGTAGGTCACGCCGGAAGCGGCGGCGAAGCGCAGGGCGCAGCGTCCGTTTACCCCGGCGACGCTGACCAGGGTCGCGAGGGTGGGTCCGCTGTAGATCCCGAGTACCGGATCCTCGAATTCACCGCCGGTGAAGCCGTCGTGGCAGGTGTCGAGCACATAGGCCTTGGTGTCGGGTGCCGTCCAGCTGTACCAGACCGATCTCATCGGGGGGATCGAGTCGACCATCGGTTCACCGGCTTCGGCGGTGGCCCCGATGTCGTTGCCGGGAACGGTGATCGGCAGGGCGCCGTTCAGCGTCTGGCTCGAAGCGAAGTTGTCGTTGGCCGGTGCCGCCTCGGCGGTCGCGGCCAGGCCGCCCAGCAGCAGGAGCGCCGCCAGCGGGACCAACAAAACGAAGCGAATCCTTGAAGCCATATGTCCTGCCCTCCGATTGGGACGAGATATCCCCGACCGTCTAGGACTAACACATATGCGGCCCCACGGCTAGAGGCCTGAGTGTGGTTCAGGCCGGCAGGGGTTCGGCGGTACGCAACTCCTCGGCCAGGCTGACCGCGTCGTAGGCACCGGTGTGGCGGGTTCCGTTGACGAAGAAGGTCGGGGTGCCGTGGGCGCCGCTGGCGTCACCGGAGGCCGCGTCCTGCTGGACCCGCCGGGCGTTGCGACCGGCCTGGACGTCCTCGACGAAGCGGTCGACGTCGAGGTCGAGCTTGGCCGCGTACCCGATCAGGTCCTCGATGTCGAGGTCACCCTGATGGTCATAGAGCTCGACGTGCATTTCCCAGAACTTGTCCTGCTGCCCGGCCGCCTCGGCCGCTTCCGCGGCAAGTTCGGCGTGGGGGTGGACGTCGACCAGGGCGAGGTGTCGGTAGACGTAGAGCAGCTGGTCGCCGAGCCGTTCGCGCAGTTCCCGGACCATGCCGGTCGCCCGGCCGCAGAACGGGCATTCGTAGTCGCCGTACTCGACCAGCACATAGGGCGCGTCGAGGTTGCCGAGATAGTGGTCACGGTCCGCGTCGAAGGGCAGGCTGAGCTTCCGTGGCAATCCGGCGCTGACCTCGCCGCGGAAGACGGCGGCCAGCTTGAAGATCGTCCAGGCGAGGCAGACCGCGATGATCGAGGCGACGAAGATGCCGACCACCGCGTGGTCCTGGGTCTGGAGGTCGTCGAAGGCGAGGCGGGCGATCAGCAGCGAGACGGTGAACCCGATCCCGGAGAGCGCCGCGCCGCCAACCGTTTGGCCCTTGCCGATCCCGGGTGGCATCTCGCCGACCCCCGACTTGATCGCCGCGACCACGCCGCTGGTGATGCCGAGCGTCTTGCCCAGCACCAGACCCGCCACGATTCCCCAGGTCAGGGTCGAGCCGAGCGCGTCGCCGAGCACGCCGCCCCGCAGGTCGACGCCGGCGTTGGCCAGCGCGAACAGGGGGACCACCAGGTAGCTGGTGAAGGGGTGGAGCACCGTCTGGAATCGCTCGTTCGGGGAGAGCGCCTGCTGCACGCTGAGGTTGGCCGATCGGGCGACCTCGGGCAGCGGCGATTGGCGGAAGGCCCGCACCCGCCGGGCCGCTTTTTCGACCTTCTTCGGCTGGGGCGGGTAGGCGGCGACCAGGAGGCCGGCGATCATCCCGGCCAGGGTGGCGTGGAAGCCCGATTCCATCGCGGCGACCACGGCAATCGCGCCGGCCGCGAAATAGGCGCCTGAACGCCAGACCTTGATCCGCGGAAACAGCCAGATCGCAAGCAGTGCGGCGACGCAGATCGCGATCGCCGTGTAATCGAGCGACTCCGAGTAGAAGAGGCCGATCACGGTGATCGCGACGATGTCGTCGACGATCGCCACGGTCAGGAGGAAGACCCGCAGCTGGGTCGGGAACTTGGGCCCGACCAGGGCCAGCGCGCCGAGCACGAAGGCGGTGTCGGTGGCGATCACGATTCCCCAGCCGTGCTCGTGGCCGGTGCCGGAGTTGATCAGCAGGTAGATCAGCGCGGGCAGGATCATGCCGCCGATCCCGCCGAGCGCGGCGACCATGACCCGCTTGCGGTCGGTCAGCTCGCCCATCGCCATCTCGCGCCGCACCTCCATCCCGATCACGAAGAAGAACATCGCCATCAGGGCTTCGTCGATCCAGAAACGCAGGTCGTGGGCGATCGAGAGGTCGCCGATGTTGATCGAGAGGCTGGTGCCCCAGAAGCTGTCGTAGGAGTCGCTGACCGGCGAGTTCGACCAGATCAGCGCCGCGACCGCGGCGAACAGGAGCAGGCCCGCGCTGCCGGACTCGGTCGCCAGGAACTGGCGCATCGGCTTCGCGACCTGAGCCGCGAGGTCGCGCCTGCTCTCGGTCGTTTCGGGGTCGTGCGGTGCCTTCGCCACGGTCCCAGCAAAACTATCGGGTTGGTATTGCCGGCCACCGGGGCGAGCCATGATTCAAAGATCGAAGGTGGGGAAGAGGATTCACATGGGCAAAGTGCAAGCGCAGGCGATCATGTCGCTTGACGGATACGTCGCCAGGCAGGACAACACGATCGGCCATCTGTTCGACTGGCTCGAGAACGGCACGGTCGGGACCCCGACCCCGGCGGGAGACCTGACCTTTCACCTCACCCCGACGAGCGCGGAGTACTGGCAGCGGTCGGTCTCGTCGATGGGCGCGCTCGTCTGCGGGCGGACGCTGTTCGACGTGACCGATGGCTGGCATGGGCGGCACAGCCTCGACGTTCCCGTCGTCGTGGTCACCCACCGGGTCCCGGAGGAGTGGGTCGAGGCCCACCCCGACGCGCCTTTCACCTTCGTGACCGATGGGATCGAACCGGCGATCGCGCGGGCCAAGGAGCTCGCCGGCGATGCGAATGTCGCCGTCACCGGAGGGACCATCGCCCGGCAGTGCCTGGAGCTGGGGCTGCTGGACGAGGTGGCGGTCGACCTGGTACCGGTGGTCATGGGATCGGGAAACCGGCCCTTCTTCGGCGAACTCGCCTCCGAGGTCCTGCTGGAAAACCCGACGGTCTGCATCCAGGCCGACCGCGTCACCCACCTCGTATTCCCCGTCCCGAAGTGACCTAGTGCGTAAGACCGGCTTGGTCTGACTCGATGCGGTCTTCGAGAGAGTCAAAGGCGGCTGCTGCTTCTTCGACCAGGATCTCTACCCGGGCGTCACCGGCTTTGACGATCACCTCGTTGCCCTTGACCTCGCCGATCAGCTCGAAGTCGACTCCGCGGCCGCCCAGCTTCTCCAGCTCGGCTTTCTCACCGGCCAGGACGAAGCCGCCCGGCCCCTCGCCGAAGAGGGCGTCCTCGGGGTTGTCCGAGCGGCGGGCCATGACCGGATGGAGGTCGGCTTCGCAGCCGACTCCGGAGCCGATCGCCAGTTCGGCCAGCGCGGTGGTGATGCCGCCGTCGGAGACGTCGGTGGCGGTGCGGATGGCGCCGGAGCGGACCGCTTCTCGGACCAGTTCGATCGCCGCCTTGACCGGGGCGATCTCGCCCTCGGGCAGTCCCTTGCCGAGCTGGCCGCGCTGCTTCTCCAGCTCGGAGCCGGCCAGCGACGGGTCGAAGGGGCCGACCAGGGCGATCGCGTCGCCGCCCCGCCAGCCCTCGCCCGCCACATGCGCGGGATCGGGCAGTTCGCCGACCATGCCGACCACCGGGGTCGGGTAGATCGGCCCCTGCGGGGTCTCGTTGTAGAGGGACACGTTTCCACCCACGACGGGCGCTTCGAGGGCGTTGCAGGCAGCGGCCAGGCCGTCGACCGCACGGCCGAGCTGCCAGGCCACACCCGGCTTTTCCGGGTTGCCGAAGTTGAGGCAGTTGGTCACGCCGAGCGGCTCCGCGCCGACCACCGCGAGGTTCGCGGCACATTCGAGGGTGGCCTCGACCGTGCCCTGGAAGGGGTCACAGGCGACCCGGCGGCCGTTGCCGTCGATCGAGATCGCGATCGCCCGGTTCGATTCCGGGATGTTCAGGACCGCGGCGTCGGCGGTGCCGGCCCGGTGGACGGTGCGGGAGCCGACGATCGAGTCGTACTGGTCGAAGGCCCAGCGCTTCGAGGCGATCGACGGCGAGGCGAGCAGGCTGAGGGCGATGTCGCTCGGTGAGGCGTCCGCCTCGATCGTCTCGCGGTTGGCGTAGGTCCACTCGGCCGGCTCTTGCGGGTCGAGGTCGTAGAGCGGGCAGCCGTCGACCAGGTCGTCGACCCGGATCTCGCCGACCGTCTCGCCGTGCTTGAGGATTCGGAAGGTGCCGGAGTCGGTCACCTCGCCGATCACCGATGACGCGGTCTGCCACTTGGTGCAGAGGGCGAGGACCTGGTCGACCTTGTCGGGTTCGACCACGGCCAGCATGCGTTCCTGCGACTCGGAGACCATGATCTCGAAGGGCTCCATGTCCGCTTCGCGGAGCGGAACCAGGCCGATGTCGATGTCGATGCCGGTCCCGCCGGCCGAGGCCATCTCGCCGGCCGAGGAGGTCAGCCCGGCCGCACCGAGATCCTGTAGCGAGACCAGCAGGTCCTCGGCCAGCAGTTCCTGGCAGCACTCGAGCAGCTTCGACTCCTCGAAGGGGTCCCCGATCTGAACGGTCGGGCGCTTGGCGTCGTCACCTTCGTCGAGCTCGGCCGAGGCCAGCACGGAGGCGCCGCCGATCCCGTCGCGGCCGGTCAGCGAGCCGAATAGCACGACCTTGTTGCCGGCCCCGGCCGCGGCGGCCCGGACCATCTCGTCGGTGCGGGCCAGGCCGACGCACATCGCGTTGACCAGCGGGTTCTGCTCGTAGGGCGGTTCGAAGTAGATCTCGCCACCGACCGTGGGGATGCCCATCGAGTTGCCGTAGTGGCCGATCCCGCGGACCACGCCGTCGACCAGGTAGTGGGTGCGTTCGGTGTCGGGCTCGCCGAAGCGGAGCGAGTCGAGGATCGCGATCGGCCGGGCGCCGAGCGCGATCACGTCGCGCAGGATGCCGCCGACCCCGGTCGCCGCGCCCTGGAACGGCTCGACCGCGGAAGGGTGGTTGTGCGACTCGACCTTGAAGGCCACCGAGTAGCCGTTGCCTATGTCCACGGCGCCGGCGTTCTCGCCCGGGCCCATGACCACGCGCGGGCCTTCGGTCGGCAGGTTCTTCAGCAGCTTGCGCGAGTGCTTGTAGGCGCAGTGCTCGGACCAGAGCAGCGAGAACATGGCCAGCTCGACCCCGTTCGGCTCGCGGCCCATCTTTTCGCAGATCAGTTCGAATTCGCCGTCGGTCAGGCCGAGTTCGCGGTGGGTTGCCTCGCTCATGCGGCTGCTCCGGCCGCAGGGGCGGGGCCGCGGAAAAGCGCCAGGCCATCGGTCGAGCCGCCGAAGGCCTCGACGGCGTGCTCCGGATGGGGCATCAGGCCGAGTACGTTGCCAGCCTCGTTGGTCACTCCGGCGATGTCGTTCAGCGAACCGTTCGGGTTCTGGCCGGGGGCGTAGCGGAAGGCCACTTGGTTCTTCGCTTCGATCTCCTCGAGCAGGTCCGGCGGGGCGAAGAAGCGGCCGGACTGGTGCTTGAAGGGAATCGAGATCCGCTGACCGGCTTCGAGCCCGGCCAGGAAGGGCGAGTCGGCCTCACCGACCACCAGTTCGCCCTGACGGCAGATGAAGCGGGTCCGCTCGTTGGTCAAGAGCGCGCCGGGCAGCAGCCCCGATTCACAAAGAACCTGAAACCCGTTGCAGATCCCCAGCACCGGACCACCGGCCGCAGCGAACTCGGCCACAGCAGTCATCGCCGGTGAGAACCTGGCGATCGCTCCCGCCCGCAAGTAGTCCCCGTAGGAGAACCCGCCGGGAACGACGATTCCTTCGAGACCCGAGAGATCGGTTTCCTCATGCCAGACCAGACGGGACTCGTTGACGCCCCCGCCGGCGATCTGGCAGGCGTTCAGGGCGTCGCGTTCGTCACAGGAACCGGGGAACTGCAGTACGCCCCACTTCATTCGGAGACGGTCTCGATCTCGAAGTCCTCGATCAGCGGATTGGCGAGCAGCTTCTCGCAGAGCTCCTCGAGCCGGTCGGCGCTCGCGGCCTGGAGCTCGACGATCCGCCCGACCCGGACATGCTCGATCCCCTCGAAGCCGAGTGCCGGCAGGGCGCCCTCGACCGCCTTGCCTTGCGCGTCGAGGATGCCCTCCTTGGGGCGGATCAGAACCCGCGCCTGGATCAAAGCTGCCTCCCGGTGATGCGCTCGTAGGCCTCGCGGTACTTGGCCTGGGTCTGGGCGACCACGTCTTCCGGCAGTTCCGGCGCGGGCGGATTGTGATCCCAGCCGGCGGCGTTGGCCCAGTCGCGCACGTACTGCTTGTCGAAAGAGGGCTGGGTCTTTCCGGGCTCGTACTGGTCGGCCGGCCAGTAGCGGGAGGAGTCGGGGGTGAGCACTTCGTCACCGAGCACGATCTCGGCCCCGGCGTAGCTGCCGAACTCGAACTTGGTGTCGGCCAGGATGATCCCCTTCTCGGCCGCGTGGGCCGCCCCGTACTCGTAGAGCTCGATCGAGATCCGGCGCAGCTCCTCCATCAGATGACGGTCACCGACGATCTCGGCCGCCCGCTCGAAGTCGACGTTCTCGTCGTGGTCGCCGAGCTCGGCCTTGGTCGCCGGGGTGAAGATCGGGCGAGGCAGCTTGTCGGACTCCTGGAGTCCCTCGGGCAGCCCGACCCCGCAGACGGCGCCGGTCTCCTGGTACTCCTTCCAGCCGGAGCCGGAGAGGTAGCCGCGGACCACGCATTCGACCGGGTACATCTCGAGCTTGCGCACGCGCACAGCCCGGCCGGCCACTTCCTCGGGAACGTCGTTGGAGATGAAGTGGTTGGGCACGATGTCGGTCGTGTTCTCGAACCAGAAGTTCGACATCTGGGTCAGGACTTTCCCCTTGTCGGGGATCGCGGTCGGCATGATCACGTCATAGATCGAGATCCGGTCCGAGGCGACCAGCAAGAGGTCGTCCTCGATCTCGTAGATCTCACGGACCTTGCCGGAATTGACGAGTTTCAGGTCTTCAATCGAGGAGCTCATTACAACCGACTCTACAAGGCAACCTCGACGGGGAAGCCGTCGGTTATAAGGTCCGCGTATGTGCAGGGTTTTCGCAATGCTGTCGACTTTCCTCGCTTTCGTCCTTACCGCGATTCCGGCCTCGGCCGAGGAGGTCTCGGATTGCGTCGGCTCGTATACCCAGAAGACGATCTATTCCGACCAGGGGTCGATCGAGAACCTGACCGTCGGTGGCGGTGGCGTGCTCTACACCTCCGGCGGCGACGAGAACCAGGGGTTGCTGAAGGCTTTCACCAGGGGTCGGGCGGAACCGCGGGTGGTCGTCACCGGCAAGCCGGGTGGCGGCGGGGTCGCGTGGGACGGGAAGCGCCTGCTCTGGGGTTACGGGGATCTCTTCGCCAACGGCAGCACCGGGGACGTGAACCCGACCGCCGGCCTCTACAGCGTCAACCTCGCCAAGGGCACCAAGCGGCTGGTCTCGGACCGGCTCGGCATGGCGAACGGGATCGCCCGCGGCAAGGACGGTTACGTCTATGCCTCGAACAACCTCGGCTTGAAGCTCGACCGGGTCGCACCGGACGGGACCACGGTCAACGGCTGGGCCAGCCTGGGCTCGGCAAACGGCCTCACGGTCGGCAAGAACGGCCGCTACCTGTACGCCAACCAGATGTTCGAGAGCCCCTCGAAGATCGCCCGTATCGATACCCGGAACCCGGCCAGGGTTTCGACCTACTTCACCTCGCCCGAGGATGGGAACGTGCTCTTCGACGGGCTGACCCACGACGGGCGGAACAACCTCTACGCGGCGGTCTTCGGCAAGGGCGAGGTCTGGAAGCTCAGCCCGTCGAGGCAGGTTTGCGTGATCGCCTCCGGCCTTTCGCAGACCACCTCGGTCGCGATCAGCGCGGCGAGAAAGGGGTTCCGGGCCGGCAACCTCTACGCCTCCGGCTTCGACGGCAAGATCGTCCAGGTCAGTGGCGCGACCCGGGCCGGCTTCCCGGGCTGACGGCGGGCGGGCGCCACATCGCCCAGAGCCGCACGTCCGGTTCGACTTCCATCTCCTTGACCAGCTCGAAGCGGAAGCGACGGTAGAAGGGGAGGTTGCTTTCCCGCTGGGTTTCCAACCAGCAGCCGACGCCGTCGCGGTCTGCCTTCTCCAGTCCCGGCTGAAGCAGGGCACTGCCGTGGCCCTGGCGCTGGGACTCGGGTGAGATCGAAAGGACCGAGAGGTACCAATGCGGCTCCCGGGGCCAGTGCGAGACGACCAGTCGCTGGAGTCTCGAGGCCTTGCCGAGCCGGGGGAGGCCGGCCGGGAGAAACGGCAGGCTCTCGGCGACCGTCTCGCGGAAGTTGTGCCGCTTGGTCCCGGGCGGGTACCAGAGCGCCGCGCCGGCCGCATCACCGTCGGGCCGCCGGGAAACCCAGCCGGATCGGCGGGGGATGAAGATGTGCTTGACGACCGAGCGGTACTGGCGCTTCTCGACCCTTGCCCGCACCCGGTCGTCGGGCAAGAGCCAGATCCACATCTCGTTGTCTTGAAAGCCGCGGGCGACCGCGTCGGCGGCCGGCTTTGCCGTGGCCCGGCCGATCAGTTCTACGGGCTGGCCTTCCGGCGACCGGTCATCTGCCGGGGGCAGGGTTCTCCTTCGCCCACTTCGCGATCGCGGCGGAGTCGCTGATCACCTCACCGTCGTCGAGGACCAGGATCGGGACCTCGTTGGTGCCTGAAAGCTCCTTGACTTCCTTGCGGTCCTCGGCCCGACTCTTCCAGGTCCACGGCATCATCCGGTAGCCGCGCACCTTCTTCAGTTCGTACTCGTAGCCGGCCTCGTCAAGTGCCTTGCCGGCCTTGGCGCAGGGATGCATCGCGCCCGGCCCGCTGGTGCCTGTACCGCAGACGTATAGCTTCATACCCGAAGCTTAGCCGCGGCTTGGTCAGGCGGTGGCTTTGATTCTTCGGGCGCGCTCGACGGCTTCTTTTTCCTGCTCGTCGTTCATGATCGCGTGGCGGAAGCCGGGGACGCCGAACTCATAGGGGCTGCCGACCACGCGAGGGATGCGCTCGAAGTTGTAGATCGGGGGCGGCGAGCTGACCTGCCACTCGATCGAGTGGGCCCGCCAGGGGTTGTCGCCCGCCTTCGGGCCGAAGCGCCAGCTGACGATCATGTTGTAGACGAAGACGAGCTGGGCGGCGCCGAGCATGAACGAGGCGACCGAGATCAAGAGGTTCCAGTCGCCGTACTGGCTGGCGTAGTCGGCGACGCGGCGGGGCATGCCATCCATGCCGATCCAGTGCATCGGCGCGAAGGTGAGCCAGGTGCCAAGCAGGGTCAGCCAGAAATGGATCCGGCCGAGGCGCTCGTCGTACATGCGTCCGGTCATCTTCGGGAACCAGTGGTAGATCCCGGCGAAGATCGTGAAGACCGAGCCGGCGAAGAGCACGAAGTGGATGTGGGCGACGATGAAGTAGGTGTCGGTGACGTGGATGTCGATCGGGATCAGGGCGATCATCACGCCGCTGATCCCGCCGACGATGAAGCTGACTATGAAGCCGAGCGCGAACAGCATCGCCGTCCGGTTGGTGTGGATCTTGCCGTAGAAGAGAGTCGCCAGCCAGGAGAAGATCTTGATCCCGGTCGGCACGGCGATCAGGGTGGAGGTGATCATCATCGGTACCCGGAGCCAGGAGAACATTCCCGAGACGAACATGTGGTGGGCCCAGACCGAGTAGCTGAGCATGACGATGCCGATCAGGGAGAGTGCCATCAGGCGGTAGCCGAAGATCGGCTTGCGGGCGTGGGTCGCGATTACTTCGCTGACGATCCCGAACCCGGGCAACATCATGATGTAGACGGCGGGGTGCGAATAGAACCAGAAGATGTGCTGGTAGGAAACGACGTCGCCACCCTCGAGGAAGTTGAAGAAGTTCATCCCCATGATGCGGGAGAGCAGCACCATCAGTTGGACCCCGGCGATGAACGGCGTCGCCCCGATGATCAGCAGCGAGGTGGCGAGGTTGGCCCAGCCGAGCAGCGGCATCCGCCAGACGGTCATGCCCGGGGCACGCATCGAGATGATCGTGACCAGGAAGTTCACCGCCGCGAAGATCGAGGAGAAGCCGGCGAACTGCACGCCGATGTTGAAGAAGGATTGCCCCAAGGGCGCCCCCGTTGAGAGAGGTGCGTAGCCGGTCCAGCCGGCGTCGAAGGCGCCGCCCGGGGCAAGGAAACTGGCCACGAAGATCACCCCTGCGATCGGCAGCAGCCAGAAACTCAAGGCGTTGAGTCTGGGGAACGCCATGTCCGGCGCGCCGATCATCAGGGGCAGCACGTAGTTCGCCAGCCCGGCAAAGGCCGGGATGATGAACATGAAGATCATGATCGTGGCGTGGGTCGAGAACAGCCCGTTGTAGGTGTTCGCGGCGAAGATCTGGCTGCCGGGCTGGGCCAGCTCGGCCCGGACCAGCATCGCCAGCAGGCCGCCGATCAGGAAGAAGAAGAGGGTGGTGACCACGTACTGGATCCCGATCACCTTGTGGTCGGTGTTGAAGCGGAAGTAGTCACGCCACTCGCGGGCGCCGTGCTCACCGTGCTCGTCGGGCAGCTCCTTCGCGCCGAAGGCCCACTTCAGCCAGTAGTCGAAGCAGCCGAGGCCCCAGAGGAAGCCGAACGGCGCGGTGACCAGCGGCACCACCACGTGTGGGTACCCGGTCTGCTCGGTCTGGAGGAGGTCGAGGCCGGCGATCGCGCGGAACCCGATCACCAGCCCGAATCCGATCGCGGCGCCCACGAGGGTCCCGATCGCCATCCGGGCAATCGGTAGATGACCACGGGACGCCGCGGTTTCGGTTGTGATGGTGCCCTCCATGGGCACTTCAGGCTAGGCCAGCAACACTCATTATGTCTAATATCTGTTAGTGGCCTATTTCATAGGCTGCACCTATGGAGATCGAGCTCCGACACCTGAGGTACTTCTCCGCCGTGGCCGAGGAGCTGCATTTCGGCCGGGCCGCGGAACGGCTGCACATCGCCCAGCCATCGCTCAGCCAGCAGATCCGCAAGCTGGAGCGCGCGATCGGGGCCGAGCTCTTCGATCGTCGGCGGCGATC
Organism: Solirubrobacterales bacterium 67-14; assembly: GCA_001897355.1. Classification (GTDB taxonomy): domain Bacteria; phylum Actinomycetota; class Thermoleophilia; order Solirubrobacterales; family 70-9; genus 67-14. The sequence goes on along the minus strand of MKST01000002.1, from coordinate 212,681 downwards.
GATCAAGCTCACTCCAGCTGGTGAGTCGCTGGCCGAGCACACGCGGCGCACGTTCGACGACATCGACAGGGCGGTTACCGCCGCGCAGGACGCGGCGCGCGGAGTCGTCGGCCGACTGGCCATCGGCTTCGTTGAAACTGCGGCCATCGGGGTGGTTCCGGAGGCGGTACGTCGTTTCCGCGGCACCCATCCGCGGGTCGCCCTGGAACTGCGAGAGCTCTCGATCCACGCCCAGACTGACGGGCTCGTTCGCGGTAACCTCGACCTCGGCTTCGTGCGCACCGACCCAGGCTCAACCGACCTCGTGATCGAAAGGGTGCTCGAAGAGCACTTCATCGCGGCCGTTCCGGCCGGCCATCCGCTGGCAGACCGGGAGCACCTCGCCCCCGGGGAAGTGATCAGCGAGCCGATGGTCGTGATCGAGAGAGAGCAGATCCCCGGCCTCTACGACGAGACCATGAGCATCGCCCGCCAGTACGGCGAGGGCATCAACATTGCCCAGCAGGCGACCAGCGTTCTCTCGATTCTCGGCCTGGTCTCGGCCGGCATGGGCCTTTCGCTATTACCCGACTCGGTGCGGGAACTGGCCTTCGTCGGCATCCGCTACGTGGAACTCGACCCGTCCCCTCGGACCTCGATCCTCGCCGTCCGCCACCGAGAAAACGACTCACCCCAGATCGAGCCGTTCCTGTCGGGAATCGAGGAGCGTCAGTTCAAATGAATCCGCAGTGAGCGCAGTGAGGTTGAAGTTTCCGCCATATAGCGCTCGATTCTTCAACCTCACCGCATCTAGCGGATCTCTTCCAGGCGTTCGAATACTTCCGGGAGGTGGGTTAGGTAGGCGCTGTAGTCGAAGATCTCGTCGAGGTCTAGTTCCGGGGCGGCCTTGCCGATCAGCTCGCGGAAATGCGGACCACCGTCAAAGGCCTCGTGAGCGGCGGCCTGGACCGTGCGGTAGGCCTCGTCCCGGGTCATACCCGACTCGACCAGGGCGGTCAGTGCCCGCTGGCTGAACAGCGCGCCGTTGGTCAGCTCCAGGTTCGACTGCAGCCGGTCGACGTGGACGACCAGGCCGGTCGCGACCTGGGTGGCGATGTAATGCATGTAGTCGAGCCCGATCGTCGCGTCGGGCAGGATCACCCGTTCGGCTCCGGAGTGGGAGATGTCCCGCTCGTGCCAGAGCGCGACGTTTTCGAGCCCGGTCTGGGCGTAGCCGCGGAGCAGCCGGGCGAGCCCGGTCAGGCGTTCGGTGCGGATCGGGTTCCGTTTGTGCGGCATCGCCGAAGAGCCCTTCTGCTGGCCGGTGGCGAACGGCTCCTCGGCCTCGCGGACCTCGGTCCGCTGCAGGTGCCGGACCTCGGTCGCGAAGCGCTCGATCCCGGCTCCGGCCAGGGCGATCGCGGAAAGCAGTTCGGCGTGGCGGTCGCGTGGCACCACCTGGGTCGCGATCTCCTCGCGGGCCAGCCCGAGGTTCCCCATCACCCGCCGTTCGATCGACGGTGGCACCGACGCGTAGGTGCCGACTGCGCCCGAGAGCTTGCCCCGGGCGGCCTGGCTGGTCGCGCTTTGCAGCCGCTTCCAGTTGCGGTCGGCCTCGAAGGCGAAGCCGGCCAGCCGCAGGCCGAAGGTGGTCGGCTCGGCATGAACGCCGTGGGTGCGGCCCATCGCTAGCGTGTCCTTGAACTCGAAGGCCCGGTCGATCAGGGCGTCGCGGTAGCGCTTGGCCCCGTCGACCAGGATCTCGCCGGCCTTCGTCAGCTGGACGGCGAGCGCGGTGTCGAGCACGTCCGAGGAGGTCAGGCCGAAGTGGATCCAGCGGCCTTCCTCGCCGATCGAAGCGGCGACCACGTCGACGAAGGCGGCGACGTCATGGTTGGTGATCTCTTCGCGGGCGTTGACCTCCTCGACCGTGAAGGCCGCCTTCTCGCGGCAGATCTCCGCGGCCTCGGCCGGGACCACGCCCTCGGCCGCCCAGGCGTCGGTGGCGGCGAGTTCGACATCGAGCCAGGACTGGAACTTGGCCTGCTGAGTCCAGACGGCCCCCATCTCGGGCCGGGTGTAACGCTCGATCATGCGGGACTAGGCACCGACGTTGATGATGCGGGTGGCGAGCACACCGGCGTTCTTGGCGCCGTCGATCGCCACGCAGGCCACCGGTACGCCGGGCGGCATCTGAACGGCCGAGAGCAGCGCGTCGAGGCCGCCGAGCGACTTGCCGAGGATCGGCACGCCGATCACCGGGAGTTCCGTGTGGGCGGCGGCGACACCGGGCAGGGCGGCCGACATGCCGGCCCCGGCGATGATCACCTTCAGGCCGCGCATCTTCGCGTTGGTGCAGTAGTCGACCACGAGTTCGGGGTCGCGATGGGCGGACATCACCCGCACTTCGTAGGCGATGCCGGCATCTTCAAGGGCCTGGCCGGCGGGCTGCATCTTGGGCTTGTCGTTCTTCGAGCCCATGATGATCCCGACCTTGGGCTCTTCGACGTCGATCTCCTCGAAGAGTTCCTCGACCGAGGTCAGGGCTGCCGGTTGCTGGGGGGTTTCGCTCATTTTGAGTCCTGGTCTCTCTCGCGCCGGACCGCCCTTTCGGCGATGTCACGTCGCATCTGTTTGCCATCGAAATTGACTGCGTCTGCCGCATCGTAAGCGCGATCACGCGCCGTTGCGGCGTCGGGCCCGACGCCGGTCAGGTTCAGCACCCGGCCGCCGGCGGTGACGATCTCACCGTTCTGCTCCGCGGTTCCGGCGTGGACCACCTCGGCGAGCCGGGCCGCTTCCTCCAGGCCGGTGATCACATCGCCCTTGGAAGAGGAGGCCGGATAGCCGGCCGAGGCCAGCACCACGGTCACCGCGAACTGGTCGGCGAAGCTGACCTCGATCTCCGCCAAACCGCCCGGCTTGGCCGCGGCGAAGAACAGCTCGACCAGATCCGACTCGAGCCGGGGCAGCACCGCCTGGGTCTCCGGGTCACCGAAGCGCGTGTTGTACTCGAGCACCTTGGGTCCGTCCGCGGTCATCATCAACCCCGCGTAGAGGACTCCGTGGAAGGGGTGCCCGCGCTTTGCCATCAGGTCGACGATCGGCTGGTGTACGGTCGCCGAAAGCTCGGCCAGCCGGTCGGAAGAGACGGTCTGGACCGGTGAGTAGCTGCCCATGCCGCCGGTGTTGGGGCCGGTGTCGCCTTCGCCGATCCGCTTGTAGTCCTGGGCCGGGGCGAGCGGTATCGCCCTCTCGCCGTCGCAGATCGCGAGCAGCGAAAGCTCCTCGCCTTCGAGGAACTCCTCGACCACGACCTCCGTCTGGCCGAAGCGCTGCTCGGTGAAGAAGACCTCGATCGCCTCCCGTGCTTCCTCCTCGTCCAGGCAGATCAGCACACCCTTGCCGGCCGCCAGGCCATCGGCCTTGAGCACCACTGGGCAGCCGGTCTCGGCCACCTTCGCCAGGGCGCTCTCGCGGTCGGTCACGACCGCGTACCCCGCGGTCGGCACCCCAGCCTCCTCCATCGCCTGCTTGGCGTAGGACTTGGAACCTTCGAGCTGGGCGGCGGCGCCGCTCGGGCCGAAGGCGGCGATCCCGGCCTCGGACAGGGCGTCGACCACGCCCGCCACCAGCGGCGCTTCAGGGCCGACCGCGATGAGGTCGATCCCGAGCTCGACCGCCTTGGCGGTGACTGCGGCGGGATCGACCGGATCGAGGTCCGGCAGGCAGGTCGCGTCGGTCGCGATGCCCGGGTTGCCGGGCGCGCAGAAGAGCTCCGGCGATTGCGGCGAGCGGGCGAGCGCCTTGACGATGGCGTGCTCGCGGCCGCCGCCGCCGAGGACGAGGATGCGGGCGCTCAAAGAACTTCGACGAGCCGCTCGGCCGGGAGTGCGGAAAGGGTCTGGCTGGTCATCGTGCCCCGCGATCCCATCTCGACCGAGACCTTGGCCATCACCTCATCGGAGGGAGCCTCGATGATCGAGATGAAGTCGTACTGGCCCAAGGTTGCGTACTGGGCCACCACGCGGGCGCCCAGGGCCTCGACCTCGCGATTGACCTCGGTCACGCGGCCTGGGTTTCCCTTCAGCGTCTTGACGCCATCGGAAGTCAGGTTGGTCAGCATCACGAAAGTCGGCATCTAAAGTCCTCTCCTTGGGTCTTGACTGACTTGCATCGACCGGTACCCGGTCTGCCGCCAGCATATGCCAGCCGGCTCGCCGGAAGTCCACGCGCCGCTCCCTACTCGAGGGCCGAAAGGACCTCACGGGCCCAGCGGATGTTGCCCTTCTCGAAGGCGATCCCGCGCCTCAGGGCAAGGTAGGGGCCGAACTCGGCCCGTCCTGGCCCCGCGGCGAGGAAGTGCCGCTCCGAGTCCCCGTTCAGGAGGGCGGCCCGGATCTGCTCGTACGCGGCGAGCTTCTCACGGCTGGCTTCGAGCCGGCCGCTTACCGCCGCGGCGATTTCCCCGGAGTTCGATTCATCGACACAGGCGACCTTGACCAGGAGGTCGTCGCGGATCACAGTCGGCTTGGTCGTCGCGCGGATGAAGGCCGCCAACTCGCCGCGGCCCGCCGGCGTGATCCGGAAGACCCGCTTGTCGGGGCGCTTGTCCTGGCGCACGGCCCGGGCCTTGACCAGCTCGTCCTGCTCGAGCCGGTCGAGCTCACGGTAGACCTGCTGCTGGGAGGCCGGCCAGAAGTTGGCGACCGAAACGTCGAAGCGTTTCGAGAGCTCGTAGCCCGAGCCTTCCTCGCTGGCCAGTGCGGCCAGTACGGCGTGCTTCAGCGCCATGGCACTGGCACTTTCGTCCCGTCCCGCTTATACTCAACAAATTGAGTAATCACTCTTTTGAGTATAGAGAGGCGGAAGACGGTGAGTGACGAAGTCTGGCAGCGGGTGGTTCCCCCGGTTCCGGCGGATCCAGATGTGGTCGTGATCGGCTCCGGACTCTCCGGTCTCACCGCCGCGGCATACCTCGCGGCGATCGGCCAGAGGGTGCTGGTCCTCGAGCAGTACGACGTGGCCGGCGGCTGCAGCCAGACCTTCCGCCGCAAGAACCAGTGGCAGTTCGACGTCGGCCTGCACTACATCGGCGGGGTCAGGACCGGTGAGATCGCCAGCATCCTCGGCGGGCTCGGCCTGCAAGACCGGCTCGAGTTCCCCGAGCTCGATCCGGAGGGATTCGACACCTTCGTCTTCCCCGACCTCGAGTTCAAGGTGCCGAAGGGCTGGGACAACTACGTCGGGCGCCTGGTCGAGACCTTCCCCGAGGAAGACGAAGGCTTGCGGGCGGTCACCGACGTGATGCGCAACGTGATGGACGAGCTGCGCGAGGTCGGCATCCCCGACAGCACGACCGATCTGGCCGAGTACGTCGAGAAGGCACCGACCGTCGTTGCCTGGGGGATGCGCCCGATGACCGAGCTCTTCGACGAGCATTATCTGAGCGAGCGCTCGCGGGCGGTGCTGCTCGGCCAGGCCGGGGACTACGCGACGCCGCCTTCCCGTACGCCGGTCTCACTGCACGCCGGTGTGATCGACCACTACCTGCAGGAAGGCGCCTTCTACGTGCGGGGTGGCGGCCAGGAACTTGCCGGCCACCTGGTCGACCTGATCCACGCCTACGGTGGCCGGGTGCGCACCCACGCCGAGGTCGGCCGGATCTTGACCGAGCAAGATGGCGACCGGCACCGGGTGGCCGGGGTCGAGCTGGCCGGCGGCGAGGTGATCAAGACCGCGAACGTGGTTGCGACCGGCGACATCAAACACCTCTTCCTCGAACTGCTCGATGCCGAGGCGGTGCCGGACGAGGTCCGCAGCCAGGTCGATGGCTACCGCATGGCCACCCCGCTGTTCACGGTCTATCTCGGCCTCGACTTCGACATCACCGAGCGCATGTCGGCGACCAATTACTGGCTGCACAGCCGTTACGACCAGGAGGCCTACTACGAACCGATCGCTGCCGGTGAGTTCGACAGCGACCCGCCGGTCTACATCTCCTCGGCCAGCGCCAAGGATCCCGGCCACGAAGGCCACGCGCCGCCCGGCTGTTCGACGATCGAGTTGATGACCTGGGCCACCCCGGACCCGGGCGCCTGGGGCGTAGACGAAGGCAAAGATGCCCCGAAGTACAGCCGTCAGGCGGGCTACCGAAAGGCCAAGGACCGGATCACCGAGCAGCTGATCGACCGGGCCGAGGAGCAGCTCGGCGAACTCCGCTCACATGTCCTCTGGCAGGAGGCGGCCACCCCGATGACCCAGACCCGTTACACCCTCTCGACCGGCGGTTCCTCCTATGGCATCGAGCTGGCCACCGACCAGTTCGGCCCCCTGCGCCTCGAGTACAAGACCCCGATCGAAGGACTGGTCTTGGGCGGCGCGTCCAGTCGTCGCGGGCATGGCATCGTCGGCGCGATGGCGGGCGGGGTCGAGGCGGCCTCGGCCACGGTCGGCCGCAACCTCCGGTCAGAGGTGGCGGCCGGAGCGGTCTTCGGTGAACCCTCGAAGCTCACCTCCGGCGACGAAGGCTGGGACGCCCTGGAGGCCTGCCGCAAGCTCCAGGAGAAAACCCTCAGAGCTTCTTGAGGGCGGCCTTGGCCGCGTCTTCTCCGGAGCGGAGGGCGCCGTCCATGTAGCCGTTCCAGATCTCCGCGTGCTCGGTGCCGGCCCAGTGGATGCGGCCGTGGGGCTTGCGCAGCGCGGGACCGAATCCGGTCAGCGCACCGGGCGGCAGGAAGCCGCCGTAGCAGCCGCGGGTCCACTCCTCCGAGGCCCAGTTCTTCTCCACGTACGCCTTCGGTGACCCGGCCGCGTTGCCGATCGTCTGCTTGAAGTTGGCCAGCACCGCGGCCTTGCGGGCGGCCGGGCTCATACGACCGGCGAGCCGCGCCTCCTGGCCCTCGATGAAGCCGAGCAGCACTCCGGCCGAGCCGTCATGGGGCGAGTTGTCGTACATCAGCTTGACCGGGCCCTGGTC
>MKST01000002.1:202523-205674 GCA_001897355.1 Solirubrobacterales bacterium 67-14 | reverse complement strand
CGGCAGGATCGGGTCGTAGTCGATGAAAGCGCTGACCGCCGGCGGCACCGCCACGATCACCCGCTTGGCCCGCCAGGTCCCCTTGTCGCTGACCACGTGGCAGAGCCCCTTCTCCTGGCGGATCTGGCGGACCGGCGCGCGCAGGATCACCCGGCTGCCGAGTTTCTTCGCCATGCGGATCGAGAGCTGCTGCGAGCCGCCCACGAAACGCGACTCTTGGGCGCCCCCGGTGGTCGAGGTCAGCCGGATGAAGCTGCCCGGCGTGGTCTCGTTGCCGGCCGAGGAGATGTAGAAGAGGAGGTGGAGCAGGGAGATGTCGCGCGGCTCGCAGGCCCAGACGGCGTTGGTCGCGAGGTCGGTCAGGAAGCGGGCGCCATCACCGGTCGTGTTGGCGAGCTTGAAGGTCTCGAAGGTCTGGCCGTCGTACAGGTCGGCTTTCGGGTCCTTCCACGGTTCCGACCGGGAGATGTCCTTCGCCATCTGCTCCAGCTGGAGCACGAGGCCGAGGGTCTCGCCCGCATCCGGATCGGGCGGGATCGGCGAGGTGACGTTGAACAGGGTCCGGCTGCCGTTGCGCTGGTAGACGGCCTGTCCCTCCCAGTAGGACTTGAAGGTCTTCACCCCGAGCTTGGCGGCCAAGGCAGCCACCTTGTCCTGGGTCGGTCCGAGCCACTGGCCGCCGACGTCGAGGGCCACCCCGGCGTGTTTCGGGCTGTAGGTCCGGCCGCCGACCCGTCCCCGCGCCTCGAGCACCTTGACCTTCTTGCCCTTGGCCGCGAGTTGCCGGGCGGCCATCAGCCCGGCCAGTCCGCCACCGACCACGACCACGTCCTGGACCGGCTTCTTCTTGCGCTTGTTCTTCGCCTCGGCACTCGCCGCGGGAAGAGCCGCCCCTGCCGCTGCGACCGCACCGGCCTGCACCAGGCGACGACGCGAAATCTTCTCACTCACTCGAAACCTCCCCGTTTGAACTGGCGGGGATCCTACTCCCGAGGGCGACCGGGCCGTGAATCAGGGACCGAATCCGGCGTGGATGTGGTTGTTGTGGTCGGCGAGGGCGAAGGCGGGGCCGGGGCCGTCGACGTCCCAGCCGTAGATCAGCTCGGTCGGCTTGACGCCGTCGGGCAGCGAGGCGAGCAGCTTGATCACCTCGGTGCAGGGGCTGCTCTCGGACTGGTCGGTGCAGGGCACACCGTTGACCGCGGCGATGTCCATCGCCCGGCCTTCGTAGTGGTTGGAGACGTTGCCGGAGGCGGTCATCATGCTGTGGTCGGAGCGCAGGGCGCTGATCAGCAGGCTGTACTTCTGGGTCAGGATGGCGAGCAGGTTGACCACCCGCTGGTCGATCAGGCCGTTCTGGATGTCGTTCTGGGCGGCCGGGTTGAGGATCTGCAGGTTGTCCCAGTTGATCTCGGTCGAGTTGGTGGTGATCGGGTAGGCGATGTTCCAGTCGGTCTTGCTGGTGTCGCAGTCGCCGGCGATCCGGCCGGCGTCGTCGATCGCTGCCTGTACGTACCAGGTGGCGTGGTTGTGCGCGAAGAGCCCGGCTTCCAGGGTCGGCTCCGACCAGAGCATGCGGGCGAAGGTGGCGATGCCGTCCCAGGGCTCGTCGCGTTCGACGAACCCGTCGCCGTCACCGTCGACCCCGTACTTCTTCCACTCTTCGCGTGAAAGCCCCATCGGCCCGGTTTCCCTCAGCTGCTTGGGGCTCATGCCGCGGCCGTAGTCCGATTCGAGCCGGGCCACCGCGGCCAGCACCCAGATCCCGCGCTGGCCGAGCCCGTAGCGGGAAGCCGCGTCTTCGAAGCCGCGCATGTAGTAGTTCGGGATCTCGAGCACCCGAGCGTCGGAAGCCTTGCAGACGTAGGTCTTGAGTTCTTCTTCGACCTGGGTCGTGTCCTCGAGGACTCCGTAACAGGCGGCCCGGTCGAGTACGTCCTGCACGTACCAGTCGGCGTGGTTGTAGGCCCAGATCGCGTCGTACCAGTCGCCCGGTGCGCCGGCCGCCTGCAGGTAGCGGGCCGCGGCGTGGATCGCGTCGTGCGGGTTGTACGGGTCGGTCTTGCCGTCACCGTCGCCGTCGGTCGCGTACATGTCCCAGGTCGAGGGCATGAACTGCATCCAGCCGACCGCGCCGGCCGAGGAGGTGACCTCGTTGAGCCGGCCGAAGTCGGTCTCGACCGAGTTGATCGCGGCCAGGATTTGCGGCCCGCGTTCGCCCAGCCCGTACTTCTTGGCGGCTTCGACGTAGATCGGGATCAGGTTGCGGGGCGGGCCGGTGCTGCCGTCGCAGGCCGCGACCGGGGTCGAGTCGCCGGAGAGCCCGAAGGTCGGGTCGGTCGTGATCTCGGCCGAAAGCGGCGAGTCGGAGTCGGGGACGACCTCGGCGGGGCTTTCCGAACTGCCCTGGGACGGGTCGGTGGTCTGGGTCGAGTTGCGGCTGGGCTTCTTGCCGGTGTTCTTGCCCGTCTGCTTCCCGGAGTTCTGGTTCTTCTTGCCGCCGTTGCCGGAGTTGCCCTTGTTGCTGCCGCCGTTGCCGGTCCCGGTCGTGCCGGTGTTGCCAGTGTTGCCGGTCGAACCGGTTGAGCCGCTGTTGCCGGTCGGGCCGATCGGCGAGGTGCCGGCCGCCGCCGCCGGCTCGTCGGTGAGCGGCGTCGCGGCGTCGGCACCGGCCCCGTGGCCGGTGGCGAGCAGGGCGCCGACCGAGATCGTCGCCAGGGCTGTCCGGAACCTCCCCACGGCCTTGCCTACCCCCGGACCTCGCTCACCAGCCAGCCCTTGCCCTTCTCCTTGCCCAGGGTGAGCCGCAGCTCGGAGGCGGCGCCGGTGCGCATCAGGGAAACGCTGACCTGGAGGTCATCGCCACTCTTCTTGCCGCGGACCACGTTCACCACGGTGGCCTTGGGAACCTGTCCGGACGAGGGCAGCTTCGGCGGGTGGCTCTTCAGCTCTTTCGCCAGCTTCGGGGTGGCGGTCTTCGTGAAGTCCTCGGCCGACCCCTTCTGACCGACCTCGTAGCCGACGAAGGTGGTGGCGAACTGATGGGCGACGCGGAGCGGCGGCGACTTCGGGACCGGCGCCGGCCGGACCACCGTGGCCGGGAGCTTCTGGCTGTCGTTGCCCGATTCCTTCTTGCCGTCCTTCGTGGCGG
>MKST01000002.1:98842-202515 GCA_001897355.1 Solirubrobacterales bacterium 67-14 | reverse complement strand
GTCGCCGTTGCCGGAGTTCGGGGTGGTGTCCTCGACCGTGGTCGGGGTCTGGGTCGGGGTGGGGACCGAGGGCGCGATCGTCTCGGTCGGGATCGCGGTGTTGGCCACCACCGGCGAGTCGTCCTTGCCTTCGTTGTAGAAATAGACCGCAGCGGCGACCGCGCCGGCGGTCACGGTCACCATCAAGGTGGCGCCGATGTAGGCGAAGGGGCTGCGGTAGCGGAAGGCATTCGTGAACCGCCGGAAGGAATCGCCGATCGGCCAGAGAACGTATTTCTCCAGGAACCATCCCAGCCGCTTGATCGGCCAGAACAGTCCGCCCGGAGGCTCCCGGTAGTCCTGCCAGTTGTCGTTTGGTTCCTGATGCATCGAGTCGTAAGCCGGTTTCCCGCTTATGAAGTGGATCTCCCTGGACCCTTTGCGGGCGTCACAGGGTAATACGGGAACCCAAAAGAGGAAGTAAAGGAGCGGTTAATGGTCAGCGCTTTGCGAAGGTGAGTTCGCCGTCGGCCGCGTCGATCTGGACCGAGTCGCCTTCGGTGAATTCGCCTTCGAGGATCTTCAGCGCCAGCTTGTCGACCAGTTGCTTCTGGACCACTCGCTTCAGCGGCCTGGCGCCGTAGGTCGGGTCGTAGCCGAGGTTGCCGAGCAGGGTCCGCGCGTCGTCGGTCAGCTCGATCTCGATGTCGCGTTCGGCGACCCGCCGGGTCAGGTTCTCGACCTGGATCTCGACGATCTTCCCGATGTCTTCCTTCGAGAGGCGATGGAAGATCACCGTGTCGTCGATCCGGTTGAGGAACTCCGGCTTGAACGTGGTCTCCAGGACTTCGGTCACCCGTTCGCGGATCCGCTCGTCAACGGTCTCGCCGGCGATTTCCTGCGAGCCGACGTTCGAGGTCATGATCAGCACCGTGTTGGCGAAGCTGACCGTGCGGCCCTGGCCGTCGGTCAGGCGCCCATCGTCCATCAGCTGGAGCAGCGTGTTGAAGACGTCCGGGTGGGCCTTCTCGATCTCGTCGAGCAGGACCACGGCGTAGGGCCGGCGGCGGACCGCTTCGGTCAGCTGTCCACCTTCTTCGTAGCCGACGTATCCGGGGGGTGCCCCGATCAGCCGGGCCACGGTGTGCTTCTCCATGTACTCGGACATGTCGAGCCGCACGATTGCCTGCTCGGTGTCGAACATGAACTCGGCCAGTGATTTGGCCAGCTCGGTCTTGCCGACCCCGGTCGGGCCTAGGAAGAGGAACGAACCGATCGGCCGGTCCGGATCGGAAAGGCCGGCCCGGGAACGACGGAGCGCGTTGGCCACCGCGGAGACCGCCTCGTCCTGACCGATCACCCGGTCGTGGAGGCGCTCCTCCATCTGGACCAGCTTCTCGACCTCGCCTTCCATCAGGCGGGTCACGGGGATACCGGTCCACTTCGCGACCACTTCGGCCACGTCCTGTTCGGTCACTTCCTCGGTCAGCATCGTGCCACCTTCGGCCTGCAGTTCGGTCAGCCTCGCTTCGGCGTCTGCCACCTGTTTCTCGAGCTCGGGGATCTCGCTGTAGCGGAGCCTCGCCGCCCTCTCCAGGTCGGCGTCGCGCTCGGCCCGTTCGGCCTCGCGGCTGGCTTCTTCGTGACGTGCTTTCGCATCCTTGATCTGCTCGATCAGGCCCTTCTCGGTCTGCCAGCGGGCCTTCATCGCGCTCGACTTCTCGTTCAGTTCGGCCAGTTCTTCCTCGAGTGCGTCGAGGCGGCCGCGCGAGGCTTCGTCGGTCTCGGCCTTGAGGGCTTCGCGTTCGATCTCGAGCTGCTGGATGCGCCGCTCGACCTCGTCGATCTCGGTTGGCATCGAGTCGATCTCGATTTTCAGCCGCGAGGCCGACTCGTCAATCAGGTCGATTGCCTTGTCGGGCAGGAAGCGGTCGGCGATGTAACGCTCGGACAGGGTCGCGGCGGCGATGATCGCCGAGTCGGCGATTCGCACGCCGTGGTGCACCTCGTAGCGTTCCTTCAGACCGCGCAGGATCGCGATCGTGTCCGACACGTCGGGCTCGTCGACCAGGACCGGCTGGAAGCGCCGCTCGAGGGCTGCGTCCTTTTCGATGTGCTGGCGGTACTCGTCAAGCGTGGTCGCGCCGACCGCCCGCAGCTGGCCGCGGGCCAGCATTGGCTTGAGCAGGTTGGCGGCGTCGACCGCGCCTTCGGCGGCGCCGGCTCCGACGATGGTGTGAAGCTCGTCGAGGAAGAGCACGATCTGGCCTTCGGCGTCCTCGACTTCGGTCAACACAGCCTTGAGCCGCTCTTCGAACTCGCCGCGGTACTTGGATCCGGCCAGCAGGGCGCCGATGTCGAGCGCGATCACGCGCCGGTCTCGCAGGCTCTCCGGCACGTCACCGGAGACGATGCGCTGCGCGAGACCCTCGACGATCGCGGTCTTGCCGACCCCGGGCTCGCCGATCAGGACCGGGTTGTTCTTGGTCCGTCGGGAAAGCACCTGGATGACCCGGCGGACTTCCTCGTCGCGGCCAATCACCGGGTCGAGCTTGCCTTCGGCGGCGGCCGCGGTCAGGTCCTGGCCGAACTTCTCCAGTGCCTGGACCTGGTCCTCGGGGTTGGGCGAAGTGACCTTGTGGGGTCCGCGCACCTCAACGATCGCCTTCGAGAGTGAGTCGCGGTCCGGCACCATCTCCGCGAGGGCGGACCTGGAGTCCGCGATCGCGAGCAGCATGTGCTCGGTCGAGAGGTACTCGTCGCCCATCTGGGCCATCTCGCCTTCGGACCGGCGCAGCACGTCGGAGAGGGCGGAGGAGGGTCGCGGGTCGGCGCTTGCGCCTTCGCCCAGGGTGGGGAGGTCGCTCATCGCCTGACGCGCGCGGTTCCTGATCGACGAAAGGTCGGCACCGAGCTTGTTCAGCACGGCGGGCACCAGCCCCTCTTCCTGTTCGAGCAGGGCGACGAGCAGGTGGGCAGGCGTAATTTCGGGGTTCTTCGAAGCGGCAGCCAGACGCTGCGCGGTCTGGATCGCTTCCTGGGATTTCACTGTAAATCTGTCTGGTTGCACGAGACAAATTGTAGGTGATCAACCAAAGAATGTCAAGAAATCTTAGTCAAACTCACTTAGGTCGTACTCGGCTCTGGAAAAGGAGATACGGCCGAATCGGTCGGCAATCCCGGGCCGGGAAGAGTGGATCAGTCCTCCGGCCGGTGGACGGGGATCTCGACCGGAGGGTCGGGTTCGTAGGCGCCGTAGGGAACGATCTCGGTGCGCAGGCGAGTCATCTCCGAATCCAGTTGCTCCTCGAGCTCGCGGGTGCGGGCGCGCATCGCTTCGAGCTCGTTTCGCATCGCCTCGACCCGGGCCTCCATCTCGAGGACGGTCTCGACCCCGGCCAGGTTGAGCCCTTCCTCGTTGGTCATCTGCTGGATCCGCTTCAGGCGTTCGACGTCCCGCTTCGAGTAAAGCCTGGTGTTCTTGGGCGAACGCTTGGGGGTTATCAGCCCCCGCGCTTCGTAGATCCTCAGTGTCTGGGGGTGCATCTCGGCCAGCTCGGCAGCGACCGAGATCATGAAGACGCCGCGGTCCTTGTCGACCGTCATCTCCAGCCGGGTCTGCCGCCGGTCAGCCATCAGGACCCTCCGCCCGCCTTCGCCCGCCGCAGCAGCTCGGCCCGGGGGTCATCGCCGTTCATCGCCTCGGCCAGCTGGTCGACGGCCCGGCGCTGGTCATCTGTCAGCTCCTTCGGGATCACCACATTCAACCGGTAGCGGATGTCGCCACGACCCTTGCCGCCCGTATTCGGCGGTCCTTCGCCGCGCAGCCGCTGGATCGCCCCGTTGCTGGTGCCGGGCTGTACCCGGATCCGCTTGGTCCCGGAGAGGGTCGGCACCTCGATCGTGCCGCCCCGCATCGCCTCGGTAACCGAGATCGGGACCTCGACTTCGAGGTTGCCGTCGTCGAGTCGCTTGAAGACCGGTGACGGCGCGACCTGGATCGTCACGTAGAGGTCGCCCGACGGAGCGCCCCGGAGTCCCGCCTCGCCCTTGCCGGCGACCCTGATCCGGGTGCCGTCCTTGACCCCGGCCGGGATGTTGACCTTGTAGCGCTTGGTCTGATGGGTCAGGCCGGAGCCGCCGCAGGTGTGGCAGGGGTTGGGGATGATCTGGCCGGTGCCCTGGCACTGCGGGCAAGGCTGGCTGATCGAGAAGAACCCCTGGCCCTGTGCCTCGACGCCGCGACCGCCGCAGCGGGGGCAGGTCTCTGGGCTGGTGCCGGGTTCGGCCCCGGAACCGGAGCAGGTCGGGCAGCGCTCCGATTTCGGGATCGTGACCGTGAGCTGGGTGCCGTTCATCGCATCGTCGAACGAGATGCGGGTGTCGGTCTCGAGGTCGCGGCCCCTTTCCGGGCCGGCCGCTTCGCCGCCGCCCCGACTGAAGATCGTCGAGAAGATGTCACCGAAGCCGCCCTGGGCACCCTGGCCGAAGGGGTTGCCCTGGCCACCGGCCTGGCCGAACGGGCTGCCGCCCTGGCCGAAGCTCCCGAACATGCCGCCGCCGGAGTCGTACTCCTTGCGCTTCTCTTCGTCGCCGAGCACGTCGTAGGCGGCCTGGATCTCCTTGAACTTGTCCTCGGCCTGCTTGTCGTCCGGGTTGCGATCGGGGTGGTACTGCCGCACCAGCTTGCGGTGGGCTTTCTTTATCTCTTCCTGCGATGCCTTCTTGCTGACACCGAGCACTTCATAGAGGTCTTTCGCCATCCGGCGTTCACTTTCTCTTCATTCACTGACTCACCACGACGCGGGCGTGACGGATCACGTTCTCCCCGGCGCGGTAGCCCTTCTGCATTTCCTCGATGACCACACCTGATCCGACGCCTTCGGCCGGTAGGGCCTGGAGCGCCTCGTGGAGGTTCGGATCGAAGGGTTGGCCGTTCGAGTCGAAGGCCTCGACCCCGGCCTTCTTCAGCACCGTGGTCAGGTCCCGGTAGGCGACGATCACGCCCTGTTCGGCGACCGGGGCCTCGGTCGGAATCTCGCCACCGAGGGCGGCGGACCGTTCGATGCCGGCCGCCTCAAGCACCCGTTCGAGGTTGTCGACCGCTTCGATCAATCCGGAGACGACCTCGAGCCGGCCCCGCTCGACCTGGGCCTGGCTTTCGGCCGCCATCCGCTTGCGGTAATTGTCGAAATCCGCCTTGGTCCGCTGGGCCAGCTGCAGGTACTCGTCCCGCTGGCTGCGGGCCTCCTCGACCAGTGCGTTCAGGTCCTGCTCGACACTGGCTTCGGCCGACTCCTCAGCCTCCGGGGCAGGGTCGGTCGCCGACACCACTTCGGCGTCGACGACCTCTTCCACCTCGGGCTGGACCGCCCGCTCTTCCGGCTCCTGGGTCACTTGCCTTCGTCCTCGTCGACCACTTCCGCGTCGATCACTTCCTCGTCATCGGCGGCGGAGGCACCGGCGTCGGCGGCGCCTTCGGCACCGGCAGCCTGCTCGGCCTGAGCGGCCTGGTAGACCTGCTCGGAAACCTTGTGGAAGGCCTCCTGGAGCTTCTCGGTCATGCCCTTGATCTTCTCGGCGTCGTCGGTCTCGAGGGAGTCGCGGAGCTCCTTGATCAGGTCCTCGATCTCCTTCTTGCTGGACTCGTCGATCTTGTCGCCCAGCTCGCCCACCTGCTTCTCCGAGGTGTAGGCGGCGTTCTCGCCGATGTTCTTGGCCTCGGCCAGCTCGCGCTGCTTCTTGTCCTCGTCGGCGTGGGCCTCGGCGTCGGAGACCATGCTGTTGATCTCGTCATCCGAGAGTCCGGAGCCGGACTTGATCTCGATCTTCTGTTCCTTGCCGGTGCCCAGGTCCTTCGCGGTCACGTTGATGATGCCGTTGGCATCGATGTCGAAGGTGACCTCGATCTGCGGCATTCCGCGCGGGGCCGGCGGGATGCCGGTCAGCTGGAACTTGCCGAGGCTCTTGTTGTAGGCCGCCATCTCGCGCTCGCCCTGGAGCACGTGGATCTCGACCGAGGGCTGGTTGTCCTCGGCGGTCGAAAAGACCTCCGACTTGCGAGCGGGGATCGTGGTGTTGCGCTCGATCAGCTTGGTCATCACGCCGCCCTTGGTCTCGATGCCGAGGGTGAGCGGGGTGACGTCGAGCAGCAGCACGTCCTTGACGTCGCCGGCCAGGACTCCGGCCTGGATCGCGGCGCCGACCGCGACAGCCTCATCCGGGTTCACACCCTGATGCGGCTCCTTGCCGGTCAGCTCGGTGACCTTTTCCCGGACCGCCGGCATGCGGGTCATGCCACCGACCAGCACCACGTGATCGACGGTCGAGTCGGCGTCGCTGAGAGCCTGCTTGACCGGCCCGACCACGCGGTCGAGCAGGTCGGCGGTCAGCTCGTTCAGCTTCGAACGGGTCAGCTTGATGTCGAGGTGCTTGGGCTGGCCTTCCACCGCGGTGATGAACGGGATGTTGATCTGGGTCTCCTGCGCGGAGGACAACTCGATCTTCGCCTTCTCGGCCGCTTCGTAGAGGCGCTGCAGCGAGTTCTTGTCGGCCGCGAGGTCAACGCCCTGGTCCTTCTTGAACTCGGCGACCAGCCAGTCGACGATCGCCTTGTCGAAGTTGTCGCCGCCGAGGTGGTTGTCACCCGCGGTCGACTTGACGTCGAACACGCCGTCGCCGATCTCGAGCACCGACACGTCGAAGGTGCCGCCGCCGAGGTCGAACACGAGGATGGTCTGGTCCTCGCCTTCCTTGTCGAGTCCGTAGGCCAGCGAGGCCGCGGTCGGCTCGTTGATGATTCGCTTGACGTCGAGTCCGGCGATCTTGCCGGCGTCCTTGGTCGCCTGGCGCTGATCGTCGTTGAAGTAGGCCGGGACGGTGATCACGGCCGAATCGACGGTCTCGCCGAGCTTCGCTTCGGCGTCGGACTTGAGCTTGCCGAGGATCATCGCGCTGATCTCCGGAGGCGAGTACTGCTTGCCGCGCACGTCGACCCGGACGTCCCCGTTCGGGCCGGCTTCGACCTTGTACGGGATCATCGTTTCCTCTTCCCGGACTTCGGCCTCCTTGCGGCCCATGAAGCGCTTGATCGAGAAGATCGTGTTTTCCGGGTTCATCACGGCCTGGCGCTTGGCTACGGTGCCGACCAGCCGCTCGTCCTTGTCGTTGAAGGCGACCACCGACGGGGTGGTGCGCCCGCCCTCGGAGTTCTCGAGGACGGTCGGTTCGCCGCCTTCGAGGACCGCTACGCACGAGTTCGTCGTGCCGAGGTCAATTCCAATCGTCTTTCCCACTGTGTTTCTCCTGTTTGGGTGTTTCGCGGCCGGATGAGGGTACGGCCGATATCCATAAATCTAAGTGGGATTGTGTCAGATTTCTTACGAAACGTCAAACAAGCCTCATTTCCAGCGATTTCTCGGCTCCCAAAAGCAAACCGGGGGCGATCGCCCACGTAATCGGTGGGTGATCGCCCCCGGAATTGGGGGTGGGTTCCGGGTTCGGAAGCTGCGTTATAGGGCGCCGGGCCCAGCGGAACCGGCTAGGGCATTTTCAGCTTCGACCAAACTCCCCGGTGGTCGGAATCCCAGAGGCCGTTCGCCGGTTTGGTGCCGGTGACCCCGGCAGCGAGCCTCTTGACCGATTTCGGCCGGTTGGTCATCACGTGGTCGATGCGCTGGCTCCAGTCCGTCGGTGCGCCGGCGGTGATGATCCCGGCGTTGACGCCCCAGGTCATCTTGCCCGTGACCCCCCGCTCGACCATGCCGCCCTTCTTCAGCGCGTCATAGGCGAGCGCGTCATCGGCGGAGACTGTCTTGTCATCCGAGTTCAGATCCCCGACCAATACCGCCGGCATGCTGCCACTGCGGAGCGGGCCGCCCTTGGCCAGCAGTTCCTTGGCCTGGGCCTCCCGGATATCCGGGGCGCCGAAGGCTTCGAAGTGGGTGTCGACGAAACGGAACCACTTGCCCTTGCGGACCTTCACGTCGGCCGAGAGCCAGCCTCGCTGTACCGTCACCGGGATCCCCGAGATCGTCGGCGTGTACAGGGTCTTGTAGTTCGCGGACTTGAGGTTCTTGGTCCGGATGCCGGCGCCGACCTTGGCCAGGATCACGTCCCGCATGGTCAGGCGGCCGTCGATCTCGCCGTTCGAGTTGATCCCGGGCAGGTTGCCGTCACCGGCCACGCCGTTGTAGTCGGCGGGTGCCTCGAAATCGAACTCCTGCTGGACCCTGACCACCCGGTAGCGCTTCTTGCCCTTGTTGAGCTGAGCCATCAGGTCCTTCAGGTAGTCGATGTGGACCGTGGTCGCGGTCTTCTCGGCGCCGGTCGCGGCAGCGAGGTTGACCGGGCCGGTGCGCCAAAGGGCGACTTCCTGCAGGCCGACCAGGTCTGGGCTGACCTGCTTGATCTCGCCCGCCAGCCCCTTCGCCCGGACCGGGAAGTCGTTGGTGTCTACATCCCGCAGGATCTGGCCGTTCTTGTCGATGAAGTCATCGGTGCTGGTCGCGTTGATCGCCGGGGTCAGGTCGGCGCCCAGGTACAGGTTCCGGGTCATCACCTTCGCGGTGTTCGGCTTCTTTGGCTTGTGCTTCCGTTTGGCCTGGGCCGGTCCGGCCACCACGGCCGTCAGCGCGAAGATCGCCAGCAGGGCGAAAACCACGCGGTTCTTCGATCTCGACATCAAGTTCTCTCCTTTTGGCCCGGGGCGTGACGCGGCAACGCGTCATCTGGGGTTCCCCGACCGCTGTCAGGAGGATAAACCCGGCTCAGCGCCGGAAGCTGCGGATCAACCCTCGCCGGCGTAGTGCGCGACGAAGTTGGCGATCTCTTCGGCGACCGTGCCGGTCACGATGCCGGCCGGCATGCGGCCCGGCACGTCCGGGCTGTCGGCGCCCTCTTCAAGGGCGGTCATGACCTGGGTCTTGATCCCCTCGATCGCGGTCTTGTCGGTCGGCGCGCCGGCCGGGGAGAGCTTCTGATCGAGGTTCGGGCCGTAATCGCCGTCGGTGCCCGCGGCGTAGAGCGTGTGGCAGTTGCCGCAGTTGGTCTGGAAGAGCTGCTTGCCCGGGGTGTTCTCGGGAGGCACGCCTTCATTGTCGGCGACGTCGCCGTCGCGATGGAAGGCCCAGAACGGGATGACCACGACCAGCAGGACGAGGACGAGACCGAATATGACGAAAGGCTTCTTGTTCATGGCATAGAGGCGCAAAAACGGACTGTGCGCCGGACGGCGGGAATATTACTTGTCTGACCCCGGTCCGCGTCCGTAGGGGCACATCCGGCGCAGCGCGCACTCCCCACAAAGCGGTTTCGGACGGCACAGGGTGCGCCCGTGGCGGATCAGGTTCATGTGGAACTCGTAGGAGTCCTCGGGGTTGACCAGGGCCAGCACCTCGTCGTGGGCTTCCTCGAAGGAAGCGTTCGGCCGGAAGAGACCGAGGCGTCCGCCGATCCGGAACACATGCACGTCGACCGGTATCTCGGGCCGGTTCCAGGTGAAGACCTGAACGCAGGCGGCGGTCTTGCGGCCGACCCCGGGCAGCCCGGTCAGGAACTCCATCGCCTCGACCCGGTCGGCGTGCTCGAGCCAGCCCAGGTCGAGATCCTCGATCTCCCTCAGGACCGCCTGGATCCGCGGGGCCTTCTGCCGGCTCAGCCCGCCGGGCCGGATCGCCTCCTCGACTTCGGCTTCCGGTGCGTCACGGACCGCCTCCCAGTCCTCGAACCGCTCCTTCAGCCCGGCGAAGGCCCGGTCGCGGTTGGCGTCGGAGGTCGCCTGGGACAGGATGGTGCGGACCAGTTCGTCGATCGGCTGCCGGTGGGGCAGGTTGACCGGTCGGCCGTACATCTCCCGCAGCCGGTCCCGGATCGCCCGGACCCGGGCCCGGGTCGGCCGTTTCCAGTCCGCCTTGGCCACCTTTGGCTGCCAGACAGCCGCCACGGTCTACTGTGCTCCCCAACGGCCGCAGACCGAAGCCGCCGCGGTGGCGGCCTCCGGCAGCACCTCGCCCACCCGGGAAAGATCCCAGCCCAATCTGGCCAGGCCGGCGGCCAGCCCGCCCATGAAGGCGTCGCCGGCCCCCAGCGGGCTCACCGTCTCGACCACCTGTGGCTGATGCCTTGCCTCGGCCGCGCCGGCGGTGACCACCTCGCCCTCACCGTCGGTCACCACCACCAACTGCGGCCCCAGGCCGACCAGCGCCCGGGCAGCTTCCAGCGGCTCGCGGATCCCGGTGATCAGTTCGGCCTCGGACCGGTTTAGCTTGACCACCGTGGCTGCCGCCACGAGCTCGCGCGAACGTTCGCGGGCCGGGTCATCGCCCCGCCACCGGTTCGGCCGGTGGTTCGGGTCCAGCAGGACCGGCAAGCCGGCTGCGCGGGCCAGCCCGATCGCCTGCCTGGTCACTTCGCGCTCGGTTTCGCCGACCATCGTGTTGGAGCCGACCACCAACGCCTGGGAAGCGGTGATCGCCCTTTCGAGAAAGCCCGAGGTGGCGGCCATGGTCGGGCCGATGTGCTCGCCGTAAACCTGGAAGAAAGGCTCGTTGTCGGGACCGAACTCGACCAGCGCCACCGGTGTGTCGACCCCCTCGAGGATGGCCAGCCACTCGGTCGAAACACCTTCTTCCTCCAGGCCCCGGGCCAGCCGGCTGCCCCAGCCGTCCGCGCCGACGCCACCGACCAGGGCGGCCGGCAAGCCGGATCTGGCGACGGCGACCGCGACGTTGGCCAGGGCACCGCCGGCCCAGGGGACGAAGGATCCGGGCGCCTCGCCCTCGGCCAGGTTCCGTTCGCAGATCAGGTCGACGATCGCCTCGCCGAGGCAGGCGATCGTGCGCCCGTCGCCGGGGGGTTCCTGGGGTTGCGGTTCGGGCTCCATCGCTGGGAAGCCGGAGCCTATCCCAGCCTCGCTGAGAGAAATCTGTGCACGCCACTAGACTGGGCGGTCATGCCCGCGCTGATTGTCCGGATCGGGAATTGGCTTCCCCGCGGCTGGCCGGATCTCTTCCGTCAGCTTCTGCTCTACGTACTCGCCGACACGGTTTACGAGTTGGCGCGTGGACTCGCGGACGGACGGGCCAACGTCGCCTTCGCCAACGGCGAGCGGGTGATCGACACCGAACGCACGCTCGGGCTCTTTTTCGAGCCGGGCCTCCAGAGCGCCCTGCATAGTTTCGATTGGCTGATCGACTTCGCCAACACGATCTACCTGAACAGCCAGTTCACGGTTGCCCTGAGCTTCCTGATCTGGATGTACCTGTTCCGCAACGACTACTACTACTTCTTCCGCAACATGCTCTTCGTCTCGATGGGCATCGCCTTGATCGGGTACATCGGTTTCCCGACCGCACCGCCGCGGATGTATCCGGAGTATGGCTTCATCGACACGGTCAATGCCCAGTCAAGCGTCAACCACGATTCCGCCCTGGCCAAGCTCTTCATCAACCCCTTCGCCGCGGTGCCCTCGATGCACTGCGCGGTGGCGCTGATGATCGGCGGGACCGGCTTCATGGTCTGCAAGAACTGGTTCGCGCGGGCCTTCTGGGCCGGCTGGCCGCTGCTGGTCGCCTGGGTCACCGTGGTCACCGCCAACCATTACTGGCTCGACGCGGTGCTGGGCTGGACGGTGGCCCTCTGCTCATTCCTGATCGCCTCCCGCGTGCTGGCCGAGATCAAACCCGAAACCTGGGCCTGGAGCCGCGAAGCGGAGCGGCAACGGGCCGAGGCCTAGGGGCGGTTGCCTTGAAGCTCCGTTCCCTGGCCAATTCTGCCTCGTGGGGGTTCCTCGCGGCACCGCTGTTGGTGGTGGTCGGCCTCGCGGTCGTCTACCTGGTCATGGCGCCCCACAGCGCCGACCACGCCGCCCAGACCTTCCGCACCGAGCTTTTCGAGCTTTCCGGGCCGACCGTCTGGAACAACTACTGGTTCGCCGGTCACTATCTGCCTACGTATTCGCTGCTCTCGCCGCCGCTCGGCGCCTGGCTCGGGTTCCGCGTGATGGGTTCGCTGGCGGTGATCGGCACCGTGGTCCTCTTCACCTTGATCGTCCGTCGTGAGTGGGGGGAGCGGGCCCAGGCCGGGGCGATCTGGTTCGCCTTCGCCGCGACGATCAGCCTCTTCTCCGGCCGGCTCACGTTCGCCCTCGGCGTCCTGCTGGCGATGGCGGCGGTCTTTGCCTCGCAACGCGGACAGCGCATCCCCGCCCTGATCTTGGCCGGCTCGGTCGGTCTGGCCAGTCCGGTCGCGGCACTGTTCCTCGCCTGTCTCGGCTTCGCCCATTTCCTCGCCGAGCGCCCCGACCGCCGTGGGCTCGAACTGGCGGGGATCTCCTTCCTGGTCGCCGGCGTGGTCGCCCTGCTCTTCCCGGGTGGCGGTGACGAGCCATACGTGGCTTCCAGCTTCATCCCGGCGATCGGCCTGACCCTGGTCAGTGCGGCGATGGTCCCACCGAGCCAGCGGCTGGTCCGGGTCGGCCTGCTGGTCTACGCCGGCGCCCTGGTCGCCTCCTTCGTCCTCAGCACGCCGATGGGCGGCAACGTCAACCGGCTGGGTGCCCTGCTGCTCGGGCCGGTCCTGCTCTGCGCGCTCGCCGCCGAGCCACTCACGCCGAAGCTGTCGCGCCGGGTGGCGCTGGTCCTGCTCTTGCCGACCATCGTCTGGTGGCAGACCGGCCCGGTGGTCCGCGATCTCGAACTGGTCGAGGACGAACCGGCCGTGAGCCAGGCCTTCTACAAGCCGCTGGCGGAGGCGCTCGAGCCCCGTCTGGCCCGGGAACCGGCCCGGGTCGAAGTGGTGCCCGTGGCCTCGCATTGGGAATCCGCCCGGGCCGCTCCCGAGTTCCCGCTCGCCCGGGGCTGGGAACGGCAGACCGATCGCAACCTGAACCCGCTCTTCTACGCCGACCGGCTCGGCCCCAACCGCTATCGGAAATGGCTGGACCGACTCGCGGTCGGTTACGTCGCCCTGCCGAACGCCAAGCTCGACTACGCGGGCGAGAAGGAGGCGGCCCTGATCCAGGCTGGGCTCCCATTCCTCAAAGAGATCCCGGTCGGGGGCCAGTGGCGATTGTTCAAGGTGCTTGGCGCCCGGCCGATGGTTTCGCGCCCCGCCCGTCTGACCGAACTCGACACCGACGGGTTCACCGTCGCCTCGCCGATCGCCGGCGCCTTCGAGGTGCGGATCCGCTCGACCCCGTACTGGCGGGTCAAGGGGGGATTCGGCTGTGTCGAGCCGGGCCGCGGCGACTGGACCCGGGTCACACTCGACCGCCCCGGCCCGCTCGAGGTCGCCGCCGATTTCAGTCCGGGTGCCCGGTTCGGCTCCGACCGCGACTGTCGCCCCGAGCGATGAGGGAATAACCTGCCCGGTATGGAGTCTTCGTCCGGCCCCCCGGAGGGTGGTCAAAGCGGCCAGCGCCGGCCCGCCCAGGAATTCCGGGAGCAGGCCCGCAATGCCCTGATCCAGTCGCGCCTGACCCCGAACGCGATTTCGATGATGGGGCTGGTCGGCAACCTGATCGCCGCCGGCCTGGTGCTGCACGGAGATTTCTTCTTCGCCGGCCTCGCTTTCATCATCGGCTCGGTCATGGACACGCTGGACGGCCGCTACTCGCGGATGTCGGGCAAGGGAACCCTGTTCGGAGCCTTCCTCGACTCCACCCTCGACCGGATCGAGGAGGGCGTGGTGCTGGCGGCTGTGGCCTGGCAGTTCGCCGACCGCGGTGAGAACGTGGCCGCGGCGATGTGCGTGCTGGTCGTGCTCGGGTCGCTGATGGTCAGCTACACCCGGGCCCGGGCCGAGGCGCTCGGGGTCGAGTGCAAGGTCGGCATCGCGACCCGCCCGGTGAGGGTGGTCCTGCTTTCGGCCGGCCTCGTGCTGGGCGGCGAAGAAGTGATTTCAGGTTTCGACCTGCTGCCGATCGCGATCTACGTGATGGCGGCGCTGACCGCGATCACCACGCTTCAACGGGTCTGGCATGTCCGGACCGAGCTGAAGAAGCTCGACGCCGCGGCCGCCAGCGACTAAATCTGGCCGCAAACCTGTAACCGATCTCGATTTGTGGTGTCATTAGGGGTCGATCCGGCCCCGTGCCCGGATGAGGCGTGCCCAGAGAGAGCTCCTCTTCCTCGCCCGGTTCCGGAGTCCCGATTCGGCAAGAGATGCCATCCCACCCACAGGAGACTTTCGCTTACCCATGACTGATAACGGACTTTCGACCAACGGAAACGGCAACGGCGCCAGCCGTGGCGGAGACGACAAGGTTCGCGTAGCCATCGTCGGCGTCGGCAACTGCGCCAACTCGTTCATCCAGGGGGTCCAGTACTACAAGGACGCCGATCCTTCGGACCAGGTACCCGGCCTGATGCACGTCGACCTCGGCGGATACCACGTCAACGACATCGAGTTCGTGGCGGCCTTCGACATCGACCAGGAGAAGGTCGGCAAGGATCTCTCCGAGGCGATGTGGTCCGGCCAGAACGACACGATCAAGTTCGCCGACGTGCCCGACCTCGGTGTCACCGTTGAGCGCGGCATGACCCACGACGGCCTCGGCAAGTACCTCAAGCAGGTCATCACCCCGGCCCCGGGCCCGACCGCCGACATCGTCCAGATCCTCAAGGACACCAAGACCGACGTGCTGGTCTGCTACCTGCCGGTCGGCTCGGAAGAGGCCGTCAAGTGGTACGTCGAGCAGGCCCTCACCGCCGGTGTCGGCTTCGTCAACTGCCTGCCGGTCTTCATCGCCAGCCAGGACTACTGGGACGACCGCTTCAAGAAGGCCGGCCTGCCGATCATCGGTGACGACATCAAGTCCCAGGTCGGCGCGACCATCGTCCACCGTCAGCTCGCCCGGCTCTTCCACGAGCGTGGTGTCGAGATGCAGCACACCTCGCAGCTCAACGTCGGCGGCAACATGGACTTCTTCAACATGCTCGAGCGCGAGCGCCTCGACTCGAAGAAGATCTCGAAGACCAACGCCGTCACCTCGATCATGGGCACCGAGCTCGAGGACCGCGACGTCCACGTCGGTCCCTCGGACTACGTGCCGTGGCTGACTGACCGCAAGTGGGCCCACATCCGCCTCGAGGGCAAGTCCTTCGGTGACGTCCCGCTGAACGTCGAGCTCAAGCTCGAGGTCTGGGACTCGCCGAACTCGGCCGGCGTCGTGATCGACGCGGTGCGCCTGGTCAAGCTGGCCCTCAACAACGGCATCGCCGGCCAGCTCGACGGCCCGTCCTCGTACCTCATGAAGTCCCCGCACAACCAGCGGCCCGACGCCGAGGCGCGTCAGCAGACCGAGGACTTCATCAGCGAGTACGCCCGCGGCAAGTCCCCGCTTTCCGGCACCAAGCCGGTGGCCGAGACGGCCGAGGACTCCAAGTCCGAAGCCTGATTGGCTCCTCTTTCGATAGTCCAGTTCACCCCGTTCCCCGCGTCTGAACGGGGTGGACTGAACGAGTACACGCGCCGGGCCAGCGAAGAGCTGGCCCGGCGCGGTCATTCGGTGGTGATCGCGGCCCCTTCCGGTGGCCGTGGCGGCGTCACCGAAACCAAGTCGGTTCTGGCCGAACTGGCCGATGACCCCGACGCCCTCTTCCGCCCGGGCGAGGAGCCCCGGGTGCTCTCGATGGGCGGAGGGGTGAAGATCCCGCGGGCCGGCAAGCGCCAGGCGCCGGTTTCGGTCGACATGGGCAACCGGGTCGAAGCCCTGCTCGGCTCGGGCCGCTTCGACATCGTCCACGTCCACGACCCCTTCGTGCCCGGGTTCTCCTCGACCGCGCTGAGGCATTCCTTCTCGCTCAACGTCGGCACTTTCCACGAGACCGAGGAGCGGCCGTTCGCGACCCAGTTCGCGCGCCCGCTGCTGGAGATCTTCTTCGGCCGGCTAGACGCGCGCACCGCCTCCTCGCGCACCTCGGCCAAGCTGCTCAACCGCTACTTCCCCGGCTCCTACGAGATCACCCATCCGGGCATCGCCCCCATCGCCCCCGCGCAGACCGACGAACCGCCGCTCAAGATCGCCTTCTCCGAACGGGAGGAGGCAGGCGCGCTGCGGCTCTTCCTGCGGGCGCTCAGGCGCCTGCCGACCGAACTCGAATGGACCGCGACGATCTACGCCGACGAACCCGGCGCGGTCCAGTTCCGGGTCGCCCGGCAGGTCCGCGACCGGATCAAGGTGATCGGCCCCGACCAGGCTTCGCTGGCCGACCTGCTTTCGCATTCCGATGTCTTCGTCGCCGCCTCGAACGGGCCTCGCCCGGACCAGGCCGCGGTGCGCCAGGCGATCGCTTCCGGCGCCGTGCCGGTGACCACCACGATCGGCCGCTACGTCGAACTGGTCGGCGACGGCCAGCGTGGCCTGCTCTTCCCGGCCGGTGACCCGGTGACCCTGGCTGGCCAGATCCAGCGACTCGGCGAGGACCGCAAGCTGCGCGACGGCTTCCGCGACGAAGGCCGCGGATTCGAGGTCGAGACCTGGCCCGAGGTCGCCGCGAGGTTCGAGGAGATCTACGAGCGGCTGGTCGCCCGTCGTCACGACCCGACCGGCAACGAGGCGCTGCGCAAGAAGCTCCGTGAGCGGCCGCTGATCGACGTCGACCTGCACATGCACACCGACCACTCCAGCGACTGTGCGACGCCGGTCAAGGTGCTGATCGAGACCGCGCGCGACCGGGGTTTCGGGGCGATCGCGGTGACCGACCACAACGAGGTCTCCGGCGCCCAGGAGGCGGCTGAGGTCGTGGAGGAGATGGACGACTTCAAGATCATCGTCGCCGAAGAGGTGATGACCGGCGACGCCGGCGAGGTGATCGGCCTCTTCCTCAAGGAGAAGATCCCGAAGGGGACTTCCATGGCCGACACGATCAAGGAGATCAAGCGGCAGGGGGGGCTGGTCTACGTGCCGCATCCCTTCGACCGCCTGCACTCGGTTCCCGACTACGAGAACCTGCTGGAGATCGTCGAGGACATCGACCTGATGGAGGTCTTCAACCCGCGGGTCGCGATCTCGTCCTTCAACGAGGAGGCCGAGCGCTTCGCCCGCAAGTACAACATCATCCCGGCCGCCGGCTCCGACAGCCACGTCGCCCAGGGGCTCGGGGCGGTGCGCAACCGGTTGCACGATTTCGACGGGCCGGAGGAGTTCCTCGAGTCGATGCGGGAAGCGGAGATCACCCGTCGCCACAAGAACCTGGTCTACGTCCAGGCGCTCAAGTTCATCCAGACCACCGGCCGGCCCAAGGCGGCCAAGCGCGAGGTCGAGGATCCCCGCGCGGTCAAGGGCGGCCGCCGCAAGTCCCGGGCTCCGAAGCGGAGCCGGAACGGTGGCGAGCCCGGTGGGCCAAAACGTGCAGCAGGCAAGAGCTGATGCACGGACCCGGCGATCACCGGGATCCGGCAGGAGGGTCGCCGGAAGCGTCTAATAAAGCATCAGCGATGCCTGCGACCGACAACGAGATCAAAGAGAAGTATCTGGAACGTGCGATCCGCGAGCTGAACCAGCTCAGCCGGGACCTGCAGGGCTGTGATGCCTGCCTGAGCACCAAGGTGATGCCGGTGCTCGGCTCCGGCCATCCCCAGGCCGACATCATGCTGGTCAAGTTCGCACCGACCACCGCCGAGGTGGAGGAGGGGGTCGCCTTCTACGGTCGTGCCGGCAATGCCCTGATGAAGTCCTTCAAGCGCCTGACCATCGACCCGACCGTGATCTACGGCACGGTCTGCGCCAAGTGCCCGGTCGAGGATCCGACTCAGGCCGACCCCGAATGCGTCGCCCGCCTGGCCGACGAGTTCAACATCGTGCAACCGAGGATCGTCGTGGTGATGGGCGACCCGGCCCTGGAGACGATCAATGACCTGGCCCTGCCCCTGGCCCGGGTGCTCGAACCCCGCGAAGGCGAGATCCAGGCCTTCACCCCCGCCTGCGACGCGCTCTTCACCCCGGACATCGACGGCGCCCTCGACGAGGAGACCGCCAAGCGTCGTTTCTGGCGGTCCTTCCGCACGCTCGGCCGCTGGCACGACGACCTTCCCCCGTACTAGCCCGGTCCGGCGGGCTGCCCGATCGAGATCTGGGAAGTGGTCATATACGGACCACTTCTTCAACCTCACCGAACCTTCGCCAAGGCTCCCGTTTCACCTTAGAATCCGGGCATGTCGACGCTTGAGCATCCGATCGTCGGTCCCAAAGTGGGGCACGCCAACGGCAAGGCCCTGGCCGCCCTGCTCCTCGGGGCTTTTGCGATGGCGAACGTGGTCGCCCTGGCGGTGTTCATGGCGGTGAGCGCCGATACGCTCGACGAAATCGGCAGCCTCTGGCTGCTGTTTCCCTTCTTCGGTGTGACTGCCGGCCTGATCGCGGCTTTCCTCGGATCGATCGGATGGGTCGACGTGCGTCGCGGGATCACGGACCGGCGTCTCTTCGAAGCCCAGCTGGGCGCGATCCTCGGCGGCGTCGCGGCCGGGCTGGTGCTGCTCGCGATCGCCGTGCTCCTGCTGATCGGGGTATTCCTGGCGTTCAGCTTCGCCAACGACGGCGTGATGATCGACTAGAGGCCTGATCGGGAGTTCCACGATCCCGTGGAACTACTCATCCAGCGCAGCCAATAGGTTCGATTTGCAAGCGCTATGGCCTAGCGAGTTGAACCTCGCGGGATAGACAACCTCCCGCCGTACTGAGAAAGTAGGTCGGGCGGGGTCCGACCCGCCCTCCAGGTAAACCCGCCCCTCCCACTCGAAACAAGTGATGGTTGGGAGGGGCTCTGTCGAGCTTCGGATGAATATCGTTGCTCGCGTGAGTGACGAGATCGAAACGCCCCAGGTTTCTATGGAAATCGACCCCCGGCTGGTGCCGGTGCTGGAGACCGTGCGTCGCAGGAACCCGGCCGAGCCGGAGTTCCACGAGGCGGTCGAAAGGGTGCTGCGGACGATCGGCCCGGTGATCGACAAGCGCCCCGAGTATCTCGAGGCGAAGCTGGTCGAGCGGATCTGCGAACCGGAGCGGCAGGTCATCTTCCGGGTGCCCTGGATCGACGACGAGGGCCGGGTCCAGGTGAACCGGGGCTACCGGGTCGAGTTCAACGGGGCGCTCGGCCCTTTCAAGGGCGGGCTGCGCTTCGACCCTTCGGTCAACTCGAGCATCGTCAAGTTCCTGGGTTTCGAACAGGTCTTCAAGAACGCCCTGACCGGGCTGCCGCTGGGCGGCGGCAAAGGCGGCTCCGATTTCGATCCCAAGGGTCGGTCGGAGAACGAGATCATGAGGTTCTGCCAGTCCTTCATGACCGAGCTCTGGCGGCACATCGGCGAGTACACCGACGTGCCGGCCGGTGACATCGGGGTCGGCGAGCGCGAGATCGGCTACCTGTTCGGCCAGTACCGGCGGATCACCAACCGCTACGAATCCGGGGCGCTGACCGGCAAGGGCCTGGGTTGGGGCGGCGCGCGGGTGCGCCGCGAGGCGACCGGCTACGGCACTGCGTACTTCGCCCAGGAGATGCTGCGGGCCAAGGGCTCCTCGATCTGCGACCGGACCGTGACCGTCTCCGGCTCGGGCAACGTCGCGATCTACGCGATCGAGAAGGTGCAGCAGCTCGGCGGGACCGTGATCGGCTGCTCCGATTCCGGCGGCTACGTGCATGACCCCGACGGCATCGACCTACCCTTGCTCAAGCAGGTCAAGGAGGTCGACCGGGCGCGGCTGGACCGCTACGTCCAGGAGCGCCCCGGAGCCCGTCACGTGGCCGGCGGCCGGGTCTGGGAGTTGGCCGCCGAGGTGGCGCTGCCCTGCGCCACCCAGAATGAGCTGGACGAAGAAGACGCCCGCAAACTGGTCGAGAACGGGGCACTGGTGGTGGCCGAGGGGGCGAACATGCCCTGCACCGCCGGCGCGATCGGCACGCTGCGCGCGGGCGGGGTGCTGTTCGGCCCGGGCAAGGCCGCCAACGCGGGCGGCGTCGCGACCAGCGCCCTGGAGATGCAGCAGAACGCTTCCCGCGACTCGTGGACCTTCGACCACACCGAGGCCCGCCTGGTCGAGATCATGCGGGACATCCACCACTCCTGTTACGAGATGGCCGAGCAGGCCGGGGTCCCCGGCGATTACATCGTCGGTGCCAACAACGCCGGTTTCGTCAGGGTCGCTGACGCGATGCTTGCCTTCGGCGTGGTCTGACCCTTGCCTGTACGCTTCGCGCGTGAGCGACCAGCCGCCCGAGCCACCCCAGCCGCCACCTCCGCCGCCGGGCGAGCAGCCTGCTCCTCAGCAACAGCCGGTCCAGCCAACCTACGCGACGGTCACCGTCCCGCTCAACCCTGAGGGCCGGAGCAAGGCCACCACCTCGATGATCCTGGGCATCTGTGGCCTGACGGTCTGCCCCCTGGTCTGCAGCATCTTGGCCCTGGTCTTCGCCAAACAGGCGAAGAACCTGCTGGCGATGACCCCCGGGGCCGACGGGGAGACCCAGGCCCAGGTCGGCTACATCACGGGGATCATCGGGACGGTGCTGGGCAGCCTCTATCTGCTCTGCGGCATCGGCTATCTGGTCTTGGTCGTGGCGATCGGAATTTCGACCAGTTAGAGGCCTAGGTGGTGACGATCGTGGCCCGGTTCACGAAGGCCCACACCCAGCCGCTGGCCAACAGGCCGACCACGAGATAGACGGGGAGCCGGTTCCATCGGCTCCAGAACCCTTTGAGGGAGGCCCGGGTGGCGATCACGGCCAGGCCGGCCAGGATCAAGCCAAGCGCGACCAGCACCCAGAAGCCGTTGTAGTGGAGGAAGCCAGGATCGCCGGCGGATGCGTGGAGGAAAGCGCGGGTGGCCCCGCATACCGGGCAGGGGAGGCCGGTCAGTCGCTGGACGATGCAGCCCGACGGGAGGTTGCCGTCCAAGCCGACGGCCCGCATCAGCAGAGCGGTCGCAAAAGGCGACGCGCCGACCGCGATGAGCGTCAAACCGGTGACCCGATCCGGCAGCGGCGGGCTCGCCACGTAGGCAGCGGCGGGAGGCTCGCTCGGCGGTGGCCAGACCACCGGTTCGTGGGCAATCGTCCCGTCAGAATCCACGCACATTCGCGCTAGTATGCCACCGTCCAGACTGTGTTCGCGCGGTCTCCGTCCATGAAGGGAACTTTGAGTGAACGAGCCTGAAGACAGCCAGCCGAACGTGCCGGCCGGCTGGTACCCAGACCCGGGCGGAAGCGGGCAGCAACGCTACTGGGACGGCAACGCCTGGACCGAGCATTTTCACGCCGCCGCCGGAGCCACGCCACCGCCGGCCGTCGTGCCCGGCCAGCCGGTAGCGGTCGTTGCCTACCGGGAGCCGAAGTCGACCGGGCTGGCCATCTTCCTCAGCATCCTCTTCCCGGGCGCCGGGCATCTCTACGCCGGCGTGAAGACCGATTTCGGCACCGTCTTCCTGGTGATCACGATCGTCAACATCGTGCTTACGCTCACCCTGGGGATCATCACGCTCTTCGGATGGTGCTTTGGCGTCCTGATCTGGGGAGGCATGGCGATCTGGGCGTCGATCGATGTGAACGCGACGATGAAACAGCAGGAGTTCTACGGCGCCTAGCCGCGGCCGGTCGAATCGCTGCTATCTTGCCGTCTAGTTTGGTCCGGCGCCAGTCATCTGCCGGATTTCCGTGTGTCACAGTCCACGAGAGAGGGAGTCAAAATTGAGCGGAGTACCCACCGGTTCGCCTGGCGGAGCACCACCACCCCCACCGCCTCCGCAGGCGCCTCAGCCCGGAGCGATGCAGCCTAAGAAGCCGAACTCTGGCAAGGGGATCGCGTCCATGGTGCTCGGCATCCTCGGCGTCGTCGTCTCCATCTGTGGCTTCTTCATCTTCGGCAGCATCATCGCGATCATCCTCGGCATCATCGCCCTGGTCCTTGGTTCCCAGGCCAAGAAGGAAATTGCCTCGAATCCCAACATCGGGGGCGAGGGAATGGCCAAGGCCGGCTGGATCCTCGCCATCATTTCGTTGGTGCTCGGAGCGATCGGGACGATCGTCTGGATCATCGCCATCGCAGCTTCCTAGCTGAGAGAAAGGTGCTCGCCGGAACGCCGGCGAGCACCTTGGAGTACCGGCTCAGTGACCGACGGGCTGCTTAGTCGGTCCACCAGCCCGGCTTGATGTCGCCGTCGCCGGACATGTGCTGGCCGGTGGCGAAGTAGACCATCCCCTCGGGACCGGCTTCAAAGCAGCGGGTCACCTCGGGGGCGACCCTCAGCAGGTCACCTTCGGCCAGCTCGACGATCTCCTCGTCGAGCTTGACCCGGCCGGAGCCGGAGACCACGAAGTAGACCTCCTCGGCCTCGTCGTGGTGGTGGCCGAAGGGCTGGCGCTGGTCCGGGTGCATGCGGAACCAGGTCACCCCCACCTGAGTGGTTTCGAGGTCGCCCGTGGCGAAGCGGGCTTCTTGGATCTCACCGAGCCCGTGGGCCTTGGCGGAATCCTCGACGTCTCCGACCTTGACCTGCTTGTAGCCGGGCTTCGGGGTGGCGGGGGTGTCTTCGTAATCGGGCATGCCCGGACTCTAGATGAGTATTTCCACGGGATCGTGGAAATACTCATCTAACCGGGGTGGTCGCCGATCAAACCGGTTCGGTCAGGGGCCGGCGTCGTGCTGGGGTGAGAGGTACCGGTCGATGTAGGCCAGGCCGACCGCGGAGGCGACGAAGACCACGTGGATGATGGTCTGCCACATCACTTCGTTCTCGGTGAGCCCGGTGTTCTCGGTTCCGTACTCGATGAAGGTCTTGAGGAGATGGATCGAGGAGATGCCGACGATCGCCATCGCCAGCTTCACCTTGAGCACATTGGCGTTGACATGCGAAAGCCACTCCGGCTGGTCCGGATGGTCCGAGACCTGCTTGATCCGGGAGACGAAAGTCTCGTAGCCACCGATGATCACCATGATCAGCAGGTTGGCGATCATCACCACGTCGACCAGGCCGAGCACGATCAGCATGACTTCGTTCTCGTCGAAATGGCCGAAGTCGGTGATCAGGTGGACCAGCTGCTTCCAGAACTTCACCACGTAGACGGCCTGGGCGAGGATCAGACCGATGTAAAGCGGAGCCTGGATCCAGCGGCTGGCGAAGATCGACCAGCCGATCATCGCGGCCGGGGTTTGATGCTCCCGGGGCGCGGGGGCCATCTCGGACTCGGTGACTTCGCCTTCGGGGGCGTCAGGTGCCTGCGACATCGGACGGGAATCCAATCAAACTGGCATCACCGGCGGGTTCTGTGCGGATCGCGCAGCGCTCAGGCAGGGGCGGCAGCGCGGGCCAGCTCGACCATCGGCTCGACCCGGGCCGAGGCGAGGCCGCGGACCACGATCACGTCGAGGGCGTCGTAGGCGGCCAGCTTCTGCTGGGCCTCGGCCGAGTCGGCAGCGGCCACGCCGACCGTGCCCTCGGGCTCGCCCAGCCGGGCGAAATGGTCCCGGTAACCCTTGTGCAGATCACGGTAGAAGGATTCCTCCTTGGCCAGCCGCTCGCCGGCGTCCTCGCCGACCGCGGTCCGCACGTATCCGAAGACCGGGGGAGCATCGTGGCCCGCGTCGGCCGCGCCCTCCTCGACCTTGGTCCGGGCGCCGGCCGCGAACTCGGGGGTCATCCAGTTGAAGAAGGCACCGTCGTACTCGGCCCCGGCCAGGGCGCACATCTTTGGCCCCATCGCGGCCATGATCACGCGGATACCGGGCAGCTTTTCGCGGAGCACGCCGATCTGCTCGGTCATGAAGGTCAGCGGCTTCTTCGTGAACCCGGCGCCGACCCCGATCCAGAGACGTGAGGGGTTCAGGCCGAGCCGTTCGATGTCGGCGGCGATCTCGGCCGGGTCCTGGCGGTCGAGGGCGATCACGGCGACCCCCAGCTCGATCCCTTCCGCCCCCCGGGAGAAGGCGGCCAGGGTCTCGAGCCCCTTGGCCATAGGGTGGTCGTTGGCCCAGATCGAGGCGTAACCGGCTTCCTCGCAGGCGGTGGCCAGCGGTTCGCAGACCTCTTCCGGCAATCCGGCGGCAACTCCGAAGGCGCGCTTCTGGTCGGGACGGCTCACTGGTCTGCCTCCTTCGCGGCATCGCGCCGCTCTTCTCTTTCGCGACGCTTGCGCTCGCTGGGGGATTCGACGTACTTGACCTCGCCGACCAGATCGAACTGGGCGACGCATTCGATGTGGGGGGTCTGGGGGAACATGTCGACCGGTCTCACCCGGGTCAGCCTATAGCCGGCCTCGACCAGCTGGGCCGCATTCGGGGCGAGCGTGGTCGGGTTGCAGGAGATGTAGACGATCCTCCTGGCCTCGCACTCGATCAGGCGGCGCACGATCTTGGCCGAGAGCCCGGCCCGCGGCGGGTCGATCGTGACCACGTCGGGCCGGCCGGCCTGCTCGATCAGCGGCCGCATCCCGGTACGGGCGTTGGCGGCGACGAAACGGGCGTTGGTGATGCCGTTCGCCTTGGCGTTCCGCTTCGCGTTCTCGATCGCTTCGGGCACGATCTCCAGCCCCCAAACCTGGCCGGCCTCGCGGGCCATCGAAAGCCCGATCGTGCCGACCCCGCAGTAGAGGTCGAAGAGCTTCTCGGTCCCGGTCAGCCCGGCGTACTCGGCGGCCAGCCCGTAGAGCTTCTCGGCCATCTCGGTGTTGGTCTGGAAGAAGGCGTCGTGGGAGAGCTCGATGTCGAGGTCGAAGATCCGCTCGCGCAGGAACTCCTCGCCCAGCACGCCGGTCGGGCCGGAGGTCGAACCGGAGGGTCCGTCGATGACCGTGTGGAGGTCCACCGGCGGACGGGGGAACTCGGCCCTAGAAGTGACCAGGCGGGTCTGGACCTGGCCGGTACGGCGGCCCTCGCGGACCACCAGGTTGCGGAGGGTGCCGCGATGGTCGTGCGGGTCGTAGGCGTTGAGGCCCTCGGACCGGGCCCAGGCGAGCACTTCGTTCCGGGCGTGGTTGGTTGCCTCGGAGGAGAGGTGGCAGTCCTCGATGTCGAGCACCTCATCCCAGCGGCCGCGGGGATGGAAGCCGAGGACCAACTCGCCGTCCTGCTCACCGAAGGAGTATTCGACCTTGTTGCGGTAGCGCCACTGCTCGTCGGCCGCGACCACGGGATCGATGTTGACGTCACCGAGCTTGCCGATCCGGGTCAGGGCGTCGGCGACCTGAGCCTCCTTGAAAGCGAGCTGCTTTTCGTAGTCGAGCGCCTGCCAGGCGGCGCCGGGGCATGGTTCGTCCTGATGGAGGTCGATCTCCGGCAGCCGGCCGGGGGCCGGAGTGACCAGCTCGGTCGCGTTTGCTTCCGCGTAGCCGCGCTTTGACTTGGTTACCTCGGCCCGGACCACATCACCGGGGAGACCGCCGTTGACGAAGACCACGTACCCACCGGGACGGGCGATCCCTCGGCCGCCGTAGGCCAGGGTCTCGATCTCGCCTTCGAAGGTTTCGCCGCGGCGCAGGCGGGTGGGGGTGGTGGGCTCAGTTGCAGACATTGGACCCACCACT
The DNA here is from genome assembly GCA_001897355.1 of Solirubrobacterales bacterium 67-14. GTDB lineage: Bacteria > Actinomycetota > Thermoleophilia > Solirubrobacterales > 70-9 > 67-14. The sequence goes on along the minus strand of MKST01000002.1, from coordinate 177,025 downwards.
ATCTCAGGCTGAAAGCGGGCGTAGTATTCCCCTCTTGAGCGAAGCGCGCCCTCGGCACTACATAGACGGCTACGAGATTTCCGGTGGACGGCTGGTCAGCCTGCTCGACCGGGCAGAAGAGTTGAAGGCGGGCCGTCCCTCGAGCGGCGATTCGGCGCTGGCCGGCAAGTCGGTGGCGTTGATCTTCGAGAAGCCCTCGACCCGCACCCGGATCTCCTTCGAGGTCGGCGTGGTCGAGCTCGGCGGCCACCCGGTCGTGTTGCGAGGCGACGAGATGCAGCTCTCCCGCGGCGAGTCGGTCGAGGACACCGCCCGGGTGCTCTCCCGCTTCGTCTCGGGCATCGTGATCCGTTCCGGCTCGCATGAGAACGTGGTCACCCTGGCCGAGAACGCGAGCGTGCCGGTGGTCAACGCGCTCACCCCGATGTACCACCCCTGCCAGGCCCTGGCCGACCTGCAGACCTTGAAGCAGCGCTTCGGTGATATCAACGGTCTCAAGATCGCCTACGTCGGGGACGGCAACAACGTCGCCCGCTCGCTGGCGGTGGCCGGGTCACTGACCGGGGTCGAGGTCGTGGTCGCGGCCCCTGTCGGCTATCAGCTCGAGGCCGAGGTGCCGGCGAAGCTGACCGACGACCCGGTCGAAGCGGTCAGCGGGGCCGACGCGATCTACGGCGACGTCTGGGTCAGCATGGGTGACGAGGAAACCGCCGAGCAGCGCCGGGCCGACCTCGCGCCCTTCCGGATCGACGGCCACCTGCTCTCGCATGCGAAGCAGGAGACGATCGTCATGCACTGTCTGCCGGCCCATCCCGGGGAGGAGATCACCGCCGACGTGCTCTACGGCGAGCGCAGCGCGGTCTGGGACCAGGCCGAGAATCGCCTCCACGCCCAGAAGGCCCTGCTCGAGTACCTGCTCGCCGCCTGACCGGGGCCACCCTCGAAGTAAGGAAAGTTGGCAATAGTTGCCAACTTTCCAGCTTTCGATGAATCGGGAGGTCAGCTGAGCGCCGATCCTGAGAGAATGTCCGCCGCGCGGCCCCGTGGTGTAACGGTTAGCACGCCAGGTTTTCAACCTGGAAGCGCGGGTTCGACTCCCGCCGGGGCTACTCGACAGTAGTTCTCCGCCGTTCCCGCCGAACCGGGCACTGGTTCAACCCGACACCGAAGCCCTGCCAAGTCTATTCCGGACGGACATTGACATGCCTTCGGCCCGCGGCAAAGAATGTCCGTGGAAGTTCCGGGCGCATCTGGCGCGCGGAAATCTCGAGGCAGTTGGAGGGGAAAATGATGGGGTTTCGCTCATTCGTGAGTCTGCTTTGCGCCTGTTTTGGCCTACTGGTTTTTGTCGGCGGAGCCAGCGCCTATGACGTGACGCTCACCCGCACCACCGGTGGGATGGCGAACATCCAGGCGTCGACGCTGTCCAGTGCCGGGTTCGGCAGTGGATACGCGCAGGCCCAGGACGGCATCTGCACGCTTGCCGAGCGGTACATGACCGTATCGGCGGAGCGCTCCAGAAACCTCGGCCCCGGCAGCGGCAACAGCAACCTGAACCAGGACTTCTTCTGGCAGTCGTTGATCGACGACCACACGCTCGAGGACATGCTGGCGGAGCCATATCCGCAAGGGCCCTCGGAGACCGCCAAGCGGATGGCCGAAGGGTTCGCGGCCGGCTATAACAAGTACCTCTCCGACATCGGCGGTGCCGAAGGCATCACCGACCCGCGCTGCGCGGATGCTTCCTGGGTGAGGCCGATCACGGCGACCGACGTCTGGCGGCGCTTGTACCAGGCGACGATGCTTCAGGGCACCAACGCCAGGGTGTCGCAGATCGCGACGGCACAGCCCCCGGTCGGCGGTGGAGGCGGCGGTGCGGGCGTGACGCCGGCCGGCGAACCGGACGTCCCCGGCCCCGAACTGGGTTCCAACGGCCTCGCGATCGGCGAGGACGACAGCGCCGACGGTTCCGGGCTCGTCATCGCCAACCCCCACTTTCCGTGGGTCGGCAGCGAGCGATTCTGGGAATCCCACATCGACGTGCCCGGCCAGTATCACGTGATCGGGGCCAGCCTCTGGGGAGCACCGGCGATCATCCACATCGGCCACAACCAGCACGTGGGCTGGACCCACACCGTGTCGACCAACGCCACTACCACCAGCTGGCGCCTGCAACTGGACCCGGCCGATCCGACTCGCTACATGGTCGACGGCCAATCGGTGCCGATGTCGACGACCGATGTGACGGTGAAGTCCCTGGAAGGCGGCGTGCTGGTCGACCGCACGCGCCGTCTCTATTCCAGCCAGTACGGCCCGATCCTCTCGAGCCCCGCCTGGACGACCAGTACCGCGACCGCGTTCCTCGATGCGAACGCGAGCAATGTGCGCATGGTCGATCAGTGGCTGGAGATGGGCCAGGCTGACAACGCACACGAGCTGATCGATTCCGAACGGAGGATCCAGGGAGTGCCGTGGGTCAACACGATCGGCGCCGACGACCGAGGCACTGCGTTCTACATCGAGTACGCCGTGACTCCCGACCTGCCCAACTCGTATCTCGATGGATCCTGCAACCTGAGCCCGACCAAGGCCGTCAGCGGCCCCTTCGACGGCTCGGTGGGAGCCTGCAAGCTCGGCCAGAGCCCGGGTGCGGTCGTGCCTGGTCTGCTGCCGGCCACGAGCCAGCCGAAGCTGGTGCGCCACGACTTCGTCGGCAACTCGAACAACTCGCATTGGCTGGCGAATCCGAGCGCCCCGCTGGTCGGATACTCACGGGCGATGGGAGGTGAGATCCAGAACCCGGGCATGCGCATGCAGACCGGGATCGACATGGTCAACCAGCGGATGGGGGCCTTCAACGGCGGCAACCCGACCGACGGCCTCGGCGCGGCCCAAGGCTTTTCGCTGGATTCGCTGCAGGATTCTTGGACCGCGTATCGCTCGATGCCGGCCGAGCGGACGTTGCCGGGGCTCCGGGCGATCTGTCATGACGCGATCGACAATTCGGGCGGCATCATCAACGGCGTAGACGTCAGCGCCGCCTGCTCGATCCTCGACGATTACAACGCGACCGCCTCGATCGACGACGAAGGCGGCTGGCTGTTCAACCGGTGGTGGGCGAGCGCCCCCACTACGAATGCCTCGTTCTGGGTGAACCCCTGGACGGCGGCCAACCCTGTCTACACGCCGAACACTCTCAACACGAGCCTGTCCGGCAGCCGGACCGCCTTGGCGACCGCGGTGACCGACCTCACCAACCGGGGAATCCCGCTCGACGCGAGTTTCGGCGATGTGCAGTATGCGAGCCGCAGCACACAGATCCCGATCCCGGGATGCAACGAGGGGGGCAACTGCTACGCGCTGATCTCATCGAATTACGACAGCGGCAGTTCGCCCAAGTCCCAGGTCTCCAGCGGCTCCAGCATCGTCATGTTCACCAAGCTCTCCCAGGACGGGCCGCAGGCCAGGGGGCTGCTCACCTACTCGCAGTCCGAAGACACCACGTCGCCCTTCTACGAGGACCAGACACAGTCCTTCTCGGATGACCAGTGGATCTCGCTGCCATGGACTCCGGGTGACGTCGACGAGGACAAGCTCTCGCCGGCGGTCCCGTTGAGCGACCTGTCGAATGAGTTCGCACTTACGGTGCAGAAGGACGGGACTGGCGACGGCACCGTGAGCAGCGACCCGGCCAGGATCGATTGCGGCGCTACCTGCGAGGCCGATTTCGAATCCGGTCAGACCGTCGTGCTCAGCGCCGACCCGGAGGCCGGCTCGACCTTCACCGGCTGGGCCGGCGGCGGCTGCTCCGGCACCGCCGACTGCGAGACGACGATCGAAGGCGCCACCACCGTCACGGCGACCTTCGATGCGATCCCGCCCGACAAGCACAACCTGACCGTGCACAAGATCGGTGCCGGGAAGGTGACCAGCGACGTGGGCGGGATCGACTGCGGAAGCAGCTGCTCGAATGCCCTCGACGACGGCACCGTAGTGACCTTGACCGCGAACCCGGATCCAGGATCCGGCTTCACGGGCTGGTCCGGCGGCGGCTGCAGCGGCACGGCCACCTGTCAGGTCACGATTGGTGGTGACCGCGAAGTCACGGCCGTATTCAGCGAGCGGCCCGCCGGGCAACCCTCCCTCCGGGTTGCCCGGGTCGCTCCCAAGGCGATCAAGGTCAGGCGGGGCAAGGCCACGAAGGTCAAGGTGACGGTTCGAAACACGGGAGGGACAGCGGCCAAGGGTGTCCGGGTCTGTGCCGGCCTGTCAGGCAAGATCCGGAACGTCCGGCCGACGGGCTGCAAGTCGCTCGGCTCGATCGCCGCCGGTGCGGCGAAGACCGCCACGATCAAACTCAAGGCGAAGCGCAGGGCGGGTGGCTCCGGAAAGGTGAAGTTCACGGTCACGTCGACCAACTCCGGGATCAGAACCGCGCGTACCGGCATCAAGGTGCCCCGGTAGAGGCACTCAAAACCACCGCTGACCACGAGGAAGCCCGGCCCAGGCCGGGCTTCCTCGTGCCGGGGCATGATTCCCAGCGCGAGTGACAGGTAGCCTTGCGGATGTGATTCCGGAGATCTCGGTTGGCCCGATAACCCTGCAGACCTTCGGTCTGATGTTCGCCGCCGCGTTCATCGTTTCCGGCTGGATCGTGCACATGCGGCTCGAGGAGATCGGCAAGCCGCCCGACTGGGCCTACGAAATGGTCTTCGCCGCACTGATCGGCGGCCTGATCGGAGCCCGGCTCTACTTCATCGTCGACAACTATGCCGACGTCAAGGACGACCTCTTTGGCAACATCTTCTCCGGCTCCGGCCTGACCTGGTACGGCGGTGCGCTCGGCGGTGCCTTGGGGGTGATCCTCTGGGCCTGGTGGCGGAAGTTCCTCAACCTCTGGCTGCTCGACGCGGCGGCCCCGGCCCTGGCTGCCGGTTACGCGGTCGGCCGGATCGGCTGCCAGCTTTCCGGAGACGGCGACTACGGCAAGCCCTGGCACGGTCCCTGGGCGATGGGTTATCCGGACGGCACGGTGCCGACCCCGCCCGGCGTGACGGTCCACCCGACCCCGGTCTACGAAACCCTGACCATGGGCCTCGGCGCTTTCATCCTCTGGCGGCTCAGGAACCGTTTCCGGCTCGGCATCCTCTTCGCGATCTACCTGATCTATGCGGGCGTGGAGCGTTTCCTGGTCGAGTTCCTGCGGCGTAACGTCGATGTCTTCCTCGGCCTGACCCAGGCCCAGCTGGAAAGCGTGGCGATGGTGGTCGGGGGGATCGTCTGGATCGTGGTCGTCCGCCGGCGGTATGGATCCTTGGCCCGGCCTGCCGACCAGATGAGTGCCGCCGACGTGCCGGTCCCAGCCGCCTGAGCGCCCGCGTCACCGAAACTGGGGGCGAAGGTGCCTGTTACCTTGGTCACCATGGGAACGAGGAGAACGTTGGCTGGGCTACTGACCGGGGCGCTGTTGGCCGCGGGGGCGTTTGCGAACGCCGCACACGCTGAGGAGACCCTGAAACTGGAGATCCCCAAACTGACCGGCAAGGCGAAGATCGGCACCCGATCGTTCCAACTGACCGACCGGTCCCGTCCGGCCGGGTTCGACCAGGCCGGCAAGCGACGGCTGATGGTCCAGGTCACCTATCCCAGGAAGCGCGGCGCCGGTGCCTGCCGCAAGGCGCCGTACCTTCCGGACGGCACCGCCGAACGGCTCCTCTCTTATCTGAACCTCGACGGGCCGGTCGACATCGACACCCGGGCCTGTCTCGGCGGGCCGGTGACCCGGAAGGCGCTGCCGCTGGTCGTCTTCTCCCATGCCTACACCGCTGATCGCGCGGTCTACACCTCGCTGGTCAACGACCTGGCCAGCCGCGGGTTCATGGTCGCCTCGATCGACCACACCGGTGACGCCTTCGCGGTCGAGTTCCCCGACGGCGAGGTGGTCGATGGTGCCTACGGCAGCCCGCTCGCCTCGAAGGCGATCGAGGAGCCGGAGCTGGTCAAGCTGGTCAACATGCGGACCCGGGATGTCCGCTTCGTGACCACCTGGCTGTTGAAGCAGGACCGGAAGAAGAAATCCTGGCTGAAGAAGCGGATCGACCCGAAGCGGATCGGCATCTTCGGGCACTCTCTGGGTGGCGCCACCGCGAGCCGCGTCGCCTTGGTCGACAAGCGATTCCGGGCGTCGGCCGACCTCGATGGCTCGCTGTTCGGGGATTGGCCGCTGAGTGCGAAGAGCCGGAAGCCGTACCTGCTCTTCACCTCCCAGGACGGGCTCGGTTCGGTCCTGCCGTTGGACAAGTCATGCCGCTACTTCGGCCACGCCGCCAAGCCGAAGCTCGGCTGGCAACTGGCCGGGGCGAAGCATCTCTCGTTCAGCGACTTCCAGGTACTGGCTCCGCAGATTGCCGAGCGCAAGCCGGACTGGCCCTTCGCCTCGCTCTACCCGATCATCATCGGCAACCTCGACCCGACTGCCTCGGTCCTCGCCCAGCGCACTGCGGTCGCCCGCTTCTTCAACGCTTACGTGAAGAGCGGCAAGAAGCCTCCGAAGGTCAAGGCTCCGACGCCACCCACGGGGGTCGTCCCGATCACCGCGGACCAGCTCACCTGCTCTGAGCCTGGCTGACTGAGGTAGGTTCGTCCGCCGGCCTGCGGCGATCCAGCCGGAGCGGGCATAATCCCGATCTCCGGTTTGAGGTTGCCCTCGCGTCCTCAACCACCCGGGCGGTTAGCTCAGTTGGAAGAGCACCTGCTTTACACGCAGGGGGTCACTGGTTCGAGCCCAGTACCGCCCATTCAGTCTGATTCTCGCCTCTGCTGCTGAGAACGCGCCTTTCGCGGGTCGCGCACTCAGCGGCACGGCGCTTTCGATGTACCGCTGAATGTACCGCGGCGGGTCGGAGGGATCGACCAACGGTAGATCCCATGAACTGAGCGAAAGGTCAAGCGGCTATCCCGAAGAGGCCCGGGACGCCAACGCCTTCACGCTAGAGGCCAAAGATCTCCGAGATGAAGTACCAGGCAAAAGCAAGGCCGATGGCCCAGACCATCAACCGGATGGCGGTACCAGCAACCACCAGCAGAAACCCCATTAAGCCGATGCCAGAAACAAGGGGTTGAAGCGCGATGTGAGTTGCCTTCTCACCAATTGTTCCGGCTTTCGGGTACTTGTCGTCCTCCGGGTAAGGGCTGAGCAGTCTGCTGAACCAACCACCGACTACTAGCACGACAACAGCGGTGGCAATCCATCCCCAGGTAGTCAATGGTTTACCGATCTGCGATCGTCCTGGCAGGCACGGCGTTTTCGATTTCGACTTTCCCTGACGCTCGCGCTCAACGAACCGCGAACCCGGCACGTCAACGCTATGAGGCATGTCCCATCCTCGGATGGTGCCAAGGGGAATGCGGCATCGGCGACGGTTAGGAACATCGTGACGTCCTGGCGACTGGACCCGCCGAGCCATTGAGGCGCTTGCCACCAAACCCGAGCATGGGCAGCAATCCTTTGAAGGTCAACTTCGGCGTCCTTCACGGAAAGCGCTGGGCGCAGATGGTCCCGGTACCGCTCGACCGCATGGGCCTTGAACTGGATCGGCAGCTCTATCTGCGGGGTCACGCTGGTCTCCCAGCTCTGCGGGGCCGGTTCAGATTTGCGAATGGGAGAGTGCCGTAGACGTCGATGAAGCCTGAAATGAGGTCGATCTCTGCCTGTGCTGGGTTCGGATCGATCTTCCAGGCGATTTGGAGAACGTCTGGGTTGGTCAGTTGCCACAAGTAGCGACCGCCCCAGTGGCCGATCGGCTCGCCCCGGCCGAACCTGGCGAACTGGTCGATCCGTTTCCGCAGGGACTTGGCCTTCCCGATGTAGAGGGTCGACGTGTCATTGACCCACTTAGCTTCGAGTTGATTCAGGTCAACGGAGGGATTGCGCCCCTTGAACCATCCACCGGTACTCGTGTCGGCAAACTCGGGTTTGGGGTTCTCTGCGAGGACGCAATAAACGCCACCCTCGGGGGGCACCTCCTGGCATCCGCGTGGAAGCGCCCGAAGGGGGACGTACCCTTCGAATCCCATTTCGCGTGGCTCAAGCATCCTGCTCCCCCGCCTTGTCCCGGCGGTCGAGGTCAGCGTCAACCCGGTAGTCGAGGTCAGCGATCTTGCGTAGTTTGAGACCGTAGTCAAGCCACCGTGCCCGGAGTTCAGAATCTAGGTAGCGCCAGGTGGCCATGAAGCGTTGGAGGTGCCAAGCGTCGTCTCCGCGGGCAGCTGCGAGTAGATACGAAGGATCCCAAAGGGTCTCGTCGGTTTCGGGTACCGAAAAAACGTCTGCGGCGAGCCCTTTCAGTTCTTCGATGTCATGGCCGAGATCTGGATCGAATAGAAACTCGTTGGCTTCGTCGACGGTCCAAACGCCCCCGTCGGGCCACGCCTCGGGCAACTCGGCGTCCTCCCTGAACATTGGTTTCAAGGCTTCAACGGCCTCTTCTTCGTCGTAGTAGCCGGCGAGGATCAACAGGGGGATCGGGTTCCGATCGAGGCCTCGGCCCAGAGCGACCAGTATCTCTCGCGAGGGTTTGCTCACCTCGCCGGATTCGAGTCGACTGATCTGTGTGTGGGAAATGCCGGCTCGACGGGATAGCTCGCGGACTGTGAGACCTTCGCGCTCTCTCGCTTCGCGAACCGCGTCGGCAACTGGTGCTGATTTCTCGGGATTGCTTTTCATGGCACCACTATACACAAATGGTGCTGGTAAGGCAATTGGGTCAAAACAGCACCACTTGGATCGCTAGATCGAACATACGTTCTGGTGATACTGTGTGGGAAGGGGATGGTGCTGGGGAAAAGTCGGTCTGGAAAGGGACAAATCCCCTCCCGTGAAGCGGCGCGCCATGCCATCAGATTGGTGGCATGGCGTGGCTACCGTTCGTAGGCTCGGCCGCGTGGGAGATCGTGAAGATCGTCATGAGATGGGCTTCAGGATCTCGATCGAAGATGACCCGCCAGTCCCGACCCGGAGCCGCCGTTCACTTTGGGGATTCGCGGAGCCACGCCTCGGCCTCTTCCAGGCTCACGGTCCGGCCCGCCTTGATGTCGTCCCGGCCTTCTTGAATCATCGCTTCGTCCTCGGGGCTCAGGGGCTCCTCATCGAGCGGCACTACGTCAAGGTGGGGCGGGAACGGATTGGCGTCGCTTGGTTGTTTCCTGGCCACCATCGGTCCATCGTAGCGGCGGATCCTCGGTTTCGTGACCGGTGGCGACTTCGACCACTCACACAATGTGTGCTTGAAAAGGGACAAAATGCGCTATTCTGAGCGCATGCCGACCGATCGCTTCGCAGAGCTGGCTGAGCTTGCTGCTGATCAGCATGGATTTTTCACCCTGGCAGATGCTCGTGCTGTCGGGTATGCGGACAACACCGTCGCGCAGATGGCGCGGCGCGGTCGGCTCGAAAGAGTTAGCCAGGGGGTCTACCGAATCCCTTTCCTTCCGCCCGGTCCGTTTGCCGGGTATATGGAGGCGGCACTATGGCCGGCGGGAGTACGCGGCGTCTTGAGCCATGCCACGGCGCTAGATCTCTGGGATGTGAGTGACGTAAACCCCGCGAAGATTCATGTCACGGTGCCGCGGGAGCATAGACCGCAACGGCAAGTGCCGAAGGCTTATGTGATCCATCGTGAGGATCTGGATGAGGCCGAGGTGACCGCGATCGAGGGGATTCCAATCGTCTCCCTGGAACGGGCGATTCGTGAATGCGCTGCCGACCATCTCGGTCTCGATCTGATCGAGCAAGCCGTGCGGCGGGGCCGTGAAAAAGGCTTGCTGAGTTCTGCCGTTGCCGACCGGCTGAATCAAGACCTTGATCTGGGTCGGATACCAACTGGGCGAGCATGAACACCGGCGATCCAGCCGCTCGTCCGAAGCGCCCGAAAACGAAGGCTCGCCTGGAGCAGCTCATCACCCAATGGCAGAAAGACTCGGGCTATCCGGTCAGCCGCTTGAATCTACGGATCGCCGCGATGATGATTGCGGGCGCATTGGCGCGGGTCGTCGGCCCGGAAGGCCGGGCTGCGTTTGCCACCAAAGGCGGGATCGCGATGGAGCTGAGGATGCGGGGACAAGCCCGGGCCACCAACGACATCGACCTGGTGCTGCGCGGCGACGCGGACCAACTCGCAGATTTGCTCGATGAAGGGCTGGCGGCTCCTTACGAGGGCTTCTCTTTCAGGCGGGGTGAGATCACCAGTCTTCCCCGTCGGGCTGAATTCAGGAAAGTCAAGGTGCAAGTCATATTCGCCGGTCGAGTTCTTTCCTCGCCACAATTGGAGATCTCGCCCGCGGAGACCGGCCATGAGAAGTTCACGGCCATCCCAGGTTTGCCGCTTGATGCGGTTGGGCTCGACGGGCCGGAGACGGTTCTGGTTCTCGATACGCGGTGGCAGATCGCCCAGAAACTTCATGCTGTCACCGAGGAATACCCCGATGGCTACGAGAACCCCAGGTTCCGTGACCTCGTTGATCTTCAGCTGCTGGAGGCTCTGGAGGCCGACCTGCCGACGGCACGGCAAGCATGCGAGCAGGTCTTCACGGCCAGGGGCGGTCAGACGTGGCCCCCTCGGCTGGTCGCCCAGCCGAGTTGGCGCGAAGGTTATGCCGCGCTCGCCGAAGAGTTGCATATGAGTCCAACCGACGTAGAGACCGCAGTTGACACAGTTCAGGCCTTCATTGATCGGATCGCAACCGCGTAGTCACTCAAGGTCCGAGCTTCACCCTCAACCGGAACCTCGACGTACGACCGTTGCGCGAAGTGGGTCCGGGCTGGGTTGGTTTAGGACTGGGCTCTACGTCTGAGGCAAAGGCCTCTGCGAGTCGAGTGGCATCATCGGCGCGTGGTCGGCTGTGGAGGTATCGCTCGGTCGTCTTCAAGTTGGCGTGGCCCATCAGTCGCTGGACCGTCACTGGATCGAACCGGCGCACCGCGATCGAGCCGAAGGTGTGGCGTAAATCGTGGAAGCGGCGCACCCGAACCCCGGCCTTCCGCTGAGCCTGCTTGAACCTCCTGCGGAGCGCCGAGGCGTTGAGCGGGGTTCCGTCGTTGGTGCAGAAGAGCAGATCCTCGTCGCTGAGCCATCGGCCTCGGCGACGCAGCCCGACCATCAGGTCGCAGGCGGCTTCGGTCAAGGGCACCGATCTCACCCTTCTGCTCTTGGTGGTGGAGAACTCGTCACCTGAGATTGCCTCCTCGACCGACAGGCGCTGCTCGCCCAGGAACACATGTCTCCATCTGAGCGCTCGTAGCTCGCCCTGCCGGAGTCCGGTGTAGGCGGCCAGTTTGACGATCGCCGCGTCTTGGTCGTTCATCCGCTGCCACTCTTCGTGCACTGCTGGGCCGTACCAACCGTTAGGGCGCGCGCGGTGCGACCCCTCCCTTGCCACCCGTTCGATCGCTGCCAGCTCCTCGGTCGTGAAGGCGTCGATCGCTGCTGGACCGTCCTCGCGCTGCTTCTCGGTGTCGGAGACCGGGTTCTTCGCCAGGCCGTAGGTGCCCGGTCTCATGCCGAAGGCGAAGACGGCGTGAAGGGCCTGGCGGTGCCGGTTCACGTTCCGCGCCTTGAGGCCCTCGACCACGAGTCGGTCCAGGAAGGCCGCCACTTCGCCGGTCGTGATCGCGGTTGCGTTCCTTCTGGCGAACTCGCGCATGATGCGGGCCTTGCGCTCGCGGCCCCCTCGCGCGCAGGGGCCGGGGTGGGCGAGCATCGTCCGGTAGTCGTGCAGGGTCGAGGGCTTGGCCCGGCCACCGTGGGAGAGGAACTCCAACCAGGCTTCGGCCAACTCCTCGAAGGGCACCGACTCCGGGTCGCCCGGTTGCGGCAGGGCCGCGTCGTGCTCGGCGATCAGCTCGGCCATCCTGAGATAGGCCCGCTGCTCGTCGTAGAAGCCCGAGTCGGGACGCCCCGACCGCCGGACCCATCGCTCTTCTTTCCTGGTCAGCCACGCGGGGCCGATGGTCGGCGAGCACTGCCTGCCGGTCCGATCCCGCCACTTGGCCCTGTAGCGGGGTTCCCCGCCCTTGGTCTCGTATACAACCAACGCGCCTCTCGGCTCCGAACTCGCTTCCATGGTCAAACCGCCCTTCTGGTTTGACTGAATGGGTTTCGACGCTCCCTGCCGTTACGCCCCGTCGGTCGATCGGCTCCCGATGTACCGCGAGATGTACCAACCCAGGCCAACTCAGGCCGAGCCAAACCGACTCAAGCTGACTCAACTTGGCTCTACGGTGGGAAACTGATCTCTTCTGACTCATCCTCTGCCTACCAGGACGGCTTTACACGCAGGGGGTCACTGGTTCGAGCCCAGTACCGCCCATCCCGGACGTCCCAGCGTCCTACTAGGGACAGCCCTTCGGAAGGGTGATCTTGCCTGGTTTGTGCTTGAAGGCGTTGAGATTGAACCACTCGTCGAACTCGGGGTCGTAGATGTATCCCCGTCCCGCGGACGCCGGTCGTATTCGGCCGGGATGTCACTGGTCACGGGTTCCGTCCGGCCGGGATAATCTCCGTCTTGGCGGGCACCGAACAAGCTTCCCGGCGGGTCTGGGTTTCTGGCATCTGCTGGTTTCTGGCCGGCTTCTTCCTGGTCTGGGCGATATTCCGGATCGGCGGGTTCGAGCGGGGATACCCGCTGGTCCAACTGCTGGCCTACACGCCCTATGTGCTGATGCTGTCCCTGCTGGCGCTGCTCGCGGTCGTACTCTGCCGGCGCTGGCTGGCCGCGGGCTTCCTCGGGATCGCCGTCCTTGCCCTGGCCTTGGCCGTGCTGCCCCGGGCGATCGGCGGCCCGGAATCCGCACCGGGTTCGCGGCCGGTGCGGGTGCTGACCTTCAACCTGGCCAAGTCGAAGGCCAATACCAGGGCCGTGGTCGACGAGGCCCAGACGAGGCAGGCCGACCTGGTCTTCTTGCAGGAATTGACCAGGGAGAAAGCACGGGCGTTGAACCAGGCCGGGCTGGGATCGTCCTACCCGCATCAGGTCATGAGCTTCAGCGAGAAGTTCGGGAACGGGATCTGGTCCCGCTGGCCGCTGGTCCGCCGGGAGCCGCTGCCGGTCAAGGAACAGCCACGGGCCGATGTCCAGGTGCCGGATTCGATCCCGCTCGAAGTCGTCGCGGTCCATCCCACGGCGCCGATCCACCGATCGGACGTGCACCTGTGGGAACGTGATTTCGACGCCCTGCCGCCGGCATTCAGCGCCAGCGTCCCGATCGTCCTGGCCGGGGACTTCAACGCGACCCTGGACCATGCCAACCTGCGCCGGTTGATCGACACCGGCTACCGGGATGCCGCGGAAGTGGTCGGCGACGGACTGGTGCCGACCTGGCCCTCGACGATCCAGTTTCCACCGCCGGTGACGATCGACCACGTGCTGGCCGAGAAGGGCATCTCCTTCTCGCAATACGACGTGATCGGCCTGCCCGGCTCGGACCACAAGGCGGTTTTCGCCGAGCTGTTGCTGCCGCCGGTGCCGGCCGGGAACTGACTCAGAGCCGGCGGGGTTCCGGGCCGAAGCCGCACCAGACCGCGAAGGCGACCACCGCTAGCAAGGTGCCAAGCCAGTGAACCCCGGTCACCACCCCGAGCAGGCCCGGGACGCCGGCGATCACCACCCCGAACAGGGTGCGTGCCACCGGCAGGCCGAGAACCCGGGCCGTGCCGAAGGCACACAGGAGCAAGGCGGCCGGGCCTGAGAGCCAGCCCCAGTCCTCGAAGAACGACTTCGGCAAAGCGACCGCGAGCAGCACCGCTAGAACAGCGACGAGGAGGAACATCACGAGAGCGGACTTCAGGGCTGTCGACGGATTCATCGGTGCGAGGAAGCGGAAGGGTCGAGACCCGACCGCCCGCCTATACTCGCATGTCGATGGTGGACCGGTCGACAGGCGCCCTCAGGTCGGCGAATCGGTTTCGCCAGCAGCTCGCGCTGCTCGCTTTCTTCCTGCTGGTTGCGGGGCTGGTATTCCTGATCCCGTCGAACGCCAGCAGCGCCGGTCAGAACCCGATCCAGTCCGCGGGGCTGATCCAGAAGGGGAAGTCGCTGATCTTCCAGGTCGGTACCACCCAGAAGGTCAACATGGGCAAGCTCGACCGTCGGCCCGATTTCGTGCGTGGCAACCACCGCTACCTCTGCCTGCAGATGAACCCGCGGGGCGGCACCACGATCGTGCGGATCTGCCTCGGCGGGCGGACCCGCACCTACCAGGTGCTCGGGGTCTCCCGGACCTCGGAAACCGGGCAGGTGCGCTCCAGCAAAGTGATCCGGGCCGAGGTCAAGAAAGTCGGTGAGCTGAAGCTGGTCGCCACCTTCGACCCGCGGGATGCCGGCCTGCCCGTCGGCAAGTACGCCTGGCGGGTCGCCGACCACTCCGGCAAGTGCCCGCAGGGCGGCCCCATGGCCCGGCCGGTCGACGAGTGCCTCGACTACTTCCCGGCGAAACGCCGCGCCGTCTACGACCTGCGCCCGGTACGGGTGGTCGGCTGCACCGGCGGCAACGGCGAGTTCGTGACCAACGGCCCCCGGGGCAGCAAACGGGTCGCCCTCACCTTCGACGACGGCCCCAGCGACTACACGCCCCAGGTCCTGCATGTCCTGAAGCGCTTCAAGGTCCGGGCGACCTTCTTCGAGCTCGGCCAGCAGGTCGCCCGCTACCCCTCATACGCCCGTCGCGTACTCGCCCTCGGCCACGAGATCGGGAACCACAGCTACGACCACGACCTGCTGCCCTCCGGTTCCAATATCCGTCACGCCAGCAGGACGATCACACAGGTCACCCGTTTCCGTCCCTGCCTCTTCCGCCCGCCCTACGGGGCAGTCAGTTCGTCGCTCAAGGACTCGGCCCGCAAGAACGGGATGAAGGTCATCAACTGGGATGTCGACACCACCGACTGGAAGCTGCCCGGTTCGGCCTCGATCCGTTCGACCATCCTGCATGACGTGCGGCCCGGCTCGATCGTCCTGATGCACGACGGCGGCGGCCCGCGCGGAGGCACGGTTGACGCGCTGGCCGGCGCGATCCGCGGCCTCCGCCAGCGTGGCTACAAACTGGTCACGGTTTCCGAACTGCTCGGCAACCGGATGATCTACCGCCCGGTCCCCTAGCGGCTATCCGGGCAACAGAAAAGCCCCGGGCGTTTCCGCGCCGGGGCTTTCTGAGGATGCTCGGAGATGGCTTCCCCGTTACGGCAGGCTGCCGTCCCAGGCGTCGCCGTAACAGGCCTTCGGCGAGCAGACATCGTCGATGTAGCCGTTCGGCTGCAGGAAGCTGGAGGTCAGGGCGACCGCCACGCTGGCCCCGCCCGGCGCTCCGTGCGGATCCTGCGCGACCCGGTTCGGCAGGTTCTCGAACGGTGCCGGGTCGGTGCCGATGGTCTTCGACGGGTTGCCCGGATCGGTTCGCGGCGGGCCGCCGTCGAAGTAGATGATGTTGTTGCCGTGGTAGGGGAAGTCACCGGCGGTCAGCCGCGGCACGTTCCACAGCACGTCGTAGTTCGGCCAGCGACCTTCGTCGACCGGCACCGGATTCGTCTTCATGCCGAGGGTCCGGGCCATGACCTCGGACGCGTAGTTGGAGACCTGGTGGTCGCCGAGCGCGATCTGCAGGGTCACCCGGTGCTTCGGGGTGTTCGGCGGCGGGTTGTCGGTCATCACATGGGCGTAGCCGTTCGGCTCGCTGCGGTCCCAGAGCATCTGCATCAGCTGGAAGAGCAGCGGATGCTCGATCTCGGTCCGGTAGGCGCCGTAGAGCAGCGCCCCGTAGAGGTCGAAGTCGATCGAGCGCGGCAGCAGGATCGAGTAGTTCATCGCGCCGACCAGCAATGAGGACTGGACGAAATCGGGCGAAACCGCGGTCAGGGCGCCGCCGAGGATCCCTCCCTGGCTGGCCCCCATGTAGTAGACGTGGTCGGTCTTGATCACCGACTCGCCGGGTGTCGTCCCGTCGCCGTCCTGGAAGGCGGGGTCCTTACCGAGACCCTGCGGGTGGTACATCAGCCGGGCCAGGTAGAGCTCGTTGAGGATGGCCTGGGCGAGGCGGTCGGTCAGCACGTCGAAGTGCGACAGGTCGGCCAGCGCGCTGGTCATCACCTGGCCGACGTCCTTGTTCGACATGCCGATCTCGTCGGTGGCGCAGATCGTCATGCCGTGCTGGGCCAGGGGCGGGTTGGGGCCGCCGTCGACGCCCGAGGCATCACCGAAGAGGCCGTGGCCGAAGACCATCGGCCGGGTCTTGACCGGATTCGGCCCGTCGAGGCCGACCCGCGGGATGATGCAGACCATGTTGGCCTCGTAGGTGCCGTGCTCGGTCGGCAGGCCCTTCGAGTCGAGGTCCATGGTGCTGCCCGGGCCGCAGTCCGGGGCCAGGAAACAAGGCACCGTGTAGGAGCCGACGATCTTGCGGGCGATCTGCGAGTTCTGGCCCGCGGTGTAGTTGGTCACCGAGTCGATCTGGAAGTCCGGCGCGTGACCCTGGACGATCTGGTCGCCCATCTTGTCGTCGCCCAGCTCGGCGAAGGCCCGGTCGCGCATGCTGAGCACGCGCTTGTAGTTGTTCTCGTTGCTGGCCGTGGTGAAGTCCCAGGCGAGGTAGAGGTCACCTCGCTTGATGCCGGCCTTCTTCAGGTCCTTGAAGATCTGCTCGAAGTGGGCCCGACGGCCTTCGATCTCCGGCTTGCCCGACTTGATCTGGTCGCGGTAGTAGCGGAAGGCATCCGGTGCCTTGAGCGCAGTGCCGTTCTTGTCGGTGAGGTTGCGCAGGGCAACGATGTAATGGCTTCCGGCATCGAAGTTCTTGGCCGGATGGATCTCGAGCACCCGGAGCCGGTCCACGCTCGCGTTCGAGTCGGCATTGACCCAGATCGGCTGGCGCTCACCGGTGTCGGCGTTGATGATCACGGCCTTCTGGTCGGGCTTCGCGTACTCGCCGATGTGGTTGATCGGCACCATGCCATTGGCGTCGACCGCCTCGATCGAGTCGAGTCCCGGGACTCGCACGACGATTCCCTGGCCCTGGCTGAAGCCGTCCGAGTAGCCGTAGTTGGCGGCCGAGATCGGCTTGCCGTAACGGTTCTTCGGCATCGCCGCATCGGTCAGGCGGATCCGCTTGCCGGTCGGGCTGGACGGGTCGTCGACCGTGTAGTAGTCGTCGGGGAAGGGCATCAGGCAGGTGCCTTCCTTCGGCTTGGCGATGAAGTCGCAGTCGTCGGCTCGGCTCAGGTCGACGGTGGAGGGCTGACAGTCGGCCGGGTCACGCGTGACGGTCTGGGTGCGGCTCGCCTTGCGCTTCCCGTTCTTAGCCTTGACCGTCAGCTTGCGCAGCTGGCAGCTGTTGACGGCGGGCTTGACGGCGCTGGCCATCTTCACGGTGACGATCTTGCTGCGCTTCTTGCCCAGCTTGACCTTGCGGGCCTTGAACAGGGTCTGGTTGCCCGTATCGAAGGTGTAGGTCGTGGCCGAGATCCGGACCCGAGCACCCTTGTTGGCCTTGACCCGAAGCTTGACCTTGCCCTTGGCGAGCTGGTTCGCCTTGGCGTTCAGGACCTTGACCGTCGGCTTGACGGCCTTTTGCTTCTTCTTGGCCGAAGCGGCAGTGGTGAACCCGCTGGCAAGCAGTGCCCCGGCGAGCAGAGCGACCAGCAAAACGGCGTAACGACGCATCCTTGATTCCTCCCTAACAGAAAATTGAACTTCTCCCTACCCGTGAGGCTACAGGGGATCGGCATTTCTGTGTCGTTCGTCACGCTGCTGGCCGAGCGGCCCCGGTTCGCCTAAGCTGGAAGTCGATCCTCAGGATCCCGGACGAGACGCGCCGTACCCGGCAAGGACGACGACGCAGGTTCATTCGCACCTACGTCAGGAGACCATCATGTCCTGGATTCTGCTTTTGATTGCCGGCCTGCTCGAAGTCGTGTGGGCGCTCGCCCTGAAGGAATCACATGGGTTCAGCCGGTTGGCCCCGACCGCTGTCTTCGTGCCTGTCTACCTGGCCAGCGCCGCGTTGCTCGGCCTGGCCCTGCGAGCGCTGCCGGTCGGCACCGGGTACGCGGTCTGGGTCGGCATCGGGGCAGTGGGCACCGCCCTGCTCGGCATCGCCTGGCTCGGGGAGTCGGTGACCGCGGGACGGACGGTCGCGATCGGGCTGATCGCCGTCGGCGTGATCTGGCTCGCGGTGGGTGAGTCGGCGGAGGGCTGAAATAAACCTTGCCGGCGAGGCCCGAAAGGGTCTCGTCCAAGCGGCCTCATGCGACGCTGGTTCCGGAGTCGGGGCGCCCGGAAACGGGGAACGGCCGAGTGCCACCCGCTCCGAACTGGCTCTTACCGTGTTCCAGAACCTGATGACAAAGACTTCCTGCCGGCGAGCCGGGCTGCTTGCCCTGCTGTTGCCGGTGCTCTTCATCACATCCCAGTCGAGCCTGCCAAAGGCCGAGGCGGCCCTCTCGATCCCCGCGCCATCGACCCGTGCCGGCGCGAACCCGTTCGCCCGACCGGGAATGTGGATCTGGTACGTCGACCAGTCGAACGGCGGCAACCTCAGGTCGATCATCCGCCAGGCCAGGCAGGCGAAGATCGGCGCGCTTTACATCAAGTCCGGTGACGGCGACGGCACCTGGAGCCAGTTCAACCGGAACCTGACCACCCGTCTCCACCGGGCGGGACTGAAGGTCTGTGGCTGGCAGTACGTCTACGGCAAGCGCCCGATCGCCGAAGCGAAAGTCTCGGCCGCGGCCAAGCGTCGCGGCGCCGACTGCTTCGTGATCGACGCCGAGGCCGAGTACGAAGGCAAGTACGCGGCGGCCGACTGGTACATCCGCAAGCTTCGCGCCCTGGTCGGGAATCGTTTCCCGCTCGGGCTTTCGACTTTCCCCTACGTCCACTACCACCCCGCCTTCCCCTACTCCGTCTTCCTCGGCCCGGGCGCCGCGACCGCGAACGTGCCGCAGGTCTACTGGCACACGATCGGAGATCCGGTCCGGACTTCGCTCGAGATCACCTGGGAGCAGAACAGCATCTACAAACGGCGGATCTACCCGGTCGGGCAGACCTACGAGAACCCGGGCAGCCGGGAACTGCTCGCCTTCCGCCGCTTCATGCTCAACTACGGCACCGCCCCGAGCTGGTGGTCCTGGCAGGAAACGAACTCGTCCGAATGGACCGCCCTGGGCAAGGCGGTCAACCGGATTCCGCGCTACCGGGCCTACTCCGGCCACGTCTCGCTGGATCGCGGTGACCGCGGTGACCAGGTGGTCTGGCTGCAACAGCACCTGATCGCGCTCGGCAATTCGATGGAGCCGACCGGGATCTTCAACCAGGCCACCTACCGGGCGGTCCGTCGCTTCCAGGCGAACCGCGGCCTGACCGCCGACGGCGTGGTCGGAACCCAAACCTGGAATCGCCTGATGAAGGTCCGGCCGGTCCGGGTCCGCTGGTCGGCCGCCCATCGGCGCAGCCGACCGGTCGGCGCCTCGGCCTCGAGCGTCACGCCGAGCGCCCCGCTCTCGGCCGACCTCCCGATGGTCAGAAACGAACTCGCCGGCGCGAAGCGCCCTTAGCCCGAGTTCTGGTTATCGGGAAACCTTGGTCTTCAGCTCACCCAGCTGCGGTGAGCTGACGAGCAGTTCGTCGCCGTCCTCGAGCCAGGTCCTTGGGTCCATCGCGAGGCCGACGCCGGAAGGGGTGCCGGTGGCGATGATGTCGCCCGGTTCGAGCGTCATCCAGGTGGAGAGGGTGGAGACCAGTTCCGGGATCGAGAAGATCAGATCGCCCGTGTTCGAGCTCTGGCGCTGCTCGCCGTTGACATGCATGGCGATGCCGATGCCGTCGTGGGGCCCGGCCTCGTCCGGGGTGACCAGGGCCGGGCCGCAGGGCGCGGCACCGTCGAACACCTTGCCGGCCATCCACTGCATGGTCAGGCCCTGCAGGTCACGGGCCGAAAGGTCATTGAGCAGGGTGTAGCCCGCGACGTGGTCGAGGGCATCCTCGACACTCACCTCGCCGGCCCGCCGCCCGATCACGAAAGCCACCTCGGCCTCGTAATCCACCTTGCGGCTGGCCGCCGGCAGGGTGACCGTCGCACCGTCCGGGACCAGCGCATTGCGGTACTTGCCGAAGATGGTCGGAGCCTTGGGCGGGTCCATGCCCGTCTCCTCCGCATGAGCCCGGTAGTTGAGCCCGATGCAGATGATCTTGTCCGGGTCGGGGATCGGGGTGAGGATCCCGCCCGGGCCGAGCATGAGCGGCTCGCCGCCACCGGTCTCGAACGCCGCTCGGACTTCGTCCAAACGGCCCGAGGCGAGTAGCTCCTTCAGGCTCGAACCGCCCTCGTCCCGGATCAGATCCCAGGCGTCGATCACGCCTTTATCGGTCTGGACTCCGGCCCGCGGGCCCCGGTCTGATGCGTAGGTGACGAGTCTCATGGCCGCCAGTCTAAAACCCGAACGTCGAGTCCGGCCCGGCAACTGGGGGCGTTTACCCACCGATTTGGTGGGCGATCGCCCCCGGAACCGGTTGCGGGGAGGGTCGGCTGCCGCCATTCGAGCGAGACTGCGATAATGCCCGCCCGGTCGGTTTCGACCGATCGCCTCACGGGGGCGTAGCTCAGTTGGTTAGAGCGCTGGCCTGTCACGCCAGAGGCCGCGGGTTCAAGTCCCGTCGCTCCCGTTGCTTGTGGCGTCGCGGACGCCCAAACGCCGTCAGCCGCACGCTGGCGGCGTCGTTCGTTCGAAGGCTTGCGAACGTACTTCCAGCACGCCCGCCGCGCCTCCTCACTCACTCCTTGCCAGCGCACGGCTGACGGCGTTTGTGCATGTCCGCTTTCGGTTCTTCGCTTGACCCTTGACGAAGCTAGCGGCTTGCTTGTGATCGATTTGGTCTTTTGTTCGTAGTTTGGGTATGGCCTTGAATCTTCTGCTTAGACGGGTTGCTTGGTTGGGTTGTTTGGCTGGGATCGGCTTTTCCGTCTTGATCGTCGGGGGTTGTGGGGGCGACGAGTCAGAGCCCGTGGTGCCCGTCTCCAGGTCGGAGACGAAGGAGCCGATCGTCGGATGTACCTACGACTACCAGCCGATGAGAGGCCCCCGGGCGATCGCCCGGACCTCCAACCTGGTGGTTCGTGGGACGATCGGCACGCCGCGCTCGGGTCTGACCGCGATCCGGGCAGACGGATCCCCCGGCCGGGTCGAGACGGACATCATCCCGATCGAGGTGAGTTCCGTGCTGGCGAACGGACAGCGCCTCCGGGCCGGCTCGACGACCTCGTCGATGCCGTCCCTGGTCGAAGTCGAGCTCGGCTGCTCCTTCCCGCCGCCGCACCGGGAGGCAAAGCTCACCTCGCTGGCCGGCCGGCAGGCCGTCGCCTATCTGGTCAAGGGACCGGCCGACGGAGTGAAGGGTTACCCGGGCCATGTCCGGTATCTGGCAGGAGCGCCGCGGCCGCGATACCAGGAGGCCGCGCTCGAAGGCTTCCTGCTCGAACTCGCCTCCGGTGACGGCGTCTGCAACCTCAGCCTGGGCGAGCAGTTCCGTGGCGCCGATCTGACCGATTTCTACCCGGACCAGAGGGAGTTCCCGCCGAAGCGGCTCCCGTAGCTGCCGGATCCTGGCGAGGTGTCACAGGCGAGACTCATACCCGCCATCCCTCGGTAAATCTGGTGTTACGATCGCCCGCGTGCAGGTGAATAACGCAGTTCTGCTCGGTTGGGCCAGGGGAGCAGCTGCGGTCTTCGGCATCACTTTGATGCTGCTGGTCGCCCTCTTCTCGGCGAATGTCCCGGTCGCCTCCGCCGGTCCCCTCGGGGGCTTCAAGGAGATCACTCGCTGGAAGGACGTCAACGAGAACAGCGGCGGCTGGAGCGACCTGACCGTGAACATGACCGAGTCCGGGGGTGAAGTCCTGATCCCCTGGGGTTCCAACCTCCAGATCTACGACCTGAACGGCACCTTCGACACCGAGATCAATACCTGGGACAACCCGTACGACACCTACCAGAGCGTCTTGGTCGCCGGTACCACCGTCTACTTCAGCCGCACCGACCCCGGTGAGGCCGATGGCTGGGTCAGGATCGTGCCGACCGACGGCGAAGTGACCCACTTCCAGCCGACCGAGCAGTTCTCCCCGCGTGGCATGGCGATGGCCCCCGACGGGAAGCTCTGGGTGGCCGACTACGCCGGCAACGACGTGGCAACCCTCAAGCCCGACGGCAGCACCGGGCCCTTCATCGGATCGGGCGGCGTCGGACCGGGCCAGATGCAGTACCCGACCGATGTCGCCTTGGGCAACAACAGCATGTACGTGGTCGACAGCGGCAACTTCCAGGTCGACCGGTTCCGCCTCGACGGGACCTTCCTCGGAAGCTGGGGGAGCGAAGGCAGCAAGGCCGGGCAGATGTTCGCGCCGAGAGACGTAACGGTGGCCCCGGACGGCAACGTCTTCGTGCTCAGCACCCCGGGCTACGGGCAGCAGGCCTCGATCGACGAGTTCACGCCGACCGGCGGCTTCGTCGCCAAGGCCACGCTGCCGATCATCGACGCCGCCGGCCTCGGCGTCGACTCGGCCGGCAAGCTCTACGCGGCCGGCACCCTGCGGTTCCCCGACAGGCAGACCCAGGGGGTGCTGAAGTTCACGGTCACGCGGAAGGACACGAAGGCCAAGGTGGCCCGGCTGGTCAAGGTGAAAGGACGTGCCGCCTTCTTGAAACTCACCTGCGGAGGCGGAGCCCGATGCGCCGGGACGGCATCGCTCGCCGCACGCCGGGGCAAGCGTAAGACCGTCACGCTGGGCAAGGCGAGCTTCTCGGTGGCCGGGGGCAAGCGAAAGACGGTCAAGGTTCGTCTGACCAAGAAGGGCGGATCGCTGGTCGCCAAGGCGAGGCGCAAGGGCCTGCCGGCGAAGCTCGGCGGCAGCGGCGTGATCGCACGCAAGGTGCTGCTGAAGAAGGTGGCCGGCCGTCATCGGCGCTAAGCGCTACCAGGGCGAGGGCTTGTAGTCCTTGAGGAAGACGCCGTGGACGTCCTCGCCTTGTTCCCCACGGATGATCGGGTCGTAGACCCGGGCGGCGCCGTCGACCAGGTCGAGCGGGGCGTGGAAGCCGTCGTCGGCCAGGCGCTTCTTCATCGGGTGGGGCCGCTCGTCGGTGATCCAGCCGGTGTCGACCGCGGTCATCAGGATGCCGTCGGCCTCCAGCATCTCCTGGGCGCTGGTCCGGGTCAGCATGTTGAGCGCCGCCTTGGCCATGTTGGTGTGAGGATGCCCCGGCCCCTTGTAGCCCCGTGAGAACTGGCCTTCCATCGCCGAGACGTTGACCACGTACGTCCGGCGGGCCGGTGAGCCGGACATCGCCTTCCGCAGGCGCCCGATCAGGATGAAGGGCGCGGTCATGTTGCAGAGCTGGACCTCGAGCAGTTCGATCGGGTCGACCTCGCTGACCGTCTGGATCCAGCTGTTGGTGTCGACCACGTCGGGAACCAGGCCGCCGGCATCGATCGCCCGGCCGGAATCGACCAGATCGAAGTCGGCCGAGCCGGCGGTCAGGGCCATCGCCGTGATCGCATGCGGCGTCGGCGCCCAGTGCGAGGGAGCGGAAGCCAGGGCGAGCTGGTGGTCGCCGTGGCGGTCGAAGGTCTCGATGTCCGGCATCGGACCCGGTTCGAGCTCCTCCAGCTCGGCCTGGATCAGCGGGGCATAGGCCTCCGGGGTGCGGCGGACGGTCTGGCAGGCGTTGTTGATCAGGATGTCCAGCGGCCCCTTCGCCGCGACCGAATCGGCCAGGTCGACCACCTGGCCGGGATCCCGCAGGTCGATCCCGACGATGTGGAGCCGGTCGAACCACTCCTCGGAATCCTCCATCGCCCGGAACCGGCGGACCGCATCATTCGGGAAGCGGGTGGTGATCGTGGTGTCGGCCCCGTCCCGCAACAGCCGCAAGGCGATGTACATGCCGATCTTGGCCCGGCCGCCGGTCAGCAGCGCTCGTTTGCCGGTCAGGTCGGTGCGGGCATCGCGCCGGGCGTGGTTGAAGGCCGCACAGTCCGGACAGAGCTGATGGTAGAAGGCGTCGACCACCCGGAAGCTCTGCTTGCAGATGTAACAGGCCCGCGGTTCGATCAGGGTGCCCGCCGTCGCTCCCTTGGCCGTCGAGACCAGCGGTAGCCCCTCGGTCTCGTCGTCGATTCGGCCGGGGGCGGCGGTAGCCGTGCGGGCGGTGATCTCGGCGTCGTGTTCGAGCACCTGCCGTCGCTTTTCCTGCCGTCGCCGGATCTTGACCGACTTGTAGAGGCCGGCAGCGGCCTGCTGGAGCGTGATCGAATCGGGATGTTCGACCGGGAGCCGGTCGAGCTCGCCGATCACCCGAAGGGCGGTCTCCAAGTCATCTGGATCTATCCTCTCTTCGCTCTTGGGTCGGTTGCGCTGGTCCATGGCCGGTAACCGGGCAAGGGTATTAGAGGTCCGCAACGTCTAGGGTCGGACCATGATCAATCTCCTCGTCGTCATCGCCAGCGTCCGTCCCGGCCGGGTCGGTGAACCGGTCGCCAACTGGTTCACCCCGATCGCCGAAGCCGACGGCCGTTTCCAGGTTGAAGTAGCCGACCTGAAGGAGCTGGACCTGCCCTTCATGGACGAGCCGAACATGCCGGGTCGCCGCGAGTACACGCAGGAGCACACGAAGAACTGGAGCGCGATCGTCGACCGGGCCGACGCCTTCGTCTTCGTCACCCCCGAGTACAACGCGACCCCCGCCCCGGCGCTCAAGAACGCGCTCGACTACCTCTACCACGAGTGGGCCTACAAGCCCTGCTCCTTCGTCAGCTACGGCGGTGTCTGGGCCGGGGCCCGCGCCGTCCAAGTGCTCAAGCCCACGCTGACCCAGCTCTCGGTGATGCCGGTGCCGGAGATGGTGCCGATTCCCGGGGTGGCCGGCCTGATCGACGAGGAGGGGGACTTCCAGGGCAACGAGCAACACGAGCGAAGCGTCGCCGGGATGCTGGACTCCCTGGCCAAGTGGTCCGGCGCCCTCGAGACCCTGCGCGAGTAGGCCGAGCACCGACGGTGACGCAGGTCATGAGTCGTATCGACGCATGACCTGCGTCACCGTCACACGGCGTGGCGCTGGCTAGCGCTTGGTGCGGAGCGTCACCGTCTTCTTGACGGTCTTGACGCCCTTGGCGCTGAAGACGACCTTGGGCTTCACCTTGCGCTTGGCCTTCTTCGTGGTCTTCAACTTGATCTTCACGGTGCGGCTCTTGCCGGCGGCGAGCTTGCCGATCTTGCGGCAGGCGGGCTTCGCCTTGACGCCCTTCTTGGCCTTGCCGGGCACCTTGACGCAGACCTTGGCGCTGGTCGCTCCCGCGGTGCCGGTGTTCTTCACCGTGATCGAGAGCTTCGCGGCCTTGCCGCGCTTGACCTTGCCGGGCTTCACCTTCGCCCTGACGATCTTCAGCTTGGCGGCCGGCTTCGGCGGTGCCTTGCTGACCTCGACCGAGGCGGTCGCGGTGTTGCCGGCGCCGTCGACCGCGGTCACCTTCGCCGTGCCGGCGCTGGCCGAATCGCAGGTGACGCTGAGGCCGGTGGTCTCGGTGCCGTCCTGGCAGGTCCAGCGGGCGGCGACCAGGTCACCCTGGCCACCCTGGGTCGAGACCGAGAGCCGCGCACCGTCCCAGGCCCGGCTGGCCAGCGACGCCGTGGCCGTCAGGGGCGGGTCGACGGTGATCGTGTCGGTCCAGGTGCGGGTCTGTGAGTTGCTCTCCACGGTCGCGGTCACCTCATAGGTGCCGGGGCCAGGGAAGGTGTGGTCGAACCGCTCGCCGACGGCCGTGGTGCCGGTGGTGTCGTCACCGAAATCCCAGGTGATCTCGGTCGGCACCGGCGCCGTGCCGTCCTGCGACTTCGCGGCCGAGCCGAGGATGTTGAACGTGGGATCGGTCGACTCGTACTCGTCCGGGTACCACTGCACGCCGGGCTTGGCCGGGACGCTGCTGTCGAACGGGGCGTGCACCGTCTTGGGCGTGGTTGCGAACCCGATCTGGCCGAGCGCGGCGATCGCCTTGTCGGCGTTGGCCTGGGCCAGGTCCGGCCCGACGTTGTAATCCTCGAAGTCACTCGAACCGAACTGCTGGCTCGTGTAATCGTCGCGGTCGTAGTAGTAGCCAAGCATGTCGCCGGCCTGGGCGATCACGTTGACCTGCCTGGGCGCGGTGACGCTGTCGCGGATCGCCCAGTTTACCTCCGGGAACGCCTCGCCGGGATTGGTCGCGAAGGCGACATCGCCGATCCGGGCCGCTTCCACGGAGGTCCCGATCGTCTTGGTGTCGTCATCGGGGCCTGGCCCGAAGTACGGCGCCTGCTTCGAACGCGGGATCGTGCATTTCTGGTAGAGCTCGATGCAGAATCCCGTCGCCGCCTGGGAGCCGGTGGTCGGATTGAAATTGATCGCCAAAAGCAGATCCTCGTTGTCGGCGACGATCTGCATCGACTGCTCGTTGGCCGCGATCGTGTTGTCGGTCAGCGGCGTGGCCTTGGCCATTGTCCGCTGGATCTCGTTGGCGACGATCTCGCCCTGTGCCTCGACTTCGCTGTAGGCGGTGACGCTGCCCGGAGGCTCCTGGCGGCCCAGGGTGCCCTGGGCGAGGACGGCCGTGCCGCCGTTCATGGCGTCCAGTTTGCGACGGACGTAGCCCGGCCAGTCGGCCGACATCTCCAGGTCGTTGTCATCGGCCTGGTACTGGTCGGCGTGGTTGGGAACGTTTGCGTAGAGAGCGTTGGTGGCCCCGGTGTCGGGATCACGGGCCCAGAGAATCGGCAGCTTGTTGTCGGTGGCGAAACCGTCGGGGTGGTTGGTGCCCTGGCCGTTCTGCCAGATAAACGACCTGACATCGCCGACGCCGGTCCAGATCTCCGATGGCTTCGTCTGGTCGGCCGCGGTGGTGGCAGCCGAAACGGCGGCGTCGCTGACCTTCTTCAGATAGTTCGGATCGATCGTGCCCCAGATGCCGACCACGGTCGGTGCCGCGTGGACGTGGGTGCTGGAAATGATCACCGACTCGCGGCCGACGTCGTAGCCCCGGGCGACGAGGGCATCGGCGATCTTCTGACGGGTCGCGTCGATTCCGTACGGAGCGTTGACTCCGTCGTAGGCGGC
Source organism: Solirubrobacterales bacterium 67-14 (assembly GCA_001897355.1). GTDB lineage: Bacteria > Actinomycetota > Thermoleophilia > Solirubrobacterales > 70-9 > 67-14. Next base: position 149,846 of record MKST01000002.1, on the reverse strand, counting down.
GAACCAGCCGACCAGGTCGACCGAGACGAAGGCGAGCGCCTTGTCACCGTTGCCGACCACGAAGGCACGGGCTTCGAGATCGTCGTGGGTGGCCTTGGTCGGTCCCTGGAGATAGCCGTAACCACCGACGTACTGGGGCCCATCCGGATTGATGTTTGAAGACGCGGCGCCAACGTCGAACACCGCCGGGTCGGCCGCCTGCGCCCTGGCGGTTGCCGCCAGTAGGCAAAGTGCCGCGGCCGCCAGCACGCAAAGCCGCGCCGGCCAAGAACGAACAACAACTGACATATGCAACTCCTCCTGTCGGGCTCCCCGCCCGTCTCCCATGTAGACCGGTCCTGCCGGTCCCTCCTCAGCCGAGGATACCGCAGGATCGGGGAGCCGACTTCAACGCGGCCGGCCGGTCGCTCAGTGCCCGCCGGCCGGGGGCGGGGCGGTCGGGTCGTCGCCTTCCTCACCAAGGCCTTCGCGGGCGATGTACTCCTCGGCCAAGAGCAGGTTCTCCTTCGAGCGCTCGACCACGTTGAGCAGGTCACCCATCAGGGCGACTTCCTCGACCTGCTCCTTGACGAACCACTGCATGAAGTGCTCGGCCCGGTAGTCCTTGATCTCGCGGGCCAACTCGAAGAGGCTGAAGATCTCGTTCGAGACGCGCTCTTCCTGGGCCAGGGCTTCCTTGACCGGGGTGATCCCGTCCTCGTACTTGGTCGGCTGCGACTTGATGTCGGGGACCTCGATCTCCTCGTCGACGTCGAGCAGGTACTGGATCATCATCATCGCGTGCTCACGTTCCTCCAGCGCCTGCCGGTAGAAGAACGAGGCCAGCCGGGGCAGGGTCTCGCTGTCGTAGTAGACGGCCATCGCCACGTACTGCTGCGAAGCGGCGAACTCGTTCGAGATCTGCTCGTTGAGTGCCTTACCGAAACTCTTCTTGTTGGCCATGATCTGCTCCGTTCGTGAGGGGGTCGATTCAGGTCGCCGACCCCAACCTAGCGCACCTCACGGCTTTGGCTGGCCGCAATCGGAGTTAGATGCCTCTAACTCCCATCCGGCTTTCCGAAGCCGTTTCCGGGCACCTCCATCGGGCTCGTCGGAAGTCCCGGCTCGGGTTCGGCGGCGTTGTAGCCAACCGGGGCGGTGTCGTTCGGGGTGTCGGGATGAAAGAGCGCCGCCAGGTACTGGATCTGGTCGCGGCCGACCCCGAGCTCCCACTGGCCGCCGCCGTAGGCGCCGATTCCCTCGGCCTCGCAGTAGTCGTAGGCGTCGAAGGTGGATTTCAGGCCGCCCATGCGGGAGGGCTTGATGTTGATCACGGTTGGCTTGTGCTCAAGCGCCGCGATGTCGTCGACCGAATGGATCGGGGCATCCCAGGTCACCCGGCGCCAGTCGTCCTTCAGCGCTTCGCGGGTCTCCGGGGTCAGGTCCGGATCCTCGATCCAGGCATCGGGGAAAGAGGTCAGCAGGCGCCGGTATAGCTCCGGGTCCGTTTCGATGTCGACGACCGTGCCTTTGTACTGGCCCTTCAGGTCGAGCGTGTTCACCGCGCCGGTCGCGACCAGTTCGTCGATCAGCTCCTGGCCCCAGTCGAGTGAAGGGTCGAGCTTGAACTTAAGCTCCGGGTACCGGTCGAGCTTCGCCCGTAGGCGGCCCACGTCCGATTCGGTCCCGCCTGGTCCGCCGGCCAGGCCCATCGAGGCGACGAAGGTGAGCGGGTTGAGGGGGCGGCCGAGGAACGCGGCCAGCGAGGTGCCGGCCTGCCAGAGGGCGAGGTCGAGCGCCGCCGACTCGAAGGCCCAGCGGCGGTAGAGACGTGAGACCTCACGTTCGGGCGGGCCGGGGAAGAGGTCGAGGCTGCCGATCAGGTCGCAGAACTCGCCGACCGTCTTCACCCCGGTGAGGTCATGGGTCGGCCCGGCGTCCTGCAGGGCGATCTGGTCGAGTGCCTCGTAGGTGATGTCCTCGCCGAGCCCGGTCAGCCCTCCGCCTTCGACCCGGATGACCGTGGTCAGGCGCTCGAAATCCGGGGCGGGCCGGATCGCCAGCCCTTCCATGGACCACGACTCGACTTCCAGGGGCAGCTCCGCAACTCGCTCGTACGTGCTCATGACCTCACCCTAGATGAGTAGCTCCACGGTCTCCTCCGGCTAGAATCGCCTCTTTCGACACTCGCAACTCGTTCATCCGCAGGGGGATGGAATCCATGCCAGTCAATTTCAAGTCAGTCCTCGCGGCTCTCGCTGCCACGATTCTCTGTTCGCTGGGCACCGCGGCTGCGGCGTCGGCGGACTCGTACGTCTCGCTCGGCGATTCGTCATCGACCAGTTCCTCCAGCGGTGGTGCATCGATGTATCCCGATCTCCTTTTCGGCGGGTACGGAAGCTTTCCCGGCTTCGGCGAGACACTGGGCGCTGACGAGCACGTAGCGCTGGCCCAGGCCGGCCAGGTGCTCGCCGGCCTCAAGGCGGAGCAGCTGCCGCAGGCGCTGGCCGCGATCAACGATCCGGACGACACCAAGGCGGTGACCCTCGCGATCGGCGCGAACGACGCGCTGGGCGCCGACGATCCCTGCTTCGGCGAACCGAGCGGCTGCGCGGCATGGCAGGCGAGCTACGACGATCTCGTCGCCCAGATCCGAAACGCCCTCGACAACGACCCGGGCGATGAGTTCTTCGGCTTGATGTCCTATTACAACCCGTTCAGATGGGACGGATCGGGGATCTCGCCCGAGGACCAGCAGCACATCGACCTGATGCTGTTCGGCGCCAACCTGATCCCTGACCAGTGCGCGGTCGAGGTTTCGACCGGGGTCAACGACATCGTCCGGCAGGCTGGCTCGAAATACGGCGCGGTCGTCGCCGATCCGTACCAGGCATTCCTCGATGCCAACGGGTCGTTCCTGGCCGATTCGATCCACGCCAACGCGGCCGGCAACGCGGCGATCGCCGACGCCTTCCTCGACCCGGTCCAGCCGGTCGACTGCGACCCACCGCCGGAGCCGACTTGTGAGACCGACCCGTCGCTCTGTCCACCGGAGCCGAGCTGCGAGACCGACCAGAGCCTCTGCCCGCCTGATCCGACCTGTGAGACCGATCCCTCTCTCTGCCCGACGCCCAAGGACAAGGTCGCCCCGAAAACCAGGCTGATCTCGATGAAACGGCTGGGCCGCCGCTCCGTGGCTTTCCGGTTCCGGTCGAACGAGGCCGGTAGCTTCCGTTGCTCGATCGACGGTCGGCGTTTCCGTCGCTGCGCGTCGCCGAAGGTCTATCGTCGCCTCACGAAGGGGCGGCATGTCTTCCGCGTGCGGGCGGTGGACAAGGCGGGCAACGTGGACCGGTCACCGGTGCGGCGCGTGTTCCGGATCAAGCGCTGAGGTTTCCGGGTCGCACCCGGTGTAGCGGTTGCCGCGAGCGGATACGGTTGGACCATGTCATCCCTGATTCACACCTGTTACCGCGTCTTCGACCTCGACGAGTCGATCGCCTTCTACGAGAAGCTCGGCCTGAAGGAACATCACCGGCTGCCGATCGGCGACGAGGCGGTCAACGTCTACATGGGCCACGAGGGCGACGGCCCGCGACTGGAGCTGACCTTCAACTACGACCAGGAAGAGCCCTATGAGATCGGCACCGGCTACGGCCACATCGCCTTCCTGGTCGACAACCTAGACGCCACGCTCGAACGGCTGGCGGGTGAGGGGATCGCGCCCGAGAAGCCGCCCTACACGGTCAGCGAAGGCGGCTCCCGGCTCTGCTTCGTCCGTGATCCCGACGGCTACCGGATCGAACTGATCGAAGGCGACCCGGGCCGGACCGAGTAGAAACACCGCAGCGGGACGGCATCGAGATTGAGTTCATTCGCTCTATTTGCGATTGAACTCAATCTCGGTGGGTCAAAGGAGCAGGGTCACGACGGCGGCTCATCCGGGGAGACGGTCGCTCACTCGGCGATGACCCGGAGCGTGGTCAGCTCCCGGTCCGCGGCGCCGCGCACGTAGCCGCCGTGGTCGACCGAGTCGGTGATGTACTCGAGGGTCTCGCGGGTCAGCCTTTCGCCGGGGAGCACGTTGGGGATGCCGGGCGGGTAGGTGGCCAGCGGCTCGGCCGCGATCCGGCCTTCCGCCTCGGCGAACGGAACCACCTCTTGCTTGCCGAGAAAGGCATCGCGCGGGGTCATGGCCGGGTCGCCCCAGGGCGGCGGCGGGGCGAACTCGGGCTTCTCCTTGAAGGGCTCGGCCTCGATCGCCTCGAGGGCGGTGAGGATCCCGTCGATCAGGCGACGGGCCCGCGGCGGGGTGCCGGTGCCCATGCCGAAGACCGCCACCGCGACCGTGTCCGAGGCCAGTTCGAGGTTGACCCCGGCCAGGTCTCGGGCCAGTTCCGCGATGTGGTAGCCGGTGCTGCCGGTGCCGCGCACGTCGACGGTCAGGCGCAGGGGATCCCAACCGGCCACGCTCTGCCTTTCCAGCAACCGTTCGTCGAGCACGTCGAGGCCCGGAATGGACCTGATCTCCTCGCGGGCGTCGGCGAGCACTCGGATCGTTTCGCCGAGCAGGCGCTCGCCGTCGACCGCGGCCTGGCGGCGGGCCGCGTCGAGTGAGCCGCAGAGCAGCGAGTTCGGGCTGGTCGACTCGGTCATCGAGATGCAGCGGTCGATGATCGATTCGTCGAAGCGGTCCGTGGCGAGGTGGATCATCGCCGACTGGGTCAGGCTGCCGACGATCTTGTGGGTCGAGGAGATGACCAGGTCGGCGCCACTCTCGATCGCGCTGGGGGGCAGGTCGGGGTGGAAGTGGAGGTGGGCTCCCCAGGCCTCGTCGGCGACCAGGGGCACGCCGCGGCCGTGGGCGACCTCGGCCAGCGCCGGAATGTCGGCGCAGGCACCGAAATAGGTAGGTGAGACGACGACCGCGGCGGCGGCGTCGGGGCAGCGGTCGAGCGCCTCGGCCAGTGCCTCCGGGGTGAGGCAGTGGGCGACCCCGAGGTCGGGGTCGATCTCCGGGGCGGCAAAGGTCGGTTTCAGCCCGGCCATGATCATGCCGTCGATCACCGACGAGTGGACGTTGCGCTGGACCACCAGCTCGCCTCCCATGTGGGCGACGGCGAGGCACATCGCCTGGTTGCCCTGGGAGGCGCCGTTGATCAGGAACCAGGTCCGCTTCGCCCCCCAGGCGGCCGCGGCCAGCTTCTGGGCTTCCTGGAACGGATTCGGATCACCGACGTCGATGCCCTCGATCAGGGCCGGGACGTCATCCGAGAGTCCGGTCTGGCCGACCAGCAGGTGGAGGCGCGCATCGGCCCCGATGCCCCCCTGATGCCCCGGCACGTTGAACCTGCCGGGGTCGCCCTGGGCGAATTCGAGCAGGGCATCAACGTAAGGCGTGTGATCCTGATCGGAAGGCATGGCACGAGTCTAGAAGGTGTGGCCAAGACGTCCCGAAGGGCTGGGGCCGTGTGCCGGTGGGATGCAAGCGCAAGGGTGCAAGACGGGCTGGTGGCCCGGCGTTGCCCTTGTGCGAAGCAGTCCGCCGGCACACGGCCCCGGACCGAGGACAGAGTCTTGGCCACACCTTCTGGTGACGCGGATCACCGATACCCCCGATAGGCTGCGCTGCGGTGAAAGTCGAGTTGGAAAGCCGCCTGATCCGCGCATCCCGTGCCCGCCGGGGTTCCGGTGCCGTCCTGATGGTCGTCGCTCTCCTCCTGGCGGGCTGCGGCGGCGGCTCCGACGACGAGGATCTGAGCAAGGCCGACTACATCACCAAGGCCGATGCCGTCTGCGCCCAGTACAGCGCCAACTCCGCAACCCTGGAGAACCAGTTCAACCAGGCCTTGAAGGGCAGCGACCTTGAGGCGGCCGCGCAGGATTTCGAAGACCAGGCCGCGGATGTCACGGCGATGCTGGACGAACTGGAGCAGTTGACCGCCCCGGCCTCGGACCAGGCCACGGTCGATCAGATCATCGCCCTGGGGCGCCAGCGGGTCGATGTCGCCAAGAAGGCGGCCGATGCGATCGCTTCCGGCGACAAGGAGACCATGATCGCGGCCGGCAAGAAGGCGTCGGTTCTGGCCGGTGAGTACTTCCAGCTGGCCGACGGGTTCGGCTTCAAGGCCTGCGGCAGCAGCGGGGCCGAAGCCGGCACGACCGGGGCATCCGGGGCTACCGGCGCCACCGGGACGACCGGCACCACCTCCTGATCACCCGTAGGGGTACCACCACTCCTTGACCTCGATCTCCGTGTCGATGTGGGCGTGCTTCGCCTCGCGGAAGGCGTCGAGTCCCTCGGTCCCGAGCTCACGGCCGATGCCGGAGTTCTTGAAACCGCCGAACGGCCCGGCGTCGTTGTCGGTCAGCGGGTCGTTGATCCAGACCGAGCCGGCCCGGACCTCCTTGACGCAGCGGATCGCCCGCTTCAGGTCCCGCGTGTAGATGTTCGCGCCGAGGCCGAAGTCGAGCCCGTTGGCGAGGGCGATCGCCTCGTCGAGGTCCTTGACCGGCACGATCGGGGCGACCGGTCCGAAAGTCTCCTCGCGCAGCAGATCGGCTTCGGCCGGCACTCCGGTCAGTACGCAGGGTTCCAGGTAGTGGCCCTGCTCGAAGCCGGCGTTGCCGCCGCCGGTGAGCAGCTCGGCGCCGGCCGCGACCGCTTCCTCGACCTGACCGAGCGCCTTGCCTCGCTGGGCGGCGGAGACCATCGGCCCCAGGTCGGTGCCCGGCTCGAGCGGGTCGCCGATCACCAGTGACCTCGTGTGCTGGACGAAGGCATCGACGTACTCGTCGAAGATCGACTCCATCACGTAGAAACGCTCGGATGAAGTGCAGACCTGGCCGGCATTGAGGTAGGCCGCCCAGGCGCCGCCTTCGGCCGCAACCTGGAGGCCGTCCACGCCGATGTCGTCACAGACGATGAAGGGATCCTTGCCGCCCATCTCGAGGTTGACGCGCGCGTTGCGGGCCGCGGCCGCCATGCCGACCTTCTGGCCGGTGGCGACCGAGCCGGTGAAGGCGACGCAATCGATCCCGGGATGGCCGGAGATCGCAGCCCCGATCTCACCGGCCCCGGCGAGCAGGTTCACGGTGCCGGCGGGAAGTCCGGCGAAGGCGTCGGCGATCGCGAGGGTCGAGAGCGGGGTCAGCTCGGAGGGCTTGGCGACCACCGTGTTGCCGGCTGCCAGTGCCGGGGCGAGCTTCCAGATCAGCAGCAGCAGAGGGAAGTTCCAGGGCACGATGCAGCCGACCACGCCATGGGGCTCTTTGACCACGACCGAGAACTGCGAGGCCTCGATCGGCGGGATCACCCGGCCGATCTCGGAGCGAGCCACCTCGGCGTAGTAGTCGAAGCAGGCCGCGCACCACTCGACCTCGTCGGCCGATTCAGTCAACGGCCGGCCGATCTCGGTGGTCATCAGCAGGGCTAGCTCATCGGTCTTCTCCCGCAGCGCGGTCGCGATCCCGTGCAGCAGGGGAGCCCGGTCGACCGCCGGCATCCTGCCCCAGGAAGACTTTGCCGCGGTCGCCTTCTCGACGGCCAGGTCGAGCTGCTCAAGCGAGGCGGAACCAACCTTGGCCACGATCTCCTCGGAAGCCGGGTTCTCGACCTCGATCGAAGCGCCTGCTCCCTCGACCAACTCTCCACCGATCAGGCAACGCGTCTCATATCCCATACCCCAAGCCTAAGCGTCCCGAAACTGAGAGCGGGGGCCGGTGGGGTTCCCGACGACGTTTCGGGCCGAGGAGGGAGCCCCACCGGCCCCCGCCACCAATGCCCGGGTCAAACAGGCAGTGACATCGCTGGCTTGTTGGCGATCTCTTCGGGTCGCATCGCCGAGGCCTTTTCGGCTCGCCGCTGCTGGATGATGACGACCAGCATCGCGATCACGGTCACCGCGAAGAGCATGGTCGCGATCACGTTGACCTGAACCGGGATGCCCCGCTGGTTGGCGCCGAAGATGTAGAGCGGGAAGGTGACGGTCGAGCCGGAGTTGAAGTTCGAGATCACGAAGTCGTCGATCGAGAGGGCGAAAGAGAGCAGCGCGGCCGAGACCACACCGGGGGCGATCAGGGGGAGGGTCACCTTGCGGAAGGTGGTGAGGGCGTTGGCCCCCAAGTCCTGCGCGGCTTCTTCGAGTCGACGGTCGAAGCCGATCAGGCGGGACCTGACCACGATCACCACGAAGCTGACCGAGAACATGATGTGGGCGATCAGCAGCGTCTGGAAACCGAGCTTGAATACGTCGAGCGTGAGGAAGAACGAGAGCAGGGAAGCGCCGATCACGACTTCCGGGGTGGCCATCGGGATCACGATCAACAAGTTGGCGGCCCGCCGGCCGAAGAACTGGTAGCGGACCAGGGCGATCGCGATCAGGGTGCCGAGGATGGTGGCGCCGATCGCGGTGAAGAAAGCCAGCCGGATGCTGACCAGCAGCGCATCGGTCAGTTCGGTGATCGCGAAGGGGTGGGCCCAGTACTGGGTGGTGAAACCGACCCACTCGAAGTTGTAGCGCCCGGTCGGGTCGTTGAAGGAGAAGAGCGCGATGACGAAGATCGGCGTCAGCATGTAGAGCAGCGCCAGGATGCCGGCGATCATCACGGCGTTTTCGCGCAGCCAGCGCCAGGCCTTCATTCGGCTTCCTCCTCGTCTCCCATGAGCGCTCCCGTGCCGGCGAACTTGATGTAGATGATCAGGGCGACCAGGATGATCGCCATCAAGGTGAAGGACAGGGCCGCCGCCTCGGAGTAGTCACGGACGACCAGGTACTTCGACTGGATCACGTTGCCGATCATCGCCTGGTTGGTGCCGCCGAGGAAGGTCGCGTTGACGTAGTCGCCGGCCGCCGGGATGAAGGTGAGCAGCACGCCGGCGACGATGCCCGGCATGGTGATCGGCAGGGTGACCTTGAGGAAGGTCTGGGTCGCCGAGGCGTAGAGATCCTTGCCGGCCTCCAGCAGCCGGCGGTCCAGCCGCTCCAGCGCGGCGAAGAGCGGCAGCACCATGAAGGGCAGGAAGTTGTAGGTGAGGCCGGCGATCACGGCCGCCGAGGTGGCCAGCACCCGGCCGTCCTGGGGGACCAGGTGGAGCGTCTTGAGGACGCTGACCGCCGGGCTCGAGTCATCGAGGATCGTCTTCCAGGCGATCGTCCGGATCAGGTAGGTGGTGAAGAACGGCGCGACCACCGCGAAGAGCATCAGGTTCTTCCAGCGCCCCGCCTTGAAGGCGATCGCGTAGGCCAACGGGTATCCGATCAGCAGGCAGAGCACGGTCGCCACGCCCGCGTAGTAGAAGGCCCGGAAGAACTGGGTGCTGTACTGCGAAATGGCGTCCGTGTAGTTGCTGAACGCCCAGCTCATCTGGTAACCGGTCTCGATCGTGCCGGTCTTCAGCGAAAGCTCCCCCATGTAGTACATGGGGATCACGAAGAAGACGATCAGCCAGATCAGGCCGGGGGCGAGCAGCCCATAGGGGACCAGGCGCCGACGAACCGATGTCATTGGTGTCTCCTCACCTTGGTCATCGGTTCGTCAGCGCCCTTTCTCACTCGGTTCGTTCCGGTTGGATCAGCCGGTGACGACATCCTGGAAGGCCTGCTCGACTTCCTGCTGGTCGGCCTCGTCGCCGGGCGGCGAAACCTGGTTGAAGCAGTTCTTCGTGTAGGCCTCGCTGGGGAAGATCAGCTGGTTGTTGGCGATGTCGGGATCCTGTTTCTGGAGGATCTCCTTGACGCCCTTGACCGGGCTGACGTAGTTCACGTACGCGGTGATCTTGGCCTGGTTCTTCGGCTCGTAGACGTAGTCCATGAACTTGTAGGCGGCGGCCGGGTTGGGCGCCCCGACCGGGATCAGCATGTTGTCGGACCAGAGCGAGCAGCCCTGTTCCGGCTGGACGTACTGCAGGTTCGGGTTGTCCGACTCGGCCTGAACCGCGTCTCCCGACCAGCCGATCGCGGCGACCACGTCGCCCTTGGCCATGTCCTGGATGTAGTCGTTGCCGGTGAAGCGGCGGATCTGGCCGCTGTCGCTGGCCTTCTTGATCTTGTCGATCGTGTCGAGCCAGTCCTGCTTGGTCGCGTCGGGCGGGTCGATCCCGTCGGCGGCCATGACCAGCGGCACGGTGTCCCGCATCTCGGTCAGCATCGTGACCTTGCCCTTGTACTTCGGGTCGAAGAGGTCATTGATTGACTTCACGTCCGGCGCGAGGTCCTTGCGGACGACCAGCCCGGTCATGCCCGACTGCCACGGCACGCTGTACTTGCGGTCCGGGTCGAAGGACGGGTGCTGGAGGCTGGGGATGAGGTTCTTCTCGACGGTCGGGATCTTCGCCTTGTCGAGGTTCTGGATGTAGCCGAGGTCATACATCTTCTGGGCCATCCAGTCGGTCACGATGATGATCGAGCGGCCGCCCGAGTCGCCCTGGCTGAGCAGCGGCTGGACCTTGCCGAAGAACTCGTTGTTGTCGTTGACGTCTTCGGTGTAGGTGGTCTTGATGCCGGTCTCGTTCTGGAAGTTCTTGATCGTCTGCCCGTCGATGTAGAGCGGCCAGTTCGAGATGTTCAGCGAACCGGTCGGGTCGCCGCCGGTCGCGGTCGTCACATCAGAGTTGTCGGAGCCGCTCAGGCCACCACCACCGCCGCCGCAGGCGACGAGGACCATGGAGGCCGCGAGGGCCAGTACGGCGACGATCAAAAGTCGGGCGCGCTTCATCTTCTTGACGGGCATTAGTTCACTCCTTCGGTGACGGTTTCGGTGGGCGTTTGGTCATCGGCCGGCTGGTCCGCTTCGGACTCGGCGACGAGGTGCATGTGCTCGGGCAGCCAGTTGAGGCGGACCTTCGCGCCGCCGCCCGGCAGATGCTGGCGGGCGTCTTCGGAGGCGTTCGGAACGAGCACGGTCATCTGCACGTCCTCGGCGACCCGGATCGCCATCTGGGTCGAGGTCCCGAGGTAAAGCGAGCTCTCGACGATGCCGTCCACTCCGGGCTGGTCGCCCGGTGCGTTCTCCGGCAGGGAGACGGTCAGCTTCTCGGGACGGACCACGGCGAAGCACTTCTCGCCGGTCGAGAATTGTCCGGCATCCTTGCTCGGAACGGTCGGGCCATCGGCGATCTCGATCTCATTCGAGCCCTTGACCACGGCCGGCATCAGGTTGGAGACGCCGATGAAGCCGGCGACAAAAGTCGTGCTCGGGCGGTCATAGACCGTCTCCGGGTCGGCGCACTGCTCGATGTGGCCGGCGTTCATGACCGCGATCCGGTCGCTCATGGTGAGCGCTTCCTCCTGGTCGTGCGTCACGTAGACGAAAGTGATGCCGACGTCGCGCTGGATGTTCTTGAGCTGGACCTGGAGGCCTTTGCGCAGCTTCAGGTCGAGCGCGCCGAGCGGCTCGTCGAGCAGCAGCACCTTGGGCAGGTTGACCAGCGCCCGGGCCAGGGCGACGCGCTGCTGCTGGCCGCCGGAGAGCTGGGCCGGCTTGCGCTTGGCCTCGCGGCTGAGGCCGACCCGCTCGAGCTCATCCGCCACGCGGCGCTTGATCTCGGCCTTGCTGACCTTTTTGCGCTTGAGGCCGAAGCCGACGTTTTCCTCCAGCGTCATGTGGGGGAAGAGGGCGTAGGACTGGAAGACGGTGTTGGTCGGGCGCTTGTAGGCGGGCAGGCCGGCCACGTCGGTGCCGTCGATCAGCACCTTGCCGGTGGTCGGCTGCTCGAAGCCCGCGATCATCCGCAGGGTCGTGGTCTTACCGCAGCCGGACGGGCCGAGCATCGTGAAGAACTCGCCGTCGGCGATGTCAAGGTCCATGTCATGGACCGCCGTGAAGTCACCGAACTGCTTCGTGACTCCCTCTAGGCGAACTCCCCCGCTCCCAGATCCTGCGGCTTTCCCGGCTTTGCCCTCCGTCGATTCCACGTTCGGATCGACCGGTGGTAGATCTGGCGAGCCTTCCATCGAACCCCTCTCTCAGGTGGACAAGCGCCGGAGTTGAGAATTGCCCCCTCCGGCAAGTTCGTTTGAACCGTATGCGAAACACAGGGTTCTCCGCAACTACGTTTTGTACAAATGCAAGGCGACTGGCAGTACTCATGTCCCATGACCCGGGTCGTACCGGTTGGGTCTGCGCGGGTTGGAACCTCGGCGCTCTCCATGGCGGCAACCTAATGCCAACGGCGGCGTCTGGCCCCCCGAGAGACGAGAAGTAACGAGATCGAGCGTTCTTTTTACGTTTCGTCCGCTTGCCAGTGTGATCGGGTCGACATATGGTGGAGCCAGAAACCACCGCGACCGTTATTGCATCGCGGGGCCCGCCTTCCGGGCCTTGACCGAAGGAGGAGTCCGTGTCCACCGCAACAACCCCCAGCCAGACCACAATCGAAGACATGCAGGAACAGGCCAGGCGCCACCTCTGGATGCACTTCTCCCGCATGGGCGGGTACAGCGACGAGCACGAGATCCCGATCATCACCCGGGGCGAAGGGGCATACGTCTACGACGCCCACGGCAAGCGGTACCTCGACGGCCTCTCCGGCCTTTTCTGCGTCAACGCCGGCCACGGCCGGACCGAGTTGGCCGAGGCGGCCGCCCGCCAGTTCGAGGAGCTCGACTTCTTCGTGATCTGGAGCTACGCCCATCCGCGGGCGATCGAGCTCGCCACCAAGATCGCCTCGATGACCCCCGGTGACCTCAACCGCGTCTTCTTCACCAGCGGCGGCGGCGAGGCGGTCGAGTCGGCCCTGAAGCTGGCCCGCAACTACCACCGCATGCGCGGCAACGGCCAGAAGGCGAAGCACATCGCCCGCGAAGTGGCCTATCACGGGACCACCCTGGGTGCCCTCTCGGCCACCGGCGTCACCAACCTGCGTTCGCAGTTCGAGCCCCTCGCCCCCGGTGGCTGCCACGTGCCGAACACCAACATCTATCGCTGGCCCGAAGACCGTGAACCGGTCTGGGCTTCCGATGCGATCGAGGAACGGATCCTCTTCGAAGGCCCCGAGACCGTTTCCGCGGTCATTCTCGAACCGGTCCAGAACGCCGGCGGCTGTTTCGTGCCGCCGGACGGCTACTTCCAGGAAGTACGGCGGATCTGCGACAAGTACGACGTCCTCTTGATCTCGGACGAAGTGATCTGCGCCTGGGGCCGGCTCGGCCACTACTTCGGCTGCGAGCGCTTCGGCTACCAGCCGGACATCATCACCTCGGCCAAGGCATTGACCTCCTCCTACGTCCCGATGGGGGCGATGATCGCCTCCGACAAGGTGGCCGAGCCGTTCATGGAAGGCAACGCCTCCTTCGCCCACGGGTTCACCTTCGCCGGCCATCCGATCGCGGCGGCGGTCGCCCTCGCCAACATCGAGATCTTCGAGCGTGAGGATCTCTGCGGCCATGTCCGGGCCAAGGAAGGCGAGTTCCGGGGAATGCTGGAATCGCTGCGCGACATCCCGATCGTCGGCGACGTGCGTGGGGCCGGCTACTTCCAGGCGATCGAGCTGGTCAAGGATCAGGACACCAAGGAAAGCTTCAGCCACGAGGAGTCGGAGAAGCTGCTGCGCGGCTTCCTCTCCGGTGAGCTGTACGAGCGCGGCCTGATCTGCCGGGCCGACGATCGTGGCGACCCGGTGATCCAGTTCTCGCCGCCGCTGATCTGCGACACCGAGCAGTTCGAGGAGATGCATGACGTGCTGAGGCCGATCCTGACCGAGGCCTCACAGTTGATGAGGAACTGACCCAGAAAAACACCCCGCCCGGCGGAGATGTCACTCCCAGCGGACCACTAGAGAGGACGAGGTAATCAATGAAGGTCGGCGTCATCAAGGAGATCAAGCAGGACGAGTACCGGGTGGCGATAACGCCTGCCGGGGTGCGTGAGTTCGTCGAGCACGGCCACGAGGTGTTCATCGAAGACGGGGCCGGCGAAGGCAGCGCAATATCGAACACCGCCTACGAGGCGCAGGGTGCGCGGATCCTGCCCGACCCGACGGCGGTCTTCGAGGCGGCGGAGATGATCCTGCACGTCAAGGAGCTGCAGGCCGGCGAGATCGAGATGCTGAAGCCGGAGCACCTGCTCTTCACCTATCTGCACCTGGCGCCGGATCCCGAGCAGACTGCCGGCCTGATGAAGTCGGGTTCGACCTGCGTCGCCTACGAAACGGTCGAGGATGCCGAGGGGCGGCTGCCGCTCCTGGCCCCGATGAGCGAGATCGCCGGCCGGATCGCGACCCAGGCCGGCGCCTTCATGCTGGAGAAGCCGATGGGTGGCCGCGGTGTGCTGCTCGGCGGCGTGCCCGGGGTGGCGGCCGCGACGGTGGTCGTGATCGGTGGCGGGGTGGTCGGCACCAACGCCGCCTTCATCGCGATGGGCATGGCGGCCGACGTCTTCATCCTCGACCGTTCGATCGATCGCCTCCGTGAACTCGACACCCTCTACGCGCGGGAGGCGTCGACCGTCTACTCGACCACCCTCGCGGTCGAGGAGCTGCTGCCCATGGCCGACCTCGTGATCGGCGCGGTCCTCGTCCACGGCGCCCGGGCTCCCTGGGTGGTCAAGCGCGAACAGCTCAAGCTGATGAAGCCGGGCGCGGTGCTGGTCGACGTGGCGATCGACCAGGGCGGCTGTTTCGAAACCTCGCGGCCGACCACCCATCGTGACCCCACCTACGAGGTCGACGGGATCACCCACTACTGCGTGGCCAACATGCCGGGCGCGGTGCCGATCACCTCGACCCAGGCCCTGACGAACGCGACCCTGCCGTACGCCCTGGCCCTGGCCGACAACGGGATCCAGGCGGCAGTCCAGCGTAATCCGGGCCTGCGGCCCGGGGTCAACGTCGCCGCCGGCAAGGTGACGCACGAAGGTGTGGCCGAAGGCACCGGCCAGCAATACGTGCCAGTCGAAGAAGCACTCGGCTGGGTCTGAACAGACCCGGCCGGCCAGTCAAACAAACGAGGTTGTCGCGCAGCTGATCTGTCGCGGCAGGAGGAGCGAGATGGCAGTCACCGAGAAGCTCAGGCTTCAGAACATGATCAACGGCGAGTTCGTCGACCCGGTCGATGGCGCGTCAGAAGAGGTGATCAACCCCTCGACCGGCGAGGTGATCGCCACTTCCCCGCTTTCGGGGGCCGAGGACGTAAACCGGGCGGTGGCCGCGGCCAAGGCCGCCTTCGAGAACGGCTGGGCGACCACCACTCCCCGCGAGCGCTCTGACCGCCTGCTCGCCCTGGCCGACGCGATCATCGAGAACGGTGACGAGCTGGCCGACCTCGAGTCGGCCGACGCCGGCAAGCCCCGCCAAGCCTTCATCGACGAGGAACTCGACACCACCGCCGACCACATCCGCTACTTCGCCACCGCCGCCCGCAACCTCGAGGGCAAGGCGGCGATGGAGTACCTGCCCAGCCACACCTCCTTCATCCGGCGTGAGCCGATCGGCCCGGTCGCCCAGATCACGCCCTGGAACTACCCGCTGATGATGGCCGCCTGGAAGCTCGGGCCGGCGCTCGCCACCGGCAACACCCTGGTCCTCAAGCCGGCCGAGTCGACCCCGGTCTCGACCCTTCAGGTCCTGGCCCGGATCTGCGCCGAGATCTTCCCGCCCGGTGTGACCAACTTCATCGGCGGCCACGGCGATCCGGCCGGTTCGACGCTGGTCACCCACCCGGACATCAAGATGGTCTCGCTGACCGGTTCGATCGGCACCGGCAAGTGGATCGCCAAGGCGGCAGCCGACTCGCTCAAGCGGGTCCACCTCGAGCTCGGCGGCAAGGCGCCGGTGATCGTCTTCGACGACGCCGACCTCGACGCGGTCTACGAGACGATCGCCGGCACCGCCCTCTTCAACGCCGGCCAGGACTGCACCGCCGCGACCCGCATCCTCGCCGGACCCAAGGTCTACGACGATGTAGTGAATGGTCTCGCGAACGAGGCCAAGGGCTATGTGATGGGCGATCTCGACTCGGCCGACACGACGCTCGGCCCGGTCAACTCGGCCAAGCAGCTCGCCCATGTGACCGGCCTTATCGACCGGGCTCCCTCGCACGCCCAGGTGGTGACCGGTGGCAAGCAGGCCGACCTGCCCGGCTTCTTCGTCGAGCCGACCGTGATCGCCGACCTCCAGCAGGACGACGAGCTGGTCCAGAACGAGATCTTCGGCCCGGCCATGACCGTCCAGCGCTTCACCGACGAAGAGGAGGCGATCAAGTGGGCCAACGGCACCAAGTACGGCCTCGCCTCATCGGTCTGGACCCGGGACGTCGGCCGCGCCATGCGGGTCACCAACGCCCTCCGCTTCGGCGCGGTCTGGGTCAACGACCACATCCTCATGGCGGTCGAAATGCCCCACGGCGGCTACAACGAGTCCGGCTACGGCAAGGACATGAGCATGTACAGCCTGGAGGACTACACCCAGGTCAAGCACGTGATGATCAACCTGGCTTAACCGCAGTCGGGCCGGTCTTCGCCGGCCCTCCAAGTCGAACCCGCCCCGCCCACTCAAAGTAACTGATAGTTGGGCGGGGCTCAGTTCGAGGTTCTTCGGTGTCAGCCGTCCTTGAGGGAGACGATTCCTCCTACTACTCCTAGGTAGGCGGTTCCGTCTTGGCTGAGGCCGAGGCCGGCGTAGTTGTTGTTGTAGAAGAAACCGGAGCCGGCGTACTTGTTCCAGACGGTCTTGCCGGTCTTGAAGTCGATCGCGGTCCAGTAGTAACCCTGGGATCCGCTCGGGTCGGGCGGGCGGGTGTAGGTGTAGATCAGACCGGTCTTCGAGGACATCTTCGGCACCACCGAAGCGCCACGCTCGGTCCAGTTGGTCCAGATCTTCTTGCAGCCCTTGCCGTCTTTCCGGATGTCGACCCGGGCGAAGCCGGCCTTCGTCACGACCTTGTCGGCATCGGGGGCGAAGATGTCCGTGTAGCCGTAGTTGTTCTCGACGATCATCGAGCGGCCGGTCGTGATCAGCGAGTTCTCCGTCGCGCTGGCGTTCTTCTTGAAGACCGGCACCTCGCAGACCTTGCGCTTCTTGCCGTGGAGCTTCTTCGCCGTGCGATACACGACGATGTTCTCCGGGTTGGCGTTGTCGACGATCGAGACGTAGCCGCCGGTCATCACGTCTGGGGTGGTGCCGCTGCCGGCGTCGACCTGGCCGGGCTTGTGCACGCCGTCGTTGCGGTACTTGGCGCTCCAGGCCACCTTCGGCTTGCCGTTCTTCTGCGCCCCGAGCCGGTACAGGCGCTTGTTGGTCACCACGTACACCCCCTGGCGGTCGACCGTGAACGAGTTCTGGATCGTCTCGCCCAGCCGGATGTAACGGATCTTGCCGGACTTGCGGTCGACCGCGCCGACCTTGCCGGACTGCTTGACCACGAACCAGATCCGACCCCGGAAATCGGGCAGGGCGGAATTCATGCGCTCGCTGTCCGGCTTGACGGCCGAGGTCAGGTCGTAGTCCCGGACCAGTCGGAAGCCGGTGCCGTCGGCGGTCTCGCCGAGCACGAAGATGTGGTTGGTGCGGGTCGGGATGACCAGCCGGTCCTGGTTGTCGAGGTAGAAATAGCCGCCGGCCGAGAAGTTCTGGTAGTTCGGGGTGTCATCGACCTTGGGCGTGTCAGGGAGCTCGTGGGTGGCCAACACCTCGAGGGTGTCCGCGTCGACGATACGGGCCTGGGGCGGGGCGATGGTGGACACGCAGACCGTGACGATCCGCCCGCGCCGGTCGAAGGCGATGGTGGAGCAGATGCCGTTGTCGGCCTTGCCGGAGCTGGCGAGGAGGTTGCGGCCGAGCGGGCCAGGCCAGCTGTAGGTGCCGGTCATCCAGGTGTCGTTGTGGATATTGCTCTTCTGGTTTTGCGCCATGAAGGGGTTCCGGGGCGCCTTCGTGGCTCCCTTGATCGGCGTCGCCTTGAACGCCTTGCCGGAGAAATCGGGCAATGAAGGCGACGCTCCCGTAGGGTCGATTGGCGTGGCCGATGCCGATGGTGCGAGCAAGACGGCCGAGGCGAATGCCACTCCGGCGACGAGTGCCGTCTCCAAGGCGGTTTCGCGGAAGCTTGCCGAGGCTGGGGACGAAGTCACGGTCTGATGGTGGTCATGCCGGCCGGGCGAGAGTCCCCGCGCCGGCCGGTATCCTTCGAATCAGCTGCAGGCGGCCGTAGCTTGCGCCGTCTTCGTCGCAACGCTGGTCTTGGCGGCGGCCACGGTCGACTTCAAGCTCTTGACCTTCTTCTGGGCCTGCTTGAGTTTCTTGTTGGCCTGCTTCAGCTTCTTCTTCGCCTTGGCCTTCTTCTTCCCGGCGGCCTTGCCCGCGGCCTTCTTCGCCTTCTTGGCGGCGTTCTTGGCCTTGGTCGCGGCCTTCTTCGCCTTCGCCAGCTTGCCGTTGGCGGCAGCCACGGCGGACTGGGCCTGAACCGCGGCGGCCTGCGCGGCGCTGCAGCCGGCGGGCTTGGCGCCGGAACCAATCAGGTTCGTGTCCGCGTAGGTGCCAGGGAAATTGAGCGCCGTGCCGGCCTGTTGAGCCAACGCATTTATCTGTGTGCTGACCGCAGGTTCGGCGACCCGGGTGTAGATGGTCGGCTTGTTCGGCTTGGCGCAGCCATCTCCCCAGCTGACCACGCCGACGATGCGGCGACCGCCCCCGTCGATCGGCACGCTCAGCGGTCCGCCGCTGTCGCCCTGACAAGTTCCTGACCCGCCCTGGACGATGCCTGAACAGAGCATGTTGCCGGCCCGGAAAGCGGTTCCGTAAGAGTTGGCCGCGCTACAGACCGAATCGGCGAGCAGCGGAGTGCTGAGTTCTTTCAGCACGGGGCTGGCGGCGCCCCCCTGCGAGATATCCCCGAAGCCCGCGACCAGTCCCGTGCGTCCCGGCTTCCAGACCGAACTCTCGTCCGGTCCGGCCAGTTTCAGCACGGTTCGCGACGATGGTGACGACAGGGCGATCAGCCCGTAGTCGTTCTCGCCCGTGCCGCCTCCGTCCAACGGCTGGTAGTTCTCGGCGGCTCCCCAGCCGGCGATGTTGAGTTCCTCGCCACCCGTCCCTGACTGGGTGCGGCCAGTGAACGCCTGCATCGTTCCCAGGGCTCCCCACCAGTTGTTGTTCTCCGCGCTCCAGAGGCAGTGGGCTGCGGTCAGCACCAGCATCGGATGGACGAGGGCACCGCCGCAGAAGGCCTGGCCGTTGAGGGTGATCTGCACCAACCACGGATGCTTCTCGAAATTACTTTCGCTGCCGCCGACGATGTAGTGCTTCGCAGTCGCCGGCAGGGTGATGTTTGCCGGGGCGGACTGGGTCGAGTACGGCTGCTTCGAGCCGAAGATGACCGGCTCGCTCGCCGAGGCTTCTCCTCGCGCTGGAAACAGAATCGCGGCGAAGAGCAGAACCAGGGCAAGCGGCAGTGTGGCCGCGGCCCGGCGAACGGTGGAGCAGGTCATAGGGTCCCCCTTGGTTGACTTATCGTGTGCCTGGAACAGACGATACCTTGGAGTGGTCGGCATTCCAAGTCGCAAGCTCAATCAGAGCCCGAATGTCTTGCCGATGATGTCCTTCATGATCTCGTCGGTGCCGCCGCCGATCGGCCCCAGCCGGGCGTCCCGCAGCGCGCGCTCGATCCCGTACTCCTTCATGTAGCCGTAACCACCGTGGATCTGCAGTGCCTCGTCGGCCACCTCGCAAAGTGCCCGCTGGGTCATCAGCTTGGCCATCGAGACCTCGCGGATCACCTGCTCGCCCTCGCTGAAGCGTCGCAGCGTGTCGTAGGTGAGGGTCTTCGCGGCGGCGGCCGTGGTCGCCATCTCGGCGATCTTGTGTCGGATCGCCTGGAAATTACCGATCGAGCGGCCGAAGGCCTGGCGCTCGTTCGCGTAGGAGATCGAAGCTTCGATCAGCCCGTCCATCGCCCCGACCGCGCCGATCGCCATCAGCAGCCGCTCCCAGGCGAAGTTGGCCATGATCAGGCGGAATCCTTCATTCTCCTCGCCGAGCAGGTTCTCTTCCGGCACCTCGACGTCGGTGAAGGAGATCTCGCCGGTGTCGGAGGCATGCCAGCCCAGCTTTTCCAGCTTGGAGACGACTTCGTAGCCCGGCGAGTCGGTCTCGATCACGAGGAAGGAGGTGCCGTCGTGGCCACCCTCTTCGGTGGTCTTTACCGCGCAGACGAGGAAGTCGGCCCGGACCCCGTTGGTGATGAAGGTCTTCGAGCCGTTGACCACATAGCCGCCGTCGACCTTTCGGGCGAAGGTGCGGATCGAGGCGACGTCGGAGCCGGCCCCGGGTTCGGTGATGCCCAGAGCGCCGATCTTCTCGCCCTTGATCCCAGGGGCGAGCCAACGCTGGCGCTGCCACTCGTCCCCGAACTTGAAGATCGGCGGCATGGCGATCGAGGCGTGGGCATTGAGGCCGGCCGCGACCCCGCCCGAAGCGCCACGCCGGGAAAGCTCCTCGACCCAGATCGCGTCGTGCAGGTAAGTGCCGCCCTGACCGCCATAGGCCTCGGGGAACTTCAGGCCGAGGAAGCCGAGCTCGCCGCAGCGGTCGAACAGCTCCCGCGGGAAGAACCGGGCGTCCTCCCATTCGTCGACGTGCGGCGCGATCTCGTTTTCGACGAAACGGCGGACCGACTCGCGCAGCTCCTCGTGCTCACGATCGAAAGGCGGCGGAAGGCCGGGCAGCGACCCGGCTTCACGCCCTTCACTCATCGATCGTGCTCATGTTGGCATAGCGGTCGCCCTGCGGACGAGGCAGGGCGTCGAGCGTCGCCAGTTCCTCCTCGGTGAGCTGAATCTCGGCTGCCGCTGCGTTCTCCTCGAGGCGCGAGACCTTCTTCGTGCCGGGGATCGGCACGAAATCGTCGCCCTGGGCGAGCACCCAGGCAATCGCCATCTGGGCGCTGGTCACGTCGTGCTTCGCGGCCACCTCCTCGATCGCTTCGACGATCGCCAGGTTGGCCGCCATGTTCTCCTCGCCGAGGCGGGGGTCATGCTCGCGGAAGTCGCCGGAACCGAAGTCGGCGCCGGAGCGGAAGCGCCCGGTCAGGAAGCCGCGGCCGAGCGGCGAGTAGGGGACGAAACCGATCCCGAGCTCCCCGAGGGTCGGGATCACCTTGTCCAGCGCCCCGCGCTCGAAGAGCGAGAACTCGGTCTGCAGGGCCGAGATCGGGTGGACCGAGTTGGCCTTGCGGATGTTCTCGGCCGAGGCCTCGGAGAGGCCGAGGTAACGAACCTTGCCGGCCTCGACCAGTTCGGCCATCGCCCCGACCGTCTCCTCGATCGGCACGTTCTGGTCGACCCGATGCTGGTAGTAGAGGTCGACGTGATCGACGCCAAGGCGCTTCAGCGAGCCGTCGATCGACTCGCGCACGTACTCGGGCCGGCCATTGACGCCCCGGTCGCGGGGGTCGTCGCCGCGGACGATGCCGAACTTGGTCGCCAGGACCACCTGGTCGCGCCGGTCGGCGATCGCCCGCCCGACAAGCCCCTCGTTGGCCCCGTGGCCGTACATGTCGGCCGTGTCGAGGAAGTTCACCCCGATCTCGAGGGCGCGGTGGATGGTCGCGATCGACTCCGCCTCGTCGCCGTCACCGTAGAACTCGGACATACCCATGCAGCCCAGCCCGACCTTTGAAACCTCGAGCCCTTCGCTGCCCAGCTTGCGTTTCTCCATCAACCGATCATAGAACCGGCGATCTTCCGGATCAGTTCCGCCACCTGCTCGCGGTCGGCTTCGGCGAGCACGGGCAGGGCGCCGTTGGCACGGGTCAGGCAGATCCCGAGGATCGCGCCGATCAGGATCTCGCTCTTCAGTTCGGCCGCCTCGGCTGTCCCCGCCTCGGCCAGCCCCTCGGCCAGTGGCTCGCGCAGGCGGAACCCGACCAGGCTGTGGATCTGTTCGAGCACCTGGTCGTCGGGCTCGGCCGAGGCCATGGCCCGGGCGACCGGGGTGCGGCCCCGCTCGTCCCAGCGTTCGAAGAGCCGGCTGACCACCTGGTCCGGGTCGAGGCCGGCGTATCGGGCCCCGGCCTCGTCGGATTCGTCGGCCAGGGTGGCGATGTAGAGCCCTTCCTTGTTGCCGAAATAGCGGGCGATCAGGGCAGGGTCTGCCCCAGCCCGTTCACCGATCGCCCGTACCGTGGCCCCGCTGAAGCCCTTCTCGTCGAAGAGCGCGCGGGCAGCCTCGACCAGAGCCTTGCGGGTGGCGATGGAGTCGCGGGGCTTTCGCGGGGCTTCGGAGGCGGTGGGCTTCACGGGATCGGGTCAGGTCGAGACGACTTCCTCACCATCAAACACTGCCGGCCCGACGCCACCGCCGGCCGAGCCCTCCTCCATCAGCAGGTCGAGTTCGTCGGGTTCGACGACGCGCCGCTCGCGGCCGCGCCGCATCAGGAAGAAAGAGACCGCGGCGGCCACCAGGCAGATGGCGACGCCGAAGGCAAACGCCTCGGTGAAGCCGCTTGCTTGGGGGAAGGGGGAGGCCGAGGTCGTGTGGGCGGCGATGATCATCGCCGCGAAGGCACTGCCGACCGATCCGCCCGTGGTGCGCAAGACCTGGTTGAGCCCGATCGCGCTGCCGGTCCGCTCCGGCGGCACCGCGCTGACGATCAGGGCCGGCATGGTGGCGAAGGTGATGCCGATACCGATACCGAGCAGGCAGGTCGTGGCGGCGATCTCCCAGAGCTGGCTGTGGCCGACCGCCAGGGCCAGCAGCGTGCCGGCGACCAGGAGGGCGCCGATCGGCAGGGTCCGTTCGACCCCGATCCGGTCGACCATGCGGCGGGCGATCGGCTGGGAGACGAGGCTGCCGGCCGAGAGCGGCAGCAGCAACAGCCCGGCGGTGACCAGGCTGGCCCCGAAGCCGTAGCCGGAATCGGTCGGGGTCTGAGCGAGGATGTTGATCAGCGACATGCCCAGGTAGAGGCCGATCCCGAGCAGGAGGGCGGCAACGTTCGCGCCAAGCACCGAAGGGTCGGTCATCGAGTGGAGGTCGACCAGCGGTTCGTCGGCCCTCAACTCGACCAGCAGCCAGGCGGCCAGGCAGACCACCGCGAGGGCGAAGAGCGCCAGGATCAGCGGTGAATCCCAGCCGAGATGGTTGCCCTCGCTCAGGGCCAGCAGCAGTGCCGCCAGCCCGGCGCCGAGCAGGACCGCGCCAGGGACGTCCATGCGTACGCGATGCCCTTGGGCCGAGTTCCGGGGCAGGACCAGCACCACGGTGAGCAGGGCCAGGGCGGCGAAGACGGCCCCGAACCAGAAGGCCGCCTGGAAGCCGAGGTCCTGGGCGATCAGGCCGGTGATCGGGAAGCCCAGTCCGGCGCCGACTGCGACCGTGATCGAAAGCGCGGCGATCGCTGAGGCCTGGAGCGGGCCTTCGAGGTGCTCCCGGGCCAAGGCGATGGCGAGCGGGACGGTCGCGTAGCCGATGCCCATCAGGCTGCGGCCGAGCAGGAGCTGGGGCATCGAGTGGGAGGTGGCGGCGATCACGGCGCCGATCGCGACCGCGGTGAGCGTGCTGACCAGCACCTGGCTGCGGCGCGGGCCGTCGCCGAGCCGGCCCAGTACCGGAGTGGCGACTACCCCGACCAGCAGGGTCACGGTCAGCATCCACTGCGCGGTGGCGAGAGAGACGTGGAAGTCATCGGCGATGGTCGGGATCAGCGGCGTGCCCAGGGTCGAGGAGACCGACACGGTCAGACCGGCGAACATCAAAGCGGCGATCAGGATGCCGGGGCGAGGAGAGATCGGTTTGTCAGCGGGCGATGTCATCAACTGATGACATAGTAGCGCGAGACCCCAAGGAGGTCAAGCCCGGGTCGCTGCAAAAAGAAACGCCCCGGACTTGCGGGGCGTTTCGTGAACCTGCTGTGTCGGCAGCTTAGAAGTTGCCGGGATGCCTGACGCTGAAACCCCGGGAAGAGCGGATGGTCGTGCTCCAGCGGTTGCCGCCGGTCGAGCTCATGTTCGACGTATCGAAGGAGAGGCCGGCCACGACCATGTACATGTGGCCACCGTTGGCGTAGGTGGTGATCCACTTGCCGGCACCGGGCTGCTTCCAGCGGACGAAGCTGCCGGACGGCATCGGATAGCTGATGAAGCCACCGGCGCGGAGCGCGTAGGAGACCGAGCCCGAGCAGTCATAGCCGCGGTCGAGCTTGCGGCTCAGCTTGTGGCCGCCACCGTAGATGTACGGCTTGAAGCGGATCTTGTTGGCGGCGGCGATTACTCGCTTGATGGCGGCCGGGGCGGTGTCCGGGGCAAAGGCCTTGCCGTTGATCAGGCGAGCCTTCTTGATCGGCTTGCACGCGGTTGGGGCGAGGGTGAGGCCACCGCTCGACGCGTCCTTGCAGCCGGCCTGGGCCGGGGCGGCGAAGGTCGAAAGTGCGATGAAGGCCAGTGTGGCCAGCGCGGCGACGCCTGCCAAAGCCCTGAGGGCCGTAAATGTACGGAACGACTGGATTGTGCGCGACGGGTTGATACCGAATCTCCTTGGTCGGCCTACGGGGTTAGCTGTCGGGCTGGCGCTTTAAGGAGCCGCGCTCCCACCTGAATCAGTGGGTTCGCCCCAGATACTTGGTTCCCCCGATCCCGGTCACTGAGTGAGTCGGGATTCGGCTTCTCGGTTATGAACTTGCGAGATCATAGACGATCTGCATGTCATTCGCTAACAAACCGGCGAATCCCTCCCTTAATCCCTGCAATTTCCGAAGAGATGGAGTCCCCCGAGGACGGCGCCGGAAGCCGGGTTTGGGGAGGCTAAGCCAAGTCCCGGTGCTAGGTTTGAATGGTGGAAATTGCTGGCAAGAAGGTGCTCCTGACCGGTGCGACCGGAGGTATCGGCCGCGCGATCGCCAGCACCCTCGCCACCGCCGGCGGGAACCTCATCCTCTCGGCCAGGTCGGGCGAAGCGCTCGAGGAACTCGCCGCTTCCCTGCCCGGTGACGGCCACACCGTGCTGCCCGCCGACCTCGGCGAACCCGGCGCCGCTCAGGTGCTGGCCGCCCGGGCCGATGCCCCGGATGTGCTGGTCGCCAACGCGGCGCTGCCCAGCACCGGCCGGTTGACCGAGTTGACCGATGAGCAGGTCGCCCGCATGCTGCGGATCAATCTCGAAGCACCGATCCTGCTGGGCCAGGCTTTGCTGCCCGGAATGCTGGAACGCGGCCAGGGCAAGCTGGTGATGATCGGCTCGCTGGCCGGCAAGGCGGGCAGTCCTCGCTCCTCCATCTACAACGCGACCAAGTTCGGCCTGCGCGGGTTCGCCTTCGGGCTGGCCGCCGACCTGGCCGACTCGCCGGTCGGGATCACCCTGGTCGCCCCGGGATTCGTGCGCGAGGCCGGCATGTTCGCCGACTCGGGCGCCGACGCCCCGCCCGGCCTGGGCACGACCACCCCTGACAAGGTGGCCGTGGCAGTCCTCAAGGCGATCCGCTCGAACCGGATCGAGATCGCGGTCGCGCCGCTGGTCCAGCGGACCATGGCCCACGTCGGCCTGATCAGCCCCCATCTCTCCCACCGGGCCCAGTCGGGCTCGGCGGGCCAGAACGCCGCCGACTCACTCGCCCGCGGCCAGATCGACAAACGTTGACCCTCACCCACTCAAGCGAAAGAACAAAGACATGAGCAGCAATTCATTCGGAAGCAAAGACAACATCGAGGTAGGCGGGAAGAGCTACGAGATCTTTCGCCTCGATGCGCTGCAGGCGAAGTACGACGTCGCCCGCCTGCCCTACTCGATCAAGGTCCTGCTGGAGAACGTGCTGCGGCTCGAGGATGGGGTTTCGGTCAGCGCCGCCGACGTCGAGGCGATCGCCTCCTGGGACGCCAAGGCCGAGCCTTCGGTCGAGATCCCCTTCCAGCCGGCCCGCGTCCTGATGCAGGACTTCACCGGCGTCCCGGCCGTGGTCGACCTGGCCGCGATGCGCGACGCGATGGCGGACATCGGCGGCGAGGTCTCGGCGATCAACCCGCTGGTCGACGTCGACCTGGTGATCGACCACTCGGTCCAGGTCGATGCCTTCGGCAACGGCATGGCCTTCGAGATCAACGCCGAGAAGGAGTTCGAGCGCAACCAGGAGCGCTACGAGTTCCTCAAGTGGGGCCAGGGCTCCTTCGACAACTTCCGGGTGGTGCCGCCGGCCACCGGCATCTGTCACCAGGTCAACCTCGAGTACATCGCCCAGGTCGTCTACTCGCGTGAGAACGACGGCGTGCTCCAGGCCTACCCGGACACCCTGGTCGGCACCGACTCCCACACGACCATGGTCAACGGTCTCGGCGTGCTCGGCTGGGGCGTCGGCGGGATCGAGGCCGAAGCGGCGATGCTGGGCCAGCCGATTTCGATGCTGCTGCCGCAGGTGGTCGGCTTCAAGCTGCACGGCCAGCTGCCGAAGGCGGCCACCGCGACCGACCTGGTGCTGACCGTGACCGAGATGCTGCGCGAGCGCGGGGTGGTCGGCAAGTTCGTCGAGTTCTACGGCCCGGGCCTCTCGACCCTGCCCCTGGCCGACCGCGCCACCCTGGGCAACATGTCGCCGGAGTTCGGTTCGACCTGCGCGATCTTCCCGCCCGACACCGAGACCCTCAGATACCTAGAGCTGACCGGTCGCCCTACGAGCACGATCGAACTGGTCGACGCCTATGCCCGTCTGCAAGGCACCTTCCACAGTGCCGATTCCGAGGATCCGGTCTTCAGCGACACGCTCGAGCTCGAACTCGACTCGGTCGTGCCCTCGATCGCCGGGCCGAAGCGCCCGCAGGACCGGATCGCCCTCTCCAACTCCAAGCCCGCCTTCCTCGAGGCCCTGAAGGAGTTCGACGAGCAGGCCTCGCAGGAGCTGAGCGCCTACGACGAGGCGCTCGACGAATCCTTCCCGGCATCCGACCCGCCCGGCGAGGACCACGTCACGAGTGATCTCGGCAAGCCGGCGGGCGCCCCGGTCGGGACCGCGGTCGAAGGGGAACGCTGCAGCAAGGACAAGATCCCGGTCACGCTCGAGGACGGCACGAGTTTCGACCTCGACCACGGCCGGGTCGTGATCGCCGCGATCACCTCGTGCACCAATACCTCCAACCCCTACGTGATGGTCGGGGCCGGGCTGCTCGCCCGCAACGCCCTGGCCAAGGGACTGAAGCGCCAGCCCTGGGTCAAGACCTCGCTGGCCCCGGGATCGACCGTGGTCACCGACTACCTCGACAAGGCCGGGCTGACCGGATACCTGGACGATCTCCAGTTCAACCTGGTCGGTTACGGCTGCACCACCTGCATCGGCAACTCGGGCCCGCTCGCCCCGGAGATCTCGGCCGCGATCGACGAGAAGGACCTGGTCGTCTGCTCGGTCCTCTCCGGCAACCGGAACTTCGAGGGCCGGATCAGCCAGGACGTGAAGGCGAACTACCTCGCCTCGCCGCCCCTTGTCGTCGCCTATGCCCTGGCCGGCCGCATGGACATCGACATCCAGAAGGACCCGCTCGGGGAGGACCCGGACGGCAACCCGGTCTACCTCGACGACATCTGGCCCGACCCGGAAGAGGTCGCCAAGGTGGTCGGCGACTCGATCCGCCGCGAGATGTTCGAGAAGAACTACGGCGACGTCTTCAAGGGTGACGAGAACTGGCAGAACGTCTCGGTGCCGGAAGGCGACCGCTACACCTGGCCCGACTCGACCTACGTCCGCAAGCCTTCCTTCTTCGAGGACATGCCGGCCGACCCGCCCGGCCTGGACCCGATCCACGGCGCCCGGGTGCTGGCCAAACTGGGCGACTCGATCACCACAGACCACATTTCACCCGCCGGTGCGATCAAGAAGGACAGCCCGGCCGGCGCCTGGCTGATCGAGCAGGGGGTCGGCCCGGCCGACTTCAACTCCTACGGCTCGCGGCGCGGCAACCACGAGGTGATGGTGCGGGGCACCTTCGCCAACATCCGGCTTCGCAACCAGCTGGTCGAGAGGTCTGGCGGCTACACCAAGCATTTCCCGACCGGGGTCGAGACCTCGATCTTCGAGGCAGCCCGGACCTACGCGGACGAGGGCGTGCCGCTGGTCGTCCTGGCCGGCAAGGAGTACGGCTCAGGTTCCTCGCGCGACTGGGCGGCCAAGGGCACCCGTCTGCTCGGGATCCGGGCCGTGATCGCCGAGAGCTACGAGCGGATCCACCGTTCGAACCTGATCGGCATGGGTGTCGTGCCGCTCCAGTACCCGGACGGGGAGAGCACCGAATCGCTTGGCTTGACCGGCGAAGAGGTGATCACGATCGGCGATCTCAAGGGCGGCGAAGCGAAGACGGTCGAAGTGACAGCCGAACGCGAAGGCGCGGAGCCGGTCACCTTCACCGCCACGGTCCGCCTCGACACCCCGAACGAGGTCCGCTACATCAACAACGACGGCATCCTCCAGACCGTCCTCCGCGACCTGAACAAGTAAGAAACCGATCCGGGTGCTTTGACTTTGTTAGCCGGAAATGGCTTAACTCAAAGCACCCGGGTCAAACTTGCTCTAGGACTATCTGCGTCGTGTCTTTGGTGAGGTAGAGGCGGGAACCTTCGGTGGTTGCTGTGACGCCGCCGTGGAGCAGGTCGTATAACCAGGCGTCCTTGTCGTATTCGCACCACATGTCGGTTTGCATCACGTCGAGCCAGGTGAGCTGACCGTTCTCGAGCTTGTACTCGCCACCCATCCAGTTGCAGCCCAGGCGGGCGGTCAGGATGAAACCTTCGGCCTGTTTGCCGTCCTCGTCGTTGCGGTTGAGCTTGCCGGTGGTGAAGCCGAGCTCGATCGGCTTCTTCAGCTGCTGTCCGATCACCTTGACCGACTCGAAGGACTTGCCGTCCAGAGATTCCGCGGTGGCCGGATCACCCGTGGCGACCGGTGTCTCCTCCACGATCGGATCTTCCTCCACGATCGGCTCCTGATCCAAGGTCGACGCCTTCGGTGCGACCCGGCGGAAGACGAACTTGACGCCGTCGGCCGGGCGGGAAAGGATCAGGCGGTTGCCTTTGACCCGCGCCTTGAGGCCCTTCTTGAACTTGCTGCGCAGCCAGGGGTCGGGGTCGATCGAGCAGCCGATCTTGGTGCCCTCCCAGTAGCCGCGGCTGACCAGCCGTCCCCTGCGGACCCGGAAGCCGGTGCCCTGGGCGTTGCAGCCGCCGGTGACGACCATGGTGGGCTTCTTCGGCCGGCTGGGGTTGTCCGCGTGCCTGAAGAAACGCAGCCCGATGGTCCTGCCCTTGATGATCGGGCTTCCGCTCACGGACACCGACGTGAACTGCTTGCCGAGCAGCGATTTCACGGTCGGTACCTTGGCTTTTGCCGCTCCCGCGGCCGGCGCTGCGGCGGACAGAGCCAGCGCCGAAACCAGGAACACGAACGTGAAGATCCTCCCTGAAAGCTTCATGCCCCAACCATACGCGAATACGCCAAATCTGATGGTCAGCCCGAAACCGGTGTAGCCCCTCCCAACCATCAGCTAATTCGAATGAGAGGGCGGGCTGGACTGCCTGAAGACAGAGCCGGCCCATCCATCCCGTTTCTCTGTGGGCCGGCGGGTTTTACTTGGAGGCGGGGCGAAGCTCGCCGACTACTTATTAAGGATGGCGGGTGAGGGTCGCGGGAGGCAGGGGGTCCGCGCGACCCTCACCACGCCTGCGCGTCGGTAGCCAGGGAGGGATGCCGACGCGAACGCTTCCGGGGGTAAACCACCGGAAGCGGGCTTTGGAAATTTGAACTGGTTTGCAACCCCTCCGGGGCGCTGGTCCGATCCTGCTCCTTCCCTTTTCTCCCTACTGCTACTACGGACCTCACCGCATTTTATACACCGATCGGTGATCCGCGTCAATTAAGAAGAAAGCCGCGGTCGGGACGATGAAAAATAGGTGGTCCGGTCTGCCCCAGACCACTGCAGAATTATCGCTCCGCTACGGCGTAAGCGCCGTGAGAACAATCCGTTCCTGTTCGCGGATGTGGGCGACCGAGTAGCCCTCGCTGGGGCTCGAGCGTTCGGGTCGGCCGATGTATTCCAGGTTGACGCCGTCGGGCAGGATCGAGGGCAGGCGTCGCCACATCGTGGCCCAGGCGCCCATGTTCTTCGGCTCTTCCTGGACCCAGGCGACTTCCTTGAGGTTCGGGTAGAGCTTGAAGAGCTCGGCCAACTGCTGCTTGGGGAAGGGGTAGAGCAACTCGACCCGGGCAACCGCGACCTTCTCGGCCTCTTCGCGCGGGGCGGCGGCGTCGATGTCGTGGTAGATCCGGCCGGAGCAGAGCACGAGCCGTTCGACCTTTTCGCGGCGGCTGACCGCCTTGGGGTCGTCGAGGATGAAGTGGAAGTGCTCCTCGGTCAGCTGCTCCAGGGTTGCGGTGGCCGCGGTCTGACGGAGCAGTCCCTTCGGGGTGAAGACGACCAGGGGCCGGGCCTTCTTGATCAACGCCTGGCGTCGCAGCAGGTGGAAGTACTGGGCCGCGGTCGAGGGGTTGGCGACCCGGAGCGATCCTTCGGCCGCGAGCTGGAGGAAGCGTTCGACGCGGGCGCTGGAGTGCTCCGGCCCGGCTCCCTCGTGGCCGTGCGGGAGAAGCAGCGTCAGGCGTGAGGTCAATCCCCATTTGGCCTCGCCGGAGGCGATGAAGCTGTCGATGATCACCTGGGCCGAGTTGGCGAAATCGCCGAACTGGGCTTCCCAGAGCACCAGCGAGTCCGGGTTCGAGGAGGCATAGCCGTACTCGAAGCCGAGGCAGGCGGTCTCGGAGAGCGGGCTGTTGTGGAGTTCGAACGGGGCGGTCGCATCCTTCAGGTGCTGGATCGGTGCGTACTTGATGCCGGTCTTCTCGTCATGCAGCACCAGATGCCGCTGGGAGAAGGTGCCGCGCTCGGTGTCCTGCCCGGTCATCCGGACGTGCTTGCCCTCGGTGATCAGCGAGGCAAGGGCGAGCGACTCGGCGTGAGCGAACTCGATGCCGCCTTCTTCGAGGGCTTCGATCCGCCGGTTCAGCGGCTTGCGCAGCTTGCGATGGACGGTGAAGCTGGCCGGTACCTCGAGCAGGGCCTCGTTCAGCGCCCGCAGGCGGTCCGCCGGCACCGCGGTCTGGACCGGTGGGCTGGCCGAACGGTCCAGCTCACCGGTGCCGACATTGGTCACGGTCGGATCCTCGTAGACGCCGGAGTCCATCTTCTCCCGCAGGCCGTCGAGGGTTTCCTTGAGGAAGCTGCGTCGCTGGTCGGCGGCCTGCGCCACTTCCTCGGCGGTCACCACCTTCTGCTCGATCAGCTGCTCGGTGTAGATCTCCGAGACCGGCTTGTGCTTCTTGATCTCGGTCGCCATCAGGGGCTGGGTGTAGGCGGGCTCGTCGGTTTCGTTGTGGCCGAAGCGGCGGTAGCCGATCACGTCGATCACCACGTCGCGGTTCCAGCGCTCGCGGTAAGCCATCGCCAGGCGCATCGCCTGCGAGCAGGCTTCGACGTCGTCGGCGTTGACGTGGATGATCGGCACGTTGAACCCCTTCGCCATGTCGGCGGCGTAGGGGGTCGAGCGGCCCTCGTTGGGGTCGGTAGTGAAGCCGATCTGGTTGTTCTCGATGATGTGGATCGTGCCGCCGACCGAGTAACCCTCCAGTGACTGGATGTTGAAGGTCTCGGCGACCACGCCCTGGCCCGGGAAGGCCGCATCGCCGTGGAGCACGACCGCGACCGCGGTGGACGGGTCGTGGCTCAGCTTGCCCTCCTCGATCGACCCCTGCGAGTAGCGGGTGGCGCCGGTCACGACCGGGTCGACGAACTCGAGGTGGCTCGGGTTCGGGTAGAGGTGAACCTTGATCTTGCTGCCGTCGTGGTGCTCGGCGATGCCCTCGTGTCCGTAGTGGTACTTGACGTCACCGGTCCCGCCATGCGGGATCGCGGCGACCGCCTTGACGTCCTCGATCCGCTTGCCGCCTTCGAACTCGGCGAAGATCGCCTCGGCCGGCCGGCGCACGGTGTGCGCGAGCACCGAGAGGCGACCGCGATGGGCCATGCCCAGCACGACTTCCTTGGCCCCGCCGCGGGCGGCCAGGGTGGTCAGTTCGTCGAGCATGGTCACGACCGAATCGAGCCCCTCGATCGAGAACATCTTCTGGCCGAGATAGGCCTTCTCGAGGAAACGCTCGAACTCGAACACGTCGATCAGCCGGCCGAGCAGGCGCTTCTGCTCGTCCTTGTCCAGCGCCTTCCGATGTGCGCCGGTCTCGACCATCTCCCGCAGCCAGACCCGCTGCTTGTGGGAGGAGATGTGCTCGAACTGGTAGCCGATCGAGCCGGTGTAGGCGGCCCGCATCCGGGGCAGCGCCTCGAGCAGGGTCTCGCCCGGCACCCCGATGCGGAGGATCGAGGCCGGCACCTGGGCCATCAGCTCCGGGGTCAGGTGGACGGTCTCCGGGTCCAGGGCCGGGTCACCCTTCGGTTCCGCGCCGAGCGGGTCGAGGTGGGCGGCGAGGTGGCCGTGGGTGCGGTAGGCCTTGAGCAGCGAGGTTGCCGCCTGCACCGCCTGCAGCAGTTCGGGGGTAGGCGCTTCGGCGATCGCGCTGGCGGCCGGCGCGGCAGCCGCCGAGAGCGGCGGGGCCAGCTTGGCTTTCGGCTGGGCGGCGCTCAGCACGGTCCGGTCGACCCCCAGGTCGTCGGCGACCGACTCGTAGAACTCCTCGCCTCCGGCCAGCAGGCCGTCCAGGGTCTTGAGGAAGTTGCCGGATTCGGCGCCTTGGATGATCCGGTGGTCGTAGGTCGAGGTCAGGGTCATCACCTTGGAGACCCCGAGCTGGTCGATCTTCTGCTGGTCGGCATGCGACCACTCCGGCGGGTAGGCGATCGAGCCGGCGGCGACGATCGTGCCCTGGCCGCTCATCAGGCGGGGGACCGAGGCGACGGTGCCGATCCCGCCCGGGTTGGTCAGGGTGATGTTGGTCCCGGCGAAATCGTCCGGGGTGAGCCGGTTCTCGCGGGTCTT
This sequence comes from Solirubrobacterales bacterium 67-14, assembly GCA_001897355.1. Taxonomy (GTDB): domain Bacteria; phylum Actinomycetota; class Thermoleophilia; order Solirubrobacterales; family 70-9; genus 67-14. The sequence goes on along the minus strand of MKST01000002.1, from coordinate 116,926 downwards.
GGTGATCAGGTCCTCGTAGTAGGCGTGGAAGGCCGGGAAGTCGAGCTGGTCGGCACCCTTGATCGCCGGCACCATGAGGGCACGCGAGCCGTCCTTCTTTTCGATGTCGACCGCGATGCCGAGGTTGACCTGGCCATCGGAAACCGAGAAGAGCTTGCCGTCCTTCTCCTCGAAGTGGCGGGCCATGACCGGCCACTTGCGGGCGGCCTGGACGATCGCCCAGGCGACCAGATGGGTGAAGGAGACCTTCATGCCGCGTTCGGCGAGGGCGCCGTTGAGGCCCTTGCGCTTGGCGTCGAGGGTGTCGACGGCAACCGTGCGGAAGGAGGTGGCGGTGGGGATCGAGCGGCTCTCGTCCATCGCCTTGGCCAGCATCCCGGCCGGCCCGCGGAGCGCCTTCTCCTCGCGGTTGGCGGCGGGGGCGGCGCCGTCGCCGGCGGCCAGCACGTCGGCCTTGGTCACCTTGCCTCCGGGGCCGGTCCCGGCGACCTGGCCCAGGGTCAGGCCCTTGGCGGCGGCGATCCGCTTGGCGATCGGGGTGGCCCGGCCGTCGCCCACGTCAACCGGGGCGGGCGCCTCGGCCGCTGCGGCCTCGGGGGCGGCACCGTTACTGCCGGTGCCGGATCCGGCGCCCGGGATCATCTTGCAGAGGGCGGCGCCTACGGGTATGTCCTGGTCCGGTTCGACCAGCAGTTCGGTGATCTCACCGGCGCTCGGGGCGGGGACTTCGGCGTCGACCTTGTCGGTCGAGACCTCGACCAGGGTCTGGCCCTCCTCGACGCTGTCGCCGACCGCGACGTGCCACTCGAGCACGGTCCCCTCGGTCACCGACTCACCCATCTCGGGCATGGTCACCTCGATCGGCTCCGACGGAGCCGCCTCAGCAGCGGCATCCGACTTGGTCGCGCTGCCATTGGGGGCGCTCGAAGACTTGGGCGTCGGGCTGTCGCCGAGGTCGGCGTCGCCCTCGGTCGCAGCGACCGTAGTAGACGGCCCGGAGCCGCTGGCGTCGGGGTCGACCACGGCCAGCACGGAACCGATCGCGATCTCCTCATCGACCTCTGCACGCAGCTCGGTGACCGTGCCGGTGACCGGGGAGGGAACCTCGGCGTCGACCTTGTCGGTCGAGACTTCTACGAGGGTTTCGCCCTCTTCGATGGTGTCGCCGACCGCGACGTGCCACTCGAGCACCGTCCCCTCGGTCACCGACTCGCCCATCTCGGGCATCGTCACTTCAACTGCGGTCGCTTCTGCCATTTGATCCAAGTGTATGTATTCGCGCGAAGCGGGTTCTCCACATCTGGAGGAGCTGGGTCAAGAAATACAGGCGGGGATTCCTTCGCTTCGTTTCGAGAGTCGCTGTAGTGTCCCCGGCGAGTCATCTAACTGCGCGATTTGCTCGGAGGAGGAGCTGTGGATTACTTCATCACCGGAGGCACCGGATTCATCGGCCGCTACCTGATCGAGAGGCTGCTGAAGCGGGAAGGGACGGTGCATGTCCTGGTGCGTGAAGGGTCGCGCGGGCGCCTCGAGGAAATGCGGGCCGGTTGGGGCGAGGACGGCGAGCGGGTGGTGCCGGTCATCGGCGACCTGAGCCAACCGAACCTCGGCCTCGACGCCGACCAGATCGCCGCTCTCAAGGGCAAGGTCGACGCCTTCTACCACTTGGCCGCGATCTACGACATGGAAGCCGACGAGGAGGCGATCCGGGCCGGCAACATCGAGGGCACGATCAACGCGGTCGACCTCGCCAACGAACTCGAGGCCGGCTGCTTCAACCACGCCTCTTCGATCGCCGCCGCCGGCCTCTTCAAGGGAACCTGGCGCGAGGACTTCTTCGACGAGGCCGAGAACCTCGACAAGCACCCCTACTTCCGGACCAAGCACGAGTCGGAGCGGATCGTCCGCGAGCGCTTGACCGTGCCCTGGCGGATCTACCGGCCGGGCATCGTGGTCGGTGACTCCGAGACCGGGCAGATGGACAAGGTCGACGGCCCCTACTACTTCTTCAAGTTGATCCAGAGGCTGCGGGACGTGCTGCCGCCGTGGGCTCCGACGATCGGCATCGAGGGCAAGCAGATCAACGTGGTGCCGGTCGACTTCGTCGCCGACGCGATCGACCACATCAGCCACCTCGACGAGAAGGACGGGATGGTCTTCCACCTGACCGACCCGAACCCGCTCCGGGCCGGCCAGATCATCAACCTCTTCGCCCGCTCGGCCCACGCCCCGCAGATGTCGATGCGGCTCGACCCCCAGATGCTCGAGGTGATCCCGCCGGCGGTTCGCGGCGGCCTGATGATGCTGCCCCCGGTCAAGCGGATCACCGACTCGGTCCTCGATGACCTCGGCATCCCCCGCGAGGTGCTGGTCTACGTCAACTACCCGACCAAGTTCGACTGCACCAATACCCTCGAGGCGCTCGAAGGCACCGACATCGCCGTGCCGCCGCTGGCTTCCTACGCCGACACGCTCTGGGACTACTGGGAGCGGAACCTCGACCCCGACCTGTTCAAGGACCGCTCGCTCGGCGGCGCGGTCGGCGGCAAGGTCGTGATGATCACCGGCGCCTCCTCGGGTATCGGCGAGGCGGCCGCGATGAAGGCGGCCGCGGCCGGGGCCAAGGTGCTGCTGGTCGCCCGCAGCCGCGACAAGCTGGAGGAGATCCAGGCGGTGATCGCCGAGGAGGGCGGCGAGGCGTTCATCCACACCGCCGATCTTTCCGACCCGGAGGACATCGACCGGATGGCGGACGAGGCGCTGGCCGAGCACGGCCACGTCGACGTGCTGGTCAACAACGCCGGCCGCTCGATCCGGCGCTCCGTCGCCCTCTCCTACGACCGCTTCCACGACTACGAGCGGACCATGCAGCTCAACTACTTCGGCTCGCTGAAGCTGATCCTCAAGCTGCTGCCGCGGATGCGGGAGCGCAAGTCCGGCCACATCATCAACATCTCCTCGATCGGGGTCCAGACCAACACCCCGCGCTTCTCGGCCTACGTCGCCTCGAAGGCAGCCCTGGACGCGTTCAGCCGCTGCATCGGCTCCGAGATCATCGACGACAAGTGCCACATCACGACGATCCACATGCCGCTGGTGCGGACCCCGATGATCGCCCCGACCAAGATGTACGACGCCTTCCCGACGATCAGTCCGGACGAGGCGGCGGAGATGATCACCGACGCGATGATCCGCAAGCCGAAGAAGGTGGCGACCAAGCTCGGCAACTTCGGCGAGCTGCTGTACAGCCTCTCGCCGAAGGCCTCGGACGCGATCCTCAACACGGGCTACAAGCTGTTCCCCGACTCGAAGGCGGCGAAGGGCGAGGTCGAGGGGCAGGGCGAATCGGACAAGGCGCCCTCGACCGAGGCGGTCGCCTTCGCCCACCTGCTGCGCGGCGTCCACTGGTAGGCCGGGGGCCGAGCCGTGTCCGGGGATCGCAGGCTCAAGCACTGGGGCTGGGGCTACGAGGACCAGCAGCAGCCCCACGAGCAGGTGGTCGCCGCCTCCGAGGGCATCATTCCGATGCTCGGTTTCGGCCAGGCGCCGGAACGCCCGGTCCCGCTCGACCAGGTCGAGCTGAGGGATCCCCGGCTCCCGTCACCGGGCGGCGTCTTCACCGAGGACAGGCATCAACGGGCGGTCCACGCCCTCGGCAAGGCATATCGCGACATCGTCCGCGGCTTCTACGGCAGCTTCGAGAACCCACCTGACCTGGTCGCCTTCCCGGAGGACGAGGCCGGCGTGGAGGAGGTGCTCTCCCGTGCGGCCGACTGGGGTGCGGCGGTGATTCCCTTCGGCGGCGGCACCTCGGTCTGCGGGGGCGTCGAGCCGCGCCTGGCCGATCCGGACCGGCCGGTGGTCTCCCTGGACATGACCCGGATGAACCGGCTGCTCGAGGTCGACGAGACCTCGCTCGCGGCCCGGATCCAGGCCGGTGCCCGCGGCCCGGAGCTGGAGGAGCAGCTCAAAGCCCGCGGTCTCACGCTGCGCCACTTCCCGCAATCCTTCGAGTACGCGACCCTGGGCGGCTGGATCGTGACCCGGGCCGGCGGCCACTTCGCGACCGGCGAGACCCACGTCGACGACCTGACCGAATCGATCCGGGCGCTGACCCCGGCCGGCGAGTGGGAGTCCCGCCGCCTGCCCGGTTCCGGTGCCGGGCCTTCCCCCGACCGGATGCTGCTCGGCTCGGAGGGGATCCTCGGCGTGGTGACCGAGGCCTGGATGCGGGTTCGGCCCCGGCCGGACTTCAAGGCGACGGCGACGGTCGAGTTCCCGCCCGGGGACGAGGCCTTCTCGGACGCGGCCCGAGGCGCGGTCCGGCTGATCGCCCAGTCCCGGCTGATGCCCTCGAACCTGCGGTTGATCGACTCCTCCGAGGCCCGCACCACGATGGCCGGTGACGGTTCCGCCACCTTGCTGATCGTCGGCTTCGAGTCGCATGGCCAGCCGGTCGAGGATCGCATGGACCAGGCGGTGGCGATCGCCGAGGCCGAGGGTGGCCGGGTCGCTTCGAGAACGTCATCGACGCCGGCCGATCGCTCCGGTGCCGAAGGGTCCGGCAGCGACGAGGCCGGCTCCGATCGCTGGCGCTCCGCCTTCCTCATGGCCCCTTACATGCGCGACACCTTCGTCGCCTGCGGGATCATCGCCGAGACCTTCGAGACCGCGATCACCTGGGACCGCTTCGAGGAGTTCCACCGCAGCGTCATCGAAGCGACCCGCCGCGCGGTGGCCGAGGTGACCGGCGCCCCGGCCGAGGGGGAGGGGGCGCCGCGGGTCAGCTGCCGCCTCACCCACGTCTACCCGGACGGTGCCGCGCCGTACTTCACGGTCCTCGCCCCGGCCAAGCGCGGCAGCGAGCTCGCCCAGTGGGACGAGGTCAAGGCCGCCGCCTCGGAAGCGATCGAGAAGGGCGGAGGGACGATCACCCACCACCACGCGGTCGGCCGCGACCACCGCCCCTGGTACGACCGGCAGCGCCCCGACCGGTTCGCCGCCGCCCTCAAGGCAGCCAAGTCCGCGGTCGACCCGGACAATCTCCTCAACCCGGGCGTCCTGATCGACTGAAAACCCGCCGACCGTCGACTTTTCGGCAAATAAGTCTGAAAAGTCGGCTGTCGAAGTCAGGCGCGGGCTTGGGGCTTGGGGTTCATTTACCGGTTGCGACGCATGCGCGTCGGCTTTTGTCGGTAGCCTTCTCCGGCCGTATCCCGTCGTCGGGGTGCGGAACCCCGACCGATGGAAGCTTCCCCCCAGCACACCCTCACCGAGCGCGGACCCCTCCGGGCGGCGCTGAAGACTGCCCGACCCCAGGAATGGGTCAAGAACGTCCTGGTCTTCGCCGGGGTGATCTTCTCCGGCCAGCTCGACGACACCTGGGCGATCGGCCAGGCGCTGATCACCTTCGCCTGCTTCTGCGCGATCTCCAGCGCCGGCTACTTCATCAACGACCTCAACGACGTCGAACTCGACCGTCAGCATCCGAAGAAGCGGTTCCGCCCGATCGCGGCCGGCCAGCTCAAGGTCGGCACGGCCTGGGTCCTTTCGGTCGTGCTGGCCGTCGGGGCGATCGCGGTCGCCTTCCTGGTCGTCAACTGGCAGGTCGGCTGCATGGTGGCCGGCTACGGGGTGATCCAGGTCGCCTACAGCTTCGGTCTCAAGCAGGTCGTGATCATCGACGTGATGACCCTGGCCACCCTGTTCATCCTGCGGGTGATGGCCGGTGCCGAAGCGGTCGAGGCCCATGCCTCCGAGTGGCTGATCCTCTGCACCGGCATGTTGGCCTGCTTCCTCGGCTTCACCAAGCGCCGCCAGGAAGCGGTCTCCGAACTTCACGAAGGGACCAGCAGCCGACCCGTGCTGGAGCACTACTCGCTGCCCTTCCTCGACCAGATGGTCGCCATGGTCACCACCGGCACTGTGGTCAGCTACTCGATCTACACGGTCAACTCGCCCTTGGCCGGCTCCGAGATGATGCTGACCATCCCGCCCGTGGTCTACGGGATCTTCCGCTACCTCTACCTGATCTACGACCGCTCGGACGACCGTTCCACCGCGGCGATCGTGGCCGAGGACCGGGGCGTGATCATCGCCGGGGCGGTTTTCGTCGCGGTGGCGCTGCTGGTCCTCTACGCCTTCGACTGACCTGCATTCCCGGGCCGGGCTGTCCCGGCTGGCAAGACGTTCCCAGATAATCGGGAAACTTGACAGCGGTCGCGAAACACGTATGCTTCCTCGTCCCTTATAGAACACGGGAGACGGGTTCGGATCGATTCGAGAGTCGGCAGGAGGCTGACTGGTCCGGCACAACCCTGTCAGCTGTCGATCTCGAGAACTCTTGCGACAGCCGACCGAGCCTTCGAGGCTTTCCCACCGTTCGCACCAGGCCAATTGGAAATTGACCGGGTACCGAAATCGGTGACCCAGAAACCTCGGAGAATTGAATTGACTTACCCAGCCCTGTTCAATCGTTTGACTCGTCTCGTCCTGCTGCTCGTCGTCTTCGCGGCTGGCTTCGCGGGAGTCACCGCTTCCGCCCAGGCGGACCGCGAGTTCAGCCTGCGCTACTCGGCGAACGAGACCGGCAGCATCGTCGGCATCGCGAACACGAACATGACCTGTTCGACCGCGAGCGGCGCCACCGGTTCCAGCACCTGCTCCGATGCGCGTAGCGCCGGGATCACCGACTCGGTCAACAACGCCAATGACATGCGCAACAACAATGCGCATACCAGCGCCTACATCGACGTCGACTCGGACGGCTCGACCTTCAATTCGTCGACCGCGAACCAGTCGCTGCCGGCCGGTTCCACCATCCTCTTCGCCGGCCTCTACTGGGGTGGCCACTACTCGGGCGCCAGCAGTCCGGCCAACGCGAACCTCCGCGACCAGGTCAAGTTCAAGGTCCCGGGCGCCTCGTCCTACACGACGGTGAGCGCGAGCACGCTGGATGACGGGGTCGGTAGCAACGCCGGCCGCTACCAGGCTTTCGCCGACGTGACCAACCTGGTCAAGACCCTGCCGAATGCCGGCAACGGCACCTACGCGGTCGCCGACATCCAGGCCGCGATCGGCTCCGACCGCTACGCCGGCTGGTCGCTGATCGTCGCCTACAAGAACCCGAACGAGTCGATGAAGAACATGACGATCTTCGACGGCTTGGTCTCGATCTCGGGCACCACGACCCGCGACATCAACATCTCCGGCTTCCTGACCCCGCCCTCGGGCCCGGTCAACTCCGAGGTCGGTTTCGTGACCTGGGAGGGTGACCTCGGTCTGAACGGCGACCGGGCGCAGATCAATGGCCAGTACCTCTCGGACGCCCAGCATCCGTCGAACAACTTCTTCGACTCGCGCATCTCGCGCAACGGCTCACTCTTCACCGATCGCAACCCCGCCTACCCGAACTCGCTTGGCATGGACGCGGCCTGGACCACGGCCCCGGCCGGTGCGATCGGCAACAACGCCACCTCGGCCAAGATCACCGTGCGCAGCACCGGCGACCAGTACCTGCCGGGCGTGATCACCCACCAGGTCGAGATCTTCTCGCCGAAGGTCGAGCAGACCAAGACCGCCACCGACGTCAACGGTGGCAACCTCGAGCAGGGCGACGTGATCACCTACAAGATCGCCGGCAAGAACACCGGTGACGACGGTACGGCCAACTTCGTGCTGCGCGACCCGATCCCCGGCAACACGACCTACGTGCCCGGCTCGATCAAGATCAACAAGAGCGGCGGCGCGCCGACCGGCAACCAGACCGATGCCTCCGGCGACGACCGGGCCGAGTTCGATTCGGCCAACAACCGGATCATCGCCCGCCTCGGTACCGGCTCGAACGCTTCGGTCGGTGGCAACATCGGCCCCGGCCAGGAGTACGAGGTGACCTTCCAGGTCCGGGTCAACGGCCCGATCAACGATCCGGTCCCGAACCTGACCGTGCTCCACAACGAGGCGACCGCGACCTTGAACTCGCAGACCGCCGGCATCACGATCACCAGCGATGCCGACGTGGACGTGACGGTCAAGGCCCCGGACCTCCGCATCAAGAAGACTCGTACCGGCGCTGACTTCGTCGCCGGCGGCACCAGCCAGTACACGCTGGCGGTGGACAATCATGGCGCTGCCAACACCCAGGGCCAGGTCACGGTCAGCGACCCGCTGCCGGCCGGCCTGACTGCGACCGCGGTCAACGCCCCGGGCTGGACCTGCAACGCGCTGCCCGCCGATCACCTCAGCTGCACCCGCAGCGACGCGCTCGCCCCGGGCGCCAGCTACCCGAACATCGTCGTGACCGTCGCGATCGGCGATGACGTCGACGACGAGCTCGAGAACATCTCGACCGTTTCGGGCGGCGGCGACGCCAACCTCGGGGACAACTCCTCGAGCAGCACCAACCCGGTGTCCCACAAGGCCGACCTGGCGATCGTGAAGACCGCCTCGCAGAGCCACGTCAAGATCGGCGACACCTTCAGCTACGCGCTCAAGGTCACCAACAACGGACCTTCCAAGGCGACCTCGGTGGCGATCACCGACGACATCCCGGCCGGCCTCAGCTTCGTCAGTGCCGACCCCGGATGCACCTACCAGCCGGTCAACGGCACCGTGGTCTGTGCGGTCGGCACCCTGACCAACGGCGCCACGACGACGATCAACGTCACGGTCAAGGTCGACGGCGATGCCGCCGGCCAGATCCAGAACACGGCTTCGGTCTCGGCCCAGCAGGAGGATCCGAACCCGGGCAACAACACCGACACGGAGACCGTCGACGCCAGCGGCGCCGACCTCCAGGTGACCAAGACCCTCAAGTCGCCGACCGATCCGGTCAAGACCGGTGACACCGTCGTCTACGACATCGTGGTCAAGAACAACGGCCCGTCCGACGCCACCGGCGTGGTGCTCTACGACGCCCTGCCGTCCGGCCTGGCCAACGTCACCACCGACAACGGCAGCTGTGTCGTCGCCGCCGGCGCGATCAACTGCGCCCTGGGCGACATCGACAACGGTGACAGCGTCACGGTCGAAGTGACCGGCGTGGTCAAGCCCGGCCAGGACGAGCTGGTCAATACGGCCAGCGCGACCGGCAACGAGGACGACCCGGTGCCGTCCAACAACACGGACGACGTCACCACCCCGGTCACCCCGCAGGCTGACCTGGCGATCCAGAAGCTGGCCAGCGTCAGCGAGATCACGCCGGGCGTGGAGTTCACCTACACCTTCAAGGTGACCAACAACGGCCCGGACAACGTGACCGGCATCACCGTGACCGACACGCTGCCGGCCGGCGTCACCTACGTTGACGGCGCTCCCGGCTGCAACGCGGTCGGCCAGGCCGTGACCTGCACGATCAACTTCCTGGCGGCCGGCGGTTCCGGCCAGACCGGGATCTCGGTCAAGTACACGGGCAACGGCAACGCCGTTGCGAACACGGCCAAGGTCGGCAGCAACGTGCCGGATCCGAACCCGGGCAACAACACCTCGACGATCGAGACCCCGGTGAAGAATCCGAATGCCGACGTCCAGATCGTCAAGACCGTCGACGACCCGAACCCGGAGGCCGGCGACACCATCACCTACACCCTGACCGTGAAGAACAACGGCCCGGGTACGGCCCAGCATGTCGTGGCCACCGACCAGCTGCCGGACGGAGTGACCTTCCTCTCCGCCGACTCGCCCTGCGTCGAACTGAACGGCAAGGTGACCTGTGAGCTCGGTGACCTCGCCTCGGGTGAGGAAGTCGCACTCAAGATCAAGGTCAAGGTCAACGCCTGGACCACGAACACCAACACCGGTACCCACGGTGTCGACGTCCAGAAGGTCGAGACCCAGATCGACCTGAACCCGGGCGAGACCAAGACCATCCAGGCAGTCTGCCCGAGCGGCTTCTTCGTCTCCGACGGCTCGGTGCGGATCGACCATGTCGACCAGGGCACCGGCGACTGGACCGCCCCCGAGGTTCTCGAGTCGCGGGCGATCAACAACAGCACCTGGCAGGGCACGGTGAAGAACACCGCGACCGGCCGGGTCCAGGCGAAGATCTTCGCGGTCTGCATCCGCGAGACCACCAGCCCGGACACCACCGGTCACAGCCTCAAGGTCTCGGACCCGGTCGCGACCACGGTGAACCTGCACAACGGCAACAACGAGGCCACCCTGTCCTGCCCGGCGGGCACGACCGCGATCCAGCCCGGCTTCATCGCCGATGAGCCCGGACTGCTGGTCTACTCGCAGCCCGAGGGCAACGGCTGGAAGTTCGTCTACAAGACGGATTCCGCCTCCAGTGGTGATCACGCCACGTTCTCGATCCGCTGCCTGAGCAAGGAGCTGGCGGTCAGCGACGGCCACTCCCACAACCTCTCGTTCCAGCGGATCTGGACCGAGCAGACCATCCAGCCCGGTGACGTCAACGAGGTCCAGCTGATCTGCCCGGACGGCAGCAAGGGCATCGTCGGCGGCTGGGACCTGGACGATGGCCTGGTCTCCCTGGGCAACGACCCGCGCCCGGTGACTCGCGCCTTCAAGGTCTACAACCCGACCGACCACCCACTCAAGGCCAGGTACAGCCTGCTCTGCCTGGGCGACCGCACCGGCGGCACGATCGTGAACGGTGACTCGAACGAGATCATCAACACGGCCGACGTGGCCAGCACGAACGACACCGACCCGAGCAACAACTCCTCGTCGGTGACCGTGAACGCCACCCCGAACACGGGCGGTGACCCGGTCGACCCCGGCCACGGCAAGACCCCGGTCAACAACCCGATCGCGAAGACGATCGTCGGCAAGGGAGTCAGCTACTCGGCTAGTGGTGTCACGTTCACCTTGAAGTGCTCGGGGGCTTGTGGCGGTACCGCGAAGTTGAGCACCTTGAAGAAGGTCAGGGTCAAGGGCAAGAAGTACGGCAAGGGCACCGTCCTCGCGAAGAAGCGGTACTTCATCGGCAAGGCCGGGACCAAGAAGATCAAGCTCAAGTTGACCAAGGCAGGCACGAGGGTCCTGAAATCAGGCAAGGTCAAGAAGGCCTCACTCAGGATCGCGGGAGGGACCAGCAAGGTGATGAGGGTCGGGCGGCGCTAGCCCCGGCCCCATTGTCAGGGAGAGGAGGGCTCCGGTCGCAAGACCGGGGCCCTTCGTTTAACGCAGATTGCGCACTTTTGGGCGGGACCGTAACTTGACAGACGCGAAATTGTTCGTATCCTTGTAGGTCGATAAGAACACGGGAGACGAGCATGGACCCCGAGCGAGTTCCGGCGGGAGGCCGGGGAGTCCAGTCAAAAGCTCTTTCGTTTGCGGTTTCTCGCTGACAACGCAAGCGAACTGGCCTCCGAGGCTTTCCCACCGTTCCACAGGCCAAGAAAGCAATGGACCGGATGCCGAAAGCATCCATGAAGTCTCGGAGAAAACTTGAAGACCGTAGCCCGTGTCACGTTTCGTCTGCTGGCCCTTTTCGCCCTGATCTCGGCGGGACTCTTCGGAGCCTCGACCGCCGCGCAGGCAGCCGGTACCCCTGATCTGCAGGTAGCAGCGACCTCTTCCAATCCGCTCTACGGAGAGACCGGCGCCGTTTCGGTCACCGCATCGCTCGGCAGCGGCCAGCCCAAGGGTTACAACCTTTCCTTCCGGGTCGTGCTTCCCGCCGGGATCACCTACGCGGGCGGCGGCGAGTACGCGCCGACCGTGATCGCCAACCAGCCCGGCACCGGCCAGACCACTCTGCTCTTCAACAACATCTCGGACCTGGTCGCCGACTCGTCCCAGGCGGTGACCTTCAACGTCACGCATGACCAGAGCCTCTACGACGTCGGTTCTACCTACGACATCCAGTACCAGGCCTTCATCAACACCGATCCGCGGATCATGCCGTCCTTCGATGCCGCCGGAGCCCCGGTTCCGGCCAGCTCGACCGGCAGCGCTGCGACCAGCACCACCTCGAAGGTCAACGCGATCAAGATCAGCAAGTCCGAGCCGAGTCGCGAAGGGGAGATCCTGCGCGGGGTCCACGACCACCAGACGATCTACACGCTGAAGGTCCAGAACAACTATGTGAACCCGACCAACGGCACCAAGCTGAACGACTGGCTGCCGGCCGATCTCGAGTTCCTCGGCTGTGAGGGTGATCCGGACAACACGACCAACGCGCCGACCAATCCCGGCTCGGCCGAGGAATACCCAAGCTCCGGCCCGATCGTGGTGCAGCCGGTCCCCGACTGCCACGAGCCTTCCCTGGTCGAGACCGTGCTGGCCGACCCGGATGGAGCCGGCCCGATGCCGGAAGCCGTCTACACCCACGTCCAGTGGGACACCGGCGATCTCGCCCCCGGCCAGGAGATCACCTACCGCTACCGCGCCGCGGTCCCGCTGACCGAGAACACGCTGAACTGGAGCGGCGCCACCCCGGCGACCGACGGAGCCCAGGGCGCGAACCTGGACAACAACGCGGCGGCGCCGCCGAAGGAGATCCAGGACGAACAGAAGATCGTCAACTATGCGATCGCCAGCGGCGAATACCAGAGCAACACGGTCCCCTTCAACGTCTTCGACGACACCACGCTCGAGCGTACGGCCGAGGATCTGGTGGTCTACAAGTCGAACCTGACCTCGAGCAACCTGTCCCAGGGTGACATCAACACCTGGGAGCTCCGCTTCCGCACCGGCGAGTACCGCTACAGCGACGACATCGTCGTCACCGACACCCTGCCGTCGGGCCTCTGCCCGCTCGGTTCGGCCAACTACACGACCGGCAACAGCGCCTCGGATTCGGAATGCGACCCGACCGGCGACAACCCGAGCGTCCCCTACAAGAGCGTCACCGAGAACGCGGACGGCACTTTCACCATCGTCTGGGACAAGTCGGCCTTCCCCCAGCTTGGCCACACCGACGTCAACGATGAGTTCGTCATCACCTTCCCGACCAAGACCCGCAAGAACTACCAGCAGAACTTCCAGGACACCACGCCGATCCTGGCCGCGGACGGGATCAGCAACAAGGTGAACCTGACCGGGAACGGCTTCTCGCGTTGCGTTTCACCGGGAACCGCCGACTGCGAAACGTCGGGTCCGAGGATCTGGAACGACGGCCAGGAGCCGGAGCCGGTGGTTGACGCCTCGTCGGCCGGCCAGAGCGCCCCGCATGTCGTGCTCAAGAAGGAAGTCGCCGAGTCCGGAACCAACTGCGAGACGGCGACTTGGGTCAAGAACGTCCCGAGCTATCACCCCGGTGACACGGTCTGCTGGCGGCTGACCATCGATTTCCCCGGCAAGGTAGACACCCATCAGCTGCGGGTGACCGACTTCCTGCCGCGCAACGCCAAGTACGTGCCCGGCAGCTATGCCGACACCGCGGCCAACACGACGACGAACGCGATCGACACCAGCATGAGCGGTGGCGGAGTCCTCTTCTGGGACATCAACGGCTCCTTCGTGCCGACCGGCGCCCAGAAGTTCCAGGTCACCATCAAGACCACGATCGAACCGACCGGAATCCTCAGCCCGGTCGACATCGAGGGCAACCTGCTCAAGTTCGCCTTCGAGAACACCCCGGGAACCTCCTTCCCGCTGCGTGACCAGGCCGACTTCAAGACCGTCACTCCGACTCTCTCCCTGGCCAAGGGCGTACGTCAGGTCGATTCCGGCACGGTCAACAATCCGCCGATCGACGGCGTGACCGTGCGCGGCGGCAACGTCGTCACCTACGAGGTGGACGTGAAGTCGACCGGCGACACCAAGGACGTCCAGGTCTGGGATCAGCTGCCGGCCGCCTACGACTGCAGCATGGTCTCCTCGATCAGCGACGGCGGCACCTGCGTCGACGGTGGCAGCGGGGTGGACCGGATCAAGTGGACCGTCCCGGCGATCGACGACGGCGCGACCAAGGCCTTGACCTACAAGGTGGCGATCCCCGGAACCTTCGGTCCTGAGAACACCTACGTCAACACGGCCGGAGTGCGTCAGTACGAGTCCGACACCAACACCGGTGGTCGGTACATCTACACGCCGCAGAACAACATCGACCCGAACAACCCGCGCACCCCGAACGTGCCCCGGGTCGACGACCAGAGCAACGTCAAGACTCCGAACGTCGGCCTGGCCAAGACCGGCACGACCTCGATCACCGAGACCGGCAACTCGGCCTCCCAGGCGACGATCGGCGAGCTGATCAACTACACGGTCACCGCGACCCTGCCCAACGGCACCACCTTCGGCACGAACGCGAAGATCACCGACACTCCGAACTCGGTGGACACGCAGCCGCTGACCGGCCCGGCCACCGCGACCCTCAACGGTTCGCCGCTGCCGGCCGGATGGAGCATCACCACGGTCGGCCAGACGATCACCGTCAACATCCCCGACGGTTACGTGGTTCCGCCCGGATCGGACCACAAGGTCGTGATCAGCTTCCAGACGCGGGTCGCCGATGTGGCCGCCAACGTGCGCGGACAGAACCGGACCAACCAGGCCAATATCTCCTGGACCGACGGTTCCGCCCGCAGCCGCAACTCGAACACGGTCACGACGCCGATCGTCGAACCGTCGATCTCCCAGACCAAGTCGAACAACAAGACCTCGAACGCGATGCCCGGTGACGTCGTCACCTACACGCTGAAGACCTCGAACGCGAGTTCCTCCAACGTCAGCATCGCCCACGACACGGTGATCAAGGACGTGGTCCCGGCCGGCGTCACCCTGGTCGACGGCAGCGGCAACCCGCTCGCCGACGGCGCCGTGGTGCCCGGAACCAGTGGTGCCACCTGGGACGCGGCGACCCGCACGATCACCTCGGCCGCGTCGCCCGCGATCAACATCAACCCGGGCGGCAGCGTGACCTGGACCTACCAGGCGAAGATCGACTCCCCGGCGATCGCCGGCAGCGTCTTCACCAACACGGCGAACGCGAAAACCAGCTCGATCGACGGCAGCGACCCGAACGAGCGGACCGCGTCCAGCTCGACCAACACCGGCTACAGCGCCAACTCGAGCAGCACCGTGAAGCTGGGCGGCAGCTCGGTGACCAAGTCGGTCGATCCCTCCTGGGTCACGATCGGCACTCCGATGACCTACAAGGCGACGGTCACGATTCCGAAGAGCCTCAACTTCTTCAACCTGACCGTGACCGACGTGCTGCCCGACTCGATCGACTTCGACGGCTATGTCGGCTCCAGCTGCATCAGCGGCTGCTCGGCCTCGAACCCGGCGCCGACGGTCCAGAACTACAACCCGCAGGTCACCTCTTCCGTGACCAACATCGGCTGGGACCTCGGCCACGTCGCCGCGGGCACGGCCGACCGGGTGATCGAGTTCACCTACAAGGCCCATGTCCGGGACACCCACCGCAGCGGTGGGGCCAAGGTGCTGGCCGGCGAGAACATCGTCAACAAGGTGAACTCGATGTCGAACACTTCGCAGAAGTTCACCTTCGACCCCAACACCTTCCGTCCGCAGGGCGGCTTCGACCACGTCTCGCCTCAGGCCAACACCACGACCCCGGTGCGCGAGCCAAAGGTGACGCTCGACAAGAAGGTCAAGGTGGCCGGTGGCAGCTTCGTCGACGGACCGGTCAAGAGCCAGCCCGGTGACCCGCTGACCTACAGCATCAAGGTGACCAACAGCGGTACCAGCCCGGCCTACGACGTGACCGTTGACGACATGCCCGACGTCGAGCTGACCAACGTCGCCCTCGACCAGGGTGCCGCCTACAACACGAAGATGTGGAGCGCCGGCGACCGCGCGATGAAGTGGGTCATCCCCGGTCCGATCCCGGTCGGTGGCAGCGTCACCCTGACCTACACCGCCAACGCAGTCTCGTCAGCTCAGCTGACCAACGGCTCCTCGGCGATCAACACGGCCGACTCGGACTACTGGGGCATCCCGCAGTCCGACCGCACCAACTCCTGGACCTACCGTCACTACGACAGCAACCAGGACCAGGTCCGGGTCAACTTCGAGTTCCCCTCGCTCAGCGTCAACAAGACGACGACGGCCTCGGGCTTCCCGGACATCGCCGACGCCACCGTCGAGCAGCCCTTCGGCTGGCGGATCGTGGTGACCAACACGGCATCGACGGCCAAGGCATTCGACACGGTGGTCCGTGACGTGCTGCCTCCGGACTGGACCTACAACCCGGGCTCGACCTCGATCACCGGGGCGACCGGCGGCAACCCGTCGGTGACCAGCGACCCGGCCGGTGACGTCCTGACCTGGAACTTCAACGGTCAGGTCATCCAGCCCGGTGCCAGCGTGGTGATCACCTTCACCGCGACTCCCGGACTCGGAGCCCGCGCCAACCCGCCGGTCCAGACCAACGACGCCGAAGCGACCACCAAGGACGCCAGCGGCGCCTCCGGCAACCAGAGCGGCCCTTACAAGGACGAGGACGACGCCAAGGCGACGCTCCACTTCCCGATCGCAGACCTCAAGATCGAGAAGTCGGCGCCGGCCCAGGTCCACGTCTACGACGAGTTCGACTACACCCTGAAGATCACCAACAAGGGCCCGGACACCGCCACTCAGGTGACGGTCAGCGACCCGCTGCCGGCCGGCCTCCAGTTCGTCTCCTCGGCCAACTGCAACGCGGCGATCAGCTGCAGCCTCGGAACCCTCGCTTCGGGTGCTTCGAAGACGGTCACGATCCGGGTCAAGGCGACCCTCGCGGCGGGCGGCACCACGATCCACAACGTGGCAACCGTGACCGGCCACGAATGGGAGCCGACCCCGGCGGACAACACCGATGACGCCGACACGATCGTGATCGGCATTCCGGACCTGAAGATCACGAAGACGGCCCTGCCGACCAACCCGCGTCCCGGTGACACGGTCACCTACACGCTGAAGGCGGAGAACGTGGGTAACGCGGTCGCCCACAACGTCGCGATCACCGACCCGATCCCGGTCGGCCTGACCTTCGTCAGTGCGGA
The DNA here is from genome assembly GCA_001897355.1 of Solirubrobacterales bacterium 67-14. Classification (GTDB taxonomy): domain Bacteria; phylum Actinomycetota; class Thermoleophilia; order Solirubrobacterales; family 70-9; genus 67-14. The sequence continues at coordinate 100,010 of MKST01000002.1, read as the reverse complement.
TGCGCCTTGTACCGAGGCTGCCGGGACGGTCAACTGCCAGATCGGGGATCTGAACCCCGGTCAGGTCAAGACCTACCGGGTGAAGGCGACCGTCGATGCCTGGGGCGATGCCGATCCTTCGGCCGACCATCTGCTGGACGTCCAGAAGGTGGAGACCCAGATCGACCTGAATCCGGGTGAGGTGAAGACCGTCCAGGCGGTTTGCCCGGCCGGTTACTTCGCGACCGATGGTTCGGTGCGAATCGATCACGTCGACCAGGGCACCGGTGACTGGACCGCCCCGGAGGTTCTCGAGTCCCGCGCTTCGTCGCTGGACACCTGGCAGGGCACGGTGAAGAACACCGCGACCGGCCGAGCGCAGGCGAAGATCTTCGCGGTCTGTGTTCAGAAGCAGACGGTTGCCGACGGCGGGCACAGCCACGATCTGATCGTTTCGAACCCGATCACGGTGACCAACCTGACCTTGGCCGGCAAGAACGAGGCTGTGCTGCAGTGCGGCCCGGGCCAGATCGCGATCCAGCCCGGCTTCGAATCGGATGTCCCGGCGAACCTGGTCTACAGCGAGCCGGAGGGCAACGGTTGGAAGTTCGTGCTCGACAGCAAGGAAGACGGCCAAGCGACCTTCTCGATCCGCTGCATGACCCGTCAGGTCAGCGTGGTCGATGGTCACACCCATGATCTCCAGTTCCAGCATCTGGTCAAGGAGTTCACGATTCAGCCGGGTGAGGTCAACGAGGCGCAGCTGACCTGCTCGGATGGCTACAAGGGCATCGTCGCCGACATGGATCTCGACGACGGCCTGGTCTCGCTGGGCAACGATCCGCGTCCGGTGACCCGGGCGTTCAAGATCTACAACCCGACCGATCATGCCCTGAAGGCCAGGCTCAGCCTGCTCTGCCTCGGTCTCCGGACCGCGGGTGAGCACGTGCCGCCGAAGGTGCTTCAGAACACGGCCTACATCTCGACCACCTCGTTCGAGGAAGTGACGACGAACAACCACTCGACCGCGACGGTGACCGCCGAGGACACCGACAACTACAACCCGATCGATCCGACCGATCCCGACAAGCCGACACCGAACAACCCGATCGCGAAGACGATCGTCGGCAAGGGAGTCAGCTACTCGGCTAGTGGTGTCACGTTCACCTTGAAGTGCTCGGGGGCTTGT
>MKST01000002.1:27518-98689 GCA_001897355.1 Solirubrobacterales bacterium 67-14 | reverse complement strand
CAAGGTGATGAGGGTCGGGCGGCGCTAGCCCCGGCCCCATTGTCAGGGAGAGGAGGGCTCCGGTCGCAAGACCGGGGCCCTTCTTGTTGCAGCGGGTCGCCCGGCCGCTACTTGGAGACCGGGAGATCGCCGGCGAGTTCGGTCTTGCCGTCCTTCTGGTACTGGACGTCGACGGTCTCGTTCTTGTTGTAGAAGCCGACCACGCCGAGCAGCATGACCAGCTTCTTCTTGCCGGACTTCGTTTCTTTGATGATGTCCCGGGTGAAGAGGATCTCGTTGCCGCGCAGCAGGTAGTCGGTCCCTTCGACCTGGGCGACGCCGTTGACGAAGACGGCGATCGGCTGCTCCGCGTCCTCCGGCAGGCTTACTCGCCGGCCGGCAGCGTAGGAACCCTTCGGGATTTTCTGTTCTGTGGTCTGTTCACTCATGAGCTGAGGAACATTTTCAACGATTTCATCGCCTGAGGGAGCGTCGACCCTTCGAGGGTCTGGCGGCTGACCCCACCGGCGAAGGGGACGACCGAGAGATCGCCCTGGATGTCGATCCCGGCGGTCGGCGGTTTGAACAGGCCCTTGCCGGTGATCTCGATCCTCGCGTTGACCAGCTGGGAAGGTTCGTAGTCGCGGATGGCGGATACCGAGTCCAGCCGGGCTTCGGCGATCACCTCGTCGGCCGCCGCCCGGGCAGCCCCCAGCGCCTCGTCGAGGTCGTCGAAGCGCTGACGGCTGACGTCAGAGCCGTGGCGGATGGTCAGCTTCCAGGTGGCCACCGGTACCCCTAGGGGTCAGGAAGGCCGGGTGGCGGGCCCGGAGATGCGGTCCTCGCCGGTCCGCTCGCCGATCGGCACGTAGTCCGTGTCGCGGGGGCCGGTGTAGATCTGGCGCGGCCGGGCGATCTTCTTGTCCGGGTCGTCGGTCATCTCCAGCCACTGGGCGATCCAGCCGGCCGTGCGGGCGATCGCGAAGATCACCGTGAACATGCCGGGCGGGATGCTCAACGCCTCGTACATGATGCCCGAGTAGAAATCGACGTTGGGGAAGAGCTTGCGGTCGATGAAGAACTCGTCCTCCAGCGCGTGCTTCTCCAGCTCCAGGGCGATCTCGACCAACGGGTTGTACTCGGTCGCCTCGAAGACCTCGTCGGCGTGGTTCTTGATGATCCGGGCCCGCGGGTCATAGTTCTTGTAGACCCGGTGGCCGAAGCCCATCAGCTTCTCTTCCCGGCTCTTCACCGCTTCGAGGAAGCTCGGCACGTTGTCGACCTTCTCGATGCGGCGCAGCATCTGCAGCACCGCTTCGTTGGCGCCGCCGTGGAGGCGGCCGTAGAGGGCGGCAATGCCCGCGGCGACCGCCGAGTACGGGTCGACGTCGGAGGAACCGACCCCGCGCACGGCGCTGGTCGAGCAGTTCTGCTCGTGGTCGGCGTGCAGGATGAACAGCACGTCGATCGCCTTGGCGACCCGGGGGTCCGGCTCGTACTTCGTCTCGGTCATCTTGAACAGCATCGAGAGGAAGTTCTCCGGGTAGGACAGGTCGTTGTCCGGATAGACGTACGGCAGACCCATGTTGTGGCGGTAGGCGAAAGCCGCCAGGGTCGGCATCTTGGCGATCAGGCGGATCGTCGCCAGGTAGCGCTCGATCGGGTCGAGGATCTGGTTCGAGTCCGGATAGAAGGTCGACAGGGCGCCGGTCGAGGCTTCGAGCATGCCCATCGGGTGCGCGTCGTAACGGAAACCGGTCAGGAACTTCTTGATGTCCTCGTGGACGTAGGTGTGATGGGTGACATCGTGGACCCAGTCCTCCAGCTGCGGCCGGGTCGGCAGCTCGCCGAAGACCAGGAGGTAGGCGACCTCGAGGAAGGTCGAGTGCTCGCAGAGCTGCTCGATCGGGATGCCGCGGTGCTGCAGGATCCCGGCCTCGCCGTCGATGTAGGTGATCGCCGAGCGGCAGGAAGCCGTGTTGGTGAAAGCGGGGTCGAACGACATCATCCCGAAGTCGTCCTCATGCACCTTGATCTGGCGCAGGTCGAGCGCCTTGATCGTGTCGTCCTCGATCGGGAGCTCGTAGGTACGGCCGGTGCGGTTGTCGGTGACCGTGAGGGTGTCGGCCCCGGTGGCTACTCCACCCCCATCACCCTCGGCGGGCGCTTCGGTCTGCTGTTCGGTGGACATGCTTCTCCTCGAATCCTGTGCTCTGATCTCTGTCCGCACCAGTATTTCAGTTCGGTTAACCCAGGGAGAAATCAGTCATCGATTTCAGCGCCTGCAAACGGGACTCGATTTCGTCCCGGGTGAGCCGGCTGACCCGTTCGGTCCCGAACTCCTCGACGTTGTAGGAGGCGAGCACCGTGCCGTAGCCCATCGCCGTGCGCAGCGCCTGCTGGTCGATCTCCCCGGCCTCGCCGTCGAGGTAGCCGAGGAAGCCACCGGCGAAGGAGTCGCCGGCCCCGGTCGGATCCCGCACGTCCTCGAGGGGGAAGCCGGGCAGGGCGAAGAAACCGTTCGGGGTGAACAACGCGGCGCCGTACTCGCCCTGCTTGGCGATCACCGCGCGCGGACCCATCGCCATCACCGCGGCCGCGGCCCGGGCGAGGTTCGGTTCCCCGGTGAGCTGGCGGATCTCGGCGTCGTTGATCAGCACGCAATCGACTTCCGAGATCGTCTGGACCAGTGATTCCTTCGCGGTGTCGATCCACAGGTTCATGGTGTCGAGGCCGACGAACCCGGCGGTGCCGCACTGGCCTCGTACCTGGCGCTGCAGGTCGGGCTGGATGTTGGCGAGGAAGAGCATGTCGGCCCCCGTCGAAGCCGTGGAGAGCTTCGGTTCGAAGTCGCCGAAGACGTTGAGCCGGGTGTCGTCGGTGTGGGCGGTGTTGAGGTCGTACTCGTAGTGGCCCTTCCAGAAGAAGGTCTCGCCGCTCACCCGCTCGATGTCCTCGGTGATCACGCCGCGGTCCTCGAGCACGTCGAGTTCCTTCTGGGTGAAGTCATCGCCGACCGGGCCGACCACGCGGACATCGGTGAAGAAGCTGGCGGCCAGCGAGAAGTGGACTGCGGAGCCGCCGAGCATGCGCTCGCGTTCGCCGAACGGGGTGACGACCGCGTCGAAGGCGATCGATCCGACTACGGTCAGTGACATGGCCGGGATCGTACCCGTCGGCGTGAAAAGATGGCTTCGTGAAGGCGATCCAGATCGAAGAGTTCGGCGGGCCCGAGGTGATGAACCTGGTCGAAGTGCCCGAACCGGTCCCCGGCGAGGGTGAGTCGCTGGTCCGGATCAGCCGGGCCGGCGTCAATTTCTCCGACACCCACATCACCAACGACCAGTACATCGCCCGGCAGCAGCTGCCCTTGATCCCGGGGATCGAGTTCGTCGGGGTCACCGACCAGGGCCAGCGGGTGGCGGCCGTGGTCCCGAACGGGTCCTATGCCGAGAAGATCGCCACCCCCGACTCCGCCCTGGTCCCGATCCCGGACGAGGTCGACGACGAGCAGGCAGCCGGGATCATGATCCAGGGCGTGACCGCCGACGCGGTGCTGCGGATCTCCGGCGGCCTGAAGGCGGGCGAGAACGTGGTGGTCGGGGCTGCGGCCGGCGGCACCGGCAGCCTCGCGGTCCAGCTGGCTCGCTCGATGGGCGCCGGAAAGGTCATCGGCCTCGCCTCGGGCGAGGAGAAGCAGCGGCTCGTGCTCGAGCTCGGAGCTGACGCCGTGGTCGATTCCCGCAGCCCGGACCTGGGCGCGGAGGTCAGCGAGGCGGCCGGTGGCCAAGTCGACGTGGTGCTGGAGATGGCCGGCGGGGATTCCTTCGAACAGCTGCTCGGGATCCTGCGTCCTTTCGGGCGCATGGTGGTGGTCGGAATCGCCTCCCGCGAGCAGAATCAGCTCAGGACTGGCAAACTGCTGAAGAACAGCCTCAGTGTCACCGGCTTCTGGCTGATGCACCTGCTGGCCCGCCCTGATCTCGCCCGCGACTCGATCGACCGGGTTTTTGGCGCTACCGCCCGGGGAGATCTGAAGGCAGTGGTCGGCGGAACCTACGGGCTTTCCGAAGCCCGCAAGGTCCATCAGGACATTGCCGGACGGAAGACGGTCGGCAAACTGCTGCTGGACCCCACTAGATGACAGAACAGACAGAACAAGAAGACAGACTTTTCAAGGACCTCGGGCTCAGCCCCGAGATCCAGCAAGCAATCGACGAGATCGGTTTCGAGAAGCCCAGCCCGATCCAGGCCGAGGCGATCCCCGAACTGCTGGCCGGCCATGACGTGATCGGCCAGGCCCAGACCGGTACCGGTAAGACGGCGGCCTTCGGCCTGCCGATGCTGCAGTACCTCGATCCCGGCAACGACGAGGTGCAGGCGATCGTCCTGACCCCGACCCGCGAGCTCTGCATCCAGGTCACTCAGGCGCTGCGTTCCTACGCTGAGCACCTGGACATCGAGATCGTCGCCGTCTTCGGCGGCGCCCCGATCCGCAGCCAGCAGGCCCAGCTGCGCTCTGGCGCGCATGTGGTCGTCGCCACGGTGGGACGGATGAAGGACCTGATCTCACGGCGTTCCCTGGTTCTCACCGCGGCCCGCTTCGTGGTCCTCGACGAGGCCGACGAAATGCTCGACCTCGGCTTCATCGAGGATGTGGAGCGGATCCTGCGGATGTGCCCGAGCGGCCGCCAGACGGCCCTGTTCTCGGCCACGATGCCACCGCCGATCAAGCGCCTGGCCGACACCTTCATGTACGACCCGGTCACGATCTCCATCACCCCGAAGGAACTGACCGTGGACGCGATCGAGCAGGCCTACGTCGAGGTTCCGGGCCGAGCCAAGGTCGACAAGCTGGTCGAGGTGGTCAAGGAAGAGGATCCCGAGCAGGCGATTCTCTTCTGCCGCACCAAGATCGGCGCGTCGAGGCTCGAGCGCGACCTCAAGAATCGGGGCCTGGACGTGAAGGCACTGCACGGCGACCTCAGCCAGGGCGTCCGCGACGGCGTGATGCTGGCTTTCAAGAACCATCGCTGCCGGCTGCTGGTCGCCACCGATATCGCCGCCCGCGGGCTGGACGTCGATCACGTGACCCACGTGATCAACTACGACATCCCGAACAGCTCCGAGACCTACGTCCACCGGATCGGCCGTACCGGCCGGGCCGGGCGTACCGGCCGGGCGATCACTTTCGTGACCCCGGACCAGATGCGCGATCTCGACCAGATCAAGAAGGACGTCAAGGCCTCGATCTCGGAATGGGAGAAGCCGGAAGACCGGATCGAGCATGCCCGTCCGCCGCGCCGCAAGCGTCGGGACGGCAATCCGGCCCCGCTGGACGATCAGCCGGCGGTCGCGGTCGAGGAGGTGCCGGAGGTCGACGAGGTGGTCGAGGTGCCGGTGGGCGGCCCGGCCGGGCAGGCCGAGCCGGCCGACGAGCGCGAGGCAGACACGATCCCCGAGGCCGCCGACGGCGCGGTCAAGCTCTTCGTGAACCGCGGTGCCCGCTCCGGGCTGACCGAGGAAGACCTGCGCTGGGCACTTCGCGAAGGCGCCGTGCTCAAGGACGAGCAGGTCGCCGACGTCCGGGTGCTGGAGCGTTTCTCCTTCGTCGAGGTTGACGGCGACGTGGCCGAGCAGACGGTCGAGTACCTCGACGGGACCAAGCTCAAGGGCTCAGGCATCCGGGTCGAGATCGCCCGAAGCTAACCGCTCGACGGCCTTCAGCAGCCGGTCGAAATCGATCGGCTTGGCAAACACCGCGTCGGCCAGTTCGCGAGAGGGGGCACCAACCTCTTGGCCGGTGACCAGGATCACCGGCAACCCCGGGTGGGACGCCTTGATTCGCCCCAGGGCTTCGATGCCGTCGATCTCCGGCATCATCACGTCGGCGAGCACGAGGTCGGGAAGCCCGGCCTGCTCCAACCAGGCCAAGGCATCCCTCCCGTTGGCCGCCACCGTCACCTCGTGGCCGGCCATCTCGAGGCGTCGCCGCAGGAGCAGGGCGATCGCCGGCGAGTCTTCGACTACCAGCAGGTTGCTCAAGCCGGTCCGGGTTCGCCGGGGGTGAGCGCACGGTCCCGGTCGAGCGGGAACCAGAGAGTGAACTTCGCCCCGCGGCCGGGGCTGGACTCGACCTCGATCCGACCCCGGTGGAGCTGGATCAGGCGCTTGGCCAGGGAGAGGCCGATGCCCGATCCACTTCGGTCCCCGCCCGTCGAGTCGGGCCCGCGGTGGAAGGTCCGGAAGGCTTCCTCGGGGTCGTCGAAGGGCAGGCCTCGCCCGTCGTCCTCGACCGAGATCGCGATGAACTCGCCCTCGATCCGGGCGAGGATCCGGATCGAGACTCCTTTGCCGTTGTGGATCGAGGCATTCCTGACCAGATTGGCGATCATCTGCCTCGCACGGGAGCGATCAGCCTGGACGATCGGCAGGCTACCTTCGATCCGGCAATGCAGTGACTGGCCGCGTTCCTCCATTTCAGGTCTGGTGATCGAGACGACCTCGCCGGTCACCTCTTCCAGATCCGTATCGCTGATGTCGAGCCGGAGCTCGCCGAAACTGTTTCGGCTGAGGTCGAACACGTCTTGGACCAGCACCGAAAGGTGGCGGGCCGTGCGTTCGACTATTTCAGCGGCCTCGGCCTGCTCCCCGGTGAGATTGCTGTGGTCCATGTTGAGAATTTCGGCGAAACCCTGGATCGCGGTCAGCGGCCCCCGCAATTCGTGGGAGGCGGCCATGGTGAAGGCCACCCGTCGCTCGTTCATCTCTTCGTTCCAGTCGGTGTCCCAGAAGCTGAGGACGATCTCGCCTCGCTCGTTGCGTTCGTGCCAGACCTTCCAGTGGCACTCGGGTCCTCCAGGACGGGCGGGAAAGGTCGCGATTTCCCGCCGAATCAGCAGGCGGTCGACCATTTCGACGTGAGTCAGCCTTTCCAGCTCTTCGCGAAGGCTGATTCCCGGCACCAGCGAAGGCGCCTTCTCGAGCGACGGGCCGCTGGCCTGAACGATCACGTCCTCGCGATCGATCGTGATCACCCCGGCTGCCCGCATGCCGTCGAGCGAGCGTCGCAAGAGGCCCGCATCGTCGACCGGCGATCCTTCCGTGGATGACATGGCAAGAGACTAGAAGAGCGGAAGTACTCGTAGTCTCTTGTCCCATGAATTCCCAGACAGATGGAATTTCGCACGGCCCGCTCGAGGAATGGTTTCGGGAACGGGTCACCGATCTCGAGCCCCCGCTCGACTACGAGAAGATCCACGGTGGCATGTCGAACCTGACCTATCTGGTCACCGACCAGTCGGGTGCGAGATGGGTGCTGAGGCGCCCGCCGTTGGGCAAGACGCTCGGTTCGGCCCATGACATGGGGCGTGAAGTCAGGGTCGTGACCGCGCTCGACGGGACCGGGGTACCGGTGCCGCCGGTGGTCGGCTACTGCGAGGACGAGGAAGTGACCGGGGCGCCGTTCTACGTGATGGAGTTCGTCGAGGGGCCGGTGATCCGCGGGCCGGAGCAGGCCGCCGCCTTTCCCGGCGAGGATCAGCGCCGCCGGCTCGGCGAGGGTCTGGTCGAGACGATGGCCAAGATCCATTCGGTCGACGTGACCGAGATCGGTCTGGGTGACCTGGGACGCCACGACGGTTACGTCCAGCGGCAGCTCAAACGCTGGTCGGGCCAGTGGGAGAAGTCGAAGACCCGCGAACTGCCCCTGGTCGAGGATGTCCACGCCCGCCTGGTCGAACTGGCCCCGCCACAGTCGGCTTCGACCTTGGTGCACGGCGACTACCGGCTCGACAACGTGATCTACAGCCCGACCGGTGAGGTCGCGGCGGTGGTCGACTGGGAACTCTGCACGATCGGCGAGCCGCTGGCCGACCTCGGCCTGCTGATGGTCTACTGGCGCGAGGCCAGCGACGAGCCGATCCCGCTGATCACCCCGGCCACGGTCGAGCCGGGATTCCCGACCCGCCGTGAACTGGCCGAGCAGTACGCCGAGATCACCGGCCGTGACATCTCCAAACTCGACTACTTCGTCGCCCTCGGCTTCTGGAAGCTGGCGATCATCGCCGAGGGCGTGCTGGCCCGCTTCGCCGCCGGCCAGTACGGCGAGGACGTCGGCGACGTGGTCGAGCGCTCACGGGCCACGATCGACCTCCTGGTCGGCCAGGCCGACGAAGCGATAAGCCGTATCGCCTGATATCAGGCCTGGAGGTCGCCGCCGAGAGACCAGTTTTCTTTCGGGGTGTCAACGAAGCGAATCCAGACGTCTTCGCGCTTCGTGTTGCCTTTTTCCACTAACGCATCGGTGATCTGTGTCGCAATCGCCTGCTTTTGTTCGTTGGTTCGTCCGCCAAACCAGTCGATGGTGATAACGGGCATGTCCATCTCTCCTTTGTCGTTGTCGTCTCAGTCGTATTCGTAGAAGCCGCGTCCCGCCTTACGCCCGGTGTGACCCACGATCACCATGCGTTCGAGCAAAGGCGGGGGAGCATATTCGGGTCGCTTGAACTCGTCGAAGAGCGAGGAGCAGACCGAGTCAAGGACATCGAGGCCGATCAGATCGCAGAGGGCCAGGGGGCCCATCGGGTGACCACAGCCGAGTTTCATCGCGGTGTCGATGTCTTCTCGGGAGGCGAAACCTTCCTCGAACATGCGCACGGCTGCCATCAGGTACGGCACCAGCAGCATGTTCACGACGAAGCCGGAGCGGTCCTTGGTCCGGATCGGGGTCTTTCCGAGGCTTTCGGCAAACGTGTGCGCCTGACTGACCGCACGCTCGTCGCTCGATATCGCCACCACTACTTCGACCAGGCTCATCATCGGGACCGGCGAGAAGAAGTGGAGGCCCACCACCCGTTCACGGTTGGCAACCGCGGCCGCCAGCCGGGCGATCGGGATACTCGATGTATTGCTCGCCAGCAGCGCATCGGGTGGCACTATCTCCTCCAAGGAGCGAAACAGGGAGGTCTTGAGGTCGACGTCTTCGCTCACTGCCTCAAGGACTACTTCGCATCCGCCAAGAGCGTCGATCCGGGCCGAGTACTCGATCCTCTCGAAGGTGTCAGCGACTGCCGGCCCCTCGATCTTTCCGGCGTCGGCGGCTCGTTCGAGCGATTTCAGGAGACGTTGCTCCGATCGCCTCAATACCCCACCGTCCGGTTCGTGGACGACGGTTCGATATCCGGCCTTGGCGGTGCATTCGGCGATACCCGTCCCCATGAATCCCGCACCGACCACACCGACTTTCACGTCTTTTGGCTCACTCAACTTTCCTTTCACCTCCGGGTGAGACGTAGGTGGTCTTGTCCTTGGTGAAGAAACGTCTTGCCGCCCTCCCCTGTTCGCGAAAGTGGCCGCCGGATGCCTTCCTGCCTCCGAAGGGCACATGGGGCTCGGCCCCGGTGGTGGGTCCGTTCACGTGGACCACGCCCGCCTCCAGCCGTCGTCCCAGCGCAAGCCCGTCGTGCAGGTTCTCCGTGAACACCGCGGCCGAGAGGCCGAAAGGAGTGTCGTTCGCGAGGTCGAGCGCCTGATCCGTATCCGCGGCCACGATGAGAGAGGTGACTGGCCCGAACACTTCCTCGCGGGCGATCGCCGCGGAGGCGTCGACGTCGAAAAGAAATGTCGGGTCGACGTAGAAACCGTCATCTGGACGGCGCCGCTTTCCTCCGGCCAAGAATTCGTGGCCTTCCTCGATCGCCTGATCGATGTGATCCGAGACTTCGGCTTGGGCCGCAGCCGAAGACAGTGGGCCGACGTCCGAACTTTCCGACCGCGGATCCCCGACCTCGAGCCCTTCGATCCCGGCGGCAATCAGCTGGCCAATTCTCTCGGCGATCGGCGCGACGGCAATTATCCGGCGGGTGGCAGTGCAGCGTTGGCCGCTCTGGCCCATTGCTCCGGTCACGATCGTGCGGGCCGCGAACTCAAGATCTGCGTCGGCCAGGACGATGGCGGGGTTGTTCCCACCGAGTTCCAGCTGCAGCCGAGGCGAACTGGCGACGGATCGCTGCCGGATCAGTTCGCCGACCTGGTTGGAGCCCGTGAAAGTGATCCCGTCCAGACCCGGGTGGGCAATGAGCCGGTCACCGAAGTTGCTGGACGGCCCGGTGACGAGATTGAGCGCCTTGGGAGGCACGCCCGCCTCAAGCAGGATGGCGGTCAGCTGCCGAGCGGAGCGGGAAGCGATCTCAGCCGGCTTCCAGATGATCGCGTTTCCGAACGCGAGCGCGGGGGCGATCTTCCAGGCAGGTATCGCCAGTGGAAAGTTCCAGGGCGTGATCGCGCCCACGACGCCCAGCGGGGACTCTTCCGTGAACAGGAACGTGTCCCGGTCGGAACTTTCATAGACCTCCCCCTTCGGCTGTCCGGCCTCGGCCGCAAAGTGGTGCAGGATCGCCGCGGCTCGGCTCACCTCGGCGCGCGAGTCACGGATGGTCTTGCCGACGGTGAGCGTCATCGACTCGGCCAGCAGCTCGCGCCTCTCGGAGACGAGGACAGCAGCTCGCCGTAGGATCTCGCCGCGCGCGAAGGCACCGGCCTCGTTCCAGGCCGGCGCGGCCTCGGTGGCCGCGGCTACCGCGTCTTCGACATCGTCCAGGTCTGCGACCGGGCAGAGGTCCGAGACCTCTGCGGGCAGTGCTGGGTTCGGCAGCGAGATCGTCTCACGCCGTCGCCACCGGCCGGCGACATGTATCCCTTCGGGCGGGCTCTCGGGTACGGCGTGACGCATGGTCTGGAGTCTCGGCCCGCGAGCCCGTGGAGGCAATCGGTGGTTACCCGAAGATCAGGGCCGCTCTTCGTCCAGACGACGATCTTGAGGCCAGGCAACTTGACAGCCGATTGGCGGCTGGTTAGCCTGGGGCCGTGCTCTTCTTGAGTTGAGGGGTCGTCAGGCTCCCGCGAACGAGGGAATCCAGCACAGGCAACAGGGATACGCACGCGCATCCCGGTCTTTTATTGATTCGACCTGCCTGTACTGAGTGAATCTTGTTGACCGAGGCGAAGAGGACATCCACATTGCGCGGCCGAGCCTGCTCGTCGGCGGGTTCTCGCCCGACACGACGACCGGAGGAGACTCTGAATGAGTGCTGAAGGAAACCCGCTCTCGCGGGTAGAGCCGGCTGATGCCGCAAAGCTGGAACTCGAATACTCGATTCCGTTCGAGGCCGCAGCCTCGGAGTATGAGCCGAAGATCGTGACCGGTGCTTCTGGCTGTTGGGTCGAGTTTGCGGACGGACAGAAGATGCTCGACCTGCACGGCCAGTACATGTGTGTCGGTCAGGGGCACGGTGAGCCTCGTCTGCGGACCGCCATTCACGAGGCCGTTGATGGTCTCGATTTCGTCTGCGAGGTCTTAAGTCACGAGCGCAAGGGCTACGCCGCGAAACTTCTTTGCGAGGACACGATCGGAGAACCGACCTGGGCGGGTGCCGCCAAGTTCGTGAGCTCCGGCTCGGAGGCGGTCGAGATGGCGATCTTGATCGCCCGGCTGTTCAAGAACCGGCCCGTGGTCTTCACCACCGAGAACGCCTACCACGGCTGGACCACCGCGGCCGCGGCCGCGACCACGCTGCCCTATCTACGCAACGTGTTTCACGACTCCAGGACCGGCGAAGTCAGGACCGTGCCGACCCCGCACCCCGAGTTCCACGCGGCTCCGGCGCCGATCGACTGTCCCGACGAGGAGTCGGTGCGCAAGGTGATCGAGCAGACCGAACGTTCGATCCGCGCCGCCGGGGTCGAGAACGTGGCCGGGATCATCACCGAGCTCTACTACGGCGCCGGAGGGTTGCTGGTCCCCGACGGGTATCCGCAGATGCTGCGCGAGATGTGCGACCGCCTCGGCATCCTCTGGATCGACGACGAGGTGATCGCCGGTGCCGGCCGGACCGGCAAGTGGTGGGCCTACCAGCATTACGGGGTGAACCCCGACATTCTTTGCACGGCCAAGGGGCTTTCGAGCTCGTCCGTGCCGGCCGGGGCAGTGGTGATGTCAAAGGAGATCGCCGAGTACCTGCGCGGCGGCAGCTGGGCCGCCGTCTCGACCTTCGGCGGCCATCCGCTGGCCACGGCGGCGGTCAGCGCCAACATCGAGATCATGTTGGAAGACCGGGTGGTCGAGCACGCGGCGGAGGTCGGCGAGTACTTCAAGTCCAAGCTCTTGGACCTGGTCGACCGGCATCCCTCGGCCGGCGGTCTCTCCGGAACCGGGCTCGCCTACGCGGTCGAACTGGTCAAGGATCCGGAAACCGGCGAGAAGTGGATCCCGACCGACCGCTGGCTCACCCCGAGCGTCGACGGCGATCCTGAGTTCAGACCCGGAGTACTGATCGCCGACGAGTGCGCCAAGCAAGGGGTGCTGCTTTTCAACTTCCTGCCCAATACGGTGACCATCGCGCCGCCGCTCAGGATCACCCGCGAGGAGATAGACACCGCGATGGGGGCGTTGGAGTCGGCTTTCTCGGTGCTCGACAGCCTGCTGCCCGGAGCTGCGAATGCGTCCTGACCTGGACAACGGAAACGGCGAGTGGGACTGGTTGCGCGACCGGGTGGCGACCGACGAGAACCTGGTTCTCATATCGGGCTATGCGAGGTTGCCGGAGAAGGTTTCCTCCCATGCGCAATGGGAGCAGATCGGTGTGATCCTGGTCATCGATACCAGCACCGACCTGATCGTCGCCGCCGACGCCACGCTGGTCACCAACGCGGCGAGAGCGTTTTTCCGCGGAGTGGTGGAAGGCCGGTCGATCCGAACCGAAGTCAGCGCGGTCATCACCCGGCTTGACACGCAATACCACGGACACACCGGCCCGGCACTGGTCACCGCGCTCAAACGGTGCCTGGAGCATGTCGGGATTCATGTAGTCGAACGGGATTCGAATCCCGGGGAAGGTGGCAATTCGGTCTGAACCTGGATGAATTGGTCTCGTCCACGAGGCCGCTCGGTTTGTTGAAACGACTAGAGAGGTGAAGTTCAATGAGGGTAGGAAAGAGGACAAAGATTTCACGGCTGGTGGCGTCTGCATTCATGGCGGTCTTACTGGCCGGACTGGCGATCGGCTGCGGGTCATCCGAATCGGGTGACGATGATTCGGGGCCGATCACGATCGGAGCCGCTGTGGCGCTGACGGGCATCAACGAGCCCTATGACAAGCCGCCTCTCGAAGCGATGCAGCTTGCCGCTGATGAGCTCAACGCCAAGGGAGGGATCGACGGCCGCAAGGTCGAGTTCATCGTTCGAGACATGCGCAGCGAGACCAATCAGGCGGCCCGCGCCGCCAATGCGGTGATCGACGAAGGGGCAGACTTGCTGCTGCTTCCTTGCGATCCTGATCTCGCCGCTCCCGGTGCCTCGGTCGGCCAGGATCGGGGGATTCTCTCCTTCTCGCTCTGTCAGGCGTCCACCAGGGTCGGCCCCCAGAGCATCGGCGAGTACGTGTTCACCCCGAGCCAGGCCGTGTACCTCGAGGGCTACGTGATGGCCGAGTGGGCTTCCATGGCGAAGAAGTGGAAGAACGCGTACGTGATTCGCGACAAGAGCTTCACCTACACGATCGACGCTTGCACCGGGTTCCTCAACCGTTGGAAGAGCCTTGGTGGCAACGTCATAGACACCGCTGATGTCCACAATGAGGACTCGTCGATCGCATCGACGATCACCGACATCAAGGAGACCAATCCCGAGTTCGTCTACATCTGCTCGCAGACGCCAGGCGAAGCGACTTGGCTGCGCCAGATTCGGGCAGCGGGGGTCAATCAGCCGATCCTCTCGGACATGGCCATCGATGGCACCTACTGGTTGAAGTCGGTCCCGAACCTTTCCGACTTCTACTACCCGGCCGCCGCCTCGATCTTCGGCGACGACCCCGATCCGCGGGTGAACGAGTTCGTCGCCAAGATCAAGTCGGAGACCGGCGCGCCCCCGGACACGTCCTACTCGCTGTTCGGCCCGGCTCTGCTCGACCTCTACAAGACGGCCGTGGAAGAGGCCGGCACGACGGACAGTTCCAAGCTGGTCGAGACCCTCGAGAAGTTCAAGAAGGTCAAGACCATCGTCGGCGACACCACGTACACGAAGGAAGCGCACATCGCGCTCGATCGACCGATGCGGATCATGCAGATCCAAAACGGCAAGATCAGCTTCCTGCAGATGTGGCAGATCCGACAGCCGCCGACTCTCGAAGGTTGATGTTGGCGATTTCGGATACCGGCTCCGCAACGCGAACCGGCGACGCAGTTCCGCGACAGCACGTCGCGGAACTGCGCGCCGAGAGCGTGAGCGTCGACTTCGGGGGTCTGAGGGCGTTGAACGACGTCACCCTGGCGCTCTCCACGGGTGATCTCTTGGGATTGATCGGTCCCAACGGAGCCGGGAAGACGACCTTGCTCAACGTTCTGACCGGATTTCAACGGCCGACCGCGGGTCAGGTCCATCTGGACGGCGAGACCGGTTCCCGGTGGACGCCCCAACAATGGGTGCGGAAAGGGGTGGCGAGGACGTTTCAGGGAGCGCGGGTGTTCGGGCGCTTGACGGTTCGCGAAAACGTCGAGGTCGGCGCGGTCGCGGTCGGCGCGTCGCGGGCCGAGGCCGGCGAGCAGGCCGACGCGCTGGTCCGCCATTACGGGCTTGGGGAATACGCGCAGAGGCGGGCGGAGACGCTTCCGGCCGGTTTGCGTCGCCGCCTCGGCATCGCACGGGCCTTGGCCTCGCAGCCCCGGTTCCTGCTGCTCGACGAACCGGCCGCGGGACTCAATGACTCGGAACGGGCAGAGCTGGTCGGCCTGGTGCAGGAGATCAGCGACGAGGGCAGGTGCGGGGTCGTGATCGTCGAGCACTCGATGCCGGTGATCATGCGTCTCTGCCGGCGCATCCACGTGCTCGACGGCGGCCAGACCCTGATGGAGGGCACACCCGAAGAGGTGCGGAATGACCCCGACGTCCGCGCCGCATATCTGGGGGCAACATGAATGACCAGCCGATACTCAAAGTCGATGGCCTGAGCGTCGCTTACGGCCCGGTGCGAGCCCTTCGCGGAGTTAGCATCGAGGTCCGGCGCGGGCGCACGGTCAGCGTGATCGGTCCCAACGGCGCGGGAAAGTCGACCTTGCTCTGGACGATCACCGGCCTGCTGAAGCCGGCCGCGGGATCGGTCGAGCTGGAGGGCGAAGTGATCTCCGGGCTCAAGCCCGAGACGATCGCCCGTAGGGGTCTCGCGATCGTGCCCGAGGGGCGGCACAACTTTCTCTCTCTCACCGTTGCGGACAATCTCAGGTTGGCACAGATCGCCGGCCGGAGGCGCGGAGGTGACGAGGCGCTCTACGAACGGACGCTCGACCGGTTTCCCGTCTTGAGGGACCGGCTCGACTCGCCCGCCAGCCAGCTCTCAGGCGGCGAGGCGCAGCAACTGGCGATCGCCAGGGCGCTCTTGACCAAGCCGCTCATTCTGTTGCTTGACGAGCCGTCATTCGGTCTGGCTCCGCTCACGGTCGAAGGCGTATTCGAGGAGCTGGTCCGGCTCAAGGAAGAAGGGATGACGGTACTGATGGTGGAACAGAACGCGGGCAAGGCCCTGGAAGTCGCGGACGACGCGTACATCCTCAGCAACGGGGAGGTCGAGACGGCCAGCAGTGCCGAAAGCCTGAAGTCGCAGGAAGATTTCGATGCCGCATATTTCGGTGAAGGAGGGGCTTTCTGATGCTCCAGCACATCTTCGACGCGGCGGCGACCGGCAGCCTCTATGCGGTCATCGCACTCGGCATCGCGCTGGTCTTCGGGGTGATGAGGCTCGTCAACTTCGCCTATGGAGAGCTGTTGATGGTCGGTGGCTACGTCGTCCTGTTGACCGCCGGCCTCCCGTGGCCGTTGATAGTCGCCTGCACCTTGGCTGCGGTGGGCATCGTCGCCTTCCTCATGGAGAGGATCGCCTTCCGGCCCGTCCGTGAGGCCGACCCGACCACGATGTTGATCACCTCGTTCGCGGTGAGCATCCTGCTGCAGAACATCGCGGTCTGGATCGCCGGGCGCCGTCCCAAGGGGGTTTCGTTTGGATCGTCGCTCTCCGAGCCGGTGGACATCGCCGGCGCTTCGGTCCCGATCGTCGAGCCGGTCACCCTGGGCGTCGTGGCGGCATCGCTGATCCTCTTCGTTTTCATCATGCGCAAGACCGAGCTCGGCGTCCAGATGCGGGCCGCCGCCGAGGATTTCCGGATGGCTCGCCTGATGGGCGTCCGGGCCGATTCGGTGATCGTCGCAGCGTTCGTGGCGAGCGGCGTGCTAGCCGCAATCGCCGCCCTGCTGCTGGTTGCCACCACCGGCTCGGTGAGTCCGTACATGGGCTTGCAGCCGGTGCTGATCGGCTTCGTCGCGACCGTGATCGGCGGGATGGGCAGCCTGATCGGTGCGGCCGTCGGTGGCTTCGCACTCGGCGCGGTCACGGTGCTCTTACAGGTCGTGCTACCTGAATCGGTGGTGAGCTATCGCGACGCGTTCGTCTTCTCGTTCGTGATCCTGGTGCTGCTCGCCTGGCCACAGGGGTTGTTCGCAAACCGAGCAGCGGAGGAGAGGGTCTGATGGCGGATGAGAAGAGGAGCCGTTCCGTTCGATCGGCGCTGCGGCATGACGGGCGAGCCCGACTCGCCCTGGGCCTGGTCGGGTTGATCGTGGCGGCTGAGTTGCTCAGCAACTGGTCGCCCGCGGTCGAGTCCTTCGTGATCACGACCTTAATCAACGTCATGATCGTGGTCGGTCTCTACATCCTGATCGGCAACTCGGGCGTGGTCTCCTTCGGTCAGATCAGCTTCATGGCGCTCGGCGCCTACATGACGGGACTGATCACCGTGGAGGCATCTCGCAAGGAGTTCCTGCTTCCCGATCTACCCGGTTGGCTCTCCTCGCTTCACCTCGGCACCTTGCCGGCTTTGGTCATAGTCGTGGTGCTGGTGGGGCTGATAGCGGCCCTGCTCGGGATTCCCTTGATGCGTCTGTCGGGTCTGTCGGCCAGTATCGCGACCCTCTCACTGCTGATCATCTCCAACGTGCTGATCACCCAGTCGAGTTCGATCACGGGCGGCAACCAAACCTTCATCGGGGTGCCGGTCACGACGACCACCGAGGTTGCCCTGGTCGGCGCGATCCTGGCGATCTTCGTTGCGATCTGGTTCCGACGCAGCCGGATCGGCCTGTTGCTGCGAGCGTCCCGCGACGACGAGCCGGCCGCCCGCGCCGCCGGGGTGAGCGTGACCAAGGAACGGGTCGTGGCGTTCGGGATCAGCGGCGCATTGATCGGACTGGCCGGGGCTTTCTACGCCCATTTCGTCGGTTCATTCTCACCGGACGACTTCTACTTCGAGATCACGTTCACCACGCTGGCCATGCTGGTGGTGGGTGGCTTGTACTCGCTCGAGGGTGCCGTGGTCGGGGCGCTGCTCATCTCCACCATCCAGGAGATGCTGGGCCGACTCGAGAACGGAGAAGGCCTTGGCCCCATTCACGCCACGCTGCATGACGGCGTCACCGCGATCGTGCTCGCCTGCATCGTGATCGCGGTGATGATCTTCCGGCCGTCGGGGCTCATGGGCCATCGCGATACCGATGACGAGGGCCCGGCCGACGAGGAGGACCGACCGACCCCCGTGGTCCCGGCGGACGATCCGGAAGCGGCCACGTAGTGACGGCGCCGTCTCGATCCGAAACGGCGGGACCGAGGCCGCTCGAAGGGCTTCGGGTTCTCGACCTCTCGCGGGTCCTGGCCGGCCCCTATTGCTCGATGCTGCTGGCCGATCTCGGCGCAGAGGTGATCAAGGTCGAGCGCCAGGGCGAGGGCGATGAAACGCGCGGTTGGGGACCTCCCTACCAGGGTGGAGAGTCGAGCTACTTCCTCGCCCTGAACCGGGGCAAACGGAGCTGCGAGCTGGATCTGTCAGACCCGGGCGACCGCGGCCTCGCCCTGGACCTGGGCGCCGAGGCCGATGTGGTGATCGAGAATTTCCTCCCGGGGAGGGCCGAAAGGCTCGGGGTCGGCTTCGAAGAGATGCGGCGCCGGAACCCCGATGTGGTCTACTGCTCGGTGAGCGGCTTCGGGAGTGCCCGGCACCCGTCAGATCGCCCCGGGTATGACTTCCTCGCCCAAGCCGAGAGCGGCATGATGGCGGCAACTGGATCCGATTCCCCGACCAAGGTCGGGGTCGCGATCATCGACGTGATCGCGGGTCAGCAGCTCACCATCGCCTTGCTGGCGGCACTCCGGGCCAGGGATCGAGGCGAAGGGGCTCAGCGGATCGAGGTCTCGCTCCTGGACGCCGGGATCGCGGCGATGGTCAACGTTGCGGCCAACTCGCTGGCAACCGGTGAGGAGCCGCGTCGCTGGGGCAACGCGCACCCCAACATCGTGCCGTACCAGACCTTCGAGACCGCCTCCGGCGAGATCGCAGTCGCAGTCGGGAACGACCGTACGTTCCGCTCGCTCTGTAGGGCCATGGGCTTGGACCAAGCCGGCGAGGAGCCGCGCTTCGCGACCAACTCGGATCGGCTCGAACACGTCGACGAGTTGGTCCCGATCCTGGCCGAGCGGTTCCGCGAGGAATCGGCCGACGAATGGATCAGCCGACTCGAAGAAGCGGGTGTCCCGGTGGGGCGGATCCGCGGTGTGCTGGATGCGATCCGTGCCGCGGGGGCGGCGGGAGAGTCACCGGTATTTTCGATCTTCCACCCGGTGGCCGGCGATCTGGAGCTGGTCAAGTCCCCGTTCCGAATCAATGGCGTGGCTCCCCGGACCGAGCTCCCGCCCCCGATGCTCGGGCAGCACACGGCAGAGATCCGCAGCGCCGGTTGGGAACCAGCGGCATGACCGTCCCGCTCGAACTCCGGCCGGACACGCCGGGCAGTGATATCGACGGGATGCAGTTCGAGTTCGCGCCCGACCTCTCTCTCGGCCGGCGCCTGGCATTCGCCTACGAGCACCTGTCCAGCTCGCTTTACGAAGGCGATCCCGAAGCGGTGATCATGTCCCGTCTGGCCGATCTGCTCCAGGCCGAGGTCACCGTCTACGGGGCGGACCTGACCGTGATCAGGTCGTCAGTCAGGAGTCCTTCGGATGTCGCCCGCCGTTTGGTCGAGGATCGCCCCCGCGATCCGCGGAGCAGATCCACACCCGAGTGGGGCGCTCAGTTGGCCCCGATCGGAAAGCAAGCCCGGCATGGTTGGCTCGTCGCCTGCCGTCGTCGTGGTTGGGGCAACGAGAGCAGGAACCTGGTACGGATGATCGTCGGGAGCACGGCACCGCTGATCGCCGCGGTCAGGCAGCTCGAGCAGATCGAGCGGGACGGACGGACGGCTTACCGGCAGGCCCTGGTCCGGCGACTGATGCAAAGACGCCCGGCCCGGGATCGGGCCGAGGAAGAATCCCTGAGCGCCCAGGCCGTCGCGGCCGGACTCGACCGCGGACAACCCACCCGCGCCGTGGTCGCCAGGATCGCCGCATCCGAGCGGCAGGACACGGAACTTCTTCTCGGCTGTGTCGAAGAAGCCCTCTCGGCCGCCGGCCTCCGCCACCTGATCGTGGCGACGGAAGAAGGCGAGCTGATCGGGCTCGCGCAGGGTTCCGGCTCGGCGATCGGGCTCGCGCTGGATCCGCTGCCCGGTTTCTGGCCTGAGCTTGTGATCGGGATCGGACGCGAGATCGTTGAGTTTGCGCTCGTCTGTGAATCGAAGCGCGACGCGATCGTCGCGATCGACCAGGTCCTCCGGGACGGTGGATCCGCCGTCATGTCATTCGAAGAGCTCGACCTGGGAGGACTGATCGCCACCGAGAGCGCTGGGAGCCGTGTTGGCCTGAGGCTCCGATCGCTGATCGAGGACCTCAGATCGGACCCGCTTGCCTACGACGCCCTCGTCGCCTTCCTGCGCAACCAGCAGAGCGTCTCGGCGGCGGCGAAGTCGCTCTACCTACACCCGAACTCGCTGCGCTACCGGCTGGACAAGGCCGAGACGATAGTCGGCGGATCGCTCAAGGACCCGGCGGTGATCGCCACCCTGTACGTCGCGCTGGCCACCGAGACCCTCTAGCCAGATCGCTTGGCGGTGGCGCGGAACGCTTGCATGCCGGTCACGCTGCCGCCGACGACCAACGCGTGGATGTCCGCGGTTCCCTCGTAGGTGAGTACGGATTCGAGGTTGTTCATGTGCCGGATCACCGGATACTCGAGCGTGATCCCATTTGCTCCTAGCACCGTCCTCGCCTGGCGGGCGACGTTGAGGGCGGCATTCACGTTGGCCAACTTACCCAGACTCACTTGCTCGGGCCGCAGCCGGTTCTCGTCTTTTAGCCTGCCCAGATGCAGGGCCAAGAGCAGGCCTCGGTTTACCTCGACCGCCATGTCTGCGAGTTTTGCCTGGGTCAGCTGGAAGCCGCCGATCGGCTGGCCGAACTGTTCGCGAGTCATCGCGTACTCGCGGGCTGCTTCGTAACAGGAGCGGGCGGCCCCGATCGCTCCCCAGACGATGCCGTAGCGGGCCTCGTCGAGGCAGGAGAGCGGCGCCCCGAGCCCGCCGGCATCGCTGAGGAGTGCGTCACCCGGGAGGCGGCAATCGTCGAGCAGCAGCTCGGAGGTGACGGATGCGCGCAGCGAGAGCTTGTTGTGAATGTCCTGGGTCGAGAATCCCTGGGTTCCCCGCGGCACGAGGAAGCCGCGTACCCCCTCATCCGTCTTCGCCCAGACCACCGCTACGTCAGCCATCGAACCGTTGGTGATCCACATCTTCTGCCCATTGAGCACCCAGTCGTCGCCGTCGCGACGAGCCCGCGTGCGCATCGAACCGGGGTCGCTGCCGGCATCGGGCTCGGTCAGGCCGAAGCAGCCGACTGCCTCGCCACGCGCCATGCGAGGCAGCCACTGCTCCTTCTGCGCTTCGCTGCCGTAACGCCAGATCGCGAACATCGCCAGTGAGCCCTGCACGGACATGAAGCTGCGCAGCCCGCTGTCTCCCGCCTCCAGTTCGAGACAGGCGAGCCCGTAGCTGGTCGCGCTCGAGCCGGCGCAGCCGTAGCCCTCGAGGTGCATCCCGAGCACGCCGATGCCTCCGAGGCCGTTCGCGACCTCGCGTGGCAGGCGTGCCTCTTCGAACCACTCGGGGACGTCGGGTAGGAGCTCATTGGCGACGAACGAGGAGACCGTGTCCTGAATCAGGCGCTCCTCGTCAGAGAGCCGTGAGGAAATATCGATGAAGTCGAGAGGATCGGGCGCAGGCATGGCCTCAGGGTGTCAACCCCGGCCCCCATCTTCAATCGTCGGATCCACGAACCGGAGCCCCGCTCGTTGGGCCTTGCCCGGAGGGCTGAGTCGTATCGCCCGAACCGCCGGGCGGCTCCGGCAGGTCGATCCCGCAGGCCGCGAATGCGGCGGACATCGCGTCCTGATCGGGCATCGATCCCTGGTCCGGCGGCGTGGATTGCGAACCGTCGCCGGAGTCGCCACCGCTGGGTGTCTCGACACCCTGCTCGGCCAGGCATTTCTCCTGCTTCGCCGTGAGCTCCATGCCCCCGCCGGGACCACCTGGCGGCATTCCTTGCGATGCCTGGCCGGCCGATCCGGTCGCGCCCGTCGATCCGGTCGAGGCCGAGGCATCGGCCGGGGTCTGTGCCTGGGCGGTCGTCTCCGCCTGGGCGGCAGCGTCGGTTGCGCTGCCGCCGCCGCAGGCGACGAGCCCGAAGCTGAGTCCGGCCGCTGTCAGGGTCGCCACGCAGGCGACTTTGCGACTGCGGGTGCTCAGGCTCGGTCGATTTTCCTTGAGGTCGGTATCCACGATTCTCCTTCGGTCGGTTGCCGAGCCCATGCTGGAGTCCGAACCTCGGAGATCGCTGAGTGAGTGCTGAGAGTTGCCGGACCCGGCGAATTCTGGGCGGGATCTCAGGTGAATCCCAGCTTCGGCCGACAGGGTTGACGCCGATGTCCAAACCAAGAATTTCCCCTGCTCTGAAGTCCCTCAGGCGTCGTCTCCCCCTCCGGTCGGCCCACCTGCCCTCGTTCCGGGTTCGCGGCCACACGATCGACCTTTCCCGGATCGACCCGGCGACCTGGCTGCTCGGAGGGCTGCTGCTGATCGTGCTCCTGGCGATCGCGCTCAGCGGTGGCGACAGCGCCAGCGGAGAAACCCAGGAGACCAAGGTCGAGGCGGCCAAGGGCGTAGTAGAGCTGACCTCGACCGGCAGTGGTTCGATCGAATCGGCCAAGGCGGCCGACCTGAACTTCGAGACCAGTGGCAAGGTCGTCGCGGTCTACGTCGAGGAAGGCGACCACGTCAAGAAGGGCGAGGCGATCGCCCAGCTCGATCGCAGCGAAGCCGCGCTCGCCGTAGAAGAAGCCGAGAACAACCTCGAAGCGGCCGAGAACGGCGAGACGACCACTTCGACCACGACCGGCGTCTCGTACGCCGACGGTCAGGACATGGGGCTCAGCACGGCCGTGTACTACGGCGGATCGTCGAACGACACGATCTCGGTCATGGCCGACGACGGCACGATTCTGGAGACCACGGGAGAAACTGGGCCGACCGGCGAGACCGGCCCGACCGGCGACACCGGCGCCACCGGTGCGACCGGTCCGGTCGGTCCTTCGGATGGCGGCGGCAGCGAAAACGGCGGCACCCCGGGCGGCACCACCGGTGAGGACGGCTCGGTCCCCTCGGGAGGGTCGATGTCCGGAGGTGGCACCGGCAGCATGAGCGGTGGTTCCACCGGTGGCACCACCAGCACCGAGGATTCTGAGACCGCGATCAAGAGCGCCAAGCTCGACCTCCGCAGCGCTCGCGAGGACCTCCGGGCCACCACGCTCCGGGCTCCCTACTCGGGCACCATCGTCTCCCTCGAAGGAGCGGTCGGTGACACGGTCAGCGGCGATGCGACCTCAAGCTCGTCGTCCTCGGGTACCTCGAGCGACGATTCGGCGACCGGAGCGATGGGGGCCACCTCGAGTTCATCGAGTTCTTCCGACAGCTCGGCCTTCGCCGTGATCCAGCAGCTCGACTCGCTCGAGATGGAAGTTGACGTCTCCGAGGCGGACATCAACCAGATTCAGGTCGGCCAGCGTTCCACCGTGACGATCGAGTCGGCCGACGGCGAGCAGCTTGCCGCGAGGGTCAGCACCGTCGGCTTGCTGGCCAGCACGGACAGCAGTGGCGTCGTCACCTACCCGGTGACCGTCCACATCACCCAGAACTCCGAGGACGTGAAGCCGGGCATGTCGGCCAGCGTCTCGATCGTGATCGACCAGGTCTCCGGGGTGGTGACCGTGCCCAACCAGGCGCTGACCGGCAGCTCGATCCAGGTCGTGAACTCGGACGGCGACACCGAGACCAAGACCGTCGAGACGGGACTGGCCGGTGACAGCACCACCGAGATCGTTTCCGGCCTCGAAGCCGGTGACACGGTCGTGATCCCGCAGACCACGGTGAGCAGCACCGGGATGGACGCGGGCGGTGATGATGCGGCCGGCGGCTTTGGTGGCGGCTTCGGCGGCGGAGGAGGCTTCCCCTCCGGTGGCGGCATGCCGAGCGGGGAACCGCCCGCCGGCTTCCCGGGAGGCGGATGATGGACGCCCCGGGAAAGGCGACACCGGTCATCGACCTCACCGACCTGACCCGGGTCTACCACCTGGGCGGGCACGAGGTTCGGGCCCTCGCTGGGATCACGCTCTCGATCGAAGAAGGCGAGTACATGGCGATCGTCGGCAGCTCGGGCAGCGGCAAGTCGACCCTGATGAACATGATCGGCTGCCTCGACGCGCCGACCTCCGGCCGCTACCGGATCGACGGCACCGACGTGCGGGACATCGACGAGGACGGACTCTCGGATCTCCGCAACCAGAAGATCGGCTTCGTCTTCCAGGGCTTCAACCTGATTCCCAGGACGACCGCCCTGGCCAACGTAGAGCTGCCCCTGGCCTATGCCGGGTACGGCAAGGGCGAGCGCCGGAGAATGGCTACCATCGCGCTCGAAAGCGTCGGCATGGGCGACCGGCTCGACCACGTGCCGGCCGAGCTCTCCGGCGGCCAGCAGCAGCGGGTGGCGATCGCCCGGGCGATCGTGACCGAGCCTTCGATCGTGCTGGCCGACGAGCCGACCGGCAACCTCGATTCCCACTCGACCGAAGACGTCCTCCAGATTTTCCAGGACCTGAACGACTACGGCCGGACCGTCCTGTTGATCACCCACGAGGACGACGTCGCGGCGCGGGCCCGACGGGTGATCCGGGTCGAGGACGGCCTGATCGCCGCCGACTACCGAAACGAAGTTCTCGAGAGTGTCGCCTGATGGGGTTCACCGAGACGGTCCGCATCGCCGCCGCAGGTCTTGCGGCCAACCGCCTCCGGGCGGCGCTCACCATCCTCGGCATCACGATCGGGGTTGCCTCGGTGATCATCCTGGTCGCGGTCGGCAAGGGTTCCTCGCAGGCGGTGGCGTCGAGCATCGAGGGCCTGGGCACCAACGTCCTGCAGGTCACCTCGACCGCGGGCGGCATCATGCCCGGCGCGTCTTCCTCGGCTTCCTCGCTGACCGTCGAAGACGCGGAGGCGTTGAATGACAAGGCCCTGGCTCCGGACGTCCTCGCGGCTTCACCGGTGATCAACGTTTCGAGCCCCACCCTGGTCAGCGACGAGGTCAGCTACGAGCCCTCGCAGATGGTCGGAACCACGCCTTCCTACCTGGAATCGAAGGGGTACGCGATCGCCCAGGGCACCGGCTTCACCGAGGAGCAGGTCAAGAGCCGCGAACGGGTTGCCGTGATCGGCCCCACGGTCGCGGCCAATCTCTTCGCCACCGGCGGCGGCGTCGGCTCGATGATCCAGATCAACGGGGTGAGCTTCCAGGCGATCGGGATCACCGAATCGAAGGGTTCGAACGGAAGCGAGGATCAGGATGACGTGGTCATGGCCCCGTACAAGGCGGTGCAGGACACCCTGGCCGGCTACGGAGCGGTCGACCAGATCGTCGTCCAGGCCACCTCCCGCGACACCCTCGATGCCGCGCAGGCGCAGGTGACCTCGATCCTCAACGAGGAGCTTGACGTGACCGACCCGTCGAACCCCGGCTACTCGATCATCAACCAGGGGTCGGTGCTCGAAGCCTCGGACGAATCGAACTCGGTCTTCACCACCCTGCTCGGCGCGGTGGCCGCGATCTCCCTGCTGGTCGGCGGCATCGGCGTGATGAACATCATGCTGGTCAGCGTCACCGAGCGGACCAGGGAGATCGGCATCCGCAAGGCGATCGGCGCCCGGCGCAGCGACATCATGGCCCAGTTCGTGACCGAGGCGGTCCTGATCTCCGGCTTCGGCGGGGTGGTCGGGGTCGCGGCGGGGCTGATCGGCAGCCGGTTCGAGATCGCCGGGGTCCAGCCGGTGGTCGCGACCTACGCGGTCATCCTCGCCTTCGCCGCGGCGACCCTTTCCGGACTCGTCTTCGGCACCTACCCGGCGAGCCGGGCCGCGCGGCTGAGGCCGATCGACGCCCTGAGATTTGAATGAGCAAGCAGCGATGAAAAAGGAAGACAAATGAGCAGCGAAGCAGCAACCGAAAGCAGCGTCCGCCGGCCCAGGCGGCCGAAGCGGAAACTGAACACGCCGGTAAACCTGGCCCTGGGCGCGATCTTGATCGCCGTGGTCGCCTTCTGGCTGGGCGGAAAGCTGAAGGGCGACGATGATTCGGCTGCTTCGGGCCTGCCCGCGGGAATGCCTTCGATGTCGGCCGGTTCCGACTCTGGGTCGGGAATGGGCGGCTTCCCGGGCGCCGCCGGCTCCGGTGGCGACTCGACTCAAGGCGAGATCACCAGTGTCGCGGGCGACGTGCTCTACGTCGAGACTTCCGACGGGACCACGATCAAGGTGAAGGCGGGCAAGGCCACGGTCACCAGGAACGCGAAAGCCAAGGCGAGCCAGCTTCACCCCGGTGACACGGTCACCGTGACCGGAAAGAAGAACAAGGCGGGAGCCGTGAAGGCGACCGATGTGACCGCGACACAGAGCGGCGTCCAGTCCGCGATGCCGTCATTCGGCGGCGGCATGCCTTCGGGCATGTCGGCCCCCGGCGGCGACACGACCGGCTCAGGCCAGTGACCAGACCTCAAAAGGAGAAATAAACATGAACGGAAGCATCAAAAAATTCGGGATCACCGGCCTGGCCATCGTGGCCCTGCTGGCCGGGGTGGTCTTCATCGCCGGCTGCGGCGGTTCCGACTCGAGCTCGGATGACTCGACCTCGACCGAACAGGCCGGCGGGCCGGGCGGCATGTTCGCCAGCCTCACCGACGACCAGAAGCAGTGCCTCGAGGAGGCCGGCGTGACCCTGCCGGAAGCTCCCAGCGGTGACGCGCCCCAGGACGGCGACATGCCGCAGGGCCAGCCGCCAGAAGGCATGACCCCGCCGGACGGCGCGACCGGCGCTTCCGGAGCGACCGGACCTCCAGGCGGCGGTCAGGTGCCCGAAGGAATGCAGGATCTCCAGTCGGCGATGGAGGAGTGCGGCGTCGACATGCCGGACCTCCCGCAGGGCGGCCAGGCGCCCGACGGCGATCAGGGCGGCGACGGCACGGCCGTCGAAACCCAGTCCAGCTAGAAGCGAGGCCGCCGGAGCGCTTTCCTAGGCTTCGGCGGTTGCCCGCTTCTTCAGGAAGCGGCCAACTTCCCTTCTGGCGATGACCATCTTGTGGACCTCGTCAGGGCCGTCGGCCAGCTTCAGCATGCGGCTGTAGCGCCACATCGCGGCCAGGGGCGTGTCGTCGGACATGCCGAGCGCACCGTGGACCTGCAGCGCCCGGTCGAGCACGTCCATGACCATGTTCGCGGCAACCACCTTGATCATCGAGATCTCCTGGCGGGCGGCATGCTTGCCCACCGTGTCCATCTTCCAGGCGGCGTTCAGGGAGAGCAGGCGGGCCTGGTCGATCTCCATCCGTGACTTGGCGATGAAGTCCTGGACGAACTGCTTGTCGGCCAGCGGGCCTCCGAAGGCCTCGCGGTCGGCCGCCCGCAGGCACATCAGCTCGAGCGCCCGTTCGGCGGTGCCGATCGCCCGCATGCAGTGATGGATGCGTCCGGGGCCGAGCCGGTCCTGGGCGACCACGAAGCCGGCACCCCGGGCGCCGAGCAGGTTCTCCTCCGGCACCCGGCAGTCCTCGTAGCGGATCTCGCAGTGGCCGGGGCCCTTGTCGTGCCCCATCACCGGCACCGGCCGGACCAGGTCAAAGCCCGGATTGTCCGTCGGGACGATGATCATCGAGGCATTCGCGTACGGGTTCTCGGTCTGCTCGGTGTTGACCATCGCGATCGCGAACTCGGCCCCGACCGCGCCCGAGGTGAACCACTTGTGGCCGTTGATCACCCACTCGCCGCCATCGAGGTCGGCCCGGGCGGCGAGGCCGGTCGGGTCGGAGCCGGCGGTATCCGGCTCGGTCATCGAGAAGCAGCTGCGGATCTCGCCCCCGGCCAGCGGCGCCAGGTACTTCGCCTTCTGCTCGTCGCTGCCGTGTTCGAGCAGGATCTCCATGTTGCCGGTGTCGGGCGCGGCGCTGTTGAAGGCCATCGGGGCGACCAGTGGACTGCGGCCCATCTCTTCGCAGAGGAAGGCGTACTGCCAGTTGTTCAGGCCGGCGCCGTACTCCTCGTCCGGCAGGAAGAGGTTCCAGAGGCCGGCCGCCTTGGCCTGCTCGCGGATCTCGACCAGGGCGACCGGGTAGGGAACCCCGGCCTTGACCTCGTCGTCGAGCGCTTGGTGAAGCTCTGCTTCGCGCGGATAGATGTGCTCGTCCATGAACGAACGGACACGCTCGAGGAGCCCTTCAACTTCCGAACCGGCTTCGAAATCCATGGCCGGGACGCTACTACCCGCCGAAGTGTTGCAGCGCTCCAGGACGGGAAAGGCTCGTAGAAAGCCGCAACCGGGTCAAGCCATGCCGTAGCGCGCGAAGAGGTCGCCCTCGGCTTCGGTCAGGCCGACCAGCTCGAAACGTGACTGCTCGGGGAGGTTCGCTTCGAGGATGTGGGGGGCATCGCCGCCGATCGCGACCGGGGTGATGGTCAGGAACAGATCGTCGACCAGGCCGCCGGCGACCAACTGGCCGAACAGATGCGGTCCGCCTTCGCAGAGCAGCGCTCGCACCCCTTCCTCCCGGCGCAGGTGGGCCAGCACGTCGGCGTTGTCGATCAGCCCGTCGATCGTGACCAGCTCGACCGGGGTCGCGGTCTCCGGGGCCGTCCTCTTGCGGGTGAAGATCAGCACCCTGCCGTTGCCGTCGGTGAACAGTGGCGCGTCGAAGGGGAGGTCGAGATCACCACTGATGATCACCGCCAGCGCATCGCCCTCGAGCCCGGCCCTCCGGCGCTGCTCGCGGAACGCGGGCCGGGAGATGATCCGGCCGTAGCGCTCGGCCCGCATCGTCCCGCCGCCGATCATCACCGCGTCGAAACGGGTTCGGAGGGCGAGCAGATGCTCGGTGTCCGCGCTCGAACCGAGCTGCTTGGTGTCACCCTGGAGGGAAGCCCGGCCGTCCAGCGTGGTGACCATGTTGACGGCCACCCGGGGCCGGCCTTCCGGCGGGTCCTCGAGCGGCCGGTAGGCCTCGATTTCCGTTTCCAGGTCGGTCGGACCGGGGTCCGGGATCAGGCGACGCATGGGGCTACGTTATCTGCCCGCTCGCCCGTGATCCGGATCAGGAGTAGTCGTACCAGCCGTCGAAATCGCGGCCGGACCATTCCTTCAGGCCGGCCACGTCGTCGCGGAAGCGGCCCTTCAGGGTTTCCATCAGGTCGTCCGGGATCTCCGGCTTCGGGGCCGGGGGCTTGTCCGGGTCGTGGACCACCTTCTCGACCATCCAGCGCATCGATTCCGGCAGCCGGTCGAAGTTACGGTCGAAGGCCCGGAATCCCGGCAGCTTGATCAGCTTCTCCATGAACTGGTACTTGTCGTCGTGCTTGGCCGAGGACTTCTCCCACTGACGGTCCCACTGCTCGGAGGTGAAGTTCTCGTCGACCCCGAGGAAGCTGAAGGCCTGCTTCATCGTCTCGTCACGCTTCTTGCCGAGATCCTCCTGGGTGATGATCTCGATCTGGTCGCGGTCGAAGTACTCGAGGTAGGGCTGGAGCTGCATCCAGTACTGCGAGCGCTGGATGTAGGCCGTGTCCGGGAGCTCGAGGGTCGGGACGAACTCACGGGTCTCATAGCCGGCACCGGTCGCGTGTACCCAGTGGGAGAGGATCCGCTTGATCGGGTCGCGCACCATGTAGATCAGCTTGACGTCGGGAACGTGCTTGTGGATCCGCTCGGCGACGCCGTTGAAACGGGGCCGGTTCGTGTAATGCGGGGAGGACTCGCCGTTGATCTTGACGGTCGAGTCGAAGCGGTTCTCGTACCAGTCGAAGCCGAGATCCCAGTTCTGTTCGGCGGCGAAGAAGTTGAGTTCCTTCGGCTTCGACATGTGGATCTCGGGATGCAGACCGAGGTAGTGGTGGATCGAGGTGGTCCCGCACTTGAGCCCGCCGATGATGATCATGTTCGGCAGGGTCGCCGTCTTGCTCTTGCGGCGCGGCAGGCGACGGTTGCGATCCGAAGTGAAACGCTCGCGGGCGCGCGAGCACATCGCATCGTCGGCGGGGTCGTAGGTGGCCTCGGGGGCGGTCACGTTTGTATCGGCGGTTTCAGACACGGCGGAGTAGTGTAACCGGGAATGGCAGGCACGATCCCTTCCGCCACGGCTGACGACCGGGCTGGCCAGGCGCTTTCGTGGCGCGGTCCCGGTCCCGGTCGCCCCGATCTTCCGATTCCCCCGGCCCGCCAACCCCTGCTTCACAAGGGTCTGATGCGCAAACGCTGGCGCTATGTCGGCTTCTACGGTGAGGAGATCATGCTCTGCGCCGGCGTGGTTCGGATCGGCATTTCGAACCACACCTTCTGGTCCGTCTGGGACCGGGTCGAGGGCAAGGTCTGGGAGCACACGAGGCTGCGGCCCGGCGGCCCCGAGGTCGTGCTCGACGGGCCGGTGGTAGAGATCCGCACCGGCAACGTGCGGGCCGCGCTCCGGTTCGGCGAGAGCGAGCCGATCGAGGTGGTCTCCCCGAGCGGCCGCGGTTGGGGCTGGACCCGGAAACGGGCCGGGGTCCCGGTGACGGGCAGGGTGGTCCTGGACGGGGAGACCCACCAGGTCGAGGGTTTCGGCGTGGACGACGAGTCCGCCGGCTATCACCAGCGAAACGTGGAATGGAGCTGGTCCGCGGGCATCGGCCAATCGGTCGACGGCCGGGCCCTGGGCTGGAACCTGACCGAGGGGATCAACGACTCGGTGACGAGCAGCGAACGGGCGATCTGGATCGACGGGGTGCCCCATGAACCCGCCCCGGTCGAGTTCGAGGGACTCGATGCGGTCCGTTCCGAAGGCGGGGAAGGGAACCCGGGAACCGGGCTTCGGTTCCAGTTCGGCGAGGCCGAACGCCGCCGTCACGACAACTTCTGGCTGGTCCGCTCCGACTACGTGCACCGCTTCGGCACTTTCACCGGAACCCTCGACGGAATCGAACTCGCTGACGGAGCCGGCGTCATGGAGGAACACAAGGTCGTCTGGTGAGGCTCAGGCCGACCAGCCGTCATAGGTCGGCTTCACCTTCCAGCGCCAGGGCGGTTCGTCACCCGGCGGCAGGTCGTAGTGGTTGCGGCCCGGGAGGATCTCCAGCGGCACCAGGCGCGGGCTGTCCTCCAGCAGCAGACGGGTTCCGGAGGCCGCCTCGATCTCGGCCGGCCCGGCCCGGCGGACCACTCGCTGCCAGCCCAGGGAGGGACGGTAGAACCAGTACGCGATCTCCCAGGTCGTCCGGCCGGCACCGGACTCGGCAGAACCCAGCCGTCTGACCTCGGTGAACAGGGTGAGCCGGCGGTTGGCGGTGGTCAGTCCGGCTTCCCCGGCCGGGACCGCGCAGCTCGGTCGTTGGCAGTAGCGAAAATCGACCGGCCCGACGGCTTCGCCGCCCGGGCCGTTGCGGGCGGTCGGCTCCGGGGCCAGCCAGCGCACGGCCCGGGCCACGTCCCAGCCGTAGGCCGAGACCGCCGGATGCTGGCGGCAGACGCCGGGCTCACGGGGGCCGCAGGCGATCCGGTTGGCGATCCTGATCCCGAGCCCGTGACCGGGCGGTTCGACCAGCCCGGCCAGGCAAGCGGCGACCAGCCCGGCGAAGGTCGCGGCCAGGAGCAGGACCACGCCGACCTGTTCGACGGTCGCCGATCCACGGGTCGCTGAAGGTCCGAGGCGGAGCATGGTCCGAAGCTACGGAGAATTTGCTCACATGTGGCTCGACAACCGCAACGATTGTGCAACAGGGCGCCTCTGCGGCCGTGAGATCGCCCCAAGTTCCGACCCGACGCCCCGAGGGCGCTAGATTGGTCTCATGGAAGGTTCCCCGTTCAACATGTTTGGCGACCCGGACGAGCTCCGTGCGCGGATGCAGGAGATGGCAGACCAGATGCAGTCCTCCCAGGAAGTCGCCTGGGCCGACAACGCGATCAGGCTCGCCGTCGAGATGACCGTCGCCTCGATCGGCCGTCTCGACCTCAACGGCAGCTCCGACGAGCAGGCGATGCAGGTCCGCGATGCGATCCGCGTGGTGTTTCCCGAGGCCGTGACCCTGGTCCGGGAAGCCCGCCAGGGACTCCGCTGAACGAACTCCACTTCATCGACCGGGGAGAAGGCTCCCCGGTTCTGCTGATCCATGGCACCGGTACCGACTCGTCGGTTTTCGACCAGGCGGTCGGCTCGCTGGCCGGATCCTGGCGCCTGATCACCCCGGACCGCCGTGGCTGGGGCCAGTCGGTTCCGGCCGATGAG
This sequence comes from Solirubrobacterales bacterium 67-14, assembly GCA_001897355.1. GTDB lineage: Bacteria > Actinomycetota > Thermoleophilia > Solirubrobacterales > 70-9 > 67-14. Next base: position 66,850 of record MKST01000002.1, on the reverse strand, counting down.
TACCGTCGCACCTCGATCCCCGAGCAGGCGATCGAGATCTCGTCGCTGATGCAGGAGCTCGGGATCGAAGGCGCGACCCTGGTCGGCCTCGGCTTCGGCGCCGTGGTGGCGCTCGAGATGGCGTTGGCGGAACCGGCGCTCGTCGCCCGCGCGTTCCTGGTCGAGCCCCCGGTCTTCGGGGCGGTCAGCGCCGCGACCGAAGGCATGTCGGCCGACGTCGAGGCGATCCGGGCGGCCGCCGCTGAGGGCGGCGAAGAAGCGGCATACGAGCTGTTCCTGGCGGGTCGGCTTCACACCCTCGGGATCGGAGCCGAGCGCTTCGCCGACTACGCCGATCGGGGTCCGGCTGCGGCCCGGTCCTTCCTGGTCGAGTTGCCTGCCGTCCCGGCCTGGCCGTTGGACCCGGTCCGGCTGGCCGGGCTCGAATCGGAGGTCACCGTGGTCACCCTGCCTTCGACCCCGGCCCTGCTGGGACGGGCCGCCGAAGCGGTGGCCGACCGGGTCCCCGGCGCGGAAACGGTCCACGCAAACCGCGACGGAATCCAAGCCGTCCCCGAGTTGCTCACCTAGCGGAGCCTCTCCCAACCATCCTTTGCTTCGAGTGGGAGGGGCGGGTTTCCGTGGTCATCCGGCGAAGACCGGATGACATGCGGATGCTTGCTCAGAGAACCTGGATTTCGGCTCTGCTGGCGGCGCCGCGCCGGAAGAGGATCGCGATCAGCTCGAACGGGACGGCGACGACGATCGCGGGAATCGCCACGGCGATCGAGATGAACCAGTCGAGCCCACGCTTCCAGGGCCGGTCGCCCTCGACCCTGTGCGCCTTGCCGAAGGCGCCCATGACGATGTTCTGGCCGAAGGTGAACATGTTCAACCCCGACTGCCACATGACCGCGATGCCACGCAGCGGCCGCTGCCGGGTCCGGGTGACCACCTGGTCGCGGCTCGCGACCAGGTCGGTGACCGCGTGGGGCGTGAACCGGTAACGACGGTCGGTGCCCAACCCGGCCCAGGCCCCACCGGTCAGCCAGCAAGCGAACGAAGCCCGGTTGTCGAACAGATAAGAGCCATCCCCATCCCGATCCAACTCCAACTCAGCGAGCGCATCCTCAGCCGTCCCGGGATCGAATGAATTGTCGACGACTACGTCAGCGGAGGTGCCGGTGGGGGGTGTCCCCGGAACTCCCGGCGAAGTCCGGCCGGGGGCACCCCCCACCGGTGCCTCCGCCTCGTCTTCGCCCGCTCTACGCGGAAAGTCGAACTTCTCGCCGTGACTGAGCACGCCGAGCCCGCAGGCCTCGCAGCGGTGGGCGATCCCCGAGGCGACCGGCATGCCGACCCAGGGGAAGAGCGGCTCGCCGCAGGCCGGGCAGGGCGGGTTCTCGGGGCTGGCCCCGGCTTCGAGGGGAACGTGGGGGAGATTCACGGCCAAGGTCTCTGTAGCGTATTGACCAATGGATGCACCTGACCCTGCCGCCGGGAAGATCGAATCGGCGATCGTCGCCGTTTCACCCCTGCTCGACCTCGTCCTTTCGGTCGGTGAGCGGATCTCCCGCATCGCCGAGCCGGTCGATTACGAGTACTACCCGGTCCGTGACGAGGACGATCAGGAAAGCCCCGCGGCCTGAGCGCCGGTAGGCTTCGCTGGCCTCCGGCCGGTTCCGGTCCGGCATTTCGCAAATGACTCCCAAAGCCCAGATACTCGAGCGCGAGAAGCGCTGGTCCCTGGTCGCCGGCATCGCGTCGGTGATGGGGGTCGCGGTCATCCTCGCTACGTACAGCGATTCCTCGGCCGCGGTCCGGGCCGCATCGGGCCTGGCCGAGCGGTTGCGTGAGGTCGATGGCGACCGGTCTGGCCTGTTGTTGGCCAGCTTCGGCCAATTCCTCGGCTGGTCGCTGCTCGCGGTCCCCTTGGTCTTCCTCTTCCGGGCCGCTGCCGCCCGCGCGCCCCAGGTGCGCCGCGCCCTGATCGGGGTCATGGTCATCGCCCCGATCCTGATCGGCGCCGGCAGCATGGTCAGTGCCGGTTCGATCCTGCAGGCGGCCACCGATTTCAAGGACGTCGACCACGCGACGATCGAGAAATGCGTGGCCGACAAGGTTGCCGACCAGACCGAGGCGACCGGCTCTTCCGACACGGGCGGCGCGGTCACCGACGAAGAGCGCTCCGATTTCACCAGCGACTGTGAAGACGAAGAGGCGAAGGACATCCGCGGGTCAGCCTCATTGGCCCCGCTCGAAACGGGGATCAGCCTGGCGGGGTTGCTCGGCTTCACGGTCGCCGTCGTCTACGTCTCGCTCTGGGCCATGAGGACCGGGCTCCTGACCCGGTTCTGGGGCTCGCTCGGCATCGCGCTGGGCGTGGTCTTCGCCTTCTTCACGCTCTTCACCCTGATCTGGTTCATCTACGCCGGCTTGCTGCTGGCCGGCTGGGTGCCGGGAGGGCGACCGCCGGCCTGGGCTTCCGGCGAGGCGAGACCCTGGCCGAAACCGGGCGATCCGGGATTCGGCGGCGACGATGACGACGATGACGAAGACGTCATCGAAGGCACCGCTGACGAACTGGACCCGGACGATCCCGATCCTCGCGGCGCTGTCAACGCTCCCGATGCCCTCGATGCGCCTGACGCGCAAGATGCCCCCGACAGATCCGACGACGGACCGCAGGGCGAGCGTCGCAAGCGCAAGAAGCGCAGCTAGTCACCCGGCATCTGGCACGATTCGAGGCATGGCCTCGCAGTCGCTGACCGTCTCCGAATTCATCGAGCTCCCGATCGTCAAGGCCGGGCTGCCCGAACTCGTGGCCGGCCGTGAAGGGCTGGGGGCCGAGGTGCGCTGGGTCCATCCCCTCGACGTGCCCGACGTGTCCGACCTGCTCCGGGGCGGCGAGATGATCCTCACCACCGGCGTCTCGATCGGCGAGGACGCGGCCGCGCAGCGGCGCTTCGTGCGGGACCTGGAGGCCGAGGGCGCGGTCGGGATCGCGGTCGAGCTCGGCTTCGCCTGGAGCCGGGAGCTGCCCAAGGCCCTGGTCGACGAGGCCAACCGTCGACACATCCCGATGGTCGCCTTCCGCCGGGGCATCCGCTTCGTCGAGGTCTCCGAGGTGGTCAACGGCAACCTGCTCGATTCCGGCCACGCGCTCGCCCGACGCGGCGAGGAGCTCCATCGCAGCCTCGACCGGCTGGTGCTGGAGGGCGAGGCGGCGGAATCGATCCTGGCCGAGGTCTCGAGGCGGATCGGCAACCCGGTCGTGTTGGAAGACGCGCGGGGAGAACTGGTCGCCCTCGGTTCGGTCACCCGCCGCGAAGACGAGGTGGTCGATACGTGGTCTGGCCTCAAGTGGTCGGATCGCAACCCGGGGGAGGCCGAGGGCGCGATGGCGGCGGCGGTGATGGTCCGCGGCCGGAGCTGGGGCCGGGTGATCGCGCTGCAGACTGACGCGGAGTTCGACCGGTTCACCCCGATCGCCCTCGAACGGGCCTCGGTCGCGGTCGGCCTCGGCCTGATGCGCGGGGGCGAGGAGGCGGAGCTCCGGGCCCGCTCGCGCGGCAACCTGCTCTTCGAACTGGCGGCCGGCCTGATGGAGCCGCTGGCCGCGGCCCGGCGGGCCTCGACGCTCGGTTTCCCGCGCCGCCACGGCCAACTGGTGCCGGTCGCGGCGGTCTGGCGGACCGGCGCGATCGAGGATGACCTCGGTTACGAGAAAGCCTGGGCGTCCCTGCTGCCGGCGATCCGGGCGGCGATGGCGGAACCGGACCGGCCAGCCCTGCTCGGGTCACGGGGCAACTGCGTGCTCGGCGTGCTCGACCGGGGCACTCTGGGGTCGGAACCGGATGACGTCGCCTCTCGGGAACGGTTGGCCCGGCGCTTCGCCGGCGTCCTCAACCGGCATGAGATCGATCCCGCCGCGGTGGCGCTGGCGATCGGCGGTGCGGCCGGAAGCTGGGAGGAACTCTCGCCGGCGCTGGTCCGGGCCCGCTTCGCGGCCGAGGCGGGGGCGGCCGGCCCGGTCCGTGCCTGGCATGACGCGAGCCGGACCGAGATCGGCCAGCTGCTGCTTTCGATGCGAGGCACCCCGGAACTGCTCCAGTTCAGTGACGAGCGCCTCGGCCCCCTTCGTGAACTGCCCGGGGAACGGGGCCGCGACCTGCTGGACACGCTGGAGGCGTACCTGCACAGCGGTGGCCGCAAGACCGAAACGGCAGCCACCCTCGAGATCGAACGCCAGTCGCTCTACCACCGGCTGGCCCGGATCGAGGAAGTGCTCGACGTGGACCTCCGCGACGGCGACACCATCCTCGCCCTGCACCTGGCGGTCATGATCCGCCGCCTCCTGCATCATTGACGTCATCCGGTCTTCGCCGGATGACAACGGAAACCCGCCCCTCCCACTCGCAGTAACAGATAGTTGGGAGGGGCTCCGCCCCCGGTTCTTCGAAGGCTAGTCCACCGAGTTGGCGATCTGGATGCCGATCACGATGCCGACAGCGATTGCGAGCAGGAAGACCGCCAGGATGGCGTTGCGGCGATCCGGCCTGATCGCCTTGACCAACCAGGGAATGCCGGCCAGGGCGGGCAGGCCCATCAGCGCGAAAACGATCCCGCAGACCCACCAGCCGGCGGTGCTGCCCATGTTCTCGGGCGGGTTGATCGCGTAGTCGATGAAGTTGTAGCCGAGCGAGATGAACAGGGCCGGCCAGCCGAGGAGGAGCAAGGCCACCGCTCCGGGGGAGGATCTCGCGCAGCCGAACATCGCCACGAAGAGGCCGATGATGCCGATCGGGATCCCGGTGAGCATCAGCGTCTCCGCCCCGTCGGGGCAATGCTGCTGGATCACGTAGGGGCCACCTTCGGCGCAGTAACCGCCGACGTCCATCACCTCCCTCATCCCGAACCAGAGCGCCGTTATCCCGTAGGCGACCATGGCCACCCCGATGAACATGACGACGTAGCCGACTACCGGCGAAGACTCATTTTTCGGGATCTGGGAGAACCGCTCGGAAAGCTCCGGCGGAACGGACGGTTCGGACACGCTTCGAGCATAACCCGCCCCGCCCATGCGAAGCAACGGATGATTGGGCGGGGCTCTGGCTAGTGGCTACCTGTTACCTGCGTTTGGAGCTGCTCGACCACGCTGGGATCACGGAGGGTGCTGACGTCCCCGAGCTCCTTGCCGTCGGCGACATCGCGCAGCAGGCGGCGCATGATCTTGCCGGAGCGGGTCTTGGGCAGGTCGTCGGCGAAGTAGATCGCCTTCGGCCGGGCCAGCTTGCCGATCCGCACCGCCACATGCTCGCGCAGCTCGTCGGTGAACTCGCTGCCGGGCGGCGCCTCGTCGTTGGGGATCGCGAAGGCGATGATCGCCTGGCCGGTGTCTTCGTCCGGGATCCCGATCACCGCGGCCTCGGCCACATGCGGATGCGAGACCAGCGCGGATTCGATCTCCATGGTCGAAAGGCGGTGGCCGGAGACGTTGATCACGTCGTCGATCCGGCCGACGATCCAGAAGTAGCCGTCTTCGTCGCGCCGGGCGGCATCGCCGACCAGGTAGGTCTCCTTGCCGTAGCGGTCCCAGTAGGCGTTGACATACCGGTCCGGCTCCTTGAACAGGGTGCGGGCCATCGCTGGCCAGGGCCGAGTCAGGACCAGGGTGCCGCCACCCTCCTCGATCTCGCCTCCGTTGTTGTCGTAGATCGCGGCCTTCAGCCCCGGCAGCGGCCGGGTCGCGGAGCCGGGCTTGGTCGTGGTGAGTGCGGGCAGGGGGGAGATCATGATCGCGCCGGTCTCGGTCTGCCACCAGGTGTCGACGACCGGGCAGCGCCCGCCGCCGATGTGCTCCCGGTACCAGATCCAGGCCTTCGGGTTGATCGGCTCACCGACCGATCCGAGCAATCTCAGGGAGCTCAGGTCATGGGCGGCCGGCAGATCCTCGCCCCATTTCATGAAGGAACGGATCACGGTCGGCGCCGTGTAGAGGATCGTCACCTCGTACCGCTCGACGATCTCCCACCAGCGGTCCCGGGCCGGGAAGTCCGGTGCGCCCTCGAACATGATCGAGGTGGCGCCGTTGGCCAGCGGCCCGTAGACGATGTAGGAGTGGCCGGTCACCCAGCCGATGTCCGCTGCGCACCAGAACACGTCGTCGTCCTTCAGGTCGAAGACCATCTCGTGGGTGGCGGCGACCTGGGTGAGATAGCCACCGGTCGTGTGGACGATGCCCTTCGGCTTCGCAGTCGATCCGGAGGTGTAGAGCAGGAAGAGCGGATCCTCGGCGTCCATCGCCTCCGGCTCGCAGGCCGGATCGGCCGCGGCCAGGGCACTGGCCCAGTCCAGGTCGCGGCCTTCGGTCATCGGCGGCTCGGTGCCGCAGCGGTCGAAGACGATCACCTTCTCCATCGCCGGCAGGCTTTCGAGTGCCTGGTCGATCGCGGCCTTCATCGGCATCGGCTGGCCGCGGCGCAGGGTCGCGTCGGCGGTGATCAGCGCCTTCGCCTCGGAGAACTCCATCCGCTCTCTGAGCGACTCGGCCGAGAAGCCTCCGAAGACGACGTTGTGGATCGCCCCGATCCGCGTGCAGGCCAGCATCGCCACTGCCGCTTCCGGAACCATCGGCATGAAGATCCCGACCACGTCGCCCTTCCCGACGCCCTGGGCCTTGAGCACGTTGGCGAGTCGCTGGGTCTGGTCGTGGAGCCAGCCGTAGGTGACCGAGATCCGGCCTCCCGCGTCGCTCCCGACCCCGGTCACGGGCCGGTCGTCGGGTCCGGCGTCCTCGGCCTCCCAGTGGTAGGCGACCTTGTCGGACCGGCCGGCCGCGACGTGGCGGTCGAGGCAGTTGGCGCTGACGTTCAGCTTGCCGCCGGCGAACCAGGCCACATGCGGCGGGTCGGTCCAGTCGAGCACCGTCTCCCAGGGTTCGATCCAGTCGAGCTTCTCGGCCCAGCCCGCCCACCAGGCCTCTGGATCCTGATCCGCGCGATCGTAGATCCCGGGGTCGCTCCACTCGCTGGCTTGGGCGAACTGCTCGGGCGGGGGGAAGGTCTGCTCGGTCTTGAGCAGGACGTCAAGCTCTGACTGGTCGGCCATGCGGTTTCTCCTCCGGTCGGGGTCCGGTACTCCTCGTTGGCTCAATGCTAAACCCGCGAGAAACGGGTCTGATCGTTTTGGATCAGTTGCGACCGAAATGCAGGACCCAGATCCCGGCCCCGGGGACGCCATCGAAGCGGCCCTTGACCAGGCCCGCGCCGACATCGGTGTAAGTGCGGCTGAGGATCGCCTCACGATGGCCGCTGGACTTCATCCAGGCGACGAAGATCGAGCGCACGTTGCCGAGGCTGCCGCCGCCCCAGGCGATGTTCTCGCCGGTCGCCCAGCCGGAGCGGCCGAGGTAGCCGGAACGCTTGATCCAGTAGTCGAACTGCCGACCGCAGGCGCTGTGCGCGAAACCGCAGCGCTGGATGTCCTTGGCCTTCCGCTCGGCCGACCAGGCGAGCTGGGAACGGCGGTGGTAACGCCAGAGGCCTTTCTTGCGGCGGGCATAGTTGACCATGCAGGTCATCGCCCGCCGGGCTTTGCCCAGCTGGGCCTTGCCGGCCCCTTGGGCGCCGACGGGGCAGGCTTTGGCGGGAGCGATCAGGCTTCGGGCCTCAGCCCTGGCCGGGGCCAGCGAGTTCCCCACCAGCAGCGCCGCAAAGACGACGGCGAGCAATGCCAGACCAGGAAGGAGGAAAGAACGGTTGGCTAGTCTTGAAGCAGGCGAAAAGAAAGCGAGTTCAGGCAATGTCGAACGGTCCAAGGCGTGTCACGGGTGAAACTGACTGGAAGGGGAGACTTTCTCCCGAGGCGTATGAAGTAACCCGCAATGCCGCGACGGAGCGGCCTTTCACGAGCGAATTACTGGCGAATAAGGGTAGCGGATCCTATGTATGCGTATGTTGCGGCCAGGAACTCTTCTCTTCCGATGCAAAATTTGATTCCGGCACCGGGTGGCCCAGCTTCACCGAGCCGGCCAATCTGGAACACGTCGAGCTGAGGCAGGACCAAAGCCACGGGATGGTCAGGACCGAGGTCGTCTGCAAGAACTGCGACGCGCATCTCGGCCACGTATTCCCCGACGGCCCCGGGCCTGCGGGGCAGCGCTATTGCATCAACGGCTGCGCGCTGGAGTTCGAGGAGTCCTGAGCCGAGACCGGGTCTACTTCTTCGTCGAGCCCGTGGCCGGGGTCTCCGGGTCTGGGTCGAGGAAGGCGTAGCGGGTCGCGATGGCAACCGCTTGGGTGCGAGTTTCGACGCCCAGCTTCGAGACAACGTTCCTGACGTGGGTGTAGACGGTGGTGGGCCGGAGGCCGGTCTTGTCGGCAACTCCCTGGGCCCGCATCCCGCTGGCGAGCAGCGAGAGGATCTCGCGTTCTCGATCGGATAGCGACCTGAGCCGCTGCAGCTCGTCGTCTTCGTCTTCGTCCAGCCGGCCGTCGAAGTGGAGGAACCAACGCCCGCCGTCGACCACCGTCTCGCAGGCCTTGCGGATCTGGTCGGTGTCGGCCGACTTGACCAGGAACCCGGCCGCTCCCTCGCGGGCGGCGAGCCTGACCAGGTCGTCTTCCTCGTGGGCGGTGAATACGAGCACCCTGGTATGGGGCCAGCGGTCGAGCACCTTGATCATCGCCTCGATCCCGTTCAGCTCCGGCAACTCGACGTCGATCAGGAGCAGGTCCGGTCGATGCTCCCCGACCGCCGCGACCGCGGCGGCGCCGTCGGCCGCCTCGCCGACCACCTCGAAACCGGGGATCGACTCGATCTGCTGTCGGATCGCCTGCCTTACGATCCAGTGGTCGTCACAAATCAGTACCCGGCTGCCACTCACGCCGGCCCGATGGTGGCCGGCGCCCCGAACGGCAGCAACGCCTCGGGAAGCCTGACCGTGCCGTCGGCCTGCTGGTGGTTCTCGAGCAGGGCGATGATCGTGCGGCCGACCGCGACCGCGGTGCCGTTCAGCGTGTTGGCGAACTCCGGCTGCGCCCCGGGTTCGGGCCGGTAGCGGCAGCCGATCCGCCGAGCCTGGAAGTCGGTGGTGTTGGAGCAGGAGGTCAGTTCGCGGTAGCGGCCCTGGCTCGGGATCCAGGCTTCGCAGTCGTACTTCTTGGCGGCGGACCCGCCGAGGTCACCGGCCGCGACGTTGACCACCCGGTAGGGCAGGCCGAGCTCGGCCAGGACGCTTTCCTCGATCGCCAGGATCCGCTCGTGCTCGGCGACCGCGTCCTCCGGCTTGACGAACGAGAACATCTCGACCTTGTCGAACTGATGCACCCGGAAGATCCCGTGGGTGTCGCGCCCGGCCGCGCCGGCCTCACGGCGGAAGCAGCTGGAGAAGCCCGCGTAGCGCAGCGGCAGTTGGTCGGCTTCGAGGATCTGCCCGGCGTGGAGGCCGGCCAGTGGCACCTCGGAGGTGCCGGCCAGGAAGAGCTCGTCCTTCTCGAGTTCGTAGATCTGGTCGCGGTCGCCGGGCAGGAAACCGGTCCCGAAAAGCGCCTCTTCGCGAACCAGGATCGGTGGCACGACCGGCTCGTGGCCCTCGGCCCGGAGCTTCTCCAACGCCCAGCGGACCAGCGCGAACTCGAGCATGACCAGGTCACCCTTGAGATAGGCGAACCGGGCGCCTGAGACCCGGGCTGCGGCTTCCAGTTCGATCGCGTCGCCGGCCAGTTCGACGTGGTCCTTCGGCTCGAAGCCGAACTCGGGGATCTCACCGACCTCGCGGACCAGCTCCGCGTCGTCGTCCGTGAAGCCGTCCGGGCTCGAAGGGTCGGGCAGGTTGGGCAGGGTGGCGGCGACCTCGTTGAGGCGGGACTCGACGCCTTCGAGCTCGCCCTCCATCTCCTCGAGGCGGGACTTCAGCTGGCGGACCGCCTCCATCTGGGCGGTTGCGTCCTCACCGGCCTTCTTCAGGGCGCCGATCTTCTCGGATTCCTGCTTGCGCTCGCTGCGGGCGCCCTCGATCTCGGGCAGCAGCCGGCGCCGACGCTCGTCGAGCGCGAGCAGTTCGTCCACCTGGTCGGCGGCCCCGCGACGGGCGAGGGCAGCCTTGATCCGCTCGGGTTCGGAGCGGATCAGTTTGAGGTCGAGCACGGCCCCCGCCGCCGGTTACTCGCCGTGGGTGCCGGTAGTGGGCTTCTCGTCCTGGGGAGAAGAAGCGTCCTGTTCCTGCGTGTAATCCTCGGCTCCGGCCTCACCGGCGTCGGAACCGGCGTAATCGGCAACGAAGCGGGCGACCTTTTCGGCCTCTTCGCCGACCACGATGTTCTGCGGCATGATCGCGCCGGAGAATCCACCGTTCTGGATCGCGTGCAGGGCAGACTCATAGGTCTCCGTGCGCTGGTCCAGGTTCGGGCCCTGGGTCCTGGTCCCGCGGTTGCCCGTGCCGAGCGCCCCGGCCGGGGTAAGGGTGTGGCAGCCGGCGCAGTTGGCAGCGAAGAGCTGAGCACCCTCGTGATCGGGCGAGTCCTTCGAAACCGTGATCCCCTCCTCGCCGAATCCGCAAGCGGACAGGCTGAAGGCGGCGGCTATGACAAGTGTTGTGATGGCTACGGCACGCACAGCGAGCGCATCATATTGTCTGCGGCGAAACGATGGCTGCTCCGGATCGAAACGAGTTCCGCCAGACGGTTGGATTGTTGCCGACCGGGGTCACTGTCGTCTCCGCCTTTCAGGCATCTGGGCCGGCCGGCGCGACCGCTTCCGCGGTCTGCTCGCTTTCCCTGGAGCCGATGATGATGCTGGTCTGCCTAGATCTCGGATCCCGCTCCCTGGAAGCGGTCAGGGAAGCCGGCCGCTTCGGTATCTCGGTGCTCGGCGAGTCGCAGCGGGCGGCGGCGGAGATGTTTGCCACCAAGTCGCCGCAGGAGGAGAAGTGGGCTTCGGTCGGGTGGCGCGAGCGCCTTGGCGTCCCGATCATCGAGGGCAGCCTGGCCCGCGTGGTCTGCGAGCTGGCCGAGGTGATCCCCGGCGGGGATCATGTGATCGTGACCGGTGAAGTGCTCGAGGTGGAGGCCGAGGACGAACCGGGCGAGCCGCTGATCTACCACGGCGGGTTGTTCCGTCGCCTGGATGCGGGGGAGGGATGAGCAGCCACCCGGTCTACTGGCTCGACGTCTTCGCCGAGGCCCCACTGGCCGGCAACGGACTGGCGGTCGTGCTTGACGCCGACGGGGTCGATGACGAGACCATGCTCGCCTTCGCCCGGGAAACGGGTCTCTCGGAGACCACTTTCGTCCAGAGTGCCTCGGAGAAGGCGGTGGCCGAGGGGGCTGACTACCGCAACCGGATCTGGACGATCAGCGGGGAGATCCCATTCGCAGGTCACCCATCCCTCGGAACGGCGGTGGCGGTCGCGATCGACCGCGAGCTCGGACAGACGTCTTTCACCCAGGAAACCGAGGTCGGCCTCCAGGCGGTCGACGCGGAACGCGACCACGATGGCGCTTGGCGAGCCTCGGTCCATCAGGATCCGGCCCTGTTCGGCGAAGTCTTCCCGCCGGCAAAGGTGGCACCGGCGCTCGGAATCGATCCCGAAATGATCGACGACCGCTTCTCTTCCCAGATCGTTTCTACCGGGCTCCCGGCACTGCTGGTGCCGGTCCGGGACCGCGACGCCCTGGCCGCTTGCCGAGGTGACTCGGAAGCTCTGGCCGAGCTCGGCCTGGGGCTCACCCTGAACCTCTATCCCTTCGTTTTCGACGTCCCTTCCCGTACCGCGCACTCACGTTGCTTCGCCCTCGACCTCGGCGATTTCGAGGATCCGGCGACCGGCTCGGCCGCCGGCTCCCTGGTCGCCTACCTGCAGGACATCCTCGACATCGACCGGATCGAGATCCGGCAGGGCGAGCAGATGGGCCGCCCCAGCCTGATCGAAGCCCGCATGGACTCGGGCCGCCCGAGGGTCAGCGGCCAGGTCCAGGTGGTGATGAGCGGCCGGGCGAACCTTCCGGGCTGACGAGCGCGCCGGGTTACACTCGGACCATGGTCGTAGCAATCGTTGGTGGACACGGACAGATCGCTCTCGAGCTGACCCGCCTCCTCGCCCTAGACGGGACCGAGGTTCGCTCGTTGATTCGCAACCCCGCGCATTCGGGGGACGTGACCGAGGTCGGGGGCAGCCCGATCCTGGTCGATTTCGAATCGGCAGCCGATCAGGAGATCGACGCGGCGATCGCCGGCAGCGACGTGGTCGTCTTCGCGGCCGGGGCCGGGCCCGGCAGCGGGGCGGAGCGCAAGGAGTCGGTCGATTACGGCGCCGCGGTTCGTTTGATCGAGGCGGCTCGACGTGGCGACTCTCCCCGTTACCTGATGGTCTCGGCGGTCAGCGCGGATCCGGATCACCCGGGCGAGGAGGTGTATGACGTCTATTTGCGGGCCAAGGGTCGCGCCGACGGCGCCGTAGCCGACAGTGGTCTGGACCACCTGATCATTCGCCCGGTCAGCCTCACCAACGAACCGGCTGCCGGTCTGGTCAGCCTGGTCCGTGAGGCCGGCCGGCTCGAATCCGGCGTCGTTCCCCGCGCCGACGTGGCCGCCGTCCTCGCCGAAGCGATCTCCGACCATCCGGAAGCATCCGGGACCTGGTACCTCAGCTCGGGCGAAGGGCCGGTCAGCCGCGCCTTCGCCTGACCGGGGTCAGAACATCCCGGCGGTGGTCTCCAGGGCCCGCCACATCAGGAAGGCGATGACCAGGCAGGCGAGGGTCATGATCGCGGTCTCGCGGCGGATGATCGCCAGGCCGATCGTTTCCTGCTGACCGGATTCGAGCTCGGCGAAGAGGTCGCTGAGTTCCTGGTTGGTCTTCGGCTCGGTCGGGCTGAGGCGGTCGCCGAGTTCTTGGCTGGCCGAGGAGCCGCGCATCAGCTCGGCCATGAACGAGACCGCGATCGGTAGGAAGACGTAGAGGTAGTGGAGCTCGTCGTCGGCCCGGTCGCCCGCCGCGTAGACCACGCAGGCGAAGAGCACGAAGAGCCCGGTGAGGATCTGGGCGGCCCGCAACAGGTACCAGAAGGCGACCGAGGGACGGCCCTGCCGCCACGCGACAGCGCCGGTGATTCCGGCTATCAGGTTGAGGGCGATGACCGCAAGGCCCAGCGCTGTGTAGGCGGTGGACATCTCTAATCCCGCCCGAGGGGGTCGGAATTCGGCTTTTTTATGCGAAAAATCACTATGTAACGACTTGATACAAAGTCTGGGCTCTGAGGTGTATAACCCATAGTCAGGGGACACCCTAGTTCCCCGCTGTACCTCCCACCAGGATCCACACTTGCTCCATCAGTTCCTCCCAGTTCTAGTCTTCGCAGCCCTCGGCATCCTCGTCGGTGGAGCCTTCGCGACCCTGAACCTGGTCCTCGGCCCGAAGCGGCTGAAGGGGGACGAGTCGAGTGCCGCGATCCGTCAGCTGGACCCCTACGAGTGTGGACTGCCCTCGGAGATCTCCAAGACCTTCCGCTTCGGGGTCAGCTTCTACCTGGTGGCGATGCTGTTCATCCTGTTCGACATCGAAGTCGTCTTCCTCTACCCGGTGGGGGCGATCCTCAAGTCGACCGATTCGATCTTCGTGCTGGCCGAGGTGGTCCTCTTCGTGGCCCTGCTCTTCGTGGCGCTGATCTACGTTTGGCGGAAGGGGGCACTGGATTGGAGATAGAACGCCAGAAGCTCCGCGTCCACGCTCCGCTCGAGCAGCCCAAGTCCCCGGAAGAGCTGCGCGCCCGCCAGCTCAAGGCCCGCGACATGCTGCGCGGCGACCTGACCGGTGAGGATCTCGAGAAGTACGTCGAGGAGCGGGTCGTCACGACCACCCTCGAGAAGGTGCTCAACTCGGCCCGCGCCCACTCGGTCTTCCCGGCGACCTTCGGCCTCGCTTGCTGCGCGATCGAGATGATGTCGACCGTTTCGCCGCGCTACGACATCGCCCGCTTCGGCGCCGAGGCCTTCCGCGCCTCGCCCCGACAGGCCGACCTGCTGATCCTTTCCGGCCGGGTCTCGATCAAGATGGCCCCGATCGTGCGCCGCATCTACGACCAGATGCTGGAACCGAAGTGGGCGATCTCGATGGGCGCCTGCTCCTCCTCCGGCGGCATGTTCCAGAACTACGCGGTGGTGCAGGGGGCCGACAAGTTCATGCCGGTCGACGTCCACGTGCCCGGCTGCCCGCCCCGGCCCGAAGCTTTGCTTTACGGCTTCACCAAGCTGCAGCAGAAGATCATGGGCAACCCCGAGCCGGGTTGGCGCAGCCGCTACAACGCTCACGGGACCGAGGAATGGGCCCGTGGCGGACCCGCCTCGCAGCCTTCCGAGGAAGCGCTGGAGGCCTACGCGAAGGCCCGGGAGGTGCTCGGTGCCTGACGCGCCCGGACTGGAATTGATCCTGGCCGAGATCAACCGCGAAACCCCCGGTGCCGTGCTCGACACGAGCTTCGACCGGGAGCAGGCGGCCCTGATCGTCGATCCGACCAAGGTCCGGGAGGTCCTGACCTGGCTGAAGGAAACCCCCGGCCAGGAGTACGGCTTCCTCAGCTCGGTTCACGGAGCCGACTACTTCCCCCACACTCCCCGCTTCGCAGTCCACTACGAACTCCTCAACCGCGAACGCTACGAACGCCTCCGGGTAAAAGCCGTGATCGCTGACCCTGAGGTTGGGGCGGCCACCGTTGGGGATCCCGACGGCCGGACTTCGCCGGGAGTTCCGTCGGGACCCCCAACGGCGACCGCTGCAGACCCGGGAGCTTCTACTTTGGAAGCGGGGTTCGTGGGGGGTACCCCGGGAACTCCCGGCGAAGTCCGGCCCGGGGTGCCCCCCACGGACCCCGCCCCCACGTTCGTGGAAATGGACGGGAAACGGCTTCCTGTTATGCCGTCGGTGGTCGATCTGTTCCCGACCGCGGACTTCCAGGAGCGCGAGGTCTACGACTTCTTCGGGATCGTCTTCGAAGGCCATCCCGACCTGCGCCGGATCCTGATGCCGGAAGACTACGTCGGCTGGCCGCAACGTCGCGACTTCCCGGTCGGTGGCGAACCGGTGATCTTCACCCGCGACGAGGTCAACAACCCGGGTTGGTGGCAGTGATGGCCCGCGTCGAGGACACCCTCTACGATCGCGAGCTGCGCCAGGCCGGCGCGGCCGGCGCCGCCGGGACGCTGCCCGACGAGGCGCCGCTCCGCGACCAGGAGGTCACGGTCGCCGACTTCACCGCCGAGCTGGCCGACCGCATCCCCGGGGTCGAGTTCGAACTCGAGCCGGAGCAGGAGATGCTCACGGTCAACATGGGTCCGCACCATCCCGCCACCCACGGGGTGCTGCGCCTGGTGGTCGACCTCGAGGGCGAGGTCGTCAAGGACTTGAAGCCGGTGATCGGCTATGTCCACACCGGGATCGAGAAGTCCTGCGAGACCATGCAGTACTGGAAGGTCATCCCGTTCGTGGAGCGGATGGATTACCTCTCCTACTTCTTCAACATGCAGGCCTACGTCGGCGCGGTCGAGAAGCTGGTCGGCCTCGAGGTGCCGCGGCGCGCGCAGTGGCTCCGCGTCCTGCACATGGAGCTGAACCGGCTCCACTCGCACCTGGTCTGGCTCGGTACCTCGGCCCTCGACCTCGGCGCGATGGGCGTTTACTTCTACTGCTTCCGCGATCGCGACCGGGTGCTCGACACCTTCGAGATGTCGACCGGTCAGCGCATGCACACCCGCTACTTCCAGATCGGCGGCGTGGCCGAGGACATCCCGGCCGGCTTCGAGCAGAAGGTCCGCACCCTGATCGAGCAGATGAAGACCGGCATCAACCAGTATGAGGCGCTGCTCGACAAGAACGAGATCTTCCTGATCCGGACCAAGGACGTCGGCGTCGTCTCGCGCGAGCGCCTGGTCGAACTCGGGGTGACCGGTCCGTTGCTACGGGCCGCCGGCGACCCCTGGGACCTGCGCAAGGAAGGCGGATATCTCGCCTATCCGGAACTCGACTTCGACGTCCCGGTCGGTACGGTCGGCGACGGCTACGACCGCTACCGGGTCCGCCTGACCGAGATGCGCGAGTCGCTCAAGATCATCGAGCAGTGCCTCGACGGCCTGCCGGAAGGACCTTGGATCGCCGACGACCGCAAGTACGCGCTGCCGCCGCGGGCCGAGCTCTCGACTTCGATGGAATCGCTGATCCATCACTTCAAGCTGGTCACCGAGGGCTTCCGGGTCGAGCCGGGCGAGGTCTACAACCCGATCGAGTCGCCCCGCGGCGAGCTTGGCTGTTTCGTGATGGCCGACGGCTCCTCGAAGCCGGCCCGGGTGCATTTCCGCGAACCGTCTTTCGTCAACCTGCAGGCCCTGGCCGACATGACGGTCGGCGAGTACGTGGCCGACCTGATCCAGACCCTGGCCATGCTCGACCCGATCCTGGGAGGCATCGACCGATGACCCCCGTGATGCCTTCGGACTTCGACCCCGAGAACGCCGCGCCCGAGGATTTCGTCTCGCCCGGCCTGCCGGTCGATGAAGCGAATACCACCGGTCGGGTGCCGCTCGGCGACCCGGAGAAGATCCCCGACCCGGCTGACGTCGAGATTCCCGAGGATCTGCGTGAGCAGATTCAGGCAATCGTCGACAAGTACCCGGACCGCGACCACAAGGGCTCGCCCAAGTCGGCGGCGATCCCGGTGCTCTGGATCATCCAGCGCCGCTACGGCTGGTGCACCCCGGAGGGGATCGTCCAGGCGGCCTGCGTGATGCAGGTGACCCCGGCCTATCTCGAATCGGTCGCCACCTTCTACGACCTGCTCCGGACCAGCCCCCAGGGCGAGCATCAGGTGCTGGTCTGCACCAACCTCGCCTGCTGGATGCGGGGCGGCGACGAACTGCTCGACGCGTTCTGCGAGAAGACCGGGGCCGACCGGGAAGCCGCCGGCCACGGTGGAGCATTGTCCGCAGACGGGCAGGTGCTCGTTTCCGGCTTCGAGTGCCTCGGCGCCTGTGACCTCGCCCCGATGGCCTCGGTTGACGAGCGCTACTTCGGCCCGCTGGAGAACGCCGACGCGGAGACCATCGTCGACCAGCTCGAGGCAGGCGAAGAGGTGCTGCCGGAGAAGGCGCTGGAGAAGCGCGGCCTGGCCGGCGGGGTGGCCGAATCGTCTGATCCGCGGGTGACCGAAGGAAAGGGGCCGAACCGGTGATCGAGGAAACCCGAGTCCTGCTCCGCCACGCCGAGGATCCGAAGATGGCGACCATCTCCGGCTACGAGTCCTACGGCGGCTACGAGACCCTGAAGAAGGCGCTGAAGGAAATCGATCCCGAGTGGATCGTGGGCGAACTGGAAGAGTCCGGCCTGCGGGGCCGTGGCGGCGCCGGCTTCTCGATGGGCAAGAAGGTCTCCTTCCTGCCCCACACCGACGACGCCAAGTACCTCTGCTGCAACGCCGACGAATCCGAGCCCGGCGCCTTCAAGGACCGCGAACTGATGCAGCGCAATCCGCATCAGCTGATCGAGGGCATGATCATCTCCAGCTTCGCGGCGGGGATCGGCCACGCCTTCATCTTCATCCGCGGCGAGTACGACGACCAGGCCGACGTGCTGGACCGCGCGGTCGAGGAGGCCTACGGGGCCGGCTATCTCGGTAAGAACATCCTCGGTTCCGGCTTCGACCTCGAACTGGTCGTCCACCGCGGGGCCGGCGCCTACATCTGCGGCGAGGAAACCGCCCTGCTGGACGCCCTCGAAGGCAAGCGTGGCAACCCGCGCCTGAAGCCGCCCTTCCCGGCGGTCCAGGGCCTCTACGGTGGGCCGACGTTGATCAACAACGTCGAGACGCTCAGCAACGTCAGTCACATCGTCGCCAACGGGGCCGACTGGTTCAAGGGCTTCGGCACCGAGCAGTCGCCCGGCACCAAGGTCGTCTCGGTCTCCGGCTGCGTCAAGCGGCCCGGCAACTACGAGGTCGAGCTCGGCGTGACCCTGCGCGACCTGATTTTCGGCCTGGCCGGCGGACCGCTCGACGGTCGCGAGATCAAGGCCTTCTACCCCGGTGGTTCCTCCTCGCCGGTCCTGACCCCGGCCGAACTCGACCTGCCGTACTCGTTCGAGGCGATGGCGGAAGCCGGCTCGATGCTCGGCTCCGGCTCGATCATCGTCGCCGACGACTCGGTCTCGATCCCGCGCATGGCCAAGCGCACCTCGAAGTTCTACCGGCACGAATCCTGCGGCAAATGCACTCCTTGCCGCGAGGGCACGAGCTGGACCGACAAGATGCTCGAGCGGGTCGTGAACGGTGAGGCGACGCCGATGGACCTCGACATCATCGCCTCGGTCCAGAACAACATCATGGGCAACTGCCTCTGCGTGCTCGGCGACGCGATGGCGATGCCGGTCAGCTCGATGGTCAAGAAGTTTCGCGACGAGTTCGAAGAGGCGATCGCCAGCGAGGCCAGCGCGGCCTGGTCGGCCTCGGTAATGGAATCCGCCGGCGCCCAGTCGGGTCGCTACGTGCCCGACTCCCAGCAGCCCGGCCCGGGCGGCGAGAGCCCGGAAGTGATCCGCCGCAAGCGTCTCGCGGGCCGGGAGATCCCGTCGGCGATGAACGGAGGCGGCTACTGATGCCCGCGCCGAAGCGGAACCTGATCACCCTGACCGTCGACGGCCGCGAGATCGAGGCGGTCGAGGGCGCGATGCTGGTCGACGCGGCCAAGCAGGGCGACATCGAGATCCCGGTCTTCTGTTACGAGCCGAAGCTCGGCGCCCCGGTCGGCGCCTGCCGCATGTGCCTGGTCGAGATCGAGGGCATCCCGAAGCTGCAGACCGCCTGCTCGACCCCGGTCCGCGACGGCATGGTCGTCCACACCCGGACCGAGCAGGTCAAGGAAGCCCAGAACGCCGTGGTCGAGTTCCTGCTGGTCAACCACCCGCTCGACTGTCCCGTCTGCGACAAGGGCGGCGAGTGCCCGCTGCAGGACATCTCGATGGGCTGGGGTACCGACCGCAGCCGCGTGGTCGACCCCAAGCGCCACTTCGAGAAGCCGGTCCCGCTTTCGCCGCTGATCGCGATCGACCGCGAGCGCTGCATCCTCTGTTATCGCTGTGCCCGCTTCAGTCAGGAAGTCTCCGAGGACGGCCAGCTGCAGCTGCTCGAGCGCGGCGCCGAGTCCTACATCGGCACCTTCGACGACCGGCCTTACATCGCCCCCTTCCAGGGCAACATCACCGAACTCTGCCCGGTCGGCGCGCTGACCTCCTACACCTACCGCTTCCAGGCCCGGCCCTGGGACATCGAGCAGGGCGGTTCGGTCTGCACCCTCTGCCCGAGCCAATGCAACGTGAGCTTCACGATCCGCGACGAGCAGGTCAAGCGGGTGCTCGACCGCGAGAACGACGCGGTCGACGACGGCTGGCTCTGCGACCGCGGCCGCTACGGCTTCCAGGCGATGTACTCGCAGGACCGGGTCATGAATCCGCTCCGCTACGTCGACGGCCACCCGGTTCCGGCCCAGTGGGGCGAGGCGCTGGAAGCCGCACAGGTCGGCCTCGCGGCCGCCGAAGGCAAGGTCGCCGCCCTGGTCGGTGACGCTTCGAACGAGGAAGCCTTCATGCTGCAGGACCTGATCCGGAACGGGCTCGGCTCGAATGACATCGATTCGCGCCAGGCGCCGACGATCGGCCGCGGCCAGCGGGTCCGCCTCGACGACCCCGCCACCCAGGCCAGGGTCGCCGACATCGACCACGCCGATGTGGTGCTGGTGCTCGGCACCGACCCGATCCACTCGGCGCCCGCCTTCGACCTGCGGGTCCGCAAGGCGGTCCGCCGCAACGGCACCGCCCTGGCGGTCGCGACCGAGCGGCCCTCCGCCCTGGACGGGGGAGCCTCGGAAGTGGAAAGGATCGCCCCCGGCCAGTCCGCCGCCTACCTCGCCGGGCTGCTCGATCAGGTCAAGTCGGGTTCGACCGACGGCATCGCCGGGCTGCTCAAGGACTCCAGCCACACCGTGGTGATCTGGGGCGAGCGGATCGGCCGCGGCGTAGACGGCCCGGCCGCGATCGAGTCGCTGCTCGAGCTCACCGCCGCGCTCGACCTCGCCGGCCAGGAAGAGTCCGGCCTGATCGAGATCCCCGACGTCGCCAACGCCCGCGGCCTGCGGGAGGTCGGCTGCCTGCCCGACGCCGGCCCCGGCCTCGCGGAGGTCGAAGCCGGCCGCGACGTCGACGAGATCAAGGCAGCCCTGACCTCCGGTGACCTCAGGGCGGTCGTCCTCTACGGGGTCGACCCGCTGCGCGACTTCCCCGACACCGAAGGCTGGCGCGAGGCCCTGGAGAACGCCGATTTCGTGATCCACTTCACGATGGCCTCGACCGACACCACCGAGCTCAGTGACGTCGTCTTCCCGCTCGAGTCCCACGCCGAGAAGGACGGCACGGTCACCCACACCGAGGGTCGCCTCCAGCGCGTCCGCCCCGCCGCCGCCCGCCCCGGAGACATCCGCGGCGGCTGGCACGTCCTGGCCGAGCTATCCGCCGCCCTCGACCACGAAACCGGAATCCACGCCGTACCCGAAGCCCTCAAGGCCATCACCGAGTCCGTCCCCTTCTACGCCGGCATCACCGACGCCGAAATCGGCGGTCGAGGAATCAGGTGGCAGGAAAGGGAAGCCGCGAGTTCCTGGTCCTTGAACTCTCCGGCGGGGGCCGAGGGGGGCACCGTCGGCCGGACTTCGCCGGGAGTTCCGCCGGTACCCCCCTCGACCCCCGCTGATGGTCCGGACAGCGGGTTGATCCTTGGTACCTACCGCGACCTGTGGGCCAACAGCACCACCGACCTCAGCCCCGCGCTCAGCTATTTGATTCCGGCTCAGCGTCTCGAGGTGTCGGTTGCCGACGCCGAACGCTTGGGCCTGAGCAAGGGTGATGAGGTTGCGGTCAAGTCGGGTGACACCGAGGTGACGGCATTCGTGGCAGTCCGCGCCGCGCTGCCCGAGGGGACCTGCTTCCTGATGGAGGGAACCCAGCAGGGCAACGCCAATGTGTTCACGAACGGAAAGCCCGCGGTCGTCGAGATCGGCAAGGCGAGCCCGAAGCTGGAAGTACTGGCCGGAAACGGGAACGGGGGAGAGTAGTGCTCGATCTCGTCCCGGGGCTGCCGCTGGCAGACACGAACTTTGTTGACGCAACCTGGATCATGATCGTCAAGTCGATCGTGATCTTCCTGGTCCTGCTGCAGATCGTGCCGATCCTGCTGCTGGTCGAGCGCAAGTTGCTGGGCCGCTTCCAGCAGCGTTACGGCCCGAACCGGGTCGGCCCCTACGGACTGATCCAGCCGCTGGCCGACGTCGGCAAGCTGCTCTCCAAACAGGCCTTCCGGCCCAAGGGCGCGGTCCCGTTCCTCTACGAGCTGGCCCCGGCCCTGACCATCATCTCGGCTGTCCTGACCCTGGCGATCCTGCCCTTCGGCGACGTCAAGGGCGACGTCGGCTTCTACGGCATCGACGTGCCGATCGGCATCCTCTACTTCTTCGCCTTCAGCTCGATCGCCTTCTACGGCCTGCTGCTCGGCGGCTGGGCCTCCGGTTCGAAGTACTCCTTCCTCGGGGCGATGCGCTCCGCCGCCCAGCTGATCTCCTACGAGATCGCGATGGGCCTCTCGCTGCTCGGCGTGGTGCTGATGGCCGGCTCGCTCTCGCTGGTCGACATCGTCAAGGCCCAGGGCGAGGTCTGGTACGTGGTGCCGCAGATCGTCGGCTTCCTGATCTTCATGGTCGCCGGCTTCGCCGAGACCAACCGCCCGCCGTTTGATCTCCCTGAGGCCGACGCCGAGCTGGTCGCCGGCTACGGCACCGAGTACGGCGGAATGCGCTTCGGCTCCTTCATGTTCGCCGAGTACATGGAGATGCTGATCGTCTCCGGCATCGCCTCGACCATGTTCCTGGGCGGCTGGATGGGCCCCGGACCGGGCTGGCTCGACCCGATCTGGATGCTCTTCAAGATGTGGATGCTCTGCATGTTCTTCATCTGGATCCGCGCCACGCTGCCCCGTTTCCGTTACGACCAGCTCATGAGCTTCGGCTGGAAGATCCTGATCCCCCTCGGCACCTTGAACGTCCTTGTCACAGCGGTATTGGTGGTGACCACATGAGCATTCGTCCCGACGAGATCAAGGTCGTTCCCCGCGGTCCCGAACCCGGCGGGCTCGGTGGCACCTACCGTGCCTTCGGTGAGACCCTGCGCGGGCTCCGGACGACGATGGGCCGACTCTTCGAGAAGCCGGTCACGATCCAGTACCCGGAGGAGAAGACCCCGGTCTATCCGCGTTTCCGCGGCCGCCACAAGCTGCATAAGTTCGAGGATTCCGGCCTGGAGAAATGCGTCGGCTGCTCGCTCTGCGCGGCGGCCTGCCCGGCCGAATGCATTCGCGTGGTCGCGGCCGAGAACGACCCCGAGAACCGGGTCTCCGGTGGCGAGCGTTACGCCGCGGTCTACGAGATCAACCTCGCCCGCTGCATCTTCTGCGGCTACTGCGAGATCGCCTGCCCCTTCGACGCGATCACCATGGGCCACGACTACGAGATGGCCGACTACAACCGCTCGGACCTGATCTTCACCAAGGAGATGCTGCTGGCCGAGTCGATCGAGCGTACGCCGCTGCGGGGAGAGGGCGAGTAGTGGAAGAGGTCGCTTTCTTCATCGGCGCGATCGGCGCCCTCGGTGCCGCGGCCGCGGTGGTCGCGCTGAAGAACCCGTTCTACAGCGTGCTCGCCCTGGTCATCCACCTGGTCTTCCTGGCCGGCATCTTCCTGCTGCTCATGGCCCAGTTCCTGGCCGCCTCGCTGATCGTCGTCTATGCCGGCGCGGTGATGGTGCTCTACGTCTTCGTCGCCGCCTATGTCGGCGGGATAGAGGAACCGAAATGGGATGCGTCGCCCGAGCTGAGGGTGATCGGCCCGATCATGGCGGTCGCCCTTTTCGTCGCGATCTCGATCGCCGTGCTCGGTTCCGGCCTCGCCGCGCTGGGCACCCCCGGCCCGGATGACATTCCCGCCGGTTTCGGGACGCCGGAGGCGATCGGCCACTTGATGATGGAGGACTTCCTGATCGCCTTCGAAGCCGCTTCGCTGCTGCTTCTGGTCGCCGCGGTCGCCGCGATCGTGCTGGCCGGCCGCCGTCGGGGGGACAAGGGGTCCGGCACCGAACAGCGCAAGGTGCTGGTCAAGGCCGATGAGCAGGCCAACGCCCAGGTCGCCGGGAACGGGGAGGGTGCCTGATGGACATCGAGTGGTACATCGTCCTTTCCGCCCTACTCTTCACGGTCGGCTTCATCGGGGTGCTGGTCCGCCGCAACCCGGTCGTCGTGCTGCTCTGCCTGGAATTGATGCTGAGCGCCGGGGCGCTCTCCCTGCTCGCCTTCAGCCGCATGCTCGGCAACCAGGACGGCCAGGTCTTCGTGCTGATCGTGCTCGTCGTCGCCGCCTGTGAGGTGGTGGTCGGGCTCGGCCTGGTCGTGGCGATGTACCGCCGCCGCCTGCCGCTCGACGTGGACGAGATGAAGGAGCTCAAGGGATGACCGCAACCTGGGCCTGGCTGGTCCTGCTCTTTCCCCTGCTCGGTTCGCTGACCATCGGGCTGACCTTCAAGGCGCTGCCCGACCGCACTGCCGGCCTGATCGGCGTGGCCGCGATCGTGGCCGCCTTCGTCTGCGGCGTCCTCGCCCTGATCGGGCTGCAGGGCGAGCCGAGCGAGTCGCGCCACGTCGCCTCCAGCCTCTGGGAGTACGCCAACGTCGGCGGTCTGAAGATCGACCTCGGCATCTACGTCGACCCGCTTTCGATCTTCATGGTCCTGGTCGTGACCGGGGTCTCCAGCCTGATCCACATCTACTCGTACAGCTACATGAAGTCGGATCAGGGCTACCACCGCTTCTTCAGCTACCTGAACTTCTTCGTCTTCTCGATGCTGGTCCTGGTCCTGGCCGGCAACTTCGTGATGCTGATCGTCGGCTGGGCGCTGGTCGGCTTCGCCTCTTACGCCCTGATCAGCTACTGGTACCGCCGCAACACCGCAACCAAGGCGGGCATGAAGGCCTTCGTGATCAACGTGATCGGTGACATCGGCCTGTACATAGCGGCGATTCTGATCTTCAAGAACCTCGGCTCGGTCGATTACGGGACCGTCTTCGAGAAGGCGCCCGAGGTGTTCAGCACCAACCAGTGGGAGATCGTCGCGATCTGCCTCTGCCTGTTGGTCGGCGCCTTCGCCAAGTCGGCCCAGATGCCGTTCCACACCTGGCTCGCCGACGCGATGGAAGGCCCGACCCCGGTCTCCTCCCTGATCCACGCCGCGACCATGGTCACCGCCGGCGTCTACCTGATCGCCCGCTGCCACACGCTCTTCGAGTTGGCTCCGACCGCGGCCGACGTTGCCGCCTTCGTCGGCCTCGCCACCCTGCTGATCGCCGGCACGATCGCGCTGGCGGTGACCGACCTGAAACGGATCATCGCCTACTCGACCATGAGCCAGATCGGCTACATGTTCGTCGGGGTCGGGATCGGCGCCTACTCGGCCGGGATGTTCCACCTGATGACCCACGCCTTCTTCAAGGCGCTCCTGTTCATGGCGGCCGGTTCGATCATCTCGGCGATGGCCAACATGCAGGACATCGACAAGATGAAGGGCTTCCGCAAGGCGATGCCCTTCACCGCAGCGACCCTGATCATCGGCGCCCTCGCCCTCTCCGGCTTCCCCGGCATGTCGGGCTGGTTCTCGAAGGACGAGATCATCGACTTCGCCCACTTCCGCCGCGGCATGTACGACTGGATGTGGGTCGGCATGCTGATCGGCGCCCTGATGACCGCGATCTACTCCTTCCGGATCATCTTCCGGATCCTGCCCGGCCCGGCCTGTGAAGAGGCCCAGTACCTGATCGACAAGGGGCATGTGATCCACGGCGAGCCGAAGAACCCGGCCACCAATGAGGTGGAGGACACCGAGGTCGGCTACCCGGGCGAGGAGCACCACATCGCCGAGCAGGCCGGCGGCATGAAGTTCGCGATGGCCATTCTGGCCTTCCTCTCGATCGTCGCCGGCGTGCTCCAGATCCCCGGGGTCGACGAGGTGGTCACCAAGTTCCTCGAACCGACTTTCGAGAACTCGGTCTTCGCCCACATGCATCCGAGCACCGGTGAGGCCTGGCTCGGGCTGACCGAGGGCGGACTGATCTCGATCGCCGGCATCGCCATCGCCTGGCTGCTCTACATCAAGCGCCCCGACCTCCCGGGCAAGTTCCGCCAGCGGTTCTCGGCGATCCACACCCTCTGCGTCAACAAGTGGTACGGCGACGAGCTGGTCGACTTCCTGGTCACCAACCCGGTCAAGGCGGTCGGCCGGTTCTGCAACCGCGTCTTCGAGCGCTTCGCCATCGACGGCGCCACCGCCGGAGTCGCCGGGTTGACCCGTTCGGCCGGGGCGGCGGTCCGTGACATCCAGTCCGGCATGCTCCGTGGCTACGCCCTGCTGATGCTCTTCGGCATCCTCGCCATCGCCGTCTACTTCCTGATCCGGAGCCTCTGATGCTCAGCTCGATCATCTGGACTCCGCTCCTCTTCGGCCTGATCGGCCTGCTGGTCCCGAAGCGCTTCGCCGCCTGGGTTGCGGTCTTCGGTGCGGTGATCACGCTGGGGCTCTCGATCGGCGTCTTGGCCGGCTTCGACCCCGACGGTGGCATGCAGTTCGTCACCGACGTCAACTGGATCCCCGGTCTCGGGGTCGATTACAGCCTCGGCATCGACGGGGTCTCGATCTTCCTGGTGCTATTGACCACGGTCGCCTGGATCCCGGCGATCTGCTTCTCGGCGATCCGGGGCACCGAGCGGCCGGCGCTCTACTACCTGATGCTGCTGGCCGGCGAGACCTCGACCCTGGGCGCCTTCCTGGCCCAGGACCTGCTGCTCTTCGTCCTCTTCTTCGACCTGATGATCGTGCCCTTCTACTTCCTGTTCGGGATCTGGGGTCGCGACCGGGGCGGGGAGGGCGATCCCGAAGGAAGTCCGGGCAACGGCCTGGTCACGGTCCAGTCGGCGACCTTGAAGATGATCGTCTTCACCCTGATCGGATCGCTGCTGATGCTGGTCGGCGCGATCGCCGCGGCAGTGATCTCGGCTGACGGGGGAACGATCACCTTCTCGATCCAGACGATCGTCGCCCGCGGCCTGCCGGGGGGCTCGCAGAACTGGATCTTCTGGTTCTTCGCTGCCGCCTTCCTGGTCAAGATGCCCGCCTTCCCGCTGCACGGCTGGATGCCCGACGCCTACCGGGCCGCCCCGCTGCCGGCGCTCGCGGTCTTCTCCGCCGTGCTCTCCAAGGTCGGCGCCTACGGCTTCCTGCGGGTCGTGCTGCCGATGATGCCGGACGCCTCCGACCTCTTCCAGACGACCATCCTGGTCCTCGCGGTCGGCTCGATCATCTACGGCTCGGCGATGGCCTTCACCAAGACCGACCTGCGCCTCGTGCTCGGGTTCTCCTCGGTCGCCCAGCTCGGCTTCATCACCGCCGGCATCTTCGCCTTCAACTCGTCCGGCGCCGAGGGCGCGGTGCTGCAGATGGTCAACCACGGCCTGGTCGTCGTGCCGGCCTTCCTGATCGTGGCGATGATCGCCGAGCGGACCGGCAGCGAGGAACTGGGCCCGATGGGCGGCCTGGCCAAGAAGGCGCCGGTCTTCGCGGCGATCTTCCTGATCGTGACCATGGCCACCCTGGCGATCCCCGCCTCGGCCAACTTCATCGGCGAGTTCTACATCCTCAACGGCCTCTTCCAGGTCGACGCCGCCTGGGCGATCATCGCCTCCTCCGGCGTCGCGCTGGCCGCCTTCTACGCGCTCCGCATGTACCAGCTGACCATGCACAACCCGCTGCCGGATGGGGCCGACTCGCGCGAGCTCTCGCTGCGTGACGCCCTGGTCCTGATCCCGATGGTGGCGATCGTCGTCGTGCTCGCCTTCTGCCCGCAGCTGATCGTCCACAGTTCCGAGCAGGCGGTCGATTCCTCGGTCGCCGTGGTGAGGGAGGTGGCGAAGTGAGCTTCGACGCGCCGACCATGGACTACGCCGGCCTCTCGCCGATCATCGCGTTGACCACCGGCCTGGTCGTGCTCGTCCTGGCCGCGGTCTTCGACCGGATCAAGCGCTTCGGCCCGGCCCTCGCGTTGCTGGCCTATGCGGTCACCGCCGGCTGCCTGATCTGGCAGTGGGACGCCGACGTCGACCTGGTCTCCGGCGCGCTTCGCCTCGACGGGCTCGCCGTGGTCCTCTCGCTGCTGGCGGTGGTCTCGGCCGCCGTGGCGGTGTTGCTGGCGATCGGCGACCCCTCGGAAACGCAGGCCGGCCGCAGCGACTGGCTGGCCCTCCTGACCGGTTCCCTGCTGGGCATGGTGATCCTCACCCAGGCGACCAGCATGCTGACCTTCTTCGTCGGTCTCGAGTTGCTTTCGATCCCGCTCTACGCGCTCTGCGGCACCAACCTCCGGCGCCGCGAATCGCTCGAATCCGGACTCAAGTACCTGATCGTCGGCTCGGTCGGCTCGGCCACCCTGCTCTACGGCCTGGCCATGATCTACGGTGCCTCCGGCGCGACCGGCTTCCAGGAGATCGCCGACGGGCTGCAGGCAGGCGACGGCATGTTGACCGACTCGCTGACTCTGGTCGGGGTCGGCATGGTCGCGGTCGGGCTCGCCTTCAAGATCTCGATCGCCCCCTTCCACCAGTGGACGCCCGACGTCTACCAGGGCGCCCCGACCCCGGTCACCGCCTTCATGGCGGTCGCGACCAAGGCCGCCGGGTTCGCGATCTTCATCCGTTTCTTCCTGGTCGCGCTCGGCCCGCTGGTCGATCAGTGGGATGTGATGCTGGCCGCCCTGGCCGCACTCTCGATCGTGGTCGGCAACGTCGGCGCCCTGGCCCAGACCTCGCTCAAGCGGATGCTCGGCTACTCCGGCGTCGCCCAGGCCGGCTACATGCTGGCCGGCATCGTCACCGCGACCCAGGCCGGGGTGGACGCCCTGGTCTTCTACCTCGCCGCCTACGTGGCAATGAACGTCGCCGCCTTCGCCGTGGTCGTGATCCGCGAACGCCAGTCTGGCTTCTCGGATGACATCTCGACCCTGCGTGGCCTCGGCCGCGAGAAGCCGCTGCTGGCCTGGCCGCTGACCATCGCCATGCTGGCCTTGGCCGGCCTGCCGCCGACCGCCGGCTTCATCGGCAAGCTCTATCTGATCCAGGCTTTGGTCGACGACGACTGGACCTGGCTCGCGGTGATGATCGCGATCGGGACGATGATCTCGCTCGGCTACTACCTGCGGGTCGTCGCGGCCCTCTGGATGAGCCCGGCCGAGGGCGACGAGGCCGTCCCCGCCGACGGCACCCCCTCGGACGCCGCCGCGGCTGCGGCCGGGATCGACACCGCCTCCCTGCCCCCGCAGATCGCGGGCGCTCAGGCCGATCCCTTCGCCGACCCCCAGGCCGACCGCCGCTGGTACCTGCTCGCCCCGGCGATCATCGCGATGGCCGCCGCCCTCTTCTTCGGCATCATCCCCCAGCCCCTGGTCGACTTCGCCCAACACGCCGGCGACGCCCTCAGCGTCTGGATCAGCTAACCGGCCCTCGCCACCCGCTTGAGGTTGAAGTTATTCGCTCCATGTGCGAATAACTTCAACCTCGGCGCACCTCGGCCAAAGGGCCTGGCTTCGTGTTGCAGAATTGTCACACCTGTCGTGCCACGTGTGAGCAGATTCTTGACATGGTCGGCAGATGGATACCGGTCCCGAGATATACGAACGGCCGCGAGACCGCTTGCGCCGCCTCTACGGCTTCATGTCCCGGCACCGATTCGTTGCCCACAGGGACGAACTGACCGGCATCGGCTTCGGCTGGCGGCAAATAGACAGCTGGATCAGAAACGGCCGACTGATCAGGGTTCTGCGTTCCGTCTACGCATACGGACGGGACATCGAGAGTCGGGACGCTGCGTGGCGTGCGGCTACTCTGGCCGCCGGTGAAGGCTCTGCTTTGATCGGACGAAGCGCCTGCGAGAAGTGGGGGATGGTGACCCCGCCAAACGGAATTCCAACCGTCGTGGAAGTCGGCGCTCCGTTGGGGCAAGCGAAGCATCTTCGCGGACGCTCGCCGGCCCTTCGTCACACAGTTGTGCAAGTGGTCCGGCGTTGCTTCGAGCCCGGCGATATTCGTCAGGTGGATGAGGTCCCCGTGACCAATCCTGCCTTGGCTCTGATCGACTTCGCCATGAATGCCTCTGATCGCGAGGTCCGGTTCGCGTTTCTGGAGGCCTGCCGCCTGAAGCTTTTCGGCAAGCCGGACCTTGAGTACTGCCACCTGAGGCTCAGGGGTAGGAGGGGCGCGAGGAAGCTGCGTCCGTATCTAGCGCTCTGGGTGCCGGAGTTGAATCGGATCAGGTCCGTTCTGGAGGGGTGGTTTCTCTTGGTTTGGGTTCGGCGCAAACTGGAGACACCGCAGGTGAACGTCAAGGTCTTCGGCAAAGAAGTCGACTTCTACTGGCCCGAGTATCGGCTGGTCTTGGAACTGGACGGTGATGCGTTCCACAGCGATCCCGTCCAGAAGCAGATTGACCTGGAGAAACAGCGGTTTCTGGAATCTCAGGGGATGACTGTGCTCCGGGCGACCTACAAGGAGTTTGCCGCGGACCCGGACGGTGTGGTCGATCGTGTCCTCGCCCATCAGGTTCGTAGGTGAATCGCCGGCCCCGGAGTGCCGAGGTTGAAGTTATTCGCTCCATGTGCGAATAACTTCAACCTCGGCACTCCGGGGCCGGCACCTCCCTCTAGGGTTATCTGGTGCTCTGGATCCTGATCGCGATAGTCGGCTCGGTTGCGGCCGGGATCTACGGGGAGCATCGCTGGCCTGAGCAGGCTGGGGTCGGGTCGCGGCGTGGTCTGCTGCTGATCCTCTATTTCGTCCTGCCGCCGATCGTCTTCTTCAACCTGGTCCACGTCGAGTTGAGCTTCGGGGGCGGTGCCGGGATCGCGGCCGGCGTGCTCACCGCGGCCTGCGTCGGGCTACTGGCCTGGTTCATCTCGGTTCCCCTGCTGAAGCTGGACCGGCCGGTGGCCGGGGCGGTGATCGTCTCCTCGATCCTCGCCAACACTTCCTACCTGGGGTACCCGCTGATCTACACGCTGATGGGCGGCGACGCGCTGCCCGATGCCGTGCTCTTCGACGTGGTGGTCAGCTACCTGACCCTGATGATCGGCGCTTTCGGGGTCGGGGCCGCCTTCGGCACCAAGGCGGGGGAAGGGTTCCGTCAGCGCCTGAAGTCGTTCTTCTTCAAGAACCCGCTGCTGGTCGCGACCGTGCTGGCCCTGCTCGCGCCCGCATCCTTCGCGCCGGATATCGCGGTCGAGATTTCACGGATCCTCGTGCTGATCCCGTTGGTGGTCGGTTTCTTCGCGGTCGGGGCGATCCTGACCGAAGAGGTCCGGGGCGGCGTGATGAAGGTCCCGCCCCGCCCCCACCGGCCGCTCGGGGCGGTGATCGCCTGCCGCCTGGTCGCCGCCCCCGCGCTGCTGATGCTCTTCACCCTGCCGTTCAGCGGCGTGCCGAGTTCCTACTACGTGCTGGCCGTGATGCCGACCGGGCTCAACTCGATGATCGTCGGCCACGCCTACGGCCTCGACCTCCGCACGGCGGCCGAGTCGATCGTCTACACGACCACGATCTTCCTGCTCGGCCTCGCCGCCTGGACCGTGTTGAGCTGAGCCGGTCCCGGCCCGGTCTGGGAGAATCGAACCGGTTCTGGATTCAGGCGAGGGCACCGCACCTCGGGGCCGGAACCGTGTTGTAGCTGGCAGGTAGCGAATGGAAGCGTGAATCTGTAGGGAAAGGGTGGGCCAGTCGAGTGGAACGGACCGTTAGTCGAAGCGGGGGGATAGGTCGCTGGGGCGGCCTTGCGCTGTTGTCATTTCTAGCCTTGGTGGCAGGGCTGATCGCGCTGCCGTTCGGGGGTTCGGAGGGCCACGCATCCGAACCGGGCTCGCCACGCCTCGGAGCCGGCAACCCGGTGGTCCTGATCCTGCTCGACGAGCTGCCGACCGCGTCACTGATGACCGCCGACGGGCAGCGGATCAAGCGCAACCGCTTTCCGCGGATCGCGGAGTTCGCGGACGGGGCGACCTGGTATCGGGACAACGTGGCCGGGGGCGACTTCACCGGCTGGGCCGTTCCCTCGATCCTGACCGGCAGCTTGAGCAATCGCCTCAAGATCCCGACCGCCCAGGTCTTCCCGGACAACCTCTTCACTCTCTTCGGCCCCGGCCGGACCGTGCACAGCCTGGAGACGGTGACCGAGCTCTGCCCGGTCGCGATCTGTCCGGACGGGCATCAGGGAGAAGCGCCCGACGCCAAGTTCGCCAATGAGTTCGTGAAGGCCAAGTTCTACCGGCTCGATCCCGCTCAGATCAACGGCTGGATCACCGGCATCCCGTCGGGCGAGAACACCCTTTCCTTCATGCACCTCGAACTGCCACACCTGCCCCTGCGCTACCTGCCCGACGGTCGCGTCTATCCGGGGCGGTCGCTGCTGATGCCGAACGACCTTTCGGTCAAACACTGGACCGCCGGCCCGGCGGCGATCTCCTTCATCCAGCAACGCCATCTGCTGCAGGCGGGCTATGCGGACCTCCTGGTCGGGCGGATCCTGGACAAGATCCGCCAGAACGGGGATTTCGAGAACGCGATGATCGTGCTGACCGCTGACCACGGGATTTCCTACGACCCCGGTGACCTGCGGCGCGACGCCACCGCAACCAATCCCGGCGCCACGGTCAACCCGCCACTGATCATCAAGTACCCCGGCCAGACGAGAGGCGTCGTTTCCACCGCCTCGACCCAGTCGATCGACATCCTCCCGACCATCGCCGACACGCTCGGGGCCGAGATCCCGCCGACCGAGGGGCGGCCCGTGCGTCAGGCCCGTCCCGACCGGGTGATGACCGTGAGCAAGGACCTGATGAGCCAGATCACCTTCACCACCGAGCAGATGCGCGAAGACCGCAGGCAGGTGCTCGCCACCCAGTACCAGCGCTTCGGCAAGCTCGACCTCTGGCGGCTCGGTCCGCGCAGCAAGCTCTTCGGCCGGCATCCTGGGCGGGTTCCGTGGCAACTCGGGGTCAAGGTCAAGTTCGAGGCTCCCGCGGCCTTGCGCAAGGCCGACCACTCTCGGGCCAGGGTGCCCGCGCTGGTCGGCGGATGGGTCAAGGGCATGGACCCGGGCAAGGTCATCGCGCTTTCGTGGAACGGGCGGATCGTCGCCACCACCCGCACCTTCCTTCATCTCGGCAAGGTGCGCTTCGGGGCGATGGTTCCGCCATCGGTGATGGTCCGGGGCAAGAACCGGATCAAGGTCTTTGCGGTCGGTCCCGCCAACGGGCTGTACCGGATCCGATGAGCCAGGCCACCCTCGGGAGGACCGTGCCGGCGCCCATTTGGGACGATCCAGCGATGCTTCATCACGTCGCGTTGGAGGTGCGGCCCGCAGACATCGCCGCCGAAGGGGAGTTCTGGTCGGCCGCCGGATTCGAAAAGGCGGCCGCACCTCGCTCACTGGGCGAGGGTTACGACTGGTATGAGAGGGAGGGGACCCAAATCCATCTGATGGAAACAGCCGAGCCGTCGAAGCCCGCGGCCAGGGGGCACGTCGCCGTTGTCGCACCGGAATTCGACGAAACCGTCACCCGGCTCCGGGCGCGCGGTTTCGAGGTCGACGAAGGCCGCCCCCACTGGGGAGCCCGGCGGGCCAAATCGGTGACCCCGGCCGGCTACGTGGTCGAGCTGATGGAGTTCCCACCCCAGACAGGAGGAAACTGACGATGAAGGGCAAAGCCGCCTTCGCGGCGATTCTCGCCGTGCTCACGCTCGCCGGCCTGGCGAGCCAGGCAGGTGCAGGCGTTGCCGGGGGAACCCGGCTGGGCGACGACACGCCGGTGGTCCTGGTCGTTCTCGACGAGTTGCCGACCGCCGAACTGATGACCGCCGACGGCAAGCGGATCAACACGCGACGCTTTCCCAACATCGCGGCTTTCGCTTCCGGGGCGACCTGGTATCGCGACAACGTGGCCGCCGGAGATTTCACCGCCTGGGCCGTGCCGGGCATCCTCACCGGCAACCTGGTCAACGAGCTGACCATCCCCACTGCCGCGGCCCAACCGAACAGCATCTTCACCAAGCTCGGCCCGGGCCGGACCGTGCACAGCCTGGAAACGGTGACCGAGCTCTGTCCGGTCGCGATCTGCCCCGACGGGCATCAGGGCGAGGCGCCGGGAATCGATCGGGCCGACGCGTTCATCAAGGCCAAGTTCAAGCCCTTTGCGCCGAAGGAAGTGAAGGAATGGATCAAGGGCGTCCCCGCCGGGCCCGGCACGCTCTCCTTCGTCCACGTCGAATCGCCCCACCAGCCGCTGCGGTTCGTGCCTTCCGGCCAGGTCTACAAGCCCGGACCGCTGGCCATGCCGACCGACCTCACGAAGAACGGCTGGACGACCGGGGACGCGGCGGCCGCCTTCGTCCAGGGACGCCACATGCTCCAGGCCGGGTACGCGGACCGCCTGGTCGGCCGGATCATGAAGAAGATCAGGCAGAACGGCGACTTCGACGACGCGATGATCGTGCTGACCGCTGACCACGGGATTTCCTACGACCCCGGTGACCTGCGGCGCGACGCCACCGCCACCAATCCCGGTGCCACGGTCAACCCGCCGCTGATGATCAAGTACCCGGGCCAGCGCAAGGGAACGATCTCGACCGCCTCGACGCAGAACATCGACATCTACCCGACGATTGCCGAGCAGCTCGGGGCGGAGATCCCGCGGACCGACGGCAAGCCGGTCGACCAAGCCCAGCCCAACCGGGTGATGACCGTGATGAAGGACCAGGTCCGGCAGCTCAAGGTCACGGCCGAGGACATCCGCAAGGACCGGGCGGGGGTGCTGGCCGATCAGTACCGCCGGCTCGGTGATGGCGACCTCTGGCACCTCGGTCCGCGCAGCAAGCTGATCGGCCGCCGGCCCGGCCGGGTCAAGGCCCTCGCCGGCGCTGGCTACGGCCTGTACGTGTCGGCCGCCAAGATCCGCCGGGCCAACGCCTCCAGCAACTCGGTGCCGTCCCTGATCTCCGGCCGGCTGACCGGGGTGGGCAGCGGCAAGCTGCTCGCCCTTGCCTGGAACGGGAAGGTCGTCGCCACGACCCGCACCTTCACCTACGCCGGCCATGTCCAGTTCGGAGCGATGGTGCCGCCCCCGGTGATGCGTCGAGGTCACAACCACGTTTCGGTCTTCGTCGCCGGTCCCGGCGGTGGACTGCGGCGCGTAGCGCCCGCCTGACGGGTGTACATAACCCCGGCCGGCGACCGTCGGACGGGCCTGTTAGGTTCGACGGGTGCGCTACCCGGTCGAGAACTTCACGGAGGAAGAGCAGCGTCTGCTCGCTCCTTACTTCACGAATCTCGACCAGCCCGTGTTCGCGCTGACCAACCTGCCGGAGACGGTGAAGGGCGCGCTTTTCGCCCGTTACTCCCGTTACGGGGGCACCCTGCGTCGCCTCTACCTGGACGAGTTCGCGGCCGATGCTGCGGCGGCCGACCCGGAAGGCCGTCTCAAGCCTTTCGACGGGGAGGAGGGCCAGCGTGCGGCCCGGCTCTACCAGAGCGTTTTCGTCGGATTCGGTGACGACTCGATCGCCCAGCTCGGCGGCGCCCACGTCGCCTGCGAGTGGGTTTCGAACATCCTGACCAAGGTGCTTCAGCGCGGCCGCCTGGCCGCCTACCTCGAGCAGTCCACGCGGTACATCGCCTACGACCAGGAGATGCCCGGCGGCGGCTACCGCTACCTGCGCGGCGACGCCCTCGACGGCGAGTTCGAATCGGCGATGGACGAGATCTTCCGCATCTACTCGGACTCGCTTTCGGTGGTCGAAGCCTGGGCGGCCGAGCGCTGGCCGCGCGGCGACGACGAACCGGAGGGTCCCTGGCGCCGCTCGATCAGGGCCAAGGCGCTGGACCTGCTGCGAGGGCTCCTGCCGGCCTCGACCCTCAGCCATGTCGGCATCTACGCCTCCGGCCAGGCCTGGGAGCAGCTGCTCTTCCGGATGATGGCCTCGCCCCTTCCGGAGGCCCGTCGCTTCGGCGGCATGATCCTCGACGAGTTGAACAAGGTGATCCCCAGCTTCGTATCCCGGGTCGGGCGGCCTGACCGCGGCGGCGAGTGGATCTCCTTTCTCGAGGCCCGGCGCCAGGCCACCGAGGACTGGGTTCAGCGGCTCGGCTTGGCCGACCGCGAGGAGGAGGACGCCGGCCCGACGGTCGAGCTGACCAGGGTCCACGGCAGCGAGGACGACCTGCTCTCCGCCTGCCTGTTCGAAGAGTCGGATGCCTCCGAGGCGCGGATCCGCGAACGGGTCGCCCGGCTCGATGCACGCCAGCGGGAAGAGCTGATGGCGGCGATGGTCGGCGAGCGCAAGAACCGTCGCCACCGGCCCGGGCGTGGCTTCGAGTCAGTCAGCTACCGCTTCGAGATCGTCTCCGACTACGGCGCCTTCCGTGACCTGCAGCGCCACCGCATGCTGACCTGCCAGTGGCAGTCACTGACCCCGGACCTCGGGACCGGGGTGCCGGACGAGGTCCGCGAATCCGGGGCCGGCGATGCCTATGAGCGTGCCCTGGAGATCTCCCGGGGCGAGTACGAGCGCCTACGCGAGATCGGCCATCCAGAGGCTGCGCCGTACGCGCTCTGCCTCGGCTACCGGATCCGTTACGTGCTCGACTTGAACGCGAGGGAGGCGATGCAGCTGATCGAACTCCGATCGGGCAGGGAGGGACACCCGACCTACCGGGCCGTGGCCCAGGCCATGCACGACGAGATCGCCGACGTCCATCCCGCGGTCGCCGGCGCGATGAGCCACCTCGACATCTCGATGGAGCCGCGCCTGGAGCGCATGCTCTCGGAGATCCGCACCCACCACAAGCAGTTGGCTGCCGCCCAGACATCCAAGGCGCCGCCGGGCTTCTCAGAGCTGGGCTGATCCACCGTGGCAGGCAGGGCCGTGCGGTCGGAGCGGATTGGACCGACCGGTCATGGTCTGCTGCTGGTAGGGATCATCCTGGTCGCGGTCAACCTAAGGCCGGCGATCGCCTCGTTCGGACCGATGGTCGGCGAGATTCGCTCCGACACCGGGGTGAGCGCCGCGGCGATCGGTGTACTCGGCACTCTGCCGGTGCTCTGCTTCGGGATATTTTCCGCCACTGCGCCGAGACTGGCCCGGCGCTTGGGCACGGAAGAGGTCCTCTGCCTCGCCTTGATCGTCCTTTCGGCCGGGATCATGGTCCGGTTGTTCCCGGCACGGCCGTCTTCTTTGTCGGTACCATCCTGATCGGCATGGCGATTGCGATCGGCAATGTCTTGCTTCCGGTCCAGATCAAGCGTTCGTTCTCCGGGCAGGCGAAACGCGTCTCCAACATGTACGTGGTCGTGCTCAGCCTGGCGGCTTCGCTGGCTGCCGCGATCGCGGTGCCGTTGGCTGACGCCGGGCTCGGTTGGCGGTGGTCGCTGGCCGTCTGGGCACTCCCGGCCCTGGCTGCGGCCCTGGTCTGGGTCAAGTTGGCGCGGAGTGGTCCGGCGAGCCGGCCGGAGACTCCTCCGAGGATCGGTGTGAAGTCTCTGATCCGATCTCGCCTGGCGGTGGCGGTGACCCTGTTCATGGGGCTCCAGGCATTCGGCTTCTACATCATCTTGACCTGGCTGCCTGAGATGCTGGTCAACTTCGGGCTGAGCCAGAGCGTCGCCGCCTTCGTCTTCGCCGGGGCCAACCTGGTCGGAGCACTCCCGATCATCCTGCTCTCGGTCTACGGAAATCGGATCGGAGACGACCGTCCGGTGGTGTTCGCCGCCTGCTCGGCCACCATCGTCGGAGCGATCGTCCTGATCGTCGGCGGTTCGGGACTGGGCGGGGCGATCGTCGGAGCTTGCCTCGTCGGGGCGGGTCAGGGAACCGCCTTCGCGCTAGCCCTCTCGTTCTTCGCGAGTCGGTCCGCCGATGCCCATGTTGCGGCCGAGATGTCGGGCACCGGTCAGTCGGTCGGGTATCTGATCGCCGCCGCCAGCCCCTTCTTGGCGGGAATCGTCCACGACGCGACCGGGGGCTGGAAAGCGGTCCTGGTCGGCTTGGCGCTGGTCGTGGTCGTGCAGACGGTGGTCGGTGCCGTGGCGGGCAGCCCGGCGACGATCGATCGCGCCGACTTCGGCGAGGAGTAGGGGTTCAGGCTCGACCCGGTCGGGCGCGCTGGACGAGATCCAGAGCGGCGGCGAGGCCGAGGCCGGTAACTTCGCCTTATGGAAAGCACCTCATATGGACTCAGAAAGATCGCTCTGCTCACCGCGGGACTGGCCGCCTTCGTCCTGGCCGCCTGCTCGGACGGGTCGCCGGGCCAGGCGGAAGCCCGCTGGCAGCCGAAGCCGACCACCGCGAGCTGGCAGTTCCAGCTCCAGGGGAAGATCGACACCTCGATCGACGCCCCGGTCTATGAGGTCGACGGCTTCAACGTCCCCAAGGCGACCGTGAAGAAGCTCCACGCCCTCGGTCGCAAAGTGATCTGTTACATCGACGTCGGCAGCTGGGAGAACTACCGGCCCGATGCGAAACGCTTCCCCCGTTCGGTGATCGGCAAGAAGTACGAGGGCTATCCGAACGAGCGCTGGCTCGACATACGGCGGTTTCACAAGTTCGCCGGGCCGATCAAGTCACGGATCCGGATGTGTGCCCGCAAGGGCTTCGACGGGCTCGAGCCGGACAACATCAACGGCTGGGAGAACCCGACCGGCTTCCCGCTGACCGCGCGGGACCAGCTCCGCTTCAACCGCTGGATCGCCCGGATCGCCCACCGCAACGGCCTCGCGGTGGGCCTCAAGAACGATGGGCGACAGGCTCGCAAACTGGTCGGGAACTTCGATTTCGCGGTGGTCGAACAATGCTTCCAGTACCACGAATGCGGCCAGTACCGACCCTTCGTCCGCCGGGGCAAGGCGGTCTACTCGGTCGAGTACGAGCTCCGCAACTCGGCCTTCTGCGCCCGCGCGAAGAAGATCCGCTTCAGCGCGATCGGCAAGGAATACGACCTCTTCGCCCGGCCTTGGAGGCCCTGCGCGACCGGGTGAGCTTGCAATCTTTCCGGGCTTCCGTATATAACTAACTGACAGTTAGTTAGTTATCGGAGGGATGGAGAGATGACGAGATTTGGCAGGGCAGGGCTTCTCGGTGCGGCGACGCTGGTCGTCGTGGCGGGCTTGGTGATGATTCCGGCAACCGGCGTGGCCAAGACATGCGCGGACCGGGCCGCGGCGAGCAGCTTCTCGGCCCGGCAGCTCAAGGACTGGAACCGGATCGAGTACCGGTTCGGCCATCCCCGCCCGACCGGCAGCCAGGCGCAGAGGCAGCTGGTCAGCTGGCTGACCAAGCGGGTCAAACGACTGCCGGGCATGCGCATCTCCTCGATTCCCTATCGGATCAAGCGCTGGAACTACAAGAAGGCCACCCTGGCCACCGGTGGCCAGCGGGTGCCGATCGCCGGTCCGGTGCCGTACTCAGCCGGCACCGGCAAGGGTGGCGTGTCCGCTCCGCTCAGCTACGTCGCGCCCGAGGAATCGATCTCGGCCGCGAACTCCGCCGGTTCGATCGTGATCCGCCGGGCCGATCCCGGGGCGGTCCCCTATGCGGTCTTCTTCCCGGGCGCGCTCGGCACCTATCTTCACAACCCCCAGGACCAGGTCAAGTCGACCGACCTCTACCGGGGCGACTTCCTCAACTACAACAAGGTCGTCCAGGACCTGCGCGACGCAAAGGCGGCCGGAGCGAAGGGGCTGCTCTTCGTCAAGCCGCTGCCCCGTCGGCAGATCATCGGCCACTACGAGCCCTACGAGGGCACGCGCTGGGGAGTGCCGGCGATGTTCCTCGGCGCGGACGAGGGCCAGCAGCTGATCGACGCCGCGGCCGGCGGCGCCAGCGTCAGCATGCGGCTCGAGACCAAGCTCACCAACACCACCACCAAGACCATCCTCGCGACCCTGCCGGGGCGCCGGAAGCAGAAGGTCGTGGTCGACAGCCACACCGACGGCACCTCGGCGGTCGAGGACAACGGCCCGCTCGCGATGCTGGCCATGGCGAAGTACCTTTCCCGACTGCCCCGGCACTGCCGTCCGCGCACCGTCCAGTTCTCCTTCACCACAGCCCACTTCTACCAGCGGCTGGTCTCGCCGGACCGGCGTCAC
>MKST01000002.1:0-27510 GCA_001897355.1 Solirubrobacterales bacterium 67-14 | reverse complement strand
CTCGAGCACCTCGGTGCCCGCCGCTACGAGAGCGTGCCGCGCCCCGACGGCGGACCCGGGTACCTGCGTCGCCTGACCGACCAGGACGAACTGCTGCTGGTCCCGGTCAGTCCCAGCGAGGCGCTCGAACGCGAGGTGCGCAAAGTGATCGAACGGCGGAAGCTGGGGCCGACCGCGATGATCGTGGGCGCCGACGCGCCCGATCCCGAGCGGGCTCCCCGCCACTGCAGCTTCGGCGGGCAGGGAACCCCCTACAACGAGCGGCTGCTGCCGACCGTCTCGCCGATCGCCGCCCCGGAGCCGCTCTATGACGGCACCTCGGGTCTGGAGGGGATCGATTTCAAGCTGATGAGGGCGCAGACCATGGCCTTCACCGACCTGGTCATGAAGATGTCGAAGATGCCGAGGAAGGCGATCGCCGGCGACGTGACCGAGATGCGCCGCGAACGGCGGGAGGGGATGCCGGGTTGCGTCTCCGAGCTTTGATCCTCGCCGGGCTTTGCCTGGCGGCGGCCTCGGCCGTCGTGGCCCAGGCCCAGGCTCAGGCCCAGGGCCAAGCCGCGGTTGGCGTGCAGAGCGTGCAGCAGATCGACGACCGGCTGCTCGAATTCCAGCTGCTGACCCCGGACGTCGCGGGGGCGACCGGCGTACGGGTGCTGCTGCCGGAGGGGTACCGCCAGAGCCGGCGCCGGTACCCGGTGCTTTACCTGCTTCACGGCGCGATCAACAACTACAAGGCGTGGACCGATCAGGGCGACGCCGAAGCCCTCACCGCGAAGCGAAAGCTGATCGTCGTGATGCCGGACTCCGGTACCCACGACGGCTACACCGACTGGTACAACGGCGGCCAGGGCGGCCCGCCGGCCTGGGAGCACTACCACCTGACCGGGCTGGTCCCATTCATCGACCATCGGTTCAGGACGATCGCGGACCGTCGGGGCCGCGCCATCGCCGGACTCTCGATGGGTGGCGGCGGCGCGATGATCTACGCCGCCCACCGCCCCGACCTCTTCACCGCCGCGGCCAGCTTCTCCGGCGCCGTCAACCTGACCCATCCGGCAATCGTGGCGATCGCCGACCCGGCCGCCCGGGGCAGTTACGTCGACCAGCGCCTGCGCTGGGAAGCCGATGACCCGGTCCGGATGGCCGCCAACCTCAAGGGCCTGAAGCTGGTCCTCCGCACCGGCAACGGGATGCCGGGCGGGCCGCTCGACGACCGGGCCAAGCTGGACGTGGTCGAGTTGGTCGTCCACCAGTCGAACCTGACCTTTCACCAGCGGCTCGAGAAGCTCGGCATCACCCACCTGTGGGACGACTACGGCCCGGGCGACCACAGCTGGCCCTACTGGCGCCGCGGCCTGGCCGAGACCCTGCCGATCCTGATGCGACGCTTCCGCCGGCAGACGCCTCCCCCGGCCAAGGTGTCGTACACGAGCGACCGGCCCGGGTACGACGTCTACGGCTGGTCGGTCCGGATCAAGCGACTGGCCGACGAGTTCTCGACCTTGTCGGGAGCCGGGCGAAAGGGCTTCAGGCTGACCGGCAGCGGCAAGGCGACGGTCACCACCGCGCCGGTCCTGTCCGCCTGCCGGCGTTATCTGGTCAAGATCGAGGACGCCAATGGCAAGCGCAGCGTCCACCGGACGGCCGGCGGCCGCGGCCGGCTTCGCCTGCAGCTCGATCTCGGCCCGTCCAACCCCAACCCGCAGTACTCGGTGGCAGACATCGCGGCCGGCCACCGCAGCGTCACCGCGAAGGTCAGGCTCCGGCCGCAGAAGAAAGGAGGATGCGGACACCATGCCTGAGACGGTCACCAAACGACGGCTGCCGCGGGCCGAGCGCGAGGCACGCATGCTCGACGCGGCCGAGGCGATCTTCACCGACCGCGGGTTCGGCGGCGCTTCGATGGAGGAGATCGCGCTCGAGAGCGGGATCACCAAGGCGCTCCTCTACCAGTACTTCCGCTCCAAGGAAGGCCTCTACGTCGCCTGCGTCGAGCGGTCCCGCAAGGATCTCTTCGACCGCATGGAAGCGGCCGCGGCGGTGGCCCCGGACGCCGGTGCCCGCCTGCGCGAGCTGACCCGGATCTATCTCGACGACCTGATCGAGCTGCGGGGCAAGCCGGTGCTGCTCTACGGCGACGCCCCGGTCGCCGCGGTGGACCAGATGCGGACCCGCAACGCCGAGGCGATCGCCCGGATCCTGCGGATCGACTTCCCCGCAGCCGATGACGATTCCCTGGCGATGGCTGCCCACATGGTCGTCGGGGCGGGCGAGCAGCTCGGGCGGTGGTGGACCGGACATCCGGAAGTCCCGGTGGAAACGGTGCAGCCACGCTTCATGACGATGGTCGGCGGCGCGCTCGGAGGCCTGGCCGGTTCATGAGCGTCCGGCGACGGTCCCTGCCCGCCCTGGCGTTGGCTTCGGCCTTGGCGACCCTCGCAGCGCTGATGCCGCCGGGTGCCGGAGCCCGGGTGCCGGTCGATTCGGCCAGCGGCAGCGGCGCCTTCGGGCGCTGGGCCGTAGACGGGCACGGATTGCCGGCCTACCGCTACCGGGTCGACCAGCACCGGGCCGACTTCGCGCGGCAGCCCGAGATCGGCGACCGTACCGACGCCTTCCACCAGATCGGCAACGGCCGGGCGCTGGCGACCGCTTCGAACGACGGCGAAGCCCAGCTGTGGAGCCAGGACCGCCGATACCAGTGGGTCAATCGCTACGACCCCGAGAACGACCAGCTCGCCGGCGGCTTCGGCTGGCTGAAGTCCGGCCCGACCACCTTCAGCACGCTCTACCCCGACCGGCCCTCCGGCGCCAAGACCAGCCGGGTATTCGGGATGGGGTACGTCAAGCGGAGCACGTCCTACCGGCACTTCCGGGTCAGTGAGCGGGTCTTCGCGCCGCTCGGCGGTGGTCCGCTGCTGGTGCATGAGGTGACGATCACGAACCATTCCCGGCGACGCCGGCACGGCTCCTGGTTCGAGTACTGGGGCGCCAACCCCTATGACCAGGGACTCCCCGGACAGATCGGGCTCGGCCGGCCACGGTCCCAGGAAGGCGGCCGGCTGCTGGTCGTCGACCAGGAGGCTTCCGCGACCGACAGCAAGCCGCTTTCGATCTTCGCGGCG
Organism: Solirubrobacterales bacterium 67-14; assembly: GCA_001897355.1. Taxonomy (GTDB): domain Bacteria; phylum Actinomycetota; class Thermoleophilia; order Solirubrobacterales; family 70-9; genus 67-14. The sequence continues at coordinate 24,382 of MKST01000002.1, read as the reverse complement.
GCCCTGGTCCGGCGGGTGGCCGGGCAGGTGACCGACGCCGAAGCCTTCTTCGGCGAAGGCGACCACGCCCGACCCGAGGCGGTCCGGCAGGGTCGCCTCGATCCGCGGTCGGCCGCCCCGGTGCCGGCCGGCCAGGTGGGCTCGACCATGCTCTCCTTCCAGGACCGCTGGAGCCTCGCGCCCGGGGCGAGCCGCACCTTCCGCTACGCCTTCGGCATCGCCCACCGGGGACGGGTCAAGGGGCTGGTCCGGAAGACACGGCGCCATCCACGTTCCTTTGCCTCGACCGCTCGCAACTGGGCCGGATGGGTGCCGCAGATCCGGCTAGGCTCCGGGCGCACCTGGCTTTCCCGCGAGCTGCAGTGGGCGGCCTACTCGTTGCGTTCGGGCGAGACCTACGAGGAGTGCCGCGGCCATCGCATCCTCTCGCAGGGTGGCTACTACCAGTACGAGATGGGCTTCCAAGGGGCGTTCAGGGATCCGCTGCAGCACGTGCTGCCGATGATCTACGCCGAGCCTTCGATCGCTCGTGACGTCCTGCTCTACTCGGCCTCGGAACAGCCCCGCAGCAGCGGCCAGTTCCCCTACGCGATGAGTGCCCTCTGCCACCCGAACGACGCGCTGCCGGATGCCAACGACATGGACCTCTGGTTGCTCTGGACCGCCGCCGAGTACGCGCTCGCGACCCGCGACACGGCGATCTTCCGACGTTCCGTCCCGTTTGCCGACGGCGGCCGCGCCAACCTCTGGACCCACCTCAAGCGCGCCTTCGAACACCAGGAATCGCTGCTCGGCCCCCACGGCGGCTACCTGACCCCGGGCGCCGGCGACTGGTCCGACTTCTCGACGGCCTTCCTCCAGATGACCGAATCTACCCTGGTCTCGGCCCAGCTCGCCTACGTCTACCCGCGGGTGGCCGAGCTGGCGGCGTTGGTCGGGGACAGCTCGTTTGCCGCCCAGCTGCGCAAGGCAGGGCGCCGGAACCTGGCCGTGACCCGGGATGAGTGGACCGGAGGCGGCTGGTTCTCCCGCGGCTACTCGGGCGACGACCAGATCGGCCACGGCGCGATCTTCGGCGAACCCCAGCCCTGGGCGCTGCTGGCATCCGCCGCTTCGGATCCCCAGGCTCGGCAGCTAGTCGCCAACGTGCGCCGGTACTTGACCGGTGTCGGGGCACCCCCACAGGTGAAGGGCCCGGCCCGGATCGGGTCGGGGCAGTCGCCGGCATCCAACGACCCGGGCGTGACCGAGCGGTCCTCGCCGGTCTCGGTCTCGACCGGTGACAACAACGCGGTCTTCGTCGGCGGCTCCTGGTACGCGGTCAACGGCTGGTTGACCTGGGCATTGGCCCGCCAGGACGGGATAGTGCCGAAGGCCAGGAGGCTGGCCTTCGACGAACTGCTCCGGAATACGCTTCACGCGCACGCGACGGCCTACCCCCGGCACTGGGGCGGGATCATCTCGGTCGACGACGTCTGCCGGTCCCACAACTCGACCGACCCCGAGCGTTGCGGCATCGGCCTGAACAAGCAGTACATGGGCCAGAACATGCATCAGCCCGCCTGGCTGCTCTGGGACGTACTCAAGCTGGCCGGGGTCGAGGCGACGCCCGCCGGGTACCGGCTCGACCCGCTCCTGCCGATGCGCCGGTTCACGCTGCGAATGCCGCGCTTCGGCCTGATCTGGGGCCGCCGGAGCGCCCGCGGCTACGTGACGGCGCTGGCGACCGACCGGCTGAAGATGAACGTCCGCGCGCCATCCCGCGGACGTCTCCGGCTGCGGGTCAACGGGAAGCGGTGGCCATCGTCGAGACGCGGCGACCGGATCATCTTCCGCCTTCCGGTCAAGCCCGGCGTCAAGGCCGGCTGGTCGATCCGCCCAGGTTGAAGCAGCTGGACCCGTGACCGCGGGAAGGCTCAGGCGACGAGGTCGACCAGGGCGTCGATCCGGTGCTCCGGGATGATCCCGGTGTCGGGTGGTACCGACTCGTTTCCGGCGACCAGGATGCCGTCGAGGCCGGCCCGCTGGGCACCGCCGACATCCGTGTCGAGACGATCGCCGATCATCGCCACCTTCGAGCCCGGCGGCAGCCCGAGCACCCCCAGGCCGGCTTCGAAGATCGGCCTCTCCGGCTTGCCGGACACGATCGCCCGTTGGCCGGAGGCGGTTTCGATCGCGGCGAGGATCGCCCCGGTACCGGGCCAGAGACCGTCCGGCATCGGCATGGTCGGGTCACGCCCGGTGGCGGCGAAGAAGGCCCCGGCCCGGGCCGCCATCGAGGCGGCCTTGAGTTCCTCATAGCTGAACTCGTCGTGTCCGCTGATCATGAGTCCCGTCGCCTCCGGCCACCGCTCGGCTGGCAACAGCTCGAAACCGGCGGCCTTCACCTGGGCAAGGAAGTCGGGGGTGCCGGTGGTGAAGACATTCGCCCCCTCGCCGATCCGCTCCCGGGCCAGGGCGATCAGGGTGGAGCCGGAGGTGACGACCCGGCTGGCGTCGGTCTCGATCCCGTGGTCGCGCAGGATCTCGGCCTGCCGCTCGGGACTGATGCGGGGGCTGTTGGTGACGAAGGCGAACGGCTTGCCGGCGGTGGCCAGCCCTCGCAGCGCCTCGGCCGCCCCCTCGATCGGCTGGTGGCCGAGCCAGACGACCCCGTCGAGGTCGATCAGGAAACCGTCGTATGAGTCGGCCAGGGCCACAGGCCAAGAATAGAGTTGCCGCATGAGCCCGGTCGGCAGCGATCTCACGAAACCGGCCTCCGGTTCGTCTCAGGGGCAGTGAACGAGAAAAGGCAAAGAACGGACGGGCCGCCACCCTTCGAGGTGGCGCTCGAGGAGCATGGGCCACGGGTCCATTCGTGGTTGACGGCCCGGGTCGGCCCGGACCGGGCGGATGACGTCTTCCAGGAGACGATGATCGCCGCGCTTTCGGCTTGGGACCGGGCCAGGGTCGAATCGGTCCGGGCCTGGCTCTTCACGATCGCCCAGAACAAGGCGATCGACGAGCAGCGGCGCGATTCCCGCCGGCCCCAACCCGAAGCGGAGATGGACGCCTGGCCGGCGGCCGAGGTGACCGACCTGCTCGGCGACCCGGTCTGGGACGAGGTGCGGGCCCTGCCCGAGAAGCAGCGGGTCGCGGTCACGCTCCGCTTCCGCGGCGACCTTACCCATCGTGAGATCGGCAGCGTGATGGAGATCTCCGAACCGGCGGCCCGCCGCAACGTATTCGAGGGTCTGAAGACCCTGCGGGAAAGGATCAGCGATGAATAGCGAACTGGAATCCAGGCTGGCCGGAAGGCCGGCGAGCGGGGACAACGGCGCGTGGGCGAGGCTGCGCGAGAGCCTGCTCGAGCGGGCCGAGGCCGAGGCCTTGATCGATCTCGTCTACGAACGACATGATTCCCCCTTCGGAACCCTGCTGGTGGTCGCCGGCGACGAGGGGATAGTGCGGATCGGGCTCCACACAGAGGATGAGGAAGGCGTTCTCGAGGATCTGGCCAGGCGGATCTCCCCGCGAATCGGTCGCGGGAACCGTCAGCCGATCACCGCGACGCGGAGCCAGCTCGACCTCTACTTCGCGGGCGATCTGCGCCATTTCGACGTTCCGCTTGACTGGCGGCTCACCCGGGGCTTCCGCCGGGAGGTGCTGCGCGAGACGGCCGCGATCCCCTACGGCTCCACGGCGAGCTACGCGCAGCTGGCCGAAAGGGCGGGCAGCCCGCGTGCGGTCCGGGCGGCCGGGTCGGCCTTGGCGACCAACCCGTTGCCGATCATCGTGCCCTGCCACCGGGTGCTCCGCTCCGACGGCTCGGTCGGCTCCTACGCCGGCGGATCGCCGATGAAGGAGGCGCTGTTGAAACTGGAGCGGGAGAAAGGGGCCGATTGAACGGCTCCGTGCTGGTCGCGGCGAACGGAGCCTTCGATACCGCCTCGGCGATCTCGACCCTGATTAGGCACGAGATCGCGGGGCTGACCGAGACCGCTGCCCCCGAGGGGACCCATCGCCGGATCGTCGAGTTGGACGGCGCGCCGGTCGGGCTCACCCTCCGGTTCCGGCCGGACGGCGTGCTCGTCTCCACGGACGACGATGACGCCGACCCGGCTTCGATCGAGGCACTGGTCCGGCATTGGTTCGATCTCGACACGGACGTCGAGCCGATCGACCTCAGGCTGGGCGCGGGCGGCCGCTTGGTCGAACAGGTCCGGTCGCGGCCGGGGATCCGGGTCACCCGGCACCCCGACGCCTGGGAAGGGGCCGTTCTGACGGTGCTCGGCCAGCAGGTCTCGCTCCGGGCGGCGCGGACCTTCGGCGCGCGCCTGGTCGCCGCCTACGGTGAAGCCGGGGATGGCCTGTTCCGGTTTCCGGCAGCCGCCCGGGTCGCCGACGAGCCGGTCGACCGGCTGCGTGAAACCTTGGCCATCACGGGAAGCCGGGCGGAGACGATCCACCAGGTCGCGGCTCTGTTCGCCGAGGGAGCCGGCTTCGATCCGGCCGAGCTGGCCGGCCTGCGCGGGATCGGCCCCTGGACCATTGCCTGCCTTTCGATCCGGGCCGGCACCGAGAGGGACGAGTTCCCCGCGAGCGATGCAGTGCTGCGTCGGGCCCTCGACGGCGTCAGCCCAGAGGAGGCGGACCGGATCGCGCTCGGGTGGAAGCCGTTCCGCAGCTACGCGGCGGTGCGCCTCTGGACGAGCGCGGTCGGGCTGGGCCAGGGAACGCGGGCCAGGCGCGCACGCAACTAGGAGGCGGCGCGGATCGCGTCCAGCAGTTCGCTCTTGTTCATCTTCGAGCGGCCTTCTATCTTCAGCTCGGTCGCCACTTCGTAGAGCTCGGCCTTGGTCGAGTCCTCGCTCACCGACGGGGTGAAAAGGGCGCTGGCCGACGCGGGCGGGGACGAATCCGGGACATCGGTTCCCGAGTCCGTGCCGGCCGGCCGCGGAGTGGGCACGACGCTGATGTTTCCCTCTTCGGTCCCGGAGTCGGTGGCCAAGGTGTTGTCGCGCTGAACCTGCCGCCAGGCGGCAACCACCACGGCGGCGGCACCGGCGATTCCTATGGCGACCGCCTTCTTCACGACCGAGACCATCTGTGACTGGAACGGGACCAAGAGATCACGGCTTGGACTCTACCGACCCACCAGTTTGGGCTTCTGGCCCGGGGGTTAGTCTCGGGGCATGAGGATCCTCCCGGCGATCGGGATCGTCGCAGCGGTGCTCTTGCTCCCGGTTCAGGCCGAGTCCCGGCCCGAGGTCGGCCATGGACCGGGCGTGGAGCCTTTGACCAACGTCCGCAGGGCATCATTCCGGGGCGAGATCCTGAACATCGACCGCGACTTGAGGAGGCGCATGGTCGGTTCTTCCTGGCACCGGGGATGCCCGGTTCCTCTTTCCGACCTGCGACTGCTCAAACTCCGTCATTGGGGCTTCGGCGGTGGAGTTCGGTCGGGCTACCTGGTCGTCCACGAAACCGCCGCCCCACGCATGTTGAAGGTCTTCCGCCGGCTGTTCAGGTTCGGGTTCCGGATCCGCCGGATGCGCCTCGTCGACGCCTACGGGGCCGACGATCATCGGTCGATGAACGCCGACAACACTTCGGCGTTCAACTGTCGTGAGGTGGCCGGCCGACCCGGTGTGTGGTCCCGCCACGCCTTCGGCCGGGCGATCGACATAAACCCGGTCGAGAACCCGTACGTATCGGGCGGTCACGTCTCGCCGGCGGGGGGAAGGCCCTTTGCCCGGCGCAGCCCCCGGCGGATGGGAATGATCGGCGCCGGCGGCCGGGTAGTGCGTACCTTCGCTTCGATCGGCTGGGAGTGGGGCGGAAACTGGTCCGGCGAGAAGGACTACCAGCACTTCTCTGCCTCTGGCGATTGACTACGCCAGGCTATGATCGGGGCGAACCGTCGCGCTGAGTTCGTAAGCACCGCTTCGATTAAGGAGTGCGACCCGACTGAAAGCGGGTGCGATGGAAATGGCAGGACTATCGATGGAAGTGGCCCACGGGACGGCCGAGAAGTTCGACCTGGCGGCCGGCGACATGATCCGGATCGAAACCCCGGACGGCGCCCAGGGCGGTGACTTCAGCTTTCCCGGGTTCGACCAGGCTCTGACCCGGAACAAGCTTGGCTGGAAGCGCTTCGCCCGGCCCTGGCTGGTCTACTCGGCGGAGCCCGGCGATTCGCTTTTCGACCTTGACGGCGAGGCGGTCTTCGAACTCACCGCCCTCGAGGGAGAAGGCGTGGCCGACATCATGTACCCGGGCTGCTGGGACGAGGTCTACGAGGACCGGCGCCCGGGCTGCCAGGACCTGATCTCGACGGCACTCGGCATTCCCCGGCGGGAGCTGGCCGGGATGCTCTCCTTCTTCATCGGCTACTCGGCCGACGACATCGCCTACCGTGGGCTGGCGGGGATCGACCTGAAGCCGGGCGACCATTTGGAGTTCCGTGCCTTGCGCGAGGTGAGTTGTGGGGTCTCGGCCTGCCCCGACCGGGAGATCCCCGGTTGGCGGAAGGGGAGCCTGCTGGTCGCCGTCCGCGCCGAAGACAACGGAAACGAGGTCTGATGAGCGCCCCCGACAGCTTCCGGCTTGCCGTCGCCCAGCCGGCGATCGATCCGGCAGCCCCCGAAGAAGCCCGGGTCGACGACGCGGTCGGGTTGATCTCCGCGGCAGGCGAAGGCGGGGCCGACCTGGTCCTCTTTCCGGAGAGCTATCCGGGCCCGATCACCGCCGGCCTCGAGTACGACGCCGGCCCAGCGATCGGTGAGGCCTGCCGCCGCACTGGCGTGGCGGCCTGTTGGGGACGGGTCGAGCCGGACGGTGACGGACGCTTCGTCACGGTCGTCCTGCTCACCGATCGCGAGGGCCGCGAGGCCGGCCGTTACGTGCGCAGCCACCCGGCCACCGGCGACGTCCATCCCGTCCTGTCGGGCGCGCCGATGGCACCCGGGCCGGAGCCGGGCCTGTTCGAACTGGACGGGCTCAAGCTCGGGGTCGTGGTCTGCTCGGAACTCTGGAACCCCGAGCTCTGCCGGGTTCTGGCCCTACGGGGTGCGGAGGTCATGCTGGCCCCGGCCGGCGGCGGATTCCATCGGGTGGCCGCCAATTGGCAACTGATGGCCCGGGCCCGGGCGGTCGAGGACCAGATGTTCGTCGGGCTCACCCAACAGCTCTTCGAAGGCGAGGCCGGCTCCGCTCTGATCGCCGGCCCGGAGGCCGTCCTGGCCTCCGGTGCGGAACCGGGCCTGTTGACCGCCGAGCTCGACCTGGGGCGGGCCCGTTGGCTTCGCGGCCAGGACGACTCGATGCAGGAGCCGAAGCCGTTCAGCTCCCTGCCCGGGCTGCTCCGGGCCCGCCGCCCCGAGCTCTACCGCGAGCTCGGGGCGGAGCGTGAAGGCCTCTACGACTTCGAGGCCGCCAGCAGCTGAGGCTCAGGCCGGGCGGAGGGCCGCGGTCCGGGACGGCCTTCGGTTCCGGCCCGGCCGGCCGCGGTCGGCCCGGCCGGCTCCTCTTCCTGCTTGGTCGTCTTCGCGGCGTCGTCTTCGATCGCATCCTTGCCCGGGATCAGCAGGGAGAGCACGGCACCGACCGCGAGGACGACGACCGCGATCGGCATCGCCGCGACGACCCCGTCGGTGAATGCCTGCGGGCTGGTGAAGGCCCCGTTGGCGGCGAAGACCGAAGAGAGCACGGCCACGCCCATCACGCCGCCGATCTCGCGGATCGCGTTGGTGGCGCCCGAGGCCTTGCCGGTCTCCGCTTCCCGGACCGAGGCGACCACGGTCGCGGCGGCGGTCGGGAAGACCAGCGCCATGCCGGTTCCGGCCATCATGAACGGCAGGACGAAGTCCCCGAAGGTGGTGGTCGGCGAGGCGATCTGGGTCAGCCAGGCCAGGCCGCCAGCCTGCAGCACCAGGCCGCTGAAGATCAGCGGGCGGGTGCCGATCCGGTCACTGAGGAAGCCGGCCAGCGGAGCGACGAACATCGGCATCAGGGTCCAGGGCAGGGTCCGGATCCCCGCTTCCAGCGGCCCCAGGCCCTGGGCGACCTGGAAGAACTGGCTGAGCAGGAAGATCGCCCCGAAGGTGCCGAAGAACATCGCGAACGAGAGTCCGTTGGTGGCGCTGAAGCCGCGCGAGCGGAAGAACCGCATCGGCAGCATCGGCTCCCTGGCCCTCAGCTCCCAGGCGACGAAGGCGGCGATCAGGGCCGCGCCGAGGATCAGCGAGGTCAACACCGTGGAGCTGGTCCAGCCCAGCGACTCGCCGCGGATGATCCCGAAGGTCAGGCCGAAGAGGCCACCGCCGACCAGGGCGAGCCCGGGCAGGTCGAGTGCCTTGTCGGGCCCGGTCGATTCGGGCAGGCGGCGCAGCGCCAGCGGCACCAGGACGAGGCCGACCGGGACGTTCAGCCAGAAGATCCAGTGCCAGGAGATCCCTTCGACCACGGCCCCGCCGAAGAGCGGGCCGAGCGCGACGCCGAGGCCGCTGATCCCTCCCCAGATGCCGAGCGCCGCGCCTCGCTTCTCGGGCGGGAAGGCACCGGAGACCAGGGTCAGGGTCAGCGGCGTGACGATCGCCGCGCCGGCGCCTTGGATTGCCCGGGCGGCGACCAGGGCGTCGAGGTTCGGGGCCAGTGCTGCGGCCGCGCTGGCGGCGGTGAAGATTCCGATCCCGACCGCGAACATGCGCTGGCGGCCGAAACGGTCGCCGAGCGCGGCGCCGGTGATCAGGAGCACGGCGAAGGCCAGGGTGTAGGCGTTGACCGTCCACTCCAGCGACTCGATCGTCCCCCCGAAATCGGCCTGGATCGAGGGCAGCGCCACTCCGACCACGAGGTTGTCCAGCGAAGTCATGAACAAGGCCAGCCCGGTGATGACCAGGGTCCAGATCGCGCTGCTTCTGTTTGTCTTTTCGGCTGTCATATGTCTCCTAAGATGTGTGAGTACTCACTCACTCTGTGGGTCTGAAAAAGCGGCCACTCGGGCCGCGGTCGGGTCCGGGCTCCCTCAGCTCTCGCGGGGGAAGCAGTCTCCTTCGAAGTCGGTCAGGGCCACGGCCCAGGGTTCGTTCACCTCTTCGGCACTGATCGCGGTCATCACGTTGATCAGCATGCCGTGGGCGAACCAGTTCTGCAGCTCGTCGGCGGTGCCGCCGGTCCGTTCGGAACCGAGCGCGTAGAGGTCGGCGAAGCAGTCTCGCATCGCTTTCCGCACGGGCGGCATCGCGGGGGAGACCGCCTGCGCGTGGAGTTGGATCAGCAGCAGTTCGCGGTCGCTGCCGACCAGGTCGCCATAGGCGAGGCCCATCGCGTCGCCGGGCTCGACCCCTTCCTTCTCGGCCTGCGAGGCCGCGACGGCCATGGTCTCGACCATCCGCCGGCAGGATTTCTCCACGACCGCCACGAACAGCTCCTCCTTGGTCGGGAAGAGGCGGAACAGGTAGGCCTGCGAGATGCCGGCCCGCTTCGCGATCTCGGTGGTCGGCGCCGCGTGGTAGCCCTTCTCGGCAAAGACCGGGATTGCCGCATCGATCAGCTCTTCGCGCCTCTCTTCAGCGGTGGAAAGCGACCGCGAGCCGGCCGAAGAGGCCTTCTTCACCTTGTCCGAGACGGGAACCATAGGTGTGAGTATGCACTCACTCACACCATTTGTCAAGTCTGTCTTGAAAAGAAAGAGCCCCGGATCTCTCCGGGGCTCTTCTCAACGGCACGAAGCCAGTTTTCTCAACGACCGTGCTCAGCCACAACCGGTGTTGTTGCCGCAGCTGCTGCAGGTGTAGCAAGCGCCGGTGCGCTGCATCATGCCTCCGCACTGGTCGCAGGCCGGGCCGAGCTCGGCCGCCCCGGGGGTGATGTGGAGCTTGGCCGGGACCACCGGGACGTCGTCGGTCAGGGCCGTACCGGCCGGGACCGAGGTGCCGCCGGTATCGGCCACGGTCGCCTCGCCCTCGGGCGCTGCGCCACCATTCCCGTTCCCGTTGCCTTCTCCGGTCGAGCCACCGTTCCCGGAGCCGCCCGCCAGGTCGATCCCGGCGTGCTCGGCGGCCTTCCGGTTGCGGACCTCCTGGGTCATGATGCCCTGGTCTTCGAGGAAGTCCGGGTCGTCGATGAACTGGGAGGCGAGCCAGCGCATGATGTAGTCCGGCATCGACTTGGCGAAGGGGATGTCCGGGTTGCCGGTCGCGCCCTCCGGGTCGAACCGCATGTAGCTGAACTTGTTGACGAACACCTCGAGCGGCACCCCGTACTGGAGGCCGAGTGAGATCGCGGTCGCGTAGGCATTCATCATGCCTCGCATCGTCGAGCCTTCCTTGCCGATGTCGGTCAGGAAGATCTCCCCGACCGAGCCGTCCTTGTACTTGCCGGCCGTGATGTATCCCTCGTGGCCGCCGACCGAGAACTTGTGGGTCACCGAGTCACGGGTCTTCGGCATGCGGTGGCGGGTCGGACCTGCGGGCGGAGCCTCGGCCTCGGCTTCCTTCTCCTTGTCCTTCTGGGCGTCGGTCCGCAGCGCCTGTGCGGTCTTCGAACCGTCCCGGTAGATCGCCAGCGCCTTCAGCCCGCCTTCCCAGCCGCGGGTGTAGGCGTCGGCGATGTCCTCGACGGTCGCCGTGTTCGGCATGTTGACCGTCTTCGAGATCGCCCCGGAGAGGAAGGGCTGGGTCGCCGCCATCATGTCGATGTGGCCGGTGTGCGAGATCGCCCGCTCGCCGACCGCGACATCGAAGACCGGCAGGTGCTCGTCCTTCAGGGCCGGGGCACCGATGATCGTGCCGTGCTCGTTGATGTACGCCTCGATCTGGCCGATCTCCGACTCCGAGTAGCCCAGCGTCCGCAGCGCCAGCGGCACCGACTTGTTGACGATGGTCATGTTGCCGCCACCGACCAGCTCCTTGAACTTGACCAGCGAGAAGTCCGGCTCGATGCCGGTCGTGTCGCAGTCCATCAGGAAGCTGATCGTGCCGGTCGGGGCCAGCACCGTCGCCTGGGCGTTGCGGTAGCCGTGCTCCTCGCCGGTCGCGACCGCCACGTCCCACTCTTCGCGGGCCGCGTTGAGCAGCTCGTCATGGACGCCCTCACCGTCGATCTCGTAGGCCGCGTCGCGGTGCATGCGCATCACGTGGTTGTGCGGCTCCCGGTTCGTCTCGTAGGCGTCGTAGGGGCCCATCGCGGCCGCGATCTCGGCCGAGCGCCGGTAGGCGCGACCGGTCATCAGCGCGGTGATCGCAGCGGCCACGTTGCGGCCTTCGTCCGAGTCGTAGGGCATGCCGTCCGACATCAGCAGGGCGCCGAGGTTGGCGTAGCCGAGGCCGAGCTGACGGAAGGCCCGGGCGTTCACCCCGATTTCCTCGGTCGGGTAGCTGGACGGGCCGACGATGATCTCCTGGGCGAGGAAGACGGTGTCGACCACGGCGCAGAAGGCGTCGACGTCGAAGCCGCCGTCCTCGCGGCGGAACTTCATCAGGTTGATCGAAGCCAGGTTGCAGGCCGAGTCGTCGACGTGCATGTACTCCGAGCAGGGGTTGGAGGCGTTGATCCGGCCCGACTCCGGGCAGGTGTGCCAGCGGTTGATGATCGTGTCGTACTGGATGCCGGGGTCGGCGCAGTCCCAGGCCGCCTCGGCGATCTTGTTCATCAGCTCGCGGGCCGAGAGGGTCTTGGTGACCGAGCCGTCGGTGCGGGCGATCAGGTTCCACTCGGCGTCGTCGGCGACCGCCTGCATGAACTCGTCCGAGACCCGGACCGAGTTGTTGGCGTTCTGGTACTGGATCGAGGTGAAGCCTTCGCCGTCGATCGACATGTCGAAGCCGGCGTCACGCAGCGCGCCCGCCTTCTTTTCTTCGTCGGCCTTACAACGGACGAAGTGCTCGATGTCCGGGTGGTCGACGTCGAGGACGACCATCTTCGCCGCCCGGCGGGTCTTGCCGCCGGACTTGATCGTGCCGGCCCAGGAGTCGGCGCCACGCATGAAGGAGACCGGGCCGGAAGCGGTGCCGCCCTTCTTCAGCGGCTCCATCGAGCCACGGATGTTGGAGAGGTTGATGCCGGAGCCGGAACCGCCGCGGAAGATCTTGCCCTCCTTGGTGTTCCAGTCGAGGATCGACTCCATCGTGTCCTCGACCGAGAGGATGAAGCAGGCCGAGCACTGCGGGGTCTCCTCGAAGCCGACGTTGAACCAGACCGGCGAGTTGAAGGCGACTTCCTGGTGGAGCAGGGTCGCGGTCAGCTCGGCCTCGAAGGTGTCGGCGTCCGCCTCGGAGGCGAAGTAGCCACCCTCGCGGCCCCAGCCGGCGATCGTGCCGGCGACGCGGCCGATCATCTGCTTGACCGAGTTCTCCCGCTCCGGTGAGCCGAGCTGGCCCCGGAAATACTTCTGAGCGACGATGTTGGTCGCGTTCTGCGACCAGGTCTTGGGGAACTCGACGCCGCGCTGCTCGAAGGCGGGGTTCTCCGGATTGCCGATCACGGCATCGCGGATCTCCCACTCGATTTCATCGAAGGGGTGGACTCCCTCACGGGTGAGGCGCCTTTCGACGACAACGCCCTTGGGGTTGACGCGGGTTGACTCGGATACAGACTGGGACATGCTTTGGCTCTCTCCTCGCTGCTCGGGACGACTGGTTCTGCTTGTTACTGGCACTGCTTTGATCGGTACTTCTCGAATCTCTTGCTAACTGGGGACGCTGGTCTGACTGGTGGTGCTGTGTTGTTGTCTCTTGCGGTACTGCGGGTACTGCTTGGGCCTTTGAAAGTTCAGTTCTTGCTGAGCTGCGGGCTCAGCCGGTCGAGTTCTGCCTGGACATCCTCGACCCCGAGTTGGCGGTAAACGGCGGCGAACTGCAGGTACGCGACCTGGTCGATCCGTTTGAGCCCCGCCAGGCACATGTCGCCGATGCGGGCCGCCTCGATTTCACCGCCGTCACGGATCGCCTTCTTTTCGATCCGGTCGACCAGGGCGTCGATCGCCTCCGGCCGGACGGGGCGTTTGTGCGAGGCGCGCTCCAGCCCTCCGCGCAGCTTGACGCGGTCGAAGGGCTGGCGCCCGCCATCCCGCTTGATGACGAACAGGGCCTGTGCCTCGTACCGCTCATAGGTGGTGAAGCGGTTTTCGCAGTTGGAGCACTGGCGCCGACGGCGCACAGCGCCCCCCTCCTCGGAACTCCGACTTTCGAGGACACGGCTTCCTTGATGTCCGCACTTGGGGCAACGCACATGGCAAATTATACTAGGACTGGCGTCGGATACCTTTTTCGCACGCTACATGTAGCGTCTGCTCGAAAAAGTGTTTCCGGGTTTTGCGGGAACCGCACACCACGCGGGCGCCCATGTCATGCCGTTTGCCGGGCTCCAGGCGCCTGATCGCTACGATTGGGGCCGTGAGCCAGGGACCAAAAAACGCACGCGAGAAGGCCGCGCAGGCGAGGGAAAACGCGGTCACCCGCGCGACCGCCGCCCGCGACGGGGCAGTCGAGCGGGCCGGCCAGGCTCGCGACGCCGCAGTCGAGCGGGCCGGGGTGGCCCGGGACGCGGCGGTGGAGATGGCCGTGGGCGCCCGCGACGCCGCGGTCGAACGGGCCGTCGCGGTCAAGGACTCCGCCACCGAGTCGATCAAGGCCATGAAGCCGAAGTTCCGTGGGGTCTCGCACGAGTGGGCCTTCTTCCTCTCGCTCGGCCTCGGCATCTCACTGCTGCTGATCGCCGACACCCCGAAGAAGTCACTGGCGGTCGGCATCTACATCAGCACCCTTTGCGCCCTTTTCGGCACCAGCGCCCTCTACCACCGGATCAACTGGAAGACGGTCAGGGCGCGGATGCTGATGCGCCGGCTCGACCACTCGATGATCTTCCTGCTGATCGCCGGCACGGTGACGCCGTTCGCCCTGTTGAACATGACCGGGACCTGGTCGACGGCGATCCTGATCGCCGTCTGGTCGGCGGCCGCCCTCGGGATCGTGGTCGAGTTGCTCTGGATCCACTCGCCGAAATGGGTCAGTGCCCTCATGTACGTCGCGGTGGGTTGGATCGGCGCCGTCGCCTTCCCCCAGATCGTCGGCACCGCCGGGGTCTGGGCCGGGCTGCTGATCGCCACCGGCGGGATCCTCTACACGGTAGGTGCGGTGGTCTACGCGACCGGCCGGCCCAACCCCAGCCCGACCTACTTCGGCTACCACGAGGTCTTCCACCTTTTCGTGATCGGCGCCGCAGCCCTCCACTTCGCGGCCGTCGCCATGTTCGCCCTCTGATGAACGAACCGGGCGCGTTGTGAATTTCGAAGGCGCTCCCGAGTGGTCCAGCATCGCGGTTGGCGACCACTGGATCCGGACCTTCCAGGCCGGGCCGCATCAGGCCTCGGAGGCGGTCGTGTTCGTCCACGGCAATCCCGGCTCGGCCGCCGACTTCGAGGAGCTGGTCAAGGCGGTCGCGCCGCCGCGCCGGGCGGTCGCCTTCGACCTGCCGGACTTCGGGCAGTCGATCGCCGCCCCCGGCTTCGCCCACACCCAGCGGGAGTACTCCGAGTTCCTCGGTGAGGCATTCGAGTCCCTGGGTGTCCGCCGGGCGCACCTGGTCCTCCATGACCTCGGCGGGGCGATCGGCCTGGACTGGGCCTCGTCCCACACCGGGCAGGTTGCCAGCGTCACCCTGATCAACACCGGGGTACTGGCCGGCTACCGCTGGCATCGCACCGCCCGCGGCTGGCAGACCCCGGGGCTGGGCGAGCTGATGCAGGCAATCACCTTCCGCAGCCCTTTCCGCCGGGCGATCATCAAGGCCGAGCCCAAGGGTCTGCCGCGCGATTTCGTCGACGGGATGTACGACAACTACGACCGACGCACCCGCCGGGCCGTGCTCGACATCTACCGCGACCTGAAGAAGGTCGGTAAGAGCTCGAAGCAGCTGATCCCGCCGCTGTCGGCTGCCGACCTGCCCTGCCTCGTGATCTGGGGCGCCGGCGACCCATACATCCCCGTCTCCTTCGCCGACCGTCAGCGCAGCGCCTTCCCTTCGGCCCAGGTCAGCATCCTCCCGTCATCCGGCCACTGGCCCTTCATCGACGACCCGCCCGCGGTGGAAAAACTCCTGAGCGACTTCCTGGCGACCGTCGAGTAGAAGCGCATCCGAGCCCGGTTTCGAGGGTTCTAGTTGACGCGCATCAAATTCGCGGTGAGAATGGCCGGAGGAGGCCATCGGTCCAGAGGAGAGGTTCTTGAACCAGCGTCGCTTCGTTTCCGCCGTTTTCGTACTTGCCGTCGCCCTGCTCGGCGTCTTCGCCGGGCCCGCGCCGGCCGGGGCAGCCTACGACCCGGGTGATCCGGCTCAGAAGGCCGAATACGACGCAGCCTTCGACCTCGGGGTCCAGGCCTACGAGTACGGTCTGCCGCTGCTCGACATGCAGCGGACCTTCCGGACCAGCACTTCGGTCAATTGGCCGAACGGCCGGGGCGGGGGCCCGGTGAACATGTTCAGCAACTTCCGCAAGCTGGCCGACGCGAAGGACCGCACCGTCGTCCTGCCGAACTCGGACACGCTCTACTCGATGGCCTGGCTCGACCTGAGCCGGGGTCCGCAGGTGATCCACACCAGGAAGGGCACCAAGCGCTTCCACGTGCTCGAGCTGCTCGACCCGTGGACCGAGAACTTCACCAACATCGGTTCGCCCGAGCGGGCGCGGCCCGACGGCGACTACCTCGTGGTGAGCAAGCGGTGGAAGGGCAAGAAGCCGAAGGGGTTGAAGCTGATCCGCTCGTCTTACGACCGGGTCTGGATCATCGGCCGCACGCTGGTGGGCGGCCAGGCAGATCTGCCGAAGGTCCACCGGGTTCAGAACACCTACAAGATCACGCCGCTCAAGAAGTGGAACCCGAAGCGTCCCTACGCCTACAAGTACCCGAAGCCGAGGAAGCTCGACCGGACCAAGAACGAGGCCCACATACCCGGCACCGGGGAGGGTGAGGATCCCGCCGGCTTCTTCGACGCACTCGGCATCCAGCTCAAGCGCTTCGCGCCGCCGGCCCGCGACAAGCCGATCCTGGCGAAGCTGAAGAAGGGGCTGGGAATCGGTCCCGGCCGTCTCCCGGTCCGCAGCGGCCAGCTAACCGATCCTCAGCTCGCGGCGCTCCGTGACGTGGTGACGGGCGCCGCGTCCCGCATGCAGGCCGGGCTGCTCTCGACCTACTTCGAAGCCTTCGATGCGCACAACGGCTGGATCGTCGCCCGGACCGGCAAGTACGGCACCGATTACCACCGCCGCGCCCAGATCTCCCGCTACGGGCTCGGTGCCCCGACCCCGAACGTGGCCGTCTACCCGGTCGCGCTGATGGATCGCGACCGTTCGCTGCTGGTCGGGTCGAAGCGCTACGTGGTCCACTTCGACCCCGATCAAGCGAAACCGCCGGTGGAGTTCTTCTGGTCGCTGACCCTCTACGACAACGACAGCTTCTTCGTCGACAACCCGATCGACCGCTACCTCCTCAACGATCGCTCGGATCTCAAGTACAACCCGGACGGCTCGCTGGACATCTACGTCCAGCCCACCCGGCCAGCCGACCCATCCCAGGTCAGCAACTGGCTCCCGTCCCCGGCCGCCGACGCCGCCCAGCCCGCCCTCCGCCTGACCATGCGCCTCTACGGCCTCTCCAAGGCCGGGATCAAGGGTCTCCAGAACGGAACCGGCTGGAACCTGCCGACGATCCTGCCCTGCGGCCCGGGCAACGAGACTTCGACCGGCATCGTCTGCGCGACCCAGCCGGGGTGAGCGTCCCCGAGGGCCGGCTTCTACCGGTCCGGTCGGGGAGGGCGTCAGATCTCAAGCGGAAGGCTGAGCTGATCCGGGTTCACCCGTCGACGGCGACGGCGCCGGGGTTTCGCCGGGACAGTTTCCGATTCGGGATGTGCGCGAGGCGGCCGGAGGTTTGCGAACACACCCAGCATCCGAATCAAGGTGTCGAGATAGTCCTCGTCCCGGTTCACCTTCTTGAGGTCGTTGCCGGCCTCGAAGATCGCAGTTTCGTCCCGGTGGAGCCGGGCATACTCGATATGCGCCTGGGCCCGCAGGTGTGGGTCGCGCAGTCGGCGGATCGGTTCAGCGTCGCCACGGTGGATGCCGACCGCAGCGAGCGTCAGATCGCGGACCTCCCGGTCCAGCATCCGCTCGGTCACCGCGGGGTCGCGGCAAGTGATCGCCAGCTCGGCGAGAGGAATCTCTCGTGCCCAGCCGGGGCGTCTCCAGCTGGTCGCGAACACGCTGCGAAGCGAGCCGAAGGTTTCCGGCCAGGCGTCCTCGTCGATTTCGTCGCAGGTCGAGATCGCGAACTCCCGTGCCCAGTCCTCGAGCGGTCCGCCGGCGAGAATGGCGAAGCAATGCGCCCGCTCCTCCGCTGACTCCCGGGCGAGTGTCTTGCGCATCGTCCATTCGTTGAGCGCGAGATCGCCGGTCTTGCCGATCGCCTCGATGCTTCGTCGGATCTGACTCAGGTCGCTCTCGAGAAAGGCCCGCTCCAGGGCATCCCGGCAGATATCTGGGTCTCCGGTGTGGTTGGCGAGGCAGGCCATGACGAGGCCCGCATGCGACGGCGCAACCCAGCGCAGAAGGTCGGGACGACCAAGCGTCTCTACCGTCGCCGCAACCGCCCAGTCATGTTCAGAGAACCGGGATGGGATCGAAAGGGCGCGCCCCATCAGGCCGAGGTCGAGCGCCCAGGCCGGAGTGCCGATCCCGAAACATATTCCGGTGATCACCTTCGCCCTGATCTGCGGATCGTCGATCGACTCCGCCCGTTCGAGCATCGTCGTGACCTCGTCAAAGTCGCCTTCGCGGCTGCGGATCATCACCTCGGCCGCGGTGCGATCACAGATCTCATCGATCTCCCGGGCGAGTTCCAGATCCATCGCGGCGACCGCGAGTTCCGTCCAGGTCGCCTTCTTGCGCCGACACCACAGGTCGAACAGGAGCCCATCGTCATCGTCCTCGGGATCAACTTCCGGCAGCTCGTCGTAGTGCTCCCGCCAAAGCTCGACGGCCTCATCCCGCCACCCCCGGATCAAGTCCCTCCTGATCTCCGTATCAGCCCACATCCGACCATCGTCTCAGGCTTGTCAAGGGCCGCCAAACGATTCCTCGCAACACTTAATTATCAGCGCACCTTGCCGCGAAGCCAGGCCACTGCGGTGGTGGCAGCAGAACCCTCGGGTAGCGGCCTACGCGAGGGTGACTTCACCTCCACAGACCGAACCCTGCCCAGGAAAACGGGTGGGATATATTCGGGTGTGGGCTTCGTGCACACTTCATCTGGGCTTCGATGAGGGACTCTCCGGCAGATTCCCCGCGCGAGAGTGCCGAGTAGAAGTTCGACATGACACCGACGGTTTCTTCGTCCGGAATTCTCCAGCCCGTCGCGCAAACGGCAATAGCGCCAGCTTGTTGGAATGCTCGAGCCAGGCTGATGATTCCCTCACCTGTCGGGTTAGGTCCGGATCCCGTTTCACAACAGCTCAGCGTCAGCAATTCTGTCTCTATCGAGATGCCTGTGACTTCATAAGCTCGAAGGTACGCCTCGTGCTCTTCTTCGTCCGGGCTTCTGGCCAGCTTGATCCCAGATAGCTCTGGGGACATGTTGTTGACCACGCTGTGGGCAGCGAAATGAACGTACCTATAACGGCTGCCCTCGAGCGATTCAGACACCGAGGACTTGGTCGCGTCCGGACCCACCAATGTGCGAACCACCGGCAGGTTGAATCGGGAACCGGTAGATCCTTCCTCCGCTCCGAATTGGGATTGTTGAAGAGCGTGTGTGATCGCCTTCACTTCCGAGGCGGTTGGCGCCGTGTCTTCTGGTTCACGGTCTGAAACGGGTTGGGAAACAGCCAGCAGCAGGTGTTCGTAGAAGGCATCAGACCCATCTCTCTGGCGACGTTTTCGCTCGAAGTGGTTCGCGACCAGCCCGCTTGACGAGTAGCTGAGCGATCGAGGGCGTCGGGTACCGTTGCGGTTCCTCCACGCATAGGGAAGCTCACCCCATATGGCTCGCCAGTCGCGATCACCAACAAGCGACAGTGCCCGTCGAAGGTCGCCGATCTCTACCTTGGATAGGTCATCGCGATCGATGGAGAGATCGAACTCGAGCACGTCGGCCGAATCCCTCTGCCCACCCGCTGAGTCTTCGTCAGCCTCCTCCCCATCCGGATCTCTATCCAACAGGAGAACAAACGGGAGGAAGTTCAGCGGACCATCGGGACATACAAGCAGCTCTGTCTTGTCTTCCAACTCTCCGAGCGTTGAGCCGAACAGATCCTTGAACAACCGGAACCCGTGAGGATAGGCGTTCATCCGGTGGAGCAGCGATGCTCTGAGCTCCCGGACCTTGTCGCGGAGATAGCCTCCGCCGGGAAGCTCGTGAACCGACAGACAAGCGCGCCCTGACTTGAGTGTCAAACAGTAGACGTGGCTGACATCTTCCTGACAGGAGAACTCGAGAAGCGCTCCATCGGATTCCAACAGCTCGTTCGCAAGTTCGTCAAGAGAGACCGTCGGCGGACGAAAAAGAAAAGCGAAGTCGGGATCCTCGCGGGCAACCCGTGTTTCGAGTGCGTCCAACTTTTCACGGCGCTCGAGGACGTCACGTTCCAGAGCCACCTTTCTTTCAACCAGTTCAGCCCGATGATCTCGCTCGTCGTCCTCATCCGATGATTCGAAAGTCCCGTATAGCTCCATGCGCAACAAGGCGTCAGCCACCTCGCTGAGCTCACGGTCAAGCTCTCCGATCTCGGCCCAGTTCTCCTGATAGAGGCGGGCTGCTTCCGTGCGTCTCTTGCTGCGAGGCGATGCGCCAGAGCGATACAGCGAATCGAGGAAAGACCGCGCCTTTCCCTTCTGAACCATCTCGAAAGCGGTGGTCAGATCAGCGGCGGGCTCTGCCCCGACCAGGAACGCGGCGAACTCTCGATAGATATTCGAATGCTCGGAGGAGAACTCCAGGCGCTCCGCGGTGGGAACTATGCGTCCTCTGGTCTCTTCGATCAGGGCAATCGCCGACTCGAAGTGTGTTCGTGCCAATGCGCGGTGATCCAAGACGATGCCGTAAGTGCCTTCTGACGTGTCGGTCGCCACGGTCGTGGCGGCTTTCGCGTGCATCTGGGCGGCGCAGTGATGAGACTCGATCCGGGCGCTGCGACTCTCGATCTGCTCACTCAGCCACTTTGCCCTAACCAACTGCTCGATCGCGCGCCGCGCATTCCCGATCTCACGGTTGTACGGCCCGACGACATTGAGTAGGGCGATCTCGCCCGAGATGGTGCCGTGCCGACGTACGAGATCAAGGGATTCCTCGAGAGTGAGCACGGCCTGGGTCCGTTCGCTTAGCGACCAGTAGACATATCCCATATTTTGCAGGACCAGGATCTGATTGTCGAAATCACCTAACTCTCGGTATAAGGTGAGCGCTGCGGAATATCTATGAATGGCATCCTGACGTCGATGTATCTGATTCAGACAGACACCCAGCGAATGCAGGCAGTATGCAGCATCTTTGTCCCGGAGATCACCAGGATCTGAACTCAGGATCAACTCAAAGACCTCAATCGCTTCAGCGTGTCGTTTGAGCCGCAATAGAGCAGAGCCCAAATTCTTCAGATTGTTGGTTGAATCGGGATCTGAAGATGTGGTCAATAGCAGGTCCAGCGCGGATAAGTAGTTGGATTCGGCAAATCCAGTCAATCCCATCTCTTCCTGCAGATCAGCTAGCTTCAGTAACGCTTGCCCGGCGTATCTGGGTGCGTGTGTCTGCAGGAGGTGCGCTCCGATCTCGTAGTGGTGAAGAGCCAGTGAGTACTGAGACCTGGATCTGTATATTCCGCCTTGGTAAAGGTTGTGGGTACCCCGCATGCCTGGTTGGTCAAGTTGCCGATATAGGCTCACTGCCTCTTTAGAAAAGGAGAGAGCCGCGTCATACATGCGTAGATCAAAGGTCGCCCAAGTCAAGTAGTCTAGGTGCCGCGCAAGGTCGACTTTGCCGGTATGAAATCTAACGAGATCGAGCGACTCCTCGAGAACATCTAGAGATTCCTCGATTTCTCCGAGCTTGTAAAGCGCGGCTCCAATGCTAGTTAGATTGAGCGCTTCGGTCCCCGGGTCACCGGCGCGAAGGCTCCAGTCGTAGCCCTCGCGGGCGATCTTCAGGGAACGGCCATAGATGCCGGCGCCATTCAGTGCGAAACTGTACCGATTTCGAAAATCAGCCTGGGTCCGATAGTCACCGCTAGTAAGGGCCTGCGATCCTGGGCGAAGGCCGAGCGCGTGCTCATAAAGCGGAAGCGACTCCTGGAAATTCTCGCGCCGAACGGCGATATCTGCTATTTCGATAAGTGCGTTGGCGAGTTCCGCCGAGTTGTCGTCGCTTGTATGTATTTCGACCGCCCGCCGGAGATGCCGTTCGGCATCATCGTACTGGTCAATCTGCTTGTAGCTGCGACCGAGGGAGTTCTGAACAAGTCCTAGTACAACCATGAACTGATGTTGCTCGCAAATCGATTCGGCTTCGTGCAGATGGGGAATTGCCTCGTGCTGCCTGTCCAGCCCGGCAAGATTGATCCCCCGGTTCAAGAGCAGCCAGGCCAGATCCTTTGGATCGACGTCGGGATGCGAAATCTGTGCCCCTTCGGCGAAAGCGCGCTCCGCGGCCTCGGGTTGTCTTGCGCGGTTCAACTGAATACCGCAGGTCCTCAGGCAGTTCTGTTGCTCGGGGAACTGGCCCAGACTGCCGTAGAGCGTTGCCGCCGTGCGTGCGCACTTTGCGGCGTCTTCGTTTGACCCGAGCCCGGAATATGCTTGAGCCAGAGCTTCGTGGGTGCGAGCGAGGCCCGATTCTGAAATTTCGCAGATACGACCATGAAGCCCAAGGAGCTCTTCCAGTCCGGCCTTCATTTCGGCGAAGTCGCCGAGTGAGGAGTTCGCCTTCGCTCGAATATGTGCAGCCCTGAAGATCGCCGAACAGAACTGTTCGGTGCGGGCGACCTCGAAGGACCGCTGTGAGGTGGCCAAGGCCAGCTTAGGCCTGCCTTGGAACAGCTGGACGTCAGCTATGGCATTGAGGGCACGGGCTTGTTTCTTGCGCTCGCCGGTTTGTTCGAAGAGCTTAAGCGCATACCCGAAATAAGAAGCTGCTCCGTCAAAGTCGGAGGATGCGAGCAGCTGGTTGCCATGCTGAGCAAGAGCCTCGGCCGCACTTTCGACCATGGCTCTACTCAGTTTCGCTGGGTCTTCTTTCAGGGCTTGCCTCGTCAGCTCAAGAACACGCTCAAGTGCCTGAGTTCGAGCAGGACCATCGGCGCCGGTGGTGATCAGGCGATGGAGTTCAGCGTCGAGGGAGCCGGGCTTATCCACGCTGGCTCTCTCCTTGGATCGGCAGGAACTGAGGAAGTCGAGCAGACCGAGTCATGTTTCCAGGGGGAAGCAGAGCTGCTCGGATCGTCCCGGCGAGGTTCGGAGATTTCATCTGCCTCCTTGGCCAGTGCAGAATCCGCACCTCGACCATACTCCGCCAGCAGATGTCGTCGAGACCTCTCGGGCCATTCAGAAATAGCGCCAACCGTCGTGATTCGGATCCTCTGCGAGGCCCAACGCTGCCGGTTCCCGATAAGGCTCGAAGGCTTCATTCCGCCACCCCCAAACCAAGTCTCTCCTGATCTCCGTATCAGCCCACATTCGTCCATCATTTCAGGCTTGTCAAGCTGACCAGCCAGTCTGCCTGGACCGCGGTTCTTCGGTGCACACAGGCCCTTCGTTGGCGGACCAGCGATGAGAGCTTCTGACAATCGAGTGTAAAGAGCCGGCAGCGTGCCTCAAGGGGATCTCCGTATTCCGCACAACGGCTGCTAACTTGAAGAGGGCAATGGGAGGTTTCGGAGATAGCGAATGGACTGATCTTGTCTGGAGACGGTTAGTCGTTTGTTATACACAGGCAAAAGCGAGGGTCGTTTGATGAACGGGTTCCACGAGCGAGAAACGGACAGATTTTGACTTCAACAACTGTTGGTGAACCCGACGATGACGATTTCGAAGCCAAGCTCCAATTCCTTCGGAGCCAAGTCGAGAAGGCCCGGGGTGATGGTGATCACGAAACTCTCGGGGAATCTCTAGCTCAACTGGCTCTCGCACTTAGCGAAAGCGGAACGGCTGCCCGGAAATTGGGATACCCGAGAGCTGCCCTGGCACTTCTTGGTGAACTCGTGCCGATCCTGGACGAGCTCGGTCAACCTGGCAGCGTCGCGGGCACATTGGACATCCTTGGTGGGATCTTCATGGATCTGGATAATGCGGAGGAGGCTCTGAGGCTCCGTGAGAAGGCATTGTCGATGTTCCGCGAGATCGGTGACCACAGTGGTGAGGTCACGACCCTTAGTAACACTGGTCGCACTTACTATCAACTGGGTGACCTGGTTCGAGCGCTGGATATTTTCCAGGAGGCGATCGGTCTTTACCGAACGGCTGAGGATCGTGAGGGTGAGGCCACGGCCTTGGTGAACGCTGGCTGCGTTCTCAACGAGCTGGGCGATCCAGTGATGGCGCTTGAATATCACAATAAGGCAATGCCTCTCTACAGGGATACGGGAGATCGTAAAGGCGAGGCCACGGTTCTTAACAACATCAGCGGATTTCATCACGGTCTGGGTGATCTCGAGCTTGCGCTGGAGTCCTGTCAGCAGGCTCTTCACATCTATAGGGAGTTAGGTGATCGCTTCGAAGAGAGCGTGGCTTTGAACAACATCGGTCGGGTCCATCACGATCTGGGTGATCCGACCCAGGCAATCAAGTTCTACGAGTCATCGTTGCTGATCGCTCAAGAGATTGGTGATCGTGACGGTGAGGCCACGACCTTGAACAACATCGGACGGGTCTACAGGAGCCAGAGTGAATTGGAGAGGGCACTCCAGTTTTTCGGCGCATCTCTGGAGATTCACGAGGGGACGGGTAACCGTCGCGGTGAAGCGAGTGCTTTGAACAATATGGGTAGGGTACAGATGGATCTCGGTGATCCGGAGCGTGCTATCGACTCCTTTTCGAAGTCCCTACCGATTCGCCGGGAGACAGGTGACCGTCGTGGCGAGGCCACGACCCTGAACAATATCGCCACGCTTCATCTCCTTGTAAAGGATCCGGAGAAAGCGCTGACGTTTGTTGAGGCAGCGCTTCTCATCTTGAGGGATATTGGAGCTCGTAGCGATGAGGCGGATGGTTGCAATAATGTGGCCTACATCCACAGACTGCTCGGCAACGTGTCAGAAGCTCTTCATTATTACCGAGAGTCGATTCGTGTTCGTGAGGCGATGCGTGCCGATGTGAAGGATGAGGATCATAGGCTGGGTTTCTTTTCGACTCAGATTGATGTCT
>MKST01000001.1:365790-368491 GCA_001897355.1 Solirubrobacterales bacterium 67-14 | reverse complement strand
GGGTTGGCCCTGGCGGGCCGGCTACCGCAGGCCGAATTCCTCGCCGGCGTCGGTCGTCGGCTTGGCCGGGTCCTCCCGCTTCGGCTTCGGTCCGAGTTCGGCTTTGACCGCCTCTGGCTCGGCGACCGGCGCGGGATCCGGCGGGGGCGGCGGGACATAGACCGGTTCGGAGGCCACCGGAGCCTGGCTGGCCGCCTCAGCAGCCTCCGCGACCGCCGTGGCCTCCGCGGCTGCAGCCGCCTTCGCCGCGGCAGCCTCGCGGGCCGCCTTTCGCTGCTCCTTTGCCGCCGCCCGGGCCTTTGCCCGACGCGCCCGCGCCTTCGCCGCTCGTGCGGCTCGTGCCGCCGCCTTCGCCTTCGCGGCAGCGATCGCGGCCGAACCGGCTTGGCCGTCACCTTCGCCAGCCGCCGTCAGGGCTGCCGCGCCGTCTCCAGGTCCCGGGTCCGACCCGCCGCCGACGATGCCGGTCGCGAAGGCCGCGGCCGTCGCTACCACCGCGACCGCGGCGACGGCCGTACCGGCCACTGCTGCCGTGCTGCCGATCGAACCTCCACCTTGGGCTGCGCCGGATCCAGCCTTGCCGCCGGCCGCGGCAGCCTCGCCCTTGCCCGCGCCGGCCGCGGCACCATGCCCTCCGCCCTTGAGTGCCAGGAGGCCACCGGCTGCCCCGCCACCCGCCGCGGCACCGCCGGCCAGCGTGGCGAAAGTGATCGGCAGTGGCGGGCCGATCGCGGCAAGCCCGCGGTCGGTTCGCACCTCACGCCGGCAGGCCGGGCAATGTTCGAGATGGTCGGTGGCCAGGCCGTATCTTTCACCGCCTGGTTCGAGCATGCCCATGGCGAAGGCTCGGATCGTCGAACTCATCTCCGCGCAGTGTTCTCCGGCTCGGACCGTCTCGACGACGTCGCCGATCTTGCCGGCCGCCCGGTCCATGATCTTCTCCATCCGCTTCGGCCGCACGCCCATCACCTCGGCCGCTTCGGGACGGGTGTACCCGTACAGATGGCAGAGGGTCGCGGCCTCGAGTTCACGCGGCGAGAGCTTCGCCCGCAGGCCCTCCCGGATGTGCCGCACCTGGATCTCGGCGTCGAGCCGGGCGTCGAGGTCGAGGTCGACCCCGATCGTTTCCAACATCGCCGGGTCGGCGCGGCGGTTCACGCGGAAGGCGCGGAACTCGTTCAGGGCCCGGCGGTAGGTGACCGTGACCAGGTAGGCGACCCGGTTCTCGATCTCCTCGCCGTCGGCCATGGCCATGTACAGGGCATGCCAGGCTTCGTTGTACGAAGCTTCGAGGTCGAACCCGGCCGCGGCTATCCCGGCCGCGGAAAGCTTCGCGGCGACGGTCCGGATCACCTCGGCCTTGTGCTGCTCGTACTCGACCGATACGAGGTCGGTGGCTGCCGGGGTCACCATCCACCCACGCGAATCTTCACCTTGCGCACCGGACTCTTGACGGTTGGCCAGGGCCAGCCCGGCGCTCCGCGGACCACGGCCCGGAACGAGAAAAGCGCGTTGCGCTGCACGTACTTGAACGTATAGCGCTTGGCGAAGGCACCCCCGGCCTTGGTCTTGACCGTGGCGACGGTCTGCCAGCGCCCTCTCACCTTGGCTTGAATATCGACGGGAACCGCACGCCCGGTGGGCCCGGCCCCGACCAGGCGACCGCGGAACCGGGTTGCCCGGCCGATCCGGACCTTGCGCGGCATGACCTTGAGCTTCACCTTGAGTCGGCTGCGGACCAGCGTCGAGGCGCTCGCCGTCACCGACTGTCCCACGCCGGGGGCGAAGGTGACCGTCACCTTCCGTGACCCCTGCCCGGGGAGGGTGAGGTGGAAGCCGCCGTCCGGGTCGGTGGTGACCGGGGGCCGGGAGACCGTCTTGTTTCCGGTCGAGGTGAGCTGGTCGACCTGGACCTCCAGCTTCGCTCCGTCGATCGGCAGGCCGGTGTCGGTGGTCAGCTTGCCGTGGATCTCCGGGGTTTGGCCGGGCCGGTGCCAGATCGACTCCGAGTCGATGCCCAGCCGCGGCTGGAAGACCGCCGGCGAGCCGTTCGTGTACCCGGGGCTGGGTTTTTCTACCGTGAAATCGACCGGGCCGAACGGAGCCTGGTTACCCGCCGCATCGGTGATCGTGCCGCTCGCGATGTGGTGGCCTTCGGGCAGGTTCGAGGTGTCGACCTCGAAGTTGCGACCGGCATCGGCCGGGCATGGCCTCGGCCTGACGTACGGCTGGTCGCAAGCGCCGCTCGAGATGTTGATCGTCTGCTGTGGCTGGCCGTCGATCTCCAAGCTCATCGAGGCGACGCCCGCGTTGTCATCGGTGGCCCGGACGAAGAGCCCTGCCGGGCCGTAGACCGTCCCGGTACCGGCCAGGCTCCCCCCGATATCCGCGAGGATCGGCGGGTTGTCGTCCTCGATCGTGACCGTAGCCCCGAAGAGCGCCACGTCGGCCGCGTATCCGAACGGCGAGGCCGCACAGCCGCTGGTGTTGGTGCAGGCGACCAGGACCGCCAGGCGATCGAGCGAGAGCCCGGTGGCGGTCAACTCGTTGCTGGGGTCATCGGGGTCGGTCAGCGAGCCCTCGATGCTGCATTGCCAATCGGGAATCGCGAGCGCCGAGGCGCAGCCGAACTCGTGGACGCTGGCGCCGTCGGTCTCGGAAATCGCTGCCTTGTAGAAGTAGCCGGGCATCGACGCCGCGG
>MKST01000001.1:334557-365707 GCA_001897355.1 Solirubrobacterales bacterium 67-14 | reverse complement strand
GGTGGCGCAGTCGTCGGCAAAGTTGACGTCGGTCGAGCTGGCGTCGAAGCTGCGCGGGGCCCAGGCCTCGGTAGAGAGTGGCTGACCGGCCGGACCACGGCAGGACCAGACGTCATACTCACCGGCCGATGCCGGGGCGATCGGGCAGGCCAAAGCGGCGAGGGCCAACAGCCCCGCTATCAGCGAGAGCAGATTTCGTAAGTTCGGGAACATCTCCCTTATTGCGCCTCTCTCCGGAAAGCGGCCCGGCTATTCCGGAAAGGCAAGGCTAGAGCATTGGCTGCGGCGGCGTTAGAGTCCCCTCCATGAGCAAGGAGAACCGACGTTTCGCATTGGCGGAAAGGCCCACCGGCCTGATCGACGAGAGCACGTTCACCTTGGAGACCAACCCCGTCCCCGAGATCGGTGACGGGGAGGCATTGGTCCAGGTCAAGTGGATCTCGATCGACCCGACCAACCGGACCTGGATTGGCGAAGAGCCGACCTACCTGCCGCCGGTCCAGATCGGCGAGACGATGCGGGCCCTCGGGCTCGGCGAGGTGGTCGCCTCGAACAACGAGAGTTACCCGGTCGGCTCGCTGGTCACCGGCCTGACCGGCTGGGCCGATTACACGGTGGCCAGCGACTCGAATCCGCTGATGGTGGTGCCGGAGAGCGCCAAGTCCGCCCCGCCCGCCTCACTGCTCGGCATCCTCGGCATGACCGGGGCCACCGCCTTCTTCGGGATGCTCGAAATCGGCGAGCCGAAGGAAGGCGAGACGGTGGTCGTCTCGGCCGCCGCCGGTGCGGTCGGCTCGGTCGCCGGCCAGCTGGCCAAGCTCAAGGGCGCCCGGGTGGTCGGCATCGCCGGCGGCCCGGAGAAATGCGCCTGGGTGATCGACGAGCTGGGCTTCGACGCCGCGGTCGACTACAAGGCGGACGACTGGCGCCAGCAACTCAAGGACGCGACCCCGGACGGCATCGACGTCGATTTCGAGAACGTCGGCGGCGAGATCATGGAGGCGGTCCTGCTCCGGCTCAACATCAACGCCCGGGTCGCCCTGTGCGGGTTGATCTCGGGCTACAACGACGACGCCCGGCCGCTCGACCCGAGGATCTTCGGCCGACTGCTGGTCAACCGGGTCAAGTTGCAGGGATTCATCATCCTCGACTACTACGCCCGCTTCGGCGAAGCGATCCGCGAACTCTCCCAGTGGGTTGCCGAAGGCAAGATCAAGTCGGAGCAGACCGTGGTCGAGGGCTTCGAGAACCTGCCCAACGCCCTGAACATGCTCTTCAAGGGCGAGAACAAGGGCAAACTGGTCGTCAAGATCAACGACTGACCCTGACTGCCTCGCCGGCTGGAGAATCGACAAGGCAGAAGAAGGCGACTATCGCCTCCAATCGCCTTCTCGATTCCCGCGGAAGTTCAAACCAGGGCTGACGAATCCAGGTCGCGGACCGAGTTCTGGCCGGTCAGGGCTAGCGCGACGTCGGCGTCGGAGCGCAGTACCCGGAGCATCTTCTCGACGCCCGCCTGGCCTTCGGCCGCGACCGACCAGGCCCAGGCCCGGCCGAGGATCACGGCCTCGGCGCCGAGCGCCAGCATCTTGACCATGTCCAGCCCGTTGCGGATGCCGCCGTCGGCGATCACTGCCGTCTGGCCGCCGACCGCCTCGGCCACCGCCGGCAGGGCCGCGGCGGTCGAGGGCACCGCGTCGAGCTGGCGGCCGCCGTGGTTGGAGACGACCAGCCCGTCGACCCCGGCTTCGACCGCCCGCCGCGCGTCCTCCGGGTCGAGCACCCCCTTGACCACGAGCTTGCCCTTCCAGTTCTCACGCACCCAGGCGATGTCATCCCAGGTCACCGAAGGATCGAACTGGGCGTCGACCCATTCCTTGAAGTCCTCCGGGGTGCGGGCGCCGGGCACCACCTCGGCCAGGTTGCCGAAGGTGAGCGGCTTGCCGCCGAGCGCGACCTCCCTGATCCAGCGAGGATGTGAGACCAGGTCGAGGCCGCGCCTGACCTTGGCCCAGGTCGAGGGCTCGTCGAGCATCGCGTTGCGCGTGTCGCGGTGGCGCGCCCCGACCACCGCCAGGTCGATGGTCAGCATCAGGACCGGCGAGCCGACCGCCTCGGCCCGGGCCATCAGCTTCTCCGCGTAGCCACGGTCCCGCATCACGTAGAGCTGGAACCAGGGCGGCACGCTGGTCGCCTCGGCGACTTCCTCGATCGAACAGATCGAGACGGTCGACTCGGTGAAGGGGATGCCGATCGCCTCGGCCGCCCGGGCGGCCTGTACCTCTGCCCGCTGGGCGAACATCCCGGCCAGGCCGACCGGTCCGAGAATGGCCGGCATCGAGAGCTTCTGGCCGAGCAGCTCGATCTCCTGTTCGCGAACCGAGACGTCCCGCATGACCCGCTGGCGCAGCAGCACCTTCTCCAGGTCCGCTTCGTTCGCCTTCATGGTCGCCTCTTCGTAGGCGCCGCCGTCGGCGTAGTCGAAGAGCTGGCGGGGCAGCTTCCTGCGAGCCAGTTCGCGATAGTCCCGCACCGTGGCGGGCTGGACGTTCAAGGGCCGATCCGCGGAGAATCGCATGGCGGCAACCTATCGCCTGACCTTGCCGAGGACGACCGCGATCGACGGCGGTTCAGCCGCTTTCCTCCTCCTTGGCGGCGAAGGGAGTGGCGTTGGCGACGCAGCCGCGCTTCTTGGTGCACGACCAGGTCCAACTGCCGAACAGTCCGGAGCCGATCGTTTCGCAGCCGGCGATGCCCTTTTCCGCGAAGCGGTAGCCGCGGTGGTCGATGCCGAGCAGCGAATCGTTTCGGCCGGCCCCGCAGTCGACCGTGTCACGGTCCCGGTCGGAAACCGAGCTGACCAGGTCATTGCCGGGCCCGGCGCCGACCCGGTCGCGACCGCTGCCGGGGTAGATGTAGTCCTTGCCGGCCCCGCCGAGGATCAAGTCGTTGCCGCCCTTCCGCGGCGGCGCGTCCGAGGTGTAGATCTCGTCGCCGGAGAGCGAGTCGCCGCCGGCCCCGCCGGAGATCTTGTCGTTGCCCTTGCCGCCTTCGATGATGTCCTGTCCCGCTTCGCCGAAGAGATAGTCGTCGCCCAGCCCACCCTGCAGCTGGTCACGCCCCTTGCCGCCACGGGCGAAGATCGGGGTCGAGGGCTTACCCTTTTCGGTGAACGTATCGCCGGTCTGGACGCTGTCATCCTTGTCACCGAGGAGCAGGAAGATCTGCTTGACCTTGCCCACCTTGCACTTGACCAGGCCGTAGGCGGGGTCGTTGTACTCATGGCTGAACTCGCAGCCCGGCAGGGAATTCGCCTTCCAGCCCATCTCGATGTCCGAGTAGTCCGGCATCTCGCCCGAGTCCCGCAGTTCGATCGTGCGGCTGGCCTTCTTGTAGTTGAGATAGATCGTGTTGGACTCGCCCTTCTTGGCGACCAGCACCAGGGTCGGCTTGCCCGACACCTTCTCGAACGAAGCGGTCGAGGCACCGGCATGGCCGACCAGCCCGAGCAGTCCCACTACGGCGGCGAGCGCCACCATCCCCGATTTGCGAATCATCTTTCCTCCCTGTGCATTTTCTGAGTCGTGCAGGCTACCGGCGGCGCAGGCGAATAGCTTTCCTCCGGATGGCCCGCAAGAAACAAGGACGCCTGAAAGCCCTGGGCGCCGAGGTCGGCGAGGTATTCAAGGCGATCTTTCACGTCTACCGGGCCTGGTGGGTGGAGATCATCCTGCTCTCGCTGATCATCTTCATCCCGATCGGGCTGCTCGACGCGGCCGACAGCCAGGCGATCGAAGCGATCGGCCCGGGCCATGATTTCCAGTTGGCCGCCCTGATCGTCGCGGCGTTCGCCGTCGCCGCCACCGGGTTGCTCGGCGAGGTCTTCCTGGCCGGCGCGATCGGCCTCTCGCTGACTCACGCCGAGGACGGCCGCCCACCATCGCTCGGCTTCATCGCCCGGCGGCTCAACTACTTCCGCCTGATCGCGGTCGACATCCTCTTCGTGTTGCTGGTCGCCGCCGGATTCCTGCTGTTCATCGTCCCCGGCGTGGCCGGTTTCGTCTACCTCTCCCTGACCGGCCCGGTGGTCGAGGTGGAAGACCGGACGATTTGGTCCTCGTTCAAGCGGAGCTTCCAGCTCGTACGCGGCAAGTTCTGGCTCGTGTTCTGGGTGCTCGTCCCGATCGAGGTGGTTGGCGGATTGGTCCAGAAAGGCATCGAACAGCTCTGCGAGGCGACCCTCGGCCACTCCTTCCTGGCCCTGGGCCTCGGCGAAGCGCTGGCCGAGGTCGCGCTTTCGCCGCTCTTCGCGATCGCCGCCGTGCTGCTGACCCGCAAGCTGATCCAGCTAAAGGACGGCCGCCTGCTCCCTGGGCCCGACCCGCGGGACCTCCAACGCCTCCGGCCCACGAGTTGAGCCATATCTACTGCCGGCGCTTGAGCAGGGAGATCGCGAAGAGCAGATCGGCAAGGTCGTCGGCCCGGCGCGGGTCGAACCCGCAAAGCCCGGCGACCTGGCCCAGCCGGTAGAGGACCGTGTTCGGATGCACGTACAGCGTCGTGGCGGCCGACCTGGCGCTCATGTCCGCGGCGGCGTACGCCTCGATCGTGTCGACCATCGTGCTTCCGGACTCGATGTCGGCCTCCAGCCACTCCCGCAGTTCCGTCGGCAGCATCCGGTCGACGGTGCCGCCGCTGCCCGCCAGCAGCGCAACCCGGTCCCTCAGCCTCATTTCGGCGACCACCAGAACCTCACCGGGCGAGGCGCCCTGGACCGCGAGCCTCGCCTCCTCATAGCCGTCCCGCAGCTCGGTCAGGCGGGCCGGCAATCCGAGGCCGGCCGATGGCTCGCAGCGGGCCCGTTCGGCAGCCCTGCCGATCAGCACTCGCACCAGGTCGACCACCGCCGTCGCGCTTGATTCCTCGAACGCGAAGATCGCGACCGTTTCGTCGAGTCGATTGGTCACCACACAGCCCCTGATCGGCCCCTGGCCTGCCACGGCACGGGCCGCAGTGACCAACGCTGCCCGCAGTTCCGGCTGTTTGGTGTCGAGGACGGAGCCGAGGGTGGCCACGAGATGCCAGGAGTCGGGCTCGAAGGCGAATTCCTGCCCGAGCTTGAGTTGCACGTCATCCTCGGGCAGCCGCCCGCCGAGCATCGCCTCGATCGCCCGTTCATGCAGTCGGTCCGATCCGGCCTGAAGCCGATGCTCGATCCGGATGTAGCTCTCGGTCACCTCGGATGAGGCCGCATCGATGAACCTCATCGCGGGCATCACCAGCGAGAGCGCGGCGTCGGAGCCGACCCCTTGGGCTTCCGCCTGCTCGAGCAGCGCGTTCCAGAGGACCTGAAGCCCCACCCGGAAGGCGTGGAGCACGTCGGCCATCGGCACCCCTTGCTCCACCCGAAGGGCGACCATCTGCGAAATGAACCCGAGATCGGGACCGGAAGCGGTGCGTCCTTCCCAGGCCGACGCGAGGAAAGCATCTAGGTTCAACTCGAGGTGCCGGACCAGACTCTGATGAAGTTCCTCGCCACCCGATTCATAGGTCGGTATGGCCTGTTCGATCTGCCTCAGCGCTGAATCGACGACCTCCGACCGGCTCTCCTGCACAACGCGCAGAACCCGTCGCTGAAGCTCGATGGTCTCGCCTTCTCCCTCTGCCACGCCAATTGACAATACAAACGGATCTCTGCGCCGACAAGATGGCCCACGTCTGCAAGACGTAATTTTGTGCACGGGCACAAAAATGACCGGCGAAAGTTCGTGCGCTTCAACCTTGATCCCGATTCGATCGACCCCTAGCCTCTCTTTTCGAGGAGCCACCCATCGGGGTGGAGTAAGCGAGGAGGGAATCGATGCACGCAGGGACCGGGGCCGATGCGGCCGACTACATTCGCACACGAGTGCTCTGGATCGGCGTTGCCGCCCTCCTGATCGCCCTGACCTTGGTCCCGTCCGCACGGGCAACCTTCCCGGGCACCGCCGGCCCCATCGTCTTCGCCAGCGATCGCAGCGGCAACAGCGACATCTTCAAGATGGACTCCTCTGGCGGCGGCGTCGTCCAGCTCACCAATTCACCGGCTTCCGACTCCGGCCCGGCAGTCTCACCGGACGGCACCAAGGTCGCCTTCGTCTCGAACCGCGACGGTGACAACGAGATCTTCGTGATGAACATCGACGGCTCCGGGCTGACCCAGCTGACGACCAACACGGCCAGTGACGTCGACCCGGCCTGGCACCCTGACGGCAACACGCTCACCTTCGCCTCGGATCGGGATGGCGACTACGAGATCTACAAGGACCTGCCGCTGGATGGCTCGGGTACGGTCGCCCAGGTCACGACCAATACCCAAGAGGACCGTCATCCCGACTGGTATTCGGACGGGACCAGACTGGTCTACCAGCGGGTGGTCAGCGGCAATTCGGCCCTCTTCGTGTACCTGCCCGATGGCGGGTCGAACACGAACGTGACCAAGGATCCTTCGCATTTCTATGGGGATGCCAGTTTCAAGCCGGACGGCATCAACACGATCTTGCTCACCTCGGACCGGGGCGGTGACATGGACGTCTACCGGGCCGTACTGAGCGGGACCTCGCTGACCTACACCCAGCTCGGTGCCAACGCAGCGGCCGATTCCGACCCGGTCTTCGCGCCCGATAGCAGCCGGATCGCGTTCGTCTCGGATCGGGACGGGACCCCGGGCATCTTCACTATGGGCACCGGAGGCGGGTCGGTCGTCAAGCTGAGCTCCGGGAGCGTCACCGACCTCTCACCCGCTTGGGCCGTACAGCCCCCGTCCGGGCCCAAGGCTTCGCTTTCCTCGACCAGCCACGCCTTCGGCAACTTCGACGTCGCCGACGGCCCGTCGGTGGCGTTCACCGCCACCCTTTCGAACCCGGGCACCGAAGACCTGACGGTCGGCACCCTGAGCCTGACCGGCACCGACGCCGGGCAGTTCTCGATCGCGAACGACACCTGTTCGGACGCGACCCTTTCCCCGGGCGAGAGTTGCAGCTTCGACACGGCCTTCGACCCGAGCGCGCGCGGCGACTTCTCGGCCAGCGTCTCGATCCCCTCCAACGACGCAGATTCCCCGACCTCTTTCGCGATCACCGGCACCGGCACCGACCGCACGGTCGACCCGATCAGCACCGTTCTCACCGGGCTCGACAGCCCGGCGATCAGCTGCACGGTCCAGACCGCGGCCGGCAAGGAGGGCCAGCGGTTCTGCACCGCCAGCCCTTCTCTTGCGAAGAGCTTCGACGGCACCCCGATCGACATCGCGATCGGGCTGCCCCCGGCGCCGGCCAGCGGGCCGGACGGCAATTTCCCGCTGGTCGGGATGTTCCACGGATGGGGCGGCGCGAAGCTGGGGCCGAACAACGGCGGCCCCCAGAGCTGGCTGGCCAAGGGCTACGCGACCTTCAGCATGAGCGACCGTGGCTGGGCGGGCACCTGTGGCACGCCGGCGGTCCGCAGCGCGACCCCGGCCTGGGGCAGTTGCGACAAGGGCTACATCCACATGGACGACCAGCGTTACGAAGCCCGCGATTTCCAGTATTTCGTCGGCCTGCTGGTCGATGAAGGCGTGATCAACCCCGACCAGGTCGCGGTCACCGGTGCTTCCTACGGCGGCATCCTCTCGGTTCAGCTTGCCGCGCTCAACGACCGTACCCGCCTCGAGGACGGCACGCTGGTGCCCTGGCAGAGCGCCGAGGGCACGCCGGTCCACATCGCGGCCGCTGCCCCGCAGGCGCTTGCCTCCGACATCGCCTACGCCCTGATCCCGAACGGCGGCAACCTCGACTACGTGTCGAATCCGTCCTACTTCGGACCGCAGGCCAACTACCGTGTCGGCGCCCAGAAGGAGAAGGTGATGGGCGGGTTCTACGGAACTACCGACACGCCCACCAACCGCTACTACGCGCCGACCGGGACCGACCCCTCGGCCGATGTGGTCAGCTGGTACCAATCGAGTTCTGGCCCCGGTCCCTACGACAGCGGCGGCGCCCTCGACGCCGTCAACGAGCTGACCGGCTACCACTCGGCGGCCTACGTTCCCGACGCCGGGCATCCACCGGCGCCGATGATCCTCTCCAGCGGGTACAGCGATGACTTCGTACCCGTCGACGAGTCGATCCGGATGTACAACCGGGTCCGGGCGAACCACCCGGACACACCGATCGCGATGTTCTTCGGAGACCTCGGCCACGCCCGCTCGCAGGACAAGTCGGCCGATGCCGCGGAGATGAAGGCCCAGCAGGAGAACTGGATCGACCATTACACACTGGGGAGCAGCAGCTCACCACCGCTCGCACCGGGCCAGGTCGAGGCCTTCGGCATCACCTGCCCGTCGTCGGCCGCCTCGCTCGGCCCCTATAAGTTCGACAGCTACGCCGACATGCAGCGAGGCGAGATCCGCCTCGACTCGACCGACAGCAAGACGATCGCCGCCACCGGCACGCTCTACGGCCCCCAGCTTTCGCAACCGAGCGCGACCGCCTGCACCACGGTCGATGCGACCGACAATCCGGCCACCGCTAACTACCGGACCCCGCCCGCCGGGACCGGTGGCTACGAGATCGACGGTCCGGCGACCGTCCAGCTCAAGGCCGTGGTCACCGGGCCGAGCGACCAGATCGCCGCCCGGCTGGTCGAGGTCGATCCCGACACCGGCCAGGAGCTGATGGTCGAGCGCGGCATCTTCCGTCCCGCGATGGACGACGGCTCGAACAGGCAGGTCTTCCAGCTGCATCCGAACCTGATGAAGATCGAGCCTGGGCATGTCCTGAAACTCGAACTGCTGCCGGACGACAATCCCTACTCGCATCTCAATGCGACCTCGCCCGACCAGGCGGCGCAGCATCCGATCCAGGTGCTCGACATGCAGCTCCGGGTGCCGACCAGGGACGCACCCGGCGCCGCCGACGGACAGGTGCTCGCGCCTTCGCCCAAGTTCCTTCCGGAGGGCTATGAGATCGCCGAGGGCTTCACCGCTGAGGACACCACCCCTCCCGATGACACGCCGCCCGAGACGACCATCGACGCCGGGCCGACCGGCACGATCTCCGTTGACAGCGCCACCTTCGAGTTCTCGAGCAGCGAGCCAGGATCGACCTTCGAATGCCGGCTCGACTCGGGTGACTGGGCTGCCTGTACCAGCCCGGAGACCCTGGGCGACCTCTCCGAGGGGGCGCATACGTTCGAAGTCAGGGCGACCGACGAGGCCGGGAACACCGACCAGAGCCCCGCCAGTCGGACCTTCACGGTCGACTTGCCGGAACCGCCCGACACCACCCCGCCCGAGACGACCATCAGTGCCGGTCCTTCGGGAACCATCGAAGTCGACAGAGCCACCTTCGAGTTCTCCAGCAGCGAGCCAGGATCCACTTTCGAGTGCCGGCTCGATGCCGGCGGCTGGGCAGCTTGCGTCAGCCCGAAGGTCCTCACGGGCCTGGCCGAAGGCCAGCACTCCTTCGAGGTCAGGGCGACCGACGCTGCCGGCAACACCGATGCCAGCCCGGCCGGCCGCGCCTTCACCGTCAAGCTCCCCGTCACGATCAATCCCCCGCCGCCGCGGCCGCAGACCAAGCGAGGCAAGAACGTGAAGACGAAGTACGTCATCCACCGTGGTAAAGCCAAGGCCAAGATCACTCTGCGCTTCAGTTCGGACCAGCCGGACGCCACCTTCCAGTGCCGCAAGCAGACCGGCCGCAAGAAGGGAAAGTGGCATTCCTGCCGCTCGCCATACCGTCTGAAGCTGCGTCCCGGGGTTCATCTGGTCCGGGTTCGTGCGCGAACCGCGGCCGGCGCCGACAGCACCCCGCTCGTCTTCAAGGTGAAGGTCAAGCGCAAGCGACACTAGGCCGGCGTTTTATGAGAACGCCTTAGTCTTTGACTCTCCAGGCCTTAGAGTCGTCTGTTCATGAACCTTCGAGGCACCGTCAAAGGCCTATGAGCACGTCGATCGCCGACGATTCCGTCACTCCGGAAGACGTCTCCAAGGCAATTTCCGAAAGACGAGGCTGGAAGCTCTACCAGACGGTTCGCTTGATCCTGAGGCCACTTCGCTGGTGGGCCCGGCTGCAGGTCAAAGGGCTCGAGTACCTCCCCGCCCGGGGTGCCGCGCTGATCGTCTCCAACCACGATTCGTGGCTGGATCCGTTGGCGATCATCGAGTCGATGATGTGGAAGGAACGCCAGCTGCGGTTCCTGGCCAAGCACTCGCTGTGGAAGTTCAAGCCGCTGGCCTGGATCCTCGACGAGGCTGACCAGATCCCGATCCGACGAGGTGAAGGGGACGTCGCCGCGCTCGACGCTGCGGCCGAGGCGCTGGGCCGTGGCGAGATGATCGGGATCTTCCCCGAAGGCACGCTTTCCCGCGGCACCAACCTGCGGGCCCGCCGCGGCGTCTCAAGGCTCGCCCAGGCCAGCCCCGGGGTGCCGATCGTCCTGGTTGCGGTGACCGGCGGCACCGAAGTCAAGCGCTTTCCCCGACGGCCGCAGGTCACGGTCGAGTTCTTCGAGCCGGCCGAAGGCCCGCTCGGACCGGAAGAGGCTCCCCAGGATTTCTCCCAGCGGCTGCTGGACGAGATCCGTGCGAAAGCGCCCCGGACCAAGTAGCGGTTCAGGCAGGGATG
Organism: Solirubrobacterales bacterium 67-14; assembly: GCA_001897355.1. Classification (GTDB taxonomy): domain Bacteria; phylum Actinomycetota; class Thermoleophilia; order Solirubrobacterales; family 70-9; genus 67-14. Next base: position 355,061 of record MKST01000001.1, on the reverse strand, counting down.
ACGGTCCGGTCGAGTCCCCGGCCGATGTTCCGGGTCAGCACCTTGGCGATCAGGAAGTCGAGGCCGGGGACGGCGGTGCCGATCTCGATCCGCCACTCCATCTTGGTGCCGGTTCCCTCCCGGGTGAAATCGACGGTTCCGAGGTGATGATTGAGGGGAGTCCCCCTGGTCACCGTGTACTCGATGTGCTTCCCGGGCACGAACTCGGTCACGGTCTCCTCGAAGGCGGGCACCGGCCCGGGCGGGTTCAGGCTGCGGGCCGAACCGACCCCGTTGCGATTGCCGTCGGTGCCGTCGCTGATCCGCTTCACCTCGGCGCCGAAGATGCCGCCCAGGTTCTCGTGTTCAGAGAAGTACTCGAAGACCCGGTCGGGCGGCAGGTCGAATTCCTTGACGAATCGCATGCGTTGCATGACGCGATTCAATCACCCGGGTTCATCTCGTAGCCGCCGGCCAGGGCACGGGTCTTCTCCCAGACCGCATTGAAGCGGTCCTGGTCGACCACCGGCCGGGTGATCGCCGACCGCGCCCATTCGGCCTGGGCCGGAGTGGTCGAGGTCTTGCCGTGCAGCTCGGCCGCGTAGGCGGAGAAGTCACGGACCATCACGTCGAAGATCTGGTCGAGCGTGTCCTCCGGCAGCCCGATCAGGGCGGCCTGCTCGCAGATCAGCTGGCCGTAGGGGATCAAGGTGAAGAGCTCGCCGAGGGTGAGCAGGAAGTCGAGGTCCTTCTGCTGGGCCTCGTCCGGGCCGGCCTCGACCAAGAAACCCTTGAACGATTCGGCCAGCTCCATGAACTTGGCGACGTTCGGCACGCCAGCGAAGGGCTCGTAGGACTTCTGCCAGGGGCTGAAGCGGATCTTCCGCAAACCCCGGGCAGGGCCCTGCCGGAAGAGGAACTCGTCGTCGCCGGGCCCCTGGGCCCGCGGTGGTGCGGCCAGGCCGGGGTCGGGGTTGAACAGGTAGGAGCCCATGAACTTGAGCACCAGGGCCATGTTCACGTGGACGGTGCCCTCCAGCTTCGGCAGCGCGCGGATGTCGCGGGCGGCCATCTCGAACCACATGTCCCGCTCGAAGCCCTTGGCCGCGATCACGTCCCAGAGCAAGTCGATCACCTTCTCGCCCTCGGTCGTCACCTTCATCTTGGTCAGCGGATTGAAGAGCAGGTAACGCCGGTCCTCCGGCGAGGCGGTGCGGAAGTAGTCGACCGCCCGCCAGGCGAAGAGCTTCATCGCCACGGTTCGGGCGAAGGCATCGGTGAAGGCCTGCCGGACCTGGGGAAAGTCGGTCACCTTCATGCCGTAGAGCACCCGGCTGTCGGCGTGGGTTATCGCCTCCCAGAAGGCGTGCTCGCAGATTCCGATCGAGGCGAAGCCGAGGTTGAACTTGCCGATGTTGACCGTGTTCAGGGCGGCGTCGAAGGCGCCCGCCCCCATGTGGAGGACGTCGGCCGACTCGACCGGGTAGGCGTTGAGGTTGAACTGCGAGACGTAGTTCTGCGAGTTGACCACGTTGCGGACCAACTCGTAGTTCGAGTGGCTGGAGCTGGCGGCGAAGAAGGCATAGCCTTCCGGGCCCTCGATCCCGTCGACCCGGCCGAAGACCGAGACCATCGCCGCCTCGTTGCCGTTGCCGATGTAGTACTTGCCGCCGGTCGCGGTGTAGGTCTCCCCCGCGCCGTCGTCACCGGCCGGTTTCAGCACCATGTCGGTCGAGTAGATGTCGGCGCCATGGGCCCGCTCGGAGAGGCCGAAAGCGAAGATCGACCCCTTGGCCAGCTCTTCCGCCGCCTTCTTCCGGGCGGCCTCGTTCTCGGACTGGAAGATCGGGCCGAGGCCGAGGATCGAGACCTGCCAGGTGTACCAGTAGGGCAGGCCGTAGAAGCCGGAGATTTCATTGAACTCGCAGATCCGGGTCGTGTCCCAGCGCTTCGCCGGGTCGCCGCCGCCGTCGCGGGCCGGAGTGAGGAAGCTGCTGAAGATGCCCAGATCGGCCTGCATCTCGAGGAAGTCCGAGTACCAGCGGTTCTCGCGGTCATCATCCTTGAGCTGCTTCAGGCCGCGGTCCTCGAACCACTCGATCATCTTCTTCAGCCGCTCTTCGTCGGCCGGTTCGAGGTGCGGCGCCGACCATGCCTTCGGGTTGAGGATCAGCCCGTCGCCGGGCGTCCCGGGCTGAATCGTGGCGCTGGAAGTGTCGACACCAGGTGAGGGTTCCATGGCCTCATCCTATGACGACTCAAGGGCTTCCAACGCATCGCTGAACTCCCTCGAGAAGGCCGGGTAACAACTCTCAAAACTGCTTGCAAGCTGCTCGATATCGGCGGTAGCGGCCTGTCGGATCGACGGGTCCGCTTCGGCGACCTCTGTTGCCGCCGCCGAGATCCGCTCGATCTGACGCCTCACGTACTCCCTCACGTCAGCCCGGACGGGCAGTCCGTAGTGCTCGATCGCACCGCAGATTCCGGTCAGATTGTCCCGTATTTCAACCAGTTCCCGAGACGCTTCCGGGCTGGCTTCCTTTTCCTGTGTTGCGAGCGGATCAACGGCCGAGTCCGCGCAACCGATCAGCAAGAGCGACGTGACCAACAGTCCCTGGATCGTTCTCTTCAAGTATCTCCCTTCTCATGACTCATTCACCTATCCCCAAAAAGTCGCGACTCTAAGCGGCTCTGATCGCCGTTCGGCGCAGAGTTCAGCTATTTGCGCTCAGAATCGCCGGGAAGTGCCGTGGCGAACCGTCTCGCTCGTCAGCGACCGCACACGTGGAATTCAGCTCGACGAAAGCGGATAGCCCGAACGGCGCAGGTTGAGCAAGGTCGCGACGACCAAGAAGAAAGCTAAAGCGCCGAAGGCGAGGTCACCGGCATCCCGCGAGATCGCGTGGCCGACCAGCGGGATGACGATGATCGGCAGCAGCAACGCGATGAGGGTCATCAGGGCGAGGGGCTCGGCGGGCTCCTCCGGGTAGAGGTCCTGAGCCTCGGTCAGGGCGGTCGCGTAGGGCAGCCCGAAGCCGGTCGCGAGCAGCACCGCAGCCAGGAAAGCCGCCCCGGCGACCGGGTCGACCGCGATCGCGGCGAGGCCCGCCGCCGCGAGGCCGAGCGTGCCGCACAGCACCTTGTGGGTCCAACCCTTCTCCCGCAGCTCGGCTCCCCCGAACCGCATCACGGCGGAAAGGCCGAAGAGCAGGAAGGAAGCCAGGCCGGCGAGCGTCTTCGAAACATCCCCTTCGCCGGACAGGTACTCGATCATCCAGGCGCCGAGGATCATCGGCACGCCATAGATGGAGATGAAGAGCAGCGAGAGCCGGTACACGCGCGGCTGCCTGACCGCGAGCCGGAGGAACCCGGACGACTTCTTTTCCGCCGCGGGCGGCGTCTCGGCATCCGGCGGGATCGAGCCCATCGCGATCGCGGCCAGCGAGGCGCTGATCAAGAAGCCGACCCGCCAGTCGATGCCCTGGTCGAAGAGCACGCTGCCGACCAGCAGCGAAAGCGCGATGCCGAGCTGGATCGAGGCGCCGAACACCCCGACCAGCTTGACCCCGCCTTCATGTCGCGCCCAGACGATCCCGACCGTGGTGGTCAACGCGAAGCCGAGCCCGGGCAGGATCCGGCCCAGCGCGACGCCGGCGAAGTCAGGCGTGAAGGCGATGACGAGGTTCCCGGCCACGATCAGCAGGCAGGCCGACCGCATGCCCCAGACCAGTCCGACCTTCTCCCCGATCTGAGCCGCGAAGGAAAGCCCGATCACGTTGGCGGCGAAGAAGAGGGTGCCGGAAACGACGCCGACCATGGCCAGCGACACCCCGAAGTCCCCGGCCAATTGAGAAGCGACCGGCCCGACGTTGCCCGCGTTCCAGGCGCCGGAAAGCGCCAGCAGCGCTACGGCGATCCAGACCCTGGGCGGAGGAGCGGACACGGACACCGTCCAGAAAAATACCGGCAATCGCCGGCTTGGCAGGGATTTCCACGGGCATGCCGTGGAAATCCCTGCCGGGCTGCGCTAACCGGACCGCTTCAGCGCGCCTGTTTGCCGAGCGGGGTCACCTTCGAACGGCCGAGCACCTCGTTCTTGGCGCTGAGCGCCTGGGCCTGGACCACCTTGCCGAACCGGTCGACCGGGATCGCGGTCTCCAGGTTCTTCCACGGCACGGTGGCGATCGTCTCGAGATGCTTGCCGTCCGGCCCGGTCAGGACACGCCAGCGGGCGATGTTCGTCGCCCCGTTCCAGCTCGCCCAGACCGTGCCGCCGTCCTTCGTGGTGCCCTGGCTTGCTATCGCGGGACGGAACTTCGGGATGCCCGACCACAGGGCTTTACGGGCCCGGTACGAGTTCGTCGGCGCCTGGTTGAAGGTGGCGTCGAACAGGACATGCCCATCCGCCGAGAACTCGGTCATCCGGAAGTTGTTTCCCCAGCCGACGAAGGCATGGCCACCCGCCAAGGCCGACATCGCACCCTGGGATCCCGAGACCACCGGGTCCGGCTTGTGGGTGAAGCGGCGAACCAGGGTGACCTTGCGCGGGGTCTTGCCACCCCCGCTCGGCCTCAAGACAAGGCCGCTCGACTGCTTCTGGACGGTCGGCATCGACCCGCCGACGGAACCGTTGTCGAAGATCGAGATGTCCCCGTTGGGAAGGCGCCGGACATCATGCTGATACCCGAACTTGGTGCCCGGGCCGAGCTTGAAGTCGTTCGCCTTCGGCTTGCGACCGTCGCCGCGCATCCGCCAACGTAGCCAGCCGGTGCGGTGGTCGATTCGGTACAGCGTGCAGGTGTGACGGGCCGAGACCAGCAGGCTGTCACCGTCATTGGCGATCGCGTTGGCATGGAAGAAATCCCACGGTGCGCCTTCTTCGGGCTTGTTCATCGAGGCTTCCAGGTTGATGTTGCCGAGGCTGTGCCACTCGAACAGCACCGCTCCGGTCTTGATGTCGATCTCCTGGATCACGTTGTCCATGACCTTGCTGCTCTTCGTCCCGCCCTTGAAGCGGCTGGTATCCCAGAGCACGCCGCGATAGGAGATCGCCAGGGCGGTCCCGCGCGGGGTCAGGGTTAGTTCGTGCGCATCCGGCTTGTAGCCGTTGCCCATCCGGAAGCGGGCAATCAGGTTGTACTTCCGGTTGAGGATGCTGAAGTAGCCGATCTGCGAGAAGCCCCTGGAAGTCGAGGCTCCCTTCCAGTAGGTGAGTACCGGCTGGCCGAGGTAGGTCTGGCGCTCGAAGTTCTGGCCCTGCTCGCCGTTGCCGCCGTAACCGGTCATCTGGAACCAGTTCATCCGGCCGAACCGGTCGAGGATGGTCAATCCGGTCTGCTTGGGATCGATGAATATCCGGCCCGGGGCGGACGCTTCGCTGGTCTTCAGCACGTTGATCTTCGGCGGCCTCAGATCGGGTCGCGAGTGGAGCCGGGGGAACTTGTTCGGCGCCCCGGGATGGCCCTTCTTGTCGTCGCTTCCGTAGAAACGGCCGATCCGGACCCGGAAGTCGCCCTTGCGGGCACCCCAGATCTTCTTGCCGGTGAAGACGCGGACGAGTTCGCCGGGGACGAACTTCTTCTTCGGGATGAAGCTGACGCCCTTGCCGTCCGAGTGGGCGAGGCGACGACCGAAATGTCGGCCGCTTCGGGATCCGTAGACCTTGATCGGACCCATATATCTCGGCTTCACGCCGCGAAAACTGAAGCTGGTCGTGTCGGAGGCAACGGGGGTGCCGGGAGACGGGAACACGGTGACCGGAGACTTGTACGCCGCATCCGCGAGGGACGGGGCGAGGAAGATGGTCAACAGGACAATGGTGGAGACACTCAGGCCGAAGATTCGGCCAGCCGGGATGGGCATCGGTCCTTTCTTGGGGGGGTGGACGACAAAAACGCTTACACGTATCAACTACCCGGAAACGGATAGTTTCGGTCGAGGACCTTTGATCGCCGAGTGCATTCCGCGCTAGCGTTGCAGTAGATGGCCTTTTCGAGGAAACAGCAGTTGCCACCCGGGCCACGCATGCCGCCGCCGATGCAGACTTTCGGCTGGTGGGCGCGGCCGACCGGGTTCCTCGACCGCTGTCGCCGCCGCTATGGCAAGCGTTTCACGGTGCGGCTCGCCGCCCAGGATCCGTTCATCGTGATCTCCGACCCAGCCGAGATCAAGCAGGTCTTCACCGCCCCGCCGGATGTCCTCCACCCCGGCGAGGGGACGAGGATCCTCGAGCCGATCGTCGGGCCGAACTCGATCCTGCTGCTCGACGAGGGCGCCCACATGGCCCAGCGGAAACTGGTCCTTCCCGCCTTCCACGGCGAACGCATGAGAGGGCTCGAATCGATGATCGCCGAGGTGACCAGGGAACAGATCGATTCCTGGCCGCGGGACGAGTTGACCCCGATCCATCCGCGCATGCAGCGGCTCACGCTCGAGGTGATCCTGGCCGCGGTCTTCGGCGTACGGACCGGCGAACGGCTGGGACCGCTGCGCGAGTCGCTCACCGCGATGCTGGACTTCGGGATGAACCCGCTCAGCCTGTTGCCGCCGGCCCGGCGGGCACCGTTCGGCCGTGGCCCGTGGGCCAGGTTCCTCAAGGTCCGGGCAAGGACCGACGAGCTGATCTACGGCGAGATCAAAGACCGTCGTGACCGCCAGGACGAAGGCGGCAGCGAGATCATCAACTCGCTGATCGCCGCCTATCACGAGGACGGGTCACCGATGTCGGATGTGGAGATCCACGACGAGTTGCTCACCTTGCTGGTCGCCGGCCACGAGACCACCGCGACCCAGCTCGCCTGGACGATCGAACGATTGACCCGGGAGCCCAGGGTTCTTTCTGCCCTGGTCGAAGCGGTCGACGAGGGAGAAGGCGACCCGTATCTGACCGCGGTCATCCGCGAGAGCCTGCGGCTGCGGCCCGTGTTGCTCAACGCAGCCCCGCGAACGGTCAAGAAGCCGGTCGAGATCGGCGGCATCGTCTACGAGCCGCGGGTCCACATGCTGGCCAGCGCCTGGCTGGTCCAGCACGACTCTGACATCTACCCCGAGCCGTACGCCTTCCGGCCGGAGCGCTTCCTCGAATCCGATCCCGGCACTTACACCTGGATCCCCTTCGGCGGGGGCCGCCGCCGTTGTGTCGGCGCCAGTTTCGCCCAGCTCGAGATGGCGATCGTATTGCGCGAGCTGCTTCGGACCACCGAGATCCGGGCCGGGGCCGAAGGCCCGGAAGCGACCCGGCGCCGCGCGATCACCGTCACGCCGGGCCGCGGCGCCGAAACCATTCTCACCGGGCGGTAGGTATGTGCTGGCGTTCGCCGCGGGCCACCGCTCGGCGCTCGTACATCCTGCGGTCCGCCTTTCGCATCAGCCGGTCGAGGTCGGATCCGTCTCGGACCGGCCCACTGGCGATGCCGACGCTGATCCCTGCGCCCGGTTCGATCTCTCGGATCCCGCCTTCGACTTGCTCCTGGAGGAGGGATTCCTCCAGAGGTTCGCCGAATCTGAGGGTGACAAACTCATCGCCGCCCCAGCGCGCCGTAAAGTCGCCACCGGCCTCAACCAGGGATCTGGCGACCTCCTGCAGCACCTGGTCTCCGTGGTCGTGCCCACGCAGATCATTGATCGTCTTGAAGTAGTCGACGTCCACGTAGGCGCACCACGCCTGGCCCTCCGTCTGGTCGGATCGCAGGACTGCGCTCAGCAGCCCATGCCGGTTGAGCACACCGGTCAGAGAATCATGCGTCGCACTCTCCTGAAGCTCGCGGTTCAGCGCGGTCACCCGATCTCGCTCGATCCGGAACAGCCAGAGGATCGCCGCCGCGACCACGGTCCCGAGCAGGATCAGTGAGTAGCTGTCAAACAAGAACTCGCTGGTCTCATCGGCAGACCCGACCGCAGCCGCCCACGAGGTAAGGCCGATAGCGATGAAGAGCCAGAACGTGGACCAGCGGCGCAACGAAACCCCGCCGGCGATGAGGATCACGATGAGATAGCCGCAGACTTGCCACCACGGATCTACGTCAAGCAGCCCACCGTAGATCGTGTTGCCATAAGTGGCAAACAGGCCGGCGAGCATTGCCGCCTCAACCGAGGTGGTGGTGCCGCCGCCACCCCTCAGCAGGTACAGCACACTCAGGCCGCAGACGACCGCGACAACGAAGCAGCCCGCGAAGTAGCGGAGTGGATGCATATTTTCCGGGTCGACCAGAGCCGCCAGCCCAATCAAGATCGTGACGATGCCGATCGTGGAAAGGGTGACTACGACACGGATCAGGTGGTATCGGTGGCTGATCCGCTCCGCGGCGTCGGTTTGAGCGGGGCGATCCGGGTCCATGGATCAAATATAGGCAGGCTCAATCTGGCCGAAACCCACCGATCGAGCCGCGGCAGATCCGTGCGGTGCGGGCTCCTCAGAGCAACCCGGCCCGGAGCTCCTCCGGGGAACGCGGCGAAAGCAGGCCGGGGGCGATGTCGAAGACGGTCCGGGCGCCGCGATCCCCGGCCTTGGCCAACCGATGAGCGGCCCGCGCATAGGCGACCAGGACGGAGGCGGTGAAGCCAGGGTTGTCCTCGAGCGTGAGGCCGTACTCGATCAGCTGACGCTGGCCGCCGGTGTCGCCGCCGCGCAACACGAAACCGCCGTGCGGCATCTCGGTGTGGTCACGCGCCAGCTCCTCGGCCGAGATGAAATTGACCGTGGTCTCGTACTCATCGAAGTAGTGGGGCATGTTCACGATCGTCGCCCTGACCTGCTCCGGGTCGGCACCTTCTTCGAGCACGACGAAGCACTCGCGGGTGTGCATCTCGGCCGTGGTCAGCCCGGCACCGGAGCCGTTTCGCGCCGCTTCGATCGCCGGGGCCGCAGGCAGCGTGTACTGGACCGCGCCAGCGACCCCATCGATCCGGCGCAGGGCGTCCGAGTGGCCCTGGCTCACACCCCTTCCCCAGAAGGTGTGGGTGGTGCCTTCGGGCAGGATCGCCTCGCCGAACAGCCGGTTGATCGAGAAGACGCCCGGATCCCAGCCGGTCGAGATCACCGCGACCTTGCCGCCGGATTTGGCTGCCGCATCGACCTCGGCGAAGTACTCGGGGATGCGGGCGTGGGTGTCGAAGCTGTCGACCGTGTTGAAGATCGCGGCCAGCTCGGGCCCCTGTTGCGGCAGGTCGTCCTTCGAACCGCCGCAGAGCACCATCACGTCGATCCGGTCGGCATGCTCGGCGAGCGAGCCCCACCCGAACACTTCGGTCCCGGGGAGGCCGGTCTCGATACTCCCGGGATCGCGACGCGTGAAGACCCCGCCCAGGGTCATGTCAGGGTTCTGGGCGACCGAAGCTTCGACGCCCCGCCCCAGGTTTCCGTAGCCGGCAATGCCAATTCGAATCTGCTCGCTCAAGTTCACTCCTCGGTCTCAGTGGCCGCGTCGGCGTGGCGCCCACTCAGGGTAAAAAGCACTGCCGTCGAAAGCGGATGTGATCTCCCTGACGATGCCACCCGTCGCGGCACCGTAGTAACCATCCATCAGCCACAGTTCACTGGTCGAGCTTCCGGTTGCGAGAGCCCGACCGACCAGTGACTTCCCGTCCGGCGAGAAAACCGGATCCTCGTAGGAAACGAAGGCCTGATCGGGTGAGATCTGGCGCAGGCTGCTTCCGTCACGGTCGATCATCCAGTTGCGGTATGGCGCGTAGAAGGCAATCCGTTTGCTGCTCGGATGCCAGTCGAACCCGACCGGCGTTCCCGCCTCGCCATCACCGGGATAAATCACTCTCTTGCGGCCGGTCTTGACGTTGACCGCCATGAGCGAGGAGTCGTTCCAGGTGTCGAGGTAGGCGATTTCGCGACCGTCGGGTGACCAGACCGGGTGGTGGAGCCCGAGCTTGTTCTTGTCAAACAGGTATTGAAGGCCCCGCCCGTTTGACTTGACCAGGTAGATGCGACCGTCGTTCTGGCCGGCGAAGGCAATCCGCTTGCCGTTGGGGGACCAGGATGCCCAGTTGACCCCGGCGAAACGGCCCACGACCGGATAGCGCTTGAGAAGGTTGACGGACTTGCCGCCGCCGATCGGCATGCGGTACAGGCCGTCGTGGGTATAGAGCAGTTGCTTGCCGTTCGGTGAGGCGTGAAGGCTCCAGGCCGCTTTCCGGGCCACCCGCCTGAGGCCAGAGCCGTTCGAGTTGACCTTCCAGATCGAGGTGTAGTCGCTGAACAGGATCGGGCCGTTCCTGGCTGCCTCCGCGTACGCAGTCGAAAACACGGCAAAGGCCAGCAGCAGACCTACGAAACCACAGAACTTCCTCATGGCGACTCCCTGGTTGAAACGGACGAGATCTCCCCGGACCGTGACGAGTCTACAGCCGGGGAAGCAAGCCCAAACCGATGGCCGTTCTATTTTTCGCCCGACCATGAACCATCGGCGAGATAGATTGACCAGATGACGATCAGGATGGACAACGTGGGCATCGTGGTTGAGGATCTCGGCGTCGCGATCGAGTTCTTCCGCGAACTCGGCCTCGAACTCGAAGGTCAGGGCATGGTGGAGGGCGAGTGGGCCGGACGGGTCACCGGGCTCGGCGACCAACGGGTCGAGATCGCCATGATGCGCACCCCTGACGGCCACGGTCGGCTCGAGCTCTCCCGCTTTCTCGAACCCGCCGTGATCGCTGACCACCGCAACGCCCCGGTCAACGCCCTCGGCTACCTCCGCGTCATGTTTGCCGTCGACGACATCGACGACACGCTCGCCCGGCTCCGAGAAAAGAAGGCAGAGCTGGTCAGCAGCGAGGTGATCCAATACGAAAACTCATACCGCCTCTGCTACATCCGCGGCCCGGAAGGAATCCTGATCGGCCTGGCTGAGGAGCTGGGTTGAGAGCTAGCTGGCGCGAATCGTCACGCCGGTCCGGCGACCATCGATGGTCAGGGTGTAGACACCCCTCGGCAGCTTTTTGGCTCGAGGCACCCTGAACTTCCGGGCCTTCGCCCCGGCCGGGAGAACTCCCTTACGCCAGACCTTGCCGGCCCGCTTCAGCCGCCAGACCGACCGGCTCGAAGCCGCCTTGGTGAACACGACCCGACAGGAAACCTTCGTCACCCTCGAGCTGCGATTCCGGATCACCCGGCAGTTCACCCTCGAACTTTGACCGCCCTTGCCAGCCGGACCCGTGGCCCCGGTCGGGCCAGTCGCCCCGGAACCGCCGGTGGCGCCAGTGGCCCCGGTCGATCCGGGGTCGCCCCCGGGACCGGTCGCGCCGGTGGCCCCGACCGCGTTCACCACCCCGATCGTCAACTCGGACGCGGTCATCCCCAGCGCGTCGGTCAGGGTCACCCGGTACCGCCCGATCCCCGGCCCGGTCGGCGTACCGCTGATCACCCCAGTCGTGGGGTTCAAGCTCAAACCGGCCGGCAGAGCCGGTGAAACGGTGAACGTTCGCTTCCCGGTCGCCTTGCCGATCTTCGGCTCGATCGAAACCTGCTCACCGACCTTGTACACGCCAGGTGACGGAAAGGACATCTCGGGCAGGAAGTTCGAGTAGACGACATAAGCATGCCCGGGGGCATCGTCGCCGAGCCTGGGGTTGTTCGGCGCACCGATCAGGACGTCGTCGCGGCCGTCGCCGTTGAAGTCACCGGCCCCGGAGGCCGAGGCTCCGGACCAGTTGTTCTCGGCCGTGCCGTCGAGCCGGAATCCGGTCCCGCTCCCGAGCGTGTCCAGGTCGGTGTCCGGATTGGATGGCCCTCCGTAAACCACGAATGTGGCACCGGAAAAGGGCCGGGAGTTGTTGTCGGCGTCCGGCGCCCCCACGATCACATCGCCGTAGCCGTCGTCGTTTACGTCTCCGGCCCCGTCGACCGAGGCGCCGGTCCAACCTCCGGAGTCCGTGCTGAAGATTCTGAACCCGGCCGCGCTGGTGAGCGATGCAAGGGCGACGTCCGGGTTGGAGGTCCTGCCGTAGATGACGTAGGCCGTGCCACTGTTGACGTTGCCGCCGACCGTGACGAAGGGAGAACCGACGGCCACGTCACTCAGTCCGTCGCCGTTCACGTCACCCGCTCCGGCGACCGACCACCCGACGGAATCGTATTCCTCCGCTCCGTCGATCCTGAAGCCCTGGCCGGAAGCAAGAGCAGCCAGGTCGACGTTTTCTCCCGTCTCCCGCCCGTAGAGCACGTACGCGGCACCGGCGCCGAGTTGTGAGTGGCTTGCATTTAGCGCCCCGATCACGATCTCGTCGAGTCCGTCTCCGTTCACGTCACCGGCTCCGGCGACCGATTCGCCCGCATATTCATTCACCGCAGCTCCGTCGATCCGGAATCCGGCGCCCGGGGCCAGTGCGCCAAGATCGATGTCACCCTCCTGGGCCCGGCCATAGAGGAGGTATGCCGAGCCCGAGCCGTCCCTTGAGTTCCTGCTGGCGTAAGGCGCCCCGATCAACAGGTCGTCGTTGCCGTCGCCGTTCACGTCACCGGCTCCGGCGACCGAGGCGCCGGAGCTCTCGTAGTCGCTCGACCCGCCAATCCGGAAACCCTGGCTGGCGGTCAGCACGGAAAGGTCCAGATCGGTCTCCCGTGGCCGGCCGTAGATAACGTAGCTCGTCCCCGAACCAGGCCGGCCGGATTGTTCGGCTCCTGACGCACCGAGGATCAGGTCGTCGTAGCCGTCGCCATTTATGTCTCCGGCAGCGGATACAGAGGTTCCCAGCAGGGCGAAGGGTTCTGGACCGAGGACCCTGAAACCTTGTGCGCTGGAAAGCGCGCTCGGGTCAGGCCTGCCGTTGCCGTGACTGCCGAAAAGCACGTAGACGACCCCGGCATACTGTCTGTCCGCGGCGGTCTGTCCGGATGCCCCGACTACCACGTCATCGAGTCCGTCCCCGTTGAAGTCACCGGCATCCGAAACTGACCGGCCAAGGAAATCCTCGTCCTCGTTGCCGTCCATCGCGATGTTCGCCGTGTCCAGGTTCCGGATCGTCGCCGCCGAGGTCGGAGACGGGACCAACGAACAGGTCATCAAGACCAGCACGACGGCCAGCCCCGCTTTCAGAGCCGCTGCTTTCTCCACCGTCAGGCCTTCTTTCAACGAGAGCATGCAAGTCAAGCTAGACAAGCCGTGTTGCACTGTCGTTACTTCGCTCGAAGCACCGCCAAATACGGTCGCCTGAGGAGGGCAGACGAGCTACCAGACGCCGAGCTGCGATCGCTCCTTTTCAGGCGTCTGTGGAGAGCGGGATCTCGAACCGCACGTCGAGTCCACCTTCGGGCCTGGCCGTCGCGCCGAGCTCGGCCCCGTGAGCCTTCGCGATCGCCGCGACCACCGAAAGGCCGAGCCCGAATCCGGGCGTGTCCCGCGAGCTCTCGTGCCGGTGGAAACGCACGAACAGTGAGCCGACCTCCTCTTTCGTGAGCCGGGCACCGTCGTTTGCCACCTCCAGCGTGGCCACCTTTCCGTCGTTGCTGACCGCGACCGAGAGCAGGCCGCCATCGACGTTGTAGCGGCTGGCGTTGTCGACCAGGTTGGAGACGAGCTGTCCGATCAGCACCGGATCACCGAGGATCACCGAGGACTCCAGCCGGGTGACCAGTTCGAGTCTCCCGATCCCGGGAGAAGCGGTCACCGCTTCAGCCGCGACCTCGGCCAGGTCCATTTTCTCGAGTCGCGTCAAGGTCTCTGCTCGCGAAAGGGTCAGCATCGCGTTCACCAGTTCGCTGCCGCGGTCAAGGACCTGGCCGACCTCTTCGAGCGAGGCCCGCAGCTCCTCCTCGCTCATCTCTTCGTCGTCAAGCGCCACGTCCACCTGAGCCCGCATCGTCGCGAACGGGGTCCGCAACTCATGAGATGCGTCGGCTACGAACCGGCGCTGCCGTTCGAACGCGTTGTCGAGCCGGTCCAGCATCCCGTTGAAGGAATCGGCGATCGATTTCAGTTCGTCGTCAGGCCCGGCGCTGGCGAAGCGCTGATCCAGGTTCAGGGCCGAGATGTCCTCCGCGGCTTCCGCCAGCTTGGTGGCCGGGCGAAGCATCCGGCCGGCGACCAGCCATCCGGTCGCCAGTGAGATGACCGCGACGATTCCCAGGCCGATCAGGCCGTTGCGACGCATGTCGCTGACCGAGTGCTCGACGGAGAGACGGTTCTGCTCGATCAGCGCGAAGTTCTCGCTCCTTAGGGTCATGGGGTCCGTCGAATATCCGCTGAGAGGCAGAACAGGCGAGTTGTCTTCGATGTTCTTCTGGGTGAAGTAGAGAACGCCCACCAAGGCCAGCAGACCCGTCACGGTGACCAGTGCCGCGCACCAGAGAGCCACCCGGAGCCGGATGGAGAGGCGTCTGCTCAAATGCGGTACCCGCGGCCGATCACGGTATCGATGACTTCCGGTTCCCCAAGCTTGGACCTGAGCCTTGACATGGTGACCCGGACCGAGGACGTGAACGGGTCCACGTTCTCGTCCCAGACCGTCTCCAGCAGCCTTTCCGCGGATACCAGCTCGCCATCGGCTTTCAACAGCATCTCGAGCACCCCGAATTCCCGGTGGGTGAGCGAGAGCTGACGTCCCGCCCGGACCGCGACCCCGCGAGCCGGGTCGAGTTCGATGTCGCCCTTGACCAGCAGGACCGGGGAGGGTCGGCCGCTGCGCCGGGCTAGCGCCCGGACCCGGGCGACCAGCTCCGGGAACCGGAAGGGCTTGGCGAGGTAGTCGTCCGCCCCGATGTCGAGCCCCTCGGTCAACTCGTCCAGCGAAGATGCCGCGGTCAGCATGATCACCTTCGAAGGCGACCCTTCTTCGTTGAGAAAGCGGCAGATCTCGTCGCCGTGGACGAGCGGCAGATCCCGGTCGAGCACCACCACCTCGTAGTCGACCAGACGGGCCTTCTGCAGGCCTTCCTGCCCGTCGCTGGCTACATCGACCGAGAATCCGGCGTGAACGAGGCCCTTCTTCAGGCTCTTGAGCAGCGACTGCTCGTCTTCGATCACCAGAATCCGCACCACCGCATCATTGCCGAGCGGTGGCGCGAATGCCGGACGGGTCACTGAGGGGGTGCCTGGTATCCCTCGTCGGGAGCCGGCGGCGGATCATCGGGGTCGGGCCCCTTGCCCTGCCGGAGGCCGATCGAATTGAGCAGCCACTCGCCGTCCTGCTCGATGAACCAGAAGTCGAACTTCTGGCCATCGACGGTCGCGTTCGCCTTCGCCTGGCCGTCCTCGAATGCAACCGAGTGAACCTCGACATCGTTCGCCGCGCCCTTCTTGCCGATCACCTTGACGACGCGGTCCTTGCATTTGTCCGGGTCGCCGTCGCCGACGAAGAAGAGGAAGCCGCTGGCCATGTGCGCGCAGGTTTCGGCCGGTGTCTCGGCCTTCGCCCACTCGACCATCGACGTCTTGACTGCCGCCTCGTCATCGCTGGTGCCGTCGTCCCCACCACCGCAGCCGGCCAGGACCGCGAGCGAGAGGATGGCCAGGGAAAGGATTGCTTGGAACTTTTTCTTGCCGGGAGCTGTCATGGGCACATCCTGTCCTACCCGTGTTGCATCCCGGTTACACGCCGTGGCGGCCGCCTGCAACACGGATGAAACACGGTTGTTCAGTAGCGTCGCACCCATGATCGGATCACTCTCGTCCCGCCACTGGCGCCCCCTGCTCTTCGGATTGCTTCTCTTCGCGTTCGTACCAGCAGCCTCGGCCTCGGCCGCAACCTTCACGGTCACTTCGACCGCCGACACGGCCAATGCCGCCACCGACGGCTCCTGCGACGTCGACCTGATCACCCCTGGCAGCCAGTGCACCCTGCGGGCCGCGATCCAGGTCGCCAATGCGTCCACCGACGCGGACACGATCAACTTCGACGCCGGCTTCACCGGGGCCGAGTCCGGCAACACCATCTCGCTCACGAGTGCGTTGCCGAGCCTGACTTCGCCCGTCACGATCACCGGCGCCGGCTGCGGCACGACCGAGATCCCGCATCCCTGCGCGGCGGTCCAGAACCCGCTCGGCGGCAACGCACTAACCATCAAGGCCAATGACGTGACGATCCGGGGGATCGCCATCACCGGCGGAACCGGGGTCGCGATCTCGAGGATCGACACGACCACCCCGGTCCTTCCACCGACCGGGTCGAAGGTCTACGGCTGCTGGTTCGGCAAGGGACTTGACCCGGCCTACAGCGGTGTGAAGACAGGAGTATCGATCGACACCCAGATCGGGGCCACGATCGGGGGCACGGCCGCCGCCGACCGGAACATCTTCGTCAAGTACGGCACCGGCTACTCGGACGGCGGGGTGGTGGTCTCCGGCGGCAGCGGATACACCTCGCTCTCCGGCCTCCCTCGGGTCCGGGTGACCGGCAACTACTTCGGTTCCGACGAGACCGGATCGCCAACGACCGGTGGCAACGCTGGGGTTTACAACTCCCCTTCGTCATATGCCACCCTCACCGTCGAGAACAACTCGATCGTCAATTCCAGGTACGGAGTCTGGGCGAGCACCTATTGGGATCCCGGCGCGACGACCGATGTCTACAGCAACCTGATCGGCCTCGCGCCCGACGGGACCGTCTCCGGCAACACCTACGGCGTCTACGGCGACGCATACAACTACACAGCTGCGATGCGCGTCTACTACAACCATTTCGCGGGTGGCGACTACGGGGTGTTTTCGGATCGCACCAACTACGGCGGGGAGGTCATGTACAACACTTTCGGGCTGAGCGCCGACGGCAATCACGCGGTCACCGGCCCGAGCGTCGCCGGCATCCATCTCATCATCTACCCGACGATCAACATGAGAGTCGAGAGCAACTGGATCTCGATGACCTCCGGAACCGCGATCGTGGCCGACTGGGCGGCAGGCGTCAAGGGCAACTGGATCGGATCCGCGGTGGACGGTTCACCGGTTCCCGGCGGCGGGGTCGGAATCGAAGTCGGATCGCAAGGCGGCTCTCAGGTGCAGGTCGCCAATAATTCGGTCCAACGGACGACCGGGGCAGGCATATTCCTCCGCAGCCCCGCCAAGGCTTTGATCACCGGCAACTCGATCGGGACCGGAGCCGGGGGCGGGGTCGGTGGCGCCGGCATCGTCACCGATGATTCGACCTACACGATCACCGGCAACTCGATCGGGACCAATGGTGGTTCGACCGGCGGGCCCGGCATCTGGGTGCGGTCCTGGGACGGCCAGGGCGACAGGCGCGGACTGGGCGGGACCATAGACGGCAACCAGATCTCCAACGCCTCCGGGCCGGCCATCGCGGTGGCCGCTGGTACGAGGAAAGTGTCGATCCTGAGCAACCTCGGCACCGGCAATTCCGACCTGTTCGTAGACCTGGGGATCGACGGTGCCGGGAACTCGGTCACCGGCCCGAATTCCGGCATCCAGGCACCTGTGGTCATCGGAGCCAGTCCGGCCGTGGTCAAGGGAACGGCGACGCCCAATGCTTCGATCCGGGTCTTCAACAAGACCGCCGGCGAGCCCGGCAACGCCGCCTCCTTCCTCGGATCGACCACTGCCGACGGCAGCGGATCGTGGAGGTTGACCGGATTCGATCCGTCCACGCTCGGGGTCGGCGTGGCGGTCGCCCAGAGCGACGCTGCCGGAAACGCCTCGGAGCTGACGGACGCCGAGATCGACCGCACCCCGCCTTCACCAGTCGAGATCGTCCTTCCGAATGACGGCTACACGAACGACACCCGGCCCACCTTCACGTTCGACGCCTCGGGCGCGGCGAGCGCGAGCTGTCGCATCGACGAAGAACCAGTGGTCGACTGCAGCAGCGGCACCTTCACGATCGCCTCGCCTTTGAGCGAGGGCACGCACACGGCGACGGTGATCCTCACCGACTCGTCGGAGAACTCATCCGATCCGATCACCGCCGATGTCGTGATCGATACGACCCCGCCCGTGGCACCCGTCTTCACCGGCGGCCCGTCGGGCAAGACCGATTCCATCCAGCCGACCTTCACCTTCACCGGGGAGGCCGACGCGACTTTCAGCTGCAAGCTGGGCGATGAGCCGGCGGTCGACTGCTCGGCGGGTTCGTTCACGCCAGACGCGCCCCTCGAGGACGGGGTTTACGCGCTCACCGTGTTCCAGACAGACCGGGCGGGCAATCAGGGGCCCGTCGCCAGCCGGGGGTTCATGGTCGAAGCCCCGACCGGACCGACTGGGCCGACCAGCCCGACGGGTCCAACTGGGCCAACCGATCCAACGGGCCCAACTGGGCCAACCGACCCGACCGGCCCGACCGGGCCAACCAATCCGACGGGTCCGACCGGTCCGACCGGACCGGATTTCGTCCCGAAAATGAAGCTCGGCAAGGTGACCCGGAAGAATGGGTTCGCCAACCTGAACGTGTACGTAAACGGCGCCGGAACCATCAAGGCGACCGGGCCGAAGATCGCGGCCAACTCAAGGACCACGAAGTCCACAGGCACGACGAAACTGGCCATCAAACCCAAGGCGAAAGCGAAAAAGAAACTCCGCAAGAGCGGCAAGCTGAAGGTCCAGGTCACAGTCACCTTCAAGGCAAAGGCCGGCGGAAAGAAGCTGACCGCCCACAAGACGATCACCCTGACCAGGAAGAAGTAGCCGCGACGGACGGGCTCGTTCGCGGGCGTCGTCCTCGACGCTGAAGCGAGGTGCCGTCAGGTTCAAGCCGGCTTCAGCCGCCCAATGTCTTGGCGCGGCCCTTCTTCTTTCGCAGGGACTTGACCTTCACCGATCTGCCGTCGAACTCGACCTCTAGTTCGTAGCCTGACGAGCCGCGGCCTTCACAAGCAGCAATTAGTTGAATGCAAGTAGTCCCCTCACCAAGTACATGTCCTTCGCCGCTGGGCTCTCGGGCCACCCTGACCTGGGCACGCGACGGGTCCGATTCAGGAACCGAACACTCGATGATGTCGATGTGGCGTTGAACGCCTGGCGGGATGTCCAGCGAGTCAACTGGTTCAGCCCCTTCCCCCACCTCGGCACTTCCCCAGCGGAGGGACCTGACATCGAGTCCCGGGTGCCCGGTGGTGGCTGGTATGTATGCCAGCACCTGTGTAGACCGCGCTGTGCCGCCCCTGCTGTCGTTGCAGGCGCGAGCTCGAATGTACTGAGTGCATCCTGAACCATCGGCGTTTTGAACGGCAATCCCGTCATGTTTGTCGGCCGTCTCGATCAGGCAATCGTCACGTAGATAGAAACGCTCTTGCTCCAAACGCAAGGACGGTCGTTCTACCCACCAGCGCCAGATCGTTATCGACAACGCCGCAGCAGCTATCAAGAGCGAAAAGATCGAGAACACCATCGGGCCACCCTAGCCCAAGAGCTCAGACCCGATAGCAAACGGCCAGAAGAAAATATCCACGAACGAAACCGCCATCGGCGATAGTGGATCTATGAACTCTGAGGAGAGGTTCGGCGTCTTCGTCCACGTCATCGCTGTCCGGGTCGCCTTGCTTGCAGGGCTGATCACCCTTCTGCTTTCCGTCCACGTGGCGGCGAGCAAGGCAGATCCTCCGGAGACGGTGCTGGTCATGCCCGCCTCGTTGACGCAGTTCAACAACGATTTTCTGGAATCGCGCAAGGCCGGTCGAGGGACCACGATCGCGAAGGTTGGCGATTCGAATACCGAGTTCGTTCAGAACCTCTACGCGTTGGGGTGCCGATCGGATCTGAACGTTCCACTCACCCTTCTCTTGACGGCCTATTTCTACAGGGCCACGACAGTGCCAGATTCGGATTCGTACTGTCCCGATCAGCACAATTCGTTCACTCGTCGCAGCGCGGCAAGCCGAGGCGGAGCCTCCAGCACATTGCCACTCCGCAAATCCGGCACCTTGCCCCAGGCCGTCGGCTGGTTTACGAGGGATCGCCTTTGCACGGACGATGACGAGACGAGCGTGGCGTGCGAGATTCGCCTGACCAACGCCCGGTACACCCTCATCGGCGGGGGTACCAACGATTTCAACCCGGCCTATGGCCTCGACCTCGCCGACGCAAAGAATCGGTTCATCCAACTGATCAACGAGACCCGGAACAACCGGTCGATACCGATCCTCCAGACCATCCCATCGATGGTGAGCTACGGAGACCCGGCCTACAACGCGGAGTATCTCACCAAGGTAGCGACGATGAACCAGGCGATTTTCGACGCTGCGGCGGAGAAGGGAGTCCCGGTGATCGATATCTGGAGCGCTCTCCAGAACGTTCCCTACTCGGGACACCGGCAACTCGATGGAATTCACCTGAGTTATCAGTTCCAGCCCGGCGACACTTCCGCGACGTACCTCAACAACAGCGGCGATCTGAGCCCGTTGGGAATCAGCACATACGGGGCGAATGCCAGAAATTATTACGTTCTCGAGGCCCTGAACCGGCTCGACAAGCAGCTGAACATCTACACGAATCCTCCGTCGAGCATGAGCTACACCTCGATAAACGCGACCAAGACCTCTCCCAATTCATTCCGGGTGACGGCCGGCATCACCGGACCTGTTCCGCCGGGAGCGACCAGCACCATCACCGCGGCAACCAGCCCGGGAGGGACGG
>MKST01000001.1:271755-334524 GCA_001897355.1 Solirubrobacterales bacterium 67-14 | reverse complement strand
TCCGCGCCAAGACCACTTTCGGGGGCTCGCCAACCGACGTCATCGGCAGCTCCGAGATCTCGGCGGCAACGGAGGGCAGTCCCCAAACCATAGCCCCGACGGTCAGACTCGACATGGACGCTGACCAACGAACGATCAACTTCGGTTCTAGCGTCTTCGGACCCGGGACTTTCTACATGTGTTACCTCGACGACGACGGGCTGCTGGGCGTGATCATGCAACTCTGCACGCCGCCCTTCCGGTTCGACGACCTGGGCGAGGGTGAACAGCACCTCAAGGTTGTGGCATTCAACCAGGGAGATCCGGACTGGGGCGGGGAGGACCTGAGCTGGGAAGTCACCAAGCCGAACACGATCATCGATTCCGGCCCGAACAACTCGATCACGACCAGCAGAAGCGCGACGTTCGTGAAGCATTCGACCGACCCGGCGGCGGACACGATCTGCACCCTGAAACGGAACGGGACGGAGCTGTCCAGCCAGCCCTGCGCTTCGTCGTCTAAGAGTTACTCGGGCCTGGCCGACGGCAAGTACGAGTTCTCGACCAATTCGAAAGACGCCTCGGGCGACTGGGATCCGTCCCCGCCTGTGCGCACCTGGACGGTCGACAACATCGCCCCGACCACCGCCATCGACCCGATCCCGGCAAAGACAAACAACAATGATCCGCTTCTGGCCTTCACCTCGAATGAGCCCACCGCCAACTTCGAGTGCCGGATCTGGCAGGGGTTCGCGGTCACGAGCTTCTCGCCGTGCATGTCGCCCAAGCCGTACTTGAATCTCGCCGACGGACTCTGGACCTTCCAGGTCAGAGCGATCGATCGGGCAGGCAATGTCGATTCGGCAACCGCGGTCAAGCAGTTCGAGGTCGACACCGTGCCCCCGGATGTGACCATCACCGGCGGTCCAGCCAATGGCTCGACCACCACCAACAGGACCCCGACCTTCACGTCGACTTCGACGGAGCCGATCATGTTGGGAAGCATGACTTGCACCCTGAAGAAGAACGGAACCGTCATCTTCCAGGAGTGGTGCGGGACGACGAAGACATACACGAGCAGCCCTTACAACCTGACGCCCGGCAACTACCAGTTCACGACAAACGCAGCAGACCTGGCGGGCAACTTCGATCCAACCCCACCATCCAGAACCTGGACCATCCAGTAAGACGATCGGCCGACCACAGGCCAACGTCGCAAACGTCGAGTTCCACCAATGCCTCCAATATGATGTCTTCATATGAGCCGCCTGCTTTCCGTATCTGTCTCTGACGACCTCGCCGACGAGATTGAAGCCTTGGCTGAAATCTCCGGCAAGACCAAGTCTGAGTTGGTTCGAGATGCACTTCGACGTCAGATCAGACTGGAGCGGTTCTCCTCTGTACAGCGTCTCGGACAAAGCCAGGCCGAGAAAGCCGGTATCGGGCCGGAAGACGTCGAGGAGCTGATCGACCAGCTCCGCGCGGAGTGACCACCAGGTCTCGCGTCGCCTGCGACACCAACGTCCTGGTGTCAGCTTTCATCGCCGGAGGGCCTCCAAGCCGAATCATCGAAGAGGTCATTGACGGCAGCTTGGACCTCGTTCTCCTCGAACCCGCGATGGTCGAGCTTGTCCGGATCCTCTCCGAGAAGCTCGGATTCACCATCGAGCGCCTGAAGGAAGTCCAGGCGCTGCTATCCGACATAGCGATCGGATCGCAACAAACGCCGACCCAATAGCCCGAACCCTTGACGGACGATCCGGATGACGATCTGATCCTTGCCTGTGCTATCGAAGCCCAAGTCGATGTGCTCGTCTCTGGCGACCGCAAACACCTGCTTCCCGTCGGTGAACACCGCGGAGTTCGCATACTCACCCCGCAAGCGTTCCTGGCCGAACTTCAAGCTTGACACGACTGCCTGACCGCTTGCCTGCGAGCCACTCGATGCAGCCTTCAACCGAGGAAACCTCAACCGCAGCGGTCGAGCCAAAAGGAGAACGCGCCCGACAGGATTCGAACCTGTGACCTTTGGTTTCGTAGAGTCCGGGTCAGGCGACTTATTTGGCTTGGATAAACACTCTGCGATGGGTTCTGAAACTGCTGCTGGGCCGATTGCCTGTCGGTTTCGGCCAGGTTATTCGTGTTCAGTACCTTCGTTGAGGATCTTGAGGAACTCTCGGTAGACAAAGATCCGGTTGCGTTTCTGTCCGGTGACCTCAGTGACGATCCCCTCGGCTTCAAGGATTCGGACAGCTTTCGAGGCGGTTGGTTCGGAGACGCCGAGACTGACCACGATTTCGGGAACCTTGAGCACAACTTCTTTAGAAAAGACCTCGAAAACCTGGAGCGCAGACCCTCCCCTACGGCCGAGAGATGCGACCCGCTCCCGATCGGCGTCGAGGAGAGTGAGAATTCTTCGGGTGGTTTCTATCGTCGATCTCGCAACGGCGATCACGCCCTTCAGGAAGAAGGTGATCCAACCTTCCCAGTCGCCCTTCTCCGTAACCAGCAGAAGCCGGTCGTAGTACTCGGTGCGGTTCTTCTTCAAGTACAGGCTTAGATACAGCAGCGGGTGACCGAGCACTGGCTTTAGGCCATCGGCGGTCTCTGAACTGAGCATCATCGTGACCAACAGGCGTCCAACTCTTCCATTGCCGTCGAGAAACGGGTGGATCGCTTCGAACTGTGCGTGAGCCATTCCGGCCCGGAGCAAGATCGGGAAGGCCTCCGGTTCGCCATGAAGGAACGCTTCCAGGAACCCCATGGCATCGGGGACGAGGTTGGGTGGTGGTGGCACATACCTGGCGCTCGTGGGGTCGATCCCTCCTATCCAGTTAGGAACCCCCCGAAAATCTCCGGCGCCAGTGCCTCCGCCACGGGCCCCTCGCAGGAGGATCCCGTGCATTTCTCGAATCAAGCGGAGACTGATCGGGACACCGCTCCTGATCAAGTCCAGGCCGTGGTTCAACGCCAGCACATAGTTGACCGCTTCCTGGACGTCATCGGCTGGCACCTCCGGGACGGCCCCTCGTTCGAAGAGCATCAGATCCGACAGAGATGACTGCGTCCCTTCGATCTGCGACGACAGAACCGCTTCCTTCCGGGCAAACGCAAAGAGAAACTGATCGGGGTCCGGCAGCCTTGAGGTCAAACCGTCAAGGCGACCGAGTTCCAGCATCGCCTCAGCCTGGAGGCCGTGCACAGTCGTGTCGACCTCAAGCGGAGGATTTGGAGGCAAAGGCGCAGGAAGGAACGCATCTACCGATCCGACCTCGGTCGACACAGGGACTCGATCACCGCTTACTCGCTGTGGGGTCACGGCTCAAGCTCCCCAAACTCGGCTTGGATAAGGTCCTCCACAGAGCGAGGTTAGCAAAGTAAAGCGCGCTTTACTTTGCTAACCGGATATGTTGCCAATTTGGATTGGACAAGGAATCCATGCCTATAGGGTCACCCGTACCAGCTACGTCCGGCCAGCAACCCACAGAAAAACGCTCCGCAGATAACCAACGCTGCCGCCATCTCGGTGATAGTCACAAGGGCAGCAAATAGGGTCAACATGGTGTTGAAATCGTCCTGGCTCACGTCCGAGTCACCTTCTCAAGTCCACCGGTATCGAGAGAAAGCGCCGACGGATAGGCCTGAAAGCCGTTTCTAGCCACGGCTGGGCGAATTCTCTTGCTGATTCTTCCGGCATCGGCTCCGCGATTGTGATGGGCGTTTGCCTCCCACAAGGGATGTGGAAGAATTTTGTTTGGTCCGGCGCATTTGAGAACGACAGGCAGATCCTGGTCGCACCAAGAGTTCTGACGGAAACCACCGAGAACGAATACTCGTATGCCTGACCGTTTGCCTGGAGGCAAGCTCGAGTCAGCGACGGCGGCGCCACCTGACCACAGGCACCAAGCCAAAGGAAGAGCGCGCCCGACAGGATTCGAACCTGTGACCTTTGGTTTCGTAGCCGTCGTCTAGCTTTCTTTTCGGCTTGGTTGAGCCACTCTTTGTCCGATTGGTTTGAGGTCCTGGGCCTTTGCCTGGCTTCGGGCAGAGCCAAAAAGTACTTCGATGGGAATTGGCGATCGTCGTGGTACACCTGTTGCCATGGACCTGACAAGCGAATCCAGGACAGTGCCGGTGACGGTCAAGCTCTCACCGAGCACTCTTTTCAAATTCGAGCAAATCGCAGAGCTACGCGGTGTGACGCGCTCCACCCTCCTCAACGAGATCGTCGAAGCGACAATCGATGGACAGCTCGTGATGGACCTCCCTTCCCGCTTCGCGGAGTACTCGACATGCACAGACGCACCTGTTGTTGCCCGAGACGAGCGGATCGAGGCACGACTCGTTGACATGGCCGCGCGAGACGTTGCCCGGGCCAAGTCAATTGTTGCCGAGTCGGAGGCTCGACTCAAGGCCGCGGGCGTGTTCGAGATGGTCGACCTGAAGGAGCTCGGTCGCGATGCTTGAGAGCAGCCTGATCGACCTCAAAGGCAAGCGCCTCGGTAAGTGGGAGCGAGGGTTGCTCCTTGACTGTGGCGTCATCGGCCAGCGGACCGGCATCCCGATCAGAGTCGAAGGTGGAACCCGCGCTCAGAACGTCGCCGTACGCCGCGCGGCCAAGAACCTCGAAGCGACCGGCCTTCTGATCACTCACAAACTCAGGCGCGCAAGCGTGATCTACGACGAAAGACTCGCCATGCCGATCTACAGGGACGGGGCGTTCTACCGTCGCGTGTCTCCAAAGAGGATCCACTGGACAGACTGCCTGGCCGGATGGCTGAGTCCGTTCGGGGCCGGAGTAAGAGTTGAGTACCTGCCTGAGCTACGAGGTCAACGACCGATCAGGTGGACCAGTGAGCGACTCAGAAATGCGGAGCACATCGGCTTCACCGAGTACGTGTCTGCACCCGTTCTCGACGCGGCGGACGTTGAAGGCACGCAAGAAGCCTTCGCCAGAACTTCACCGATCAACAAGGCCATGAAACGCATCGGGCCACCCGGCGCCGAAGAGAACCCAGGTCGCTGGACAAGCGCGATCAACTGCGCAGTGAGAGAACTTGGCTCAAAGGGATCAGTCGACTTGTGGACACGTTCGGTGGAGATCTTCAAGTCCGACGAAACCGATGCCCAGCTACTCCAACGCGGCCCGCAGAGGGCCACTTACCGAGGCCGGAAAACCGCGAAACCCGGACAGCTCCAGAAGAGACGTAGAGAACTGATCTGACCACTGGGTTGCCGGTAGTTCAAGTGATGTCTCGGATCAACTCCGACGGAGTGATCCCGAGAACCCGTGCCAACTTCACAATTGTGGTCAACCTCGGGTCGCGCTCGGCTCGTTCGAGCAAGCTGATCTCGGTGCGGTGAAGATCGGCCAGGTCGCCGAGCTCTTCTTGTGAGACGCCCAACTCTTTGCGGTGGCGACGGAGGTTCGCCGCGAATGTCTGCTGGACGCCCACGCCCGGGATGATCCGTGGGCGCAGACAAAACATCTACAGACAAAACGATTCATTTCCGGTATATGTTCGCGGACAGCAAATCGAGCAAGGGCGCTCCGTGGTGAGCGTCGCTCGGATCCAGAAAGGAAGCCCATGGGGAAGATGAGATCGGGAGCAGCCTGTGTGGCCGTTGCGTCGGTAATTCTCGTCGGCGGATGTGGCGGCTCAGATACGGACGATGTCTCCGACGAGGACCAGATCGTTGCCGTGATCGAGCAGTACAACACGGCCGTCGCAGACAAAGACGGACCAACCGCCTGCTCACTTCTCACTCCCACCGCCCAAAACACCGCAGCCAAGAAGCACGGATACCTCGGGTCTGGCGGTGTGAAAGCCACCGAAAGAGAGGCGACTTGCGAAGACGGCATAACCAACCGCTACCTGGGTGAAGAACCAATCTTCCAAAAAATGAAATTCGCCAAGGTCGACTCGGTGGAGGTCCGCGGCGAGGAAGCTCAAGCCAAGGTCCACCCGGAGGGATTCGCGGCGGAAACCGCACATCTGGTCCTGGAAGACGACGACTGGAAACTTGAAAAACCGCTCCCACCGATCGGCTGGGGATAGCCATGGCTCGGCTTCGCATATCCGTGACACCGACGGTCAAGGAACTCTGAGCCGTGGGCTTCTTTTCCAACGACGCTAGAACCGCGGAACGAGAGAGAGTCGAACGCATCCGCTCCGAAACTCGAAGCTTGATCTTCAAGAAGCTGGAAGCAGCCAAGACCGCCGCAAGAGAAGGTGACATCGAAGCCGAAGAGACCGCCTTGGCCGAAGCATTCAATCTCGCGGATTCACCCCACTCGAACCACAGCTGGAATCCCCTCCAAATCCTTGAGAAGGAGATTGAAAGGCTCACGCACCAACGCTTGATCCGAAAATCGAACCTGATCGGATTCGCCGACACCACCTACATCTGGGAAGACCGGATCATTGTCTTCGATCCTCCCCAGCAGGGAGGAACCGTTGTGCGCCTCATGTCTCCAGGCACCCATGCCGAGGTGATGACCGAAGGGCAACTCTCCACAACCAGTCGACCCACGCTCACCAGAATGGCTCTCGGATCCGTCCTCCCAGGATCAGCGCTCATCCCCGGACTTGTCTTCCAAAAGACACAGGTCCACGACTCCCGACGCCTCTTCTTCACGATCGAACAAGAAGACTGGGCCAAAATCATCGAACTCGACCCCAACCTCACCGACCCCGGTGCCATGCGACAAGTGGCCCTCGAAGCAAACCTCGCCGCCAAGAGGCTCCAGAAAGAACCAAACGATCCTGAATCCGAGCCCCCTTGGCAAGGAGACGAACGTCAGCGACTCGAGAAGCTGACCAAACTCTTCGAATCAGGGCTGATCTCGACGTCCGAGTACGAAGAAAAGCGTGCCTCGATCATCGAAGAAATCTGACTTTTCCCGTCGACGGGAAGAACCGGACGGTCGACAGCGGCCTGGGAACAGTGGGACATTTGGTCCAACTCGAGGAGTAAGGACCGACTTGGAGGCGGTTACCTGGCATCCCGAAGTCGGACCATCGCGCTAGCCAGTAGCCAAAATCTCGGCCGTTAGCCGAGGGATACTCGCCTGACCAGAAAGGGGCCGTTACCGCAATTCGCGCGCAGTCCGCAAAATTACCCGGCCTCCCATACTCGACCACCTTCATATTCCAGACCGGCACTTTGGACGACCTTTGAAGCGTGTAGGCTGCGAACGTATGTTCGTCTTGCCTCTAGTTCGTCCTGTGGAATCGGCACAATACGTCGATGGCCAAACGGATCCACGAAGTCCGCGACGCCGTTCATGGCTTCGTTTCTTACGATGACGATGAGCGAACAGTCGTCGACAGCGCTCCTTTTCAACGGCTTCGACACATCCACCAACTCGCCCTCACCTACGAGGTCTACCCTGGTGCCTCTCACAAGAGGTTTGAGCATTCCCTCGGGGTCATGCACCTCACGGGTCGCGTTTTCGACACCATCACTAGGCCAGACAAGATCTCTGACTCGGTTAGGGAGACGATCCCTGAGCAGTCTCAATCCGATTTCGGCTACTGGAGGGCGGTAGTGAGAATGGCCGCACTTTGCCACGACATGGGCCACCTTCCGTTCTCCCACGCCGCGGAAAAGGAACTACTGCCTGAAGATACGGATCATGAGCGTCTTACCTGGGACATCGTCCACTCGGACGCAATGACGGAGATTTTTGATCGCCTGTCTCCGCCTCTTCGGCCCGACCAAGTCGGGAAAATCGCTGTGGGGCCGAGAAAAGCGGAGAAGATGGGACTCGGTGTCTCTTTTAATGCGTGGGAAGCCATTCTTGCCGAGATAATCGTTGGTGATTCGTTCGGGGCAGACCGCATGGACTACCTACTTCGGGATTCTCTTCATTCCGGCGTCCAATACGGACATTTCGACTTGGAACGTCTTCTTGGGACGCTTCGAGTGATGCCAGAACCCGCGAGAGAAGAGGGGGAAGAAAACGGCGGCAGTGCCGACCCAGTTCTCGGATGCGAACGGGGTGGGCTGCAATCAGCCGAGCAGCTTCTGCTCGCCCGCTACTTCATGTTTAGCCAGGTCTATCACCACCCCACTCGACTGGCATACAACGAGCACCTGAAAGATTTCCTGAAGGCTTGGTTACCCGATGGACATTTTCCGACGGACGTGGACGAACATCTAGGCAGAGATGATTCGGACGTGCTCCTGGCGATCAAGCAAGCCGCCGCAGACTCAGCACTGCCGGGTCATGAGCCCGCGCGCAGAATCGTGTTTCGGGATCACTTCAAGTCTGCCTACGAAAAGCAAGCCAAGAAGCTTGCAAGTGACGCGAACTCCTCGGAATTCGATGGAGACACATCAGCAAATGTCCAAGCATTGGTCGAAGCAGCGAAAGAGAGGTATGGGCCGGACATGATCGCGCATGGGGCGCCCCCCAGCCGGAAACTTCCACCCGAGTTCCCCGTCTGGGTTCGTGAAGGGAGCGACTACGGGAGTTCCTGGTCTACGGGACTCTCCGATGTATTGCGACGGATGCCGGAATCTCCGGATGAGTTTGTGTTGGCCGACGCAGGAATCAGGGATGACGTTGCTGATTGGCTCAAGAAAAACAGAGAGCAAATCTTAACTGAATCAAGGGAAAAACTGGTTCAAGAAGTAGAAAGCGAGGTTCCGCAATGAACAAGCAAGTCCAGGACGCGGTCTTGGTTGGACTGATTGACCGTTTGGGGAGTAGCGGTAGTTGGAGCGGAGAAACTCATGTGCAGAAAGCCGCTTATCTCCTCACGCAACTTCGTGACGTCGACTTTGACTTCCGCTTTATCCTCTACAAACACGGCCCGTTCTCGTTTGAGTTGAGAGATGAGCTCTCGGAGCTTGTGGACGACGGCTTTATAGACCGATTCACCCCTAACCCCAGGTACGGCCCAAAGCTGAGCGCGACTGATGTCGGAAAATCGCTTGAAGCAACCTTCTCGAAAGCGATCCGTCGATACGAGGAATCTCTCGACTGGATTGCAGAAAAGCTTTCGGATCGAAATGTCAAGGACCTCGAACGTCTCGCCACCGCGATGTGGGTAACGAAGAAAAACCCCGGAGCCGACGTTGGATCGCGCGCAACGGAACTAACGGAAGTCAAGCCTCACATTTCCCTGGAATCGGCCATCGCCTCAGTTGAAGAAATCGACACTCTTCGAGATCAACCGTGAGCTAAGGGATGATGAAACGCACAAGTTGCAACGCCAGTTGAATGGACTGATCTTCGATCCTGATAAACCACCGGACTGGAAACCAATCTCAAGGTCTTGACCGAACTAGTTTGTTGGGATCAGCCTTGTAAGGAGATACCCTATCTCGGCAGTTGACCTCTTTGCGCTCGGCCAGATAGTCCATCCCACCTCCATGCCAGTTCTGCGCTCTCGGAGGCCCTGAACTCGCGAAGGCTGTCCAGTTCTCGAAGGGACACTGACGTCGTTCGTTCATCTTCCCAGGACATAGGCGCTCGGGATACCGAGCGAGAGATCCCCTCTGTGAGCGTTCTCGCCCAGTCGTGTGGCAAAAGATCCAAATTTCCCAGATCTCGTAAGACCGCGTAACATGGGTGTCCATGTGGCAGGAACGAATCAAGGAGGTTTCGAATGCCCACCTATTGCGTCAATGTAAACGCCCAACCAGGTTCAGGTGACCACGAGGTCCACGATCTAGCATCTAACAAGGGGTGCCTACCGGCCGCCGTAAACCGGATCGACTTGGGTTGGCATCCGTCTTGTCGAGAAGCCGTTACCAACGCTAAGAGCTACTTCAGCGATTCAAACGGCTGCTACTACTGCGCGAACGACTGCCACACGACCTGATCCAGCCCGAAAGTCCTAAGGGGGACTAGACGAGTGCGCAAGAGACGTCTTACCTGGTTCCTGGTCAAGCCAGAGATCAACCTCGACGACCTCGAGGCAATCATTGAGCCTCCGGAACGAGGCGAGCTCCACAGCTATCGGATCGATGCCCTATCGACGGAGCGCGATTCACTGTTCGTCCGTGCATCACACACTTCCCCTCCGCCTTGGCTTTCGTTTGTTGAATCGCACGTTTCCGATGGGGAACTGCCTCCGATACTGGGGGCGTCGAGCTCCGGGGTGCTGTTGGTGCCGGGGGGAGATCGTCTAATGGCCATCACGTTCGGATACGGGCGTCATCTTGTACGCCAAGAGGCAGTGGTCCAAGATTTCGGCCTGAAGGTTGTGCTTAATAGCATCGACCCAACGCAGATCAAGAGCATCGATGCCCGGACCTTTGACGAACTCACCCTCCACACTCGCAGAGGCGCGAGTCACGATTCTCCGCTCGGTGCCTTCGAGCTTGACAACTCGCGGGACCTGCTTCGCGCCGTCACGGGTCGGTCGGAACAAGGGGGACTCGGCTCGCTCTCGGGCTCGTCTTCACTGGCGATGAACCAGGCGATCGAGCTACCTGATCTCCCCGCACTAGCTGAAGAGCTCGTCGATCTCTACGGCGAAACCAGATACAAGGAGAACTTCGAGTTCATTGATTTCGTCCGAGGCGAAACCGACCCGAAGATCATCTCCAACTTGGACGAAAAGCTCGTCGCCGCCTTGGAAAGCCGCGATATGACTGAGATGCACCTCGCGATCCCCGAAGCGGTGAACTGGCAAGACATCTCAGGGGTTCGGTTCTCCTTCAAGAAGAAGAAGCACGAGCCGGCACCCGATCCGAGGATCAGTGTCTACAGGGATCTCCGCGACGGCGACATCACTCTGGATCGGCTCAAGTCTGATCGAGTTGAAGCAATCAATGCCCTAGACGAAACGGCACCGCCTGTAGACAAATGGCGGGTCTATGACTGTGTCGTCTTCGAGACCGAGTTTAACGGGCACCTTTACGTTCTCTCCGGGGGAGATTGGTATCGAATCGCGAAGTCCCACCGCGACAAGATCGAGCAATACGTACGCGAGATTCCCGAACTCGACCTTGACTTGCCGCCGGCAGACTCGGCTTGGAGTGAAAACGCATACAACGAGGCCGCCGCCGACGCGATAGGGGCGCTCTGCCTAGATGGCCTCCCCATTGGCGTGGGTGGCGTCGATAGGGTGGAGCTCTGCGACCTGCTCACGAAAGACGGGTGCTTCGTCCACGTGAAGAAGCGTGGTCGTTCCTCAACGCTGAGTCACCTGTTCGCGCAGGGAGTCACTTCCGCGGAACTCTTACTCGGTGACGATGAGTTCCGAGAAAAAGCCACAAAGCTCGTGGAGTCCGAAGGCGAAGACTTCGCCTCCGCAATCCCAGACGCGCCACGCGCCCGAGATCGCATCAAAGTCGGCTACGTGGTGCTGAGCCGAGGGCAAAGGCCGGACAAACCCTACGGTCTACCGTTTTTCAGTCTCGTCAGTCTGAAAGCCGCTACCGAGAGGCTCCGGAACGCGGGACTCGAGGTCTATGCGAAGGAAGTAAAGGAACAGACCTAGACTCAAACGATCAAGGTGGCCGTCCGTTCCTCTCAGGAAACTCCGCCTTCGGACACGCTCAATCTAAGGAGAATAATGCCATCGATAATCGATCCGAAAAGCGGGAAGATCTTAAGACCGGACGACCCTGAATTCGTCGAAACGAAGCTTCGAATTCTGGAAGCCGAACACCGAGATCTCGTGATGGCCGTCGCCGACCTTCAGAATCGCATTGCTCGTCTCGACGATGGGAAGGTCGGATGGCCAGGCGACACATACGAGCCCTGACATCAAGCCGATGCTGAGGCGACCTGGACCGGCCAACTTGTCGACTGTCGTTAACAATCCAACTAAATTGGGATGACCGCAGCCTCGCCATGGCGAGGAGCCATCTCTGCCGCTTGAAGGTACTCGTCGAGTTTCGCCGCGGAATCCTGCTCGTTGCCTGGGAATAGGTGGCCGTAGCGGTCCATGGTCATCACGATCGACGAGTGGCCCATGTAGGTGGAGAGAGTTTTCGCGTTGACTCCAGCAGCGATCATTAGCGACGCGTAGGTGTGGCGACATTCGTGATAGCCGAGCCCGGTGAGGTCGTGCTGCTTCCAAATCCGCCTGGCGTTCCGGAGCATGTTGGGTGGGTCGAAGGGCTTGTCGCCGTCCCCGATCACGAGGCTATCCGGGCCACCGCCCTGGGAGAGCTTTTGCTTGATCAGCATCCCGCGAAGTGCCCCGGGTAAGGGGAGCCGTCGGAATGCGGCGCGGCTTTTCGGATCGATGAAACCGGCTTGATAGTCCCAGCCTCTTTCAACCTCGATGGTGCCTTGGTCGAAGTCGACGTGCTGCCAACCCAAGGCTTGGAGTTCCCCGCGTCTGAGGCCGGTGTAGATCGCGGTCGCCCAGATCAATCTGAGGTTGAACGGCAGAACCTCCAACAGTGAGTTCACCTCGTCCGGCGGGGCGACCCGGTCTTTCCTTCGCCGGTCGACGGGCAGGGAGAGTTTCGAAGTTGGGTTGTGGTCGATCTCTTCCCGGTCGATCGCCCGTCGGCAAATCGACCTGAGCGGCAGGATCACGTTGCGAATCGAGCTGGGCGAGTATCCGTCCGAGACCATCTGATCGACCAGATCCTGGACATGGACCCGCCGGATCTCCCCGAGTCGCCGTCGACCGATGTGGGGAATCAGGAAGTGCTCGATCGCGTGCCCATACCTCCGGATCGCCGAGGGTTTGTAGGGCACGCCTGACCTGGTACGGATCACTCCATCCTCAGCAGCTTTCAACCAGCGACGAGCCGCATATCCGAAGAACACCCCGCCTGGACCAAACGACCCTGGCTCTTCCAGAGCCTTCTCCGTCTCGGCTCTCCACTGCTTGGCTTCGTCGATTGTGCTGAATACGCGGCGAAGCTGTCGCTGATGCTCCGCGCACCACACCTGCCCCTGATAGTTCGGGACACAATCACACGGTCCACCTTCCCTTGAGGAACATCGACGGGAGTGGCGGAGATTGATCCCGACCTCGTCGCAGCGCAGCGGACGAGCACCCTCGACGGGCTGACTCGAAGTGTTGATGTTGACACCCTTGGTCGACACAGGACGGGTGTCTTAGCTTGAATTCGAACGGGGTTCAAGTCCTTTCGAAATCTTTCCGATTTGGCTTGCTTACTTGGAACCGTGTGGTTGTGTTGCTGGACCGCCACGACAACAAGAACGACCCCGGCGACGCTGGAACGTCCCGGGGCCTGGCACCGAAGACCAAGCTTCGATGCAACCCGATTCTCTCACCGCCAACGTGGATTGCGGGTTGATCCGGCCTGGTGCCAGACGAAAGGAACCGATGCCGCACCCGCAACTCGACCGGAAACAGCGCAACGCCCTCTTCAACCTCGTCCTACTCGAGCTCTCCCACATGGACGATCTCGCGATCGCCATCGAGAACTGCGACGAGACGAAAGCCAGACAGCTCCGACAACAACTCGAAAACTACTTTCGACTACTCGACAACCTCGGCTGGCAATACCCCACCAACCAAGAGAGCTTTGTTCTCACCATGGATCAGACCACACTACGAGCTGCGCTCCAAAGCCTGAGCGACCAAGCGATCGAAGTACTCCAGATGGACGTGGAGGAACTCCGATTCACCGCCGAACGCCGGTCCGATGACGCAACCTTGGTCCTTTCAACCGCCGTAACAGTACTCGCCATGGCCGAATAGAAGAACAAGTTCCCCGCAGATCTAGCAGTCAGTTTATGTGCCTAGAAAGTGAAACCCGCGCTTTCGCGTCACCGGAAAGAGCGAGACTGCGGTCAAACTGGCGACCGCCTTGACCACAAGCGTGGATGGTCCTCTCGACAACCCGGAGAAGGTCGCTATTTGCAGGTATTTCACATGCCGCTGCCAGCCAATCAGAAAGAAGACCCCCAGTAGGAACCTCGCAGCCGGTACTGGTACTTCCCGATGCCTTTATTGCCTTAATGATCTGGTGGCCTCCGCGAGGGATCTCTCCAACGACCTTCTCCTGGCGCGCGCCTGCTTCACTTGCTGGCGTCGCTGTTCGATCTGCTCGATCGTCGCTTCGGAGTCCGACTGGTCGAGTTCGTCGATCAATCGGTCGAGATCTTGGATTTCTTGGGCGACTCGGTTTAGGAAAGAGTCGTCGATCTTGTACTCACCGGGCTGTTCGGCTCGAACCACGACCGGTGATCGGGACATCTGCGTGAGGAATACCGCAACCGGATCTTTTCCAGAGATCTCTATCCCGTTTCCGACGACGAGCTCGTACCAGGTGCGGTAGTGGATTCCGTTGTTCGCGTGCGTAGTCCCAACGATCATCTGCACCGCGATCTCCCGAATCTGAGCACCGCTTAGTCCTGGTTTCTCGGCGTGCTCGTCTTCCACGATTCTGAGTCGAGGTTCTCCAGGCTGGTTATCGGTTTCTGCAAATCGATCAATCGCCGCAAGCTCCCGTTCCAGCCGGGTCCGCATCGATTGGATCTTGTCTAGCTCACGTTTGTGCCTTGCCTCCTGTTTGAGAAGGCGAGACATTTCTCTCTCGATTCTCTTACGCTCGGATTTTGCTGCGGCTTGTAGGCGCTTGGACGGAGTCCAGTTTGGTGCGGAACTCATGCCGTCGTTCTACGCTAATCCGCTTGTGGAGCGTTGAGAGCGGTTTGGCTCTACAAGTGGGATCTACATTTTTTCCTTGATCCGAAGTTGGGGAGAACCTGTGGATAACCCTGATCACAGTCCCATAGGGCCGCCGAAACGCTTGTTTCCACAGCCAACTTTGCCTGTGGAAAGCCGAAATGCTCGCAAAGATCCTGCAATTTGGGAGATTTCGATTTTTCCATAACACTTTATTCATACGGGCAGAAAAGCCATCCGATGAGGGTGTCATTAATCGGTGTCCCCGCTGATCTGCAAGCGGATCGGCACCAACCGGCTTTGGCCGGGAAGGAAAAACGAATGGGCGGCGGACACGA
Organism: Solirubrobacterales bacterium 67-14; assembly: GCA_001897355.1. GTDB lineage: Bacteria > Actinomycetota > Thermoleophilia > Solirubrobacterales > 70-9 > 67-14. The sequence continues at coordinate 319,622 of MKST01000001.1, read as the reverse complement.
CAACAACAAAGACAGGCCACGACGCACCAGCAACCTGGCGCTCGCGACGGGCGACTTTGAGATGGGCCAGGAGGATGACGCCGGAGCAGAGACGGACGCTTGTGCGGCTATTAGAACTGTGACCTTCAAGAATCGCGGATACGAAGCAATCCAAGAGGGCATCCCGGTCAGTATCGCTGTCGCCGACCCTCCGCTCGTCGTGAACGACGCAGGCAACATTCTCGGCTATCTGACCGATCCCGGGGCCAGGCAAGTCGCGGCCTGCCTGACCAGAGGGTGGTCCTTTCAGGGCGAGATCTCGTCAGTGACGAGCTCCGGAGGAACGGCCACCATAAGCGGGACCGAGTAGGTCCTCCGAAACGGAGAGACGCACGGAACCGACGATGCGACTCTTCGAACCGGAAACCTACTGCGGCCGGTGCCCGTTCAAAGCTGAGTGTCGGCCGCTGAACTCGAACGTCTCCTGTCCCCCTGAGTGGGATCGCTCCCTCCCGGGCGGTCCTTCCACCTCGCATCCAGCCGACCTCGTAACACTCGCGGAGATCCGCAGCTTTGGTGGAGTGTCGCTCAACACGAGTTGGAAGCCTCTCCCTGTCCCGAAGATCGAAATGCCCGGCTACGTTCCCCAGCCCCGATTCCGGGCGTCCTACAGAGGATGGCTCAAGGAAGACAACTACATCATCCGTTTGAACGAGATCCTCAGGAAAGGGCAACTTCTGACCGCAGCTGAAGTTCGCGACAAGATCGGCTTAGATGAGAACCAGCATCTCCACCTGATCCTGTTCGACAAAGACGAGCGGCTGGAGAAATTATGGTTTCGTGGTTCGGATGGCGCGCAGGATCTCGCCAATGCCGGTTACACCAGCATCTCGGCTCCGTCGTTCTCCACCTACTGGCCTCGCACGAGGACGGAGTACCTGATCAACGTGCGCAGGTCCCAGATCTACTTCGCAGCTCTTCAGATGGCCGGAGCCAATGCGATTCCTCGCGTGGCCTGGGGAACCAAGAACGACGCGGCTCGGTTCTCAGAATGGGCGAACCGCAATCCGGCGATCGAGATGTTCAGCTTGGACCTTTCCACCTACAACGAACCGGCGGACTGGAAGACGCAAATGGAAGGACTGTTCACGTTCGATCGCCTCACCGGCGGATCCCACCAGTACCTCATCAACGGCCCCTCGAAGGCCTCCAGGTTCCTGGACATATTCAACGCCACATCACCAGACCGGGTGCACCTCACGAACGCGACATCTCAGAAACGGATCAACCCAAGACGGCTCCGTAGCACTGGCGATCAGGCCGGTCCGACTTTCGAAGAACGGATCCAGACTCAGCGAGCACCGCTCGAGCGTGCTACGAGCAGCTACTGGGCCTCCATAGCGGAGTCTGAAGCAGCGTGAGAGAGGAGACTCGCAGGCACCAAGTAGTTCTGAAGGCCGCTGAAGCGATCCCGAGTCAACTGTTTCCCGTTGTAGATGCACATCGGGCAACTTTCAGGCATGGGCGCCTGGACTGTGAACCAGATTTCGAGGTGGTTTGAACACCCTCGGAAGACGAAAACTCCGACTTTGTGAGATCCCAAATGGGAACGACGAGATCCTTGGGCCACAAAAAGCGATTGCCTGACGGCTTGCCTGGGGACAAGCCCGGACACAGGTGGCTGCGGTGCCGCCATCTCGCAGGCACGGAGCCAAGAGGAGAACGCGCCCGACAGGATTCGAACCTGTGACCTTTGGTTTCGTAGACCAACGCTCTATCCAGCTGAGCTACGGGCGCGGGAACTGGGGGCGAAACCCCGGACCGGCATTGTATGGGTCCAAGGCTGATCGCGATCTTACGCCCGGACCGGGGGTCTTGCTCGCGATCTAGGATCCGGGCATGAGCATCGTCAAGATCAACGTAATCACCGTCCCCCGCGAACGATTCGATGAGTTCGCCGAACGCTTCGCCTCCCGGGCGGGAAAGGTTGAGCAAGCCGAAGGGTTCGAGTCCTTTGACCTGTTGCGCCCGAACGATGACCGCGACCTCTGCCTGGTCGTGACCCGCTGGCGGTCCGAAGAGGACTTCATGGCCTGGGTCAAGAGCCCCGATTTCGCCGCCGGCCACTCCCAGCACCGCGAACGCGGGCCGGTCGGCACCAACAGCGAGATCTGGTCCTTCGACGTGCTCGAAAGCCTTACCGCCGACTGACGCCCAATCGAGAAGGCGGGGGCGGCCGATCGACCGCCCCCGCCCACCGATCAGTCGGGCAGATCCTGGAAATCGAAGAACTGCGCGAATCCGCTGACCTTGACCGGAGCGTTGCTCGGCCCGGCCGGGATCGTGATCGAGACGATGGTTGGATCGTCATCGAACGGACCCGGGCTCAGCAAGCCGTAGCCCGGTACATGCACGGTCCGTTGCTCCCCCGGGTTCTCCGGGGTCACATCGGCTGCGAGCAGGTTTCCGGACTGGTCCTCGGCGTAGATCGAGCCACCAGCGTTAGCCGAGTAGGTGCCCGTCGCCTCCGCCGTGCGAACCGCCGCGGTGGAGTAAATGACGTCACCTGCACTGACATCCAACACGACCGAATCGGCCGTGGCCTGGGCCGCGTTGTTCCCGTCATCCGGGACGTTTGACGTCCAGAGCGTGCCCAGCAGTTCGGGCTCGCCCCCGCCGCGCTCGATCCAGGTCTTGATCACCCCGTACTCGAGGCCATCGAGGTCTGAACCGGGTCCGGTAGCCCCGGTGGCACCGGTCGGGCCGGTGGCGCCAGGCGCACCGTTCTCGCCGGCAGGCCCCGTGACCCCGGTCGCACCGTCAGCGCCCGCCGGTCCCGTAGGACCAGCTTCGCCTGCCGGACCGGTATCACCGGTCGGCCCGGTCGACCCTCCGGCCGGCCCGGTTGGCCCCATCGGGCCCTCCGACCCGGTCGCACCGATGGCCCCCGTGGCTCCGGTAGCCCCGGCGCTGCCATCCTGGCCGGCCGGTCCCGCCGGCCCCCGGGCACCGCGCTTGCCCTGAAGCTGCCTCACCGCGGAAGTGTGAAGCTGGGCCAGCCGGATCGAGTTGTTCTTGATCTGGCGAGCACCTATCGACTTGTTCTTGATCTGCCGGTTGGTGATCGTCTTCGGCTTGATCTGCCAGCCGTCGATCAGATCGACGGCAGCGGAACTCGTGCTGGTCACCGCGAACAGCCCGAGAAAAGCAAGCAGCAAGACAAGCTTGTGCTTTTCCTTGAACATCTATTCGTCCTCCTTGAGCAGAGCCACTCCCTACGACATCAATCCTTGACGCCGCAGCCACTCGTTGTGGTTTCCTAACGACGGACCCCGTTCCGACAAGTTCACTGGCCCGGGGTCCGCTCGCGGCGACCATAACAAGTGGCCTGGACGGCGCTTCGTAGGTTGCCGGCCCGATGCGGCGCTACGATCGTGGGATGAGCCTCGGCGCAAAAATGCTGGGTACGAGGTGGGTGGTTCGGGCGCCGATCTGGCTGTTCAGGGCGCGGCTCGGATTCCTCTTCGGCGGCCGCATGCTGATGCTCGTCCACCGGGGCCGGAAGAGCGGGCTCGAACGGTTCGTCGTACTCGAAGCGGTGGCACGGGAAAGCCGCGAAAGGGTCCTGATCGCCTCTGGCTTCGGGGCCGGTTCCGAGTGGTACCGAAACCTCCGGGCCGACCCGGCCTGCCAGGTTTCGATCGGGTTCCGTAACCGGGTCGACTCCCGGGCGGAGTTGCTCGACCAGGAGGAGAGCCGGGCGATCCTCGAAACCTATTCCGCCAAGCACCCGACCGACTGGAAATACCTGAAACAGTCGATCACCGAGCTGACCGGAGAAGACGAGCCGGAGATCCCGATGGTCCGCCTCCACTTGGGCGAATAACCGCGGCCCGGAACGCGTCGCTCAACCGAAGGTGAAGGCGTAGCCGCTGATGCCGGGCTCGGGGCTGACCGTGAGCAGGTGCTTGCCGGGCCGGGGCAGGTCGATCAGGGAGTAGAGCCGCTGACCCTTCACGGTCACCTTGCCTGACTTGACATCGGCGCCCGCGTCCTTCGCCGTTACCGGTTTGCCGTCGAGTTCGATCCTGGCCTGGCGCGGCTCGCCGGGCGATGAGAGCACCAGGTAGACCCGCCGGGCACGGAAATGGACCGCGATCTGACCGTCGTCGGAACTCGCCTGTTCGGGACCGATGTTCCACTTGCCGCCGTAGGCCAGCCAATCCAGTTTCGGTTTCTTGAGCCGGCCGAAGTCGTGGACTCCGGGCAGGATCAATCCATTCTCGAAGCGGTCAGCCCGCACGGAACCGAGATAACTCTCCGGGGTGAGCAGCACATGGGCAACCTGCATGCCCGTCGCCCCCGACTCGCCGACCCCGGGGTTGTGGCCCGCCTCGGCGAGGAGCTCGCGGATCACGTTCTCCTTGTGGCCGTACTCGCCTTCCCCGAAATGGGCGTAGCGGATGTTGCCTTCGGCATCGACGAAATACTCGGCCGGCCAGTACTGGTTGCCATAGGAATTCCAGACCGTGTAGCCGTTGTCCTGGACCACCGGGTACTCGATCCCGGCCCGTTTGATCGCCGCTTCGACGTTTCCCGCGTCCTTCTCGAAGGGGAACTCGGGGGTGTGGACGCCGATGATGGTGAACCCCTTGTCTCCGTACCGCTGGTTCATCGCGTTGAGCCAAGGCTGGGTGCGGATGCAGTTGATGCAGGTGTAGGTCCAGAAATCGATAAGCACGACCCGGCCGCGCAGCCCGGCCATGGTGAGGGGTTGGCCACCGGGCGTGTTGAACCAGCGCTGGGTTCCGTGGATTTCCGGTGCCCGGCCGATCACCGGCAGCTCCGTTGCCGCCCTCGCCTCCTGCTGGACGGCCTCGGCACCGGCCGCGATCCGCTCGGCGGATCTCGACGTGTGGCCGGAGCGCAGATCCGCGAGACGCTGGATGGAGGCATCGCTCGATTCGAGATCCCGGCTCGGATTGACCAGGGTCGCCGGCAGGTCATCGGCGATCCAGTTCTGGAACTTGAGATCCCACTGGGCGGCCATCCCGATCCCGAAGACGATCATCACCACTCCCATCGCAGCCTGGAACCAGCCGACCTTGCGGGCCAGCGGGGCGATCAGCCGGCGGCCTCCGAGCATCAACAGGTAGAGCACCAGGGCCGAGCCGAGCGCATAGGCGAAGGCGATCGCAAGGCGGCCGAAGGTGAAGGACTGGGAAGCGGTGACGGTGATCACGCCGGCCAGGATCGGTCCGGCGCAAGGCGCGTAGACCAGCCCGAGGCTGGCCCCGACCACGGTGCCCGACCAGAACCCGTCACCTTCGGTCCGTGGGGTGAAACGGGCCGTGAAGCGACTTACCCAGCCCTCGAGCCGCGACGAAAGCGTGGGCAGCAGGAGAACTACGCCGAAGCCGATCAACACCGCGATCGCCAGATTGCGGACCAGGTCATCGGGCAGTCCGAGCGCGTCGATCACGTAGACCAGGGCGACCGTGGCGAAAGTGAACGAAGCGGTCAGCCCGGCCACGGTCCCGGCCGGCCGGCGGCGGCCACCGGTGGCCCCGGCCGAGAGCGCGACCGGCAAGACCGGCAGCACGCAAGGCGAGACCGCGGTCGCCGCACCGGCGATGAAACCGAAGAGGATCAGCAACGCCATGCCGAAACTCTCGCAAATGGACGGTCCCGGGATCGCCGGTGACGCCGCAAACTACCGGCTGACGAGCACCGGGTGGTCCGGTTGAACCGAGACCGTCAGCCGTGGACCTTCAGCTGGACTGGGTTGGAGAGCCGGCTGCGCCGGGCAAAGCGGTCGTCGACATAGGCGGCCAGGCAGAGGCTCGCGCCGGGAAAGTTCGCGGCGGGATGCCTGGCGAGCCTGGGAATGCTCTTGCCCCGCCGGCTGCGGTAACCGAGCCAGAACTGGTCGAGCAGATAAGAGCCAGAGACCAGCGGTGCCACCCGCGCGCCCTTGCGGTAAGGGCAAGGGGTCCTCGGTGTCACCATCACGGTCACGCGGCCGCCGTTGCCGGCGCGGCGGTAGGGCGGTGGCAACGACCCGAGCTTGACCACCAGGCCGAGGGCGCCGTTCTTCTCGGCGACGACCACCAGTCCCGGTCGGCCCGGTTTGCGGAACTTGTCGCAGAGCAGATGGCGCGGCCTGCGGACCGCCACATGGCCGCCGTAGCGTCGCACCGCCCCGGCGACGTCGCCTGGCATCGGAAACTGGCACATCACCTTGACCGGGTTGCGGGGGCTGTAGCCACAACCCGGACGGGGTTTCGTGTTCATGACTAGGCAGGCGGTGTCCCGGTGCCCGAGGCCGATGATGTGGCCGAGCTCGTGGACGGTGACCATCACCTGGACCCGGAAATACTCCGGCACCCTGGACCGGCCCATCGACTGCAGCCAGACGATCCCGCCGCCTCGCTTCATGGTGACGATCTTCACCCAGGGACAGTGCTTGCGGACCAGGCGGATGTACTTCTTCCGCGAGTAGCTGCCGCGCACCGGACAGGCCCGTCGCGGACCCGGATAGGCGATCACCGACCCGCGTCGGACGTACCCGGCGGTCGCCTTGCCGCCGTTCAGGCGATGGTCGGTCCGCACCTCGACCACCCTGGCACCGGGCCGGCGGACCATCCGGAATCTGATCCGCGCACCGGAGCGGTTCCAGAGCCGCGTCGCTGCGCGCAGCACCTTGCCGGTGAAGCCCTTGCCCCGGTTCCACACCGGGATCGTGCGGACCGGCCAGCTGCGACCGACCAGGCGGTAGGGAAGCCGGGCCGAAGCCTCGGCATCGGGCTCCTGCGCCTGCTCGTCGGGCACCGTCACGAAGCCTCGCTCGCCGGCTTCGGCCGGTTGGACCGCATCATCGGCAGAAGCGCTCCCGGTCCCGACAAACGGCATCAGAAAAGCAATCACGAAGATTGCCAGCAGGCTTGACAGCATCGACTTCAGGGGCATCTCAGAGTGGTTAGAAGTTTCCCCGTGAGTCCGGCAGTCGAAACCGAACGCAGTATGGCCGCGTTCCCCTCTTTCCGTCCGCCGCAGGCCAGCCCCCAGGAATTCCCTTGGCACCGCCGGAACTTGGGCTGCCGGATAGGGTTATTTCCAACATGTCGACCGCCCGGAATTACTCGAATCTGACCCGTCGTTACGCCAAGTTCTCCCTCACCGGGGTTCTGGCCCTGCTCGCCCTCGTGGTGCTCGTGTTCGCGGACAGCCCCGAGAAGGCCGAGGCGGCCCAGGTGAAATGCCCGCAGTTCCGGGTCATGAACAACGACCGGATCGGCAAGGTCAGCTTTCCGGCCGGGTACTACAACGTGACTCTGCTGAACGGTGACAAGCTCAGCTGCCCCGGCTCGACCAAGCTCTTCCAGGAGTTCCTGCAGGACTGGGACGGCCGCCTGCGCAGCCCCTGGCACGTCACCCAGAACGGCAACAACCGGGTCTTCCGGGCCGGCAACACCGACAAGGGATTCATCGCCACCCCCGCCAGCAAGAGCGGAGGCGGAGGCGGAGGCACCGACGGCCGTTCCTGCCCCGCCTACTTCAAGGTGCTCCGCAACGACTCGATCGGCAGCTTCAAGATCCCGCGCGGCACCTACCGTTTCACCCTGATCGACCCGAACAAGATCACCTGCGCCCAGGCAGCCAAGCGCTTCCAGGAGTTCCTGCTCGACTTCGACGGCCGGCTCCCCTACCCGTGGAAGCTGAACCCGCTCATGGGCATCTTCTACAACAGCAAGCACGGCCGGATCGGCTTCAAGGTCAACAAGGCCTACGGGCCTTCACCGAGCCCGAAGCCGGACCCCGTCTTCGCCCGCTGCCCCGCCACCTTCCGGGTGCTGCATGATGACCGGATCGGCGCCCTGTCGCTGCCGCGCGGTCCGTACTACATCTACGTGGTCAACGGGCTGAGTTGCTCGAGCGCTTCGAACTACTTCCGCCAGTTCCTCAACCGGACCGACGGCAGGCTGCCGGCCCCGTGGCGGCTGAACGTGGCCAAGGCCAAGTTCAACACCGGCGCCGGCGGCATGGCCTTCCGCGTCCAGCACGCGTAGCTGGACCAGCCAAAGTCGGAAGATTGAATCTGTCAGCGCTATTTGCTGACAGATTCAATCTTCCGTTTCGGCAAGTGTCCCTAGGGCTGGGTCGCTTTGACTACCGCGATCGGGCCGGGGCCCTGGCTGATGGGCTGGGGCTCGAGGCCCGCGGCCCGGAGCCACTCGCCGATCTCTTTTTCGGTCCAGGTCCAGCCGCCTTCGTTCTCGATCACCATCATCGGGGTGAACGATGCGACCCCGGGCGGTGAGGTGCGGCCCTCGTCGATCACCCATTCGTAGATGACCAGGGTGCCGCCGGGGGCAAGCAGGCCGGCCGCCTCGCGGACGATCCGCTCGTTCTCCTCGGCGGGATGGTCGTGCAGGATGTTCGAGACCAGGACGTAGTCCCACTCCTCCCCCTCGGGCCGGCCGAAGCGGGGCTGGTCGATGTCCCCGGCCACGAAAGCGAGCCCCGGGTGACGCTCCTCGAGCACCGGCTCGGCCCCGGGCAGGTCCAGCACCGTCGCCTCCAGGCCGTCGACCGCCTTGACCAGGTTGGCCGCATGGGAGCCGGCGCCGCCGCCGACGTCAAGCAGACGTCCCCCGTTTTCGAGCCCGGCGAGCTCGGGCAGGTCGCCGCCGTAGAGCCGGCAGAGGTCGTCGAGGGCGCGGAGGAAGTCGTGGGCCTGGTCGGGGTCGTTCTCAAGCCGGTCTCGCCAGGCCCGGGTCTGCGTGTGGCCGGTTCGGACCGCGGCCGGCATCTCGGCCCAGAGCTTGTAGAAGAACCACTCCTTTCTGGAGATCATGGCGATCGAGTCGGGATGCTCGTCAGCCAGCAGCTCGCCGTTCGCGGTCAGCGAGAAGGTCTCTCCGTCGCGTTCTACGAGGCCGAAGGTGACCAGCCCGGCGAGCAGGCCCATCGTGCCGCGGGGATCGGTCCCGAGCGAGGCGGTGATGCCCTCGAGGTTGTGCGGCGACCCGTAGAGCAGGTTGGGCAGGCCAACCTCGACCGCGGTCCCGATCAGGGCCGACTCTTGGTAGGCGGCGATCTGGTCGGCCACCTTGTACGCGTCGCCGCTCATGCCGCCTTCCTCAGCTGACGGACGGCGCGGAACGCATCCCGCATCATCGCCGCCTGGTTGCGGAAGGACTCGAGACGGCCCTTGCCGCCGGCCCCGAGTTCCTTGAGCACCGTCCGGGCCGCGTTCCGCCCGGGCATGCCGGTGACGCCGCCACCGGGATGCGTGCCAGCCCCGCTCAGGTAGAGACCATCGATCGGCGTTCTGTAGGAGGAGAGCGACGGCGATGGCCGGTTGGAAAGCATCTGGTCGATGCTCATCTCGACATGGTTCGGGCTGGAGAAGGGGTTGCCGGTCTTGTCGACCCAATCCTGGGCGCTCATCACGTGGCGTTCGGAAAGTTCGATCTCGGTGCCGAGCGCCTTCTCGACCGCCTGCCAGGTGTGGTCGCCGGCCGCTTCCAGCGCCTTCTCGTCCCAGGGCCCGCTCTTCAGCTGCCAGGGAATGAAGGTCGAAACCCAGACCGATTGCTGCCCCTCGGGCGCCCAGCCCGGTTCGAGCAGCGAGGGGAACCCGATCATCAGCGAAGGCCGCTCCGGCAGCTCGCCCAGCGCGATGTTGGCGAAGGCCTTTTCCATCTCCGGCAGGGTGCCCGGCGAGAGCATCAAGGTCCGGCCGAAACCGTCCGGTCCCGGAAGCTTCGGCGTCGAGGCGGTGATCCCGTCAACCTTGAGCTCGGCGACGTTGCGGCCCCCGACGTGGATCCGCCCGACCTCGGCCAGCAGCGAATCGGGCACCTGCGAGTTGTCGATCAGACCGAGGAAGAGGCGGCGCGCATCGACGGTGCTGACCACGGCCTTGCGGGCCTCGATCCGTTCGCCGCCGGCGATCACCGCCCGAGCCGCGCCGCCCGAGACCTCCACCTTCTCCACCGGGCAACTCAGCCGAAGCTCTCCCCCCGCCGCCTCGAGGCAGCGGACGAGCGCTTCCGGGGTGCCGATCGATCCACCCTTGGGCCGGACGGTCGGCGCTCCGTGCCAGCCGCCGAGCACGAGGGCGCCCGCACCGGTGCCCGGATCTCCGGGAGGCTGCTGGGAATGGGCGCCCCAATGGGCGACCATCCCTTGCAGGCGCTCGTCCTCGAAGAACTCCCGGCTGATCGTGGAAGCGGAAGCGAGCAGCTGCTGCATGAGGCGGGCTCCCTCGCTGCCCAGGGTCGCCTCGGCCAGCGCGGAGAGCCCCCTCATGCCCGGAGCGGGACCGTTGTTGACCTGATCCAGCAGCCCGGTCCAGGCGGCGCCCCAGCGGGCGAAGTCCAGGTAGGAAGCGGCGTCCTTCGAACCGACCACCGGCTCGATCAGCTCGGCGGTGCGCTCGGCCGACTCGTGCATCGCGATCGCGGTGCCGTCGTCGAGCGGATCGAGCAGCAGCTCGGGAAGCTCGATGAACTCGAGCCCGTACTTGCTTTCGAGCTCCAGGTCGTCCGCGATGCCGCTGCCTCGCAGCCCCCCGTGGACATAGGCGCCACGCTCGAGACGCCCCCTGCCATCCGGCAGCTCGACGGTCGAGATGCAGCCCCCGGCCACGTCCCAGCTCTCGCAGACGACCACGTCGAGGCCCGCTCGGGCCATGTAACAGGCGGCGACCAGTCCGTTGTGACCGGCACCGATCACAACCACATCAGCACTTCGTGACATTCCTACCTCGCTTCTTCTTCAAAATCGAGCGGGCCGGCGTAGACCGACTCGCCCTTCATGTCGCCGCGTATCGCCAGATCCCGGGCCGCTTCACGGGCCTCGGCTGCGAGTGATACCCGGTCCACGCCGACGGTCTCGGCCCCGGTCACCCGGAGCTCACCGTCGACCCAGACCTCGGAGACGCTGCGCGGAGTAGCGCCATAGACGATCTGCTGGAAAGGATCATGGAGGACCGCCAGTTCCGGCCCGTTGCCGTCGAGCAGCACCACGTCAGCCCGTTTGCCGACCTCGAGGCTGCCGATCTCCTTCTCCTTGCCCAATGCTTTCGCACCACCGATCGTCGCCATTTCCAGCACCCGCGGGGCGGTCATCGCCACCGCCTGGAGGTGATGCACCTTCTGCAGCAGGGCGGCGGACTTGATCGCCCCGAACATGTCCTGGGAGTCGTTGCTGGCGGCGCCGTCGGTGCCGATCCCGACTCGCACCCCTTCGCGGAGCAGCCGCGGCACGGGGCAGACGCCGGAGGCGAGGATCATGTTCGCGACCGGGTTGTGGGACACCGCGACATCCTTGGAGGCGAGCAGGCCGATGTCGTTCTCCGAGCACCAGATGCAGTGGCCGGCGATCACCTCATGGTCGAGCAGGCCGGTCCGGTCGGCGTGTTGGATGGTCGAGCCGCCGTGGAGCAGGGTCGATTCGGTGATCTCCTCCCGCACCTCGGCCAGGTGGGTGTGGACCGCCCAGCCGTTTTCGCCGGCCGCCTTGATCGTCCGGCCGAAAAGCTCGTCGCTCATGCCCAGCACGGTGCCGACCCCGATCCGGAAATCGATCAGCCGTTCCGAGGCGATCCGGTCGGCGAGCGCTTCGTGCTCGGCCATGAACACGTCGGCCGCCGGGGCGCCGTCGTACATGTCCTCGGCCCCGAAGCTGACCACCCCGCGCATCCCGAACTCCGCCAGCCCGTCGACCGCGCCCAGCGAGGCGAGGGAACCGAGGTTGCGATGGCAGGACATGTCGTTGACCGTGGTGATCCCCGACTCCAGCATCTCGACCGCCTTCAGCCGGGTGCCGAGGGCGACCTCGTCCCGGGTGATCCGCAGGCCCGAAGGGTTGACCACCCGCTCGAACCATTCCCAGAGCACGGCCGTCTCCCCCATGCCGGTGATCAGGCCTTCGGTCAGGTGGGTGTGCGCGTTGACGAAGCCGGGCAGCACGATGCCGTTGCCGTCACCGATCACTTCCGCCCCGGGGTTGGCGGCGATCAGTTCCTCGGCCGGTCCGACCGCGGTGATCGCTCCCTCGCCGGTGAAGGCGACGGCTCCCTCGCGGATCGCGCCGGCCGGGCCCATGGTCAGGGCCCAGGCGCCGCGGACTATGGTGGCTGCCTCGCTCATGCGTTCTCCTCGACTTCGAGGTGGAGGCCTTCGCCCTCGGTCTCACGGGACTCGTAGTACCAGGGCAGCAGCACCCGCTCGAGCAGGCTCACGAACAGGAACAGCAGGATGCCGATCAGGGCCAGGGTGAAGATCACCGCGAACATCTCGGTGGTCGCCGTCTGGTTGTTCAGCACCAGGACCAGGTAGCCGAGCCCCTCGGAGGCCCCGACCCATTCGGCGAACACCGCACCGATCACGGACAGGGCGGCGGCCACCTTCAGGCCGGAGAACATGAAGGGCAGGGCGGCCGGGAGCTGGGCCTTGCGGAAGCGCTGCCAGGAGTTCGCCTTCAGGGTCTTGAGCAGGTTGAGCAGTTCCGGCTCGGCGGCCCGCAGACCGTCGATCGTGTTGACCGCGATCGGGAAGAAGCTGACCAGCATGATCACGATCACCTTGGGGCGGAGGTCGAACCCGGTCCAGATCACCAGCAGCGGTGCGATCGCCGGGATCGGCACCATCTGCGAGACGACCAGCCAAGGGTAGATCGCCCGTTCGACCTTGCGCGAGCTGCGGATCAACACGGCCAAGCCGACCCCGAGCACGATCGCGGCGGCGAAGCCGAGCAGGATCTCCTTGATCGTCACCCAGGCGTTGTCGATCAGCATCGAGCGGTTTTCCCAGAGCGACTTGGCGATGTCGGTGGGCGGCGGCAGGGTCGACTCCTTGATGTCGCCGACCACGGTGTAGAGCTGCCAGACGCCGAGCACGAAGATCGCGAAGAGCACGGGCGGCAGGACCGCCGCGGCGATGCGGCGGGCGCGGGTTCCGCGGGCAAACATCAGATCTGCTCCTCGAGGGTCGGCCGGTCATCGATGAAGACGCCACCGCCGGCGGCGGCCTCCTCGAGTGGGCGAAGCAGCTTCTGCTTCAGCACCAGGAATTCCGGGGACATGGTGACCTCCGGCTTGCGGGGCCGTTCCAGGCTCACCTTCACGTCCAGCGAGACGCGGCCCGGACGGCCCGACATCACGTAGACCCGGTCGGAGAGATAAATCGCTTCCTCGACGTCGTGGGTCACGAAAAGAATGGTCTTGCGGTCTTCCTGCCAGACGTCGAGCAGCCACTGCTGCATGTTGGCCCGGGTCAGCGCGTCCAGAGCGCCGAAGGGCTCGTCGAGCAGCATCACGTCACGGCCGGCGAGGAAGGTGCGCAGCAGGGCGGCGCGCTGCTTCATGCCGCCGGAGAGTTTGGCCGGCCAATGCTTCTCGAAGCCGGCCAGGCCGAAGCGCTCGAACTCCGCCTTCGCCTTCTTGTGGGCCTCCTTCTTGCGCACGCCGTTCAGCTCCAGCCCGAGCGTGGTGTTGTCGAGCACCGTGCGCCACGGCATCAGGCAGTCGCGCTGAGGCATGTACCCGACCGAGCCGAGCAGTTCGTCGGGTTGCCGGCCGTCGAGCAGCACCTTGCCGCTCGACGGCCGGATCAGCCCGGCGATGATGTTGAAGAGGGTCGACTTGCCGCATCCAGAGGGACCCACGATCGAGACGAATTCCCCGGCTCCTATTTCGATGCCGACATCCTTGAGCGCGGTGACGTTCTCGCCGCCACCCGCACCCCGATAGGTCTTCGAGAGACCTTCGATCTTGAGTTTCGAACCTGCCTGCAAGTCAATCCTCCTCTGCTTCTCTTACGCCCGGGTCACTCTTTGGGCTGGGTGAAATCGGTGGTCGCGTAACGATCCGGCGAGATTGGTTCCTTGGCCAGATCGTTGTCCACCATGAACGTGGAGAGCGACTCCAGGTTCTTCTTGTTGAACTGCCCGAAGGTGTCGGACGGCCCGAGCAGCGGGGTCCAGGCCTTGAACGACTCCGTAGCCAGCTTCTTGTCGATGCCCTGAGTCTGGGAGATCAGCGCGTCGATCGCCTCGGCCGGATCCGCGAGCGCATCCTGGTAGCCCTTGATCGTCGCGTCGACGAAGCCCTGCATCAGGTCGGGGTCGTCGCCGATCTTCGACTCGGTCGAGAAGACGACCAGGCCCGGGTAGGACGGTCCACCGTACTCGTCGAGCGCGAACGACTTGGTCGGGTAGCCGTCGGCTTCGACCTGGACGCCGTCGGCCGGGATGAAGCCGGTGAAGGCGGCCACCTTGCCGGACTCCAGTGCCTGGACGCCGTTGAACCCGATCGTGACCACGTCGGCATCATCGGGGTTACCGCCCGAGTCCTTCATGATCGTGTTCAGGATCGCGTTGTCCGAGGGGACGCCGGTGACGCCCACCGTCTGGCCCTCGAGCTGCTTCGGATCGGTGATGTCGCTGTCCTTCAGGGTGATCAGACCACCCGGGGGACGCTGCGCGATCGCCATGATGCCCTGGGCCTCGCGGCCGTCACTGATCTGGGTCGCCAGGTCGATGCCGTCGGCGATCCCGAACTCGGCCTTGCCGGCGTCGATCAGCTTCAGGGTGTCGGCCGTCGAGGTCGGCTCGATGATCTTGAGGTTGATGCCGTTGTCTTCGTAGTAGCCCTTCTGGACGGCCTCGTAGATGCCCGAGTGGACGGCGCCGGGCACGAAGTCCAGCACCAGGGTCGCGTCCTGGGTGCCACCGGCCGTGCCGGAGCCGGAGTCACCGGAGTCATCGTCGCTCGAGCCGCAGGCGGCGACCCCGACGGCGAGTGCCATCGTCGCGGCCAGCAACAACATGATCTTTTTCCAACTGCTTGTGAATCTCATGGGTCCTCTCTCTGGTTTTAGTCCGAAATACCTGTCCCGGATCTCACCCGGGTCCGGTTTAACGCGATCCCTCTTTTTCTCCGCCATACCTCCATCGCAACCAGGCCCAGGCCCGGGTCGTTTCCTTTTCGAACCATCTGGCACGGGGCTCCACGAGGTCGGTCCTCCAACCTTCCTCCTGGCCGATCCCCTCTCCCACCAGACACCTCTCCTCCAGGTAGCGGGCGCGGACCACCGCTTCGGCCAGGCTGTGCCCGGTCGCGATCGCACCGTTCCCGCGGATCAGCAGTGAGTCCGCACTGCCGAGGTCTTCTGCGATCTCCTGCCCGGCCGCCCGGTCGGTGACCAGGTCGGTGCGCCCGCAGACGGACACCTCGCCGGCCAGCCCGGCCAGCCCGTGGACCAGCGGGGGCACCTGGCCCCGCGCGCCGGCCCTCACCGCGGCCGGCGAGTGGGTGCGGCAGATCGCGTTCACGTCTTCCCGGGCCGCGTAGACCGCCGCGTGCATCGGCGTCTCCAGCGGCACGTCGGTTGCCCCCTCGGGCGCCGCACCTTCAGCGTCGACCCGGTGGACGTCCTGTTCACTCGCCCCGCCGAGTGGGCGGGTCGCGGTGATCAGGAACCCGTCCCCGTCCCGGGCCGAAACGTGGCCGAAGGCCTCGATCAGGCCGGCCCCGGAGATGATCCGGGCGGCCTCGGCGACTTCGGCGGCGGTTGTCGGGGCGGCGTCGGTCACTCAGTCACTGGTCCTCAGCGCCATCGGGGTCGGGTTGTAGGCATTGACCGCAGAGATGTCCTGGGGGCAAGCGGAGAGCGCGACCGTCATGTCCTCCAATACCTCCATCGCGATCGTTGAACCGGCCGGGTGGGGTGGCTCGTAGGTGACGATCTTGCCGTCCTCGAGCTGGTTGTTCATGAACACGTTCCAGCACATCTCGCCGCGGAGCGGCAGGTTCATGCCTTCGGTCGCTGTCTCCAGCGAGAGCAGGCAGGACCCGTGGTCGGGCTCGCCGTAGTCGATCGAGTAGCGCTCGGGATCGCAGCAGGGCACGACCAGGTCGTGGCGGCCGACGTCGTCGCGAATGATCTTCAGCAGCGGACGGCGGTGGTTGGAGAGGATCGAGTCCCCGACCTCCGGCACCAGCTTGGAGAGCGAAGAGACCGTGTGTGAAGGCGAGAGGTACTCGTCCGGGTCGCTCGCGAGCCAGGCGGCGAAGTCGCCGACCTGCTGGCCCTCGAGGTCGACGATCTCCAGGGTCTGGCCCTTCTTCACTTCCATGGTCCGGGCCTCACGGGCCGGCACGATCACTTCAGCCATTCTTCTCCTTGATTTCACAGGCTCCATCCGGAGCCGGGGTGTTTCTCGACCTGAGCGCCCTGACTTCGCCGTCGACCACGACCGCGGCGATGCCGGGGATGTCCCCGTACTCGATCGACTCGAGCGGGCCGTCCTGCGACGAGCCGAGTGGACGGAAGCAGCAGAAGAGATCGGCCGGCCGGCCCACGTCCAAGATGCCCTGTTCGACCCCGAGCACGGCCCCGTTGTTGCCGGTCGCCAGGGCGATCGCCTTCGGCGCCGACATGCCGCAGAGTGAGGAGATCTCGCAGACGGTCTTGATCATCCCGAGCGGCATCACGCCGGTCCCGGTCGGGGTGTCGGTGGCCAGCACCACGCGGTCGAGACGGTCTTCCTCCCAGCCGATCTCGACGATCTCCATGCTGGAGCGCAGGTTGCCGGCCTGGACCAGCTGGATCGCCCCGGGGGCGTCGAAGAGGCGGGGCAGGTCCTGGTCCGGCAGGGCGGTCGTGCCGCCGTTGGCGTGGCCGATGATGTCGCAGCCGAGCGCCAGCACGTCCTCGATCGTGACCGGCGAGGAATCGGGGATCGAGGCGCCGCCGGTGTGGTTCATCACCACGAAGCCCTGCTCCTGGGCCGCGCGGACCAGGGGCGCCGCGTCGGCCTGCGGACTGAAGTCGCCGAAGCCGACCTTGGCCAGCCAGACGCCGTTCTCCTTCAGCTCGGCGAAGTCCTCGGGTTCGAGGGTCGGCTCGATGATCACCGAGCCGGCCATCACTTTTACGCCGCCGGGCCGGAAGTTCTCGAAGGCCCGCTGGGCGGCGACGGCCAGGGCCTTGACGCCCTGGCGGTCCTTGGGCCGGCCCGGCAGGTGGACCTCGGAGGCCGACATCATCGAGGTGACCCCGCCGTGCATCGAGGACTCGATCCAGCCAAGGGTGCCCTGGCGCGGCGTCCAGTCACCGAAGACGACGTGGGCATGCGAGTCGATCAGGCCAGGACAGATGACGGCTCCACCGGCGTCGAGCACGAGGTCGGGTTCCGGGCCGGGCTCGAAAGCGGTGATGATCCCGTCCTCGACCCGGATCACCTCCGGCTCGGCGACCTCGCCGTCGAGCCGGCCGGTGACCAGACCGGCCAGGTTGCGGATCTCCAGGGTCCGGCTCATCGAGCCGTCCCCGTGGCGGCCCGCGCCGCATTGTCGATGCTGGCCCGGGCCATGGTCTCTACTCGACCTCTTCCTTGGTCTTGCCACCGACCCGGGCGTTGAGCCGGCCGCGCGAAGCAACCGCCCCGACCAGCATGATCTCGTCCGGCGCGGGGGCATCTTCGACCTGGATCGTGATCGTGTCGTAGTGCGAACGAACCCAGATCTCGTCCTTGTAACAGAGGGGCACGTCCACCGTGGCGCCGGGGGCGCAGCGCTTGGTGGTCGAGGGCAGCCAGGCCTTGCCGCCGCCGAAGCCCTCGCGGAAGGGGTTGCCGAAGGCGGTCGTCTTGGCGGCGTTGCCGTGCTCTTGCTCGCCCGCGGTGCCGACCACGACCGCCTTGCCGTGGCTTTCGACCTCGCCGCCGATCGCCTCGTTGGCTCGCTGCCCGATCAAGGTGCCGAGCCCGGCCGAGGCTTCGACCAGTTCGGAAAGGTCCTCGGTGAAGGGCTTGCCGGCGTACGGGTTCTTGAAGACGACGGCCACGGCCACCTTCTTCAGCGGTCCCCCGCCGTCGCCCCGGCCGCCTTCGGTGTGGACCTCTTCGACCACGGTGACGACCTTGCGGACTTCGACGTCCAGGTTCAGTTCCTCGCTCACTTGGGCACCTCCTGATCGGTGTTGGCGACGCCGGTCGGCGTGTTCGGGCCGCAGGGTCGGTCGGGCAGCGACCGGAAGTACTCGATCACCGCGTCGGTCTTCTTCACGTCCCCGTATTTCATCTGGATGTCGAGCAGGTTCACCTTGTGCGAGATCATCGAGCGGTCCCAGACGCATTCCTCGGGCACGATCGAGCGGTAGTTGTACTGGGTGGCGTCAACCGCGCTGGCCCGGACGCAACCGCTGGTCGTAGTACCCGTGGTGATCACCGTATCCGCCCCGAGGTAGATCAGATAGTCGAGCAGGTGGGTTCCGTGGAAGGCACTCGGCTTGTCCTTGACGAAGTAGATGTCCTGGGGTTCGGGCGCGATCTCCTTCACGATCTCGTTGCCGAGCGATCCCTTGACGTCCGAGGCCTCGCCCGAGCGGTAGCTCTTCCAGTTCCAGGCGCCCTGGTCGAAGCCGTCGGGGCGCCGGTCCATGCCTGTGTAGACGATCGGGATCTGCTTCTCCCGGGCGGTGGCGATCAGGCGTTCGAGATGCTTGACCCCCTCCCAGCCGCGCTCGCCGCAGGAGTAGCGCCAGCGCTTGATCGACTCGAGGATCGGCTCGGGCACGTCGCCGACGAAGTTGTAGATCACATCGACGACGAGCAGGACCGGCTTCTCACCGAAGCCGACGTCCTTGCCCCAGCCGGCCGCCTCGAAGACCTGCCGGTCCTCCTCGGGGAGTACGTCGTCCCAGACGTTGGCCATCTCAGGCGCCCTCGTCGTTCATGCCGACCTTGACCTGCGGGCGGACCTCGGCCCGCGCGCCCTCGCCACCGGCGACCGGCAACAGGTCCTGGCCGGGCGTGCGGCGCAGGTACTGGCCGTCGGCATCGCCGATGAACTCGGGTCCGGGCGCACCGTCGTCCCATTTCGACATCTGCTTGCCGCGCAGGAAGGTGGCGACGCCCCAGCCCTTGAGGGTGTGGTCCATGATGCAGGTCCAGCCGGAGCGGGTCAGCACGTTCTCGTTCTTGACGGTGACCTCCTTGTCGAGATCGACCAGGACCAGGTCGGCGTCGGCACCGATGTCGATCAGGCCCTTCTGCGGGTAGACGCCGAAGATGCGGGCCGGCTCGGAGCAGGCGACCTCGACCATCCGCTCGAGCGTGATCTTGCCCTCGTTGACCCCGTTCAGCAGCACCGGCAGCAGCATCTCGACCCGCGAGGTGAAGCCGGTCTTGAGCTCCCAGATGTTCTCGTTGTAGGAGGCTTCGTAGCTGGCGTCACCCCAGGCGACGACGTGGTCGGAGCCGACCGAGTTGATGATCCCGGCCTGGATCGCACTCCAGATGTTGGGGTTGTTGTGGCGCGAGCGCAGCGGCACGTTGATCCGCCAGGCGTTGTGCTCTTCCTTGCCGAAGTGCAGCCAGTGCGGACCGGTCTGGGCGTGACACTCGACCCCGCGGCCGCGGAGCTCGAGGATCTCCTTGTAGGACTCGGGGGTGGTCGAGTGCTGGATGTAGATCGGGCAGCCGAGGTGGGCGGCCATGTCGCCGTACCAGCGGATGTGCGAAGCCTCCAGGTAATGCGGCGAGCGGTCCGACCAGGTCGCCCAGTCGGTCCGACCCTCGGCCTTGAGCCGCTTGTCGAAGATCCGGGCCACTTCCCAGTTCTCGCAGTGCATGCAGACGATGCCGGGGCGGCCCATCTCGGCCACGTTCTCCATGGTCACCCAGATCACGCCGTCGTCGAAGCCGGCGCCCAACCCGGCGCGGCGGCCGGGCCAGTTCGGTTCGGACTCGGGACTCATCGCCTGGAGGTAGAGCTTGTAGGAGGTGACGCCGTGGTCCTTCGCGTACTCGGGGATCTCCTCGGCCTGCTGGTCGGTCTCCAGCATGTAGGTCGCGAAGACGTCGACCGCCGCGTCGTCCTTGACCGCCTGCTCGAAGTAGGGGAAGGAGTCGTGGAAGGAGATCACGTCCTCTTTTTGCACGAACTCGGCGAAGGTCGGGTGGCCCATCCGGGTCGAGGGGGCGTGGATGCCCCAGGTCGTGACGCCGGCGGTGACCGCGGCCCGGGACTCGGAGCCGAGGTCGTCCTTGAGCGGCGAGTAACAGCCGGGGTGGGCTTCGGTATCGACCAGGCCGGGAATCACGTGAAGGCCACTCGCGTCAACGGTCTTCTTCGCCGGCGGCAGGAACTCGTCCTGGGTCACGGCGACGATCTTGCCGTCATCGACCGCGATGCCTACCTTGCGGGTGCCGCTGGGGCTGACCACCGTGCCACCCTTGATGACCAGGTCCACTTCCCTCGGTTCGCTCACTTCGATCTCCTGTCAGAGCTCCCGATCGCCGGGAGACTGTTCAGCATTTCCCTTCCGTCCGGACTTTCGACCCTCAGGTTGTTCAATATGCTGAACCAAGTTCTATATCGTGGACGGAAACCTAACACAGCGGGAACCTTCGTGCCAACTCTTTTTCCTGTACCGCGGGAGCAAATTTCCGGCCGAGGTTCTTCCAGCCCTCCAAGCCGGTGGGCTTGACATCGGATCGGCTCCGACCGAGCAGCTTTCAGCGCCCCGGGGCGCTGGCGCCGGCGGTCGCCATCACTTCGTCGGCTGTGTCGCGCAGCAGTTCGCCGACCTCGGTCAGCCGGTCGCCGTCGAGCTGGGTCGGGAAGCCGAGCGCCAGCAAGACCAGCTCGAGCTCGCCGTCGGTACCCCAGATCCCCGCCGCGACCGCGTTGTTCTCGTTGAGTTCGCCGTGGGAGACCGACCAGCCGCGGGCGCGGACCTCGGCCACCTCGTCGATCAGGGACTCCGGGCTGGTGATCGTGGCCCGGGTGTGGGCCGGGAGCTTGCGGCCCTTGACCACCCGCTTCGCGTCGGCTTCGTCCATCGCGGCCAGCAGCACCTTGCCCAGAGCACCGTCCATCGGCCCGTAGGAGCTGCCGACGGTGATGCCCACGTGGACGTCGCCGGGCGGGTAGTAGCGGCTGATGATCCTCAGCTGCTTCGAATCGATCGGCTGGGCCACCGCGAACGAGAGCCCGTGCTCCCCGGCCAGCGGCGCGACCCGGTCGAGGGTGCTCCGCACCAGCTTGACCTGGCGGGTCGCCTCGTTGCCCAGCGGGATCAGCGCCGGCCCGAGCCGGTACTGCCGCGTGTTGTCGTCCCGCCGCACGAAGCCGTGGCCCTCCAAGGTCGAGAGCAGGTTGTGCATCGTGCTCTTCGAGAGGCCGGTCGCCTGGACCAGCTCGGACTGCGTCGCCCCGGACTCGCCGGTGCCGGACAGCTCGTTGAGGATGCTGATCGCCCCGACCACGGCCGGCACCTGGTACTTGCCGTTCGCGTCCTTGCCCACGATGCCTATCTCCTTTCCCGGAATCCTCGGAAGACGATCGGCTTCTCCCTGGTGAGCTGCTCGAGCGTGTACCCGATCCCCTCCCTTCCGCGGCCGGAGAGCTTCACCCCGCCGAATGGAAATTCCGGCGGCCGGTAATTGTCGGTTCCGTTGATCACCACGCCGCCGGACTCGAGCCTCTCGGCGACGACCAGCGCCCTCCGGTAGTCGGCCGTGAAGACGGAGGCCATCAGCCCGAACGACGATGAGTTGGCGACCTCGATCGCCTGCTCCTCGGAGTCGACCGGGATCAGGTTGAAGACCGGGCCGAAGATCTCATCGTCGGCCGCGATGTCGGCGGTATAAGGGACCCCCGCCAGGAGGGTCGGCGCGAAGTAGGCGCCGTCCGACTCGCCGGTCCCGGCCGCGATCTCCGCGCCCTGATTGCGGGCGTTGGCGACCTGGGAGGCGACCCTCGTCGCGGCACCCTCATGGATCAGCGGCCCGATCGTGGTCTCGGCCTCGACTGCCGCGCCCACCTTCTGGGCTTCGACCGCGGCGACCATCCTCTCCGCCAGCTCGTCGTGGAGCGAACGGTGGACGATCACCCGCTTGCTGGCCGAGCAGGCCTGGCCGTTCATCAGGATGCGGCCACGGAGGATCTCGCTCGCGACCAGGTCGATGTCGGCATCCTCGAGAACCAGGCAGGCGTTGTTGCCGCCGAGCTCGAGGTGGAGGAAGGGGAGCTTGTGGGCGGTCGCGCGAGCGACCGCGATGCCCGCCTGCGTGGAGCCGGTCAGCGAGATCGCGTCGACCCCATCCGCTTCGGCCAGCGCCGCTCCGACGGCGGCGTCACCGTGGACCGCGGCGATCACATCGGCCGGCACCCCGACCTCGATCAGGGCCTGGCGGAAGCGCTCCACGACCAGGGGATCCTCGAGCGGCGGCTTGACCACGACGGCGTTGCCGCCGACCAGCGCCGCCCCGCACTTCTCGATGAACAGCTCAACCGGGAAGTTGAACGGCAGGATCGCAGCGACCACCCCGAGCGGCTCGCGCCGGGTGAAGGCGAGATCCCACTCGGACCGGGCGTTCGACTCGGAGGGAAGCATGCGCCCGACCAACCGCCGCCCTTCGGCCGCGTTGCCCCGCAGGAAGTGAAGGCCACCGCGCACCTCGTTCGTGGCCTGGCCGATCGGCTTCCCGGACTCGGAAGCCAGCAGGCGGCCGAGCGGCTCGACCTCCGGTTCGAGCAGGCTGGCCGCCGCTTCGAGCAGGTCGGCCCGCCTGCCGATCGGGATCTCGGTCCAGGCGCGCCGGGCCCGCACGGCCCGGGCGACGATTCCGGCGACATCCGCCGGATCGGTCAGTTCGACCTCGCCCAGCAGCTCGGTTCCTTCCGGATTCTTGATCTCGATAACGCTCAAATTCCCACCTCGAGGTACGCATGTACCCAACTAGACGCCAGATAGTGGGGTTCAGCCTACAGAACTGAGTTCAAAGCGCCGAATCCTAAGGTACGCGGTGCACCTCGAACAGGTTGGTGCCCAGCTGCATGTCCGAGAGGCCGGCCACGATCGCGATCAGGTCGCCCGACTTGGCTGCCCCGTAGGTCACCGCGTCATCCGCGCACTCGTAGAGCAGGTTGCGAATCTCGGTCGTCTGGTCGTTGACCACCGGGCGCACCCCGAACATCAGCTTGAGTTGCCGCTGGGTGCGCACGCTGTGGGTCACCGCCAGCACCGGCACCCGCGGCCGATGGGCGGCGACCACCTTGGCCGTCCGGCCCGAGGCGGTGGGCACGACGATCGCCTGGAGGTTGAGCCGGTAGGCCGCGATCACGGCCGACTGGGTAACCGAGTCGGAGACGTCCATCTCGTCCTGGCGGACCCGGTTGAGCACCCAGTCCCAGTACGGCAGGTCGGTCTCGGTGCCGCGCGCGATCTGGTCCATCACCTTGACCGCCTCGACCGGGTAGTCCCCGACCGCCGTCTCCTCGGAGAGCATGATCGCGTCGGTACCGTCGTAGATCGCGGTCGCGACGTCGGTCACCTCGGCCCGGGTCGGCCGTTTGGCGGAGACCATCGAGGCCAGCATCTGGGTCGCGGTGATCACCGTCTTGCCGGCCTTCCCGGCGGTTCGGATCAGGCTCTTCTGCAGCACCGGCACCTTGGCCAGCGGCACCTCGATCCCGAGGTCGCCGCGGGCGACCATGATGCCGCCTGTGGCCTTCTCGACGATCTCCTCGACCGCGTCGGCAGCCTGTGGCTTCTCGATCTTGGCGATGATCGGGATGCTCGAGCTCAGTTCTTTCAGCTTGTCGAGGACGGGATCCAGGTCCGCAGCCGAGCGCACGAAGGAGACCGCGATGTAGTCGAGCTGGTTGGCGACCGCGAACTCGACCCAGCCCAGGTCGTCCTCGGAAACCGAGGCCAGCCCCTCTTCGACCCCGGGGAGGTTCATGCCCTTGTGGGAGGAGAGCGGCCCGCCGACTTCTACCTCGGCTTCGACCACCTTGCCGTCGTTGGCGGTCACCCGCAGCCGGATCGACCCGTCGGCCAGGTAGACGGTGTCCTCCAGCTTGAGCGCGTCGCAGAGTTCCGGCCAGTCGACCGGGATCAGGGTCGCCGTGCCGTCGACGTCTTCAGAGGTGATGGTCACGGTCGTGCCGTGGACGAGGTCGACCACGCCCTGCGGGTACTCGCCGACCCGCAGCTTCGGCCCGGGCAGGTCACCGAGGATCCCCACTTCCTTGTCGAGTCGGTCGGAAGCCTCCCGGATGTCCTTCACCACCCGTACGTGGGTCGCCGCGTCACCATGTGAGAAGTTGAGCCGGAACACGTCTACGCCGGCCAAGATCATCTCTTCCAGTACCGCCGGATCCCAGGAAGCGGGTCCGACGGTGGCGACGATCTTCGTGAGGCGGGTTTCTGAATGGATCTGGTTCACGCCCCCATCATGACGACCCAGTCAAGTCATCCCGTGAACGGGTTTCACCGGCAGGGGGTTTGCCGCCCGGTCGTCGGCTCTATCGACTCAGACGACGCGACATGGCGCGCAGCCACCTGGTGGCTTTCCAGCTGGTCGAGTCCTCGTACACGCGCGCCTGCTCGGCCAGGAGGCGTTCTCGCTCGTCAAGGGCGCGCTGGAGTTCGAGGCTCGCGGTTACCTTCTCCCGGTCGACCTCGCCTTGAAGCTGACGGACATAGTGCTTCAGGGCGACGACCTCCCGGGGATCATCGGAGACCTCCTCGACCTCCTCCCGGCTCAGGTTGACCTCCTTCTTGCGCAAGACCGCCCAACTGAAGTTCTGGAACTCCTGGTCGATCTCGACCACCTCGAAGGCCCGGCCCCAATGCTCGCGCAGCCACCACTCGGAGATGAGCACCGCCGGGCCACCGAGGTCCCAGTCCTGGTGCCGATAGAGGTCGTGCTTGCCGATCCGGTCCTCGTCCCAGGGCTCTCCGGCGAAGAACTCCGAGGTCCATTTGCCCATGAAGCTGACGATCAGGATCCCGCCCGGGGCGAGCAGGCGGTGCAGTTCGAGGATCCACGGGGTCGCGTTGTCGGTCAGGTGGGTGAACACCGACACGGTGTAGATCAGGTCGAAGGTGCCGTGCTCGAGCCCCATGGGCGGGTTCATCGCGGTTTGCCACGCGTTGACCCAGTCGAGGTTCTCCTGGATCCATTCGATGCTCTCGCCGTGGATGTCGCCGCCCCAGAACTCGGCCACCTTCGCCTCTTCGGAGAAGTGGCGAAGCGTCCGTCCGGATCCACAGCCGAAATCCAGGACCTTCTTACCGTCCCAGGTCCAGTCCTCGGGCAGCAGCCGGATTATCTGCTCCTTGGTCTGCAGGCCGAGGTTGTCGAAAGCGAGATCCGGGTCACTCCAACCCTCGACCGCGTAAACACGGCTCGCAAGCTCACGCGGCGGCCTGGGCAACTCCGACTTCGTCTCTTCGCTCATCCGGGGATCATAGAACCCGAGTCACGGTGCGATCCGACGGATGTCGCATGGCCGATGGTCAGAGTCGGCGCAGGCCGATCCCGGGCCTCGAGGAGACGTACTTCACCTTGGCCGAGAAGGTGACCGGTACGGACTTTCGGAACTAAGAATTAGCAGCGTTCGGTTTTCGGTTCCGATTCCCGGGTAATCGGAGTACCACGGCCTTAGACCCGTCGGGGCGATTCCCCCCTTCGTCTCGGTGGAAAGGCCTGGCGGTGAGTGCCTGCACCGCCACGGAAAGAGGAAAGCCCGCCCCGATGACCGGGGCGGGCTTTCTCCTGAGTGGGCTTGGCCTTGGCCCCTAGCGGTGACCGTTGAAGGAGATCACCTGCTGGATGCCGGAGGGCCGGTTGGTGTAACGCATGGTGACCAGCGGGAGCGGGGCGAACTTGATCTGCTCGGCCGTCGCGTCCACATGCCAGTCAGCCGGGTTCTCCGAGCCGTACTGGGCGGCGGCGTCGGTGCCGGCCGCGGCGATCGCCTTCCAGATCGCCTTCTGGCAGGCGGCCTTCTTGCCGTGGCCGCAGTACTTGACCTTGAACGGGGACTTGACCTTCTTCCCGAGCAGCGCCCGGATGTCCTTGTCGAAGTACTGGTACCAGCCCGAGTACTGCCCGGCCGGCGGCTGGTCGAACCGCGAGAACAGCGAGTTCAGCTCGTCCAGGTTCTTCTCGGAGCCGAGCACCGGCTTCATGAACGCGTCGGCGATCTTCGGCCAGGCCGCGTCCAGGGACGCGGCACCCGGGGCGTCGATCAGGCCGTCGCCGTCACGGTCGAGGCGGCTGCCGTTCTTCTTGTTCCAGGCGACCATCTGGTTCAGCATCTGCTTGGCCTGGGCGCTGGGGGCCTTCGAGCCCTTCAGCAGCTTGGCCAGCAGCGGCACGGTGAAGATGGCGCGGACGTCCTGGGTGGCGCCGGCGTTCATCGCCGAGGCGACCTGGGCCATGTCCAGCTTGCCCTTCTTCTTGCCGTGCTTGAACTTGTTGCGGTTCAGCATCCGGGTCAGCAGGTTGACCCGCTGGACCGAACCGGCCCGGCCCCACTCGTCGTCGGCGGAACCGAAACCGTGGGCGACGCTGTTGTTCCAGTTGACCATCATCCCCGACTTCGGATCCATCCCATGCGGGTGGCCCTTCTTCGAGAGGAAGCCCTTCCACTCGAACTGGCCGGTGCCCTTGGTCAAAAGGCCCGGATCGACGTACTTGTTGCGGATCGGCAGCTTGCCGCTGGTGTAGAGGGCGACGTGCTTGTTGTCGATGTAGAACGAGTTGAAGGTCTGCGGCGTCTTCGAGGCAGCCTCGTAGAACGACTTCGGACCCTTGATCGACCCGTTCGAGAGTCGACGGTTGAACAGGAGGTCGAGCACGTCCTTGCCGCGGCTGGACCGCTTCGAGGAGATCGCGACCTTCTTGCCCTTGACCGTGGCGTAGCCGACGACCGGCCCGTGGACCGTGGTCTTGAAGGAGACCGGGTCGCCGTTCAGGGTGCCGGCGTCGAAGGTGCCCATGTCGCGGCACTTGCCCTTGTAGCGGTACTTGGTATCGCTGCCGTCGCAGAGCGTCTCCGCATACTGGTCGATCACGTCACCGCTGGCCGAGGTCAGCGTCGTCGCGAAGTCCTGGCCACGGCCGATCAGCAGGTAGCCGGGGAACGGGGCCGAGGTGGCACCGCGCCACTTCAGGCCCGGGGCGTCCATGTCGATCTCGTAGGTGAGGCCGGGTGCGAAGTAGCCGATCTGCGGACCGCCGACCATCAACGGACGGCCGGTCGCCGACTTCTTCTTGGTGATCATCAGCGTGTTCGAGGCCTGGTGGTGCGGCTCGAGCGGGTTCGAGTCGACTTCGGACTTGAGTGACGAGGCGCTGGCACCCTGCACCGGGTTGACCGGCTTGTAGCTGCCCGAGTCGAGGATGACGCTGCCCTTCTTGTTCGACGGGATCGGTTCGTAGGGGAACTTGCCGTCGATCGAGGTCGGGCTCTCCGGGTTCTTGTGTTGACGCAGGTCGTTGAAGACCTTCCAGCCCTTCTTGGTGCCGAGCCGCTTGATCAGCGTGCCGAGGAACTGCGAACGCCGGGCTTCGTCGCCGCCACCCTCGCCGAGGAACTGGTCCTTGAGCGCGTTGACGGCGTAGACGTCGTTGCGGGTCCAGTCCGGATTGGTCGAGTTGTGGGCATGGAGGTAGTCGTTGATGCCACCGATGTAGGTGTCGATGTCACGCAGGACGGCCTTGCCTTCCTTGCCGGCCGCCTCGAGGGCGTCGGTCTGCTTGGCCAGCGCGGCCTCGGTCTGGGCGCTGGGCACGAAAGACTTGAGCCCGGCGACCAGGTTGATCGCACTCAGGCCGGGCACGTCGATCGCGGCGACCCGGGCGTTGTAGCGGGCCTGCTGCAGCAGCAGGCCGCGATCCTCCGCGGCAATCCAGCCGGCGGCCCAGATCCCGCCGTCGTAGGTGGTGGCGGTGACATGGGGCACGTCGTACTTGTCGCGGACGATCGTGACGCCGGCCTTGGGCACGGTCTCGGTCGTGTAGGGACCGTCGGTCGAGGTGCCCAGCTTCTCCGACTTGAAGTACTTGTTGATGTCGGAGTTCGTGACCTTGTTGAAGAGCGGGGTCAGCGCGTCGTACATCAGGGCCTGGGTGGGGTCCAGCGACGAACCGGGCTGGCCCGAGGGGATGATGTTCCGCGCGATTGCCGAGTAGTCCTTGGGGGCGGCGTTCGCGGCGGGCACCGCGAGGCCGAGAACACTCAAGATCAGTAACGCCAGGAAGGCGCTCTTTCGAAGCATGAAGTTTCTCCTTGGTTACCGGGCCCGGAGGGCGGCAGACGGCGTCGCCTGGCGAACCCGGTGGTGAGGTTTATCGAGAGGCTACTGCGAACAGAACACCCGACGGGTGAAATGGATGCGGTCAGGAACTGGCGGGCCCTGCGGCTGCGAGCGGCGATGACGCCGCCACCATCGCGGCCTGGCGCGAGTATCGCCTGATCTGCGACGCCGGCCGCCCTCCCGAGGAACTACTGGCGGAGGGAATCTCCCTGAGCAAAGCGGCAGCACGACTCAAAGTAGAGGCGCCGATCTGCTCGCTCGCCGACCTCTCGGACCTGGAGGCCACTCACGGGGAGTTGCCCGAGAGCCCCAGCGACTGACGCGGCATCCCCGGCCCCCGGAATTCACGAACCCCAAAGAAACGCATAGCGGACATGCACAAACGTCCTCAGGGGTGCACTGGCAAGGAGAGAGCGAGTGGGTGCAGGGGGCGTACTGGAAGTACGTTCCCAAACCCGCGAGCGGCCGACGAAGGTATAGCCGCAAAACGGAGTCCGATCATCTATCCGTTCACGTCTTGATCGGACGGGTTTCCGTTGTCGTCCGGCGCAGACCGGACGACGTGCAGGCGCGAAGACGGAGAGGGAGGGATTCGAACCCTCGATACGGCTATAAACCGCATACTCCCTTAGCAGGGGAGCGCCTTCAGCCACTCGGCCACCTCTCCGGGCCGCTCGATTCTACGGATTCTCGGTTCGGGCGGTGGTTCCGGGCCGGTCCGTGCTCGTCTGGGCGAGCCTCCGGGTTTTCCCACAGAGTTGGTTCGGGAAAACCCTGAAAAACGGCTTTATAGCTGGGAAAACCCGTCCGGGAGGCGTAAGGTCGGGCCACTGCACCCAGCCGGGATCGCAGGTCGGTCCCGCCCATCGAGCCGGTCGCTCCGATGCGACCGCTCGCAAGGAGACGAGAATGACCGAGATCACCGGTGGCGAACTTTTCGCCCGATGCCTGGCAGCCGAAGGGATCGAACATGTCTTCGGACTCCCCTCGCCCGAGATCGACCCCCTCTTCGCCAGCCTCGAAGATCACGGCATCCGCCTGGTGCCGGTGCGCCACGAATCGGCCGGCGTGCACATGGCCGAGGGTCTCTACAAGTCGACCGGCAAGGCCTCCGTGGTGACCGGCAACCCCGGACCGGGGACGGTCAACCTGCTGCCCGGGATCTTCACCGCCCGCCACGAAGGAGTCCCGGTGCTGGCGATCACCTCCCAGCACCGGATGGGCGTCAGCTACCCCTCGCCACCCTCGACCTTTCAGGGGCAGGACCAGCTCGAGGCGTTCCGGCCGGCGGTCAAGTGGGGCGGGCCGGTTTTCGAGTGGGGACGGATCGCCGAGGTCATGCGCATCGCTTTCCGGGAGATGTGGACCGGGCGGCCGGGACCGGTCCAGGTGGAGGTGCCGGCCCCGGTCATGTACGCGGTCGGGGAAGAGGACGAGCAGCTCGTTCTGCCGCCCGACGCGTATCGGCCCTCCCTGCCCAGAGCATCAGCCGGCCAGATCGGCGCCGCGGCGGACCTGCTGGCCGGCGCGAGGCGGCCGGTGATCGTGGCCGGGACCGGGGTCGACCGGGCCGGTGCCAACGCGGAGGTAGCCGAGCTGGCCGAGCTGCTCGGCTGCCCGTTGCTGCCCACCCAGGCCGGCCGAGCCAGTGTTTCTTCCGCCAACCCCAACTACGTGTTCGGGTTCGGCGACGGTGGCGGCCAGGCCCGCCGGGAAGCGGACGTGATCCTGGTCGCCGGCTCGAGAATCGGCAACCTGGACCTCCCCTACGACAAGTACTGGGGCGACCCCGAAGGCCAGCGCTTGATCCAGATCGACATCGAACCCACTCACATGGGGGTCACCCGGCCGCTCGCGCTCGGGATCGTCGCCGACGTAAAGGATGCGCTCGGCGGGATCGTGGCCGAGCTGCGTTCGCGGGGCACCGAACCGGCACCGGAAGCGCTGAGCGCCCTGGAACAGGCGCGCAGCACGGGTGAATCGTGGCGCCTGGGACAGGCCGGACCCATACTCGAGTGGAGCGAGGAGACGATCCATCCGGCCCACGCGCTGGGCGTGATCGGGGAGTTCTTCGGCGAGGATGCGATCTACACGGTGGACGGTGGCCTGACTTCGGTCTGGGCCTACTCGATCCTGCCGCCCACCAGGCCACGGTCCTACCACAGCATCCTCGAGCTGGGCATGCTCGGGACCGGAATCCCTTCGGCGATCGGATCCCGGATCGGACAACCTGACCGGGACGTGGTCTGCGTGACCGGGGACGGCGCCGCCGGCTTCAACTTCATGGAGATGCAGTCGGCCGCCCGGGAGGGGATCCCGGTGATCACGATCGTCTTCGCCGAAGGGTCGTGGACGATGGAGGAACCGAACGAGTTGGCGCTCTACCAGCGGACCTTCGGCTGCGAACAAGGCGAGACCCGCTGGGACCGGGTGGCCGAAGGGCTGGGCTGCCACGGTGAGTACGTGGATCGGATCGACCAGCTGTCCCCCGCCCTCGAAAGGGCCCGTGAGTCGGGACGTCCGGCGGTGATCTGCCTGCGGACCGATCGTGACGCCAACCGCTCGATCCCACCCGGAATGGCCGCCCGCTGGAAGGAGATCCAGGCCGGTCCCTTGCCCGAAGCCTGAGCCAGCA
Organism: Solirubrobacterales bacterium 67-14; assembly: GCA_001897355.1. Taxonomy (GTDB): domain Bacteria; phylum Actinomycetota; class Thermoleophilia; order Solirubrobacterales; family 70-9; genus 67-14. Next base: position 288,869 of record MKST01000001.1, on the reverse strand, counting down.
CATGGATTGAAGGTCTTCCCATCTGGTTATGTTCCAACCGAAGTAGTTTTCCGACGGTACTTATCGGACTGGCCAGGGGGTCCAATGAAAAGTTTGTTTGCGTGGTCTGCGTTGGGGCTGTTCACCCTGCTTGGATTGGCGACCTTTCCCGCTGTCGCAGCGGGCACCGTGTTCGAAGGGAGTGGCGGCGGCGAACTCGATCCGTCGCTTTCCCCCAACCGCGACGTCACGCGCCTCGGCGCCAGCTACGACGACTCTGGCCGCTTGAGCGCCACGATCACCTTGCGGGGAGCCGCGCCCACCGCCACCACCGACCTGGTCGGCGTCATGTTCGGGTCGAACGTTTCGAACGGCAGCTGCTCCGAGCCGACCGTATTGGTCCTGGCCGGCTTCAACGGGTCCGCCGTCTGGGATATGGGCGATGTGGAGGGCGACGCCAAGGCAAACATCAGCGACAAGAAGGTCAGCCTTGATGTCAAGGACAAACGGTTGGCCCGAAAGCCGTTCCGGTGCGCGACCGCGTTCACCGCGACCGACCCCGGCCCGAATGCAGGCGGTACCGCGCAAGTCGTCGATGTCCTCGACAGCGCGATCCACTTGACCCCGCGCCCGGTGCTCAAACCGAAGCTGAAGCTGAAGATGAACGCCCCCGCATCGGCCAAACCAGGGCGGACGGTTCGGATCATGGTCAAGGTGACGAACTCCGGCCGCGCGAAAGCCAGGACCGTCAAACTGCGCGTGCAAGGCCGCCGGGGAGTGACGGTGAGGCCGGCGAGAAAACTGCTCGGTTCGATCTCGCCGGGCAAATCGCGCCGGGTGCGACTGGCCGCAAAGGTCGCGCGAAGCGCCCCCGGCCGAATCAGCGTCAAGGCGCGGGCCAGTGGAAGAGGCGGAATCTCAGCTTCAGCGCAGGCCGGCATCAAAGTATCCCGGCCTCGCCCCAGCCGCCCCTCGCAAGGTGCCGGCGGGAATCTCGCCGGTAAGTACTTCTGGCACACCGAAAGCCAGATTGACCGGGGCTGGGTCAACAGCGGGATCGCCTTCGTCGATGCCCGTTGGGCCTACCGCGGCTTTCCCGATGCGGGCCTGCCGAGCTGTCGGCGCCGTACCGCCGAAGGCGACTCGGGCGAAGGTTGCCTGCGTTACAGCTACAACCGGCGTACCGGGCGGATAAAGGTCGGCAAGGAGACCGGCAAGTACAGCCGGGGCGGCCTCTCCCTCGGTGACGACAGCTATCAGGAGCTGACCATCCCGAAGGCCGGCTCCCGGTTCAGCGTTTCCCTGATCCACCGGGACTTCGAGGGTATCTGCGGCTCGATCACGGGCTGCTGGACGTACTCCCTCTACTTGACCCTGACCCCGAAGGGGAACTTCGCGCTCTCGAGCTCCTCTCTCGGCACCATGGGCGGCAGCGGGTTCCCCTTCACCGCCTCCTGGACCGCCCCTCCGGACGAATACGGCCGCTACCGGATCTCGGGCCGGGGCCGGATCGTCTTCAACTATGCGGACGGCCACCGCGAAGCCCGCACGATCGGGCTTGAACAGAACTCGCGCGGACGCCCCTCTCCCGGCAAGGAAGGACTGCTCTTGAACTCGCTCAACTTCTACAACGAGTAGCCAGGCATGAAAGGAGGCCTCTTGCAACCCACAGTCATTTGCCGGCCGCGAGCCATCCGCGGCGCACTTGCTTTCCTCGGCGTCGCGCTCGCGCTGGCTTTCTGCGCAGCGGAGCGAAGCTTCGCGGTGCAGGACTTCCCGCTGCCGACCGGGGATGCCGGACTCAGCGACGCGAACCAGGGACCGACCTTTGGCAACAAGGGGATCATCAGTTGGGGCGGCCAGTTGGTTTTCACGGAAGAGGACGCCAATCAGCTGGGCTTCGCCAAGACGAACGGTGAGATCTCCGAGGTGGCGATGCCGTCGCAGGTCGGCAGCCCGGAATACGGGCCCTTCGCCCTTTCGACGAACGGTGGCGACGATCTCTGGATGATCTCGGCCGGCGCCCCGCTGGAAGGGCGGGTCACGCGGTTCAACCTCGACGCCGGCCTCACCTACTGGAACCTCGGCTACACCCGGGTCGTCTCGGTGGCCGCCGACCCCCAGGGCGGCGCCTGGGTGACCAACCAGTACGGGGAGGGAATCTCCTACTTCGACAGTGACAACAACGAGCATTTCTTCGACTCGCCCGATTACACGGACCCGGCCCCGGTGACCGTGGCCGGCGATGGTGCCGCCTGGTTCGGCGACGGCTCGTCGACCATCAAGCGGATCACCAAGACCGGGAACCTGCAGAACTTCCATGCCAGCGGGGACGGAGACATCGTCTCGCTGACCGAGGGGCCGGACGGCGCCGTCTGGTACGCGAAGTTCAATCCCGGCAGCGGCTGGCTCGGTCCGCCCGCCTCCGGCGGCATCATCGGCCGCCTTTCGCTGGGCGGCTCGCCGAAGGTCTTCAAGACCCCGATGGAAAACATGACCCCCTCCTCGCTGGTCACCGGCGGAGACGGCGCGCTCTGGTTCACCACCCGGCTCGGCGAGGGGATCGGCCGCCTGACCACCTCCGGCAAGTACTCGTTCGCCAGCCTGCCCGGCGGACGCCACGCCGACTCGATCGCCTTCGGTCCCGACGGCGCGATCTGGTACACCGACGCGGAGCTCAACCGGATCGGACGCATGACCGTCGCCGAGTTCAACCAGGCGAACAAGCCCCGCAAGCCGGTGATCCTGTCCCGCAGTCTGAAGGCGAAGCGCAAGCGCTTCACCAAGGTGAAGATCGGCTGTCCGGCCGGACCGGCTCCCTGCCGCGGGAAGATCGAGATCCGCTTCCGGGGCAAGCTGATCGCCCGGGGCTCGTACCAGATGCCGGTCGGCAAGAAATCGGCCGGCGCGGCGAGCTTCAACCGCCTGGGACGAAAGCTGCTCGCCAGGTCACGTGCCCTGAAGGTCGCCGTCGTGCTGAAGCCGGGCAACGCCGGCAAGGTCAGCCGAAGGATGAAACTGAGGCGCTGAGCCGAAGCCGGCGCCGCCTTGGCGCCGGACCCCCGGTTTACTCTGCGGTGATGGTTGAGTCGACCACTCGCACCCACGCCGAACTGGAGGAGATCTTCGGAGGAGTCCAGGCGCCCTTCGCCTTCGTCGACCTGGACGCGATGTGGGCGAACTCCGATTCGATCCTCGAGCGATCCGGGGAGAAGCCGGTCCGGGTGGCGACCAAGTCGCTGCGCTGCCGGCCGCTGATCGAGCAGATCCTGGGCCGGGACGAGCGCTTCCGCGGCCTGATGACCTTCACCCTGCCGGAAACCCTCTGGCTGGCCGAGACCGGGTTCGAGAACCTGCTGCTGGCCTATCCGACCACGGATCTCGAAGCCCTCGCGGACCTTGCCCTGCGGTCGGTCGCCAGCCCGGGCGCCGCACCGATCGTGATGGTCGACTGCGTGGAGCACCTGGACCTGATCGAGTCGGTTCTGGGGGCGCAGGCCGCGCCGGTCCGACTCTGCCTCGACCTCGACGCCGGCTGGTGGGCCTTCCGCGGCCGGCTCAAGGCTGGTCCGCGCCGCTCGCCGATCCACTCGCCGGAGCAGGCGGTCGCCTTGGCCGAGGAGATCGGCCGGCGGGAGAAGCTGGAGCTGGTCGCATTGATGGCCTACGAAGGCCAGGTCGCCGGAGTCGGCGACCGGGTTCCCGGCCGCCCTCTGCGCTCCCGGGCGATCCGCTGGATGCAGAAGAAGTCGCGGGCCGAGATCGCCGAGCGACGGGCCGAGGCCGTCGCCAAGATCCGCGAGATCGCCGCGGTCGAGATCGTCAACGGCGGTGGCACCGGATCGCTCGATTCGACCTCGGCCGAGGAAGCGGTGACCGAGGTGACCGCCGGTTCGGGGTTCTTCGCCCCGGCCCAGTTCGACAACTACTCGGCCCTGAGCTTCCGCCCCGCGGCCGGCTACGCCCTGCCGGTCGTCAGACGGCCCGGTCCCGGGGTCGTCACCGCCCTGGGCGGCGGTTATCTCGCCTCCGGGCCGATGGATCCGGGGCGAATGCCCGTGCCCTGGCTGCCGGAGAGACTGAAGTTCGAGGATGAGGAAGGGGCCGGCGAGGTCCAGACGCCGCTGGTCGGGGAGGCCGCGGATTCACTCTCGATCGGTGACGACGTCTATCTCCGCCACGCCAAGGCGGGTGAGCTCTGCGAGCGGTTCGAGTCGCTGATCCTGATCGAGGGCGACGAGATCGTCGACGAGGTCCCGACCTACCGGGGCGAGGGCAAGACCTTCCTCTGAGCAGCGCCGAGGGGCCGCCCGACGGCGCTTCCCGGGCTTCCGCGGACCCTTTTCGCAAGACGACCAAAACGTTTTGGCAAATTTTGATAGGTTGACCTCGAGGTTGGCGGAGTTGCTACGCGAGGAGGCCCCTGATGGCAGGCGATTTGTATTTTCCGATCGACGAGTACGAGGGCCGCTGGGCCCGGGTCTACGAGGAGATGGAGCGGCGGGGATTCGACTCGCTGGTGGTGTGGGGGCGTTCGGCCGGAACGTACGAGCGCTACGGCGACATCCACTACCTGACCAACTTCTACTCGACCCATTCCGGGCATGAACAGGACACGAAACTCTGGACCGGACGCGGGTTCGCGGCGGCGATCCTGAGCGCCGGCGAGCCGCCGGAGCTCCACACCGACGAGGCGGAGACCCCACCCAGCCTGCTCGCGACCGACAAGGTCGAGTGGCACTGGAACGTGCCCGAAGGCGTGGCCGAAGCGGTCAACCGCCTGGGCCTGACCGGCAGGGTCGGGATCTGCGGGACGGACTTTCTCCCGGTCAAGTATTGGCGCCTGTTCGAGGCGGCTACCCCGGCGGTCGAGTGGGTCGAGGACGATCAGCTGGTCGAGCGGGTGCGTCAGCTCAAGAGCGCCCGTGAACTCGACTGCTACCGGGAAGCCGGCGAGATCGTGACCCACGGCTTGAACGCGCTCTTCGACGGCCTGCTGACCGGCAAGCCGGAGGCCGAGGCGGCCGCTGCCGCCGCATCGGAAGTGATCAGCCGCGGGGGCGCGTACCACATGATCCCGGTCTCGCACGGCGACTCGATCCAGACTTTCTGCCGCAACCCGCTGACCGGATACAGCCTCGATGCGCCCGCCCCGGGAGACATGGTCCGGGGCTGGGTCTACGGGCCGATCTGGCAGGGCTACTGGCTCGACCCGGGACGAACCTCGGTCTGCGACCCGGCCAACGCGAACGCCGCCCAGAAGGAACTGGTCGAGGCGACCGCCGGCATCGTCGACTCGATCATCGAGATGATCAAGCCCGGGGTGTCGATCATGGAGGCCTGCCGGCTCGGCGACCGCCTGACCGAAGAAGCCGGCGGGGCCAAGGACCAGGCCGGTGAGATGTGGCCGATCTACGGCCACGGCATCGGGCACTTCTGGCAGTTCCCCTGGATCGGCACCGACCTGCTCGACGGAGACGAGGTCTTCGAGGAGAACTCGGTCCTCGGGATCGAGGCCTTCCTGGCCCATGACGGGGTCGGCAGCGCCGGTTTCGAACAGAACCTGATCGTGACCGCGGAGGGAGCCGAACTGCTGACCAAGACGCCGATGATCTTCTGGTGACGCCGGCGGACCCCCAAACCGATTTGGCACCCGATCGGACTGGTAAAACAAACCGATGAGCACGCCACCCCGGCGACGTCCGAGCATCCACGATGTCGCCCGCGAGGCCGGCGTGTCGATCACGACCGTGTCCCACTCGCTGAACGATCGCGGGCGCGTGCTTCCCGAAACCAAGGAACGGGTGATCGAGATCGCCGAGCGGCTCGGGTACTCGGCCAACGTTCACGCCCAGCGTCTCGCCACCGGGCTCAACAAGACCATCGCCCTGCAGGTCTCCGGCTACGGCCCGGACATCGTCGGCGTCGATTCCGCCTACTACATCGACCTGCTGAACAGCGCCTCCGCCACGGCGCTCGAACTGGGCTACATGCCGATCCTCACGCCCCCGGACGTGACCCATCAGCTCACGCGATTCCCGGCTGACGGCGCCCTGATCCTCGACCCGATCGGCAACGAGCCCTTGATGGACACGGTCAGCGAGGCGGGCGGAATCGTGGTCACCGCCGGCCGGGCGATGAAAAGCCTCAAAAAGGTCGCCGGCTGGGTCGACAACGACCTCCCCACCCTCACGGTCGAGGTGCTCGACCACCTCGAGGACCGTGGCTACCGGCGGCCCGCGCTGATCACCGGCACGAGGGACCGCTCCTACGCCGCGGACACGATCGAGGCATACGAGCGCTGGGTGGCCGAGAGGGGAAGCGAGTCGATCATCGAGGAGGTCAAAGCGAACCCGACCGCCGATGTCGCGATGAAGACCGCCCGGCGCCTGCTGGAGCGGAACTCCCCACCCGACTCGATCTACACCAGCTTCGACGTCTTCGCCCTCGGCGCGCTGCGGGTTGCCGGTGCCCTGGGGTTGAAGGTCCCGGACGACCTCGGCATCGTCGCGACGGTGGACAGCCAGGGAATGCGCAGCGCCACGCCGACCCTGACCGCGATCGAGAACCATCCCCGTGAACTCGGGTCGCGGGCGATCAAGATGCTGGTCGGGCTGCTCAACGGGGAAGTCAAGCCGCCGGTCGGCGAGATCGTGCCGGCCGAGCTTCAGGTCCGCGAGTCGACCTCGCGCCCCTGACCGCCGGCGTGGCGGTCGAGCAGGTCGGCCATCGCCCGTTCGCCCTCCGCGCTCAAGCTCGAAAGCACCTGGCAGCGGATGATGGTCTCTTCGTCCGGGAACAGGGCCCGGTCGGCCCGGAGTTCCGGCGAAAGGACTTCCCTCGCTCGCCGGTTCGGTGTCGAGTAGCCGCCGTTGACCACCGCCAGCGAGGCAAGCTCAGGTTCGATCAAAGTCTCCAGCAGGCGGGATGCCGCTTTCGGATCTGGTGCGTCGACCGGGATCGCCCCGGTGGTCACCCACAGCAGCGCTCCTTCCCGCGGCACGACGTAAGCGAGATCCGGGTTCTGCCGGACACTGAGCGAGGCGGGCCCGCTCCAGGCCTGGTGGACGTCCACCTCGCCCCGCTCCACCGGTCCGGTGAAATCGTCGCTGGAGACCGAACCGACCGAGTCGCGTTGCGCGTCGAGCAGCAGGGCTGCGTCCGCGAGCGGGCCGACAGCGGTTTCGTTCGGCGAGTGGCCCGCGGTGATCAGAGCCGCGCCGACCACTTCCCTTACCTCGTCGAGCAGCCCCACCGTCGTTCTTTCGTCCGGGTCGAAGAACTGTGACCAGAACTCGACCCCCGGCAGTCGGCTCGAGGAGTGGAGCAGCCCGGTCGTGCCGAAGGCGAGCGGCACGCAGAACCTTTCGTCGGGATCCCAGGAAGGGTTCCTCGCCCAATCCTCGAAATCGGCGCGCCGGCCCTCGAACCGTTCCGACAGGTCGATCAGGCGACCTTCGGCGACGAGCTTCTCGACCAGGTAGTCCGAGGGGGTGATCAGGTCGAAGGGCGGTTCGGACTCGAGCAGATCCTCCAGGCCTTCGTTCGAGCTGACGACCTCGATCTCGAGCTCCCTCCCGATCCGCTTGCCTGCCTCCTCGAGCGCGCCTCGGTCGGGCATGCCGGGCCAGACGACCAGGCGAAGCGGTGCCGCCATCAGCTCCCCAGACCCGGCCAGAATTCCCGCTGGACCGAGAGGATCTCGGCCAGCCGCTCGGACCAGCCTTCGGCCGGGCGAGCGCCTTCGGCGAAGACGTCCTCGAGGTCGGTCGGGAAGGATCCCAACCCGCCGAGGATCGCGTGATCGAGCTGGGGCAGGGTCGAGACGTTGTACCCGCCCTCGTGGAGGACGACCAGGCCGATCCCTCGGGCGTCGGTGAAGGCAGCCATGCGCGCCGCCATGTCGCGAAAGCCGGCTGCGGAGATCATCTGATTCGAGAGCGTGTCGGCGGCGTGCCCGTCCTGGCCGGCCGAGACGATCAGCAGCTGGGGATCGAACTGCTCGAGGATCGGCTCGACCACCGCATCGAAGGCCTCGCCGTACTCGCGGTCGCCGGAGCCGGGAGGCATCGGCAGGTTGACGTTGAAACCCTTGCCCTCGCCCGCCCCGACCTCGTCGACCGATCCGGTGCCCGGATAGAGCGGCCACTGGTGGAGTGAGACGTAGAGAACCGACGGGTCCTCGAAATGGATGTCCTGGATCCCGTTGCCATGGTGGACGTCCCAGTCGACTATCGCCACCCGCTCGATCGGGTAGTGCGCCTGCGCGTAGCGGGCCGCGACCGAGGCGTGGTTGAAGAGACAGAAACCCATCGCCCGGTCGGGCGTCGCGTGATGGCCAGGTGGGCGGATCAGGGCGAACAGGCTGTCCGGCTGCCAGTAGGCCTCCATCGCGACGGCATCGACGGCGGTCAGCGCCGCGCCGGATGATCGGAGGGCGAGCTCGAAGCTGCCCGGCCCCGCCTTCGTGTCCGTGTCGAGCCAGGCGGGCCCGTCGATCGAGGCGCGGCGGATCGACTCGACGTACTCGCCGGTGTGCGAGCGGACGATGTCCTCGACCCGGGCGCTGCGAGGGTGCATGACGAAGAGCTTCTCCCAGTCATCGCTCTCCCGCAGCCGTTTCACGACCGGGGGAAGACGCCGGATGTTCTCGGGGTGCTCGCCGGTGTCGTGCTCCTCCTGACCCGGGAGCAGGACCACCCCGGTCAGGGGCTCGCTGCGCTCGTAGTAGGCGTGCTCGACCGACCCGACGCCCTCGACCTGGCCGATCTCCGCGCTTTCTTCACTCATGATTCGCTCCCGGATTCGGGGATGGAAAGGACGACGAGGCCGTTCTGGTCAGCGGTCACCTCGGAACCGGAGGAGTCGCAGGCGAACGAGCCGCCGGCGAAGTCTGGCTCGTCGGGGGCCGGTGCCCGGTTGACCGCGCAGACCGGGATCCCGTGGACAGTCGAGAACCCCGACGCGATCCGGCGGGTGCCCTGCCAGCCGTCGGCGGTCTCGCTGACCGCAACCAGCACCAGTTCGGCGCCGGCTCGCTTCAGGTCCGCCCAGGCGTTTGGGCAGCGGGCGTCCTGGCCGATCAGCATCCCCGTCCTGCCCCATGGCAGACCGACGACGGTGCGCTCTTCGTGGCCGGGTGAGAAGAACATCTGCTCGTAACGGCCGACCGCGGCCTCAGGATGATGCTGCCGTTGTGAGAGGACGGTGCCGCCGGCGGCCGAGCCGAGTTCCCCGGTCACGTAGAAGACACCCTCCCCTTCGCATTCGTAGGCGGTCGCCGCCAGCAAGGATCCGGCCGCGGCGTCGCGTGCCGCGGACATCCGCGGCGAAGGAAATCTCTCCCCCAGCTCCAGCCCCTCCCGGTCCCTGAGGGCCGGGAAGTAGAGAGAGAAGCTGAGCTGGGGGAGCAGGACGAGATCGGCACCGGCCTCGGCGGCCGCGCCGATCGCGTCCAGGAGTCCGCTCGCATCGTTTCCGTCAGGAGTCGGACGACCGGTGATTCCGATCGGTGCGATCCGGATGTCGGCGGACTCGCTCAACTGACTATTCCCACCAGACCCGCTGGAGGCCGTCAGTCAGGTTTTCGACGCCGTCCTCGGTCACGATCACGTCGTGCTCGAAGGCGCCGGTGCCGGCTCCCGGCCTTCCGATCTCGACCTCGATCGCAAAGACCATCCCCGGCTCGAGCTTGGTCGGCTCATTCGGGCAGACGAAGGGATGCTCCCAAGCGAGACCCATGCTGTGGCCGAAGGACGGGAAGCTCTGGGCGAAGTTGCCCTCCGCCTCCCGGCCCGGCACCTCGAAGTCGTGCTCGGCCAGCCAATTCGCGCCGAGCTCGAAAAGCTCGCCGGCGGTGACGCCGGGCTTCATCCCATCGACGACGTGCTCGACCAGGGCGATCGGCGCTTCCAGGACCTCGCGCTGCGCGTCGGTCACTTTGCGTCCCGCCACCGTGGTCCGGACCATGTCGTAAAAGTAGCCGTTGACCGTCCCGTACATGTCGGGATGGATCATGTCGCCCGGCTGGAGCTTGCGCTTGTGGTCCCACGACGGCATCCGGTCCCATTGGAAATGGTCGATGTGCTCACCGGAGGTGACCGGGATGTCGAGCGGGAAGGCACCCTGCGGCACGCCCTTGCTGAAGGCCGCGACCACGCAGTCGGCCTCGGTCGCGCCTGGCACCGCTGCCTCGAGGAAGGCCGCGACCATCTCCGATCCGACCCGGACCGACTCGCGAACCAGGTCGAGCTCGGCCGGGGACTTGATCAGGCGCATCGACTCGATGATGTCGTCGACCCACTCGAACTCCAGGTCCGGCAGCTCCGAGGTGATGCGGTCGATCGCGATGTAGGGCAGGCTCTCGCGGCCGATCAGCCCGATCTTGCCCGAGCCGAGACCGCGCGCGGCGAGGGCGTCGATCGTGCCGGCCCACAGGTCGCCGGCGAAGCGGACGTCGTCGCAGACCACCAGGTCTTGACGCCAGTCCGGGATCTCGACCACCAACGTCGCGTCCTCGTCGACCGGCATGACCACCGAGGCCGATCCGCGGCCGGACCACATCGGGGGACGGTCCGGGATCTGCGGGAAAGGCGAATAGTGGTTGGTCAGGTAGACCACGTCAGCCCCCCAGTCGGCTCCGTTCGCCCCACGGCTGACCACCAAGACACCGTCCAGGTCACGTTCCGCAAGTCGCCGCCGCAGTTCGGCTCGGCGTTCGGCGAACTCCCCTCGCGGGATGCCGCTGATCTTCTCGGTGTCATTCATGCGCTGCTGCTCCTTTTTTTCATGTGGCTATCCGCTCACGAACTGATGCCCGACCACCCGGCCGGGCTCGATCGTGACCAGGACCGCGCGGAGGATTCCCTCCGCGAACTCGCTTCCAGGGTTGAGTGCGTAGGTCTTGCCGATGCTCGCCTTCCCGGGCGATTCGTGGATGTGCCCGTGGAGGGAGAGCAGCGGCTGGTACTTCTCGAGGAACTCCCTCGAGGCGACCGAGCCGACCGGCACGGTCGAACCGGCGATCGGCCGGGGCGGGCTGACGCTGGTGTCGAGCTCCGGCGCGATGTCGAGGCTCGATCCGTATGGCGGCACGTGGATGTTGGCGACCACGTTGTCGAAGTCATCGACCTGGGCTGCGAGCTGGTCGAGCTCGCCGGCCAGGCGCTCCTCGGAGACGTCCCGGGGACATTGCCAGGGCGTCTCGTTGGCCAGCCCGATCGAGAGCAGCTGCCAGTGATCCAGCAGGGGCACCACCTTGCCGTCGGCGCCGGTGACCCATTCGCGCTTCTGTTCGTTGAGCTCGTCCAGCGACCAGGGATCGTCGTTGCCGGCGATCACGTAGGCCGGGATCTGGAGTTCCGCGCAGCGCGCCTCGAGGCGTTCCAGCCACTCGGCCCAGCGCTCCAGCATCAGGCGTTCGAACACGTCGTCCTTGAACTCCTCGTCGTTCCTCAGCCGTTCCAGGCCTTCGGCGTCGACCCGATACGGGTAGAAGCCGAGCTGGTTCGCCCTCGCCTCGTGCTGCTCGATCTCGGCCAGGGGAACCGCGTGCTCCTCGCCCATCCAGCGCATCCGCGCGGTGTCGCCCTCGACGAGGACGGGGAGCAAGCCCTTGCCGGCCACGTCGCCGCCGAGCACCAGGGCATCGGGGCTCCACAGGTCGAGGACCTTGATCAGCTTGGCGAAGGTGTATTCGCTGCCGTGGAGATCTGTGGCGAACAGGATCTTCTTCCTGTTCGCCTTGTCCGAACTCTTCTTTCCGAAAAATCCCAAGGCCTACTCCGGCGGGATCTCTTTGAAGGTGAGGTCGATGTCGACGCCACGGCTCTTCTGCCAGGCCCGGTAGGCGAAGAACCAGATCGCCGAGACGACCAGGCTGATCAGCAGCAGGGTCCGGGCCCAGCCCGTCGTGAACCCGAGTTCGGGTACGAACAGGTTGGCCACGGTCACGCCGCCGGCGCATATGAACGAGACGGCGCCGGCGACCGCGATCAGGGGCAGGCCGAAGAGCCTGTGCTTGGCGACCGGTGAGACGTCGTAGACGTGCTTGGCCCGCTTGACGAAGAAGATCGCCGAGAGGCTGGTCACCGCGATCACGCCGACGCTGGTGAAGGCGCCGCCGAGCACGATCGTGCTCTGGGCTTCCTCGTCATACCGGAAGAGGAAGTTGATGCCGACCGCGACGATGAAGTAGAAGATCGCCGCGTTGACCGGGGCGTGGAACTTCTGCGAGACCCGCGAGAACCACTCGGGCAGGGTCCGGTCCATGCCCATGGCGCTGAGCACCCGGGTCATGTTCATGAAGACGCAGTTGGCGAAGTAGAAACCGACCGCGATGAAGCCGATCGAAAGCAGCAGCGAGACGATCGGGCTCGTGGTCATCATCATCGCCAGACTGGGTATCGAGGTTCCCGCGGCGACCGGGACCCCTCCCTTCACGCCGGCTGCGTTGGCGTAGGCGTACATGAAGTCGCCGCCGACCATGTTCTGGAAGAGGAAGGTCGGCAACACCCAGGCGAACAGGCCGACGAAGAGCCCGCCGATCGTGAACGCCTTGAAGAGCTTGCCGAAGTTGTTCGCCTGCTTGGTCTCACCGAGCAGGCCCTGGGCGCCGAAGACGACGTACCAGATCAGGCCGGTCACGGAGAGGAAGAGGACCGTGTACTTCAGCGAGAAGCCCGGGTCCGAGATCGCGGCCGAGGTCGCGAAGTCGGTGACCTTCTGCGAGGCGTGCTCCATGCCGAAGGCCTTCTCGTGGAAGGCGTCGAAATGGGAGAGGAATGAATCCTTGGAACGGAGCAGCAGGATCAAGAGCGTCAGGTTCGAGATCAGGATCGCCGGCACGATGAACCAGCGCTGGACCTTCCGGTAGACGCCGATCCCCCGCACCGTGGTGATGAAGGCCAGGACGACCAGGACCAGGGTGGTGACGAGCAGGCCGTCGGGGCTGCCGAACCAGTTGGCCTTGTCGATCAGCCAGGTTGAGTCCCAGGTCAGCCCGAGGTTGTAGAGCAGCGGCTGGAGCCCGAGCTGACTGACAACGATCCCGCCCACGGTCGTGAAGGTGATCCACATGAAGACTTCCCAGGCGAAGGTGAAGGTGAAGCCGACCGCGGGATGGAGCGCGCGCGATTGATAGAGGTAGTCACCTCCCATCCGGGGCATCGCGGACCCGAACCCGGCGTAGACGATGAAGACCGGGATCATGATGACCATGGCGATCAACGCCGAGATCGGGACGCTGACCCCGGGCATGAACAGCTGCGGCACCGGGAACACGTATACGAGCCCGAACAGGGCGCCCGCCGCGAGGATCCCGTACCAGGTCATGTCGACGATCGACAGCTGCCGGACCAGCCCCGACGACCGCCGCGAGAACACCCCCAGAGATCCGGAATCGGTCCCCGTAGATGCTTGCTTATCTGACATCTCTCCTCCGATTGAATCGTGTTTCGTTGTGTTTGCTAAAGCGTTTTGGCATGGAGTTCAAAAGATTCCGCCGGGTCGACCGTGGGCCCCACCGGCTATCGGTCCAGTTCCTCGACCTCTTCGTACCAGGTGACCCTGGTCCCCACCTTGGCCCGCATCTTCCACTTGCGTGACTTGGGAGCCTCTTCCAAGTCGCCTGCGAGAGCGCCGATCCGATCCTGCGTCGTCTGCCTCGAAGCCTCGTCCATCTTCTGGTCGAGGATCGCCGCGACCCGCTCCAGGTTTCTCGATGCGGTGTAGTGAAAGCCCCAGTCCTTGCTCAGGAGGCCGGCGATCCGGGAGTCGTCGATGCCGGAGCCGTTGAGGCTCACGGGGTTGGCCAGCATCAGGTAGGCGATGTCGGTCAGATCCTTGTCCGTGGTCTCGACGATCTGGAGTTTCTGGAGCAGCAGTTCGGTGACCGAGAGCGCCACACCCGGCCGGTTGAACTCCTCGTCCGGCAGGTCGAAGCGATGACAGGCCGGCGGCAGCCCGAGGAAGAGGTCGATGTCAACCACCGGATCGCCGTTCTCGTCCAGCTCGAAGTACTGATGACGCTCGTTGCCCCGCCAGGCGATCAGTCTCTCGTCCGGCACGTAGCCGCGCGCCACGAAGACCGCCTTGATGTCCTCGGCGGGGGTTCCCTCCGGCGCGACGAGGTCGAGGTCCTTGGGGCCCTCGCGGACCGATTCGTACTCCGCGCGAAGCTCCTCGGGGAGGCTGGACCAGATCGCCACGCCGCCGACGGAGCGCAAGGGCACTCCCTGGGTCTGGCCATGATCGACCAGATCGGACGCTTTGCTGGCCAGTTGTCGGAAATCGACTGCCATACCTCTGATCCTCTCGCTCGATGCCTGGCGCCTCGGTGCTCACCAAAACGCTTTGGCACGTTCAAGTTAGCGAATGTGACGGCATCACGCAAGCAATAGTTGCGAATCGCCTTGGATTCGATGTGAACAGGGCGCGAATCCATTGTGGATTTGCCCTGCAAATCGGGGAAACGGTCAGGGCCGGAAGGCGTCGATCACCAGGTCGGTGTGACGGCGCCAGGCCTTCGGATCCTTCTCTCCGGCGTCGGTGAGGGTGCGGCAGATGCCGCCGAAGAGGTTCCAGATCTCGTCCGGCTTGGCGTCCTTTCGGAGCTCGCCCTGCTTCTTGGCGGCGGCGACCAGTTTGGCCATGTGCCGTTTGGTGTTCGCCTTGGCCTCGTCCAGTTCCGGGTTCTTGCCGGGCCAGTAGAAACCGACCGGGAAGCTCAGGTGACTGGCCCGGACCGCCGCGTCGTGGAGCACCTGCCGCAGGCCCGCGCCCGGGTCGTCGCTCTCCAGCGCCGCGACGATCCCTTCGTCGAGGCGACGCATGCGCTGGGTGAGGATCGCGGCGACCAGGTCGTCCTTGGTCTCGAAGTTGCGGTAGACGGTGCCCTTGCCGACCCCGGCCCGTTCCGCGACCTCGGGGATGCCCGCCTCGATGCCGTGCTCGGCAAAGACCTGCTCGGCGGCGGCGATCACCTTCTCCCGGTTGCGGACCGCGTCGGCCCGCCGAGGCAGCTCCGCCTCGCCCGGCGCTTCGGCCACGGGTCCGGAACCGTCGGAAACCACTACTTGTCGGCCGCCAGGGCGGGGTCGGGCAGGATCGTGGCGGCGCCGATCTCCTCGGCCACCGACAGGTGGCCATGGCCGGATCCTGGGATCAGCAGGGCCAGCAATCCGGCGATCAACGAGACGCCTGCCCCGACGAGGAAGGCGACCTTGAACCCTTCGCTGGTCGGGAACCCGGTCGCCGCGATGATCGTCCCGGTCAGGATCGACGCCGTGACCTGCGAGCCGAGCGAAGAGCCGACCGAGCGGATCAGGGCGTTGAAGCCGGTCGCCTCACCGGTCCGCTCGACCGGGACCGCTTCCATGATCAGGTTCGGCATCGCGGCGTAGGCCAGCCCGACCCCGGTCGAGGAGAGGACGTTCCAGAGCACGATGTTGAGTGAGCCTCCGTGGTCCAGGCCCAACCCGACCAACCCGACCCCGCAGACCAGGCCGCCGAGGGCGAGCGGCACCTTGTTGCCGTACCGGGCACCGAGCCGGCCGGAGAGCGGGCCGGCGAAGAGCATCATCAGGGCCGCCGGCAACATGACCAGGCCGGCCTGGGTCGCCGTGTAGCCGAAGCCGTATCCGGTGTTGTCCGGCGCTTCGACCAGCTGGGGGATGAGGATGAAGGAAGCGAACATCCCGAAGCCGATCAGGATCGTCGCGATGTTGGTCATCGCCACGGTCGGTTCGGCCAGCAGAGAGACGTCGGCGAGCGGGTCGTCGGTCCGTTTCTGAAGCCAGACCCAGAAGCCGAGCACGGCCAGGCCAGCCAGCACCAGGCCGATCGTCTTCGTGCTGGCCCAGCCCCAGTTGTTGGCCTCGGAGATCGCGTACATCGGGACCGAAAGCCCGACCGCCAGCACGGCCGCGCCGCGGTAGTCGACCTTGGCCGGGATCCGGTTCGGGGATTCCGGCACGAAGATGACCGCGGCGATCGCGGCGGCGACCGCCATCCCGGCGCCGAGCCAGAAGATCCAGTGGTAGCTGGCGTGGTCGATGATCAGGCCGCCCACGATCAGACCGACGCCGCCACCGATTCCGAGCGTGGCGGACATCAAGCCGATCGAGGCGGAGACCCGCTCGGGCGGGAACTCGTCCCGGATGATCCCGAAACAGAGGGGGAAGATCCCGCCGCCGACGCCCTGGAGGACCCGTCCCGCGACGATCGCGGCGACGCTGTCCCCGAGGGCCGAGACCGCGGAGCCGGCGGCGAAGATGAAGAGGGCGATGACGAGCAGCCGGCGCTTGCCGAACATGTCGCCGAGCCGCCCGAAGATCGGGGTGAAGATGGCGGCCGAGATCAAGTACCCGGTCAACACCCAGGCGATCCCGGTGGCATCGGTGTGGAACTCCTCCATCAGCTCGGCCAGGGCCGGGATCAGGGTGGTCTGGGCGAGGGCGAACGAGAGGGCGGCCAGGCCGAGGATCAACAGGCTCCGCATCGGGTGCGGACGGGAGTTTTCAGGGAAGGCGGTACTGCTAAACGGACTCATTGGTCCGGATAGTAACAGCCAAACGGACCCTAGGGTCCGTTAATCGCCCAGTACTTTCGTCACATAGGCGTTGCTGAAGACGCGGTCCGGGTCAAGCCGATCGCGGACCGCCTGGAAGTCTTCCCAGCGCGGGAAGCTCGGGGCGAGGTCCGCCGCGGTGCGGAAGTGGAGCTTGCCCCAATGGGGGCGGCCGTCGACCTCGCGGAAGATCTTCTCGATCTCGCGGAAGTAGGGCTCGTACTCCATGGTCTGGTGCTGATGGACGGCGATGTAGACGGTGGGCCGTTCGTGGGCCTGGCTGATCAGCGCGTCGTCGCCGGCCGAGATGCGGCACTCGATCGGCATCGCCAGAGGAAAGGCCTCGGACTCGATCAGGGCCAGCACCCGGTCCAGCACCTGCGGCCCGACCTCGGCCGGCAGGGCGTACTCCATCTCGTTGAAGCGGATCGTCCGGTAGTTGGCGAAGACCCGGTGTGAGCGGTCGACCTGCTCGGACTGGGACATGAAGGCGGTCGAGAAGCGGGCCATCTTCGGGATGCTGGAGCGGAAACGGCCGGTCAGCCTGAGGGCGAGGTCGCCGAGCCCG
>MKST01000001.1:248604-271715 GCA_001897355.1 Solirubrobacterales bacterium 67-14 | reverse complement strand
CGCTTCAGGGTCAGGGCAGTCCGGGTGTAGGGGAAGACGAAGAACTCGAAGTGCTCGTTCTCCTCGGTGATCCGGTCGAATCCGGCCAATACCTGGTCGAGGTCCATCGGCTCGTCGACCCGGTGCAGGTTGAAGGCCGGGACGGTGCGCAGCGTGACCGAGACGATCCCCCCGAGCGAGCCGACCGCGACCCGGGCCGCCAGCAACTCGTCGGAGCCGGGGGCGAGTTCGCGCAGTTCGCCGTCGGCACCCATCACCTTCATCCGTTCGATCTGGGCGGAGATGTTGGGCAGCGCCCGGCCGGTGCCGTGGGTGCCGGTCGAGATCGCGCCGGCGATCGTCTGCCGGTCGATGTCACCGAGGTTCGGCATCGCCAGACCGAGCCGGTCGAGTTCGCGGTTGAGATCGGCGAGGACCGTGCCCGCCCCGACCTCGACCAGGCCCGAAGCGCGGTCGACCGAGATCACCCCGGCGATGCTGGTGATGTCCAGCAGCAGGTCGTCGGAGAGGGCGGTCGGGGTGAAGGAGTGTCCGGAGCCGACCGTGGTGATCTGGCGACCGGCCTGTCCGGCCTCGCCGACCACTTCGGCCAGCTCGCCTACCCCGCTCACCTTGATGAAGTCCCGGGGCCGGCAGCTTTGGTGCCCGGACCAGTTGGTCCAGCCGTGCCCGGCATGCCCGAGCCTTCTCGCGTCGTAGTTCTCACCCACCATCGGCTGTACCTGCTTCCTCGTTCAATCCCGAGATCACCGGCGGTCCGACGCCGAGCGAACGGGCCGCCGTTCCGGCCACGCCCAGGAACGCCGCGACGACCAGACAGGGCAGAAGGTACCCGGAAGCACCGGCGAGAATGCCCGCGGTCAGCGACCCGAGGGCCTGGCCACCTCCCCAGGCGACGTTCGAGGCCCCGGACGCGAAGCCCTGGTTGATCCCGGCCGCAGTCGCGAGGTCGGTGATCAAGGTGCTGGCCGGGGTGGCGGCCATGCCGGCGCCGAAGGCGAGCAGCACCACGCTGGCGAAGAGCGCTTCCAGCAGGCCGAAGGCCCCGAGCGCGATGATCGCGACGATGATGGTGACCACGCCGATCCGGTACGGCAGGGTGCGGCCGACCCGGTCGCTGAGCCGGCCGATCATCGGCCCGACGACGCTCTCGACGACCGCCCCGGCCGCGAAGGCGGCGGCGATCAGGAATGGCGAAGCACCGAGATCGTCCATGTGGAGGGGTGCGACGACCACCACCGCGCCGAAGGCGAAGGCGGGGGCGGCGATGAGCAGAACCCCGATCGGCACGTCGGAGTGGCGGATCCGATGCCAGGCCTCGGCCAGCGGCTGGGCTTCGACGTCGATCGCGTCGGGGATGGTGAGCGCCAAGCCGATCAGCACAGCGGCCGCCAACAGCACCACGCTGAAGACGATCTCGGTGCCGATCGCGTGGGCCACGGCCCCGAGCGGGGCGCCGCAGAGCTCGCCCACCACCGCCCCGGCCATGACGATGCCGATCATCTCGCCCCGCCGGTTCGTGGGCGCGGCCAGCGCCACCCAGGCGATGGCCCCGGCCCAGAGCATGGCCCCGGAAGCGCCTTGCAGGAACCGGAAAAGGTCCAGCAGGACGACGTCATCCGAGAAGCCGAAAAGCGGGCTGAAGATCCCCATGCCGACCAGCCCCAGGATGACGGTGGTCCTGGCGCCGATCCGCGCAACCAGCCAGCCGGCCGGAATCGACGCCACGAGCGCTCCCACGGCAAGCGCGCCGACCAGCACACCGACTGCGGCCTCGCTGAGATGGAGGTCGCTCTTGTAGCTAGGAAGGAGCGGCGTCAGCACTGCATAGAAGGTCACCTCGAGGAAAACCACTGCACAGGCGAGGAAGATCAGACGACGCACGCACACCATCCTGACAGGCCTCTCTGCCTGCGATACTTGCCCGCATGAGCGACCACCTCGAGACCGAGCAAGAGATTCAGCAGGAGATGGAAGAACTCGGCATCGACAACCACGCCGAGGGAAGCCCGGATGTCTTGATGTCCGGCGCGGTGATCCGGGCCACGGTGGTCATCCTGATCCTCCTTTTGGTCGCCGGCTCCCTGCTGCTCCTCTTCTAGCCCAGCCTGTCAGAATCGGCAGACCCGACCGGGCCACGGAGGGGTGGCAGAGCGGTTGAATGCACTGGTCTTGAAAACCAGCAGGCGTCTTACGGCGTCTCGAGGGTTCGAATCCCTCCCCCTCCGTTGACCGGCCCCGGGAGTAGGGTGCGGGCGGTCCAGATCACGTCCAGGAGGAAACTTTGAGGAGAGTGTTGGGAGTTGCCGTGGGCAGCGCGGTGCTGGCGGTTGCCGGCTGTGGGGGAGTTGCGGAACTCGACTCGGATGAGCTCGAGACCGTTAGCCAGGCCAGGTCCGTGGCGACGGCCGCCGCCGCAAGCGGATCGCTGAAGCCGGCCGGCGAAGAGAAGCTGGAGGCTCTGATGATCCTCTGCCACGAGAAGCCGCTGGCCGAGGCCGACGGAGATTCGGTGCGCGAGGTCATGAGCGAGCTGACACCCAAGGTGAGAAGTGCCGACCCGGCATTCTTCAAGCGGATGAAGCGAGCCGCCGATCACGGCTGCGACTGATCGAAACTGGCCGGAGCACGCGGCCAGCCAGGAACTACGATGTTCCGATGCCGACCCGACAGGATCGAGCAATCGCGGATGTGAACCGGACGACCCCGACTTCGGGTGGAAATCCTCTGCTGGCCGACGCCGAGTTCCCAGACTTTCTGGACCTAACGGCCGAGGAGGCGGCCGAACAGCTGCTCGGATGCTTCCTCGAGCGGACGATCGAGGGAGAGCGGGTGGTGGTGCGGATCGTCGAGACCGAGGCCTACGACCAGGAGGATGCGGCCAGCCACTCCTACCGCGGGCAGACCGCGCGGACCGAGGTCATGTTCGGCCCGGCCGGTCACCTCTACGTGTATTTCACCTACGGCATGCACTACTGCTGCAATGTGGTCACCGGGGTCGACGGCTACGGGTCGGCGGCGCTGATCCGGGCGGCGGAGCCGGTCACGGGACTGCAATCGATCGAGGATCGACGGGGAGTCACCGGGGTGGGCGCGACCAACGGGCCGGCCAAGCTCTGCCAGGCGCTGGCGGTCGACCTCGACCTCCGCGGCCACGACCTGCGCGCGGAACCGCTGAAGCTGCTGCGAGGCGAACTAGGCCCAGATGAAGAGGTGACCCGAACCACCCGGGTCGGCATCACCAAGGCGACCGAGATGGCTCGACGCTTCTACATCACGGGCAACCGGTTCGTCTCGAAGCCTTGGGTCGCATAAGCTTAAGTTGACGCACGTCAACTTTTCCTGTTATAACCCTCCCATGAGCAACGAAAGACCAGCGGCACGGCACGGGGCCACGGCGATCATCGCGGCGGTCTGCCTGGCGGTCCTTGCCTTCCTCACGCCGGCGACGGCCTCAGCCGAGGATCCGACGGCGACCAGCCAACTGCTCAAGAAGGACGTGCTGGTCGGGGCCGACATGTGGACCTGGAAGCCGCAGATGCTGGCCGGCGGGCTCGGCTTCAACGCGATCCTCGGCGTACCCGGGCTGGACGGCAACCCGACCGTAGACGAGGCCCGGCAGGCGGTGCTGGATGTGAACGGCGCCTGGCTCGATGACCTGACCTGCTCGGTCGAGCCCGCGCTCGGGGACTACTCCTCGGCCGCCTCCCCGACCGGTATCGGCTTCGCGTACGGCTGGCCGGTCGACTACGGCGACGGGATGCCGCTCGAGTTCAGCTGGCCGGTGCTCCCCAGCAGCATCGACCCGGCCGACTTCCTGGTCACCAAGTCGAACGGCGAGCAGGTCGTGCCCGAGGGGGCCGCGCTCAACCCGAACTTCGAATACAACGAGCGGAGCACGGTCGTACTGGTCGGCGACTTCGGCAACGACTTGCCCGCCGGCGACCCGGACCAGGTCTTCCCGACCCGGATCGAGGTGGTGGCCGGGGATGACACGCCCCTGACGCTGGTCGGCAAGACCCGCCGGGGGAAGCGGAAGATGGTCAGTGCGGTCGGCATGTACTCAGCCCCGACCAAGAGCCCCTACGACGAGTACTCGAAGCCCTCCGAACGGCCCGGCCCGCGACTGACCGCGGCCAAGCTGACCCGGATGTCGACCAAGGGAGAAGGGGCTCCGAAGGTCTTCGCCGGCAACATGCCGAACGACGGCCGCGCCCTCTACGGCAAGCGGGCCAAGTTCCGGCTGCGGATGCTGACCACCGGCGGCTTCTCGCCGGACGGGATCCGCGGGGTGCGCCCGAATGAGTTCGAGCGTTACTTCCGGCTCGTCGCCCGGGCGCCGGGCGGGCGCAAGGTCGTGGTCAAGAAGCAGGGCCGGACCTACCGGATCGGCCGCGGCTGGCTGCGGGTGGTCGGGCTGGCCGAGCTCGGCAAGAAGCAGAGCTCATACGACCAGTGCTACCAGGAAGATCACGACAACCAGATCGACGTGATCCTCAACGGCACCGCTTCCGCAGTCAAGCGGATCCGTCTGCTGCGGCTGCCGGGGACCGGCAGGTACAGCCCGATGTACAACCCGGGTGGCCCCGGAACCACGCCGCAACCGGGCGTGCGTTACACCGCTCCGAGCCCGCCGATCAACCAGCCGGTGACGATCGACCTGAGGAACCGCATGAACGTGACCTACAAGGCGAAGCGCTAGCGCCAGGGGTCGCCGAGCTTGCGGCCGATCCACTGATACTTGGAGAGGACGAAGCTGGCGCTGAGGTGTCCCTGGTTGCGATAGACCAGGACGTCGTGGTCGACCGCGTGGCACCAGCCGCCCGGACAGAGCATCGGCTGCGGGTCGATGATCGGAACCTTCTTGACCCGGCGCGCCGCCTTGTAGTCGTAGGCGAAGGCCAGCGGCCGCGTCCAGCGAAAGCCGCAGCGGCCCGGGGTCGCGACATTCGAACGCAGGCACATGGTCACGTTGAAGGGGGTGACCGCCTGATCCCGCATCACCACGGTCTTGCGCGACCAGCGTCGCAGCTTACGCAGGATCCTGATCATGCCGTCGACCAGGTAGTGCTCGCTGGCCTCGCGGTCCAGGTCGCCGGCCTCGTAGGCCTCGAAATTGGCGGCCGAGGCGACCAGCACCAGGCCCGGCCGCATCCGGCGGATCCGCCGCAGCGAGTTACGACGCCAGGTGTCGCAGAAGTAATCGATGTGGACCAGGGATGCCGGGCAGCTGGCCCGGGTCAGCGCGATCACCTGCCAGCCTTTCTCCTCGGCGAGGAGGATCAAACCCGGTCCCCACTGCATCGCGTGGGAGTCGCCGAACAAGACCACCTTCTTGTTCGAGTCCCGGTCCCCGAACCGGCAGGGTCCGGAGCGGACCTGGTCGTGCCCGCTCATGCAGCCCTTGCGGTAGACCTCACCCTTGTCGGCGGCGACCCGGTTCAGGCCCGGGATGAAGCGGGCTCCGGCCGGCGCGGCCGTGATCAGCAGCCCGACGCAGAGGGCCGCGACCAGGACCGGACCTGCTCGTCTCACCATCTGTACTTACTCAAAAAGGGTTCTGGAGCCTGGACCCCAGCCAGGGCGCCAGCAGCCGCGAGTAGGTGGCGGTGATGTGGAAGCGGTCACGGAACTTGAGGTACTTGCCGTGGACCGCGCGGCAAGTATGCCGCGGACAGACCTTGGCCAGGGGATCGATCACCTCGATGCCGCCGACTCTGCGTGCTGCCTTGAAGTCGTAAGACATTGAAAGAGGCCGCCGGGCCTTGAAGGTGCAGGCGCCCGGGTTGCTCCGGTTCTCGGAGACGCAGACCGAGGGCAGGAAGTCCTTCGACATCGCCATGTCCCTCATCAGGGTCACCTTCGCGCCGGTCTTCAGCAGCGCCCGGAAGCTGGCCGCCATGCCACGCTCGAGGCGCGGCTCCGCGGCAGCGCGGCCGAGCCTCCGGCCGCCGCTGAGCACGGTCATGTTCGGGCCGGTGTTGCTGGCGACGATGATCAGCCCCGGCTTCTCCTTGCGGATCCGGGCGAAGGCATTGCGCCGCCAGCGGTTGCAGTGCTTGTCGACACTGACCTGGGCGGCTGTGCAGTTGGCGTGGAGGAGGGCGATCAGCCGCCAGTCGCGCTGGTGGGCGATCCGGATCAGGGCGGGGGTCCATTGCAGCGCATGCGAATCGCCGAAGATGACCACCTTGTTCGGAGACTTGGTGCGACCGTAGTAGCACTGGCCGGAACGGGCCGCCGGCCCGGCGACCAGGCATCCCTCACGGAAGACCGGGCCCTTGTCCTTCTTGACCACGCTGAAGGCGGGCACATAGGTACGGGCAGAAGCCGCCTCGTTCGTGAAGGCCGATCCGGCAAATGCCAAGAGCAATGCCGCCAGCAGCACCAGCGGCTTTTTCATCCCCATCGAAGACATCGTTCTCCTTTATCGCCCGGAACCCCTGTGATCCGGGGTGCGCGAGCCTACACCGAAGGCGGTGTCGAATCAAGCGATCCCGGCGATCAGACCGACCCCCAGGCTGACCATCACCGCGGCGATCAGACCGTCGAGGACCCGCCAGGCAGCCGGCCGGGCGAAGAGCGGCTTCAGCATGCGGGCGCCGTAGCCGAGCAGGAAGAACCAGCTGAAGGAAGCGCATATCGCGCCGAAGGCCCACCACCAACGATCGTCCCCACCCTGTTGGTTGGCGATCGAGCCGATCAGCATCACGGTGTCGAGATAGACATGCGGGTTGAGCCAGGTGAAAGCCAGCGTGGTCAGGACAATCGCCTTCATCGAGGCGTTGGCCGGGCTGTCGTCGACCGTCATGCCCTGGGGGTTCAGCGCCCGGCGGGCCGCCATGACCCCATAGGAGACGAGGAAGACCGCGCCGAGCACCCGCACCACCTCGACCGCGGCCGGTGCCGCTTCGAGCACCGCGCCGATCCCGGCCACCCCGGCCGAGATCAGGATCGCGTCCGAGAAAGCGCAGATCAGGATGACGGTGACCAGGATCCGGCCGCGGCCCTCCACCCCGAGCCTCAGCACGTAGGCGTTCTGGGCGCCGATCGCGACGATCAGGGTGAGGCTGGCGGCGAAGCCGAGCATCATCATCTGGAGCAGGGAAGCGTTCATCGGGAGTCCGATTCTGCGCCTGCGGACATCTGTAGTCAAGCTAAACTTACTTAGCTAACATTAGAATTACTTATGTCCAGTTTCCGCACGGAACACCTCGAGACCCTCGTCGCCCTGGTCGAGGAAGGGTCTTTCGAAGCGGCCGCCCGCCGGCTCTCGGTCACTCCCTCGGCGATCTCGCAACGGGTCAAGGCGATGGAACGATCGACCGGCCAGGTGCTGGTGCAGCGCAGCAACCCGGTCGAACCGACGGCGGCCGGCGACATCGCACTCCGCTTCGGCCGGCAGATGCGCCTGCTTGAGGACGAAGCGGCGCGGTCCCTGGCCTTGGAGGAAGGCTCTAGCGGCGCGGTGACGGTGCCGCTCGCGATCAACGCCGACAGCCTCGGCACCTGGTTCATGGAAGCGCTGGCCCGGGTCGACTCACCCGGGGTCGTCTTCGAGGTCTTCCGCGAGGACCAGGAGCACACGACCTCGCTGCTCAGGGCCGGCAAGGTGATGGCCGCCGTGACCTCGAACTCCGAGGCGGTCCAGGGCTGCCGCTCGGAGCTGCTCGGCACGATGACCTACCGCGCGGTCTGCTCGCCCCGGTTCCTCGAGGCCCAACTCGAAGGGGAGGCGACGCCGGCCAACCTCGGCCGGGCAACCGTGGTCGACTTCGACCGCAAAGACCAGACCCAGGACCGCTTCTACCGCGAGTTCACCGGCAAACCGCTGCGGGCGCCGCGGCACTACATCCCGACCACGGCCGACTACGCCCGGGCGATCCTGCTCGGGCTGGGCTGGGGCCTGCTGCCAGACCAGCAATGCCAGGCCGAGATCGGGCGCGGCGAACTGGTCGAGTTCGTCCCCGGCGAGGCGGTCGAGATGCCCCTCTACTGGCAGCGCTGGACCCTCGATTCACCCCTCCTGGAAGAGCTGACCGAGGCGGTCAAGGCGGTCGCCGCCCGGGAGATGCACGGCGGCTAGTGCACCGAGGTTGAAGTTCTCGCCACATAGCGCTCCGAACTTCAATCTCACCGCATCCGCTTGAAACTGACGCGCGTCAACTATAGGCTTACGCCATGGCTTCCCTGCGCTCGCGTCTCGCCCTTGCCCTGATCAAGAAGAAGCTGCCGGAGATCGTCGCGGCCGACCCGGTCGCCGAGCTCGGTGACGGTCTGCACGTCGCGATCGTCGGCTCCGGCTCCCCGTTGCCCGATGAGAAGCGCGGCAACCCTTGCGTGGCGGTGATCGCCGGAGGCAAGGTGTATGTGGTCGACGCCGGCGAGGGGGCCTCGGAGACCCTCAACCGGATGGGGATCGACGCGGGCCGGATCGAGCTGCTCTTCCTGACCCACTTCCACTCCGACCACATCGGCGGCCTGGGCTCGGTCAACCTTCAGCGCTGGGTGGCGGAGGGAAGCGACACCCCGATGCGGGTGCTCGGCCCTCCCGGCGTCGAGGAAGTGGTCGCGGGATACAACGAGGCCTACCGTCTCGATCGCGGCTACCGTACCGCCCACCACGGCGAGGACTTCGTCGACCCGGCGATCGGTGCGATGGTGCCCGAGGAATTCCCGGTTCCCGGGCCCGGCGAGTCGAATGTGGTGCTGGACCAGGACGGGCTCGTGGTCACCGCCTTCGAGGTCGACCACTCGCCGGTCGCGCCGGTGGTCGGGTTCCGCTTCGACTACCAGGGCCGCAGCGCCGTGATCAGTGCCGACACCGTCTATACGGAGAACCTGGTCGCCGCGGCGAAGGACACCGACCTGCTGGTCCACGATGCGCTCTCCGAGGAACTGCTGCTGATGGTCGCGCGCGCCCAGACCGAGGCCGGCCACCAGGCCCGGGGCAAGATCCTCGCCGACGTGACCGACTACCACGCGACCGCACCCCAGGCCGCCGACGCCGCCCAGAAGGCCCGGGCACGTGCCTTGGCGATCACCCACATCGTGCCGCCGCTGCCGCTGAAGGGGCTGGAAGAGGTCTTTCTCGCCGACGCGCCCGATCGCTTCGACGGCCCGCTCTGGATGGCCAACGACGGTGACCTCTACAGCCTGCCGGTCGCCGGTGGCCTGACCCGCACCAACCTGATCCGCCGACGCCGCTGAAAATTCCGCGAGGATTGATTTCCGCTGCCCGGGAGCCGCGGGCGTGGCCGGTAGGCTGGCGGCATGAATGCGCGGGGGTTGTCGTTTCGTCCGGTTCTGTTCACTGCCGTCCTGCTGGGGCTCTTCGCCTTGGCCTCGCCGGCCTCGGCGATCCGGCCCGATGACGACGCCGTGCTCTCGCCGGTCGACTTCCAGGTCCTGAACCGGCCCGCCCCGGTCCGCGGGGCCGACAACCGGCGGCACATGGTTTACGAGATCCAGGCGGTCAACCAGTCGGGAATGGACGTCGAGATCCGCAAGATCGCGCCGCGGGCCCAGGGCAACCGACTAGGTCTCCCCTTCACCGGCGACCGGCTCGGAGAACGGACCCGGATCAACTCGGGGGCAACCGGGACCACGCTCGGCCCCGGCGGCAGCGCGATGATCTTCATCGACGCCTCCTACAGCCTGTCCCGCAAGCGCCCCAAGGCGATCAGTCACGCGATCAGCCTCGCCTGGGCCGATCCGGGGAACCCTTCCGAGCTGGTCCGGCAGACCTTCATCGGCGTCTCGACCAGGGTGTCGGGGCAGCAGCCCGTCGTGCTGACCCCGCCCCTGCGGGGTCCGGAGTGGGTGGCCGCGAACGGCTGCTGCACGATGAACGCCCATCGCGGAGCGACCCTGGCGATCGACGGCACGGTCCGGGTGCCAGAGCGTTTCGCGATCGACTTCGTCCAGCTGAACGGCCAGGACCGGCTCTTCACGGGGCCGTTGAATGACCTCTTCAGCTACGGCTACTACTGGGCCCCGGTCCGCGCGGCCGCGCCAGGAAAGGTGGTCGCGATAAGGCAGAACCTGCCCGAACAGGTCCCGGGTGCGCTGCCCCCGGACGCGACGATCCAGATGGCCGGCGGCAACTACGTCGTGGTCAACATCGGCCACGGCCGCTACGCGTTCTACGCTCACCTCGCCACCCGCAGCGTCCGGGTCCGGCGTGGACAGAAGGTCAAGGCCGGCCAGGTATTGGGACTGCTGGGCAACACGGGCAACACCGACGGCCCCCACCTCCACTTCCACGTCATGAACTCGCCCTCGCCGCTCCAGTCGAGCGGCCTGCCGTTCGTCTTCCGCGGTTTCCGGGGCCAGGGAGTGGTCCGAAACGTGGCCGGGCTCCAAGCCGGTGAAGTAGCCGACATAGCCCGCGACCGGCTGCGCGGGCGCTACCGCGGTGCGCTGCCGATGGAGGACCAGATCGTGAGGTTCGGGAAATAGCCGGAGCCGCGGGAAAGACGGCCGGCAAGAAGCCGGCGAGGAAGCGGGCCGCGGAGCCGCCGGCCGACTCGCCGGTGATCCGGATCTGCCTCGGGGTACTGGCCCTCTCGGCGCTCTCGATCGGGCTCCCGGCCTCGTTCGCGCCCGAGACCTTCTACACCGACTACCCGTTCTACACCGCCCTGGTCAAACTGCTGCCGCCCTACAACGAGCACCTGATCACCGACGTCGGCGGCCTCTACCTCGGCTTCTCGCTGATGCTCATCTGGGCGACGATCAAACCGACAAGGCAGTTGGTCGTGCCGCTCTGCTGGGGCTGGATCATCGCCCAGGCACTTCACTTCGCCTTCCACATCGGCCACCTGACCGGCTTCACCACGAGCCAGGCGGTCGGCCAGACGATCGGCCTCGGCCTCTACGTGTTGATTGCCCTGATACCGATTGTGATGCTGCGTCGCGGGTAGCCTGGACGGCATGGATCTCTGCGTGATGATCGAAGGCCAGGAGGATGTCTCCTGGGAGGGCTGGACCGCGATCGCGAAGAGCTGCGAAGAGAACGGGATCCCGGCCCTCTTCCGTTCCGACCACTACCTCTCGGTGTTTCCGAACGAAGGTCGCCAGTCTCTGGACGCCTGGGCCACGATCAGCGGGCTGGCCGCGATCACCTCCACCCTGCGGCTCGGCACCATGGTCTCGCCCGCCTCCTTTCGGCATCCGTCGATCCTGGCGAAGATGATCGCCACCGCCGACCAGATCTCCGGCGGCCGGATCGAACCGGGGATCGGGGCCGGCTGGCACCAGGCCGAACACGACGCCTTCGGTTTCCCCTTCCTGCCGACCCGGGACAGGATGAAGGTCCTGGAGGAGCAGTTGGAGGTCATCAGGGGCCTCTGGGGCAAGGGCGAGTTCGAGTTCCACGGCGAGTACTACGACCTGGCGCCGGTCGAGGCCGAGCCGAAACCGGTCCAGGATCCGATGCCGCTGATCATGGGTGGCAACGCGGCCCCGAAGGGCGCGGCGCTGGCCGCCAGGTTCGCCTCCGAGTACAACACGCCGAACCCGACTCTCGAGGAGGCACGCGAGCGCCGGGCCGCGATCGAAGGGGCCTGGAGCGCGGCGGGCCGGGATCCGGCCACGGTCCGTTTCTCGGTGATGACCGGCGCGGCCCTCGGACGGGACGAGACGGAAGCCGATGACCGGCTCCGGCTGGCCCGCGAGAAGGCCGGGATCGGGGACGATCTCGACTACAAGTTCAAGGGCTCGCCCGACCGGGTGGTCGAGCAGCTGGCCGAGTGGCGGGACGCCGGCGTCGACCGGGTGATGATCCAGCTCCTGCTCCACGACGACCTCGAACAGATCGAGATCATCGGCCGGGAGCTCGCCCCCGCCCTGAAGTAAACGAAGTAAGGAAAGTTGGCAATAGTTGCCAACTTTCCTCACTTCGGATCGGTTGGTGGCTCAGGTCAGTCGAGCGGGATGATCGTGGTCGTGCTGCTCGAAGTGAAGAACTCGCGGGCGGCCCGGCCCTGTTCACGGGGACCGAAGGAGGACTGGCCCTCGCCACCGAAGGGGGCGTAGTAATCGACGCCCGGGGTCGGGGCGTTGACGCGGCGCAGGCCGGTGGTCATCCGTCCGGCGACCCGGGCGGCCCGTCCGAGGTCGCGGCCGTGGACCGCGCCGACCAAACCGAAGCGGGTCGAGTTGGCGGCGGCGACCGCGGCCTCCTCGTCGGCGACCTCGATCAGGGTGAGCAGCGGCCCGAAGGTCTCCTCCTGGTTGACCGGGGCCGACGGATCGTCCTGCCGGAGCAGGGCGGGAGCGACGAAGTAGCCCGCGCCGCCCGGTGCCGAGGCGCTGGCGATCTCGGTTGCCCCGGCGTCCACCGCGGCCGAGCGGGCAGCCTCGAACTCCCCGGCCGCCGTCTCGCTGATCAGCGGGCCGACGGTCACGCCCGGGCTGGCCGGATCACCGACCGAGAGGGCCCTGACCCGCTCCGCCAGTTTCGCTTCGAGCTCCACCCGGACCGGGGCGACCGCGACGACCCGCCGGGTCGCCGTGCACTTCTGGCCGGCGTAGCCCATTGCGCCGGAGATGATCGCGTCGGCGGCCGCGTCGAGATCCGCGTCTTCGAGCACGATCGCCGCGTTCTGGCCGCCCATCTCCGCCTGGGCCGGCGCGGCCCGCCGGGCCATCCGCTCGGCCACCTGCACCCCGACCCCGGTCGAACCGGTGAAGGTCACCGCGGCAACCCGCTCGTCGTCGAGCAGCTGGCCGGCGTCGGCCCCGGAAAGCGGCAGCACCTGAAGCACCCCCTCGGGCAGGGCCTCCGCCGCGCATTCGGCCAGCAGGTTCGCGGTCGCCAGGCCGGGGGTGGCCGGCTTGATCACGACCGTGTTGCCGTAGGCCATCGCCGGGGCCGTCTTCCAGATCGGGATCGCCAGGGGAAAGTTCCAGGGGCAGATCGCCAGCACCAGACCGAGCGGATGGCGCTCGACCAGAACCTGCGCGCCCGGCACGGACCCGGGGACCACCTCACCGGTCGGGTCGAGTGGAATCTGTGAGTAGAACCGCAGGATCGCCACCGCCCGGTCGACCTCCCCGGCCGCCTCGGGCTCGGGCTTGCCGACTTCGCGGACCATCAGGTCGGTGAAGCGCTGGCGTCGGACCTCGATCTCGTCGGCGAGCATGGTCAGCGCCTTCACCCGGGCCATCGGGTCGGCGGCCCAGCCGGGCTGGGCTTCGACCCCGGCGGCGAGTGCCTCCCCGACCCGCGGGGCCGAGGTGGCCTCCACCTCGGCGACCACGTCCGAGGGATCAAACGGGTTGATGCTCTTGATCGTCGGCATCGGTCAGGCGGTGGCGAGGTGGTTGTCAGAAGTCGCCTGGCCCGGACCCGAGTCGGAGATGACCTTGCCGTCGCGCATCTCGATCACCCGGCTGGCGTGTTCGGCAACCGACCGGTCGTGGGTGGAGATGACCGTGGTCATGCCCATCTCGTGGTTGAGCGTGGTCAATAGCTCGATGATCGCTTCGCCGTTCTTGTGGTCCAGGTTGGCGGTCGGCTCGTCGGCCAGGAGCAGGCGGGGCCGGCCGATCAGCGCGCGGGCGATCGCGACCCGCTGCTGCTCACCGCCGGACATCCGGCTGGGGGTGTGGTCGAGCCGGTGGCCGAGGCCGACCCTCTCCAGCAGCTCGGCGCAGTTGCGTCGGACCTCGTCCGTGTCGACGTCGTCGAAGACCAGCGGCAGCTCGACGTTCTCGGTCGCGGTCAGCAGCGGGATCAGGTTGTAGGACTGGAAGATGAAGCCGACTGCCCGGTGCCGCATGGTCGAGAGCTGACTCTCCGTGAGACCGGAGAGCGGCTGGCCTTCGAGGATGATCTCGCCCTTGGTCGGCCGTTCGAGGCCGCCCATCAGGTGGAGCATGGTCGACTTGCCGCTGCCGCTCGGACCCATGATCACGACCAGCTCGCCCGGGTCGACCGCGAGAGTCACGCCCTTGAGCGCCTTGACCACCTCGTCGCCGAGCTTGAACAGCTTCCAAAGGTCCCTGGTCTCGACGACCGGTTCCGGGCCGGTATCTGGGGCTTCCTGGTTTTCGTTCATGGGATCTCCTTCGGCCGGCGACATCTCTTGGCTCACCAGGCGTGGTTGATTGCTTCTACGGCCGGGGCGCGGACCGCCCGGCGGGCCGGCGCGAGGCCGGCAAGGGTGGCGACGATCGTGGACAGAGCGACCGTGATCGCGAAGGCGCGCAGGATCTCTTCTCCCCCGGGCATCGGGCCGAACACGGCGATCAGGAGGCCGATCAGGCAGCCGATCACCCCGCCCACGAACCCGTAGATCAGGGACTCGAAGAGAAAGACGAGGAAGATGTCCCGGCTGGAGATGCC
The DNA here is from genome assembly GCA_001897355.1 of Solirubrobacterales bacterium 67-14. GTDB lineage: Bacteria > Actinomycetota > Thermoleophilia > Solirubrobacterales > 70-9 > 67-14. The sequence goes on along the minus strand of MKST01000001.1, from coordinate 257,362 downwards.
GGCCGCCTTGAGGACGCCGATCTCCTGCATGCGCTGCAGCACCACCCGGGTCATCAGCACGCCGACCTGGAGCGCCCCGACGATGACCGCGATGATGGTCAGGGAGATGGTCGCCCGCTCGATCGTGTCGACCCCGATCCCACCGACCGCGAGGTCTTGCGCCTGGGCGCGCACGGTCGAGCTCTGGGCCAGCACGAAGAAGGTCAGCGCCGCCGCCACTGCGACCGCGCCGGATCGCAGCAGCGCCGAACCGCGGGCACGGCTGATCATCCTGAGCGAGTACCTGAGGGGACGGATCACGGGGAGCTCCTGAGCAGTTCGAGGGGGCTCTTCTGGAGCAGCCGCCAGGCCGGGATGAGCGCCCCGAGGATGAGCATGATCGGGAAGTAGACCGAGACCAGCGCCACCGCCTTGCCGACTGTCCCGAGGGCGAAGATGCCCGGCAGCAGCAGCGCGAACATGCCGCCACCGAAGATCACGCCGACGACCAGGCCGAGCGCGATCAGCAGCCCGGACTCGACCAGGAAGAGATAGAGCACGTCGTCGGTGATGCCGACCGCGGCGAGGATGCCGAACTCGCGGCGGCGCTCGTCGATCGAGATCAGGAGCGAGGTCAGCACGGCGAGGAAGCCGAGCGCGAGGGTGACCCGGCCGACCACTCCGAGCACGCTGGAGGCGACCTCATTGACCTGGACCGCCTCGAACTGCTGGGCGAAGCTGTAGGCACCGAAGCGGTCGCTGCTGGTGGTGATCAGATAGGCGAGGGCCGGCGCCCCGGCGGTGGCCGCGGTACGGCCCGGATCGGATGAGACGGTGAGGCCGTCGGCCTTCAGTGCTTCGGCGGTCTGCTTGGGGTCGGAAGAGGTGACCTGGAGCGTGCCTTCGCCGCTCCCGGTGACCGGCTTCACGGCGGTCACGGCGGGCATCCCTTCGACCTTGGCCGCGAGCCCGCTGGGCAGCTGGCCGATCGCGTCGACCTGCTGGTCCTTGCGGTTGACCTCGACGCCCTTGGCCGGCACGACCCAGATGTCGGCCTTGCCGATCGCCGACTCGATCGCCTGCGACCCGGAGCTCTCGAAGGCGACCGAAAGCGAGTAGACGAAGACCACGGCACCGACCGAGAGGGCCAGCGACCCGACCGTCATCGCGGTGCGGAGCTTCTGGCGCCGCCAGCTCGCAATCGCAAGTTTCAGCAGCTTGCCCATCAGCCGGTGACCAGGTCCTCCCAGCCAAGGCTGAGCGAAGAGCTGCGACCGCCCTCCTGCTCGAGCATCAGCGAAGCGGTATTGACCAGGTGGCGTTTCATCGCCGAGGCAGCCGCGTCGGCGTCACCCGAGGCGAGCGCCGCGACGATCACTTCGTGCTCGTCGACGATCTCGGAAAGCGAGCGGGTGTTGTCGACCGTGGAGACGCCACGGGTCAGGATCAGGTCGCGCAGCGAATCGACGTACTCGGTCAGGCGGGTGTTGCCCGAGGCGGTGTTGATCAGCTCGTGGAAGCGGCGGTCGTGCTGCATCAGCGTCGGCTCGTCACCTTCTTCGGAGGCCTCGACCATGGCGTCCATCTCCTGCCGCAGCTCCTCCAGGCCGGCCGCGTCGATGCGCTGTGCGGCCCGGTGGGTGGCCGGTACTTCGAGCAGGATCCGCAGGACGAGGATCTCCTCGAGGTCGTGAACCGAAGTCTCGAGGATCCGGACGCCACGGTTGCGTTCGAACTCGACCATGTCGGCCCCGGCCAGGTCGATCAGTGCCTCGCGGACCGGCGTGCGGGAGACCTTGAAGATGTCGGCCAGCGACTTGACCGAGTGGAGCGAACCGGGTTCGAGGCTGCCGTCGATGATCGCTTGGCGGATCGACTCACGGACCCGGGCGGTCAGGCTCGACTCGGCCTTGATCTCCCGGAGAGATCCCTTGTCTTCGGTTCCGGTGCTGCTGCTCATCATGAGTTCCTCTCGTTCAGTTCGCCGATCGCGACGGCCCTGCCCGTCTCCGCCGAACGATAGGCGGCCTCGACCACGGCAACCGCGGAACGCCCCTCGGCCAGGCCGACCTCGGGATCGCGGCCGGCCGCCAGGTCGGCGAGGAGCGCCTGGACCGAGGCGATCACCGACTCGTCCCAGGCGCCGGTCACGGTGTCGTCCGCCCACTCGCCGCCGATCCGGTACCGAAGCCGTGGCTCGCCTTCGAGGTCGCCCTCGAAGAAGGCCTCGCAGCCGAGCACCTCGACCATCGCCGCCGAGGCCTGGATCTCGATCCGGTCGTCGAAGACCCCGTCGGGGCCGTGATAGCCGCCCTGGATCACCCCGAGCGCACCACTCTCGTACTCGAGCGTGATCGCGAAAGCGTCCTCGGAGCGGGGCTTGTCCATCACCGCGCTGACCGAGCGGACCGGGCCGCCCAGGTACTCGGCCATGTAGATCCGGTGGACCCCGGCGTCCATCAGCAGGCCGCCGCCGACCTGGCTCGAATCCTCGCGCCAGCCGCCGTACTTGCCGCCCATCCACAGCCGTTCGTAGATCGCGCGGATCTCCCCCAGCTCGCCGGAATCGATCATCTCGCGCAGGCGTCGGTGTGGCCCGAAGAAGACTTGGTTATGAGAGATCCCGACCCGGCGACCGGTCTCGGCTGCGACCCGGGAGATCTCGTCCGCCCCGGCCAGGTCGACCGCGATCGGCTTCTCGAGCAGCACGTCGCAGCCGCCCTCCATCGCCGCCACGGCGACGGGCACATGGAGGTGATGGGGCAGGCAGATGTCGACCGCATCCGGTCCGGCCGTTTCGATCATTTCCGTCACGTCGGCGAATACGGACACCTCGTCGCCGACCGAGTTCGCGGCCAGTTCCCGGTCCAGTTCGCAGACCGCGACCAGATCGGCCTCGCTCTCGCGGATCGCTCGCAGGTGGATCTGGCCGATCTCGCCGAGCCCGCAGAGCGCGACCTTCACGACGGTTCCCCCAGCAGCGCGGCGACCTGGCCCCGGGCCAGCCGGGCGGCGGCGATCGGGTCGCCCCCGAGCACCTGCTCGTAGTAGCGATAGGCCTCGAACTCGACCGACATCGGCCCTTGGTAGCCGATCCGGTCGAGGGCGGCGAGGGTCTCGGGCCAGGGCACCTTGCCCTCGCCGAGCATGCAGAAGATGAAGTCCTCGCCGTCCATGCCCGGCCGGCCGAAGGCATCCTTGAGGTGGAAGTGGACGATCCGCTCGCCCCAGCGCTCGATCAGCTCGGGTATCGGGTCGCCGGTCATCACGAAGTGGCTGGGATCGAAGGTGACCTGGACGTCGACCGCGTCGAGCACCCGCTGGGCGGTTGCGGCGTCGTGGGCCAGGGTGCCCCAGCAGGGTTCGAGGCCGATCTCCACGCCGGCCTGCCCGCCGCGTTCGCTGATCCGCTCGAGTCCGCCGAGCGCGGCGGCCCAGGCCTCCTCGTCGTCGCGGTCAACCGCGCCTTCTTCCCAGAGGTTCGGCCCGGTCAGTACGTTGACCACGCCGATCCCCGCTTCCGCGGCCGCGTCGATCGCCCGGAAGGTGGCCTCGACCGCCGACTCGCCGCCGGTGACCAGGTCCTGCTGGCAGGCCAGGGCCGAGGCCGGTGCGAGCAACTCGTCGACGTGGGCCATCGTCCACTCGACCGAGTCGTAGCCGGCCTCGAGCAGGGAGTCGCGCACTTCTGCCGCTGGGCGGTCCTCGAAATCGAGGGCCGCGATGAAGCTGATCTCTCGGCTCAAAGCGTCGCCTCGACGTCTCGGAGCGCCCGGGTGAAGAGTTCGAGCATCTCCATCGCGTCCTCTTCGGTCACGTTGACCGCCGGCTTGAACTTGGCGACGTTGCCGTTCGCCCCGAAGACGGGGCCGGTCTTGCCGATCATCAGCCCGTGTTGGAGGCAGGCCGCCATCAGCTGGTCGGTCTCCTCGAAGGCCGGCTCCTTGGTCTGCTTGTCGCGGACCAGCTCGACTCCGATCATCAGGCCCTGGCCGCGGACATCGCCGATCAGCTTCGACTCGTCCTTCAGCTTCTCCAGCTCGCCCATCATCATCGTGCCGATCCGCTCCGAGTTCTCGGGCAGGTCGTCGCGGACCATGATCTCGACCATGGCCAGCCCGGCCGCGCAGGCCATCGGGTTGCCGGCCTGGGTGAAGCCGTACTCCCAGGGCAGCAGGTGGGCGTACTCGGGCGTGGTGATCGTCGCCGAGAGCGGCAGCCCGCCACCGAGTGCCTTGCCGAGGATGATCATCTCTGGCTCGATCCCCGCCCGCTCGCTCGCGTACATCGGGCCGCAGCGGCAGAGCGCGCCCTGGATCTCGTCGACGATCAGCGGCACGTCGTGGGCCTTGGCCATCTCGTGAACCCGCTCGAGGTAGCCGTCGGGAGCCGGCACCATGCCGCCGTTCGCCTGGAACGGCTCAACGATCACGCCGGCCGGCCCGTTCAGGTGGCCCTTGTCAAGGGCCCACTCGACGTGGTCCGCACAGGCCAGGTCACAGGAGCCGGGCTCGAGGTTGAGCGGGCAGCGGTAGCAGTTGTAGGTCGGCACCCGCATCTGCCGCGGCAGGTAGCGGTCGAGCCCTTTGTTGGCCCCTTCGACCATGCCCGGGTTGACGTAGGTCAGCCCGATCGTGGCGAAGGTGCGGCCGTGGAAGGCGGCGTCGAGGCAGACGAAGTCAGTTCCGCCGGTCGTCCGCATCGCCAGGTGCATCGCGCCTTCCACGGCCGAGGCGCCGGAAAGTCCGTAGAGGACCTTGGAGAGAGCCCCGGGCGCCAGTTCCGCGAGTTTCTTTGCGTAAGCGGTCCTCGCCTCGTCCTCGAAGACCGGCGAGACGTAGTCGATCTTGCCGAACTGCTGCTCCATCGCCTGCTTGATCTCGGGGTGGCGGAAGCCGAGGTTGAGCACCCACTCGGCCGAGATCGCGTCGAGGTACTCGTTGCCGTCGGCGTCGTGGACCCGAACCCCCTGGCCCCCGACCAGCCCCATGTCGACGTCACCCATGCACTTGAGGACATGGGCGTCCGACTCGTCGCGCAGCAGCTGGGCGGCGCCGGCCGGATCTCTTTCGGGAGTGTCGTGGTTCACTGCTCGCTCCTTCGGTCGATGGGTCAGGGCAGGTAGGCCGGTTTCGGCAGGTCCCAGTGGCCGATGTTCACGCCTTCGCTGTCGGCCGGATCGGGCGAGAGGTCGAACTCGATCAGGCAGGGCCCCTCGGAGGCCATCGCCCGCTCGAAGGACGGCCCGATATCGCCCACCTCGGTCACCTTCTCGGCGCCGCAGTTGAAGGCCTTGGCGATCGCGCAGAAATCGACCGGCATCAGCTGGTCCCCCTTGCGGGAGCGGAACTCGGTCTCGAAGCCGCGGTCCTCGCCGAACATGCCGCGCTGGAAGTCGCGGATCGAGATCCAGCCGGTGTTGTTGAGGCAGGCGATGATCACCGCCGCGCCGGTCTCGGCCGCCACCGCCAGCTCCTGGATCGTCTGCTGCAGGTCACCGTCGCCGGCGAAGCCGACCACCGGCACGTCCGGCCGGGCCAGCTTGGCCCCGATCGCGGCCGGCATCGTGTAGCCCATGGTCGAGTAGCCGCCCGGGCTGAGCCAGGTCCGCGGCTCGTAGGAGAGGAACTCCTGGAAGGCCTGGATCTGCGGGTGGCCGGCCGAGGCGATCGCGATCGCCTCGCGGGGCAGCACCTCGCGGGACTTGTGCAGGACCTGGCTGAGCGAGAGCTTGCCGGTCCAGCGGCCGGTCAACATCTCCTGCCACTGCTGGCGCAGCTTGGCGATCTCGTCCCGGTACTCGGGCCGGCTGATCGCCTCGCTGCCGTTGTGGTCTACCAGGGCGTCGTAGAGGTCGTTCAGGCCGGCCTTGGCGTCACAGACCGCGCCGACCGCGGTCGGGTAGTTCTTGCCGATCTCGGTCGGGTCGATGTCGAGGTGGACGATCTCGGTCGGCGGCACCGAGAAGGACTGTCCGGCCATGAACGAGGACGAGGTCTGCTCGGCGAAGCGAGTGCCGACCGCGAGGATCACGTCCGCGTTCCTGGTCATGTGGTTGCCGACCAGGGTGCCGTTCGAGCCGGTGTGCTCGGCGTCGAGCGGATGATCCTCGGGGAAGACGCCCTTGCCCATCATGGTCACGACCACTGCCGCGTCGAGGTACTCGGCCACCTTCCTCAGCTCGGCCGAGGCCTTGGCTTCGAGGCAGCCGCCGCCGGCCAGGATCACCGGGCGCTTGGCCCCGAGCAGCTTCGCCGCCGCCTGGTCGATCGCGTCCGGGTCGGGCCGCACGGCGCCGGAGGTCGCCCGCCGCTCGGTCGGGTCCGGTACCGGCAAGTCGGTGATCTCGGCCTGGACGTCCATCGGCAGTTCGATGTGGACCGGGCCGGGCCGGCCGGAGAGCATGTTGTTGAAGGCCCGGGGCAGCACGTCGGCCAGCAGGTCGACGTGCTGGACGTCCCAGTTCCGCTTGACCATCGGCTGGATGATGTGGGGGAAGACGTTGTCCTGCTGGCGCTCCAGCTCCTGCAGGACGCCGCGGCCCAGCATGTAGGTCTGGGGGCCGCCGGTGAAGGAGATCAGCGGGATCGAGTCGACGAAGGCGGTGCCGAGCCCGGTCGCCACGTTCATCGAGCCCGGGCCGATCGAGGTGATCGTGGCCAGCGGCTCGCCACAGGCCCGGTAGTAGGCGTCGGCCATGTGCGCGGCCGCCTGCTCGTGCCGCGGGCCGATGATCTCGATCCGGTCAGACCGGTCCTTGAAGGCGTCAAAGGCCGCCATGTCGCCGTGGCCAGGGATGCCGAACACGTAGGGCACTCCCTCCGCGATCAGATACTCGGCTACGAACTCACCACCGGTCAGTCCCACTTCCCACTCCTTCCTCCGGGGGCCGAACGGCCCCCGGAAATCTGCTGCTGTTTCAAGGTACCCCCCGGCACGGCTATGTCGCCACCGGTTCGTCGTCGACGGCCAGCTCGGCGAGCTGGTCCTCGACCGACTTTCCGCGGTTCCTGGACTCGCTGACCATGAACACGATCACGCCGACGACCAGGGCGAAGATCGCCAGCCCGGCGACCCAGGTCCGCCACTCGCCGGCCGATATCTCGTCGGTGAACGGCAGGTCGAACACGTAATAGATCGCCGCGATGTTGCCGATCACGCCGATGATCGCCGTGATCCACAGACCGACCGTCCCGCCCGGGATCTTCCAGACGGCGTCACCTCGCTCCTCGTACATCGACTTCCAGTTCTTGCGGGCCTGGATGATGCCCGTGTAGAGATAGAAGATCGAGAGGCACCAGACCACGATCAGGGTTGCCAGGTAGAGCTGGAAGGCCGTGTTCAGCGAACCGAGCGAGAAGAAGAGCGCGATCACCGCGATCCCCATCACCGCCTGGAGCAGGATCGCCGGAACCGGCTGCTGCGACTTCTGGCCGACGTGGGCGAAGACCCGCGGCAACCGCCGCTCGATGCCGCTGACGAAAAGCAGGCGCGAGTACGCGTTCATGTAGGCGAGCCCCTGCGAGAGCACGGCGGCGCAGATCCCGAGCGCGACGATCACCCCGAGGAAGCCGGAGACCGATTTCACCGCCTCGGCGATGCCGGTGGTCGGGTTGATGTCTGCCACCGGGGTGATCAGCAGGGTGCCGATGATCCCGAAGAGGTAGCCGACCAGCAGGGCGATCGAACCGAGCGTCAGCATCTGGCCGACGCCCTTCTTCTGGTCCTTGAACTCGGCACCCATGTTGAACGGCGTCTCCACGCCGAGCAGCCAGAGCACCGCGGCGCTGAAAATGAAGCCATAGGTGGACAGGTTGAGCGTGGCGACGTCGCTGACCGACCCGATCGGGTTGGCGCTGCCGTCCGAGATCACGTGGGCGATGCCGCAGACCAGCACCGCGACCGCGGTGCCTGCCGCGATGAAGAAGATCCTCTTGATCAGGCTGAGCGACACGTCGACCTTGGCCAGGCAGAGGATCGTGATCAGGCAGACCACGGCGACCTGGAGCACGACGGTCGCCCAGAGCGGCCACTCGACTCCGAGTGCGACCTGGAGGTGCTGCGCAAAGGCGGTCGAGACCAGGGGCAAGAGCAGGAAGACCGCGACCCAGGAAAGCCAGCCGGCGATGAAGCCGTGGATCTTCCCCATCGTCTTGTCGGCCCAGATGTAGATGCCGCCCTCGCCCGGGAACAGGGTGCCGAGCTCGTAGGAGGCGAGTGCCGCCGGAACCAGGAAGACCACCGCCGCCAGCAGCAGCATCGAGACTGCCGCCCAGCCACCCGCCGCCATCTGGGACGCACCGTAGGCCCCGAAGATGATCGCGAAGTAGACCGTGACCAGTTCGCCCGCACCGAGGTTCTTCGGGAGCAGTTTCTGGGGGACGAGTTCGGCCAGCATTTTCCCCCCCCGGTTGCCGACCGATCCTGCCGTTACATCGTTCGCTGCCATCGCACCTCTCCTCAAAGGTTTGATCTTTCTTGGATACAGCCGGTAACATATTACCTACTACCGGCTACATTGCAAGTCCAAGAACGGAATTGGAGAGGCAGAACCGCATTGGAGAGGGGAATTTCCGAGAACCGCAGCACCAGCCGCAGCCTCGCGGCGGATCTTTCGAAGCTGCTCTCGCCCGGGCAAGTCATCACCGACGGCCCCGAAATGAGGGTCGCCTTGCAGGACGGCACCGGCAACCGCGGGCTCAAGGGCGAGGCCGATGCGCTGGTCCTCCCCGAGGATTCCGAACAGGTCGCGCAGGTGCTCGCCTGGTGCTACGGGCAT
>MKST01000001.1:122612-248582 GCA_001897355.1 Solirubrobacterales bacterium 67-14 | reverse complement strand
CCGTTCGATCGACCCCGAGCTCTGGCGCATGGAGGTCGAGGCCGGGGTGCGCACCGGGACCGTCCACCGGATCGCCCGCGAGAACGGCCTGCTCTTCCCGCCCGACCCCGGGGCCAGCGAGCAATCGACGATCGGCGGCAATATCGCCACCAACGCCGGTGGCCCCCACGCCTTCCGCTACGGCGTGACCGGGAGCTGGGTGACCGGGGTCGAGGCGGTGGTTCCGCCCGGCGAGGTCCTCACCTCAGGCGGCCCGCTGCGCAAGAACGTGGCCGGTCTCGACCTGACCAGCCTGATGATCGGCTCCGAAGGCACCCTCGGGATCGTCACCTCGGCCTGGCTCAGGCTGGTCCCGGCCCCCGAGGAACGGAGCGTCGTGGTCGGTTTTTACGAGGACACCCATGCCGGCTGTGACGCGATCGCGATGATCATGGGCTCCGGCATCCAGCCCACCGCGCTCGAGTTCCTCGATCGCGGGGCACTCGAGTCCAGCCTCGGATCCTTCCCCGCGATGGCCCCGGATCGGGCCGGGATGGCGGTGATCGCCGAGACGGACGGCACCGCCGAAGAGGTGGCGCGAGTGGTCGGTGAACTGGTCGAGGCGATGGCCGAGGGAGCGCTGCTGCCCCCGGTGACGATCGTCGATCACGCCGCGATCAGGGATTTCTGGACCTGGCGCGACGGCGTCTCGATCGCGGTCACCGCCCAGCGTGGCGGCAAGATCTCCGAAGACGTCGTGGTGCCGGTCGAACTCCTCGCCGAGGCGATCGAGGAGACGGTCAGGATCGGCGAAAGCCACGGCTTGCCCGCCTGCTCCTGGGGGCACGCCGGCGACGGCAACCTGCATTCGAGCTTCCTGGTCGACCTCTCGGACGAAGACCAGATGCAGCGTGGCAAGGAGGCAGCGGCCGGGATCTTCGACATGGCGATGCGGCTGGGCGGCTCGATCAGCGGCGAGCACGGTATCGGCTCGCTCAAGACCGCCCATGTCGAGGACGCTCTCGGCCCGGTCGCGGTCCGCCTTCAAGCCGAGATCAAAAAGGTCTTCGACCCCAAGCTGCTGCTCAACCCGGGCAAGAAGATCCCGCTGCCCTGAGATCTGCCCGGCGGCAGATCTCGTCGACAGCCGAGTTGTCAGACCTATTTGCCGAAAACTCCGCTGTCGGCGAATTCGCGAGTCAGTTGTCCCGAGGGCCGGGGATGTTGCGGAAACGAAACTCCTGGGGCTCGTGACCGGCCTGGACGAAGTGGCAGACGCCGCTGTCGGGCGAGGCCATCAGGTCGACGATGCCGTCGACCACGTGGTCGACCTCGATGATCGGGATGCCTTCGCTCTCCAGCCCCGCCTTGAAACCGTCGATGATCCGGGTGTCGGCGAAGCCGGGGCAGATCGCATTGACCCGGATGCTCTCCAGGGCGTAGACCGGGCCGGCCGAACGGACCAGGCCGACCACGCCGTGCTTGTTCGCCGCATAGATCGGGTCGAAGGGGACCGCCGTCAAGCCGGCCAGCGAGGCGGTGGCGACGATCGAACCGCCGCCCCGCCGCCGCATCGCCGGGACCGCGGCATTGATCCCGAAGACGACGCCATCGAGGTTGACTTGCATCGCCCGGCGGTAGAGCTCCAGGTCGAAGGTCTCGACCAGGCCACAGCCGGTCGAGATGCCGGCGTTGAGGAATGCGACGTCCAGCCCGCCGAACTCCCTGACCGCGAAATCGACCGCGGCCAGGCTGGCCTCGGGGTCGCGGACGTCGCAGTGAACGAACTCGGCCCCGATCGCGTCCGCCGTCTCACGCCCCGCCTCTTCCTCGATATCGGCCAGGACCACATGTGCCCCTTCGCCTGCGAGCCGCGCTCCGGTCGCCTGGCCGAAGCCGTTGGCGCCCCCTGTGATCAGCACCACCTTCTCCGAAAAGCTCATGGCGGGTAGCATGCCAGCTACGGAGGCAGGCCGGAAATCGTGGCTTCGTCTCGACGTTGATCTACCCCGGGAGAGGTACCGAGTTGAATCCGAATCTGGCCACCCTGCTGACCGAGTCCGCAGAGAAATTCCCCGAGCGGACCGCAATCCGTCTGGATGACGTGGCGATCCCCTACGCGGGGCTCGACCAGACCAGCAAGCTCGTTGCCGGCCTACTTCAATCGAAGGGCATCGAGGCCGGGGACCGGGTCGGGATCATGCTCCCGAACGTCCCCCATTTCCCGATGGTCTATTTCGGGGTGTTGCGGATGGGCGCCCGGGTGGTGCCGATGAACGTGCTGCTGACCGCGCGTGAGGTCAAGCACTACCTCGGCAACTCGGGGGCCAAGCTGATCGCGGTCTGGGAGGACTTCGCCCCCGCCGCCGAGGAAGCGGCCGCCGAACTCGGGGTCGAAGTGATCTCGATCAACCCGACCAACGTCACCGAGCTGATCGCGGGCATCGAACCCTTCGAGGACGTGGTCGAGGTGGCCCCGGACGACACCGCGGTAATCCTCTACACCTCGGGCACGACCGGCCAGCCCAAGGGCGCCGAGCTGACCCACTTCAACATCCGTTCGAACATCGATTCGATCGAAGACCTCTTCACCCCGAACGAGGAAGACGTGTTCTTCGGCGGCCTGCCGCTCTTCCACGTCTTCGGCCAGACGGTCGCCATGAACGGCGCGATCTCGGTCGGGGCCGAACTGACCCTGCTGCCGCGTTTCGATCCTTCGAAGGCACTCGAGATCATCCAGCGGGACAAGGTCACGATCTTCCAGGGCGTCCCGACCATGTACGCGGCGATGCTGCAGGTACCGAACCGGGCTGACTACGACATCAGCTCGCTGCGGCTCTGCGTCTCCGGCGGCGCCGCCCTCCCGGTCGAGATCATCCGCGCCTTCGAGAGCGAGTTCAACACCCCGATCCTCGAGGGTTACGGGCTCTCCGAAACCTCGCCGGTCGCTTCCTTCGGGCGGGTCGACATGGAACGCAAGCCGGGCACGATCGGCACGCCGATCACCAACGTCGAGATGCGGATCGTCGACGAAGAAGGCAACGTGCTCGGGGTCGGCGACGTCGGCGAGCTCCAGATCAAGGGCCCGAACGTGATGAAGGGCTACTGGGAGATGCCGGAGGCCACCGCGAAGGCGATCGACGCCGACGGCTGGTTCGCGACCGGGGACATGGCCACCGTGGACGAGGACGGCTACTACTCGATCGTAGACCGCAAGAAGGAGATGATCCTGCGCGGCGGCTACAACGTCTACCCGCGCGAGGTGGAAGAGGTGCTCTACGAGCATCCCGCCGTCGCCGAGGCCGCCGTCATGGGTATCCCGCACGACGAGCTCGGCGAGGAAATCGTCGCGATCATCGCCTTCAAGGACGGCGAGTCGGCGACCGAGGACGAGTTGCGCGAGCACGCCAAGGCCGGTGTCGCCGCCTACAAGTACCCGCGCCACATCCTGATCGTCGACGAACTGCCCAAGGGCCCGACCGGAAAGATCCTGAAGCGCGAGATCGACCTCAGCTCCGTGAGCTGAGGTCACATCGAGCTTGAACATTGGTTCGAGTCGACCTCAGCTCCGTGAGCTGAGGTCGGTGGTTTGCGAACCACGCCTTTGCGGTAGAAAGGAGGCGTGGAACTACGTGCAGGGGCCGTCCTCCACGGATTGATCGCATTGTTCGCGGCGACGCTGGTCGTCGCCTTCGCCCTGCCCGCGGCTGCTTCGGCCACGACTTTTTCCGGAGCAGCCTCCGACCCTTCCGGCGACGGGCCTTCTCCCGGCCAGGACATCACCCGGACCGAGGCCCGCTATGACGACCAGCAGGGAAGCGTGAGCTTCACCGTCCGGCTCGGGGCGGCACCGGCCGGCAGCCTCCAGGTCACCACCGCGCTCGGCCGGACCGCAAGCGACGGCAGTTGCGGTGCGCCGATGATCCTGCTCGGGGCCTTCCTGCCGGACGGATCGACCATCTGGCTGCTCGAACGGGACGGGTCGAGCCCGGCCGAGGAGCAGGATGAGGCGACGCGCCAGGTCTCCGACAAGACGTTGACCTTGAAAGCCTCCGATCCCCGCCTCAAGGGACTCAAGCCCAACTGCGCGGTGGCGGTCCTCAGCGACCCGGACAGCGCGGCCACCGTCTACGACGAGACCGCCTCCTTCCCGGTCAAGCCCCCGCCACCGAAGCCGCGGCTGGCGGCGAAGATGGGCAAGGTCGGCCCCTTGAAGCGGAGAGCCACGAAGCTGATCAGCGTCCGGGTGGCCAACAAGGGCAAGGCGGCCGCGCGCAAGGTTGTGGTCCGGGCGAAGGTGCGGGGCGCCGCGTCCCTGACGCCAAGGGTCAAGAAGCTCGGCACCATCAAGCCTGGAAAATCCGCCACGGCCCGCTTCCGGATCAGGGTCTCCGCCCGGGGCAAGGGCAAGGTTTCGATTTCCGCCAAGGTGACCGGCCGGAAGGTCAAGGCCGGTGCCGCGACCTCGTTCCGGATCAAGGTGCCGAAGCCGAAGCCGTCGCACCCGACCCACCCGCGCTCGTCGGGCAGCCTGGCCGGCAAGATCTACTGGGGTTTCGAGAGCTACCGGTACGACCGCTCGCCCGACCTCGTCTTCCTCCACTTCACCAACCGCAAGTTCGTGCGCTGGAGCACCCCGGCCGCGGACCTGAAGCCCTGCGGGCGGGTCACCGCGAAGGTCAAGGACGGCGACATGCAGCCCGGCTGCCTCCGCTACAGCTACGACCGTCGTTCGGGGAAGGTGAGGATCGGCAACGTCCGCGGCACCTACCGTGGCGGCAAGCTCAAGTTGAAGATGGACGACGACATCTGGCCGAGCGACGGCAGTAGCTGGTACCTGGGCCTGATGGCCAAGCCCGGCACGCGCTTCCAGACCGATCTGATCAACCGCGGCTACTACGGCGCCTGCGGCATCACCCCGTACTGCTCGACCTGGTCCGAGTACCTGTTGATGACCAAGGACGGCCGTTTCGGCCGGACCAAGTCATCGCTGACGACCGGCGGCACCCCGGGTGGCGTCTACGTGGCGATCAGCAACCTCGGGCCGAACGAGAAGGGCCGCTACAAGGTCCTGCGCGGGGGCCGGATCCGCTTCAACTACGCCAGCGGCAAGAAGAAGACCGAAACCCTGATCGTCCAGACCAACAAGCGGGGCCGGCCGGACCCGGTCCATGAGGGCCTGATCCTGGACGACCTCTGGTTCTACGAAGAGGACTGAGCCGCTTCTCAGCCGACGGTGTGGTGCTCGATCACTTCGCGCTGGTCGGGCCAGTACTTGAGCAGCCGCTCGCGTTTGCCGAGCTCGAAACGGTCCCAGTCGAAGCCCGGGGCCATGGTGGTGCCGAGCAGGGTCCAGGCGCCGGTCGTCTCCGCCGCCTGCCAGCTCGCCGCCGGGACGAGGATCTGGGGACGCTCGCCCTCCTCCAGCCCGATGCCCAAGGTCGGCTGCCGGGCGGCGCCCGGTTCCGGGCCGAGGATGTGGATCCGGGCCGGGGCGCCGGCGTAGAAATGGAAGATCTCGGGCCAGGGCAACCGGTGGAGCTTGGTCGGCGAGTCGGGTTCGATCAGGAAATAGATCGAACTGGAGTTCTCGTCACGGAACTTGCGGCGATACATGCCACCCTCCTTGGGCAGCGGCTCGAGCCTCAACTCGCGGATTACGGTCTCGCGATCCATACGTGGACATTACGCCACCGGGCCGACAGGGCCGGTGCTCAGCAGCCGGTCGGCCCCGAAACCTGGTCGGCCAGGCGCGATGCCGCGGCACGGGCGATGTCGCTGAGCATTGTCATGCCTGACTCGAATGTCCCGTCATCCGGGATCGCCGCCATGGCCACGACGACCTGCTTCCCGTCCACTTCCATGACGCCCATCTGCCGGACCAGGTACTTGCCGTCCGTGCCAGGGCCCCAGCCGCCCTTCCACTTGGCCGGAAAACCCACCGACCCGAGCCCGAAGGTGTCGCTGCCGCCGACCGCCGCCATCTGGCCGAGCAGGTAGGAGCGGCCGGCCGAGTTGCCGATGCAGCCCCCGGCCAGGGCGGCCATGTACTTGAACTGGTTGGCCAGTGACCAGTCGGTCTGGCCGTAGGACGAGAAGCTGCCCCGGCCCACGGTCGAGATCGTCGTCTCGCTGTCACCGGCCCGCCGCAGCACCTCACCGACCGCTTCCGAAGCGGGCGCCAGGCCACCGTGTTCCCGCTCGAGGTCACCGAACAATGCTGCTGCCGCATCGTTGTCGGAAAGCGTGATCGCGCTGGTGATGTTGGCCTGCTGGCTCGCACTGATCCCCGAAGGGCCACCGAAATCCTCGAGCACCCTTTCCGCGATCGGCACCTTGATCGTCGACCAGGCGTCACCGGTGGCAAAGGATCCGCCGCTGAGGTCCGGTCCGCCACGACCCGGGGCGCCGATCACCAGGCCCGCAGAACCGGGCTGGCCAGCGAGGATCGAGTTGACCGAGTCGTCGCCACCCACCTCGGCCGTCTTCTCCTTCGCCGCGGCGGCCGCCACCTTCTCCTGGGCCTTGAGCTGCCTTTCGAGACGCTGCTTGCGCTTCTCCAGCTTCGATATCCGGCCACTCTGGTCCGGCGCCACTCGAACCGTCGGCTCCTCGCCGTCACCGCCGCAACCGGCCAGGGCGAGGGCGAGGCAGACGCCGGCCAACGCGACCGGACGCAGACGCGTCAACTCGCGCAGCTGCCTCAAGGCATGTAGACCGCGGCGCCGTTGCCCCCGGTGCAGACGGTGCCGCCGTTCCAGGGGCCGCAGGACATCGTGTAGTAGTCGCCGGTCACCGGGCTGTAGGCGTGGATCGTCGAGGCGCCCGGATTGCTGCCGTACTCACCGGCCACGTTCATGGCGAAGGCGCAGGAGGTGTTCGGCCCGACCTCCACCCCGGTGGCGCAGCTGGACACCGGCCCGCCGGACGAGGAGCCGTTCTCGTAGTAGCCGTCGCCCCGGCCGGAGTTGCCGTTCGAGCGCGAGTTCTTGCGGGAGCCGTTGTTGGTCTTCTTCTGCAGCTGCTTGATCTGGTTCTGCAGCTGGTCCAGTTTGGCCTGCTCCCGAGCCTCCTTGGCGCCTTCGGCCTTGGCCTTGTCGAGCTGCTCCTGGGTGGCCCCGTCATCGTCACCCCCACAGCCGTAGGCGAAGAGGCCGAGACAGAGCAGGACAAGGACGGCTGAAACTCCCTTCGGACGCGACATGACCGAAGCTTAGCCCCGAATCGCGGGTTGTTGTGTCACCTGCCTGAAACTTCACTTCCAACCCCGGGGAATATTCTGTAGCCATGAGGAGAATCCGCATCGCCATCATCGGCGCCGCCGCGCTTTGCGCCGCCGCCGTCCTGCCCGCTTTTGCGTCAGCCGACTGCGGCCTTCCGACCAGCAACGGTGGCGACAACAACGATTTCCTCTCCGGCGGGTCCACCCAGGTCTTCACGGGCCACTTCGACCCCGCGCTGAACGGCAAGTTCATCCAGATCCCGTTCGACGTCGGAAGTGGGATCAAGGGCATGAAGATCCGCTACTGCTTCACCGCCACGGACCCGGCCGAGAACTCCAGCGGTGCCACCAAGCCGACTCTCGACCTCGGCGTCTACGGAGCGAAGCCGGCCGGCGCCGACGTCTGGAACCAGGCTCAGCGCCGCGGCTGGAGCGGCAGCGCCGTGCGCACGATCGGGATCGGCGAGAACGGATACACGGACGAGGCCACCTATCTGGCGGGGAAGAAGAATTACGTCCCCGGTTACACGACCCGGGCCTTCAAGCCGGGCCCGATCGCGGCCGGCGAATGGGCGGTCGAGCTCGGGGGTGGCTGGATCAACCCCGGCGGCCAGGGCGTCGACTGGACGGTCGAGGTGACGACCAGCACCGCCCCGGAG
Source organism: Solirubrobacterales bacterium 67-14 (assembly GCA_001897355.1). GTDB lineage: Bacteria > Actinomycetota > Thermoleophilia > Solirubrobacterales > 70-9 > 67-14. The sequence continues at coordinate 240,722 of MKST01000001.1, read as the reverse complement.
TGGGCCGATGCGACCGACGACGTGCCCGCCGACTCCCCTTACCAGCCGTACACCGCGAACCCGAACCCCGGCTGGTACACGGGTGACATGCATGTCCACGGCGAGATGGAGCCCGGCAACGCCACCATGAAGCAGACCATGGACCTCGGTTTCAAGCCGCTCAGCCAGGGTGGCAACGGCCTCGATTTCATGACCCTGGTCGACCACAACAACGACAACTCCCAAGGCATCCTGGGCCGCAGCGAGTACAGCTTCCCCGGCAAGCTGGTCATCCCCGGGATCGAGGAGACGACTTACAACGGCCACTGGAACGCGACCGGCTCGAGCTACTTCGCCGATTTCCGGTTCAGCGACGTCTACCGCTGGGACGGCAACGGCACCAGCGACATCAGCGACGACACGGTGAGCCTGGTCCGCCCGGCGCTCGAACCGGCCTCGCAGATGCAGCCGGTCCTCGACGGGGGCGGATTCACGCAGGTGAACCACCCCGAGACGCTCAAGACCGCGCCGGCCGCCTGCCGCGGCTGCGCCTGGACGTACACCGACGAGCAGACCAACTGGGGCAAGGTCAACGCGCTCGAGATCCAGAACGGCGCCGCCGGGGTACCGATGGCGAACCCGACCCAGATGAATCCCTTCACCACCGACTCGATCAAGACCTACGAACGGCTGCTCGCGGCCGGCTACCACATCGCTGCGGTTGGCTCCAGCGATGACCATCAGGCCGGCGGGTCGACCGGCGCCTTCGACGGCCAGGTCGGCCGCGGCGCGACCGTGGTCCACGCGACCCAGCTCTCGACCCGGGCGATCATCGACGCGGTCAAGGCGGGCCACACCTACGTCAAGCCCTTCGGGGCCGACGCCCCCGACGTGGAGATGGTCGCCGGAGAGCCAGGCAAGGCCGACCTGGCCGCGCTCCCGGGCGATTCGGTGACCGGGCCGTCGATGAACATCCAGATCCACGTGACCAAGGCCGGAGCATCTGCGACCCGGGCCGGCACGTACACCCTGAAGCTGCTCCAGGACGGCATCGAAGTGGATTCGACCCCTGTTACCGGTGATGACTTCAGCCACACCTTCAACGTCACCGAGTCCGGTCGTTACTCGTTCGAACTCGACCGGGCCCAGGGGAGCGCCACCATGATCGAGGCCTACTCGACCCCGGTCTGGTTCACCTACAAGGAACCGGTCGTGGTCATCCCGCCCTCCAACGCCTTCGCCTTCAAGGGCTTCAAGGCGAACCGCAAGAAGGGCACCGCGACCCTGAAGGTCAAGGTCGCCAGCCCCGGCAAGGTGGTCTTGACCGGTCCCGGCCTGAACAAGGCCACCGCCAAGGTGGCCAAGAAGAACCAGACGGTGACCCTGAAGCTGCGGCCCAAGGCGAAGCTCAAGAAGAAGCTGAAGAAGAAGGGCTCGGCCAAGGTCAAGGTCAAGGTGACCAACACCCCGACCGGCGGCAAGGCACTGGCCAAGTCGAAGACCGTCAAGCTGCTCGGCAAGAAGGCGAAAAAGAAGAAGCGCCGGCACTGACCCTGGCGGGGTCAGCCGTCGTCCGGGGTGAAGGTCGGCGGAGCCGGGGCGGCGGCCATCCCGGCCAGCTCGGATTGAGCTTCGGCCGCTTCCGACTGGGCGGCGGAAGCGCGCTCTTGGCGGAACTTGATCGTCACCGCTGATTCGGCGGCCATGCCCCCGGCGATGATCCCGTGGCTGCGGCCGTCGCGCTTGCCTTCGACGAAACCCCGCCGGGCCATCTCGCTGCTGACCTGTTTCATGGCCTCCTCCCGGGCCTGGGAGAAAGCCTCTTCGGCGGTCAGGTCGGGGCCGGAATCATCCGGTCGGCTCAGGTAGCCGATCCCGAACCCGATCCCGGCCACAGCCACGAGGACGGCGAGCACGGCCAGCAAGGGTTTGCGCCACTGGCTCATTGGGCGGCTCCGGGCGGCCTCGGCTTCTTCTGTTCCTTTTCCTTCTCCGCCTGTTCCGCGGCTTCCTTAGCGGCCCTCACCGCCTGCTTGTAGGCATCGAGCTCGGAACTGGTCGGGCACCATGACGGGGCAGCGGGGACGACCCCGCAGTTCGCCTGTCGGGCCGCGATCTCCGACTCAGCCGATGAAGCGGAGCTCTCGGCCGCCTTCTGGGATTCCACGGCCTGCTCGATGCCGGCGTTGCCGGCGCCGATCGTCCAGCCCTCGCGGGAGCCGGTCTTGGCCCCGGCCAGCTTGCCCCGCTTCGCACCGGCCGTGAACCCCCGCCGGGCCGTCTCCCGATGGGCACCGGCGAAGACCAGCTCGAAACCTTCCGCGTAGCCCCGGTCGTGGGCCGACCGGGCGTCGCGCTTGCCGGTGGCGGCACCCGCCCCGATCACCCAGCCGGCCGTCCCCGCCAAGAGGATGACCAGCGCGCTGCCGATCAGCCAGGGCGCGAGCCGGCCCGGGCTCATGGTTTCGGAACCTCGATGTCCTGGGGCTTGGGAGCGTCCATGCCGGCCTTGCTGTAGGCGCGGATGTAGTTGCGCTTGTAGGAGGCCGAATACGACTTGCGGAAGGCCTGGTCACGACCACGCTTGAAGCCGGCCGCATAGCCCTTGGTCGCGCCTTCGACCGCCCCCGCCCGTTTGCCCGCGAACTCTCCCTCGAGTCGCGCCTGGTCCACGTCGTCCCCGGATCCCTTGCCGAGCAGGTAGCCACCGGCACCGACCATCGCCGCGACCGCGAGGATCCCGGCGACCGCCAGCACCTTCTGGCCATCGATCTCGTGACGGGGAAGCTTGATCGCCCCGATCCGTGCCCAGAAGCCCTTCCAGATGGTCCCGGCCCGCTGCCTGAAGGCGACCAGCCAGGCCTTGAAATCATCGGTGCCAGACTTCTGGGGCTCGCTTTGCGGGACCGATTCGATCAACTCGGTTTCGTCGGCGTCCTCATCCCAATCCTCGTAACCGTCGCCTTCCCAGGCTTCGTCCTCGACCGCTTCCAGTTCCTCCTCGTCGAAGGGCTCGTCCTCCCCGGCTTCGATTCCCTCGTCCTCGACCGGTTCGGGCTCCTCGGTCGGTTCGGGCTCCTCGATCTCCGGTTCTTCGTCGACCGGCACAGGCTCTTCCGCCTCGACCGCGACCGTCTCGTACTCCCGCGTCTCCTCCGGGCCGTCGGGCTGGCCCGGGCCGGTGGTGAACATTTCCTGGGTGTCGTCTGGCCGGGGCTCCGGCTGGGTTTCTTTCTTCGCTTTTCTGGATCGACGCATCGACAGTTCCTTCGTCGTGACTACCCAATGATTACCCAAGACCAACGGAATTCCCTTCCTGCGACCGGGATCGGTCTCAGGCGTACCGGGGCGAGATCGAGAAGCGTTTGAAATTCGCGGCATCCGCGGGGTAGCATCCGGACAACAAAAGGCGGCTCACCCGCCCTGCGGAAAGGAATGGCATGGGGGACGTTTCGATGAGGACAAAGGCGGTTCTGATCACGCTCGTTCTGGGGTCGGCCATGGTTTTCTGCTCCGCCGCCTCGGCGGGCACGGCCCTGGTCGGGGACACGTTCCCGACCAGCTACCTGGACCTGCCGGCCAATGCCGTCCCGGGCGGAAACTCAGGCACGCTGGGTCCCGGGTACGCGACCTCACCGGTGAACACCACCGGCCGATACGTCTTCTTCTTCTCGGATTCAGACAACCTGGCAGCCGGGATCAACCCCGACCTGACCCACCTCTTCCGCAAGGACACCCAGACCGGGGATGTCGTGCTCGTCAACCGCGCCGACGGCATGAACGGGGCGCCGCTCGACAATGCGATCTACAACTGTTTCCCCAGCGGGGACGGCAACCTCGTCGCCTTCTCGACCGACGTGCAGGCCGTCCCCGCTGACACCGACGCCAACATGGACGTCTATCTCCGCAACATCCAGGCCGGCACGACGACCCTGCTGACCCCATCGGTCACCGACGACGCCTACCTCACCGATATCTCTGCCGACGGCAAGTACGTCCTCTTCACCACCAGCCAGGCCCTCACACCGGGGGACTCGAACACCGAGGACGACGTCTACCGGATGAAGCTGGCCGATGGCACCTCGACCCTGGTCTCGGCCAAGTCCGGCGCGTCCACGGCCGGCAACGACCCCTCGGACGACGGAGCAATCAGCGGCAACGGCAAATGGGTGGTCTTCTCCTCCGACGCGACCGACCTGGTGGCGGGTTTCTCCGACAACAACGGCACCTACAGCGAGGACATCTTCCTCCGGGACATGGACAGCGACTCCACCTATCTGGTCAGTGCCAAGTACAACGATGCGACCGCTTCCGCGAACGACGGCAGCGACGAAGCGCTGATCGCCGGCTCACCCGGCGCCCTGAGCGAGGTCGAGGTCGCGTTCACCAGCTACGCCGCCGACCTGCTCGACAACGGCGTGACCGATCCGGACCACGATGCCAGCGTCTACGTGCGCAGCATGGCGGCGATCCCGTCCGAGCTGGTCAGCCGGGCGAGCGGAGCGAGCGGGGCCAACGCCGACAGCCGAGCCCACACTCCGAGCATCAGCGACGACGGATCGAGAGTCATCTTCTCTTCCGACGCCGAGAACCTGGGACCGTCCCCCGACTACTACGGGGTCTACATGAGGGACCGCAGCACCGATCAAACCTCGCTGGTTTCGTACCGAAACAGTTACGCGGTCGAAGGGACGATCTCGGGCGACGGCCAGTCCGCGACCTGGGGCGAGGCTGGCGGGGCCACACCGGACAGCGACCCGGACCTCGCCTCGGTCTTCGAGCGCAGCCTCCCCTCGGGGGCGATCGACCTGGTCTCCCGGCCCAAGGGGACGGCACCGGTCCGCACCCCTGGTTTCGGCGATTACAACTACGGCCGACGGACGATCAGCGCGACCGGCCGCTACCAGATCTTTTCAAGCGGTTCCGCGCACCTGCCAGAGGCGGCGCAGGACGGCGACGGCGGCCAGATCTACCGCCGTGACCTCAAGACCGGCGAGTTCGAGCTCGTCTCCAGGGCCAGCGGCGCGAACGGCGCCAAGGCGAACCGGGCCAGCGACGCCACGATCAGCTCCGATGGCAAGGTGGTCGCGTTTACGGCGGTGGGACAGCTGGTGCCGGCCGACACCAACGACAAGGCCGATGTCTACGTACGGAACCTGGACACGGACGTGACCACCCTGGCCTCCCGGGCCGACGGGGCCACGGGGGCGGTCGGCGACGAAAGCAGCGACGCACCGGTCATCAGCGGCGACGGCAACCGGGTCGCATTCCGCTCGACCGCTTCGAACCTCGGGAGCCCCGGCACCTACGAGACCATCTACGTCCGGGATCTCGCCGCCGGCAAGACTTCCATCATCTCCCGCGCCGGCGGCGAATCCGGTGACCTGGCGAATGCGGATTCGAACTACCCGTCACTCAGCTACGACGGTTCGAAGGTCGTCTTCGTCACCTACGCGACCAACCTGAGCCCCGACGACCCCGCCCCCAACCAGAGCGTCTACCTTCGCAACCTGGCCGGCAACACGACCGCACTGGTCTCGCGCGCGCCGGGCTTGGCTGGAGCGTCGCTGGCCAACTACAACGCCGGGCCCCCGGCGATCAGCGGCAACGGCAGCCGAGTCGCCTTCTCGGCCAGCGACGAGGCCGCGGTGCCGGCGACCGCTCCCTGGCCGGTCGGCACCAACCAAGTGGTGGTTCGCAACCTGGCCGATGGCAGCAACAGCCTCGCCTCGATCTCCAGCGGCGGGCAACCCGGCGACAGTTACTCCAGCTCGCCCAGCCTGAGCCGGGACGGAGACATCCTCGCCTTCGACACCAGCGCGACCAACCTGCGGGATGACATCGACAACACCGGCCACAGCTCGGTCGTGGTTCGGGATCTGGCCACCGGCCAGGTCAGCGGACCGCCGCTGTTCGGTATCGAGCCGTTCAAGGGCTCTTCTTCCGAGCCGGTGGTCAGCGACGGCGGCGACTGCATCGCCTACCGAGGCCGCGGGCACAACGAGGCCAGCGGGGATCTCGGTGACATCTACGCGACTTACCTCTACGTACGCTCCGGCAGCTGTCTCAACCCGGCTGCGATCGTGCCGAAGCTGAGCGGCGTCCGGCTCAAGCCGAAGAAGTTCCGGGTCTCGCCGAAGGCGACCGCGAAAGCTGCCGCCAAGAAGAAACGGAAATCGCCGCGCGGCACCAAGATCAGCTTCAGCCTGAACACCAAGGCGACGGTGACGGTCTGGATCGACCGCAAGCTGAAGGGCCGAAAGTCGGGCAAGAAATGCGTCAAGGCAACCCGCAAGAATCGGAAGAAGAAGGCCTGCACCCGGTTCGTCCGGCGAGGCAAGCTGATCCGGAAGGACCTGGATGCCGGCAAGCGGAAGATCGCCTTCTCCGGCCGGATCGGACGCAAGGCGCTGAAACCCGGTAAGTACCGGATGACGCTCCAGGCCGCGAGCGGTCCCGACAGGTCGAACAAACCGGCACGGCCCTTCAAGGTCGTCAGGCGCTGAAGCCACCGGTGCCCGAGCGGCCGCCGGCTTCCGGCTGGGTCAGCCTTCGTCGCCGCTGGTCAGTTCGGTCGAGAGCATGTCCATGAGCAGGGCGTCATGCCAGCCCTTGCCATCCGGGTCGCGTTCGGACCGGCGGGTCAGGCCGACCGGCTTGAAGCCGACCTTCTCGTAGACCCGGAGCGCCGCCGCATTGTCGGCCGCCGGGTCGATCTCGATGCGGTGATGGCCCCGGGCCTCGAACAGGTACCTGGCCACCTCTCGCACCGCCCGAGTCCCGATTCCCTTGTCGTGCAAGGCGGGGTCGATGAACAGGTCGAGGCCGGCGTGACGGTACTTGGGCTCGTCTTCCTCCCAGTACTGGATCATGCCGCCCACCTGGCCGTCGACCAGGATGGTCAGGCGGGTCGACTCGGGCTCGTCCCAGGGGAAGTCTTCTTCGGGCTCGTCCCACCAGCGGATGATCTCCGGCCGCTCGTGGATCCAGCGCAGGTCGCCGACGTGGTCTTCGCTCAACGGTCGGAGGATCACCTTCCGGGGGTCGAGCTCTTCCGGGTCGGGACGGCGCGGGCCTCCCTCTTCTTCCCCCTCCCTACGGGTCAAATCGTCATCCATGATTAATGCAGGCTAACCCGAGCGCCGCCCGGGCCGCGAACCGGCCCTGGCCCGCAACCCGGCTTTCGCCGGTGGACCCGAACTCTCGCCAGCGCATAGGCTTCCCCCATGGCCCAGCATTTCCTCAAGCCGCTCTTCGACCGGGTCGTGATCAAGGAGCTCGAACCCGACCGGATGCGCAATTCCGGGCTGGTCGTCCCGCCCGGCACCTCCGAACCGCCGCCCCAGCACGGCATCGTGCTGGCGGTCGGCCAGGGCATCGACTGGTGGGAGGCGGCCGGGGTCCAGATGCCCGTCCGGCCCGGCGACCACGTCGTCTTTCCCGCCCAGGCGGGCAACTGGGTCGAGGTCGACGAGGAGAGGCTGCTGGTCTGTCGGGTCACCGAGCTGCTGGGCGTACTCGAAAACTCCCGTGACCCGAACGAGCCGTGGGACGCGTCTGAGCCCGATCCCCCCGGATCGGGCTCAGCGCCTCCCTGCTGATGGTTCCCTCCCGTTTTGGAACCCGGTTGTCGTATGTGTATTGAGACAACCGCCCTTATAACCGGATAACCGGAGCCGAGTTTCGGTGGCTCGACGAAGAAGTTTCCCGAGCTGCCGATTCAGCGAAGGCGGGCGATCAGCCAGTCGGCGGAAGCGCCGGCCGCGTACTCGAGGTCGGTGATGTTCTCGTGGGTGCCACCCTCCCAGGCTTCGAACGTGACGTCGGCGCCGGCGGCCGCCAACTCGGACGCGACCTCGGAGGTGTGGGACTCCCAGACGACCAGGTCGTCGGCTCCCTGGTCCAGCCGGACCGGGATTCCGGGGAGCTTCAAGGTGCCGGGGTCGTTGCGGTCGAGCACCGCGTAGATCGACGGCAGGTACTGGTCGGCCTTCGGCCCCTCGAGCTTGCCCGGGGCGATCCCGCCCAGGGAGTCGGTGCCGGCCAGGTCGGCCAGGCAGAGGCGCTGGGTGTCCGGCATCAGGGCCAGCGCCTCCGGGCTGAGGCCACCGTCGCGGTAAGCCTGCCAGAGCGCCGGCTCGGCCACCGCCGCACCCTCGAGGATCAGTCCACCGAGGGCCGAGAAATCGGTGGTGAGCGGGGAGACCGTGGTGAAGTTGCGGGCCAGTTTGACGATGTCGCTGATGTGGCTGGCCGGGGCGAAGGCGGCGGTCCCCCTGAACGACAGGCCGGGGGCGCGGCGCGGGCCGACCTTGGCCGTCCAGAGCGCCGCCATGCCACCCTCGGAATGCCCGGCGGCGGCCCAGCGGCGGCCGAGGCCGAGCTTCAGCTTGCGGCCCGCCCGGACGATGTCGGTCATCGAGCGAGCCAATGAGCTGCCGATCAGGTACGGATGCCGGCCAGGGGTGCCGATTCCCTCGAAGTCGGGCCGGGCGACCGCGACCCGGTGGGCGAGCAGGTAGCCGACCACCTCGTTGCTGCGGGTCATCCGCTCGAGCTCGGTGTTGCCGGCCGTGACCCGGCTCGGCGCACAGTTGTCAGCCCCGCCGGTCGTGACGTGGCCGAAGGTGACGACCGGCCAGCCCTGCTTGGGAGCCTTGCCCTTGGGCAGGGAGATCGTCCCGGTCATCACCGTCGCCCGGTTCCGGATCGAGGTCGACCGGTAGGCGATCGTGAGGACCCGGCCCGCATGAGGTGGGCGGACCAGGCCCCGGGCGGTGCGGGTCCAGATCGGCGTCCCGGCCCGTCCCTTGACCAGCTTCTTGGGCGGCGAGTAGAAGCGGCTTCCGGCCGGGGCCTTGGGCAGTTTCGTCTTCCTGGCCGCGTCGGCCGCCGGGACCAGGGCCGGCAGCGCCATCAGGGCCGCGACGAGTCCAGCTGCCAGACGGGCGTTCAAGGCTCAGTCGGCGCCGGCGGTTTGTCTCCCGGCAGGTCGGCCAGCGGCATCCGGCTCATGCGGGCGATCATCTCCTTGTAGGCCAGGGCCATCGGCCGCAGATGGGGCTTGTAGACCTTGTCCAGCGTGTCCTGCTTGTCGTATAGATAAATCGGGCCGCTGATCAGGCTGACCACCGGCACCCCGGCCGCGTAGGCGAAGGAGGCGTCGGTCGGCAGCGAGGCGCCGAAGAAGGTGGCGGGGATCACGATCGTGCGGCCCAGCTTGTTCTTGACGATCGCGTCCTTGATCACCTGCAGCGGCTTCTCGCCGACGTTCTGCAGGATGCCGGCGACCTCCGGCAGGTTGGTCATCTTCAGCTTGCCGTCGACCACCTCGCCGTAGCGGGCGATGTGCTCGATCGCGAAGTTGACCTTCGGCCGCCTCGCTTCCGGAACCGCGGTCACGTACTTCGCGATGAACTTCTGGTGGGCCTGGTAGCCGCTGAAGTGCGAATCCATGGTGGCGAACATCAGGCTCATCGGCCGGTACTTCTTCTTCAGGGCGCCGAAGTACCGGGCCAGGGCCAGCACCTCGGAGGTGCCGGACCCGTCTTCGACCGCGCCGGCCCAGACCGCGTCGTGATGGGAGGAGATCAGCAGCGTCTTCTTGCTCTTGCCCGGCAGGAAGCCGATCACGTTGCGGGCCGGGGCGGCCTTGCGCTCGCCGTTCATGACGATCTTCGCCTCGGCCCCCGGATCGGTGGAAAGCTGGGCCCGGATCGCGGCGCCTTCGTCCCTGGTCACCCAGAGCCCGGGGATGTCCATCTGCAGCCGGCGGTATTCCTCGTTGAAGTAGTACTTCGAGTCGAAGTAATCGGCCAGCACGCCGACCACCCCGACCGCGCCGTTGTCCATCGCCCGCTGGGTGACGTCGACGAAGTTGGTCAGGTAAGGCTGTGGAATCGAGGCGCCGGGCGGGACCGTGTCATCCGGGTCGTAGTAGAAGTCGGCGATCGCCTTGAAGAGGTCGGCCGGCAGGCCGGTGAAACGCAGGTCGAACATGACCACCTTGCCGCTCACGTCCTTGCCGGCGAAGTTCGCGGCGCTGCCGTTGGCGACGTCCACCACCGGGGCGGTGATCCCCTGAGGGCCGGTGCCGAAGCTGCCGGTCCGGGTGCCGCCCATGAAGGCATGGGCGATCGGGAAGCTGTCGCGTTTGATCCCGGCCACCGAGAGCGAGGAATCCTTGACCTTCCAGTCGTAGGAGCGGACGGTCTGGAACTGCACGTTCTTCAGGCCGAAGCGGCGGAACTTGTCCCGCACGTAGGTCGCCGCCTTCAGGCTCGCTTTCGATCCGGTGCGCCGGTAGCCGAACGAGGTGAGGTCCTTGATGTAGCCGAAGATGGCCTTGGTCGAGGGAATGACCGGCTTCAGCTTCTTCGGTTTGCGGTTCTTCCCGGCCTTGCCCCCGGCCGGCCCCTTCTGGGCCTTGGACGCCTGGGCGACCCCGACGGTGTCCTCGCCCTGGGCCGCCACTGGCGCAGCCCCGATCGTCAACGTGGCCATGAGTACGGCCACTGCCCCTGCGACTCTGCTCATCGCTCAAGCATCCCGGTTCGGGTCTTCCCCCGCAAACCCCGATCGGGTGTTTTCCGCACCCGGACCGGGTGGAAGCCGTTCCGGATCGGGCGTGATCAGCCCCTGGCGGATCGCGATCGCGGTCGCTTCCGCGCGGCTGTGGGCACCGAGCGCCCGCAGGATCCGACCGACCCGATCCTTGATCGTGTGGGGGCTCAGGTGGACGGTTTCCGCGATCTCGCGGTTGGTCCGGCCCAGGGCCATCAGCTCCAGCACCTCGACGTCGGCGGGGATCAGGCCGAGCCGCTGGGCGGAGACCGAGCCGAGCGCCCGCTGGAGCTCGCGGATCTGGTCCTCGCCCGAGGAGCTGGCGGTGAGCGAGGCAAAGCGGCTGTAGAGGGTGGCCATGATCCGTTCCCTCTCCTCGAGCTGGGCGAGCCGTTTTGAGGTCTCGGCCATCTCCACCTGGAGGTTCTTGATCGCGCTGATGTTGCGGACCACTCCCTGCCGGCCGATCAACTCGCCGTTGTAGTGGAGATCAGAAGCCCGGATCTCGAAGTCCAGCACCCGGCCATCGCGATGGTAGGCCTGCACCTCGAAGAAGGGCGAAAGCTCCTCGCCCGCGAGGCTGCGGCTGAAGTGCTCGATCGCGACCTGCTTGGAAGCCGGGGTCAGCAGGTCGAGGAAGTGCTTGCCGAGGAACTCGTCGTAGTCGCGCAGGTTGTATCCGAGGTAGCTCAGCCCGGCTTCGTTGCCCCAGGTGAAGCGGCCTTCGAGGTCGAGCGTGTAGACCGCGTCGCCGAGCCCTTCGACCAACTCACGGAAATTGGGTTCCCACCGGTTTTCACCAGCCGCTGCCTGCGCCGTCGCCACCTCCCTCTCCATGGAAGAAGGATAGACCGGAGCAGCCGTTCAGCGGCGGACACTCCGGCCGCGTTTCACGGTCCGGAGCCGGCCGTCCGCCTGCCGGGAGGAAGCGAGCACCTGGACCCCGAGCCGGCCCACGCGGCGGACGGCCCGGCGGGCGCGGGAGCCGAGCTTGACCCGAACGATCCCTCGGCCCGGGTCGAGCGAGTAGGCCCGGGTTCCGATCCGCACCTGCCGCCGATGCTTCAGCCCGAGGTCGCGCCCCCGGGCACGCAGCGTGACCCGGCCTCGGCAGCCGTCCATCTCGACCACGATGCAGTTGATCCGGACCATCTGGGACTTGGCGCCACGCAATCGCGGCAGGCGGCCGATCTCCACCCGGCTGCTCGGCTCCGGGTCCGGTTCACTGATCCCCATGCCGGTCAGCTCGACCGCGGTGTCGGCTCCTTCGGCATCGGTCTGGACGGTCAGGGATGCCGATTTGGGGCCGGCCGAGGTCGGCGCGAAGACGACTTCGATCGAGCAACTGTCGCCAGAGGCCATCGCGACCTGGGTGCAGCCGTTGCGGACCAGGTTGAACTGGTCCCGGTCTGACCCGTCGAGACCGACCGACTCGATCCCCAGGTCACCCGTGCCCGTGCTCTTCAACGCGAAGCTGACCGGGGCCGAGGCCTGGTCGAGCAACTGGCTGCCGAAGTCACCGGCCTGCGGTGCGAGGGCCGCGCCTGGCAGCAGCCGGGCCAGCCCGGTGCCGGTCAGCGGCATCACGTCGGGCGAGGTGACCGAGTCGGAGGTGATCTTCAGGCTGGCCTGTTTCGGCCCCTCGCTCTCGGGATCGAAGATCGTGACCACGGTGCAGGAAGTGCCGGCCGGGATCAGCCCGGCTGGTTCGAGGAAGTAGCAGCTGCTGCCGTTGGGCAGGATCTTGAACGAGAAGGGGTCCGGGCCTTCGAGGATCGCGTCGTCGAGCTGGACCGGTTCCGGACCGGGGTTGCTGAGGGTGAACTCGCCCGGCTCGCCCAGCTCCGCACCGACGTTGATCGGGCCGAAGGCGAAATGCCCCGGGGAGATCGAAAGGGTCGGCCCGGGATCGGGCTCGTCGGCCATGGCGAGACCAGCCCCGGAAGCAGAGGCGGCCGCGCAGAGGCAGAGCGAAATCAGGAAGGTCAGCTTTCTCATGGCCACATCGTCACGAAGGCACCTTGCGACTTTATTGCCGCCGGCCGCCGCCTTCGGCGCGAGGCCCATAGTCTTTCCGGCGATGGCCCTCTCGATCGGAATCGTCGGTCTTCCCAACGCCGGGAAGTCGACCCTCTTCAATGCCCTGACCAAGAACGACGTGCTCGCCGCGAACTATCCCTTCGCGACGATCGAGCCCAACGTCGGCGTTGTCGGCGTCCCGGATCCACGCCTGGAGAAACTCGCGGGGATCTACGGCTCGGAGAAGATCCTGCCGGCCACGGTCCAGTTCGTGGACATCGCCGGCATCGTCAAAGGTGCCTCCGAGGGCGAGGGGATGGGCAACAAGTTCCTCTCCAACATCCGCGAGTCGGACGCGATCTGCCAGGTCACCCGCGTCTTCCAGGATGACGACATCACCCACGTCGACGGCGAGGTCGAGCCGAAGAACGACATCGAGACGATCCGCACCGAGCTGATCCTCGCCGACCTGCAGACGATCGAGAACGCCCTGCCGCGCCTGACCAAGGAAGCGAAGCGCGACAAGGACCTCGAGCCCCAGGTCAAGGCGGCCGAGGCGGCGAAGGAGATCCTCGAGTCCGGCCAAGGCATCTTCGAGGCCGGCTTCGACCCGGAACAGGTCCGCGAGCTCCACCTGATGACCGCCAAACCGCTGCTCTACGTCTTCAACTGCTCCGAGGAAGAACTCGCCGACGAAGCGCTCAAGGACGGCCTCCGCGAGCTCGTCGCCCCGGCCGAGGCGATCTTCCTCGACGCCAAGTTCGAGGCCGAGCTGGTCGAGCTCGATGACGAGGAGGAGGCCCGCGAGATGCTGGCCGACATCGGAGTCGAGGAACCGGGCCTCGACGTGCTGGCCCGGGTCGGCTTCGAGACCCTCGGCCTGCAGACCTACCTGACCGCCGGCCCGAAGGAGACCCGCGCCTGGCAGATCCACAAGGGCGATACCGCCCCGGAGGCAGCGGGCGTCATCCACACGGACTTCCAGCGCGGCTTCATCAAGGCCGAGATCATCTCCTTCGACGACCTGCTCGAGTACGGCTCGATGGCCGACGCCCGCGCCGCCGGCAAGGTCCGCCTCGAAGGCAAGGACTACGTGATGCAGGACGGCGACGTGGTCGACTTCAAGTTCAACGTCTGAACCCTCGTCCCGACGGCGGTGAAGTTGGAAAAGTTGGCAATTATTGCCAACTTTTCCCACTTCGCCGGTCGCTACGGGTTTTCGATCGGCCAGACCTCGACCACGCCGCTGGCCACTGCGCAGGGCGAGCCGGCCACCATCCGCACGGCTTCCTCGATCGAATCCGCTTCGATCAGCGCGTATCCCGCGACCGGCAGGGTCGACTGCATGTACGGGCCACTCTCGGTGACGATCCCGGCCTGATGGGTGTTGGTCACCCTGACCGGCTCGCCGAACGCGCCCATCTCGGCACCGGCCGCGACCAGCTCGGCGTCGTTCTGGTGCGCAGCATCGCGCATCGCCTGCGGGGTCTGGTCGTAGCCTTCCCGATCGCCGTAGCCGATGGTCAGAAACTTCGGCATCGTCCCGAGCGTACCCAATCGCTCGCGAGAGAATCAATCGCAGTTTCGAGAGCGGACTTCTCGGTAAATAGGTCTGAAAGATCCGCTGTCGGGCCTCAGCGCAGCAGGTCGGCTCGCATGTGGCCGACCCGTTGGGCGACCTGGCGGAGCAGGTTCTCCAGCAGGGTGACCACGAGTCCCGGATCCTTCGCCCGCAGCACCTCAAGGTCGCCTTCGGTCAGCGCCCAGGCCTTGACCGCGGTGTCGGCCCGTGGCAAGCCGGCGAGTGAAGTGCCGGCGATCATCGAGACCTCGCCGAGGGTCATCCCCGGCGAAAGGGTCGCCAGCCGCCGGTAGCCGCCGTCGTCGGACTTGGCCAGCAGGCTGATCTTCCCCGCGGTCACCAGCAGCATCTGTTCCGGCGGCATCAGCTCGGTCCCGTAGAACATGTCCCCCGCCTCGAATTCCACGTGTTCGAGGTGGGAACTGAGCAACTCGATCTCCTCGACGCTCATGCCGAGGGTCGCCCCGTGCTGGGCGAGGCTGAGTTCCGGGTCGGCCTCGACGTCGCCGTACTTCTCGATCAATCCCTGCTCGCACCATTCGAGGGCGAGGTCGAGGTCGGCGAAGGTCCGGACCGGATGGAGTCCTTCCTTCTCCCGGTGCCGGTTCAGGTCGTCGGCGAAGAGCGGGTGCCGGTCGACGTCCGAGAAGGCGATCTCGCCCCCGGCCTCCTCGTAGCTCTCGATCAGGTGGCTGAAGATCGGCACGTCGATCAGGTCGATCGACCGCACCGCGTAGAAGTCGAGCACGGCGAAGTCGGTGTGGTCGGCCCGCTCGAGCGCCGAGCTGGTGACCAGCTCGCCCGCCGCGAAGGAGAGCTCGCCCTGGAGCTCGAGCACCTTGACGCGGTCGCCGTGCTCGGCGAGGACCTGTTGCTCGGCCGGGCTGCGAAGCCGCTTCGAGCGGGAGTCGAGGCAGGTCCTTTCGACCCGGACCGGGGGCGGCGGCCGCCGGGCGGGGCTCATCACATGCAGGTGGAGTTCGTCGGAGAGGTCCTCGCAGACCTTGATCCCGCGGACGCTGTTGCCGTGGACGTCTAGCGGTGGCGAGTAGACGGCGATCCCGAGCTGGCCGGGCAGTACGGCGATGATCCCGCCGGCCACGCCGGACTTGGCGGGCAGGCCGACCGTGTAGAGCCAGTCGCCGGCCGAATCGTACATGCCGCAGCTGGCCATCACGCTCAGGACGTTGCGCACCGTGTCCTCACGCAGCACCCGCTCGCGGGTGACCGGGTTGAAGCCGGTCGAGGCGAGGGTCGCGGCGATCACCGCGAGGTCGCGGCAGGTGACCAGAGTCGAGCATTGGCGGAAGTAGGTTTCGACGACGTCCTCTACCTCGTGGTCGACCACGTCGGCATTCCTGAGCAGATAGGCGATCGCCCGGTTGCGGTGGCCGGTCTCGTTCTCCGAGCCGAAGACCTCCTCGTCGACCGAGAGGTCGCGGCCGGCGAAGGCCGAGTACTCGTTGAGGATGCGGTCGATCGGCTTGTCGAAGCCGAGCGGTGTGATCAGTGAGGTCGTCGCGATCGCCCCGGCGTTGACCATCGGGTTGAGAGGCCGGCCGGTGCCTGGCTGCAGGGTGATCGAGTTGAAGGCTTCACCGCTCGGTTCGACGTCGACGTGCTGGCGTACGGTCTCCTCGCCCGCGGTCTCCAGTGCCAAGGCGAAGGTCAGCGGTTTCGAGATCGACTGGATGGTGAACTCTCGCTGCGTATCGCCAACCTCGTAGACCGCCCCGTCCGCAGTGACCATCGAAATCCCGAACCAGGCCGGGTCGGCGGTGGCCAACTCGGGGATGTAGCTGGCCACTTCTCCGGACATATCGCCGGCGTGCCGCTCATGCAGCCGCTCGAGCAATGCCTGGACCGGAGATGCGGTGCGGGTGGCCTCGTTCATCCTTCCTGCTTTCTATACCCGCCCGGACTCACCTTGTCGTGAGGCTATGGCAATCGGCGAGGGCAAGTTTTGGCTAGGCTCAACTTGTGAGTCACGCTGCTGCCAGGTCATCCGCCGGAAAGGCCGAATCGCTCCCGACCGCCGCGGTCGAGGACTACGCGAAGGCGATCTACTCGCTGACCGGCTGGGGTGAGGAAACTGCCTCGACCAACGACCTCGCCGAGAAGCTGGGGGTCAAGGCCGGTTCGGTCTCCGCGATGATCAAGAAACTGGACGCGGCCGGACTGGTCGAGCGGGTTCCCTACCACGGGGTGCGACTGACCGCCGAAGGCACCCAGGTCGCGATGGCCGTGCTGCGCCGACACCGGCTCTTGGAGCTCTTCCTGGCCGAGGTGCTCGACGTGCCGTGGGACCGGGTCCACGATGAAGCCGAGGTGCTCGAGCACTGGCTCTCCGACGACCTCACGGACCTGATTTCCAAGAAGCTGGACGATCCCGGTTTCGATCCGCACGGTGATCCGATCCCCGACCGGGACCTGGAGATAGTCGAAACCGAGACCGCGGCCCTGGCCGATCTCGCCCCGGGCGATTCAGCCCGGTTCGTGCGGGTCTCCGACTCGAACCCGGAGATGCTCGCCTACCTGAGCGAATGCGGGATCGCGGTCGGCGACCAGCTCCAGCTGATCGAGCGTCAGCCCTTCGACGGACCGATCACCGTGAAGATAGGGAGCGAGTCGCATGTGCTCGGACTGACCCTCGCCCAGGCGATGCGGGTCGACCACAAGGCCTGAAGCGCCCGTTCCGGATCAGCAGGCAGGACCGCCCACCACGGGGACGCACGGATCGACCACAGGTGGCTCCGGCTCGGGTTCCGGCTCCGGCTCTGGCTCCGGGGTCGGGGTGGTCGGTTCCTTTGGTTCACTCACCGGCTTTGAGTCGCCGGTGGCACTTGAACCGCCCGGGTTGCCGCCCAGGTCAGCGTCCGAATCCGGGGCGGAAGACGCTCGCGAAGAGCGGTCATCCGGGGCCGACACCGGTGCCTGCACCTGGTCGTCGGCAACCACCGCGGTGGAAGTCTCGGCCGGGCCCCGACTCGAAGCCCGCTTCCGCCTGGGCGCCTTCTCTTCTGCCTTCCGGTGTTTCTTCACGGGACCGGATGAGGAGCGAACCACCGGCTCCTTCGCTTCGGGAACCTTCACCGGCGCCGTGGCATCGGCAATCAAGAGGGCGGCGAATACCCCGGCGACCAGCATCGAGCCACCGGCTGCGATCAGTGCCCGCCGCCCGCGTCCGGAGGCCGACGTCGATCCGTCAGACCCGGCCGGGATCGCGGGGCCGGCGCCCGACGAGGGCCGTTCGACCCCGGACCAGCCGTGGCCACTGATCTCGCTGGCCCGGGCCATGACTTCGCGGAAGAGCCAGGCGGCCGGGACGATCGGCGCCCAGGCGCGGTAGGAAACTCCGGCCTCGGCCATCTCCTCCGCCGCCACCTGGCAGTTCGGGCAGAGGGCGAGGTGCGCGTCGAGCCACTGACTGTCGAACCCCTTCGCCTGACCGTCCTGACGGCAGGCGAGCTCGCCGTGGGCCCGTTCACACTCGTCCGTGGCAAAGGAGATCGAGGCCGCGGCACCGACCCTCATTTCCTTGCGCAGGGCGATCCGGGCCCGGGAGATCAGCTGGGCGACTGCGTTGGACTTCATGTCCATCACCCCGGCGATCTCGTCGTAGCTCATCCCGTCGAGCTCCCGCAGGGCGAGAACCTCACGCTGCCGCTCGGGGAGCCTGTGGTTTGCCGCCTGGACCGCGGCCTCCTGTGATGAGGCCAGGGCCGAACGTTCCGGGTCCGTCTCGAGGTCCGACAACTCGCCGCGGAACGGTTCCGCGGCTTCATCCGGGGCCGCCCCGGAAAGGTCGACCTTTTTGCGTTTGGCGATCACGTCGTAACCGGCGTTTCTGGCGGCGGTGTAGAGGTAGGCGCCGAACTCGAGGTTGTCGTGGTCGAGCTCGGGCAACTTGGCCATGACCTTGATGAACGCATCCTGGGTCGCATCCTCGGCTTCATGGCGGTCTCCGACCAGTCGCAGCAGGTAGTTGAAGATGCGCCGCTCGTACGACTCGTAGAGAGTCGCAAAAGCAGAGCCGTCCCCAGAAGCGGCAGCCCCGACGAGGCGGGTTTCCTCGGACCCGGAGGGCACGGTGTCAATGTAACACCGCTCCGGACCCGAGGAAGCGCCTTGCATCACCCTGGCTGCCTCTCGCGCGGGTCGCTCACCGGCTCCCCGGTCCGGTGAGGCGGACGACCCTGGCGGTCTGGCCCTTGTTGCCGACGGTGTCGCCGACCTTCACCCGGACGACGACCTTTCTCGCGGCCGGGTTCCTGCGAATGGCCTTTCGCACCGCCTTCCCGACCTTCAGGGTGAGTACCCTGGCCTGCCCGGCGGGCACCGAGAAGTCGGCCTTGCCGACCGTCAGTTGCCGGCGTCGGGAGCCGATTTTCACTCTGTTCTTGGTCTTGACCACCGCCTTGCCCGCGCAAGGACCGGAGACCTCCCCGGCCGGGCAGCCGACCCGCACCCGGATCCGACCCGCCCGGTCGACCCGGAGCTTCTTCTGCGGCAGTTTGACCCTGGCGAGGCTGTCGTCCGTGACCCGCCAGATCTCGTAGCCGGTGGTGCCATCGTCCGCCGAGAGGTAAAGCGAGCCACCGAACTCGGTCAGGTAATCCGGGGCGCCGGATCCCGACCCGGCCAGGATGTCCTTGACCAACTCGACGCCGTCCGTCGTGGTCCGGAACAGCTCGTAGCCATGTTCAGGGTCATTGGCCGTGAAGTAGAGCGCGTCACCGAACGAGGTCAGGTCGCTCGGCGAGGAGTTCTCCTCCCCTGGCCCGATGTCCGCCACCAGCTCGACTCCGCTGCCCGAGGTCCGCCACAGCTCTTCACCGGTCGAAGCCTGCTTCGCCCGGAAATACAGGTGGTCGCCCTGGACTTCCAGGGATGACGGCCCAGACTCGGTCGCGCCGGGGTTGATGTCGGCGACCAGCTCGGTCTGAGCCAGCGGGAAGTCTCCGTCGGTCCGCCAGAGTTCGGACCCGTTGGTCCCGTCATCGGCCCGGAAATAGAGGTGATCCTTGAAGACGGTCAGATAGGACGGGTAGGACGACTCCGACGCCGGATTGATGTTGGCGACCGCGCTGACGGTCGGGCCGTTGGTCCGCCAGAGCTCCTCGCCAGCGCCGGGCGTCCGGGCCCGGAAGTAGAGGAAATCGCCGAACTCGACGAACAGGGCCGGGTACGAGTTGGCGGCACCGGCGGCGATGTTCGCGTGCATATTGGTGACGACGCCGTCGGTCCGCCAAAGCTCGGTGCCGGCCACGCCGTCGTCGGCCCGGAAGTAGACGAAGCCCTTGTAGTCCGTGTAGGAGCCCGGCATCGAACCGTTCGCACCGGCCCGGATGTCAGCCACCATCGAGGTCGTGTTCCCGTCGTACTGCCACGGCTCGGTTCCGGCGACGCCGTCGTTGGCCGAGAAGATCAGCCGGCCGGCCGCGACCGTGAGGTCGGTCGGGGTCGAGCTTTCGTCACCCGGGCGGATATCGGCGACCAGCTCCGCCGTCTCACCGTCGGAGCGCCAAAGCTCGCGACCGTTGGTCTTGTTGCTGGCGGTGAAGTAGAGCTGACCCTGGAACGGAGTCAGATAGGACGGATAGGACGATGCCTTGCCCGGCGCGATGTCCGCCACCAGTTCGGGCTTGCCGTCCTTGAGGCGCCAAAGCTCCGCTCCTTGCGGGCCTTCGTCGGTGGTGAAGAAGAGCTGACCTCCGACCGCGACGAAGTCGCCGGCATCCGAGCTGCTCGGCCCCGGATTGACGTCGGCCGCGAGATGGGCGACCATCGCCGACTTGGCGGGAGTCACCGCTGCCGCCAACTGGGCGGTGGCGAACACCGCGAAGGCGAGGGCCAGGATGGCCAGGGCAACCGACGGGCCGAGCCCTGCCGTGGTGCCGGTTCTGTTTGCAAGTGGGTTCATGTCGATCCTCCTTGGATGTGGTTGGCCTGCGAAAGGCCCTTCATCCGTAGAACGGCGGATCGGCCCGTTTCTTACGCGGGTCTCGAAAATCTTCCGGACGGCGGGGGCGCCGGCGGGCGGGCCGGTTGGCTTCAGGCGGTCTTCTTCGGTTGCGGTTCGGCCCGCGGTTCCAGCTGAAGCTGCCGTTCAGCACCGGCCATTCCGTCGCTGATCTCGCGCTTTCGCTCGATCTCGGAATTGAGTTCCAGGCCGAAGAGGACCGCCAGGTTGGAGATCCAGAACCAGATCAGCAGCACCACGAAACCGCCGAGCGTGCCATAGGTCTTGTTGTAGGAGCCGAAGTTGCCGACGTAGATCGCGAACCCGGCCGAGGCGAGGATCCAGACCAGCAGCGCCACCGCTGCCCCGGGCGTGAAGAAGCGGAACTTGCCGGGGTTCACGTTCGGCGAGAAGTGGAAGAGCACCGCGAACATCACCAGCACCAGGGCGACCATCACCGGCCACTTCGCGTAGCCCCAGACGTCGACCGCGGTCGAACCGATCCCGAGCGGTTCCGCCACCGCGCGGACCACCGGACCGGTCATGACCAGGCCGATCGCCAGCAGGGCGAGGATCAGGATCATCGCCAGGGTGATCCCGAGCTGGACCGGCTTCAGCTTCCAGAAAGGCCGGCCTTCACGGGTCTCGAAGATCACGTTGGAAGCCCGGCCGAAAGCGCCGATGTATCCGGAAGCGGCCCAGATCGCCAAGGCCAGCCCGACCACGAAGGTGACGCCGGAAGCACCCCGGTTGGAGGTGAGGCTCTCGACCGGTTCCTTGAAGGTGTCGGCCGCAGCGTCGGGGCCGAGGTTGGAGACGATCTCGGTCAGCTTCTCGGCCGTGCTTTCCGGGTTGGCGAACAGGCCGATGATCGAGACCAGTGCGATCAGCATCGGAAAGAGCGAAAGTAGCCCGTAGTAGGTGAGCGCCGCCGCCCAGTCGGTCATGCCGTCTTCCATGAACTCGGTCCCGCTGCGCTTCAGGGTCGCGAGCAGAGAGTCGTCTCGCTCGACCCCTTCCGGCTTCATCTCGGTCGGGTCTGACATGGTCAGCCGGTACCCGATCGCGGAAGCTCAGACGCCGAGTTCTCGCCGGAGGTCGTCGACCAGCCCCCGCAACTCCGCCAACGCGGCGGTCAGTTCACCGACCTGGTGCTCCAACGCTTCGATCCGTTCCGTCTCCGGCGTGTCGACCGGGACCAACAGCGGCTCGGCGGCATCCGCGCGCGTTTCGGGGGTGATCGCATCCCTATTCGGTGGGTGATCGCCCCCGGAATCGGAGGCAGTGGCTCCGGCTTCTTCAGCTTCTTCGAGCTGGTTGCCGCCGAGCAGCTGCCGGTAGCGGTCTTCCTTCTGACCGGGCCTGCGGGGCAACCGCTCGACCAGCTCACGCGAGCTCAGAGCGTCGAGCGTGGTCTGCAGGGCATCGAGATCATGGAAGCCGAACATCCGCTCGGTTCGCTGCTTGAGCTGGCCGGGGGTCTGCTCGCCCCGCAGCATCAGCACCGCGAGCACCGAGATCTGATCCTCGGCGAGCGAAAGCTCCTGGTCCAGCAGGTGGCGGTACTTGGGCGAGCGGCTGGTGTGTCCGGAGGCGCCGCGGATCCAGCGCCGCCGGCCGAGCTCGCCGAGTGCCTTGCGGATCTCCGCCTCGTCGTAGTCGACCACCGGTTCGCGATTGGTCGACTGGTTGCACGCCAGCCGCAGCGAGTTGAGCGTCAGCGGATACTGGTCTGGCGTCGTCCGCTGCTTCTCGATCAAGCAGCCGAGCACCCTGATCTGCACGTCGTCGGGACCGATCATCGGCGCCGGAGTCTATTTCGTGCCGTCGAGGCCGGCAGCCTCGATCACCTTCTGGGTTGCCTGGGGAACGGTGATCTTCTCCGCATCCACATCGTCATGGGCCTGCTCGATCGCCTGCTCGACCCCAGCCCTCGCGTGGACCGCGGCCAGCACCGCTTCCTCGATCATCGAGTCCAGCCAGCGCTCGGTCTGACGCCGGCGGCGCTTTTCGAGCAGGCCGGTCTCCTCGAGGTGGGCGCGGTGCTTCTCGACCGACTCCCAGACCTCGGCCAGGCCGGTTCCCTCGGTCGCCGAGGCGATCTGCACCGGGGTCTCCCATCCGGGGGTGGAAGGCAACAGCATGCGCAGGGCGTGACGGTAGTCGCCGCGGGCCCGCTTGGCCAATGGCACCCGGTCACCGTCGGCCTTGTTGACCACGATCAGGTCGGAAAGCTCCATGATGCCCCGCTTGATCCCCTGCAGGTCGTCACCGGCCCCCGGGACCAGCAGCAACATCAGGCAGTCGACCAGCTCGGCCAGCTCGGCCTCGGACTGCCCGACCCCGACCGACTCGACGATGATCACGTCGAATCCGGCCGCCTCGCAGAGCAGCATCGCCTCGCGGGTCTTACGGGCCACGCCGCCCAGCACTCCGCCCGAAGGGGAGGGCCGGATGTAGGCGTCCTCCTCGGCGCTCAGCTTGTTCATCCTCGTCTTGTCGCCGAGGATCGAGCCGCCGGTGCGGGCGCTGGTCGGGTCGACCACCAGCACCGCGACCTTGTGGCCCTCCTTGATCAGTTGAAGGCCGAGCGCCTCGATCGTGGTCGACTTGCCGGCCCCGGGCACGCCGGTGATCCCGACCCGGATCGCCTTTCCGGTTTCGGGGAGCAGGTCGGCGATCAGTTCCTGGGCCTGTTCCTGGTCATCGGCCCGGCTGCTCTCGGCCAGCGTGATGGCGCGCGAAAGCGCCCCGCGGTTGCCCGCCAGCACCCCCTCCTTCAGTTCCTCTGGAGACTGGCGCGCCCGCACGTGAAGCCCGCTAGATGATTGCGACGTCGAGACCGAGACGGCTGATCAGGAGCCTCAGCAGCTCGCCGGCCGCTTCACCGATCACGGTGCCGGGCGGGAAGATCAGGTCGGCGCCCAGCTCCCTCAACTCGTCGAAGTCGGCCGGCGGGATCACGCCGCCGGCGACGATCGCGATGTCCTGACGGTCCAGCTCGTCGAGCGCCTTGCGCAGGGCCGGAACCAGGGTCAGGTGGCCGGCGGCCAGGGTGCTGACCCCGACCACGTGGACGTCGGCCTCGACCGCCTGGCGGGCGACCTCTTCCGGCGTCTGGAAGAGCGGGCCGATGTCGACGTCGAAGCCGAGGTCGGCGAAGGCGGTGGCGATCACCTTCTGGCCGCGGTCGTGACCGTCCTGGCCCATCTTGGCGACCAGGATGCGCGGACGGCGGCCTTCGGCTTTCTCGAAGCGCTCGACCAGCCGCTTGGTATCTCCAAAGGACTCGTTTTCCACTCCGACCTCTCCTTGGTAGACCCCGCCGATCACCTTGATGTCGGCGGAATGACGACCGTAGACCTTCTCCAGGGCTTCGCTGATCTCGCCGGCGGTGGCATGGACCCTTGCGGCCTTCACGCCGAGGTCGAGCAGGTTGCCTTCGCCGGTTTCGGCGGCCTTGGTCAGATGCTCCAGCGCCTGCCGGACGTCATCCGCGTTGCGTTCCTGACGGAGACGTTCCAGCTTCGCGACCTGGGCGGCATATACCTCGTTGCCGTCGACCTTCAGCACGTCGACCCAGGTGTCGTTCTCAGGCTGGAAGGAGTTGACCCCGACCACGGTCTGCTGGCCGGAATCGATCCGGGCCTGGGTGCGGGCGGCCGATTCCTCGATCCGCATCTTCGGGATGCCGGCGGCGATCGCCTCGGTCATCCCGCCGTACTCGTCGATCTCCGCCATGTGGGCCAGCGCCTTTCGGGCCAGCTCGTTGGTCAGGTACTCGACGTAATAGGAACCGGCCCAGGGGTCGATCACCCTGGTCGTGCCGGACTCCTGCTGCAGGAAGAGCTGGGTCTGACGGGCAATCCGGGCCGAGAAGTCGGTCGGCAGGCCGAGCGCCTCGTCGAGCGCGTTCGTGTGGAGCGACTGGGTGTGGCCCTGGGTCGCGGCCATCGCCTCGATGCAGGTCCGGACCACGTTGTTGTAGGCGTCCTGGGCGGCGAGGCTCCAGCCGGAGGTCTGGCAGTGGGTGCGCAGCGAGAGCGACTTCGGGTTCTGCGGATTGAATTCCCGCATCAAGCCGGCCCAGAGCAGGCGCCCGGCCCGCATCTTCGCGACCTCCATGAAGAAGTTCATGCCGATCGCCCAGAAGAAGGAGAGGCGTGGCGCGAACTTGTCCACGTCGAGGCCAGAGTCGAGGGCGGCCTTCACGTACTCGACCCCGTCGGAGAGGGTGTAGCCGAGCTCGAGGTCGGCGCTGGCCCCGGCCTCCTGCATGTGGTAGCCGGAGATCGAGATCGAGTTGAAGCGCGGCATCTCCTGCGAGGTGTAGCCGATGATGTCGGAGACGATTCGCATCGAGGGCTTGGGCGGGTAGATGTAGGTGTTCCGCACCATGAACTCTTTGAGGATGTCGTTCTGGATGGTGCCGGTCAGCTGCTCGTGCGGCACCCCCTGCTCCTCACCGGCGACGATGAAGAGCGAGAGGATCGGCAGCACGGCGCCGTTCATGGTCATCGAGACCGACATCTCCTCGAGCGGGATCCCGTCGAAGAGGGTGCGCATGTCGTAGATCGAGTCGATCGCGACGCCGGCCTTACCGACGTCACCGGCAACCCGGGGATGATCCGAGTCGTAGCCGCGGTGGGTGGCGAGGTCGAAGGCAATCGAGAGGCCCTTCTGCCCGGCCGCGAGGTTGCGGCGGTAGAAGGCATTCGATTCCTCGGCCGTGGAGTAACCGGCGTATTGCCGGATCGTCCAGGGCTTGTTCACGTACATCGTGGGGTAGGGGCCGCGCAAGTAGGGCGCGAACCCTGGCTTGGTGTCGAGGAAGTCGATGCCTTCGAGCGCAGCCGCCGTGTAGGCCGGGTCGAGGGTGATGCCTTCCGGGGTTTCCCAGTGGACCTCGTCGTCGCTGAACGGGTCCCGGTTCGCCTCGAGCAGCGCCTCGAGCTCAGCGCCATCCGCCGGTTCGGACTGGACCGGGCCGAGCTCGACCTCGGAGAAATCGGGGATCCCACTCATGACTTCACCTCCACGCCGAGTCGGCCGAGTGTGGCGGTCAGCACTTCGATCAGGTTGACCCCGTTCTTCACGAGTTCGTCGGCACCTGCGTTCATCGCGGCCTCGTTCAGTTCCGGGGTCGTGTTGACCATGTAGATGTACTTCGCCCCTGCCTCGCGGAGCCGCACGACCAGGTCGGCGACGTCCTCCGGCGTCTGGTTCTTGCCGGCGCAGATCGCGACCAGCTCGAAGCCGCCGTCGCCGAAGGTCTTCGCCTGGCCCTCGTTGCCGTCGAGCGCACCGCTGGGCACGGTCTCGACCCCGGCCACCTCGAAGAAGCTCTTGGCCCAGTTGGCGTAATTGACGTGGCTGGCGATCGAACCCATGCAGGCCAGGTAGATCTGCGGGCGTTCGCCGCCGTTCTGCTCGTGCTCGGACGCGGCTCGTCGGAGCTTCTCGAAGGGTGTCGAGTCATGCCGCAAGTTCAGGGCAGGCAGAGAGAAGATCTCGGTGGCCAGGGCGGCATCGAGCTCGTCGATGCGGGCCCCGGAGGCAGCCAGTGAGATCGCCGTGGCAAGCCGGTCCCCGGGGGCGGCCGAACCGAGTTTCTCAAGCCCGCTGAGCGGGGGACGTTCGTTCAGCCGCTTGGCGTCGCCGGCCACCTTCGAGCGGTCGGGGGCCACGGGATCGGTTCCGTCGTCGCCGAGCAACGGGAACTCATTGACCCCGGTCATCACCCGGCGACGATGGCTGAGGTCATCCTCGCGCTCATCGGCGAGACCGGCCAGCGTGGTCGCTATCAGGCCGGAACGAAGCGCTGCCAACGCCCCGCCTTCGCGTTCGATCTCGCGGAAGCGCTCCCAGCCGGCCTTCGCGAGCTCATCGGTCAACTCCTCGCCGTACCAGGAGCCGGCCAGCGGATCGGCGATCCGGCCGAGCGAGGACTCGTCCCGCAGGATGATCTGGGTGTTGCGGGCGATCCGTCGGCCGAGGCTGTCCGGCTGCCCGATCATTCGGTCGAAGGGAGTGACGCTCACGCCGTCGCACCCACCGGTGCTCGCCGCGAAAGCGGCGGTGGTGACCCGCAGCATGTTGACCCAGGGATCGACCGCGCTGATCATCCGGGCCGAAGTCTTGGCGTAGGTCGGCGAGTGGCGGGCCGCTTCTTCCACTCCGGACTCTTCCAGTACTCGTGCCCAGAGCCGGCGGATCGCCCGGAACTTGGCCATCTCGAGGAACTGGTCGGGACCGACCGAGAGGGTGAACTCGATCCGGGCGGCAGCCTCGGCCGGTTCCAGGCCGCCGGCGACCGCGGCGCGCAGGTATTCGACCCCGGTCGCGATCGCGATGCCGAGCTCCCAGGCAGTGGCGGCTCCTGCCTCCGCGTATATGTCGGTGTCAACCGCCAGCGCTCGGACGTTCGACCAGTCACGAGCGGTCTCGGCGGCCAGCGCGCCGGCGGCGGCGAGGGCTTCCTCCGGCGAACACGGCAGCGAGCCCGTGCGGGCCAGGGTGCCGAGCGGGTCGTAGCGGAACGAGCCGAGCGCAGCCTCGGGGGCGACACCGTTCTCGCGCCAGTGGGCGGCCAGCAAGGCGGCCGCGGCAGGCGCCGAAGCACCGGCTTCCAGCGCGACACCGGCCATGTCGAGGAATACGCCTTCGAGCACCTGGCTGAGATGGTCGAGGTTGGAGATCGCGATGCCGTCGTCCCCGCGGGCCGCGTCGAACTCGGGGCTGCCCGGGGCGAAGCCCTCGCGGGATGCCCGGTCGAAACGCAGGGTGACCTCGGTGACGCCACCGTTCAGGTCCTCGAGGATCTCGGCGTTGGCCCGGGCCCGATCCGGGTTGGTCTGTTCCTGGCGGATCTGCCAGGGGCGGCCGGCGCGGGTGCCGCGGATGAAGGGAGCCTTACCCGGCAAGCCCGCCGGGTCGGGGGCGATCTCATCTTCGGGCGTGTACAGCCACTTCGCTTCGACCCCGTTTTCGAGCAGGGTCATCATGGCGACGTTTTCGTCGCCCTTGGTCGCGGCTTCGCTCCATTGCTCGAATGAGACAGCGTCGAAACCGTCGGCGAGGGACTCAGTCATGGCGCTCCAGAGAGGTAAACACGGGCTTTGCAGGGTACCTGTCCGAGCCCGGCCGCCGCCTTGCCGTACACGGAACCCACTGTCGCAGGTTCTATGCTGCTGCCACTTGAAACGGAAGCGAAAACCACCGCCGCCGTTGCCGGTCGCGCCCGCGAGGTTCCGACTGATACGGGTTCGCCAGGATCCATTGATGGCGATCCTCCAGCGCTTTGCGCTGGCCACCATGCTGCTCCTGATCGTCACCTTCATCACCTGGTTCGGGCGCAAGGGCTACATCGACAACGAGCATCCGCATCAGCTCCTGTCCTTCATCGACGCGCTCTACTACTCGACGGTGACGATCACGACCACCGGCTACGGCGACATCGTCCCGGTCACCGAGGCGGCCCGCCTGATCACCACGGTCGTGGTCACCCCGATCCGCGTTCTTTTCATCGTCCTGCTGGTTGGCACTACGCTTCAGGTCTTGGCCGAGCAATCGAGATTCCAGTTCCGGATGCGCAAGTGGCAGCGTGACCTTCACGACCACGTGGTCGTCTGCGGCTTCGGGATCAAGGGACGATCCTCGCTCGAATTCATCCAGAGCCACAACGACGAGATCGACGCGGTCGTGATCGACGAGAACGACTCGGCCCTGGAGGAGGCGAATCGCCTCGGTCTGAACGGCATCGCCGGCAAGTCCTACGACCGCCAGATCCTCGAGGCGGCGAGGGTCAGGACGGCCCGCTTCGTGATCGTCGCGCTCAGTTCCGACGAGCAGGCGATCCTGACCGTGCTGCGGGTCCGCGAACTCAACGACCACGCCAAGATCGTCACCTCCTGCAAGGAGGAGTCGAACGTCGAGCTGCTCTACTCGTCGGGCGCCTCCGAGGTGATCGTCTCCTCCAGCTCGGCCGGCCGCATCCTCGGCATGGCCGCCGAGACCCCGGAGGCAGCCCGGGTCGTCAACGACCTGCTCACCTTCGGCGACGGCCTCGACATCAACGAACGCTTCGTCGACAAGCACGGCGAGCCGATCGAACGCGACGGCTCGGAAACCGCGATCGCCGTGATCCGGGACGGCAACGTCCATCGCCCCGGAGACGAAGAATGCCGCGTCCTGAAACGCGGCGACCAGGTCATCTACATAGACCAGACGATGGTTTCCGACTCTGACGAGCCGGAGACGCCAGCTTCATAAGCAAGTCGGGCGCGGTTTTACCTGTTGCTCTTGCCTCGGGGGTTTTGGCTTTTCCTTTGTGCGGGACTACGCAGTCGGAAAAACCAAAACCCCCGAGATGCCTACGAACAGGTAGCCCTCATGGCAACAGGAGAAGCCGAGCCGAAGTGCTTCGTAGTGAATGGGCCGGCTCTGCAGGTCATCAGGCTGAGCCCCTCCCAACCATTCATTGCCTCGAATGGGAGGGGCGGGTTGAACTTGGAGGGCGGGCGAAGACCCGCCCGACTGCAGTTAAGCCAGTTCGACGCTCTCGATTACCTGGGGCTCGAGGGGCATGTCGCGGCCGTCGGTCTGGGTTGCTTCGATCGCGTCGACCGTGTCCATCCCCTCGGTCACTTCGCCGAAGACGGTGTGTTTGCCGTCGAGCCAGTCGGCGGCAGGGATCGTGACGATGAAGAACTGCGAGCCGTTGGTGTTGGGGCCGGCGTTGGCCATCGCGAGGGCGCCGCGGACCACCTTGTGGTCGTTGAACTCGTCCTCGAAGGTGTAGCCGGGGCCGCCGGTGCCGGTGCCGAGCGGGCAGCCGCCCTGGACCATGAAGTCCTTGATCACCCGGTGGAAGGTGAGGCCGTCATAGAAACCATCGGCGGCCAGCTTGCGGAAGTTTTCGACGGTCTTGGGAGCATCATCGTCAAAGAACTCGATGGTGATCGGACCGGCGTTCGTGTTCAGCGTTGCTTTCGACATGCCCCGACCCTACAGGCCAAGGTCGTGCACGCCGCCCTCGTCGTAGCCGAGGTGGTGGCCGAGTTCATGACGGACCGTGCGCTCGACCTGGGCCGCGAGCAACTCGCGGTCGTGGCCGAAGTCCCGCACCAAGGTGTCCTTGAAGATGATGATCCGGTCAGGGAAGTTGTCGCGAGCGATGCCGTCCCCTTGGTAGAGGCCGTAGGCATGCCGTTCGCGGCCCTGGTCGGACATCACCACGGGGACCTTGCTGATCACTTCCTGAAACTGCTCGGGAAGCCGCTCGATCGCCCTGACGATCAGGGTCTCGAATTCTTCGTCGCTGACGTGGGCGTTGTGGGCCTCCATGCCCCAATCATGCCAACCCGGCCAGGACCAGCTAGCCACGGAGTCCGACCATCCATTCATGGATGTAGTGGTCGGACGGGTTTCATTGGCGATCCGGCGAAGACCGGATCGCGCGTTAATACCGGATCGCGCGTTAATTGTTGAGGATCTTCGCCTTCTGGGCGGCGAACTCCTCGTCGGTCAGCACGCCGCTCTGGTGGAGCTCACCGAGGTCCTTGAGCTGGGCGATCGGGTCGGGCGCAGCCGCGGGGGCAGCCTGCGGGGCAGCGGCCGCCTGAGCCTGCTCCTGGGTCTGGTAGGCCAGATCGGCCCGCGGGTTTGCGTACTGCGGCCCGTCCTGCTCGGCCCACTTGGCGGCCTGGCGACGGGAAACACGATTGCTGACGGCGGTCGCGGTGCCGGCGATCGCGGCGGTCCGGGCAACGCCTCTTAGTAGTCCTGGCATCTTCTTGCTCCTTGCTTTCTGTGGATCGTGAAGGCCCTAGGCCTCGGTGGCGTCGAGGCTCTCGACCAGGTCCTGGATCGGGATGCGGCCGCTGGCGACCAGCTGCCCGCCGGAGCGCCGTACTGCCGAGGCGAACGGGCCGGCCCAGCGGTTTTCATACACGAGGATCGCGGCCGAGGTGCCGTTCTCCAGGGCATTGGCGGCTTCTGCGTGGTCTTCTTCCCCGATCACCCCGGTCGAGACGCCTTCGAACACGGCGAAGTCGCCGTCCCCGAGGTTGGCGATGTCCAGCTCGGCGACGTTGCCTTCATCGTCTTTGGTGATGAAGGCGAGGTCCAAGATCCTGATCAGCCCGCTGTCGACCAGATCGACCAGGTACGGGATCGCCTCGCCGGTCGGCTGCTGGCCGACCCATTCGACCACCACGTAGTCGATCGGCCCCATTTCGTCGATTTCTTCAGTCACGCCTCAGTCCTTCCTCGAGTTCACCTTGTTCTGAACGGAATCTAACCGCCCCACGGACCCCGCCATCACCCGATGGGGATGAACGGCCGGAACGCTCATTGGCTCTCGCCTTCGAGCAGGCCGAGCCGTCTTCCCTCCATCACCGCCTCGGTCCGTGAGTTCACACCGAGCTTGCGGTAGAGGGAGTTGGCCTGGGTCTTGACCGTGTTCTGGGAGAGATAGAGCTGCTCCCCGATCGCCCGGAACGAATGGTGGCTGGGCAGGAACTGGAGGGTCCGGATCTCTGCCTTGGTCAGGTTCAAGCCGCCGGCGGTGGACGATCCCGGTCGCTTTTCGATTTCTTCCCGACACCACTCGATCCAGCCTTCCAGTCGCGACGAGCCGGGCACGCGCGCGGTCGCTGCCTCGGCCTTCTTCAGCTGCTCCAGGGCGAGATCCCGTTGCCCCAACCGGAGCAAGGCACGACAGCGGGTCGTGGCCAGTTCCGCCTCGTGCCAGCCGATGAAGTCGACCATCCCTTCTCCGATCCGCCGGCTGGTTTCGAGTTCCTGGGCGGCCAGCTCCACGTCGCCCTGCCTGGCCTTGACCAGAGCGAGGACCGCGTAGATCAGCGACATGACCCGAAGGATTCGGAGGCCGTTTCGCTCGATCGCATCCCGGGCCCGGATGATGACTCCGTACGCCTCTTCGACCTGGTCGCGGTCGAGCGCGTCGAGGGCGATCTGGACCTGCGCCATGACCTGGATGATCGGTGAAACAGAAGCCGCCTCCCGGGCGGTTTCCCGGAGCAACGGAACCGCCGCCGGGTCCTCTTCCAGGTAAAGCCCTATCCCCTTGTAAAGCTTGGCCGGCACCTGCCACGGACTGGCTGGGTCGACCAGCGCCGCGGCCCGGTCCCCGTCCGCGACCATTCCCGCCGGGCCGTCCGGACCTGCGGTTGCCCGCAAGGCGAAGAGATCCCCGTAGACCGGCGAATCCTCGCCGATCTCGCGTTCGGCTACCGAGAGCCAGTAGTAGGCCTCATCGCCGCAGCCCATGGCGATCTCACGATGGGCTCGCGAGAGGATCAACGACGGGATCCTGGCGATCCGGCTGTCCCCGATCGCCTCAAACCAGCGGTCGAGGCTGGCCACCCTGCCGCGCCCCAGAGTGTCGGGCAGGTCAAGCCAGATGAACGCCCCGGCCAGCTCGAAATCCCCGGAGGCGATCGCGTGGTCCGTGCCCCTCGGGATGTCTCCATTGGCGGCCAACCAGGCCGCCGCCCGGCGCTGGAGTTCGGGTTCCGACCCCGGGTCACGCAGCTTCATTTCCGACCGCAGCATGTCCCGGAATAGGTGGTGGTACCGGAATCTCGTGTTGCTGCGGTCAAGCGGCACCACCAGGGCGTTCTCCTCCGAGAGCGCGACCAGCGTCGCGTGGGAATCGGCCCGCCCCGTCACTGCGTCACAGAGCGGACCGTTCAGCTCTTCGAGGATCGAGGTCTTGTAGAGGAAACTGGCCTTCGCCTCCGGCATGTCCTGGAAGAACTCGTCGCGGAAATACTCGACGACGATCCGGTCACCGCCGTCGAAGGTGACGGCTTCCGGCCGGGCTTCCCCGCTGCCGCGGATCGCGAGGCCGGCGAGGTAGAGCGCAGCCGGCCAACCTTCCGCCCGTTCGTGGATCTCGTCGGCCCGTTCGCCGAGGTCGAGGCCCAACCCGGCGAGGAGTTCCCGGCTCTCGCGCCGGGTCAGGGCGAGATCGGCCATGTTCAGCTCATGCAGCTCCCCGCGTGCCCGCAGCCGGCCCACCGGCAGGCCGGGATGGGCCCGGGTCGAGACGGCGGCCTGGGTTCTCTCCGGCAAGCCACCGATCACCGTGTAGATGACCTGCCAAGCGGCTTCGTCCTCGATCAGGTGAGCGTCGTCTAGGACCAGCACGAACGGGTCGAGACCGGCGACCGCGTCACTCGTCCGCTTGAGCCTGAGGGCCAGATCGGGTACCGGGTTCTTCAGCTCTTCGAGAACCGACCGGTCGATGCCGGTCACCCCGAGCGATCCGATCACCGCTTCCACGAGCAGGGCCGGGTCGTCGTATCGGGGTTCGAGGCGAACCCAGGCGAAGGGGCGCGTGTCGGCCTCGTCCCACAGCTTCAACGTCGTCGTCTTCGAGTATCCGGCCGGCGCCTCGAACAGGACGACCCTGGCCGAGCGCGCGTTGATCAGCCCATCGATCAGCCTGGTGCGAGGCAGTAACCCGATCGTTTCTCCAACCTCATTCCCTGCGGTGCCTGTCGCCGGGTTCATCCGGACAAAGGATACGCCCGGCTGAAAAGTCTGCTTCACGCTGGCTCCTGCCGGAACGGTCGGCGGGAGCCTTTCTTATGGTGGGAGAGCGCAACCGAGGCGGTCCCGCCCGGTTGCCTTAACCATGGTCCACGCCCGCCAGACCAAGATCCGACTGCTTTGTACTGCGCTCTTCGGGGCGCTTCTTTTCGTTGCCTGCCTTACATCGAAGGCCGACGCGGCGGTTCTGAAACCACCGCCCGGAAAGGTGTTCTTCGGGGTCACCGACACCGGTGACGCCTCCGATTTCCGTGACTTCGCGCGCTCGGTCGGCAAGCATCCGGCGGTGATCCAGACTTTCCATCAGTGGGGCAACAGCTGGGAGAAGTCGATGCCTCGCTGGCGTTCGCTCAGGGCTCGACCGATGCTCCACATCACGACCAAGGCCGACAACACCGGCGCCGAGTTGATCACCCCGAGGCAGATCGCTCGCGGACGCGGCGACGACTACCTGATCCGGATCAACACGATGGCGGCCCGCCGTCATCTGCGCATGTACGTGCGGCCGCTCGGTGAGCCGAATCGCTGCCTGAATCTTTACGCGGGCGTTGACTGCTCCGGCAACGTGCGGGGCGGCAGCTATTCCTATGGCTGGTACAAGCAGGCTTTCCGCCGGATCGCGATCATCATCCGCGGTGGCGCCAAGCGCGGCACCATCAATGCCCGGCTGAAACGACTTCGCCTGCCCAAGGTGCAGAAGGTCGGCGTCGCCAAACGGCTTCCCCGCCGCCTTCCGCGCGCTCCCATCTCGATCGTCTGGAGCCCTCTGCCGGCCGGTTCACCGACCGTCCGCGCCAACCTGCCCCGCTACTACTGGCCGGGCAAGAAATGGGTCGACTGGGTCGGTACCGACTTCTACAACAAGTACAACGACTGGAAGCACCTGGCGAACTTCTACGAGAAATGGTCGCTGGCCAAGAACAAGCCGATGGCACTGACCGAGTTCGGCCTCTGGGGCAGCGACGGGCCCGGCTTCATGAAGCGGATCTTCGGCTTCGCCCGCAAGCGGCCGAAGGTGCGGATGATGGTCTACTACCAGGATTTCGGCAGCTCGAACTCGTTCCGCATCCAGAACTTCCCCAAGGGGCGCAAGGTCCTGTCGCAGTTCCTGAACAAGCGGAGCTACCCGAAGTTCGCCCCGGCCTACCCGCGCTTCCGCTAGCGGAAGGCCGCGATCCCGGTCAGGGCCATACCGATCGAGAGGGTGTGGATCTCGTCGGTGCCCTCGTAGGTGTAGACCGATTCGAGGTTGTTGGCGTGGCGCAGTACCGGATACTCGAGCGTGATTCCGTTCGCCCCGAGCACGCCGCGAGCGGTCCGGGCGACATCCAGCGCCATCCGCGCGTTGGCCCGTTTGCCCATCGAGATGTGTTCGGGCTGGATCCGCCCTTCGTCCTTGAGCTGGCCCAGCCTCAAGGCCAGCAGGTAACCCTGCTGGACCTTGGTCGCCATGTCCGCGAGCTTGGCCTGGGTCAGCTGGAAGGAAGCGATCGGCTGGTCGAACTGCTTGCGGGTCATCGCATAGTCGAGGGCGGCTTCGAAACATGCACGGGCCGCCCCGACCACGCCCCAGGCGATCCCGTAGCGGGCCTCGTTCAGGCAACTGAGCGGTCCCTTCAGCGACTGGACTTCCGGCAGTCGGTTGGCGTCGGGGACCCGCACGTCGTCGAAGGCGAGTTCGGAGGTGACCGAGGCCCGCAGTGAAAGCTTGCCGTGCATTTCGGGCGCGGTGAAGCCCTCCATGTCCGGCTCGACCAGGAAGCCCTGGACCCCGTCGTCCGTCTTCGCCCAGACCACGGCCACGTCGGCGATCGAGCCGGAGGTGATCCACATCTTCGAGCCATTGAGGATCCAGTCCTCGCCGTCGCGCCGCGCGGTCGTGCGCATCGAGCCGGGATCGGAGCCGGAGTCGGGCTCGGTCAGGCCGAAGCAGCCGATCTTCTCGCCGGCGGCCATGCCGGGCAGCCAGCGCTCTTTCTGCTCTTCGCTGCCCCATTTCCAGATCGCGAACATGGCCAGCGAGCCCTGGACCGAACAGAAGGAACGCAGCGCGCTGTCGCCCGCCTCTAGTTCCATGCACGCGATGCCGTAGGCGACCGCGCTCGAACCGGCACAGCCGTATCCCTTCAGGTGCATGCCGAGCACGTTCAGGTCCCCGAGTGCCTTCGGCACCGCGGGGTCGAAGGTTCCGTTCTCGAAGTGCTCAGCCACGCCCGGCAGGTACTTCTCGTTGACGTAGCGGGAGACGGTCTCCTTGATTAGGCGCTCCTCGTCCGAGAGGAGCCGGTCGATTTCAAGAAAGTCGCGCGGGTTCACAAGGACAACTTAGTCGGTCCGAGTCCGATCGGACCTCCACTCGAAACCCGTCCGCTCACAGAAGCAACTGATGGATGAGCGGACTCTGTCCGTCGAAATCTCCCGACAGGAGGTCAGGGCTGAGGCATGCATTCGCAGCAGAGTCGCGCCTCAGAGTTTTCGGACCCGCACCTTGCGGGCGACCTTGCGGCGGAGGCCGCCGTCCGGCCGGTACCTGGTCACCACCTGCAGCTCGGCGCCGTGCTTGCTGAGCTCCTTGCGCATCGCGTCGTTCAGCTTCAGCTCGATGTTCACGTTGCCTGCCGCGTGGAGCTTGCGGCGCAGCTTGCCGACCCGCTTGCGGCGACCGTCGATCACCGCGAAGACGCGCTGGTCGACGATCCCACGGCCCGGGATCCTCAGCTTGGTGTGGACCGTCGCCCCTTCGACCCGTACCTTGCGCACCGCGAAAGCCTTCTGCGGCAGCGGCTGCAGCTTCTGGTTCTCGAGCCGCTTGATCCGTTTGCGCAGGCGGGCGAAGTTGGCCCGCTGGACCGCGTTCATCCGCTTCGGCCGGTAGGCGAGGTTCTTGCGCTCCAACGGGTCGTTCTTGAGGTCGTACATCTCCCACTGGGTCTTGGCGTCGCCTTCGGCGTCGTAGTACTTCGACAACTTCCAACGCCGTTCGCGCACCGTGACGATGTGGTTCGGGGCCGGGATGTAGGGGCCGCTCACCTGGCCGGCCTGCCAGTCGTCGAAGGTGAAGACGACCCGGTCCTGGGTCGGCTTCTTGGTCTTGCCCAGCACCTGCTTTGAGTAGTCGACCCCGGCCCACTTCGGGTTGCGGGCCGACCGTGGGGCATCGAAAAGCCCGGCCAGGGTCGGCAGCAGGTCGACATGCGATACCAGCTGGTCGGACTTTCTCGCCCTGGGGAAGAGCTTCGGGTTCGAGAAGACCATCGGCACCCGCAGGGTCTCCTCGTAGGCGTTGAAGTTCTTCTGCCTCATGCCACCGTGGCACTGGCCCATCTCGCCGTGGTCGGCGGTGCGGATCACGACTGTGTCGTCGAGCTGGCCGGTCGCCTCGAGCGCGTCGAGTACGTCGACCAGATAGCCGTCGACGACCTTCATCAGGTTGGCGTAGAAGTTGAGGTAGTTGAGCTTCTTCTGCGGCGTGTTGGTCGCCCCGGCCAAGGCGAAGAGCTTGACGAACTGGGCGTGGCAGTCGGGCTTGGTCGAGAGGTCCTCGTTCACGGTCGGCGGCAGCTTGATGTCGCCTTCGAGCCAGGACTCGTCGTAGCCAGCCTGGATGTACTTGGGCGGGTCCATGTTGGCCGGGCCCGGGTACATGAGCACGTCGTGCGGGTTGACCAGCGAGACGATCATGCACCAGGGCTTGGTCGAGTTCGCGCGCTCGTTGATGAACTTGAGCACGCCTTCCCCGCCGTCTTCGGCGTTGCCGTCTGCGTCCATGAAACGGCCGTCGTGGTCGGTCACGCCGCCGCCGGCCTCGGAGATGTCCTGGTTGGCGCCGCCGTCCGGCGGATCCCAGCGCATGAAGCCGAACTTCTCCAGATCGGAAGGTGACCAGTCCTCGCCTTCCGGCTTGGAAATGTGCCACTTGCCCTTGTAGACCACTTCATAGCCGGCCGCGTGCATGACCGAGGCGACGTTCTTGAACTCGGTCGAGAGCTCGACCTGCGGATACTCGTCCGCCGGCATGTCCTCCTCGAGCGTGTACTTGACGCCGTGCTGGGCCGGATAGAGGCCGGTGAACATGGTCGCCCGCGAAGGCGAGCACATGCACGAATTGCAGAAGGCGTTCTCGAAGCTGACTCCGTTCTGCTTCAGGCGGCTGAGCCCGGGCAGGTTCGCTTCTTCCCAGCCGTCGGGGAAATGCATCACCTTCCGGTCCTGGTCGGTGATGAAGATCACCACGTTCTTGCCGGCTGCCGGGCTCTTGGCCTCGGCCAGGCCGGAAAAGGCCTGGGTTCCCAGCATCATCGCCGGGGCCCCTGCCGCGGCTGATTTCAAGAGCTTTCTTCTTGTGAGCACGATTGCCTCCCAAAGACAAAGTTGACGCGTGTCAACAACTTACCGAACGGACCGAAACTTTGCAACCACCCCACAGAGCCCCTCCCAACCATTCACCCCACAGAGCCCCTCCCAACCATTCCTTGATTCGAGTGGGAGGGGCGGGTTTCTGTGGTCATCCGGCGTAGACCGGATGACATGCAGTTAAGATGGTCGTGTTCAGACACATACGCCTAATCCGTCACCGAGGTGACGGAGCGGGGGAACCATTGGCAACCGGTGTAAACCGGTCGCCGGGGGCGAATCGGACCACCTGGCCCGTAGCGCCGCTTCTTCAGCGCGAGCCCGTCAGCTAACCCCGCAGGCATGACGAAGAAGGAGGTACCCATGGATCTGGACAGACACGTGGTGAGACCGATGACCGAGGAGACCGGCGTTCGCGCCGCCTTCGGCATGCTGGTCGGAGCCCTGGTGGGGATGGCCATCGCGCTGCCCCTGCTGGTCAGGATCTTCGGAATCTGACCTGACGGGCCTGGGCGGCCGCCGCAGGATCGCGGCGGCCGCCCAACCCGGCAATCCAACCGGGATGCCCCGGGTGCTTCGACTTTGTTAGCGAGAACTGAATTAACTCGAAGCACCCGCCCACGCCTTCTAACCTCGAACCCGGATGACCACCGGCTTCGAGGATGCCCCGCCGTAGGGGAAGCGAGGCGAGGGGACGAGGAGCGCGCGCAGCCGGATCCGGGCCACGCCGGTGATGTACCGGAACCGGTAGCCGGCCCGGTAGCGCCCGAACCGATCGGTCCGGGTCAAGACGACCGGCCGCCAGCGTCGGGCCGACTCCTCGAAGTACTGGATCTGCACCAGGTTGCCGTGGGCCGGGTGCCAGGCGCCCCGGGCCTGGACTCGGCCCCGGAAGAGGACCCGCTGCCCGGTCTTCAGCCGCTTCGGCTTGGCCCGGAAGCCCAGGCTCCCCCTCACCTTCAGCTCCAGCGCGCCGGAGTTCGATTCCTCGAGCAGTTTGGTCCCGTCGAAGCCGACGCTGACCTGGCGGCCGGGGCCACGCGGCAGCGACAGCTCGAAGAAGCCGCGGTCATCGGAGCGAACCGTGTGCGTGGTTGCCTTCTGGCGGGAGCCGGGATAGGCCGTCTCGGTCACGGTCAGCTCCGCCCCGCCGATGCCGCCGCCCTCGGCACCGGTGAGCCGGCCGGCCAGGTGCGCACGCTGGCCGTATCCGAGTTCGATCCGCCCGGCCGCCGGGCGGTCCCGCCCGGACAGGGTCGCAGTGATCGAGGTCTCGTCCCGAAGGGGCGTCTTCACGACCATCTGCGATCCGTTCGCCCGCCGGTCGGTCACCGTGAAGTTGCCCGCCTCGTCGGCGATCGCCGCCCGCAACACGAACGATCCGCGCGGCAGGTCGTCGGGGAAGCGGGCCTGGAGCCGCGAGTGATTCGCCTGGTAGACGGTCGGGATCGAGTGCCAGCCGGCGCCGGCGGCATCCCGCCAGGCGATGCTGCCGCCGGCCACCCCGGAGTATCGGTCGGCGACCGGCACCTCGATCAGCGCCGGATCGTCTTCGGGCGGGTCGGCGAAGTACCCGGTCGGCGGCACGTCGTCAAGCCGCAGCGTGGCCTCGGCCGCGTGCGATTCGCTCGAGTTGCCGGCCTGGTCGGCCAGCCAGACCTTGACCTTGAACTCTCCTGGCCCCGGCACCTGGATCCCGCCGATCTTCCCCGACCCGTACCGGCCCCAGGGGCCGCCGGAGTACCCGTCCGGCCCGGACAGCCGGAAGAAGCTGGCCACGATCGGTGCGCCTGCGCCCTGGTCCGGGTTGGTCCAGGAAATGTCGAAGCCGTTGGCCCGGTGCCAGCCGTCTCCGCCGGCCACGGCCAGGCCCTTCGGTCCGGCCGGCGGATTGTTGTCAATCCGGATCGTGCGTTCCGCCGCGCAACCCGAGCTGCCGGCGAAGTCGAGGGCGCAATGCCGGAGCTTGTGCGGGCCGTCGGCGAGGGTCCGGGTGTCGAGTGACTGGCTGCCGGTCGCCGTGGTCGGGCAGGGCTGCATCTTGGTCCCTTGCCATTGGCCCGAGACCATCACCTTGGCGCAGTTCATCTCCGAGTTCGCCCGCAGCGACCCGTCGACCAGGGTCTGGGCGAAACGCAGCCCGGCCCCGGTGTCCTTGTTGCTGAAGGTCAGCGACTGGATCCCACGGAGCCAGCCGGTCCCGGTCAGGGGACCACTGACCTGTGCGGTCGGCTTGGCCGCGTCATCGATCGAAATGGTGAGCGAACGGACCCCGGCGAGGATGGTCCCGTTGGCGGCGCAGGTCTTCTCCGAGGGGCGGTAACAGACCAGCCGGCTTTCGAAGGCCCGGGCATAGGGCGAGAAGCCCTGCCAGAAATCCCGCTTGGTCCCGTCGCTGGTGTCGAGTTCGAGGAAGGGCTTGAAGGTGCCGTTCTGCGGCACGCCACCGAGGCGGTGCTGGAAACCCTCGCGCAGGTACTGCCAGCGCTGGCCGTGGACGTTCACGATCCCGGTCCCGCTCGGAGCCTGCCAGCGCCAAGAGGAGAACCGGGTTCCACCCACGGTCGAGGTGGACGACTTCACCTGGCTGATCAAGTGCACCCCCTCGAAGGGGTCGGCCGACTCCGGCGTCTGGCAGTAAGAGCTCTTGCCGAACTTGTCGGCGCTGGAGTCAAACCAGCTCGCGTCCTGGCCGGCATGCCAGCCGCATTGCGCAACCACGTACCGGGCCGCCGCAGCGCCGTCCGTGGCGGCCACCGCGGAGATCGCGAGAAAGGT
Source organism: Solirubrobacterales bacterium 67-14 (assembly GCA_001897355.1). Taxonomy (GTDB): domain Bacteria; phylum Actinomycetota; class Thermoleophilia; order Solirubrobacterales; family 70-9; genus 67-14. The sequence goes on along the minus strand of MKST01000001.1, from coordinate 200,907 downwards.
CAGGGCGAGCAAAAATACCGCCAGTGCGGCAACGCGATTCCGGAATGCCATTCTGGGCTCCTTGGTCGGGGTCATCTGCCCGACTAAGCGACCGGGGATCGATTCTCTCCCCCCTCCTTGCCGCGGCCGACCCTGCGGCTTTGCGAGAATCAGGGCATGTCCCTCCCGACCGAAGAGCAGATTGAAGAGAAGCTGACGGCGGTCATCGACCCCGAACTGCGCCGCAACATCGTCGAACTCGGCATGGTCCGCAGCATCGAGATCAAGGACGATGGCCAGGTCAACGTGACCGTCTCCCTGACCACCCCGGGGTGCCCGATCCGTTCCCATTTCCAGGAGGCCGTGGTCAAGCAAGTCTCCTCACTCGAAGGGGTCACGGGGGTCGGGGTCGGTTTCGATGTCCTCTCGGACGACGAGAAGGCCGGGCTGCGCGACACGCTCGGCCGCGGCAAGCTGCCAGAGGGTGCCCTGGCCCAAGTCAAGAACGTGATCTGCGTTGCCTCGGGCAAGGGCGGGGTCGGCAAGTCGACCATGACCGCGAACCTGGCCGCCGCGCTCCAGGCCGAGGGCCAGAACGCCGGCGCCCTCGACTGCGACGTCTACGGGTATTCGATCCCCCGCATGCTCGGGGTCGACCAGAAGCCGGAAGTGAACTCGGAGCGGAAGATCATGCCGCCGGTGGCCGACTCAGGGGTCAAGACCATGTCGATCGGCTACTTCGTCGAGCAGAACTCGGCCGTGGTCTGGCGTGGCCCGATGCTCCACAAGGCGATCCAGCAGTTCCTCGAGGATGTCGCCTGGGGCGAGCTCGATTACCTGCTGCTCGACCTGCCGCCCGGCACCGGCGACATCGCCATGACCCTGGCCCAGCTCCTGCCGCAGGCCAAGATCGCGATCGTGACCACGCCGCAGCCGGCCGCCCAGTCGGTCGCCCGCCGCTCGGCCGAGATGGCGGCCAAGGTCGATCTCGAAGTGATGGGCATCATCGAGAACATGTCGGGCTTCACCACCCCGTCGGGCGAGACCTTCAACGTCTTCGGCGAGGGTGGCGGCCAGCTCTTGGCCGACGAGCTCGAGGTGCCGCTGCTCGGCACCGTGCCGCTCTCGGAGGAGCTTCGCGAGCATGCCGACGTCGGCAACCCGCTTTCAGTCGATCAGCCGGATTCTCCGGCCGGTCAGGCGATCGTCGAGATCGCCCGCAAGCTCATCGCCGCCTCACCCCGAGAACTACCGATGATTCAGACGGTCCAAGCCGCCGCCCCCGAGCTGGCCCCAAAGATGGGCGCCAACGCCCGCGAACTCCCCGTTATTTAGCCACCCGCCCCAAACTGAGCTGGCCCATCCGTCATTTGCTTCTGTGGGCCAGCGGGGTGCCTGCTCAATCTGAAGGGATTCGCAGATGTGAAAGCTTTGGGAGCGCCAGCTCCGCTGGCGCGACTGCAGTTAAGCCTGCTGGAAGTACTGGGCGTTTTTCTCGGCGAAGTGCGCCCATTCGGCCGGGAGCTGGTCTTCGGCGAAGCAGGCGTCGACCGGGCAAGCCTCGACGCAGGCGTCGCAGTCGATGCACTCGTCCGGGTCGATGTAGAGCATTTCCGCCGCTTCGTAGCCAGGCTCATCCGGGGTCGGGTGGATGCAGTCCACCGGACATACCTCGACGCAGGAATTGTCCTTTTGACCGATGCATGGCTCTGCGATGACGTAACTCATGGACCGCATATTAGACATCGCCCGCCCCGAACCTTCACCTCGCGGAAGTTACGATTGCCACACCTTCGCCGCCGCTCTGCCGAGCAGCACGGGCCCGTAGACTGCGCCTCGTGATCCTTCTCACCGGTGCCACAGGATCGATCGGCTCCCGCCTCCTGCCCCGCCTGCTCGAGGAGGGCCATCAGGTGCGCTGCCTGCTCCGTGAACCCCGCAAGCTGGGAGACCACCGGGTTGACGTGCAGATCACGATGGGCGACCTGCGCGAGCTCCGCGACCCGTACATGCTGCGCCAGGCGATGCGGGGTGTGGACACGGTGGTTCACCTCGCTGCCACGGTTCGTGATCAGCCTCCGTACCGGGTCGAGGAGCTGAACGGCCTGGCCACGATCCGGCTGCTCGAAGCGGCCGAGCGGGCCGGCGTGAAGCGCTTCGTCTTCTTCAGCGCCCTCAATGCGTCGGCGGTCCAGCGCACCCGCTTCTTCCGCGCCAAGTGGGTCGCCGAACAAGCGGTCGCCAAGGCGAAACTCGATTCGACGATCTTCCGGCCCTCGATCGTCTTCGACCACTCCGATCCCTGGATCACGCTGTTACGCCGCTTTTCCTTCCTGCCCGCGATCCCGATCTCCGGCAACGGCAAGTCGCGCTACCAGCCGGTCTGGGCCGATGATGTCGCGCGGGCGGTCGAGAACTCGCTGAACGGCGATGGCCCCGGCGACCATCTCTACGAGCTGGCCGGCCCCGAGACCATGACCTACGCCGAGATGGCGGAACTGGTCGGCCTTCTCGCGGGACGGCCACGGCCGGTTATCCGGGTCCCGCTCCAGCTGGTCCACCTCGGGCTGACCGCGATCCACCGGCTGGTCGGCGAGAACGCCTTCGCGACCTGGCAGGAAGCAGAGTTGATGCGAGTCTCGATGGTCAGCCGCCGCGGCACCACCGATCTCGAGTCGCTCGGGGTCGAGCCACGCGCCATGGCGGCCGTCCTGGCCGAAGCCTGATCACCGGCGGTTCAGGGTGATCCAGCGGTGGCGGAAGCGACTCTTGCCGCCGGTCGGCCGGTAGCCAACCGTCACGTAGACCCGGCTGCGGAGCCGCTTCCGGAGCCGGCGGGCAGCTCGCCCCCTCGAAACGACAGGCAGCGTCACGGTCGCTGCCGAGGTGAGCTTGCGGGTCCGCCCGGCCACCGTCCTCGTGCCCTTGATCCAGAGCTTGCCGGCCTTCGAGACCCGCACCTTGATCCTGGCCCGCCCGTTCGCGGTCCGGGAAATCGCGACGATCCGCATCCGAGCGCCCGCCACGACCGTGGTGCCGCCCCTGCCGGTGTCCTCGGAGTTGTCGTTGTCGTCACCGGAGCTTTCCTCGGCCGCGGCCCTGAGGGCCGCTGCCACGTTGAGCCGGCCGCCGGTCACGGTCTTGCCGTCAAGCGACCTCAACTCGTTGACCGATGAGAGCAGCGCGTCCCTCGCCTGTTGGGCATCCAGGCTCGGCAGGTACCCGTCCAACAGGGCAGCGGCACCGGTCACCTGCGGTGTCGCCATCGAGGTGCCGCTGTATATGTCGTAGCTGCCGGCCGCTGACTGCGTGCCGATGCAGCTGACCAGCGGGTAGGCGATGTCGATGCTCGGTGCCTGGGAGCTGGCTCCGGTGCTGGCGTAGCGGAAACGAACGAGGACCCCGTCATCACCGTCGGCAGCACCGAGCCAGCTGCTCATTTCGTAGAACTGCTCGTCGTCGATCCCGCTCTGGGAGGTGATCGCGCCGTAGGGACCGGGGCTCTGCCAGGTGCTGCCCCCGTCGGTCGAGTACTGCTCGGTCAGCGACTGGCCGGTCCTCAGGCGGGCGCTCAGGTAGTAGGTTGAGGAGCAGCTGCTGTCGCCGGAGAAGTCGAGGGTCTCGGTGGTCAGGGTCGCGTTGGTGGTGCTGCCGCTGACGTTCAGGTGGATGTATGGGTCACCGTTGGTGAGCGATCCGAGGGTCCAGCCTCCAGAAGGGCTCTGGCTCCAACCCGAAAGTCCGTTGCCGAGTTCGTCGTCGGTCTTCTCCTCGATCTTCGGGACCGTGCTGAGGATGTTCTCCCCCGGGGCACCGAGATCGACCGAACTCGAGCCGTAGTTGGAGAAGTCGGCCAGCTGATCCTCCTGGTCGGTGGCAGCGACGCAGATCACGTTGTCGAGATCGAGGCTGCAGGGCCAGGTCTGAGTCTGTTCGACGTTCTCGCTGTCGTTGCCGGCGGCGACCACATAGAGCGTGTCCGGGTACTGGGCGATCGCGCTGCGGAGCGCACTCGCCTCGGAGGCGGTGCCGCTGAAGCCGAGGCTCACATTGACCGCCCGCGCCCCGACGCTGCCGGCGTAGGCGAGCGCCGAGGCGACCGTCGCCGTGTCGCAGTACCCATCGAAGTCGCAGGCTCGCACCGCCACGAGGTCCGTGTCCCAGCTGGTGCCGGCGACGCCGATCCCGTTGTCTCCCTCGGCGGCGATCGTGCCGGCCACATGGGTGCCGTGGCCGTTCTGGTCGGCCCAGTCCGACGAATCGACGTTGCCGGTCGCGATCGAGGCGGCGAAGTTCTTGCTCAGGCTCTGGTCGACCTCGTCTTCGAGATCTGGGCTGGTCGCGTCGACCCCGGTGTCGACCACCGCGATTCTCGCCCCGGCGCCGGTGCTGGTGTCCCAGGCTTCGTCGACATCGGCGTCGGCGTCGGCAGTCCCGGCGGTTCCTGCCACGTTCTGACCGGTGTTGCGGAAGCCCCAGAGCTGGCTGAAGTCGGGATCGTCAGGGGTTTCCGCGATGTGACCGACGATGTTCGGCTGGGCCCAGGCGACCTCGTCGTCCTCCCTCAGCTCTTCGAGAGCTTCGGAGATCGTCTGGCCGTCTTCGAGTTCTATCCGCCGAGCCCGAGGCAGGCCGGAGATCGCGTTGACGTCATCCGCCCCGGCCGACGCCAGGATCCGTTGACGGGATCCCGTGGTCGTACCGGGGCGGAATCGGACCAGCACCTCATGGGGGGTGCGGTTGCTGGTCGTTGCGTCCCCCGGGCCTACGTCCGCGGCCCGGGCCAAGGATGGACCGAACCAGAGAACCGCAGCGAACAGGCCCACGGCCACAATGGCCATGACCAGCTCGGTTCTCGAGTTTCGCTCCACCTCGGGAAACCTAGGAATCGAAGCTGAGATTTCCGTGAGAACGAGCCGAGAGTTCATCGATGCTTCACGGTCGCCGATGCCCTCCTCGGCCCGGCCTGTTACTCATGAAGGCATGGTCGGAGCACTCAAATGGCTGGGGGCGGTCCTGCTCGCCGCCGTGATCGTCGCCGCCGCCGGGCTGCTCGGCCCGCGGCTGGCCGGGACGACCGAGGCCTCGACCGAGTTCGGCCAGGTCGCGATCCGCCTCTCGCCGACGCTCACGGGGGGGATGGAGGGTTACGTGCCGGTGGCCGACTGGGGAATCCGCTTCGAGGGTCCGCCGGTCCCGTTCAAGGTCCGGGCCGAACTGCGCTCCCTGAATCGTGATGCCTTGCTGCGTACGGCCGACGGGGACCAGGGCGTGATCGACGCGACCGAGGGCGAACTCCGGAACGGCCTGCGGGACGCGGTGCTGCGGAACCTGGCCTGGTCGCTGGCGGTCGCGCTCGCCTTGCTCGTGCTGGCGGCCCTGGTCTGGCGTTCGCTTCGCCCGCGCTGGGCGCTGCCGCTGGCCGGACTGGTCATCTTCGCCGGCGCGACGATCACCATGGGCTTGATCGCCCGCTCGGCGGTGGATCGGAATTCCTTCGACAATCCGACTTTCTTCGCTTCGGGCGGCGAGCTGAAGCGGATCCTCGAGGTGATCGACCAGACCGACGTCGAGAGTCCGTACGGATCCGAATTCGAGAGCATCGTCCGCAGCATCGGGGCGGTGCTGGCGACCGGCGGCGAGCCGGAAGCGGCCCGCAAGGAGATGTACCTGGGCTCGGACCTCCACGCGAACCCGCTCGTGATCCGACCGGTCTCCCGCCTGGTCGGCGATCAGCCCGTCCTGATGGTCGGCGATTTCGGCCAGCGCGGCAGCCCGGCCGAGTCGGCCCTGCTCGCACCCCGGGTCGCGGCACTCGGCCGCCGGGTGGTGGCGGTATCCGGAAACCACGATTCGACCGCGCTGATGCGCAAGCTGGCCAGCGACGGCGTGACCGTGCTCGGCCGCGACGGGACCTTGCGGCCCGACGGCAGTTTCAAACCGCCTCCGGTGATCGAAGTGGACGGAGTCGCCGTGGCCGGCTGGGCCGACCCGCTCGAGTACGGCGGCGACAGCCCGCTCGGAAACCGTGCCGTCACGCTCGACGACCTCGACGATCCCGAGGCCACGGTTTCCAGGTGGGTCAGCCAGATGCTGCGCTGGTTCGATTCGCTGAAGGACAAGCCCAACCTGCTTATGATCCACCAGCAGTCCCTGGCGATCCTGCTCGCCGAGGCGCTGGACAAGGCCGGCTACAGGCAGCCGTTGACCATCGCGACGGGCCACACCCACGAGCAGGAACTGGAGAAGATCGGCCCGACGGTGGTTGTGAACCCTGGCACGATCGGCGCCGGCGGCGCCTTCGACGCAGGCCAGCAGGAGATCGGCCTCGCCCACCTGCGCTTCAACGACGATGGCTCGCTTCGTTCGGCTGAACTGATCTCGGTCGAACCGTTTTCCGGCGCCGCCCGGGCAACGAGAATCGTGATCGACAGCCTCTGCCCCGGCGAGGAGCGCTGCTCGGCGGTTGTTCCCGACCAGATGGTGACCGAGTAACCGACCGCAACGCAGGTGCCCGTAGTCTGTTCCAGAAGTTGTGAAGCCCGCCCTCCGGCTGATCCATCTCGCCCTGCTCGCCCTCTTTGCCCTGGCCGCTCCTGCCCAGGCGGGGAACGTCTTCGGCCCCCATCTCGGCAAGAAGCTGACCGGCGTGAGCGACAACGGCACCCTTGAGGGGTTCACGAATTTCGCCGAAGCGACCGGCAAACACCCGGCCGTGCTGCAGACCTTCCATCCCTGGGGCAACGGACTCAATCTCGCGTACCGTCGCTGGCAGAACGCCGAGGCGATGCCGATGCTCCACATCTCGACCGCCGACGACGAGACCCGGGCCGAGCTGATCACCCCCCAGGAGATCGCGCGCGGGATCGGGGACGCGTACCTGATCGAGATCAACGGCTTCTTCGCCGAGAAGGGCCAGCGGGCGTTCATCCGGCCGCTCGGCGAACCGAACCGTTGCCTGAACCCGTACACGGCGGTGACCTGCTCGGGCCAACGACGAGGCGGCGCCCACACCGCGTACTGGTACCGCAAGGCATTTCAGCGGATCGCCCTGATCACCCGGGGCGGCCTACCGGCCGACAACCTCGATCGCCGGCTGAACCGGCTGAAGATGCGCAAGGTGAACTGGGGCGCGACCGTGCGTCCGGCCCGGCTGGCCGCCGCACCGGTCTCGATCGTCTGGAGCACCCTCCCCGCCGGCTCTCCCCGCGCCAAGGGGAACTGGCCGGGCAACTACTGGCCCGGCGCGCAGTTCGTGGACTGGGCCGGGGTCGACTTCTACTCGGACTATCCCCACTGGCGCGACCTGAACAGGTTCATGCGCGGCAAACCCTGGCGCGGCAAGCCGGTCACCATGACCGAATGGGGCGTGGCCGGCTCCGACAACTACACCTTCGTCCGCCAGCTCTTCCACTGGATGAAGGAGCGGCCGCGGGTCCGGATGTTCGTCTACTACCGGGGCTTCGGCGGCCTCGAGGACCGCTACAACCCCTACAACTACCCGACCTCGCTCAAGGTCCTGAAGAACAAGCTGAAGGATCCCGCCTACCTGCCCTACGCCTACCTCCACGCCCGTCCCTGACGGGCATCGTCGCTACGTCAAACTCCCAGGTAGTCGCAGACCCGACTGGCTTCTTCGTTGAGCGTTTCTTCCAGCGAACGGTCCAGGCGGTCGAACGGGGCCAGCTCGACCTTCCCGCCCGGCATGGTCCAGGTTCCGACGATCCGGCCACCGGCCAGGATGGTCGGCCGGAAGATCCCGTTGGTGGTGACGACCTTCCGCCCGTCCTCGTCTGGGATCAGCCACTCGCGGGACTCCCAGCCGTGCAGGATCGGATCGAAGGCTCCGAGCAGCCGGGGCGCGGGCTCCCCGCCGGGTTCGGGACGTCCTTTGAGGTCGAGCAGAGTCCCGGATCCCGACTCTTCCTCGGTCAGTTCGTCGGTGATCGCCTGCAGCCCCTTGCGGGCCTGGCCGAGGGTCACTCCGGCCCATTTCGCCAGGTCACGATCGGTGGCCGGACCGTGCCCGGCCAGGTAGCGACGGGCTAGCTCAGCCAAGGCGGCGTCGGGGTCGACTTCCGGCTGCGGGTCCAGCCAGTCCTCGACCAGGACGAAGGCATGTTCCCCCTCCTTGACCGGACCCCGCAGGATGAGTCCCCGGAGCGAGGCGAAGAAAAGGATGTGGACCAGGGCCTGGCCCTCGACCGGGATCCCCTGGCCTTCGAGCAGCTCGCGGATCTCGCTCCGGGTCGCCGGGCCATCGGCCAGTCGATCGACGATCGACTCGACTCCTTTGTCGGCCTGCTTTTCGGAAACTCCCTCCTGCCGGAGGCGGGTCTGGTTCGAGGTGACCTGCCGCGGGGCGGTCAGGTCGCGGAGCCACCGGTAGTCCTCGGCGCGCACCAGGTGGAGGGTGCCCCGGTTGAGCCACCCGATCACCAGCGAGCCGTCATTCAGCGCCTGGTCGACTGCCGAAGCCCCGGCCTCTTTCGCCTTCGGCCCCAGCCGCGGCCGGATCGCCAGCCGTGCTCCCCGCCCGTCCTGCGCCTGAACCGCCAGCAGTCGCCCGACCACCTCCTCGACGTCGACCAAGGTCGATTCGATCAATCCCTGCGCCACGAGCCTTCTGACCGCCGTATCCACAGGACAAGGCTATGGGCCGCCGACAGCGGACTTGTCAGACCTATTTGCCGAAAAGTCCGCGATCGGTTGGTTTTCGACCCCAGGAACAGAAAAGGGCCCCGGTTTCCCGGGGCCCTTTCGTGAGGCCGAAGCCTCGACGGATCGAGATCCGTCTTACATCATGCCGCCCATTCCGCCCATGTCGGGCATCGCGGGCGTGCCGGCGCCACCTTCCTCCGGCGGCTCGGCGATGATCGCCTCGGTCACCAGGATGTTCTTGGCGATCGACGCGGCGTTCTGGAGCGCGGAGCGGGTCACGACCGTCGGGTCGAGTACGCCGGCCTTGACCATGTCGCCGTACTCGCCGGTGGCTGCGTTCAGGCCTTCGCCTTCCTTCAGCTCGCGGACCTTGTTGACCACGACCGAACCCTCGAGACCGGAGTTCTCGGCGATCTGCCGGACCGGCTCCTCGAGCGAGCGATGGATGATCTGCGCACCGGTACGCTCGTCGGCATCGTCGAACTTGTCGACGTCGAGAGCGGCCTGGGCGTTGAGGAGGGCGACACCGCCGCCCGGGACGATGCCCTCTTCCAGCGCCGCACGGGCAGCCTGGAGAGCGTCCTCGACGCGATGCTTCTTCTCCTTCATCTCGGTCTCGGTGGCAGCGCCGACCTTGACCACGGCGACGCCGCCGGCCAGCTTGGCGAGGCGCTCCTGGAGCTTCTCGCGGTCGAACTCGGAATCGGTGTTCTCGATCTCCGACTTGATCTGCTTGATCCGGCCCTTGATCGCCTCGGCGTCACCGGCACCGTCGATGATGGTGGTGGTGTCCTTGGAGACGACCACGCGGCGGGCCTGGCCGAGCTGGGTCAGCTGGGTGTTCTCTAGCTTGAGGCCCATCTCCTCGGTGATGACCTCGCCACCGGTCAGGATGCCGATGTCCTCGAGCATGCGCTTGCGGCGGTCACCGAAGCCCGGCGCCTTGACCGCAACACCGGTGAAGGTGCCACGCAGCTTGTTGACCACCAGGGTCGCCAGGCACTCGCCCTCGACGTCCTCGGCGACGATCAGCAAGGGCTTACCGCCCTGCATGACCTGCTCGAGCACGGGCAGGATGTCCCGGACGGAACCGATCTTCTGGTTGGCGATCAGCACGTAGGGCTCTTCGAGCACGGCTTCCATGCGGTCCTGGTCGGTGACCATGTAGGGCGAGATGTAGCCCTTGTCGAACTGCATGCCCTCGGTGAACTCGAGCTCCATGCCGAAGGTCTGGCCCTCTTCGACGTTGACCACGCCGTCCTTGCCGACCTTGTCGATCGCGTCGGCGATCGTGTTGCCGATCTCGTCGTCAGCGGCCGAGATGGCGGCGACGCGGGCGATCTGGTCCTTGCCGTTGACCTCCGCGGACTGCTTCTCGCGCAGGTTGGCGACGACCTCGTCGACTGCCTTCTCGATGCCGCGGCGGAGAGCCAGCGGGTTGGCGCCGGCGGCCACATTCTTGAGGCCCTGGCGGACGATGATCTGGGCCAGCAGGGTGGCGGTGGTGGTGCCGTCACCGGCGACGTCATTGGTGGCAGTGGCGACTTCGCGCACCAGCTGGGCACCCTGGTTCTCGAAGACGTCCTCGATCTCCACCTCGCGGGCGATCGTGACGCCGTCGTTGGTGATGGTCGGGGCGCCGAACTTCTTGTCGAGCACGACGTAGCGACCCTTGGGGCCGAGGGTTACCTTGACTGCGTCGGCGACGGCGTCGACGCCGGCCTGCAGGGAGCCCCTGGCATCTTCTGCGAACTTCAGCTCTTTGTGAGCCATATCTTTCAGTTACCTCCTGGAAGTTGGTTGGATTCAGGCCGGGCTAGGCGACCTTGGCGAGGATGTCCGACTCACGCAGGACGAGCAGTTCCTCGCCCTCGACGTTGATGTCGGTCCCGCCGAACTTGGAGTAGAGGACCTCGTCGCCCTCGGCGACGTCGAGCGGACGGCGGTTGCCGTCATCGCCGATGGCGCCGTCGCCCACGGCCACGACCTTGCCCTTCTGAGGCTTCTCCTTGGCAGTGTCGGGGAGCACCAGCCCGCTGGCGGTGGTCTCCTCTTCGTCGACCGGCTTTACGATCAGCCGGTCCCCGAGGGGCTTCAGCTTCATTGATTACCTCCGATGGTGATTGGAATACGTGTTCTCAGCTTCTTGGCACTCTAAGGGGGAGAGTGCCAGCGACCAAGGACTTTACAGGTTTAAACCCGTCGGTCAACCCCAAAATGTGAAAAATCTGAGTGTTGGCCACTCAATCTTGAGTGCGCCCGGTGCGGCGGTATCCGAAAAAAGATGGATAGTGAGCGCAGCGATATCTTTTTTCGGATACCGCCGTGCCGGCCACCGACTCAGTCGGCCGAGGCGGAAAAGTCCCGCAAATCGCAGGAAAGGTGGTTCGCCAGACCCTGGGCGCCCTCTTTCATGACGTGGTCGTGACCGGAGACGAAGAGCGGTCGCGCGACCGGGGCCAGGGCGACCATCCACCGTTTGGTGGCCCGGACGTTCCAATCGAACTCGATCGAGGTCCAGCCGTCGCCGCCGTCGCCGAGGCGCCAGACCCCCTCGCCCTCGACGTCGCCCGCCGCGACCCCGCGCAGATAGTCGGGATGGATGCGCTCGACGGCTTCGATCTCCATGTTCAGCGAGTAGCCGAACGGGCCGCGCCATGCCGCGGTCGCCTTCTGGCCGATGCCGTCCGGACCGCCGTGGATCGTCTCGACCACCTTCTCCAGCGCCGGCCACCATCGCGGCCAGTTGTTGAAGTCCACCAGGGCGTCCCAGACCGCTTCACGGGGGGCCGAGAGCTCCCAGCGCGAAACGAAGGCGAATGCCGCCGCGTCGCCCCCGTCGGACATGTCTAGTTCGGTGATGGGACGGTGCCGTAACCGGTCAGGCCGGGTTCGATGATCTGCGAGAAGTGGACCACGGTGACGATCGCATCCTCTTCGATCGGGCGATCGTAGATCTTCTCGAGGAAGTCACGGGTCTCCTCGACCCGGCGGAACTCGGGGTTGTCCCGCTCTATGTCCCGTGGTGAAAGCTCGGAAAGCCGCTTCACCTCGACCTCGTCGATCACGGCCGAGAAGATCTTCTCCCGTCGGGAATGCCTCGAGCCGACCGTAACCCAGACGACCTGGCTGCGCTGGTACTTGCCGGACTTGTTGCCGAGCCGGATGGTGGCGGTCTTGCGGCCGCGCTTGAGCTGGTCGATGAAGAGGGGCGAGTAGAAATTGAGGGCGAGCAGACCGGACATTGCGCTGATCAGAATATGTAGTTGCCGAGCTTGGCGGGTTCGAGGATCGTGACCTGCCCACGGCCCGCCCGGACCACGCCGGAGCGTTCGAGGTCAGCCAGGAAACGGCTGACGCTTTCGCGCGAGGTGCCGGCTAGCTGGGCCAGGTCGGCCTGGTTCATCCGGATCGTCACCTGGCGCCCGTCCTCCCCCTCCTCCGCGACCATCTGTGAAAGCACGCCGGCGACCCGGGAAGGGACGGTCTGGAAGGACTGCCGGGAGATCCGCTCGTTGGCAGCCCGCAGGCGCCGGGTCAGGGCGGCGACGAACTTGACCGTGATCTCGGGGTGGCGTTCGAGCAGCGTCCGGACGTCGCCGGCCGGCAAGGCCAGCAGTTCGCCCTCGCCCCCCAGGGTCTCGACCGAGGCCGAGCGGACCTCGCCGTCGAGCATCGCCAGCTCACCGACGATGTCGCCGGTGCCGAGCGTGGCCAGGGTGATCGCCCGCCCGTCGGGATGCTCGCGAGTGACCCGGAAGGTGCCGGACTTGACGATGTAGCAGGCGTCGGAATGATCGCCTTCGTGGAAGACCCTGGTCCCCTCCGGATAGGAACGGGGAACGGCGACGCGCGAAAACCGCTCGAGCTCGGCATCGTCGAGCTCGGCGAAAAGGGGCACGCTCCTCAGCAGCCCGACGGTACTCTCCTCGGCCGAAGTCACCGCCGGAGTATTTCGCATCCGTCCCGAAAATCAAAACGTTCCTGATCAATTGAGGTCAGAATCCTCCACCAACCCCACCTTCTGGGGGTCTTTGTCCACGTATTCCGTGGGCGATCGCCCCCAGAACGCAAGAGGTTGGGGGTGCGAGAGGTCAGGCCTGGCAGTTCGGGCACCAGTAGGTGGTGCGGTTGTCATCGCCCTGGCCCCTGGACCGGATGCCGGCCCGGCGGCAGCGCGGGCAAGGGCGGCCGGCCTTTTTGTAGACCTGGCCGGGCCTCCTTCCGGTTTCCACCGCATCGAGCATCTGGCGGCGGGCGATCTCGATCAGGCGCCCCGCCTCGTTTTCGGTCAGCGAGGCCGCCGGACGCCATGGGTCGAGTCCCGCTTCGAAGCAGGACTCGGACTTGAAGATGTTGCCGATCCCGCAGACCACGGCCTGGTCGAGCAGAGCGACCCCGATCTCCTCCGGACTGGCGCGGAGCCGTGCCGCCGCAACCTCGGGGTCGAAGTCCGGGGCGAGGATGTCCGGCCCAAGCCTCGCCAGCCGGGGGTCGCGGGCGAGCTCGGCGGTGCGGACCAGCCGCAGGGTGGTGCCCCCGAACTGGGCTACGCGCGCGTCGTCGGTTTCCAGCAGCAGCCAGGCGGCGCGCTCCGGTTTGCCGAAGCCTCGGCCATCGTCGACCCGCCAGGAGCCGTTCATCCCGAGATGGGAGTGGATCGTCAGGCCGTCGTCCAGGTGGATCAGCAGATGCTTGCCGCGGGTCTCGATTCGCTCGACCCGACGGCCCTCCAGCCGCCGCGCGTGGGTTCTGATCGACGAACGGGGGTTGGGCGCCGAGGCGGCGAGGATTCGCTGCTCGAGGATAGCCGGGTCAAGCCGCCGGGCGATCCGAACCAGCGAGTCCCCCTCAGCCATCAGGCGGGGGCGACCAGGCGGCGAGGCTGGCGGCTGAAGCCGGCCGCGACCAGGAGTTGCTCGAAGCTGGAGCCGAGGATCGGCTCGCCGTCGAAGCGTTCGATCTTCAACTGGCCGAGGCGACCGGCGTTGGCTTCTTCGGCCAAGCTGGCGAGTGCGGCGGCGAGATCACCGCCCTCCAGGCCCGGCTCCAGCCGCAGGATGCCCTTGCCGCCCCGCTCCACGTAGAGCAGCGGGTGGCCGGCCCGGGCCAGCACATAGGCGCCGGCCGAGCGGGAGGCCTTGCGGCGCGACTCCAGCTTCGGCCAGGGCAGGGTCGAACCCCAGGGACTGGCCGGGTCGGTGGCGGCCAGCACCGTGAAGTCCTCCGGGCCGTTCTCCTCGGCCGGCAGGGCACGCAGCCGCTCGACCGCCCCGGAAAGGGCGAACTGGGCGCCGCCGAGTCCTTCGACGAAATAGCCGCGCCGGGCGGTGCCGAGCACCTCCAGGTTCGAGAGCTCCGGGTAGAGGGTCGAAAAGCCGCCCGGGATGCCTTCGGCCAGGGTCATTTCGCGGGTCAGGATGCCGTAGCGCTCCAGCATCAGCTCGGCCTGGGCCCGCAGCTTCGGTCCGGCCGCGGGGGCGTTCCGGAACAGGGTCTCGGTCAGCGACCAGCGGCCCTGGACCGTCGGCCCGGTCGCGGCCCGGCGCCGGGAGAAGCGGCGGCCACCCGGCTCGTAGGTCGGAACCGACCTGAGGCGCGGCGCCCGGAGCGGAGCGAAGGAGTCGTTCGTGATCTCGCCCCCGAAGGCAAGGTCCCAAAGCGCCGAGTGGAGCTCTTCCGCCGGGTGGTCCAGCTCTCCGACCAGGTCGAGCCAGAAGGCCGGGCCGGCCGCCAGCCGCTCGCGGATCGCATCGTGGATCTCACCCTCCGGCTTCTCCAGCTTCGCGTTGGCCGGCGGTGGCCCGGCCAGGCGGACATCCTCACGGAAGTAGAGCGCGACCCGGCCGTCGGTCCGCCCGACCGCCCCGGCCCCGATCCAGACCACCTCGCCGCTGGTGCAGAGTTCGTCCAGCCAGGTCGAGCTGTAGGAACCGAGGCGGCGGGGCAGCACGTCGTTCTCCCAGACCGACTGGGTCAGGGCGACCCCCTGCAACGGCACGAGGACCTCCCGCAGCCGGTCGGTACCGGCCCCGGGCCGGGCATCCTTCCTCAGCGGCCGGTGCCGGTCGATGCCCTGCCAGGACGCGAGGAAGCGGGCGTAGGCAGCGCCGTCGGCCGGTTCGACCTCCTGCCGCAGGTGGGCGAGGCTCGCTCGCCGGACCCGGCGGAGCACCTCGGCGTCACACCATTCGCGTTCGGTGCCGCCCGGCCGGATCTCCCCTCGCACCACCGAGCCACCGGCCTCGAGTTCCTTGAGCGCCGGGGTCGGGTCGACCCCGTAGCGCTCACGGGCCCAGGCGGTCGGGAAGGGGCCATGGGTGCGGGCGTACCGCGACAGCAGCGCCACCATCGGGTCGTCGCGTTCGGCGAGGAAGTCGGCCGGCAGCCCGGCCGGCGGCGAAACCCCCAGCGCATCCCGGTAGAGACCGGCATCCTCAGCCGCGATGAAGCGTTCTTGGCCGTTGATGCGCACCTTGGCGGCCCGGCGCTCGCCGAGCAGGTTCTCCAGCATCGAGGCGGCCGAGTAGCCCTCGGCCACCCGGGCTTCGGCTTCTTCGGCGGTGAGGTCGCCGATCCGGCGCAGGATCTGCTGGAGACCGTCGCGGTCACTGGCCTGCCCCTGCTCGGTCAGATGCTGCAGCGAAGCCTCGACCTCGGCCAGGGCGTCCTCGTCGATCAGCTCCCGCAGCTCGTCCTGGCCGAGCAGCTCGCGCAAAAGCTCCCGGTCCAGCGAGAGGGCGGTGGCCCGCCGCTCCGCGTTCGGGGTGTCGCCCTCGTACATGTAGGTCGCGACGTAGTCGAAGAGCAGCGAGGAGGCGAAGGGCGAGGCGGTCTGGGTTTCGACCTCGACCAGCGAGATCTCCCGGGAATGGATGCCGCGCAGCAGCCGGTCCAGGGCGGGCAGGTCGAAGACGTCCTGCAGGCATTCGCGGTAGGTCTCGAGGATGACCGGGAAGCGGGGGAAGTCCTGGGCGACCTCGAGCAGGCTCTGCGCCTTGAGCCGCTGCTGCCATAGCGGAGTGCGTTTGCCCGGATAGGCCCGGGGGATCAAGAGCGACCGGGCCGCGTTCTCGCGGAACCGCGCCCCGAACAGAGCCGAGGTGCCGAGTTCGCGGACGACCAGGTCCTCCAGCTCGTCCGGCTCGACCAGGACCAGGTCCGCCGAAGGCGGCTCGTCGGCATCCGGCAGGTGCACGGCGATCCCGTCGTCGGAATGGATCGCATCCGCCTCCAGGCCATGCTCGTCACGCAGCTTGCGAGCGATCGCGAGGCCCCAGGCGGCGTGGACCCGGCCGCCCCAGGGCGAGAGCACGACCAGCCGCCAGTCGCCGATCTCGTCGCGGAAGCGCTCGATCACGACGGTCGTATCGGAGGGCACGACCCGGGTCGCGTCCTGCTGGTCCTTGAGGTAGGCGATCAGGTTGCGGGCCGCGCGCGGGTCGAGGTCATGCGATTTCTCCAGTTCGGCCGGGTCGGCGTTCACCGCCTCGCGGGCGAAGGCGCCGATCGCCTCACCCAGCTCGGCCGGCCGGCCGATCCCGTCCCCCTTCCAGAAGGGGATCGCGCCCGGCACCCCGGGGGCGGGGACGACGATCACCCGGTCACGGGTGATCTCCTGAATCCGCCAGCTCGATGCGCCGAGCAGGAAGACCTGGCCGGCCCGGGCCTCGTAGACCATCTCCTCGTCCAGCTCGCCGACCCGGCGGCCGTCCGGCAGGTGGACGCCATAGAGCCCTCGGTCAGGGATCGTGCCGGCGTTGGTCACGACCAGCGAGCGGGCGCCCTTGCGGCCCTCGATGGTCTTGCCGGTCCGGTCCCAGACCAGCCGCGGCCGAAGCTCGGCGAAACGATCCGAAGGGTAGCGGCCGTCGAGCATGTCGAGCACGTTCTCGAACTGCTCGATCGAAAGCTCGGCGAAGGGCGTGGTACGCCGGATCAGCTCGAAGGCCTCGTCGGTGCCCCATTTGTCGAGCGACGCCATCGAGACCAGGTGCTGGGCGAGCACGTCGAGCGGGTTGGAGGGGATGACCGTCTCTTCGATCTGGCCTTCTCGCATCCGCCTGGTGACCACCGCGCTTTCCAGCAGGTCACCGCGGAACTTGGGGAAGATCCGCCCCTTCGAAGTCTCGCCGAGACCATGGCCGGCCCGGCCGATCCGCTGCAGGCCGCGGGCCACCGACTTCGGCGATTCGACCTGGACGACCAGGTCGACCGCCCCCATGTCGATCCCCAGCTCCAGGGAAGAGGTCGCGACCAGGCAGGGGATCAGCCCCGACTTGAGCTGCTCCTCGACCTCGGTCCGCTCCTCATGCGAAAGCGAGCCGTGATGGGCCCGGGCCAGTGGCAGCCCCGCGGATTCGGCCGGCTGGATCGGCACCTCCTCGGTCGCGGTGCGGTTCGGCGACTCGACCTCGCCGGTCTCCTCGTCGAGGTCGTTCAGCCGCTGGGCGAGCCGTTCGGCAGCCCGGCGGTTGTTGACGAAGACGATGGTCGAGGTGTGGGCCCGGACCTGGGCCAGCAGCTCGGGATAGATCGCCGGCCAGATCGAGCGGATCGGCGCGTCATCCGCGGAACCGTCGTCCGCGGAGCCGACCTCGTGTACTTCCGCCTCCGGCGCGGTCATGTCCTCGACCGGGACCACGATTTCCAGGTCGAGCTCTTTGCGCTGGCCCGGGTCGACCACCCGGCATTCGCGGCCGGGGCCGGAGAGGAAAGTCGCGATCCGCTCCAGCGGCCTCTGGGTCGCCGAGAGGCCGATCCGCTGAACGACGGCGGAATCCGGCTGCCCATCGATCGCCAACTGCTCGTCGGCGTTCTCCCGGACCAGATGTTCGAGCCGTTCCAGGGTCAGGGCGAGGTGGGCGCCGCGCTTGGTCGCCGCGACCGCGTGGATCTCGTCGACGATCACCGTTTCGACCCTGGTCAGGATCTCCCGGGCCCCGGAAGAGAGCATCAGGTAGAGCGACTCGGGAGTGGTGATCAGGATCTCCGGTGGCTCGCGTCGCATCCGGTTGCGTTCGTTCTGCGGCGTGTCACCGGTGCGGAGGCCGACCGAGATGTCGAGGCCGATGCCCCGCAGCGGCGCCCGCAGGTTGCGCTCGATGTCGTAGGAGAGCGCCTTCAGCGGCGAGACGTAGACCAGCCGGACCCCAGGTTCGGGCTCCGGAACCCGGCCGGCCCCGATATCGGCATGAAGGCGTGAAAGCCGGTCGATCCCCCAAAGGAAGCTGGCCAACGTCTTGCCGGAACCGGTCGGAGCGCAGATCAGCGTGTCCGCGCCGGAGGCGATCGATTCCCAGCCCGAAGCCTGGGCCGGAGTCGCGCCCTCGAAGGACGCGGAAAACCACTTGCGAACCGGCTCGCTGAAGGGAGCGAGGGGATCCCCGAGAGTAGTTTCCATGGTCGGTTTTCCAGACATCCTCAAACCCCTGATGCTACGCCCCCGGCAACCTGGGACGTCAGACCGCATCCAAACGCCTGTTTGGCGGTTATGTGTCTGGGAGAATTGATTTACGAGTGACTCAGTCCGGCCCAAGAACCAGAAGCAGTGAGCGAATGGCAACCAGCCCGGTGGCCGGGTCGGCCCCTGCGCCGACCCGCGAGCAGGACCAGGTCCGGCAGCTTCAACGCCTGCGGCGCTGGGCGCTTGCCCTGGCCGACGCCTCGGCGATCGGGATCGGGGTGCTGGTCGCCGACCAGTTCACTTCACTCAGCAACGGCGAAACGGTCTGGGCCCTGCTGGCGATCCCGATCTGGATCCTGGTCGCGAAGATCGACAACCTCTACGACCGCGACAGCCGCCGGATCCGCCACTCCACCCTCGACGAGCTGCCGGAACTGCTGGCCACCGCCGCGATCACGATCGCGGCCGCCTGGGGGATCACCGGGATCCTCGACGCCCACCTGTCCAGTTCGGTGATGGTGGTGATCGGGTCGGTTGCTTTCTTCGCTGCGATCTTGCTGCGCAGCGGCGTGCGCTGGCTGTATCGCGGGATCGCCGCACCGGAGCGCACCCTCGTGGTGGGGGCCGGCCCCAAGGCCCGGCTGGTCGCGATGCGGCTGCTGGTCCAGGGCGGCGACCATCTCGAACTGGTCGGCTACGTCGGCGAGAACGAGGGCGGCGAGGTTTCGGGGCCGGCCAGCACCGGGGCCCACTATTACGGGCCGCCCGAGGATCTGGCCGAGATCGCGACCGGACAGCGGGTGAACCGGGTGGTGATCGCCGACGACGAGCTCAGCGCCCGGGCGGTCGGCGAGATCATCACGACCTGCCGGAGCTCGCAGGTGTCAGTGACCATGGTCCCGGCCAACCAGGCGGTGCTCGGCCCCGGCACGGAGTTGAACCGGATCGCCGAGGTGCCGATGCTGGACTTCCAGTTCGGCGACCCGCCCCGCTCGACCATGGCGATCAAGCGGACCATGGACCTGATCGTCGGGGTCTCGATGCTGACCATCACCGCGCCCCTGCTGGCCGTCGCAGCCCTGGCAATCCGCCTTGACTCGTCCGGACCGGTCTTCTTCCGCCAAGTGCGGGTCGGCCGGGACGGCCGCAATTTCACCATGTACAAGCTGCGGACCATGGTCGAGGGCGCCGAGGAGCAACTCGATTCGCTGATCGACCTCGACGCGCTGGACGAACCGGCATTCAAGATCGCCAACGACCCGCGGGTGACCCGGGTCGGCCGGCTGCTTCGCCGCTCGAGCTTCGACGAAGTCCCGCAGTTCATCAACGTGGTCAAGGGCGACATGTCGTTGGTCGGGCCCCGGCCCGAGGAGGAAGCCGTGGTCGCTCTGTACGACGAGCGCCAGCGCCAGCGGCTGCGGGTCAAGCCCGGCCTGACCGGGCCGATGCAGGTCGCGGGCCGCGGTGGCCTGACCTTCGAAGAACGCCTCGCGCTCGAACGTGACTACGTCGACAACCTGACGATCACCGGCGACCTCAAGATCATGCTGCGCACACCGCGGGCCGTGATCCGCGGCGACGGCGCCTTCTAAGAATTAACCTGCCTCCATGAGTCGGCCAGAGTTGGAGGTGGTGATCGTCAGCCACGGGGCGCCCGGGCTGCTCCGCAACTGCCTGCTCTCGTTACGCCAGCATCCGCCGTCGGTGCCGATGCGGGTGACCGTGGTCGACTCCGGATCACCGGATGAAACCCCGGACATGGTCGCGGCAGAGTTCCCCGACGTGCGGCTTCTCCGGCTCGGCAACGTCGGCTTCTCCGCCGCCAACAACGAGGTATTGGGTGAAGCCACCAGCCCGCGGGCCGGGGCCGGGAGCGAAGGGCCGGCCATGTACCTGCTGCTGAACCCGGACACCGAAGTACGGGCGGGCACGCTCGACGCGGCGATCACCCGGCTCGGGTCGGACGATTCGATCGGCATGGTCGGGGTCAGGCTGACCACCCCCGACGGCGGTTTCGACCACGCCAGCAAGCGGGCCTTCCCGACCCCGCTCTCCGCCTTGGCTCACTTCAGCGGGATCGGCCGCCTACGGTCGGCTCCGACGCCGCTCAGCCAGTACCGGGCGACCTGGCTGGATGAGGACGACCCCGGACCGGTCGACGCCGTCAACGGCGCCTTCATGCTGGTTCGCCGCGAGGCGCTGCGGCAGGTGGGGCCGCTGGACGAGGGCTACTGGCTGTACATGGAGGACCTGGATTGGTGCCGGCGCTTCGGCGAGGCGGGCTGGACCGTGATCTACGAGCCGGCCGGCGAGGCACTCCACGTGAAGGGCGGCTCCAGCCCGGATCGCCGGCGGCTGCGCCAGGAGATCGCCTTCCACCGGGGCATGGGGCGCTTCTACCGGCGTTTCGACGCTCCCGGCAACCCGGGCCTGCTGAACCTGCTGGTCTATCTGGGAATCGGCGCCAAGCTGGCGAGCAGCCTGCTGATCAGCTGGTGCCGGTCGGTTTGCCGCCCTTGAGCGCGGTCTTCAACCGGTCCTTGGTCTCGTCGTCACCGGCCCGGTAGCGGGTCCACCCGTAGTAGCCACCGGCCCCGATCAGCGGTACGCCGATCAGGATCGCGATGATCACCGGCAGAGCGGAACCTCCGCCGCCGTCACCGTCGTCACCGCCCGCAGCGGTCGCGGCCACGGCCGTATCGTCGGAGTCGTCGCCACGGGCCTTCTTGCCGCGCTTGTCCTTCGAGTCGGCCTGCTTGTGCTTGCGTTTCGCCTGCTTCTCGCCTGACGTGCCCTGGTCATCCCCGGAGCTGGAACCGTCGTCGTAGTAGCCCGAGCCGGGGTCTTCGCTGCCGGTGCTGACGTTTTCACCGGAGTTGGGCTTGCCGCCGTTGTTGCTGGCGCCACCGTTGTTGCCACCATTGTTGGTGTTCGGGGTGGCCGGCCCCGGGTCCTCGGTGTAGATATCCGATGCCGACGAAGCAAGTACCGTGCCCGGTGCCACACCGAATGCCAGGACCATCAGCCCCAAGATCGACGCCGCAAGGCAGAGCAGGCGCCTCGCGGCGACATTCGCGGGCTCGCCGTGGTTCGCATGAACGTTCATACGCACGGAAGATAGCCGATCCGTTGGCATTTCTGGTTCCCTTCTTGCTCCTCGCAGGCCTTGCGGTGAGCGGTGGTGGCGTGGATGTCCTGGCCCGGCACCTGAGCGGGATCCTGGCCTGGATCCTGGTCGCGGTGCTGCTGCTCGGACGCTGGCCGGATCAAGTACGGCCGGGCCGGTCGCTGTTCCTGGTCGGCGGGTTGATTCTCGTTCTGTCACTGCTTTCGGCAATTTCATCGATCTGGTCGCTTTCGGTCCCCTCGAGTCTGACTGAGTTCGAACGGGGTATCGGGTACCTCGGCTACTTCACCGCCAGTTACCTCACGATGAGAACCCCTAAACAGCGCGAATGGTTCGCTCGGGGAATCGGAGCGGGCCTGGCGGTGATAGTGGTGTTGGCCCTCGGCGAACGTCTCTACCCGAACGGCGGCGTCGAACCCGCCGTGGGGTACAGCCGCCTGACCTATCCGCTTGGCTACTGGAACGGAGTCGGGATCTGCTCGACGGCCGGCTTGGTCCTGTTCGTCTGGTTCGCCGCCGCAGCGACCGACCGGCGGGCCCGGGCGGTGGCCCTTGCGATGGCGACGCTCAGCGGGGTCGCGCTCTACCTGTCCTACTCACGGGGCGCCTTGCTGGCCGCGATCGTCGCGATGCTCCTGCTCGTCTTCCTCTCGGAACGCCGCCTGCGGGTGACCGTGGTCACGACGGTCGTGGCCGGCGCAACCGCGGTGATCCTGCTCACGATCAACCACTATCCGGCGATTTCCGGGGACACGAACGGCAACCCGAACCTCGGTGAAAGCCTGGTCGTGACCCTGGTCGCGCTGGTCGCGATCGCCCTCGGGGTCTCAGCCTTCGAGGGCCTCGGCCGGCTGGCCCGCAGGCATGCGCCGACGACCCGGCGGGCACTCGAACTCTCCAAGGACCGACGGCTGCTGCTCGGGATTGCCAGCGCCGGGATCGGCGTGCTGCTGGTTCTCTCGCTGGCTTTCGGCAACCACGTGTGGGACCAGTTCACCGACAGCAACGTCCCGGTCACGGCCGAGGGCAAGTCGCGCCTGACCGAGCTCTCCGGCTCATACCGCTACGAGTTCAACCGGGCCTCGCTCGATACCTTCGCCGACCATCCGCTGCTCGGCAGCGGTGCCGGCACCTACCCGATCGAGTGGACCCAGCGCCGCGACATCCCGGTGGTCAGCCAGGACGCACACTCGTTCTACCTGCAGAACCTGGCCGAGCTCGGGATTCCGGGCGGGCT
Source organism: Solirubrobacterales bacterium 67-14 (assembly GCA_001897355.1). Taxonomy (GTDB): domain Bacteria; phylum Actinomycetota; class Thermoleophilia; order Solirubrobacterales; family 70-9; genus 67-14. The sequence continues at coordinate 178,497 of MKST01000001.1, read as the reverse complement.
GATCTCGCTCGGCCTGGTCGCGGCCCTGATCGGGCTCGGCCTGATCGCCTGGCGTCGGCGCCTGGGCCGCGACGCACCGGCCGTCCTCGCGCTGACCGCGGCCCTGCTCCTCGCGCTGGCCTTCGACTGGTTCTGGAAACTGGGTGCGACCGCGGCTCTGCTGATGTTGCTGGCCGCCTGGATCGCCTCGGCCGAGGCGGTCGACCCGGACCGCCGCCGGGCGGGCGCCGGGCCGGCCCTGCGGGTTTCCGGCCTGCTCGCCGCCTGGGCGTCGATCGTGGTCCTCGCGGTCCCGGCGGTCGCGGACCATTACGTTCGGGCCAGCGCCGATTCGGTCCGGGCCGACCATCTCGACAAAGCGATCGACCAGGCGAACACGGCTTCTGAGCTGGAACCCTGGTCCGCGGATCCCCATATGCAGCTGGGGGTGATCGCCGAGAGCCTGGGCCAGTACGCGCGCGCCATGGAGGAATACGACCGGGCGATCGAGCTGGAACCGAACAATTGGCATGCCGTCCTGCTCCGTTTCCGTCTCAGCTACCGCCGCGAGCATTTCGGCACCGCCCGCAAGGACTTCGAGCGGTTGCGAGAGCTCTATCCGTTCTACTTCGGCCGGTCCTCATTCGACGAAGTCAGGCAACCGGATTCCTGAGACGTTCGGGCAGATGCCCGCCGGGTTCGCTACTTTCTGCCCTCGGCGATGTTCCAACACACAAGCTCCACCTAAGCCCTCGCGCCCCTCGAGCGAGGCTTGACCCTCCGAAAGGAACCCTTGCACGCCATCTCCAATCGTGGACTGCTCCTCGCAGCGATGCTTCTCAGCCTGATCGGGATCTCGACCTTCGCCAGCCCGGCCGATGCCGCGCGCTCCTTCACCACCGGGATAGTCGATGGCGACTCCTATCACCTGGACTCGGAGACCCCGTTCAATCGCACCGCCTCGAGCGGCGCGAAGCTGATCAAGAACAATCTCTACTGGGTCTACATGGTGTCCAACGGCGACTCAGCCGATCGTCCCGGAACCGAATCCCAGCCCTTTGTCCCGACCGATCCCGCCAGCCCCTATTACAACTGGGGCGGCTACGACCGCATGGTCCGCAAGGCCGACGCTCACGGTCTCGAGATGGTCTTCTCGATCGTCAGCGCGCCGCGGTGGGCTCGCATCGCTTCCTGCGCCGGCTCCGACGTCTGCTCGGCCAAGCCGGCCGACCTCGCTGACTTCGCGACCGCCGCGGCGACCCGCTACAGCGGCTCCTTCGACCCCGGGGACGGCAACGGCGTGCTGCCACGGGTCAAGTTCTGGCAGATCGGCGTCGAACCGAACTTCCACCTTTTCTACAAGCCGTTCCTGAAGGCAAACGGAACCCCGGCGGCGCCGTATGAGTACCGCAAGTCATTGAACGCGGCCTACGACGCGATCCATGCGGTCGACGACTCGAACATGGTGATCTCCGCCGGTCTCGCACCGAATGGCAAGAAGCGCCAGTCGATCGCGCCGCTCGACTTCACGCGGCGGGCGCTGTGCATGACGGGCAACTTCAAGAACCCGCGGCCGATCCGCGGCTGCAACTTCACGGTCAAGGCGGACGCCTGGTCGATCCACCCGTACACCACCGGTGGGCCCACGCATCTGCCGAACAAGGGCGACGACATGTCTGTCGCTGCCCTGCCCCGGCTGCAGAAGCTGCTGACCGCGGCGACCCGGGCCGGCAAGCTGACCAGCAACCTTGGCCATACGGACCTTTGGGTCACCGAGTTCAGCTGGGACTCGAAGCCGCCGGATCCGGGCGGACTGCCGTGGAACCTGCAGACCCGCTGGGTCGCCCAGGCGATGTACCTGATGTACAAGGCCCGGGTGACCACGATGTTCTGGTTCGGCCTGCGCGACCAGCCGAAGGGCCCCGGCAAGTGGTCTTGGACTTTCCAGTCGGGCCTCTACCTGCGTGGCGCGACGATCGAGAAGGACAAGCCGAAGAAGGTGCTGAAGGCCTTCCGCTACCCGTTCTACGCCCAGCTCGTCGGCAAGAAGGGCTTCAGCTTCTGGGGCCGGACCCCGACGTCCAAGACCGCGACGGTGGACCTCTTCGCCCGTCGCCGTGCCCGTGGCGGCTTCGCCCGGGTCGGAACCGTCAGGGCGAACGCCAACGGAATCTTCACCGGCATGATGCGCCGCCGGGGTTTCACCGCCAAGGGATCGGTCTACGCCAAGATCCGCGGCGGCCAGGCCTCAGTCGCCTTCGGCCTCTGGAAGACCAAGGACATCTACCAGCCGCCCTTCGGCTGATCCCGGATCGGATTTCGGTCGGCGGCCCGCCTAGAAAGGCAGGTCGCCGGCCACTTCGGCCAGGGTCGGCGCTTCTACGTCCCGCTGGGAAAGCAGCGGTTCGCTGACCGGCCACTCGACCCCGACTTCCGGGTCGTTCCAGCGGATGCCGGCCTCGGTCTCCGGGTCGTAGTAGCTGGAGACCAGATAGGTGACGTCGGCGACTTCGGAAAGCACGCAGAAGCCGTGGGCGAAGCCGACCGGCACGAAGAGTTGCCGGTGCTTCTCGTCGTCGAGCACGTAACCCTCCCACTGGCCGTAGGTGGGCGATCCCTTACGCAGGTCGACCGCCACGTCGAAGATCTTTCCCCGCGGGCACCGCAGCAGCTTGGCCTGGCCGGGCGAGGTCTGGAAGTGAAGGCCACGCAAGGTGCCCAGCGAGGAGCGGGAGTGGTTGTGCTGGACGAAATCCACGTCCACCCCGAGCTCGTGCCAGGCTTCCTGGCTGAAGGTCTCGACGAAGAAACCGCGTTCGTCGCCGAAGACCTGGGGTTCGATCAAGACGAGGCCCTCGAGGCCCGTTTCCAGACGTTCGGCCACGGTCACTCAGCCAGGGCCTGGCCGTACTGGCGCTGGTAGTACTCGCGGTACTCACCGGAACGGAGCGGCCCCCACCACGCTTCGTTTTCGCGATACCACTCGACCGTACGGGCGATGCCTTCGCGGAAACCCACCGCGGCCTGCCAGCCGAGGCCCTCGGTCTTCTCCGAAGCGAGCGAGTACCGCACATCGTGACCGAGCCGGTCGCCGACGTGCTCGATCAGCGATTCGTCGCGCCCGGTCAACTCGAGGATGGCCTCGACCACCTCGATGTTGGGCAGCTCGTCGGGTCCGCCGACGTTGTAGACCTGCCCCGCCTCACCCTGGTCGAGCACTCGCTCGATCGCGGTGCAGAAATCGCGGACGAAGAGCCAGTTGCGGACCTGGCTGCCATCTCCGTAGACCGGTATCGGGTCGCCGTGCAAGGCGTTGAGGACGGCCAACGGGATCAGCTTCTCGGGGTGCTGCTGGGGACCGTAGTTGTTGGAGGCGCGGGCGATCAGGGTGTCGGCGCCATAGGTGTGCTGGAAGGCGCCGACGATCAGGTCCCCGCCCGCCTTCGAGGCCGAGTAGGGCGAGGAGGGGACGATCGGGGATGCCTCCGTGAAGGAGCCCCGGTCGATCGAGCCATAGACCTCGTCGGTGGAGATCTGGAGGTGTCGTATGCCGGCGTCACGGGCCGCTTCGAGCAGGACGAAGGTGCCGAAGACGTCGGTGGTGATGAACTCGCCAGGCGACTCGATCGAGCGGTCCACATGCGATTCGGCGGCGAAGTTGACTACCGCATCGACCCGGTCGACCAATCCGCGGACCAGGTCGCGATCGCAGATGTCTCCCTCGACGAGCTCGACGTCGAGCCCGTCGATGTTCTCGGGACGGCCGGCGTAGGTCAGCTTGTCCAGCACCACGATGCCGTCGCCCTTGCCGGACTCGACCATGTGGTGGACGAAGTTGGATCCGATGAAACCGGCCCCGCCGGTCACCAGCAGCTTCATGACTCACTCCCTTCGCCGCCGTCGGCTCCCTGTCCCTTGACGCTGCCGCGCTGGTCGAGGTAGGCGGCGAGGCCCTCCTGCCAGTCCGGCAGGGTGATCGCGTGCTCGGCCGCGCTCTGGAGCACCGACCAGGCCGGCCGGGGCGCTTTCGCGTTGAACATCTCCGTCGTCGCGGAGAGCGTTGTGACTTCCATATCCGACAGTTTGAAGATTTCCCGGGCGAAGTCGTACCAGGAGCACCGGCCGCCACCGGCCATGTGGTGGATGCCGTAGGCATCGGAATCGAGCAGACGGACCAGGCCGTAGGCGAGATGCCAGGTGTAGGTCGGGCAGCCGATCTGGTCGCGGACCACCAGCACCTGTTTCTGGGTTTCGCCGAGCCGGATCATGGTGTCGACGAAATTGCCGCCGGCGATGCCGAAAAGCCAGGAAGAGCGGACCACGAAGCAGCGCCGGTTCGCGTTCATGGTCGCCACCTCGCCGGCCAGCTTCGAGGTTCCGTAGGCCGAGATCGGCCCGGTCTGGTCGGTTTCCAGATAGGGCGTGGTCTTGCTGCCGTCGAAGACGTAGTCGCTGGAGACGTAGAGCACCTTGGCTTCGACCGCTGCCGCCGCTTCGGCGACGATGCCGGCCCCGGTGCCGTTTACCGCCATCGCCCCTTCGGGCTCGTCCTCGGCTCCGTCGACGTCGGTCCAGGCAGCGCAGTTGATGACCGCGTCGGGACGGTCCAGGCGCAGCCGGCGGGCGACCTGGCCGGCATCGGTGATGTCAACCTCCGCGTGGCCGTAGCCCTGAACCTCGTGGCCCTCGTTCTCGGCCGCCAGCATCACGTCGTGGCCCAGCATGCCGCGGGCTCCCAGGACCGTGATCTTCATCAGACGATCTCGATCTCGGACCGGTCGCCGACCAGCAGCCGCATCGTCTTCGGCAGCGAATCGCTGCGGGTCAACTTCACGTCGCGTCCGAGCAGGCTCGCTTCGATCCGTGCGCCGAGATTCTCGACCGAGGAGCCGGAAAGCACGATCGAATGCTCGATCTCGGAGTTGAGCACCCTGACCCCGTCCCCGATCGAGGTGTAGGGGCCGATGTAGGCGCCGTCCACCACCGCGCCCTGGCCGATCACCGCCGGACCCCGGACCAGCGAGTTGCGCAGGGTCGCCCCTTCCTCGATGATCACCCGGCCTTCGACCCGCGAATCCTCGACCTCGCCGTCGAGCCTGGTGACGATGTCGTCGAGGACCAGGCGGTTCGCTTCCAGCATGTCGGCCAGCTGGCCGGTGTCCTTCCACCAACCGCTGACCACTTCGGAGCGCACTTCGCGACCTTCGTCGATCAGCCCCTGGATCGCCTCCGTTATCTCCAGTTCACCGCGATCGGAAGGCTCGAGCTTGCGGGCGGCATCGAGGATCGCCGGTGAGAAGAGGTAGACCCCGACCAGGGCCATGTCCGAGGGCGGATCCTCGGGCTTCTCGACCAGGCGGATGACCCGGCCCTCGTCCAGTTCGGCCACCCCGAAGGCGCTGGGATCCTCGACCTGGGTCAACAGGATCATCGCGTCAGGCGATTCCTCGCGGAAACGCTCGACCAGCCCCGGCACCCCATCCCGAAGCAGGTTGTCGCCGAGGTACATCACGAAGGAGGAACCGGCGAGGAACTTCTCGGCGGTCAGCACCGCGTGGGCGAGCCCGGCCGGCCGGTCCTGTTCGATGTAGGTCACCCGGGCGCCGAACGCCGAGCCGTCACCGACCGCCTCCCGCACCTCGTCGCCGGTCTGGGGGGCGATGATGATGCCGATCTCCTCGACCCCGGCTTCGACCAGCGCTTCGATCCCGTAGAAGAGCACGGGCTTGTTCGCGACCGGCACGAGCTGCTTCGCGTAGGTGTGGGTGATCGGGCGCAGCCTCGTGCCCGAACCGCCGGAAAGAATCAGGCCTTTGATCCCTGTCATGAAACGCCAAGGTTATCCTGATTGGCTCTGGCTACCGCGACCGTGTACATCCCGACCCTTGACGGCGGCGAGCGGCTCGCGGCCTGCCTCGACGCGCTCGCCGCGCAGAGCGTCCAGTCGACCGTGGTCGTGGCCGACAACGGCCCCGGCGACGGTTGCCGGCCGATGCTCGAATCCAGCTTCCCGGATGTGGTCAGAATTGGCTTTGGAGGCCGGAATCTGGGCTTCGGTACCGCGCTCAACCGGGCCGTCGCCGCACATGGCGAGGGGCCGGTGATCCTGCTCAACGACGATGCCCGCCCGGCCCCGGCCTTCGTTGAAAATCTCCTTGCAAGCTGGGATCGGGGCCGGGTGGCGATGGTCGCGGCGGTGTTGCTCCAGGCCGACGACCCGAGCCGGATCGACTCGGCCGGGATCATCTGCGACCAAACCCTGACCGCCTGGGACTACCTCACCGGGGAGCCGGCCGACCGCTTGGAGTTCGCGCCGCCGCCGCTCGGGCCGACCGGTGGCGGGGCGCTCTTCGACCGGGGCGCCTTCGAGGCGCTCGGCGGTTTCGACGAGCGGATCTTCCTCTATTACGAGGACCTGGACCTCGCCCTCCGCATGCGACTGGCCGGACACGAGTGCCGGCTCGCGACCGATGCGATGGCGCTCCACGACAGCTCGGCCACGCTGGGCCGCCGGGCCGGCGCCAAGTACCGCCAGACCGGCTTCGGCCGCGGCTACCTGCTCCGCAAGTACGGGATCATGCGCCACCCGTCACTGGCCTTGAAGACCGTGGTCAGCGACGGCACCGCCGCCCTCGCCCAGGCGATCGCCGACCGCACCCTGGCCGGGACCAAGGGGCGCATCGAGGGCTGGCGGGCGGGCGCTTCAACCGAGCGGCTGGAACCACCGGTCGAGGCCCTGGTGCCGGCCCGCCTCGGCCGTCAGTTCGCGGTCCGCCTGAACCGCCGGCGTCGCTGAGCAACTCCTCGGCTAGTAGGCCCCGCCGAGCTTGCGGTGGTCCCAGCTGACCGTTCTCACCGGCTGGAACTCCAGTACCACCCGCTTCGGCGCCTGTTGGCGGAAAGCATCGATCATCTCCGGCGTCGGTTCGCTCCCGTCGGGCGAGTAGCGGGCCGAGACCTTGGCGGCGTAGTCCAGCACCGTTTCGGGGTCATCGTGGATCACCGTCTCGGCCTCGTACATCACGCCCCGCAGCTGCTCGTACCGGTCGTAGCCGGCCTCGACCAAAACCGTCGCCCGGGGATCCCGTTCGAGGTTTTTCACTTTCTGGGACTTGCGAAAGGTCCAGGTACGGATCCGACCTGCCTCGACCACGTACCAGAGCGGCATCGAATGGGGCCAGCCCCGCGGACCGAAGCTGGTCACGATCGCGACCTTCTCTTCGTCGAGGAAGGTGAGGATCTCCTCCTCGCTCATCTCGATCTGCTTGCGCTTGTTGGCCATACGCCGACCCTACTCGGCCAGGTCGTCGGGCAGCCGGCCCTCGGCTTCGAGCTTCTGTAGGTGGGCTTCCATGACCACGTTGGCAGCCGGCCTGAGCTGCTCCGGCACGTCGGACCAGACCTCGTCCAGCAGGTTCATGCGGGAACGTTCCCCGCGGTCGATCGCGTCGAGCAGGCTGTGCTCCCGGGCTTCTCGATGCTCGAGGTACTCGGTCACCTTGGCTGCCGGATCGGTGATCCAGGGTCCGTGGCCAGGGCAGATCAGGGCGGGCCGGCGGCGCTGGATCAGCCGCAGGGAGTCCATGTAGGCGGCCAGCGAACCACCGTCCGGAGGCACGTAGGTCGAACCCCAACCGAGGATCACGTCACCGGAAAAGCAGACCCCGTCGTCGGTGAAGAAACAGAAATGGTCGGTGGCATGGCCGGGCGTGGAGACCGCTTCCAGGCCTCCGTTGACCGCGCCGTCGGCGAGCCCGGTCGGCTCGATCCCGAACAGCTCCACCCCACCGGTGTGGTCGGCATGCGAGTGGGTGAGCAGCACCCCGGCCACTCCGCCCCGCGCGTCGATCGCCGCCTCCACCGCGGCTATGTGGGCCTCGTCCTCCGGCCCGGGGTCGATCACCCAGGAGGGATCAGACCCGTAGAGATAGGTATTGGTCCCGGTCAGGGTCATCGGCCCCGGGTTGTCGGCCATGACCCGCCATATCTCGGGATGCCCGGGCGCCGGCCCGTCGGCCATCTCTTCGCTCATGGGCCAACCCTAGAACCCTGGCCCCGAGGAAAGGTTCAGTAGGCGCCTCGACGGCCGAAGACCGCGTTGACGGTCCGCAGCAGCAGCCGCATGTCCTCGGCCATCGACCATCCCGCGACGTAGGAATAATCGAGCCTGATCATGTCCTCGAAGGGGATGGTGCTGCGGCCATATGCCTGCCAGGGCCCGGCCAGGCCGGGCTTGACGCGGGTCCGAGCGCTGAACATCCCGGTTGCCTGATCAGCCTCGTCGTACGGCAACGGTCGCGGCCCGACGATGCTCATCTCGCCCTTCAACACGTTCCATAGCTGCGGCAGCTCGTCGATCGACCAGTTGCGCAGCTTGCGGCCGAACTTCGTGACCCTGGGATCCTCCGCGAGCTTGAAGAGGACATCGCCGCCGCGTTCCTCCTCCGACTCGGCCCGCAGCTGGGAGCGCAACTCGTCGGCGTCGTCCACCATCGTGCGGAACTTGACGACCTCGAAGGGCTGCCCATCCACCCCGCAACGCACCTGGCGGAAGAAGACCGGTCCGGGCGAGTCGAGCTTGATCCGGATCGCGGCCCAGAGCAAGATCGGCGAAGTGAGGAGCAGACCGAAACAGGAGACCGTGATATCGAAGATGCGCTTCACGTGCAGATCGAACGGACGCATGCGTGAGGATCGCACGCTCATCACCGGCAGGCCCTCAAGATCATGCAGGACCGAATTCGAGTAGAGCGACTCGGCCCCGCCAGCGACGAGATCGACTACCAGGCCACGCTCGACCAGCAGGCTGACCAGCCGGTTCCGGTCGATCAGCCCCTCCGACCCGCCGATGATCATCACGCGGTCGGTCTCGAGCTCACCGATCCGGTCGGCCAGGGATTCGAGCCCATGCCGGTCGTCACGGCCGAACTCGAACTCGGCCTCCACCTGGAGGCCCCACTCGGGATGCCGGCCGATCCGGTCGCGGATCACGTCCGGCTCGGGCGGCCACCCGACCACCGCGACGCGGTGCGGGTGCAGCACGCGACGGCGAGCCACACGCCTGGCCAGTATCCGACCCGTGAGCACCAGACAGATCACGAGTAGCCAGAGCATCGTCGGCCCGAGCATGGCCGCCGGAAAAGCAGAGAAGACCATCCGGAATATCAACATCAGCCAGCTCCAGGCCGTGACCGCGATCACGACCTTGCCGATCTCGTCGATCACGCTCTGGCTGATTCTCAGCTCCGCCAGGCCATAGAGACCGACGACATAGGCGACCATGAACCAGACCGGCAGCAACAGACCAGCGGTGACGCCGACCCTGACGGCGTTGATCTCCCGCCCGACCAGAAACACCACGGCGATGGTCACGGCGAGCCCGACGACAATCGAAAGCGTGTCGGCCACGACCAGCAGGCGCGGATAGGTGGAATCGACCCGAACTGCGTGGTGAGCCTCGTTGAGACGGGCGTGATCGTGCCTCGGAGCCGCCTCCTCCGGCAGGGCCGGGGCGGGATGGGGCATCGTCCCAGCCGCATGGGCAGACATATTGGCCTGTTCAGCCACCTGCCGAATTGACTGGATATCCGGACGGCTCACTTGACTACTCCGATTCAGTTGACGAGACGAGATTTAACGACGCTCCACTCTTGGAACACCCGAAACGGAGCAGGGGTGCGGTACCGATCGCTCTTCGATCAACCGAATGGCCTCGCCGGACGGTCCTTGACGGCCTTAAGCGAAAAGGGGACGGAAACCTGGCCCCTGAAAACCGCCCGCACGGTACCCGCGCGATTGGATCCGGCGGGAACGCGGATCACCCGCCGGAAGAGCCCGCCGGAATCAGCCATGACCGGCTTCAACTTCTGCCAACGGCCGTGCCGGAACCGCTGGATCGAGACCCAGCCACGTTGAGCCTGGGGGTTGCGGCCCCAGACGAAGATGGCCTTCTTGCCTTTGCCAAAGGCCACGAACGGGAAGCGGAAGGCCTGAAGGATCGGCTTGGCCCGGTCCTGCTCGACCGTATCGCCACGGAAATACAGTCCTGACTGCGTCGTCGCGCTCCAGGGCAGGCCGTTCGGCGACTGGTCGCGCAGGCTGTACCAGAAGAAACGTGCCACCTTCGCCTTCCAGGCCTGATACACGGCCTGGGAGGTCCAGCGGCGGAGCAGGTTCATCGGGACGCCGCCTGGATCGGGACGATTCGAGTCCCAGGACATCTCGGTCACCCACAGTGGAGTCCGGGCGTACATGCCCTTGATCCGGTGCGCCCGGTCAGCCGCCGCCACCAGCTTCTTCAGCTTGCCGAGGTCGCCGAGCTGGATACCGTCCAGGTTGAGCGCTTTGTGGGTGGGACCGCCGGAGGTGTAGGGATGCATGTCGACGATGTCCGCCTTGACCGTGCACTTGGCTCTGGTCGGCTTCGGTTTGGCCCTGCCTACCATGCAGAAAAGGCGCCGGGCGAAGTCGAGCGGGGCGAGCGCCCAGTGGTTGGGGTTGGGGGCCAGGCCGGCCGAGATCACGATATTCCTCGAATCCACCGACTTCACCGCCTCGTAGAAGCGGTTGAGCAGGGTCCGGTACAGGCGAGGCGAGACCGGTACTCCCCGCGCGTTGCGCTGTGGGCCGAAGAAGAGACCCAGGTTGGGCTCGTTCTGGCCCTGGAAATAGCGGACCTTCGGCAAACCGAGCGTGTTCCCGTCGTAGCGCTTGGCGAGTGCGCGCCCGAAGTCCGCCATCGCCGCAGGATCTGGGTCGCAAGGTGGGTCGGTGATCGTGATCGGCGGGTTGGTCACGCATCGATCGGCCCAGTCCGGGGAGTAGTAGACCTGCAACATCGGGGTCAGGCCGGCTGCCACCGCGTTGGTGACCCAGGTGTCGAGCGCCGACCAGTTGTAGTTCGGATCCACCGGGTTGCGAGGGTTCCACGACTCCGGCTCGACGGCGGGCGCGATCTGGTCCCATCGCACCCAGCTGTGCACCATTGTCGCCCCGGCGCCCGCGACCCGGCTGAAAGTTGTCGGGTCGTTGTCCGAAACGTAGGAGACGCCGGTCGGGTAGCCGGCCGCCGAGGCCACGCCGGCATGCTGCGCAACACCCACGAGCATCGCAAGGAAGACGAATGTCAGCGAGAGGAGGCGCCTCAACTGTGCCGTCCTCCGCGCGCCCGCCGGTACCACGCGGTGGCACCCATCGCCGCCGCCAGCAGGATCACGAAGATGAACAGAGGCAGGTTCAGCCCGGAGACCTCTGTCGCCGATCCCAGCGAATTAGAGATGCCCGTGGAACGATCGAGCTTGCCTGCGTCAGCGGAGGCACCGCCTGCCTTCGCCGTCCCGTTGCCCTCATCCCCAGCCGTCGGACCGCCGGTCGAACCGCCGTCGGAGGGCCCTGAAATCGCGGCGAGCGCCAGCAACGCCTCGCCGGTCTTGCCCTCGCCGGTCAGCTCCTTGGTCCGTTCGGGATCGAGCTTTCCCTTCTGGTCCTTCCCGTCACCGTTGCCGTCGCCGTTCTGGCCGCCACCGGTGCTCGGCACCTCCTCGACGTACTGATCGAGAGCGGAGTTGGCCTGGGCCGGAACGGCCGGCAGGACCACGACAGTGGCGCATATGAACAGCGCCAGGGCCGCTTTCGCGGTATTCCTGATTCGCATCATTCTCCTGAGGGGATTTGACGGGGAGGTGCGGACGGCTGGTGCCCCTGCTTGAGAGACTTCCTTGCCGCCTGCGGATGAAATTCGACTGGACCCACTATAAAGCGCTGCATGGATCAAGTAACCAGCCCTGGCCCCCGAAGTTCCGCTCAGGGCGATCAATTCCGAATCGAGATCAGCCCGATCGCCAGCTGGATCCTCGGTTTCGGGCTGGTTCTTTTCGCCGCAACCAGCGATGGAGCCTTCGACCTCAGACTATTCGGCCAGATCGGCACCTTCGCCTGGCTGCTGCTGGCGCTGGGGCTGCTGATCGGTCTCTTCCCGATCGACCGGCCAGGCCCCACCAGCTGGCTCGGGCTCTCGCTTTGGCTGGGTCTGATCGCCTGGGCGGCCCTGGGCCTGCTCTGGACCGACAGCCCCGACAAGACCTGGGTCGAGGTCGCCCGACTCGCGACCTATGCAGGGGTTTTCGCGCTGGCGCTAATGAGTCGCGGCGACCGGTCCCCGGGCAACCAGGTCGGCAGCGTGGCCGCCGGTGTGACGGTGGTCGCGGCGGTGGCACTCATCTCGAGATTCCAACCGGATCTCTGGCCTTCGGCCCATGAAACCGGGCGGACGCTGACCTCCGAGGCCGCGCGGCTGTCCTTCCCGCTCGACTACTGGAACGGGCTCGCAGCGTTGGTGGCGATCGGACTGGCGCCGCTGATCGAGGTCGCCGGCGGCGCCAGGCGCCTGGCCTTCCGGGCCCTGGCCACCGCCGCCCTGCCGATCTGCTTGCTGGTCATCTACTTCACCTTCTCCCGCGGCGGCATCCTCGCCGCCGGCCTGGCGGTGCTCGCATACTTCTGCCTGGCCAGCAACCGTTTGGCCCGACTGTTGCCCGCCGCCCTCGGCCTCTGCGGAGGCCTGGTGCTGATCCTCCTGGCGAGATCGAAGAGCTCCCTGAACGACGGTCTGACAAACTCGGTCGCGCAGAGCCAAGGCGACACGATGATGCTGCTGAGCATCGCGACCTGCGTGCTGGTCGCCGTGGCCGCCTTCCTGCTGCTCGACCGGGTCGGTGATCTCTCTCCACCGGCCCGCTTCAGGCCGGGACGCCGGCAGCTAGCCATCGGCGCGGGCGCAGTGGCCCTGGTTGCGATCCTCATCCTGCTTCTCGCGGGGGTACCGGGCCGGATCTCGAACGGATGGGAGAGCTTCAAGTCCCCCGAGGCACCGACCAGCGGCAGTTCCAGACTCGAAGCCGCGAACGGCAACGGCCGGTACCAGTACTGGTCGTCCGCGGCGAAGCAATGGAAAGAGGCTCCGGTCCAGGGCCATGGGGCCGGCACCTTCGAGTTCTGGTGGGCGGAGAACGGCGACCGGACCGGCTTCATCCGCGATACCCATTCCCTCTATTTCCAGACCCTCGGGGAGTCCGGGCTGATCGGCCTGCTTCTGCTGCTGGGCCTTTTCGGACTGGTGATCGTGGTCGGTTGTCGAGAGGCCACGGTCAAGGTTCTGGACCGGCGCGGCCCTCGGGCCGGCTGGCTGGCCGCCGCGACGGCCGGCTGTCTGGCTTTCATGATCTCTGCCGGGCTCGACTGGTCCTGGCAGTTGCCGGCCGTGGTCCTCCCTTTCCTGCTGCTGTCCGCAACCATCCTCGGTCAGACGGCAAAGGAGGCAAGCTTCGGGCTTGGGGCCCGGGTCGGGCTCGCCGCGGCACCGCTGGTCGCCGTGGTGCTGATCGCGATCCCGCTGACCTCGGCCCTGTGGCTCGAGCGGAGTCAGGAGAGCGCCAGTGCAGGGAATCTGACCGAGGCACTCGACGCGGCCCGGTCGGCTCACGCGATCAGCCCATCGACGGCCGCGCCCCTGCTGCAGGAAGCAGGGCTTCTGGAACAGCTGGATGACCCGACGACGGCCATGGAAGCGGCCCGCGAGGCGACCCGCAAGGAACCGGTCAACTGGCGCAACTGGCTGGTCCTCTCGCTGATCGAGGCCCGTCACGGCAGCGCCGAACAGGCCCTCGAAGATTTTCATGAGGCCCAGCGCCTCAATCCGAGATCGCCACTCTTCACGACCCCAGGCACCGATTGAGTATGCGCCCTCTGTCCGGCTCACTCGGTGGTGGCGGCATCTTCCGCATCGGTCTTGTCATCGGGCTGGCCGTGCTGCTGGCCGGCTTGCCCGTGCCGATTCCGGTCCGGGCTCTGGTCGAAGTGGGGGTCATGGCGGCCGCCACCGTGGTCACCATCATCGGGCTGGCCCGCCACTCGCCGATGCAGGTGGCCCGCGTCGCCTTCCTGCTGATGCTGGCGCTGTACACGGTCCTCATGGCCAACTCGAACGTCCCCGACCTTAGCACCGGGATGCAGGGGGTGCGCTACACGATGGTCGCGATCAGCGGGCTGATGCTGGGGCTGGGCCTGCCGGACCGGGAAGGCGATCGTCTCGGCCTGATCGAAGCCGTCTCGCTGCTCTTGCTGGTCGGTGCCCTCGCCTCGCTGGCGGTCCACGCCTTCGCCCCGGGCTACGAGGAATCGCTCAAACGCAGCGCCGACGCCACGACCGCCACGCTGGGCGGGGTGAAGCGGATGCAGGGCCTGCTCTCCGGGCCTTTCCACGTCTCGATGCTCGGCTCCTTCCTCGCTCTGGCCGGCGCTTGGACGCTTGCGCTGGGGCGCCGTCGGATCGCCCTCGCGACGGTCGGCGCGGTCTTCCTGGCCACCGGGATCACCCTGCTGGGACTCGCCCGGGTCCGCACCGGGATGCTGGTGACGGGCGTGGGTCTGCTGCTCCTCCTGGTGGTCGGCATCCAGCAGGGGCCGGGGCTCGGACAGGCCGTCCGGTCGCTGAAGCCGAGGGGCGCGAAAGACTGGGCGCTGTTGGCTGGGGCGGTGCTGGCCCTGGCCGGTCTCGGCGCCCTCGCCAGCCAGAACGTGGCCGTGCAGGAGATCGGCGATCTGCCGCATGATCACCGGGTTCAGTCGCGCCTCGACGCGATCGGCGAATCGGGCGATCTTGTACTGGATTCTCCGCTGACTGGCTGGGGTCCGGGCAGCGCGTCGAGCGGCCTGCGCCAGGATTTCGTCGACGCCGGCAAGCAGCACGAGACCCCGCATAACGGCCCCCTCGGACTCCTGCTCGAAGGAGGAGTTGGCGCTCTCCTCTGTTTCTTCGTCATCTTCGGCACCGCCCTGGTCAACCTGTTTCGCCAGTTCCGTCGCGGCCGACAGCCGGCCGCGACCGGGATCGCGATCGCCGCGATCATGCCGGTGCTCGGCTTCTGGCTGGTCGGGGACGCCCTGGCCGCCCTGCCGATCTCGCTCTGCCTCTGCCTGATCACCGGGGTCTGCCTGGCCAACGGCATCGCCCTCGACCGTCGGCCGGTGACCGCGGATGGCTGACCGGGGTCTGCTCGCCCTGCCCATGCACGGCGAGGTCAAGCTGCGCCAGGAGGGCTACCGGACCCGGGACGGGCATCTGCTCGAATGGATCGGGCGCCTGCGGCCGGAGCTGGCGGTCTCGGTGCGGAGCCGGCCCGAACCTTTTCCCCGGGTCTCGTTGGCCCGGCGGCATGGCCACGCCAATCCGGCTTGGGACTGGCAGTCGCCCCAGCCGCTGACCGTGCCGCCACTCCGGGCGAAGCGGGCATGGTGGGTGCGCAGCCTCCGGCACGAGCCCGCCGCCGAGGGCAGCTACGAGGCCGCGATCGTCTGGAATCCGCTGGCCGGGGCCCACCTGCTCGCCGGCCCGGTGCATGCCGAGCGGGTGGTCGTCGATCTCCTGGATGACTGGTCGCTCCACATCGCCTTCGAACCGGTCCGCGATGAGGTCGAGCAAGCCTATGCCCGGATCTTCGAGCTGGCAGACGCGATCACCGCCAACAGCGAGGGCACGATGCGGCTCGCGGCCCGGTTCGGTCGCGACGCCGAGCTGATCCCCAACGGCTGCGATCCCGAGAAATTCGCGCTGCCGGGGGACCGCCGCGGTGGCGGCAAGACGACCGTCGGCTATGCCGGGAAGCTGAGCGAGCGGCTCGATCCCGAGCTCATCGTGAAGACGGCCGCCGAACTGCCCGAGGTCCGTTTCGAGATCGCCGGCCCCTTCGCCACCGCGAGCCGGGCCGAGAGCCGCCGGATCAGGGACGTGCTGAAAGGCCCCGAGAACATCCACCTGCTCGGCGACGTCCCCTACGAAGACCTTCCCAACCTGATCTCTGCCTGGGACATCGGCTGGGTCCCGCACCGCGTCGGTGCCTTCGAGGTGGGCGGTGACGCGATCAAGATCTACGAGTACCGGGCCGCCGGGCTTCCGGTCCTGACCGCCGCGATCATCGGAACCGAACGGGCGCCGGCCGGCGTCTCGGTGTTCGAGGGCGTTGCCGGTGCCATCGCGCGCATCCGCCGGCTCACGGGTGCCGACCCCCATCCGGCCCGAATCCCGATTCGGCTGCCGGACAATATGACCTGGCGGGCCAAGGCCTCCCGGCTGCTCGAACTGGCTGGGTTCTGAAAGGACGCTTGAACCGATGAACCGCATCGCGATACTCGGCAGCCGCGGCTTTCCCAGCACCTATGGCGGTTACGAGACCTTGGTCCGCCACCTGGCTCGCGCTTGGGTGGCGAGGGGCATCGAGGTGACCGTCTACTGTCGCGAACGCCCGGCCGGCAAACGGGCCTGGATCGAAGAGGGTGTCCGGTGCCGCTGGACGCCGGGCATCGAGTCGGTCAGCGCCTCCACCCTCTCCTTCGGCCTGACCAATCACCTCGACGCCTCGTTCCGCGACTTCGACGCCGCCCTGGTCGTCAACGTCGCGAACGGCTACTTCTTGCCGTTCCTGAACATGCGGGGCATCCCGGTCGCGATCAACACCGACGGCATCGAGTGGGAGCGAGGCAAGTGGGGCACGGTGGCCCGCAAGGTGTTCCGCAACGGCGCCGTGGCCAGCGCCCGTTTCGCCGACGTGCTGATCGCCGATTCGGTGGTGATCGCCGAGATCTGGCGGGATACCTTCGGGGTCGATTCCGAGTTCGTCCCCTACGGGGCACCCGTCCTGGACGAGGACTTGCCGACCGACAGGATCGAAGCCCTCCGGCTCGAGCCCGGCGACTACCGGCTGGTCGTGGCCCGCATGGTGCCGGAGAACAACGTAGACCTCTCGCTCGACGGGATGCTCGAGACGGATGGCGTGAATGTGGTCGTCGGCGCCGGCAAAGGCGATACGCCGCTAGAGCGGCGGCTGGCCGATCTCGACCGCAGCGGCAAGGTCCGGTGGCTCGGTCACGTTGCCGACCAGGAACTGCTCGATCAACTTTGGGCTCATTGCAGCCTCTACCTGCACGGCCACTCGGTTGGCGGCACCAACCCTTCCCTGCTCCAGGCCATGGGGGCCGGCGCTCCGGTCATCGCCCTCGACACGCCTTTCAACCGAGAGGTGGTCGGGAACGACCAGCAGTTCTACGGCGGCAGCCCGGACTCCCTAATCGAACTGATCCGGAAAGCCCAGGACGATCCCGGCCTGCGTGACGAGTGGCGCCGGCGCGGCCGCGAGGTGGTGGCGTCCCGATACTCCTGGGCAGGGGTCTCGCAGGGTTACCTCGATGCACTTGCCCTCGCGGCCGAACGGAATCAGCGGACCGGATGATCTCGATGACCGCGATCCCCGAGTCCCTCCCCGCCACAGCCGGTTGGCCTGGAACGGGATTGTGCGAGGGTTGCGGCCATGTGGAATGAACCGACCAGCCAGTTCGAAGTTTTTCTCTTCCGACGAAGCCGCTTTCGTGATTCCGCATCCCTGCCCGAAGGATTCGCATTCGAAGCAGAACCTTCACGGGAAGCGGAACAGCGCCTGCTCAAGATCGAGTATCCCCAATGGGAGATCCCATTCGATCGCAGATTTCCGGGCGGCAGCGACGCCTCGGTCCTCGGGGTTCGCGACCTTTCTTCCCCTGGAGACGACTTGGCTGGATTGATCTACCTCAGCTTCGAGAATGAACTCGACCTGCCCGGCTACGGCCAGATTCATTACCCGGTCGTCTCCCCGGAGTTTCGCAGGCGTGGAATATACGCGCCGATGTTGACCTCTCTGCTCCGGGAAGCGGAGAGCGACGAAACCGCGGGCCTCATTCTGGTCTCGGACCGGGAAGACATGGCTGACATCTACGAGCGGTGGGGTGCCGAGCTCGTCGGCGCGTATTCTCGGCCCGGCAAGATCCGGCGTCGGTTAGGTCGAGTAGTCGACCCTCGACGAAAGATCCGGGCGAGGATCATAGATGGAGCGGATCCGGCCCGAAGCACGAGCCCGACCGGAGGTGGCGACGATGGCGCGTGAGACCAAGAACATCCTGATCAACTCGATCGCCGAACGACACCTCCGGTGGGCAGCAAAGCGCTGGGCCAGAGGCAAGATGCTGGACATAGGCTGCGGAGTGAAGCCTTACAAGAAGATGTTCGCGCCGTATGTGGACCAACATATCGGCCTCGACCATGCCGACACCCTGCACAGTCGGAACGAGATCGACATCGAGGCAACGGCATACGAAATGCCGATCGCAGACGAAACCTTTGACACCGTGCTCTGTTCGATGGTCCTGGAGCACCTCGAGGAACCCGGCAAAGCCTTGAGTGAGGCCCACCGAGTCCTGAAACCGGGCGGGTCAGCCATATATATGGCTCCGTTCATCTGGCATCTGCACGAGCAACCCAGGGATTTCTTCCGGTATTCCGAACATGGCCTCACTCACCTTTTTGAGAAGACCGGGTTCGAGGTGAAGGAGCTGGTTCCCCTGTCCGGCTTCTGGGTGACATTCGGTCAGCTGTTTGTCTATTACATCTACAGGTTCAATCGGGGTCCCATGCGCTTCGTCCCGATCGTTCCGCTAGTCGGCCTGGTGGTCCAGGGACTCGCGGCGGTCCTTGATAGGCTCGATCGCGCCGAGGCTTGGACTTGGGCGTATTTGATCGTGGCGGCTCGCCCCGAGCAAGGTGGGCCTGCCCAGTGACGCGCCACTCTCAACACGAGGTGCTGGTCACCAATCCTCCGTCTGACCCGCACGCCCGACCCGGCCACTGAAAGAACAGAGTTCCATGCGAAAAGAATTCCTCGTGTTCGGCAAGCCAGCGATCGAAGAGGCTGAAATTGCCGAGGTGGTCGACTCCCTGAGATCAGGTTGGATCGGCAGCGGGCCGAAAGTTCAACGATTCGAGCAGATGCTCGGAGAGTATGTGGGCGAGAGCGAAGTCCGCTGCGTCTCATCCTGCACAGCTGCGCTCTTCCTCGCGATGAAGACCCTCGGAATCGGCGCCGGCCACGAGGTGATCATCCCGGCAATGACCTTCGTCGCCTCCGCAAATGCGGTCGAGCACACCGGGGCCAAGGCGATTCTCGTCGATGTCGACCCGGAGACAGGACTGATCGACCTCGATGCCGCCGAAGCGGCGATCACGCCAAGAACCAAGGCGATCATGCCGGTTCACCTTTGGGGTCTGCCAGTCGAGATGGACCGAGTCAACTCGATTCGCGACCGCTGTGGGATCGAGATCATCGAAGATGCCGCTCACGCCCTCGGCGCCGAGTGGAATGGCCGGCCAATAGGCTCATTCGACAATCTGACTGCGTATTCGTTCTACGTCAACAAGAACATCACCACTATTGAGGGCGGTGCCTTGGTCGCACGGGACTCGGGCACGGCGACCAGAATCGAGCAGCTCGCCCTCCATGGCCTCAGCGCCGGCGCCTGGCAACGATTTTCCGACGCCGGCTTCAAGCACTACGAGGCGACCGAGCCGGGATACAAGTTCAACATGACCGACGTCCAGGCCGCCCTCGGCATCCATCAGTTACCCCGACTCGACCGGTGGATCGACCGTCGTGCCGAGATCTGGGACTCCTACGACCGAGACCTGGCCGACCTACCGCTTACTTTGCCCGCAGCGGTTCCTGATCACGTGCGGCACGCCCGCCACATCTACCAGGTCCGGCTGCGGCCCGACGCTGGCCTGACACGGGACCAGCTGCTTGAGGAGCTGCATCGACGCAACATAGGCACCGGGGTTCACTACCGCGGCGTACACCTGCATCCTTACTACCGGGACAGAGACGGCATCGATCCTTCTTCGCTGCCAAACGCAACCGAGATATCGGAGACCACCCTCAGCCTGCCGCTCCACTCCTTGCTGACCGAAAAGGATCGTGTTGATGTCGTCGAGGCGCTCCAGGAGATACTTGCCCAGCCCCAACGTGGCCGACGCTCGGCCTAAAGCACCGCTCTTCGGGCCAACCGGGGCCTTCGCCGGGCCGGAATCCCCGTGGATTCTGCACTCGACTCCGGTTCTCGGCCATATCACCCAGCGCTGGATTGACTCCCAGGTGAACGCGACCGATCGGTACGACTCGAGGATCCTGGGAGCGAGTGTGGCTGACGAGTGCACGGTTGAAGACGAGCGTTGGATCGTTCCCCGGCGAGGAAGCGCCGCCTGGCTCTCGTACCGGGGCATGTCGGTCACCGACGGTTTCAGCCCGCTCTACCTCGCGGCCCGCATGCGGCAACACCGACCGGACGTCATTCACGTCCATTTTGCCCCGCCGGCCGCTCAGCTGACTCGCTTCGCTTCGCTGCTAGACCGACCGCTGGTGACCAGCTTCTACGGCTACGACGCAACCCTGAACAGATACCGAGAGAGCTGGCTTTGGCGGCGGCCTTACATGCGTCTCTTTCGGCGGGCCTCGGCTTTCGTGGTAGAAGGCCCGGCCATGGCCGACCGGGTGGCGGGACTCGGCTGCCCCGAAGAGCGGATTCGGGTCGTCAGGCTACCCGCTGATCAGCAGAGCCTCGGCTCGGTCGTACCTCGAAAGACGGATGAATTCACCGTGGTCGCAGCCGGACGCTTCGTGGAGAAAAAGGGGTTCGACTTAGCCATTCTCGCCTTCGCGCGGGCCTTTGCCGGTCGCACCGATGCAAAGCTCATTCTCGTTGGGGGCGGCCCCCTCGAAGGTGCTTACCGGCAGCAGGTGGCTGAACTCGGGATCGAACCGCAGGTCGAATGGGCCGGGAGGCTGCAGCATCATGAGTTCATGACCCGGGTCGCCAGCGCCCACGTCGCCGTCTATCCGAGTGTCACCGCCTCGAACGGCGATGGTGAGGGTGGGGCACCGGTTACCCTGATCGAGGGCCAATGGCTTGGTGTACCATCGATCGTCAGCGCACACGATGACCTGCCCTTCGTGGCTGCTCCGAACGGATCGATCACCTTGGAGACGCGTAGCCCGCACAGCTGGTCCGATGCGTTGAGATCGCTGTACGAACAACCGGCGAAACTCGAGGCAATGGGTGTCGCCGCCCGCGAATTCGCACGCTCCAAGCATGGTCCGGAGGCGAATGCCGTCGGCCGTGAAGAGATCTACGACGAAGTCTCCGCCTAGGTGACCGACGTCGAAGTCCAGACTTCCGAAAACCTGGGCGACGCAACTCGCGCCGGCGCCCGCTGGCAACTAGCCTCCCAGATCATCGATCTGGTCTCGGCGATGGCGATCATGCTATTGCTGGCGCATTACGTGTCTCCCGATGAATTCGGCCTGATCGCTTGGGGCACGGCGCTGGTGACGATCCTGATCGGAATTCTGGCCATTCCAGTCGGAAGTGCCGTGGTCGCAAAGAAGATTCCAGCGGGGGCTCAATTGGACACCGCCTGGTGGCTCGCCCATGTTCCCTGTGTGGCTTTGTACATCGGCGCGGTCATATTTGCCTTGGCGATGGGGACTCATGGCTCCGACTTGATCGTGGTGATCGGCGTGGGGATCTCCATGCCCTTCATGGCTTCTCGCCAGATTCTGGTCGCTTACCTTCAGCAGAGCTTGGAGTTCCGGTCGCTGGCGACCTCCCGGATCGTCGGAGCCGCATTTAGCACCATCGTCTCCCTCCTACTACTGGCTCTGAACGAACCAGTAGCTTCCCTCATCGCCAGGACCACCCTGGCCCCGCTCTTCCAGTCGCTCCACATCCTCGTGGTATCTGAATGGTTCCCGAGGCTACGCTTCGACCGGCGAACTACCGGCGAGATCATCGCCTATGCCCGTGGCGTGGCGGGCTTCAATGCGATCAACCAGTTCGCCCGAAAAGGGGATGACATATTGGTCGGAGCGTTGGTCAACGCCCGAGCCCTCGGCCTGTATTCGATTGCTTACCGGTTCATCGAGGTGCCGGTTGGTCAGGTCGGCACGATCGCCGAGAACATCGCATTCCCAGCGATCGTCCACATCAAGGATGAAGCGCGTATGCGCACGGCTTTCCTGCGGTCCCAGCGGATGCTCGTTTGGTTCACGGCACCGGTCAGCATTGCCGCCGTCGCGTTGGGGGATCTTGCCATTCCCGCCTATCTCGGGGCCGAGTGGACGGATGCCGGGCCGATCGTCCAGATATTCGGCCCGATCGCGTTCCTGCAGACGGCAAGCACACTCGCCGGGATCATATTCCTGTATCGCAGCGCGACCGGGCTCCTGGTGAAATGGGGGATATTCGCTACTTCCGTCAACCTCGCCGGCTTCGTGATCGGTGCGCGATGGGGAGTGACGGGAGTTGCCTGGGCTTATCTGACCGCGAGCTTGATCCTCTTCTATCCATCGTGGTACGTCCCGGGTCGGCTGATCAAGCTGAAGCCCACGAGGGTATTCAGGAGCCTGTCCGGGGTCACTGTGAGCGCCTTGCTGACGGTGCTGATACTTGTCGGACTGCGCCAGCTCGTCGATCTCACCGGGGTGGTGGCACTCTCGTGCCTCATCGTCGCATCAAGCGGGCTGTACTGGGGCCTTGCCATGCTGCTGGCCCCGTCGCTGCGCGCCGACGTTCTGGCGACAATCCAAGCCCGTGGCTGAGCCAGTGCGGGGTTATGGACAGGCGAGTCGAACTAAGCGAGGCGCTCAGGGTCAGGCGGCGAGTTCTTTGCTGATCGCTTCGCGGGCTTCGGCCGGTTCGAGGACGACCAGGTCGCCCGCGCCCTTGAGGATCTCGCGGACCAGCCAGCTGGTTCCCGCGTAGGGGAGTTCGACCACCACGGCGCCGTCGGCCAGCTCCTCGACCACGTTGCGTTCCTCGCGCATCCAGCGGGAGCGCTCGGGCGAGACCCAGACCCTCGCGACCGAGGCTTCCGGCACCTGGCC
Organism: Solirubrobacterales bacterium 67-14; assembly: GCA_001897355.1. Taxonomy (GTDB): domain Bacteria; phylum Actinomycetota; class Thermoleophilia; order Solirubrobacterales; family 70-9; genus 67-14. Next base: position 155,725 of record MKST01000001.1, on the reverse strand, counting down.
GTCGCTCATCCAGCCCTCGACCCCGGCCAATTCCTCGGCTTCGGGTCGCGGCTCGAAGGTTTCACCGGTCGGCTTCGCTTCCTTGATCCGGTCGAGCTTGAAGTGGCGCATCGCCTGCCGGTCGAGGTCGAAGCATTCGGCGTACCAGCCCTCACGGCCGTTCTCCAGCCGGTAGGGCTCCACCTTGCGCTCGGAGAACTTGTCCTCGTTCTCCTTGTAGTAGTTCAGCTCCAGGACCTGGCGACCGGCGATCGCCTCGTTGACGATCCGGGCTGCTTCGGCGCCACCGGATTCGGAGACGATGGCGAGGCCTTCCCGGGCCGGGTCACGGCCCAGCGCCTCGACGATCTTCTCCCGGGCGGTGTCGAGCTTGGCCTGGGGCAGGTGGTCGCCGACCAGGTCGATCGCCGCGACCAGGGCCTTCGCCTCCAGCGGCAGCAGCCGAGCCGGGCGGGCGAAAGAGTCGCCGTAAGGCTCGGAGTCGACCTCGATGATGTCGCCCTTGATCTCGGCGTACAGCACGTAGGTGCCGCCACCGAAATTGACCACGTTGAGCACGTCGATGTCGTCGCGCAGCTCCTCCTCGGAGAGCTCGAGCCGCTGGCAGAGGTCCGACATCGAGAGCGCGGCGCCTTCCTTGGCGGCGCCGATCAGCATGCCGGCCAGGGTGACCAGCCGGCCGAAGCGCTCGGGCCGGATCGCGGCGGCGGAGCGGTCCTTGCTGCGCTGGCGCCGCTCGCGGATTGGGGTCGGGAAGTCGGTCTGGGCCTCGGCCACGTCGAAGCCGTTGATGTGGCGGTCGCGCAGCAGGGCGATCCGTTCCTCGGCCGCCGCCTTGAACTCGGGCGGGCCGAGCACCTCGGCGTTCTGGCGCCAGCGCAGCACCCAGGCCAGCAGCTCGCGTTCGCTGGCGTAGGAGGTCTCCAGCACGATGCCTTCGCGGCCGCCGGTTTCCGCCGGGTCGGCCGGGCTGACCTCGCCGTGGTTGCCGAAGTCGCGGCTGATCAGCCAGGCGATGCGGTCGCTGAAGAAGATCCGGGCCTTGCCGACCTCCTCGCCGAGCTGCCAGTCGGCCAGCTCCGCGTAGTCGCTGCGCTCGAAATCCTCGGGCGGGTTGAAGTCATGCTCGGACTTGGTCGCGTAGCCGACCTTGCCGCGAATCCGGGAGAGCCGGAAGACGCGGACCGCATCCCTTTCGTGGGAGTGGCCGATCAGGTAGAACTGCCCGCCGCGGAAGACCAGGTGGTACGGGTCGACCTTGCGGTTGTTGACCTTGTCGGAGCCGATCGTGTGGTACTCGAAGGTGATCGTCTTGTGGCGGGAGATCGCGGTTTCGATCCGGGCCAGTCGCTGGGTCAGATCGCGGGAGGAGGTGGCCGAGAATTTGGCCATCGAGACCGGGATGTTGTCCGGGTCGGCGAGCGGGTTCGGGTGGCCCCAGGCGACCTGCTGCAGGGCCAAGCGGAGGGGTTCCGCGTAGGCGAACTCGCCCTCGGTCAGCAGGCTGAGCGAGGTCCGGAGCGCGGCCAGTTCGTCGTCGGTGAACTTGATCTCGGGCAGGTAGAAGTTCTCCGGCGGCAGCGAGTAGAGCTCGGCCTCGAAGAAGCCCTCGCCGGGCCGGTCGACCTGCAGTTCGATGCCGAGGCTGTCCAGTTCGGCCCGGTCCGCGTAGAAGCGGCGTGCGAACGCGTCCTCGTTCATCACGCTGTAGCCCTCGACTTCCCGTTTGATCTCCAGGGCCGATACGGGCCGGCCCTGTGCCATCAGAAACGAGATCAGCGAGAGCTGCCGGATCAGCTTCTCGGTGTCCTTTGCCATCAGCGTCTGACTTTACCTGCGCAGACCCTTCGGCCGCCTCCCTGACCTCCGCGAAACCGGCTTTCAGACCGCAAATGCCGGATTTTTTTGCGCTTCCTTGCGCAAGTTGTCACGAAGTCGTAACAAAGCCGAGTCGCTCGGCGTATCGCTCGGAGCGCTCGAGGGCGTCTTCCTTCTCCATGTAGAAGACGAGGATCGAGTAGAGCAGGTCGGGCCCGACCTCGGGCAGTAGCTCGGTGCGCTCGTCCACGATCTCGGCCCGGATCACCACGGCCGCGCCACCGACCACCATGTTGGCGATCGACTCGGGCACGTCCTTGCGATCCGGCATCATCGTGCGGCCCGCGTCGACAAAGGTGGCGATCATCCGCACCGCGGAGAGGTAACGCTCGAGCGCGGCCGGGCCGGCCGAGAACATGTCGACGATGCACATGCGGGCGAAGGCCGGCTCGGCGGCGAGGAACTTGAGGCTGGCCTCGATGCCCAGTTCGATCATCTCCGGCCAGGTCAGGTTCGGGTCGTCGCAGGCCTTGATCACTTCGGTCACGAAACGGCCGAGGATCGCGTCGTAGGCCGCGAGGAAGCAGGCTTCCTTGTCGGGGAAGATCTCGTAGAAGGTCGAGCGGGAAACCCGGGCCCGGGAGACGATGTCGGCGACGCTGACCTCGGCGTACCGCTTCTCGGCACAGGCCTGGGCCATCGAGTCGAGCAGACGGTCACGCTGGGAGGTGACCACGAACTCGCGCGGCAGGTTGTGGCGGCCGGAGGGAAGCCGGGAGGGGGTGATCTCGTTCACGCCGGCACCTCGGTCTCGTTCATCGCCTCGATGCCCTTGTCGTGGCCGAAGTACGGGGCCACGGCCAGGTACATCATCTCCGGCAGCATCTTGGGCAGCTCGGCGGCGTTGCCGTTCGAGGCCTCGTTGAACATCAGGGCGGAGACCCCGCCGACGATCACCCGGGCCACCTGGGTCGGGATGCGGTCCGGCTCGTCGACCATCGTCCGGGCGGAATCGAGGAAGGGGAAGAACGAGGAGACCGCCTGCTGGTAGCGGTCGCGGGCGCGGGCGCCGGCGCCGAAGCCCTCGACGATGCCGACTCGGGCGGCGACCGGGTTCTCGGCCAGATAGGTCAGCAGGGCGCCGATGCCGCCGCGGATCTGGGTGATCCAATCGTCGGAGCCGCCCTGGGCGAAACCATCGGCGACGAAGGTCAGCATCCGTTCCATCACCGTCCCATACGCGGCGATGAAGCAATCTTCCTTGTCGGCGAACTGCTCGTAGAAGGTGGCCCGCGAAACGCCGGCGGTGGAGATGATGTCGGCGACCGTGGTCTCGGTGTAACCCTTCTCGGCGACCACGCCGATCATCGCTTCGACCATGCGTTCGCGCTGGGAACGGACCACGACGTCGCGAGGCAACCCGTGACGGCCACTGGGGAGCTTGCCCGTACCAAACGGGTCGAGTTCTTCCTGTACCTGCTCCTGCGGCATAAGCCGATATTACCCCGCTGAATCTGACGCCGAAACGAAACCGTACCTCAATTCTAGGCCGACATTTAGACTCCGCGGCGTGAACGCGCACTCTTCAGACGGTCCGGCCGTCGGCATCGTCGGCCTGGGATACGTCGGCCTGCCGATCGCGGTCGCCTTCGCCGAGGCCGGCCGCGAGGTCATCGGCCTCGACACCGACCCTGCCAAGATCGATTCGATCAACCGGGCCGAGAGCTACATCGAGGACATCCCCTCGGCCAGCCTCGAAGCCCTGGAAGGACGCCTCAAGGCAACCGGGGATTACGCCGACCTGGCCGACTGCGAGGCGGTGATCATCTGCGTCCCGACCCCACTCACCGGTTCGCGCGAGCCCGACCTCAGCTACCTCGAATCGGCGGCCGGGCAGTTGGCCGAGGTCCTCACACCAGGCCAGACCGTGGTGCTCGAATCGACCACCTACCCGGGTACGACCCGGGATCTGCTCGCGCGGATCCTCGAGGCCGGTGGCCGTCAGGCCGGTACCGACTTCCACCTCGCCTTCTCGCCCGAGCGGATCGATCCGGGACGGACCGACTTCACGGTCCGCACCACACCAAAGCTGGTCGGTGGCCTCACCCCGGCATGCACCGAAAGGGCAGTTGCCCTCTACGAGACGATCTGCGACCGGGTGGTCCCGCTCTCCGGGCCGGAGGCCGCCGAGCTTTCGAAGCTGCTGGAGAACATCTTCCGGTCGGTGAACATCGCCCTGGTCAACGAGCTGGCCCAGCTCTGCGACCGGCTCGGGGTGGATGTCTGGGAAGTGATCGACGCGGCCTCGACCAAGCCGTTCGGGTTCATGCGCTTCGAGCCGGGCCCCGGCATGGGCGGCCACTGCCTGCCGGTCGATCCCTTCTACCTCGCCTTCAAGGCCCGCGAGCATGACTTCTACCCGGAGTTCATCGAGCTGGCCGGCAAGATCAACCAGTCCCAGCCGCTGTTCTGCGTGAACCGGATCGAGCGGGTTCTGAATGACAACGGCAAGCCGGTCAAGGGCACGAAGATCCTGATCCTCGGGGTCAGCTACAAGGGCGGGGTCGGCGACACCCGCGAGTCGCCTTCGATCAAGATCATCCGGCTGCTGCACGAGCTCGGCGCCGACGTCCGCTACCACGACCCGCATGTGCCGGAACTGGCCGAGGCCGGGCTGTCCAACTCGCCGGACCTCGAGGCGGCGCTCGGGGATGCGGACCTCAGCGTGATCGTCACCGCCCATCCCGAGTTCGACTTCACCCAGGTGATCGCGGGCAGCAAGCTGGTCTTCGACCTGCGCGGGGTCACCCGCACCCTCGACGACCCGGGCAACGTGACCCGGCTCTGAGCGGTCGTGCCCGGGAGGCAGGTCAGGTGATCCGCGGACTGGCCAGCCGGGCCTACGGGGTGCTGCCACGGCAGGTTCCGCACTCGCACTGGCATGAGATCAAGAACGACAAGGCCACCCTGGGCCTGGCCGTCGGCACGGTCACGATCGCCGGGCTGGTGATTGCCGCGCAGTACACCCGGCTGCTCAGCCGGCGCACCCACTCGGAGGAGACCGAGGGGCTGATCGACTCGGCCCCGGCGGCCGCGGTCGACACGGTCGGGGTCGCGGTCGAGGGTTACTCGGCGACGCCGAACCGGGAGCTCGTCCTCTTCAACCTGCTTTCGGGTTTCCTCGGCAGCTTCGCGGCGGTGCGGATGACCACCTGGGCGATCCGTGAGAACTGGGGTCCGTTCCGCAACGTCAAGATCGGTGGCCGCCACATCCATCACTTCGTCCCGGGGATCCTGATCGCCTTTGCCTCGGGCATCGCCGCCCTCCTGCTCAGCGGCGAGAAGTCCGACCGCCGGATCGCCCGGACCCTCGGGATCGGCATGGGCTTGACCTTCGACGAGGCCGCCCTCCTGCTCGACATGCAGGACGTCTACTGGACCCGGCAGGGGCTGCTCTCGGTCCAGATCACGATGGCCACCGGCGCGACCCTCGGCGCGAGCATCCTGACCATGAGGATCCTCGGCCGCGGCGAAGCCCGCCAGGAAGAAGCGGGCCAGATTCCCGCCGCCGATGACCAGACTGCCTCGGTCATGCCCTGGCCGCACCCGGCCTCGTAGCAAGCACATCGGGGTGGGACAGAGAGGCATGAACACCGGCGTACCGGCGCCATTTCACCCCGCCATAGACACGGACGTACTGATTTGCAACGTTTCCGGATCGTGTTGGGCCGCGTCGGAGAAGCCCGAGATCTGGCTTTACCGCTTGGCTTTGCCGCCCAGGGGAGGATTTCCTGATTCGCGTCAGGAAAAACTGATTTCCCCACGCACATTGAGGCATAAAAAATGTCGGTGGTCGGGCCGACCCAAGGGAGAGTGGGCCAACCCGACTTCACCGACTAAGCGCTGCTGAGGGTAGGGAGGGACCCCAGTCAACGATGTTTTCGCAGCTATCACGTCCAGTGATCTAACTGCTGATACGAGATAGTACACCAAACACACACGTTTATGGGCCGACCTGAAAAAAAGATTTCTTAAAGGGACTCAGGCCTCGATCCAGACCACTTCATCACGCCCTGGCCCTACCCCTACCAGGCTGATCGGCACGCCGACGAAATCGCTGATGAAGGAGACGTACTCCCGAGCGGCCGGCGGCAGGTCGGCCTCGTTCCGGCAGCCCGTTATGTCCTCCGAGAAGCCGGGCAGGTCGACGTACTCGGGGGTTGCGTTGTGGAGGATCGACTGGTGGTAGGGGAAGTCGTCCAGCACCGCCCCCTCCTTCGAGCGGTAACGGACCGCGACCTTGATCGTCTCCAGCCCGGTCAGCACGTCGAGCTTGGTCATCGCCAGATGCGAGAGGCGGTTGAGCCGCACCGCGTACTTCAGCGCGACCAGGTCGAGCCAGCCGCAACGGCGACGGCGGCCGGTCGTGGTGCCGAACTCATGCCCTTTGTCGGACATGTGCTCGCCGACCTCGTCGAAGAGCTCGGTCGGGAAGGGCCCGGACCCGACCCGGGTCGAGTAGGCCTTGACGATCCCCCAGACCTCTTCGATATCGGTCGGGCCGACCCCGGCCCCGACGCAGGCCGCGCCGGCGATCGGGTTTGACGAGGTGACGAAGGGATAGGTGCCGTGGTCGAGGTCCAGCAGTGCCGCCTGGGCACCCTCGAAGATCACTTTGTTGCCGGCGTCGAGCTCGTTCCAGCAGAGCCGGGCGGTGTCGGCGATGAACGGTTCGAGTCGGTGGCCGTAGCTCAGGTACTGCTCGGTGATCGTGTGCAGGTCCAGTCGGTCGTCGATCTGGATCTCCTCGTCCGGCTCGGCTTCCTTGTGCAGCTTGCGCCGGCGCACGGCCAGTTCCTGAAGCGACTTCTTCTTGTGCTCGAGGGCGGCCATGATCTTCTTGCGCAGGATCTTCTCGTCGAGCAGGTCCTGGACCCGGACCCCGATCCGGTAGGCCTTGTCGGCATAGGCCGGGCCGATCCCACGGCGGGTGGTGCCGATCGAGAGCTTGCCCAGCTTCAGTTCCTCGGCCGCATCGACCAGCACGTGGTAGGGCATGATCAGGTGGGCGTTCGAGGAAACCCGGAGGTTGGAGGCAGAGACGCCGGCCCGGTGGAGCCCTTCGATCTCCTCCAGCAGCACGCGCGGGTCGACGACCACGCCGTTGCCGATCACGCAGAACTTGTCCTCATGCAGGATGCCGGAGGGGATCAGGTGGAACTTGTACTCCTTGTCCCCGTGCACGATGGTGTGGCCGGCGTTGTTGCCGCCCTGGAAGCGCACGATCGCGGTGGCGTCCTTGGCCAGCAGATCGGTGATCTTGCCCTTGCCTTCGTCGCCCCACTGGGTTCCGACTATTACGAGTCCTGGCATGAATGAGTGAGTCTAGATGGAAGCCCGGAAGCGGGGTTATACGCCGGTACAGGCTCAGCTGTCACGCAGCTGGGGCTTCTGGCGGGCGTCTTCGCCGAACATCGGTATCTGGTACTCGCCGCACATCTGGATCAACCTGGAGACGGTGCGTGGACCGATCTGCAATTCCAGTTCGTCCTGGGAAAGGTTGGTTGTGACGACGATCGATTTCTGCCGCTCGTAGCGTTCGTTGACCAAGGCGTAAAGCTGTTCGAGCACCCATTCGGTCTGTTTCTCAGCCCCCAGGTCGTCGACGTGGAGCAGGTCGACCTCGCAGAGCCGCTCGAAGAACTCGTCGTAGGACTCCTCCCCGGCTTCGGCGCCGTAGGTCGCGCGGATCCGGGTCAACAGGCTCGGCATCGAGTAGATCGCGACCGTGTAGTCCCGTTTCAGGGCTTCCTTGGAGACCAACATCGCGAGGGTGGTCTTGCCGGTGCCCGTGTCGCCCATCAGCCAGAGGCCGTTGCCGGCTTCGAAGTTCTGGTCGAGCGCCTCGATCCACTCCCTCACCGCGCCGACCGCGCCGGGATCGATCTCGGTCACCGGGGGTCGGTCGAAGGAGACCCCGCGATAGCGCTTCGGCAAGACCGAGTTGATGCCCGAAGCCCGGGCCTTGGCCAGGCGTGGCTCGAGGCAGTCGCATTTGCTCGCGGTGCCGTCTTCGTTGAGGATCCAGCCGTCGCCGTCGCAACGCCCGTAGGGGCAGGGCGGCAGGCCGTTCGCCGTGGTGCCGTACTCCTCGATCGCCATCAGGCGTTCTCCACCGCCGCCTGGACCGCCACCCGGGAGCCTTCACCGGCCATGTGCTCGGGGGCCTGCTCGATGAACTTGGGGATGTGTGCCTTGAAGACCAACGGGCTCATGCCGATCGGCCCGTTTCTGTTCTTGGAGACCAGCACCTCTGCGGTGCCATCCCGTTCGTTGGGGTCCTTCTTGTAAACGTCCTCGCGATAGAGGAAGAGGACCAGGTCGGCATCCTGCTCGATGTTGCCCGATTCACGCAGGTCGGAGAGCATCGGGCGCTTGTCGGGCCGGTTCTCGTTGGCTCGGTTGAGCTGCGAGAGGGCGACCACCGGCACGTTCAGTTCGGCGGCCAGCAACTTGAGCCCACGGCTGACCTGGCCGACCTGTTCGGCCCGGTTCGGGATCCGGTCGTCCATCCGCATCAGCTGGAGGTAGTCGATGATGATCAGGGAGAGGCCCTCCCCTTCCTGCTCAGTCCCCTCCTGACGCCGCAGCTCCTGCGCCTGCAGGCGCCGCGCCTTGGCCCGCAGGTCGAGCAGGCCGAGGTCGGAGGTGACGTCGATGTAGAGCGGCACGTCAGTCAGCTCGTTCAGCGCCTTGTTGACCTTGCGCCAGTTGCGGTCCCCGCCGTTGTCGGCGCTGAGCTTGCCCTTGCGCAGCACGTCGCCATGCACCTCGGACTGCGAGGCGATGAACCTCTGGGAGAGTTCGCTCTCCGACATTTCCAGCGAGAAGAAAGCGACCGACTTGCCCTGTTTGACCGCCACGTTCTCGGCGATGTTGGCGACGAAGGCGGACTTGCCGACCGAGGGCCGGGCGGCAAGGATGATCAGGTTCGAGGGCTGGAAGCCGCCGGTCTTGTCATCGAGGTCGCGGAAGCCGGTGTTGGTGCCAGATGCCTTGAGCTCGCCGGTGATCCGTTTCTCGAGGCGCTGGTGCTCGTCGAAGAGGATCCCGCCGAGATCGCGGAAGTCCTCCTGCTTTTCCTTGTGCGCAACCTTGAAGAGCTCCGCCTCGGCCCGCTCGGAGAGTGTGCCCGCGTCCGCTTCGCGGTCGCTGACCCAGCTCTCGATGTCCTGCGCGGCGCGGAGCAGGCGGCGCAGATGGGCGTGCTCACGGACGATCTCGGCGTGATGTCGGGCGTTGCCCGGTGCGGCGACCTTCTCGGCCAGCTCCGCCACGTAGTTGCTGCCCCCGGCCTCCTCGACCTTGCCGGCGCTGGCCAGCGCCTCGGTCACGGTCAGCGAGTCACAGGCCTTGTCGGTCGCGTACAGATCGACCATCACCTCGTAGATCGCCTGGTGACGATCGAGGTAGAAGTCCTCCGGATTCAGTTTGACTTCGTCGACGGCCCAGTTGACGGCGGGCTCATAGACCAGCATCGATCCGAGGACTGCCTCCTCGGCCTCGATGTTGTTGGGTGGTACCTGGGCTATTTCTCTTCCGCGACGATCGTCTTGACCGAGGCGATGGCGCCACCGGCCACTTCAACGTCAATCATGTAGGTGCCGACCTGGTGGATCGGCACGTCGAGGCGAATCTTCTTCTTGTCGACCTTGATGCCACGGGCATCGCGGATCGCCTCGGCGATCTCCTTGGTCGTGACCGAGCCGTAGAGCTTGCCGTCGTCGCCGGCCCGGTGGTTGATCGTGAGCACGGTCTTGGAGAGCAGCGAGGCGTTCTCCTTGGCCCGCGCGATCGCTTCCCGTTCGGCCTTCTCGGCGGCTTCCTTGCGGCGGATCGCCTCCTCCAGGGCGCCCGGCGTGGCCGGCTGGGCCAGGCCGCGGGGCTGGAGGAAGTTGCGCAGGTAGCCGGGCGAGACCTCGACGGCGGTGCCGTTCTCCCCCAGGCCCTCGACGTCAGCGAGCAGGATGGCCTGGGCCATTACTTCTCACCCACGTACGGGAGCAGCGCCACTTCGCGGGCGCGCTTTACCGCGACCGAGAGCTGGGCCTGATGCTTGCGGGAAAGGCCGGTGACCCGGCGGGAACGGGTCTTGCCCTTGTCCGAGATGAACCGACGCAGCAGGTTCAGGTCCTTGTAGTCGATGTTCTCGGCGGAAATCTTCGTGTACTTGCGGGGGCGTACGCGCTCGTTGAAGCGGCGCCCGCGTCGCGATGATGCTTCTCGTGTCTTAGCCAATGCTTTCCGGTGCCTTACATGGTTACGGCCCGGGAGGGTTCCCGGGCAATCAGGACCAGGAATCGTACCGGTTTTTCGGAGTTACAGGCACCACCGGACAGGAAAAACCCGCAATTACCGTGGTGACGCAGGTTTCGAGTCATTACGACACAAAACCTGCGTCACCAGCACCGGGGAAGACCTGCGAGAGGCCCGCCCGACTTGCAGTTAAGCCCTAGAAGGGGATGTCGTCGTCGGGGGCGTTGCCGCCGCCGGCCGGGGCGAAGTCTCCGGTGTCGGCGGGGACGTCCGAGGCCGGGGTGAAGCCGCCGCCCTGCTGGCCCGGGCTCTGGCCGCCTTGGTTCTGGCCGTTGTTGAAGTTGCCGCCAGGGGCCGAGCCGTCGCGAGATCCGAGGAACTGGACCGTGTCAGCGACGATCTCGATCGTCGAGCGCTTGCCGGAGCCGTCCTTGGCCTCCCAGGAGCGCCAGTCGAGCCGGCCGTCGACCGCCACCGGGCGACCCTTCGAGAGGTAGTTGGCGCAGTTCTGGCCCTGGGCTCCCCAGACGACCACGTTGAAGTAGTTGGGCTTGTCGACCCACTGTCCGGACTCGTCCTTGCGGCGGCCGTTGACCGCCACCCCGAGGGTGCAGACCGCGGTGCCGTTGGCAGTCTGTCGCAGCTCCGGATCCCTGGTCAGGTTGCCGGTGATAGTGACCCTGTTGATGTTCTCAGCCATCGTGTGTTCGCTCCTTATCGCGTTTTTCGTACATCGCGGAACCCTCTCCGGACCCGCGGGTCGGATCAGGAACTTAGCGATGCTTGTGGACGCTTAAAGGCGAAGGGGGCGAAAACTCGCCCCCCGAAAACCCAATTTGCGGGTTATTCAGTCTTCGCGGTAGCGGCCGCGGCCGCGGCGCTCGTCGTCGTCGCCGGTCGGGGCCATCACCACGGCGGTGGCGGGCGGGGCCGGCAGGACCGGAGCTTCGGGATCGACCTTGAAGATGCGGAAGCGCATCACGCCATCGGCGATCTTCAGGCTGTGGTCCAGGGTGCCGAGCAACTCGCGTTCCGCGTCGAAGCGGAACCAGCGGTAATCGGCTTCGCTCTTGCGGTCGATCTCGTAGGCCATCTCGCGGATGCCCCAGTTGTCTTCATGCTTGAGCGAACCGTTGGCTTCGATCGCCGACTTGGTCTCGGAGACCAGTTTTTCGCGGTCGGCTTCCTCGACCTGGGGGTCGAGCATCAGGACAAGTTCGTATTGGCGGGTTGAGTCAGTCAAAATCGACGGGGGACTATACCTTCATCGCCCAAGTTTCGCGGTGCCATAGGCATTTGAAAGGTGGAACGGGATCGATCGGCGGCCAGAGCGTGGGCCCGCCAAGGCCGGTTCTCGTTGGTTTCCTGCCGGTCGGGGGGAGAGTTTCGCCGCCCAGGGCCTTGTGGTGGCATGCGCAACAGCTTCCGGAGCCTCAGCGTCGACCGGGAACGGGCAATCAGGGTCGCGGCGATGATCGGCCTGGTCGTGCTTGGCGTCTCGACCCTGCCCGGCCTGCTCCGGACGCCCGACCCACCAGCGGTCCCGGCCGGGGTGGGTTTCAGCCCGGACGAGATGGCCGACTATGCGAGCCAACCGCGCGAACCCCCGCGAACGGCCGAATCGAAGCGAAAGAAGCGACGGCCGGAACCGACCCGCGACCAGCGCCGGCGAGTCCGCCGGCTTCACCTCCGGAAGCAAGAGAAGGCCCGCGGGAGGGCACCGAAACGGCGTGGTCGTGAGACCCGAAAAGACGCGAGGCGCAGCGCGCCTTCGTCGCCGGACGCCGGACCTTCGGCCAGCTCGACTTCCGGCGGCTCGTCCTCGGGCGGCTCGACTCCAGGCGGCTCCCCGGCCGCGGCGCCGGCCCCGGCCCCCGTCCCTGCCGCTCCTACCTACTCGCCACCTCCGGCACCGCCTCCCGCGGCCCCTCCCACGCAGGCCGCTCCCGCCGACGGCTCCCAGGAATTCGCCCCTCGCTGACCTTTCTGGGTGACCTTGGGGGTCTCCTCGAGACCCGAGGTCACCCAGAATCGTTCGAGGAGGGTCAGCGGTTGAGAGCGCGGACGAAGTGGCGGATCCGCGGGGTGGCCGGGGAGGTGAACGGGAAGTAGAGGTCGGACGCGTGGCCGCGGCTGGGCACGATGTACAGGCGGCCCCGCGGGAAGCGAGCGGTCACCGTGCGGGCCTCACGGACCGAGGTGATCGAGTCGAACTCGCCGGCCAGGACGAGCGTGTCGAGGCGGCCCGGCATCTTGCCTCCCTTGGGGATCGGCGGCTGGTAGCCCTTCGCGCGGGCGGGCCAGGAAAGGCAGGCGCTGATGTCACTGGCCGAGTCATAGGCCCAGGTCTTCTTGCGAAGCGGGGACCACCAGTTCGAGGGACGGAAGGCAGCGATCGCCCGGTTCAGCTGCTTGCGTCGCTGGGCGACCGGAGCGGATCGCTGCCACGGGACCGGATAGTCGTTGCAGACCACGGCCGCGTACATGCCGACCGAGAAGTAGTCGGCCGGCCCTTGGTCGGGCCCGTAGGGATGGACCAGCTCGCGCAGCTCGCGGCCGTTCCCGCGCAGATACTCGGTGACCACCCGGTTGAGGTGGTCGTAACCGCCCGGGGCGTAGCTCGAGGCGTCGCCCATCAGGTAATTGAGGACGTTCGACGAGAGCTTCGAGCTGGTGCCGGCCCGCCGCAGCATCCGGTGGAGCCGGCCGAGTGCGTTGCCGGAACAGTTCGGGGCACGGTTGCAGGAACGGGTCACCGCCCGCTCGGCCGCCGGGTAGAGAGTGCGCCAGAAGGGGTCGTTGCCGGGATAGGCGGAGGAGAGGATCAGCCCCCTCATGCCCTTGCCGTAGCGAGCCGCGTAGGACTGGCCGAGATAGGTGCCGTAAGAGTCGCCGTAGAGGATCATCTTCCGCTTCGGCAGGCCGAGCGCCTGACGCACCGCCTCGATGTCCGCGGCGGACTCGGCGGTCGTGTAGCCCGCCCGCCGCGGGCCGAGTTGCTTGGCGCATTGCCTGAGGCCGCGCTGGTAGCTGACCGTGCCGCGCTGCAAGCCCTTGCAGAAAAGCGGGCTGGAGAGCCCGGTGCCGCGCTGGGAGATCGCGATCATCTCGTGGCGTTTGAGGAAGGGCGCCAGCACCGCGGCCAGCGGCTTGAACGAGTCAGGGCTGGTCGAGGTGTAGCCGGGGCCACCCTCGACGTATACGAACGCGCCCTTCGACGGCCGGCTGGTGTCACCGCGGCGGCGGACCACGAAACCGATCTTCTGGCGGCCGACCGAAGGGTTGCTGCGGACCGCCGGGACCATGATGTGACCGCAGAGCACCGGTTTGTTGGCCCCGATGTTGCACTTGTGGAGCTTGGGCCGGGCATCGGAACCAGCCGGGGCGAGAGCCAGCGTGGCAAGCGCGACCACGGCTAACGCCAGACGAACCACCGAGCGACGAGACGGGAAAGCGACGGCGGCCTGCGCTCCCCCGGCCCGCATCAGACCTGCTCCCGCTCCGTCCGGGCCAGCTCGATGTCAGCGAGCTGGTCCCCGATCCAGTCCGCCGGCGTACGCGAGTGGATGATCCGCTTGAGCCCGTCGGCCCGGTCACGCCGTTCCTCCGGGGACATGGTCAATGCCCGGTAGATGGCGTCGGCCTGGTCCTGGATGTCGAAGGGATTGACGGTCAACGCGAACTCCTTCAGTTCCTCGTGCGAGCCGGTGTTCTCGGACAGCATAAGCACTCCGTCGCGGACGTTTATGACCGGCGCTTCCTTGGCGACCAGGTTCATGCCGTCGAAGATCGCGTTGACCATCAGCAGGTCGCAGTGCTTGTAGCGGGCGACCGCCTCGTCGAAGTCGTCGTAGATCCGCAGGTCGATCGGCATCCAGTCGGTGGTGCCGTGCCGGTGGTTGACGACGGCGACCAGGGCCTCGATCCGCTCCAGGTACTCGCGGTACTCGGGCACGTCCTGACGGGAAGGCTGGAGGTGGGCGACGAAGGTGACCTTCTCGCGGAACTCGGGGTGGTCGCTGAGGAAGGTGTCGAAGGCGGTGAAGCCGCGCAGCACGTTCTTGGAGAGGTCGGCCCGGTCGACCCTGAGGATCAGGTGCTCGCGCCGGCGGGCGAGGATCTCCTTCTCGAGCTCGGCGACCCGCTCGGAATGGACCGCCCGCTCGAGCCGGTCGGCGTCGATCGAGAGCGGATAGGCACGGACGATCGTGCGGCCCCCCGGATGGGTCACGGCGAGGTTTCCGTAGTCGACCTCGTAGCCCATCAGACGCTGGCAGCAGGCCAGGAAGTTGGTGCAGTAGGCACGGGTGTGGAAGCCGATGATGTCGTTGGCGAGCAGCCCGTCGAAGATCGCTCGGCGGATCGAGGTCGGCAGCACCCGCCAGGAGTCGGGCTGGGTCCAGGGGATGTGAACGAAGTGATGGAGCATCACGTCCGGCCGGGCCACCCGGATCTTCGCCGGGGCCGTGTACAGGTGGTAGTCGTGGAGCATGACCAGCGGGTCTTCGCGGTCCTCGATCTGGGAGATCACGCAGTTCGCGATGTCCTCGTTGACCACCTCGTAGCCCTCGTACCAGGCGGTGATCTCCTCCTTGCGAATATCCGGGGCGTTGGAAAGGTCCCAGAGGTAATGCTGGATGAACCAGAGGATCGGGTTGGCGATCACGTTGTAGAAGTTCTCGTAGGCCTCCGGGTCGCTCTCGACCATCAGCACCCGGTAATCGACCCCGTTCAGGTTCACGTCGATCGGCCGGCCGCCGTTCTCCTCGGTCACCGCGATGTCCTCCGCGGTCATCGCCGAAGCGATCCAGAGCGCGTCCCGGTCCCTGACCAGCCCCGAAAGGGCGGTGACCAGCCCGCCGCCGCCACGGGAAATCGTCCGTTCCCCGTCCGGCCCCCGGTCGAACTGCGCGGGACCCCGATTGGAAACGATGATCAGTGGCTGTCCGTCCTTATCCACGCGTTCATCTTAAACGCAGCCATTTGGGCTACCTGAAAGAGGTCAGGGGCGGGTTATGGCGGTGGGGCGATTTTCAAGCTCCACCTCGATCTTCTTGTGATCGCCGTCGCGGACCACTTCGAGCTCGGCCGTGTCCCCCGGCTTGAGCGCACCGACCAGCCGCCCGAGATCCTCGGCGTGCTCGATCGGCACCCCGTCGACGGCCACGATCACGTCGCCGCCGACGTCATAGGTCGCACCCTGGAAGATCATCTCGCGGTCGCCGCCCTTGATCCCGGCCGCCTCGGCGGGGCCGCCCTTGACTACCTGGGAGACGATCGCCCCCTGGTCGGTGTCCAGCCCGAGCTTCTCGGCCAGCTGAGGGTAGAGCGGTTGGGTGCTGACCCCGATGTACGCGTACTTCGGTTCGCCGTCGTCGCGCAGCATCTCGGCCGAGCGCTTGATCGAGTTGGCCGGCACCCCGAAACCGACCCCGTCGCTGGAACCGGATCCGCTCTTCATCTGCTGGCTGATCCCGATCACGTGGCCATCGCCGTCCAGCATCGGCCCGCCCGAGTTGCCCGGGTTGATCGAGGCGTCGGTCTGGATCGCGTTCTCGATCTGGAAGTCGGTCAGGCTCATCACCGAACGCCCGGTCTGGGAGACGACCCCGGTGGTCAGCGTCTGGTCTTCACCGAAGGGACTGCCGATCACGGCGATCGGCTGTCCGACCACGACCTTGTCGCTGTCGGCCAGGGTGAGCGGCTTCATATCGACCTGGTCGGTCGGGACCTTGAGCAGTCCGACGTCGGCGAACGGATCGAAGCCGACGATCTTCGCGTCGAGGACGTCGCCGCTGGAGAACTCGACGTAGACGTTGTCGGCCGCCTCGCGTTTCTCGCCGGTGCCGTTGCTGATCACATGGGCGTTGGTGATGATCTCCCCGTCATCGCTAAGCACGAAGCCGGAGCCACCCGCGATCGAGGCCGTCTCCGGTGATTTCTCGACGTCACCGAAGATCGACCGGATCGAGACGACCCCGTCGATGGTCTCGGCGTAGACCTTGGAAGGATTGAACTCGGAACCGTTCGCATCGAGGATCACCGGGTCGTCATCGGAAGTGGCGACCCGGGCGCTCTTCCCGCTGGTGCCCGAGTCCGGCTCCGAACCTGAATCTTGATCTGACCCGCATCCGGCCAGGGCGAAAAGTCCGAGCAGGCCGGCCAGGAGAAGGGCTGTGTAGCGCTTCGACATGGGCGCCGGAGCCTACCGGGAGCCGGCAGCGGGACCGCGGAAGTGGTCGTGACCGCCGGGGGCGACGACTTGGCTGCCGTCCTCGCTGACGATCCGGGCCGCGGCCTGCCCTCCCGCGGCCGCCTCGACCGCACCCACCGCGAGCAGCTCGAACCCGGTCGCCTCGATCAGCGCGGTGTCGGCCGCCTCGAAGCGTTCCTGCGGGATGGTCAGCGCGAGCACGTAGTCCTCGCCGCCCGCGACCGCGAACTCGAGTGGATCGGCGCCTGCCGTGGTCGCGACCTCGCGGACCCCGGGGACGATCGGGATCTCCCCCGCCTCCAGCCGTATCGCCACCCCGGAGGAGGCGGCAATGTGGCCGAGGTCGGCGACGAGTCCGTCGCTGACGTCGATCATCGCGGTGGCCCCGGCTCGGGCAAGCACCGGCGCCGCGGCCAGTTGGGGCTGCGGTCGCACCTGGCACTCGACCAGCAGGTCACGGGCCAGATCGCTCAGCTCCGGCACCTCGAGGCCTTGGACCAGCTTCAGGCCTGCCGCGGCCCCACCGACCGGCCCGGTCACCGCGACCACGTCACCAGGACGGGCGCCGGAGCGGCCGACCACCGGAGCCTCGCCGTCGAGGTGGGCGATGACGGTCACGCTGAGGAAGATCACCGGCGCGGCGACCACGTCGCCGCCGGCAAGCTCGACCCCGAACTCCTCCGCCGCTTCGATCACCCCGTCGGCCAGGCCCTCGAGGTAACGGTCCGGTGTTTCGGGTGGCGCCCCGAGGGCAACCAGGATCTCTGTGTCCCCGGCGCCCAGACCCATCGCGGCCAGATCGGAAACCGCACCGGCCACGGCTTTGCGGGCGTTCTCGGCCGGCGGTCGCTGCCGGTCGAAGTGGACCCCTTCGACTGCCGAGTCGACCGAAGTGACGATCCGTCCTCGGGTCCGGATCACCGCGGCGTCGTCGCCGATACCGGTCTCGAACCGGCCGGCGCTTTCCGCCTTCCCCACGATCCGCCCGATCAGTTCGAACTCGCCCAGGTCCATTGCTCTGACACTATTGCCCTACAGATGAGTGAGGAATCGAGAACCGACTCAGGCGAGGGAGAGAAGCCCAGTCTGCTCCACCGGCTGGGGCATCTCGCCGCGACGGTCGGCAAGACCGGCCCGAAGAAGAAGTCGACCCGGATCATCCTGCAGGGATCGGTCGCCTTCCTGATCTTCGGCTTCCTCGTCTTCACGGTCGTCTCGCAGTGGTCGGAGCTGAAGGAGAAGGGCGTCGAGTTCGACTTCATCTGGCTGGTCCCGGCGGTGCTGATGATGCTGGTGTATTACGTGTCCGGGGCGGCCGTGTGGGGACTGATCCTGCGCTTTCTCGGCAGCCCGGTGCCGGTCATGGAGACCCAGAAGATCTGGGCGCAGCCGTTGTTGGTCCGCTACATCCCCGGCACCGTGCTCTTCCTGCTGGCCCGGATCCTGATGTCCGAGAAGGCCGGGGTCCAGCGGCGGGTGACCACGGCGGCCCTGGTCTACGAACAGGCGGTCTCGATCGCCGGTGCGCTGACCATCGCCACCTGGTTCCTGATCGACCACCCGGACCTGCAGGGGCAGCCGGCCCGCTGGCTGCCGCTGCTGATCCTGCCGGTGATGGTGCTGCTGCTTCACCCGCGGATCTTCGGCCCGGTTTCGAAGCGGCTGCTGACCGCGCTGGGTCGCGAACCGCTGCCCCAGCTGATGCCGTTCCGGGGTGTCGCCACGATCTACGTCACCTACGTCCTGGTCTGGGCGACCATGGGGGTCGGCGTTTTCTTCGCCGCCCGCGCGGTGCATCACCTCAACCTCGACGACCTGGCGATCGTCGCCGCCTCGCAGATGATCGGCTTCCTCGCGGCGGTCGTCTCGGCGGTCACCCCGGCCGGGCTCGGCGTGCGGGACGCCGCCTTCGCCTGGGCGGTCAAGGTGGCCCTGCCCTCGGACAGCTTCGGGGTCGGTGCAGTGATCGCGATCGCGGTCCGGGCGACCCAGACGGTGGTAGAGCTGGTCTACGTCGGCGGGGTCACGGCGCTGACCCGGGTCGAAGGCGACGAAGACGAGATCGAACTGGCCGAAGAAGCGGCGGAAGAGGCAACACGGCTGCAGCCCGAGTCGGGCGCCTGAGGCCGGCCGCCCGTTCCTAGTTGGCCGGGGTTATCCCGCCGGTCGTGCTACCGCCGGTGCCGCCACCCGTACCACCGCCGGTCCCGGCCGGCTGCTGGCCGACTCCTGGGGCGTAGGCGTCGTCCGGGCCGACGGTGCCGTTGTCCGCATCGGTGTCGTCGGTGCTGTCGTCGGTCCCGTCCGCGCCGGTGGTGCCGCTGCTGGGGCCGTACTCGCTCTGGGTGCCGGGTGAAACCGTGTAGCCGCCGCTGAAATCGCCCCAGTCCATGGTCTCGGACGGGACCGGCGTCTCTTCGCAGGGCACGGCGGCGTTGCTGTAGAAGCTGTTCCAGATGCTAGCCGGCACCCCGCCGCCGTCCGACCCGGTGCTGACGTCATTCGAGTCCGGGTAGCCGTACCAGACGGCCGTCGTGAGGTTCGGCTGGAAGCCGACGAACCAGGCGTCGATCTGGTTGTCGGTGGTGCCGGTCTTGCCCGCCTGGCCGCCGCAGCCCGTGTAGGCACCGGTACCGGTGCCGCTGGTGATGTTGTCGTGCAGGATCTTGGTGACCTCGTAGGCCACGGATGCGGGAAGCACCCGGACGCCCTTCGCCTTGCTTGGGCGGTCGACCTCGCCGTTCGGGAAGACGACCTTCTCGATCGCGGTCGGGTCGTGGCGGATGCCGCCGCTGGCCAGGGTCGAGTAGGCGCCGGCCATCTCCAGCGGCGAGACGCCGATGGTCAAGCCGCCGAGCGTCTCGGCCGGGTAGCCGTCGAGGTGGGTGGTGATGCCCATCTTTTTTGCCATGTCGGCGATCTTGTCCGGACCGACGTCCAGCGCGAGCTGCGCGAAGACCGAGTTATCGGACTTGAGGGTCGCATCGTGGATGTTGATCGTGCCGGAGTAGGAGTCGCCATAGGTGTGGACCTCCCAGTGCCCGTAGACCGGGTCATCGATGTTGAGCGGCTTCGAGACGTAGTAGGTCGTGTACGGGTCGATGCCCTCGGAAATCGCGGTGGTCAAGGTGAAGACCTTGAAGGTCGAGCCGGGCTGGCGCTTGCCCTGGGCGGCGAGGTTGTACTGGTTGTCCGAGTAGGAGCCGGAGGAGACCATCGCCCTGATCTCGCCGTTGCGCGGATCGATCGCGACCAGCGCACCGGAGGGGCCGCCCGAGTAGAGGTTCGAGTCGAGCGCGGCGAGGCCCGCCTGCTGGTCGGAGGGCGAGACCGTGGTGTGGACCTTGAGGCCGCCCCGGCGGACCGTGTTGACGCCGTACTTCTTGATCAGCTCGGTCTCGACGTAATCGAAGAAGAACGGATCCTCGCGGTCGAAGAGATCGTCAGCCGGGTTGAGCTGCAGGCCGGAGGCCTTCGCCTTGGCCGCCCGCGCCTCGGTGATCATGTTCTGGTCGGCCATCGCGTCGAGCACCTCGTTGCGGCGTGACTTCGCCCCGGCCGGGTTCTGCAGCGGGTTGTAGTCCGAGGGAGCCTGGGGCAGGCCGGCCAGCATGGCGGCCTGGGGCAGGTTCAGGTTCTCCGGCTTCACCGAAAAATAGACTTTGGCGGCAGCGCTGACGCCGATTGCGTTGCGGCCTCCGATCGTCCCGTAGGGCGCGGTGTTCAGGTACTTGTTGAGGATCTGCTGCTTGGTGTGATCCTTCTCGTAGTCAAGTGCCATCTTGGCTTCCTTGATCTTCCGCTTGTAGTCCCGCTCGGGGTTGGCGATGTAGAGGTTCCGCATCAGCTGCATCGTGATCGTCGATGCGCCTTCGGTGATCTCGCCCGATTCGAGGTTCTTGACCAGCGCGCGGAGACCGCCCTGGAAGTCGATGCCGTCGTGCTGGTAGAAGCGCTCATCCTCGATCGCCACGGTCGCGTCTTGGATCGTTTCCGGGATCTTGGAGAGCGGGATCGGGGTCCGGATCTCATCCGAGTCGATCAGGCCTAGCTTGGTTCCGTCGGCAGCGTAGATGACCGAGTTCTGGCCCTTGTTGATCTCCTTGAGATTGTCCGGGTTCGGCGCCTCGGCGGCGATCGAAATCACCCAGCCACCGCCGGCCGCAATTGCGGTAAGCAGCAATCCGCCGAAAACTGCGGCTACCGCGACAAGGACTTTGCCGGGTGAGCCACGGTGTCGGCGCACCCTTCTCTGGCGCCTAGTCATCCCCTACAGGGTAGCTGGAAGCGCCTCAGGATCCTCTAAAGGGAGGGTCCGGCAAAGCCCGGCTGCAGGATCGGTTGCGGACCGGCCGGCAACGCGAACCGGCCTCCGGGCTGCCGAGGTGTGAGAATCAGCAGCCGCGATGGACGTCAACCAGCCCGCCCAGGAGCCCCAGCCGCCGACCGACCCGGTGGTGTTTCCCGCTTCACCGCCAGGGATCGACCCGCCCGAGGATCCGAACCGGTACCCCTACGCCACCTGGAGCCCCTGGATCGCGGTCGGCGGGGCGGTCGCCGCCCTGCTGATCGGGGTGGTCCTCGCCCTGCCGGTCTTCGCCTTCACCGGCGGTGGTGATTACGACGAACTCAGCTGGCAGGCCAAGGCCTTGATGCAGGTGGCGACCGTCGCCGGTTTCCTGCTCGTCCCGCTCCTCTTCGCGAAGGAGCTGCCGGGCGGTATCGACTGGCGCCAGGCGGTGGGCCGGCTCGGCTTCCACCGGTTCCGGGTCGGCAGCGCGGCCAAGTGGATCGGCCTCGGCTTCCTCGCCTACATCGCCTTCGCGATCGTCTGGGCCGTGGTTTTCGGGTCCCCGAAGCAGGACGACATCGCCGGTGAGCTCGGCCCGCTGTGGTCGCAGATCATCCTGATCGTGATCCTCGCCCCACTCTCGGAAGAGGTCTGCTTCCGGGGCATGCTGTTCGGCGGCTTTCGCACCCGGTTCAACCTGCCGGTGGCGGCGATCGGCGCCGGCCTGGTCTTCGGCGCGCTCCACTACTCGACCGGCATCAGCGCCGTGCCGCAGTTGATGGTGCTCGGGGCGATCTTCGCGGTCGTCTACGAGAAGACCGGTTCGATCTGGCCCGCCATCATCTTCCACATGATCAACAACGCCTACGCCATGACCGCGCTCAACTCCTGAAAGGAACGCTTTGACCGACCGTGAACAGACCCGCCAGCAGTTGATCGGCCTCCTGCGCGAACACTCACTGGTGCTGGGTGAGGTGACTCTCTCGAGCGGGGCCAAGGCGAGCTATTACGTTGATGCCCGCCGCACGGTGATGCGGCCGGACGGCCTGAAGGCGGCGGGAACGCTGATCGCCTTGCATGCCCACGAGCTGGGCGCGACCGCGGTCGGTGGCCCGGTGATGGCGGCGATCCCGCTCGCCTGCGCCGCGATCGCGGTGCCGGAGGGCAAGGACCTGGGCGGCTTCTTCGTACGCAAGGAGCGCAAGGCCCACGGCCTTCAGCGTTGGGTCGAAGGTGCGGCCGAGCCGGGGGACCGAGTGCTCGTGGTCGAGGACACGGTGACCACTGGCGGCTCGACGATCTCGGCGATCGAGCGGATCCGGGACGAGGGCTTCGAGATCGCGGGCGTGCTGGCGGTGGTGGACCGGTTGGCCGGCGGCGGCGAGAAGATCGCGGCCGAGGCCGGCGCCCCCTACGAAACCCTGACCACGATCGACGACATCTACCCGGAGCGCCCCGACAAGTAGGCCGGTTTCACCCGCCCTTGTGCCGGGCACCCCGGAGTGAAACGATGCTGGTAGCGGCATCATCCACACCCGAAAGGAGCCCGGTTTGGAATTCGACCAGTACCACGAGCCACCCGAGGAGCTGAGCCCGGAGCTGCGGACCAAGGCCCGCCTGTTCGCGTCGCTGGCCGAGGAGGCGGAGGCGATCAACTGGTATGAGCAGCGGCTCTCGGTCGAACCGGATGCCGAGGCGCGGTCGATCATGGCCAACGCCCAGCACGAGGAGTTCAAGCACTTCGCGATGGACCTCGAGTTCCTCTTCCGGCGGATGCCGGTCTGGAGGCAACTGGCCGAAGGGGTGCTTTTCAAGGATGGCGACATCGTCGAGCACGGTGAAGCGGCCGAGGCCGGCGAAGACGAAGACGGATCAAACCAGGAGGGTTCCGGCGGTTCGCTCGGAATCGGCAGCCTGAAAGGAGCGGGACTTTGAATCACCTTCTGCGGGGTCACGCCCCGATCACCGATGAGGCCTGGAAGCAGATCGATGAGGAGGCCTCGGACAGCCTGGTGCCGCGGCTCGGCGGCCGCAAGCTGGTCGACTTCGACGGGCCGCATGGCTGGGGCCACTCGGCCACCGACCTGGGCCGGGTTACCGACACCGCCGACGGACCAGCCGAGGGCGTCAACATGCGGGCTCGCAAGGTACTGCCGGTGATCGAGCTGAGGGCGCCGTTCACGGTCGCCCGGTCCGAGCTCGAGGCGCTCGACCGGGGCGCGGTCGACACCGACTTCGATTCACTCAACGACGCCGCCCGTCAGATGGCGGTGGCCGAGAACGCGGCGATCTTCCACGGTCTCGCCGAGGCCGGGATCGAAGGGATCGCCGGCGCTTCCAGCCACGACCCGATCCCGCTCGGCGGCAACGGCTTCCAGGACTATCCGGAGCACATCGCCAAAGCGATCGAGGTGATCCTCTCCTCCGGCGTCGAGGGACCGTACGGGGTCGCGCTCAGCCCGGAGTGCTACACCGGCGTGGTCGAGAGTGCCGAGAAGGGCGGCTACCCGCTGCTTTCCCACATCCGCAAGATCCTGCGTGAGAGCGGCGACGGGCCGATGGTCTGGGCGCCCGGGCTCGACGGCGTGGTCGTGGCCAGCATGCGTGGCGGCGACTTCCTCTTCGAATCGGGCCAGGACCTCTCGATCGGCTACGACAGCCACGACGCCGAGCTGGTCAACCTCTACATCGAGGAGAGCTTCACCTTCCGGGTCGCCACGCCCGAAGCCGCGGTCGCCCTGCCCAAGTAGGAGGCGAAATCGGAAAAGTTGGCAATAATTGCCAACTTTCCCGATCTCGATGCGGCATGGTCAGGTTCGGGACTTCTCGGACTGCTCGGCGGCGTCGGCGCCGGTCTTGGTCGTGGTCATCTGGCCGGCGCTGCCCCGCATCACCTTGCGGACCAGGGCGGGGGCGATGATCTTGAGGACCGCGATCAACCCGTACGGGCGCGGGACGTAGCGCTCCGGACGGTCGAGCACGCCCGCTTCGTAGACCGCCTCGGCCGCCTTGCGCACGTCCGAGACCATCCAGCGGGTGGCCAGCTTCGAGGTCAGCTCGTCGGCCGGGAAGCCCTCGGTCTTGATGAAGCCGGGCAGGATCAGGCCGACGTGGACGCCGTGCGGCGCCTCCTCCAGATAGAGCGAATCGCTCCAGCCGATCAGAGCGTACTTCGAGGCCGAGTAGGCGCCGGCGCCGGGCCGGGAGATGCGGCCAGCAGTCGAGGCGATGTTGACGATCGAACTTGGGGCGCTCGCGCGCAGCATCGGCAGGAAAGTCTCGGTCACGCGGAGCACCGCGTCGAAGTTGATCTCCATGGTCCGCCGCACGTTTTCGTAGCCGCCGTCGGCGAAGGTCGAGCGCCAGGCCGCACCGGCGTTGTTGACCAACAGGTTGAGCGGCGGGTGATGCTCCTGGACGTGGGCCAGCAGCCGGCCGGGCGCGTCGGCCTCGGTCAGGTCGGCGGCGATCCAAGTGGTCTCGCAGGGCAGCCGCTTCGCCAGTTCGCGCAGGCGCTCCTCGCGGCGGGCGACCAGGATCAGCCGGGTGCCGGGCTTGCGGGCCAGGCGCCAGGCGACGGCCTCGCCGATGCCGCTCGAGGCGCCGGTGATCAGGGCGACGGTCGGCTTGTTCTCCATGGCTGCTTCCACGATCGGGAGCCTACCGCTGCGGGTGTGGCGCGGTCAGGCCAGCAGGTCGGCTACCGCCTCTCGGAAGACTTCGGTGTGGCGGTCTACGTCGGCTTCGGAGGTTGCCGGGGACATCAGGGCCATGTTGTGGAAGGGGGTGATCAGCACGCCGCGGTTCAGGGCATGCAGGTGAAGGAAACGCTCCAGCTCCGGGTCGGAGGCCTCGTGGGCCTGGGTACCGTTGCGGGCCGGTTCCGGCTCGAAGCGGTACTCGGCCCGGGCCCCGAGCTGGGTCACGTTCCAGGGCAGGCCGTGTTCCTCCACCACTCCCATCACGCCCTCGCTGAAGCGGGTCGCCAGCGGGATCGTGTGGGCGAAGGCCTCGTCGCTCAGCACCTCGGAAAGGGTTGCCCGGACCGCGGCCAGCGAGAGCGCATTGCCGGCCAGGGTGCCACCGACCCCGCCCGTGTCCTCGTAGTCGGCACCGGACTGGTTGAACATCCACTCGACCACCTCCTCGGTCATGCCGAGCGCGCCGGCCGGCACCCCGGAGCCGATCGCCTTGCCGATCGAGAGCAGGTCCGGCTCCAGCCCCCAGGCGGCGGTGCAGCCGCCGGGCCCGGCCGAGAAAGTGTGGGTCTCGTCGATGATCAGGAGGGTCCCGTACTGCCGGGTCAGGCTCCGGAGTGCGTCGTGGTAGCCCTCGTCCGGCAGGACGATGCCCATATTGGTCATCACCGGCTCGGCCAGCACACAGGCGATCTCTTCGGTCGCCAAGGCCCGTTCCAGTGCCTCGAGGTCGTTGAACTCGACCGCCACCGTGGTGACCGACGGGTCGACCGGCGGCCCGACGTTGCCCTCGCGGGAGACCGTCGTACCACCCGGTCCGGCCACGGCGAAGGCTTCGTCGACCGAGCCGTGGTAGCTGTAGCTCATGACCAGCACCTTGGGCCGGCCGGTCACCTGACGGCAGATCCGGAGCGCCGCCCGGTTGGCATCGGTTGCGGTCAGGGTGAACATCCAGCGGTCAAGCCCGAAACGCCGGGTCAGTTCCTCCCCGACCCAGGGTGCGTCGGCGGTCGGCAGCATCGTCGTGATGCCCTTGCGCTCCTGGTCGGTGATCGCCCGCACCACGGGTTCCGGGTCATGGCCCGGCATGGCGCCGGTGTCACCGAGGCAGAAATCGATGTAGGTGTGGTCGTCGACATCGATGATCCTGGCCCCAATCGCCAGCTTCGCGAAGACCGGGAAGCCGCCCGCCCAGCGCATCATCCAGGGCATCGGCACCCCGCCGATCAACGATTTCCGGGCCCGTTCGTAGAGCTCCTTCGACTTCGGATTCGCAGCGACGAAACGGTCCAGCTCAGACGCCGTCAGCGCGGCCAGGCGCGTGCGGTCGATCTCGGTCATCTCTCCTCCTCTGGGGTCGGGCCGATCATACGACCCAACGGGACTGGGACGATCCGACCAGGCTCCTAGGTGGCTGAAACCGCAACACGCGGCGACTTAGACTGTTCGAAGCAAGTACCGAACAGGCAAAAGTAATTCAGGCGAAGGACGCGGGGGATCATCAGATGAAGTTGAAGGCGCTATCGGTTGCAATCGCAGCGGCGATCCTCGCTGCCATCGCGATGGCAGGGGCGGCCAGCCCGGCCACCAGTGCCGAACCGGCGTCCAAGTGCGCCGGGGACAAGGCTCCGACCACGGTCACGGTCGGGATCGTCCAGATGAAGGGCTGCTGGACGGAACGCACCACTGACGGGGTCAAGAACTACGTCGCGGACCTGGCCAGCCAGCCGACCTATGGCCCGGCCAACCACAAGGTCAAGGCCCTCGACATGAACGGCCTGCTGATTGGCGCGGTCAAGGACCAGGACAAGATCGTGGTCAACACCAAGACCAACGCGATCCGCAGCGTCAACGGCACCGGCGAAGCCGCCACCGACATACAGCTTTACTCGATCGGCTTCCCGATCCCCAACGACTGGTTCGAGGTCGGCGGTCCGCTCGCGATCAACTTCGTGCCGCCGAACCAGGGTTCGATGGTGTTGGAAGACCTTCAGCTCGGCCAGAGCTCCAAGTACATGCAGTCGCTGGCCGGGTTCTCCCCGGTCGGGGGGGTCGAAACCCCGATCGTCCTGAACGAGGACGGCACCGGGTCGATGGACGTGACCGTGAGCATGGCCGGGATCTTCACCCTGAAGGGCAAGCCGCAGTCGCTCACGATCAAGATCCCGTCCAAGGTCGGCGAGGGTTCGAAGGTCGATGGCTTCCACCTCCACCTGCAGGAGATCGACGGCATCAAGTTGCTCAAGATCAACGACCTCGAGGCCGAGTACTCGGCCGAGGAGAAGAAGCTCGGCGGCGGCGGCGACTTCTCCCTGCCATTCATGAACGGCAAGGGCGTCAGCTTCGCCTTCGAGATCCAGAACGCGGTGCTGACCAAGGCTTCGGTCGGAGTCTCCGGCATCAAGGTGCCGATCGGCGCGCCGCCCGGGGGCTTCATCACGGCTTTCAACGGCGGCTTCGGCTTCAAGCAGATCGACAACTACTTCGTGGTCAACCTGAACGCTGGTGCGACCGCCGAGTTCGGCCCGGAACTCCCCACCCCCTGGGGCAAGGTCGTGCCGATCGAGGTCAACTCCGCGATCCAGGTCGGCAAGGAAGGCCAGGATTGGTACTTCCACTTCGACGGCGGGGTCAAGGTGTTCCGGCTCGGGGTCGGTGACGTCTACTTGAAGATCCACACCAACAGCGGGGTCGATTTCGGCTTCAGCATCGGGATCGGCTTCCCCAGCTACAAGAACAGCCCGGATGACCCGTTCTACATCGGAGCCGGGGTCAAGGGCTGGGTCGCCAAGCAGCGCTTCCAGTTCTCCGGCAACGGCCGGGTCCGGCTCTTCGGCCTGAACATCTTCGACGGCCAGATCCTGATCAACACCAAGGCTGCCGGCGCCTGTTGGAAGGTCCTCTGGGCCGACGGCGGCGCGGTCTACCCGTACGGCGGGAAGGTCCAGACCTTCGGCGTCACCTGCGGCCTGGACCGCTACCGGGAGGCCTACCCGAAGGCGACCCGGGCCGGCGACGTGGTCGCCTCGGCCAGCCAGTCCCGCCAACTCAAGACCGGCAATCGAACGGTGATCATGAGCGTGCGCGGACAGGACGGCGCGCCCCGCTTCAAGCTCACCTCGAAGGATGGCCGCAGCTTCGCTGTCCCGAAGGCCAAGGACGCGGTCAAGACCAAGACCTACATGATCGTGGCCGACGAGAAGCACAAGGTCACCCACGTCTTCACCCCGCGCCTGCGCAACGGCGACTGGACGATCACCCCCTACGCGGACTCGACCCCGATCATGGGACTGAAGACCGGCCAGGAACTGCCGCCCGAGAAGGTCCAAGCACAGATCGTCGGCAAGGGGCTCAACCGCACCCTGGTCTGGAACTCGAAGGGCAACCCGCACACCAAGCTGAGCTTTACCGAGGTGATGAAGGGTGGCTACGAACAGCCGATCCTGACCACCGACAAGGTGAAAGGCCGCTACCAGTTCAAGGCGACCAACGGCAGCCACTACGGCAAGCGCCGGCTGCGCGCCTACGTGATCCACGGCGGCACCCCGCGGGAAGTCACGATCGAGGATCTGTACACGGTCCGCAAGCCCGGCAAGCTCAAGGCTCCGCACGTGGTCCGGGCTTGGCGCAACCTCTACACGGCGACCGCCACTTGGCGGGGCGTGCGTGGCGCCTACGGCTACGTGGCCGAGATCGCGATCAAGAACGCCAAGGGCAAGAAGATCAGCTCTTACCGCCGCGTGGTCGGCCCGAAACGGCACAAGATCGTGATTCCGCGCTACCCCGGTGGCAGTTGGGCGATCGCTTCGGTTCAGGCCCTGAACGCGGATGGCGTACCCGGCAAGGTCCGGACGAAGCGCTTCCGGCTCGCGCCGCCGAAGAACCTGACCCTGAAGGGGGCCGGGCGGCGCAGCGCCGACTCGGCCCGCCGGGTCGGAGGCAAGGTGAAGGTGCGGACTCTCTGCCCGATCAACGGGCACTGCCAGACCGCGGTGATGCTGAAGCTCCGCGGCAGGACGGTCGGCCGGGCCAGCTTCCAGCAGGTGCCGGGCACCTACCGCTTCGTGACCATCGCCCCGAACTCGGCCAAGCTCCGGCGCAAGCTCGCCCAGGGCCGGCTGCAGGGACTCAAGGCCGTGGTCCGCCAACACCGGGTGAGCCACAAGCCGGTCCCGGTCCTCGGCGCCCCGGTCGACGATCTTTGAGCACCCCAGACAAAGCCTCTAGAATATTTCGATCAATTCGGTCGATGAACTAGACATTGTCTGGCGACTCGCCTTGGCCCTCGCCCTCTCATCGGCGATCGGGATGGAGCGTGAACTCAGCCAGAAGAGCGCCGGGCTGCGCACTTATACGCTGGTCGGCCTTGGTTCGGCCCTCTTCATGATCGTCAGCAAGTACGGCTTCTTCGACGTGCTCGACCCGGATACCGTCGTCTTGGACCCTTCGCGGGTCGCGGCCCAGATCGTTTCCGGGATCGGCTTCATCGGAGCCGGCCTGATCTTCGTCCGGCGCGATTCAGTTCGTGGCCTGACCACGGCAGCCGGGGTGTGGCTGACCGCAGCGATCGGCGCAGCGGCAGGTGCCTCCCTACCGATCCTGGCGATCGCCACTACCTGCGCGTACTTCATCGTCGTCTTTGGCCTGGCGCCGCTTTCGCGACGACTGCCCGCTTCCCCCTACGCGCCTTCAGCCTTGAGAGTCGTCTACGAGGATGGACGCGGAATCCTGCGCCGGGTCCTTGCGACGAGCACCTCGCGCAATTTCAAGGTCGCCGATATCAACGTCGACCGAACGGACCGCGTGCCGGAGCTGCACCCCGGTGCGGTATCGGTGGCGCTGGAGATTCACGGCCCTGGTTCAGTCGCTGAACTCGCCGCGGAACTAGACGAGATCGACGGTGTGCTGAGCGTCGCTGCTGGCGACGTAAACGAAATGTTCGAGTGACCGACCGCCTCGCGTGAAGGTCGTCAGCCACCTAGATCCGAACGCCCCGAGCTGGATTCGAACCAGCGGCCTTCCGCTTAGGAGGCGGACGCTCTATCCGGCTGAGCTATCGGGGCCGGAGCCGGATGCTATCCGGGCGCTCAGTAGCGCAGCAGGGCCAGCACGCCGCCGGCCTCGGTCAGGGCCGGGGCTTCCTCGGCCGAAGCCGAACTGACCCGGGCGTTCGAGCGGAGCGCGAGCTCGACCAGGGCTTCCTGGACGCTGGCTTCCCCGGCCACGTCCACGGCGGCCCGACTGTCGTCGCTCAGGCCCGCCTGGTCGGTTTCCAGATAGGGGTCGAGAATCAGATGCTCGACCCGGCCCTCGCTGAGCGCGAGCAGCACCTGGTCTGCCCCGGCCGCGCCGCGCTCACCCGCCTTCGATTTCTCCAGCGCGCGGCCGGCATCGCCGGCGACCTCGTCCCGCCAGGCCTGGCGCAGGTGCGGGTCGAGCGCAGCCCCGGCTTCGGCGGCCGACATGTCGATCAGGTTGAGATGGACCGTGGTCGCCAGCTTGCTGCGCATCTCGGGCGGCAGCGCCTCGTTGAAACCGGCCCCGAGCTCACCCTCGGCCGCGGCGACGAGCCGGTCGAAGCCGAGCTCGTTGGCACTTTCGGCGATCGCCTTCGCGGCCGCCTTGACGAAACGGGCCCGCCAGACCTCGACCCGGTCGTCATAGGCCGACACGTTGGAGACGCCACCACCGGCAACCGTGCCCTGTGGCCGGGCCGGGCCTCGGTACTGGTGCCAATCACCGAGTTCGAGGTCGAAGGTCGATTCCTCCAGGTCCCTGGTCCGGCCGTCCCACCATTCGAGCAGGCGGATCCGATCGCCGCTCAGCAGCACCAGGCCGGTGCGCTGGCCGCGGTCGATCACGTCCAGCATCGGCCAGACCACCGGCCCGGAGTCCACGGTCACGTAGTCCTGCCGAACCGGGATCTGGAAGGTCGTGAACGAGTCGACCGCGCCGGTGCCGCTGAGGAAGAGCGCGACGCTGCGGCCCCGGTCGGCCGCGGAGGCGCTGTTGATGCGCCGTTCGGCCTCGGCGCAGAGCTTCTTCACCGACTGTTCTTTGCCGTGGTTCCCCTCGCGGAATCCCGCCACGTGGGTGAGACCGTTCTTCAGCGCGATCGCCCAGGCGGGCGTCTCGCTGCTGTTGGCGGGGTCGCGCGGATCGGTCCGGCAGAAGACCGAAAGGACGGGGCCCTCCGACTCCTGATCGATCAGTTGGCGAAGTTCCTCAACCCTCTGCTGGTTCTTCATGGCATGAAAATACCCGCATGCATTCCCATCTACTCCCGAACGGGAAACTAGCCATCCGAGCTTGCGGCGGCTACCGCTTCAAGATCAGCGTCACCTGGCGTTTCTTGGTGCGTGGCGAACCGCCGCTGGGCGTGTAGGTGACACGGAGTTTGGGGCGGATCTTCCCTCTGCGACGGAGCTGCTTCAGATTCCGCTTGCCCTTCAGTCGCACCTTGACCCGCAGCTTGCCCCCGGCGGTGATCGTGCGCTTCATCTCCTTCAATTTTGGCCCGGCCAGAAGGACCTTGCCTGGACCGGGCGCGGTCACAGGCAGGAAACCGATGCCCTTCCTGACCTTCCGGTCTAGGTTTCCGATCCGGAACTGGTTCGAAGGCTCGATCCGGCTGAAGGTAGCGGTCACGGTCCGGTCCTGGTCCATGGTGAGTTCACAGATGCCTTCCCTCACCGAGCAGGGAACCGTGTATCCAGCCAGTCCCCAACCGGTCGCCGCAGCCGCGTCCAGGCTGACCACCGTGCCGTCCTCGTAGGACTGCGAACAATCGGTCGCCTCTTGGCCGCACTCGATCCCGGGACCGGTCACCTTGCCTTCACCCTGCACCTGGACGTTCAGGGTGTGGAATGTCACCGGTGCGAAATCCGCCGTCACTTCGGTCGTCTGGTCCAACTCGACCACGCAATCGCCGGCCCCGGAGCAACCGCCGCCGGACCAGCCGGTGAAAGTCGAGTTCGGGCCGGGCACGGCGGTGAGGGTGATCTCGGTGCCGTAGTCGAAGCTGCCGGTGCAGCCGGCCGGCTCGCCGTCGCAGTCGATCCCGGCCGGGGAGCTGGTCACGCGCCCGGCCCCGGTGACGTTCACCTTGAGATCGCGACTCTGCAGGATGAAGGTCGCGGTCACCGCCCGGGCCTGATCCATGGTCACCACGCAACTGCCGGTTCCGGAACAGGCACCCGACCAGCCGGTGAAATCCGAGCCGGCCGCCGGGGTGGCGTCCAGCGTCACCGAGGCGCCGTAGTCGAAGTCGTGATCGCAGGGGGTCGCCGCGCCACCGCAGTCGATGCCGGCCGGTGTGCTGGCTACGCCGCCGCTGCCGTTGCCGGCCAGGTCGACCGTCAGGCCGCGGGTCTGAAGGTCGAAGGTCGCGGTCACCGCCCGGGCCTGGTCCATGGTCACGACGCAACTGCCGGTTCCCGAGCAAGCACCCGACCAGCCGGTGAAATCCGAGCCGGTCACCGGGCTCGCGGTGAGCGTGACCTCGGTGCCGTGCGAGAAGCCGGCCGAGCAGTCCGTCCCACCGGCGCCGCACTCGATGCCGGCCGGGGAGCTCGTCACCTCACCGGTGCCCGTTCCCGCCGTTGAGACGGTCAGCTGACGCTGGACCGGTGCGAAATCTGCGGTGACATTCCTCGACTCGCTCATGTCGACGACGCAGGCACCGGTTCCGGAGCAGCCGCCGCCGGACCAGCCGGCCAGGACCGAGTTCGGGCCGGGCGTGGCGGTCAGGGTGACCTGCTCCCCGTTCGAGTAGGTGTGGGTGCAGTCGGTGGCCGCGCCGCCGCAGTCGATGAAGCCGTCGTCGCTGGTGACCGTGCCGCTGCCCGCCCCGGTCGTGGAGACCGTCAGCTCGGGCACGTCGTCGTCGGTGATCGTCCCCGTACCGGTCGCGACCACGGCGGCGGCGCCGGAGGCCGCCGTGAGGTCGACGTAGAACTGCCGCTGGCTCAGGTAAGCCTCGTTGTCGATCAGGTCGACCGTGATTTGGCCGGAGGTCTGGCCCTGGTCGATGGTCAGGTCACCGGAGGTCGCGACGTAGTCGGTGCCGGCCACCGCGGTGCCGTCCCGGGTCGCGAAGTGGACCGAGACGTCGGTCGGTGCCGGTGCGTCGAGAGTGACCGGGAAGGTCAACTGGGTGTCGGTCCCTTCGGTCCCGGCTGCGTCGCCGATCCGCATCCGATCGGCCTCGTAGGCGCCGATGTCGCATGGGTTGGGCGGGTTCTGGCCACGATGCCAGCCGCGTTGGTCGATCAGCGACCCGCCCTCCTGGGGAAGCTCCGCATCACAAACCGACTGGTCGCCCGCGTCGATCGCCGGGCTGCCCGAGAGCAGCGCGACCGTCCGGGTCCGGCCCCCGTTGTCGGCGAGGCCGCCGAGGTGGAGGTCGGCCAGGGAGCCGGGGACGGTGAAACCGGGAGTGAGGGCGCACCGGCTGTCGTCGCTCAGGCTGGCGGTCACGTGCATCCCGCTGTTGGAGTTGGGGCAGCTGCGCCGGCTGGTGCCGCCGGGCGTGTACGCGGCCCCGGCGAGGATCGAGTTCTTCAGGGTCACGTGGCTGCCGCCGGAGACTCCGTAGAAGTTGTTGCCGCCGGTTCGGTTGCCGAGCAAGGTCGAATTGATCACGGTTGCTGCCGAGTCATCGTCACCCGAGTTCACCCGGAGTGCCGCCCCGCCCTGGCCCGAACTGTTGCCTTGGACGGTCGAGTTCACCACCTTCAGGTCGCCTTCGGTCACGTCGAGTGCGCCGCCGTCCAAA
>MKST01000001.1:110107-122558 GCA_001897355.1 Solirubrobacterales bacterium 67-14 | reverse complement strand
CGCTTCGTTGTCGGTGAAGGTCGAATCGGAGACCGTCGCGTTGACCTCGTAGTCGGAGGCCTGGACGTCGATCGCTCCGCCCCAGCCGCTTTCGTTGTCGGTGAAGCTCGAATCGGAGACATCGAGACTGGCACCCCGGTCATCTCCTTCGAACGCGAAGATCGCGCCGCCCGAATAGCCGGAATTGAAGCCGTAGGTGGTGGAGTTGCCGACGAAGGAGGATCCGGAGACGGTCACGTCCGCCCCGTTGATCACCAGCCCACCGCCGTAGCCATCGAGGCCGTCCACGCCGTTCGTGGTCCCCGGATTGACGCCGTTGGCCACTGTCACGCCATCGAGGTTGAACTCGGCGTCTTCCTGGGCCGCCAGGACCACATGAACGTGACTCGCATCGATGGTCGAGTCGTCTCCGGTGATGGTGAGGGAGTGGCCGTCGTCGGGACCGACGGTCAGCATCCCGACGGACCCGGTGTCATAGACGCAGCCGGGCCCGAGGAAGATCTCGTCGTCCTGGCCGTTGCCGTTGGCCCAGGTCACCGCTGCGGCCAGCGCCGCGGCGTCACCGACCCCACCGGTGCATGCCGGATGTTGATGATCGGGCTGGTCGTCGTTGATCACCGTGCCGGTCGCCACCGCGCGGCCGATCGCCACGTCGCCGGCGGCGGTGGTGACCCCGGTCAGGGTCACCGTGAAAGTCTCGTCGGGCTCGATCGTCGTGTCACCGGAGACGTCGACCTCGATCGCGCCGGATGTCTCGCCCGGATCGAGGACGAGCTGGCCGTCCTCCGGCACGAAGTCGGAGTCGTCCGTGGTGACGTGGTCGACCTCGTAGTCGATGGTTACCCCATCGGCCACGGCCGGGGCCAGGGTGACCGGGAAGCTGAGCGTGGTGGTGCCCGAATCACCTTCGACGGCGGAGGTGTCCTTTACCGTGATCGCGCTGCCGAACTGGTAGGCGCCGACGTCACAGTTCGTCGCCGAAGGCCGCAGGAAGTCTCGCTGGTCGGTTGCCGGACAGTTCGACGTGGCGCCGGCACGGGCAACGCTCGCCGCCCCGATCGGGACCGTCGGGGTCAGGCCGCCGTTGTCGGCCAGACCGCCGAGGGCGAGGTTCGCCTGGGAAACCAGTGCGAATCCGGTCGAGACACACCCGGAGCCACTGATGTTGCTGGCGGTGAGGTTGTTCGACCCGGAGTTGGTGCCACCTGAGATGTAGCAATCCTGGTTCGGATCCCCGTTCGGCAGGTTCCCCGCAAAGATGGTGTTGCGGATGGTCAGGTTGGAATTACTGCTGAAGATGGCGCCGCCGAATGCCGACGTGGAGCTGTTTCCAGTGGCGGTGACATTGGTCAGGTTGTAGGTCGCGGACGCCGCGTAAAGCGCTCCGCCCTGACTGCCGACATTGCCGGCAAAGGTCGAATTGGTGACCGACACGATGCCGCCACTCTGGAGATAGATGGCGCCACCGAAGTTGGAGGCAACGTTCCCCTCGAAGGTCGACCGGTTCACGTTCAGGTTGCCCGACCCATACATGTTCACGCCCGCGCCATAGCTGGCTGACCCGCCGGTGACCATCAGGTCATTCAGGGTGAGGGTCACGGATCCGTCCACATCGAAGACCCTTGTCGCACCGCCACCGTCGATGGTGGCACCGTTGCCGTTGACCGTCACGTCGGCACCGGATTGACCGAGCGAGAGGGTGTTGCCGATCCCGTACTCACAGCCGGCGGCCAGGTTCAGCACATGGGTACCGGTACTGTCGGCCGCGCTGAACGCCGACTGCAGTGCCGTCGGTGAGCAAGCCACGTTTTGTTCGGCCGCAGAGGCCGACGCCGGTGCCAACGCGACCAACGCAAGCCCGGCCACAACGAACGCTCTGTGGAACGCTTTCAACTCAGCCCCCGTCCTGTTCCGACTCATCCGGACGCCGGGAATTCGAACCGCCGTCCTCTTGACTTAAGCGATCGTATTTGCTCGCTCTCGCGTTCGCAAGTCGGCGTCAGTCACCGGGCCCGTCGACGGTGGCGGGACCTTCCTCCGGCTCCTCTATCTCGTACAGCGACTCTCGCGCCACCTGCTTGCCACGGGAGGTCCAGAGCTTCACCTCGAGGTAGGCGTCGTCGCCATAGTTCTTGAGCGCGTCGGGGGCGATCAGGGTGAAGCGGTCGGCCCGGGTGCCCTGGCCACCGAAGAGCGGGTCCTGGTCGACCGTGACCCCATCGAGTTCAGCGGTTACCGCGAAGGCGTCCCGCACCAGGGAACGGCCCCAGACCAGGGTCATCGCGGCCTCCCGGCCCTGCTCGCCGTGCCAGGTGCCGATCACTTCGTCGGAGATGTCGATCGTCCAGTCCGGGTTGTCAGCGGCGACGACATCGGTGAAATCGGCTGAGGCCTTGAAGTCGGTCGGGTCGCCACCCTCGGGCTGGACGAAGCTGACGAAGCCGAAAAACTCGATCGGCTCCGCTTCCGATCCGTCCTCCAGGACCGCTTCCGAATCACCGGAAACGGGTACCCAGACGCGGCCGGACCAGGCCCGCTCGGGAAACCAGGTCAGCTCCTCCGGGATCGTCGTGCCGGCCGGCAGGTCTTCGATCTCTTCGCAGGCGGCCGCGAAGGCGGTGGCGAGGCGCTCGGCGAAGCGGCCATGGGGGATGCCGTGGCGCGAGGCATCGGCGACGAAGCGGGGAAAGGGACGATTGTCGATCGGCATCAGCGCAGCCTATTCAGTCGATCGCTTTGCGGAGGGCTTCGGCGGCGGTTTCGGGGCTGACGATGTTGATGTCCACCCCGGTCGCCATCTCGAAGGCGGAGGCAGGCTCGAGCCTCGGGATCAGGTCGAGATGCCAGTGGAAGTGCTCAACCCCGCGTGGGGCGGTCCGGACCCAGAGGTTGAGCTGGCAGGGATTGCCGAAGAGCTCGGTCAGGGCGCGGAGGGCGCGGCCCAGCATCGCCGCACCGCCTTCGTCCTCTTCGAAACGGGCGGTCGGACGACGCGGGATCAAGCGCATCTCATAAGGGTGGCGAGAGGCCCAGGGGCAGACCAGTGCGACCTCGTCGTCGATCGCGACCAGGCGATCGCCGCGGCGGATCTCCTCGCGCAGGATCTCGCCGAGCAGGCTGGCCCCGGCGGTCCGTTCTCGGTAAGCCCCCACCCGCTCGCGTTCGCGGGCGACCGCGGGCGGCACGAACTCCATCGCCCCTAGCTGGGCGTGGCTGTGTTCGAGCGAAGCGCCGGAATCCGGGCCCTGGTTGAGGATCAGCTGCACGTAGGCCGAGTCCCGGTGGGCCCGCATGCGACGGCGCCAGGCCGCCACCGCCGTGGACAGTGAGTCGCCTTCGAGCTCGGCCAGTGAAGCGAGGTGGGAGGGCGAGTTGACGATCACCTCGTGGCTGCCGTAGGCGGGGCGGGAGACGAACATGTCCGGCTCCGAGCCACGACCGGAGGCGAGCAGCGGGTCGGCCGGGCTGGAAAAGGCGCTGGATTCCGCCCCGGCCCGGTCGGGCACGATCCGGGCATCCTCCGGCTGGCCGGCCTCGCGGGGGGTCACAGCCGGGTAGAGGTTGGGCACGGTGCGGGTGGCCCAGCCCGGCCCGTTCTCGGTACCGCCTTCGGGCCGATCGGCTTCGACCTCCGGCGGGGTCGCCGATTCGTTGCCCTCGCAGAAGGGGCAGCCCTCGTGGCCGGCCGGATGCCACTCCCCCGGGGTGAAATCATCCGGCCGCTCGGCCCGGCCGGGCGCGACCAGCACCCGGCCACCGGTCAGCTGGTCGATTCTGATTTCGGGGTTGCTCAAACTGGGCGGCTCAGGATGCCGGCGGCAGGTCTTCGGAAGCACTGCCGCCGATGGTCGGCTGGACGCCACCGTCCGATCCGGCATCGGCGTTGCCGATATTCCCGAGCGACTGCTGGAAGGCGGAGATCAGGTCCATCGGCAGCGGGAAGATCACGGTCGAGTTCTGATTGCCGCTGATCTCGAGCAGGGTCTGCAGGTAACGCAGCTGCAGCGAGGCCGGGTTGCGGCTGATGATGTCGGCCGCGTCGGTCAGCTTCTCGGCCGCCTGGTACTCGCCCTCGGAGTTGATGATCTTGGCCCGCCGTTCACGTTCGGCTTCGGCCTGCCGGGCCATCGCCCGCTGCATCTGCTCGGGGATCTCGACGTCCTTGATCTCGACCGTGGTGACCTTGACGCCCCAGGGCTCGGTCTGCTCGTCGATGATCTTCTGCAGCGATTCGTTGAGGCGCTCGCGCTCGGAGAGGATCTCGTCCAGCTCGGCCTTGCCGAGCACCGCGCGCAGCGAGGTCTGGGAGATCTGCGAGGTGGCGATCAGATAGTTCTCGACGTCGGTGATCGCCCGATTGGGATCAACGACCCGGAAGTAACAGACCGCGTTGACCGAGGTGGGGACGTTGTCGCGGGTGATCACTTCCTGGGGCGGGATGTTCAGAGTGACCGTGCGCAGGTCGATCTTGACCATGCGGTCGATGAAGGGGATCAGCAGGATCAGGCCCGGGCCCTTCTGGTCGATCAGGCGGCCGAGCCGGAAGATCACCCCGCGCTCGTACTCGCGCAGGATCTTGATCGCCGAGAACAGGACGATCAGGAAGAAGATCGCCAGGATCACGACCAGGGTTCCGATGACTTCCATGGCTACTTTTCTCCTTGGTTGGTTTCGGATTGCGGGGCGACGAGCAGGGTCAAACCCTGGACTTCGAGCACGGTGATCTTCTCGCCGATGCCGAGCCGGGCTTCCGGGTCGGCCAGCCGGGCCTGCCAGAGGCCGCCGTCGACGAAGACCTGCCCGTCGGGCCGGAGCGCGACCCGCACGTCACCTTCCTTGCCGGCCAGTTCCTCGGGGCCGTAGCGGATCGGTGCCGCCCGGGTGACGCTTGCGCGCTCGATCACGAAGAGCATGAAGAGGCCCAGCACCACGGCGCCGATCGTCACCGCGACGATCGAGGTCGGGTCGCTGTCGCGGTCGAACATCCAGATGCCGGAGGCGGCCAGCGAGACCACGCCGGCGATCGAGAGCGGCCGGTAGAGATGAAGGGCGACGGCAGCGATGAAAAGGGCGATGGCGAGCAGCAACAGCCCCAGGCCGATCGCGGTCGGACCGATATCGACCATGCCGATCACGCCAAAGACCAAGGCGAGAAGGCCGAGGATCGCCGGGATGAACCCGCCCGGCGTCACTGCCTCGATCCCGATCCCGGTCAGCCCGAGGATGACCAGGAGGTAGGCGAGTGTCGGATCACTGATCTCCACGAGCATCCAAGGCGAGCGTATCGGCTCAGCCGGTTTGGCCCTCGATCGCGTACTGCTGGATCGCTTCTTCGAGCGACTCCTGATCCGGATACTGGCCGACGTGGGTATACGTCAACTGACCTTGGGAGTCGTAGAAGGCAGTGGCTGGAAAGTACCTGGCTCCGATGTCGTCAGCGATGTGGCGATCCGAATCGCTGAAACTTGGATACGGAACCGGGAAGTCCGACAAGAGATCCTTCGCGTTGCCTTCTCCGTCGTCCGAATTGACTCCGAGGAAAGCGACCCGCTTGCCCATCTTCGCCGAAAGCTGCTGGAAAAAGGGAAACTCAACTCGACAGGGACCGCACCAGGAGGCCCAGACGTTGACTACGGCCGGGAAACCCTTGAGAGAGGCGATCTGGGCGTTGTAGGCGTCGAGTCCGCCCGGTAGGAGCTCGTTGCCCTGGTCGTAGAGCGAGGCGAGCGGGGCCGGTGCCCCGGCCAGTTTCTTGGCGTAGTCGGGGGCCGGCGAAGGCGGCTCGTCGCTCTTGCCGCAGCCGGCCAGGACCAGCCCGCTCAGGGCGACGATCAGCAGAGCCAAAACGGCCAGACGTCTGTGAACAGCCAATTTCATCGCAGTAATGATTAAATACAGAAGTCCGATCCGCTAGTACGCGGGTCAAGGAGGAATCCGGCGTTCGTCCGTCCAGCGTCGCCGTCGGATACTTCGATTACCTACTCATCCGGGCCGGGTCGATTCACCGGGTTCGGAACACTTGCGAAGGCTAAGTTGGCCACGACTACTGCAGCACCCGCAGCTTCTGCGGTTCCCTCAAAGAAAGACATCGAACGCGCGTCAAAGTTCGCGTGTGAACCGCTCCTGCTGAATGGGGACGGCCCCGAGGCCCTGATCCCGGGAACCGCCCGCCGTCGCGCCTTCGACGCGGCGATCGCCGAGCTCGACGCCGGCCTGACCGAGCCTTCGGTCGAGTGGCGACGGAACTTCTCCCTGCTGCTCGGCCTCGAGCGGCTGATCGGGGACGAGCCGCCGACCCTGAAGGACGGGGCCGAGCTGAATCCGCATCAGATCGACGCCCTTTCCGGCACCCTGACCGAGTTGCTGGCCGAGCAGCAGGTAAGTGCGGTCGATGACGTCGAGACCCTCGAGGTGCTGGAGGAAGAAGGCGACGCAGCGCTGCCCGACGCCGACGAAGACTCGGACGAAGCCGTCGACCAGGATGGCGAAGAGACCGAAGCCGAAGAGGACGAGGAGTCGGAAGAAGACGGTGAACTCGCCCAGGAAGTGATCGACGAGGTCGTCGCCGAGGACGAGGAGCCCCAGGACTGGGAGGACCGTACCGGGGACGAGCAAGACGAAGAAGAAGTCGGCGAGGTCGCCGACGATCCCGGGGCCGCCCGCCGCTTCTGGTTCGAGCACGCGACCGGGGCCGGCAAGACGGTGGCCGCGGTCGGCTTCATCGAAGCGACCCGGACCGGCGGCGTCCTGATCCTCACCCACCGCCGCAACCTGGTCGACCAGTTCATCGGCGAGATCTCCGACCGTGGCTACAAGGACCGGCTGCGACCGCCGCTGCTCGACGGCCGCGACGAAGCCGACGGCCCGGTCACGGTCGAGACCTACCAGTGGTTCGTCCGCAACGCGAAGCGGGTCTCCAACGCCTACACGGTGATCATCTGCGACGAAGCCCACACCGCCCTCGGCGAGAAGACCTCGGCCTGCATCCGCTCGATGCCGGGCCCGGTTTACATCGGCATGACCGCGACCGGCGCCCTGATCGCCCGCCATGTCGCCGACCTCTTCCCCACCCAGACTTCTCGTTTCGACCTCGCCCAGGCCGCCCGCCGCGGGGTGATCGCGCCGCTCCGCTGCCTGCGCATCCCACCCGGGCCCGGCGTCCGGACGATCGCCAAGGTGCCGCTCCGCAAGGGCGAGGTGGATCAGGACTTCGACCAGGAAGAGTTGGCCAAGCTGCTCGACCAGGCGCCGTTCAACATGGCGATCGCCGACCTTTACAAGTCCCGTTTCCGCAAGGCGCCGGGTGTGCTCTACACGGCCGGCGTCCAACACGCGAAAAACGTGGCGGCCGCTTTCCAGGAGTTCGGGATCAACGCCAAAGCGGTGTCCGGCGAGACCCCGAAGCGCGAGCTCTCCGACACGCTGGCCGCCTTCGAGCGCGGCGAGGTCGACGTGCTCTGCAACGCGCAGCTCTTGGCCGAGGGCTGGAACTCGCCCCGGGCAACGATCTGCATGCACCTGGCCCCCACCGCCTCGAAGCGGATCTACCAGCAGCGGGTCGGCCGCGTGACCCGTCGCTCGCCGAACAAGGAAGCCGGCCTGGTGATCGACTTCGTCCATCCGGCGACCACGCACGACGAGTCGATCGTCACCCTGCACAGCCTGCTCGACCGCGACGTCTACCGTGGCGGCGCGATCGTGGTCGGCCCGGTCCGCCGCGGCCGGGGCCGCAAGGTCCGGGTCGAGCGTCGCATCGTCCCGGTCTCCGACGACCCGCAGCGCCGCATCGAGGTGCTGGAGCGCGACATCTGGCGGATCGCGGTCGAGAACCTCGACTACGCC
This sequence comes from Solirubrobacterales bacterium 67-14, assembly GCA_001897355.1. Lineage (GTDB taxonomy): Bacteria > Actinomycetota > Thermoleophilia > Solirubrobacterales > 70-9 > 67-14. The sequence goes on along the minus strand of MKST01000001.1, from coordinate 114,716 downwards.
GAGCAGCATGTCTGGGCCGCCCTGGCCGGGGCCCGGGTCACGACCCAGGGCTGGCGCCGGGCGAAGGCGATGCTGCAGCACGACCGGACCAAAGAACTGCGGCGCCGTTACCTCTTGACCTGCGTCCAGCGCAACCGCAACGCACAGCTCCGGGTCAAGGCGCTGGGCGAGATCGCGAACCTGAAGGATCCCGAGGCCTTCGACGACGCGATCGACATCGTCGGAACCTGGTCTCGCGACGAGAAGCGGGCCGGTACCAAGGTGCTGCTGCAGGCGCTGGTCGACAAGCGGATCGGCCGCCGAGACCAGGCCCAGGCCTGGGTCTGGCGGCTGGCCTCCTACAACCGCGAGCTCCACGAGGAGTACGCGGTCCAGCGCTGGCCGGAAACCAAGCGGCTGCTCGGCCTGCTGGTCAACTCCGCTGGCCGCGCCCACGGCAAGAACGCCCGCAAGCTGGTCCAGGCCGCCCGCAAGCAGGACCGCCGCCTGGCCGTTTCGCTGCTGGCCGCCGCGGTCGCCCACACCCCAGAGGGTGAAGAGGTGCTGCGCGGCGCTCGCATGCGGATGGCCCGCAAGCCTTCCGCCGTCGCCCGCGAGCTGCTTCGCAACTTCCCCAAGGGGGGCAAGAAGCGCCGCCGCAAGAAGAACAAGAAGAAGGAAGCAGCAGCCAACCCCGAGGTCGAGAACACCGAGGCAACCGAGACGACTGCGGAAGACGAAGCCACCGAGACGACTGCTGAAGTCGAAGATCCCAAGGTCGACCAACCAGCGGAGGACGAACCCCAGGATGAAGCTCAAGACGAAGATTCTGAGTAGCGCTCTCGTGGTGATCGTCGCCGGGCTGGCCGCATCCGGCTGTGGCACCGACAAGCAGGAGAGCCTGGCGCTCAACCTGGACGCCTTCACCTCCCCGGCGGGGAACATCGGTTGCATCGCCGACGACAACCTGGTCCGCTGTGACATCAAGAAGCACAGCTGGGCCATCAAGCCGGACCCGAAATGCCAGCTCGACTACGGCAACGGCCTATCCGTCTCGGCCGAAGGCAGGGCCCGGGTCGTCTGCGCCGGGGACACCACGCTGAACGACGGGCCGGAACTGGCCGACGGCTACATCAACATGGTCGGCAGCTTCGAGTGCCGGACCGATGAAGAGGGCGACAGCATGCGCTGCGAGAACCTCACCACCGGCCACGGCTTCGAACTCTCTCCGGACGACTACGAACTCTTCTGAGTCGGCTAACCCAGGGCGTGGCAGACCGCGGCGACCTGGGCACGGCGGATTCGGGCGCTGACCTGACGGGCGTTGGGGTTGCCCTTCGTGTCCTTGAGGATCTGGCTGTTGGCGACGAAGGCGATCGAACGCCTGCCGTTCGCCGATGAAGCGGCGAAGACCCGGTAGCCGGGGAAAGAGCCGGTGTGACCGAACATCGTGCCGCACTTGGTGACGTAACGGAAGAGGCCCATCCCGGCCCAGTTGCTGCCCGGCCCGGCCGGCTGCGACTCGCCCTTCAGCCAGCGCCGCTGGGCCTCGGTGATCCGGGCCCGGTTTCCGCCCATCCCGAAGAAGCGGCCGGAAACATAGGCCCGGAAGAAGTTGCCGAGGTCAGGCAGGGACGAGACGATGCCGCCCGAGGCCCAGGCGCCAGAGGGATTGATCAGATGGGAGACGTCCTCCGGCTGCTTGCCCGGCGCAATCTCGTATCCGTGCATGTAGGGGCCCGGCATCTGCACGGTGCGAGGCAGGAAGGTCGACCTGAGACCGCCGATCTGCCGGCCGAGCCGGCGGATTTGACGCAGATAGGGAACCCCGGTCACCTTTTCGGCCATCAGGCCGACCACGATGTTGTCGGTATCCGAGTACTCGTATTTCGTACCGGGCCGGTGGGCCAACCTGGTGCCGCGGACCCAGGAGAGGATCTTGCGCGGCGAGACATAGGCGGCGGGATGATTGCCGACCTCGTCGATGAAGCCCTTCGAGCGGATGTACTCGGGCAGCCCGCCGGTGTGGTGCAGAGCCTGGCCCAGGGTGACCTGCTTGGCCTTCGGCAGCATGCCGGGCAGGACCTCGCCGATCGTCGAGTGAAGCCGGAGCTTGCCGCGGGCGACCAGGTTGAGGGCGACCGCGCCGCTGAACGCCTTGGCGACGCTGGCGATGCGGAAGCGCTGCCGGAGCTGCGGCTTCTGGCCGGTCTTGACGTTGGCGACTCCGCGCCGGAAGTACTGCGACTTCCCGTTCTTGACGACCTGCATCGAGATCCCGGGAGGGCCGTTCGGCACCGCCATGATCTGGTTCAGGGCCCGGTTCAGGCTCGAGCGAGTCGACGCTTCGGCCCACGATTGGCCCAGCCCGATCACGAACAGCATGCAGACAGCCAGAGAGGCGAACACAGTCTTACGGCCGCATGAACTACCCCCGATCGCCATAGCGCCAAACTAGCCGATTCGCCGAATTGGGGGCGATCAGCCACCGATCTGGTGGCTGATCGCCCCCAGAAAGGAGTCAGATCAAGGGTTTCCAGCGGAGGAGGCTCCGTTCGTTGGCCCGCAGCCAGGTCGCTTCCGTCTTGAAATCGGGGAAGGCCAGCGCCAGGTCGTCCCAGAAAGCCCGGGAATGGTTGTGGTGGCGGATGTGGATCAGCTCGTGGACGACCACGTAGCGGAGCGCCTCTGGCCGGCCGATCACCAGCCGCCAGTTGAACGAGAGCGTGCCGCTGGTCGAGCAGGATCCCCAGCGGGTGCGCTGGTTGCCGATCCGCACCTTCTTTGCCTCCAGCCCGAGCCGACGGCCTTCGAGGGCGACCAGGGGCTCGATCCGGTTCCGGGCCTCGCGCCGGTACCAGCGGTCGATCGCTGCCAGCACCTGCGCCCGGCTGCCGCCACCGACCACCAGCCTGCCATCGCGCGAGCGGGCCAGCGCCTTGCCGGTGCCGGTCGGCTCGACCGGCAGCGGCAGCCCTTCGAGCCAGACGACGCCTGGCCGGGTGAGGTCGATAGCGCCGCTCACGCGGCGTCGGCCGGGAGTGAGAGGTGGACCTCACCGGCGTTCAGGGTGGCGAGACAGCCGGTCGGGGACTCGACCAAGAGGTTGCCCTGGCGGTCGATCCCGGCCGCGATGCCCTCGCCTTCGCCCCAGCGGACCTGGCGGCCCTTGAGCGCATCCCGGGCGGCGAAGGCCTCGAGGGTCTCGGCCACCGGTGCCTCGAGCTGCCGGCCGACCCGCTCGTTCAGGGCGCCGACCACCTGGTCGAAGGTGACGTCCCGGCCGAGCGAGGTGGCCCGGCCCCGCAGCTCCTCGGGAAACTCGTGGTCGGCGATCGAAAGGTTGAGGCCGACCCCGGCCACGGCCCAGCCGTCCTGGGGCCTCGCCTCGACCAGGATGCCGGCGCACTTGCGGCCCTCGATCCAGATGTCGTTCGGCCATTTCATCTCGACCCCGGCCACGCCGAGCGCTTCGACCGCTTCGCAGACCCCGACCCCGACCTGGAGCGGCAAGGTCCCGGGCAGTTCAATCGACCGCCGGATCAGGACGCTCCATGCCACCGCCGCGCCGGCCGGCGTCGACCAGGGCCTGCCCTGCCGGCCGCGGCCCGCGGTCTGCTCTTCGGCGGTGACCAAGGTTCCACCCGGGGCGCCCTCGTCCGCCGCCTGACGGGCCCGCTCATTGGTCGACCCGATCTGGCGGAAATGAAGGTGGGGAAGGCCGATGGTCACCTTCCGCAGGGTATCGGGGTGCCGAGGCCGCCCGGCTCCGACCGTTCACGGACGGCAATCGCATCCCTTGGCCCTCAGTACGGCCCGTTGATCATCGATCTCGGGCGGCACCGCGGCCTCTCCCGAGATCTCGGAATCGATCACGCCGGGCAGCGGGCTCCGATGGTTGTAACCGCGGGCGAGCATCTCGCCGACCAGAGCCTCGTGCCGGTCGTAGAGAGCCCGCTGATGACCGATCCAGCGACGGGTCTCCGGATGAGCGGCGTAGCCGACCTCCGACGGATCCTCGCCGGACTCGATCCGGAGCAGGATGTTCCAGAGGCCGTGGAGTTCACGATGTTCACCGAGCAGGTGGCTGCGACAGAGTGAGCTCGGAGGGATTCGGTCCCAGATCCTCACTGGGAAGGCACCGGGGTGATCCGGAGTTCATTGTCGGGGCCGAGGCCGAAGCGACTGGCGGCGCTGCCGCGGTTCACGGCGAGGGCGAGGTATCCGGTCGAGTCGGTGTAGATGACCGGTTCGCCGGGTTCGACGTCGCCGAAGGTGCGTCCGAGCGGGACCACGATCGTCTCGAGGCTGGTTTCGAGTGTGACCGCGACGCCCTCCGTGAAAAAGGTGCCGTCGAGAACCTCGGAGTGGAGGTTGAGGATCACGTTTCCGTACTGGTCGAGGTAGAGCGCCTGGGCATCCACCTGCTGCGGGGTGACCACCGGCTCGGGCAACTCCAACGGGACCAGCTCCCGAAAGCCGACCGCGTCACCGAGCTCGCCCGGTGCCGCCCCGCGGGCCAGTTCGGCCGCGACCGGACTGAAGATGTCACGTCCGTGGAAGGTGTCGCTGTCCCCGGCCCGAACCGGGGTCGAGGAGATGTCGAAGGCGGCTTCTATCCCGCCGAGCA
>MKST01000001.1:61132-110056 GCA_001897355.1 Solirubrobacterales bacterium 67-14 | reverse complement strand
CACCGCCAGGTGGACCGCCGGCGGTGAGAACCGCACCGCCGAGGCCAGGGCCAGCGCGCCCCGGCGGACATCGCCCGGCGGGATCCCGTGAGTGATGTCAATCACCTTGATGTCCGGATCGACCCTGGCGATCACCAGCCGGCATACCCCCGGGTACTCGTCGCTGTAGCCGAAATCGGTGGTGAAGGTGACCGGCCGACAGATCTCAGGGGAAGCGGAAGGCCTCACAATTGCTGTCCTTGTCCTTGAGATCCATCCGGGCCAGATCGTGCCCCTCGCCGCAGTCGTCGATCTCGCCGCCGCGCCGGTCCTGGCTGTCCAGCAGGTCGTTGCCCGGACCGCCATACAGTTCGTCCAAGCCCGGACCGCCCCAGAGCTCGTCGCGGCCACCCTCCCCGGACAGGACGTCCCCGCCATCGCCACCGTCGAGATAGTCCTGGGCGCGCCCGCCGACCAGCACGTCGTCGCCGGCCTCGCCGTAGAGCGAGGTCGAGAGCGGAAACGGCCCGACGAAAGCGACCTGCGAGTAGTCCAAGGTGCCCGCGACCACGTCATCGCCCTTGCCCGCCTTGACCAGGAGGTTGGCGGAGCGGGCGTGGATGCGGGCATCCACGTTGTCGCCTGACGTGCGGAAATTGCCCGGGGCGATCGAGGCGAAGTCGACCCCCGGCAGCCGGGAGGAGCCGAGCGCGCCCATCTCGATCAGGTCGGGGCCATCGGTGCCGCCGATGCCGAAGCTGAGCGAAGGCCCGTAGAGCTCGAACCGGATCCCGGCATCGCCGCCGCCGTACCCGCGCGCCCCCGGCTTGAAGCGTGGCGCCCGGTCGACATACAGAGTCGACCCCGTGGCCCTCCGATTGACCCGGAACACGACCTTGTCGATGTTGCGCATGGTCGGGCTGCCACCGCGGCAACGGACCGGCTTCATCCGCTGATCGTCCGACACCTGGATCTTCTTGCCCGGGCCGGGTGTCAGGGCAACGACCTCCTCGAAGCGGGTCACCTTGATCCGCAGCTTGTTGCCGACCGCTCCCTCGGGGCCGGCCTTGACGTAGCGGCAGCTGATCCCGGCCTCGGCCGGCGGTACGGCCAGGGCGCAGAAGAGCACCGCGAGGCCGGCTGCCACCACCGCGAACATCTCCCTGCTTCCGCCACGGATCAAACCCATGTGGGGATTCTACTTCGACCTAGAAGAGGCCTTCACCGATGAATCCGCTTGAACCGGAGACTCCGGGCGGAACGGCGAAGAGGGCGCTGCCGGTGTGGACGATGTACTCGTTCAGGCTGTCGTTCTGGCCGAGCCGCTCCTGGATCGGGACGAACTGCTTGCGCGGGTCGCGCTGGAAGCAGATGAAGAAGAGGCCGGCGTCGAGCTGGCCACGGACCGTGTCGAAGCCGTCGGTGAACGAGTAGCCACGGCGCAGGATCCGTTGGCCACCGTTGACCGAGGGGGCGGCCTGGCGGATGTGGGCGTCGATCCGGATCAAGGGCCTGCCGTCGGGCCCGGTCGCGTCCAGGTCCACCGGGTCGTTCTCCTTGGATTCACCCAGCGGGGCGCCGCTTTCCTTGGCCCGGCCGAAGACGTCCTCCTGCTCGCGCAGGAAGGTGCGGTCCCAGGGTTCGATCATCATGCGGATCCGGCGGGTGACCAGGTAGCTGCCGCCGCGCATCCACTCGGGACCTTCCTCACCGGCCCAGACGAAATCGTCGAGCGCGGCCTGGTCGTCGTTGAGGATGTTGTTCGTCCCGTCCTTGAACCCCATCAGGTTGCGCGGGGTCTCCTGTTCGGCCCCGGTCTTCGCGGTGCGGCCGAAACCGAGTTGGCACCAGCGCATCACCGCCCGGCCCTGGGCGATCTTGGTCAGGTTGCGGACCGCGTGGAAGGCGACCTGGGGGTCGTCGGCGCAGGCCTGGACGCAGAGATCGCCGTCGCTGATGTTGCGCTCGAGCTCGTCGCCCGGCAGCGGTGGCAGGTCCTCGAGCTGTTCGGGGCGTTGGCCGGCGAGCCCGAACCGCTTGTCGAAGATGCCCGGGCCGAGGCCGAAGGTGACGGTGAGGTTGGCCGGGCCGAGGCCGACCGCTTCACCCGTGTCCTCCGGTGGCAGCAGCGGCGCGCTGTTTTCCGGGCCGGCCGGTTCTCCTCGGACCATCCTGCGGCCGGCCTCGGTCCAGTCGACCAGTAGCTGCCGCAGGTCCGCGCGGCCCTCGATGGTCAGGTCGAAGGAGGCGAAGTGGAGCCGGTTCTGGGCCGGGGTGACGATCCCGGCCTGATGGGCGCCCTCGAAGGGCACCGTCTGCTGCTCGGGGTCCGGGGATTCGGGCGCCGTGGCCCGGCCCCCGGCGAACCCGGCGACGACCAGCCCGCCGGCCGCCCCGGCGCCGAGCAGGCGCCGGCGGGTGATGCGGCCATGCGGGCTGTCGCCATCCGGGGTCATTGGGTCACTATTTTGCCGCCAATCTGGGCCAGAGGCAGGGCCAGGGCGTCAACCTTCTGGCTGAGCTCGCGCCTTTGCTGCTGGTTCAGCTTCGAGTAGTTCTCGTAGACCTCGCCCTTGACCTTGTACTTGTCGAGGGCCGCGTAGAGGTCGTCGAAGCGCTGCTCGACTTCCTTGGCCAGATCGGGATCGGTCTTCTCCAGCTCCGGCTCGAGCAGGTCGAAGGCCTCCTTGGCGCCGTCCACGTTCGCCTTGAAGGTGGTCAGGTCGACGTGCGAGTAGCGCTCCTCCTCGCCGGTGATCTTCGACTGGCTGACCTCGTTCAGCAGTTCGACCGCACCGTTGGCCAGCTGGACCGGGTCATAGGTGTTGTTCTTCACCTTGGCCTGCAGTCGCTTGACGTTGGCCATCAGCTGGTCGGCGAGCTGGTCGTCGGCGGCGGTCAGGCCGGTCACCCAGAGCGCCTTCTCGAGCGGGTGGAAGCCGGTCCACGGGTCGCCCTTGGCGACGTCGTTCTCCCGGGCGTCGATCGCCGGGTCGAGGTTGCCGAAGGACTCGGCGACGGGCTCGATCTTCTCGTAGGGGACGCGCGAGGTCTCGTAGAGCTCCTTGGCCTTGACCACGTTTCCGGCCTTGACCGCAGCGACGAACTCGGCCGTCCGCTGGGCCAGGATGTCGGCCTGGTCGACCACGTAGGCGGCGTACTGGTCGGCCGCCTTGGCGAGGCCCGGGTTGGTGGTCGCGGCCACCTGCTTGCCGGAGACGACCAGCTTGCCGGTCGGCTCGCGGTTGCCGGGGTTGCCGCAGACGATGTCGTAGGTGCCCGGGTCGAGGTTGACCGAGACGTCACCGGAGAGGCCGGCGACCAGGTTCTCGCGCTCGCCGAGGATCAAGGCGCCGTCGAGCACCTCGAACTCGTTGTTGACGTCACTCGACGGGTTGCTGACCGTGAACGTGGTTGGCCCCGACTTGGCCTTAAGGTCGGTCGGCTGGCAGCCGTCATCGGTGATCTCGACGGCAACCTTCTGAGCCGAGGAGTCCGAGTCGTCATCGGAGCCACAGGCAGCCAGCAGGGCCGCCGCGGCCAGCAGCAACGCCAGGGTGAGCAGGGGGAGAATCAGGGAACGGCGATCGTTCGAATTCGATCGGAGAGACATTGAAAATCCTTTCGGTGGTGGGCCGGACGGCCCGGAACGGAGACGGGGCTAGGCGTCGACCGCGTTCGGCGCCCGGGCTGCCTTCTTGCGCAGGTTGCCCAGCCGCCAGGGCTCGGGCCAGAGAACGAAGGCCAGCATCGGGATCAGGTAGCCGAGGTAGAGGATCACCTGCGCCTCGGTCATCGTGGTCTGCAGACCGAGCATGCCGGTCAAGAGGGCCGAGGTCCAGGTGCCCGGCACGACCAGCCAGCCCAGGTCGACCGCCTGCCCCTGCAGGATGGTGAGCCAACCGGCCTCCCACGCGGTGTGGGCGGCATTGGCCAGCAGCCCGGCGGCGACGAAGACCAGCACCACCGCGGTCAGCTTGAAGAAGCGGGCAAGGTTGAGGTGGATGCCGCCACGGTAGATCCCGTAGCCGATCACGATGGCGAGAAGGATGCCGAGCACCGCCCCGAGTCCCGCCGCGGTCGGATCCGTGGCTCCTTGGAAGATCGCCAGGAGGAAGACCACGGTCTCGATCCCTTCCCGCAGGACCGCGAAGAAGGACATGCCGACCAGGGCTCGGGCCGAACCCTCCGCCAGCGCTTCTTTGACGCTGCCCTCGAGGTCCGACTTCAGGCCGCGCGCGTGCTTGCGCATCCAGAAGATCATGAAGGTCACGATCGCGACCGCGGCCAGGCCGATCACCGTCTCCAGCATTTCCTGCTGGCGCTGCGGCAACTCCTCGTTCAGGAGCTGCAGGCCGACCCCGATCCCGGTGCAGATGAGAATCGCCAGGCCGACTCCGAGAAGGACGTAGCGGAGCATCTCCTTGCGGCCCTGCTGAGCCAGGAAGGCGGCGACGATGCCGACGATGAGCGACGCTTCGACGCCCTCACGCAGTCCGATGACGAAGGTTGGCAACATGAAATCCAACCTGTTTATACCGGATTACTTTGGCTTACCTAATTCCGGGCTAGGCAAGCCTGATGTTTTTAACCCCCTAGGCCGGTGATGATTTCACCCAGCGGCCGCCTCACTCCGTTGATGAAGGGGAGCTCTTCTCGGGTGTGGAGGCGGGCCTTGGCGGCGCGGAGCTCGCGCATCAACTGGACGAAGCGAACCGGCTCGGCCGCCTCGAAGGCGAGGAGCCATTCGTAGTCGCCGATCCCGAAGGAGCTGACCGTGTTGGCCCGGATGTCCTTGTAGGGACGGGCGAGCATGCCGTGCTCGGCCAGCATCTCACGGCGCTCCTCATCGGGCAGCAGATACCACTCATGCGAACGCACGAAGGGGTAGAGGCAGATGAAGTCACCGGCCGGTTCACCGGCGACGAAGGCGGGCACATGGCCGCGGTTGAACTCGGCTGGCTGGTGAACGCCGACCGCGTTCCAGTGGGGACCAAGCGCCGGGGAAAGGCCGGAGGTGCGGATCGCGCGCGCCGCCTCGTCCAGTTTCAAGGTCGAGTCGGCCAGCAGCCAGAAGAGGATGTCGCAGCCGGCGCGGAAGAGGGTGGTCGCGTAGGTGCCGCGGATCTCGACCCCGGCTGCCTCGATGGTGGCGACCAGTTCATCGGCCGCGGGGGCAAGGCCGTGGCCGTACTCGACGTCCCAGGAGTAGGCGAGATAGGCGCAGTAGTGGAGAGGTTCTTCGCTGTCAGTCATTTCGGGTCCCTTCGATGATCGAATCAACAGTCTTTCGCACTCCGGCGATCGAGCGCGAGATGCCCGGGCCGTCGAAGTCGGCGCCGGCCAGGCCGATTCGGGGGCTGGCGGCCAGGGAGGCGCGGGCGGCGGAGACCGCAGACTCATGGTTTTCGTCCCGCACCACCAGTGCTTCGGGGTAACGGGTGATCATCGTGCCGATCGGCTCGCCTTCCAGTTCCATCACCGGGCGCAACTCATCCATGACCTTCGCCACGATCTCTTCGTCGGGCAGGTCGATCACCTCCCCTCGGCCGTCCTCGCGGATCGAAGCGCGCAGGATCGCCGGATCGCCGGACAGCCGCCGCCATTTGGCCGAAGACCAGGAGCAGCCGGTGACCAGCCTGCCTTCCGCCGGGTCGGCGAGGTAGCCGGTCCCGTTCATTTCGCGGCCGATCCGGCCTTCCGGAAAGGCGAGGTGGACGAGGGTCACCGAGATGCCCTTGATCCGAGCCAGCTGTTCGGCTGACGCTCCGCCGATCAGCTTGGCGGCGGCCCCGGCTCCGGTGGCCACCACCGCGGCAGAGAAAACGTCCTCGCTGCCGTCGACCCGGACCGACACCACATCATCGCGTTCCGTGACGCTCTCGACCGCGCTGCCGAGTCGAAAGCCGACCCCGGCGTCCCTCAGGCTCCGTTCCAGATGAGCCGGCAACGAGAAGATCCCCCCGGCCAGGCCGAACATCGCGCCGCCGCCGACACCGAATGGCTCGAGCTCCCCGGCAGCGGTCAAGCGGAAGGCCTGGGGCGGATCGGGGATCTCGACCTGTCCGGCCAGGCCGATCCCGTCCAACAGCTCGTCGATTGCCGGGTCCGGGCCGAGCGCGTCGGGGCCGGTGTCGACCTGGCGGCCGGCAAATTCAGCGGAGCCCACCCGGCCACCGACCCAGTCGACCGAGTCGAACACGACCGTCTCGGCGCCGGCCCGGTTCAGGTGCCAGGCGGCAGCCAGGCCGGTGACGCCGGCGCCGACGACCGCGACGCGGGTCAAGCCTGCCCTGCCTCCCGGGCGACGATGCCGGCCAGGGTGGCGCAGAAGCAAGGGTCGTCATTCGGCATCGCGGTCCGGGTCAGGGCCAGGCCGGCCTCTTCCGCGGCTTCCTGAGCTTCGTAGTCGATGTCGAACTTGACCTCGAGGTGATCGGAGACGAAGCCGGCCGCACAGACCACCACGGCCGTACGTCCCTGGGCGGCGAGATCGGGCATCACATCGCAGATGTCGGGGCCGATCCACTCGGCCTCGGTCCGGCCCGCGGACTGCCAGGCCAACATGGTGTCGGCGAACTCGGGCCGGCCGGAGAGGTTGTCCCGGGTCTTCTCCAACTCCTCGACGTAGATGTCGCCGCGCTCGAGGATCGCGACCGGCAGGCTGTGGGCGGTGACCGCCAGCTCGACCGAGCCGCGGGCGTCCTCCGGCAGTTCCGCGTAGGCGTCGGCTATCGCCTGGTTCAGGAACTCGAGATAGCCCGGTTCCTCGTGCCAGGACTCGATCACGGCGACCGGCACCCCGGCCGCAGCCGCCGCCTCTTCCGCCCGGCTTCGGTACTGGGCGATGCTCATGGTCGAGAAATGCGGCGCCAGCACGATGCCGATGATCCGCTCGACCCCGCGCTCCAGCAGTTCCGCGACCGCGTCCTCGATGAAGGGGGCCGAGTGCTTCTGGCCCATCGCCACCGTGAACCGGCCGGGATCGGCTTCTTCGAGGGCGGCTGCGATTCCTTCGGCCTGGGCCTCGGTGATGCCGAGCAGAGGTGAACCGCCGATCATCTCGTAGCGCTCCTGCAGTTCTTTCAGCGCCTCCGGCTCCGGTGGACGGCCGTGGCGGATGTGCGTGTAATAGGCCTCGACGTCATCGGGGCCGGTCGCGGTCCCGTATGCCATGACCAGCACCCCGGTCGGCCCTTCGCTTCGGTTGGTATCGCTCAATTCGCTTTCTCCGTGATTTGGTGGACCAGGCCTACCAGTTCGGTCAGCATCGCAGGATCGGTCGAAGGCAGTACCCCGTGGCCCAGGTTGAAGACATGGCCCAGCTCGGGCGCGTCGGCGAGCAGGGCTCGGGTCTCGCGCTCGAGCACTTCCGGGCCGGCCAGGGGAACCGTCGGGTCGAGGTTGCCCTGCAGCGCGAACCCTTCTCCCAACCGCCGGCGGGCCTGGGAAAGGGGGGTGCGCCAGTCCACTCCCATCGCGTCCGGCCCCGCCTCGGCCATCGCCTCCATCAGGTGGCCGGCGTTCACGGCGAAATGGATGCGCGGCACCCCGAGCGACTCGATCTCGGTGAACAGCCGCCTCGAGACCGGCAACACGGCCTCGCGGTAGGTGGCTTCGGAAAGCGAGCCGGCCCAGGAGTCGAAGACCTGGACCGCCTGCACGCCGGCCTCGACCTGGGAGCGCAACGAGGCGATCGAGATGTCGGCCAGGCGCTCGAGCAGGTCGCGGAACAGGGCCGGCTCCTCGAGCTGCATGGCCCGAGCCCGCTCCTGTGATTTCGAGGGACGGCCCTCGACCAGGTAGCTGGCAAGTGTGAAAGGCGCCCCGGCGAATCCGATCAGCGGGGTCTCGCCGAGCTCGCCGGTGATGATCGAGATCGCCTCGGCCACCTCGGGCAGGTCCGCCTCCGGTTCGAATGACCGCAGCCGGTCGAGGTCGGCCCGGGAGCGGAACGGCTCGGCCACGACCGGCCCCACCCCGGACTGGATCTCGACCCCGATCCCGATCGCCTCGATCGGCGTGACGATGTCGGAGAAGAGGATCGCCGCATCGACCCCGTGACGCCGGACGGGCTGCAGGGTCACCTCGGCGCAGAGGTCCGGAGTGCGGCACATCTCCAGCATCGGCACGCCTTGCCGGACCTTCCTGTACTCGGGCAGCGAACGGCCCGCCTGCCGCATGAACCAGACCGGTTTGCGTTCGACCGGTTCGCGGCGGAGCGCCCGGACCAGCAGCGGCGTCGGCCGGTTCTCTTCCGGGCCGGCCGTCATCGGCGAACCGCCTCCTCCCCCGTGCCGAGCGCCTCGGCCACCGCGGCAGCCAGGGAATCGAGGTCGCGCTGGGCTGCTTCGGCCGACACTTCGATCCCGGCTTCCCGCATCGCGCCTGAGGTGATCGGGCCGATCGAGATCCCGGCCACACCGGGCAGGCCGCCGGGTACCGCGGCCAGCAGGTTGGCCACGGTCGAGGCCGAAGTGAAGGTGATCGCATCAGCGCTCGCCGCTTCCTCCAGGGTCGCCTCGTCCGGGGTGACCGGGACCGTGCGGTAGAGCGGTATGACGCGGACCTCGGCGCCCATCTCCCGCAGACCCTCAGGCAGGATCTCCCGGGCCGTCTCGGCTCGCGGGATCAGGACCTTGCGGCCTTCGAGGTCTTGCGAGCGGAGCGATTCCAGCAGCGATTCGGCCACCGCCTCGCGGGGCACGACGTCGGCGCTGATCCCGTGCTCGGCCAGCGCCCGGGCGGTCGAGCCGCCGATCGCCGCGACCTTCCAGCCGGCCAGCGCGCGGGCGTCGGCCTGGATCGCCGCGTAGAGGACGAGGAAGAACTCGCGGACCGCATTCGGGCTGGTGAAACAGATCAGCCCATCCTGCTCGTCGAGCAGGAGGTCGATGCCGTCGCCGATCTCGTCGCTGGTCATCGGCAGCGGCTCGATCTCGATCACCGGCATCTCGACCACCTCGGCCCCTTGGCCGCGCAGGAGCGCGGCCAGTTTGCCCGCCTGGTGCTTGGCCCGGGTGACCACCACCTTGCGGCCGAAGAGCGGCCGCCGCTCGAACCAGGCCAGTTTCTCGTGGTGACGGACCACCTCGCCGATCACGATCAGGGCCGGAGGCCGGATGCCCTCGCGCGCGACCGTTTCGGCGATCGTGCCGAGGGTCGCCGTGGCCACCCTCTGTCGGGGCGTGCTGCCCCGCTCGATCGCCGCGGCCGGCTGGTCGGCGGGCCGGCCACCGGCGATCAGGTCGGCCGCGTTCTCGGCCAGGCGTTTGACCCCCATGTAGAAGACCAGGGTGCCGGGGAAGCGGGCCAGCGAGCCATCGGGATCGATCGCCCCTTCCCCTTCGCCGGTGCGGTGGCCGGTGACGAAGGCGACCCCGGCCGAATCGTCGCGGTGGGTCAGGGGGATGCCGGCCGTGGCCGTGGCGGCGATCGCTGCGGTCACTCCCGGCACCACCTCGAACTCGATCCCGGCCTCGGCCAGCTCCTCGGCCTCCTCGCCGCCCCGGCCGAAGATGAACGGGTCACCGCCCTTGAGCCGGACCACCGCCTTGCCGGCCCGGGCCGCATCGACCAGCCGCCGGTTGATGTCGGCCTGCGGGTTGTAGACCGTGCCCGGCATCTTGCCGACGTACTGAAGCTCGGCGTCATCGCGAGCTCCGGTCAAGGCGCCCGGTGGGATCAGCCGGTCGTAGAAGACCACGTCAGCCTCGGCGATCAGCTCCATCGCCCGGGCGGTCAGCAGCCCCGGATCTCCCGGGCCTGCCCCGACCAGGCTCACCCTTCCTGGGGTCGGTCCTTTGTCCGCTGGTTCGGCCATCACCCGGAAAGGGTAGAGCCGGCCATGGCCTCGGCGGCCCCCGCGCTGATCATCCGCCGGGCCAGTTCCTGGCCGAGCGACTCGGGCCGGGCTGGATCGCCCTCGATCCGGTCCCGGACCCAGACGCTGCCGTCCGAGCGGCCGGCGAAACCTTCGATCGTCAAGGAACCCGCCTCGTGCCGGGCGTGGATCCCGACCGGGCTGCTGCAGTCGGCGTCGAGGCCGACCACCGCGGCCCGCTCGGCCAGCAGCCGGGTCATCGAGCCTTCGTCACCGATGCCGGCGACCAGCTCTTCGCGCCCGGCCCGGGTCTGCACCACCAGGCAACCCTGCCCGGCCGCCGGGGTCAGTTGGCGTTCGTCGAAGAAGAAGGAAATGACGTCGGTCCGGCCGAGTCGCTCGAGCCCGGCCGCGGCCAGGACGAGGCCGTCCGCTTCACCAGCTTCGAGTTTGCGCAACCGGGTGTCCACGTTGCCCCTCAGTTCGACCATCCGCAGGTCCGGCCTCAGGGCCAGCAACTGGGCCCGGCGTCGCAGGCTCGCGGTGCCGACCCGCGCCCCCTGGGGGATCTCGCCGATCGAGGAGCCCGGGCCGATCCAGACGTCCCGGGGGTCGGCCCGTCGAGGCACCGCGCCGATCGCCAGCCCCGAGGTCATCTTTCCGGGCAGGTCCTTGGCCGAGTGCACCCCGGCCTCGGCCGCACCGTCCAACACCATGCGTTCGACCCCGCGGACGAACCTCTCCTTGTCCCCTGATTCGGGTGGCAGGTCACCGGCCGCCTCGACCAGTTCCGCCTCCGGCCCGAGCGCCTCCGCAACGGTCCCGGCCTGGGCGAGCGCCAGGGCGCTGGACCGGGTCGCGACCTTCAGGACTTCCGCTCCTTGCGGATCGGCGTGACCGTGGCGATCTCGCCGTCACCCGGATCGGTGCCCGCATCGAGGCCGAAGAGGTCACGGACCGTGGCGAGGATCTCGTAGGAATCGTCGCTGCCGGCGATCTCCTTCAGCCGGACGGTGGGTTCGTGGAGCATCCGCCCGACCACGGTGCGGACCATGGTCTCCACCCGCTGCCGGTCGGCCTCGCTCATCTCTTCCCAGCGGTTCTCGTTCTCGGCCATCACCCGGGTGACGATCTCGTCCGCCTTCTCCCGCAGCCCGACGATCACCGGCATCACTTCCAACGACTCCATCCAGTGCTCGAAGAGCTCCAGCTCTGCTTCGACCACATGCTGGGCCCGGCGGGCTTCGGCCTCGCGCCGGCCGATGTTGCGGGCCACGGTCACCTGCAGTTCGTCGACGTCGGCCAGGGTGACCCCCGGCAGGTCGCGAACCCGCGGATCTATGTCCCGGGGGACGGCCAGGTCGACCAGGAAGACCGGCCTGCCGCCGCGGCCCGCCATGATCGGCTCGAGCAGTTCCCGGTCGATCAGGTGGTGCGGGGACATGGTCGCCGAGACGACCAGGTCGGCCTCGGCTACCTGCTCGCTCAACTCGGTCAGCGGCGCCGCGGTCCCGCCGAAGCGCTGGGCCAGGTCGCAGGCCTTCTCGAGGTGGCGGTTGGCGACGAAGACGCTCTCGGCACCGCGCGCCCGGAGTGCCCCGGCGACCAGCTCGGAGGTTTCACCGGCCCCGATGATCAGGGCGCGCCGTTTGGCCACGTCGCCGATCGCGCGGGTCGCCCGCTCGACCGCGACCGAGGCCATCGAAACACCGGTGCGACTGATCCCGGTCTCGTTGCGGGCCCGGCCACCGGCGGCGAGAGCGCCGCGAAAGAGCCGGTTGAGGATCGGCCCGGAGACCCCTTCCACCAAGGCGAGCTCGTGGGCCCGCTTGATCTGGCCCTGGATCTCGGACTCGCCGACGATCATCGAGTCGAGGCCGGCCGTGACCCGGAAGGCGTGACGGGTCGCGTCGGGGCCGCGCAGCGAGTAGAGATGGCCGACCAGCTCGGTCGGCTGGATCCCGGCCCGGCTGGCCAGGGCGGAGAGGATGCTCGATTCGGCGACCACCGGGTCGGCGGCCAGCACGTAGATCTCGGTCCGGTTGCAGGTGGAGACGACGGTCGCTTCGGAAGCGTCGCCGGACTCGGTCAGATCCGCCATCAGGCGGGCGGCGCGGCCTTCCGGCAGGGCGAGCTTCTCGCGGAGCTCGAGCGGCGCCGTCTTGTGTGAAAGCCCGAGTGTGAGGAGCTCAGACACTGGTCGGCTCTTGCGCCTCGTCCGCCTCGGTGGCGGGCCGGCCTGCGGGTTTGGGCTTGCGGCCTGCCTCGACTTCGTCGGTCAGCTGGGCCACGTCACGGTTGATGCGCTGGAACTTGGCGCCGAGGATCCCGAGATAAACCAGCAGCAGGGCCAGGAAGACCATGTATGCGGCGAAGACGTAACCGGCGTCGCCGGGCAGGACATCAGACATCTACTGGGCCTCCAGATTGGGTGCGATTCGGCGGCCGACGGTCCCCGTCGGCTCGTCGTTGCCGTAACCCTCGGCCTCGAGGGCGCGGCGAAGTTTCGAGACCTGGCCGGAGGTCTGCTTGCCGAGCAGTTCGAGCTTGACCAGGGTGACCCAGAGCAGGGCCATGCCGACCAGGCAGACCAGGAAGGTGAACATCATCGAGCCGGGCAGCCCGCCTTCGCTGGTCGCGAACACACGCGGGTGGATCAGGCTCTGGGCCATCCGTACGGCCATGAAGTTGAGCGGCACGAAGGCGCCGGCCGTGATCGCGAAGACCGAGGCGTAACGGGCCTGGCGGTCCCGGTCCTCGATCGCGTAGCGGAACGGGTAGTAGGTGCAGTAGAGGAGGAAGACGATCAGGAAGCTGACCAGGGTCGGCTCGTCCCAGACCCAGTAATGCCCCCAGGAGGCCTTGGCCCAGAGCATGCCGGTGATCAGCGTGGCGACCCCGAAGACCACGGAGATGTGGATGAAGACGTAGGAGTTGGCGTCGTGCCGACGGTCGTCCGTGCGCAGATGCCGGAAGCCCTCCACCCCGCCGGCGACGAAACCGCAGAGCGCGACGATCGCCAGCGGCACGTGCAGGTAGAAGACCTTCTGGCGGAAGCCTTCGAGCGCGTCCATCGGCACCCAGAAAAAGACAAGCAGGTATCCGGCCAGCAGAACCAGCGCCGTGAGAATCGAAAGTTGTTTGAGACCACGTCCCGACATTTCGGTTTCCGCCCGGTGCGGCTAGTCCTCGAGGAGGAATTCAAAAACGGCATAACCGACGAGGCAGAAGATCCCATCGTATAGACCGAGGACCAGCAACCACGTCCCGAACTTGTCGTAGGAAGGCCCGCCCGCGTCGAGCAGGTGTGAGGTCGCCCCGGTCGCGGCGATCATCAACGGCACCACTAGGGGCAGCAGGAGCAGCGGCACCAGCAGGTCCCGGGCCCTCGAGTTGACGGCCATCGAGGAGATCAAGGTGCCGAGCGCGGCAAATCCCAGGTTGGTCGCGAGCAGGATCACGACCAGCGGCACCAGCCCGCTCCACTCCTGGAGGAAGAAGACCGCGAAGACCGGGACCACGACCACTTCCAGCACGACCAGGTAGAGGAAGAGCACCGCCGCCTTGGCCACGAAGAGCACCGGCCGGTCGACCGGGGCCAGCCGGAAGGCGTCGAAGCCGCCCTCTTCCCGCTCCGGCAGGAAGATCCGGTTGATCCCCAGCACCGCGGCGAAGAGCAGAGTGGTCCAGATCACGCCTGAGGCGAGGCTGCCCGAAAGCGCGGTCCGGTCGAGCCCGAAACGGAAGATCACGAAGGTCGTCACGGCGAAGAGGACCATCGCCGGCAGCGAGCGCATGGTCCGCAGCTCGGTCCTCAGGTCCTTCAGCACGATCGCCCCGAGTGCCTGGCGAAACGGAGTCATGCGAGCGGACTTCATGCCACCGCCCTGCGGGCTACCGGAGCACCGCCGATCGTCAGTTCCAGCACCTGGTCGGCTTCCGCCCGGGCCTTTTCCGGATCATGTGAAACGGCCACCCGGGTGACCGGCCGATCGGCCTCGCTCTCCCAGCGCAGTTCGTCCGGGCGCCCGATCAGTGCCCGCGCAGCCTCCCGGCCTTCGGGATCGAGGTTCGAGTCCGGTTCGTCGAGCAGGAGCAGGGCCGGCCGGTGGAGCACCGCCCGGCAGATCGCGATCCGCTGCTTCATGCCGGCCGAGTAGTCGCTGACCCGGTAGTCCGCCCGTCGGCCCATACCGAGCAACTCGAGGTCGGATTCGATCCGCTGGCGGGCCTCGGCGGCGGGCAGCCCGTAGAGCCGGGCCTGGAACTCCAGGTTCTCCCGGCCGGTCAGGTCCTCGTAGAGCAGTGGTTCGTGGCCGAGGTAGCCGATCTGGCCGCGCAGCTTCCAGGCCTCGCGGGGCAGCGAACAGCCGAGCACGGAGACCTCGCCGCGGCTGGGCCGGAGCAGGCTGGCGAGCACCCTGAGTAGGGTGCTCTTGCCGGAACCGTTCGGGCCGAGCACGGCCAGCGAACTACCGGCCGGCAGCTCGAGCCCGACCCCGTCCAAGGCCGGCCGCTCACCGTAGTCCCGGCCAAGATCCCTCAGCCGGATCGCATTTTCACTTTGCGACATGGAACTCTTCTACCTGGATCTGCTTTTGACCGGCGTGGCCGGGATAGACCGGGCCGGCGCCACCGACCAGGTCACCGACCCCAGGCAGGGGGTTCGGCCGGAGGTCGGCGCGGACGTCGAATATCGTGATCCCGGGCAGGGTCACCCCCTGCTCCGAGGCGGCGACGAAGTGGGCATCGCCGTCGCCATCCGGGTCGACCTTCTCGACGTAGATCACCCGGCCGCTGGCGACCACGCAGTTCGAGGAATCGGCCGCGCAACGGGAGGGCGGGAGCTTCGCCTCCCGGGCTTTCGTGGGTTCGGTGTTCCAGTCGTTCGCCGGCTTCTCCCGGGCTGTCGTCGACTTCGACGAACCGGATTCATCCCCGCCCCGACCGAACAGCAGCCAGCCACCGCCGAGCACGACGATGACCAGGCCGATGAACGCGAAGAGCCTCAGGAGCCGCGTTTACGAGCCGCGTTTAGTGATGCGTTTGCCGACCTGGAGCAGCGGGCCGGTGCCCGACTTGAGGGCCTCGATCCGCTGGCCGCCCTTGCCGTAGAGCAGCTTGGCCGACGACTTCATCGCCTGAGCGAGCGTCTGGTCGTAGGGATGCCACCAGAAGTTGCGGGTCAGGCCGGGCTCGTAGGTGACCAGCTTGATCTCGACACATTCGTAGAAACCGAACTTGGAATGCGAGTGACCGAGACCTGAATCCTTGACCCCGCCCCAGGTGCACTGGCAGGCGCCGTGGGTGAACATGTGGTCGTTGATCCAGACCATGCCGGACTCGATCTTGTCGGCGATCCGCTCGCCGCGCTGACGGTCCTTGGTCCAGACCGAAGCACCGAGACCGAACTCGGAATCGTTGGCCAGGTCGAGCGCCTCCTGGTCGGACTCGACGGTGATGATCGGCAGCACCGGCCCGAAGATCTCTTCCTTCATGATCCGCATGTCGTGGTTGACGTTGGTCAGGACGACAGGGGCGATGAAGTTGCCTTCTCCGAAGCCCTCGACGTCGACCGCGCCGCCGCAGCGGAGCTCCGCGCCCGCCGCAACGGCATCTTCTACGAGCTCCAACACCAGTTCATATTGGTCTCGGGAAACCATTGGGCCGATCTCGGTGTCGACCTCGGAGGGGTCACCGACCTTGAGCGCGCTGGCCCCGGCGACCACGCCCTCGATGAACTTCTCGCTCACCTCGCGGCGCACGTAGGCCCGCTCGATCCCGGCACAGGTCTGGCCGGCATTGGCGAAGCCGCCCCAGACCGCGCCGGAGATGGCGAAGTCGACGTTGGCGTCCTCGAGGACCAGCATCGGGTCCTTGCCGCCGAGCTCGAGCACGCAGCCCTTCATCAGCTTGGCGCACTCCTCGCCGACCTTGTAGCCGACCGGCACCGAACCGGTGAAGAAGATCTTCTGGGCGCTGGACTTGGTCAGCGCGTCACCGATCCGGCCGCCGCCGTGGACGTTGCGGACCAGGCCCTTGGGCAGGCCGGCCTCCTCGAAGACCGACTGGATCGCCTCACCGAGCAGCGGGGTCAGGCTGGCCGGCTTCAGCACGACGCCGTTGCCACACATCAGGGCGATCGCGATCTCCTGCATCGGGATCGTCCACGGGTAGTTCCAGGGGGCGATCACGCCGACCACGCCGAGCGGCTGGTACTTGAACTTCGAGCGCTTGGTCTTGAAGAAGGGCTGCGGGTAGGAGATCTTCTCGTCCTTGAGGATGCCCGGCCCCTCCTTGGCGCACCAGCGCAGCGCGTCGATCGAGGGGATCAGTTCCATCGTGTAGCACTCGGAGATCGGCTTGCCCTGTTCCTGCGAAAGCAGCGCGGCGATCTCGTCGAGGCGATCGAGCAGGACCGTGGCCGCGCGCTTCAGGTACGTCGCGCGTTCGGAAGGCCTGAGCTCGGCCCAGGCCGGCTGGATCAGCGCGACCTCGTCGACGATGCCCTGGACCTGGTCCGGGGTGATCGTCTCGACGGTGCCGACCAGCTCACCTGTGGCAGGGTTGAAGGACTCGAGCGGAGGCGTGGAAGCGGGTGCGGATCCGTTCGAACCGGAAGCTTCGGTGGAGGCGGTTTCGGTGGCCATGAACCGAATTGTACGCCGACCACCCTGAACCGGAGTCCGCTGGAGGCCCGTATTCCCGTCCCTGCAAACAACTCGGCCGGAGACCCCCAGTCCGAGTCTCCGGCCGACACAGCACCCCACCTGGCGTCTTGCTCAAGTTGGGTCTGGTCCATGAAACCCGCAGAACCTCAAAAAGTTTTGGGAACTGGCTAAAGGTTGCCTAAGAGTTTTCGGCTTGGTTGCTGCCCTTTTCGCGGATCTTTGCGGCGGCTTCACGACGGCGGGCCAGTTCCGCCTCGAAGCCGTACCGGGTCGGCTCGTAGAAGCGGAGACCCTCCAGGCCTTCCGGCATCAGGGACTGCCCGGAAACCCCGCCGTCGACGTCATGCGGGTAGACGTACCCCTCACCCCGGCCCAGCTGCTTCGCCCCGGCGTAGTGACTATCCCGCAGGTGGGCGGGTGGCAGCTTCGGGCCGTTTCGGCGCACCTCCTCCCGGGCCGCGTTGATCGCCGCATATGACGCATTCGATTTCGGGGCCAAGGCCAGATAGGTTGCGGCCTGGGCCAGGTTGAGAGCGGCCTCGGGCAACCCGACCCGGTCCACCGCCGCGGCGGCCGAGGTCGCCACCACCAGCGCCTGCGGATCGGCGTTGCCGATGTCCTCGGAGGCGAGGATGACCATGCGCCGGGCTATGAAGCGGGGGTCTTCCCCGCCCTCGATCATCACCGCCAGGTAGTAGAGCGAGGCGTCCGGATCGGAGCCGCGGGTCGCCTTGATCCAGGCGGAGATGTAGTCGTAATGGTGGTCGCCACCCTTGTCGTAGGCGATCGCCTGCGCCTGCAGGGCATCCTCGACCTCCGGAATCCCGGCCTGGCCGCCGGCGGCGGCGAGCCGTTCCAGGGCCGAGAGCGCGGCCCGGGCGTCGCCGGACACCCGCTCGGCCAGGGCCGTCAGCGCCTCTGGGTCGACTTCGACCTGGCCGGCCACCCCCCGTTCGTAATCGGCCAGGGCCCGCTCGAGCAGGGTTCGGATCTCTTCTGGCCCGAGCGGCTGAAGCTCGTAGATCTGGCTGCGGGAGATCAGGGCCGAGTTCACCTCGAAGTAGGGGTTCTCGGTGGTCGCGCCGATCAGGGTGAGGACGCCGCTCTCGACCGCCGGCAGCAGGGCGTCCTGCTGGGCTTTGTTGAAGCGGTGGATCTCGTCGAGGAAGAGCACGGTGCGGCGCCCGTGCTTCTGGCGGTCCTCGGCCCGGGCGATCACCGCCCGGATCTCGGCCCGGCCGGCGTTGACCGCTGACTCCTCCTCGAAGGCCCCGTCGGAGGTGGCGGCGATGATCCGGGCCAGGGTGGTCTTGCCCGAGCCGGGCGGCCCGTAGAGGATCGCGCTGTGCGGGCGACCCGCTTCGACCGCTCCCCTGAGCGCGGTCCCCGGGGCGAGGATGTGGTCCTGGCCGACTACTTCGTCCAGTGAACGGGGCCGCATCCGGGCGGCCAGCGGGGCGTCCGGGCCGACCGCCGGCACGCCGGAAGGTTCGGGTTCGACTTCTCCGGAATCGAACAGTTGGTCTGCCATCGGGTGAGATTATCCCTGCTGTGAGTCCGGTCGAGATCGCGATCCTGCTGGCCTGGTCGTTCACCGTTTCCTTCGCGGGCGGGATGGTCGGGCTGGTGCTCGGCAACCTGCGGCTGCCGGTGGTGGTCTGGCTCGGCAGCTCGGCCGCGGCGGCGGCCGGCGCCAATGTGGCGATCTCGGCCTTGGCCGCCCTCACCGCCACCACCGTTCACATCCGCAACGGGCGGCTGGACCCGCGCCTCTTCCTCTGGATGGTGCCGAGCTCGTTCCTGGGTGCGATCGCCGGTGGGTTGCTGGCCGGCATCCTGCCCGACCGGATCCTCCTGGGCGCGATCAGCCTGGTGGTCATCTACGGCGCGGTGGAAGTCTGGCGTTACCGGCGACCGAAGTCCACGGACGTCGGGCCACGGCCCGACCGCCGCCGATTGCTGACCGAGGCGGTGCTGATCGGGTTCGGGGTCGGGCTGCTGGGCGGTTTCGTTGGGCTGATCCTCGGCTCGCTGCGCCTGCCGGCCATGCTCAAGTACATGGGAGTCAGCCCCCAGAAGGCGATCGGGACGAACTCGGCGGTCGGGGTGACCGTCGGGATCGGCGGCCTGCTCGGGCACCTTCCCTCCGGGGTCGACTGGGACATCCTGTTGATCGGGGCCGCGGCCGCGATCCCCGGGGCGGCCTTCGGCTCCCGCCTGACCGGGCGCCTGCCCGAGGCGGCCCTGATCAAGGCGATGGCCGCCGTGCTGGTGATCACCGGCCTGGCCATGGCCGGCCAGGCGATCGTCTGATCCTTCCCAGGGTAGGTTGCCCCGTATGCCCGGAACCCGCCGCCAGGACGCGCTGCCCTGGATCCTGCTCGGGCTCCTGCTGGCCGGGGCGGGCCTGCTGCTGCTCTCGCTGACCGCCCACATCGGCTTCGTCACCGACGAGTGGAACCTGCTCTTCCTGCGCCCGGGCTGGGGCCCGGACTCGTTCCTCGAGCCCTTCCACGAGCACATCATCATCGCCCCGACCCTGATCTACAAGGTCCTGCAAGGGCTCCTCGGGATGGATTCGAACCGGCCATTCCAGGTCGTCGCGATCACCGGTTTCCTCGCCACCGGCGCGCTGCTGTTCATCTGGCTGCGCCGCCGGGTCGGCGACTGGGCGGCCCTGCTCGGGACGGCGTTGATCCTCTTCCTCGGGGCGGCCTTCGAGGATCTGCTCTGGGCCTTCCAGATCGGCTACTTCGGCTCCCTGGCCTGCGGCCTCGGCGCCCTGATCGCGCTCGACCGGGACGACCGCAAGGGAGATCTCACGGCCGCGATCCTGCTGGTCGCATCACTGACCTTCTCGTCCCTCGGGCTTCCCTTCGTGGCCGGGGCGGCGGCCGAGTGGCTGACCAATCCGCGCCAGCGCGGGCGGCGCTGGCTGATCCCGGCGGCGGGGGCGGCCTTCTACGGGCTCTGGTGGCTGGGCTGGGGCCACAGTGCCGAGACCACGTTCAGCCTCGCCAACCTGCCCCATGCTCCGCGCTTCGTCTTCGACGCCGTGGCCGCCGGGTTCACCTCGCTGCTCGGCCTGGCGACCGGGGACGGCAGCGAACCGGACCAGCCGCACCTGATCTGGGGCAAGCTGGCGCTGGTCGTCCTGCTGGCCCTCTCGGCCTGGCGGCTGTGGCGACTGAGGCGGCTCCCCTCCGGGGTGGTCGTGACCGCGGTCATCGCGCTCACCTTCTTCGGACTCTCGGCCCTGGCCCAGAGCGACACCCGCCTGCCCACTTCCAGCCGTTACCAGTTGCCTGGCGCGATCTTCCTGCTGCTCTTCTTCGCCGAGATCCTCCGGGGCGTGAAGCTGCGGATTCCGGTCCTGGCCGTGGCCACGATCGCGGTGGCGATCACCTCGTACATGGGGGTCGACCTGATGCGTGAGCAACGAGACACTCGTTGGGTGCCGGCCACCGCGGCGACCAGCCTCAAGATCGGCATGGTCGAGTACGCCGGCCCGGCGCTTGACCCCGGCTTCGTGCTCGACCTGGGGCCGGGCTCCGAGGTGCCGCTCGACCGTTTTCTCGACCAGGTCGAGGCGAGCGGCTTGCCGGGCTATTCGGCCGACGAGGTCGAAGGCAAGGACGCTGTGACCCGAGCCACGGCCGACCAGTACCTGGTCGAACTGACCGCGCCGCAGCTGGTCGGGGTCTACCCCGGCGGCAGTTTCGAGCGCTGTGTCAGGCATCCGGCACGGAGTGCCGCCCAGGTCAGGCCAGGCCGCGACCCGGTTGGCCGCACGGAGACGATCGAGATCAGGAACCACGGGAATGCGGTGCTGAACGTCGGCCTCAGCCGCTTCGGCGACCCGCCCGGCTACCCGCTCGGCTCGATCAGGGTCCGCTCGATGGCCTGGCTGGAGTTGCCGCAGATCGACTCCTCACCCCGGTGGACGGTCGAGGCCGACGGGCCCTTCTCCGTCTGTTACCGCTGAACCTCAGGCGGCGGCTTCGACCGCGTGGTCGTGGATCTGCTGGAGGATCTCGGTGATCCCGAAGCGGCGCTGCCAGTTCGGGTAGTCGCGCTCGAAGGCGCCGAGGTCGGAGATCCACCAGCGGTGGTCGCCGATCCGGTTCTCGGTGCTCATGGTCCAGTCGAGCTCGCGGCCGGAGATCTGCTCCGACTCGGCGATCGCCTCCAGCATCGAGCAGTTGCTGCCCCGGCCGCCGCCGATGTTGTAGACCGCGGCCACCCGGGGCGCGGCGGCGAACTCGAGGAAGGCGGAGACCAGGTCGTCGCAGTGGATGTTGTCGCGGACCTGCTTGCCGCCGTAGCCGAAGACCGTGTAGGGCCGGCCGGTGACCACGCACTTCATCAGGTAGGCGAGGAAGCCGTGCAACTCGGCGCCGGCGTGCTGCGGGCCGGTCAGGCAGCCGCCGCGGAAGCAGACGGTCGGCAGCTCGAAGTAGCGGCCGTACTCCTGAACCAGCAGGTCGGCGCTGGCCTTGGAGACCCCGAACAGCGAGTGGGTCGAGTGGTCGATCGACATCGCGGTGTCGATCCCCTCGAAGTAGGGATGGTCCTCGGGCAGCTCGAGCCGGGTTTCCAGCTCGAGCAGCGGCAGGGAGTTGGGGGTGTCCCCGTAGACCTTGTTGGTCGAGCAGAAGATGAAAGGAGCGGCCGGCGCGTGCTTGCGGGCCGCCTCGAGCAGGTTCAGCGTGCCGAGCGCGTTGACCCCGAAGTCGGTCTGCGGATCCCGGGCCGCCCAATCATGCGACGGCTGGGCGGCGGTGTGGACCACCAGTTCGACCGGGGCGCCGGCGAAGACCCGGTCGACGCCCTCCGCGTCACGGATGTCGAGCTCGATCGGCTCGAACTCTTCGAGGGTCGAGGCAAGGCGGTCGCTGACCGGCCGGGTCGAGGCTTCGGGGCCGAAGAAGCTGGCCCGCATGTCGTTCTCGATCCCGATCACATGCCAGCCGGCCTCGACCAGCTTGAGCACCGACTGCGAGCCGATCAGCCCGCCGGAACCCGTCACCAGGGCGGTCTTCACGCGGTCATCCGGGGTACTGGGGAGAAGGACATGCTGGGTAACGTAACAACATGGGATCGGACCTCATCGGCGCCGTCCGGACGACCCGGCGGCAACCGTGGCTGTGGGTTCTGGGCTGCGGTCTGATCGTTTCGGCGATCCTGCTGGTCACGCTCCGGGCGAATCTCGGTTTCTTTCTCGACGACTGGGCGCTGATCTTCTACCGCGAGGACAGCCCGACCGACTGGCTGCTGCCACATCACGAGCACATCATCGTCTTGCCGGCCGCGATCTACAAGCTCTCGCTCGCCACGTTCGGCATGAACGCGTTCCCGCTCCACCTGGTCGCGGTGACCCTGTTCCTGGTCAGCGTGACCCTGCTGTTCCTCTGGCTGAGGCCGCTGGTCGGCGAGCCGTCGTCGGCGCTCGGCTGCCTGATCCTGCTCTTCCTGGGAGCGGGGGCCGAAGATCTGCTTTGGGCCTTCCAGATGGGATTTTTCGGCTCGGCCGCGGGCGGGCTCGGGGCGATGCTGCTGATTCGGCGGAATACGACTGCGGCCGACGTCTGGGCCTGTGTGCTGCTGATCGTCGCGCTGCTCTTCTCCAGCCTGGCGATTCCCTTCGTCGCCGGCGCGGCGACGCAGATCCTGCTCCGTGACCGCCAGCCGGGCCGGCCAAGCGGCCGGCACCACTACTGGGTTTTCCTGGTGCCCGCCGCGGTCTTCGCCGCCTGGTGGTTGGGCTGGGGCCATCTCGCCGAGAGCGGCATGAGCGTGCACAACGCCGTGGCAGATCCGCTCTACGCGCTTTCCGCGCTCGCCTACAGCGGCGCCGTGTCGACCGGGCTCTTTCCCATCCACCGGCTGGATTCGTCCTACATCTGGGCGGTTCCGGGACTGGTCCTCCTCGCCTTCCTGGCCCTGGCGGTCCGTCGCCGGGGAAAGTTGCCGCCGGAACTGCTGGTCGCCCTGGTCGCCGCTTTCGCCTTCTGGCTGCTGACCGGCCTGAACCTGATCCCGGGGCGGGGGTTCCACACCAGCCGCTACCAGTACCCCGACGTGATCTTCGCCCTGATGATCCTCGGCGGTGCCTTCGCCGGGCTGCGACCCGGCCGGCGGGCAACCGGGTGGATCATCGCGCTGGTCGCCGCTTCGCTCGCGGTCAACCTGTTCGTCCTCATCTACGCGTATCACCACACCTATCGCGACTACGCCGAGCGGGACCTGATCAGCCTCACCACCTTCGACCTGGCCAGGGACACCGTCGATCCCGATTTCAAGGTCGGGGTCAGCACCGA
This sequence comes from Solirubrobacterales bacterium 67-14, assembly GCA_001897355.1. Taxonomy (GTDB): domain Bacteria; phylum Actinomycetota; class Thermoleophilia; order Solirubrobacterales; family 70-9; genus 67-14. Next base: position 87,263 of record MKST01000001.1, on the reverse strand, counting down.
CGACCAGACCTACGTCGACGCCAGCTCCTACTTTGCCGCGACCGGCAAGTACGGCTCACCTGGCCTCTCGGAAAGGCAGGTAGAGCGGGCGTCCGCCGAACACCGTGACCGCCTGGATCAACTGCTGGCCTTGGCGCTCGGGGCCAGGCCGCTGCCGGCTCGGACGGTCAAGAGGCCTGAACCCCAGAAATGCGGACCGTCACGGCTGACGGGACGGCTTCCGAGACCACGGTCGTCCCGGGCCGGAGGCTCTGGATCCGCTCGGCCGGACCGGACCGGATCCGGCTCGGGCGTTTCGGCGAGGGAGCCACCGCGGCGACTTCGGGGACGACCTCCAGCAGGCCGACCGGTTACCTGATACCGCCCGACCGCTCCCGCCGGCCCTGGCGGATCGGGTTCGAGGGGATCGGCAAGGTCGAGGTCTGCCCGGCCATTCCGGCGAAGTAGACTCCGCCGGGATGCGAGCGGAATCCGGAGCCCTCACGTTCGTGCGAAGGCGACCTTGGCTCTGGCTCCTGGTCGGTCTCTTCGTCCTCTCGGCCGCCTTGCTTTTCTACCTGCGGGCGAACATCGGCTTCTTCCTCGACGATTGGGATCTGGTCTTGATCCGCGACGGCGCCAGCGATTGGTTCCTGCCGCACAACCAGCACATCATCATCCTGCCGGCCGCGATCTACGAGCTTTCCCTGACGCTCTTCGGCATGGATGCCCTGCCGCTCCATCTGGTTGCCCTGGCGCTCTTCCTGACCAGCGTCGTCCTGCTCTTCCTCTGGCTTCGGCCGCTGATCGGTGAACCGGTTTCGGTCCTGGCCTGCGCCGTCGTCCTCTTTCTCGGCGCGGCCGCCGGCGACCTCGTCTTCGCCTTCCAGATCGGGTTCTTCGGTTCGGTGGTCGGTGGCCTCGGTGCCCTGGTGCTGTTGCGGGGGCAGACCCGGCGCGGCGACATCGGCGCCTGCCTCCTGCTCGTCTTCTCGGTGCTCTGCTCGACCGTGATGGCGCCCTTCGTGCTCGCCGTGATGGTCCAACTCCTCTACCGCGGCGATGAGCGACCTGATCTCTCCCGCCTGCTGCGGTCCGCGTGGATCGTCCTTGTCCCGCTCGCGATCTACCTGATCTGGTGGTTCGGCTGGAACCAGAACGGCTCCCAGGAGGCGACGCTCGAGAATGCGCTGAAGACCCCGGCCTATGTGCTCGCCGCCCTCGGGTTCGCCGGCGCCTCGCTGACCGGAGCCTTTCCGCTCCGCGACGTCGTCACCAGCTTCCTCTGGGTGATCCCGGGAGTCGCGATCGCGGTCGGTTTCGCCTGGATCCTCCGGCGGCGCGGGAAGGTGCCACCGGAGTTCCTGATCGGCCTCGCGGCCGGCCTCGGATTCTGGGTTCTCTGTGGGCTCAACTACACGGAGGCGCGCGACTTCTACACCAGCCGCTACCAGTACCCGAGCGTCATCTTCCTGTTGATGATGCTGGCCGGCGCCTGCCGCGGCCTGCGGCCGGACGCCCGACAGCTCAAGTGGCTGGCCGGACTCACCGCGGTCGCGGTGGCGATCAACGTAGCCGGTCTCTTCTACGCCTTCCACAACGTCTACAAGGAGTACGAGGAGAAAAACCTCGTCAGCCTCGCCACGGTCGACATCGCCTGGGACACGGTGGACCCGGAGTTCCGGGTCGGCCTCGGGACCGATGGCGGCGGAGCACAGCTGAGCGCCGAGGACTACAAGGCCGCGGTCGGCCGTTACGGCAGACCCGACCTGACCGAAGGAGACCTGACCGGGTTTTCCGCCGAGAACCGCGCCCGGCTCGACCAGCTCTTGGTCCTGGCCCTGCCGGTACGAGTGTTCCCGGCTTCGAGAGTGGTCCCGATCCGGACCGGCTGCCAGACCTTGGCCGCGAACAGCGGCGCCACCGACAGAATCGAGCTGCCTTCCCCCCTGACCTACATCTCAGCCAGGCAGGATTCCGTGATCCGGCTCGAGCGGTACGGGAACAGCCCCGGCGCGGCCGGATGGCTCAAGGGCGGCAAGCCGATCGGGTACCTGGTCCCCCGTGACCGCTCCGACCGTCCCTGGCGGATCGGGTTTCAGGGTGAGGGCGAAGTGACCGTGTGCCCGGCCCGGCCGGCAGGCTGACTCGGGCGGAATGCGGTTCCGGGGAAGGGCCGGACCCGCATCCGGAAGAACTCGTACTCGAGATCCCCGGATCGTCCCGTCAAGGCGATGGTCGGAGTCTGGGGAGCCTGGGCGAAGCGCCCACGACCTTCGGTGAGGCTCCCGCCCATTCGCAGCATCAGGCCATCGGTGGCAGTGTCAGCGACCAACCGATAGGAGCCGTCGGCGGTCACCGCCCTTCGTTCGTCGGCCCGGAAGAGCAGGGACTTCAGGCTCTCGATCATCCCGACCCCGGCCCCCTCGATCTTGACCAGGGTGACCTCGCTCGGACCAGGCCGGGGCACTGGCACCGTCTCCCCGAACGAGGAGTCGACCGTCCCGGCTGGGACCAGCGAACCGCAGCGATCCGTGGTTCGTGCCAAGACCTGCCACTTGTCAGATTGGACGGCGGTCCGGAAGTGGCACAGGGTCGCGACCGCCTGCGCGGGCGGATCCCAGGCCAGGAACCTGCCATCCAGTCCGATGGTCGGATCGGCCGAATCCTCACCGGTGTGACGGAGGATCCGGTCGGGACCGTCGCCCGAGGCGACGCGGTCCGCGTTGAGCCGGTCGAGCTTCGTGGTGTAGGCGCTGTAGTTCTGGAAAACGGGCACCGGCAACCAGTCAAGGTCGAAAGCCCAGGCGGCGGTGGCCTCCCAGGGGTCCACGCTCACCCTGTGCGCCTCCAGTTCGCGGAGCATCGCCGGGGTGAGCGAGTACCCCAACTGGAGCAGTGCGCGGTTGTCGTCGATCTCCTTTCGCTGACGATCGGGGCTCGAGGCCATCCGGGTTTCCCGGATGAAGCCGTTGACGTTCTCGATCAGGTTCAGGCCCGGCCTCGGGGCGCCGCCCGCGGCGTACATCGACACGACCGCCAGGCAGGCGAGACCACCGAGTGAAACCGGAACGAGACCCGGTCGCGGCGGGATCGCCAGGAACAGCAGCGAGGCGAGCGCGAAGAAAACCGCCATGTGCATGCGGTCGACCCGGATCACCGACTGCTTGTAGAAGGCGAAGGCGACAAGTAGCGCGACCAGCCCGGCCGCCCACCGGGCCCGGCGATCCGGATACCCGCCACAGAAGGCCCATGCCACGCAGGCCGCAGCACCGGAAAGGACCATGACCGTGTACCAGCCCGATCGGCCGTGCAGGCTCATCGCTTCCTGATAGCCGCTGACGATCTGGGCAGAGTTGGCGATGAAGTCGGGGACGTCGCCCAAGCTCTGGCCGGTGGCAAACCACGCCGCGAGCATCGACACGACGAACGCCAGCAGATAGACCGCGACGACCCGGCGACTCGCCCTGGCACCGATCAGGCCGATCAGCAGCACCAGCACGATCACCGGCCCGCCGGAAAGCTTGATCAGCATTTCGACCCCGGCCAGGATCCCCCGGAGATCGCCAAGGCGAACATCCCGCGCTCGCTCGGCGGCCGCTCGACGATCAACATCGCGGCCATGACGCTGATCGCGACCGAGACTTCCACCCAGCTCAGCTGGACCACCACGACCAGCGCGACGAACGCGGCTGCGAGGAGGTTCAACCGGCGCCTCAAGACGGCGACCAGGAGGATGCAGAACCCGACGAAGAGGGTCGCCGAGTACAGATACGAGATCAGCGAGAGATCACCCGGATAGACCAGCCAGGGAAACCGCAGAAAACCGAGCGGACCGTAGGTGAACACGACCTCGGTTCCGAACCGCAAGTGCTCATGGGCTGCCATGAAGAGGCCCACCACCCAACTCGCATCGAGCCCGCTGACCGGATGGCCGAACCCGGGCTTCCAGCCAAGCAGGGCAACGAGAATGCCGATGGCCCAGGTGGGCGGGTTCAGCCGGGAGACCCGGTCGAGCCATCCCCTCGCGGTCGACTCGAGACCGTTCACCGAACCGTCATCCGGAAGAAGTCGAATCGGAGGTTGCCCGAACTCCCGGTCAGCTTCAGTGAACGCAGGTCCGGGATCTGGGCGAACCTGCCCGTGGCTTCCGGGGTCCCCGGGCCGGCCCGGAGCATCAGGCCGTCTGCCGCCGTGCCCGGGACCAGACGGGAAGAGCCGCTGTCCGACTCGATCCTTCGCTCCTTCGGCCGGAAGAGGAAGGAGCGGATCCGCTCGAGGCCGCCGACCTCGGCCCCGTGGATCCGGACCAGGACGACCTGCCCCGGGCCGGGCTGGGGCACCTGTACGGCTTGGCCGAAGCTCGAGTGGACCGAACCGGCCGGGACCATCGGGCCGCAACGGTCTGGGATACGGGCCAGCACCTGCCAGTCGAAGCTCTGGCCGACCGGCCGGAAGTTGCAGAGGGTCGCCACCGACTGGGCGGGCGGGTCCCAGGCCAGCCGACGGCCGTCGATCCCGCGGGCCGGGCGCTTCGGGTTGCGGCCTGGATGCCGGAGGATCCGGTCAGGTCCGGACGCGGAGGCGATCACATCGGCGTTGAGCTGGTCGAGCTTGGCTGTGTAGGCGCTGTAGTTCTGGAAGACCGGGGCCGGTGACCAGTCCACCTCGTAAGCCCAGGCTGCCATCACCTCCCACGGCCCGACGCTGGTTCGGTGACCGTCGAGCTCGCGGAGCAGGCCGGGCGGCACGCCGTAGTGGTCCTTGAGCCTGTCGCGGCTCGCTCCGATCTTCCGCTCCTGGCGACCGCTGTCGAATGCCGTCCTCGTGTTCGAGACGAAGCCGCTGAGGTTGGCGACCGGGTCGAGGCCGGGGCCCGGCGCCACGCTGGTCGCGTACAGCGAGGCGGTCACGGCGAAGGCCGCCATCCCGGCCAGCGAAAGCGGCAGCAGGCCGGGGCGAGGCGGGATCGCCACCCAGAGCAACGCGACCAGGGAGAAGAACGCCGCCATGTGGAAACCGTCGATCCGGATCACCGCCTGCTTGTAGAAGGCGAAGGTGATGACCAGGGCGATCGCCCCGGCGGCCAGGTCGGCCCGGCGGTCCTCGTAGCGCCCCCCGAGTATCCAGGCCACGGTGGCGATCGCGGTCGCGACCACGAAGTAGAGGTTGATCACCGGGGACTGGTCGTAGAGGCTCATCGCTTCGCTGTAGCCGGCGACGATCTGCAGCGAGTTGGCGACGAAGTCCGGCAGGTCGGCCAGCGGCTGGCCGGTCAGCAGCCAGAGCCCGATCATCGATGTCACCAGGACGGCGAAGAAGGCGCAAAGGTCGCGGGCCTTGGCCCGTGCCCCGACCAGCCCGAGCAGCAGCACCACCACGACCACCGGACCGACCGAGAGCTTGCCCAACATCTCGATCCCGGCCAGCAAGCCACCGGTCGCCGCGAAGGCCAGCATCCCTCGCTCACCGGGTCGCCTTTCGATGATCAGGATCGAGGCGAACATCGCGATCGCGACCGCGAGTTCGGTCTGCTCGAGCAGCAGGAGCAGGGCCAGCGAGATCAGGGCCGCCGGCAGCCAGCCCACCCGCCGCCTGAGCACGGCGACCAGGGTGATGCAAAAAATGGTGAAGAGGACCGCGTTGTAGAGATAGGGGATCAGGCTGAGGGCGCCCGGGAAGAACAGCCAGGGTTCACGCAGGATGCCGAGCGGGCCATAGGTGAAGACGATCTCGGTGCCGAACCGCATGTGGTCGTGGGCGGCCATGTAGAGGCCGGCCCACCAACTCTGGTCGAGGCCGTTGGTGGGTGTCTCGAAGCCGACCTGCCAGCCCAGCAGGGCGACGATCGGCCCGATCAGCAGACTGCGGGGGTTCCATTCCTCGACCCGGCCCAGCCAGTCCCGGAAAGTCGACCCGCCCGCGCTCACCCCGAACCTTCGGCCTTGCGGTAGTCACCGCGGCTGAGGTGGTACTCGAGCCAGATGTAGAGCACGATGAACAGGTAGCGGCTGCCCATCTCCCGCATCGCCAGTTTCGCCTCGCCGGAAGTGCGGTTGGTCCACGAGGTCGGTACCACCTTGAAGCTGTGACCGCGGGTCACCGCCTTGAGCGGCATCTCGACGGTCAGGTTGAAGTGCTTGGAGAGCAGCGGGCCGATCGTCTCGATCACTTCCCGCCGGTAGGCCTTGAAGGCGTTGGTGGTGTCGTTGTAGCCGAGCCGGAAGAGCACGTTGACGAAGGCATTCGCCATCCGGTTGACGACCAGCTTGACCCGCGGGTAGTCCTTGACCACGGCACCGGGCATGAACCGGGAACCGAAGGCGCAGTCCCAGCCTTGCTCAAGGATGTGGTGGTACATGACGAGGTCCTCGGGGTCGTCGGACTTGTCGGCCATCATGATCGCGACGCCGTCCCCGGTGAACTCTTCGAGGCCGGCCCGTACGGCCAGGCCGAACCCGCCCGAATACGGCGAGGGGCGGCAACGGATGTTCGGATTGTCGTCGCCCGCCCGTTCGACCAGATGGCGGGTCGCGTCCTTACTGCCGTCGTCGATCACCAGCACCTCGTACTCGATCTGCTCCCGCTCCATGACCGCGACGACCCCGTCGATCGTCTGCATGATCGAGCCTTCCTCGTCACGAGCCGGGATGACTACGGAGAGCTTCATCCGAGCACCTCCCCGACCCGGTCGCGGTCGGAGCGGATCCAACCCAGGATGTCGGCCAGCACGCATTCGGCGTCCCGCTTCGGGCGCCAGTTCGTGTGGGCGAAGAGGCGGGAGCAGTCGGAGATGTAGAGCGGCACGTCGCCGTCACGGTCTTCCGGCACGGCTCCGACCTCGAGTTCGTGGCCGGTCAGACGGGCGCAGATCCGGCTCGCCTCGACCAGCGAGAGACTGACATCGCGACCACCGCCGACGTTGAAGGTCTGGCCGGCCCAACCTTCCGGGTCGGCCAGCTGCTCCTCGATCAGGTCGACCAGGTCGTCGACGTGGAGCAGGTCCCGCACCTGCTTGCCGCTGCCGCCGAAGCCGATGTAGGAGAGCGGCTTCTCGAACTCGTGGGCCAACATCCAGTGGGTGAAGACCCCCTGGTCGACCTTGCCCATCTGCCACGGCCCGGCCACGACGCCGCAGCGGTTGACCACCACCGGCAGCCCGAACTGGGCGCTGAACTCGGCGCAGAGGAACTCGGCCGAGAGCTTGGTCGTGCCGTAGAAGGTGCGGGCGCCCTCCAGCGGCATCTCCTCCGAGACCCCGGCGGCGCTCCAGCCGGCCGCGGGCTGCTCGGTGGCCAGCTCGAAGCGGGTCGCCTCTTCGACCAGGGCGGCCTGCCGCAGGCCGGCCATCGGGTAGACCCGGCTGGTCGAGAGGAAGATGAACTGGCAGCCGGCCCGGCGGGCCAGTTCGAGGCAGTTGTACGCGCCGGTCAGGTTGGTCTCGTAAACGTAGGAGGTGTCACCGTCGGTGCCGGACATGACCGAGGGCTCGGCCGAGCACTCGATCAGCGCGTCGATGTCGGCGAACGAGGCGAGGTCGCCGGGTTCGCGGACGTCCCCGCGCACGAACTCCACCCCGGCCGCGGCCAACCGGTCGAGGTTGAGCTCGGAACCGCGGCGGTAGAGGTTGTCGAGGGCGATCACCTCGCTGTCCGGATGGGATTCGGCCAGCGAGATCGCCAAGCTGGAACCGACGAAGCCGGCCCCGCCGGTGATCAGGATCTTGCCCAGTCCACTCATGAGAGCAGCAGCCTAATCGGATTCAGAAGCTCAGGGGACTGGGATACTTGGCCATGTGAAAGCACCCGACCTGCTCCAGAAACTGATTCGTTTCAACACGGTGAACCCGCCCGGCAACGAAGGGCCGGCCTTGGATCATCTGCGGCGGTTGCTTGAACCGGCCGGTTGGGAGTGCCAGATGCTGGCCAAGGTCCCCGAACGTCCGAATCTGGTCGCCCGCCTGCGCGGAGCCGAGCCGGGGCCGAACCTCGCCCTGATCAGTCACGTCGACACGGTCCCGGCCGATCCGGAGGAGTGGTCACGGGACCCCTGGTCGGGGGATCGGACCGACGGCATGATCTGGGGCCGCGGCGCCCTCGACATGAAGGATCAGGTCGCGGCCGAGACCGCCGCCTGCGTCAACCTGGCCGAATCCGGCTGGCGGCCCGCCCGGGGCGACCTGATCCTGGTCGTCGCGGCCGACGAGGAGACCGGCGCCCACTTCGGTGCCCGCTGGCTCTGCGAAGAGCGCCCGGACGAGGTCCGGGCGGAATGGGTGGTCAACGAGGGGGCCGGCGAGCGGCTCGACTTCGATGGCCGCCGCCTCTACACGCTCTCGACCGGCGAGAAGGGCACCTTCCGCTTCACCGTGGTCGCCGAGGGCGAAGCCGGCCACGGCTCGATCCCCCGGGTCGGGGACAACGCCATGCTCAAGCTCGCCCCCGCCCTGGCCAAGGCCCACCTGCAGCCGCCGCATGAGTCCACCCCGGACACCGACCTCTTCCTCGAACGCCTGCTCGGGCATCCCGTAGAAGAAAGCGACGCCGCCCTGGCCGAGATCGAGGCGATCGACCCGCTGGTCGCGAAGCTGCTGGCCGATCCGATGCTCGGGGTCACTCTCGCCCCGACCATGGCCAAGGCCTCCTCACGCGAGAACGTGATCCCCTCCCGGGCCGAACTCATAATCGATTGCCGCACCCCGCCCGGGATGACCGGCGAGGAAGCTCTTCAGCGAATCAACGCCGTGCTCGGCGAAGGCGACTGGCGGATCGAGTTCAACGACCCGGTGGTCGGCAACCGCTCCGACTACGGCGGCCCGCTGGCCGAGGCGATCGAGGAGTGGGTGGAGCTGGTCGAGCCCGGGGCCGAGGTGCTGCCCCAGGTCATGCCCGGCTTCTCCGACAGCCACTGGTTCCGCAAGGCCTTCGGCGCCACGGTCTTCGGCTTCGCCCCCCAGCGGATGACCCTGGCCGAAACCAAGCCCCTGGTCCACGGCAAGGACGAACGCATCACGGTCGAGGACGTAGAGCTGATGGAAAACCTCTACACCTGGCTCCCACCGCGCCTTTTGGGCACCGCCCCATAGCGCCAGAACGGAATATTGAATCTGTCAGCGCTATTTGCTGACAGATTCAACATTCCGAAATCCAATGCTGGCGCTAGGGTTGTCAGCCCATGTTCACTCGCATAGATCACATCGGTGTCGCGGTCGAAGATCTCGACGCTGCCATCAAGCTTTATGAGCGGAACTTCGAGATGGAGCTCGTCCACCGCGAAACCGTCGAATCCCAGGGAGTCGAGGCGGTGCTGCTCGACGTCGGTGACGGCCACGTCGAGCTGCTGGCGCCGCTCGGGCCGGACACGCCGGTCGGCAAGTTCATCGCCAAGAAGGGCCCGGGGCTCCACCACGTGGCCTACGCGGTCGAGGACATCGACGCCACGCTCGCAACGCTTACGGAGCAGGAAGTGAAACTGATCGACAAGGAAGCCCGGACCGGCATCCGCCAGAGCCGGGTCGCCTTCCTGCACCCGGCCGCCACCGGCTCGGTGCTGACCGAGATCGTCGAACCGGCGGGTGACCACTGATGGCCGGGGGCAAGACCTCGGTCGAGATCGGCTTCGACGGCGGCCAGGTGATCCCGGCCCGCCTCGACGACGACCAGGTGAAGTCGCTGCGCAAGGCGCTCGGCACGGGCGACAGCCCGCACGAGATCGAGACCGAGGAGGGCAGCCTGCTGATCGACCTCGGCAAGGTCATCTTCGTCCGGATTTCCTCCGATAAGAAGACCGTCGGGTTCTAGCCCGACGACCGGCCGGCCCGGCCGCTTCGGTTACCCCGCCGTCCAGATCGGGGATTCTCATTCTGGATGACCGTTTCTGAAAACCGGCTCAGTCGAAGGAGCCTGCTCAAGCGGGCCGCGCTGGCTGCCGCCGCGATCGGGCTCGGCGGCGGCATCGTCGTCGGTCGTCGAGCCGAGAACAGGGAGACCGGGCTCGGCTACCTGCCGGGTTTCAACGACGATTTCCTCGACTACAGCGTTTCGAGCTTCGCCGCCGCGACGATGACCAAGGTCAGGGCCTGTGGCGGACGTTGTGTCCGGACCGGGGTCGATTGGAGCCGCGTCCAGCCCGACGGGCCGGACAGCTACGACTGGTCGGCTTTCGCCAGGCTACGATCCGAAGCGCAGCAGGCGGCGGTTGAGGTTCTACCGGTCATCAGCGGCTGCCCCGAATGGGCCGGGCCGGTCAGGACCGCCGGCCGCCGCACCGGCACCGGCTCGCCCTACCCACCGGACTACTTTCGCACCTGCAGTCCCGCCCACGACGGGGACTTCGGACGCTTCGCGGACTCGGTGATCCGCTATTTCGACGAATCGGTCGATCCGGATGGACCACCCACCATCTCGGCCGTGGAGATCACCAACGAACCGAACACCTGGACCTTCGGCGCGGTGCCGGCGGCTCGTATCTCGGAACTGGCCAACGCGGCATCCCGGCAGGTTGCCGAAAGCCAGTCGGCGGGCAACTACTCGGGTCCGATGCGAGTCGTCTCGGGCGGCCTCGCACCGGTCAGCGCCCTGGAACCGGGCAACCCGGCGGGCTACCCCGCCCGCCAGTCGTGGCAGGAGTATCTCGCCGAGCTGGTGGGCACCGCCCCGCCCGAGTTCGACGTCGGTTTTCATTCCTACGAACTCTCGAAACCGCCGCCCGGGACTCTGACGACGCCGGAGGACAATCCTCCGCAGCCTTACGCGAGGGCGGTGGAGTTCGCCATCTGGCAGGCCTCGCAGATAGTCGGCCTGATCGACCAGGCGCTGGAGATCACCGATCAGGACATCTGGCTGACCGAGACCGGCGCTTCCTCCGCATCGACCTGGTCCCAGGACATATTCAGCCCGGGATACCGGTTAGCCCATGGCCAGGAGATCCAGGCCGAGGTCCTTTCCGGGGTCGCGAACGCCCTCAAGGCGACGACGCGATGCCGCGCGATGCTCGTGCACCGGCTCTTCAGCGACGAGCTGGCCGAGCCGCCTCCCAGCGAGAGCAGCGACTCGCCCTATTACCAGTACGGCGTCTATGACTCGATCAACGGCCGACCGAAGCTGGCCGTCGAGGCGCTGGCCCAGACCTGGGCCTAGGAGGCATCGCCCTTGCCGATCAGCTTCAGGTACTCGACCCGGCGGACGAAGGTCGCTTCCATCTCGTCGGTGATCCGGCTGAGGAATTCCTTGCGGTAGAGATCGTCGGTCAGCATCGAGATCGCGAAGTAGAGCCCCGTGAAGGAGGCGATCGCGGTCGCCACGCGGAGGAGTTCGCGGGTCATCGCCGCTTCCCGGCCGGCCAGCTGGAACTCGAACCAGACATCGGCCGGGTGGGTGGTCCAGCTGGTGACCGTGTCGGCGCCGATCGTGAGCAGGCCGAAGATCACGAAGAAGACGGCGACCGCCAGGGCGACCAGCAGCACCTGGAGTGACTGGCTGACGAAGAGGACCAGGCCGACGTTGAAGCGCTGCCGCGGCTTGAGCGGCGGGCCGCCCGACCCTGCCTCCTGCTCCAGTGCGGCGACCTCGTGGGGAATCCGGGCGATCAGGAAGGCCGAACCGAGCAGCATGAAGAGCCCGACCAGCAGGAGCAGCGAGGCGTCGGGCAACTGGCTGAAGACCTGCCAGAGCTCCGGGGTCAGGAAGAGGATCAGCGAGAAGATCATCAGCAGCGGCACCGCCTTGACCAAGAGGCCCAGCGAACGCGAAAGCTCGCCGAGCAGGCGGGCCAGCGCCCAGCGGACGATCGAGATCAGACCGAAACCGACCACCCCGAGGATCAGGAACAACAGACCCAGGTTGAAGAGCGCGGTGAGGGAGGCGATGCCCCAATGGCCAGAGATGATCCCCGGCAACAGCGCCGGGACGATCACGAAGGCGGCCAGCTCCGGCCGTCCTACCTTGCGCGGCAGAGAGAAGAACGGACGGCCGCGCATGCGGTTGATCACCCCGAGCGCAACCAGCATCAGCAAAATCGCGGTCACGACCGAGGCTACGTTGCCCAGGGTCGTCCAGCTCTTGTTCAGCGGGCCCAGCACCTCGAGGATGAGCACCAGCCCAAGCAGCGGCACCGCGCGGTTGAAGATGTCTTCCGAGGCCGAGTAATTCTCGGTCAGGAGCGGCAGGCCGGCCCGCCTGAACTCACGCTCGAACTGCTCCTCGGTCTCTGGTTCCGGACGCGCCACGCGGCGATCATCCCGAATGGCTCCGTATCCTGCCCTTTTCATGAAGCAGCTGGATTTGAAAGTGCTGAAGACGATGCGGACCCGAGGCCACCACCCGGTGGCCGAGAAGTCGGCGATGACGATCTCGAAGTCGGGCGAGAACGGCTATCTCTGGTTCGGCATCGGCCTGGCCGGGGCGGCCTTCGATGGCAAGCACCGCAAGCAGTGGCTGGCCGCCTCGCTGCTCGGCCCGTTGGCGATCGGCCTCAACTTCCTGGTCAAGCTGGTCGTCCGGCGGCCACGGCCCGAGCTCGAAGGCCTACCCCCGCTCGGCGGTGCCCCTTCATCGCTTTCCTTCCCTTCCGCCCACGCGACGGCATCGTTTGCCGCGGCCACCGCGATGAGCCGGATCCGCCCGGAAATGAAGCTCGCCCTCTTCGGCGCCGCCGCCGTGATGGCCGTCTCCCGCCCCTACCTGGGCATGCACTACCCCAGCGACATCGCTGCCGGAGCCGTGCTCGGCATCGGCCTCGGAGCGGTCGCTGGCAACGTACTTGAGGGTCTCGAAGAAGACCCCGACGCACCGTACGACTTCTGACTTAACTGCAAGTCGGGCGGGGTCCAACCCGCCCTCCCAGTCAAACCCGCCGGCCCATAGAAGCAATGAATGGTTGGGCCGGCTCCGGTTAGTGGCCGGATCAACATCGCACGCTTGGGTCGCTAACGCTTGGCGATCGAGAGGATCAAGCGGTCTGGCAATCCCAGAGCGTACTGGAGGGAGTCGCCGCGGATTCTCGTGACCCCGCCGGTACCGTAGAGCCGGGCCCAGATCACTCGCTTGGAGACCCCGTACTTGGTGATCTGGACCTTCTTCAGGCGGCCCGAGACGTAGCTGCTGAGCAGCGAGTTCATGCGGGCCGGGGTGTAGCTGTAGGTCCAGCGGTGGTAGGGCGAGACCTTGTCCCAGGGGTCGGGCACGCCGCGCAGGTAGGGCACCGGGTCGCCGAACCAGACGTTTTCGACGTTCTCGGTATGTCCACCCGAGGAAGCGGAGAAGAGCGCGACCGCCACCTTGCCGCCGTACATCAACACCTGGTTGGCGGTCTTGGCGCAGCCCCGGTTGGTCTGCGGGTACTCGGATGAGATCGGTCCATAAACCTGGCTGCGGGTATCCGGGTAGACGTCGAAGCCGGTGTGGGTCCCCTTCGACGAAAGGCCGATCGAACGGGCCGCGAGCGCGAAGGCCTTGATCGTCTCCAGCGGCCAGGAGGGGATGATCTCGTTGGCGAGCACGCCCCGGCAGTAGAGGTTGACCGGCACGTTGTTGACCACGTAGAGCGAACCGCCGCCGCGGGTGATCTCGACCCCGCCCCGGTAATGGCCGAGGCCTTTGAAGACGACGCTCTCGTTGGCTTCGGTCCTCAGCACCCGACCGCATTTCTTGAGCGGCTTGCCACCGGCCCCCTTCAGGTAGATCCCGCTGCGGCCGAGTGCCGCCCCGTAGGTCAGGCGAGGCAGCAGCTTGCGGCCGCAGGCCCAGCGGGCGCCGCTGAACCAGGGGGTCGAGTCGACGTCGAGCAGCACCTTGATGTTGCGCTGCTTCTTCAGCTTGCGGATCTGGATGCCACGGTAGTACTGGCGCAGGATGCGGCCGTACTTGTAGCCGTCGAGGCCCATGCCGTAGGCGCCGTAGGCGCTCATCCCGATGCCGTGGCCGAAGCCACCGCCACGGACCTGCCAGGTGACGGCCCCCGAGGACGCGGGCGAGGCCAAGGAGGGCAAGAGCAGGGCCGCTGCGATGAGGAGCGGCAGCAGCAGCCGACGCCCGGGGCGGGTAGGCGGGCACGAATTTGACGTTTTGTCAGGGTGGGAGGGCATCTCTTGTCCCAACAGGTTCCGGGGCAGAAGGTCGCGGCCTGGCATTATCTTTGAAAGGAGTCTTTCCGGGGGACGGACCAGCCCCAATCAGCGAAATCCGAGGAGAAGTCGCGTTGGATCACAAGTTGCTTTTGGCAGGTGAATGGGTCGAAACCGGTGACTGGGACGAGGTGCTCAGCCCGTGGGACGAAAGCCTGGTCGCCCGGGTCGCCCAAGGTGACGAAGGCACCGTAGACCAGGCGGCACAGGCCGCCCACAAGGTCTTCACCGAAGCGCCGATCCCTCAGTACGAGCGGGCCGAGATCCTCGACCGGGCCGCCCACCTGATCAAGGAGCGCCAGGAGGATCTGGCCCAGACGATTTCGGCCGAGGCCGGCAAGCCGATCAAGACGGCGCGGGGCGAGGCCGCCCGGGCCGCCGACACGATGACCTTCTCGGCGGTCGAGGCCCGCAAGCTGACCGGCGGCACCGTGCCGATGGCGGCCTCTTCGGCCGGGGTCGGCAAGCTCGGCGTGATGCTGCGGGTGCCGCTCGGGGTGGTCGGCGCGATCAGCCCCTTCAACTTCCCGCTGAACTTGGTCTGCCACAAGCTTGGCCCGGCGATCGCGGCCGGCAACGCGGTGGTGCTGAAACCGGCCGGCCAGACCCCGGTTTCGTCGATCAAGCTAGCCGAGATCCTGATCGAAGCCGGCCTGCCGGTGGGTTGGCTTTCGATCGTACCCGGCGCTGGTTCCACGGTCGGCAACGCGATCGTCGAGCATCCCCTGACCGCAGCGATCTCCTTCACCGGTTCGGCCCCGGTCGGCTGGGGCATCCGTTCCAAGGTCCCACACAAGCGGGTCGGGCTCGAGCTCGGCTCGAACGCCCCGCTGATCATCAACGATGATGGGGACTGGGAGACGGCCGCCGACAAGGCCCAGATCCACGCCTTCTCACACGCCGGCCAGTCCTGCATCTCGACTCAGCGGATCCTCGTCCACGAGGCGGTCGCCGACCAGTTCATCGAGCGGTTGGTCGCCAAGGTCGAGCAGCTCAAGGTCGGTGACCCGGCCAGCGACGAGACCGACGTCGGCCCGCTGATCACCCGCGGCGACCGGGACCGGGTCAAGGAATGGGTCGACGAGGCGGTGGCCGGCGGGGCGAAGCTGCTGACCGGCGGTGAGCTGGTCGACGAGGACCGCTGCCTGGCCCCGACCCTGCTCGAAGGCCCCTCGCACGAAGCCAAGGTGTGGTGCGAGGAGATCTTCGGGCCGGTCGCGACGATCGATCGCTTCAGCGATTTCGACCAGGCACTGGCCGATGCCAACGATTCCAAGTTCGGCCTCCAGGCGGGCGTCTTCACGCGCGACATGGGCCTCGGTCTGAAGGCAGCCAACACGCTCGACTTCGGCGGCGTGCTGATCAACGAGGTGCCGACCTTCCGGGCCGACCAGCAGCCCTACGGCGGGGTCAAGGATTCCGGCAACACCCGAGAAGGTCCGGCCTACTCGATCATCGAGATGACCGAGGAGCGCTTCATCACCCTGCAGGGCGGCTGATCGAGCGGTCCCCCTGAATCCGCCTTAGCGTTCTGTTAGTTTGTCGTTAGCACTCGCTGACGCTGATGCGAGCGAGCCCGGCACCGAACCTTGGAGGGAAGATGAACCGTTGGGGAAAGATCATCGCGATCGCCGTCGTTTCGATCGGACTGGTCGATATCGGTGGCACCGCCAGTGCCGAATCGGGTGTCGCAAACGTGGACCGCAGCCAGGTCGGAACCGTCCGGGCCCTGGGCCTCAACGTCAAGCCCCGGAAGCTCCCGGCCACCGGGCTGACCCGCGCGATCATCTACATCCGCACCAGCAAGGGCTCGAAGCGCCAGACCCTCGAATTGAAGGTCCGGTCGTCCAACCCGCACGTTCTCACCCCGCGGCTCGTCGGGATCCGAAATGTGAAGCCGGGCGCCGTGAGCTGGATGCCGATCGCGATCCAGCCCGGCCGCAAAGCCCGCGGCAGGACGGTCATAACGGTCACGACCGGAGACCTGAAGGTAAGCGACTCGCTCCGCATCACCCGCCCCACCCCAGACGCCGACGACTGGAAAGATCCCGACTGGCGACCCTGACCTCCGATCTCCTTGCCTCTGGTCACTGGCAGGCCTCGCACTCCTCCCCGTTACGGGCGGCCTCGACCGAGCAGGCCATCTGCTCCGGGGTCAGTGTCGTGTCGCCCATCGCTTCCTCCGGTTCGATCACCGCCTCGGGTTCGGATTGTGCGACTACCTTGCTCACCGTGGACTTCTCGATCGCCGAGGCGCCGAGGGTCCGCAGGTAATAGGTGGTCTTGAGCCCGGCATGCCAGGCCCGGCGGTACATGTGGCTGAGCGACTTGAGGTCCGGTTCGGCGAGGAAGAGGTTGACCGACTGCGACTGGTCGATCCACTTCTGGCGCCGGGCGGCGGCGTCGATCAGGAACTCGGACGGGATCTGGAAGGCGGTCCGGTAGCGCCGCTTGATCTCATCCGGCACCGTCTGGATCTCGGTCAGGTCGCCGTCGAAGTACTTCAGTTCGCCGGCCAGGTCCTCGTTCCAGAGTCCGGCTGACTTCAGCTCACGGACCAGGTACGGGTTGAGGATGGTGAAGTCCCCGGAGAGGTTCGACTTGGCGAACAGGTTCTTGTAGATCGGCTCGATGCAGGGTGAGGTTCCCATGATGTTCGCGATCGTCGCGGTGGGTGCGATCGCGATCACGTTCGAGTTCCGCATGCCCTGCGCGGCGATCTTCTCGCGGACCGGCGCCCAGTCGAGTTTGCCGCCCCGTGGCACCTCGACCGGTTCGCCGCGTTCCTGCTCGAGCAAGTCGATCGTGTCCTGGGGCAGCAGGCCGCGGCTCCACTTCGAACCTTCGTAGCTCTGGTAGGCGCCACGCTCGCCTGCCAGGTCGCTGGAGGCCGAGTAGGCGTGGAAAGCGATCGCTTCCATCATCTCGTCGTTGAACTCGACCGCCTCCGGCGAGCCGAACTCGACGCCCTTCTCGTAGAGCGCGTACTGCAGCCCCATCACGCCGAGGCCGACCGGCCGGTGCCTCGAGTTGGCGGTCTTCGCTGCCTCGGTCGGGTAGAAGTTCACGTCGATCACGTTGTCGAGCGCCCGGACCGCGATCCGGATCGTCTCCTTCAGCTTCTCGTGGTCGATCTCGCCTTCGGACGTGAGATGCCGGTCGATCACCACAGAGCCGAGGTTGCAGACCGCGGTCTCGTCGGGGCCGGTGTTCAGCGTGATCTCGGTGCAGAGGTTCGAGCTGTGGATCACCCCGGCGTGATCCTGCGGGCTGCGCACGTTGCAGGCGTCCTTGAAGGTCATCCAGGGGTGCCCGGTCTCGAAGAGCACCTTCAACATCTGCTTCCAGAGCTCGATCGCCGGGATCCGCTGACCGAAGATCTCACCAGCCTCGGCCTTCGCCTCATATTCCTCGTAGCGACGCTCGAACTCCTGGCCGTAGATCTCATGCAGGTCGGGGACCTGGGAGCTGCGGAACAGCGTCCAGTGCCCGCGGGCCTCGACCCGCTTCATGAAGAGGTCGGGGATCCAGTTGGCGGTGTTCATGTCATGCGTACGACGGCGATCGTCACCGGTGTTCCGCTTCAGCTCGAGGAAGTCACCGATGTCGTTGTGCCAGGTCTCCAGGTAGGCGCAGCCCGAACCGGCCCGCTTGCCGCCTTGGTTGACCGCGACCAGCTGGTCGTTGTGGAGCTTGAGGAAGGGGACCAGCCCTTGGCTTTCGCCGTTGGTCGACTCGATGTGAGACCCGGTGCCCCGGACCTTGGTCCAGGAGCCGCCCAGTCCGCCCGCCCACTTCGAGCACATCGCGTTCTCGGCGATTCCTCGCTGCATGATCGAGCTGAGCGTGTCGTCGACCACGTAGAGGTAGCAGCTCGAAAGCTGCGAGTGGAGGGTGCCGGCGTTGAAGAGGGTCGGGGTCGAGGAGCAGAAGCGCCGGTCCTTGTAGACCGAGTAGAGGTCGAGCACCCGCTGCTCCCGGTCGCCTTCCTCCGGGAGGCAGACGCCCATCGCGACCCGCATCCAGAAGAGCTGGGGAGCTTCGATCCGGCGGTCCTTCTCGCCCGTCTTGTCGATGATCAGGTAGCGGTCGTAGAGGGTCTGCAGGCCGAGGAAGTCGAAATCGAGATCGGCGCTGGGGTCGATCGCATCGGCGAGTCGATCGAGGTCGAACTCGAGCAGCCTGGGGTCGATCCGCTTGATCTGGGCACCATGTTCGAGCATCGGCTTGAGCGCCTTCTGATGGGCTTCGCGCAGGTGCCCGATGCCGTCCCTGGTGATGCTCCAGTCGAGCGTCTCCTCGTAGACGTAGCTGAGCAGGATCCGGCCGGCGAACTTCGAGTAGTCGGAGTCCTTCTCGACCAGCGACTTGGCGTTGAGGATGATCAGCTTGGAAAGCTCGGCCCGGCTGACGCCGGGCTGGACGCCGCGGCGCAGCTCGGCCTCGATCCGCTGCTGGTCGTGTGGCAGGTCGAGCCCGATCGAGGCGAAGGCGATCCGCGGCCGCAGGTCCTCGCCGTCCCAGACCGAGGTGGTCCCGTTCGTGTCGGTCACCGCGATCGGCACCGGCGTCTCGAGGGTCTCTCCCTCCCGCTTCTCGCGGGCCCGGATCAGGCCGCGCTCGGCCCGGTAGACGATGTACCGCTCGGCCACCCGCATGTGTCCGGCCAGTACGAGCTCTTCCTGGACGAAGTCCTGGACCGTCTCGATCGGCACGTAGGCGACCCCGAGCCCTTTGGCCCGTTCGGTCACCCGGGCGGCAAGCGCCGAGGCCGGTTCAGGATCGCGCTCGAGCGAGAGGAATGCCTTGCGCACGGCGATCTCGATCTTCTCGTCGTTCCAGGGGACGACCTGGCCGGAGCGGCGGATCAGCCGGATCTCGGCGCCCTTTTTGGCGTCCGCGGCGCTGCGCGTGGTGCGACGGATGACCAGCGCCTTGGCGACTTCGTACTCGCCCTCGGCGATCAGCGCGGCCTCGACCAGCGAGGAGAGGTCGGCTTCGGTGACGGTGGCACCGGCCCCGAGCCGTCCGAGCTGCTCGACGACCCGGCTGGTGGTGCGGTGGATCAGTTCACGGGCAGCCGCGGCATCGGTGATCTCCTCGCCCCGGGCCGAAGCGACCGTGCCGAGCGCCGCGGCCGCAAGCGAACCGGCATCGGCGGCGCTGAACGGCCGCTCGCCGTCAGGGCGGGCCACGGTCAGCCCGCCGTCGCCCGTCTCCAGCCCGGCCAGCGCTTCGGCCACGCCGGCCAGCGGCAGTTCCTCGGTCGGAAGCGTCGCGGCCCGCTTCAGCTCCAGGTCATGCAGGATTTCGTCGAATTCGATCAGCATCTGTATTCCTTCTCTTCTCTCTCGTCTCTCAAAGCTCGTCGTCGCTGACCGCGGCCAGCGATGAAGCCTTCTGGTACTCGGTGACCCGGCCCTCGAAGAAGTTCTGTTCCTTGCGCACGTCCATCAGCTCGGCCAGCCAGGGCAGCGGGTTCTCGATCCCCTCGTTCAGCGGTTCGAGCCCGAGCCCGGCCAGGCGGCGGTCGGCGATGTAGTCGATGTAGGTGCTGAACTCCTCTTCGGAGAGCCCGATCCCGCTGACCGGCAGGCAGTCGGCGATGAAGTTCTTCTCCAGGGTGACCGCCTCCCGCATCAGCTCGCGCAGCTCCTCCTTGAACTCGGTCGAGGCGACCTCGGGGTTCTCGCGGAAGAGCTCCAGCAGCAGCTTGCGGAACAGCTCGATGTGGTTCGACTCGTCCCGCAGCGTGTAGCGGAACATGGTGCCGATCCCGGTCAGCTTGCCTTGCCGGTAGAGCGAGAGGATCATCCCGAACAGCCCGTAGAACTGGGTGCCTTCCATGCATTGGCCGAAGACGAAGATGTTCTTGGCCAGCAGGCGCTGGTCCTCGAGGATGGTCATGTCGAGGTCGCGGCGGAGCTCGCGGGAGACGTTGGTCACGAAGGCGTTCTTGGCGTTGATCGTGGCCACGTCGTCGAACATGGCCTCGCACTCGTGCGGGTCGATCCCCAGCGAGGAGATCATGTAGAGCAGCGAGTCGGCGTGGATGTTCTCCTCGTGGGCGTGACGGCCGAGCACCAGCTTCAGCTCGGAGGCGGTGACCAGCTCCCGGACCACGTGGATGATGTTGTCGCCGACGATGCCCTCGGCGGCCGAGAAGTAGCCGATCCCCATGCGGATGATCCAGCGGTCGATATCGGTCAGGGCATCCGGGTCGCGCCACTGCTCGACGTCCTTCTGCATCGGCACGTCCTCCGGCTCCCAGTGGTTCGCCTTCATCGTCCGGTACAGCTCATAGGCCCAGTCGTAGCGGAGCGGAAGCAGGTTGAAGGTCATGGTCTCGCGGCCGCCGATCACCCGCTTGGCGGCCAGAGCCTGCTCGGCCTTGGCCTGATCGAGGACGAAGGTCCGGGATCCGATTTCGTATGTCTTCTTCAAAACTTCCTCCGTTTCATCGGAGGAAGGGATCCCTGCTCGACGCGTCTCGCGCAGATTGGATCGTCCTTCTTCCGAGGACTGGCCAACGACGGGGAGCAGGCGACCGGGCTGATCCCCTCGCGGGAGGGGCTTTACCGTTGCGGGACAGCGCCGGGATCTAACCGGACTTCGCTGGCTTCCACGCCACCCGGTATTCCGGGGTGAAGATGACTGTAGGACGAGCCTCGGACGCCATCCGCGCGCGAAATCGCAATTTGCGGGCTGAACAAGTGGGGGTGAGCTTTGCCGGCTGAGCCCTTACAGGGCCATGGAAACAACTCAAAGATGCTTTGATGCTTAAAAGTTTGATGTTATGATGCTAGCCATGAGAACTACCTTGACATTGGATCCCGATCTGGCTGCCCAGCTCAAAGATCTGGCTCATGAGCGGGGGATTCCCTTCAAACAGGCCGTAAACGAGGTGATTCGCAAGGGCCTGACCGGCTCCGCTATTGGGCGCCCGGTCAAGTTGCCGTCCTTTGACATGGGAGAGCCGCTGATGGATCTGACCAAAGCGGCTCAGCTGGCGGACATGCTCGACGATGAGCGAAGGATCGAACAGCTTGAGAATCCCTGACGTCAACGTCCTCATCCACTCCGTCAATCAAAGGTCGCCGCGCCATGAAGAAGCCCAGAGCTGGCTCAGGGGAGCCTTATCTGAACCCAATGTCTTGGGTTTGCCTTGGATGTCGCTTGCCGGATTCTTGAGACTGTCGACCGATCCGCGCGTCCTCGCTGACGCGCTATCACCAGCCAACTCACTTTCGGTCGTAGACGATTGGCTCTCTAACCGCAACGCTCGTCAAATTGCTCCGGGTAGCCAGCACCTCTCGATCCTTGGTCGACTGATGATCGAACACAGCGTCACGGGCCGCGACATCACGGACGCGCGCTTCGCCGCAATCGCGATTGAGCACAACGCCATCTTCGCTACCTTCGACTCCGACTTCCATCGCTTCGCCGAGCTCGACCTCGAATACCTTGGGGCTCGTTAGCCATCGAACCGAAGATCGCTACGTTTGCCTCGTGGCCGAGGACGAAGAGCAGAAGGTTCGCCCTTTCCGGGTCGCCCTCGAAGGGTCGGTCCGACCTGGGTACGAGGCTCAAATCGTACGGGGGCATTCGCGTCCCTTCGCGCTGATCGGAGAGTGGGCCGACGGCGGCGCCCTGGTCGGATCGGAACCGGTGCGGGTGGCCGCAGAGGACGAAGATCCTTTCGCGCTGGCCGGGAATGAGAGTGACGTCTCGATGCCGCGAGTCGTGACCGACGACGATTCGCCGGAGCCCTTCGTCGGCGGGGGCTGGTTCGGTTATCTCGGATTCGGGCTCGGCGTCCCCGGCGAGACCCCGACTGCCCAGCCCCCTTCGCCGGAGCGCCTCCCGCGGTTCTCCCTGGCCTGGTACGACCATCTGCTGCGCCTCGACCGCAGCGGCCAGTGGTGGTTCGAGGCGCTCTGGACGGAGGCCCGTGCGAAGGCCCTCGAGGAACGGCTGGAACTGCTGAGAAAACGGCTGCTCGACGGCGCGCCTCCCCGTCGTAGTTTCAGCACCGGGCCGTGGCGCTCCGACCCCTGGCCGCAGGGCCACGCCCGAGCGGTCCAGGCATGCCGCGGGCGCATCGCCGCCGGGGATCTCTACCAGGCCAATGTCTCGCTGCGGCTGCGCTCGACCCTGGAGGGGGATCCCGTCGACCTCTTCAGCCAGGCCGCCGGCGCCCTCCAGCCGGACCGCGCCGCGTACCTGGGTGACGGTCAGCAGGCGATCGCGAGCCTTTCGCCGGAGCTCTTCCTGGAGCGGCGCGGCAACCGCGTCCGCAGCGCCCCGATCAAGGGCACCCGGCCTCGACCGGCAGACGATGAAGCCGCCGTTGCCGCCCGGGCCGAGCTGGCCGGATCGGGCAAAGACCTGGCAGAGAACACGATGATCGTCGACCTCGTGCGAAACGACCTCGGCCGGGTCTGCCGCTCGGGCAGCGTCGAGGTCACCGCGCTGGCCGAGCCGCAGGCACACCCGGGCGTCTGGCATCTGGTTTCCGAGATCGAAGGCGAACTGAAGCCGGGGGTAGACGACGCCGACCTGCTGGCCGCAACCTTTCCGCCGGGGTCGGTCACCGGGGCGCCGAAGCTGGCGGCGATCGAGACGATCGCCGAACTGGAATCGAATGCGCGGCAGGCCTTCACCGGGGCGATCGGCTTCGCCTCCCCCTGCGCCGGGCTGGAACTGAACGTGGCGATCCGGACCTTCGAGGTCAGTGGCGAGCAGGTCTGGCTCGACGCCGGCGGCGGCATCGTCGCCGATTCCGATCCGGAAGCCGAAGCGGAGGAGGCAGCCTCCAAGGCGAAGCCTCTGCTCGACGCGATCGGGGCCACCGCCGCGCAAGCAGCAGACCCGGCCGACGCGCCGGCTGTCCGGCGCCTCGGCCCTCACGCTTCGCCGCGCCCGGATCCAGCGGCGGGCATCTTCGAGACGCTCGGAGTCTCGGACGGCCGTCCGGTCAACCTCGAAGACCACCTGGCCCGCCTTCGAGCCAGCGTCTCCACCCTCTACGACCAGTCCCTCCCCGGCGAGCTCGCCGATCGGATCCTGTCCGAAGTAACCGACACGGAAGGCGACCTGCGGTTGCGGATCGACTTCGTCCCCGGCCAGCGAATCGAGATGACCTTCTCTCCTCTGGCCGGCCTGCTCGGTCCGGTGCGCCTCGCCCCGGTCACGGTCCCGGGCGGACTGGGCGCCCACAAGTGGCGGGACCGTCGCCTGCTCGACGCGCTCGCGGCCGCCGTCGCGCCGGCAGTCCCCCTGCTGGTCGACCTCGATGGCTATGTCCTGGAGGCGGCCTGGGCCAGCGTCTTCGCGGCCGGGATCGACGGCGGGTTCGCCACCCCACCGTTGGACGGCCGCATCCTGCCCGGGGTCGGCCGACAGCGGTTCGTCGAACTTGCCGGCCGGGACGGCGAGAACGTGGCTGAGCGGCCGGTTCGCCTGAGCGAACTCCGGACCGCCAGCCAGGTTCTCGTCGTCAACTCACTCCGGGGCTACCTGCCGGCCGAGATCACCTCCTGACCTTGAAGGCCTTGACGCCGCGGCGATCCTTGGTGACCCCGAAGACCTTGATCTTCTTGAGTCCGACCGCCTTGCCGACCTTGAAGGCCTTGGCGACGGTGCCCTTCGCGGATGCCTTCAGGGCGGCGATCTTCTTGCCCTTGTAGACGATCCGGACCGGTTCGAAGGCGGCGAGCCCGGATACGTTCACCCGCTGCTTCCCGCCCTTGTGGACCTTGGACTTCTTCAGCTTCAAGGTGAGCTTCTTGGCAGCCACGATCCGCAGGCTGGCCGAACCGGCCCGGTCCCTGTACGACAGCACCACGGTCGGCGGGGTCGAGATCGGTACGGCCAAGTCGAACAGCGCCGGCGACGCGACGCTCAGCATCAACCAGACCGGCGAGGCCTGGGTCAAGGCTGTCCGCGAGAACTCGGACGCAGCTTTCGGAGCCAGCCCGCTCGGCGCACAAGGCCGTTCGGAAGCGCACGAGATCTGCGTCTACGACCTCAACTCGGGTGACTGCGGCACGCCGGTCTTCACCCCGGCCAGTTCGGTTGATGCCGGCCAGGCCCCGGTCGGCGGCGTCGGCAGCCCGGTCAGCCTTGACGTTGCCGCCCCGAACCATGCGAATGAAGTGACCAGGATGCGGGTCTTCGGCCCGGACGCCAGCGACTTCCTCGTCTCGGCCGGCAACTGTGTCGACGAGTTCGTGGGCCAAGGCGACTCCTGTCAGATCAAGGTCCGCCTCGCGCCGACCGTCGAAGGCGAACGAAACGCGACTCTGCGGGTGGTCAGCGACAGCGAAAGCCTGCCGCGGGACATCAGCCTGACCGGGGTCGGCATCGCCGGCACGAACCCGTCGACCGGTTCGGCGAAGCTCGGCGTCCGAGTGAATCCGGGCAAGGCCAGGGTGCGGCGCGGGAAGACGGTGAAGGTGACCGTCCGCACCACCAACACGGGTGACGCGCCGGCCGATAACGTCCTCACTTGCCTGCGGGTTCCTTCCGGCTTCCGTTCCGGTCGGCTTTGCGGCAAGCGAGCGAAGCTCGCCGCCGGAAAAACCGTCTCGTTCTCCTTCACGGTGAGGGCGAAGCGGAAGGCGCCGCTCGGCGCCCTGAGGAACGCCCAGGCGCGAAGCACGGCGGACGGGCTGGGCATCACCACGGCCCGCATGAAACTGGGCGCCCGCCGCTGACAACCGGTCGTCTCCGGCAACGAGTCCCGCCCGGCTGACGTCGGGCGGGGCTCGTCTGCATCCGGCCGCAACAAGTCGGCCTTTGACCGGTTTCTTTACATGGCGATAACGTGTCGCCATCGTCCCCGCAGGCGCATGGGTTAGCGCCGGCAACTCGCTGTCAGCCAAGGGCCGGTTCGGGGAATCGGCCGCAAGGAGAATTCATGAACCGGTTCAGGAACAAAGTTGCCGCTGCGCTCGTCGCCGTGCTCGGCTTGATGGGAGTCGCGATCGCCCAGGCCGCGACCGGCGACAACACCGGGGTCAGCACCGTCAATCAGCGGATCGTGCCCGACTCGTCGGCCGGCTTCAACTTCCTGACCACCGGGCCCGGTGAGGGCTACACGGTCCGCGACGGCTCCGAGGAAGGCGGCGTCGCGCTCGGCACCGCCGTCCCCGGCCGCGAGAAGCGCCGGACCTCGCTCAGCTACTTCGGCCAGATCACCGACTTCCAGCTGGCCGACGAGGAAAGCCCGCTGCGAGTCGAGTTCCTCGATCCCCTCGGCGGCGCCTTCACCTCTGCCTGGCGCCCCGGCGAGGCCCTGAACCCGCAGGAGGAGGACGCGATGATCCGCCAGTTCAACGCCTTCTCGACCAAGCCGCCGAGCCTCGCCAAGGGCGGTGTGAAGCCGAAGATGGACTTCGTCATGAACACCGGCGACACCACCGACAACAACCAGTACAACGAGGCGCTGTGGAACCTCGAACTGGTCGAGGGCAAGACGGTCAACCCCGGCACCGGGACCGACCCTTCCGCCGCGGTCGGCAAGAACCCGCTCTGCCCGACCGGCATGAACGTGCTGAACGCGAATGACCCTTCGAAGTACACCGGCGTGCAGGACCGTGACCTGTGGCCCGCCCCGACCATGGGCTACTTCTGGGATCCGGATCAGCCGAACCCCGGCCCGGTGACCGTCAATCCCTTCACCGACTGGCCCTCGTACCCGGGCCTGATGGACCGGGCCCAGCGCCCCTTCAAGGCAACCGGCCTGAAGGTGCCGTCCTACTTCGTCTTCGGCAACCACGACAACCTGGTCCAGGGCAACGGCTGGGGCAGCCAGATCTTCAACCAGATCGCGACCGGCTGCCTGAAGCCGATCAACGACGACGCGGCCAACAGCGGCCGTTCCACCTCGCCGCTGCTGGCCCTCGTGACCAACCCGAACTTCACGGCGCAGGATCTGCTCACCATCCGCAGCAACACCCCGGACTACTTCATGGAGGTCCCGCCGGACCCGGACCGCCACCTGGTCTCCAAGAAGGAAGCGATGGA
>MKST01000001.1:46984-60932 GCA_001897355.1 Solirubrobacterales bacterium 67-14 | reverse complement strand
CGAGCTGGTCGTCCTCTTCTCCCATCACGCCCCGGTCAGCATGACCGCCGACGTGCCGGATGAGAACGCCAAGAGCTGCACCGTGGTCGACCCGAAGGAAGCCCCCGGCTGCGACGGCGACCCGCGTCAGTCCACCCCGATCCACCTCGGCGACGACGTGGTCACCATGCTCCACAAATACCCGAACGTGGTCGCCTGGGTGGCCGGTCACAGCCACGAAAACGAGATCACCCCCTACCCGGCGCCGGATGGCCAGAGTGGCTTCTGGAGCGTCCGCACCGCCGCCCTCGCCGACTGGCCGAAGCAGAACCGCCTGGTCCAGATCTTCGACGACCGGGACGGCAACCTCTCGATCTTCGGCACCGTGATCGACCAGGCCGCCGGGGTCGACGCCCCCGCCGACGGCACCAGCGCCGCCAACATGAGCACCGACGACCTCGCCTCGCTCTCGCGGGTGATCGGCTACAACGAGAACCAGACCGGGGCCGAGGCCTGCGGTTCGATCAAGTGCGGCGAAGGCACCCCCGGCGACCGCAACGTCGAACTGCTGATCAAGGATCCCCGCAAGCCGCAGGCGATCGTCAACAAGGTCACGGTCGGCCCGAAGAAGCGCAAGCTGAAGGCCGGCAAGAAGTTCAAGCTGACGATCAAGGTGACCAACTTCATCACCGCGACGGCGGATGCGAAGAAGGTCAAGGTCTCGATCAAGTCATCGAACAAGCGGGTCAAGGTGAAGGGCAAGAAGAAGGCGAAGGTCGTGATCGCGAAGATCCAGCCCGGCAAGACCGCGACCGTCAAGGTCCCGGTCCGCGCCCTCGGCAAGGCCCGCGGCAAGGCCAAGATCACGGTCACGGCAGCCGGCAAGAAGGCGGTCGCCAACGTGAAGGTGATCAAGAAAAAGAAGAAGCACAAGCGCCACTGACCTGGCGGTCACGCCGCGGGGCCGGTTGCTTTTGACCTCGGGGGTTGTGCTTTTTCCTTGGTGCGGGACTACGTAGGGGCATCAGCTTCGCGCGGAGTTCTTTCGGTTCACCAAGAGAATCGCGAGAGAGGACAACCCGAAGAAGAAGCCGAGCAGAGCGGCGGCGGTGAGGGGCCAATCCGTGCCCTCATCGGATGCCGTCACCTCGGGAGCAGCAGATTCCCCGCCCGGGGCACTTTCTCCGCCCGCATTCTGAGGGAGGGCGGCGTTCGACACCTCGGTGAACGGGGCGGGGTTTTCTGAATCGGGTTCACCGATCCAGCGGGCTTCCTGGCCGCCGGCGTAGGTTTGGATCGCGGCCCACTTGATCGTTCCTGGTTTTTCCGGGGTACCGGCCAGGAAGGTGAACCGGACCAGGCCATCTGGGACGGCATGCCCCGTCCAGACGACCCGGTCCACCATGCCGTTCGGCTTCTTGACCAGTTTCCGCTTCCACCCAGGTGTTTCTTCGTAGGAGAACGGGTAGACGCCCGGGGGCACCTTGAGTTCGACCTTCGTCGTTCCGGTGCCCGACTCCCCCGGCACGAGCAGCGTGAACAACGCCGCGTCCTTGGGTGCGACCTCGGTCGGCTGAATCTGTATGTGCGCGCCGGCCGGCGGCGCAGCCGACAAGCCCGACGCAAGGGCAACCGTCGCGACGATGAGACGCGTGAGCCGAACGGGCATGCGCCTACCTGACCCTGAAGCGCAAGGTTCCGGTCTGGCGGTGGCCGTCGAGGGCGATCATGCTCCAGGTCGCCTTGTACAGACCGTTGCGCACGTTTCGGAGACCCACTTTGAGGACGCTGATGTTGCGTGGATCCCGGCCTCCACGGCCCTTCGAGACGACCTTCCCGCGGGCGTTCCTGACTCGGACGGTTCCGCGACGTATCGGCTGGGCGAAGTAGATCCGCAGCACTTTGCTGTTCGCCGATGTGAAGGTGGGCTTGGTATGGGCTTCCGCCTCGCCCGCCGGTCCACCGAACATCAGCAGCGCGGCGACCAGCACCCCACCAAACAGTCCCCAGATTGTCTTCATGCTCATGCTTTCGCTCATTTCACTTCCTCTTGTTCTTTTTCTTGAATGGATCGGAGAATCGCGGGTCTTTGGAGTAGTCCTTCTCGGTCAGCGTCTTTAGGAAAGCGACGATGTCTCTGCGGTCCTGTTCGCTGAGGTTGATCCCCGAGATCAGCGGATCCTTATGAGGGTTCTTCGCCCCGTCGCCGGCGTAGGGACCATCGGTGATGATCCGGCCGCCCCGGGCGTAGATGTCCACGACATCCATCAGCGTCTTGACCGAACCGTCGTGCATGTAAGGGGCCGTCCGCGCAACGTTCAGAAGCGACGGCGCCCGGAACGCTCCCATGTCCTTCTTCTTGCCGGTGATTTCGTACAGACCCTGGTTTCCGGTCGGATACGCCCCGGTTCCGCCGACGTTGTACAGGCCGGTGTTGTGGAACTTCAGCCGCTCGACCGGAGCGCCGGCGTAGGTCGACTGATCATCAAAGATGAAGCTGCCGTGACAGTGGTGACACTCACCCTCTTCACCCATGAACAGGCTGAGGCCCCGACGCTCATCGGAGGCGAGGTTCGCCTTGTCTCCCAGGAACCGGTTGTACTTCGAGGTGCCGGTGACGATGCTGCGCTGGAAGGCGCTGATCGAACGGACGACGTTGAACCAGCTGACCGGCTTCTTCGACCAGCGGAAGACCTTCGGGAAGCGCTTCTTGTACCAGCGATCTCGCTTGATCCGGCGCAGAATCTTCCCCCTGTTCTTGTCGCTGACCCCCATTTCGACCGGGTTCGTGCCGAACAACGGAACGTTCATCTGACTCTCGAGAGAAGTGAGAGCAGGATTGGCCCAGGTGAATGTCCTGTGGTAGGCCGAGTTCGCGACCGACGGCGCATTGCGGGGAAGCACATCACCGGTCGAGCCGACCGGGGTGGTCTTGCCGTCGGTGAAAGCCAGCTCCGGCAAGTGGCAGGACGAACACGACTGGGTTCCGTTGCCGGAAAGCCTCGTGTCGTAGAACAACCGATGCCCGATCGCCACCTTCCCGCGGTTCATCGGGTTGCTTGCGGGCACCCGCGGCTGCGGGAAGCCCTGAGGCAGCGCCCAGTTCCAGTCGTTGTTGGGGGCCTTCAAGGCCTCCGATGCCTGAAGACCAAAGGCGGTGGCGCTGACGGCGAGCAATGCCGCCGCCAGCGCCAAGGCCCTCGACGTGAATCGGCGCGAGGCCGCAAACCTGCCTGGTTCCTTCTTTCGACCCCGCCCCACGGCTACTTCCGGACGACCCGGAAAGCCGTCTGACCGGTCTTCTTCGTGGTGCCGAGCTTCAGCCCGAGTGTCTTGAAGAGCGGCTCACAATCAGGGGAATCGGTGGCCGACATGCAGCCCCCCATGTCCATCATGCCGCTCATGTCGTCGCCCATGCCCATGTCCATGGACTCGCCGGCGATGTTGACCCCGCCGAACAGATTCTTGAAGTCAATCGCTATCCGTTGTCTGGCCGGATTGAACTTCTTCAGCGTCACCTGATTCC
The DNA here is from genome assembly GCA_001897355.1 of Solirubrobacterales bacterium 67-14. Lineage (GTDB taxonomy): Bacteria > Actinomycetota > Thermoleophilia > Solirubrobacterales > 70-9 > 67-14. The sequence continues at coordinate 57,427 of MKST01000001.1, read as the reverse complement.
GGTTCGGCAAGGCGCATTTTGCTTTCTCGCCCGCCGCTGGATCGCCGGTGCAGTCCGTGCTCCCGACGTGGAGGTAGTAGATCTTCGAGGCCCAGGCCGGGGTGTCTCCCTCGCTGAGCTCGATCTTCATGAACTTGCGGCCGTACTGCCAGGACCAGCCCATGGCGGTCAGATTCAGCGGTGCCGGCATCGCGGTGAGATCGGTGTGGCTGAGCGCGTCGGGAACGCTGACGCTGTACCGGACCCCGACGTACTTGCCCTTGGGGACCTTGCCCCGGACGAACGCATTGGTCGCGTTCGTCCCTTCGGCCACGCAAGCTCCAGCCCCGTTCTCGAGGTCGATCAGCGTCACCGCCGAGTTCCCCTTGGTGTAGTTCCACTTCGAGCTTCCCGGGAGCTTTACTTTCACCGATCCGCCGCCTTTGCGAAGCAACTTCACGTCTGAGACGTAGAAGCGGAGATCAGCCAGCTTGGCCGTACGGGAGGTGGTTCCCAGGCCGGTGATCGGCTGGCTGCAGTTGACCGGCGTGGAACCGTTCAACGCCTTGAATCCGATCGCGACCTTCTGGGTCTTGGTCTTCTTCTTGCCGTGGCCCGCCTGGGCATCGGCGGCAACGGGGAGGGCGAGGATCGTGAGGAGGCCAAGGGCCAGGCTCGCGACAATCGCGCCAATTTTCTTGCTGCTTTCCATTTGTTTCTCCAGTCATTCGGTGCTGGCGACCGGAAGCGAATTCCGCCGACCAGCAGCCGGAAACCGGGAGGACACGCGTGCGTAGGGACACGCATGCGCGCGTCTTTCGGTTGTCCGGCTATTCGGTGTTCCTTCACCCATGGGCGAAGGAGCGAGTCGGAACTACCGGAGAATTGGAGGCGGCCTGACCGCCAGGGCAAAAGCCAGCCGCAGGCCGACCGGCCTGGAAGCCAGCGGAAGAACGGGAACCGCCAGGAGAACCGGACGAGACCACTCTCGTGGCCTGGTCGCGAGCTTCCGCGCCTTGACGATGAGTTCTTCCCCAGGGAAGAAACCTAGGCTCAGGACGAAGAAGAGAACGAACGCCGGCGCGGTGATCAGCGCGATCATCACCGAGAGAGCGCCCAATGCCAGCCAGGCGAGGACGAGGGCGACGGCGATCGCCTTGTTTTCCCTCGATACCTGCGAGATCACGCTCATCTGACTAACAAACAATACGCGCCTCCAGAAAGTTTCGCACCGGTGGTGACGCAGGTTTTACGTCGATCCGACTCAAGACCTGCGCCACCTTCCCCCCCATTAGGACAGTCAACTCGACTTCTCCCACTACCAGCAGGGCTCTTCGGCCGGTGATTTGCCGGTGTCTGTGTGGGGTCCGACTGGGACTGTGCACACCAAGGACCCCACACAGACACCGGCCCAGGAGCAACAGGCTAAACCGGGTCCCTGCTCAGCTATGGGGGTTGGCCATCTTGTGGTGGTCCAGGGCTTCGTCGAGGATCTTTTCTTCGACTCCCTTTTCGATCGCTACTTCGCGCAGCGAGCGGCCCGAGGCCGCGGCTTCCTTGACGATCTCGCTGGCCTTGTCGTAGCCGATGTAGGGGTTGAGCGCGGTCGCCGTGGCCAGGGTCGCCTCGGCGTGCTGCTCGTTGCGGGGCAGGTTCGCCTCGATCCCGGCCACGCACTTCTCGTCCAGCAGCCGGCTGGCGCTGGCCAGGATCCGAATCGAGAAGAGCAGGTTGCGGGCGATCAGCGGCACCCGGACGTTCAGTTCGAACTGGCCTTGCGAACCGGCCATGGTGATCGCCATGTCGTTGCCGACCACCTGGGCGGCGACCTGGATCACCACTTCGGGGATCACCGGGTTGACCTTGCCGGGCATGATCGACGAACCTTTCTGAAGCTCCGGCAGGCTGATCTCGGCCAGTCCGGCCCGGGGGCCGGCCCCCATCAGGGCGAGGTCGTTGGCGATCTTGTTCAGCGAGACCGCGTAGACCTTGAGTGCCCCGGAGAGCTCGACCAGCGAATCACGGTTGGCCTGGGCCTCGAAGCGGTCATGGGGCTCGGCGATCGCGAGGCCGGATTCCGCTTCGAGCAGGCCGCGCACCTTGGCGGAGAACTCGGGGTGGGTGTTGAGGCCGGTGCCGGTGGCAGTACCGCCGAGCGGGATCTGGCCGACCCGGGCGAGGGTTCCCCGCACCCGGTCCATGCCGTGCCGGACCTGGGAGGCGTAGCCGCCGAACTCCTGGCCGAGGGTCACCGGCACCGCGTCCATCAGGTGGGTACGGCCGGCCTTGACCACATCCTTGAACTCATCGGCCTTGGCCGAGAGCGCGACCGCGAGCCGTTCCATCGCCGGCAGCAGGTCGTGGGTCACCTGGTCGAGCGCGGCGAGGTGGACGGCGGAGGGGAAGACGTCATTCGAGGACTGGCCCATGTTGACGTGGTCGTTCGGGTGGACGCCCTCGCCGGCCAGGTTCGCGATCACCTCGTTCGAGTTCATGTTCGAGGAGGTGCCGGAACCGGTCTGGAAGATGTCGATCGGGAACTGGTCGTCATGCTTGCCGGCCCCGACCTCGTCGCCGGCCGCCGCGATCCGCTGGGCGATGTCGGCGTCGAGCAGGCCGAGCTCGGCGTTGGCCCTGGCCGCGTTCGCCTTGATCAGCCCCAGCCACTTGACCAGTGACGGCGGGATCGTCTCGCCGGAGACCGGGAAGTTCTGAATCGCCTTGGTGGTCTCACCACCCCAGAGTTGCTCGCTCACTTCAACGCCTTCTTCCTGTGGGACTGACTTGCGCTGACAGTCTTTCAGCCGGATTCGAGGCCGGCCTCCCGGCCCTTGCGGTACTGGGCCCGGACCTTGGGGCTCGCCTCGTCCAGGTGGTTGGTCGCGGCTGCCTTGACCCGCTGGACGAGGGTGTCGTGGATCCCGCTGGTGCTCGCCGCACCCTTCTCGACGGCACCGACCAGGTAGCCGGCCATCAGCGCGGCCTCGGCCGAGCTTTCGGAGTCCTTTCCGGCCTGTCCCCCGCTGCCGGCCTCGAGAAAGGCGGAAAGCTGGGTCGCCGCTTCGACCGCGGTGTCTCCGACCTCTTGGATCTGAGCGGCGCCCTGGTACTTGGGCAGGCAGTCGCTGATCGGGTTGGCCTGGTCGATCAGGACGCGGTCCGGGGCGGCGGCCAGGGCGGTCACCCAGTCCTGGGCCGCGCTCATGCAGGCTGGCGGGGTGGCGACCTGCCGCCCGTCGGAGCAGCCGACGAAGGGCAGGGCAAGAGCGGGAAGGGCGAGGGCGATCGCGAGTGATTTGCGCACGGACCAATCCTGACAGGCCGAGCCGGGCGATCCGGCACCGACGACGCGAGCGGTCCGCCGCGCGAGGAATGCCGTACCCGGTCGTTCACCTATCGATCACCGATAGGCTGCGGCCATGCCTACCGTGCGCGAAGCCACCTTCGACCTGTTCCGCAAGCTGGGGATGACCACGATCTTCGGCAACCCGGGATCGACCGAGCTGCCGATGCTGGCCGACTACCCGGACGATTTCGAGTACGTGCTCGGCCTGCAGGAGGCCGCTGTCGTGGGCATGGCCGACGGTCACGCGCAGGTCACCGGCAAGCCGACTTTGGTCAACCTCCACACCGCACCCGGGCTCGGCAACGGGGTCGGCGCCCTCTTCAATGCCCAGGCGAACCACTCGCCGGTGGTGGTCACGGTCGGCCAGCAGGTCCGCGCCCAGGTCACGATGCAGGCGAACCTGACCAACCGCGACGCGATCCGCGTGCCCGATCCCTTCGTCAAGTATTCCTACGAGCCGGCCCGGGCCGAGGATGTGCCGCTGGCCCTCGCCCACGCGGTCCACCTGGCGGCGACGCCGCCGATGGGCCCGGTGATGGTCTCTATCCCGATGGACGACTGGGACGTCGAGATGGACGCCGCCGAAGCGCAGAACGTGATCGACCGCGCGGTCAGCGGCCGCACCGGTGCCGACCCGGCTGCGATCACCGGCCTGGCCGCCCGCCTGAAGGACGCGAAGAACCCGGTCCTGGTCGCCGGTCCCGACATCGACGCGGCCGGTGGCTGGGAGGAAGCGATCGCCCTGGCCGAGGGCCAGAACCTGCCGGTCTGGGCCTCGCCCGCGACCGGTGGTGGCCGACTCGGCTTCCCCGAGAGCCACCCGCACTGGCGTGGCGTGCTGCCCCCGGGCATCGCCGCGGTCAGCGAGGTGTTGAAGGAGCATGACCTGATCCTGGTGGTCGGCTCCTCGGTCTTTCCGTACTACCCCTACATGCCCGGCCCGTTCCTGGGCGAGGATTCGAGCCTGGTCCAGATCACCTCCGATCCGGATGAGGCGGCCCGCGCCCCGATGGGCGAGGCGATCATCTCGGATGTGAAGCTGGCGATGGCGGCGCTGAACGGCGAGCTCGACGGCACCGATCGGCCCGCGGTCGAGCCGTGGCCCGGCCCGACCCGGATCGAGGAGACCGACCCGCTCAACCCCTCGACCGTGATGAACACCTTGAAGCAGGTGCTGCCCGAGGACGCGGTGATCGTGCTCGAAGCCCCGACCTCGACCATGGCGCTGCGCAACCAGCTGCGGATCTCGAAGCCGAACAGCTACTTCTTCGGGGCCGGCGGCGGGCTCGGCTTCGGCCTCTCGGCCGCGGTCGGCATCGGCTATGCCGAGGACCGGCCTGTGGTCTGCGTGCTCGGCGAGGGCTCGGTCCAGTACGCGGTCACCGCCTTCTGGACCGCCGCCGCCTACGACGTCCCCGTGACCTTCCTGATCCTCCGCAACGAGGAGTACGGGATCCTCAAGTGGTTCGCCGAGGTCGAGCAGGTGTCCGACGCGCCAGGCCTCGACCTGCCGGCCCTGGAGACCACGAAGATCGCCGAGGGCTACGGGATCGAAAGCACGACCGTGAGCAGCGCCGAAGAAGTCGAGGCAGCGCTGAAGGAAGCGATCGCCGACTCGAAGCCACGCCTGGTCGAGGTTCCCGTCGAGCCGGGCATGTCCCTGTTCTAGGCGGCCTCCAGGACCGAACCCGAGAAAGGAACCCACGGTGCCACTGCTCGAACCGGATGTCATGAAGATCACCCCGGAAGCGGGCGAGCCGGCTTCCGACCGGGCACCGGACTGGGTCGCCGGCGGCACCCCGGAGCCGCTGCGCAGCGAGCTGACCGCGCTGCTCGGTGAAGAGAAGCTGCTGGGCCGGGCCACCGACCTGATCCGTTACGCCTCCGACGCGAGCCCGTACCGGATCCTGCCGCAGGCGGTGGTCATGGCCCACGACGCCGCCGACGTGGCGGCGGTGCTCGAGTTCGGCCGCCGCAAAGGAATCCCGGTCACTTTCCGCTCCGGCGGCACCAGCCTGAACGGCCAGGGCCAGACGGCGGGCATCCTGGTCGATGTGCGCAAGCACTTCACCGGGGTCGAGGTGCTGGAAGATGGGATGAAGGCGCGGGTGAAGCCCGGCACGGTCCTCGGCCACGCCAACAAGGTGCTCGCCCCCTACGGCCGCAAGTTGGGCCCCGACCCGGCCTCGACCGACATCGCCACGGTCGGCGGCGTGGTCAACAACAACTCGGGCGGGATGCGCTGCGGGGTCACCTATGACTCGTACTCGACCGTGACCGGCATGACCTTCGTGCTGCCCTCCGGCACCTTGATCGACACCGAGGCCGATGACGCGGAAGAAGCCTTCGCGGCAAAGGAGCCGGAGCTGGCCTCGGGCCTGATGAAGATCCGCGAGGAGATCCTCGCCGACCGGGCGCTGGCCGAGCGGATCCGGCACAAGTTCGAGATCAAGAACACCACCGGCTACCGGCTCTGCGCCTTCCTCGACGGCGAGACCCCGGTCGAGATCTTCCGTCGGCTGATCATCGGCTCCGAGGGCACGCTCGCCTTCGTCGCCAGCGTCACCTTCGACACGGTCGAACTGCCCGCGGTGACGACCACCGCCTGGCTGCATTTCCCCGACATCCAGACCGCGGTCGACCCGGTGCCGGAGCTGGTCGCGGCCGGCGCCACCGCGGTCGAGCTGATGGTCGCCCCGGCTCTGATCACCGCCGGCTGGAACATGCCGGGCGCACCCGAGTACTTCAAGGAGCTCGACCCCGAGTCGGCTGCCCTGCTGGTCGAGTTCGGCGGCCCGGACCAGGCCAGCCTCGACGCCCAGGAGGCGAAGGCCTTCGAGATCGTCGATGCCGAGAAGCTGATCCTGCCGGCCAACTTCGTCCGCGACGAGGAGTCGGTCGAGATCAACTGGAAGGTGCGCGAAGGCCTGCACGGCCTGATCGGCAAGATGCGCCTGCCCGGCACCGCCCTGATCATCGAAGACGTCTGCGTGCCCCCGGCCCGGATCGCCGAGGCCGCTGTCGAGCTGCGCACGATGCTGGCCGAGCACGGCTTCCTCGCCGGGGTCGCCGGCCACGCCTCGGCCGGGAACCTGCATTTCATGCTCACCCCGGACTTCTCGAAGCCGGAGGACACGGGGCGCTACGAGACCTTCATGAACGCGCTGGTCGAGATGATCTGCGACAAGTACGACGGGGCGCTCAAGGCCGAGCACGGGACCGGGATCAACATGGCCCCGTACGTGACCCGGGAGTGGGGCGAGCAGGCAGTCGACTTCATGTGGCGGGTCAAGGCGCTGGCCGACCCGGAGAACGCACTGAATCCGGGGGCGATCCTGACCCGGGACGGGCAGGCCCACCTGCAGAACCTGAAGACCACCCCGCAGATCGAGGAGGAGGCGAACGCCTGCGTCGAGTGCGGCTTCTGCGAACCGGTCTGCCCGAGCCGCAACCTGACCACCACCCCCCGCCAGCGGATCGTGCTGCGACGGGAGATGGTCCGGCAGGGCGAGGACACCCCGGTCCTCAAGGCGCTGCTGGAGGAGTTCGAGTACGAGGCGATCGAGACCTGCGCCAACGACGGCTCCTGCCTGCTGGTCTGCCCGGTCGGGATCGACACCGGCAAGTTCATCAAGGACTTCCGGGCCGAGCAGCACACCCCCGCCGCCGAACGGATGGCCCTGCGCGCGGCCCGGCGCTGGGACCGGATCGAGAAGCTGGCCCGGACTGGGCTCAAGTTCGGCAGCGCCGTCTCGACCGTCACCACGGACGGGGCGATGCGCGGCCTGACCCGGGCCGCCCGCAAGGCGATCAGCGCCGACCTGGTCCCCGAGTGGGGAGAGAAGATGCCGCCGGCCGCCTCACCGGAGTTGCCCGAGACCAGCTCCCACGGCGCCGCCGCGGTCTATATGCCCGCCTGCATCAACCGGATCTTCGGCCGCTCGAAGGAGGATCCGGGCCTGAGCCTGCCGCAGGCCATGGTCACCGTCTCCGCCCGGGCCGGCAAGCCGGTCTGGATCCCGCCCGACATCACCGGCACCTGCTGCTCGGTGCCGTGGAGCTCGAAGGGATACAAGAGCGCCCATGCCTTCAAGGCGAACCAGACGGTCGAGCGGATCTGGCGCTGGACCGGTGGCGGGACCCTGCCGCTGGTCATCGATGCTTCCTCCTGCGGCCACGGGCTGCTGGACTTCGGCGAGGGCGTGCTGAGCGAGGAGAACGCGGCCCGCCACGCCGACCTGACCATCCTCGATTCGGTCCGCTGGGCGGAGGAGTACCTGCTGCCCGGCCTCGAGGTGACCGACAAGGCCGAGTCGGTCACGGTCCACCCGACCTGTTCCGGCCGGCACATGGGCCTCGAACGGGCGCTCACCCGGATCGCCCGGGCCGTGGCGGAAAGGGTCGAGGTGCCGGACACCGCAACCTGCTGCGGCTTCGCCGGCGACCGGGGCATGCTCCACCCGGAGCTGACCGCCAGCGCCACCGAGACCGAAGCCCAAGAGGTCAAGGCCGTCCCGACCGACCGCTACGTCTCCTCGAACCGAACCTGCGAGGTCGGCCTCGAACGCGCCACCGGCGAACCCTACGGCTCCTTCATCTACCTGCTCGAAGAAGCCACCCGGCCCTGAGCGCATCCTCGGGGTCTTTTCCGGGTTTTCACAACGATCCCCGCGAGACTCGTACACTACGGCGCAGGGGGAATCAGACGCCGCAGCGGAGCAGGGTTCCGTAACGGCAAAGAGGAGACGAATGCTGAACCGCATCACCATCGCTGCACTCATGACCGTCCTGTTCGGCCTGCTCGCGGGTCACGCGACCGCGGCTCCACCCACCGATTTCTGGCAGAACAAGTACTTCATGAACATGGCCCACGCCGGTGGCGCCAAGGAAGCTCCGGCCAACACCCTCTTTGCCTTCAAGAAGGCCGTGGAGAACGGGGCCGACTCGTTGGAGATGGACGGTTACGTGACCGCAGATGGGGTCTTCGTGGTGACTCACGACTCCAGCCCGAACGCGACCTCGGACATCGCCAACACCCCATATGCAGGCATGACGGTCGATCAGATGACCCTGGCCCAGCTCAAGACGTTGGACTTCGCCTACAAGTTCAGCCCCGGCAAAGGACACTTCAACTACGACCCGGGCGATCCGCACCCATACCGGGGCATGGCGCTCGAAGACGGGCCCGAGCCACCGGCCGGGTACAACCGCAACGACTTCCGGATCGCCACCTTCAAGGAGGTCCTGGACGCCTTTCCCAACACCCCGATCAACATCGACATGAAGGCGCCGAGCAACAACCAGCAGATGGCGACCGACGCCGCCGACGTGCTTGCCGCTCTCATGCAGGACTACGAGCCGGAACGTTCAGAGGACGTGATCGTCGCCTCCTTCTGGCAGGGAGCGATGGAGCGATTCCACCAGCTGCTCCCCGAGCACAAGGCCCTGACCGCCAGCCAAGACGAGCTGCTCGACTACGCGCTCCATGACGACCCGATCACGCCCACCCCAGTTGCCCTCCAGCCGCCAGATACCTATCCATTGAACGGCGTCTCTTTGGACACGGTCAAGGTCCTGAAGGCCAAAGCCGTGGCTGACGGCTACGCGATCCACGTCTGGCCGCAGAACGGCAGCGTCGACGGCCCGGAACTCTGGCAGAAGATGATCGATCAGGGTGCGAACGGCTTCTTCACCGACTTCCCCTCCCAGATGCAGCAGTTCCTCTGCGACAAGGGCATCCCCAGACCGGACGGCAGCCTGCGCTGCCCCGAGCAGCAGTGCCCGGACGGCTACACCGGCTACGCGCCGAACTGCGAGCAGATCCCGGTCTGCCCCGACGGCGAGGAAGGCACGCCGCCCGCCTGTCACAAGGTCTGCCCGACCGGTTCGGTCCTGGACGGCGACACCTGCAAATGCCCACCCGGCCAGGTCGGTACTCCGCCGAACTGCGAGCCGCACGGGGACCCGAAGACGGTGGTGACCAGGGTCTATCTGGGCCCGAAGAAGGTCAAGATCAAGGCCGGTAAGACCACCAAGCTGAAGGTGAAGATCAAGGCCAAGCTGGGCCTGGCCCCACACAAGTTCCGGATCAAGCTCAAGTCATCGAACAAGCAGGTCAAGCTGCCGAAGTCCGTGGTCATCAACCTCGACACCGAGGGTGCGAACGGGACCGTCAACGGGAGCAAGATGATCAAGGTCCGGGCCGCGCGGAAGGCCAAAGGCAAGGCCACGGTCACGGCCAGTTACGGGAAGCTCAAGGCCAAGTCGGTGCTGACCGTCAAGAAACTGAAGAAAAAGAAACACCGCCGCTAAGCGCGACCCTGGTCGCGCTGGCGGGCTTCGGCTTCGGTGATGATCTGAGCCAGCGCCTGGTCTTGGTCGGCCCGCTTGTCGAACATCGGGCCGAACAGCCCGCGGGCGTAGAAGAGGCCGTTCCACTCGGCCGGGGCGATCGCCCGCGGGGTGTGCCGTTCCAGTGCCCTGATCACGACCCGGCCGGCCTTTGACACCGGTACCCGGCGGGTCATCCAGCCGGGCAGGACGTCCTTCCGCACCCGGTCGACCAGCGGGTCGGCGAAGGCATCGGAGACCAGATCGGTGTCGATCCAGCCGAAATAGGCGACGGTGGCGCTGGCCCCGAGCGGGGTCAGCTCCGTGCGGAGGCCGCGGCCGAGCGCCTCGACCCCAGCCTTGGCGGTCGCGTAGGCCGAGTTCATCAAGCCGTTGGTGAAGGCGTAGGAAGAGGAGACCAGGACGAACTGGCCACCGCCACCGACCACGTCCTCGAGGCCGGCCCGGACCGTCCGCCAGACGCCGAACAGATCGACCTCGTAGATCCGGGTCCACTCGGCCGGATCCTGGGTGCGGATCGGCGAGATCTGGGCCGGGCCGATCCCGGCGTTGGCGACGACCACGTCGATCCGGCCAAACCGCTCGCGGGCGCCGCCGAAGGCCCGCTCGAGGTCACCGGAGCTGGTCACGTCGGCACCGAAACCTGCCGCTCGCGGCCCGACCTTCGCGGCCGCAGCCTCGGCTTCGGCCGCGTCGAGGTCGAGCAGGGCGACGGAGGCTCCACGGCCGTGGGCCTGGCGGGCGATCTCGAAGCCGATCCCCTTGGC
>MKST01000001.1:15444-46945 GCA_001897355.1 Solirubrobacterales bacterium 67-14 | reverse complement strand
ATGTCCCGCCGCTCGAACTCGCGGATGAACTCGCCGACCTCGGGGTTGCGTTCGAGCTGCCGGTCGTTGATCGGCCCGACCTGTCCCCGCATGTAGAGCGGCGGCCGCCAGGCCGGGGGCTCGACGATCCGCGGTTCGCGGTGACGGATCCCTTCGACCAGCGCCTCCGCCACCTGGCTGACCGGCATCTTCTTGGTCAGGAACGAGGGGGCGATCTTCTCGCGGAAGCGGTCGGCCAGCTCATTGTCGAAGACCTGCCCGATCAGGTCGGTCTCGACGTAGCCGAAGTAGGCTACCCCGGCGCTGGCGCCATGCGGTTCCAGTTCGGAGCGGAGCGCCCGGCCGAGCGCCTCGACCCCGGCCTTGGAAACCGCGTAGGAGGTGTTGAGGACGCCGTTGACGTGGGCGTAGACCGAGGCGATCAGGACCATGTGGCCGCGATTCGCCACCACCTGCTCGATCGTCGCCTTGACGGTGTTGTAGACGCCGACCACGTTCACCTCGACGACCTTCTCCCAGACCGCGGGATCAATCGCCCGGGCAGTGGTCTTCGGCGGCGTGATGCCGGCACTGGCGATGACTACGTCGACCCGGCCGAGCCGTTCGACGATCCGGGCCACCGCGTCTTCCATCTGGCCGAGATCGGTGACATCCGCGGCGACCCCGATCGAATCACCGCCGAGAACCTTGGCCGACTCCTCGACCACTTCACGTTCGAGGTCGACCAGCGCGACCGAGGCGCCTCGTTCGCGGGCCAGCCGCGCGGTCTCGAAGCCGATCCCCCGCGCACCTCCGGTGATCAGTACGACCTTGCCCCTCAACTCCAATGAATCCATCGCACCACTCTAGAGACTGGTCACCGGTGGAAAGCCGCAGGATGGATGTGGTAAATCCGCAATTCTGAGGTGATTTCGCGAACTATCCTCGCCGGGATGGCCAGCACGGAGCTGACATCCGGGGCCGAAGCCCTGACTCGTTTCCGACGGCTCGCCGGCACGACCGCATTCGCTACCTTCGCCCTGATCGTCGTCGGTGGCATCGTCAGGGTGAGCGAGTCGGGCCTCGGCTGCGGACCTGCCGGCAGCGGCCTCGAGGGATGGCCGCTCTGTACCGGGCGGGTGATCCCTTCGGTCGGCGGGGCGACCCTGGTCGAGTTCACCCACCGCGTACTCGCCGGATTGGTCGCGGTGCTGGTCCTGCTCCTTGCCTGGCAGGCCTTCCGCAATCTGCGTGACCTTCCGTGGTTGATGCGGGGATCGGTGTTCACGGTCGGCCTGGTGCTGGCCCAAGCCGTTCTGGGCGGGCTTACGGTCGAGCACAACCTGCATTCGGTCCTGGTCGCGGTGCATTTGGGAATCGCGATGATCCTCCTGGCTTTTCTGCTGGGCATGTACCGGGCGGCAAATCCGGGCTCGCAGCCGGAGACCGACCGCGCGAGCGATGGGCTCGCGGTGACGGCCGCCATCGCGGCGTTCCTGGTGCTGGCCACCATCGTCGTCGGCGGATACATCGCCGGAACCGAAGGGGAGGGAACCCCGGACAAACCGTCGGGCGGTGCCCACACCGCCTGTGGGACCGACTTTCCGACCTGCGGTGGCCAACTGCTGCCATACGGGCGCGACAGCATGGTTAACGCACAGCTCACTCACCGGGTGCTGATGTTCGCGGCAACCATCGCCGTGCTCGCCTTGCCGGTCCTTACCCTGAGACGAGGCATCCGGAGCTGGCCGGCGATGGTGGCTGGTGGGCTCGTCCTGCTGCAGGTGCTGCTCGGAGCGCTCAACGTCTGGCTGGGCAAGCACGCCGGCCTGATCGTCGCTCACCTGACTCTTGGCACTCTCGTCTGGGCGGTAGTCGTCTGGGCCGGCCTCACCTACGCCAGGATCGCCGGCCCCGAACGATCCGGCGTTTCTCCGAGTCCGGCATGAACGCCGGGCAGGCCAGTCGGCAGGCCGGGTGCCCGGCCGATCGCGACGAGACCGGCACCAGGACCCTGCGGCGACACGCGGATGTGGTCGCCGCGGCGCTCGACTCGCGGACCTTCTCGAGCCGGGTCTCACGGCACCTGAACATCCCCAACGGGATGGACGGAGAGCAGCACGCCCGTTACCGGGGGTTGGTCGAGCGGTACATGACCCCCGAGCGAGTCGCGCCGCTCGAAGGCCGATTCCGGCAGATCGCGGCCCGACTGATCGGTTCGCTGCCTCGCGACCACCGGGTCGACGCGGTCTCGGGAATCGGCAGCCTCTTCGCGGTGCGGGCCCAGAGCGCCTGGCTCGGCTGGCCGGCCGAGGCCGAGGCGCCGTTGCTCGAATGGATGGAGCAGAACCGGGACGCCGCCCGTTCGGGCCGTCTCGAGCTCCACGCGGCGGTGGCGGAGAGCTTCGACCGGATCATCCGCTCGCTGATCGAGGACGGTCCAGGAACCGGGGTTCGGTCGCCCCGAGGGGTGACCGCGGAGCTGCTCGCCGAGCGAGTCGAAGGCCGGCCGCTCGCGATCGAGGAGGTCGTCAGCATCCTCCGCAACTGGACCGCCGGCGATCTCGGCACGATCGCCGCCTGCGTCGGAGTGGTGGTCGAACGCCTGGCGAAAGACCCCGAGTTGCAGTGCCGCTGGCGTCACGACCGCCCGGACCCCGATGAGATGAATCGCGAGATCGACGAACTGCTTCGTATCGACGACCCTTTCACCGCCAGCCGGCGGGTGACCACCCGTCCGGTCGAGACCGGTGGTCAGATGGTCCCGTCCGGGGAGCGGGTCCATCTGGGCTGGGCCCAGGCCAACCGGGATCCGGAAGCGTTCGGGGACCCCGACGCCTTCCGGCCGCTCGAGAACGCGGCCCGCAACCTCGTCTACGGGATCGGACCCCACGTCTGCCCTGGCCGGGGCCTGGCGACGCTCGAGATCCGGGTCGTTGTCGAGGAGCTGCTTGCTGCCACCGCCAGCCTGGAACCGTACCCTGGGCGGGCGCCGGTCCGGGCGCGCCCGCAACAAGGTGGTTTCCAGTCGGTGCCGATCCGGCTGCGAGCTTCGTCCGGCCCTGGGGCCTAGCCCGTGATGTAGACCGAGGCGTTGTTGCCGCCCTTGCAGACGGTGCCCGCATCCTTCCAGGGGCCGCAGTTCATGGTGTAAGTCTCGCCGGTCGTCGGGCTGTAAACGCTCAGTGACGACTGTCCGGTTGACTTGAACTTGCTGGCCACATTCTCGGCGAAAGAGCAGGAAGTGTTCGGACCGGCCTGAACGCCACCGCCGCAGTCCGTCTTCGCACCGGGCGCATTCTGTGCCGCCGCGACGTCAGCCTGCTCTTGGATCTCGGCCTTCGTATCTTTGGCCTTCTGTTTGGCCTTGGCCTTCTGGGCAGCGGCGACATCCTTCTGCTCCTGGATTTCCTGCTGAGCCCGCTTCTTGGCCTGTTCCTTGGCGACATCCTTCTGCTCCTGGATCTCCTGTTGGGCCTGGTCAGCAGTCTCGCCACCATCGTCGGAACTGCTTCCGCAACCGGCGGCGAGCAGCCCCGCGCATAGCACTAGAAGTGCGACAAGAACAAACGTCAACTTCATATCTGGCTTTCTCATGGAGGTCCTGTCGTTAGTGAAACTGGAAAGGGACTGTCCGGGACCTGACCGGAATCAGTTCGTGAGATAGACCGATGCGTTGTCGCCACCCGTGCACACGGTTCCCTCGGCATCTGGGGCGCAGCTCATCGTGTAGTCCTCGCCAGTGGTCGGGCTGTGGACGGTGATGTCGCCGGTTCCCCCGGACTCCTTCCACGCCTCGGCAACATTGATCGCAAAAGCGCAAGATGTGTTGGGTCCGGCAGAAACGCCGTTGTCGCACCGCGACTTTTGGCTCAGATCGGTCTGCTCGTTGGCGACGTCAGCCTGCTCCTGAATCTCCGACGCTGCATCCTGGTCCGAATCCGACCCGCCACAGCCGGCCGCAAAGACACCGGTGCCGGCGATCATAAGGGCCGCCAAGACATACTTCGTACGGGTACCTGTAACTCTCATAGTTGCCTCCATTGGTTGACTCGTGTTGTGAACTGGGCAGGGAGCATTTCCGCCTCCCCGGAGAACCCCACCAGGCCAAGCTTCGAGGGTTAGGACCTCAAAGCCCGCGTCCTGTCGTAGAGCGCACTTCTTCATAAGCTGGATCCTCGGACTGCATCTCCCGGGTAGCAGCCCATCTATCCAGCTCTCTTAGAGCCTCTTCGGATGGCGATCCGGGCTCGGCCGTGAAGGTTGAGAAGAACAGCCCGTTTGAACCCTGTATCTCCATCGATGCGTAGTTCAAGGTCATCGGGCCGACGACGGGATGGTTTACGCGCTTTGACCCTGGCCGATTGGTAGCAACGTTCTGGGATTCCCAACGTCTTGTGAACTCATCTCCAGCAGTCGCGAGCTCGGCGATGAAATCGCTCAGATCTTCGTCCAGGGGCGAGCGGGCGACTTCCCATCTGAGCGAGGCGACCACTTGGTCAGCGATGTCTCCCCAGTCCGGCAGGTACTCCCGGGAGAATGGATCGAGGAACGCGAAGCGGGCGAGATTTGGCTGAACCGGCTGCCGTTCCAGGAGATCCGCATAGAGCGCTCGGCCAAGCCGGTTTGCTGCGAGAAAGTCAAAGCGACCGTTGTGGATGAGAGCCGGCACCGGCATGGAATGCATCGCCTGACTGACCGCGGCCGGAATCAGCGGTGGTTCTTCTGGATCCCGGCGAGAGTCTGACCCGGGGGCTCCGGCCCCCCGGGAAAGTTCGAACACGTATTCGCGTTCCTCCGGACTGAGCTTCAGCACCCTCGCGATTGACTCGAGTACATCGTCAGAGGGGTTCCTCCGCCCCTGTTCGATCCGCAAGTAGTGGTCGGTGCTGATCGAAGCCTGGGCGGCCACTTCATCCCGGCGCAGGCCGGAGACCCTGCGATGACCGCTCTCGGGAAGACCCAGGTCAGCCGGCGCGGACTGGGACCGTTTGGCTTTCAGGAACTCCCCGAGCTTTTTGGCCTTCGCGTCCCTCACGGACCTCAAGTATGGTTGCTCCGAATAGCCACGTAAAGGGGCCAAATCTGTCCCACGATACGGCTCGATCTCGTCAGGGGATTGCTATATAAGTTCGCCCGGGACAGCTCTGACGTAAAGCCTGTTGTCCGTCTCGCAACCGGGGAGCAAGTTGAACAGTCGCGCTGGACATTCCGAAATGGCGATCCAACCTGAGGCATTGCCTGAGCATGGGGGGAGTAACGGCACTGACCGCAAGGCCTTCAAGCTGGCGATCCCGGTGCTCGTGGTCGCGGTGCTCTGGGTGGCCGTCGTGCCTTTCGTCAACCACCTGCTCAAGTACGACGATCCGATCGAGAAGGGTGACCAGCTGCGGCTCGCCCCGGGGATCACTTTCACTCCGGCTGTCGGGTGGAACCTGGAGGCGGGACTGCGGACCAGCGAGAAGACGCGAACCCATGCCCCGGGTGCCCCGGTGACCCTGGTCGACGGGGCGATCACGATGAACGTCTGGGCCCAGCCGTTCAAGGGCACGCCGGATGAGCTGGCCAGCGAGATCGCGAAGACGCCCTTCTCCAACGACAAGGAGACCCTGTCCGCGACCGGGGAGAAGTATCCCCTGATGGTTCAGCTGGCGGAGGCGCCATGGGTTCTCGAGGCAGGCGTCCTCGAGCACTACACGGCGCCCGACAGCGAGGGCCTGGTTGCGGCTTTCGTGGTCGAAGGGACCGGTGTTTCCGTGAGGGTGGTCGGACCGGCGAGCCAGGTTGACGATCAAGACGACGCGATCGGCGAGATGCTCGGCTCCTTCTCCTTCGATGCCAAAGCGGCCAAGGCGGCTCAGGGAGGCGGCAAATGACTTCGGCGGCCGCAATTACCACCGAGGCACCGGGCGACCTCGAGGAACTCGAGCGTCGCCGTCGGGCCCTTGAACTGTCCGGATGGGGGCTTCCGTTCAAGTTCCTACAGCCGCGCAACCCCTGTTTCTGGCTGTTTGTGATCCTGACGGTCTGGGGCGCCTTCCAGATGTGGAAGCAACTCTCGAACGTCAATCTCGAGTTCGTCACCCTGCTCAGCTCGGTGGTTCTGATGGGCTTGTACGGTGTCGTCCTCGGGCTGATCTTCCGCAAGGTTGACCGCTACGGAGGCCAGCCCCGCAAACTCTTGACTGCCGCGCTGGCCTGGGGCGGCGTGGCAGCCGTGTTCGGACTCGCGATCATCGCCAACGACGCCCTCTCGGGCATCTACGGGAAGTTGTTCGGCCACGCTTTCGTGATCGACTGGTGGGCGGCCCTCAGCGCCCCGTTCGTCGAGGAGAGCTCGAAGGCGGCCGGGTTTCTGTTGCTCCTCAGTCTGGCACCAGGCCGGATTCGCAATGTCTGGGATGCCCTCTTGGTCGGCGCTTTTCTCGGCCTTGGCTTCGAAATCGTCGAAGACCTGATCTACACCTTCAATGCCGCGGCCGGGTCCAGTGGAGCCGGCCAGGTTCAGGCGGCTATCGAGATGTTCTTCGTCCGCAGCGGAACCGGGTTCTTTTCCCATGCCGTCTACACGGCGCTCTTCTGCTCCGGTCTCATCTACCTGATCGGAACGCCGGCCCTGCCCCGGAGCACCGGCCGCGGCGTTTTGTTCATGGCGGCAGCGGTGATCTCCCATGGGGTCTGGGACGGAGCCGGTGCGATCGCCGACGGTGGCGGCGCAACGATCCTGGTCATGGGCGGCATCATCATCTTCACGGCCGTGGTCTTCATCTATGCCTACCGCCTCGGGGCACCCCAAGAACGCGAGTGGATGCGCGACATATTGCAGCCCGAAGTGACTGGCGGCGCGATCACCGAAGAAGAACTGAACGCCTCGGCAGGCACCTGGAAGCAAAGCCGGTCCTTCGTAAAGGCACCTGGCGGAACCCGGCAACGCCGGGGCAGGAGGAAGCGCCGACGGATCGTCAAGGCGGGCCGCCACCTGGCCCGGGAGCTGGGCGCCTCCGGAGGCGGCGATTCGCCGGGCGTCAGCGAGGTTCGCGCAAAGATCGCTCAGCTGCGCACTGCCTGAATTCCCGGCCGCAGCACCCATCGCCCATCAGTCCCGCCGCGCTCACGGCTCCCCGGGATCATCGCGACATAGATGCTCTGATCCCGTTGGGGCGGCCAGTTCATAAACTCCCCTGCTCATGTCGTCTTTTCGGCCGGTAGATCCCAAGCAGTCCTTTCCCGAGATGGAAGAGCGGATCAACGCTGGCTGGAAACAGGGCAAGGTTTTCGAACGGCAGCTCAAGCAGCGCGAGGGGGCCGAGGTCTGGAGCTTCTACGAGGGACCTCCCACCGCTAACGGCCGACCCGGTTCCCACCACGTACTGAGCCGGGTCTTCAAGGACATTTACCCCCGCTACCGGGCGATGCGCGGGTATCGGGTGCCACGCAAGGCGGGCTGGGACTGTCACGGCCTGCCGGTCGAGCTCGAAGTCGAGAAGCAGCTCGGCATTTCCTCCAAGCAGGAGATCGAGGAGTACGGGATCGAGGAGTTCAACCGGCTCTGTCGCGAGTCGGTCTTCACCTACGTCGAGGAGTGGAACCGCCTGACCGACCGGATCGGCTTCTGGATCGACCTCGACGACCCCTACGTGACCATGGACTCGAAGTACATCGAATCGGTCTGGTGGTCGCTGAAGGAGCTCTACGAGTCCGACCGGCTCTACGAGGGCCACCGGGTCTCGCCCTACTGCCCGCGCTGCGGCACCGCCCTCTCCTCACACGAGGTCGCGCAGGGCTACAAGGACGTGGTCGACCCTTCGGTCTACGTGCGCTTCCCCCTGAAAGATCGTGATGCCTCACTGTTGATCTGGACCACGACCCCCTGGACCCTGCCCGGCAATTACGCGGTCGCGGTCGCTCCCGACGTGGCCTACGCCGAGGTCGAGTTCGAGGGCGAGAAGCTGATCCTGGCCGAGGGACTGGTCGAGAAGGTGCTCGGTGAAGGGGCCGCCGCCGAACGGACCTTCAAAGGATCGGACCTGATCGGCAGCGGGTACGCGGAGCCTTTCCCCGGCATGGCCGAGAACTCCGGCCGGTTCACGGTGATCAGCGGTGATTTCGTCACCACTGACGACGGCACCGGCCTGGTCCACATCGCCCCGGCCTTCGGCGAGGACGATTACCGGGCAGCGATCGCCAATGGCCTCTACGACCCGTCCGGCAGCGGGGCGGAGGGCACCCTCTTCAACCCGGTCGGCCTCGACGGACGCTTCGACGAGCGGGTGACCGGCTTCGCCGGCGAGTTCGTCAAGGACCCTGAGGTCACGGAGCGACTGATCGAGCATCTGCGCACCAACGGGCGCCTGTTCCGGGCCAGCGACTACGAGCACTCCTACCCTCATTGCTGGCGCTGCGGCACCCCGCTGCTCTACTACGCCAAGGCCAGCTGGTACATCAAGACCTCCGAGGCGCGGGACGCGATGCTGGCCGGCAACGAGAAGATCGGCTGGCATCCCGAGCACATCAAGGAGGGGCGCTTCGGCCGCTGGCTGGAGAACAACGTCGACTGGGCCCTTTCCCGCGACCGCTACTGGGGCACCCCGCTGCCGATCTGGGAATGCTCCGACCCAGCCTGTGACGAGTCCTTCTGCGCCGGCTCGGTCAGTGACCTCGAAGCCAAGGCTGGATCGGTCCCCGACGACCTCCATCGCCCCTACATCGACGAGGTGACCTGGGCCTGCGATTGCGGCAAGGGGGAGATGAAGCGGGTGATCAGCGTGATCGACACCTGGTACGACTCGGGCGCGATGCCCTTCGCCCAGTTCCACTATCCCTTCGAGGGAGTGGAGGAATTCGAGGAGCGGTTCCCGGCCGACTACATCTGCGAGGCGATCGACCAGACTCGCGGCTGGTTCTACACGCTGCTGGCGGAATCGACTTTGCTCTTCGACCGGCCCAGCTACCGGAACTGCGTCTGCCTCGGGCTGATCCTCGACGGCGAAGGCCAGAAGATGTCGAAGTCGAAGGGCAACGTGGTCGCGCCGTGGGACGTGCTCGACCAGTTCGGCGCCGACGCCTTCCGCTGGTACCTGTTCACTGCCCAGCAGCCCTGGGCGGGCTACCGCTTCTCGATCGAGGCGATCTCCGAGGCACTCCGCTCCTTCCTGCTCACGCTCTGGAACACCTACTCCTTCTGGGTCCTCTACGCCAACGCCGAAGGCGTCGACGCCTCGGCCGCACCCGACCCCGCGGCCGAGCCGACCGACCTCGACCGCTGGGCCGTCTCCCGCCTCCAGGCGACGGTCGAGGAGGTCACGACGAGGATGGATGAGTTCGACTGCACCGCAGCCGGCCGAGCGATCGCCGCCTACGTCGAAGAGCTCTCCAACTGGTATGTCAGGCTTTCCCGCCGCCGTTTCTGGGAGGGCGACGCCGCCGCCTTCGCGACCCTGCGCCACTGCCTGGTCGAGGTCGCGGCGCTGCTCGCCCCGTTCACGCCTTTCATCGCCGAGGAGATCCACCAGAACCTGGCCGGCGGCGCCGACGGGGAGTTCGGATCGCTGCCCGACTCGGTCCACCTGCGCGATTTCCCCGCCCCGGCCTCGGCCCTGCGCGATCAGGACCTGGAAGCGGCGATGGCCGCGACCCGCCAGACGGTCGAGCTCGGCCGCGCCTCACGCGCCCAGGCCAAGGCCAAGGTGCGCCAGCCCCTGGCCCGCGCCGTGGTCGTCGCCACCGACGCCGAGCGGGAGGCGATCTCGACCCAGGCCGAGTTGATCAAGGGCGAGCTGAACGTGAAGGAACTCGAGTTCGTGACCGACCAGTCCGACCTGGTCAGCTACCTGGTCAAGCCGAACTTCCGCACCCTCGGCCCCCGCTTCGGCAAGTCGATGCCGCAGGTCTCGGCCGCGGTCGCCGGGCTCGACCCGAACCACGTCGCCGAGACGGTCGAGGCCGGCGGCGAGATCGGCATCTCGATCGACGGCAAGGACCACACCCTGACCGCCGACGACCTACTGCTCAACATGGAGCCGCTGGAGGGTTACCAGGTGGAAGCCGAATCCGGCCACGCAGTCGCCCTCGCGCTCGAGCTCGACGAGGAGCTGATCCGTGAGGGGCTGGCCCGCGAGATCGTCCACGCGGTGCAGAACGCCCGCAAGGAAGCCGGGCTGGAGATCACCGACCGCATCGCTCTCTCGCTGGCCGGTGACCAGGAGCTGCTCGATGCTGCCACCGCCCATGAGGGCTACGTGACCGGCGAAGTGCTGGCCCGCTCGATCGAGCTCGGCGGCGACACCGCCGAGGCCGCTGCGCCGGGCACGCCCGAGGTGAAGATCGACGGGCGGAACCTGCGCATCTCGGTATCACGGGTCGACTGAGATCGGGCCGGGCGGCAACCCGGATCTCCCTCATGCCGAGCTCATATCATGCCGGCATGGCTTCCGTTCGCCCTCGTCCCCGCACCCAGGCCGAACGACGGGCTGAAACTCGTGCCGCCCTGCTGGACGCGACGGTGGAATCCCTGGTCACTTACGGCTACACGGGCACGACGACCGGCCGGATCGCCGAATTGGCGGGCGTCTCGCGCGGTGCCCAGACCCCATATTTCCGCAGCCGGGCCGACCTGATCAGTGCCGCCGTGACCCATCTGGCCGAGCTTCGGCTCGCCGCCGTCAGAGAGCGGTTCAGCGGCAAGACCATCACGGTCGAAGAGGGTCTCGATGCACTCTGGGAGGAACATCAGGGTGCGGCGTTCGACGCATTGCTCGAGCTATGGATCGCGTCGCGCACCGACGAGGAGATGCGCGAGCACCTGTTCAAGATCGAAAGGGACGTGGGGGTCGCGATCGTCCGGGAATCGCAAGTGGCCCTCGGGCCGGTGGCCGACCGGCCCGATTTCAACGACGACATGATCTACATCCTGGCCACTATGCGCGGGCTGTCCATGATGCGCATCAGCCACGGCGTCACCGACAAGACTCTGAACAAGAGGTGGATCGAGATCCGCCGGCGGCTCGCGAAAATCCTTTCCTAGAGCCCCATCGTCTTGCCGATCAGTTCCTTCATGATCTCGTTGGTGCCGGCATAGATCCGGCCGACCCGGGCGTCCACCCAGGCGCGGCCGATCGCGTACTCGGTCGTGTAGCCATAACCGCCGTGAAGCTGGACCCCGGCGTCGGTCACCTTGCCGAGGAGTTCCGTCGTCCACCACTTGGCCATCGCCGCCTCTTCGACCGTGCAGGTGCCCTCGATATAGCGCTCGATGCAGCGGTCGATGAAACAGCGGCCGATCTCGACCTCGGTCCTCAGCTCCGCCAGCGTGAAGCGGCTGTGCTGGAAGCTGCCGATCGGCCGGCCGAAGGCCTTGCGCTCCTTCGCATAGTCGATGGTCATCGCCAGCGCCGCCTCGCAGCCGGCCATCGAGCTGACCGAGAGGATCAGCCTTTCCGGGACCAGACGGGAGACCAACTGCAGGAAGCCGGAACCCTCTTCGCCCAGCATGTTCTCCTGCGGCACGTGGCAGTCGTTGAAGAACAGTTCCGCGGTGTCGGAAGCATGCTGGCCGAGCTTCTCGATCTGCTTGCCGCGCTCGAAGCCTTCCATCCCTTCCTCGACCACGAAGAGGGAGAGTCCGCCATGGGGATCGTCCGAGGTGCGTACCGCGACCACGACCAGGTCGGCGTTGATGCCGTTGGTGATGAAGGTCTTGGCGCCGTTGACGACCCAGCCGTCACCGTGCCGCTTGCCGCGGGTCGCGATCGCGGCCAGGTCCGAGCCAGTGCCCGGTTCGGTCATCGCCACCGCCAGCGCCTGCTCGCCCGAAGCGACTCCGGGCAGCCAGCGCCGGCGCTGCTCCTCGTTGGCCGTGGTCGTGATGTAGGGCACGACGATGTCGGTGTGGAGCAGCGGGCCCGCCATCGCATCTGAAACTCCGGCCCAGACGGCTTCTTCGGCCAAGACCACGTTGAAGCGCCAGTCGTCAACGCCGGGACCGCCGTACTCCTCCGGCACTTCCATCGCCAGGAAGCCGTACTCGGCACATTTGGTGAAGAGGCTCTTCGGGACCAGGTGGTCCTTCTCCCACTGGGGGTACTCGGGCACGACCTCTTTCTCGAGGAAGCGACGGAAGCTCTCGCGGTAGTCATCCTGCTCGTGGTCGAACAGCGTCCGCTTGCCGACCACCTGGGCTGCACTCTCCGGTCTCTCCATGCGGAGAGCTTCTCAGGTCAGCTCGGGCGGCATCGCCTTCGGGCCGTCCGGGTACATCCAGGCGAGCAGTTCCTCGTCGATCGTGGTGGTGTCGGCGTGTTCGGTCGGAGCACCGACGATCAGCCAGAGCTGGTCTGCGTCCGTGTCATTGAACGGCTGGCGCACGGTCTCCGGGTCGACCGCCACCGCGTCCATCGGTTCCAGCACCAGCAGCTCGTCCTCGACCCGCAGCTTGCCCGTGCCTTCGAGCAGTACGTAGAGCTCCTCGGTGGACTTGTGCCGGTGCCGGGTCGAGGCCTGCCCCGGCTCGATCCGCCAGAGCCGTGCACCCAACTGAGACGCCTCAAGCTGCCGCCCCAGATCAGTATTGAGAACCCCCATCTGATTGGAACGACGCCAAAACTGCTCCCCGCTTCTCAGAACGCTATACCCGTTCACGACACGTGCCTCCTGAACTCCTGTGTGGGTGGGTTTCGCCGGGGTTCCCGACTGGGACTGTGCACACCAAGGGAACCCCGGCGGAACCCGCCTCGCAACCAGTTAGTCCTGAGTGTCGGGAATGATGAAGTCGGTCGGCTTCGAATCAACGAACTTCACCCAGCAATGCTCGGGGGCGGCGCCGGCCACGTCGACCAGCGCCTCCTCGATCCGCTTGGCGATCTCAGCCTTCTGCTCGTCGGTGCGGCCTTCGAACCAATGAATGTGGACGAACGGCATGTCTTGCCCCGCTCGCTCAGCCCTGAAGGGCGGGCTCGAGTTCGGCCAGGATCTTGCGCTTCGGCTGGGCGCCGACCAGTTGCTTGACCAGGGCGCCGTCCTTGAGCAGGATCATCGTCGGGATCGAGAGAACCCCGTACTGCTGGGCAGTCTGCGGGTTGTCGTCGATGTTGAGGCTGATGATCTTGAGGTCGTCGCGCTCCTCGTTGATCTCTTCGAGGACCGGATGGACCACGCGGCAGGGACCGCACCAGGGAGCCCAGAAGTCGACCAGCACCGGGCCGTCGGCTTCGAGAGCTTCGGCCTTGAAGGTCGCATCGGTTACTTCGGGAAGTGCCATTTCGGTCTCCTGATCGTCGTACTTGTATCCCTACTATACAAAATGAAGTCCTGGGCATAAATAAGTCGGGCGGGGTCCGGCCCGCCCTCCCAGTGAAACCCGCCGACCCACAGAAGCACAAAATGGATGGGTCGGCTCCGGTAAGTGGTGATACCGGCTCGGTTAGCTTGGAGGTACCTCGGGCAGAGCCCCGCCCAACCATTCTTTGCTTCGAATGGGTGGGGCGGGTTGGGCTTGGAGGCGGGGCGAAGCTCGCCGACTCCTTATTTGCGACGGAGTCGCAAGATCGGGACTCTCCAGGCCGCTTCGGCGACGATGGCGGTAGTCATCTTTGAATCGCCTTCTTGTCGTTCACGGAAGGTGATCGGCACCTCCATGATCGAGAAGCCGGCCCGGGCCACCCGCCAGGTCATCTCGACCTGGAAGGAGTAGCCGGAGGCCGCGACTTCGGAGAGGTCGATCGATTCGAGCACCTCCCGCCGGAAGCACTTGAAGCCGCCGGTCATGTCACGGACCGGTACCCGCAAGATCGCCCGCGAGTAGAGGCTGCCGCCGCGGCTGAGCAGTCGCCGGACCTGGCCCCACTCGGTGATTCCACCGCCCGGCACGTAACGCGAGCCGATCACCAGGTCGGCCAGCTCGGAGGCGGCGAGCAGACGCGGCAGGTAGGCGGGGTCGTGGGAGAAGTCGGCGTCCATCTGGACGACCAGCTCCGCCCCGCCATCCAGCGCGGCACGGAAACCTTCGAGGTAGGCCGGACCCAGACCCTGTTTCCTTGCCCGGTGAAGCACCTCGACCCGTGGGTTCGCGGTGGATATCTCGTCGGCGATCAGGCCGGTGCCGTCCGGGGAGTTGTCGTCCACGATCAGGATCCGGTCACCCTCATGGGTCAGCTTCGGGTCGAGTGCCTCGACCATGGGCCCGATGTTCCCGGCTTCGTTGTAGGTCGGGAGGATCACCCAGGCCGCTCCCCGATGCTCTGTCCTGGCCTCTTCAGGCATCGGCGGATCGTATCCACCAGGCCCATCCGGGCGTTCGTCGCTCAGTCGTCCAGATGGCGCTTCAGCGAGGCGAACCGCTCGTCCCATTTGCCGCCGACGCCTTGGATCCACTCGGCACCAGGCTCGAGACCCTGCTCAACCAGTTCGTAGCGGACCTCCCGGCCCTGCCTGGCGGCGGAGACGATTCCCGCCTCGACGAGGCCGGCCAGATGCTTGGCCGCACCCTGTCGGCTGACCCCGATCCGCGCCGCCAGTTCGGTCGCCGTGGCCGGGCCGTGGGCCGCCAGCCGTTCGATCATCAGCCGGCGGTTCGGGTCGGCCAGGGCGCTGAATACTTCGTCGGTCCGGGCCGGGCCGGTGACGCCGGACGTCCGGTCGGCGCTCAAACCGCCGCGCAGGCGGTGATGTCGGACAGTTCCTGCTCGAGCCCGGCCAGCGGCCTCGACTCGGTCACCCGGACGACGCATCCCTCGTGGGCCGGCTGGTCTATGACCTCGAGCTCGACCCGGCTGCTCTCCTGGCCTTCCTCCGACCACCAGAAGCTGAGCGACCACCCCTCATCGACCGACTCGACGAATCCCGATCGATCCCCGTCGTCCCCGCTGACCGTTATCTCCCCACCCGGTTCGAGTTCGATCTCGACCTCGCCGCCGATCCATTCGGAAAGCTCGGATTCCTCGGTGATCGCCCGCCAGGCCCGTTCGGCGTCGCTCTCCAGTTCAACTTCTCTCACCACTTCGTCCACCGATGCCTCCTCTTCACGCAACTAGTTGGTTGCGCTATCGTAGCGCAGACACGCGCAACCAATCAGTTGCGCCTACCGACGGAGGAACCATGAGACCCGACCCGACCGCCGCCCTGGTCCCGACCGTGATCGAGCAAAGCTCGCGCGGCGAACGCGCCTTCGACATCTACTCGCGCCTGCTCGACCAGCGGATCATCTTCCTCGGCCAGGAGGTCGACGACCCGATCGCGAACCTGATCGTCGCCCAGCTGCTCCACCTCGAATCGCAGGATCCGGAGAAGGACATCGCGCTCTACATCAACTCGCCCGGCGGCTCCGTCTACGCGGGGCTGGCGATCTTCGACACGATGAACTTCATCAAGCCCGACGTGCAGACGATCTGTTTCGGGATCGCCATGTCGATGGGTTCGCTCCTGCTTGCCGGCGGTGCCAAGGGCAAGCGGCTCGCGCTCGAGAACTGCCGCATCCTCACCCACCAGCCCTCGGCCGGGTTCCAGGGCAAGTCGAGCGACATCGAGATCCACGCCCGCGAGATCCTCGAGTCGCGCCGCCGGATCGAGGCGATCTACGCGGCGCGGACCGGGCAGACGCAGGAGACGGTCCACGAGGACATGGACCGCGACCGCTTCTTCACCGCGGAGGAGGCGGTCGAGTACGGGCTGATCGACGGGATCATCGAAAACCGCGGCAAGGAACTGAACCCGGTCGGGTTCGGTGGCTGAGCACCGGGATGGGTAGTTTCTGGGCATGACCAACGCCCAGATCGCCGAAGCGCTCGAGGAACTGGCGGTGCTCTACCAGCTGGACGGGGCCGACCAGTACCGGGTACTCGCCTACACGAACTCGGCCCGGACGATCAAGAACGAAGGCCGGTCGGTCGAGGAGATGGCCAGGAACGGGACCATCACCGAGCTGCCCGGCGTGGGCAAGACCCTGGAAGAGAAGATCCTCGCCCTGGTCGAGACCGGTGAGATCCCCGCCGCGGCGAAGCTGAAGGAGAAGATACCGGTCGGCCTGCTCGAGATCAGCCGGATCCCGGGGCTCGGGCCGAAGACGGTCCGTCGCCTCCACGACGAACTCGACGTGAACGGCCCCGAGGACCTGCGGGCCGCAGCCGAGGCGAAGAAGGTCCGTGAGCTGAAGGGGCTCGGGCCCAAGGTCGAGGAGAAGATCCTCACCGGGCTCGACCGGCTGGACGCCGAACCGGAGGGCCCGGCCCGGCTGCGGCTGGACGAGATCCGGCCGACCGCCGAGGAGCTGGTCGAGGCGCTGCGCGCCGAGCCGAGCTGCGAGAAGGCGGAGATCGCCGGATCGGTCAGGCGCTGGACCGAGACCTGCAAGGACATCGACCTGATCGCCACCTCGACCGACCCGAAGGCCCTGGCCGCCGGGATCGCCGGCCATGAGCTGGTCGCCGAACACGGCAAGCCCAGCGACAAGGGCGTCAAGCTGACCACCCACTCGGGGATCGGGGTCGACGTGAGGATCGTCGCCCCCGAAGCCTTCGGCAACCTGCTCCAGCACTTCTCCGGTTCGGGTGCCCACAACGCCGAACTCCGCGAACGGGCGGTGGCCAAGGGGCTCCACGTCTCCGAGAACGGGATCAAGGACGACAAGACGGGCGAGACCGAAATGTTCGCGACCGAGCAGGAGGTCTACGAGCGGCTCGGCTACCAGTACATCGTCCCCGAGCTGCGCGAGAACCGCGGCGAGCTCGACGCCGCGGCCGAGGATGAGCTCCCTGAACTGATCGAGCGCAGCCAGATCAAGGGGGATCTCCACTGTCACACCACCCTCTCCGACGGGGTCGCCAGCCTGGAGGAGATGGCGGCCGCGGCCGAGGCGCTCGGCTACGAGTATCTGGCGATAACCGACCACTCCGAGTCACATGGCTTCGGCAACCACGTCGAGCCGGATCGCCTCTGGCAACGGATCGAGGAGATCAACGAGTTCAACAACGAGGACCATGGGATCCGGCTGCTCTCCGGCTCCGAGGTCAACATCCACCCGAACGGCACGGTCGACTACGACGACGACCTGCTGGAAGCACTCGACTGGGTGATCGCCTCGATCCACACCGCCTTCAGCGACGAAGCCGAAAAGAACACGAGCCGGATGATCACCGCGATCGAGAACCCGCTGGTCGACTGCATCGGCCACCCGACCGGCCGCCTGATCAACCAGCGCGACCCCTACCCGCTCGACATCGAACGGGTCGTCGCCGCGGCCGCGGCCAACGACACCCTGATCGAGATCAACAGCAACCCGCGCCGACGCGACCTGAACGAGGTCCACGCCCGCTTGGCCGCCGAGGCGGGAGTCGGGATCGTGATCAACACCGACGCCCACCGTCCCGAGACCCTCGACTTCATCGACTACGGGATCGCCACCGCCCGCCGCGCCTGGCTGACCGCCGATCAGGTCAAGAACACCGGCCCCTGGTGGAAAGGCTGACCTAGCGGACCGGAGGCGGGTCGCCGGCGGCGCTGGCGGCCAAGGCCGGGTTCCAGTCGCAGACGTTGCAGGCGTGGTTGAAGATCTCGCCGCAGAAGTCGACCACCGCCTGCTCGGGGTCGCCGGCCGCGGGCGCTTCCTCGTGGTCGAGCAGGTACTCGCCGAGCTCGTCGCTCCAGCGGCCGGGAACCGGGGAGAGATCACGTCCGGAGAACCCGTCCTCCGGCGGGTGGGCGTAGGCGTAGAAGGCCGGCTTGGCGTATCTCCCATCACCGGGCCACCAGCCGACCGCCACTTCCTGGGCATCCATCGCGTTGCGCATGATGAAGTCGTCCGAGGGTGGCTCGGCGGGCCGGCCCGAGAACAGGTTCACGGCCAGGTCGAAGGAGCCCCACCACGCGTTGAGCGGGGTCGAGCGGCCGCGGAAGGGAGCACGAAAGCGAGTCAGGGCCATCCCGGCGACGGTCGCCATCTCGAAGTAGGCCTTGACCTGGTCCGGGTCGTAGATCCGGTGCTCATCGTCCTCGTCGAGCGGCACCGTCCACGCGACCTCCTGCGGGGCCGGGTCGATCGTGACCTCGCCGGCCAGCTCGCCGATCGCGGCCAGCCCCTCCCGCACCACCTCGCCAACCGGTCGGTTCGGTGCGAGGGCGATCGCCGCCCCCATCCCGTCGGAGCTCTCGATCAGCAGATGGTGGGTGCGCAGGTCGAGTGCCGCGACGAAGACCCCGGAGCCGTTGGGAGCCGGCAGCGGCAGGGTCTCCCAGCCGCGGGCGGTCAACCGCAACGCGGCGTGCTGGAGCTGCGGCTCGGGCGGCGCCAGGGCGACGCAGAGCTTGCCCAGGAACTGGGTGTGGGCGTGGAGCGTGTCGCAGGTCTCACGCCACTCGTCATACGAGGTGGAACTCCATCCGTAAGCCATGCCCCGACCCTACTCCGCGCCGGTAGGTTCGACTTGCAAGTGCTATAGCCAAGCAAGTCGAACCAACCTCCGTCCCCGGACTCAAAAGGCTCGGAAGCCGGGACTTCGCACGAGCTTGACGGGCTTCAGGGGGGAGGCCGATTCGACCAGGAAGCGGACCCCGTCGCGGCCTTCGATCGCCAGCACGGCCGGTTCGCGGTTGCGCCATGCCAAGGCAACCAGGAGGGCGTAGCCGGACCCGACCACGGCCACCTCGGGAAAGGCCACGCCGATCGCCCCGGCCAGGCCGACCGCGACCAGGATCGGACCGAGGCGGCCCCAGGCAACCCGGCCCGGTGAAGGCATGGAAACCCCCGGCGAGGTCGGGGTTACGGTGCGGGCTCCGGCCAGGGTTTCGCGCATCGCCTCGGCTGAGCGTTCGGTACCGCCGAGCGCGAGACCGATCCAGGCGGCGACCACCCACCAGGCGGCCCCGATCAGCAGGATCGTGGTGTTCTCGGCGTCGCGGACCCCGAGCACGGCGATCGCCCCGAGGGCTGTCGCACCACCAGCCGCCAGGAAGACGGTCGCCCGGAGCAGCTCGGCGAAAGGCAAGCGCTACTCCGGCACTGCCGCCCCGGCCGGCGGTCCCGAGGCCTGGCCGGCAAGGTCCTCGATCAGGTCGATCCACTCTTCCGGTTCGGCCACGACCAGGTCGGCCAGCTCGACCAGTTCGGGCGGACCCTCGTCGGAATCGATCGCGACCAGGAGCAGGTTCTTGAGCTTGCCCGTCTCGGCGAGCTTCTTAAGGCGGAGAGCCGCCTCATAGTCGGTGCGGTCGTCACCGGCGAAGACCACGGTTTCGATCTCCGTGCCGTCGAGCAGCTCGTCGACCGCCCCCGCCTTGCCCTCCATTCCGGGCGGGCGTAGCTCCAGCACCTTGCGTCCCCAGTGGGTGGCGAGCCCGGCCGCCTGAGCGTGGTCGGCGATGCCGCGCACGACCTCCTCGGTCCGCTGGCCGGCCCCGCGCCAGTGGAGCGCCTGGATCGGGCCCTTGTCCTCGATCCGGATCTTGGAGGTGACCCAGAAAGGGTTGTCGTTGTCACGGATGAAGTTCCTCGCGCGCTCGGCTTCCTCGCCCTCGATGACCACGGTCGGACGGCTCTCCCCGGGCTTGATGAAGCTGAGCCCGTGATTGCCGAAGTAGGTGATCTTCTCGGCCCCGACCATCTTTCGCGCGACCGGCGAAGGGCGGCCGGTGATGCAGGCGACCAGCGCGAGATGGTCGGCCAGGACCTCGAGGCTCTCCCGCGCCCGGGCGGGAACCCGGGCCTGGTCCGGCCGGTCGACGATCCGGCAGAGCGTGCCGTCGACATCGCTCATCAGAGCCGACTTCGAAGGGTCTTCCAAGAGTACCGAGAGAGGAGAGTCTGCGCCCGTCATAGGCGAGAGACTATCCCGGTCGGGGCTCCGGGCCGAAAAAGTTTTCGGCGCCCAGCGAGCATCTAGTATCGCGCCATGGATTCCCGGCATATATGGGGGCTTGCCTTGATCGGGACCATGGCCGGTGCGTTCAGCGGGCTCTTCGGGGTCGGAGGGGGCACCGTGATCGTCCCGATGCTGATCGCCCTCTACGCGTATGGCGACCGGCTCGCAACCGGGACCAGCCTGGCCGCGATCATTCTCATCGCCCTGCTCGCAGCCGTGATGCAGGGCGGGATCTACGGCAACGTGGACCTCGGGACCGGCCTGATCCTGGTCGGGCCGGCGATCCTCGGGGTGGTGGCGGGGACCGCGATCCAGCAGCGGATCCCGGAGAAGGCGGTCTCGCTGTTTTTCGCCGTGTTGCTGATCGGCGTGGCGATCGAGATGGTGGTCGGCTGATGGACATCGCCCTCGCCTGCGTCATCTGCCTGGCCGGCGGCATCGTCGCCGGCCTGATCGGGGTTGGTGGCGGCATCGTCTTCGTGCCGGCGATGACGATCGTGCTTTCCAAGGGCCAGGTCGAAGCGGAGGCGACCTCCCTGATGATGATCGCCCTGGTCTCCGTGGTCGGCACCTGGCGCCAGATCGGCTACGGCAACGTGAACCTGAAGGACGCGGTCGTGATCGGCCTGCTTTCGCCGGTCGGGGTGCTGGCCGGCGTGGTGGTCGCCAACTCGGTACCCGAACGGGCGCTCCGGATCGGGTTCGCCCTGCTCGCGCTCTACATGGCCTGGCGACTGCTCAAGCGAGTCTTCGCAGACGACCCGCAGACCTCCGGATGAAGGCCGGCATCCGCCCGCGCGGCGGCCCCTTCATCCCGGTCGGAGAGATCACCCTGCGGGCCTCGCGCTCATCCGGCCCGGGTGGCCAGCACGCCAACGTCACCGCCTCACGGATCGAAGCTGTCTTCGAGGTCGAGAGCTCGTTCGCCCTGGACGACGCGCAGAAGGCACGGATCGTCCGCAAGCTCGGCCCGGTGGTGACCGCGGTCAGCCAGGACGCCCGTTCCCAGACCCGCAACCGCGACCTCGCCCTCGAGCGGCTCGAGTCGAAGCTGGCCGGCGCACTGGCGGTGCCGCGACGGCGGCGTGCGACCAGACCGAGCCGGGCCGCGAAGCAGAAGCGGCTCGAATCGAAGCGCCACCAGTCCCGCAAGAAGCGGGACCGGCGGCGCCCCGGCCCGGATTACGACTGAGCGGCCTGGATCGGCTGGGCCACCAGCTTCACGTCCTTGAGCGCCCCGGTGCCGTCCCAGGCGACACAGCGCAGCTCGATCAACTCATCTACATCGGCTACCGCGGTCGCCGACAAGTTGAAGTAGTCGTTGTACGTGGAGTCGGTCATCGCGCGGTCAACTCCGTCGGTTTCATCGGTCCAGATGGTGCACTCGATCAGGTTCGTGCCCGATGAGTAATGGGAGATCGCGTTGGCCTTGGCGGTGATCAGGTACTCGCCGGGCGCGACGTCGAGCGTTAGCGGAGTCGTGAATTCACCGTTCGGCAACGCGTAGTCGAGCTTCTCGTCCGAGTAGGGCTGCACGATGCCGTCAGCACCGGCAGCGCCCGTGACACCGGTAGCACCGGTCGCCCCAGCGGCTCCCGTCGCTCCCTTCGCTCCCGCCGGGCCGGTTTCGCCTGCCGCGCCCTTGAGTGACTTGACCGCCGACGGCGCGAGCTTGGCCTTTGTGATCGTCTTGTTCTTGATCTGTTTGGCAGTGACCGTGCCCGGCTTGATCTTCTTGCCGTTGATCAGACCGGAGGCCGCGGTCGCGGTGCCGCCGATCACGATGAAAAGCACGATCGCAGCGATGATCGTGCTCGGTCGTAGATTTCCCATGTGACTCCCTCGGTTGATGCCCGCCCTGGAACCGGGGATCCGGCCGTGCTGGCTGGTTTGCGCGGCGAAATCTACAGGGCGAGTCAGAACCGGCTCCCGCAACCGACCCTCTCCGGACATCCTGGCCAACGCCTAACCTCCGGAGCTACCGGCGAGACCGGAAAGGAGCAGCAGACATGCACGAAATCAAATGCCCGCATTGCGGAAAAGCTTTCAAGATCGACGAGGCCGGTTACGCCGACATCCTGAAACAGGTCCGTGACGAAGCCTTCGAGAAGGCGATCCACGAGCGGCTGGAACTCGCCGAGCAGGAGAAGAAGACCGCCATCGAGTTGGCCCAGGCCAAGGCCACCGGCGAGCTCAAGGACGAGGCCGCTCGGAAGGACGCCGAGATCGGACGACTCCGGGCGGAGTTGGAGAAGTCGGATGTGGCCGGGAAGCTCGCGCTCAAGGAAGCGCTGGGCGAAGTAGAGAAAGAGCGTGACGACCTCAAGCGGACCCTCGACTCCAAGGACACCGAGCAGAAGCTGCTCGAAAAGTCGCTCACGGAGAAGTACGAGATCCAGATCAGGGACCGTGACGACACGATCGAACGCCTGAAGGACATGAAGGCGAAGCTCTCGACGAAGATGGTCGGCGAGAGCCTGGAGCAGCACTGCGAGATCGAGTTCAACAAGATCCGCGCAGCGGCTTTCCCGAATGCCGATTTCGGGAAGGACAACGACGCCAGTGCCGGCACCAAGGGGGACTTCATCTTTCGCGAGGCCGACGAGTCGGGGACCGAGTTCGTCTCGATCATGTTCGAGATGAAGAACGAACTCGACGACGGCGCCAACAAGAAGAAGAACGAGGACTTCTTCAAGAAACTCGACAACGACCGGACGGAGAAAGGCTGCGAGTACGCCGTGCTCGTCTCGCTGCTCGAACCGGAGAACGAGCTCTACAACGCCGGCATCGTCGACGTCTCACATCGGTATCCGAGGATGTACGTGGTCCGGCCGCAGTTCTTCATCCCGATCATCACGCTGATCCGCAACGAGGCTTTCAAGACCTTGCAGCTCAAGTCGGAGCTGGCCTTGGTCAGGGCCCAGAGCGTTGACATCACCAACTTCGAGGAGAAGCTGGAGACCTTCAAGTCCGGCTTCCAGCGCAACTACGGTCTTGCCTCACGCCAGTTCGAGGACGCGATCAACGAGATCGACAAGGCGATCCGGAATCTGGAGAAGACCAAGACCTCGCTGCTCAAATCCGCCAACAACCTGCGCCTCGCCAACGACAAGGCCCAGGACGTGACGATCAAGAAACTGACCCGGGGCAATCCGACGATGGCCGAGAAGTTCAAGGAGCTCGACGAGGTGTGAACGCTCAGGCCAGGCCGTGTTCGAGCGCGGTCTTGATCTGGGCGTCGAGAGCGTTGAGCCGGTAGAGGGCGATCGCCTCGGCCGAGGGGAACTGGCGCAGCCGCAGGGCGTCGGTGCCGTGGTGGCACATCACCGTCGAGAGCAGGGCGTCGGCGTCGGCCTGCTCCAGCCCGGCCCGGCCGGCTGCCTCGTTGATCAGCTCGGCCCCGATCTGCAGGTGGCCGAGGCTGCGGCCGCGGTCGCTGAGGCCGATCTCGGCCCCGTAGGTGAACTCGCCGGTCTTGCCGATGTCGTGGATCAGGGCGGCCGCCATCAGCCGGTCCGAGTTCAGCTTCGGGTGGAGCACACAGGTCTCGGTGACCAGGGTGCCGACCGCGACCGTGTGTTCCGAGAGGCCACCGATGTAGGCATGGTGGCCGGCCCGGGTGCAGGGCGCGAGCCGAAATGCCTCGGCGCCCTCCCCGGTGAAGAGCAGCTCTTCGACCACCGCCCGGTAGCCGGGGTGGTGGACCTCACGGGCCAGGTGCTCGAGGAAGCCTTCGAGTTCGTCTCGGTCGCGATAAGCGGTGGGCAGGAAGTCGGCCGGGTCCACCTCGGCCGGGTCGACCTTCTTCACCTCTTCGAGCTCGGCCGAGAGCTGGCCGCGGAACTGTTCGACCCGGCCCCGCACGGCGATCACGTCGCCACGCTCGAAGCCGATCCCGATCCGGTCGGAGTCGCGGAAGATCCGGCCGGGCAGCGAACCGGTGCGGTCGCGCAGCTCGAGCGCCAGGTAGGCCGAGCCGTTCTTCGCGGTGAGCCGATCCTTGCGGGCGCAGGCGTAGCGGCCGCTGAAGTTCTGGCCGGGCGCGAGTTCGACCAGCGGCGTTCCATTTCGGGTTCCCGATTCCATCTCCCCACATCCTGACCGAACCGGATGACTGCAAGGCGCCCGGAGCCCCGGCCCGCGAATGGTGGCGAGCCGACGGGTCGGGTCGGCTAAATTGAACTAATGGACCAACTCCGCTGGGAGATGAACCCACCGAAGCTCCGCGAGCCGATGATGGTCTGCGCCTTCCGCGGCTGGAACGACGCGGCCAACGCCGCTTCCTCCGCCTTGGAGACCCTGGCCGACTCGCTCGAGGTCGACGTGCTGGCCGAGGTCGACCCCGAGGACTTCTACGACTTTCAGGCGAACCGCCCGACGATCCGGCTCTCAGAAGGCGCGCACCGCCGGATCGAGTGGCCGAACAACACCTTCATCGCCGCCCGGGCCGAGGGCGCGGACCGCGACCTGGTCCTGCTCGACGGCACTGAGCCCAACCTCAAGTGGCGTACTTACTCGGAGATGGTGGTGCAGGTCGCCGAGCAGCTGGATGTGCGGCTGGTGGTCGTGCTCGGTTCGCTGATCGCCGAGGTCGCCCACACCCTGCCCGTGCCGATCACCGGGGTTTCCACCGACGAATCCACGGTCCGCAGCCTCGACCTGGAGCGTTCCGACTACGAAGGGCCGACCGGGATCGTCGGCGTGATCCACGACCGCTGCCGTGCCGCCGGCCTGCCCTCGGTCTCGCTCTGGGCCGCCGTGCCCCACTACGTGGCCGCGGTGCCGAACCCGAAGGCCGCCCTCGCCCTCAGTGAAAAGCTCGAATCGATCACTCGGGTCGCCGCCGACATCTCCGGCCTCGAGGACGAGACGATGAACTACGAGGAGCAGATCAGCCGCGCCGTCGCCGCCGACCCCGAGGTCGAGGAACTGGTCGAGCGGATCGAGAGCGAGCAGCGCAACCGCCGCGGCCCCGAACTCGACGTGCCCAGCGGCGACGCGCTGGCGATGGAGTTCCAACGCTTCCTCAAGCAGCGCGACTCGGACTGAGTCTCGGTCCGCCCGAGGGCGCCTAGGCCTCGGCGGCCGGGCAGACCAGCCTGAAGTCGCACCAGCCGCAGACCGCGGGTGATGGCCGGGGCTCGAAGTCCTGGCCTAGCACTCCCTCGCCCACTTCCAGCACGGTCCGTTCGACCCGCTCGCGATCGTCCGGCGAGGATTCGACCTCGACCTTCTCCCCTTCGAGCACGTAGTAGTAGCTGCCGGCCTCCGGTTCGATCCCCCAGGCCTCACGGGCGCCGAGCCGGTAGAGGGCGAGTTGGATGTCCCCGCCGTGGCGGGAGGAATCGACCCGCTGGCCGGTCTTGTAGTCGATCACCTCGAACTCGCCGTCCGGCTTGCGGTCGACCCGGTCGACCCGGCCCCGCAGGAAGTGCTCACCGATCTTGAACTCGAACTGTCGTTCGAGGAAGGCCGGCGCTGACTCCGACTTCTCTTCGCTGCGCCAGTAGGCGCGCATCGCCTCGCGGGCCCGATCGAGGAACTGCAGCTCGTCGTGGGTCTCGCCGAAGCCGCCGCGCCGCCAGCCCTCTTCGAGCAGGCCCATCAACCGGGCTTCGCCGTCCGGCACGGGCCGGCCGACGTCCAGTTCGAGTTCGTGGAAGCGCTGGAGGACGTTGTGGATCACGATCCCGAAGCGCATGTTCACGGTCGGCGGCGTCGGGATGCCGAAAACCCGGGCGAACTTGTACTTGAGCGGACAGGTCAGGTACATGTCGAGGTCGGTGGCCGAGAGCCGCAGGTCGTCGCCGCGCCGGGGCAGGAAGCCGTCGAGCGACGGCTCCGAGCGGGATGCGGCGAGACCTTGTCGCATGCCGCGTTCCCGCTCGTTGGCGAGCAGGTACGGGTCCAGGGTCGAGGCGTCGAGTTCGGCCAGCTGCTCGGGGGTCGCGATCTGGGCGAGTAGCCCGTTGACCGCTTCGATCGCTTCCTGGTCGCTCGACCCGTCGTCACGCTGGGCCAGCGCCGCCAGCTTCAACAGCTCGAGGTAGCGGGCAACCGCCTTGTTGACGTCGATCGCCGTGTCGAGCCGCGGCTCGTTCAGTTCCGAGCCGGCCTTCCAGGAGGCCTCCATCACCTCGGCCAGCATCGACCGGTAGGTGGCAGCCGTGTCCTCGGCCGGCCCGAAGAGCTCCTCCTCGTGGATCTCCTCGAGCCCGCCGGTCGCCTCGAGGATGGCGGCGACCGGGTCCGGCTCGGCATCGCCGGCCCGGGAGAGCACCACCTCCTCGCGGGCCGAGGTGAGGGCGGTGGCGATCGCGACCCGGGCGGTCTCCGGCCCGCCCGGATGGGTCTGCTCATCACCGATGCCGGGCCCGGGGGTGCGGGGGATGCCGAAGGGACGTTCCAGACCGAGCACCCAGATCCGGGTCCACTCGCCGCCTTTCAGCATGTCCAGCCCGAGCACCGGGACCGCTCCGACCCCGGGCAGGCTGGGGCCGCCGGCTGGTTCGAGCGCGCCCTCGGCCAGCGCTTCGAGAAAGACGGTGAACTCGCGGACCGAGGCCCCCGGGTCGCGGCGGGAGAAGTCGGTCGCGATCTCGGCCAGCCGGGAAAGGCCGAGCAGTCGCTCGGCCGTCTCGGGCCTGGCCGCGAACAGACGCTGCCGCCGGAAGCCGATCCGCTCGATCAGCCGCCTCACGTAGGCGTCGGGCCGGCGGGTGTCGAGCGCCCCGGAGGCAGCCCGATAGAGGTTGAGGAAGGCCTCGATCCGCTGCCTTGCTTCCGGCGCCATCTGCGGCGATTCGAGTGAGGCCTCGCAGGCGCTGACCATGTCGAGCTTGCGGCGCTTGGAGATCTGGGTGAGCTTGGCCAGGTCGAGCGAGCGCAGTTCGGTCGGCGGCCGCATCAGCGCCCGGGTCACCGCCCGGGCGTCGGTCGGGTCGGTCAGCGCCCGGAGCCAAGCGATCGTGTCGCGCACCTCGGGCTGGCGGAAGAGCGCCGCGCCGCCGCCGGGCCGGGCCGGGATGCCACGCTCGGCCAGGGCACCGACGATCGCCACCCCCTGTGAGTTGACGTCGGGCACCGCGATCGCCAGTTCCTCGGCCGGGGTGCCACCGGCGATCTGGAGTTCGACCTCGCGTGCCGCTGCCTGGGCCTCGGCCCGGGCCGAGACGGGCCGCCAGTAGCGGACCGAGCCCTCGTCGCCCCTCGCCTCCCAGGCTCCCTGCGGCAGCGGGCCGGTGTCGAGCGCCGCCCGGGCCGCCTCGATCCTGACCTGGCTCATCCGCCAGGCCTCGTCGAGGGTGATCTCCTCCGGTTCGGGGAAGGCGCCGAGGAAACGATCTTCGGCCCCGGGGCCGTAGATCGCCCGCGAGGGGTCGATCGCGGCGATCACGCTTTCGGGATTCGCCGCGGCGAGGCGTTCGAGCAAGCCGGCCCGGGCCGGGTGGAGGTCTTCGAGCTCGTCGATCACCAGGTGAGGGAAGCGGTCCACCACCTCCGCCGCGAAGGCCGGTTCGGCCATCAGCTCGGCTGCGATGCGAGGCAGGTCGTTGCGGTCCAGCAGGTCCGCCCCGGCGAGGATCCGGTTGTGCACCTCGATCAGCTCGGCCAGCTCGCCGCCGTCGTTGCCGTCTCGTTTGGCCCGGTCGATCCCGACCAGGAGCTCACGTAGCAGGCCGGCCGGGTTGCCGCGGATCTCGTGGTGGCGAAGCGGCAACTCGTCGATCCGGGCCAGCAGCATGGCCAGGCGCTCGGCCGCACCCACCACTTCGAATGAAGGTCCGAGCCCGGCTTCGAGCGGCCGGTGCCGGAGGATCTCTTCGGCCAGTCCCTCCCAGGTGAAGACGGAGAGCGCCTCGTAGGGGCCGGGCAGGTCATGTTCGAGACGGACCCGATGGGCGACGGCGGAACGATCGACCGAAGCGATCAGCGCGATCCGCGAAGGGTCGAGGGGTCCATCCTCCGACCGGCTCCCGTCCCCGGCCGGGCCGGAAAGCTGGATGACCCGTTCCCTCAACGCGGTGCTCTTGCCGGTGCCCGCTCCGCCGCGGATCAGCAACGCCCCGGAACCATGCGCGCGAACCCGGTCCCGGCCGGGGCCGGGATCTCCATCGGCGCCGGGTCTGGACGAGGAATCGCTCACACCCCCAAGTTACCCGAGCCCCCGCCCCATCTTCCACCTGCCGCCCCGGTTCCCAGTCCCGCTGGACCTCTAGCATGTCGCGGGTGAACCAACTACCCGCCGATCCCGCCCTCGACGCCGACTGGACGGGAATCTGCCGCAGCATCGTCGAGGAACAGAAGAAACTCTTCGCCGAGTTCGACACGATCGAGGCCCGCGATGAATACGAAGGGGTCGGCGAAGGCGGCGACCACACCCTGGTGCTGGACCGCAAATGCGAGGACGTGGTCTTCGCCGAGCTCGAGAAGCTGGCCGAGGGCGGCGGCGCGGCCTTCACCGCGATCTCGGAGGAACGCGGCACCGTCACCTTCAATGAGGGCGGCAACGTCTGGGTGGTGATCGACCCGATCGACGGTTCGCTCAACTTCAAGCGCACCATTCCGCGCCACAGCCTCTCGATCGCCGTCGCCACCGCGCCGAACATGGCCGCGGTCGAGTTCGGCTACATCTATGACTTCGGTACCGAGGAGGAGTTCCTCGCCCAGGCCGGCGAAGGCGCCTACCTGAACGAGCGCCGGCTCGACCTCGAACCCCGCGACGGCCTCGAAGTGGTCGGGGTAGAGGGTGCCGACCCGGCCCAGCTCGGCCCGATGCTGGAGGCGCTGGCCGGCAAGGTCTACCGGGTCAGGTGCGTCGGCTCGCTGGCGATCTCGATCGTCTCGGTTGCCGCCGGCCGCTATGACGGGCTCGCCTTCCCGGCCCTCTCCCGTTCGGTCGACGTGGCCGCCGGCCAGCTCATCGCCCGCGAGGCCGGTGCCCTGGTCGACCTCGGCGAAGGCGGCCTCAGTGAGGTCGGCCTGGCCTTGGAGGACCGCTTCCCGGTCACCGTGGCAGCCACCAGCGAGGGCCTTGACACCCTCGTTTCCTGCCGCCCGGCACCCTGACTCGCGCCCGGCGAAGCACGCCGACTACCTGATTTCAGAAGCCGACGATCGGGCGAACAAGAACGCCCGATCTGCCTGAATAGCGTGCCCGCAAGCGCCGTTGCGTCAGGTTTGACACCTGTTCTTGGCTCAACCAAGGGGAAAGAGGCTCCGTGACGGAGATCACACCCAAAAAGAACATGTGTTCGTGTTTCGTTGCTACACTTCAAACATCCTTAGAAGTAAGTAATCTGTTTTCAACAACAAAGGACTGACTGATCCAGATGGCCGAAGCGAAGAAGAGCACCAAGAAGACCACCGCCAAGAAGAGCGCCGCGAAGAAGTCGGCCGCCAAGCCCCGCACCGCCGCCCAGTTGCGCGCCGAGGCCGAGAAGAAGGCTGTCCACGCCGCCAAGCTCGACGCCGAGAACGCCAAGAGCCGCCTCGAAGAGGTCCAGGAGACCGCCGTCGAGTACGCCCGCAAGGGTGTCGACGTACCGGTGGGTGCCGCCCTCAACCTCGCCGACAAGGTGTCCGAGGTGATCGAGGACTGGACCGACCAGACTTCCGCCGAGAAGAAGGTCAAGGGCTACCGCGCCGACCTGACCAAGACCGTCAAGCGCGCCGAGCGTCGTGGCACCACCACCCGTCGCAAGGCGACCACCCGCGCCAAGAAGCGCCGCAACTCGCTCGAGAAGACCGTCCGCAAGCAGCGGAAGAACATCGAGAAGACCGTCAAGACGACCAACAAGGACGTCAACAAGCAGATCGAAGCCCGCGTCTCCGAGGTCACCAAGCGTGCCCAGCAGGCTCAGGCCGACGTCAGCAAGGTCGCCGAGGAGCAGGGCAAGAAGGCCCAGGATCTCGTCAACAAGGTCACGGAGCAGCTTCAGGCTCTGGTCTAGACCAACACTTAGCCCGGCTGCCGACGGAGAGCGGCAACCCGGAGAAGATCGGCTGACCTCATAACCTCGTCAGTCGATGTAGTACCTCTCCTCCCTCGCCAACGGCCCCTCCTCGGGGCCGTTGGTTCTTAAGGGGTCGCCGATCCCAAGAGGACCAAACCAATCAGCGAGAGAGTAGGCAGCTAACGGTCATCGTGTAGCCAAAGTCTGGTCCCTCGTCTCCGCTAACCACGAACCGATAGCCGCCCGGTGCCCCGAGCCGATTGGCCAAGGCAGTCCTTCTCATTTCGAACGAATGTGGACCCATGTTTCCGATTGAGGGATCGAGAGCGGTTGGAGCCTTGGCCGGGCACAGGATCTTTCCTTCTGTTTCGGTGAAGTTCCCGTCACCAGCGACGAGGTCTGCAGACCGGACTACTTGGCTCCGGCCAACGATCATCTTTCCGAGCGCCCTTGCTCCGACCGACGAATTCTTCAGATCGTCCCGCCCAACCGTGAACTTGCCCGGAAGGGCGGTGGCCGTGCCGCCGATCGCCACGATCAATGCGATCAACGCGACGACCATCGCCGGTGAAGGTCGTGGTATCCCTTTCATGCCGCCTCCTTCCCTGTCGGTTCAGCCTTGGGATAGACAATGACCGATCTCGGCTTCGATGTCGAGGGCAGATAGGGCCAGCCCGCCTCCGGCAGCGCCGACGCCCTGAAGATGATGCGCTGGGCGGAACTGATCGTCCGGAAGCGGTACGTGTAGTGGAACCGGCCGCGCCGGTTGGTCCGGAGCACTTCGACCGGTCGCCACTTGTGCCGGGAGGGATCGAAGAACTGGATCGCCACGAGCTTCCCGCGGGCCGGCGGAAGCGCCCCCTTGAACCCGACCGAGCCCCTCATCCGGGTGATACCGCCGTTATAGAGCTTCCGCGGCTTGATCCTCAATCTGACCTTGCCCTTGACGTTGAGCCGGAGGGCGGGCCCGGTCGCCGGCGACAGTTTCGGAGTACCGCCGAAGGTGGCCTCGACCGTACGCGAAGGGCCGGCCGGGAGCCGGAACCGGTAGCGACCATCTCCATCGGTCGTCAGCTCGTGGACGGTGGGCGCGCTTCGTGAACCGCTCGAGTAGGTCTCGATGATCCGGACCGTCTGGTTGGCCAAAGCGATGCCGTCACTCGTCAACCTGCCTGCGACATATTGACGGGTTCCGTACCTGGCCCGTCGGATCAGTTTGCCCTTGGCCAGGGTCGAGGTCAGCCTGGCCGGTTGCTTCAGGGGCAGTTTTAGGATCATCGGGTTTCCGGTCTGGGTTTCGTCGCCGACCGCGCGATTTCCGGCCCTGTCCCTGACCGTGACCTGCAGTTCGTAGGCACCGGCAGCGAGTTCGTCGGAGGGCACCCGGGCCTGGTATTGGCCGTCTTCGCCAGAGGTCGACAGTGCGGTGAAATTCGCGTCCGATCCCGCCGGTCGGATCTCGATGCTCGCCGAACTGACGCCGGAGTCGGTGTCCTCGGCCGAGACCCGGACCAGCTCAGGGTCCTCGGGGTCACGGGTCGGATCGAAGGCCGCTTCGGGTGGGGTCATGTCGACCCGGACCACCGCCTGGCCCGGGGTTTGATGGGTGTCACCGGCGGATCCCGGCAGTCCGTCGTTTACGTTGCCGGCGAGATCCTCGGCCCAGTAGCGGATCCGGTTGACGCCCTCGGTCGCGACCGCGAACGTGGCGATCGCACCTGG
>MKST01000001.1:0-15421 GCA_001897355.1 Solirubrobacterales bacterium 67-14 | reverse complement strand
CGGCGGCGATGGCCGTCTTCGGTTCGCCATCATCCCCAGTCTGCGGCTGCATGCCCGAAAGCTGGTCACTCGCCGCGACGGTCACGGTGACCGGGTGGTTGACCCAT
Organism: Solirubrobacterales bacterium 67-14; assembly: GCA_001897355.1. Classification (GTDB taxonomy): domain Bacteria; phylum Actinomycetota; class Thermoleophilia; order Solirubrobacterales; family 70-9; genus 67-14. The sequence continues at coordinate 15,314 of MKST01000001.1, read as the reverse complement.
TCGTTCGGCACGCCGGAGATCGACGACGACGGAGGGGTCCGATCGACCTCGACCATGGTGCTCCCCGGTTCGAGCGAGGAACGATGAGCACCCGAGACTGCGGCGGCAGAAATCCAGTGGTCGCCTTCGGCCAGGCCGTCGACTGACCCGGTCCGTTGTTCTGACCCGCCGGCCAGGGTGATTTCCGGGGCGAGGCAGATACCGGTGCTGCAGGGCTGGGTCGGTCCTTCGTCAGAGACTGCCATCGCATACCCGGATACCCCTGACGGCCCGCCGGCTTCGGCCTTCTCGATTTCCTGCTGGATCGGCAATTCGTCTCTTGATATCCAGCCGCTCGGAGCGACCGGACTGACGTTCCCGGGCGGACGGTCGTCAAAGCGGATCACCGTTTCGGCCGATTTTCCGAGGTTGGACGCCGCGTCGACCAGATAGACGGTCACCTTGTAGGCGCCAACCTCCGGCACTTCGAACGGCCCGCCAACCTGTACGTCTCTGCCTCCGAGGAAGCCCGCATCCACTTGGGTTCCCGTGTCGAGCTCCTGTATCGAGTAAGCCGCCGTGGTGATCGGTGCAACCTGGCCGGCCGGTATACCCCACCTGATGGTGAAGCCATTCTCGGGCTGCCAATCGGTGCCCTGGTCGCTTCTGAGGTTCACCGGAGGGTTGGAGGCCTGGTTGTCGACCAGGACCGTCCGCTTCGCCGTGCAGGACTTGGATGCACCATTCTCGGCATCCGCGTAGTCGCGGACGCAGAACCGGATCTCGTTTGCGCCTTCCTGAAACGGGGCAGCCGAGGTGTTGAAGGTCTTGGTCGACGAGTAGTTCAAAGGACACGGCGTGAACCGGGTCGAGTAGCCGCCCTTGTCCCCCGGACAGGAAGGCGTCGCGAAATCGACTCGGAGCCCGTTTATCTCCGCCCAGGCGGCCGCGATGCCCGAACCCTGGTCGGTCGCCCCGATCGTGGCCGAGGCGCTGTGGCGGTGGTAAAGCGAGTCGTTGCCCCAGGACCAGAGCGTGCCCGAGGCCGTCGGGGCCGGTGCGACCGTGTCTCTGATCGTGAACTCGGCGTCGGTGGCTTCGACGTAGGCCTTGGTCGAGCCGGGGTCGTTCGCGCATTTCGACGAGGAGCGGCAAAGCAGGCGCACCGCGATGAGCGACTGCGGATTCGCGGGGTTTGACCAGGAGCTGACCCGCTCGTTGCCGTCGTGGGCAACTCCGCCGTCCAGGTCAATGGTGGTTGCGCCGTTGAATCCGGTCAACTCGGCGTCTATCCCGTTGGCATCCTTGAGACGGGCCGAGAATTGCGTGCCGACCACACTGATCCCGGCGGGCGGGTTCCAGGTGAATTGACCACCATCGCCATAGGTCAATTTACGGCCGCTGCGGTCCTGGTATATCCCGATCTTTCCCGGGCCCGATGGGGTGCATCCGCTTACTGCATCGGCCAGGTCGCTGCCGTTGCTTGGGCCGTAGGTGCCTTGGAAGTCGACCTGATTTGCACCTCTGCACTGCCGCATCGTGAAAGTACCAGCGTTGGCACTCGGCGCCGCCGGCAACAGCAAGCCAACGCTGCAGAGCAGCCCTAGCGTCACTCCTAGAACTCGTTTCATGGCGAAAACTCCCCTCCTCCGTTCCCTACGGGAACTGGACTTGAACTTGAAGCTGGTTGAGATGGCGTCGCGGCGGCCGGAGCCGGGGTTCCCGCCGCCTCCGGCGTGAACTCGGCCTCGGTCGGGGTCGGTGCCGGCGCGGACGCCGTCACCACTGGTTCCTCGCTCGCTGGCTCCGGCGACTCGGCGGTCGCCTGATCCCCGGCTGCCGCGTCCGCTGACCCGGGCTGGGGTCTTGCGGTGGGCTCCGACTCGACGAAGACCATCGGCTGCCTCGGTGGCTCGGGCGTCGCGGCCCGTACCGTGCGCTCGACCCTAGGCTCTGAGCCGTGGTGGGGAAGCAAGTTGGCGGCCGGCAGAACTCCGGTTGCCGCGCAGACCGCTGCGGTTCCCGCCGTACCGGCGCAGACCGCGGCCAGTTTGGCGAGTGCTGCCATCCCGGCGCCCCGCGTTCCACCGGAGGTGAGCACGGAGTGGACTCCGGGGTCGGAGCCTCGACCGATCCCCTGCAAGCGAGTTTGGAGATCAACCGCCACCACCTGGGCGCGTTCCCAAAAAGTGTGGGTGGCCGGCAAAAGTGGCGCCAGGGCCGCAGCAGCCTTCGGTGCCGCCCGGTAGGCACGGAGCGTGGACCGGCAATGCCCGCATGCGGCCAGATGCTTTTCGAGGTCACCGAGCTGGGAGCGGTCAAGTTCCCCGTCGCAACAGGCCGAGATCAGTGGTTCGAACTTGACGCACCGCTCTCCGGCTTCGCTGTCCTTGAACGCGGTTCGAAAGCGCGCCCGGCCTTCAGCCAGGCACCGGTTCACCTTGGTTCGCGACCATTGGTTCATGTCGCCGATCTCCTGGTAGGAGAACCCTTCGGCCAGCTGGGTCAGCGCCTTGAGCTCGGCCGGCTTGAGTTGGCCGAGTGCCTCCCGGCTCCGCGCGATCCGCTCCCGTTTCAGGGTGAGCTCGTCAGGACCGTCCGCGGACGAAGGGATGAGTTGGATCCAGTCATCGTCTGCGTGGTCTTCGTCGCGGTCCTGGACGGGACGGGCCAGGGTCCGCTCACGGGTCTTACGGATCGCCAGCGCCTCGTGCTTGATCACCTTCCGGGCCCAGGGCAGCAGGTACCCCATGTCCGTGGATGGCGCCTTCGAGAGGAGGATCTCGATCCCGCGCTGATAGGCATCTTCGGCGTCCTCGGCACAGATCGAATAACGGTGTGCGGTCCACTTGAGGGGACGATCGTGGTCCCTGATCAACTCGACCGCCACACGCTTTCGGGCCGCCTCGTCCGGGCGGGCTTCGGTGACATCCTCCTCAGTTCTTGGAACGGCAACTCTCCTCATGGAGTCCCCCAGATATGAAGCGGTCTGCCGTTCTTCCTACCCGCAACGGATCCGGGTTTCCAGTCACCGATTTGAGACCCCCAGAATCCGTAGCCCACGAATTTTCTCGTCCGGAAAGTATTCATTTGCAGCGTTAAGGGCCGGCGGTTCGAAAACTCTCCCCCTTTCGTGAACCCAGATTTCCCGCAAATTGCAGACTTTTTCGAAAAATAGAAATTTCATGCAAATTGCATGCTTTTTCTATGATCGAGATGCCCGAAAGCCGCAAACTCCGCAGCCCCATGCCTTCAAGCCAAGAGATCGCCGCGATGATTCCCCGCCTCGGCCGGGGCGCCCGGATCAACCTGAAACTGGTCGACGGCGGCGAGGTGCTCGGCACCCTCTACGGACTCTTCGACGACCAGGTCTTCTTCGAAGAAGAAGAGATCGGCCCGATCGACCTCGACCGAATCGAGGATCTACTGGTCCGGGTCCACTCGGAGCAGCCCGGCGACCCGGCTGCTTGACCCGCAAGAAAGTCAGCCTGCTGGTCGCCAGACCTTCAGGTCCGAGACCGTGGCCAGGTTGTCGAAGTCGCGGTCGTTGTGAAGCAGGGTCGCCTCGAACTCGATGCAGGTGGCGGCGATCAGGAGGTCCGCGACTCCACTGACCGTGACACCGGACGCCCGGGCCGAGCGGTAGAGACGGGAAGCCTGGATGTGATCGTGGGGAGCGTCGAGTTCCAGAAATGGAAGGCGCCGAAGTTGCCGCGCAACATGGTTGAGTTCATCGTCTGAGTGACTTCCCCTCAGCACCTCGGTCAGGATCAGACTGTTCAGGCAGACGACTTCTCCGCGGGCGAGCAACTCGGCCAATGTCTCACATTGCGGCTCCTGCTTTCCCCTGATCGCGTCAATCCAGACGCTGGAATCAACCAGGATCAAAGATCTGGGAGCTCGTCGTCGAACTTGCCCCAGTTCGGGTACTTGCCCCAGAGCTGGAGTATCCCCTCGCGGCTTCGGCGATCGACCATTTCGCGCAGGGCGAGGTCGACGGTTTCCTTCATCGTCTTCGTGCCAGCCAGCTTCTGGGCTTCGGCCATGAGTTCCTGGTCGATGACGATGTTCGTCCTCATACACATCACAATACACATCGTTTTGCTCCTGATCAAGGTTTGGGATCACCTCCGATTCAGGGCCGGCCGGACGAAACTCTCCCGTCGACCTAGCCGACTGTCTCCGCAAATACCGGGTTTCTGGTTGGCGGTGAGTTGACATATCCCCCACGAACCGCCTTGGCGGCGCTATGTTCGCCCCATGGCGAGGACGGAGGGACAGATCCCAGAGGGACTGCTCACAGGAAGGGAGAGGCAAGCCGCGATCCGCGGGGTTGACCGGGACGAAATGTTCCAGTCGGCCGTGCGAAGCGAACTGGCCTCCTACCGGAACCGTGAGCCCGGTCCGCTGGTTGATCTGGATGAACTCCGGCTGAGCTTCGACTGGCCGGCGCCCGACCCAGATGTTGGGCGTCGCGGGCGGCGGCATCTCTGAAGCTGGCCGGCGCGCCCCTCGCGGGGCGCCCGACCGGGCCGCCGGGGATGCCGCCGCAATTCAGTCGATCACCTGACCGGCTCGACTCGACCTCTCCTCGGTCCGTTGCCCCGGGGAGAGTTTCTGTTGCCAGATCCTTGGCTTGACACAATCCCAAGCTGGGTATTGCCGTCTGGCTATACTCGAAAGGATGGCGAAGGTGATGGTCTCGATACCCGATGAACTGTTGGCTCGGATCGATGCCGAGGCAAAGCGACAAGGCACCTCTCGGAGCGGGCTGCTTCAACAGGCCGCCAGGACCGAGATCGGGATCCGGCAAGTCAGTCGGGATCAGGTGCGGAGCGAGTTGGACCAGCTCGCCGCCGACTGGATCGACCCGACCGAAGACGTCGCCGAAGTCATCCGCCGCGACCGACGAAGCCACTGATGTCGACAGCGGGCTGGATCGTCGATGCGAGCGTCGCCGCCAAGTGGTTTCGCCCCAGCTCGATCGAGCCGGACCGGGAATTGGCTGAAGAACTGATCGCCGAAGGCTCGATCCGGACGACGAGCCTTTGCCTGTTCGAGATCGGCAACGTCTTGGCCCTGAAAACTCTCGACAACGACCAACAGGTCGCTGAGAAGCTGGCGGCGCTGGTCCGGTACTGCGGAACGCCGATCGAGTTGGCTCCCGCCGATTACGCTCGGGCCAGTGAACTCGCCCGTAAGCACGGGATCACTTTCTACGACGCTTCCTATGTGGCGATCGCCGAGCGGATGGGACGAAGGGTCGTTTCGGCCGACCGGGATCTGCTCGATCCGGGGCTGGCGGTCGACCTCAAGACCGCCGTGGGAGGCGGCCGAGGGCCTAGCGGACCCGGACCTTCTTCTTGACTGGGCCTGAGCGGTTGCCGGAACTGTCGGTGGCGGTGATCCTCAGCTTGTAACGACCCCGTTTGAGCTGGTTCTTGCGGAGCTTGATCCGGTTGGCTCCGGACTTGAGCTTGCGGGTGAACTTGCGGGTCTTGCGGTGCTTCTTCGGGACCGGGGCGAGGACGACCTTGACCTTCGCGGCCTCCGAGAGGCGCAGCTTCAGGAACCCGCCCTTGCCCCGCTTGAAGCGGAACTTGACCTTGCTCACCTTCGGAGCGGTCGTGTCCTTTGTAGGGGGCTCTGTCGGGCAGAGCGAGGGATCGGCCGGGCAACTGAGCGGAGGTGGGTTGAACTCGTAGGCACCCATGTCGCGGACCGCGCTGCCGTCACGATCGCCGTCGAGCGGCCGGGCGTTGCCTTCCAGGTCGAGGATCGGCTCGGTCGCGCTCGGGTCGCCGGCGTCGATCGCGGGTGACCCCTCCGTCAGGCGATAATCGGTGACTCCGGCGAAACCCGGGTTGCCGCTGATGTTGCCGGCGCCCTGATTTACCGCAACGTCCCCGGTGGCACTACCGGTCGGGGTGAAGCTCGAGTAGCGGAGGCCCAGGGTGGCGTCGCCGAGCGCATTGCTCGCGGGCGCATCGACCCGCCAGGTGTCGTCGAAGCCGACGATGATCGAGTTGCTCACGTCGACCGCGATCGAGTCGGTCGCGCTGGGATAGTTGCCGACGGTCAACCGGATAGCCGGCAGGGTCGGGTCGCCGACCGCGACGATCGTCGCCTGGTCGATGTCGACCACCGTCGCTCCATCTCCCTTGTCGTTGTAGGCATCGATCGGGACGGCGGCACCGCTCTCGATCAGCACGTTCGAGGCGTCGAGATGAGCCCCGTTCGAGGCGCTCAGGGCGAAATCAGCCCCAGTGAACCGCGACCGTTCGACCGTGAACGGCATGTCCGGACAATCGGTGACCACACCGAACCGGGCCGTCACCTCCGCCTGGTTGATCCGCACCTGGCCGGTGCCGCAGCTGAACGAGCCGATACCGGTGTCGAAGCGGGCGCCGTTCTTGCCGAAGATGCGCACGTCGTCGAGGATCGCGCCATCGGTCAGGTTGGCAAAGGCCGATGACCCGACCGGACCGCCGGGGTTGTCGTTGATCACGTCGACCGACTCGAAGTCATCGCCCTTCGACTGGATGGCCGACCCATAGCCGGGCCCGTTGGGGAAGCCGTCCGGGACAACCACCGCCAGATCCTTCATCGTCACATGCCGGGAGTTTCCGGGGATCAGGTCGAGCACGGACTGGTTGGTGCTCGCCCCACTGGTCAGGAAGGTCTTCTCGCGACCGTTGCCGATCACGGTCAGGTCATCGGTGCCACTGGCCTTGAACGAATCGATGTCGACGTAGGTGCCGCTGTCGAGCCGGACCGTGTCGGGGATGCCATCGCTGCCGCTGATCGCCATCGCCGACTCTAGCTTCGGGCCGGGGCCGCTGCCGACCGACAGCGTGTTGGTCCCGTTGTCCGGGCAGCCGTCGAAATAGGCCGGCACGCAGAAGGTGCCCGCCGCTGCCGACGAGGCGAGAGCCAAAGAGCCGGCCAGAGCGACCAGCGCAACCGCGAACTTCCCCAAGACCCGCATTCGTGCTCCCTTCCTACCCGGCCGCCCCCATTGGCGGCGCGGAATCGACCGGCGCGGAAGCTTACCTTCCGGCAGCGGCCTGATCCAGTCGATTCAACACCTGCAGCCAGATCAGGTTGCGGCGGTTGGCCCCGTAATGGAGGGCCGGGATGGTCAGCATGGCCGAGCCGCGCATGATGTCCGGCTGGCCCTCACCTCCGTAGACGCCGAGGTGGAGGCCGTCCGAGGCGAGTCCGTCGTCGACCATGCCCTCGGCCGTGAGCGCCCGGTGCAGGTCGATCAACGACACCTGCCGCTCGGCGGCCACCTGGCTGATGATCCGGTTGGCTTCTTCGACGCGCTGCTCACCGGGCTGGCCGTAATGGGCGGGGACCGCCATCGGCGGCAGGGTCGAGAGCACCGGAACCGGGCCGAGTTGCCGGACCCGGTCGACCATCTGCTCCAGCAGCTTTCGGTAGGTGTCGCCCAGAGGCCGGCCGAGCAGGGCGTCATTGGTGCCCGACATGATCAGCGCCCAGCGTGGCTTGATCAGCCCGATTTCACAGTCGAGCGGGGTCTGATCCGGCGGGCATTCGTCGGTCGGCGGGCTGATCCCGGTCCGGTCGAGGTCCTCGGTCGGGGTCATCAGCCACTCGGTCCAGACGCCAGAGACCGCGGCCGCCGAGCGCCGGGTCAGCGAGTTGATCGGCGAGCAGCCGTCGAGCCCGGCCAGGCCGGGGAACTCGACCTCCGAGTACCGCTCGACCACCGCTTCCAGGTCCCGGTTCGAGCCGTAGCCGACTTGGCGGCAGCCGAGGCCGTAGATGTTCTGGGGCCACTCGGTGTTCGAATCACCGACCTTGGCGAAGACCTCGGGATCCATTTCCTCCCGGTCGGCCCGGGCGACCTCGCGGCGGAGCCGGGTTCCGGCGGCCCCCGAGAGATCCGGGAGGACCGATGCGCGGGCAATGCCTGGCTCGGACAGTGGCCGCGGCGCCACTTCCGTTCCGGGATTCGACCCGCCGCAGCCGGCCAGCAGGAGGATTCCGCCCAAAGCGAGAGCTGCGAGGCCGCCTTTCATCTGGCGACGATTGTGTCATCCCCCACCGCCGCTTGAATACGATCCGCGGCATGACTGTAAGCGTGGTAACCGGCGGTGCCGGATTCGTTGGTTCGCATCTCTGTGACGCCCTGCTCGAAAGAGGCGACAAGGTGATCTGCATCGACAACCTGGACACCGGGTCGCTGCAGAACATCGAGCACATCCGCAGCCCCGATTTCACCTTCTTCAACTACGACATCACCGAGCAGGTCGAGATCGACGGCGAGGTCGACTTCGTCTACCACCTCGCCTCCCCGGCCAGCCCGATCGATTACGCCCGCCTGCCGCTCCACACGCTCAAGGTCGGCGCCCAGGGCACCTGGCACATGCTCGGCGTGGCCAAGTTCAAGCGGGCTCGCTTCCTGCTCGCCTCGACCTCCGAGGTCTATGGCGACCCGCAGGTCCACCCGCAGGAGGAGAGCTACTGGGGGCACGTCAACCCGATCGGGCCGCGGGGCGTCTACGACGAGGCGAAGCGTTACGCCGAGGCGCTGACCATGGCCTACCACCGCCAGCAGGGCGTCGACACCTCGATCGTGCGGATCTTCAACACCTACGGCTCACGGATGCGGGCCCACGACGGGCGGGCGATCCCGACCTTCCTGCGGCAGGCGTTGCAGAACCAACCGCTGACCGTGTTCGGCGACGGCTCCCAGACCCGCTCTTTCTGCTTCGTCGACGACCTGGTCCGCGGCCTGATCAGCTTGGCCGAGTCCGGCGAACACCTGCCCGTCAACATCGGCAACCCCGACGAGTACACGCTGCTCCAGCTCGCCAATGCGGTAATCGAGGCCTCCGGGGCCGAGTCCTCGATCGTCTTCGAGCCGCTGCCGACCGACGACCCCCAGGTCCGCCAGCCGAACATCGACCGGGCCAAGGAACTGCTCGGCTGGGAACCGAAGGTGCCGCTGGCCGAAGGGCTGAAGAAGACGATCGAACAGTCGGGTCGCGACCGGCTCATCGGCGAGACCTCCTGACCCGGCGAGATGCCCGGAGCCGAGAGAGTCCTCGTCTTCGGCGCATCCGGATTCTTCGGGAGCTGGATCTGCCGCAAGCTGGAGGAAGCCGGGTTCGAGGCGGTGCCGGCGAGGTCGCGGAACGGCGACCGTGCCGATCTGCTCGAGATCGCGGCGGTCTGCGAATCGATCGCCTCGGTCACACCGGCTGCGGTCGTCAACGCGGCCGGGATGACCTCGCCGGCGCGGGCCGCGAAAGATCCGGCGGGCTGCTTCGAGATAAACACCCGGGGAACGGTCAACCTGCTCGAGGCCTTGCGCCGGCAAGCGCCTGGAGCGAGGATGGTCGCGCTTTCCTCGGCCGCGGTCTACTCGGGCGAGCCTCCCTTCCGTGAAAGCTCGCCGACCGGGGCCGAGAACGCCTATGCGGCCTCGAAACTGGCGATGGAGCTCTACTGCGGCCACTACGCGAAATGGGCCGGGCTGCCGATCTCGGTGCTCCGCTGCTTCAACCTGACCGGTCCGGGCGAGCCACCGAGCCAGGCCACCTCCGAATTCGTGCTGGCGGCCCTCGGGGCCGGCGGCGACGTGGCGACGGTGGAGGTGGGTGACCCCGAGATCGCCCGCGACCTCACGGACGTGCGGGACGCCGCCCGGGCGGTGGCCGCGGTGCTCGAGGCGGGGGCCGGTGGTACCTACAACCTCTGTTCGGGGGTCTCGACCAGCCTCGCCCGGCTGGCCGGGACGATCGGTGGCCTCACCGGGGTATCGCTGCGACTCCGGGCTGCGGAAAGCCGGGCGGCAAGCGGCCTGGACACGATTCGGGGGGACAACTCGCTGCTCCACGAGGCGACCGGCTGGCGGCCGGCGATTTCCCTGGAGCAGAGCCTCACGGACCTGGTCGAATCGCGACGTTAGGGGTTGTGACCAACCTCTAGGATGCCTGGGGTGTCCTCGAATATGAACCGCCTTCCGCGCAGGGCCATCTCGAAACTGCGTCGACTGAGCGGCCGCCAGAACATGTCCGGACCTGGACACTCAGACCTGGATCGCTGGCTGGTCCCGCTCTTCGACCAGCAGCTCGCCCCGATCGAAGCCTCCATCGGCTCCCAGGGTCTGGAGGGCTACCGCCAGTTCCGCGGACTCGACGACGACCTCTGGGCTCTCCTGCTGACTCGCGAGTACGAGGCCTACCCCGCGATCCGATCCTTCCTTCCCGGTCTGCCCCGGCCCGAGCTCCAGCAGCAGTGGAACGGGGCGAGCGGGCCGGCCCTGGCCAGCCAGACCGTCTGCTTCTACCGCAAGCTGAAAGAGGTCCAGGCCCGATACGGCCGGGGGGACCTGGCCGGTTCGGCGGTGCTCGACTTCGGCTGCGGTTGGGGGCGGCTGACCCGGATGGTGGCCCGCGACGTCGAGCCGGGTGACCTCTACGGATGCGACCCGGTCGAGGACATCCTCGAGATCTGCCGTGAAACCGGGGTTCCGGCCGAGCTCTTCCGTAGCGACTTCCTGCCCGAACGGCTCCCGGTCGAGCGGCGCTTCGACCTCGTGTTCGCGTTTTCGGTCCTCACCCATGTCTCCGAGAAGGCGGCCCGGGCCTCGTTCGAGGCGATCGCCGAACGACTCGAACCGGGGGGGCTGTTCGCCTTCACCATCCGCCCCATCTCATACCTGGACGTCAATCCGCTGATGCGACCGGCAGCCGAGGAGCTGGGCGACGAACGCACCAAGGCACTGGACGGCCCGGCCTACCTCTTCGTTCCGCACGAGGCGGAAGACCACCCGCAATACGACGGCAACGAGATGGCCTACGGGGAGTCGGTGATCACGATCCCCTGGATCAGAGAGAATTGGACCGACGGATTCGACCTGGTCGACGTGAGCGTGATGCTCGGCGACTTCTACCAGGTCGCCGTGACCCTGAGGAAACGATGAGCGGTGTAGCGACGACCAACTACGAGAAGTTCCAGACCGGCAACCCGGTGGTCCGGCGGATGTTCGGCAACTTCTTCCGCACGGTCGGTGAAACGGTCGAGCCGCTCGGGGCCCGGACCGTGCTCGACGCCGGTTGCGGCGAGGGCGAGACCCTCGAACGGATGGCCGGGATCCTGCCCGCCGAACCGGAAGGGATCGACCTCAATCCGGAGTCGGTCGCCTACGCGAAAGAGCGCCTGCCGCAGGCCCAGATCCAGGTGGGCAACCTGCTGGAGCTCCCCTTCGAGGAGTCCTCATTCGACTTGGTGTTGTGCCTCGAGGTGCTCGAGCACCTGCCAGAGCCGGGTGCCGGGCTGGCCGAACTTGCCCGGGTCAGCGGCCGGGACATCGTGATCTCGGTCCCGCACGAGCCTTGGTTCCGGCTCGGCAGCCTCGCCCGAGGCAAGTACCTGAAGACCTGGGGCAACCATCCGGAGCACGTCAATCACTGGAACCCGAAGAGCTTCCGGACTTTTCTGGAGGATCAGGTAGAGGTTGTCGCGATCCGAACTTCAGCGCCCTGGATCATCACTCACTGCCGGGTCTGAACTGCCGCTCGATCCGGCCGGCCTCGATCTGATTCGCCGAGATCTCGCGGCGGGCCAACACAAGCATCTGCCCGAGCAGGCCGAGGGTCAGGAGCTGCACGCCGACCACGATCAGCAGCACCCCGAGGAAGAGCAGCGGCCTTTCGCCGATCGCGCTGCCACCGATCTTGAGAATGGTCAGATAAAGGCAGATCAACAAGCCGATCAGGGTGAGGCCTGAGCCGAGCCACCCGAAGAAATGGAGCGGGCGGTACTGGTAACGGCCGACGAAGACGACGGTCAGCAGGTCCAGCGCGCCGCGCATGTACCGCTCCAGGCCGAAGCGCGACTTGCCGTGCGTACGGGCCCGATGGTTGACCGGAACCTCGGTGGTGCTCCAACCCTGCTGCTCGGCCAGGGCCGGCATGAACCGGTGCATCTCGCCGTAGACGTCGATCGAGCGGGCGCATTCTCCCCGGTATGCCTTGAAGCCACAGTTCATGTCATGCATCCGGATGCCGGTGGCCCGGGCCGTGAACCAGTTGAAGGCCTTCGAGGCGAGCCGGCGGCTGGCTGGATCCTGACGATCGCGCTTCCAACCGGAGACCAGGTCAAAGCCCTGATCCAGCTGCTCGAGCAGCAAGGGGATGTCGGCCGGGTCGTCCTGGCCGTCGCCGTCGATCGTGATGACCACATCGGCGTCGGTGGCGGCCAGGCCCACCGCGAGCGCCGCCGACTTGCCGAAATTGCGACGCAGGCGGATCGCGCCGACCCGCTCGTCGCTGGCGGCCATCTCCTCGAGCATCTCGTAGGTGCGGTCGGTGGAACCGTCGTCGACGACCAGGATCTGCCACTCGAGATCGAGTGGCTCGACCGCCTGGTTTATCTCCTGGATCAGGTCGGGCAGCGCCTCACGTTCGTTGAGGGCGGGTATGACTACGGTTAGATCGGTCTTCATGCTTGGTCCGGTGCGCAGGCTTTCAGATCGGGATTGGTCGAGGTGATCTGCCACGGGGTCGGGTTGTCATCCACCGGCAGCACGAGGCTGGCTGCCCGGCCCGGTGAAAGCTCTCCCACACTGGTCGTGAAATCGTCGCCAAAACGGCGAATCGAGACTTTACCCCCACCTTCGCTGAATAGGACCGTCGTCCCTCCCGGTACTTCGGCCGTGGGTGGCGACTCCCCGCCCGCCGGGCCGGCCAGGAGAGGCAGACACTTTTTCGGCTGGCCCGGCAACGGCTTGAGATACGGCATGGTCACGGCCAGCAGCACCTTGTCCATCCGGGCCCGGGCGGTCGGCGGGGCAGACGCGATCTGATCGGGGGCGTAGCCGAGCCGGCCGAACTGCCGCTCCGCCGGCAGCACGTTCGCGGCATCGAAATCGAGCAGCACGGACCCGACCGGCTGCGCGCCCGGTCCCGGCCTCGCGCCGGTGGCTTGTTCGAGCAGACCGACGGCCGTGATGTCACCCCGGACCTCGACCGCACGGTCCCGCAGGGCGGCGCCGGAATCACGGATCAGCGCCACGCCGGTGCCGGTCGCCGTCAGGGCGACCAGCCAGACGGCGAGCAGCGCCGGGCGCCCGTAGTTGAGGCCGCGGACGCTCGCGACCAGGACGAGCAGCGCCGCCACCGCTCCCGGATATAGATAACGGGACGTTCCTGGCTCGCGGATGACCGGGGCCCAGACGACCACCTGCGATGCGAAAAGCGCCAGGAGCACGGTGACCGCGATCCAGAAGGGGGCCCTGGCCGGCATCCGGCCGGCCCGCCATCCGATCCACACGAGAAAGGCGAGCGCCAGCGCCGGCCCGGCCATTGCTCCCGGCGGTAGCCAGCCGCTGCCCCCGAAGTTGTAGTGGAGGCCGCTCAGGGCGTTGAGGATCCCGCTGAGCGAATCGAAGGTCCAGGTCGGCAACAGGACCAGGTTCGACCAGACGACTTCATCGCGAGGGGCTTGGATCCCGGCGGCCACGATCCAGATGCGCCAGGCCAGGTAGAGGCCCAGCGGCAGCACGACCACCCAGAGCCGCCGCCAACGATCGGGGGCGGCCAGGACCGCCACGATGGCGCCCGCCAGGAAAGCGAGCGCGACCGAGTATGTGGCTACCCCGACGCACAGCGCCAGGCAGGCGATCAGATCCCCGCCCCGGCTCTGGCGCTCCAGACCGATCAAGGCGAGCAGTCCGGCGCTGACCGCCAGCATGATCGTGAAACCGTTGCCCTGGAGCAGATGGCCGGGGTCGGTCCCGAAGAAGAGCAGGGCGACGCAAGGGGCGAGCGCGAAGAAATCCCCGACTTTCTTCCTCGACCAGCAAAACAGCAGGGCCACCGCCAGGTACACGGCGGCAAGGCAAAGCACCCGAAAGACGAGATAGTGGCTGCCGAAGGCGTTGAGTATCAACGCGTATACGACCCGCGGGATGAGCAGGAGATGGCCGGAACCGGGCTCGAGGGCCTGCCGCAACGAAAGGTCGGGGGCGAGGTTGAACCAGGCCAACTCGTCCCCCGAGTAGATCGTCCCCCGGGCCACCCAGAGGCAGAGCGCCGCGGAGACGGCCATCGCGCCGGCGAGCAAGGCCGGGGCGATCCGGGTCGGCTTCCTCGTGAGCAAGGCGTCGAGGAAGCGGGTCACCCGCAACCCGGATTCCCCCTCCAGGATCGAAGGTTCGGTCACGGACGACAAGGCGCAGCCGATCTTCCGCAGGCGATCACCGTCGACTCAACCTGCCGACTCGTCACTGCCGGCATCAGGCGCCGGGCAAACGGTCACTTCCGGCGTGCCACTGACATGCAGCTTCCACGGGTCCGGAGCTGCGTCTTTCGAGATGGTGATGCCGGCCGACTGTCCCGGCTGAAGCGAACCGAGCGGCTGGGATGACTGCTTCTCGAACCGGCTGAGACCGACCTGCGCCGCGCCGGCGTCACTGCGAACGAGGTTTCGGCCGACCCGGAGGGGCACCGCGATCTCGCCGCTGCCATCCGCTCGCGCGGTTTCACAGTTCGGTCGGTCGGTTGATTGGCCGGTTGGGGCAAGCGTTATCCCGTAACCCCGGATCAGCGTGGAGTCGACCAAGCCGGCAACTCCGTCACCGCCGTTGCGCACCTCGGTGAGTGGCGTCGCGACATCGCCGTAGGGTTGGCTCTGCTTGGTAATCCCGACCAGCGAGGCCTCCCTGTCCCAGGCCAGTGCGACGTCGTTGTCCGGCCCCCAATCCAGTTCCGGCGAGGTCGCGAGCAGTTCCGCGGCGGCGACGGTCGCCTTCGACACGGCCGCCTTGAGGCGGTACCCGTTGCCCGCGTCACGCATCAGCATCACGTTCACGCCGACGCTGGCAAGCGCCACGGCGAGGATCGCCACCAAACCCTGCGGCGTGACCCGGACCCTGCGCATCGCTTCCCCGGCGATCAGGACCACCATCAGCGCACCCGGATACATGTAACGCCCATCGGCGGGCCCGCGAAGCTCGACCTGAACCAGGACCTGGGAAGTCCACATCGCACAGGCGATGATGATCACCCCCCAGAGGGTCGCCCGCGTCCACTCGGTGCGCAGTCGCAGCCCGAGCAGCACGAAGCCTGTCAGGGCCAGCGCGGCCCCGGCCGCCTGTACGAATGACTGGCTGCCGCTGTCTGATCCGAAGTCGAAGTTGAGCCCGGTCAGGGCCGCCAGCGACGCCCCGGCCGCCTGGAAGATCCAGGACGGAGCCAGGATCAGGTTCGACCAGGTCACGTCGCCCCCCGGGTTGTCGAATCCGGTGGCCAGAAGCCAAACGCGCCACGCCAGGAAGACCGCGGCCGGCAGGGCGG